>NZ_CP107849.1:4800000-8869918 GCF_045161165.1 Nocardia sp. NBC_00511
GTGCACCAGCACGGTCTCGCCCGAGCGCACATCCAGCACACGCACCAGGGCTTGATACGAGGTGAGTGCCGCCAGCGGCATCGCGGCGGCCTCGGCCCAGCCCATGTTGGGCGGCTTGAGCGCCAGTGCGCGCACGGGTGCGGGCATCACCTCCGCGAAGCTGCCGCGGCTGAGGTAGTCCTCGCGGACACATCCCACGACTTCGTCGCCGACCGCGAATTCGCTGACGCCGATGCCGATTTCGCGGATGACACCGGAGACGTCCGCACCGGGGACGATGGGGAACACGGTGTCGGCGAACGGGTCCAGGTAGCCCTCGCGCGCCTTCCAGTCGATCGGGTTGACGGCGGCGGCCTTCACGTCGAGCAGCACACCGTCGAGGGCCATCTTCGGCACCGGCAGCTCGCCGTACTCCAGCACCGAGGCGTCGCCGTAGGTCCGGTAGAAGACCGCCTTCACGATCGCACCGCCGCGCCGATATAGGTGGACGACAGATCCCGGGTGGTGAACATGATCAGGTTGCCGTCGCGCTTCTTGCCGAGAATGGTCAGCCCGCGCTGCTTGGCCAGCGGCTTCAGCCCGGCCGCCTCGAGGTGCGCGGCCAGTTCCGCGGGCTTGATGAACTGGTGATGGTGGTGGGTGCCGCGCGCCACCATCCCGGTCAGGTACTCCGGGATCCAGATCATCACCAGCCGCGCCAGCAGGGTGCGATTGATGGTGTCGTAGCAGAAGATTCCGCCCGGCTTCAGCACCCGCGCGATCTCGCTCACGGCCAGCGCCGGGTTGTCGACATGTTCGAGCACGTCCACACAAGTGACGACGTCGAAGCTGTGGTCCTCGTAGGGCAGCGCCTCGGCGCGACCGACGGAGTAGGTGATGGCCTTGCCGGTCGCCTCGGCGTGCGCGCCGGCGGCGGCCACCAGGCGCGGAGACGGATCCATCCCGCTCACCACGGCCCCCCGACCGTCGAGGTATTCGGTGGTGAACCCGCCGCCGCAGCCGACGTCGAGGACCTTCTTGCCCGACCAGTCGGTGACGAATTGATCGAAGTATTCGAAGCGCGGGCGCTGGAAGGAGACCAGGCCCTTCATGGCGGAGTCGTCGTCCCACCAGGATTCGGCGAAGTCGCCGAAGAAGTCGCTCTCGGTCTGGCTCTGTTTCATCTCATGCTCCGTCTGTCTGGAAGGTGCTGTCCGGCAGCGGCTTCGGGGCCGGAGGGGTGCGCCAGCGGGTGGCGTAGGAGATCTGGTCACGTTCGGCGATCCGGAAGACCAGGCGCGGCCACACCATGCGCATGCCGAGCTCGCGGGCGCGGATCAGCAGTGGGTTCTCCAGTGCGCCGAGCCTGCCGATGCGCCAGGCGACCTGCTGTAGACCGGCCGTACGCTTGCGGCGCTGTTTCTCGTAGCGGCGCAACGCGTTCACCGGATCGGTGGTGTCGAGTTCCTCGGCAAGCACCAGGGCGTCCTCGAGGGCCTGGCACGCGCCCTGGCCGATATTGAAGGTGATCGGGTGGGCGGCGTCGCCGAGCAGCGTGACCCGGCCGCTCCCCCAGCGCCGATCCGGCGCGCGGTCCATGACGTCACCGCGAATGATGTCCTGTTCCGGTGTGGCAGCGAGGATCTCGTCGATCGGCGACATCCAGCCGCGATGGCGCTGCGCCAGCAGTTCGCGCGGATCGCCGCTGTCACGACCGCCGGGCGCGCCGTTGGCGACGCTCATCCAGTGCACGACACCGGGTGCGACATCGTAGAACGTGAAGCGGGTGCCGGGGCCGAACAGTGCGTAGAAGGTGCCGGGTGGGATCTTCTCGTGCAGCAGTTGGGCTTTGCCGCGCCAGGCGATGTAGCCGGTGTAGCGCGCCGGGTGCTCGCCGAGCAGTCCGGGGCGCACCGCGCCGTGGATGCCGTCCGCGCCGATCAGGATGTCGCCGCGCACCCGGTCACCGTCGGAGAGTTCGACGGTGACACCGGACGCGTCCTGTTCGAAACCGACAACGCCTGCACCCGTTCGGATCTCGGCGTCGGTGTCATAGGCCGACACGGCCGCGGTGAGCACCCGGTGCAGTACCGAGCGCTCGACGGCGATGGTCGGGCAACCGTAGCGGTCGATGAAGTCGCCCACCGGCCACGAACCGAAAAGATCTCCGCGCCACGTCCCGAAGTGGGTGACGTGCTGCACCGGCGCGGTCTCCAGCACCTCGTCGAGCACGCCCAGGTAGCGCAGGGCCAGGGTGCCGTTGGTCCAGATGTGCAGTCCCGCACCGCCGTCGCGCAGTTCGGTGGCGCGCTCGAAGACCCGCACCCGGATGCCACGCTGCCGCAGGGCGAGGGCGGCGGCCAGGCCGCCGATCCCGCCACCGGAGATGATGACGGTCAGCGGCCGCTGCGTCACGGCTCGTCCGTTCCGGTGAGCGCGGTGGCGGCGGCCGCCAGCTCCGCGAGATCCATGCCGCCGCGGCGACGGCCCTTGCGCGACAACGCACCCGACATCAGCCAGCCCAGACCGAGCGCCTCCAGCATGGAGGATTCGACGCCGATACCCCAGCGTTCGGCGATCAGGCCGTCGGCCAGCCGCCACACCACCACGCCCCGGAACTCGACGGCCTCACCGGTGGGGTCCATGTTCAGGAACTCACCGGTGAAGGTGCCGCGCCAGGTGTTGTGGATGACCACGTAGTCGTCGTGCGCGCTGAGCGCCTCGATGGTGACGTGCAGGTCCGGAAAGCCCTGGCGCAGACCGGCGATGGTGTATTTGACGCCCTCGGTGCCCTTGGGCGCGCCGGGCAGCGGCTGGTGGTCGACCATGTCCGGGGAGTAGATCTCCTCGACGATGGAGAAGTCGCCCTGGTTGACGAACTCGTCGAACACGCGCCGGATGATCGCGGTGTTGTACTCGGGGGTGAAGGTCTGCTCAGGCGTCGACACGGCCGGACTCCTTGGGGGCGGGGGCTTCCCAGCGCAGCGACAGTCCGGCGTACAGGTAGCGGCTGGCCTCCACGGCCAGCAGCAGCACCTGGTCTCCGGGGCGGACCCGGCCCTGCACCCAGCCCTCGTCGAGCGCCAGTGGCACGGCGGCCGAACCGGTCGCGCCGACGGTGGCGAGGTTCTCCACGATGTTCTTGGCCAGCACCGCCTGATCCTCGGGAGTGACTCCGGCGGCATCGAATTCGGCGGTGAAGTAGTCGGCGTTACCCTCGGGCAGCACGCAGGCGTCGATCTCGGCGACCGTCAGGCCGGTGCGGGCCAGCATGTCCTTCATGCCCGCCACGAAGACCTTCGGTCCGAAGGTGGCGGTGCCGTTGACATCCAGCTTCATCTCCACGAGACGTTTGCGCTTGGCCTGATCGAAGACCGGGGCGTGGGTGCCACCGCCCACGATCTGCATGCCGGGCTTGCGGTCACCACCCAGACACGCGGTGCCGAACACGAATTCGCCGTTCGGGTCGGCGCTGCCGGGTTCACCGGCACGCAGCACGACCGCACCGGCGCCGTCGCCGAAGGAGTTGATGACCAGTCGGTCGCGCATGCGCACCAGGTCGGGATCGACGCCCAGGTACATCGGCACCAGCAGCGGCGAGATGGCCTCCGCGCCGATCACCACGGCCGTGCGGTAGGTGCCGTCCGCGAGCATCCGGCGCGCGTAGTCCAGGCCCTGCACGAAACCCGTACAGGCGGCGCGGAATTCGATGGACGCGCAGTGCGCCAGTCCCAGCTGCTCCTGCACGTAGGTGACCACGGCGGGCAGCTGGTATTCGGGGCTGGCCGAGGACACCACCAGCAGATCGATATCCGCCGGGTCGATATCCGCGCGGGCCAGCGCGCGGCGGGCCGCGGCGGTGGCCATGGTGGAGGTGCCGGTGGTGTGGTGGCCGGTCTCCGGCTCGATCATCCAGTGCCGTTGCCGCACCTGGATGTTGTCGAGCACCTCCGGCGGCAGGGTGCCGCACAGGCGCTCCAGGGTGGCGTTGTCGATCGGGTCGCCGGGCAGGAAGGAGCCGGTGGACAGGATCGAGACGTGTCGGGGTTCGAGGGTCGGCATGGGGTCTCCGTTCACGATCGGGTGAGTGCGGCCGAGGGGTGCCGCAGCACGAAACTGGTGTGGGTGCCGCCCAGCGACGAGCCGTTGATCAGCACCGGGCCGGGTTCGGCCCCGTGCTGCCAGGCGGTGACCGCCAGGGCGGCGGCGAGCTGCGCGCCCGCGCCGACCGGGTCGCCCAGCACCCGTTTGGGTTCGTGGCGTGCACAATTCGGGTTCAGGCCGAGTCGGTCGACGGCGCGGCGTTCGGGTCCGTCGACGGTCGGCAGACCGGAGGCGGCGGTCCAGACCGCGGTGAGCTCGGCCGGATCCACGCCCGCTTCGGCGAGCGCGGCCCGCATGGCGCGTTCGATGCCGTGCCCGCGCGGATCCCAGCGGGCGATGCCGAGGGCGTCGCAGGTGGTCGCGTATCCGGCGAGCATCGCCAGCGGGGTGACGCCGCGATCGCGAGCCACCGCCGCCCGCTCGAGGACCAGGGTGATGCTGCCTTCGGCGAGCAGATAGTCGCGGCCGTGGCGGCCGGTGAACAGGCCCGCACCACGGTAGGCGTCGAGCGCGTAGGGCGAGAGTTCGTCGGCGCCGGTGCACAACACGGCCTCCGCGCGTCCGGCGCGCAGCAGGTCGTAGGCGGTGCCGAGGGCGGCCGCGCCCGCCGCGTGACCCGAGGTCAGGGTGGAGGTCGGGCCCTTGGCTCCCAGCACCATGGCCACCTGCCCGGCGGCGGCATTGAAGACGGTATTGGGGAAGATGGCCGGACTGCCCTGGGTGGGTCCGCCCGTCACGGTCGGTTCGAAGAAGCGGGAGATGCTGCTCATCGGGCCGACGCCGGTGCCGACGACCACGCCCACCGTGTCGTGCGCGGTCAGCCCGGCGGCGGCCAGCGCCTGCTGACTGGTCGCCACCGCGAGTTGGCCGAGGCGGTCCATCCGCCGTCGCGATTTGGCCGGAATCTCCGCGCCGGGGTCCGTGGTGACTCGGGCGAGCCGTAATCCTTTGTGCTGCTCGGCTTCTGTCGTGCTCCCGGACCACGCCGCCCAGAGCTGGTCGACGTCGGCGGCCGCACCCATGAGCACCCCGATGCCGGTGACGACGATCTCGTCGGCCGGGGCCGGCTCCGGCGCGGGCCGGGCGGTGCCGGGCCGCCCGTACACCACGCATGCGTTGGCTCCGCCGAAGGCGAAGTTGTTCGACGCCGCCACCCGCATGGACAGCTCGCGGGCCTCGTTCGGCGCCGGATCGAGACCACAGGCCGGGTCGCGTTCGGCGTAACCCGCTGTGGGCGGGGCCATTTGATCACGCAGGCCGAGGATGGCCACGATGGCCTCCACCGCACCCGCCGCACCGAGCAGATGTCCGACCATGGACTTGGTGCTGCTGAGCACGACCTGCTGCGCGGCCTCACCGAGCGCGGCGCGAACCGCATTGCTCTCCGCCGCATCGTTTTTCGGCGTACCGGTGCCGTGTCCGTTGATGTACGGGATGTCCTCCGGCGCGAGTCCGGCGGTGTCGATGGCCGAGCGGATCGCCCGTGCCGCCCCCGCACCCTGCGGATGCGGGGCCGTCGCGTGGTAGCCGTCGGCGGACATGCCGTAGCCGAGCACCTCGGCGACGATCGGCGCTCCGGCCGCCGCCGCGACCTCGGCGGCGACCAGCACCATCATGCCCGCGCCCGCCCCGAGCGAAAGCCCGTCCCGGTCACGGGAATACGGCCGCGCCGGACGCGAGGACAGCGACTCGACGCTGTTGAATCCGTAGTAGGCGGTCTCGGTGAGCGCGTCGCTGCCGCCGACCAGCATGGCGTCGGCGCGGCCCGCGCGGATCTGCTCGACCGCGTGTGCCAGGGCGTGCGCGCTGGAGGCGCACGCCGTATTCACCGACAGCACCGGACCTTTCAGGCCGAACGCCGCACTGAGCGCCTCCGCGCAGAACTGCGGCGGCACCAGCAGCAGATGCCGGTCGTCACCGAGCCCCAGCTCTGCCACGTCGACCGCGCGTCCGGCGGCGACCGCGCGACGCACCGCCTTCTCGGCACTGCGAATACCACTGTTGCAGCTGCCGAACGCCACACCCCAGCGGTGCGCGGGCAATGCGTCGGGGCGCGGCGGCGCACCGTCTTCCAGGACACCGAGGCCCGCGCCCGCCATCGCCTCCTCGGCGGCGATCAGCGCATAGTCCACGGCGGGTTCGGGATCGGTGAGACCCAGCGGGGTCAGGTAGTCGTACTTCGGGCGGGGCGGGTCGAGGATCTCGCCGCCGATGGCCATGGGGAGACCGGGAATCGCGAGCTCACGCAGCGGCGCGATGGCCACCTCGCCGCCACGCACCCGCTGCCACAGTTCCTCCGCGCCCACGCCGTGCGCGGTGATGGCGCCCAGCGAGGTGATCACGATGCGCCGGTGCGGCGCCGAATGATTTTCGTGCATAGCGGAAAGTCCTGTCGGTCAGTTCGATTCGGTGAGGGTGAGCGCCACGGCCTGACCCTCCAGGCCGCGCGCCAGGGCCAGCGCGACCCTCGGATTCGCCTCGCGGGCGGCGCCGGACACGATGTCGAGATCGCAACCGGGAGCGGGGGTCTCGTGATTGGCGGTGGCGGGCACCACGCCCGAGTCCAGGGCCAGCGCCGCCAGTGCCGCGTTGAGCGCGCCCGCCCCGCCCACCAGGTGGCCGGTCTGCGGTTTCACGCTGGTCACCGCGGCCCGTCCAGCATCGGAGCCGAGCGCGGTGCGCAGCGCCCGCACCTCGCTGATGTCGCCCAGCGCAGTCGCGCAGCCGTGGGTGAAGACGCAGTCGGCGGGGGTGTCCGCGTGTGCGTCGGCGAGGGCCGCGGTCACCGCGCGGGCCAGACCGCGACCGTGCGGATCGGAGGCGGGGGCGCGGACGCAGTCGTTGCCCATGCCGTAGCCCGCGAGTTCGGCGTAGCAGTGCGCACCGCGCCGCAGGGCGCTGTCCCGCTCTTCGAGCACCAGGATGGCCGCGCCGTCGCCGATGACGGATCCGCTGTGATCCTTGTCGAAGGGACGGAATGCCCCGGCATCCAGATCGTTTCGGGGCGACAGCACGCCGAGCCCGTCGAGTTTGGCCATCGCCCACCAGTTGGTGGCGTCGTCGTAGCCGCCCGCCACCGCGATGTCGGCCTCGCCGCGGCGGATGGCGCGCATGGCCCGTCCGATGGCGGTGGCCCCGGAATCGGCAGCGCCCGCGTAGAAGGCGTTCGGTCCGCGCAGGCCGAACAGCGACGAGATGTGATAGGTCCCGCCGTTCTGCAAACCCTCGATGTAGGCCAGCGGCGGCACGATGGCGCGCGCCAGCTCGCCGAGCTTGCGCATATCCGGTCCGCCGTCCGCGCCACGAATGGCCTCCATATCGGCGATGGAGTCGTCGCGCTGGCAGATGTCCTTGTTGCCACCGAGATACAGGCCGGTGCGGTGGCCGAGATCGCGCTCCTCGAGTCCCGCGTCCCGCAGCGCGAGAGTGGCTGCCGCGACACCGTATTGGTCACCTCGGGTGGAGGTGCGCATGGAGCGCAGCGACAGGAACTTGCTCGGATCGAAGTCGGGGATCTCCGCGCCCAAACGGGTGCGCAGGGGCGACGGGTCGTAGGCCTGTAGCGGTGCGATCCCGCTGCGGCCCGCTACCAGCGCGGCCCAGGTCTCCTGCGCGCCCTCGCCGAGCGCGGTCACCAGGCCGATGCCGGTGACGACCACGCGTCGCGCGGTCACGAGTTCGCCTCGGCGGCAGCGTCGTTCGTCTCCGGCGCGATGAGCGGCCCGCGCACCAGGCGCAGGTTCCGGATGGCCGCGACGGTGGCGTGACCGACCTTCGCCGTGGCTCGCCAGCGGAACTCCTCCGGATCTTCGCTCACCCCGACGAATTCCACCGTGATGCGCACCTGATCACCCGGAGTCACGAAGCGGCGGAAGCGCAGTCCCTCGGCCGAGCGCAGCCGCAGCAGCGGATCACCGGCCGCGAGCACGGCCAGGGCGATCATGCTCTCGGTGAGCAGCACGCCCGGCAGGATCGGGCGGCGCGGGAAATGCGAGTCGAAGAACGGCAGGGTGCCGGTCACGTTCAGCAGGGCCTCGGCGCGAACTCCGGGGCTCACCTCCAGGATTCGATCGAACCCCGGGGTGCCGATACCGGCCGGCGGCATCTCGGCGGGCAGTCCCGCGAACTCGGCGGGTACGAGGGAGGACGCGGTCATGGCTGCTCCTGGGGTGCGCCCACCACGAGGCAGGTATTGGAACCGCCGAACGCGAGGGCATTGATCATGGCCGCCCGCACCGGCATTCGGCGCGCGCGATGGGGGACGTAGTCGAGATCCAGGGCCCGATCCGGGGTGTCGAGGTTGATGGTGGGCGGCACCGTCGAATCCCGGATCGCGCCCAGCGCCGCCAGCAGATTCAGCGCCGCCGCCGCGGCCGTGAGATGCCCGGCCATGGACTTCGGCGAGGACACCACCAGGCGGTAGGCGTCGTCGCCGAACACCTTCTTGATCGCCCGGGTCTCGGACACGTCGTTGCCCGGCGTGCTGGTGCCGTGCGCGGCGATGTAGTCGATATCGGCGGTGCCCAAACCGGATTCACCCAGCGCCGACTCCATGGCCTCGATCGCACCCGCGCCGTCCGGCGGCGAATCGGTGATCCGCCAGGCGTTCATGGTGGAGCCGTAGCCGAGCAGTTCGCCCAGGATCGGCGCGCCCCGGTCCAGGGCCGAACCGAGATCCTCCAGTACGAAGGCCACCGCGCCCTCACCGATGACGAAGCCGCTGCGGTCGGCGTCGAAGGGCCGCGACGCCTGCGCCGGATTGTCGTTGTAGCGGTCGGTCATCGCGCCGAGCAGACCGAAGCCGAGGATGTCGGCCCAGGTGGTGAGCGAGTCGTAGCCGCCCGCCACCATCATGCGGGCATCGCCCTCCTGGATCAGCCGGAAGGCTTCCCCGAGAGCGTGACCGGACCCGGCGCAGGCGGTGTGGATGCCCACCATCGGGCCGGTCGCGCCGACGTATCGGACCATGGCGTTGAGGGCCATGTTCTGGTTGCCGGTCAGCGTCGCCGACGGGGCCGGACGTACGAAGGCGTCGGGTTTGCCGGTGGCGGAACGGATTTCGCTGACCTTCAGCACCATGTCCAGATCCGGGCGGCCGACACTGCCGCCCATGGCGACGCCGCGCGCCGACGGCGGATACGGATCCTCGTGCCGGGGATCGAGATTCGCCGAACGCAGTGCCTCACCGACGGCCGCCAGCCCGAACAAACCCGGCCGCGAAACCCAGCGACGGTCGGCGGTCGGCGGAATCGCGGTGGCCGGATCGAACTCCTCCGGCACCAGCCCGCCGATGCGGACCGGGAAGGTGGTGCAGTCGAAGGTGGTCAGTGGGCCGATGGCGTTGCGGCCCGCCGTCAATCCGGCCCAGGTGGACGGGGCGTCCACGCCGAGCGGAGTGACCGCCCCGACGCCCGTCACCGCCACCCGGCGACGGCCCGCGGCATCGGTGAGCGTGGGCATCACATCACCTCCTCGCCGAGCAGGGCACGCGCCATCCGCTCGGTGTCGGTCGGATCGTCGAGCCGGTCGGCCTCGATGAGGGCGCACATGATGTTGCGGGCGACCATGATTCGCTCGCCGTCGACCTCGATCCAGCCGTCCACCACCGCCGCCTCCGGCGTCGCGTGCACCACCTGCGCGGTCATCCGCAGCACGTCACCGGGCACCGCGTCGCGGTACATGGTCACCTCGCCCACGGTGAGCAGCGCGGCGCGGCGGGTGTGCCCGGAGCTCAGCAGCACCAGCCACGCACCCGCCTGGCACAGCGCCTCCAGCGCCAGACCGAACGGCAGCACCGGCCCGGCGGCGGACGGCTGCCAGACGTTCTCGTACACCGAGGTCATTTTGCGAGCCGTGATGTGCTGCAACGGTTCCCAGGATTCGATGCGGTCGATGAGATGAAATCGCATGGCAGTCACGTCCTTTCGGTTCAGCGGGAGACCAGGCGGCCGTTACTGAGCTGCACCGCCAGGCCGCCGTCCACGCGCAGCAGCTCTCCGGTGACGTAGTCGGCGGCCGGGCTGGCCAGGAAGGCCACCGCCTCCGCGACCTGCTGCACATCGCCGTAGCGGCGCATCGGCACATGGGTGCGGCCCCGGCCGTTGTCGCGTTGCAGCAGGTCACCGATGAGATCGGTGGGGATCACGCCACCGAGCACGGCGTTCACCCGCACCCCGAACCGCGCCATCTCCACCGCGCACGCCAGGGTGAGCGCGTTCATCGCGCCCTTGGAGGTGGAGTAGTTGGACTGCCCGGTGAGGCCCTTCTCGCCCATGATCGACGACACGTTCACGATCGCGCCCTCACCCTGCGCCATCAGATGACCCGCGGCGGCGTGCGTGCAGTTGAACGCGCCGCCCAGGTTCACCTGGATGACCTGCCACCAGGCGGCCGGATCCATGTCGTGCAGCAGGCCGTCACGGGTGATGCCCGCGTTGTTGACCAGAATGTGCAAGCCGCCCAACTGATCCCGGGTCTGCTCCACCAGATCGTGGGCCGCGGTGACATCGGAGACGTCCGCGCCGATGGCGACCGCGCGCCCGCCGCCCGCCTCGATCTCGGCGACCACCTCGAGGGCTTCATCCTTGTGCGAGCGGTAGTTCACGGCGACCGCCGCACCCCGCTTGGCCAGGGTGGTCGCGACCGCCCGGCCGATCCCGCGGGACGCGCCGGTGACCAGCGCGACCTTGCCCGCGAAGTCCTGACCGCCCGACATCAGGCGACCTCTTCGGCCGCTTCGGCGTCGGCCGGTCCCTCGGCCGCCCGCTGCGCGACCAGATCCACCAGGTTGCGCACGGTCACCAGGCCGAGCACCTGCTCACCACGCAGCGGGCCGTTGAGCTTGGACCGATCGAACTGCGGCAGCACCTTTTCCAGGTGCGCGAGGCCGATCTCGGAGACGATCTCGTCCTCGTCGCCGAACTCGTCGTCGGGAATGCCGCCCTGCAGCAGCTGCTGCACGTCGGCGACCGCGATCTTCACGCCGGTGTCGCGGTGGATGCGGAACAGGATGTCGAGCAGGTCGATGGATTCCGCGCCCAACTCGTCGATGAGGGTGGCGTCGAGGGTCACCTCGGACTGGTCGATGCCGAGCGCGTCGGCGATCGCGTCGATGACGGCGGGCGCGAAGTCGGTGCTGGTTTCGGGCATGGTTATCTTCCTTCTTCAGGGGAGGGTTGCGGCCCCCGTGGCGCGAAAGCACCACAGAGGTCCGGTATTTCGGAAAGTTCAGGCGTATTCGGCGACGGCCGCGGCAATGCGGCGCGCATCCTGGGTGCTGCGCACCGTGGCCCCGCCCACCATGCGGTTGGCCAGACCCGAGAGCACCCGTCCCGGGCCGATCTCCAAGTAGTCGGTGCAACCGCGATCGGCGGCGGCGCCGATCACCTCGATCCAGCGGACCGGGGCGGTCAGCTGGCGGCGCAACAGCTCGCGGGCGTCATCGCCACTCGAAACACGTTGCGCGGTAACGGAACTGATGACATCTATGGTGGGCTCCGCGAATTCGACGCGGCCCAGATCGGCCGCGAATCGCTCCTCGAGCGCAGCCATCAGCGAGCAGTGGAACGGCGCCCCCACCCGCAGCGAGACCAGCTTGCCCGCGCCCTCGGCGCGCAGCAGCTCCCCCGCCGCCTCGACCGCGTCGGCGGTACCGGATATCACCGACTGGTCCGGCGCGTTGTAGTTGGCGAGCTCGACCACCCCGTCGACCCCGGCGCAGATCTCCTCGATCCGCGCGGCCTCGACCCCGGACACCGCGGTCATGGCGCCGGGCACCGCCGCCGCCACCTCGGCCATCAGCTCGCCGCGCCGCCGCACCAGGGTGAGCGCATCGCCGAGCTCCAGCACCCCGGCCGCGGTCAGCGCGGCGAACTCGCCGAGACTGTGTCCCGCAACCAGATCCGGCGCGAAACCTTCCGCACGCAGCACCTCGAAGGTGGCCAGCGCGGTGACGAGTATCGCGGGCTGCGCCACCTCGGTGGCCCGCAACCGGTCCGCGTCCCCCTCACAGCACAGCGCGCGCAGCGGCAGCCCCAGCTGCTCTTCGGCCCGTTCGAACACGGCCCCCGCGGTATCGGGGTGCTCCCGGATCAAATGCGCGGCCATTCCCTCCCGCTGCGAACCCTGCCCGGGAAACATGGCCAGCACCCGCCGCTGTCCCCCCTGGTCGGTCGACCCGTCCAGAGGAAGGCCCGCCGCGATCACATTGACGCTCATGATGTATCCCGAATCATGGAGGTAGCCGAGCTACTTCGATACAGATCACGAACCACCTTGTCCGCGCCAGAAGTATGTAAACGCCGACTCGAGCGCGCCTCGAGGAAAACCAAACGCGCTGTATCGATCCCGCCGAACCCCACTTTCCGAACCCCCACCCACCTCCCCCGCCCCACAGCGAGATCAAGGAGCTCTCACCGTCGCGATTCCCCCGAAAACGCGCGGTCAGAGCTCCTTGATCTCGATCAGCCCGGCCCGGCTCGACCGTTCCGGGGCGGCGATCAACCGCGCCGCATCAGCCAGCGGACCAGGCCGATCTCGCGAGGTGCGTAGGGCGGGGCGATCATCCGGAGGGTGTCGAGGGCCAGTGGCTTGTTCAGGACCGGCTTGAGGTGGCTGAAGGTCTGCCACGAGTAGCCGCCGTGATACGCGCCCATGCCACTCGCGCCTACACCGCCGAACGGCAGCCCGCTGGCTGCCACATGGACCACGCCCGCATTGTGAACCACTGCGCCCGAAGAGGTTTCGCGCTCGAACAGCTCGCGGGTCTGCGCCGAGGCGGTGAACACATACAGGGCCAGCGGCTTGTCCCAGGTCTTCACCAGCCGCACCGCCTCGGCCGCGGAGGCCACCGGCAGGATCGGCAGGATCGGGCCGAAGATCTCCTCGCGCAGGACCGGATGGGCCGCGTCGGGGCCGACCACCGGCGGCGTTCCGGCGGGCAGCACCACCACCGTCGGCGCGAGATAGCGCTCGGCCCGGTCACGTCGACCGCCGATCGCCACGTCGACGCCGTCGAGATACCCGGTCAGACGGTCGAATTGGCGCTCGTTCACGATCCGGCCGTAATGGTCCTCGGCCCGCGGATCGCTGCCCCACATCTCGGCGATCGCCGTGCGCAATGCGTTGACCAGGGCGGGAATTCGCTCGGGTGTGGTCATCAGGTAATCGGGGGCGACACAGGTCTGTCCGGCATTGACGAACTTCGCCCACACCAGCCTGCGCGCGGCGGCGTCGAGATGGGCGTCGTCGTCGAACCAGACCGGGGACTTGCCGCCCAGTTCCAGGGTCACCGGCGTCAGATGTGCCGCGGCCGCCCGCATCACCACCCGGCCCACCGTGCCGCTGCCGGTGAACACGATGTGATCGAACCGCTCGCGCAGTAGTTCGGTGGTTTCCGCGACCGCGCCCTCGACGACCCGGACCGCGCCGTCCGGGAAGTACTCCGGGATCCGGCGGGCGATGACCGCCGCCGTCGCCGGGGCCAGCTCACTGGGTTTGAGCACCGCGGTATTGCCCGCCGCCAGCGCACCGACCAGCGGCGCGAGCAGCAACTGCACCGGGTAGTTCCACGGCGCGATGATCAGCACCACGCCCAGCGGCTCGGGGCGCAGGCGGGCGCGAGCGGGCATGAGCGCCAGGGGAATCGGGGCGCGGCGGGGTTTGGCCCAGCGGCGCAGGTGGCGCAGGGTGTGCGCGATCTCCGCGCGGATCACCTCGAGCTCGGTCACCTGCGCCTCGGTGGCGTTCTTGTGCAGATCCGACCACAGCGCCGCCTCGAATTCGGCCTCGTGGTCGGCGAGCAGGTTTCGCAGAGCGTGCAGATGCGCGACGCGCCGCGGCAGCGGGTGGGTGGATCCGGTGTCGAAGACGGCGCGCGCGGCGGCCACGGTGTCGGTGATCGGCGTGCTGGTCGCGATGGTCATGCCCCCACCATATGCGAAACGAAATCAGTCCGTTTCGTATATGGTCGGAACCTCCGGCGAGATACGGGAGAATCCATGACATGACGACTCCGCCCGGCGCCCCTCGCAAAGGCCGACGCCACGATCCCCGCGTGGATCGCGCGCTGATCGCGGCCGCCATCGAGGAACTCAACGAGTCCGGCTACGCGGCCTTCACCACCGCCGCCGTCGCCCAGCGCGCCGGAGCCTCCACCGCGTCGCTGTACCGGCGCTGGTCGTCCAAACACGAACTGACCGCCGCCGTCACCCGCCAGATCACCCTCGACGAACTCGGCGACATCGACACCGGCGCCCTCGACGGCGACATCCGGGAACTGCTCACCCGCAAACAACGCGTCCTGGACGCGGGCGCGGGACCCGCGCTGCTGTCGCTCATGGGCCACGCCGCGCACAATCCCGAACTGCGCCGCATCCTGCACGAGGAGGTCTACCTGGCCACCCGCGCCCGGCTGGCCATCGTCATCGACCGCGCGAGCGCCCGCGGCGAGATCGAATCACCGATCCCCGCAACCGAAATCGACCTGCTGACCCTGGTGCTGATCGGCACCGGACTCGCCCGATCGGTCTTCACGCACGACGAAGCCCGCGGACCCGACGCTCCCCCGGCGCTCGACCAGCTGGAAACCGAACTCCGACTGTTGATCCGGACGATTCGACGCCAGTGATCCGAGCGATCACCCAGTGGTGGTCAGATCGCGCGACTCGTCGATCTGTCGCGCATGGCGGGTACTGAACAGGAACAGCGCCACCAGCACCACGCTGAACCAGACGTAGGTGTTACCGATGAGGTGCTGCCATGGCGTCCAATGTGATTCGCGATGTTCGGCGTCGGGCAGCCAGTTCTGGGGGCCGATCACGAAGATGGCGGCGGTGATCGCGGTCGTCAGATACCAGCCCGCCGCGCGACGCCACGGCATCTGGGTCGCGTAGCCGAGCATCGCCAGCAGGGCCGGGGCGATCCAGATCCAGTGATGCGACCAGGAGATCGGGGAGACCAGGAGGGTGAAAACAGCGTTGATGCCCAGCGCCAGCGGCGGGTAGTTCGCGGCGCGGTGCATGGCCGGAACGACCAGGGCCAGCAGGGCCGCGCTCAGGATCAGCCAGAGGATGGTGAGCATGGGGCGCTGGATCTCGAAGCGCGCCAGCACCGCCTGGATCGACTGATTGGTGTGGAACGCCGAACCGCTGAGCCCGGACACATTGCCCAGGCCGCCGAACCAGTACTTCATCGACGCGTGCGGCAGGATCGCGAACGTGATCACGGTCGCCACCGCACCGGTGACCGCGGCGGTCGCGGCGGCCTTGAAGTCACGCCGGATCAGGAAGTAGAGAATGAACGCGGCGGGGGTCAGCTTCACCGCGGCGGCGATGCCGACCAGCATGCCGCGCCGCCACTTCGGCTTCTCGGTCAGGCAGTCCGCGACCACCAGCACCATCAGCAGCAGGTTGACCTGCCCGAAATCCAGGGTGGAATGCGTGGGCTCCAGCAGCAGACCCAGCGGCGTCGCGCACGCGGTCACCCACAGCCCGAGCAACTTGCGGTTCTCCCCCGGCCACACCCGCCGCGCCACCAGATAGAACGAGAGCGCCAGCGCGGCCACCGAGGTGATGAAGAACCCGAATCGGGCCGCGTCCCACGGCAACAGCGCGAACGGCGACAGCACCAGCGCGGCGAACGGGGGATAGATGAACGGCAGCCCGATACCGATCGTGGTCTGCGGTAGGGACCCGTACATGTCCCCGCCGTGCCACAGCGTCTGCACGCCCAGCCGATACACCTGCAGGTCGATGAACCCGCCGGTGATCTGCTTGAACGGATACACCGGCAGCATCAGGCACAGGGCTGTCAAGGCCACACAAAACGCCGGAACCAGCCACATCCCCCACCCGAAACGGCGGTCCAGCGACTCCGGCACAGCAACAGCGGTAGAACGACTCATCCACTCGAACTTTATCGGCGTCTCCCCCCGGCCGCGCATCCGCATCACCCCTGCCCGCCCGGACGCGGGGCAATGCTCCGAAATCGACCCGAATTGGACATTCGACCAGTAAAGTCCGGCCAGTTCGGCACGCCGATAGGGCGGCGGCCGGTGCTCGCCTCACTCCGGGAGATTTCGCTGCTATGAGACGTACTCGAATGCTGTGCTCACTACTGGCCGCCGTGGCCATCACCGCGAGCGGATCCACCGCCGCGGGCGCGGCACCGGCCGATATCAGCGGCTCCGGATCCGGGTCGGGCAGCTCCAGCGGGTCCGGGTCGGGAAGCGCGAGCGGGTCCGCAACCGGCAGCGCGGGCGGTGCGCCGAGCAGCGTCCAGCCACTGGGACCGGACTTCCTGTGGGGCGTGGCCATGGCGGGATTCCAGTCCGAAGGACATGCGCCCGACAGCAATTGGAGCCGCTACGCGAACTCCGGCAAAGCCCATGACACCTACGGCAATTCGGTCGACTTCTACGACCGCTACGCCGAGGACATCGACCTGGCGGCGGGCATGGGACTGAAGGTTTACCGGCTCAGCATCGAGTGGGCGCGGGTGCAGCCGCAGGCGAATGCGTGGGACGAGAACGGCTTCCGGTTCTACGACGCGGTCATCGCGAAGATCCGCGCGGCGGGGATGCGGCCCATGCTCACCCTCGACCACTGGGTGATCCCCGGCTGGGAGGCCGACCGCGGCGGCTGGAAGAACCAGGGCATGGTGACCGACTGGCTGACCAATATGCGGCGGGTGGTGGACCGGTACGCGGCCGACGACCCGATGTGGGTGACCATCAACGAGCCGATGGGCTATGTCGCGCAATCGATCCAGATCGGCGATATCGGGCTGCTGGACGCGCCCGCCATGTTCGATCGACTGGTGCAGGCGCACAGCGCGATCTACGACTACATCCACTCCCGCCAGCCCGGCGCGCGGGTCACCAGCAATATCGCGCAGTACCCGATCGTGCAGAACCTGACCGACATCCTGTTCGCCGACCGGGTCCGCGCCAAACTCGACTACATCGGCCTGGACTTCTATTACGGTGCGTCCCTGTCGAATCCGCCGACCACCGCGCTACTCGGCAGCGAACTGTGGAAGAACGCCATCGAACCCGAGGGCATCTACTACGACATGCGGACCTACGCCGAGAAGTTCCCCGGCCTACCGGTCTACGTGGTCGAGAACGGCATGCCCACCGACGACGGGGCGCCGCGCGCCGACGGCTACGACCGCGCAGACCACCTGCGCGACACCGTGTACTGGCTGCAACGCGCCAAGGCCGACGGCATCGACGTGATCGGCTACAACTACTGGAGCCTCACCGACAACTACGAATGGGGCAGTTACTCACCGCGATTCGGCCTCTACACGGTGGACGCGAAGAACGACCCGACTCTCACCCGACGCCCCACCGACGCCGTCGCCGCGTTCCGCGCCATCACCGCACAGGGCGGTGTCCCGGCCAACTACCGGCCAACCCGCAAACCCGCGCTCTGCTCCATCGTGACGCCGGTGGAAAGCTGCCTGCGCCCCGTCTCGGTCCCTTGATCGAGACACTTCGCAAAAACTGACTCACGATCATTTCAGAAACTGGTCCGCTGACCATTTGACCGTGATCTAATGCTGCGACTCGGGTGCGGCAAACCCTCGATGTCGAGGGACACCCGAGGTCTGTGGGAGACACAAAATGATGGACAGCAATATGCGGCGGGCAGCCGGTTCGGCAGCCGTGCTCGCGGTGGCGGCCGGACTCGCGGTCGCGGCGTTCCCCGGCACCGCCTCCGGCGCATCGGGCACGGTCACCTGGACCGACGGGAACAGCAAGTTCACCCGCACGGTGTCCGACACCACCCCGATCGCCGGTGAAACCATCACCGTCACAACGATGTTCGAGCGCACCGGCATCCCGGTCGAGTACATCTACTCGGTCAAGGACGCGCACCCCACCTGCCTGACCCCCGTCGCGGGCTCGGGCAAGATGGGCGGCGACCAGGTCAGCCTCGACACCTCGGCCCCGGACTCGGTCAGCGCCTCCTTCAGCGTCGTCAAATACCCTGTGTACCCGAACATCTCGCCGAAGTCGCAGACCTTCGAGGTGCAGTACACCGTCGGCGTCAACTGCGCCCGCGACACCCCACTGTCGACCTCCATGAGCTACAACGGCTCCCTCGGCGCGGGCAACTACACCGACAAGGGCCCGTCCCTGACCGTGTCCAGCGACGCCAACTCGACCACCACCCTCGCCCCGGTCAGCGGCGCGAAGGTCAACACCCCCACCACCCTCACCGCGACCGTCTCCCCCGCAGCCGCGGGCGGCACCATCCAGTTCAACGCCGGTGACCAGGTCCTCGGCACCATCCCCGTCGCCGCCAACGGCACCGCCTCCATCGGCTGGACCCCCGGCGCCGCAGGCAACTACAACATCACCGCCACCTTCTCCGGCCGCACCGGCGTCTCCGGTTCGACCACCACCCAGGCGGTCACCGTCGCCGACGTGACCACCACCCCCACCACCACCCCCAAGCCGAGCACCGGCTCCTTCTGATAATCGCCTCTGGCACACCATGACCCGGTGCGGTCGGGGAAAAACCGGCCGCACCGGCTACGGCGACTCGTCAACGATGTCGTAGTAGCTCATGCCGAACGGCTGGAGCAGGGCGCGCATGAACCGGGCGCCCTCGGCGGGCAGCACCCGGGTTCCGGTATCGAGGATCTCGATGCCGGAACCGTGCCATTCCTCGGCGATCCGGCATCCACCCGCCGCGACGATGGTGAGGGCCGCGGTGCCTGCGACCGTCAATCGAAACTCGGCCACCCGCTCGGGATCCCATGCGCCACAGTCGTACAGCGCGATCAGAGTCGGTGTGTATTCATCCATTTCGTCATCACCATCCTCAAATGAACTTGCCCGGATGCCATGCCTCGCCGGTGATTCTGCCGTTGGTCTGGATCTCCCGAAGCCGCGCCACCGCACCCTCGGTCGCGTCGGCGCTCATGCCGAGATCCCGGAGTCCGGACCGTAACGCATCCGGGTGCAGGGCACGCACATCGCGCAGGACGTCGGCGTGCAGGGGCGCGTTCGTCGCCATGTGCGTCCCGATGAACTCCGAGCTGATCCCGAACTCCGCGTCCCGGTACTCCGGGAAGGTCAGCGAGTGATCGATCGCGACCGGCCGGGGCCGGCCATGCTCGAAGACGGTGCGAAAGTTCGACGGATTGCGATCGGAATTGCCGCCGATGTAGTCCAGCACCGCCATCCGATGCTGGTCGGCCACATCGTATTTCGACACCTCGAGGCTGTCGTGGGACCGCACCCACTTCATCACCGCGCTCGGACCCAACCCGGCCGCGTCCTCGACGAGCGCCGCGGGCGGCACCCGATCCCAGCCGAGCATATTGCTGAGGCGGTACATACCCACCTCGCGCGCACCCTGCGCGCCCGGCGTCCGGAAGATGGCCCGCCGCGTGCGGATTTCACCGGTGAAGGGTTTGACGATGGCGCGGGCGCGGGCGCCATCGGTCGACTCCGCGCGGTAGACCTGCTTCTTGACCGCGCCTCGCTCGAGATCGCTACCCGCCGTTGCCATTTCGTCGTGCTGACCGACGATCCGATGCTCCGGACCCGAAGGGCCGAAGAGTCGCCGCATCTCCTTCTCCTCGGAACTCGGCCGGTAGGTGCGTCTGGGATGTAGCAGGGTCTCCAGACGACCGGGTGATCCGATTCGGGGTTGGGATCCGCCCTCCGCCGCGGCCTGCACGGCCGCGAGGTTGCGCCGCTCGGCTTCCTCGACATCGACCACGGTCGACTTCACCCGGCCGCTGGTTCCGGCGAACTCCGGATGCACCCGGCCTTCGGTCGCCCGCTTGACCGCGCCGACGATCCGTTGAGCGACATTCGTCATCAGACGCTGGGGTTCGCTCATGCACCACCTCCCCAGAAACAGAAACAAGGCCGACATCGCATAGTCTGCGATATCGGCCTCGATTCGGTGGACCTGACGGACCAGCATACGAACCGGGCGGTGCTGGTCGACGGGCCGGACATCATGATTCGCCCGGTGGGTTCCCGGGAAATGGCGGGCGGTGGTGCCCGATGACCGGTAATGACGATGGTGCGGTTGCGGATGGGTCGGCGGATGGCAGTGCGTTTGGGGCGGCGCCCGCTCGGCGTCCTATAGCCGCCACCCCAAACGCCGAACATGGCTACCGCGGCCGCGCCGGTCAACGACAGAATCGGAGTAGTGGGGCGAAATCCAGACTCAGTATCGATACTCATACGCACTCACACCCCCGGCTGCGCGGTGGGCACGCCGTTCACCGTCGTGGGCATCCGGACGCGAGTCCGTGGTTCCGTCTGCTCGACCGTGACCGACGCCTGCTCTCGATCCTCGCCGAACACAAGGTGCTCACCACCGACCTGATCGCCGCCCTGGAATTCACCTCGACCCGCCGCGCACAAGACCGGCTGCGGAAACTACGCGAGATGGGCATGGTGTTCGCCTTCCGTGAGTCGCTCTACGGCGGCGGCACCAGCCAAACCCGCCACGCCCTCGGCTATCTCGGCGCACGTCTGATCGCCGCCACACACGCCGAGAAACCACCCGCCCCTGGTGCGCACGCCCTGATGCTGGAACGACTGGCGTGCTCGCCCACTCTCGCCCACCGTCTCGGGGTTAACGACTTCTTCTGTGCCCTGGCCGCACAACGCAACCCCGCCCTCCACCGAGACACCACCCACCCGGATCCGGTGGCAGGGTTGACCCAATGGTGGTCGGAGCGCCAGTGCGCCAACTGCTTCCGCCTGGACCTCTATTCCGGGGAAACCATCGGGTTGCGCCCCGACGGGTACGGCTGCTGGGAACAGCATGACCGCACGGTGCGGTTCTTCCTCGAATACGACACCGGCACAGAATCATTGACCACTCTCACCGGCAAACTCGCCGCCTACCAGCGCTTCCCCACCGACGAGTTCGGAATCCTGCTGTTCTCGCTGCACTCGTCCCGCCGCGAGACGACGTTACGGGTAGCACTGCACCGGGCGTTGTCCGGCAATATGCCCGGCGTCGTGATCGCTACCACGGCCCGCGACCATTCGCATCCCGACGGACCTACAGGCCCGGTCTGGGCACTGTGGACACCCCAGAGCGACACCACTACCCGACGACTCCACCTGGCCGACTTACCCGAACGCGGCCCCCGCATAGCCCACCACACCGGCACCGGCCAGCCCTACAACGAAGCCGCCTTCAACCCCGACGCACCAGACATCCGCGCCGTTCTCGACTCGAACCGGGCGAGAGCTGGCATAACGAACCTGGCCGCGGGTTCCGATCCGTCAGAGCCGATCATCCTTGAGAACGACTCCTGAGAACTCGTGTCCACAGAATCGATTCAGGTCCGGCGATCCGATGGTGAGGACGCTGTGCGGCGTGATCGAAGCAGTGCCAGCGGCAGATTCGAACTCCCCATTGGATGTCTGGTCCTATGACGTTGCCACGTCATGACCCGCCGGACTACCCCGAGTCGCCGACGGCCACCACAGCGACGGCGATAGAATCTGCGGCTGGGGTCAGCCCGGCGCTATCCAGGAAAGGATGCAGACTATATGGGCGGTGTCGATGCATCGGCAGGGTTCGCCTATCAGCACGCCCAGGCCGTGCAAATGGCCTTGACCATCGCCGCAGACCCCAGCCTGCATGCCATCCGCGTCGAGGCGGAGAACGACATCATTGACGTCGAAATCCGTTCGCAGGATGGACATCTTGTCAAAGGTTCTCAATTCAAACTGCGCAATCAGAGTGATACCTGGGGTCAACAGGAGCTCATCGACGAGCTGGTTCGCTGGTCGGGGCTGGCGGGTGATAATCCCGGGGCCACCTATGAATTCGTCACTGACGGGCGGCTCGGCCCGACGGGCGTGAAAGTGCGCGATGCGCTGGAAAGGGCCGCGTCGGGCGACATGCACGATATCCGCCAGCTCATCGCCGGTAAGACGGGAAGCGTAGTCGTCAGCGATGAGTCCCTGATGCGGGCCTCTATTCGCGCCGAAGGGCTGGCCTATGCCGATCTCATCGACGCGGCGCAGAAGCGCGCAAGGGCGCTCCTACCTAACGTAACCAGCACGGCCGAAGCCGAAGAACGGAGTCGTTGGGTTGTACTTGAGCTGATCAACACCGTCACTGAACGCAGCGGCTTGGCCGACGACGACGCCCGGATCATCGCGCGCGACGAAGTGCTGGCGTTGCTGGCAACGCCGCAAGACCATATACCGAGCACGCAATGGGATGCCTCGCTCAAGAGCAAATTCTGCGCGTCGGTCCTCGCACGCCCCGACGTTTCACCGGTCGAGCTGGCGTGTCGGCCGGACGTTGCCATCGGCATCGGGTCGGCAGCCGAGCCGCAGCTTCTGGAGAACTGGGCACAAAAAAATGCGGTCCGCTTGTTGGCTGGGGCATCGGGCAGCGGGAAGTCCACGGTCGTACTCGACATGCAGCGCCGCGCGGCCGAGCGCGGCGCGGTGGTAATCGCGGTCAGCGCCGAGGATTACATACCCGGCCGGCTCGCGGCGCTGGTCGCAGGGGGGCTTAACCGGCACACCTTCATCGGTGCTCATCCCGCAGTGGGTACCGCAGCTTTGGCCGACCCCGACGTCGTCATCGCCGTCGACGGGGTAACCGAGATCCCAGTCGGGACGCGGGAGGAGCTTGAGGATGAGTTCAAACAGTTCCTGACGGCGGACCGACGTGCCGACCTGGTATTGATCGGGCGCGGGCTCACGGCAATGCGCGCCATGCTTACCCGGTCGGTCACCACCACCGACCTCATGGTCTGTCCGATGTCTGAAGACGAGCAGTGCCGGATCGTGAAGAGCTTCTATCAGCTAGACACCGATACCGCGCTGTGGCTGGTCCGTCAGGTCGATCATGTGATGCACGAGGCAGCGAACAACCCTCTGATGCTGCTGCTCGGAGCCCGGGCGATTGCGTTGAAGGGCACCGCGTCCAGTCCCGCCCTGATCTTTCACACGGTGATCTCGAATATTGCAGAAGAGCGCGGTTACCCCGACGCCAGCGTTCTTATTGCCGGGCTCGGGATAGCCTACGCCACACTCCTCGACGGGCAGAAGCGTTACTGCGACACCCTTGAGTGGGGTTCGCTCTTGAATCAATCCGCCGAGCGGCTCACCAACGCCGGCCATTCGGTGACTGTGCGGCGTCTGCGTGAATTCGGTTCTGAAACAGGGATTGTCCGGTCGGCACCCTTCGATACGGTTCGTCCGATTCACGACTCGTTCGCCGATTTCCTGGCGGCAGTAGCGTTGAGTCGTTCGCTTGCGAAGTTGCCCGACCGGCTTTGTGAATATGATCGGGCCCGGGCGCGCTTCCTGGCTCAACTTTCCGGAATAGCTGTCGGGTTGGCCGATCGACTCACCCGGGATCTGCCCTTCACCGCGGTCAACGTCGCGCCCTACGAGAGGCGCCCGCCCGAGGACGCCTGGTTCGATGAGACCAATCGGCACCTGGACCTCCTGCTCCCTACCACCCAGGCCCGTCCGACGGTCGCCTACTGGCAGGACACCAACGGACGGGTGGTGGCGACCGTCGGAGCAGGCGTCGAAGGCTGGTTGGGAAGCGCCGCGCCCGATCGTGCCGTGTTTGAGTCGGGATGGACATTCCCGCTAAGCGACGGGCAAGGGCCGTTGACGGTCGCAGTCCGCATTTGGCACCGCTGGCTTGAACAACTTCTCACCGCGCCCGCATTGTCGGGTGTACCTGTGCCGCAGAACCAGCAGGAGTCGCGCGCGATGCTCGCGGAGCACTCCACCGCGCTACTGCAGCATCGCCTTGATTTGTCCTCGCAGATGGGACTCCCCGGTTCTGATGGCGAAGCGTTGACAGCGGCGGCGTCTCAGCAGATCCAGTTCGCGATCTCCGAGCACCAAGTTGACGACGAACGAGACCGCGGCGTGTGGTTCCGTGAGCTCGCCGAGCTCACCGCTGGGGAGGAAGTCCTTGTCGGTGAACTCTCCGACCCTGAGGGGTGGACCGGTCGCGGTCGTGTGGACTCATTCGTTACCACCAGTGCGGCACAGAGCGCATCTCGCGACCTCCAGCAGATTATCAACGCGATGGTGGGCAGGACTTGGCTATGATCCTGGTTGCCGACATGGCGAAAACTGTTGATAGACAAGGATGAATCATGTCGACTGAAGACGTCTGGCCTGCAGTGCAGGCACTGGCTGCGACGTGGTCGGACAGCCCCTTAGTCCAGACTTTCCTAGCACGCCATCCCGCGCACAACGACAGTGACGATACCGTCACTGAGGCACTGCGGAACATGCAGGCCGGGGTCACCGTGCTGACCGAGACACCACTGTGGACGAGCGCATGGGGACAGCTTGCCCAACAGATGCCGTTGGTCCATCTCACCGGCGAAGTGTGCGACTACCTGCGGACGATCGCGCCGCTCGGGCACGCGGTGGAGTCGACGGTGGGATGGGTGCGTAGCCGACTGCCTCTGTACCCGGCTATCCCCGTACCGCAGTTCTCTCCGCGCGGCTATCGGCGATCGCCTGAATACTCGCGGCGGCTGCCCTGGAGCCAGCCGATCCTGCAAGCGAACCTGCAGGCCGAACCGGCGCCGCCCTCCGTGGCGGTCGTGCTCGGACTCGACAGCCATGAAGTCCTCAGTAGCGCACAGAATGTCGTGGCGGCGTTCACCAATTCCGGCGAATGGCAACGCTACGCCGATCTCGCCGCAGCCTTGACCGAACAAGATCGGCACGTCCTCGACGACGCACGGCGCCGGGTAGGGGTGCTGCTAAATCCGCGTGCGGTCAACGAGTACGAGCCTGCACGCAACGAACGGCGCAACCAGTACCGCCGACAGCGTGTCGCCGAGGTCATCGCTGAGCTGAACGGTCGACCGAAGGAGCTGGCCGACGCGTTCGATGCTATTGACGATCTGATCGACCGTGCGCTCGTCAACATCCACGGACAGCTGGTTGTTCGCGGTGACGTTCCGTTGATCCAGCCCATCAATCTTGAACTGGACGGGCTGCAGGCCAGCTTTGAGTTCGACGGCGACGAGGCGTTCAACATGGGCGAATCCGTCCGTCTTGACGATCCGCTGGTGATGGGTGCGTACCTAATCGAGGGCATGAGGTTCAATTTCGGCCAGTTCGAAGGCAGCGGGATGTCGTACACCGCTCAACGCCTGCCTGCCACCGGGAACGCTTTTCAGGTGAGCTGAGCAGCAGCCTACTGTTGCCCGCGCTGGCGCCCGTGGGTGGCTGTACGGACGCTGTAACAACGCTCTGCGCGCCATCATGATTGAGGGGTGGTCGTGCGTCAAAGGCTTTGTTCGACGCCGGCGTCACGCTCCAAACCGACTACCCCCTGCGCAATAATCATTGGCAAAACCGCAGGCAGGTATCGAAAAGGTCAGCACGGCAACGTTTTTGGTGGATCATCGTGCGGTGACTTCTCAAACGCGGGCAGCCGGTGCGCGGCGCCGACAGAATCGCATCCACTCGCTCCGTCGTCCGAATACTCGCCGTAGTCGGATGCGGCGCACTACCCGCGCGTTGTTTGGGTGGGGTGGCTGGGCGAAGCTGGCATCGATGGCAACCACGGTGGCGGCGCTTGCGGCGCTGTGGTTCACCAGCCAATCACTGCATGCGACGAGTGATCAATATGGATTGGCCCGGCAAACTGCGACCACTGAGCGGTTCGCGAAGGCAACAGGGCAGCTGGGGAACAGTGCCGTGGACGTTCGGCTGGGAGGAATTTATCTACTTGAACGGCTCGCGGGTGATTCGCCAGCTGATCGGCCAACGATCTTCGAGGTTCTCGGCTCCTTTGTTCGAGGCCATTCGCCCATCGGGCCGGAGTGCGGCAAGGTCAAAGACCAGCAGCTCCCGATCGATGTCCAAGCTGCGCTGACTGTGATCGGTCGTCGTGGCGCGCCCAGCGTCGAGAAGATTGATCTAGCGGAAACGTGCCTCGCGAATGCGTATTTGAGGGATGCGAACCTGCGAGGAGCTCAGCTCCGGGGTGCCGACCTGGCCGGTGCAGAACTTGGGCAAGCCGATCTGACCGAAGCCTCTCTATACAATGCGAATCTCAGCGACGCGTCGCTGTGGGGCGCAGACCTGCAATCGGCAAGATTGGATAATTCAACCTTGCAGCGCACATGGTTCCTGGAGGCTCGGTTGAGGCATGCCAATTTCAATACGGCTGATCTTCGCGGCGCAGACCTTGGGGGCACGGATATGAGGGGCGCCTACTTCGATGGCGCGAATCTCAGCGGCACGAAATTTGAGGACACCAGCTATGCGGAAGCTCGCCCCGACCACGTTCTCTTTGTGAAGGACTGGACCACCAAGGGGAACGAAAATCTTCAGGGGGCGTCCTTTAGTGGGGCCCGGTTCGATGACAGCACGCAGTGGCCGATCGAGTTTGTTCCGATCCGCTAGACCCTACTTATTCGTAGGTGCTATCCCGCTGACGCAAACCTTTGTCACCGCTGGTCGTGCGATTCAAACCGCTGACGATCTCAGCGCCAACCCCGCCGAGTGCCTACGGGATCGCGCTCGGAACTTCAGTCGGTCTCGTTCGTAACCGCTGCAGCAATGAGCAGGCGCCGAACAGCGGTCAACGCGTCTTCCAGCGACGTGAAGACCAGCATGTCACCCATGAAGCTCTCCTCCGCGGGGAGGTCGACGGACGCACCCATTCGGCGCCCTTCCCCTGGATCACACCGAAGTGATCGTTCAGCATTACACCGATATCGACCGCTCCCGAGGGGAACTGCTCAACTTTGAGCCTGGTCGCGTAGGGGTTGCGCTGCCGAACCAGTGCCTCGAGTTCGTCCATGTTGTAGGCCACCGGGAGATCTTCCCAGTCACCGCTGCTGACTACGTCGAATACCCCTGCCGAGGAACTTCGCACATCACCGAACCCGTCAGCATGGCCGGTCGAAGATCAACTGTGCGTGCTGATCTGAAGCCGACAGCAACGGAGACTGCAGATCATGGGAACGTCAGCGTTGTCAGACTTCGAGTCCGAGTACCGATGCGAGCTGTTCGGCGTCGGCTCGGACCGTCGCGCCGCCACCCTCGACGAGGTCGGGTACTGCGGAGCGGGCGAAGAGGGAGAACCCGAAGGTGTCCGGTGATTCCCGATTCGCCTTAGACAGCAGTGTCACGGTGGCGAGTGGTTCGTCGCGCATGTGGTGTGCGCGTGCGGTTTCGGCAGTGTGGAAGCTGCGGCGGGTGGCCGAGGGCATCGTGCCCAGGTCGACCCTGGCGGCCTGTTGGATGGCGTAGCCGCTGTGCATGAGGTCGGCCTGGATCGTGATCATGTAGGCGTCGACCATGGCGCGGCCGAAGATGAGCCACGGGTGCACGTATTCATCGCCCAATGCCCGCGCGGCCCGGTCGGCTTCGTCCCAGTGGCGAAGGGCGTCGCCCTCGCGTCCGATCTTGGCGTAGGACAGGGCCATTGCCAGATGTAGCAGTCCCCACAGCGCGAGGTCGGGGCCTGCTTTGTCGGGGCTCAGGAGCGCGCACATCTGGTTGGCCAGCACGGCGCGTGCTTCGTGTTCCTCGCCCGCGTCGCGGTAGACGTGGTTGACGTACCAGGCTGCGGCGGCCATCGCGTGCGGGTCGTCGGCGTCCTGGGCGGCGGTCATGGCGCGGTCGCCGGACATCAGGACTAGTGCCGCTGGTGGCTGGAATGACAGATACAGCTGGGTGAGGTGGTAGACCTGCGCAAGCAGTGCCTGCACCCTGCGCCGGTCCTTGCCATCAAGCTGTCGCACCGCAACACGGGTGTCGCACAACAGATTCGGCAGCAAGGTCGCCACAGCCGAACGCTGGTGGGCCGCACCGTGCCACAGAACCCACGCCTGCTGCACGCGCGCGGCGAGCGCTTCAGGTGACAGGTCCGCGTCGTTGGTGCTGGGCGTGACCGGATACGAGGCAAGGGCCTCGGTGACTTTGGGTAGGGCGGGGTGGGTTGCCTTCGCGTAGAGCGAGCGGGCCAGTGGCTGTTCGCCGGTGAGCTGGGTCAGGTCGTTGAGGTCGAGGATCTCGGCCAGGCGGATGAGCATGGGCAGGCGCGGCAGTTTCAGGCGGCCGGTCTCGAGGGATTTAACCCAGCTACCCGAGCGGCCGGCGAGTTCGCCGAGCATCGGGCGGGTCATGCCTGCTTGGCGACGCAAGCGCATCAATCGGGGGCCGAATTCGTTGTCTTGCACCATGGCGACA
This sequence comes from Nocardia sp. NBC_00511, assembly GCF_045161165.1. Classification (NCBI taxonomy): domain Bacteria; kingdom Bacillati; phylum Actinomycetota; class Actinomycetes; order Mycobacteriales; family Nocardiaceae; genus Nocardia; species Nocardia sp. NBC_00511. The sequence goes on from NZ_CP107849.1 coordinate 4,828,295, forward strand.
TCTCCGCACGGACCGCAACGGGATAGGGGGACAGTTTGTGCCCCTGGTCAATTGTGGCACGTGTCACGGTCATGATGCACCCGACACCGGAACCAGAATCCCCAGGCGCCGGGTGCACTCCAGAACCGTTCCAGGGACCAGGAGCACACCCGACATGACGATCATCCTCGTCGCCACACTGATCTCGCTACTGCTGTTCGTCACCGCCGTCCTCGGCCGCGCCGCCGACTACGGCGTCACCGACAGCGCACGGCACATGAAGCCACGGCTGACCGTCGCCGACATTCAGGCCAGACTCGCCGCCGAGCCGCCACACACCTACGTCCCGATCAGCCGGAGGTGGTGACCATGGGCCTGCTGCCATCCGCTCTGGGTTTCCTGCGCAGTGATGTCTCGGGACTGAACCAGCCCCGAGACGAGCTGCGAATCCTCGCCGCCGCCAAGCGAACTGGTTACGACCTGCGGAAGACAATTGTGTTCAGCGAACACACCGAAGATCGCGTCCACCGCCTGCGGGTGGCCATCGCCCGCTTAGACGTCGATACCGTAATCGTGCCCAGCACTGAGCATTTCGACGACCACATGATCCCCGATGAGCTGCTCGAGGTCGCCACCGTGATCACCGTGTCACCCGGGAACACCTGGGCCCGAACCCCTCGCCTCACGAGGTAGGCACCGGGATGTCTACCGAAGCCGTGACAGCGCTGCTGAACGGGGACCGGCCCGCCGGTTGGCTGCAGTATCACGACGGGTCCTGGGCACCGGTCGGGCACGACGGCAGAGTCGGCCCGGCAATCACAACCGACGACCTGCTCGCGGTCGCGCGCGAAGATCTGGCCGCACTTGAGGAAGCCGGACTGATCGCAGAGGTTATCGACGTCGACCCGCTCGAGGTCATCGATTTCGAGCACCAGAATCCGAGCGGAGGCGCACGAAGTATCCAACTCGCTTTGGATCGCGGGGCAACGGACCGTGCTCAGTCGCAGGATCGAGGTGGTCGACCGAGGATTTCGGGATCAGCCGAGTAAGACAGCAGGCGCAGCGAAACGAGCCCACGAGAGAGGCGGGCCGCGTTTCACGCACCGCCGCGACCACATCCAAAGCGCCCCAGGGGCAAGGCATCACTCCTGGGGCGCTCGTCGGTGGCGACACCGATCGTTATCGAACCGTTTCGCACTGAAATGTCGAAATCGGGCCCCTTCTTGGCAGTTAACAGGCGCAACGCCCTCGTATGCCCGGCAGGCAGCGTGCCCATGATCGAGTCCGAACTTTGACCACGGAACACGGAATTGAATCAATTCCCGTCCCGTACCCGGATAAACGCGGGTGCTCCTGCCAGTACATGGGTGACGCCACTCCATACGCCGAACATCCAACAGGAGCCTCGATGGAACGCCCCGAACCCGGAGAACACGCCCCGACCGACACCGCGCCCACCATGCCGCCTGCCCGCGACCTCGCCCGCCAACGCTGGCACATCGACCGAGCCGACACCGAACCGCTCATCACCACCCAACACGACCACGCCGTCACCCTCCTCGCCGACCTCATCACCGCATGGACCCACCGCCAGCACACCGACAACGGCGAACGGAACGCCGCATGAAACGCAGCCAGCGAAATACCGGCCACACCAATACATTCGAAATCGGATCGAGGGACAATGGACCCGGCGATGTACCGGACGAAACCATGAGTCCGAATTCCGTTCCGCCACAGGTTGTTTCGGATATTCATGTTTACGAGAAGCGTGTATCGATGGGAAGGACCGGCAGCATGGCAGGCAGCAAGAAATCCTCACCTTCGCGTATCTCCACCGACGCGGCCGCATGGGAACAGGACGTGCGGGTGGGGACTTACACCCGCCGCTCCACCACCGAAGACAACCAGCCCTACTCCATCGAAGCCCAGGACACCCGCCTGGACTCCTACATCGACTCCCAACCCGGCTGGCGACACTCTGCCAGCTTCACCGACGACGCTTCCGGTGCCAGTACCGAACGGCCAGGTCTGCAGCGCGCCCTGCAAGCTGCGCGCGCTGGGGTCATCGATGTGCTCGTGGTCTACCGAGTTGACCGCTTCTCCCGCAACCTGCGCGACCTGGTCACTCTGCTCGATGAACTCGATCGGGCCAAGGTTGTATTCCGCTCCGCCACAGAACCATTCGATACCTCCACACCCATGGGCCGCATGCTGGTGCAGATGCTGGGCATGTTCGCCCAATTCGAACGCGACACCATCATCGACCGCGTCATCGCCGGAATGGAACGCAAAGCCGCTAAAGGACTCTGGAAGGGCGGCAAACGTCCCTACGGCTACCAGGTCGACAAGACCACCCAAACTCTTGTTGTTGACGAGGCCGAAGCCGTGGTGGTGCGGATAATCTTCGAGCTCTACTCATGCCGTCGTCTGGGTGCCCGTGCCGTCGCTGCGGAGTTGAATACGCGGGGGCATCGCGCCAGCACCGGCCGTGAATGGTCCGGGCATCACGTGCTGCGTATCCTCAACAGCCGGATCTATCTCGGCGAGTTGACCTTCCGCGACACCACCGTCACCGACACCCACCCCGCCATCATCGACACCGACACTTTCGACCGCGCCCAATCGGTCCTCGAAGCACGCGGGGAATCCCATGCCCACCGCGCCGCGAACTCGTCGGACTACCTGCTGACCGGCCGCTTGCGTTGCCCGTGTTGTGGGCGCGCCATGATCGGCACCCGTGCCACTGGCCGCTCACGTACCTACCGCTACTACACCTGCTTCACTCGCGCCCGCTATGACAGCGACAAGTGCGATTTCACCCGACTCGATGCCGACTCCGTGGACGCAGCTGTACTCGAAGCCCTGGGCAAGTTCTACCGCACCCGCCACGACCTGATCAGCCAAGCCATCCACGCTCAGCAGCGGCACCACCGAGACGCCAGCAGCGAAATCTGTGCCGAATTGGCCACCGTCACCGCCGAACTTGCCAAGGCCCAGCAGGCGATCGACCGCTATCTGAATGCCTTCGAAAACGGCACCCTCGATCCTGGGCTCCTAGCCGGACGACTCGGCGAATTGCGCACCAAGACAACCCAGCTCGCCACCCGCCACGACCAACTCACCGCCACCCTGGCCAACGAACCCACAGCCCCGCAACCTTCAACCTTGGATGGCATCGCCGACCACATCGCGGAAATCATCGCCACCGGCACCCGCACTCAAGCCAAGGCGTTGATCGAGACCCTCGTTGCCCGGGTAGCCATCACCGGCCCCGATCGCTTGGTCCCCACCTTCCGCATCCCCCAACCCGGAAACGACATTGGGGCTGGTACCGCTTCCGCGGTACCAGCCCCAATGGAGTCGGTTCGTGCAATGACACGATTGGTGGAGCTAAGGGGATTCGAACCCCTGACCCCCTCACTGCCAGTGAGGTGCGCTACCAGCTGCGCCATAGCCCCGTATTCAGTTGCATGCGAGCCGGGCGTTGCCCCGCTTGCTTGAACGAAGTTACACGACGGGTGTCGGGGAAACCAAATCGCCTGCACAGAGGCTGGTAACGACGATCTTCTCGAGGTAGTCTCGAACGCATGTTCGATAGCCGAGAGGTGGAGGCGATGGGCGAGGACGAGCTGATCGACGCGCTGAGGCGGGCACACGGAGCTGCGGCGTTCGCACAGGCGGCGGAGGTCACGGCGGTCCGGGAGGTGTATCGGCGGCACCGGGCTCAGAACGCAGAACCGGGAGCCGGCGGAGTGCGGGCCGGGGAGTTCGCGGCCGCCGAGATCGCGGTGGCGGTGCAGGTTTCGGAGGGGGTGGCGTCGGCGCTCATCGACATCGGGCTCGCGCTGGACTCGCTACCGCAGACCAAGCTCGCCTTCGCGGCCGGGCGCATCGATCTGTCGCGGGTGCAGGTGATCACCGACAGCCTGCGCGGGCTTCCGCGTGAGGTGCGGGACACCTTGGAGCCCAAGCTGATCGACGCGGCCATCCGGTCGGATCCGGCGCGGCTGCGGCAGACCGCGCAGCGTTGGGTGACCCGGCTGGACCCCCACGGCGAGCAGCGGCGGCGCGAGGACCGCGAGAACGATCGCGACGTGCGCATCCGGGCCGTACAGGAGGGGATGGCGGTCTTCGACGGCCTGCTGCCCGCCGCGGGTGCGCAGGCGCTGGCCATGCGGCTACGCGAGATGAGTCTGCAAGTGTGCGAAGGAGATCCGCGCAATATGGCGCAGCGGCGGGCCGACGCGCTCATCGCCCTCGCCGACGGATCGGGACATCTGAACTGCGGTTGCGGGCGCGGTGTCGACTGCCCGAAAGCCGACACTCCCGCCACCCCACGCCGCCCGCTGATCCAGGTCGGCGTCTCCGCCGAAACCCTGCTCGGCCTGCGCGACGATCCCGCCTTTCTGTCCGGCTACGGCCCGGTCGACGCCGCGCTCGCCCGCACGCTCGCCGAACATGCCCGCTTCCAGGTCATTCCCGAGTATTTCCCGGACGAGGCCGCCCTGGAACCCGCCACCGAACTCCCCGCCGCGCCCGAACAGCAGCAGCCCGCGCCCCGTTCCGACCCGCTGGCCGATACCCGCCACGCGGCGCACGGCCGGATCAAGAAGCCCAGCACCAGCCGCAGTCCGCAGGCGCCCTGGGAACGCGTCATGGTCGGCTCCGGGCACGAGGGCACGCCCGCGCGGGTGCCGGCCGAACCGGTGAGCCTCACGAAGATCGTTCCCGTGCGGGCCTTCTCGAACGCGCCCGCCCGTGAGGTCCGCGCCGTCGACGGCCTGTGCCGTTTCCCCGGCTGCACCATGCCCGCCGCGGAAACCACACTGGTGCAGTTCGATTGGCGACCCGACCGCCCCGCGGTCCAGCCGAAGAACGCCTACCGCGCCGTACTGTGCACCCACCACCATCGCCTGAAGTCGTTGGCCGACAAGGGAAAACAGCCGTGGCGCGTCTACCTCGCCGACACCGACCGGATGCGCTGGATCGACCCCAGCGGTGAGATCCACGAAACGGTCCGCGAGGGCGCGCGATACCTGTTCCCCCACACCGACATCGACGCCCCCTCCACCCCCTACCCGCGCCCCCTGCGCTCCATCCCCGACTCCCCCGAACTCCCGAGTCGCCCCTTCCCCGCCGACCTCGCCTACCCGGTCGACAACCACGTCCTGATCCATCCCCAGCTGTCCCGCACCACCCCGGACAACGACCTCCCGGACCGCGCAGCCCACCGCTGACCGCGCCCCACCTGAACTTCCACCCCTGAAAAGCCAAGGAGCCGGGCCCTACAGCCCGGCTCCCTTCGAGGGGTGCGGCCCAAACCCGTTCCCCCGAGATGGGCCGCACCCCGCCCAAAAGTCCTGCAGCGCAAATCATTCCACGCGCAGGCGGAGTACTACTTGATGGCGTCGGCCAGCCAGTTGTCGTTACCGGTATCGACCTTCTTGCCGTCGATGAAAACGGCCGGAGTTCCGGGCAGGCCCTTCAGCGCAGTTTCGGCGTGGCCGCGGGCGGTGTCGGCGCGGTCGCCGGAGGTGATGCACTTGGCGACGTCGTCACCCGCACCGGCCTGCTTGGCGATCGACGCCAGCTCCTGGTTGTTGTGATCGGAGCCGCCCTCCGCGGGCTGGTCGGTGGTGAACAGCAGCGAGTGGAACTTCGAATAGATCGGACCGTCGCCCGCCTGCGCGACACACTCGTTGGCGGCCACAGCGCGGGTGGAGTAGTCCTTACTGCCCGAGTTGCGGTCGAGGAAGTTGACCAGGCGGTACCGGACGGAGATCTTGCCCTGGTCCAGCGCCTGGGCCAGCTCCTGGCCGTGGGTCTTCTCCAGCTGACCGCAGGCGGGGCAGAGCGGATCCTCGAAAATCTCCACCGTTTTCGCGATATTCGGCTTGCCCAGCACGATCGCACCGTCGGAGTCGAGCGCCACGGTCACCGCGGGATCGTGCGCCGGACCGTACCCGTCATTGCGGATCTGGTTGCTGCCGCCGCGATTCCACATGTACAGCGCCACCACGATCAACGCCACCACGACCAGCGCGACACCGGCGAGCGCGTAGGTGGTCTTGCTCGACACCGGTTGCGGAGTGTGCTTCGAAGTCGGATTGCTCACGCGTGACACTCTGCCCGACGCACCGGTCCCGGCGATAGCCGACCCACGGCACCGATTGCCCCCGCCACACTCACGTGGTGGTGGGTACCGGTTCCTTGCGCCGCAGCGTGTCCGGAACCAGCAGCCACACCGCCGACGCGGTCGCCAGCAGCACACCGGTCGCACCCAGCGCGACCCCGTAGGACACCCGATCGGCCAGCAGCCCGATCGCGTACGGCCCCAGGAACGTTCCCAGGTCCGCCGACATCTGATAACCCGCCAGCACCGGCCCGCCGCGCCGCCCCGGACCGATGATGTCGGCGACCGCCGCCTGCAACGCGGGCGCGAACATCCCCGACCCGACCCCCGCGACCGCCGAGGCCGCCAGCAGCCACGGCAGCGTCGGCGACAACCCGATCCCGGCCGTGCCGAGCGCGCACACCAGCGTCCCCACGATCAGGAACGGCTTGCGGCCCAGCGTGTCCGACCAGCGCCCGGACAGGAACAGCACCGAGGCATTGCCCGCCGCGAACGCCGTCAACGCCACCCCGGCCAGGGCTGCGTCCTGCTTGAGCACCTCCACCACGATCAACGGCACCAGCGCCATCCGCACCCCGAAAACCGCCGCGCCGTTACCGAAGTTGGCCCACAGCGCCGCCCGGTAGGCGGGCCGCGCCAACCCCTCGCGGAACGTCATCACGGGGATGCCGGTGGCGGTCTCCGGCAGCGCCAGCGGCGAATCCCGCAGTGCCACATACACGATCAGGCTGGCGATCAGCAGCGCCGCACAGTAGATGAGGAACGGCGCACGCAAGCCCAGGAACGACAGCGCGCCCCCGACCAGCGGCCCACTGATCGACCCGATCAGAAAACTCGTCGAGTACACCCCCGACACCCGCCCGCGCTCGGCGGGCGGCGACATCCGGATCACCAGCCCCAGCGACGACACCGTGAACATCGTCGACCCGATCCCGCCCAGCGATCGCAGCACCAGCAGCTGCCAATAGCTCTGTGCCAGCGCACAAGCCCCCGTCGACACCGCCACGATCAGCAACCCGGTCAAATACACCGGCCGCTCCCCCAGCCGCTGCAACAGCCGTCCCGCCAACGGCGCGAACAACAACCGCATGAGTGCGAACGCACTGACTATGAACGAAGCCGCCGCCACCCCGACGTCGAAACTCCGCGCGAACTGCGGCAAAGCCGGTGCCACCAAACCGAACCCGATGGCGATCGTGAACGCCGACCCCACCAGCACCCAGATCTCCACCGGCAACCGCCCACTGCCGGTCGCCGCATCCTGTGCCCTACTCACCGCACCGAGCCACTTCGTTCACCACATCCCGATCCGATTCATCCGCAATCCAATTCGTCCACTCGCACCGCTGATCCACCGGGCAGTCCGCCGACACCGTCAGTAGACGTGCAGCGCGCACCGGGCCGATCCCGCGCGGGCGCCACCCCGGTCCGGCCGCGTTATACCGCCGCACCATCGAACACCGTCTCGTCCCCGGCGATTCCTCGGTCCTGCGGGCAACGAACGCACCCGGCACCGATACGGCCATCGGGATGTCCGCAGCACCGGCCCACCGCACGGCCGTTGTCGCCTCGCGGCCACGGTGTCACTCGCGGCTCGTCAGTCGCCCGACAGCGCGTGCCCGACGATCTCCTCGGCAGCGGCCTGCACCTGGGCCAGATGTTCGGGCCCCTGGAAGGATTCGGCGTAGATCTTGTATTTGTCCTCGGTGCCCGACGGCCGGGCCGCGAACCAGGCGTTCTCGGTGATGACCTTGACGCCGCTCAGTGAGGCGCCGTTGCCGCGGGCGCGGGTCTGCACGGCGGTGATCGGTTCGCCCGCGATCTCGGTGGCGGTGACCATGTCCGGGGTGAACGCCGCGAGCCGGGCCTTCTGCTGCGGGGTCGCGGCGGCGTCGACACGCGCGTATGCGGGCGCGCCGTAGCGCTTTTCGAGTTCGGCGTAGCGGGTGGACGGGCTCTGGCCGGTGACCGCGGTGATCTCCGCGGCCAGCAGGGCCAGCAGGATGCCGTCCTTGTCTGTGGTCCAGGCGGTGCCGTCCATCCGCAGGAACGACGCCCCGGCCGATTCCTCACCGCCGAAAGCCAGGCTGCCGCTGAACAATCCGGGCACGAACCATTTGAAGCCGACCGGCACCTCGTACACGTCGCGGCCCAGCACGCCGACCACCCGATCGATCATGGAGGACGTCACCACCGTCTTGCCGATCTTGGTGAGCGCGTCCCAGCCCATCCGATTGGCGATCAGGTATTCGATCGCCACCGCCAGGTAGTGGTTCGGATTCATCAGTCCCGCATCGGGAGTCACGATGCCGTGCCGGTCGGCGTCCGCGTCGTTGCCGGTGGAGATGTCGTAATCATCGCGAATCGCGACCAGTGAGGCCATGGCGTAGCGCGAGGAGGGATCCATCCGGATCCGCCCGTCACCGTCGAGCGTCATGAACCGCCAGGTCGGATCAACGAACGGGTTCACCACCTCGAGCTCGAGATCGTAGCGCTGCCCGATCTCCTCCCAGTAGTCCACCGACGCGCCACCCATCGGATCCGCGCCGAGCCGGATCCCCGCGCCCCGAATGGCGTCCAGATTCAGCACATTGGGTAGGTCCCCGATATAGCGGTCCAGGTAGTCGTAGCGCTCCACCTTGGTGGCCAGCGCATGCGCGAGGCTGGTGCGCCGCACCTCGGCCAGGCCGTTGCGCAGCAGCTCGTTGGCGCGCGAGGCGATGGCATCGGTGGCGATGGTGTCGGCCGGGCCGCCGTGCGGCGGGTTGTATTTGAAGCCGCCGTCGCGCGGCGGATTGTGCGAGGGCGTCACCACGATGCCGTCGGCCTGATGCCGGGTGCCGCCGCGATTGTGGCGCAGCACAGCGTGACTCAGCGCCGGAGTGGGGGTGTACCGGTCGCGGGCGTCGATGACGGCGGTGACGTCGTTGGCGGCGAGCACCTCGAGCGCGGTGGTCCAGGCGGGTTCGGACAGCGCGTGCGTGTCGCGGGCCAGATACACCGGACCGGTGATCCCGCGTGTGGCACGGTATTCCACGATCGCCTGGGTGATGGCCAGGATGTGCGCCTCGTTGAAGGCGCTGTCGAGACTGGACCCGCGATGCCCGGAGGTGCCGAAGGACACCAGCTGCGCCGGATCGGCCGGATCCGGGATCCGGCTGTAGTAGGCCGTCACCAGGTGGGCGATGTCCTCGAGGTCCGTGGGCCGGGCCGGTCGACCGGCTCGGTCGTGCGCCATGCTCGCACCTCCCTTCCGTACCGCCTGCGACCGGCTCGTCATCAACATCACGGCCGCACCCGCTGCCCGGGAAAGGCATCGGTCCAGGCCGCGGCCCAGTTCGCCGCAACGCCGATCACGATGTTCGCCATCGCATAGCTGTGAGCGCCCTCCTCGGCCTGTCGAACCGTCAGGGGAAGAACCCTATCGAATCCATGTGCCACCGCGCGATCCGCCGGATTCCGGGCCGCCACCCGACCGGCCGGGCGTGGGCGCACCGATTGCGCCGTCACCGCCGTATCCCGTCGAGAACTTCGACGGGGGAGAGTGCCACGGTAACCGAATCCAGCAGGTCCGCATGGTGTTCCACGAATTCCCGCAGCCGATCGGTCTCATCGATGATCATCACCAGCACCGGCAGCCGCTCGGCGAGATCCAGCAGTCGCGCGGTGTGGATGTGGGAGGACACCCCGTAGCCCTCGACGCCGCGCCAGACGCTGGCCCCGGCCAGTCCGGAGTCCCGTGCCCGGCGCACGATCTCGTGGTAGCGGGGGCGATGCCGCCACAGGTCGTCCTCGGCGAGCAGGATGGTCAGCCGCGACGCGGGCACCCAGCGCCCGCCGCCGGATCGCGCACCCTCGGACTCCGATCGCGCACCCGTGGATTCCGCACTCATCGCCTGCCCCCAATCGTCGTGCCGTTCGAGCAGTCTACGAACTTCGGCGGCGCGGTGGGACACGGGATGCACCACGCCGGTCTCGATAACCAAATAGTTGCTGTTCGGCGTGTTGTTGAGCCCGAACACGCCATCGGAACTGCGAGGATAGGGCCGCTTGCCCGGTGTTGTCCCATCAGCCTCGAGGAGCTTTCGTTGGCGGTCCGCCGATCGATCAGAAAAACGCTGGTCCAAGGCTTCGGCCTAGCCACGGCGCTGGTGTCCGTCATGGTCGCCGCGCCCGCCGCACATGCCGGTGCCATCTACCCCGCCCCTGATCGGGACGGGTTCTACTATGCCGCAGGCAATCTCGGAGGCGCCGCCAACGGTGACGTTCTCAACTCCCGCCCGATGCCCAGCCCCTGGCCCGGCGCGAGCGTGACGCAGATCCTGTTCCGCTCCACCAATTCCGTGGGCGCGCCGATCCCGGCGGTCACCACCCTCATCTCCCCCGGACCCGGCCCGCGACCGCTGCTGTCGTATCAGCCGTTCGTGAATTCCCTGGGCATGCAATGCGCTCCGTCGCACAGCATCTTCGACGGCAGCATGAAGGAATCCGCTGCCTTCCCGCTGCTGCTGGCCCGCGGCTGGGCCATCGCGGTCCCCGATCACCTGGGCCCCGACAGCGCCTACGGCGCGGCGCGCATGGGCGGGCAGATCACCCTCGACGGCATTCGCGCCGTCAAGCGTTTCGCCCCGGCGGGACTGGGTGATTCGCCGGTCGGCCTGGCCGGCTACTCCGGCGGCGCGATGTCGACCGGCTTCGCCGCGGCGCTCGCACCCGACTACGCGCCCGAACTCCCCATCGTCGGCGTCGCCGAGGGTGGCGTGCCCGTGAACCCGGGCAAGATGGCCATCGAGGCGGGCGATTCGCCGCAGGCGCTGTTCGGCCTCGGCTTCGCGGTCGCGATCGGCATGGAGCGCGAGTACCCCGCCGAGATCAACCTCGATCAGTCGTTGACGCCCTTCGGTTTCGGCATGCGCGAACGCATCGCGAACTCCTGCGTGGACGACATCATCAGCGTCGGCGCGAACCACAGCATCAGCGACGTGTTCCACCCGGGCATGGAGAACGACCCGACCATGATCCGGACCATGCACGAGAACGCCCTCGAGATGGTGCCCGAGTTGATCCGCGCGCCCCTCTACGAATGGCACGGCGGCAGTGACCAGGTGCCGCTGAACCTGGCGATGGCGACCGCGGGCCGCTACTGCGCCGCGGGCACCCCGGTCCAGTTCGACATCATCCCGGGCGCCGACCACCTCGGCGCGATCCTGCCGGGTTCGGCCAATGCCATGAACTACCTGGCGGATCGATTCGCGGGACGCCCCGCGCCCTCGAACTGCCACTGACACCAGGCAGGTACGACACCGAGCCAGGCAAGTACGACTCCGCGCCAGGCGAATACGAAGCGGCCCCACTCACCGTCGTGAGTGGGGCCGCTCCAGTTCCGGAACCCAACATTCCGGAAGCCCGGTGGTACCCGGCACCTACCCGGGTACCCGAACCCGGTCCGCGCTAACGCGGGGACGTCAGTGCGCGAGAACGGGTTCGCCCTCGGAGGGCACCGGAACCTTGTTCGGCATCACGAACCCGACCACCACCGCGCCGACCGCGAAGATCACGGCGGCCCACCAGAAGGTGGTGGTGTAGCTCTCCACCGCGGCCTCGGCCAGCACCCGCGGCGACGGCGCGCCACCGGAGACATGGTCTGCCACATAGTTGTTCGCGGCGGTGGCGGCGAAGGTGCTCAGCAGTGCGGTGCCGATCGAGCCGCCGACCTGCTGGCTGGTGTTCACCATGGCCGAAGCGACACCGGCGTCGGTGTGATGCACGCCCGAGGTCGCGCCGGCGAAGGCGGTCGAGAGGGCGAAGCCCAGGCCCAGGCCCATCAGGATCAGGCTCGGCAGGATGTGGCTGGCGTAGGCGGTGTCCACGCCGATCCGGGTCAGCAGCGCCATACCCGTTGCGGCGAGCGCGAATCCGAACACCGCGGTGACCTTCGGACCGACTCGCGGGACGACCAGCGCCGGAACGGTGGTCGAGGCGGCGACCATGCCCGCCACCATGGGCAGGAAGGCCACGCCGGTCATGATCGGCGAGAAGGCGAGCTGCTGCTGCATGTAGTAGGTGAGGAACAGGAACATCGCGAACATGCCGATGCCGGTGGTGAACACGACGATGTAGGACGCGCCGCGGGTGCGGTCGAGTACGACGCGCATCGGCAGCAGCGGGTGCGCGACCCGAGTCTCGATGTAGACGAACGCCGCCAGCAGCACCGCGCCGCCGATCAGGAACGCCAGGGTGACGCTGTTGGTCCAGCCGTCGGACTCGGCGTGCGAGAAGCCGTACACGATGCCGAACAATGCCGCCGTCACCGTGAGCGTGCCGGGCAGGTCCAGTTTGGGTCGCTGCGTCGCGGTGTGCTTGGCCAGCAACAGGATCGCGCCGACCAGGGCGATGGCAGCGAAGAACAGGTTCACGTACATGACCCAGCGCCACGAGACCCACTCGGTGAGCGCGCCGCCGAGCAGCAGGCCCAGGGCGCCACCGGCACCGGCGATGGCGCCGAAGATGCCGAAAGCCTTTGCGCGCTCACCGGGTTCGGTGAACGTCACGGTGAGCAGCGAGAGCGCGGCGGGCGCGAGCAGCGCGGCGAAGACGCCCTGCGCGACTCGGGAACCGACCAGGATCTCGAAGTTTCCGGCCGCGCCGCCGACGGCGGAGGCGACCGCGAAGCCGATCAGGCCGACGATGAAGGTGGTGCGGCGGCCGAACAGGTCGGACAGCCGTCCGCCCAGCAGCAGCAGGCTGCCGAAGGCGAGTGCGTATCCGGTGATGACCCACTGCCGGTCGCCGTTGGAGAAGCCGAGGTCGGCCTGGGCGTGCGGCAGAGCGATGTTCACCACGGTCGCGTCGAGCACGACCATCAGCTGGGCCAGGCCCAGTACGGCGAGCACCCACCAGCGCATCGCGTGCGAACCGCGCCGGTCGCTCTGCGGTACCGGCGTTGACAGATCTTTCTCGAGAGCAGTTGTCATGATGGTTTCCTCGTCCCCTAGGAATAGCGGAGTAGGTGTCTCCGCTTACTGAGTCAAGCTACCATGTAAACGGAGTCTCATCCTCCGCATAATCCCGATTCCTGTTAGGATTACGGTGTGAATCAGGTCACCACCGCGCCCGCACCCCGGCGTCTACGCGCCGACGCGGCCCGCAACCAGCAGCGCATCATCGCGGCTGCCCGAGAACTGTTCGCCGATCGCGGCCTCGAGGTCACCCTCGATGACGTGGCCGAGCGCGCCGGCGTCGGCGTCGGCACGGTCTATCGCCGCTTCGCCAACAAGCAGGAGCTCATCTCCGAGGTCTTCGACCAGATGGTCACCGAGCTGGCGGGCGCCGTGGATGTGGCGCTACACCACCCCGACCCCTGGCTGGGCCTGGTCGACCTGTTCGAGTACTCGTGCCGTCACATCGCCACCAACCGCGGTTTCGGTGAGGTGGTCCTGGAATTACACGACAGCATGGACCGATTCGCAGCGATGAAGGACACCATCCGGCCCGGCATGCAGGCGGTGATCACCCGCGCCCACGCGGCGGGCGTGTTGCAGCCGGATATCGAGGCGGGCGATTTCTTCGCCATGGTGAACATGGTCGACGCGGTCGCGTGCTTCGCCCGGCCGATCAATCCCGATGTGTGGCACCGCTATTCGACGCTGATGCTGAACGCCATCCGCGGCGAGAGCGTGGCCCGAATGGACCTGACGCCCGGCCCGCTGACCGACGAAGAGGTCGATCGGGCCAAAGAAGTCGCATGTGGGGCGCGCAAAAGGTAGCGCTTCTCACACTTGGCGGTTTAAAGTTGGTCGCGTGACCAACTCTTGGGTGAACTGGGCCGGGGATCAGAGCTGCGCCCCGGCTGCCATTGCCGAACCGAATTCCCTCGGCGATGTCGCGGCACTGCTGGCGCAGGCCGAGACCGACGGGCATACGGTTCGCGTGGCCGGATCCGGCCACTCCTTCACCGACACCGTGCTCACCGACGGCACGCTGATGCGGCTCAACAAGCTCGACAAGATCCTCGAGGTGGACAGCGCCAGCGGCCTGGTCCGCGTCGAGGCCGGGATCACGCTCAACGCGGCCAGCAACGCGCTGCACCCGTTCGGGCTGGCCTTCCCCAACCTCGGCGACATCGACGTGCAGTCGGTGGCGGGCGCGACCGCGACCGCTACCCACGGCACCGGCAGTAAGCTCCAAAACCTCTCGGCGGCACTGCAATCCGTGCAGCTCATGCTCGCCGACGGCAGTACGGTCGAACTCAACGAGCAGACCGATCCGGACGGCTGGCGCGCCGCCCGGGTGAATGTGGGCGCACTCGGCGTGGTCACCGCCGTCACCCTGCAGATGGTGCCGTCGTTCGTGCTCGAGGGCATCGAGCGGCCGATCCCGGTCGAGGAGATCCTCGACGACCTCGACACCCACGTCGACGGCAACGAGCACTTCGAGTTCTACATGTTCGCGCACAGCCCGCTGGCCATGACCAAGCGCAACAACACCGTCGACATCCCCGAGCAGCCGCGCGGCAAGGCCGTCGACTGGTTCTCCGACGTGCTCACCAGCAACTACGCCTTCGACGCGCTGTGCCGCCTGACCCGCCGCCGCCCGAGCCTGATCCCGCTGGTGCAGCGCGGCGCGGCGCACGCGGGCAGCTACCGCCGTCAGGTCGAGCGCTCCTACAAGGTCTTCGCCAGCCCGCGGCTGTTCCGCTTCACCGAGATGGAGTACGCGATCCCGCGCGCGCACTCGGCCGATGCCATTCGCGAGATCAAGGATGTGGCAAAGCATTTCGAGACGGCCATGCCGATCGAGGTGCGCTGGGTGGCCCCCGACGACGCCTTCCTGTCCCCCGCTGGCGGCCGCGACACCTGCTATATCGCGGTGCACCAGTACCAGGGCATGAACTACGAGCCGTACTTCCGCGCCTGCGAGCGGGTCTTCGATCGGTACAACGGCCGCCCGCACTGGGGCAAGCGGCATTTCCAGACGGCCGAGACGCTGTCGCAGCGCTACCCGGACTGGGAGCGCTTCGCCGAGGTGCGCCGCCGCTTCGATCCCAAGGGCCGCTTCACCAACGCCTACATCGAGCGCGTGCTCGGACCGGTGCACTGAGCGCGCTCCGGAAAGCCACCATCGCTGAACAAACCGACTAGTATCTGTTGCTGAATGATCGCTGCCTGTGCGGCGCTGCTCGTCGAGCTGTCCTGGATGCACGTCCGGCCCGGGCGTGACCACACGCGAGGAGGTTTCGATGTCTTCTTTCGGCGACAAGATCAACGATGCGACTTCGGACATGTCCGATAAGGCCAAGGAAGCCGGTGACAAGGCCGAAGGCATGGCCAAGCAGATGGAAGAGCGGCTCGAACACGCCACCGACGATCTCAAGGAGAAGGTCGGCGGGTTCATGGGCAAGATGAAGGACAAGCTCGGCGGACAGAAGTAGGGATCGCCCATGCCGACGAATGACCGCTTCGGCGACGAGACCGAACGCCTGGCAGACGACCTGCGCACCACCGCCGACGACCTGACCACCGATCTCGGGGTCACCGCCGGCGATCTGCGGGACCGGGCCGAAGCCGCCGCCGGGCAACTGGCCGAACGGGCCAGCGGCGCCGCCGCCGAACTCGCCGACCGCGCCCAATCCGCGGCCGCCGACCTCGCCGATATGGCGAAGGCATTCGCCGACAAGATCACCCCCGAAGACCTGCAGGACACCCTCGAACAGGTCCAGGCCAATCTCGGACACGCCGCCCAGGACGTGATGGCGGCGGTCGGTCAGATCGTCGAGGCCCTGAAGAAACAGGTCGGCGGAAAGTAGCTCAGCCAACCCCGATTCCGTGTCCAGGGCAGTCCCAGGGCACGGAATCGGGGTTGTTCGCGTTCGATCCGAGACCCCAGGGGATGACTCCGCGTGAACGCACCCAACCGCACCTCGTCCGATCCGGCCCCGGTCCACCATCGAGCGGCGGTCGCGCCCCGGGTCTTCTGGCCCTCGGCCCTGGTGGTCACCGCGTTCACCGTGTACGCCATCGTGTTCCGCGACACCGCGGCCCGACAGGCGAAATCCTTGCAGGACAACGTGATCGGCGGCTTCGGCTGGTATTACATCGTGATCGTGAGCCTGTTCGTGGTGTTCGCGATCTGGCTGGGCCTGGGCCGATTCGGCGACATCAAGCTCGGCCCGGACGGGGAGAAGGCCGAGTACTCGATCACCGCATGGCTTTCCATGCTGTTCGCGGCGGGCATGGGCATCGGGCTGGTGTTCTGGGGCGTGGCCGAGCCGCTGTTCCACTATCAGGATCCGCGCCCCGGCGTGGGGTCGACGGCGGCGCAGCGCGCCGATTCGGCCATGGTGCAGACGTTCCTGCACTGGGGCGTCCACCCGTGGGCCATCTACGTGGTCGTGGGCCTGGCGATGGCGTACTCGATCCACCGCAAGGGGCGGCCGGTGTCGATCCGCTGGGCACTGGAATCCCTTGCCGGGGACCGGATTCGAGGCTGGCGCGGCGACCTCATCGACATCGTGGCGGTGATCGGCACCGTGTTCGGCGTCGCGACCTCGCTGGGTCTGGGCATCCTGCAGATCTCGGCGGGCCTGAATTATCAAGGCTGGCTGCACGAACCGGGCAAGGGCCTGCAGGTGGTGCTGGTCGTGGTGGTCACCGCGCTGGCGACGGTGTCGGTGGTGACCGGGGTCGACAAGGGCATCAAGCTGCTCTCGCAGGCGAATATGGGGGTGGCCGGACTGCTGCTGCTGTTCGTGCTGGTGGCCGGGCCGACGCTGTTCATCGTCAACGATCTGGTGCAGAACATCGGCCAGTATCTGCAGAGCCTGCCCCGCATCAGCCTGTACACGGGCGCGACCGAGGGGTCCAGCGGTACCGCGTGGACACAGCAGTGGACGGTCTTCTACTGGGGCTGGTGGATCTCGTGGGCCCCGTTCGTCGGTGTGTTCATCGCGCGAATCTCGCGGGGCCGCACCGTGCGTGAGTTCGTGGCCGGGGTGCTGCTGGTGCCGACGCTGCTGACCTTCGTCTGGTTCGCGGTGTTCGGCGGCGCGGCGCTGCATCGCGAAATGTTCGGTGGCGGTGGACTGGTCGGTCCGGACGGGCCCGATCGCGACAGTGCGCTGTTCGCCCTCCTGAACACGCTGCCCGGCGGTTCGCTGACCGCGGGTCTGGCGATTCTGGTGATCGTGCTGTTCTTCGTCACCTCCGCGGATTCCGGGGCGCTGGTGGTCAACATGCTGTCCTCGGGCGGCAATCCGGAACCGCCGACCTGGAGTCGTGCCTTCTGGACCTGCGCGCAGGGCGCGGTGGCGATCGCACTGCTGGTGGCGAGCGGGTCGGGCACGGCCGCGCTCACCACGCTGCAGACCGTGGCGATCCTGATCGCGCTGCCGTTCAGCGTGGTCGCGCTGGCCATGTGCGTCGCGCTGGTCCGAACCTTCCGGGCCGAACGCGGGAGTTGATCACCGAACATTTGCTGTCGAGTGTGACGGGGGCAATTCCGGGCCGCGGCAAGTACCTCCGGCGCGGCCGGTACCCCTTAGACTTCCAACCGGAACATTACGAAATCGTCTCGGATTGGATCATCGCTAGTCATGCTCAAAGGCTTCAGAGAATTCCTGATGAGGGGCAATGTCATCGATCTGGCGGTCGCCGTCGTGATCGGCACCGCCTTCACCGCGATCGTCACCTCGGTGACCAAGGGCGTGATCGAACCGCTACTGGCCACCCTCGGCGGCAACAAGGAATACGGGTTCGGATTCCAGCTGCTGGCCGGTAAACCCTCCACGTTCATCGCGCTCGGGCCGATCATCAGCGCCCTGATCAACTTCGTCTGCGTCGCCGCGGTCCTGTACTTCGTGCTGATCGTGCCGATGAAGACCATCAAGTCCCGGCTGTCCAAGCCCACCGCGGTGAAGGCCGATCCGACCGAGCTGGAGTTGCTCACCGAGATCCGCGATCTGCTGGCCAAGCAGAGCGCGAACAGCAACATGCTGAGCAAGCCCGATCAGCTCGGCGCCACCAACCACCTGGCGAGCACCAACCACCAGGCGCTCGGTGCGCCGGGAAACAGCGGGAACCCGGCCCGCCGCTAGGCTTAGCCACACTGTTGCCAGCAGCTGGATAGGCGGCCGAGTCAAGGAGGCGGGAACCGGTGGACAGCTCTCCCCCGAACGAGGTGTCCGAGGACCTGCCCGATGCGGCGGCATCCGCTCCGACCGGTCGCTGGGCCATGCTCGCGGTGCTGTGCGCGAGCCTGCTGCTGGTCGCGATGGACGCGACGATCCTGAATGTGGCGCTGCCGTCGCTCATCGACCACATGTCGCCGAGCCCGATGGAGCAGCTGTGGATCGTGGACCTCTACGGTCTGGTGCTCGGCGGTCTGCTCATCACCTGCGGTGCGATCAGTGACCGCTACGGCCGAAAGCGTTTGTTCCTGGCCGGATTCGTGCTGTTCGGGCTGGCGTCCATCGTCGCGGCCACCGCGCACGCCCCGGCGCAGCTGATCGTCGGCCGCGCCCTGCTGGGCGTCGGTGGCGCCATGGTGATGCCCTCCACGCTGTCGTTGATCCGCAATATCTTCACCGACGACAAGGAGCGCACCCTCGCCATCGGCATCTGGGCCTCGGTCGCCGGTGCGGGCGCGGCCATCGGCCCGCTCATCGGCGGGCACCTGGTGGAGTCGTTCGGCTGGTCGGCGGCGTTCTGGTTGAACGTGCCGGTGGTGATCATCACGGTGGCCGCCGGGGTGTGGTTGCTGCCGGAATACCGTGCGCCACACCACGGCCGGCTGGACTGGACCAGCGCGCTGGTGTCGGTGCTGGGCGTGGTGGCACTGGCCTGGGGCATCAAGCATGTGGCCAAGGGCAATCCGGCCGCGACGGACCTGGTGATCCTGGTGGCGGCGTTCCTGCTGCTGGGTCTGTTCGCCTACCGCCAGCTGAAATCCCCCGACCCGCTGCTGGATGTGCGGTTGTTCCGCAATCGCGCCTTCACCGCCGCCGCGCTCGCCACCCTGCTTGCCATGCTCGCCATCGGCGCGGCCCTGTTCCTGATCTCGTTGTGGCTGCAATACATCCACGGTTACTCGCCGTCGGAGGCCGGGGTGCGCACGCTGCCCGCCGCGATCGCGGTGCTGTTCGGTTCGCTGTCCACCCCGTGGCTGATGCAGCGACTCGGCGTGCGATTCCTGATGGGCTTCGGATTGGGCGCGCTGACAGCGGGTTTCGTGGTGCTGGCCGCGGTCCCCGACACCACCTATCCGATCGTGGCGTTCGTGCTGTTCTGCCTGGGTATCGGCGACGGCATCGCGATCACCACGGCGGCGGCGGTGCTGGTCGCGGCGGTGCCCGCCGAGCGGGCGGGGCAGGCCGGTGCGGTGGAGGAGACCAACTACGAGCTGGGCATCGGCCTGGGTGTCGCGCTGCTGGGCAGCATCCACGGCCGCCTGTTCACCAACCACATGACCGGATTGCCTTTGCAGGGCGCGGAACTCGACGAGGCGCGCGGTTCGGTCGGCGGGGCCGCCTATGTGGCCGACCGGGTGGGCGGCACGGCGGGCGATCAGGTCCTGCACATCGCGCAGCACGCCTACGATGCCGCGCTGACCACCACCTCGTGGATCTCCGCGGCGATGGTCGGCACGGTCGCCGTGCTGACCGTGATCCTGGTGCCCCGAGGCTTCAAAGCCACTGCGTCACACTGACCGACTGAACGGATCTCACTCATCCGGCAGCCGCAGACTGCCGTCCACGACGCGCCGCGCCACCTCGACCAGCGGCAGACTCAGGGTGAACGCGTGCGCGCGCAGCCGGGCGCAGGCGTCGTCTCGACCGATACCCAGCTGGGCGCTGGTCATGCCCGCCGCCTGGTGAATCCACTGGCTGGACAACGGTTGTGACCACCGGTGCGCCTCACCGCCACTGGCCAGGATCAGGCTGGCGGTGACCAGATCGGCGACGTGCAATGCCGCCGACATCAGCCGCGGGCCCGGACGGCCTACGGCATCGCGGTAGAGGTCGACCGCACCGAGCCGAATCGCGCCCAGCCGCAACGGCACCGCGAGCATCGAGCCCGAAACCGGCAGTCCGGCGAGGGCTTCGGCGAACCCGGGCCACTGTTCGCAGTCGTGCCCGAGGTCGGCCAGCAGCACCGGCATGCCGTCGGCGACCGCCGCGACCGCGGGCCCCTCCCCTGCCGTGGCTTGCGCCGATTCCACACGATCGGCGAGTTCGTCACTGGCGCACCAGGGTTGCATGCCCGCGTCGCGCTCCTCGAGCACGATGGCGGCCCCGCGCACGGGCAGCACCCGCACGCAGGCCGCGCACACCGCGACGAGACCACCGCCCGCGTCCCGGACGGCACGCAGGAACTGTCCTGTCAGCTGGTCGAACTGCGATGAAGCCATCACCATGTAACCGCCCCACACTCATCTTCCGCAATGAGTAATTCGGTGCCCTGCCCCAGTATCTCTGTCACAGGTCGGCAACGAACAGGGCCGAAAGTCCCTGTGGGTCAGCGCGACTGGCCGTCTACCCGGCCGCGGCGGCCACCGGCTCCGGATCGAGCGGCGCGACCGGCCGATGCGGCACGCCGAGCCGGTACAGTCCGCGCAGGTCATAGGTGTGGGTGGCGACCGCGCCCAGCAGCAGCCCCAGCGCCAGCCCGAACAGCGTCATCCAGATGCCGGTGCTCAATCCGGCTTCCAGGTGCCCGTCGAAGAACAGGATGGCGCGCACCGACAGGTAGATCTGGTGCATGGGCTCGAAGTGCGCGAGGTAGGCGATGGGCCGTGGAATCGCCTCGATGGGAATGGAACCCGAGGACGAGGGCAGGCCGAGCACCACGAACACGATCATGTTGATCAGCAGTCCGGCGGTGCCGAACGCGGCCAGCACCGACAGCCCGGTCACGCACACCGCGGCGACGGCCAGGGTGCCGTAGAGGAACAGCGGCAGCGGATGGTCGATCGGCATGCCGATCAGTTTCGCGATGATCAGGAACATGCCGGACATGAGCGGCGCGGTGACCGCGGCCATCGCCCACTTCCACAGCAGGGTGTGCCAGCGGCTGATGGCCATGGGTTGCGGTGCGCGGAACCAGGGTCCGTATTCGGCGGGCAGGTAGCCGAGCACGTTGTCGACCATCGAATGGATGATCATGGCCCCGCTGAAGCCCGCGAACAGCAGGATCAGGCAGTAGAAGAACGCGGACAGGCCCTGGCCGGTGCCCTCGGGCAATGGCCGGTACGGGCTGACCACGATGTCGATGGGCGTGGCGAGTTGCAGCCGTGCGGCACCGGACAATTCGGTGGCGGGCGCGCCCGCGGCGGGCTTCAGCTGCGCCTTGACCTGATCGGTGACCTGAGCGCCGACGGTCGTATTCACCTGTGCCATGGCCCGATCGGTGATGCGCTGCATGATCGAGGAGGCGTAGGTGCCCGCGCGCGGGTTGGTCTGCACGGTGATGACCGGCCGCTCCACGTCGCCGGGCACCACCGAGGCGGCGGCGAGGATGGACAGCCGCTTGGTGAAGTCGCTGGGAATGATGATGGCCCCGTAGACCTGTCCGTTGCCCAGCTGCTGGCGCGCCTCGTTGATGCCGACGTGGCGCAGGTCGATCTTGTCGTGCGGGATCTGCGCGGTGAGGGCGTCGGCGATCTGATCGCCGACATTGAGCGTCTTGCCGTTCATGACGTCGCCGTCGTCCTGGTTGACCAGGGCGACGGGGAAGTCGTGCAGGTTCTTCTCCGGGTCGGAGGTGTAGCCGAGGTACATGGTGCCGAGCAGGATCGAGAGCAGGGTGAGCACGAACACCGGGGCGATCCAGCCGCGCGCCGGGACGCCGGGGCGCGGGGTCGGCCGCGCTGCGGGGGCTGGCTCGTTCGCCGCGGTGGCACTGTCGTTTGCCATGTCGACGAATGTAGGCACCGACAACAAAGTAGTCAACGCCAACATAGCGGAGTGTGTCCGATATCCTGCTCTCACCATGCCCAGACTCAGTTCGCGCTCCTATCACCACGGCGACCTGCGTGCCGAACTCCTGCGCCGCGCCGAGGCCACCCTGGCCGGTGCCGGGGTCGACGGACTCTCGCTGCGGCAGCTCGCCCGCGACACCGGCGTCAGCCACGCCGCACCCAGTCGGCATTTCAAGGACAAGCAGGCCCTGCTGGACGCGCTGACCGTGGCCGGATTCGAACGGCTGGGCGCGAACTTCGAAAAGGCCGCCGCCTCCGGCACTTTCCTGGAGCGGCTGCGCGCCATGGCCCGCACCTACCTGCGCTTCGCCATCGACAATCCCGAACTGCTGGCACTCATGTTCGCGCGCAAGAACAGTCCGGTCCCCGCCATCGAGGCGGCGGCGGCGCGCGCGTTCACCGTGCCGATCGACATGGTCGCCGACGGTCAGGCGCGCGGCGAGGTGGTCGAGGGCGAGGCACGGCGCATCTGTCTGTCCGCGGTTGCCGCGCTCCAGGGTCTGGCCGCCATCCTCGGTTCCGGCCTGGTCGACGCCGGGGAGGCCGACAGCCTTTTCGACGAAATGGTCGGCCACATGCTTGACGGTTTGCGCCCTAGACGCTGATGCCGGAATTTCACCCGTAACCTTTGGGGCGTGAGTTTCGAGGATAGACCGTGACGATCGAAGGCAGGCAGTACGGCGGGCGCGCCGTAACCGAACGAAAAGCCGAGCGGCGGCAGCGATTCCTCGACGCGGCCATCCGAATCTTCGGAGAGCGCGGCTACGCCAATTGTTCGCTGGCCGATGTGTGCGCGGCCGCCGGGCTGTCGAAGCGACAGTTCTACGAAGAGTTCGAGACTCGGGAGGACGTGCTGGTCGCGGCCTACGACCAGATCCAGGACGAGGCCGCCCTGGCGCTCGGTGTCGCGCTCGGTCAGCTCGGACCCTCCACCGATCCGGCGACCCGGGTGAGCGAGGCGCTGACCGCGTATCTCGGCTCGGTGGGCGCGGATCCGCATCGCGCCAAGGTGGCGTTCGTGGAGGTCGTCGGAGTGAGCGAGCGGATGGAACGGCATCGCCGCACCCGCCGCCACTCCTGGGTCGGGGCCATCACCATGGCGCTGGATCCGCTGGCCGGGCCGAGCGCCCACATCCGCAGCACCCCGGAACTGGCCGGTAGCGCCCTGATCGGCGCGATCAACGGCCTGGCCCACGAGTGGCTGCTGTCCGACCCTCGCCCGCCGGTGATGGACCTGGCCGAAATCCTCGTCCCGATGGCCGTTTCGCTGATCGTGCGCGACTGACGTTCCTTGTCGGTGCCGGACGGCAAGATCGCGCGTATGACGGACGCGCGGTTGCCGACCCGGGTGGGTCGCCCGAACCCGACACCGGCCCTGCGCCGACTGCTGCGCCGCCAACGCCCGAGTGTGGAACGGGTGCTGGACGCGGCGCGCATCGACGGCCTGGGCGAGCTCGCCGACGCCGCGGCGAGCTACCTCGACACCCCCGACGGCCGCTGCCTCCCCCAGGGCGCGGCCGTGATCTTCGCCGCCACCCAGTTCGCCGCGGTCACCTACCGCACCGACACCGAACGCGAACTGGCCTTCGTGGACCGCTTCATCGACAGCTGGATCGCCGAACACGGCTACCCCTTCGCCGCGGCGGCCGCACTGTGGCGCTGGGGAATTCGCGTGGAATACGCGAACCCCGCCTTGGGCCGGATGACGCCGTGGCTCTCGGTGGCCGACGCCGACGCCCCGGGCAGCCCGCCCGACCCGCTGACCGTGCGCACCCGCGCCCATCTCACCGCCGCACCCCACCACGAGCAATCCATTGTGGCAGCGGAACTCTCGGCATTGGCCGACGAGCTAGACACGGTCTGGGCCCGACAGGCTGCAACGTACCTGTCCCCCGAGACGGCAGAATCCGCCACCCCACCACCGTCTGCGGCTGTGTGGCCGGTATTCGCAGCCGCCCATTCGGCTCCCGCCCAATCTGATTCGCCGGACGGCCGACCAGACCTATCCGAGACGAAGGCACTGCCACCTGATGCGGAGCCGGTCGAATCCGAATCGGAGCGATCGGGCGGGCAGCCGGACCCGGCCGACATCGGCAGCGTGCGTGCTGTCGCCGAGGTCATTCGGATCGATCGTCGGTGGCGGAGTTCGGTTGCGCCGGAGCGGGTTCGGCGGTTCGAAGCGGCGATGACAGACGGGCGCAGGTGGCGGGGTCGGGCGCATCGCCGGACGGTTGTCGAGGATGCCGGGGTGGCCGAGCTGGGGCGGCGGCTGGTGTGGGCGGTGTTCGCCGGGAGTGGGGAAGTCACCGGGTCGTTCCGAGTGGAGCTCGACGGGTCAGCCGTTGATGCCGCGGATCGGCCGGTCGAGCTGCCGGAGGACGCACTGGTGGGTGTCGCACATCCGCTCCACCTCGGGTCGGCACTCGATTCGTGGCGGGATTCGTTCGTGCGCAATGGTTTACGGCAGCCATTCGAGCAGCTCGAGCGGGCCGTGTACAGCTGGACCCCGGATGAGGTGGACTCGGATCAACTGCCGCGCTTCGCCGGTCGCCGGGTGGCGACGCGACGGGTGTTCGGGTTGCAGCAGTTCGGGTGGGAGATCGCGCCCGATCGGCTGCTGCGGCGGTTCGGGCCGAGCCGGGTGGTCACGCTCGTGTTGGACCCGGGGATCGAGGGCGGGTACCGCTATCAGCCTGAGGAGCAACATATTCGGGGTGTGGAGCTGCGAGGCGGCCGCTTCGGGGACTTCGATCCGGTGGCCGCCTCGGAGCTGCTGCGTCAGCTGGAGTGGCTGGCGGCGTGACGTCCGGCGCGGCGGCCGAAGAAGGAGCCGGAGCCGAGCTGGGTGCCGCTGCTGTAGCCCTTGCCGTCCTGGGCGAGGGTCGAGGAGGTCGCGCCTGCCGCGTACAGGCCGGTGATGGGTGATCCGTTGTCGCGCAGCACTTCCGCGTCGACCGAGGTGCGCAGGCCGCCGAGGGTGAAGCCCGCGTACAGCGCCTTGCCGAGGGTGAGGTCGAACGCTGCCCACGGGCCCTGGTCCTGCGGCTGCAACCATTCGGCGGCCTTGTGGAAGTCGGGGTCCTCGCCCCGGGCCGCGTTGGTGTTGTAGTCGTCGAGGGTGGATTTCAGTGCCTCGTAAGGGATTCCGAGGGCTTTCGCCATCTCCTCGACCGTTTCCCAGCCGTCGATGAACGGCGCGAGCGGGAACATCGGCCGTTCCATGTGCTCGGAGTCGACGATCAGGTAGGCGACCGCGCCGGGCTGGTCGAGCACGAAGGCGGAGGTGCGCGCGTGGTAGGAGTCCTCGGCGACGAAGCGTTCGCCGTTGCGGTTCACCACGATTCCGGTGAGCAGCTTCGAGGGCGGGTACACCGGTGCGGTGACGAACGCCTGGTCCATCATGCGGGTGGCGCCGCCCGCCGAGACCCCGAGCCGGATGCCGAGGCCGTCGTCGAACGGGGTGCCGAGCACGAACGGCTTCTCGGTCAGCCACGGCACGTGCTCGGCCACCATGTCGGTGTTCATCACGAAGCCGCCGGCGGCCAGCACCACCGACTTCGCCCGCACCGCACCGGTTTTCCCGAGCTGCTTCCAGCTCACCCCGGCCACCGCGCCGTCCGCGTCGAGCACCAGGTTGGTCACGCCGGTCTCGTAGCGCACCTCGACGCCGAGCGCGGCGGCCCGCTTCACCAGCAGTTCGATCACCAGGGCCGCACCCTGGGTGTCGCCGGGCACCGGCACCTTGTGCCCACGCGGCGCGGGGACCGCCTGCTCGCGGTACGGCCACACCTTCTCGTTGCCGGTGTACATCAAACCCTGTGTGCCGGGCTGGATTACGGCCTTCTCCGGGTAGTAGCTGCGCTCGAAGGCGATACCGAGTGCCTCGAGCCAGTCGAAGTGTTCGACGCTGCCGTCGCAGTAGGCGCGGATCTTGTCGGGTTCCGGATCGCGGGCGACCGACAGCAGGTAGTTGTACATCTCGTCGGCCGAGTCCGCATGTCCGGTGGCCTCCTGCACGGCGGTGCCGCCGCCGAGGTAGAAGTGCCCGCCCGCGAGCGCGGTGGTGCCGCCCGCGACTCCGGCGCGTTCCAGCACCAGCACGCGGGCTCCGCGCGCCGCCGCCTCCACGGCCGCGCAGCCGCCCGCGATGCCGAATCCGACGACGACCACGTCGACCTCATCGGACCATTCGGTAATGGTCTGGGCGGCAACGGTTTCCGGTATCCGAGTACTCACTGCGCATCCTTCTTGATCTGGTCGAAGAACCGCCGCATATTGGGGCCGACCTCCGCGAGTTCGATGTACGGCACGCCCGAGGCCGCGCCGTCGACGTAGGCGAAGCGCATCTGCCCGCCCATATCGCCCTGCTGGACGATGTCGATGCCCTGTCCCGCATAGTCTTTCAGCGCCGCGTCGAAGTCGGCGGGTTCCACGCAGACGTGATGCAGGCCGGGGCCGCCGCGGCGCAGGAACTCGGTGTAGATGGATTCGCCGCTCACCGGCTGGATCAGCTCCAGTTGCAGGTCGCCGCTGTAGGACAGGGCGATGTGCGCGGTGAAGTCGGCGGGCTCGCCGCGGTAGGTGCAGGTTTCGGGGCCGAAGCGCACGTCGGGCATGCGCGTCCAGGTGCGCGCACCCAGCAACGTCGTCAGGAATCGCTCTCCGGCGGCCACGTCCTCGACCACCCAGGCGATCTGGGTGACGGGGGGCTTGCTCACGCTGTCCACCCGGGCAGTTAATCACATCCGCTTAATTTGGCAAGGCCTCCGCCTCGTCCGGGTCCCTGTCGATCGTTCCGGTCCAGCTCTTGTTGGACAGGCCATAGAAGGTCGAGACCAGCAGATACAGCACCAATGCCGTGATCGGCGAGAGGAATCCGACGCCGATGCAGACCGCGTAGACCAGAATTCCCGGCCAGGCCCGCCAGCTCTCCCGCCGCGCGTAGTCCGAACCCAGACCGGGCTGCAACATCTCCGGCCGCTTGGCCAGCCGCCACCACATGGGCGCCCAGGGCACGGTCATCAGCACCCCGACTATCCCGTACAGCGCCACCGCGACCACCGCGTCCCGGTGGGTCCCGTGCACCACATTGTCCGCGACCACCATCGTGGGGAACGGGACCAGCGAAATCCCCAGCAGCAGCATGAGATTCCACCAGCGCAGGACGTGATCGATGCTGCGCAGCCGCCCGAAGAAGGTGTGGTGGTTCATCCACACGACGCCGATCGTCATGAACGACGCCAGATATGCCATGTACGACGGCCAAATATGGCCCAGAGCCTGCAAAAGGCGCCCGGGCTCGTGCTCGGGCACCCGAATCTCCAAAATCAAAAGGGTGATGGCAATTGCCATCACCCCGTCGCTGAACGCTTCTACTCGAGCGGTACCCGCCAGTGTGCTCCTGGGGACCGAACCCTCACTCATGCACCGAAGCGTAGCCCTGATCGCCGATCTGCTGGGATCGCTTGATGCTCTTGATGGTTCGCGCGGTGATCACCATCAGGACGCTGAAGGTCGCGACCATCATGACGGTCGACAGCCAGGCCATGGTGGAGATGGGCAGCTGGTAGGCCAGCACCACGCGCAGTGCGGATTCACCGGCCAGGCCGACGCCCCACATGGCGGCGATGCGGTTGTGGGCGCGGCGCACCACCGGGTTGGTGGTGAAGGCGTGTTCCATCTCGGCCAGCTTCTGCTTGTCGGCGCTCACGGCCTTACGGGCGGCCGAGTAGGTGAGCGGCTTGCCGAGTACGGCGCTGATCAGGAAGGCCAGGCCGATGCCCGCGGTGGTGAGCGAGTCTCGCACGATCATCAGCCGCGGGTCGCCGCTGATCATCGAGGCGCCGAGGCCGACGACGAAACCGATCAGGATGAGCGCGGCCAGCGCGTCGAGGCGGCGGGCCCGGATCACGCCGGAGAGCACCATGACCGCCGAGGCGACGGCACCGGCGAGCAGTGCGATGAAGTCGGAGTATCCGGCCCAGTGCAGGGCGTAGTAGGCGACGAGCGGGACGAGGACGTCGCGGGCGGTGGGAGCGAGCATCCGCACCAGGTTCGCGCGGTTGCCGATCGGCTGCGAGGTGGTGTTCGCGGCGGTGGCGGTCATATCGGAACTCCTGTAATCGGTCTGTGCGCTACAGGAAATGACGCTACGGACGTGCGGGTCCCACCGAATCTGCGAACCATCACCTCCTGGGCATGACAGTTGTCATGCCGCGTCCGGGGTCGCCGCGACGGTGGCGGGCGGGGCGGTGGCAGCCGATTGCAGGTGCTGGCCTTTGGTTTCCGGCGCTCCCCACACGCAGATCAGGAAGCCCGCCGCGGTGAGTGCGGCCGCGCCCAGGAAGGTCGGTCCCATACCGAGATGGTCGAGAGCCCAGGGCAGCAGGTAGGTGCCCAGCGCCGCGCCGACCCGGCTGATGGAGGTGGCGAAACCGACTGCGGTGGCGCGAATGTGGGTGGGGAACAGCTCGTTCGGATACGTCCAGTCGAGCACGTTGGGTCCGCCGCAGAAGAACGCGTAGAGCAGCAGCATGACGAACGCGAGCAGCGCGGGCATGGTCGGCCAGATGCCGATGAACAGCACCGGGATCACCATCAGCCCGAAGCACCAGATGATGACCGGGCGGCGGCCGACGGTGTCGATGAGCCGCATGGCGGGCAGGCAGCCGATCAGGAACACCAGGCTGATCAGCGCGGTGCCGAGGGTGTCCATCCAGGTGCCGGACGGCATGCCGAAGGAGGCGAGGATCTGCGGTCCGAAGGTCAGCATGGCGAACAGCACCGCCACCTGGCACAGGAAGAAGCCGCTACAGAACAGGGTGCGCTTGCGATAGGTGGGCCGGAACAGTTCCCGCAGCGACCCGTGCGGCACCTCCTTGCCGTCCTCGGCTTCCTCGATGAGGCTGGCCGGATCCACCTTCACATGCAGATATTTCTCGACCATCGCGGCGGCCTTGTCCGCCTTCCCGTGCTGAGCGAGCCAGCGCGGCGATTCCGGTGCCGTGCTCTGCCTGATGACCAGGAAGACCGCGCACAGCACGGCCCCGCTGGCCAACTGCCACCGCCAGCTCCCGTCCCCGCCGAACGTCAGCAGCAGATACCCCACCACGAACGCCATCACCGACCCCAAATACCAGGCCACAATCTGAAACCCGAGCAACTTCCCCCGCTGCTTCACCGGCAGCCACTCCCCCAGCAAAGAGGTAGCGATCGGATAGTCCGCCGACACCGCCATCCCCAGCACGAACCGCAAAACCACGATCAGCCAAACGGATTCGGCCCAGAACGAAGCAATCGAGCACGCCCCCATGACAACCAGATCAGCGGTATACATCACCTCCCGCCCAACCTTGTCCGTGAGCACCCCGAAAAGCGCACCCCCCACGAACATCCCCACCAAAGCCGAAGCCCCGATCAACTGAACCTGCCCCGTACTCAGATTCAATTCCGGCTTCATCCCGATCAGAGCCGTCCCCACAATGCTCAGGATGTAGCCGTCCAACAACGGCCCACCCGAACAAGCAATCGCCAACCGCTTATGAAACCCGGTAAACGGCGCATCATCGATAACCGAGCTCACACAACCTCCTGAAACCCAGGAAATACCGCGAAGTAAACATTCAGCAAATGCCGTGAACCTACCCCCCACCCCTCCCCAACCTCCGCTGACACGCCCCGCACCCACCCATTGCCGAGCGAAAACCGAGCCCTGAAATGCACCGAGCGCGAACGTCAGCCGATTTCGACGACGCGGGCCCAGGTGGGTGGGCGGTCGGGGGTGTAGTCGCGGTTTTCGTTCCAGGAGGGGGATCGGCGGAAGAGGCCGATGATGGTGCGGGAGGTGGGTTGGCGGGTGGGCCAAGGGGTTTGGCCGTCGGTCAGGACTACCAGGACGTCTGGGCGTGGGTTCGCGCGTTGGGCTTTGGTGAAGGCGGTGCGGAGGTCGGTGCCGCCGCCACCGATGAGGGGGAGGCCTTCGGCTCGGCAGAGGGGGTCGGTGATGCGGGCGGCGGTGTCGCAGGACATGACGGTCACCAGGTCTCGGCGGCCGCCCACGGTGCGGGTTACGGCGGCGGTTTCCAGTAGGGCACTGCCCAATTCGGTGTCGCTGACCGAACCGGAGGTGTCGATGACGACGGTGACGCGGGGTGGGGTGCGGCGCAGGCTGGGTAGGACGATGCCGGGGGTGGCGGCGGAGCGGCGGGCGGGGCGGCCGTAGGTGTAGTCGTCGCCCGCGCCCGCGGCGGAGACCGCCGAGCGCACTGCGGCTCCCAGCAGTTCGCGCCACGGCTGTGGTGGGTGCAGCGCCTCCTTCGCCCAGCGCCGCCAACCGGCGGGCGCGGCGCCCGGACGGCCGATGATGCCCTGCGCCACCTGGAATCGGACCGCGTCCTGCTGCTGATCGGTGAGCCCGTCCGCATCGTCGGGGCCGAGGTCCCACGCACGCTCCGAGCCGTCCGCGCCGCTGCCGCAGTCGAGCCAGGCCAGACCCGGAGGGAGTCGCTCGAGCCGGAATTGACGCAGGTAGTCCTCCATCAGCTCACCGGCCTTCAGGCCGAGCGTGGCCGGGGTGACCGCGCTCTCGGGTTGCACCAGGCCGTCACCGAAGGCGTCGTCGTTGATCTCGGCGTCCGCGGCGATATTCATCCGCAGCCGTTCCGCTGGTCCGGAAAGGTTGTGCCGCACGGCGAATCGATCGCTGCGCCCGTGATGATCGCGAAGCAGATGCGACACCTCGTGCACCAGAACGGATGCCAGCTCCTCGACCGGCATGGAGTCCACGAACGCGGGCGACACATAGCACCGCCAGTACCGATCGACCCCCATGGTCGGCACTCGCGGCGACTCCACGATGTGCAGCGCGAACAGGGCGGTCGCCAGGTAGGGCCGGGCCCGGACCGCCGTCAGGCGAGCGGCGTACAGCTTGTCGACATCCAGCCGCATGGTGTCCGTCATTGCGCCACCTTCGCCGCGACCCGGGCCGCCGCCTGATCCGCGCCCTGCGACACCGACACCATTCCGGCCAGCTCCTCGATGGAAGCCGGTACGTCCCAGCCACTTCGGCGCAGGGTGGCGAGGGTGGTCGCGGGCACCACCACCAGATCCGGTGCACCGGTTTCCACGGCCTTGACCAGCAGTGCCCACGCCGCATCCCAGCGCGCCCGCTCCGGTCGCTTCCGCACGGCGGCCACCACGGCGTCGAGGGTGGCCTGCCGCAGATCCCCGCGCGTGGGCAGCACGGCGGCGGACGGATCAGCCAGCAGCACTTCGGGATCCGGTAGATCCATGCGGTCGATGCTGGTGAGCAATTCGAAGCCGGGCCCGTCTCCGACCGTGCCACGCACCAACTGCGACAGCACATCCCGGCTGGCACCCGCCGCGGTGGCGAACGCGATCAGCCGCAGCGTCATCTCCCAGCTGCGCGGTGACGGCCACGCCCCGCCGCGACGGGTTTCACTGGTGGGCATCTGATGCACCAGGTTCGGCCGCGCCGCCAACAATTCACACACCGCCCGCCGCGCGAAACCCACTGCTTCCGAGAGCTTTCCGGCATCCAGTGCGGGCAGTTGCGCGCGCGGCCAGGTGCCGCCCAGACCGCGTACGACCACATCGTGATCATGTGTCCATTGCAGGTGCACGAAGCGGTTGGCCAGCGGCGGGCTCAGCTCCCAGCCGTCCGCCGCCGAGGAGCGCGGGTTGGCGGCGGCGACGATGCGGACCCCGGCGGGCAGTTGCAGTGTCCCGATCCGCCGTTCGAGGACGACGCGCAGCAGCGCCGCCTGCACGGCGGGTGGCGCGGTCGACAACTCGTCGAGGAACAGCAGTCCGCGCCCGGCCCGCACCAGGCGCACGGCCCAGTCGGGTGGAGCCATCGGCACGCCGTGCACGGCGGGATCGTCGCCGATGATCGGCAGGCCCGAAAAGTCCGACGGCTCATGGACACTCGCGATCACCGTCGTCAGCGGCAGTTCCAGGGACTCGGCGAGCTGGGTGAGAGCGGAGGTCTTGCCGATGCCCGGTTCACCCCACAGCAGGACCGGAAGATCGGCGGCCACCGCCAGCGTCAGCGCTTCGAGTTGGGTATCCGGGCGCGGCTCGGTGGTCACCGCGCCCAGCAGCGCCAGCAGTTCCCCGGCGACATCGAGTTGGGAGGCTTGGCCTAGGTTGGCCATGGGAGGGCACAGCGAAATAGCAGTCATGTGTGAATCACCTTTGGGTTCAGAAGAATTGGATGGTGCGCGACAGCAAAGTCAGCGATGGATCGCGTGCCGCGGATTCGTACGGTCATAGGGGCTACGACGACACTGTTCGGCAGGCGGGTCGCAGAAGGACAGCCCGGCACGGAACATGCCGTAGGTGACCCGCCGCCGCGCCGCGGCTTCGAGTTCGTCCCGCAGCGCTCCGTCACGCAACTGCGCACCGGGACCGAGCAGACCCTCGACCACGGCGAGCGCACCGGCAATGTCACCGTGGCTCAGTCGTTCTCGAACACCGGCGAGACAATCCGGGTGCCGGTGGGCCCGGTCGATGGCTTGTAGACAGGGCAGCGGCGTGCCGGTCAACGCGACCAGCAACTCTTCCCGCCGGACCTCGACCGGGTCGTGATCCAGCGCGGTCAGTACGCCGTCCCGCAGCCCGATTCGATGCCGCTCACCGCGACATTCCACCAGGCCCGGTTGATCCGAACGGCCTGCCTCACTGAATCTTTCACTCGGAACATGGTCCGGAACCAGCGCGGCAGCCACCAGTGGATGCAACCGGTCGGCAGTGATCGCACCGGCGCGGAGTAGATCCAGATCGGGCGGCCGCCAGGTGGCCGCATCCGGCAGCACCGGTAGCGCGGATTCGCTGCCGCGCGGATATCGCCGGGTAATGCGCAGCACCACAGGGTCATTCGACGCGAACTCCACGACGACTCGACGGCGTGCGCCCAGTCGCACCAGCACCGGCCCGGCGTGACGCCCCGCAGCCCGCAGCAGCATCTCCGCCTCGGCCGCCCATCGGTCGACGGCGAAGCCCTGCGGCATCAGCTCCAGCAGCTCCGGATCCAGCACGGACCGGTCGCCGGATCCCACTGCCCCGGAACGCATTCGAAGCTCGTCACTCCGACGCGCATCCCACAGATGACGGTGCAGGTCGAGCCGGAAGCGCCGATCGGGCCGACGATGCGGATGCAGCGCGGCACCCGCCCCGGGCAGCGACTCATCCCACAGCGCCAGGCTGATCCGCTGCCCGGCATCCGCCCAGGCGGGTGCGGTCCGAGCCACCAGCAACACCGAACCGGAACCGCGACAACGGCTTTCATCGGTGGGGTACCGGGCCAATGCCATCGTCAGACCCGGCCGCAACATTCCGTCGGGCGCGATTCTGGGCAGATGCCAGCGCAGCAGATCCGGCACCAGATATCGCAGATCGTCCCGCACAGCAGCGGCCAGCTCCCGGCCGTGTGTCCGCGTCAGCGCACGCATGCCGATATCGACATCGAAACCCGCTGCGGCACATGCCCCGCCCCAGTCGCCGACTACACGTCTAGCGGTGGCGGTCTCGATCATCGCGGGCGGAACCGCGTACTCGCGCACCCGCCGCCAGAGGGAAATTCGGGAAGTGTCTTCGTTCGCAAGAGAAGTGAGCATCAGCACTCACCTGTCGCGTACGAAGCCCCCGATCCTGAATAGGAATGAGTAGTCATCGCGTCGATCATATAGTCCCGGCCCCGGCGAGGCCAGCGCTGGGTCTCAACTCCAGTAGCTGGCGGGCGCCTTTCCGGTGAGCAGGGCGAGCACCAGCGGCAGCGCGGCCAGCAGCAGGCAGGCGACGACATTGGTCCACTTGTAGGCGACCACGATCGCGATGAACTCGCGCAGCATCGCACTCGGGAGGTAGTAGAACGCGGTACGAGCGCCGGTCACCTCGGCGTCGAGACCGAGGCGGCGCGCCAGCACGGCCGTGCGCAGGACATGGAAGTTGCTTGTTATCAACACCATTCGGGTCGAGGAGCCGCGGTCGCCGAGCAGTCGCTTGATGAACAGCAGGTTTTCGCGAGTGGTGGTGGAGCGGTCCTCGCGGGCGATGCAGTCGATCGGGATACCTCGCTCGGTCAGGTAGCGGGCCATGGCGGAGGCCTCGGCGACCGCTTCGTCCTGGCCTTTGCCGCCGGAGGTGATGATCAGCGGACGTCGTCCCGCCGCCACCTCCTCCCAATAGATCTGAATGGCGCGGTTGAGGCGGCTGGCCAGTAGCGGCGGCACCCGCGCGCCGATCAACCCGCACCCGGGAATGACGATGGCGTCCATGCCCGGCCGATAGGGCAGCCAGCCGTAGATCATCGCGTAGAGCAGGAAACTCGCGAAGGCGAATCCGAAGTACCCGACCGCCATGATCAGCGACGCCAGGGCGACGGAGCGCAGTTGTCCGGTGACCGCGGCGAGCCCCAACAGCAGATACGGGATCAGCAGGACCAATCCGGGCGCGATCGACCTGAGGTTGCCGGTCCGGGGCCCTTCGCGCCGGATCATCTCCCGCCCGTTGCCGATGAGCAGCCCCGCCAGCACCAATACCACCAGCGGCGACAAGACGATCAGCAGCCGCACCAGCACCCGGGCCAGATCGACGTCACCGCCCGACCCGAGTATCCACACCCCCGTGCACGCCACCGCCAGCATCAGATAGACGCCGTTGCTCACCCGCCGCCGGTCCAGATGGAACCGCACGGCGAAGACGCCCAGCAGAATCAGCCCGATCGAGAGCAGAATCACCGGGCCACCATACGACCCGCTGCCCCGGAAAACCGGAGAACACCAAGACAATCCAGTTACCGGACAATCCGGTCGGCGGCCCGGCGCCCGCGACCATTAGCCGAACTGCCGCTGAAACCAGGCGCCCAGTTCGGCTTCCGTCCGGGGTCCCTCGTGCGGATCATCGGGTTGCAGGGTGCACACCACTACCGCGAGCGCCGGGTCGTTGTGCACGGCTTGCAGGCAGGGATGCTGTGGACCACTGCCGGTGACGTCGTCGTAGCAGAAGAGGCGGCCGACCGGACTGCCCGCGCGGTTCCACCCATCGTCGGTGCCGCTGCCGCCGCACCTACGACCGGACACCTGGGCCAGCCGCGCCTGGTAGCGCATGATCGCCGTCTGCCGGTCGGGATAGCTGACGAAGGCGAGCGCGAAGCCGTCGGCGAGGCTGCACGCGATCCGGGTGTCGGCCATGGTGTTCGGATCCTGCGGGTGTTCGTGGCGGCAGTTGGCCCGCGAGTACCCCGCGCCGACCTCAGTGAGCAGGGCGAGGTCGGCGGGGGTGAAGGAATCCGGATCCTGGGCACCGGCGGAGTTCTGGAACTGCGCGAGATCGTCGTGCTGTGCCACGTAATCGCGCAGCGCCTCACCGTTCGGCGTGTCCCAGGTGTAGACCGCCATCGCCAGCAGTCCCGTATTGGTCAGCACCAGTGCGGGTTTCGGTGTGGCCGGATCGCCGTGATCCACGAAGCAGGCCTTGCGCCCGGCCTCCGCGTCGTGGAAGGCGGACGGACCGTCCGGCCCGGCGGGGTCGCCGGTGCAGGCGGTGGCGCGATAGTTGCGCCGGAAGGTCATGTAGGCGTCGTTCAGATTGTCGAGACTGCTGTAGCGCAGGAACTGGGCGGCCGGATCACCCGTGGCGGGGTTGGCCGCGCACAGGAACGAGGCGATCGCGCCACTGCTGTGCGCGTGGTGACAGTTCGCGCGCTTGTACCCGTTCGCGGCTGTGCGAGAGAGCAATTCGACGTCCGCCGGATGCAGCGCGGTCGCATCAGGAGTCGCGATCCCCCGCTGATTCCCTTGCAGCGCAGCCCATCCCACAAACACGGACACTACCGCCACCAGGATCAGCACAGCGAGCACGGCAACCCTCCCGGTACCGGTGGGGTCTCGTCATCGTCGGCCCGGGCGATCCCGAAGTCCACCAGGTATGCGAATCCGTCCGGCGTCACCAGGATGTTGTCGGGTTTCACGTCGCGATGCAGCAGACCCCCCGCGTGTGCGGCGTCGAGCGCGGCGGCCACCTGCCCGATGAGCTCGACCGCCGCCTCCGGTGGCATCGCCCCCTGCCGTTTCAGCAGCGCGCGCACACTCCCCCGTCGACGAGCCGCATGTCGAGATACAGCCGTCCGTCGATCTCCCCGAAGTCGTGGATCGGGATGACATGCGCCTCCCGCAACCGCGCCGTCGACCGGCATTCCCGCTGAAAACGACTCCGGTACACCGGATCTCCGGCCAGCGCCGCTGCCAGTACTTTGAGCGCCACCACGCGTTCGTGCGCGATGTCGAGGGCCTGATACACCTCGCCCATACCGCCGCGCCCGATCAGCCGGTCGAGTCGGTACGGCCCGAACAGCGAGCCGACGGTGAGCGACCGATGCGGGTCAGCCATCGCATCCCCCAATAACTGCGCGCGACGAAATACATTGTGGCAGCGATATCGAATCCGGCGGCTGTTCTGCGATGAGTTTCCGGAGTGTGCGGCGTCTTTATCTCCGGGATGACCGATCCACCGATCCGAGGAGTTCACATGTCCTATACGACGCAACCCGGTGACCCGATCTGGGTAGATCTGTTCACCTCCGACGCCGATCGCGCCATCGCCTTCTACGGCGAGCTGTTCGGCTGGACCGCGGAACGCGCGGGCGAGGAGTTCGGCGGCTACATCACCTTCCGCAAGGACGGCAAGGCGGTGGCGGGCGGCATGACCAACGACGGGACCGGCGGGCCCGATCAGTGGACGATCTACCTGCAGAGTTCCGATGCGAAGGCCACCGCGGACGCGGCGGTCGCGCACGGCGGCATGGTCGTGGTGCCGGTGGGCGATGTCGGCGAGCTGGGCCGCTTCGCGATCCTCGGCGACTCCGGCGGGGTCGGCGTGGGCGTGTGGGAGCCCGCGCAGATGACCGGGTTCGAGGCGCGCGGCACGGTCGGCGACGGCGTGTGGACCGATCATGTGGGGACGCCGTCGTGGTTCGAACTGCACACCGCCGCCTATGACGGCGCACTGGCGTTCTACCGGGAGGTGTTCGGCTGGAAGGACCCGTTCACGATCGCCGACACTCCCGAATTCCGTTACACCACAATCCATTCCACCACCCCGATGCTGGGCGGCGTGATGGACTCCACTCAGTTCCTGCCCCCTGGCGTGCCGGGTGGCTGGCGGGTGTACTTCGGCGTCGAGGACGTCGACGCGGCCGTCGCCAAGGTGGTCGAGCTGGGCGGCTCCGTCGAGACCGCCGCGGAGGACACCCCGTACGGCCGCCTGGCCGCCGTCGCCGACCCGACCGGCACCCGATTCAGCCTGGGCGGCAACAAGTCCTGAGCGCGCGCACGAACGGCCCGGCCTCCACAGTGGCCGGGCCGTTCGCGGGCATCGGGCGCGGGAACCTCACCCGAACCCGCGATCGACGCCTGCGCGGGGAGCCTTGCGGCTCAGACGTTTTCGAGATGCGGCCGGGCCTGCTTGCGCAGCCCGGTGGCGAGGGTCTGCTGCCGCCCCAACCCGGCGACCTCCGCGACGATGACATCGCCGTCACGCAGATACGGTTTCGGTTCCGGACGGCTGATGGCGACGCCCGCGGGTGTGCCGGTCAGGATCAGATCACCGGGTTCCAGGGTCATCAGCGAGCTCAGGTACACCAGCAGCTCACCGACTCCGGCGACCATGTCGCCGGTCGAACCAGCTTGCCGCTGTTCACCGTTCACCCACAGTTGCAGGCTCAGCGACTGCGGTTCGGCGACCTCGTCCGGTGTCACCAGCCACGGCCCGATGGGCGTGAAGGTGTCGAAGGACTTGCCCTTCACCCAGGTCGGTTCGCCCGCGATGCCGTCGCGCTCGGTGACATCGTTGGCCGTCACATAGCCGCCGACCGCCCCCAGCGCGGTGGCGGCGTCCGGGCAGTCGTGCAGGCGGCGGCCGATGACCACGCCGAGTTCGACCTCGTGGTCGGTGGTGGCCGCGCCCAGCGGCAGTTCGATGGCGTCGTAGGGACCGCTGACGGTGGTGCCCGGTTTGAGGAACACCACCGGCCGTTCCGGAATGGTGGCGCCGATGGCGGCGGCGTGGTCGGTGTAGTTGAGTCCGACGCCGATCACCTTGCCGGGCTTGACGATCGGCGCGCCGATCCGTGCGCCCGCGTCCACCTCGGGCAGCGTGCCGGACGCCAGCGCGCCCCGCACCGCGCCCAGCGCGGCCGGATCGTTCAGCAGTTCACCATCGATGTCCCGCACCATCGCGGACAGGTCGCGCAGGACACCTTGCGCGTCGATGGCGGCCGGTGTCTCCCGGCCCTTGGCTCCTACTCGCAGCAGCTTCACGCCACGCCTCCCGCTCGCTCGGATACTGTGGCCGCGACGCCGGGGCCGCCCGGCAGATGCGCTTCGGCGACGCGAACGCCCAACTGCTGCAACAGCATCGCCCCGGCACTCAGGCAGCGCTGCTCGTCGGGTTCGATCTCGATGAGCGAGTACGCCACCGAGATCCCCGCCTCGTGTAAACGGTTGTCGGGCAGGGTGTTACGGCCGCAGACCGCGACCACCGGCACGCCCGCAGCGCGTGCGGCGGCCGCGACCCCGGCCGGAGCCTTACCGTGCAGGGTCTGCTCGTCGAGCTTGCCCTCCCCGGTGACGACCAGGTCGACCCCGGCCACCTCGGCGTCGAAACCGACCAGTTCCAGCATCAATTCGATGCCGGGGCGCAGGCGGGCGCCGAGTACCGCGAGGGCGGCGAATCCGACGCCCCCCGCGGCCCCGGCGCCCGCCGCCTCCCGGCGTTCCGATCCGATCGCCGCCGTCAGCCGATCCGCCCACTGCCCGAGCGCGGCATCCAGTTCGGCGACCTGCGCCGGATCGGCGCCTTTCTGCGGGCCGTAGACGGCCGCGGCCCCGGTGGGGCCGGTGAGGGGATTGTCGACGTCACAGGCGACTGTGACCTCGACGCCGTCCATCAACTCGCGCAGGGAGGTCAGGTCGATGGACGCCACTCGGGTGAGAGCCGCTCCGCCGTCGCCGACGGGGTTGCCGTCGGCGTCCAGCAGGCGAGCACCGAGTGCCTCCAAAAGTCCTGCGCCACCGTCGGTTCCGGCGCTGCCGCCGATACCGAGCACGATGCGACGGCAGCCCGCGGCGACGGCGGCCGCGATCACCTCACCGGTGCCGCGACTGGTCGCGGTCATCGGATGCAGCTGCCCGCCGGGCAAGCGCACCAGTCCGGAGACGTCCGCCATCTCGATGACGGCGAGGTCGTCGCGCCGGGCGTAGGCGGTGAGCACCGGTTCCCCGGTGGGTCCCGACGCGGTCAAGGGCACCGCGTCGAAACCGGCCGCGAGGGCGGCGGCGACGGTGCCGTCACCGCCGTCGGCGACGGGCACCACCGATACCTCGGCGTCGGGACGGGCCCGCCGGATTCCGGCTCGTACGGCGGCTCCGACCTGCGCCGCGGTCAGCGAGCCCTTGAATTTGTCGGAGGCGATGAGCACACGAGCCATGGGGCGGAATCCTTTTAGTCCAGCGGGACGGTTGCGGTGGGGGCGTCGGCGAACGCGGAGGCCAGCTCCTCGAACTCCGTGATCGCGTCGATCCCGGCCGCACCCATGGACACATTGGTGACGCGCTCGAGGATGCACTCGACCACGACCGGCACCCGGTACTCGGCCATCAGTGACTTGGCCTTCTCGAACGCGGGACCGATGTCCTGCGGCTCGAAGACCCGAATCGCCTTGCAGCCCAGGCCTTCCGCGACCTTCACGTGGTCGACGCCGTAGCCGTTGACCTCGGGCGAGTTGATGTTCTCGAAGTCCAGCTGCACGTAGTAGTCCATGTCGAACGCCCGCTGCGCCTGACGGATCAGACCCAGGTACGAGTTGTTCACCAGCACATGGATATACGGGATGTTGAACTGTGCGCCGACGGCCAATTCCTCGATCAGGAACTGGAAGTCGTAGTCACCGGACAGCGCCACGACGGGCTCGTTCGGCACCGCGGTGGCCACGCCCAGGGCGGCGGGCAGGGTCCAGCCCAGCGGGCCGGCCTGACCGGCGTTGATCCAGTGCCGCGGCTTGTACACGTGCAGCATCTGCGACGCCTGGATCTGCGACAGACCGATCGTGGTGACGTAGCGGGTGTCCGGGCCGAACGCCTTGTTCATCTCTTCGTACACGCGCGCCGGCTTCAGCGGCACGTTCTCGAAGTGCGTCTTGCGCTGTCCGGTGGCGCGCTTGGCGCGCACCTGCTTCACCCAGTCGGCGTGGTCGGTCAGACCGCCCACCTTGTCCAGGGATTCGGCGACGGCGATGAACTGCTCCAGTGCGGCACCGGCATCGGAGACGACGCCGTAGTCGGGTGCGAACACCCGGCCGATCTGGGTCGGCTCGATGTCGACGTGCACGAAGGTGCGGTCCTTGGTGTAGACGTCGAGCGCGCCGGTGTGGCGGTTGGCCCACCGGTTACCGATGCCCAGCACGAAGTCCGCCGCCAGCAGCGCCTCGTTGCCGTAGATGTGCGAGGTCTGCAGACCGACCATGCCCGCGTTCAGCTCGTGGTCGTCGGGAATGGTGCCCCAGCCCATCAGGGTCGGGACCACCGGAACACCGGTCAGCTCAGCGAATTTCACCAGCAGCTCGTCGGCATCGGCGTTGATGATGCCGCCGCCGGCGATGATCAGCGGACGCTTCGCGGCGTTCAGCATGGCCAGCACCTTGGCGGCCTGCGCCGGGGTGGCGGCCGGACGGGCCACGGGCAGCGGCTCGTAGGTCTCGATGTCGAATTCGATCTCGGCCAGCTGCACGTCGATCGGCAGGTCCAGCAGCACCGGGCCCGGACGGCCTTCGCGCATCAGCCAGAACGCCTTCTGGAACGCGCCGGGGACCTGGGCGGGCTCCAGCACGGTGTGCGCCCACTTCGCCAAAGGCTTTGCGATGGAGGCGATGTCGACGGCCTGGAAGTCTTCCTTGTGCAGCTTGGCCACCGGAGCCTGACCGGTGATGCACAGGATCGGAATGGAATCCGCGCTGGCGGCGTAGAGCCCGGTCACCATGTCGGTGCCCGCGGGACCCGAGGTGCCGATGCAGATGCCGATGTTGCCGGGCTGCGCCCGGGTGAAGCCCTCGGCCATGTGCGAGGCGGCCTCGACGTGGCGGGCCAGCACGTGCTTGATGCCGCCGTGCTTCTTCATGGCCGAGTAGAACGGGTTGATCGCGGCGCCGGGCAGGCCGAAAGCCTGTGTGGCCCCTTCCTTTTCCAGGATCAGGACCGCCGCGTCGACGGTGCGCATGCGTGCCATGTGTCTAGTTCTCCTTGTCCAGCTTGCCGCTCAGGCGCTCGACGCCGCGCAGCAGGGCCGAGTGGTCCAGGTGGCCGTCGCCGTTGGCGCGGGCCGAGGCGACCAGCTGCGCGATCAGCGAGCCGGCGGGGGTCACCAGACCGGCCTCGCGGGCGGCCGAGGTGAAGATGCCCATGTCCTTGTGGTGCAGGTCGATCCGGAAGCCCGGCGCGAACTCGCGGTTGATCATCTTGTCGCGCTTCTGGGTCAGCACGGACGAACCGGCGAGACCACCGTTGAGCACGTCCAGGGCCGGGCCCAGCTCGACGCCGTAGGCCTCGAGGAAGACCACGGCCTCGGCTACGGCCTGGATGTTGGACGCCACGATGAGCTGGTTGGCGGCCTTCACGGTCTGGCCCGCACCGTTGGTGCCCACGTGCACGACGGTCTTGCCGACCAGGCTGAAAACCGGCTCGGCGGCGGCGAAGTCGTCGGCCGACCCGCCGACCATGATCGACAGGGTGGCGTTGACCGCACCCGGCTGACCACCGGAGACCGGCGCGTCGAGCAGGCGGAAGCCACGCTCGGCGGCCTGCTTGGCCAGGTCCTGGGTGACATCCGGGCGGATGCTGGAGAAGTCGATGATCAGCGCGCCGGGCTCGGCGGTCTCGAAGACACCCTTCTCACCGGCGAGCACCTCCTGCACGTGCGGGGAGTCCGGCACCATCACGGCGATGACGTCCGCGCCGCGCACGGCGTCGGCGATCGAGGTGACGGCGCGGCCGCCCGCGTCGACCAGCGGCTGGGCCGCGGTCGCGTTGCGGTCGAAGCCCTTGACGGTGTGGCCACCGTTCTGCAGGTGGACGGCCATCGGGCTGCCCATGATGCCGAGGCCGATGAAAGCGATTGTGCTCATTATCTTTTCCCTAAGTCGTTGTGAATCAGTGTCTTTGGACTACTTGGCGGCGCGGCGCTCGCGCGGCAGCCAGTCGAAGGCGTCCACGGACGCGCCGGACGGCTTGTACTCGAGGCCGACCCAGCCCCGGTAGCCGCCCGACCAGAGGTCTACGAGCTGCAGCTCGAGCTGGAGTTCGCCGGTGCCCGGCTCGTTGCGGCCCGGGTTGTCGGCGATCTGCACGTGGGCGACGCGAGCTGTGTGCTCGGCGATCACCTTGTCCACGTCGTCGCCGTTCACGGCCAGGTGGTAGAGGTCGGCGAGCAGGCCGATGTTGGAGACACCGGAGTGCGCCTGCACCTTGTCGATGACGCCGAGGGCGTCGGCGGCGGTGAGCAGCGGGTAGCGGGGCGCGCCGCTGACCGGCTCGACCAGGATGGTCGCGCCGATGCGGGCGGCGGCCAGGGCGGCGGCCGAGAGGTTCTCGACAGCCAACTCGTCCTGCTGCGCGGCGGTGGCGTCGTCGACGCGGTTGCCGTAGAGGGCGTTGAAGGCCTTGGTGCCCAGGCGCTCTCCGATGCCGACGGTCACATCGATGTTGTCCTTGAACTCCGCGGACCGCGCGGGCCAGGACACCAGGCCGCGGTCGCCGCCGGGCATGTCACCGGCGAAGAAGTTGAGGCCGATCAGCTGGATGCCCGCGTTCTGGATGGCGGACACGAAGGCGTCCACGTCCTTGTCCGAGGGCACGGCCTCGGCGAAGGGCCACCAGAACTCGGCGGCGTCGAATCCGGCCTGCCGCACGGCTTCCGGGCGCTCCAGGATGGGCAGTTCGGTGAACAGGATCGAGGCGTTCACCGCGTAGTTCAGCGAGTGGGTCATTGCGAATCCCTCCAGGTCGTTCCGCATTATTTTCCGCAATGCGGAAATGTTTTTCTGGGATATGAAAATGCTAATGCTCCCAGAACGGCCCAGTCAAGGAGTTCCGGGAGCTACCAGCCGGTATATATGACCGGGCTCCCCGCGAGGATCAGTCGCGAATGTCGTCGTCGAGGCGATCGCCCAGACGATCACGGGAATCGTCGGCCGCCGCGAACACCGAAGCGCCGGGCTTGTTTCCCCGCTTGATCTCGTTGAAGAGCAGGTTCAACACGATGGCCACGATCGCCGTCGCGCTGATGCCGGAGTGCATGATCACCCCGAGCCAGGTCGGGAACTTGTCCCAG
Source organism: Nocardia sp. NBC_00511 (assembly GCF_045161165.1). Lineage (NCBI taxonomy): Bacteria > Bacillati > Actinomycetota > Actinomycetes > Mycobacteriales > Nocardiaceae > Nocardia > Nocardia sp. NBC_00511. The sequence continues at coordinate 4,871,781 of NZ_CP107849.1, forward strand.
AACGTCGGCGCGGCAATCGGAATCAGTCCGACACCCATCGCCACCGCGACGATCACCATGTTCAGGTTGTCGTTGAAGTCCACCCGCGCCAGCGTGCGCACCCCACTTGCCGCGACGGATCCGAACAGCACGATCCCCGCGCCGCCGAGCACCGGATACGGAATCCCGGCCACCACCGCGCCGACCACCGGGAACAGGCCCAGCAACACCAGCACCAAACCGCCTGCGGCGACCACGAATCGGCTCTTGATGCCGGTCAGCGCCACCAGCCCCACGTTCTGCGCGAACGCGCTGCACGGGAAGCTGCCGAACACCGGGGCCACCGTGGTGGAGAGCATGTCGGCCCGCAGACCGGCCGCCACCCGCTTGGAATCGACCTCGGTGCCGACGATCTCACCGATGGCGAGGATGTCGGCGGTGGTCTCGGTCATGATCACCAGGATCACGATGGTCATCGACACGATCGCCCCGACCTGGAAGGTCGGCGATCCGAAATGCATGATCGGCGGCAACGCCACGATCTTGGTGTGGGCGACCGCGGAGAAGTCGGCTCGGCCGGTGACCACAGCCAGCAGGGTGCCCGCGATCAGGCCGATCAGAATCGACAGCCGCGAGATCGCGCCCTGGAACAGGCGACTGATCACCAGAATGATCAGCAACGTCAGGCCCGCGAAGGCGATATTGCCCATCGACCCGTACTCGGCCGATTTCCGGTCGTTGCCCATCGCCCACTGAAATGCCGTGGGCAGCAACGAGAGTCCGATCACCGTGATGATCGTGCCGGTCACCACGGCCGGGAACAGCCGCACCAGCTTCGCGAAGAACGACGACAGTACCAGCCCGATGACACCGGCAACGATGATCGAGCCGAAGACCGAGCGCAGCCCGTCCTGGCTCGCGATCGTCACCATGGTCGAGACGCTGGCGAACGAAATGCCTTGCACGATGGGCAATCTGGAGCCGACCGGCCCGATGCCCAGGGTTTGCAGCAGGGTGGCCAGTCCCGAGACGAACAGGCCCGCTGTCACCAGCAGCGCCATATCCGTCACCGAGAGCCCGGCCGCACCACCCACGATGAGCGGCGGCGCGATCACGCCGCCGTACATCGTCAGGATGTGCTGGGTTCCGTAGACCGCCAACTGGCCGAAGGGATGTCGTGCGTCCTCGGGCCGGGTGACGGTCACTTCCACGCGGCTCTGGTCGTCGCCCATCGCCGCACCTCCTAGATCAGCAGCAGCCGGATCAGCAAAAGCCGGGGGTGGCGAGCCACGCGTTACCCGGCTCGACGGCGTCGTCGCGCTCGACGGTGGCCTCGATCAGGCCGTAGGGACGGTCCGCGGCGATGAAGACCTCGCCCGGGTTGTCCACGTGGAAGGGGCTCAGGTCCACCAGGAAGTGATGCTTGTTCGGTGCGGAGAAACGGATCTCGGCGACCTCGGTGTGCTGCTCGAGCACCGCGCGGCCCATGGAGTACAGGGTCTGCTGCAGCGCCATCGAGTGCACCACCGCGAACTGGCGCAGGATGGTCTTGAGGATGGTCTCGTAGGACTTGTCCCAGTCCACATTGGTGTGGTTGTAGCGCCACTTGGCCACCAGCGAGGTCGCCATGATGCGGTCGTTGGTCGGCTGCAGGGTGGTGTACTTGTCCTTGAAGAACCCGTGGAACTCCGAGCCGGTGGTCTTGAGCAGCGTGAGGTCGCGGACACCGGATACCACGTGCGCCACCCGGTCCGGGCCGACGCCGTCGATGTTCACCACGGTGGTGCGAATACCGCGGCCGGACTTCACGAACGAGTGGTCGTGCTCTTCGCCGTCGACCTGGATGCGATCCCAGGAGTACTCCTCGATCTCGACGCGGGCACCGGTGGCGGTGGGGGCGCGGGAGATGAAGTGGTCGGCGAGGGTGATGCCGAAGTCCTCGATCGCGTTGACGCCCTTCTCCTTCGCGAAGGAGAAGGCGGTGTTCTTCTGGGTGTCGGTGGGCAGCACGTCGCCCTGGTCACCGGTGATGTGGGCGTCGGTGAAGTCGCCGCGCAGCGCGGAGGAGACGTTCAGATCGCGGATCTGATGGCGGGGGGTGTCACGGTAGACGCGCACGACGCGGTTCTCGGCCTTGCCGTACTGGTTCTGTCCCAGCTTGATTGCCATGTCGATCTCAGCTTCCTCGGTAGGTGGAATAGGCGAAGGGGCTCATCAGCAGGGGCACGTGGTAGTGCTCGCCCGCTGCGCCGGCCACGGTGAAGGTGATCGCGACCGACGGATAGAAATACGTCTGCTGTGTTGCGGCGGAATAGGTTTCGATGTCGAAGGTGAGGCGGTAGTTGCCGGCCTCGAGACCTTCCGGGCCGAGATCCTTGATCCGGCCGTCGTCATCGGTCTTGCCCTCGGCCAGGATTCGAGCCGACGGGGTGAGCTGCTCGAGCCGGACCGGAACGCCCGCCGCGGGCTTGCCGAGTGCGGAATCCAGGATGTGCGTGGTGATCGTGCTCATGCGGTGAACACCTTTCGCAGGCGCAGGACGGCGATCTTGCGCAGTTCCTCGGCGACCTCGGCCGCCTCGGTGGCGTCGTCGTTGGTGAGACGGCGGGTCAGGCTCGCGAGGATCTGCTCGGCGGAGAGCCCGGTGGCGCAGATCAGGAAGACCCGGCCGAAGCGCTGTTCGTAGGCGAGGTTGCCGTCCAGGAGTTGCGCGGCGACGTCCGCGTCATCGCTGACTCCGGACTGTTCCTGTCGCGACCACTTGGAGTGGGTGTCGGTGCCGGAGACGCGGTCGCCGATGCGGGGGTGCGCGGCCAGGGCGCGTTCCACATCGGGTCCGGCCAGTCCGGCGGCGAGTTCGCTCGCGGTGGCCAGGACGCCGTCGATGTCGGCGTACGGGCGGGCCCGCAGTACCGCGTCGGCCCAGGCGGGCACATCGCAGCAGGCCAGCAGTTCGGGCCAGAGCTCTTCGCTGGCTCGCGAGTTGAACTCGTTCAACGTCACCATCGGCGGTTACCTCTCTCGGATAACGGAAGGGTCATTCCGCTACCCGAGAAGAGTGGCACGGGCCACAAGCGTTCGTCAACATTTTGTTGAAAATATACGTGAACCGCAGGTCAAGCAGGTTTCACCATACCAAGTCGACGGTCCAGCAAATCTACAGCACTCGCCAACGCAGGCGGCGGTGGGCAGCCCGTACAGGCCACCCACCGCCGATTCCCCTCAATGCGGGATCACCGCGCCCTCGCGGGCATCAGGACCCCTGTGCCGCCGCCTCCAGGCCCACGGCCTCACCACGCGCCCGGAACAGCTGGTGCAGGACCACCGCCGCCAGACAGCCCGCGCTGATACCCGAGGCCATGATGATCGACACCGGACCCGGCAGTCCGGCGTAGAAGGACGGCGCGACAGTGGGCGTCATGCCGATGAACAGCGCGACACCGACGATCAGTGAATTGATCGGATCGTGCAGATCCGCCTTGGCCAGCGTGCGGATACCACTGGCCGCCACGGTCCCGAACAGCACCAGACCGGTGCCGCCCAGCGCGGGCTTGGGCACCAGCTCGACCACCGCACCCGCCACCGGGAACACGCCCAGCAGCACCAGCAGCGCCCCGCTCGCGGCCACCACGTAGCGGCTGTACATCCGGGTCAGCGCGACCAGACCGACGTTCTGAGCGAAAGCGCCACAGGCGAATCCACCCAGCAGCGAACTCAATAGGGTGCCGAGTCCGGCGGCCCGCAAACCACCCGCGATGTGATGCTCCTCGGCGGGCCGATCGACGATCTCACCGAGCGCGATCATGGTCGCGGTGCTCTCGGTCATCACCACCAACATGACGATGCACAGCGAGACGATCGCACCGATCTGAAAGATGGGTCCGCCGAAGTGCATCGGCGACGGGAAGCCGATCAGCGCGCTGGCGTGCACCGGCGCGGTGTCGATCAGCCCCAGCGGCCAGCCCAGCAGCGAACCCGCCACCAATCCGATCAGCAGCGCCAACTGACGGCCGAAACCCTTCAGGAAGCGGTGACACAGCAGCACCACCACCAGCGAAAAGCCCGCTACGACAAGGTTCTTCATCGGCACGTGCGCCGAAGCCGTCGCGCCCTCCCCGGCCCCGCTGATCCAGCCCAGCGCGACCGGCAGCAGCGACAGGCCGATCAGCGCGATGACGGTGCCGCCCACGATCGGCGGGAAGAAGCGGCGCAGCCGCGAGAAATACGGTGCCGCGAAAACCGCCAGCATGCCCGCGATCAGGGTCGCGCCGAAGATGACCGGCAGCGCCTCCCCGGGTGCGGCTTCCTTGGCGATGGCCAGGATCGGCCCGACCGCGGCGAAGGAACCGCCGTTGATCAACGGCATCCGCGCCCCGAATTTCCACCAGCCCAGTGACTGCAGCAGGGTGGCCAGGCCCGCGGTGAACAGGCTCGCGGTGATGAGCAGAACCGTTTCGCGCGAACTCAATCCGACCGCCGCACCGACGATCAGCGGGGGTGCCACCACGCCCGCGACCATGGCCGCGATGTGCTGCAGGCCGCCCGCGAGCAACTGCCAGGGCGGGGGTACGGCATCGACCGGATGTCGTTCGGGCGCTTCGGAACTCGCCATTGACGCAACCTCTCTCGGATAGCGGAAGGGTCATTCCGCCATCCGAGAAGAGTGGCATGGGCCACATAGGTCGTCAACAAGATGTTGAACTATATATCTATCGCGCGACCGACAGGAATCAGGCCCGCTCGCGATTGAGGTAGTTGTAGACGGTGAACCGGGTGACCCCCAGCGCCGCGGCCACGGTCTCGGCCGACTTGCGAAAGGTGAACGCGCCCCGCTCCTCCAGCAATCGGACGGCACGCTGCTTGTCCACCCGCGGCAGCGCGGCCAGCTCGCCGCCGAGCTCCCCCGCCACCTCGTCGAGCAGCCGTTCCAGACCGCCGATCGAATCCGATTCCGGCGCCGCCACACCCACGTCGACGGGCACGAAACGCACGCAGGCCAGGGTCTCGCCCTCCCACACCACGGGAATGTCGTCGGCGCCGCGCTCCTGCGCGGACACCAGTCGGCCGCCGGTCCGTTCCAGGATCGGGGCGATGGTCAGCAGCACCGGGTGGGACTCGTTCAGCGGCGAACGTTCGGTCATCGTGTTCGTCCTGCCGTTTCAATCATCGTGTTCGACCTGCATGGTGACCCGGGTCGCGCCGTGCGCGAACGCGGTCACCATGATCTGGCCCAGCACCGGCAGCAGGTCGGTGTCCGACCCGGAGACCGAGGTGCCCAGCGGGCCGAAATCGCAGTCCAGACCGGCCGATTCGGCCAGCTCGAGCGCGGCCACCGCATGCGGCGGGGCCTCCCCTTCGCCGTGGAATGGTTCGGTCGTGAACTCCGCGCGCAACCGCATGCGCCCCAGGCTACTGGGCTGGATCACACGATCTACCATCTGGCTTAGAATTCCGGCATTCGGAAAAGTGAAGGAGGACCGGGAGTGCCCGCAGCGAAGCAGCCGAAGGGCAGCACCGGGGGCGTGCAATCGATCGAGCGCGCGTTCGGACTGCTCGAGCTGATGGCCGACGAGGGCGGCATGATGGGCCTGTCGCAGCTGGCCACCCAATCGGGGCTGCCGCTGCCCACCATCCACCGGCTGGTGCGCACCCTGGTCGACCTCGGCTACCTGCATCAGGAACCGTCCCGCAAATATGTGCTGGGCCCCAAGCTGATCAAGCTCGGTGAGAGTTCCTCGCAAATGCTCAGCGTGCTGGCCCGCCCGCATCTGACCCGGCTGGTCGACGAACTCGGCGAGTCCGCGAACATGGCGATGCTGGACGGCGATCAGATCGTCTACGTGGCGCAGGTGCAGTCGCGCCATTCCATGCGCATGTTCACCGAGGTGGGCCGTCGCGCGCTGCCGCACTGCACCGCGGTCGGCAAGGCCATCCTGGCCGGACTCCCCCGCGAGCTGACCCGAGACCTGTTGGCGCGCACCGGAATGCCCCGCTACACCGACACCACCATCACCGATCCGAACGAGTTCGCCGCCCAGCTCGAGGTGGCCGCCCGTACCGGATTCGCCATGGACGAGGGTGAGCAGGAGATGGGTGTCCGCTGTGTTGCCGTGGCGGTCCCCAAGGCGCCCGCCCGGCTGGCCATCTCGATCTCGGGTCCGGTGGGCCGGATGACCGAACCACTCGTCGACCGGGCCGCGCCGCTGCTCATCGAGGTCGCCGAGGCCCTCTCCGACGATCTTCGCTGAGCCGAACCGGAGTTTGCGGGCGTGTCGCGGGGCGGGCTTGCCGCCTCGGACCCGCCCCGTAGCAAGCTCACCGGCGGTTCACCGTGAATTACCAGGCAGCGAGCGCGTAATCGACCTCATCACAGGTCGCGAATCCTCGCGGACCAGGCAATTCGAAAAGGACCCCGCCATGCCCACCCCCGACCCGGAGGCCACGGCCCCCATTTCCGAACAACCGCCGACCACAGCGGTCGAACCCGCGCCCGCCACCGCACTGCCGGTGGTCCGGCCCGCCAACAACGTCGGCTGGGCGGTGGCCTCGCTGCTGTTCTTCTGGCCGCTGTCCTTCTCGGCGTTCACCCACGCCTTCAACGTCTTCCCGCTCTGGAGCGAAGGCGACGAGGAAGGCGCCCGCCACGCCTCCCACCGCGCCCGCTACCTTGGCATCCTGTCCCTGATCATCGGCGGAATCCTGTTCGCGCTCTTCGTGATCGCCTACCTCGTGATGATGTTCGTCCTCATGCGCCACGGCCATCACGGCCACCACGGCGGCTGGGGCAACGGCGGCGGTCACCACGGCGGCCACGGCGGCGGTCAGCACGGCAACGGCATGACCCATCGCCCCATGATGGGCAACGGCGGCGCCCCCCGCATGAGTGTCCCCACCCCGACCACCACCCCCACCCCGACTCCGACCCCCACGCACTGACGTAGCGACCCGGTCCGGGTCCCTGCCGACGGGGCGGCAGGGACCCGATACCGCTGCGTCACAACGAAATCCAGCAGCCCGTACCGGGGAACGGTCAGGAGGCGTGCTGGCGGGCCTCCTGACCGAAGGAGCCGACGGGCAGGGAACCGGCCGGGAGTTCGAGCTCGCCCGACTCCAGCCGTCGCCGTAGGTAGCGGAAGATCTGGGCGGTCTGGGCGAAGAGGTGTTCACCGGCACGCAGTGGGGCGCGCTGGGCGCGGTCGGGTGAGATGAACTGTGGCAGTGGCTGAACCACGGTGTCGTAGTCGACATTGAAGAACAGGGGGAAGGAGTAGCGCTCCTCCTTCACCTTGCGAACCCGATGGGTGGTGGCGACGAATTCGCCGTCGGTCCACAGTTCGAGCATGTCGCCGATATTGATGACGAAGGTGTCCGGCAGCGGCGGTACGTCGATCCACTGTCCGGCCCCGTTGAGCACCTCGAGTCCGGGCGCGGTGGGTTTGAGCAGGGTGAAGCATTCGAAGTCGCTGTGTGCGCCGATGCCGACCGCGTCGTCGGCGGCCGGGTTGTACGGGTAGTGGATGAGGCGCAGCTGGCTGGGCGTCTTGGTGGCGTAGCGCAGGAAGGTGTCCGGGTCCTCGTCCAATGCGATGGCGAAGGCCCACAGCAACTGTCGCCCGATATCGATGACAGCCTGGTAGTAGGCGGTCACCGTGGCGTCGAAGCCCGGCAGCTCGGGCCAGACATTGGGGCCGAGCATGGGGTTTCCGGCCAGGTGGTCCGGATCGTCGGCGGGCAGGTCGAGTGCGGTGTCGAAGGCTTCCTTCAGATCGGGTTTGACCTCGTCCATGCCCTCCTCGCCGGTCGGCACGTAGCCGCGGTGGCAGCGCGACAATCCGATGTAGGACCGCATCTTCTCCTCCAGCGGCAGCGCGAAGAACGCCTCGGTGGCCGCCAGCAGTTCATCGAAGAGCGCCGGATCGATCCCGGTTCCGCTGATGTAGAAGAACCCGACTTCCCTTGCCGCCTTGCCGATTTCGTCGGCGACGGCGCGGCGATCGGCGAGATCACCGGAGCGCAGCCCGGCGATGTCGATCACCGGAACCGAGGTGAAAGGGGTCACTGTACTCATGACGTCACGTTTCCTTCCGTGTAGAGGATCCGCCATTCCTGTTGGGTCGCGGCCCAGAGTGGTTGCAGGACTTGCCCTTCCCGATGAGGTAGCGAGGAATCGGTGATCAGCCATTCGCCGTCGGTGACCGTGCCGAGCGAAAGCTCGACGCCCCCTGCGGCTGCACGGTGCGCCCAGCCGAACAGCGCGCCCACCCGCAGCACCAGGGCGAGACTGCCGTCTGGCGCTTCGAGATCCATCGCCCAGCAGGGTCCGGGCGTGGCGGTCCGGGTCCAATGCTCGAAATAGTCGGCGTGCACGCCGATTTCGACGAGCACGTCACCGGAGTAGCTCATCGAGCCCTCGTCGGGATGCGGCCCCGGCGGCTGTAGCTCGATCCGCCGCTGCCAGTGGAAGATGTCCGCGCGCTGGGTGAGTGTGCCCGCGAAACCGTCCTGGGTGTCGAGCCATGCCCGCTGCTCAGCGGTCATCCCGGCGACGTCGCGCACACCGGAGAAGTCCGGCCGCTCGGTGGCCCGGCGCAGATCCACGAACCGCGTGATGCCTTGCAGCCAGCGCACATCCGTCGTGGTGTCGTGTGATCCACTGGGATCTACCAGCAGGGTGCGCTGCCACAACCCCGCGCAGTCGGCCATCGACACCGCCCGGCGGGTCTCCCCCGCCGTCATCCGCCGAACCGCTCGTGGAAGTGCGTGGTCCAGTGCGGCCAGGCATGCGGATCGTGGCCGGGAATCAGCGGATACCCGAGGTCGGCGGCGAGCTTCTTGAGCTTGCGGATCGGCTCGATGGTGTCGCGCGCCTCGACCCCGACGAACCCGCCGATGGCCAGTTCGTGCTCGATGTTCTCGGTGAGATCGGCGGCGTCGAAGGCGAATACGAAGCCGCCGCCGCCCACCGACCGGTCCAGCTCCACCACGAAACTCTGGTGGCCCGGGGTGTGGCCGTAGGTCGGCACGGCGCGGATGCCGGGCGCGATCTCGGCTTCCCCATCAGCCAGCCGCCAGTCGATGCGTGGATCGTCGTAGTCGATACGCGCCATCGCATGATGCTCCGGCTCAGGGTGATTGGACATGCCGTACTCGAGCTCGCGGCGCTGCGCGTGCACCGGCACCTTGCCCGCGAACAGTTTCAGCCCGCCCGCGTGATCGTGGTGCAGGTGGCTGACCGCGACCGCGTGGATGTCGTCGATGTCGATGCCGATGTCGTGCAACGACTCCTCGATCGGCTCCCCCGGTCCGGGCAGCACCGGAATGTACTCGACGCTGGGATAGAAGCGCCGATACAGCGCGGGGTCGCGGATCAGGGCGGTGTTGAAGCCGGTGTCGAGCAGCACCCAGCCGCCGTCGGTCTGCAGCAGCACGCCCGGGGTCGGCTCGCGCAGCCGCTCGTGTTGCGGAGTGCCGTGCACGGAAATGGCTTTGGGCAGATCCTCCCAGCCGAGGGTCAGCAGGACGATGCGGCGTACCGATCCACTCATGGCTCAGCCCACCGACAGCGCGGCCAGCCGCAGCGAGTTCGGCTCGGTCACCATGTGCGCCTCGGTCACGCCCTTCAGCCACGGCTGGGCGACCACGAAATCGTCGACATCGGCGATATTGAGCCAGCATCCGGTCGCCGACGCCTGGGCGGCGGCGTGCGAGAAGACGTCGTCCGAGCCGGTGCCGCGCCCCTCCGACAGCGAGGCGGTGAGATCGGGCGCGGAGCAGTTGAGATAGTTCAATCCGCCGTCGGGATCGAAGTTGATGTGCCCCCAGGTGTACGGCGACGGCGCGTCGGGCCAGCCCGCCAGCAGCAGCATTTCGGGGGCGTCGTCGGCGCTGGTCCCGGGCCAGCCGTAGATCTGCGAGGTGGGGTAGCCCTGCACCTTCGCCGTGATGCCGACGGTGGCCAGCTGCGTCTGCACCAGGTTGCCGACCAGCTGGTTGTCGGGATTGCTGGAGTCGTAGCCGATGGTGACGGTCTTCTTGTCGGCGGGCAGCCCCGAGACGATCTTGGCCAGCGCCGAAGTGTCGTGCGGGATCGTCTGTTTCGCGTATTGTGCCGCCATCATGTTCGGCGGATACACCTGCGCGCCGGCCTTGCCGCGACCGGAATAGGTCTGCTGGACGATCTGATTCACGTCGATCGATTGCAGCAGTGCGGTGCGGGCGGCTTGATCGGTGAACATGCCCTTGTGTGGGTTCACGTAGAAGTAGTTCGACATCATCGTGGGCAGTGAGTAGGTCGCGAACTTGCTGTTGCCGAGGTAGGACGCCACCGCCGGGGAGGGCAGGTCGTGCAGCACCGCGGCCAGCTGCCCGTTGTCGAATTGCAGCTGCTGCGAGGAGGTGTCGGTGACGACCGGCAGATCCACCGTGGTGAAGTACGGCTTCGCACCCCAGTAGTCGTCGAAAGCGCCCAGGCCGTAATGGGATCCGACCTTGGCGTCGGTGAGCGTGTACGGCCCGGTGCCAAGATCGTGTGTGGTCAGATAGTTCTGGTCGTGGTCGGATCCGGCGTTGGTGGCCAGTCCGGTCGGGCTGAGCATGCGCGGCCCGTACGGTGAGGCCAGGTAGTCCAGGAACACCGCGTTCGGTGCTTTGAGGGTGATGGTGGCCGCGAAATCGCCCTGGGTGGTGACGGATTCGATGTCGGAGACCATGTAGGCGGGGCCCTGGTTCACCGCCAGCCGACGATCGAAGGACGCCTTGATCGCCGCCGAGGTGAAGGGCGTGCCGTCATGGAACTTCACGCCCTGCCGCAGTGCGAAAGTGAAGACCTTGTTGTCGGGCGAGGCGGTCCAGGAGGTGGCCAGCAGCGGTTGCAGCTGCGCCTTCTCGGTGCCGGGCGCGAATTGCAGCAGGCCCTCGTAGATATTGGTGGTGAGCAGCAGCCCCTGCCCGGCGTAGTAGACGTCCGGGTCCGGCGGCTGGCCCGGATCCTGCAGGAACGACAGGTGCAGCACCTTGTCGGTGGGCGCGGCATTGGGGGTCTTGTCGTTGCCACTGCCGCAGGCGGTGAGGGTCAGGAGTGCGGCGGAGGCGAAAGCCGTTGCGGTGAGCAGACATCGGGCGGGGCGGATCATGGCGGTTCCTTCGGTGACGATGTGATGGAAGGTTCGGGGGCGTGTCAGACGGTGACGACGCGGGGATCGGCGGCCGCCTGCAACAGGTCGACGACGGTGTTGATGACGACGTAGGTGGCGCCCAGCAGCAGGGTGACCCCCGCGATGGCCGGGAAGTCGGCGACCGGGATGCTCTGCGCGATGTACTGGCCGACACCCGGCCAGCCGAACACCTGCTCGACCACCAGCACTCCCGAGAACATCAGTCCCACTTGCAATCCCGTCATCGACAGCGCCGCGCCGACACAGTTGCGCAGCACGTGCCGCAGCAGGATGCGGGCCGGTCCGAGCCCCTTCGCCTTCGCGGTACGGGCATAGTCGCTGTCCACATCGGTGAGCAGACTCGAACGCAGCACCCGGCCGATGGCCACCGCCGGACCGAGCGCGATCACCAGCGCGGGCAGGATCAGGTGGTCGAGCGCATCGCCGACCACGTCGAACCGCCCGGCCAGCAGACCGTCCACGGTGAGCAATCCCGTTGGGCCCGTTGGCGCTCCGCCGATCGAGGACCGGCCGTTGGCGGGCACCCAGCCGAGCTGCTTGTAGAAGACGATCAGGCCGAGAATGCTCAGCAAGAACATGGGTGTCGACGCACCGGTGAACAGCACCGCGCGCAGCACGCCGGAGCCGGGCCAGCGCAGGGTGGTGGCGAAGGCCAGCAGGGTCGCCAGCAGCAGCGCGATCACCAGGGCGTAGAGCGCCAGCTCCAGCGTCGCAGGCACGAAGTTCGCCAGATCGGTGCTGACCGGGCGGCGGGTGCGATAGGAAGTGCCGAAGTCGCCGTGCGCGGCCGCGGTCAGATAGTGCCAGAACTGCACGGGCAGTGGCCGATCCAGGCCGAGCTCGTGCCGCCGGGCGGCGATCGCCGCCTGCGAGGCGGACCCGCCCAGCTGGGCGTGCACCGGATCCAGTGGCGAAATGCGTTGCAGGACGAACATGACCGCGGTCAGGGCGACGAGGATCGCGACCATGGCGGCCAGGCGGGAGATCACGAAACCGCGCACCTTACCGCTCCTTCTTCATCAGGTTGCGCAGGCAGTCCCCGGCGACCGTGCCGATCAACGCCAGCACCGTGACGCCGAGGCCCGGCATCACCGGAATCCACCACTGCTGCAGGAAGTAACCGAGATTGCGAGCCGCGTCCGCGCCGAGTTCCGGTGCGGGCGCGGGCTGCCCGAGACCGAGGAACGACAGCGAGCTCAGGGTGAGGATCAAGGTGCCCAGGTCGAGACTGGCCGCCACCAGCGCACCGGGCGCGGCCCCCGGCAGCAGATGCCGGACCGCGAGCCGGATCGGCCCCACCCCGGCCAGTTTCGCCGCCTCGACGTGTGGTCGCGCGGCGAGCGCCGCGACCTCACCGCGCACCAGTCGCGCGTAGAACGGCCACCAGACAATGGCCACCGCGAACAGCGTGTGCGTGAAACCCGGTCCGAGCGCGGCGACCACGGCGATGGCGAGCACCGGCCCCGGCAGCGCCAGGAAGCCGTCGGTGATCCGCATCAGCAGCGCGTCGATCCAGCGCCCGGCCGCCCCCGCGATCAACCCGACCAACCCGCCCACCAGCAGCCCGCTCGCCACCACGGCGAGCGCGGCGAACCAGCTGGCCCGCATGCCGTAGAGCACTCGGCTGAGCAGGTCGCGGCCGATACTGTCGGTGCCGAGCAGGAATCCGCCCTGACCGGGCGGGCGCAGCGGCATGCCGACCGGCACCAGCGGATCGTGCGGCGCGAGCAGCGGCACCGCGAGCGCGACCAGGGTCACCACCACGAGCAGCGACACCCCGGCCCAGTTCAGCGCATTCGGAAACGAGCGCGGCACCACCGTGATTCGGGTGCTGCGGACCCGCGTGAGCGCGGGCAGTGCGACGGCCATCTCAGCTCACCTTCTCTTCGATACAGGCGACCTGGTGAGTGCCGCCGGGGATGCCCTCGAGCCGCAGTTCGAGCCGGTCGTCGTGACAGGTCGGGACGGCGGCCGGACAGCGCGGATGGAAGGCGCAGCCCGAGGGCGGCGAGAGCGGGCTGGCGGGTTCGCCGCGCGGCGCCACCGGCACTCGCCCGGGTTCCGGCACCGACGAGATCAGCGCCCGGGTGTACGGGTGCACCGGATTGCCGAGAACCTCGTCGGCAGTACCGATCTCGACGATGCGACCCAGATACATGACGGCGATTCGATCGGCCACCACCCGGGCCACCGCCAGATCGTGGGTGACGAACACGACCGCCATGTCCAGGCTGCGACGCAATTCGCCGATCAGGTTGATCACCGAGGCGGCCAGGGAGACATCGAGGGCGCTGGTCGGCTCGTCGCACAGCAGCAGGGACGGCGGCACCACGGTGGCGCGGGCCAGCGAAACCCGTTGCCGCTGACCACCCGACAGCTGCTCGGCTCGCGCCCGCGCCACCTCCGGCATCAGCCCGACGCGCTGGAGCGAATCGGTGACGGCCCGAGCCCGCTCGGCCCGCGACAGCCCCGATCGCAGCAGTCGCTCGGATATCAACTCGCCCACCGACATCCACGGCGTCAGCGACGCGCCCGCATCCTGGAACACCATTTGCGGCCGCTGCCCGTCCGACAGCGCGACCGTGCCGCTGGAGGCACGCTCGAGTCCCGCGATCACCCGCAACAGCGTGGACTTACCGCATCCGCTCTCCCCCACCAGCGCCACGGATTCCCCGCGCTCGACAGTCAGCGATACCCGCCGCAGCGCGTGCAGCGTGGTGCGGCGGCGAATCCCGCCCACCGCAAAGGCTTTCGTGACGTCGTGCAGGGACACCACCGGAGCGGCTCGCACCTCAGCGGAGACCGACTCCACAGGTGCGACAGGACTGCCGTTCGACAGGGGATGACCCTCCCGCTGCTCGACACGCGAGTCCGGCTGTGGCTCGCGATCGACGTCAGACGCGGCGACGGCAGCGGGGGCGTGAGGCGCGGCGACGGGAGAGCCGGCAGCGGGCGCGGGCACCGAGAACCCCGACGAAGCATCACTCGCGAGTGATGCCGGAACAGTCTCCAGCTCATCGCTTGTCGGCACGATGCACGCGGACGTGCGGTGCTCCGAGATCGGAACCGAGTCGGGCGGCCGGGTCTCGCACGCGGCGGTGGTGTGTGCGCAGCGGGGCGCGAAGGCACAGCCGGGCAGCGGCGTGGCAGGGCTGGGCACCTCACCCGGCAGCGAGGCCAGCCGTTGCGTGCGTGGAGTTCTCAGTGTCAGCCGCGAGCGCAGCAGGCCGCGGGTGTACGGGTGGGCAGGCGTGCCGAGCACGTCGGCGGTCGGCCCGGTCTCCGCGATCCGACCGGCGTAGAGCACCGCGAGCCGATCCGAGATCTGTGCCGCGACACCCAGATCGTGGGTGATCAGCAGGATTCCGCAACCCAGCTCGTCGCGAATCCCGCGCAGCAGGGCGAGCACCTGCGCCTGCACGGTGACGTCCAGGGCGGTCGTCGGCTCGTCCGCCACAATGAGTTCCGGCCGGCCCGCGATCGCCATGGCGATCATGACCCGCTGCCGCAGACCGCCCGAGAGCTGGTGCGGGTAACTGCGCATCCGCTGCTTCGGTTCGGGAATGCCCACCGCCGCCAGCAGCCGTTCCGCCTCGGCGGCCGACCCGGCGGCCTCGATCACCTGCCTGCCGATCCGCATCGTCGGATTCAGCGATGTCATCGGATCCTGGAAGACCGCTCCGAGATCCAGCCGCCGCACCCGCGCCCGGTCGCGGTCCGCGCCGCGGGCCATATCCGTCTCACCGACGGTCACCGTCCCGTCCACACGGGCCGAGGCCGGTAGCAATCCCAGTAGGGAGAAGCCGAGAACGCTCTTCCCGGAACCGGATTCACCGACCAGCCCCAGGATCTCACCCCGCCGCACCGCGAGCGAGACCCCGCGCAGCGCGTGCAGGTCGCGACCAGCCCGCCGGAAGGTGACCCGGAGATCGCGAATGGTCGCCACGTCGGTCACCATCGGATCCAGCAATGAAGTGCCCATGAACGCTCCTACCGATCAACCTGTCAACCGATAGTTTTTCGGGCCAGTCGCGTTTTCCGATGACGTGCGCGTATCACTTACGCTGCCGCCGGTAACTTCTGGATTGCCGCGCGTTTCTGTCGAATGACAGAAACCTGTCCGCCTCCCCGCGCGGGCGAATCAGCGCAGGTAGGGGGCTGGCTGAACCCAGTGGAACCCGCGCGCGACGACCGGATAGCGGTTCAGGTCAACGGCTTCCAACGCCATGTGCACCGAGCGGCCGCCGAGCGAGCCGTCCAGGATCAGGCGATCGGGTTGCGGCTGCTGGTATCCGAATATCGCGATGGTGGTGCGCACGGCCGGGTCGGCCGAGAGCGAGATGGTGTGGTGATCGGTGTCGACACGGGCGTAGAACGCGATCTGGGAATCGTTCATCCGCTGGATGGTGACCGCCTCGGGGACATCGAAGATGATGCGCCGGAAGCGTTCCGAGCCGATGGTCGCGGGATTCGGCTCACTGTCACCGAAATCGACGACCGCGGGCAATTCCTTTCCCGCCGAAGTGAATTCGGTGATATTCCAGATGCCGTACAGCGGCGAGTGCGGGCGGGCGCTGCCGTAGAGATGCCAGCCGTCGTTGGCCTCGCTGATCGCGGCGAACAGCAGCCACACCCCGAAGATCGCCTGCAGGACCACCAGCAGGCGATTACCGCGTACCACCCCGAGTAGCGGAACCGTCGTCCGAACGGGGACCGCCAGCCCGAGCAGTGCCGCGACGATCCGCCGGATATCGGGTGCCGCCAGCACCGCCGAGAAGGCGAGCAGCTGCAGCGAGAACAGCTTCACCGGCACATCGAACGTGAGGTTCATCAGCGCCACCTGCAACGTCACGATGAACGCCAGGATCGCGCCCAATCCGGCGGTGCGCGGCAACACCAGCAGCAGCGCAGCGGTCACTTCCGCTGCGCCCAAGGCGATCTCGTACGGCTCCGACACCGAGGTCTGCGCCCACAGCACCCCCATCGGGCTCAGGTCGCCGAACGGTTCCACCAATCGCCCCAGGTTGAACGACATCTGGGTGGGCAGCACCTTGACCATCCCGTACAGCAGCAGCGCGCTGACCAGCGAGACGCGCAACAGCAGCCGGAACCATTCGTAGAGCCGCCGGTAGTCCGCCCGCCGTCGATCCAGCAGCGACCACACCGCGGTGGCGATCACCGCGACCAGCAGCCAGCTCACCATCGACACCCATTGCGCCGCCGTGTCTCCGCTGCCGGTCACCCGGTAGTCGGTCGGCGCGTCGAAGACGTGCGCACCCAGCCAGTTGGTGAGCGGGAACAGCGCCAGCCACCGGGCCACCTCGGTCACCGTCTGCACCGGCACCCAGAGCGTCCGGATCAGGGCGTGTACCAGCCACGTTCCCGCCATCCCCACGCCCACGTACACGAACGCGAACCGGAAGACCAGTCGTGCCAGCGGATGCCAGCGCGGCGGCCGCACCCGCTCCGGTTCCGCGATTCTCAGCTCGGTCGGCAACTGCGCTACCACATCGATCCCCTCAAAGCTGTGCTGCCAAATCCTCTGCGGCCCAGAATGTTAAGGAGCTTCGCGAAGTCTGCGAATCCGGGAAATATGGTGCCCCCGCGTCCGGTGCCCCCATTTTTCGTGCCCCCGCCGATCATGTCGCGGGGCGTCGCGACCGCCTATGCTCCGAGTCGCGCGCGTAGCCGATTCGAGGCTCCGGGCGCGGGTGAGCGGGAAGGAACTCGTCGTTGTCTCGATCGAGCGCATGGGGCTCGGCCCTGGTCGCCGCCGCCATGCTGGCCGGGCCGACCATCGCGCACGCCGACGAACCCGCACCGGTGTCCCGCCTCGAGAGCATCGACAAGGGTGCCGCGCCGTACTGGAATGTCGGCGTGTACTCCGCGGCCATGGACAAAACCATTCCGCTGCAGGTGTATCGCGCCGCCTCGCCGTCGGCGCCGGTGCTGTACCTGCTCAACGGCGTGGACGGCGGGGTCACCGACGCGGGCTGGTCCGGCACCACCGATGTGGCGAACTTCGTGCGCGACAAGGACGTCACCGTCGTCATCCCGATCGGCGGCAACGGCTCGTACTACACCGATTGGCGCGCCGACGATCCGGTGCTGGGCCGCAACAAATGGGCCACCTTCCTGACCGCGGAACTGCCGCCGATCGTCGACGCCGCGCTGGGCGGCAACGGGCGCAACGCCATCGCCGGAATCTCCATGGCGGGCGCGTCGGTGCTGCAACTGGCCGCCGCCGCTCCCGGCCTGTACCGCGCCGCCGCGTCCTACAGCGGGTGCGCGCGCACCAGCGACCCGATGGGTCAGGCCCTGGTGCGCCTCGTGGTCGACATGAAGGCGCACGGCAACGCCGACAACATGTGGGGTCCGTCGTCCGATCCGGCCTGGCTGGAGCACGACACCTACGAGCACGCCGACCGGCTGCGCGGTCTCGCCCTCTACCTGTCGACCGGTTCCGGCGTCCCCGGCCCGCTCGACGTGCCCAGCGCCCCCGGCATCAACGGTGACCCCGAGCTCTACGCCCAGCAGATGACGGTCGGCGCGCTGATCGAAGCGGTCATGCAGAACTGCACGATCCAGTTGCGCGACAAGCTGAACTCGCTCGACATCCCCGCCACCTACAAGTTCCGCTCCGGCACCCACACCTGGGCGTACTGGCAGGAAGACCTGCACGACTCGTGGACGACGACACTCGCTCCGGCACTGGGCCTCTGACGGCCGGTTCATTACCCGATGCGTAATTGTTTCCGGGCTCGGCGCCTGGCACATTGGTTCCACACACCCCACGGCGAGCGAGGATCGAACACATGACGACACGGGCATTGGTGATCGGCGGCGGCGGAGTAGCGGGAATCGCCTGGGAGACAGGGATCCTGGCCGGGCTCGCCGACGCCGGTGTCGACGTGACCGACGCCGACCTGGTCGTCGGCACCTCGGCCGGATCGGCCGTCGCCGCCCAGCTGACCAGTGGGCTGCCGCTCACCGAAATGCTTGCCCGCCAGTCCGATCCGACCCTGCAGACCTACGAGCTGGTGCCCGATGTCGGCCTCGACAAGCTGTGGCCCGCCATCCTGGCCATCACCACCGAATCCGCCGACGCTCCCACCGCCCGCCGCCGCTTCGGTGAACTGGCGATCTCCGCGACCACGGTGAGCGAGGCCGCCCGCCGCGAGGTCATCACCGCGCGCGTCCCGAAACCCGAATGGCCGCAACAGCACCTGATCATCCCCGCCGTGGACGCGCTGACCGGCAGCCCGCGTCTGTTCACCCGCGACTCCGGCGTCTCCCTCGTCGACGCGGTGGCCGCCAGCTGCGCGGTACCCGGCATCTGGCCCACCACCACCATCGAGGGCCGCCCCTACCTCGACGGCGGCATCCGCTCCAACGAAAACGCCGACCTGGCAGCCGGTTACGACCGCGTCCTGGTGATCAGCGTGCTGGATATGCCGGGTGCCGCCACCTGGGGTACCGACCTCGACAGCCAGGTCGCCGCGCTGCGCGCGCACGGCAGCGGGGTCGAGGTGATCCGCGCCGATCCGGCCGCGGTCGCCGCCTTCGGCCCCAACCCCCTCGACCCCACCACCCGCACCCCGTCCGCCGCCGCGGGTGTGGCGCAGGGCCGCGGCGAAGCCGCCCGAATTCGCGAGCTCTGGGCCTGAATTTACTTGTCGCGCACCATCATCAGGCGCTGGTGGTGGTGCCCGTCATCAGGTCGTAGCAGTAGTCCACCCAGCTGGCGATGAAGCGATCCGCGTCGACGCCGAGCGGCGGCTGCCCGTAGATCCACTGCGCGCGTTGGTAATTGAAGACCGCGCCCACCATGATCGCCGCCGACGCCTCGGGATCCTTCGATGGATGGCTGGTTTCGGTGGCCCACCGAGCTGTGAACGCGACCGCCGCCTGGTGCGCGGCGTCCACCAGCTGAATCCGCAGTCGATCGCGCAGCTCCGGGAAGCGGTCGCCGTCGCGCTCGATGAAGCGGAACAGATCGCGCTGCTGATCGATCGCGCCCAGCATCCAACGGCACACCAGCGTCAGCTCCGACCGTAGATCACCGAGGGGCAGCAGGCCGAGCACGGCCGCCTGGCCCTCGGCATTGGCGTCGATGCGCTGATCGACGGCCGCGGCGAGCACGGCTTCCTTGGACGGGAAGTGCCGGTAGAAGCCGCCGCCGCGCGGCGCGAGTCCGGCGTCGCCCTCGATATCGCCGACCGTGGTGCCCACGAATCCATTGTCCGCGAACAGTTTCAGCGCCGAGCGCATCAGCCGTTCGCGGGTCGAACCACCCGATTCCGGTGCGGGCGTCGCGGAGTCGGGGACCGCGGCGCGCTCGGGCTTGGGCGGGGGACGTCTCGGCATCCGGTCATTATCGCCCGGACCGCACCGGTGTCAGCGGAGGCATTGACCATGCCATCAATTGATTACTACGATAATCATGCGATTGCATCGAAGCACGTCATTCGAGAGGCAAGATCATGACGAAGCTGAACCTGTCCACCGCCATCGACATCGACGCCACCCCGCAGCAGGTCTGGAACCTGCTCTCCGACCTGCGCCGCATGCCCGAGTGGAGTCCGCAGTGCCGATGGATGCGGCCGCTGGGCGCGCTGCGCACCGGCGGGCTGACCGTCAACTTGAACCGCCGCGGCCGCAAGTACTGGCCCACCGTCTCGCGCATCGAACGCGTCGAAAGCGGCCGGGCCCTGGCATTCCGGACGCTGAGCAACTCGAGCGTCTGGACCTTCGAGATCAGCCCGATCCCCGGCGGCACCCGGGTCGTCGAGCGTCGCGATGTCCCACCGCAGGGCACCAAGTGGATCTCGAAGGTGATCGTCGAGCACGCGCTCGGCGGCGAGGACCCCTTCGACGCCGAGATGCTCGACGGCATGAATGCCACGCTGACCCGGGTCAAAGCTGCCGCCGAAACCAGCATTGGCGCAGTTCACCGGTGAATCCGTGATCAACGGATAGGCTGGCGGTGACACCTGGGTCCGGACGCACGTCGGCCGAGAGGAGTTACCGATGAGCGCCAGCGACGCAGCCAGCGCCTCGACCCCCGCGGAAGCGGGCGATCTGTCGGGCATCGTCGGACGGCATCTGATCTACGCCTACGACAACGGCTGGATCTACGAACTCTACGTACGCGATTCGCAGTCCGTGGCGTTCCGCTGTCTGATGGGTCCCATGTTCGGCCGCTGGTCCACCCATCAGGCGGCCAAGATGATCCAGCTCAGCGGTGACATGTACAAGCTGGCCTGGGTCGAGCCGACCGGGACGGTCACCGTACTCATCGCCTGGCTGCACGAGCGCCGGGTGCACACCACCATCTGCTATCCGCAGTGGATGCTCGATTTCCCCGAGAGCACGCTCGGCCACTACGAGGACAACCTCGCGGAGATCATGGCCGAGCGCGACTTCGGTCCCACCTACCCGCAGACCCTGGTGGCTTCCACCGGCCGCATCACCTATCTCGAGACCCGCGCGCAGCACGACGACACGGTGATCGATTGCTCGCCCGCCAAACTGCCGCTCGATTACGCGAACAAAACCAACTGATCCGTAGTTTCCTTCCAGCTACCGGCGTAGATTCTGATGGACGCTGCTCCGACCACCTGTTTCCGACGAAGGGACACGGTGATGAGTGTGTCCACTCGGTGTCGAGTGAGCGCGATGTTGGCCATCGCACTCACCGTGACCCTGTCCGGCTGCGGTTCCGACAGCGGCACGAGCCCACCGAAACCCAGCCCCGAAGCCGGGCAGATCACCGATCTGGTGCGCACCAAGCTCGCCGAAATGGGGCTCACCGCAGCAGTTTTCGGGGTCTGGCGGGGCAATGACCCGATCGTCACCGCAGCGGCGGGCGACTCACCGCTGGGCGTGCCCGCGACCGTCGACATGCAGCTGCGCGTGGGCCAGCCGATGGAGCCGATGCTGTCCACCGTGCTGTGGAAGCTCGACGAATCCGGCGTCGTCCCACTGGACCAGCCGATCGCCCGCTGGTTGCCGGACTTCCCGCGCGCCGACCGCATCACCCCGCGCATGCTGGCCGACAGCACCTCCGGCATCTCCGACTACGTCACCGACCCCGACTTCCTGAAACGCTTCGCCGACAACCCCTTCCACACCTGGACCGCGCCGGAGCTGTTCACCCTCGCCAATGCCCGGCCACCGCTGTTCGACCCCGGCACCAGCTTCGCCTACGCGCACAGCGATCTGGTGGTCCTCGGCGAGGTGCTACAGAAGGCCAGCGGCAAAACCCTCGGCGACCTCATCGCTCAGTACATCCTGGACCCGCTGGGCATGAAGCACTCCCGCGTGATGCTCACCGCACAGGTCGACGAACCGATCCTGCACGGCTACACCGACGAGCGAAAGATCTTCGAGGACGCCACCTTCTGGAATCCGACGGCATTCCTGCACAGCGGCAACATGAACTCCACGGTCGCCGACGTCGGGCGCTGGGTGCGGGCGCTCGGCAAGGGAGAACTGCTGTCCGGCAAGCAGTTCCAGGACATGATGGGGCCCTCCACCGCCGGTCTCGGCCCGCTCACCGCACAGCGGTACTTCGCGTTCGGCGTCCCACACCTGGGCGACTGGCTGTTCATGAACCCCGCCTACGGGGGCTACGACGGCGTCGCCTTCTACGACACGAAGACCGCCACGACCGTCGTCGTCTACGCCACGCTGGGCCCGGCCAGCGACTCGAACACCAACAACGCCATACCGATCGGCGAGGCCATCGCGACCCTGCTGGTCCCCGACCGTCCGCCGAAACTTCCCTGATCGACCGGAGAACTCGCCCCGACCGATGAATTCCGCGCGCCCGCCGGGTCTGCATCTACAGCCCGCATTCTGTGCAACAACGGTCAGGGAGAACCCGCAATGAACAATCGAGCCGTGCCACCCGTGGTCGACGCCGACACCTGGCAGCGTGAACTGGCAGCGCTGCGCGTCCGGGAGAAGGCCGCGACCCGGGAACTCGACGCCATCGCCGCCCAGCGCCGCCGCCTGCCGATGGTCGAAATGCCCGACTACACCCTCGAGGGCGAGGACGGGCCGATCCGGCTGGCCGACATCTTCGACGGCAGGCCACAGCTGATCGTCTACAACCACATGTGGTTTCCGAACGAGGAGTGGCAGTGCGGCGGCTGCACCGGCTTCACCTCGCAGTTCACCCGGCTGGAATTCCTCGACAGCTACGACGCGCGTTTCGTCATCGTCACCCAGGGCCCGATCGACGAGGCGCTGGCCTACAAGCGTCGCGTCGGCAACAAGATGACCTGGTACTCCACCGCGAACAGCTCCTTCGGCGCCGATGTCGGCGCGCCTCCCGGCGCGGGCTTCGCGGTGAACGTCTTTCTCCGGCAAGGCGACACCGTCTTCCGCACCTGGCACACCGACGGCCGCGGCACCGAACAGCTGACCCACACCTTCTCCCTCATCGACCTGCTCCCCTACGGCCGCCAGGAGGTGTGGCAGGACTCCCCCGAGGGCTGGCCGCAGTCCCCCACCTACAGCCGCTGGATGGGGTCCAAAGAGGTCGCCGCCGCCTACGGCGAACGAGGTGCCTGACCCGGACAAGACTTCGTTGAGCTGTTCAGCATTCTCCGAACGTCACGGCGGTAGGCTGCCGCGTTGTGACCAAGGAGAGCGTGCGTCTCGCCATGTCGAAAGGCTCAGTCAGAGAGGAGACCGCACGGATCCTCGATGAGATCATCGAGGATCCGGCAACCGTCACAGCTCTCCTACATCCACTCGGGTTCGTCTGCTTTCCATTGGAAAGAGACGGCGAGAGTGGCGTCTGCATCCACGCCTGGGAGCCCGACCTGTGGCGGCTACTGCCCTTGCCCACGCTGACCACCTCACAGATCCATTCGCACAGTTGGGAACTGGTGAGCTGCGTGCTCTACGGCACCGTGTGCAACAAGGTGCTCGACGTCGTGGATGTCGATAACGGGCCGGAGTTCCGCGTGGCCGAGATCCACAACGGCGAGGCTGGAATCGACATGATCCATCCCATCGACCGATGGGTCCGTAGTTCGGTCGCGGCCACCGAATGGCATGCGGCGGGCGAGATCTATCGGCTCGACGCCGGTGTCTTCCACACCACGTCGGTCGAGGGGGCCGCCGCCACACTGGCATTCGGGCGGGGTGTCCGCGGAGCGGTGGACCTGTCCCTCACAGGTCTCGACGCCGCCGTGCACAGCATTGCTCGCACCCGGTGCGACCCGGAGACGACAGCTCGACTCGCACGGTCGGTCCGGGAACGCATCCCGCACGGTGTGATGCCTCAGTGATTCACATAGTCACCCGCGCCACGCAGGAAGGGATTGTTGTCGCGCAGCGCCTTCTCGATGATCGAATCGATGTCGGCGTCGGTGAACTGATCAGGTAGATCGAGACCCAAAACATCGAACAGCCCTCTCACCTCGACGACGCTGGGGTCGTTGCCCAAGGGAACCAGCAGAGCACGTTCCATCGGCACTCTGCGCGACCCCGCGAAACTCGTGCGCAACTCGATGCTCCACGAGTCGTAATAGGGGCGGCCCTTTTCCACGATCATCGCTGGAAAGCGTGGCCCACGCTGAGTCATGATCAGGAATCGAGAGGAGAGGTCCCAGCGGAACATCGATACCGCGGAGGTCAGCCCGATCTCGATATCGAGCAGATGCCGAGATCGCTGCTTGTACCAGCAGGCCGCCAGAATCGTTGCATACGACTCGATTTGGGTTCCCTTCCCGGTCCAGGTGTGGGCATCGTCCTCCTCGCCGTCGGCCAGCGATTGATACAACCTCGCGTACTGGTCGCAGGCATCCAGATCGGTGGGATCGAGAATCTCCATGCGCACCACCAACTCACGCCGAACGTGATTTGCCCGCTTCACGCATTGCGGCAGCGTCACCACCCGCGTGTGAGCGCCCGTACCACCCTTGAAGATCCACCGATCGGTATCGGATCTCGCCCGTGCCAGCGCTTCTGATACCTCCGCTCCCACCGCG
The DNA here is from genome assembly GCF_045161165.1 of Nocardia sp. NBC_00511. NCBI lineage: Bacteria > Bacillati > Actinomycetota > Actinomycetes > Mycobacteriales > Nocardiaceae > Nocardia > Nocardia sp. NBC_00511. The sequence goes on from NZ_CP107849.1 coordinate 4,895,941, forward strand.
AATCGCACGGCGGCCAAGCCCTCCAGCGTGTGCTGAGTACTCGCCAGCAGACCGTCCAGCTGCCTCACATGCTCCAGCCGTTCGCGCAACTGCACCAGCGTCGCGGTCACTTCTGCTGCGGCTCTGAGCATCTCCGAATTGACGGCCTCCTGCCTCCAGCGGTCCCGCAGCAACGCGAACGCGACCACACCGAGAGTCAGCGGAATGACCTTGCTGACCATCTCCACGGGAAACACGTCGACGAGCCCCAGCACGCTCATCGTCACCGCGAGAACGATGGCGACCGAGCCCTCCGCGTTCTCCTTGATCCACACCAGGTTCGCCCGCAACCCGCCCGAGAAACGACCCATGTCCGCCCACCCCTTCAGACCTTCGAGCGCCCCTCTGGTCGAAGGGGTGGGTCCGGTGCACGAATCGGTTCGGGCCACCGAAGTCCCTCCACCGAGAGGTGACTGAGCGGGCGATTCGGTTCAGGTATAACTACCAGAGTATCCGGCCCGGACACCGTTCAATCCGATCCATTCACTGCCCCAACCCGCCCCTTCCACTGCCTCGGCCTCGCGGGGACCGCGCAGAGGGCGGGCCACCGTCACTCAGCCGACCGCCAGCGTCGCCGACGGTGAACCGAACGCCCGAGTCCTCCTGCTGAATTCCGCTGCGCGCCAACGTGAAAGGGCTGTCATCTCATAACGGGCCTTTCACCGTTCTGTAACAGGTTCCAGTTAGGGTTGGGGCGTGTTCCCTCGACGTGATCGTTCGGGCCTGACCGAGCTGGCGCGCGATCCGCGCGCCGACCACTATCCGATGCCGACCGTGCCCGAAGGCTGGTACGCGGTGATGCGCAGCTCCCAGCTGCGCCCCGGCAAACTCGTGAACCTGCACTACTTCGGCCGTGCCCTGATCGCCTTCCGCGGCAAGGACGGCCGCGCCACCCTGCGCGACGCCCACTGCCCCCACTACGGTGCGCACCTGGGCGCGGGCGGCAAGGTCGTCGACGGCCAGGTCGAATGCCCCTTCCACGGTTGGCGTTTCGACGCCGACGGCGCCTGCGCCACCGCCCCCTTCGCCACCCGCGCACCCCGGGTGAGCCTCGGCGGCCTCCCGCTCCGCGAGCACAGCGGCCTCATCTTCGCCTATTCCGGTGCGGGCGAACCGGATTGGGAGATCCCCGAGGTCCCCGAGGCCACCGACCCCGGCTACGCCACCCCCATCGACGACATCCTCACCTCCCGCATCCACATCCAGGAAATGCGCGAGAACATCGTCGACGAATCCCACTTCCACCACATCCACGGCCAGGACTCACCGCCGGTCCAGGACTTGATCCCCAACGGCCCCTTCGCCGAAATCCACAGCCGCTTCCGCAAATCCATCCTCGGCTACTGGGTCGACAACACCTTCGACGTCTACATGTACGGCCCCGGCGTAATGGTCGTGCGCACCTCCGGCCCCCAAATCACCATGACCGCCATCGCCCTCACCACCCCCATCGACGACACCACCAGCGAACTCCGGATGCTCTACTTCATCCGCCGCCCCAAAGTCCCCTTCGCCACCCCGATCCTGAAGCTGGCCTTCCGCCTGGTCGCCTTCGGCGAAGTCCGCGAGGAACTAGCCATCTGGGACCACAAAATCCACCGCCCCCGCCCCGTCTTCCTCCCCCACGAACAGGGCATAAAAGCCCTCCGCCGCTGGTACTCCCAGTTCTACCCACCCCACTCCCCCGAAGCCCTCACCGAAACCGTGTCAGCCACTTCGGCACCCGAACTCCTCGGCTGAACCCCTCAGGGCCCGACCAGTTCGGGCCCTGAGCGCGGCAACCACCGACCGACAAGATCAAAGATCGTTACCTGACACCTCAACAAAACGGCGCGAGAACGCGTTACAGTCCGGCCGTGAAATATCTTGTGGGGTGCGCGATGGCCCTATCGTTCGCGGCGACGGGTTCGCCGGTAGCGCAGGCTGATTCCGCGCCGACGTGTACCGAGACCCCGAACTCCTATACCGCGGGCTGGCAAACCGGTTGGGCGTCCTACCAGGCCGCGACGAAGTCCCCCTCGTCCGGCACTTCGACCCGCACCGCCGATCTGCCGATCACCATCAACGCGCCACTGGCGAAGGTGTGGACGGTGTATTCGAACCTGCGCAACGACATCGGCAGGCACCCGTTCCTGAAAGACATCATCACGCATCGCACCTGCAGCGACGGCGTCACCCAAACCATCGACTTCACCGCCCTGGAGAACGTCCCGATGGGTTCGGTCGACTACCCCGCGCAAACCCAAGCCGAGCAACGCCTCTACCCCGCCGACCACTACTACCTCACCGACAGCTACGACCAGCCCGGTGTCATCACCCACCAGAAGATCACCTTCGTCGACAACGGCAACGGCACCACCACCGTCAACGAACACCTGAGCTTCACCGCGAACCCCGTGCTCATCGGCTTCACCGCCGACAATGGCATCTCCTCCCACCAGGCCTATCAGGCCGCCCTGAAGCGAGACATCGAAAACGGCACCCTCTGACCGAACCCATCCGATGATGGGATGGCAGGCTGGACCCATGGCCGACGAAAATGAAGTTCCCGCCGAGGGTCTCGCGACCCCGGACGAGACCCCGGAACAAGCGACCAAACGCAAGTTCCGCGAGGCCCTCGCCCACAAGAACGGCCACGCCGCAGCAGGCGGGTCGACCCAATCCAACTCCAAAATCCACGGCGCCCACGCCAAAGCGGACGCCAAACGCAACTTCCGCCGCCGCGCCGGCGGCTAACCCCGGAGTTACGGCGAAGGCCCGGTCCAACTGGACCGGGCCTTCCCTGTCATGGCAAGACGGAATAGCGAATCGGTCGTAGCATCAGCAATATTTCCGTTCACCCTCGGCAGGACAATAAATGCGTGATGGCACCCGTGTACCTAGAACACACTCTGCCCGCAGACAGCGTGCCACGATAGGTAACCGGAACCTGGTGTCTCAGCTGGCCGCCGCGGTCGAACACGATCCGGACGCCATTGCCGTGCGCAGCGACGAAATCGAATTGAGCTATCGCGCACTGGATGCCGTCAGCAATCGGTGGGCACGCTGGCTGTGCGGGCTCGGGGTCGGGCCCGAAGACCGAGTGGCCGTGATGATGTCGCGGTCGGTGGACTCGATCGCGGCGATCTGGGCAATCGCGAAAACCGGGGCCGCTTTCGTGCCGATCGATCCGTCGTATCCGCGCGCTCGCATCGAATACCAGCTCGCCGACAGCGGGTGCGCGTACGGAATCACGCACCGCCACACCGTATCCGAACTGCCGGGCGGGGTGCATTGGCTGGCGGCCGACGATCCGGACGTGACGGGGCAGCTCGCGGAGGAATCCAGCGGCCCCATCTCCTACCTCGACCGGCGTGGGCCGCTGCGGAATTCGAATATCGCCTACCTGATCTACACCTCCGGCTCGACCGGACGTCCCAAAGGCGTCGGGGTCACTCATACCGGGCTTCCGGGTTTGTCCGCCCGGCTGCGCACCACCCTCGGACTCACCCCGGCCGCGCGGGTTCTGCACTTCGCGTCGCCCAGCTTCGACGCCTCCATTCTGGAATTCCTGATGGCGATCGGGTCGGCCGGAACCCTGGTGGTGGCCCCGCCCACCATCGTCGGCGGCGCGGAACTCGCCACCTTTCTGCACCGGCACCGGATCACCCATGCCTTCCTCACCCCGTCGGTGCTGGCGAGCATCCAACCGTCCGGACTCGACGTACTCACCACCATCGTGGTCGGCGGCGAAGCGTGCCCGCCCGCGCTGCTGCGGCAATGGGCCACACCCGGACGTCGGTTCCACAATGCGTACGGCCCCACCGAAACCACCATCGCGGCCACCTTGAGCCCAGCGCTGCACGCCGAGGCGGCCGTCACGCTCGGCGCACCCGTCGAGGGCTCGGGCCATCACATCCTGGATTCCCGACTGCGGCCGACCCCGGTCGGGGCCGTCGGTGAGATGTACGTCTTCGGCAACGGTCTCGCGCGCGGTTACCCGGGACATCCGGAGCCGACCGCGGCACGATTCGTGCCGAACCCGATGGGCGCACCGGGCGAACGAATGTACCGAACCGGAGATCTGGTGCGGCGCAACAGTTTCGGAAATCTGGAGTATGTCGGCCGGATCGATGATCAGGTCAAGGTGCGCGGACGGCGGATCGAACTGGGTGAGATCGACGCCGCGCTCACCGGCATTCCGGGAGTCGCGGACGCCGCCACGGTGGATCGCGACACCCCGAGCGGCGGCACGGAACTCGCCTCCTTCGTGCGCGCACATCCCGACCGGCCCATCGAATCCAGGGCTGTCCTGCACGCCCTCGCCACCCGACTACCGTCCTACATGCTGCCGGACTCGATAACCGTCCTGGAGCTGTTCCCGCTCACCACCACCGGGAAGATCGACCGCACCGCGCTGCGCACCCTCCCGTCCACACCATCCGGCGGCGCCGGTCCGGTCGCCAGCGTGGGAGAGGAAGCGGTCGCCGACGCCTTCGCTCACGTGCTCGGACACCGCGCGCTCGGCAGCGACACCGACTTCTTCGCCGCCGGCGGCAATTCGCTGCTGGCGACACAGGTCGCGGCGCGGTTGAGCCAGATCTGGAAGACGCGGATCCCCACGCAGCTACTCTTCGACCATCCGACTGTCGCCACCCTGACCAAGGCCATTCGATCCCAGCACTTCGACGTCGCACGAGCACCACTGCTGGCGGGCCTGCGGCCGGATCGAATTCCGTTGTCGCCGAATCAGCTTCGCTTCTGGCTGCGCAACCAGTTCGATACCGCGTCCGCCGTGGACAATATCGGGTTCGCATTGCGGCTCGACGGCATCGACACTGACGCGCTGCGGGCCGCCCTGATCGACGTCGTCACCCGCCACGAGGCCCTTCGCACGCGCTACCCCGCCGACGACGACGGCCCACGCCAGGAGATCCTGACCCCGGACGACGTCACCGATCGATTCGACTCGCTCGACGTCGGCACGGAGAATCTCTCCACGTTGGCGCATCGCATCCTGCGGCAAGGCTTCGACGTCACCACCGAAGTGCCACTGCGGATTCGGCTGCTGCGGACACCCGACGAACACATCCTCGTGTGCGCGCTGCACCATATCTGCGCGGACGGCTCATCCCTAGCCCCGCTGGCGGCCGACATGGCCCAGGCCTATGCCGCCCGGCACGCGGAGGGCGCACCGCAGTGGCAGCCGCTCTCCGCCCAGTACGCCGACTACGCGCTGTGGCAGCGTCAACTGCTCGGCTCGCGCGAGGACCCCGATTCCCTGCTGTCGCAACAACTTCGATACTGGGCCCGGGAACTGGAAGGCCTCCCCGAGCAGCTCGACCTGCCCGCCGATCGGCCCCGCCCCGCAGTCGCCTCACTGCGCGGCGCGACCCTCGACACCCTGGTGCCCGCCGACGAACACAGCGCACTGCTGGGCTTCGCACGCGCCCACAACGCGAGCCTGTTCATGGTGATGCACACCGCGCTGGCGGTCCTGTTCGCGCGCCTCTCGGCCACGACCGACATCGCGATCGGCGTCCCGATGACCATTCGCGCCGATCCGGCGCTCGACGGCGTGGTGGGTATGTTCGTCAACACCACCGTCTCCCGAACCCGGGTGGACCTCGCGGAGACCTTCCCCACCCTGCTGATGCGGACCAGGGACCGCGACCTGGCCAATTTCGCCCACTCCGAGGTGCCGTTCGAATACGTGGTGGACGCGATCGATCCGCGGCGCTCACCGGGACGGCATCCGCTCTACCAGGTCGGATTCGCATTCCAGAACTTCACTCGCGCGCAGCTCGACATTCCCGACGCGGCACTGTCGATGTTCGACGTCGAATCGGACACGGTGAAGACCGATCTGCACATCGGTGTCATCGACACCCGGGACGAGGACGGCTCGCTCGGTCCGATCGCCATCCGATTCGGTTACAGCACAGATCTTTTCGACCGCGAGACCATCCAGCGATTCCTCGACGCGTACCTGCGCCTGCTGCGCTCGATCCGGGTCGACGAGCAGACCGCTGTCGGCGATCTGACGCTGGCCGACGAGGCCGACGCCACCCAGCCGGATCATCCGGTGCCGTCCGAGATATTGACCGCCGCCTTGGCCCGGCAGGCCGCCGAACGGCCGGACGCGATCGCAGTGGTCGCGGGCACGGAGTCGATCAGCTTCGGCGGGCTCTACGATCGCGTCACCCGACTGGCACGCTGGCTGATCGGCAGGGGCATCGGGCCGGAATCCATTGTGGCGGTGGCCATGCGGCGTTCCATCGATCAGGTCGTGGCGCTCAACGCCGTCGCCGAAGCCGGTGCCGCATGGGTGCCCATCGATCCGGAGCACCCGGCCGAACGCAACGGCTATGTCCTGGATTCGGCTGCCCCGCACTGCATTCTGACCACGAGCCGGGACCGGGTGGACCTGGGCGGCGCACAGCTCGTCGATGAACTCGACCTCACCGCGTTCGCCACCGGACCGGTTCACGACCGTGAGCGGGTGGCCCCGCTGCGAGGCGACCATCCCGCCTACGTGATCTACACGTCCGGCTCCACCGGCCGTCCCAAAGGCGTGGTGGTCACCCATGCCGCAATCGTCAACCAGCTCACCTGGATGCGCAGCCGCTACGGGGTGCAGCCGCACGACAGCTATCTGCACAAGACGGCCGCCACTTTCGATGTCTCGCTGTGGGGATACTTCCTGCCGCTGTCCGCCGGCGCTCGACTGATCCTGGCCGGGCCCGCCGAACACCGCGACCCACATGCGATAAGCGACCTGATCTCCGCCCACGCCGTCACCCTCACCGATTTCGTACCGACGATGCTCGCGCTCCTCGCGCGATCGGCCCGAGCCGACCAATTGCGCTCACTGCGTGCGGTTTTCGTGATCGGTGAAGCGCTGGCACCCGACACGGCCCGCGCGTTCGCCCAGCTCTGCCCCGCGGCGTTGCACAACCTGTACGGCCCCACCGAGGCGGCGGTGAGCATCACCGAACACGAGGTGGGCGAGGCGGACCTGCACGCGCCGACCGTCGCGATCGGCGTCCCGGTGTGGAATTCCGGATGCCGGGTACTGGATTCCCGGCTGCATACCGTATTGCCCGGTGTATCAGGCGAACTCGTGCTCACCGGCGTGCAATTGGCTCGGGGATATCACAGCGCGCCAGGCCTGACCGCGAGCAGATTCGTCGCCGACCCGGCGGGTCCGCCGGGGTCGCGGATGTACCGCAGCGGCGATCTGGCCCGGCACCGAGCCGACGATATCCTCGAATACCTGGGGCGCACCGACTTCCAGGTCAAGATTCGCGGGCAGCGGATCGAACTCGGTGAGATCGAGGCAGTACTGCTGGAGGACCCGGATGTCGCGCAAGCGGCCGTCGCGGTGCAGCGAGGAGCCACCGACACCCGCCTCATCGGGTACGCCGTACTGCGGGCAGGCACCACCGCCGACCCGAAAGAGCTGCGCCGCAAGGTATCCACCCGGCTACCCGGATACATGGTCCCGTCAGTGGTGATAACGCTGTCCGCGCTGCCCGTCAACACCAGCGGCAAACTCGATCGAACTGCCCTTCCCGCACCGACTTTCACCGGCGAGGCCACCACCACGCCCGGCACCGCACTGGAAAAGGCCATCGCCGAGGCATTCTCGCGCGTCCTCGAGGTCCCGACTGTCGGTACCACCGACGACTTCTTCGACCTCGGCGGCTCGTCCCTCCTGATCTTCCTGCTGCACCAGCAGCTCTCCGAACAACTCGGCCGCGACGTACCGATGTCGGCAATCCTCAACGCCCCCACCGTCGGCGGGCTCGCGGCCTACCTCGACGGCGTAACGGAATCACCCACGTCGAGCATCACCAGCGACGCGGTCCTCGAGCCCACGATCACCCCCACCGGATGCCTACCCCATCGCGCGGGCCCCGACACCGAGGTGCTGCTCACCGGCGCAACCGGCTTCCTGGGCGTACATCTACTCCACGAACTACTGACCCGCACCGAAGCCCGCGTATGGTGCCTGGTCCGCGCCCGCGACGACCGCACCGCCCTGCACCGAATCATCGAGTCCCTGAAGCAGTTCGGGCTGCCCACCCATCAAGTCTCCCAACGCATCTCCGCCCTCTCCGCAGACCTCTCCGCCCCGCGCCTCGGCCTCTCCGCATCGCAGTTCGCGCTGCTGGCAGACCGGATAGACGCGATCTATCACAACGGAGCCCGGGTCAACCACGTCGAACCCTACGAACGCCTGCGAGCCACCAACGTCGAAGGCACCCGCACCATCCTGCAACTGGCAACCAGCCACCGAATCAAGAACGTGCACTTCATCTCCACCCTCGGCGCAGCGATCCCCGCCACCAACCCACCCGCCGTAATCACCGAGGACACCCGCCTACCCGCCACCCAAGTCCAAGACAACGGCTACCTCACCTCGAAATGGGTTGCCGAAGAACTGATCCGCCAGGCCGCAGACCGCGGCGTGCCCGCCACCATCTACCGCCCCGGCACCGTCACCGGCCACACCCGCACCGGCATCAACAACCCCGACGACGCCTTCTGGACCATGATCCGAGCCGCCGCCCACCTATCCATGGCCCCCGAGGTAGGCGAAGCCACCATCCCCCTGGTCCCGGTCGACTACGTAGCCCCCGCAATAGTCACCCTCGCCACCCAACCACACCGAAAAACCGTCTACCACCTGGTCACTCACACCCCCACCCCGGTCCGGGACATCCTCGACTGCCTGCGTGACTCCGGCCATCCGATCACCATCACCCCCTTCGACACCCTCCGAGCCACCCTCGACCGCCGCGCCGCCGCGCCCACCAACGGCGACACCTCCCTGCCCCGAGCCGCCCTCCTGGCCCCCACCTTCACCGCCCTCGTCGGCCACCCCCGATGCTCCGACACCCACACCCGCGAAGCCCTGACCCAAACCCCCATCCCCTGCCCCACCCTCGACCGCCCCGTAATCCACCGCTACCTAACCCAATTCACCGCCTCCGGCCTCCTCCCCACCCCACACGCCCCGACCGAGCACGCGAGTCGATGAAAGACGAAGACCCGGTCCTGATGGACCGGGCCTTCTCGAGTGGAGCCGCCGGGAATCGACCCCGGGTCCTCTGCCGCATGGCGGCAGCGAGCGTTCCCACCGCACCGGAGCTAGGTTGGCGGTATGGCACTCTTGGGAACCACCGACCTCGATATCTACCCGCTGTGCTTGGGCGGGAACGTATTCGGCTGGACCGCGGATCGGGAGCAGTCTTTCGCCGTGCTCGACGCGTTCGCGGCCGCGGGCGGCAATCTCATCGACACCGCCGACGCCTACAGCGCGTGGGTGCCGGGCAACTCCGGCGGCGAATCGGAAACCATCCTGGGCGACTGGATGGCCGCACGCGGCAACCGCGACACGATCCACGTCGCCACCAAGGTAGGCAAGTCCCCCACGCGCCCCGGCCTCAGTGCCGCCAATATCCATGCGGCCGTCGATGATTCGCTACGCCGACTGCGCACCGACCACATCGACCTCTACTACGCCCACTACGACGACGAAGAGGTCCCACTCGCCGAGACCATGGGCGCGTTCGACGACATGGTCCGGGCGGGCAAGGTGCGCCACCTGGGCGCGTCCCAGCACACCGCCCCGCGCCTGACCGAGGCCCTGGCCATCTCCGACCGCGATGGCCTGGCCCGCTACCAGGTGGTGCAGCCGCAGTACAACCTGATGGACCGCACCGTCTACGAAGGCGAACTAGCCGACCTGTGCGTCCGCGAAAAGCTTGCGGTACTCCCGTACTACGGACTCGCAATGGGCTTCCTCACCGGCAAATACCGCCCCGGCGACCCCGAAACCGCCGGTGCGAGCCCACGCGCAGCCGGTGCCCGCCGCTACCTCGACGACCGCGGCATCCGAGTCCTGACCGCGCTCGACGAGATCGCCGCCAACCACAATGCCCCGGTAGCCTCCATCGCCCTGGCCTGGCTCCGAGCCCAATCCTCCATCGCCGCCCCCATCGCCAGCGCCCGCACCGTCGACCAACTCCCCGCCCTCCTGACCTCCGCCGAACTAACCCTCTCCCCCGCCGAGGTAACCCGTCTCACGGCAGCGTCCCGTTGACCCAGCCCCCGCCCCGCCGCCCACCCCGCGCCCGCCGCCCTTTCCGCCCCCGCCTCACCTACCTGATCCCCGCAATCCTCGCCCTCCCCATAGTGTTCGGCTTCGGCGCACTCCTGCTGCTCATCCTCCTCACCTCACACTCCACCGACAGTTCCAACCCACCCCACCCCTCATCGATCCCAGCCATCACCCAGCAGACACCCCCGTCGCCCATCCCAAGCCCAAAGTCCTGCTACCCATTCCAACCGAACTGCTGATCCCAGGGCACCGTGCGAAATACGGCCCGAGCAATGCCCGCGGCCGACGGGTCTGCACTGGTTGCGCGCGCTCCTGAGGCAACGAGAAGGCCCCTCACCCGGCGGGTGAGGGGCCTTCTCGAGTGGAGCTGCCGGGAATCGAACCCGGGTCCTCCGCCGCATTTTCAGGGCTTCTCCGTGTGCAGTTCGCTATGCCTCTGCTCGGATCTCCCGGTCACGCGAACAAGCCGGAATGACGATCCCAGTCGCTGTTGGATGTCCCATCCGACGCCGCGACCGCGCCGGACAGTAGAGCCCTCTAGCTGATGCCAGGGACCGGGTCGAGGGCGAACCCGGGCTGACAGACACGCTTCGCTGCTTAGGCGGCGAGAGCGTAGTCGCGCTGATTGGAATCGGCGCTTATAAGGTTGCAGCGACGCTTACGGTGGTCTCTTGCCTGCACCGACACGCTTCCCCTGAATCAACGTACGCAGTCGAAACCGTTCAGCCCCGTCTGTGTTCAACGATTCAGTCGAACCACCCGGCTCGCACCGGGCCACCCATCCTAACACCGAACAAACCTTGGTTCATTCCATTAACGCGCCGCCACCGGCGGATCCGCGCACACCCGCGGCAATCAACCGCGCATGCCCTTGATCCGGCGGCCGAGCTCGCGGGTGACCTCGCGTTCGGCGTCGCGCCGGGCCAGGTCCTGACGCTTGTCGTAGTCCTGCTTGCCCTTGGCGAGAGCCAGCTCGACCTTGACCTTGCCGTCGGAGAAGTACATGGACAGCGGGACCAGGGTCAGGCTCGACTCCTTGGTCTTGCCGACCAGCTTGTCGATCTCGCGGCGGTGCAGCAGCAGCTTGCGGGTGCGGCGGGGCGCGTGGTTGGTCCAGGTGCCGTGCCCGTATTCGGGTACGTGCAGCCCACGCAGCCACACCTCGCCGTCGTCGATCGAGGCATACGCGTCGACCAGCGACGCCTTGCTCTCGCGCAGACTCTTCACCTCGGTGCCGACCAGCGCGATCCCGGCCTCGAACGTCTCGAGGATCGCGTAGTTGTGCCTCGCCTTCTTGTTGCTGGCGATGACCTTGCGCCCCTGTTCCTTCATGTCTCCTCTATCGTCCCGTCACTGGCCGGACTGCCCAACCAGCTTACGGATCTCCACACCTACCCCATCACCCTCGCCCCACGAGGCGAACCCGATGGTTCAACCACGCCCGACCACACCTTGTTCCGAGGTCGGGCGTGGTCGAACGTCATTCGCTCGCGCGGGCGTCGAGCACGACCTTCGCGCCCGGACCGGCGGCCACCTGCAGGGTGCGCAGGCGCAGCAGGACCGGGTTGTCGGTGAGCAGCTTGGCGGTGTTCGCGAGCGAACGCAGGGCGGCGGCTTCGGCGCGGGCTCGTTCGAGCTCGGCGCGACCGCGCTCGCGGGCGAGGACCGTCTCGAGGGCGGCCTTGCGGAGTTCGCCCGGGAGCATGAGGTCCTTGGCACGCAACGCGTCGACCTTGATGCCGAGCCGTTCGACCTGCGCGGCAACCGCTTCCTTACCGCCACCCAGCAGGGCGCGGTCGGCGATCAGCTCGTCGAGGGTGCGGGCGGCGACCAAGTCGCGCGCCACCTCCTGGACCGCGCCGTAGAGGACGGTCTCGGCGTGCTGGGCACCGGTGGTGAAGGCGACCGGGTCGGTGACAGCCCAGTCGGCGGCGAAGCTGACCCGCAGCGAAAGGCCGTCGCGGGTCAGCAATTCCTGGCCTGCCACCTGAAGGACGCGGGGGCGGATGTCGACCGTCACCAGCGAGCAGCGCTCGGCGTCGTAGCGGTGCCGCCCCGGCTCCAGCACGCGCTCCAGGACGCCGTCGCGGAACAGCAGCGTGCGCTGCCAGTCCATGACAGTCGCGTGAGTATTCTTGAACAGAGTGTCGAACATTCCAATCTCCTTCCCCCACATGGTTTTCGGGCACGACCGGACACGCCCTGCCCGGCCACGGTGCCAGGCGGGAGCCGCCCTCGTCCGCGGACGAGGAGCTCGCAGAGCCATGGCACCGCCGACGACCGGGCAGGGCGCATCACTTCAAGGAGTCGAACCTCAACAGATCGAAATCTGCGTCACCAGTAAGTTGACCGCTCGATACGGAGAACGCGACCCGGAGATTCCGGTGCGCCCCTGCCTGCGGCCGATTCCCAAGGTAGCCAGCAAATCCGACCCGCGCGACCGAATTTCCGGCCGCAGCCCGCCACGGTCGAGCCCTACAGCGCAGTCGTGCCACGGCCGAGCACAGCAGATCCGCGATCTCGACACATAGTGCACGGGAACAGTCTGACCAAGCGCCGGGATGCTGGACGAACTCATCCGAGCACGACGAATCAGGTTCGCGGCGAGCAATTTTCAGCCGAGCGGCGCGGCCGGGCGGCTGGAATCTGCCGCATCGGAGGTTCCACTGTTGCGCGACAAGCGATCTCAACCAGTGTGAGTGTGGTCGGAGAAAAAAAGCAGGCCCGCCAACCGGATTGGTTGGCGGGCCTGCTTGCGTAGTCCCGACGGGATTCGAACCCGCGCTACCGCCTTGAGAGGGCGGCGTCCTAGGCCTCTAGACGACGGGACCAGGTCGCTCGCTGCGATCCGAGGACCGCGGCAGCTCCGAAAGCTTATCGTGCCGCCGCCCAGCAACCAAATCGCCTGCTGATGGGCGTGCGGAGATCACCGATCAGCTCGGCGGGACCGGATCGCGCAACCCGCGCTCGTTGATGACCGCCAGCTTGTCGGCCAGCGCCGCGTCGAGATCGATGCCGAGTTCGGCGGCCGCCAGCCACGCGGTGATGACCACGTCCGCCAGTTCGGCCCGCATCTCGTCGAATGTCCCTGTGCGACGGGCCTGTCCGGACCACCGGCGATACGAGCCGACGAACTCCCCCGCCTCCTCGGCCAAGGCGAGCACCGCCGAATTCCTGGCTTCCGCAGCCGGAAACCCGGCCTTGCGCAGCTGTTCGCGCAGGTCGGCAGCGACCTGCGACATGTCGACTGTCACGATGCGGCCGCCCTACTGGTAATCCGGCGGCAGGTCGTCGAAGTCCGGCGGGAGCTCATCCGGCCAAGGTATGTCGTCGGTAGCGGCGAAATTCGAAGGGGCCGGGTTCGAGGGGGCCGAGCGGTTCGGCTGCGCCGGGCGGGACGATGAGGCGGGACGGGGCGCGGATTCCGATCGCGATGCTGGGCGGGACTTCGCGGCGGTGGCACCCGCCGCACTCGAGGAACCCGCGCGCGGCGGCGCGGCCACCTCGGAAGCCGTTGCAGAACCGGCGATTTCGCCGCCTGTCGACCCGCCGTTGCCCGCGATCACCTCGAGCACACCCTCGCCGTACTTGGCGCGCTTGTTCTCACCGATACCGGAAATGGTGCCGAGGTCGGCGAGCGACGCCGGTTTGCGGGCGGCGATCTCCCGGAGCGTGGCGTCGTGGAAGACGACGTAGGCCGGAACGCCCTGCTCCTTGGCCGTCGCACCACGCCACGTACGCAGCTTCTCGAACAGGTCGCTGTCACCGGGAGCCAGGTCGACGGCGGGTCGGGAGCCCTTGCTGGCCTTGGGAGTTCGAGCAGCCTTGGTGCGTTCCTGCTCGCGACGCAGCATGACTTCACGCTTCTCGAACAGCACCTGATTGCTGGCCTCGGTAAGCGTCAGCACGCCGTAGTCACCGTTCACGGCGAGCAGACCCTGGGCCAGCAGCTGGCGGACCACACCGCGCCATTCGATATCGCGCAGTTCGGTGCCGATGCCGAAGACCTTGAGCTCGTGATGCGAGTGCTGTTCGACCTTGGGGTTGCGCTTGCCGATCAGGATGTCGACGATGTGCCCCGCGCCGAAGCTCTGTCCGCGTTCACGTTTCAGCCGCAGGATGGTGGAGAGCACCTTCTGCGCGGGCACGGTGCCGTCCCACGATTCGGGCGCGTTGAGGCAGGTGTCGCAGTTGCCGCAGCGTTCACCCTGCTGACCGAAGTAGGCCAGCAGCTGCACGCGCCGACACTGCACGGTCTCGCACAGCGCCAGCATGGCGTCCAGGTGCAGTTGCAGCTGGCGGCGGTGCGCGGCGTCACCGTCGGAGGAGTCGATCATTTTCCGTTGCTGCACAACGTCACTGAGGCCGTACACCATCCAGGCGGTGGAGGGCTGGCCGTCGCGCCCGGCGCGGCCGGTCTCCTGGTAGTAGCCCTCGACCGATTTGGGCAGATCCAGGTGGGCGACGAAACGCACATCCGGCTTGTCGATACCCATGCCGAAGGCGATGGTGGCGACCACCACCAGACCGTCCTCACGCAGGAACCGCGATTGGTTCTGCGCACGGGTCCGGTTGTCCAGCCCCGCGTGATACGGCACCGCGGCCACCCCGTTGGCGCTCAGGAACGCGGCGGTCTTCTCCACCGAATTGCGCGAGAGGCAGTAGACGATGCCCGCGTCACCGGCATGCTCGGACTGAATGAAGGCCAGCAGCTGGTGTTCCGGACGGTTCTTGCCCTCGATCCGGTACTGGATATTGGGCCGATCGAAGCTGGCCACGAAGTGCTTGGCGCCGCGCGCGGAACCCGCCGGAGCCTCGCGCAGGTCCAGCCGCTCGGCGATCTCCTTGCGCGTCGCCTCGGTGGCCGTGGCGGTGAGCGCGATGCGCGGCACATCCGGCCAGCGCTCGTGCACCATCGACAGTCCGAGATAGTCGGGCCGGAAGTCGTGGCCCCACTGCGACACACAGTGCGCCTCGTCGATGGCGAAGACCGAGATCTTGCCCCGGTCCAGCAGTTGCGCGGTGGCCTCCAGCCGCAACCGCTCGGGTGCGAGGTAGAGCACGTCCAGCTCCCCGGCCACGAATTGCGCTTCGACCGTGCGCCGTTCGTCCGGGAACTGGGTGGAGTTGAGGAACCCGGCCCGCACGCCGACCGCGTTGAGCGCGTCCACCTGGTCCTGCATCAGCGCGATCAATGGCGAGACGACCACGCCCACGCCGGGCCGCACCAGCGCCGGAATCTGATAGCACAGCGACTTGCCGCCACCGGTGGGCATGAGCACCAGCGCGTCCCCGCCGGAG
Organism: Nocardia sp. NBC_00511; assembly: GCF_045161165.1. Taxonomy (NCBI): domain Bacteria; kingdom Bacillati; phylum Actinomycetota; class Actinomycetes; order Mycobacteriales; family Nocardiaceae; genus Nocardia; species Nocardia sp. NBC_00511. The sequence continues at coordinate 4,911,389 of NZ_CP107849.1, forward strand.
ATCACCTGTTCGACGATCTCCCGCTGGGGTCCGCGAAAACTGTCGTACCCGAAGGTCTTTCGCAAAACCTGGTGTGCCGGATCACTTCCGACGTCATCCAGGTTCCCGACTACGGTCTCCACCTCCGGTGCGCTCACGCCCGCAATCCTACGGACACCCTCCGACGACGGAACCCCGTTGGCGCCCATCGACCGAAGTTCGCACCCCTCTACTCGCGAACGTAATACCGAAGTGCCGCATAGGCGGCCAGCGCGGCGAACCCGACACCGATCGGTGTGACGATCATCGCAACGGTCGCGATATCGTCGCCGCTGATCCGCGGCAGCACCTGATCGTTGAACAGGCTGCCCAGTGCCCGGTTGATCACCAGCGGTTGCGCGACGAACAAACCACCCACGGCCAGCACCGATCCCAGCAACGCGGCCAGCACCGCCTCCAGCAGGAACGGCAGCTGCGTGTACCAGCGCGTCGCACCGACCAGTCGCATGATCCCGACCTCGGTCCGCCGCGCCAGCGCCGCCACCTGAACCATGTTGGCGATCAACAGCAATGCCGCGAGCGCCTGCAGCGCCGCCAATCCGAAGGCCGCGTTGCGCAATCCGACGAAGAAGCTGACCAACCGGTCCACGATGTCCATATCGTTGAGCACGGTCATCACGCCGGGTCGTTTGGCGAAGTCGTCGTAGATGTCCCGATATTTGGTGACGTCGTCGAGCTTCACCCGGAACGAGGCGGGCAGCCCGTCCTTGCTGACCTCGTCGGCCAGGCCCGGCTGATCCTTGAAGGTGGTGTCCTTCACCTCCTTCACCGCGTCCTGGCTGCTGACGTACTGCACGCTGGCGACATCGGCATGCTTCTTCAGGTCCGACATCAGCGCGGCGCAGACCGGGCCGGTGCAGTCCTGATCGGACTGTGAGGTCGGATCGTCGAGGTACAGCCGGATCTCGACCCGCTGCACGTAGTAGTCCTGGATCTTGTCCGCCATCCGCACCGCGAGCAGACCGCCACCGAGCATGGTCAGCGAGACCGCGACGGTGAGGATCATGGCGATGGTCATGGTGACGTTGCGGCGCAGGCCGGTGAGCACCTCACCGAAGAGGAATCCGAAGCGCATTACCGACCCACCCCGTACACACCCATTTCGTCGTCGCGCACGATGCGGCCGCGATCGAGTTCGACCACGCGTCGGCGCATGGCGTCGACGATGGTGTTGTCGTGGGTGGCCATCACCACCGTGGTGCCCGTGCGGTTGATCCGTTCGAGCAGCATCATGATGTCCCCGCTGGTATCCGGGTCGAGGTTGCCGGTGGGTTCGTCGGCCAGCAGCACCAGCGGCCGGTTGACGAACGCGCGGGCCAGAGCGACGCGCTGCTGTTCGCCACCGGAGAGCTCACCTGGCAACCGGTCCGCTTTTCCGGCGAGACCGACCATATCGAGCGCTTCCGGCACCGAGCGATTGATGAATGCCCGAGATTTGCCAATCACTTCCAGCGCGAACGCGACATTCTGCTCCACGGTCTTCTGCTGCAGCAGCCGGAAGTCCTGGAACACGCAGCCGATGCGCTGGCGGAGCTTCGGCACCTTGCGCCCGGGCAGGCGGTCGACACGGAAGTCGGCCACCCACACTTCTCCGGTGGTCGGCTTCTCGTCCTTGAGCAGCAGCCGCATGAACGTGGACTTTCCCGAGCCCGAGGGGCCGATGACGAAGACGAACTCGCCCTTGCCGATGTCCACGGAAACGTTGTCCAGCGCCGGCCGCGTCGAGGTCTTGTACGACTTGGTGACGTTGCGAAGCTCTATCACGGGTTGCCAGTGTAGCCAGCAGTGCGCGCCGACCGGCCACACCGCGCGGAACTGGATTCAGCGTCCAGGAGTCTGGGCCTCGTTTGGCAGATAGTTGCTGAGCATGGTGTTCACGATCTGGGGCGCGTTGGGTTTCGTGTGTTCTGCGGGCTTGACGAAGACGTACAGGACAAACGTGCCAACCCACACGGCCATCAGGATTGCCGTGGACCTACGTGTTTTCACTCAAACCCTCCCGGCGCAGCGCCGCGGCTACCCGAACCCGCAACTCGCGTCCGACTTCGAACTGTTTGCCCGGCAGCGTCCGGGCGACCATCTTGATGTTCATCTGATTGACGGTGAGATCTTCGACACCCATGACCGTCGGCTCGTCCAGCAGCAGTGCCTTGAGCTTGCGGTCCGCGAACGCTTTGGCGCCCACGTCGTGCAGGATCTCGTTGACCTTGTTGATGTCGGCGGTCGCGGGAACGGGCACGTCGATAGCGGCGCGCGCCCAATCCTTCGACAGGTTGGTCACTTTCACGATCTGACCGTTGGGAACGGTGATCACTTCACCGTCAGCGCTGCGCAAGGTGGTGATGCGCAACGTGACGTCCTCGACCGTACCCTCGGCCTCCGAGGAATTGCCAGTGACGGCGATCCGCACGACATCGCCGTAGCCGTACTGTCTTTCGGTGATCAGGAAGAATCCGGCCAGCAGATCCTGCACCACGCGTTGCGCGCCGAAACCCAGTGCGGCGCCGATGACCGCAGCGGGGGCGACCAGTCCCCCGATCTCGAATCCCAAGCGCCGCAGCACTTCCAGCGACACCAGGAAGTAGGCCAGCGACAGCACCACCCAGGTGATGACCTGCGCGAGCGCGTGCCGATGCTTGGCGGCCTCCGAGCGCACCAGCGAATCACTGCTGCGGAAACCGGAATCGATCTTGCGGGTGATGCGGTCGCGCACGAAGGTGACCGCGCGACTGAACAGCATGGTGCCGACGATCAGCAGCACGATCTCGAGTCCGCTGGAACGTAGCCAGTCCGTGAAATCGGCGCCGCTGCGCACGGCGAGGACCGCATCCATGTTGCCTCCGATTCGCTTCCGGCGGATCACAGTTCCGCCTCACCCGGTATGCCCGCTTCCGGCACGCTATCCCGCTCGATCGAGACCGAGCGGGACGGGCAGGCCGGGCTGCGGGTCCCGGGCCGGTTACCCGGGCGGCCGGATCACCCGGGCCCGAGCCGCCGGATCACGAGGTCCGCGGACCACGCGATCGCTGAAATCAGTTGGCGTCCTTCATCCGCCAGCGAATGCCGGATTCGATGAAGGCGTCGATCTCGCCGTCCAGCACCGCGGACGGGTTGTTGACCTCGTAGCCGGTGCGCAGGTCCTTCACCATCTGGTACGGGTGCAGCACGTAGGAGCGCATCTGGTTGCCCCAGGACGCGCCCTCGTTGGTCTTGAGGGCGTCCATCTGGGCGCGCTCTTCCTGCCGCTTGCGTTCCAGCAGCTTGGCCTGCAGCACGCGCATGGCCGAGATCTTGTTCTGCAGCTGCGATTTCTCGTTCTGGCAGGTGACCACGATGCCGGTCGGGATGTGGGTCAGGCGCACCGCCGAGTCGGTGGTGTTGACGCTCTGGCCACCCGGGCCGGACGAGCGGTACACGTCGACGCGCACCTCGCCGTCGGGGATCTCGATGTGGTCGGTGGTCTCGACGACGGGGAGCACCTCGACCTCGGCGAAGGAGGTCTGGCGGCGGCCCTGGTTGTCGAACGGACTGATCCGGACCAACCGGTGGGTACCCATTTCCACCGACAGCGTGCCGTAGGCGTAGGGCACCTTGACCGCGAAGGTGGCCGACTTGATGCCCGCCTCTTCCGCGTACGAGGTGTCGTAGATCTCGACCGGGTACTTGTGACTCTCGGCCCAGCGCACGTACATGCGCATCAGCATCTGCGCCCAGTCGGCCGCGTCGACGCCGCCCGCACCGGAGCGAATGTTGACCAGCGCCTCACGCTTGTCGTACTCACCGGCCAGCAGGGTGCGGACCTCGAGGGCCTCCACATCCGCGTGCACGGAGACGCGTTCGGCGTCGGCGTCGGCGAGCGCCTGGGTACGCGCGTCACCCTCTTCGTCCTCGGCGAGCTCGTAGAGCACCGGCAGATCTTCCAGCCGCTGCCGCAGTTCGCGCACACGCCGCAATTCGCTCTGTGCGTGCGACAACTCACTGGTCACGCCCTGGGCGTGTTCCTGGTTGTTCCAGAGTTCCGGATCGGCCGCCTGGTGTTCGAGCTCGTCGATGCGCCGCACCAGCTCCTCGATGTCGATCACAGCCTCGACGGTCTTGAGGGTCGAGTCGAGTTCGGCCAGATCAGCGGATACGTCAGGATGCACGGTGGTCAAGGCTACCGCCCCTCTCCATGTGGTCGTAACAAGGGAGATCGACCGCGGTTCACGCGGCCGCGCGGCGAGCGAACTCACCGCGAAAGGCTTCGGCCGGGAGCATGGTCCACGTAGCCGAAACCGAGGCGCGAAACGTTCAAGTCGGGCCTTTCGGCCAGGGGCCCCGAACCTGGTCGGCATGCGGCCCCACCGGCGGTCTGGGTCGATCGATACCGCAGTCTCGGGACCGCGGCCGGATTCCCGCGACCGAGCCCGCACCGACGGGGAAGCGACAGTCCCGGGCCGAGGCGGGAAAACGGCTGCGGTGCAGGTCATCTCGGCGATCGACGGGAGGACACGCGGCGGCGGGAAGGAAACCGGATCGTGATGGAAGTTCGATCGGCCGGGTACGAGCTTCGGTTCGGGGTACGCGGGTCCTTCAACCGGCGACTGCGCGCAATCCGCCCGGGCGGCGGCCGACGAGGGCGTCGAGAGCCTTGGCGGTCGCGTCGTCGGCGGGGAGGTAGACCATCAGGTACTGGTCGTCGTCGGCCGAGAGGTGCAGGGTTTCGTAGGCCAGGCGCAGCGGTCCGGCCTCGGGGTGGGTGAGGCGGCCGACGCCGTTGGTGTCGGGCAGGCCGGGAATCGTCTCGAGCCGCGCGGTGAAGTCGGTGCCGGCGAGCACGGCCAGCCGGTCGATGAGCGCGCCCACGGCCGGGTCGGAGCGGCCGGGGCCTTGCTTCAGGGTGGCAACGACCTTGTCCGCCTTGTGTTCCCAGTCCGGGTAGACCTCGCGGGCGCGGGGGTCGGCCAAGACGTAGGTCGCGTAGCTGCTGGGCAGGCCGCCGTCGAGCAGGCCCATGGGGGCGAAGAGGCTGCGGTAGCCGTCGGTGCAGGCGAGGATTTCGCTGAGCCGGTTCATCACCGCGGCGGGTGCGGGTTCGAACTGGTCGAGCATGGCCTGCACGGCCGGGCGGACCCGCCGGTTGGGTCCGGAACCGCCGCGGCAGTTGAAGTTCGGATCGTTGGCCTTGGCGAAGCCGAGCAGATGCACCCGCTGCGCGGGCGACAGGCGCAGGGCCTCGGCCAGCGCGGAAAGCACCGGCGTCGACGGATGCCGATCCCGCCCCTGTTCCAACCGGGTCAGGTATTCGACGGAAACCCCTGCGATCGTGGCCAATTCGGAGCGGCGCAGACCCGGGGTACGCCGACGCGAACCGGCGGGCAGGCCCACCTCCGCGGGCTTGACCGCTTCCCTGCGCAATCGCAGGAACAGCCCCAGCTCGTTCTCACTCACGTTTCGACGGTACCGCGCGAGTCCAGTTTTTAAAGTGGCCCTGCCACTACCACTCTCAGCGTGGTCTCCCTAGCGGTCGCGGCGGGCCGCAGGGTTGATCTCGAACGGCCGGACGGTCGTCGGGATTGTTGAAGGAGACCCTCATGACCAGCAGTTCTCTGCGCCTCGCGGTGATCATCGGCAGTGTGCGGGAGGGCCGGTTCGGTCCGGTGGTGGCGAACTGGTTCGCCGAGCAGGCCCGGGCGCACGGCGGGTTCGAGGTGGAGGTGATCGATCTGGCCGATTACCCGCTCGACCACGCCCTGCCCGCGGTGCCGCTGTTGATGGAGCCGAATCCGGTGCGCACGGACAAGGCGGCGGAGTTGGCGGCGCGGCTGGCGGCGGCGGACGCGTTCGTGGTGGTGACGCCGGATATCAATCGCAGCTACCCGTCCTCGTTGAAGACCGCCATCGACTGGCATCTGGCCGAATGGGACCGCAAGACAGTCGCTTTCGTGGGTTACAGCGGCAAGACGGGCGGCCTGCTGGCGATCGAGGATCTGCGCTCGGTGTTCAACGAGCTCAATGCCCACACGGTGCGCGAGTACGTCTCGTTCTCCCGCTACTTCCTGTTGTTCGATCAGTCCGGTGCGCTGCTGGATCCGGCGCCGTTCGAGCAGGAGGCCGCCCGCATGCTCGACAGCCTCCAGTGGTGGGCCACCGCGCTGACCTCGGCTCGCGCCGTCTCGGCCTGAGCTCGGCCACGGAGATACCAAACGGTAACTGGGGGCGACTAGGGTCTCGGTACGTGACCGGATACTCCGCTGACCTGGAACTCGCGCTGAAGCTGGCCGACGCGGCCGATGAGATCACTCGTGATCGGTTCGGGGCGCTCGATTTGAAGATCGATTCGAAGCCGGATCTGACGCCGGTGTCGGATGCCGACCTGGCGGTGGAGCGCACGATCCGCGAGATCCTCGCCGAGCAGCGCCCGGGAGATCTGGTGCTGGGCGAGGAGTTCGGCGGCGACGTCGAGTTCAGCGGCCGGCAGTGGGTGATCGATCCGATCGACGGCACCAAGAACTTCGTGCGCGGCGTGCCGGTGTGGGCCTCGCTGATCTCGCTGCTGGTGGACGGTGTGCCGGTGGTGGGCGCGGTGAGCGCTCCGGCGCTGGCGCGGCGCTGGTGGGCGGCGGCGGGGGCGGGCGCGTGGACGAGCTTCGAAAAGGCTGAGCCCAAGGCGATTTCGGTGTCGGCGGTGGCGGAGCTGGGGGCGGCGAGCCTGGCGATCTCGAGCCTGTCGGGCTGGCGGGCGATCGGCCGCCGGGCCAAGCTGATCGCGCTCACCGACGAGGTGTGGCGGGTGCGAGGCTACGGCGACTTCTTCGGGTACACGCTGCTGGCCGAGGGCGCGGTGGATGTGGTGACCGAGCCGGAGCTGTCGCTGTGGGATATGGCCGCGCTGGACATCCTGATTCGCGAGGCGGGCGGCACGTTCACCTCGCTGGACGGCGTTCCCGGTCCGCACGGCGGCAGTGCGGTGGCGACGAATTCCCATCTGCAGGACCAGATTCTGGCCGCGTTGCAGGCCTGACGACCCACGAACGCTCCTGCGGCAAGCTGCGGGGGCGTTCGCTTCGTCTATGGCTCGGTGCTACAGCGATCCGGTTTCATGCACGCATCGCGCAAATTCATTGTGGGCGAGCTTGTTACGAGTCATCGCAGCTCCAGCCCCATCGGGCTTCGCTGGTACGTACCAGCCCGATTCGTTCCGATCCGGCGCGGGCTGCGGTCCCGACGCCGGTACTGTCGCGCTACGACAGCGAGAGCAGCGGAACCTGAACCGAACCGAAGTCCAGGAACGGGCCGTTCGAGGAGGAGCCGACACCGACGGAGCCGAGGCCGAGCTCGCTGGTGACCACCGGGTTGCCGAGCGAGCCGGAGCTCAGGTCGACCGGCGTCAGCGGCAGGGCGTCGGCGCTGGCATTCGGCGCTGCCAGGAAGAGACCGGCGGCGATCAGGCCCATGGTTCCGAGCGCGATTTTCATATGTACCTCCATGAGGAGCGAGTGATGCGCTCGCACCCTAACCCAGTTGCACTCGCTGTGAAGTACGTTTGTTTCACTAGATCCGAGGGGTACCGGTCGGTAAGTTCGAACCACCGCTCTGACCTCCCGATTCGACAAGCCTCGACGTCAGTTCTTACTCTGAAGTAAGATAGTCTTACTCAGGAGTAAGATTGCTGGGCAGGATCACCCTCCACACTCAAGAAAACTGGTGATTATGAGCACTCGAGACACCGCAACGAAGCGGGATACATCCGCCGTTGGCCTGAACCCGGTCAAGCGTGACTGGATGGGCGCGGCGATGCGGGTCATGACGACCATCACGGGATCGGAACTCGCGGAGAAGTACAAGCTCCGCAAGCCGATCGAACGAATCACATACGAGGGCACCAAGACCGGCTTCCGGACCCTGGGCGCGGCTACTCGGGTGTTCGAGAAGGTCGCCGGCGGTGGCGCTCCGAAGCGTCTGCCCGCCAACGAGTCTCGTAAGAAGGACTACTTCGACCTGACCCCGTCCGACGAGCAGCAGATGATCGTCGAGACGGTGCGCGATTTCGCCGGCGAGATCCTGCGCCCGGCCGCGTACGAGGCCGACAACGCCGCCAAGGCTCCGCGCGATCTGCTCGAGCGGGCCGCCGAACTCGGCATCACGCTGATCAACGTGCCCGAGGAGCTCGACGGCGCGGCCTCCGAGCGTGGCGCGGTCACCAATTCGCTGGTGGCCGAGGCGCTCGCGCACGGCGACATGGGCCTGGCGCTGCCGATCCTGGCGCCGAGTGGTGTCGCGGTCGCGCTGTCGCAGTGGGGCACCGACGCGCAGCAGAAGACCTACCTGGGCGCTTTCACCGGTGAGAACGTGCCGCAGGCGTCGGTCGTCATCTCCGAGCCGCAGGCGCTGTTCGATCCGTTCGCGCTGCGCACCAAGGCGACTCGTTCGCCCAGCGGTTTCCGCCTCAACGGTGTGAAGACCCTGGTGCCCGCCGCCGGTGATGCCGAGCTGTTCATCGTGGCCGCCGAGCTGGATGGTCGCCCGACGTTCTTCATCGTCGAGTCCAACACCGAGGGTGTGGTCGTCGAGGCCGACCCGAGCATGGGCATGCGGGCCGCGGGCCTGGGTCGCCTGCTGCTGAACAATGTGGCCGTTCCGACCACCGCCCTGCTGGGTGACGCGACCGGCGCCGAGCGCGCCGAGGAGTACGCGGACGCGGTGCGTCTGGCCCGTCTGGGCTGGGCTTCGCTGGCGGTCGGCACCGGTCAGGCCGTGCTGGACTACGTGATTCCGTATGTGAAGGAGCGTGAGGCGTTCGGTGAGCCGATCGCGCACCGGCAGGCGGTCGCGTTCATGGTCGCCAATATGGCGATCGAACTGGATGGTCTCCGTCTCGTGACCCTGCGGGGTGCGTCGCGCGCGGAGCAGGGTCTGTCGTTCGCTCGTGAGGCGGCGCTGGCCAAGAAGCTGGCGACCGACAAGGGCATGCAGATCGGTCTCGACGGCGTGCAGCTGCTCGGTGGCCACGGCTTCACCAAGGAACACCCGGTCGAGCGCTGGTACCGCGATCTGCGCGGCGTCGGCGTCGCCGAAGGCGTCGTCCTCCTCTGACCCGACTTCTCAACGGAGAGACAAACTCATGATCAATCTCGAACTCCCCAAGAAGCTGCGGGCCAGCGCCAACCAGGCCCACCAGGTTGCCGCCGAGATCTTCCGTCCGGCTTCCCGCAAGTACGACCTCGCCGAGCACGACTACCCGGTCGAGCTGGACACCATGGCCGCCATGATCGAAGGCCTGTCCGCCTCGGGTACGCAGGATGTCTCCGGCGCGACCGGTGGCCGTAAGGCCGGCGAGTCCACCGAGGGCGCTGGGTCCGCTAAAGACGTGCACGCCACCGAGCTGCTCGGAAACACCAACGGCGGCAACATGTCCGCGTTGCTGAACGCCCTCGAGACCTGCTGGGGCGACGCGGGCCTGATGCTGTCGATCCCCTACCAGGGTCTCGGCAACGCCGCCATCGCCGCGGTCGCCACCGACGAGCAGCTGTCGCGTTTCGGCAAGGTGTGGGCCGCCATGGCCATCACCGAGCCGTCCTTCGGCTCCGACTCGGCCGCTGTCACCGCCACCGCGGTGCTCGACGGTGACGAGTGGGTCCTCAACGGCACCAAAATCTTCGTGACCGCGGGCTCGCGCGCCACTCACATCGTGGTGTGGGCGTCGGTGGATCGTTCGGCCGGCCGTGCCGCCATCAAGTCCTTCGTCGTCCCCCGGGATGCCAAGGGCCTCACCGTGTCCCGCCTCGAGCACAAGCTCGGCATCAAGGCGTCCGACACGGCGGAGATCCGTTTCGAGGACTGCCGCATCCCGAAGGACAACATCCTCGGTTCGCCGGAAGTCAACGTGGAGAAGGGTTTCGCGGGCGTCATGCAGACGTTCGACAACACCCGCCCCCTCGTCGCCGCCATGGCCGTCGGTGTCGGCCGTGCCGCCCTCGAAGAGCTCCGCACGGTGCTCGAGGACGCGGGCGTCGAGATCTCCTACGACATCCCCGCCAACAACCAGCACGCCGCCGCCGCGGAATTCCTTCGCCTGGAAGCGGACTGGGAGTCGGCCTACCTGCTGTCCCTGCGCGCCGCCTGGATGGCCGACAACAAGAAGCCCAACTCCCTCGAGGCCTCCATGTCCAAGGCCAAGGCCGGCCGCATGGGCACCGACGTCACGTTGAAGGCCGTCGAACTGGCGGGCGCCACGGGCTACTCCCAGCGCACCCTCCTGGAGAAGTGGGGCCGCGACTCGAAGATCCTCGACATCTTCGAAGGCACCCAGCAGATCCAGCAGCTCATCGTCGCCCGCCGCGTGCTGGGACTCTCGAGCGACAAGCTGAAGTAGTCTCCGCTATAACGAAACCCGGTGTGCAGCCAACTGGCCGCACACCGGGTTTTCGCGTTGCGGACGGTCGCACTGCTGCCGCATTCAGCGAGAGCCCATGTCGGCAGGAGCATCAGGTGGGATGGCCCAGCGTGCGTATGTCTCGAACGGATCCACCGTCAGGACGTCTACCAACTGGACCAGCTCGCTCGGCACAACTCCGTCGAAATGGGACAGGCTGGGGATGATGATCGCGTCGACGTCAAGTCGTGAGATGAGGACGCGGAGGCGGTGGATCGGGCGGTCGGTGCGGGGGCTGAAGGTTGCGGTTTTTCTGAGGTCGTAGCCGAGTCTGCTTGCGAGGCTTCGGATTCGTGCCTCGTCCCAGGGTTGCCGTAGGCGGGAGATGTCGGTTCGGAGGTAGCCGATCGCGGATGGGATTTCGAGCATGGTTCAGCCACCTTGGAGTGGGATGAGGGTGTGCTCCAGCAAGATCCGCGCTTGGATCTGGACCAGGGGTAGACCGCGGTAGTGCCGTGCCGGACGACGGGCGCGATGGGAGAGGTACATCGCGACGGCGAGGATCAGGATGGCGAGGGCGGGGCCCATGTCGTTGTCCTTCCGGTTCGGGATACCGATGAAGCTCACCCAAGTAAGTCAAATGTGCTGGTCCTCGCGCGATTACACGATGCCGATTTCACCCGCCAGAGGACCTATCTCATGGTGAGATAGGTCTGAGGAGGTTCCGCAGGACCGAGGGGGATCGATGCCAGACCCATTCGCGCCAGTCATCGTTACGCAGCAGTTCTGGGGGCGGGACGAAGTGTTGCAGGCCCTCGGTGAGCGCGACGTCGGGACACTGCTCCGGCAGGTTCAGCGTGACACCGGGGCCAGTCAACAGCGCCTCGCGACGATGTTGGGGATATCGCAGGGGCGGGTGAACGAGCTGGTGAACCGCCGTCGCACCGTGACCAGTCTCAGCTCATTCGAGCGGATCGCCGAATGCCTGAAAATGCCTGATAGCGCGAGGATTACGCTCGGCATCGCGCCCACGATCATTCCGCCCGCTGCCGCGTTGGGTCCGACCGAAATCAGTGCGACCTACCTGTCACAGGAAGCCGCAGCGGCTGAAATTCGAGATCTCACAACCAAGGCGAAGCACGTGGACGTGTTGGCGGTGCGAGGGTTGGGGATTCTCGGGCTCAACGGATCGCTGCTACGCGAGGTGTTGGCACCTGATGCTCAACTGCGAGTTCTCCTGCTGGCTCCGGACTCCGATGCCGCCCGCGCTCGAGCGGAGGAGATCGGAGAGTCCGCCGAATCTTTCTCGGTCGGCATTCGACTGTCCGTGGCCCGAATCAAAGAGCTCACCCAGACCAGCCGCATGGCTGAGGTGTACGTCTACGCGGAGAGTCCTGTATGGCGCATCATCAGGCTCGACGACGTCCTGTTCGTCTCGGCATTCACCGTGTACCGCGAAGGGCATTCCTCATCGGTGCACCGCATCGAGCCGAACCAGCGCGGAATCCTGCACCACGCGTTCGTGCGGATGTTGGAGCAGGCGTTCACCAACGCCGTACGCATCGTCTGACAAGGCAAGGAGTAGCTCGTGATCGAAGCTGAATACAAGGCGCGGCTTGCTGATCCGATCGGTGTTCGGGAGAGGCTGGACGAATTGGCCGAGCGAGAGGTGGTGAGCTACTTCGATACGTATTTCGACCTGCCGGATCGGTCACTCGGCGCGCAGGGCCGGGAGTTGCGGGTGCGGTCAGTGGTGGGGACTGAGGGTTCGACCCATGTGCTCACGTTCAAGGATGCGGCGGTGGATGCGGCGACCGGATCGAAGCCTGAGTACGAAACTGTTGTGGCGGAGAGGGATTCGACAGAGGCGATTGTTCGAGGGTTGGGGTACGTGCCCGTCATCTCGTTCACGAAGCGGTGTGAGAACTATCGGTTCACTGCGGTGAATCGTGAGATTGTTGCCTCGCTTGTCACTGTTCCCGAAATTGAGGGTGTGTTCCTGGAACTCGAAACCCTCGCTCCGCCTGACGATCTCAACCGTGCTCTCGCCGCTCTGCGAGAGGTTCTCTCCGGTCTCGGCGTCGGCGCGGATCAATTCACGACCGAGTTGTACACCGATGCAGTCAGCCGAAGTCGCGGATAGGGGCCGTGCTCACCACGCTGCCCGCTCGGCATCGGGCGGATGTCGAAACTCTTTGGGACTACAACCAGATGCATCAGCAGCCGCGGCCTGTCGACGTCGGTATCGGGTTGGGCGGGCATGATATCGGCGTCGCTACCTACGCGGCAGAGCTGTACCACGCGGGGATCTTTCGGTTGATCGTGTTCACGGGGGCTAATGCGCCGACCACGGTGGATCGATTCCCTCGTGGTGAGGCCGTGCATTTCCGTGAGCACGCCATCGGGCTCGGGGTGCCTGCGGAATCGATTCTCGTGGAGGCGCGGGCGACGAACACCGGCGAGAACATCGATTTCACCCGAGCGCTGCTCGACGAGCGCGGCTGCCTCGGATCGGTCGCCTCAGTGATGCTGATTTCGCGCCCGTATCAGCAGCGACGTAGCTATGCCATCTGCCGGAAGCGGTGGCCCGAGGTTGATGTGATCTGCGGGTCGCTGCCGTTGGAGTTGGATGAGTACGTCGCTGGGATCGGGGATGTGGATCGGGTGGTGAACATGCTGGTTGGCGATACTCAGCGGCTTTGGGAGTATCCGGCGCGGGGTTGGGCTGCCGAACAGGTTGTGCCCGAGGATGTTCGGGGGGCGTTCGGGCGCCTCGTGGCGGCCGGGTTCACGAGGCGCCTGCTTCGGAGCTAGTGATTGCCGTGGGGGCCGGGGGCGGCGCTGCCGTGGTATTCGCCGAGATCGGCTACCAGACGGGCGATTTCGGGCTTGGTGTCGTAGCGGCGTTGGTGTAGGGCGGCGATTTTCGCGCCCATGTCGGGGTCCGGGTCGTCGGTGATGTCGAAGGAGACGAACTTGTCCACCAAGGGGAGGCCGATGTGGTCGGTGTGGAGGTGGGCGGGGTGGATCAGGTATTCCCAGTAGCCGTCGAGGTCGTCGATGACGTACGTCGCGCCGTAGTCGTATTCGCCGCCGTGGTCGGGGCCGACTATGAAGTGGCGGACGGAGGGGATTTGGCGGCCTTGGTTGCGGAGGCTTTCCAGGGCTGCTTCCAGTTGGGCGGCGGGGGCGCCGGGCTTAACGGTGAAGCGATTGCCGTGGTAGATCATCGGTTTCAACCCTTCGGGACGAGGTTCAGAAGCAGTGAACATGGAGTGTGTGATTGGTCAGTCACCCTATATGAGTGACTGTACACTCACTGCTACCGACTGTCATCCCCCACGTTCACGACCGCAGCCGCGCGCCCCCCTCCGGTAGCGCGCGGACACGGTCGGCGCTCATCGTTGAGCAACGATCGGGCCGGTACAGGGCGACCCGAAGCTGGTCCGGGAATGAGCGGCCGAAGCGAGTCGGCGCGGATCATTCGCGTGAGCATGATCCAAACATTCCGACCGGGGAGGTCACAAGGCGCGAGAGGCGGTCTCGCTAACCTACTTCGGGAGTATCTAGGCAGCGGGTACCCCCGACTGGTGGTAGTGCCGGAGGCGAGTGTCACCGGACGGGGTTACCCGCGAGAAGTTTTCACGTGCAAGAGGTGAGTTTGTGGCAACCGACGAAGAGTTCGTCATCGAGGCACGGTTGGATCAGTACGTCCAGCGGCTGCGGAATCGGCGGGGGCTGACGCAGAAAGAGGCTGCGGCCAAGTGCAATACGGGGCTCACCACATTCCGAAAGATCGAACAGGGCGAGACCAGCGGATATGGGGACTCCGTACTCAGCGCCATCGCGGAAGTGCTGTGCGACACCGAGGACGAGCGGTCACATCTGTGGGCGCTGGCGGGCCGACCGGAGTTCTCGGCAGCGCAGCGAGCCATCTCCGCGGTGGGTTCGATCAGCAAGATCATGCGGCAGTTCGACGCATACCCGATCGCCTACATGGACTTCGAGTGGACGATCCGTGAGGCGAACCAGCGCTACGACGAGGCCTATCCCGGCATCGTGACCGCACCGTCGATGCCGGAGTGGCTGATGTTCGATCCGCGCGCGCGACTGGTGTGCCCGGACTGGTGGCGTGAGATCGAGTCCCTGGTGGCGGTGACCCGGCACCTGCTGACCGACCCGGTGTTGGGCGAGGGTGTGCGAGCACTGCTCGAAAAGCTCAAGCCGTCACCGACATTCCGCATGGTGTGGGAATCCGGGCTCGTCTATACCCAACGCCCGTCGCCCTACCGACGGGTGTGGGTGCCCTCGACCGAGACGATGGTCATCTTCGAGGAGTTCCTGCTGCCCGTCGCGATGGGCGGCGTGCTCGTGCTCAACATTCCGGTCGACGGTGACGACGCGGACGCGCTCGCCGACCTGGACTGGGGACTCCGGAACTACTCAGTGCCCCGGGCCGGACGTTGACAGTGCATCGCCTGAAGTAGTTGTCAGGTCAAGGAATTCACGGAGCTGTCCGGCGGTCAGTTCGGGGTGGGTCCAGGTGACGGCATGCGCGGCGGTCGGCGCGGACACCGTCTCGTACCGCACGGATCCACCCAAACCGGCTGCCAGTTCCCGCATCTGCGCATCCGTGGCGACCGAGTCCGCCTCGCCACGAAGCAGCAGGGCGGGAACGGTGATGTCCCCGAGCATGACCGACAGATCCTCGCGATGAATGAAGCAGCGCGCCGCCGCGGCCAGCCGAGCTCGGTCCAGGTCACCGGCCGACACATGCTGCCCGTGCTGGATTTCCGGATCTCCGCCGATGAATTTCAGTGCGTACCAGGGCAGTATCTCCGTCAGCGGCCGACCGCCGAGTGCCCAGCCGTCCAGCAGCAGCATGCGGAACTCACGGGCGATATCCGGCCGCAGCGCAGTCGCTTCGGTCCCGACCAGCACCACCCCGCGCACCCGCGAAGGCCGTTGCAGCGCGAACCGCAGCGCGGTCATACCGCCCTGGTCCACCCCACCGACCACCGCGTCCCGCACATCGCAGAAATCCAGCACCGCCGCCACGTCCCGCGCCAGATCCCAGAAGGTGTACTCGACCTCGATCTCCTCGGTCCGGCCGTGCCCGCGCGAATCGATCGCGATCACCCGGAAATCCGGCGCCAACGCCTCCAGCTGCGGCGTGAACATGCCCGCGTCCATCCCGAACCCGTGCAGCAGCACGACAACCGGGCCGTCGCCGCCACTGTCGAGATAGTGGATACGCGACCCGTCCTTGGCGGCGGCATAGGGCATTCGAGAACCTCCGGTCGTGAAACACGTTCACCACCCTCGCCGTTCGTGGTGACGCTATCGGGAGGCTACCGACCGCCGTCGCGAGCGGGAACGTCGGCCGGATCTTCCCGGAGGAGGTGGCGGTTCGGCGGCTTCGCGAGTCGGCAGGCGGCCGAATCGCGGGGTGCGGGCAGCCGCAGCGGGTTGCCGAAACAAGTTCGGCGCGGCTAGTTTTCGCGGGTGGGTAGATTCAGTAGACGGATGCTATTGGCTGCTGGCACTTTTGGGGCCGGGGGGCTGCTCGGGTTGCGTGGAGCGGGGGTTGCCGCTGCTGGAGAGCCTTTTTCGAAGGCGGGGGTGCCTGTTGCGGGGCAGGCGTTCGATGCGGAGTATCGGGCGTTGACGAAGTTGATGGGTGGGCGGTGGCATTGTCTGGTCACCGATTTGGGGTCGGGGAAGCCGGTGACGGTGGTGGAGGAGGACGCGGACTTCGTCATCGAAGGAGCCAGTGTGCAGAAGCTGGCCGTGATGACGGCGGTGATGAGCGAGGTGGACGCGGGGCGGTTGAAGCTGTCGGATACCACGACGTTGGATGCCGATATGGTGGCCGACGGGAGTGGGATCTACTTGAATCAGGCCGCATTCGGGGATCAGTTGACGGTGGCGAATCTGCTGACCGCCATGCTGCAGGTGTCGGACAACACCGCGGTGCGGTTGATGTCGCGGTTCGTGACCGGGGAGCGGATCAACGAGATCCTGGACGGGCTGGGGTTCAAAGACACTCGGGTGGAGCCGATTCCGGGGGATCGCAAGTTCTACCTGGGCAATACGACGCCGCGGGAGAACAACGATCTGCTGTATCGCCTGGCCACCGGAACACTGCTGTCGAAGGAGTCGACGCAGGCGGTGATGCGGATCTTGACCTGGTCCGCGGTCGGCTACACCGACGGGGTGCGGCGCAATATGTCCTCCGCCGAGCGGGCGCAGTTCGCGACCAAACATGGTGCGTCCGATGACAAGCGGCACGACACCGGGGTGATGTTCGATAGCGCGGGCGCGCCGTCGGTGGTGTTCTCGTTCTTCGCCGACCAGTCCCCCGACCCCGACAATTACGGGGCCACCAATCCGATCGTGCAGGCGCACGCCATTCTTGGACGCTCGCTGCTCGACACTTACATACGTCTGTCACCGCTGGGATCGCTGATCGATCCCAAGCAGATCGCGGCGGGCGGTCACTGACCGGCGCTCGAATCCGGTACGAAACACACTGGTCCGCACCGGATTCGACGATCCGAACGGGTAGTCACACGCGAGCCAGTTCCTCGGACATCCGGGCGGTGATGGCGACCAGCACGCGGGCGGCCACCTCCAACTCCTCGGCGGCCACCGAACCGTAAGCGCGGCCGACGATTCCACCCGAGATGGCACGCACGCGTGCCACGGTCTCGCGCCCCGCCTCGCTGATCTCGACCTGTTCCGAGGCCGTCTGCCGGACCAGTCCGGCGGTGATCAGCAGATTCAGCGCGTGTTCGACGTCGGCGGGCTGCCACTGCGTCATGCCCGCGACCTTCGCCACGTGCGCCTCCCCCGCCACCGCCGCGTCGGCTGCGACCAGCTGGTTCAGGGTGATCCACTGCTTCTCGTCCAGCGTGGTCCCGGCCAGCGCCAGGGTCAGGATGGCCGTGTGGTGCTTCTCCGCCTGGCCGATGATCGAGGGGTTCAGGGTGACGGTGCCGGTGGTGCTCATGTCGATCTCCTTCATCAGGTGGTGCGTCTTCGCGATGCTTACGATTCTGACACTGAGTTCCACAAGTGCGCAAGTCCCAATTTGAACCGAGTTTCTTACGCGACTCCGGTTCGGTTGGCTACGATGACCGCATGCCCGTCAACGACCGAGCCCTTCCTCTGCGCGAACGCAAACGCCTGCGCACCCGCACCGCCCTCGCCGACGCCGCGCTGCGATTGTTCAGCGAGAAGGGTTTCGCCGCGACGACGGTGGAGGAGCTGGTCGACGAGGCAGAGGTCTCGCGCAGCACCTTCTTCCGCATGTTCGCCACCAAGGAGGCGGTGGCGACCGAGGCCGAGACCGAACTCTGGTCGAATTACCTTGCGGCACTGAATGATCGGACTATCGACGGAACAGTCCTGACTGCTCTGCGGGACACCCTCACCGCAGCGGCCATCGAGCTACCCGAGGACTGGGATCGCCGCTACGTCATCACCCGGCGGCTGGTCCTCACCGCGCCGACCCTGCTCGGCCACGTGGACTACTACCGCTCGGGCGTGGAAAAGGAAGCGATCGGCATCCTGGCCGGCAAGCTCGGCCTCGACACCGGTGACCTGCGACTGCGCATCCTGGTCGAACTCGCGACCACGGCATGGAGTGTCGCCGCCCGTGATTGGGTGCGCGATGAAGCGACCGGCGGCCGCACCGCGCTGCTGGCATCGGTGCACGCCGCGTTCGACGCCGTCCCCGTCGCCCTGGAGCTCGCGCCGGGCGACTGAAATCGGTTACGCGCGTTCGGACATCAGCGCCCGCATGCTGGTGAACACCTGAGCCGCCCCGCCCAGCGACCAGCCTCCGTCGACCGGAATGATCGCGCCGTTGACGAAGGAGGCGTGCGGCGATGCCAGCCACGCACAGCAGTCGGCGATCTCCTGCGCGGTGCCGTAGCGCCCGAGCGGCACGGATTCGGTGACCACCTCGGTCAATTCGGGTGTCGGCGCCAGCCGCGCCATCCCCTCGGTATCGGCGATCGGCCCCGGCACGACCGCGTTGACCCGGATCCCCTCCGGCCCCCACTCCAGCGCACACACTTTCGTCAGCATGTCCACGCCCGCCTTGGCCGAACACGCGTGTGCCTGCAGGTTCATCGGAATCGAGGCCTGCGGCGCGGAAACATTGATCACCGTCGCGCCGGGCTTGCGCAGGTGCGGGTGCGCGGCCCGCAGAATGTTGTACGTCCCCTTCAGATCGATGTCGACGACGGCGGCAAACGCGTTGGGCGACATGGATTCCGCCGCCGCCGGAAAGTTCCCCGCCGCCCCCGAGATCAGAATGTCGATCTCCCCCAGCTCCGCCTGCGTGGTGGTCAACGCGTCATTGACCGCCTCGTAATCCCGCACATCAGCCGCGAACCCCAGCGCCGTGACCCCGATTTCACCGAGACTGTCCACCGCTGCCCGCACCTTGTCCGGCGTTCGCGACAACACCGCCACCGAAGCTCCTGCCCGCGCGAACGATTGCGCCACGACGAGATTGATACCGCTGGTCCCACCCGCAACGAACACGGTCCGGCCGGAAAAGTCGTATAGGTCGCTCATTACCCAATTTTGCCGGGATTCACCCCCGCCCGGACCCGGTTCGATCAGTTCGATGCCCGATGGTGCCCAACCCGCACCCGTCATTCACCAGCCGTAAAGCCGACCGGCACAGCACAATTCATCCCAGGGCAGGCAACGTCAGGCCGCAGACAGTCGCACGGCCAGCTGGGTCCGGCTGGTGCAGGAAGTTGCGGCGAGTACCCGGCTCAGGTGCTTCTTGACCGTGTCCACGCCGATGAACAGGCGTTCGGCGATCTGTCGGTTGGTGAGGCCGTGGGCGGCGAGATCCGCCACTTCCCATTCCCGTGGCGTCAGTTGCCAATTCGCGCCGACCGCCCGGCGTTCCCGATCACGGGTGAGCTGGTCGCGGACCAGGGGTGCGAGATGGCGGCGCAGGGCGCGCAATACCGCCAGGTCGTGTTCGGTCACGCGCAGCCCCGCCCCGACCGCCATCCCGATATAGAGGACTCCGCCCGTCCCGCCGTCCACGACGATGGCGGCCTTGTCGTGGATCCCGTTCGGGCGCAGGAATTCCGCCAGGAATCGGGGCCCGCCCGGCACCTCGGTGAGCCGGACCACGCCTCGCGTCAGCAGCAGATCGCCGACCGCCGCGCCCCGCAGCGGATCTCGGTCGATCCAGTTGGCGGCGTAGTCGTCCATGAATTCGGGGGTGTATCCGCCCTGCACCCCGCAGCCTTCCCGGATGGCGTCGGCGAGCGTATCGCCGTGCAGCACGGCCACCCCGGTGAACCCGAACCAGTTCTGTAGCGCCAGCAGCAGTCTCTCCCGGAATTCCGGGAGGTCACCGGACCGGTCGACGGCCTCCAGCACGCCGAACAGCCGCCGATGGTCCTCCGCGCTCAACGGCTCCGATTCCGGAAGCGGGCGCGGTCGGCGGTGCGGGTCGGTCAGCGCATCGGTCACCGTTCCATATTCCACCTTTGGGCCATACCGGGCACCGCGGCCGCCGGGCAAGCTGTGAACAACGCATCGGCCGACCTGGCCGACATCGCGAACACCTGAGTGGATGAGAGATCGACATGAGTGCAGTAGAGCGTCGGCGGTGGCTGATCACCGGGGCCAACAGTGGGTTCGGGGCGGCTCTCACCGAGGCCGTGCTGGCATCCGGCGATGAGGTGGTGGCTGCGGTGCGGCGGCCGGCGAGCATGGCGGATGTGGTTGCGGCGCATCCGGATCGGGTTCAGGTGGTCGCGTTGGATGTGCGGGACGCCGCGGCCGCTGAGCGGGCCGTGAAGGAGGCCGGGCGGATCGACGTCCTGGTCAACAACGCGGGGTACGGGATCGTGGGGGCGATCGAGGAGACCGGTGAGGAGGAGCTGCGGGATGCCATGGAGGTGATGTTCCATGGGCCACTGCGGCTTACACAATTGGTCTTGCCGCAGATGCGCGAGCGGCGCGGCGGGGCGATCGTGCAGGTGAGCAGCATGGGCGGGTTCCTGTCCTTCGCGGGTGTGGGGATTTACAGTGCGGCCAAGGGCGCGCTGGAGTTGGCTTCGGAAGCACTTGCGGCGGAGGTGAATTCGCTCGGCATCCAGGTGCTGATCGTCGAACCGGGGGAATTCCGGACCGGTTTCGCGACGCCCGCGGCGCTGACGTTCACCGGGTCGATCGCCGATTACGCCGAGACCGTCGGCGCGATTCGCGACGGCCTGCCCGCGTCGGATCAGCAGCAGGCGGGCGATCCGGCGAAGGCGGCGGCCGCCATCCTCGCGGTGGTGGGTGCGGCCAATCCCCCGCTGCGCTTGGCGCTCGGTCCGGATTCGGTGGGCGCGATCCGGGGCAAGCTCGCCGCGGTGGCCGCCGATCTCGATGCCACCGCCCACCTGGGGCTGACCACGGGCTTCGATACCGACGCCGAGTGAATTCAGCGTCCTGGGCGTAGCCATACCGAGTGCCCGATGTGACCGAATTTGTGTAACGGCGGTCACAGGGCGCTGTTACGGTGGCGCTACCCGCCGCGAGGTCGGAAGCGGCGAAGAGCTCAGCACTTCGGAGGTGGTCCGCATGGCCTCGGTATTGGAAACGGCGCAGCAGCGAGTGGCGCACACCGTAGAGGCGGTCAGGGGGATCGGGAGGCTGCGAGAGCTGGGGCTGACCGATCCGCGTGATCCCGTCGGGACGGTGCGAACCGCGTTGGACGGCAGGGTTTTCGGGCCGCCCGCGACCGCGATCCGCCGGGCCGCACGGCTTTTCCCGGACCAGCAGGCACTCGCCGACGAGCGCGGCACGCTCACCTATCGGGAACTCGAGGATCGGTCGAACGCGCTGGCCCGCGGATTGCAGCGGGCGGGCGTCAAACCCGGAACCGTGGTCGGGGTGCTGGCCCGCGATCACCGCGGACTGGTGCTGACCATGTCCGCGCTGGGCAAGCTGGGCGCGCGGATGGCGCTGATGAACACCGGATTCGCCAAACCGCAGTTCGCGCAGGTGTGTGAACGCGAGAACGTGCGAGTCGTGTTGCACGACAGCGAGTTCCTGGGCCTGCTGGACGCCCTGCCCGCGAACCTCACCCGAATTCTGACCTGGGTGGACGAGGGTACCGAGATCCCTTCCGGGGTAACGACTCTCGACGACCTCATCGCCGCCAACGCCGCGACCCCGCTGCCCGCGCCGAAGAAGGCGGGCGGCTTCATCATTCTCACCAGCGGCACCACCGGCCTGCCCAAGGGCGCGCCGCGCGACCACACCAGTCCGCTGGCCACCGTGCAGATGGTGGATCGCATCGACTTTCCGCACCGCGGGACCATGGTGATCGTCTCGCCCATCTTCCATTCGACCGGGTTCGCCACCTGGTTGGCGGGCTGCGCGTTCGGCAACAAGGTGGTGGTGGCGCGGCGCTTCGACGCCGAGCAGACGCTGCGGCTGATCGCCGAGCACAAAGCCGAGATGCTGGTCGCGGTGCCGACCATGCTGCATCGAATGGTGGAGTTGGACAAGAAGATTCGCGACAAGTACGACACCTCGTCGCTGAAGGGCATCGTGCTGGCCGGTTCCGCGCTCTCCCCCGAGCTCTCGATCCGCACCGCCGAGGTGTTCGGCCCGGTCCTCTACAACCTGTACGGCTCCACCGAATGCGCGATCGCGTCGGTGGCCCGGCCGGAGGATCTCGCGCTCGCACCCGGTACCGCCGGACGCGCCCCGCTCACCTGCGAGGTGGCGCTGTTCGACGACGACAAGGTCCGCATCCACGCCAAGAACGTGACCGGCCGGGTGTTCATCCGTTCGGGTTCACCGTTCAAGGGCTACACCGACGGCCGCACCAAGGAGATCATCGAGGGCTATATGTCCAGCGGCGATGTCGGGCACTTCGACGACAACGGGCTGCTGTTCATCGACGGCCGCGACGACGACATGATCGTCTCCGGTGGCGAGAACGTCTTCCCGCAGGAGATCGAGAACCTGCTGCTGGAGCGACCGGACGTGTTCGACGCGGCGGTGGTCGGGGTGGACGATGTCGAGTTCGGGAAACGGCTGCGCGCGTTCATCGTTCCCGAGCCGGGTGCGGAGATCGCTCCCGATGAGGTGAAGGCGTACGTCAAGAACAACCTGGCCCGCTACAAGGTGCCGCGCGACGTGTTCTTCCTCGACGATCTCCCGCGCAATGCCACCGGCAAACTGCTGCGCCGGGTCCTCGTGGAGTACGAGGCCCCCGCCTCCTGAATCGAAACCGACTGCCCCGGTCCAGGACCCGCACGGGTTTCCGGGATCGGGGCAGAGCGGCGCGGACAGCGACTCCGCGCCGACACCACGTGCTCTCCGCGACACGGGAGCAATCATGGGATGCATGCCACGAGCTGCGCGGTTTATTCGTAACCGCTGGTAACGGAGACCTCGGCCACACCGTCGCAGCCGGTGCTTGCTAGGGTTAGCACCGCACTGGATCTCGATGTAGCGGTCCGTCCGGCCGACTCGTCCGGCAGGGGATCGCGGAAGGTTGTACCCATGTCACTTGCCCTTCCATCGGCTGGCACGGTTCTGCGCAAGGCCGGTGATACCGCGCTCAGCGTCAACGCCATGGTCCGAGGGGGACTCTTCAATCCGCTGCGCCCGGATCATGCCGTGCGCTCGGCCCTCAACGTCCTGAAGTTCGGTCCGTTCGCGGGCGCGGTCGTGCACGGCGCGCAGACCAGCCCGAAGTCCGCGGCCATCGTCGACGAGGGCGGCGAGCTGACCTTCGAGCAGCTCGACAAGCAGTCCAACGCCTTCGCGCACGGCCTCGCCGCGCAGGGTCTGGGCCCCGGCGACGTGATCGGCGTGCTGGCCCGCGACCACCGCGGCATGGTGCTGAGCCTGGTCGCCGCCGGCAAGCTGGGCGTGCGCGCGGTGCTGATGAACACCGGTTTCGCCAAGCCGCAGTTCACCGATGTGGCCGCCCGCGAAAAGGTGAAGGCGGTGCTGCACGACAGCGAGTTCTTCGACCTGATGAGCGCCATCCCCGCGGACATCCCGCGCATCCTGACCTGGGTGGACGCCAAGGACAACGCCGACGCGTCGATCCCGACCATCGAGTCGATCGCGGCCGGGCAGCCGACCACCCCGCTGGCCCCGCCGGAGAAGCCGGGCGGCATGGTCATCCTGACCTCCGGCACCACCGGCACCCCGAAGGGCGCGCCGCGCGACAAGGTCAGCCCGTTCATCACCGCGCAGTTCCTGGATCGAATCCCGTTGCCGCGCAACAGCACCGTGGTGATGGCCGCCCCGATCTTCCACGCCACCGGACTCTCGCAGTTCACCCTCGCCATGGCGCTGGGCAACCGGGTCGTGTTCCAGCAGCGACGTTTCGACCCCGAGACCACGCTCGCGAATATCGACAAGTACCGCGCGCAGGGCCTGACCGTGGTGCCGACCATGCTGCAGCGCATCCTCGATCTGCCCGAGGAGACCCTCGCGAAGTACCACCCGAAGCAGACGCTGCGGGTCATCTTCGCGGCCGGTTCGGCGATCCCGCCGGACGTGGTCACCCGCACCCTCGACTACTTCGGTGAGTCCCTCTACAACGTGTACGGGTCCACCGAGTGCGCGATCATGACCGTCGCGATTCCGTCGGAACTGCGCAAGGCGCCGACCACCGCGGGCAAGGCGCCGGTCGGTATTCGCGTCGCGCTCTACGACGAGAACCGCAAGCGCATCAGCGCCCCGAACGTGACCGGCACGATCTTCATCGAGAACGGGCACTCGTTCAAGCAGTACACCGACGGCCGCACCAAGGAGTACGTGGACGGTCTGATGTCCTCGGGCGATGTCGGCCACTTCGACGAGGACGGCCTGCTGTTCATCGACGGTCGCGACGACGACATGATCGTCTCGGGTGGCGAGAACGTCTTCCCGCAGGAGGTCGAGAACCTGCTGTCCAACCGCCACGACGTGCTCGAGGCGGCCGTGGTCGGCGTGGACGACCGGGACTTCGGAAAGCGGCTGCGCGCCATCGTGGTTCCGGGTCCGGAATCCAAGCGCGATGTCCAGGAGCTCAAGGACTACGTCAAGGAGAACCTGGCCCGCTACAAGGTGCCGCGCGAGGTCATCTTCCTCGAAGAGTTGCCGCGCAACGCGACCGGCAAGCTGCTGCGCAAGCCGCTGATCGAAATGTCCGTCCCCACCGAGTGATTGCGTCGAAACGGTAGCTCTGCGGCCGGTGACCTGGCCGCACCGTTACCATTCAACCCATGCTCGACGATTCCGGCCGCGCCCCGGCGCGATCCCGCGGTGATGCCGCGGTATTGCGTGGTGGCGCGGCCGGTTCGGCGTCCGGGGCCCTCGCGGTGGCCGCGCACGCCTGGGTTTCGGGGGCCACGCCCCTGGAATCGGGCACGTTGACCCTGCTGGTGGCGGCCGCCGCCGCGGTCGGTGCGCTGGTCGCGAGCGTGAACGCCTTGCGCACCACCGTCGCCGGACTGGTGGCGGCGTTGATCGGCGGGCAGCTGCTGGGCCACTTCAGCATGATGTGGGGTTCGCCGGGCAGCGGTCATCGCCATCACTCCGCGTCGATGTGGAGTCCGGCCATGCTGGCCACCCATATCGTGGCGGCCTGTGCCGCGGCCGTGGTCATTCTCGGTGCGGAGGCCGCCTACCGGATCTGCACCACCGCGCTCGCGCGGGCGTTGCCGGCGCCCGTGTCGCTGCCGGTGCTGACCGGGCCGCCGCGGCTGCCCATCCCGCATCGGGATCTGGTCGTGCTGCGCGTGTTCGCGGCCGACGTCTTTCGCACGCGCGGGCCACCCGCGCTCGTTCGAGTCTGAATCTCTTTCCTTTTCACCTGGGAACTACAGCACCCGGGAGCCGGCCGTTCGCGGTCCGGGTTCATTCGCCGTACGCACCCGAGAGTCGTGGTGGTGTCATGCGCGTCCCGGTGTCTCCATGACCGCAGTGCGTACGTGATGGCAGTCGCGTGCGCGCCATGAGGGGGTCATGGCATGCCTGGACAGTCGCCGCCCGACGCTCGCGTCACGTGCACCCGGTTGTTCCCTCGAACCCGAAAGTCCTCTCGTGACGACCACCGAAAACGATGTCGATCAGGCATCGTCGTCCTCCCCTGCCCCGCCCGCCCCGAAACGCGATGCGAGCACGGCCTTTCAGGCTTTGATGCTGCGCCTGCACTTCTACGCCGGTGTCTTCGTGGCACCGTTCCTGCTGGTCGCCGTCGTGACCGGCGCCCTGTACGCGATCTCCCCGACCCTCGAGAACATCACCAGCAGCAATCTGCTGCACACCGATTCGACCGGTCCCGCCACCCCGCTGCACGAGCAGGTCGCGGCGGGTCAGGCGGTCGAACCGAAGCTGGCACTGGTCGCGGTGGCCCCGGCGCACAATGTCGGCGACACCACCCGGGTGCTCTTCAACGATCCGTCGCTGGGTGATTCGCAGCGGCGCGCGGTCTTCATCGACCCGGTGACCGCGAAACCGCTGGGCGACAGCGTGGTCTACGGCAGCGGCGGCGCGCTACCCATGCGCACCTGGCTCGACGAACTGCACCGCACCCTGCACCTCGGCGATGTCGGCCGCTACTACAGCGAGATCGCGGCCTCCTGGCTGTGGGTGATCGCGCTGGCCGGGCTGGTGCTGTGGATCCGCCGCGTGCGGGCCCGGCGCGAGAAGCGTTCGGCCGCCTGGCTGTTGCGCCCCGATCGTTCCCGTCCGCGTGCTCGCACTCTGAATTGGCATGCGGTCGTGGGCGTCTGGATCCTGCCGGTGATCCTGCTGCTCTCGGTGACGGGCATGACCTGGTCGAAGTACGCCGGTGACCACATCGACGCGTTGCGGAATTCGATGAGCTGGACGACCCCGGCGGTCAATGCCGAGCTCCCCGGCTCGACCATGCCGAACATGCCCGCGGGCGAGCACGCCGAGCACATGGGCGGCGGCACTCCTGCGCCGATGCCCGCCGCCAGCAAGGCCGCCCTGGTCGACACCGTCTACGGCGTAGCCCGCGCCAACAACCTGACCGGCCCCCTGGAGATCAGCATCCCGGCCCAGGACGGCACCGCCTTCGTCGCCCAGGAACTGCGCCTCCCCGGCCAGTACACCCGTGACGCCATCGCCGTCGACGGCACCACCGGCAACGTCACCGACCGGCTCCCGTACTCCGACTGGGGCCTGATGGCCAAACTCACCAACTGGGGCATCCAGTTCCACATGGGCCTGATGTTCGGCCTCGCCAACCAGCTCCTGCTACTGGCAGCCATGATCGGCCTACTGACAGTGATCGTCCGCGGCTACCTGATGTGGTGGCGCCGCCGCCCCACCAAGGACTCGAAGCTCGGCGCGGGCAAGGCCCCCCGCCGCGCCCTGGCCCAAACCCCACCGATCATCCTGGCTCCCTTGGCCATAGCAGCCGCAGCAGTCGGCTGGTTCGCCCCGATGATCGGCCTCCCCCTCCTGGGTTTCCTGATCATCGACGTCCTGCTGGGTGTGCGGACTCGCCTCCGCACCGCCGCCTGACATTTCGCCATCGCTGACCGGCATGGCCCCCGGACCGTGCCGTAAGCCTTCATCTCGAAGTAGCCAACCTCAGCGAAAACCGTTGAAGTACAGCGGCGCCCGAGGCATGCGTCAGCCACCATCGGAACCATGCCCAGAGGGTTCGCCGAGATTCGCCGCAGGTCGACATCGCCAGCGCCGCCCTGCTCCCGAACAGCACACCCCAGAACGAGAACCCGGGTGCCACTCGAACGGCTCTTCACAGGGGAGGACTCGGGTGACGCCGGGATGCGGCAATATTGCGACGAGCGGTTAGGGGCAGTGACCGGCGGCGGTCCGTCCCCCTTGCCTGCGAACGCTATTCGCGAGTGGGTCCGGCTCGCTTCCGGGCGCGATGGGTGGTGCGGGTGCGCAGGTCAGTGAGGGTGGCCACGGCCAACTCACCCACATGATGTCGGGTGTTGACCTTCGGGATACCAGTCGGATCCAGGGGCGGTGGCGCTATCCAACCCGTTCGGCCCGCGAATGGTGAATCCGGGGGCATGACAACCGTTTTCCAGCCATTCGGGGTGTCGTTGACCAGGGCGTGGCAGGCATCGCACGCCAAAGTCAGGTTCTCGATGTCGGTCGGACCGTCCTTGGACCAGTCGGTGATGTGATGCACCGCAGCCAAAGTCGCGGGCGCGTTGCAACCGGGGCGGGTGCAGCCACGTTCTGCGGCGATCAACGCCAGCCGTTGAGCCGGGTTGGCGAGGCGGTGCACTTTGCCCAGGTGCAGGGGCATGCCGTTGTGGTCGAAGATCGCCAGGAACGGGGTCGACTTCTCGGCCAGCCGCAACGCTTCCGGCAGAGGGACACTCCCGCCAGATGCGGTGGTAGCGACACCGGCACGGGCCTCGACCTCGGCCAGGCTCATCGTGAGGATCGTGGAGACCGGCAGGCCGCGATGCTCGCCGAGTCGGCCGGGGCCGCGTTCCGGACGCAAGAATGCCACCAGCGCATCGTGATTACGTTGTGCGGTCGAGCGACGGTCACGGTTTGCGGCGGCGTCGAGGATATCGCGGTCGACGTGTTCGGGAGCCCACGGGCTTTCAGGGTCGGCAGGATTGCACATGCCGGGCCGGGCGAGTTTGGCGAGAACGGGTTCGAGCAGTTCACGCAGTGTCGTAGTGATCTCACCGCTCAGCGGCGACATCCCACCCACACGCCGCTTACCGAACGTGACGCCGCGCCCGCGTTGACGGTCTTCGTCGTCGGTGAGGCTGCCGTCCGGGTCGAGGTAAGCCAGGATCCGATCACCGATCTTCGGGAGATCATCCGGAGTGGTGTTGGTGGCGAATTCGGCGAGTTGGAATTCGACTGTTTCTCGTTGTTCGACATCGAGTTTCACCGGCAGCCGGTCCATTATCCGCCCGATCACCCGAGCATGCTCAGCGGAGACCAGGCCAACGGATTGCGCCGCTGCGGTCCAGGGCAGCCACGGTGGCAGGGTCTGACCGGGAAGTTCCCGCGGTCCCAGCAGGGTCGCGGCCCGACACCGGGCGCGTGCGTCGGCAGCACCGAGGTGCAGGGTGTGTTCCAGGAAGCGCGGCATCGACTTCAACCCGGATTGTGCGGGGATGCCACGCATTTCGATCTGATGGAGCACCCGATGCTGTACCGCTGCCATCCGGCGCGTGCAGGATTCCATGTCCTGCAACAGCTTCACGACCTCGGAATCCGACATCGGATCGAGGTTGTCCTCGGCCAGGAAATCCACCTCATCGGAGAGGGCCGCCACATGGATTGCGGCAGCCGCTTCAAGTGTTTCCCCTCCCCGAGTCATCCCTCAATTCTACGCCGAGAAAGCCGCCAATTCGATCGAATTATATTGTTATGCAGCATATTTCAGAATTGCGAATGCTTCATACCACCCGACGGAAAGCTTGATCGAATAAGTCACCGTCGAAGGTCGGCGATACGAATCCACCGGCGAGCGGTTCACGTTGAAGTTCCATCTCGATCAGGCTCGTCAGCCGAGGGATCCTCGGGCTGGGTGACCGGACGGAGCCACATCCAGGCGAACAGCACCGCCGCTACGGCGAGCATGCCGAGGCCGGACCAGAGGTTGAGGTGGATGCCGTCGGTTTTGGCGGCTTCTTTGGCTGGGTCGTAGGTGACGGAGCAGATTATGAGGATGATGCCGTAGCAGGCGAGTAGGCCTGCTATCAGGCCTCGGATGTCGAAAAGCATTGGGGGCCTTCCTATCCGACGAAGATGTTCAGGGTGATGACCAGGCCGAGGGCGATGGCGGCGAGGAGGCCGGGGCGCTGGTACCAGGGGAGGGTGTCGGCTCCCGGGTCGGTGCGCATTTCCTTCGGGGTCTCGGAGTAGACGAGGCCGACGAGTTCGGCGCGGGGTTTGGGGCGGGTCGAGCCGCTGACGAAGACGCTGACCACGATGTCGACCACGAAGGCGAAGGCGGCGGCCACGAAACTCACGCCCTGGCCGGAGAGTTCGAAGACGTGCAGGCGGCTGAGCACGAAAATGAGGATGGCGGTGAGGGTTCCGGCGACCAGGCCGATCCAGCCAGCCGCGGGGGTCATGCGTTTCCAGAGCATGCCGAGGATGAACGTGGCGAACAGCGGTGCGTTGAAGAAGCTGAACAGTGTTTGCAGGTAGTCCATCATGTTGGCGAAATCGCCTGCGATGAAAGCGGTTCCGATGGCGGTGACGGTCGCGCCGAGGGTGGCCCAGCGGCCGACCGTCAGGTAGTAGCCGTCGGGCCGGTCCTTGCGTATGTATCGCTGCCACAGGTCGTAGCTGAAAACGGTATTGAACGCGGACACATTGGCGGCCATGCCCGCCATGAACGAGGCCAGCAGTCCGGCCAGCGCCACCCCGAGCAGCCCGTTGGGCAGGGTGTCCTTGATCAGGTACAGCAGCGCCTGGTTGTAGGTGACGTCGCTCTTGTACCCGGGGTCGAGGGTCATGTGGGTCTTGTAGTCGTCGATCTCCGGCGAGATGATCGCGCTGATCATGCCGGGAATCACCACGATGAACGGTATGAACATCTTCGGGTAGGCCCCGATGATCGGCGTGCGCTGGGCGGCGGAGATGGAGTTGGTGGCCAGCGCGCGTTGCACCTCGACGAAGTTGGTGGTCCAGTAGCCGAAGGACAGCACGAACCCGAGTCCGAACACGATGCCGATCATCGACAGGAACGAGTTGCCGAACCCGGTCAGCTCGGTACCGGGCCAGGCGTGCAACTGGTCGACACCGCCGGGTCCCTCGATCACCCTGACCCGCAACCCCTCCCAGCCGCCGACCTGATGCAGGCCGATCAGCGTCAGCGGAACCAGCGCGGCCACGATCACGAAGAACTGCAGCACCTCGTTGTAAATGGCCGCTGACAATCCGCCGAGGGTGAGATACGACAGCACGATCAGCGCGGCCACGATCACCGACACCCACAGTGGCCAGCCCAGCAGCACATTCACCACCGTGCCGAGCAGGTAGAGGTTCACCCCGGCGATGAGCACCTGCGCCACCGCGAAACTCAGCGCGTTCACCAGATGCGCGCCGGGCCCGAAGCGCCGCAGCATGAATTCCGGCACGCTGCGCACCTTGGACCCGTAGTAGAACGGCATCATGACCAGCCCGAGGAACAGCATGGCCGGGACCGCACCGATCCAGAAGTAGTGCATGGTGGCCATGCCGTACTGGGCTCCGTTGGCGGACATGCCCATGATCTCGACCGCGCCCAGATTGGCGGAGACGAACGCCAGCCCGGTCACCCAGGCGGGCAGCGACCGACCGGAGAGAAAGAAGTCGAGGCTGGTCGACACTCGCCGCCGGGCCGCCCAGCCGATCCCCAGCACCACCGCGAAATACAGTGCGACCAGGGCATAGTCGACGGGATCGGCATCCAGCCGGAGGACCTCGCCACCGGCCTGGACGCTGATCACAGGGTCGCGGGACGCACGGTCGGGGGTAGGGCGGCGAACGGCATACGGCTCTCCTGTCGAAACGATCACGAGATGACGCGGGCACGCTTGGTGACGGGCAATAGTACAGCCGCCCCCGGCCTCGACAGCCGCAGTGACACCGCCGATCTCAGTGGTTGTCGAGGACCCGGTTGAGCAGATCGATCACGGTTTCGGCCTCCTTGGCGGAAAGGCCGCGCACCAATTCGGTTTGGGCCTCGGCCAGCAGATCGCCCAGGCTCTCGAGGTGCTTCTTGCCCGCGTCGGTGAGGGTGATGATGTTGCGCCTGCCGTGGTTCGGGTCGGGACTGCGCCGGACATAGCCCTGCTCGACCATCGCGTTGATCGCCGCCACGATGTCGCTGCGATCGATCCCGGTGCAGCGCCCCAGATCCGCCTGACTGGACGGACCGAACTCGTCGAGCGCCGCGAGCATGGCGAAATGGTAACGGCGCGAACCTGTTCCGGTGAGGGCCTGGTCGGTCAGGCGGTTGGCCGTGATCGCCGCCTGGTTGATGACCCAGCTCGGGAGGGCGCGTAGGCGGGCGGGGTGGAGGTTGGCGGCGTCGTCCATCTCTCCAGGCTAACAAAAGTGTTGGTGTCACCATCATTGCGATGTATGTTGGACCTACCTACATTGGTCTCACCAACATATCGAGGTGCACCGCTCATGACGAACCCCACTCCCCCTATGACCCTCGGCCGCGCGCTCGGCGAGGCATCCTCCCGAGTCCAGAAGCTGCATCGGCGCGCCACCGCGGACTTCGATGTGGATTTTCCGACCTGGATGCTGTTCCAGCTGCTGCGGGAGAACGCTTCCGCGCTACCGGAAGCGGACATCACTACGGAGCTGAACCAGCGCATCGATCTGACCGGACCCGAAACCGCACGGCTGCTCGAACGAGCGCTCGCGGACGGATTCGTCACCTGCGACGGGGAGGGTCCGGCGACCAGCGTGGCGTTCACCGCCGCCGGATCCGAGCACTTCGCGAAGGTCTACGCGCACGCTCGCGCAGTGACCGACGCGGCCAGCGCGGGCATCGATCAGGAGCGCATCGCCGTCGCCATCTCGGTGCTGCAAACGGTTCTCGAACAGGCCAATCAGCTTCTCGCCCAGCAGAACTCGCGGTAGCGCAGTACCGATTCATCGAAGGAACCATTCGTCATGTCAGATCAAAGATCCGAGACCACGCTCACCGGTTCGTCTGCCGGCAGCGCGCAGGCGACGGTCGCCATGGTCATCATCGCGCTGGCGCGCTTCATGGTCGTACTCGACGGCACCATCATGATCGTCTCGCTGCCGAGTATCGATCGGTCACTGCACATCTCGGCGGCCGACCTCAATTGGGTGCTGAACGCCTACGCGCTGACCTTCGGCGGCTTCCTCCTGGTCGCGGGCCGGGTCGGCGACGCACTGGGGCGTAAGAACGTATTTCGCGCGGGGCTGATCCTGTTCGGAGTCGCATCACTGTTCGGCGGCCTGTCGGGTTCCGGCACCGAGCTCATCATCGCTCGCGCGGTGCAGGGGATCGGTGCCGCCATCGCGACGCCCGGCGCACTGTCCCTACTGGTCAGCACCTTCCCCGACGAGAAGCGGCGCACCCGGGCGCTCGGAATATACGGTGCCGCAACCGGTCTGGCGGCGCTGATGGGTTTGCTGCTGGGCGGCGTGCTGACCACCTACGCCAATTGGCGCTGGGTGCTGTTCGTGAACATTCCGGTGGTGCTGGCGATCCTGGTCGGGCTGGGTGTGCTCCGGGAGGGTGCGCGGGTTCGGATCAAGATAGATCTGCCCGGGGCGGTGAGCTCGACGCTGGGTATCGGCGCACTGGTCTATGCCGTCGATCGGGCCGGAGATCGGGGGTGGGGAAACACCTTCACCATCGTCTTCCTCCTGGTCGGCGTCGCATTGCTCGCGGTGTTCGCAGTCGTTCAGAGGGTCAGCGCGGAGCCCATGATTCCGCGACAGGTGATCGCGGATCCCGGACGTATCGGCGCGAATATCGTGACGTTCCTGTACTACTCGGGCTCGGTCGCCACCTACTTCTTCCTCACCCTCAACTGCCAGCAGGTATTGAACTATTCGGCGATCCGAACCGGTCTGGTGTTCCTGCCCTTGGCAATCGGATTCGGGATCGCGGCAGGCATCGCGCCGCAGCTGAAGGCGCGAACTTCGGAGCGGGCCGCGCTGTCGATCGGCTTGGGCATCGTCGCGCTCGGCAGCGTGATGTTCAGTCTCCTCACACCGCATTCGAGCATCTGGACGCTGGTCTTTCCCGCGAGTGTGGCGACCGGCATCGGTCTGGGCATCACCGCCGTGATCAGCACCGGCATCGGGGTGCGGGGTATAGATGATTCCGAGGCGGGAGTCGGCTCGGCGCTGCTGACCGCCTCCAGCCAGGTCGGCAGCGCGCTCGGCCTGGCGGTGCTCGCCACCATCGCCACCACGGCGACCCGGCACGCCGCCGCCATGACGAGTCCGAAAGATGCTCTGACCGAGGGCTATTCGGCCGGGTTTCTGGCAGCCGCCGGTCTCTACGTGCTGTGCATCATCATCGCGCTGGTCGTGATCAAGCCGATGAACCCACCCGCGACTGCTCGTTCGCCGCTGGAAGCAGGACGAGAATTGGACAGCCAGTCATGACGCCTCCTATCTCCCACAACAAGATTCGTCCGAAAGATGGGTTCGACCGCCGCCGGTTTCTGGCCTTCGGCGGCGGGCTGATGGTCACCGCGGTTCTGGCTTCGTGCTCGGCCGCCACCCCTATCCAGAAGGCCGTCGGCACCGATCTACGCAAGGCCATTCGCGGGCGAGTGCTGCTGCCGGACGATCCGGAGTTCGCGGCGGCGCGAATGCCGTGGAACCGCACCGTCGATCAGCCGGTGCTCGCGGTGGTCAAGCTCGCCGACGCGGCGGATGCGACAACCCTGGTCGACTACGCCCGCCGGACCGGCCTGCCGATTTCGGTCCAGCCCAACGGCCACGGCGCGGCCCCGGGAGTCGACGGAACGATCCTGGTCCGTACGACTCACCTCGACGAGACCACGATCGACCCCGCCGCACGCGTCGCGCGCATCGGCGCGGGCGTGGCCTGGGATCAAGTGCAGCGCGCGGCCGAACCACACGGCTTGACCGGGCTGGTGGGCAGCTCCCCCGCCGTCAGCGTCGTCGGCTACACCCTCGGCGGCGGCTCGAGCTGGTTCGGTCGCAAACACGGCTGGGCGGCAAAGAAACTCACCGCTGTCGAAGCCGTCACCGCCGACGGCAACCAGGTGCGCGCGACCGCGAACGCCGAGCCGGACCTGTTCTGGGCTCTGAGTGGCGGCGGTGGCGACTTCGCCCTGGTCACCGCAATCGAGTTCGGACTCGTCCCCGCCCCCGACATCTACGGCGGACGGATGCTGTGGCCGGCGAAACAGGCACTCTCCGTCTTCGCCGCCTACCGGGAGATCACGTCCACCGCCCCCGACGAACTCGCCGTCTGGATCCAGCTCGCACGACCGCCCGGCCGAGAACCTTTGGTAGGCATCGAATCCGCGTACCTGGGCGGCACGGCCGAAGCCGAGCGGCTCTTGGCACCGTTCGCAACCATCGACGGCTGCCTGAGCAATACCCATGCGGTGCAATCGGTCTCCACACTGGGATCGATCACCGCCGAACCGACCGCACCAACCCCGAGCCTCGCCTATACGCAATTGCTCGACACGCTCGACGACTCCGTCGTACACATGCTGCTCGAGCAACCGATCGACCCTCTGATCGGAGTGCAGATCCGTCATCTCGCCGGTGCGTTCACAACCCCGTGGAACGGCCCCGCCGATGCCATCACCGCGCCCTACCAGATCACCTTCCAGGGCGCTGCCCCCACACCGGAATCCAAACCCGCTGTCCAGGACCGGATTCAGCGATTCCTGACAGCTCTCGCCCCACACCTCGACCCCCGCACACCCTTCACCTTCCTCGCCCCAGGCCAATCCGCCACCAACGCCTTCACCCCCGGAACCCTGACCGAACTGCGGCGGATCAAACACACCCGCGATCCGAACAACCTCTTCCGAAGCAACTACCCGGTCCTCGACTAGTTCCCCGACATCCGAGCCGCTGCACCGAATACCGCACAGTTCTCGTTCATCCAGATCCCCGGCAGCGCCCCTTTCGGTCGTCCCCATTCTCGCGCCCCACAGCGGACGCCGGACGCCCGAGAGGTGCGCTGCCTTTCCTTCCGCCCGCGCTCCTGAACTATCTTGTGCAGCAACATAATTCGGTCAGGACAGGCGGTGCGCCCCGGCGACGGGGGTCACGGTGAAGGTACGTGGGGCGTCGAAGTTCTTGCTGGCGAAAGCTTCTCGGACGGCGGCGTCCACCCGGTCTGCGCGTTCGGAGTCGACGAGGGCGATGACGCTGCCGCCGAATCCGCCGCCGGTCATACGGGCACCGTGGGCGCCGTGGGCGACGGCGGCGGCGACCGCCGTGTCCAAGGGTGGGGCCGAGACGTCGTAGTCGTCGCGCAGGGAGGCGTGGCCCGCGGTGAGGATCGGGCCGATCACACGCGGGTCGGCACCGGCTCGCAATTGTTCGGCAATTCGCAGGACACGGGCGTTTTCCGTGACGACGTGCCGGGCGCGTCGCCGGAGCAGGGGGTCGGCGAGGCGGTCGACCAGCGCGGAATCGGTGATGTCGCGCAGGAATCCGACGCCCAATTGTTCGGCGGCGGCAGCACATTCGGCGCGGCGCAGCGCGTACTCGCCGTCCATCAGGTGGTGTGGGCTACCGGTGTCGAAGACCAGGAGGGACAGATCGAAGCGGTCGAGGTCGAAAGGGATCTGTTCGTAGGCGCTGTCGCGGGTGTCGAGGAACAGCACGTGGCCTGCCGTGCACAACATGGACGCGGACTGGTCGAGGATGCCGGTGGGGACGCCGACGTAGACGTTTTCCGCGGTGCGGGCGATATCGATGATCTCGGCGGCGGAGACGGTGGGCGCGAACAGGTCCCGCAGTGCGATGGCCACCGCGCACGACAGCGCCGCC
Organism: Nocardia sp. NBC_00511; assembly: GCF_045161165.1. Taxonomy (NCBI): domain Bacteria; kingdom Bacillati; phylum Actinomycetota; class Actinomycetes; order Mycobacteriales; family Nocardiaceae; genus Nocardia; species Nocardia sp. NBC_00511. Next base: position 4,947,300 of record NZ_CP107849.1, read on the forward strand.
GACGAGGACAGGCCCGCGCCGATCGGCACCGTCGAGTCGAGGTCGATCTCGACGCCGGGCACCTGGTGGCCGCGGCGCTCGAATTCCCGGATCACGCCGAGCGGATAGTGGGTCCAGGCGGGCAGTTCCGACCATCCGGCGGTGCCCAGCGCGATGGTGGTGGCGTCGATCGCGTCGCAGGGCGCCTGCCGAGATCGCAACCGCACCAGGCCATCCGGGCGCACGGCGGCGGTGCAGGTCATGCCGAGCGGCAGGGCCAGCGGCAGCACGAAGCCCTCGTTGTAATCGGTGTGCTCGCCGATGAGATTGACTCGCCCGGGCGCCCACCATCGTCCCGCTGTCGATTCCACTGCGCTCCTGTTCGAAGAGTCGTGCGGGCCGAACGGTTCGAAATCGCAGCGAGCATAGCGAGTCATCCGGAAAGCGGTCCTACGGGTTCATCGAAGTCCGCTCCGCGGCGGTGTGGTTCATGTCATGATCGGATCGGTTGCCCAATATGTGGCAGCGCCTCTGTCGACCGGGCACTCTGCCACCGCTGTACGGCGACCTATGCTCGTACGGCAACATACTCGGTTGATGATCGGCGGTGTCTTTTCGAGTACTGCTCGGACTAGGGGGGCTGGTGGGAACAGACGCAGAACCGGCCGAACGGTCTGGTCCGCGCTTCAGGATCGGCATGTGCTCCGTCGTGTTCGGCTGTGCGGTCCTCATTCTGGTACTCCCCCTCATCGACGAATCCCGCGCGGTGGCGCTGGGCACGCTGTTCGTCTCGGTGATCCTCAGCCTGATCATGATCGGCATCGGCATGCGGCGCTATCGCCCCAGCCATCCGCTGCCCTGGTATCTCCTCTCCGCCGCCGCCGTGCAATTCGCCATCGGCACCGCACTGCGCCACGTCAGCGAATCGCAGCGGCACCCCTTCGACGATCTGTTCACCCTCAGCGGTTACTGCTGCGTCGGCGCGGCCGCGTTCCTGTGGCTGCGCCCGCGCCACAACAGCACCGACCACGACCTGCTGCTGGATTCCGGCCTGATCGGACTGGGCGCGCTGCTGCTGTCGTGGACCTTCCTCATCTCGCCGGTGCTGCACATGTCGCACGGCGTGCACCTGGCGACCGTCACCGCCGTCGCCGATCCCATCGTCGACGCCCTGCTGCTCACCGTGGTGGTGCATTCGGTGATCACCTCGGCGCGCTCGGAAACCTCACTGCGCCTGGTGTATCTGGCCATGCTGGTGATCCTCGTCGGTGACCTGGCCTACAACCTGGAGACGGCCGGTTCGGCGGTGTTCGGACGCCAGATCCAGCTGCTGCCACTGCAACTGGGCTTCACGCTGATCGGCGCGGCCGCCCTGCATCCGACCATGGTGGTCCTCGGCGGCCCGCGCGACATCCACGCGCACCGTTCCCGGCAGCGTGCCAGTGCCATCGCCATCGTGATGATCGTGGCCTCGCTGGTGCCGGTGGTCGGTTCCAGTCTCGACACCCTGGATCGAATCGTGGTGTCGTCACTGTTCGCGACGCTGCTCTCGGGCGTGCTGCTACGCAGCGAACGTGCCATCGAACGCAGCGCCCGCAGCGAACGTCGCGCGCAGTACCAGGCCGATCACGACATGTTGACCGGACTGCTCAACCGCGCCGCACTGCTGCGGGCGCTGCATCGTAATCGGGAGCGCTGGGCCGGACAGCCGCTGGCGCTGCTGTTCATCGACCTGGACGGATTCAAACGGGTCAACGACAACTACGGCCACGCGGTGGGTGACGAGTTGATCGCCAACGCCGCGGCCAGAATTCGGCGGGTGATCCGCCGGGACGACGCCGCGGCGCGCTATGGCGGTGACGAGTTCGTGGTGCTCGCGCCGCTGGCGCAACCGCAGGCTCGGCAGCTGGCCGAACGACTACTGGCCACGCTCGGGGAACCGTTCGAACTCAGTGCGGCGGAAGTGTGCATCGCCGCCAGTATCGGAATCGCCTGCAGCAGTGCACGAGAACCGGACACCACCGTGTACGAGCTGCTGCGGGAAGCGGATTCGGCGATGTATCACGCCAAGGAATACTCACTCGGCTACATCTTCCACGACGATATCCGCCGGGGACGGCCCGAGACCGGGCCGCGCACCTGGCATCGTGAATCTGCGGTCTGAACCGCGAATTCGAAGTCTGCACCACCGAATCCGCGGGACGACCGGACATCCGCAGGAGCTCCGCCCTGAGCGCGGGATGTCCGGTCAGCGGGTGAGATCAGTCCAGGTCGTCGAGTAGCCGACGCGCGGACTCGAGCTCGGCCTGCAGCTGCTCGACCTTGGCGCGCTGGCTGGCGCGCACCGACTCGACGATGGAGTCGACGACCTCGGCGACCTCCGGGTGCAGCAGCTTGGCGGCCTGAGAGACCGCCGATGTCGGCACGGCCAGACCGCGCAGGGCGCGCTTCTTGCCGTTGACCACATCCATGGTCCACTCGCCGTCGGCGGTGCCGTTGAGGGTGATGACGACCTCGGGGGTCTTGGGCTTCTTGGCGGCGGCACCGGCGTTGGCGGCATTGCGGGCCGGACGCGACGCGGCCTTGGCGGCCTTGGCGGCGTCGGCCGCGGGGTCCGCCGGAGCCTGTGCGGCTTCGGGATTCGCGACAGGAGCGGAGGGCTGGGTGTTCGGAACGCTCGGCGGGGCGGCCGGCGTCGTCTCGGTCGACGACATCGTCACGGTGGGTTCCTTCCTGGTTGCCGTTCTGGGTTTCGCGGCGGCCGCGGTCTGGGCGGCCGCTTTCGGTGCGCCTTGTCGTGCCGGTTTGTTCAGGGTCACCTCGGTCGGGCCGAAGGACAGCACGTCCTTCGAACCGGTCGGCTTCACCTGCAGGAAATCTCCCTCGGACGGATCACCGAGGGACATCACCTTTCCGGAACGACCTTCCGGCACGCCGACCGCCGATGCGGTGAACCACACCATCGGTGGCCGGCCCGCGTCGATTGCCGCGGCGATCTGCCGAATTTCGGTATCCGACAAGGGTTGTGGCTTGGTACGGGTCGACATGGGGACACTCCGGGCGGACGGGGCGGACATCAGCGTGCCAAGAGCATGCACCATGGCACCGACAAATCCACATCCGCAGACAGCGCACCAGCACCGCCGCGCAGGTCAGTGAACTTTTGGCAACTTATTCGAGCCTGGCTCACCGAGCCCCGTTGTGACGGCCCACCGAGCATGGCCGGCGCTGGTGATCCTAATACCTGTGACAGAACTGATCGTTTCCGGTGGGCAAGGATAGCCGAGCAGGCAGTGTTGCGTGTGTCATATTCTTGTCGGTGCCCGCTGGCATACTCGCCGATGATGAGCAGGCACACCACCTTCCGGTACCGCCTCGACCCCACTGCCGAACAGGCCGTGGGGTTGGCACGTCATGGCGGGGCGGCTCGGTTCGCCTACAACCAATGCCTGGCGATGGTGAAGACGGCTCTCGCCCAACGTGATCGGAATCCACAACGTAAAGTGCCCTGGACCGGCTTTGATTTGATCAACGAGTTCAATCGGTGGAAGAAAACCGAGGCCGCTGGACGCGTGTTCGTCGTCGATACTCGTGGGGTCGCCGATAAACAGGTCACCGGCGTGGCGTGGCGGGATCAGGTGAGCCAGCAGGTGTTCGAGGAAGCCGCTGTCGATTGTGGGCGGGCTCTCGCGGCGTTCACTGACTCCCGCAAGGGGATTCGCAAGGGCCGCCGGGTCGGGTTCCCGCAGTTCAAAAGCAAGAAGCGGGCGACGCCGTCGTTCCGGATTCGCAACAAACACTCGAAAACCGGTGCCCGCCCACCCCTCCGGGTCGGTGACGGCGGCCGTGTCCGCAGTATCACCCTGCCTGGTCTCGGTGTGATCGCGGTGCGGGAGGACACCCGTAGATTGCGGCGGATGCTCGCTGGCGGGCGCGCGAAAATTCTGTCGGTCACGGTTGTGCAGCGGGCAGGCCGGTGGTTCATCAACCTCACCTGTGAGGCCGCTGATCTGCATCCCACCCGCCAGCATCCCCACCGTGATACCCATGATCAGAATGGTTGGGTCGGGCTGGATCGAGGCTTGTCGGCGTTTCTCGTTGCCGTAACCGTTGTGTGGCGCGCGCGATCAGTGATGCCGGATGGTCGGATTTCGCGCGGCTGCTCACCTATAAACAGCGGTGGCGTGGTGGGGTCGTGGTCTGCGCCGATCGCTGGTATCCCTCCAGTAAACGGTGTAGTGCCTGCGGGGAAATCAACGCGAAGCTCACCCTTTCAGACCGGCTGTTCGTGTGCGCGTGTGGTTTTCGTACCGATCGTGATCTGAACGCGGCGGTGAACCTGGCGCTGTGGGCGGCCACCCACCAGCAAGACTTTCTGCGATCCCCGGACCTCCCAGCAGGGGGCCGGGTCATCAATGCCCGCCGACGCGAAGGCGCTGACCGACACCCCGGTGTTGGTGAAACCATCGCGGATGACGCGGGAACCCCCTCGCACCCGGTCCGGGTGTGAGGGGGACACCCGAGAAGGGTGCTGTAGACGAACCCCATCAACCGCGGTTTCGAAACAGGCTGTAAGCGTGCACCCCTGTCCCCAAATTTCGAGGACACCAGCCTCAGCCCCGCGCCCGAAGCGTCAGAGCTGTTCGACCCCGCGCAGCACACAGCGGACGGTCTGCGGACGGTCCTGCGGATCCAGCCGGGTCTCGGTGGTGAAATCCTGGGTGGTGCCCGGCGCGACGAGCACCTCGGTGCGGGTGCGTTCCAGATCCGTCGATTCCGGTGTCATGAAACTGATCACCACCAGATACCGGTGCTCGACCACGTCCCGGTTGCTCACCACGGCGGTGGCCTGCCAGCCCGCGGAGGTGCCCGCGCAGCCGGTCACGAAGGCGCTGCGCTGCATTTCGGCGGTGCCGGCGGCGGATACCTCGACAGCGGGCTCACTGGTATGGGAGCAGCCGGTCATGAGCGCCGCGCATCCCGAGATGACACCGGCGATCCTCCGGTAGGGGGCGATCATGAATCTCCCTTTCCACCGCGCACTTCCGCCCCCCGCAATCCTGTTGCGGCTGGTTAGCCGCGGGGCAGAGAGTACCGCAGCGGGACCGCGTGTCGTCACATGACGCGGCAGGCGTGTCGCCCTTGAAAACGGGGTCTGATCACGCCTTTCACCCTCGGCGAGAAATCTCTCCGGAGCCGAATCGGTCAGCCGATCGCCTCGAGCACGCGTCGCGCCTGATAGTCCGCGCCCAACTGATTGGGATGGAACGGCACCGCCAGGCCGATCGGACTGCCCGAATACGGCAGCAGGCCCTCGACCCAGCGGGTGCCGATCGGCTTGCAGGCGTCGTGCCCCGAACTGCCGTTGTAGGTGTCGACGAACTGCACCCCGGTGGCGCTCGCCACTCCGGCGAGCATGTCGTGCAGTTCGATCAGCTTGTGCCCCAGCCACATCGCGTCGCCGTCGGAGATCGGGATCTCCGGCCAGCAGCCGCCGTCCAGCCCGATGCCCTCGAAGTAGTCGAGCAGCAGGATGCGCGCATGCGGTGCGCGCTCGCGGATTCCGGCGATGGTCGCCTGCACCCGCGGCGCGGTCGCGGCGATGTGCTGCGACATCTGATCCACGCCGTCGACGATCTTGGCGTTCAGGCACGGGCTGACGGTCGGGTCGAGGGTGAGGCAGTCGGTGACGGTCGCGGCCAATCCCGCGTCGTTGCCGCCGATTTCGAGGGTGACCAGGTCGGTGTTCTCGGTGAGCCGGTCGAATTGCGGCGGGTTGTCGCCCGCGCTGGTGTGCTGCGGTGCGGTCATGTTCTTGGTCTCGGCCCCACCGCAGGTGGCGTCCTGGAACACGGGGACGGTGAGGGCCGCGGCGACCTGTTTGGCGTAGTCGCGAATGCTCTGCACGCAGGGCAGCGGCGTGAAGGCGGTGGTGACCTGGCTCAGGGTGGCGTCGGCGGCCCACGAGTCGCCCAGCGCCACATACTCGTTGATCGAGCCGGAGTCTCCGGGCTCAGCGTGGGCGGCGGCCGCGGTGGGCAGCAGGGTCGCGAAAGCGGTGGCGGTGAGCAGGGCGCGAGAGATCTTCATTGTTCTTTGTCTTCCCCTGGAGCAGCCCAAATACCGAGTGCTGGACTGGTTTCAGAGCCGAAACTAACACTCCCGGCACCGGACCGCCCGTCGAACCGGAAGACTGCACTCCGCAACGGGATCAGACCCGATCCACGGCCTCCAGCCGCTCCATCGAATCGATCCGGTCGTAGCTGAGCAGGACATCGTGCGCGACCTCGCCGTCCTCGACCGCGACCCGGCTGAAGGCGGCCGGGTACCCGCGCGCCATCACGGTGTAGCGACCCTCGGCCAGATCGGGCACCACGTAGCGGCCGGTGTCGTCGGTGCGGGTGACCGCGATCAGATCGCCCGCCTCGTCCAGCACGGTGATCTGAGCGTCCGGGATACCGTGGCCGCGGTCGTTGCACGCCGATCCGGCCAGCACCGCGCGCGGCGCCAATTCGATGTCGTGACGCAGCATTCCGCTGTCCGGCACGGTGAGCGTGGTCGCGGCCGGTCGCATGTGATCGGCCACCGCGACCAGGGTGTAGGTGCCCGCCAGCACGCCGCGGCAGGCGAACGCGCCCTCCGGGCTGGTGATCGCGGAGCCGACGACGTCGCCGAACGCGTCGGTGAGGGTGATGGTGGCATCACCCAGGGGCGCGCCGCGGCCGACCGACCGCACCACCCCCGACACCTCACCCGAGCCGAGCAGGGCGATATCGAGCTGGTGCGGGCGACTGCCGACGGTCACGCTGACGGCCGCGGGCTGATACCCGAAGGCCGACACGATGAGCACGTAGCTGCCCGCGCGCGGTGCGCCGATCCGGTAGGCCCCGTCGGGTTCGCCGACCGCGCGTGAAACCTGGCGTCCGCGTTGGTCGATCAGGGTCAGCACCGAGTCGGGCACTGATTGGCCGTCCTCGCGGTGCACGCAGCCCGAGAGTGAAACGGCAGCGGGGTTGACGATCTGTAACTCCGGCTCGGGTTCGAGTTCGAGCTTCACCTCCGGCTCCGACTCGATCTCCGGTTCCGCCTCGGCCTCGGCCTCCATGGTGGGAGCCGGACCGTCCTGCAGCGGAATCTCTTTCATGAACACCAGCACGAACGCGGCCAGCACCGCCACCGCGGCGGCCACGAAGAACACCCCGCCCATGGCGTGGGTGAAGCCGATCAGAATGGGCGTGCGCAGCTCGTCGGGCAGCGCGGCGATACCGGTGGTGTTGGTCTCGAGCTGACTCATCCGACTGGGATCGAGTCCCGGCGGCAGCGTGCCGCCGAACGCGTCGATGATCTTGTGCGGCAGCAGATTGAACAGCACGGTCAGGAAGACCGCGACGCCCAGCGTGCCGCCCATCTGCCGGAAGAAGGTGGCCGCGGCGGTGGAGACGCCCATATCGCTGCGCGGGCCCGCGTTCTGCGCGGCGATGATCAGCGTCTGCATGCAGCCGCCCAGCCCGAATCCGATGACGCCGCAGTACAGCAGCGGCTGCCACAGCGGGCTGTCGTAGTGCACCAGCCCGAACAGCAGCGACCCGGCCGCGATGACCAGCGAGCCCGCCACCGGCAGCGCCTTGTAGCGGCCGGTGAATTTGGTGACCAGGCCGGACAATTGCGCGCCGACCATGATGCCGAGCACCAGCGGCAGCATGAAAAGCCCTGAGCGCGTGGGTGAATAGCCGCGCACCACCTGGAAGTACAACGGCACCAGCACGATCGCGCCGAACATGGCGATGCCGACGATGAATCCGCCGCCGATGGCGATGCTGAAGGTGCCGCTGCGGAACAGTCGCAGCGGGATCAGCGCGGAGTCCTTCATCAGGAATTCCACCAGCAGGAACAGCAGCAGTCCGGCGGCGGCGATGCCGTAGCAGAGCAGCGCGCGATGCGAGTGCCAGCCCCATTCGCGACCCTGCTGCGCGATGATGAGCAACGGAACCGTGCCCACGGCAAGGGTTATCGCGCCCAGCCAGTCGGTGCGGTGGCGGCTGCGCGCGAAGGGCACGTCCAGCACCTTGGCCACCACCACCATGGCCAGTACGCCGATGGGCACGTTGACCAGGAACACCCAGCGCCATCCGGCCAGCCCGATGATGTGGTCGGCGTTGGACAGGAAGCCGCCCAGCACCGGTCCCAGCACGGTGGCGATACCGAAGACCATCATGAAATAGCCCTGGTATCTGACTCTTTCGCGCGGCGGCACGATATCGCCGATGATGGTGAAGGCCAGCGACATCAGCCCGCCCGCGCCCACGCCCTGCAGCGCACGGAATCCCGCGAGCTGATACATCGAGGTGGCGAAGGTGCAGCACACCGAGCCGACCACGAAGATCCCGATGGCGATGAGGTAGAAGGGTTTCCGGCCGTAGATATCGGCGAGTTTGCCGTAGAGCGGGGTGCTGATGGTGGCGGTGATCAGGTAGGCGGTGGTGGCCCAGGCCTGTTTGTCGAACCCGTGCAGGCTGTTGGCGATGCGCACGATCGCCACGCTGACGATGTTCTGGTCCAGCGCGGCGAGGAACACGCCCAGTAGCAGGCCCGACAGGATCGTCATGATCTGCCGGTGCGACAGCGCTTTTCCGGCGTCAGGATCGACGACAGGTGCGGGGGCGACTCGCACCGGTGCGGCCAGCGGAGCCTTGAGAGAGGTATTCGTCATGTTTGGGGCCCTTGTCGGATTTCGGTGTCCCGTGCGTGCGGTGCTACTCGAAAAGACCTCGCCATGAAGCAATTCCGGGCAGCCTACTCCCGCTGGACGGGGGCCCCAAAACTAGGTGGTGGTTACGCCTCCACTTGTGCGTAGAGCGGAATACCGGTGTGGAAGAAGCGAATGAGACGGCCGATCCGCACACAGTGATCGGCGCTGCGCTCGTAATGGTGCGCCAGCAGCGCGATGTCGATGGCCATGGCGGACCCGTGCGGCCAGGCGTCGTCGGCCGCGATCTCCAGCAGCCGCAGTCGCAGCCGGTCCAGGTTCTCGTCGCGCGGCACCAGCACCTGATCGCGCGGCGGGTTCTGCGCGGCGATCACCCCGACGGCCTCGTGGACGAGATGACTGACGGCACTGGAGATTTCCGCCAGCAGCTCGATCACCTGCGGTGGCCCCACCGGGTTCGGGTAGCGCCGCACCGCCGCGTCGGCGACGCGACTGAGCGCACCGCCGATGGCGAGCAGGTCGTCGGCGATCTGCATGGCGGTCACCACGTGCCGCAGGTCGCGGGCCACCGGCGCCTCCAGGGCAAGCAGGATCACCGATCGGTCCTCGCACTTGGCGTGCTCGACCTGCACCTGTTCCTCGAGCGCGAACACCTCGTAGGCGGCAGTGAGGTCACTGCCGGTCAATGCCGCCGAGGCTCGTTCGGACGCCTCGTGCGTCAGCCGCGCCATATGCGCGAGCTCTTCGGTAAGCGCCATCAGTTCGATGGAGAATTTCGTGCGCACTCGGATATCTTGGCTGCCCACCCGCATGCTTGCACAATATCCTGGGCAAAACCTTTCTCTGCGAAAGGCTCTCGGTTCCTTTCGCTTAATAAAAACCAACCGGCCAGATTGTTCTGCTATTGCCCTCGCCGGTGCGTCGCGGCGGGAAACGCCGACCGGTACACGAGACTGACCCCGTGGCCGCCGAAGACACCACATCCGAGGATCAGACCGCAGCGCCCGACACCACCGACACGCCCGCGCGCGCCGCCATGCCGGCGTGGCTGCCGCGTGCCATGGTGCTGGCCCTGGCCCTGCTCGGGCTCTTCGAACTGGCGAATTGGGCTGCGCACCAGCTCATCGGCATCGCCGTCATGATGACCGTCGCCTTCTTCATCTCCCTCGCCATGGAACCCGCTGTCGACGGCCTGGCCGCGCGCGGCATGAATCGCGGCCTGGCGACCGGACTGGTCTTCGTCATCGTGTTCGCCTGCTCCGCGGGCTTTCTCGCCACCCTCGGCGTGCTCATGGTGGAGACGGTGGCCAATGTCGTCGGCGAGCTACCCCGATTGCTCGACGAATTGGTGAACTGGGCCAACCACACCTTCCACCAGAAATTCACCGTCGGACAGCTCCGCGATCGCCTGTTCAAGGACTCCGACGTGATCAGCTCCTACGCCGAACGCGCCGCGAACAATGTCTGGGGACTGTCGAGCACGGTGCTCGGCGGGCTCGCGCGGTTCGTGACCATCGCACTGTTCAGCGTGTACATGACCGCCGACGGCCCGAAGCTGCGGCGCGCGCTGTGCTCGGTGCTGCCGCCCGCGAAACAGGGTGCGGTACTGCATGCCTGGGACCTGGCCATCGACAAGACCGGCGGCTACCTCTACTCGCGCGCGCTGCTCGCGATCATCTCCACGCTGGCGCACTGGGCGTTCCTGGCGCTGCTCGGGCTGCCGAACGCGCTGGCGCTGGGCGTCTGGTTCGGCGTGATCGCGTCCTTCGTGCCGACCATCGGCACCTACATCGCGGGCATCCTGCCGATCCTGGTGGCGCTCACCATCAATCCGATCGACGCGCTCTGGATCGTCATCTTCGTGGTGGTGTACCAGTGGATTCAGGACTACGTGCTGCAACCGCGGATCACCGCCCGCACCGTCGACGTGAACCCGGCGGTGGCGCTGCTGTCGGTGATCGTCGGCGGCGCGCTGCTCGGCGCGGTGGGCGCGCTGCTGGCGATTCCGGCGACCGCGACGCTGCAGGCCTTCCTCGGCGAGTACGTCCCCCGCTACCAGGTCACCGAGGATCCGCGCATCGAGCGCAGCCGAAGCCGCAAGCAGCGCAAGCAGTCCCGCGCCGCGAAGTGAGTCAGGCCGGAGCGGGTTCGCGCACCGCCGACCGGGCCCGCGCGGTACCCAGGACGGATCCCAGGATCACCAGCGGGAAGCCGATCGCCATGCCCGCGGTCAGCGGCTCGTGCAGCAGGGAGACGCCGATCAGCAGGGCCACCGCCGGATTGACGTAGGTGATGACGGTGGCGCGGGACGGGCCCACCTCACCGATCAGCGCGAAGAACAACACGAACGCCAATGCGGTGCAGATCAATCCGAGCCCGACCACCGACCAGGTCGCACCGGCCGGATAGTGCGCCGGGGCATTCCACACCGCGAACGGCAGGTACAGCGCGGCCGCGATGATGAGCGAGGCGGTGACCACGCCGATCGGCGGCAGCCCGGCCAGCTTGCGGTCGATGATGACGGGACCCACCGCGTAACCGACCACGCTCACCGCGATGGCCACCAGCGCACCGGCATTCGAGACGTCGATGTCGAGGCCCACCAGTGCGGCCACGCCCGCGAAGCCGATCACCAGGCCCAGCACGCGACGCACGTCGAGGCGCTCGTGACCCAGGCGGGTGGTGAGCACGATGGCGATCAGCGGCACCGCGGCGATCAGCAGACCGACGGTCGAACTGGTCAGCGTGGTCTCGGCATTCCCGATGAGCAACCACGGGCCGGTGATCTCGACCAGCGTGTAGACCAGCACCCAGCGCCAGTGCTTCAGCACCGGCGTCAGCACCTTGGTCCACAGTGCGATCGGCAGCAGCACCAGCGCACCGAGGAAGGTGCGCCCGAAAGCCACGACCACCGGATCGAAGTCGCGCACGGCGACCCGGATCATCGCGTACGGAATGCCCCAGATGACACCCATCCCCAGGAACAACAGCCAGCCGCGTTTGCTCACCGCCGCACCTCACGATCGTTCCGATAGCACATGACTGGTTCCTTTCGAGCCAACCGGAGCGTATGCCACGCCGCCGACACGCTGGACGAGTCGTCCGAACGCCCTCGGCGCTCGAAGTATTTCGGTGACTACTTCGATATGGCACGGTCCCCTGCGCCGACGGTGGAGGTCCGAACGCGAATCGCGGGCGCCGCGCCCCGAGGCGACCGGACTCGTGCGAGCGCTGGCCGTGGTGTTCCTGGTGCTGTGCGCGACTCCGGCCGTGTTCACCGCACCGTCCGCGAACGCGACGCCCGGCATCGCTCCGGCGGCCGGGCCGCTACCCGCCTCCGGCAGCCTCGAACCGGCGCTGGACTGCGAACCCGCACCGCAGCAGCCGAATCCGGTGGTGCTGCTCGGCGGCTTCGGCGCGGTCGGGGACATTCGGGCCGCGCTGGACAAGCAGCTGGCCGGGATCACCGGCGGGATTCGGGATCGCGGCGGCTGCGCGTTCATCTTCGGGTACGGGATCATCGGGCCGATGCAGGCCGCCGCGCCGGTCGCCGAATCTGCCGGGCAGGTGAGCGCTTTCGTCTCCGAGGTGCTCGCCGCGACCGGGGCGAAACAGGTCGATATCGTGGCGCACTCGTCAGGAGCGCTGGTGGCCAACTACTACCTGAAGATGCTGCACGGCGGACCGCAGGTCGATCACGCGGTGTATCTCGCGCCGGTGACCGCCGGGACCACGGCCGCGACCTTGATCGGCGGACTCGATCTGCCGGGGTCGCCGGAGGGGCTGGCCGGGGTGCTCACCAATGTCGCGGATCCCTTGCGTGACAGCGTCTTCCGGGGAGTGCAGGGTGCGCTGGACTGTCTGGCCGGTTCGCGGGTGACGCGGGCGCTGCTGCGCGGCGGGGTCACCGTGCCCGGGGTCACCTACTCGGTACTGGCGACGCGGGGTGATCAGGTGTTGACGCCGGTCGGGACCGCCTCGTTCATCCGGGAGCCCGGCGTGGTGAACGACTTCTTCGAGGACCGTTATCCCGGTGCGGGAGTGGCGAGTCACGCCACCCTGCCCATGCAGCCCGACGCGACCCGCTGGGTGCTCGAACAGTTGAGCGCCGACTAGCTCAAAAACTTTCCCACCGAGAAACATTGCCCGCCGGGCACTTTTTGCTCATACTTGATTCATGCCGGACGGACAGCCCCTCGGGCTTCGCGAACGCAAGAAGCTCGACACCCGCAGGGCGTTGAGCGACGCCGCACTCGAGCTCATGTTCGAGCGCGGACTCGAGAACGTGGTACGCGAGGACATCGCGGCGCGCGCAGGGGTTTCCGTCCGGACCTTCAACAACTACTTCTCCGGCAAGTTCGACGCGCTGGCCTTCCGTCAGCTCGACCGGGTGCGCCGGACCATCGAGATCCTGGGATCCCGCCCGGCGGAAGAGCCGCTGTGGGAAGCGATTACGGCCGCCGTGATCGGGCCGATGGAGGCCGACGCCCTCGCGGACGGCAATGCGGAACTGCGCATACCCACCCCGGAACAACTCGGCGAGACCCGAAAGCTGATCGCCGCACCGGAAATGCGCGCGATGCTGTCCAAAGGCGTCGAGGACGACCTGATCGCCGCCATCGCGGCCCGCACGGGCACCGATCCCGAGCGAGATATGTATCCCCGGCTGGTCGCCGGTGCGGTGTTCATCGCCCAGCAGGCCGCCATCGAAATCTATGTGCGGGCAGAGCCGCCCGTGCCCGTCAACACTCTGATCCGCCAAGCCCTGGCCACGTTCGCGGCAGGGCTGCCGCAACCGGCGCCGTAGCGACCCGCTGCCGCCGGATACTCCAAAACCCCTCAGCGACAAGAGGTGTCTTCGCCATGCCCGAAAACTTTGCCGACATAGTCATTTCCGGAGCCGGGCCCAACGGCCTCATGCTCGCCTGCGAGCTCGCGCTCGCGGGACTCCGCCCGATCGTGCTGGACGCACTGCCCGAACCCAGCCCCGAACCCAAGGCCAACGGCCTGGTCGGGCAGGTGGCGCGGGTGCTCGATCTGCGCGGCCTCTACGACACGTTCAGCGGCGTACCCGGTCCGCCGACTCCGGTGAACCGGTACATCTTCGGTGCGATGCCATTGGATCTCACTGCTGTGCAACCGAATCCGGTGAATCTCATCATGCGACCGCAGCCGCAGATGGTGCGGTTGCTCACCGACCACGCCATCGGCCTCGGCGTGGATCTGAGGTGGGGACACGCGCTGACCGAAATCGATTCCGGGGACGGCGAAGTCACCGTCAGCGTGTCCGGCCCCGACGAGGACTATCGACTACGGACCCGCTTCCTGGTCGGAGCGGATGGCGGAAAGAGCCTGGTGCGCAAGCGAATCGGGATCGACTTCCCGGGTGTCACCGCGACCGGCCATGTCTCCCGCGTCGGCCACGTCACGGTGCCGGACGGGTACCGCACCGGCGACGGCGGGATCGACATTCCCGGCGTCGGTCGCTTCGGCCTCGGGCACCATCGGCTCGAGCGCGGCATGTTCGTCTACGCCGAGATCCAACCCGGCAACCCCATGGTCGGCGCGGTCGAATTCGACGGCGGCGACGCGTTCGGCGACGACACCCCGCTGACCATCGACGAACTGCGCGCCAGCGTCGAACGCGTACTCGGCGTGCCCCTCGCCCTGACCGCGCCGACCGGCCCCGGCCCACATGCCCTGCGCCGCACCGTCGGACAGCACACCCGGGTCGCCGAGCGCTACCGCGAAGGCAATATCCTGCTGCTCGGCGATGCGGCTCACGTGCATTCGGCCATGGGCGGCCCCGGCCTCAACCTGGGACTCCAGGACACCGTCAATCTCGGCTGGAAGCTGGCCGCGGAGATCCACGGCTGGGCTCCCCCGGGCCTGCTGGACACCTACGAATCCGAGCGCCACCCGGCCGCCGAACGCGTCGTCATGTACTCACTGTCGCAGTCGGCCCTCATCGCCCCCGGCCCGGATGTCACCGAACTGCGCAAACTGTTCGGCGAACTGCTGGACCTCCCGGTCGTCACGGCCCACATCGCAAACCTGTTGGCGGGCTCCGACATTCGCTACGACACCGGAGATTCCCACCCGCTCTCCGGCTACCTGGCCCCCGAGGTGTCGATCGAAACCGCCAGCGGCGCAACCCGTATCGCGGAACTGCTGAACGAGGCTCGCCCGGTCCTGCTGGTCTTCGAAGCCACCGCCGATCCGACAGCGGCCGCCACCGGCTGGACCGATCGCATCACCGTGGTCGAAGCCACCGCCGCGACCCCTCCGGCAGCCGCACTACTGATCCGCCCAGACGGCTATATCGCCTGGGCGACAGACGATTTCACCTCCGAGAGCCAGGGTTCCCTGCACACGGCTCTGCACCGGTGGTTCGGCGAGCCCGCGCTCGTGCCCACGCGATAGCCCGATCGGACTCGCACGTCCCGCACCGGCCACCGCGTCACTTGACGCCCGGTGCGGGGCAGATGAAAGATCCGGCGCTGCCGGGAACGATCGCGCAGATCACCCCGAAGATCGCGTCCTCGATCGGCCCCCAGATGTACATCCCACTGCCGGTCGCCGCGGCACTGGACATGGTGTCGAGACTGCCGGTGCTCAGGCCCCCGCCACGGCGGTTCCAGCGGCGGGAGCCGACGCGATATCGGCTGTCGCAGTGCCGATTCCGGCGGTCACCACCGCGGCCGCGGCCAGCGTGGTGACGGTGAGGCGAAGCGAGTTGTGTGTCATGGCGCGGAGCGTATTTGAAATAAACTCCCTTCAGTCGGTTTCGCGCACCCCCAGAAGCAGGGGCACTCGAACTGGTGGCCTCGATCGGCGCCGCCGTCCGGACTCGACACACAGCTATCGCGGAAGCTGTGACTCCATCGGTCCGGAATCTAGAGTCGTTCTATGTCGACATCGGAGGCGGAGTCAGCGGTCAGTGATGTCTCGGCGGCGGAGAACGGGAAGGCCGCGCGCAAGCGGGTCACTCGCACGTCACTGGGTGAGTGGAAACCGGCTGCGGACCGCGCGGATCCGGTCTCCATTCTCGAGCAGCAGGCGCAGAGCCGGGTGCCCGAGCTGGTGCGAATCCGGTACGCGCGGATGGCGGCCGGACGGTTCCCGTTCTATCGCGGCGCGCCCGCCATCATGGCCGCGGACCTGGCGGCCGGTGAGCACACCGCGTTGAACGTGCAGCTGTGCGGGGACGCGCACCTGTCGAACTTCGGGCTGTTCGCCTCGCCGGAACGCTCACTGGTGTTCGACGTCAACGACTTCGACGAGACGCTGCCCGGACCGTTCGAATGGGACGTGAAGCGGCTGGCGGCCAGTGTCGCGGTGGCGGCGCGCGCCAACGACTTCAGCGACGAGGAGGCGAACACGGCGGCGGTGGCCGCGGCGACCGCCTACCGGGAGGCGATGGCACGGCTGGCCGCGCTCGGCGAGACCGACGTCTGGTACGAGATGGTCGACGCCGCGCAGGTGGAAGAGCTGCTGCACAGCCAGGATCGCAAGCTGGCCACCAAGGTGATGAACAAGGCCCGCAGCCGCACCAGCATGCAGGCGCTGGACAAGTTGACCGAGCCGGGACCGGACGGGAACCCGCGCATCAAGGCGGATCCGCCGCTGGTGATGCCGGTGCCGGGCGGCCTGGTGCCGGAATTGCGCTCGGTGCTCGCGGATTACCGCAACACGCTGCCCGAGGAGCGACGGGTGCTGCTGGACCGCTACGAGCTGCGCGATATCGCCATGAAGGTGGTCGGTGTGGGCAGCGTCGGCACCCGCTGCTTCATCGCGCTGCTGACCGGCGGCGCGACCGGCGACCCGCTGTTCCTACAGGTCAAGCAGGCCGAACCGTCGGTGCTGTCGAATCATCTGCGGGCCAGCCAGTTCCGGCATCAGGGTCACCGGGTGGTGCACGGGCAGCGGTTGACGCAGGCGGCGGGCGATATCTTCCTGGGCTGGGCGACCGGGCCGGACGGGCTGTTCTACTACTGGCGGCAGCTGCGAGACATGAAGGGCTCGTTGACGATCGAGAACATGTCGGCGGTGCAGCTGAAGCAATACGCGGCGCTGTGCGGGCATACGCTGGCGCGCGGGCATGCGCGGTCCGGCGATCGGGTGGCGATCGCGAGCTATCTCGGCAGCAACGACGTATTCGACCGGGCGATGGGCGAATTCGCGCTCGCGTACGCGGATCAGACCGTGGCCGACCATGAATCGCTGCTGGCGGCCATCGAGTCCGGGCGGGTCGACGCGGCTTCCGAGGTAGACGGGGACAAGTCCGATGAATAGGGACAAATGGCCCGTGGCCGACGTGATTTGCGTGATCTAGCTATTTCTCAGTTGCCTCTTAAGATCAGTTATTAGGTTGCCCTCACGCGAGTGACGGTTCGGTTCTACCGGGCCCGGCGCGAGGTTCCAGTGACCCTGATGGAAGAGGCAGGATGAGCTCGCTGATCGACGGCAAACCAGGAGAGAAACTCCGCATCGGACGCATCGGGCTGCTCGGGCGGCAGCGCCGACGACTGCTCGAGATGGGTTTGCTGCCCGGCACCGCGATCACCGTCGCGGGCGTGGGCGCGTTCGGCGGGCGCATCGTGCGCATCGGGGACGCGCGGATCGCGGTGGACGCGGGCACCGCGCGATCCATCGGCGTGCGACGGGAGTCGGCCCGTGAATGAATCATGTTGCGGGCCGGTGAGTTCCGGCGGGGCCGCCACCCTCGCGGCGGTCGGCACCGTGGTGCTGGTCGGCAATCCCAATGTCGGCAAGTCGACTCTGTTCAATGCCGCCACCGGCGCGCGTCAGCGGGTCGGGAACTGGCCCGGCACCACGGTCGAGTTGACCGAGGGTTCCTGGCGGCTCGGCCGGGGCCGCACCGTGCGCCTGCTCGATCTGCCCGGCACCAACAGCCTGCTGCCCGCCGCACCCGACGAGGCCGTGACGCGGGACGCCCTGCTCACCGATGCCGCGGCCGACCGGCCCGACGTGGTGATCGCGGTGGTCGACGCCGCGAATCTGGCGCGCAGCCTCTACCTGCTCTCGCAGGTGCTCGAAGCCAGGCTGCCCACCGTGGTCGCCATGACCATGACCGATGTGGCGACGTCGCGGGGCGCGAACGTGGATGCCGAGCGGATGGCCGCGGTGACCGGCGTCCCGGTGATCCCCATGGTCGCGCGCGGCGGCACCGGGGTGCCCGAGCTGGCCGAGGCCGTCGATGCCGCACTCAGTGCCCATGCGGCGCCGATCGCACCGCATCTCGGTGACGATCTCGAAGTCGCGATCACGACGCTGGAACCTCTACTGCCGCAGCGCTATCCGGCACGCTGGCTGGCGCTGACCCTGCTGGCGGGTGAAGCACCGCCGGAGATCCCCGCCGAGCTCACCGTCACGGCGCGCACGGTGCTGGCCGAATGCTGTTGCGAGCCCATCGATTCCGATGAGGACGCCGACATTCTGATCGCCGAACGCCGCTACGCGTGGGCCCACGATGTGCGCGCCGCCGCCGTCTCCGGCAGCTCGGCCCGGTTGACCATGAGCGACCGGGTGGATCGTCTGGTGACCCACCGCTGGTTGGGCGTGCCACTGTTCCTGGCCGTCATGTGGCTCGTGTTCCAACTGACCACCACCGTCGCGAAACCGTTGCAGGACGCGCTGGGCGGCTTCATCAGCGGCCCGGTCGCCGACGCGGCCGCCCACCTGCTGACCTCGATCCACGCGCCGATACCCGTGATCGGGCTGGTGCACGACGGCTTCATCAACGGCGTCGGCCAGGTGCTGAGCTTCGTGCCGCTGATGCTGATCATGTTCATTCTGCTCGCCCTACTGGAGGATTCGGGCTATCTGGCGCGCGCGGCGTTCGTGGCGGATCGCCTGATGCGATCCATCGGCCTGCCCGGCCGGGCGGTGCTGCCGCTGATCGTCGGCTTCGGCTGCAATGTGCCTGCCATCGCGGGTACCAAGGTGCTGGCGAATCCGCGCCACCGCATGCTCACCGCCCTGCTGATCCCGTTCACCAGCTGCAACGCGCGCCTGGTGGTCTATGTACTGCTGGCGGGGATCTTCTTCGGCAGCAATGCCGGAACGGTCGTGTTCGCCATGTACCTGGCTTCCATCGCGCTGGTGGTGGGTGTCGGATTCCTGTTGCGCAACATCCTTTTCCGCGACCTGGCCGACGAGCCGCTGGTGCTGGATCTGCCGCCGTATCGCCGTCCCAGCCTGCGGGTGCTGAGCACCCACACCTGGCAGAAGATGCGCGGGTTCCTCACCACGGCCAGCGGCATCATCGTGGCCACCGTCACCGCCATCTGGCTGCTCGCCTCGATTCCCTTGCACGGCGGCACTTTCGGGGAGGTCGAGCCCGGCGACAGCATGCTGGGCGCGGCGTCCTCGGTGGTGGCTCCGGTCTTCGCGCCCGCCGGTTTCGACGACTGGCATGCCGGGGCGGCGCTGATCAGTGGCTTCGTCGCGAAAGAGGCTGTGGTGGCGACGATTTCGCAGTCCTACAGCATGGACGCGCCTGCCAGTCACACACCGGACGAACCCCTGTCGCAGTCGTTGCGTGACACCTTCACCGACTCGTCCGGCGGCCACGCCATGCCCGCGGTCCTCGCCTTCATGATGTTCCTGCTCGCCTACACACCGTGTATGGCCACCCTCGCGGTGCTGCGCAATACGATCGGCACCCGCATGACGCTGATGAGCGTCGCCCTGCAACTGAGTGTGGCGTGGGTGCTGGCGGTCGCGGTCTTCCAGATCGGCCGGGTCTTCTGGTGACCGCCGCGCTCAGCCCGCTGCGTCAGGTGCTCGCCGAGATCACCGGCGCGCGAGGCGAACTGAATCTGGATCAGATCGCCCGCCGCGTCGGGGTCTCCCGCGACGAAATCCGGTCCATGGTCGACTACTGGCAGCGCAAGGGCCGGCTGTCGGTGGAGCGGCTCGGATCCGGCTGCCCCGCAGCAGGTTGCGGGTCCTGCGTCACCCGAGCCTGCCCCACCCGCGCACCCGAGGGCCCGGTGCTGCTGGCGATCACCCCACGCCTGCCCCTGCGTGCGGGGCAGTGAGGATAGCTTCTCGGTCCTCAGGGATTGACGGTGAGAATCAGCTTGCCGGTGGAGGTCCGGCCCTCCATCAGCCGGTGCGCGTCGGCCGCCTCGGCCAGTGCGAACTCGGCGGTGATCGGCAGCTCGACCTGACCGCTGGTGGTCAGCGCGAACGCCTCGGCGGCGATGTCCTGCAACACCTCCGGCGCGGCGATGCTCAAGCCCAGGATGGAGAAGCCCGATACGGTCCGCCCCTGCGGGAAGAGTTCGGCCGCGCCGACCTGCCAGGCCGCCTCCCCGCCCGCATTGCCGAAGGACACCAGCCGCCCGAATCGCGCCAGCGAATCCAGCCCACGTCGCAGCGTGTCGCCGCCGATGGAATCCAGCACCAGATCCACGCCGCGTCCGCCGGTCGCGGTGCGCACATCCGTGTCGAATGTCGCACTGAGGAACGCGTCGTCGTACCCGTACTTACGCGCGTACTCAGCCTTGGCCGGGCTGGACACCACCCCGTACACCGCGCCCGCCCCGGCGATCTTCGCGATCTGCGCGGCCACCGTGCCGACGCCGCCCGCGGCCGCCTGCACCAGCACCGTCTCACCCTGCCGCAGCCTGCCGACGGTGTTGACCAGCGCGTAGGCGGTCGGCAGCACGGTGGGAAGCGTTGCGGCAGTGCGCAGATCGACGCCCTCGGGCACCGCGAACACCGTCGCCGCGTTCACCACCACCACCTCGGCGTACGCCCCGCCGTCGCTGATCGCCGCCACCGGCTGACCGACGGTGAATCCCTCGACACCCGCGCCGATGGCCCGCACATGCCCGGAAAGCTCCAGCCCCGGCACGAACGGCAGCGCGGGCACCCGGTAGCCGATGGTCCGCGCCTGTAGGTCCGCGAAGTTCACGCCGACGTGAGCGACATCGATGGATACCTGCCCCGCACCGGGTTCCGGCACCTCGACCTCGACCGGCAGCAAAACCTCAGGTCCGCCGTACTCCTGGAACCGAATCGCTCTCATACCAACCAACTCCACTTCCCGGCCGTCCTCGACCGGTCGAACCATTGCCCGCAGACCGGGCCTGTCGCCTTGCAGCCCGCTGCGGCGGGCAGGTATTCCATCGATGTCGGTCAGCCCGCGCGCTTGTCCTCCAGGTCCCTGCGGTAGGCGGCCGGGGTTTGACCGGTCCAGCGGTGGAAGGCGCGGCGCAGGGAGCGGGCGTCGGCGTAGCCGACCCGGGCGGCGACCGACTCGATCGGCAGTTCGGTGCCGCGCAGCAGGTTGTCGACCTGCTCCTGACGCACCCGGTCGAGTTCGTCGCTCCAGGTGCTGTCCATCTCGCAGAGGCGGCGCTGCAGGGTCCGTGAGCTGATCGACAGCCGCCGGGCCACGCTGTCGAGACCGAAGTCGTTGTCCGTCAACGCTTCCGAGATCGCGAGGTGCAGTCGTTCCCGCCAGCCCGCGACCGGACGGGACGTCGACAGCAGCAGTTTGGCGTAGCCGGAGAACACTTCGCCCAGTGCCGGGTCGCCCCCGGTGGGCAGTCGGCCCGCGTCCAGGAAGGTGATTTCGGAGAACGGCATGCCGAAATCGATTCGACTGGTGCCGAATTCGTCGATGAGCTCACGTCGGCGGTGCGTGACGCGATGGGTGAAGGCGACCCGCATCGGGACTATCTCCGCACCGGTGGCCTCGCGGATGCGGCGCAGGATGAGCGAGAGCACGAATTCCTCGACCGGCACGAACACCGGGTC
The DNA here is from genome assembly GCF_045161165.1 of Nocardia sp. NBC_00511. Taxonomy (NCBI): domain Bacteria; kingdom Bacillati; phylum Actinomycetota; class Actinomycetes; order Mycobacteriales; family Nocardiaceae; genus Nocardia; species Nocardia sp. NBC_00511. The sequence continues at coordinate 4,968,781 of NZ_CP107849.1, forward strand.
GGACTCCACCGCGACGCCGACCCGCACGGTGAGCAGCGCGCCGTCCTCGAGCACCTCCCACACCACCGTGGGATCGGTGACCGCCGACCGTAGTTCCATCACCGTGCGCAGGCTGTCGGCCAGCGTCGGCCGACTGGTGAACAGGTAGTCCCATACGCCCAGCACCCCGCGCGCGGCCGTGGCGGACGCGCACAGACCCGCGCCGGGGCCTCCGATCGATCCGATCAATTCCCACATGCGCCAGGCCGACTCGATCGGAATCCGCACCTGCTCGTCACCGAGATGCCGCTCGTCGACGCCGACGGCACCGTCGATCTGCCAGCGCGGCGCGCCGAGCCTCGAGGCCGTTCGTTGCAGTACCACGGCCGTGCGCGTGGGGATGGTGCCGTCGATCACCGCCGGAGCATAACGAATATTTCAAACCGTTCGGTTTCGTACCGAACCTCTCAAGCGCGCATACCGGCATCCCGGGTCATGCCGCAGGCCAATCGTTCTCGGTTTGCGCGACCTTGTTGACGTAGTTCGTCAGCGTCTGCAACGCGACCAGTGCGACGATCTCGAGCACCTGCTCCTCGCTCCACCCGGCCGCCAGCACCGCCGCCGGATCGGCCTTACCGCGCGACTCGGTCAGCTCACGCGCGAACGCCACCGCCGCAGCCTCTTTCGGATCCGCCGAGGTGCCCTCCTTGGCGGCCTCCACCTCGGAATCACTGAGCCGAGCCACCCGCTTGCCCGCGAACGTATGCGCCGCCACGCAGTAACCGCAGTCATTGGACGCCCCGACGGTCAACGCGATCCGCTCCGACGTCGGCCCCGGCAGCGAAGCCTTCTTCAACGCACCCATCAGCCCGAGGTAACCCTCCAGCACCGCAGACGAATTCGCCATCACCCTGGTCATATTCGGCACCCGGCCCATACGTCGCTGCACCTCGTCGAACAACGGATGATCCTGCACTGGAGCAAACATGGCATCCCTCTCCACTGAACTTCACGACGGCCCACCGACCGTCGACACAGCTAGACATTAGGGTCGCGCCACACCCTCCCCGGGGGACAATTCACGACAACAACCTGACCGGACGCGCCACGGCATTGTAAATGATCAAATCGCTTGCGCCAGGCAGCAGTTCGTGCCACTCGGGAGACCGTTCACGCCATTCCGAATGGAGGTATTCGCATGCGTCGGCACGATCCGATCGCAGAAGAATCCGACCGCAATGTTTTCTATTTATTCGGCGCATTCGAAATAAACGTGCGTCCAAATCGCTGACGTGGACACCGGACAGCAATACACTCGACGGTGCCTCCGCAAACGCAATGGCAGTCAACATATTCGGGCCGCTCACAGAATTCTCACGGCATGGCCACGCCAGCGGTTCAGCGTTGGGTATTGCGCTCGGTCGCGGTGGCGTGATTACGCATGTCCCGAGGAGAATCATGATGGAGAACATTTCGGAAACCAATGGTGAACAGGTCCAGGGCGTTACACCGTGGCCCTTCATCGGAAGTATGTTTCCGGAAAGCAAGAAATACTCGAAATTCGCACCCGCACTGGCGATGCACGCCGGAAAACTGTGGTGCGCGTTCGTCGACAAGAACGCCGCCGACAATGTGTATTACTCGGTGAGCGACGGTGTCGACGAGGCCGGCCATCCGGCACCGTGGAGCAAACCGCAGTGGATGATCTCGGCCGGGTTGCAGACCCCGACACAGGTCGCGCTGGCCAATGACGATTCCGATGTATTGCACGCCGTCGTCATCGTGACCGCGCAGGGGCACCGGGATCTGGTGCACTACGTCTACGAGGACGAGCTGGAGCGGTGGGCCTGGCGCGGCGGCATGACGATGCACACCAACGCGTATGTGTCCCTGTGCGCCTTCGACAATCAGCTGTTCTGCGCGTTCTCCCCGGAGGGCGGCGGCGACTACATCTCCTACACGATCTGGGATCCGACCGGGGGCTACGCCAGCAACTGGTCGCCGCTGGTCAAGGTCGACGCGCGCTGCTACGGTGCGCCCGCGCTGTACCCGTTGAACGGCGCGCTGCACATGCTCTACCGCGAGTACGGCACCCAGAAGGTGTACGACCTGATCTACAGCGAAGCGAACCGGGGCTGGACACGCGCCGGGACGCAGCCGTCCGACAGCGCCCGCGACACCATCAGCGCCGCGGGCATGGCCGACCAGGCGTACCTGGGCTACCTCAAATCCGATGGCAGCGGCCAGATTCTGGTCAGCACGTTCGCCTACAACAAGTGGTATCAGACCGACAACGACATCGGCGGGCAGTACTCCGGCACCGCTCCGGGCCTGGCGACGCTGGCCAATACCGTCAACTGCGCGTGGTCCGACAAGACCACCGGGGAGCTCAAATGGGCGCAGAAGCCGCTGGGTGGAGTCTTCCCTGACCACTGGATGTCGCAGATCGCCGGGGGCACAAAGCTTTCCGCGCTCACCATCCCCGGCACCCACGACACCTGCACCTACAGCTCCAATCGTCTCTGGGTCAGCACCCAGAACGCGTCGCTGACCTCGCAGCTCGACCACGGGATCCGCTTCCTCGACCTGCGCGCCGGTCTGGACGGCGGGGTCCTGTACATGTACCACGGCGACATCCAGCTCCCCGGGCCGATGCGGCTCGCGGATGTGCTCGGCGAGGTCTACAACTGGCTGGCCGAGCACGCCAAGGAAACCATCGTCGTCTCCATCAAGGAGGACCCGAACCCCGTCAACTCCGACGGCTTCACCTTCGAAGGCTCGGTCCTGAGCCTCATCAACGCGAAACCCGACTACTGGTACACGGCCGACGCCACCCCCACCCTCGACGCCGTACGCCGCAAATGCGTTCTCCTGCGCCGCTATCCGGCAAGGGTCAACCCCGACCAAACCGCGATCGGCATCAACGCCTACGACAACTGGCCCGGCAACGGCACCGCCGGTTTCACCACCCCCGGCGGCGTCCCCTTCTACGTCCAGGACTACTACCACGTAGACGACAGCCTCACCATCCCCAACGCCGCCAACCAGAAATGGACCGCCACCCAAGCGGCCCTCACCGCCGCCAACAACGACAAAACCGACACCACCTGGTACATCAATTTCACCAGCGCCTATTCCGTCCCCTGGGGCTACCCCGGAGCCCTGGCCACCGGCGCCCTCGGCCTACCCGGCTTCGGCACCATCCCCGTAGGCCAAGGCGTCAACAGCAAACTCTACGGCTGGATCCAAAACAGAAAGCCCGCAGTAAGACTCGGCATCTTCGCCATGGATTTCCCCAACCAGCCCTACGTCGACCTCTGCTGGGACATCGTCAAAACCAACACCTTCCTCGGCGACCCGAAGGAAATCGCCTTGGAACGCGCGGGTTTACACCTGAAGAAGCACGCGCGCAGCGCAAGGTGAGAACTCCCGGGACTGCCCCCGGTTTGGTTGACTCCTGACCTGTGAGGACCTCCTCGCAGTGGAAGGATCACCGACATGCCCAAGCCCTATCCCGAGGAGTTCCGCCGCGACGTAGTCGCGGTCGCCCGCAAGGGCGAGATCCCGTTGACCCAGATCGCGAAGGACTTCGGGATCTCGCAAAGCTGCGTGAAGAACTGGGTGAAACAGGCCGACATCGAGGATGGACATCGCCCCGGCGTCACCGGTGATGAGTCGGCCGAGCTTCGCGAGGCCCGCAAACGGATCCGGCAACTCGAACAAGAAGCCGAGGTCATGCGCCGTGCGGTCGCCTACTTCTCGCGCGATGTGAACCCAAAATGATGTACCCGCTGGTCCTGGACCTGGCCGCAGACAAGATTCCTGTCGCGGTGACCTGTCGGGTACTCGGATTCTCCACCCAAGCATTCTTCAAATGGAAGAAGAACCCTGTCTCGCAACGGGATTGGGACGATGCGCATCTGATCAATGCCGCCTACGACATCCATGCCGACGACCCTGCGTTCGGCTACCGGTTCATCGCCGATGAGTTGCCCGCCCGCGGCATCCGCGCGGGTGAGAACCGAGTCGCCAGATTGTGTTCACAGCAACGGATCTGGAGCGTATTCGCCAAGAAACGCGGGGTGAACCGCAAGTCCGGCCCACCGGTCCACGACGACCTCGTCGACCGCAAATTCACCGCCGACGCCCCGGATGCCGTGTGGCTGACCGATATCACCGAGCACGCCACCGGCGAGGGCAAGCTCTATCTGTGCGCGATCAAGGACGTGTTCTCCAACCGGATCGTGGGCTACTCGATCGATTCTCGGATGAAGGCATCGATCGCGGTATCGGCGCTGCATCACGCCGTCGCGTTCCGCTCACCAGACGCGACGGTCGTTCACTCTGACAGGGGCAGTCAGTTTCGTTCCCGAAAGTTCGTGAATGCATTGTCAGTCAACGGTTTACGAGGCTCGATGGGCCGCGTCGGGGCGTGTGGTGACAATGCGGCCATGGAGTCGTTCTTCGCGCTGCTGCAGAAGAATGTCCTCGACCGGCAGCGCTGGGCGACCCGCGCGGAACTGCGGTTGGCGATCGTGGTCTGGATCGAGAAGACCTACCACCGCACTCGTCGGCAACGCCGACTCGGCCGGCTCACCCCGATCGAGTTTGAGACAATAAACCGGCCCGCGCTCGCGGCCTGAACCACTACACCCGCGAGTCAACCAAACTCTGGGCAGTCCCCCCCGATAGGGGCAACACTCCCTGCCGCCACCCGACCATGGGATCGGGTTCCACTGCCACGACCGCCACACCTCGATCAAGGCCGTGGATCCCGATCCCCTAATTCTTCTGGCGTGTAGCCCTATTCATGTCCCGATCGGCCCGGACCCCTCAGTCGTCGACGGTCAAAGCCAGCCGCGCGAGATGCGTGTTCGAGATCAGAACGAAGTCATCCCAGACGTTCGCGTAGTAACCCTCCGGTTGAGTCCAAACCCGGGCAACCAATCGTGTTGTCCCGACCAGTCTTTCGATGTCATCGACGAACGTGCCGACGTGCGCCTCCAACGCCGCGTCATGCGCTGGCGGCCCGCCCGGCGGATCCATCCGCCGAACCACCGAATACAGTTCCTGCCGCCAGCCTCGTAACGGGATTGGCGAGATGTGCCAAATCGGGTCGGATATCACCCGCCGAGCCGAACAACGTCGACCATCCCGCCCGACAACACAATCGCCAATCCTGGGCAGCTGCCCCATCGATCCATCGCAGGGGTGGTAGTACCTCGATGTCGGCAGTTCCGATCGGTATCAACTCGCCGTTCCGCTATCCATGGCGACAACGCGGCGGGAGCTTTCCGCCCCCGCGTCATCCTCACGGTGAACCGTGTGCCGCAGCCTCTCGCCGAGGCAGTAGACGTCGGTGTGGGTAGCGAGAACCTGGATGTCTCGCTCATCGAGATGCACAGCGCTGGGCAGGAACACGGCGTCCGCATCCTCGCGGATCAGTCGGCTGATCATGCGAATGTAATTGGCCTCGGCTCGGAGGTCGGCGTAGAAGGTTGCTATCCAAGAGAACCCGAGCTGCGTCGCCTCTCGTTCCATTTCATTGGCATGCCGACTGACGTTCTCACCGGATTCGGGGCGCAGGATGAAGCCGATCGCCCGCCGCATGGTCATCGAACCTCCAAGTCGAGCACCGCGCGGCCGTGACGGGTGGTTGCGAATCGTGCGCCACGGGCAGTCAACGACCAAACGTCGCGCCGCAGACCGGTACCGCTGACAGCAAGCCCACGCCGGGCGAGCGATCTGACGTTGGCTCGCGCGCAGTCGCTGGACACTTGTGCGCTACAGGCGATTTGGTTGACAGTGAGACACCCACCCGATGTGAGAGCTCGCACTATCTGCGCTTCCACCCTGGTCACGGTTCACCTCTCCCGAACTCACGCCGGTTGCCGCGTTCCGGACAAGCCGCCGCCGATCGGAGCGTTGGGCACGAACGCGAGTTCGACGGCGGCCAGCTGCCCGTGGGGCAAAGCTCCCAAAATCGGGTGCCATCACTACGGTCTCACCGATTGATGTCCCAAAACAGGCCATCTGATAGGACATCGTGCGGCCATTTTGTGGCCTATCAAGGACATTCACGTCCCGCCGGAGTTAATCTGGTTGTTGTGACCCCCCACGAAAATGCGTTGCGGGCAGCCCGGGTCGGGCTCGGGTACAACTCGCAGGCCGCACTGGCGGAAGCCCTGACCAAGGCAGCACGTGAGGTCGGACTGCGAATTGCGATCAGCCCAAGAACTGTGCGGCGCTGGGAATCTGACACACCACCCTTTCCACAACCGGAGCACGTTCAGGTGCTGGAGGACTTCTTCCAACGGCCAGTCAGTGAGCTCGGCTTCAGTTCCGCACGCAGATCCGGCGGTGAGCAGTCGCATCGTGTGCAGTCGAGCAGCCGTCGAGAGACTTGGGCGTCAAGACATGCGGGAGCAGGGGTAGGCGAGCTACCTCCTTCTGTGGCATTCGATTTCGCGTCGTCGACCGCGGCCTACCGACGGATGTACTGGTCCGTTCCCGCTGTTCGACTTCAGCGGTTGGTGGCCGAGCACGCAGGGCTGGGTTGGGATCTCCTGCCCCAGCTGCCCGGCGCGTCGAGAACGGTGATGGCACGCGCTGTTGCGGAGTCGAGCCTGTTGGCCGGACGTCTGGAGTTCTTCGACCTACAACAACCCGACTTGGCGAAGCCGAGCCTCGTTCTCTCGCTGCAGGCAGCAGGCATGGCCGATGATGCACTGCTGGGCGCTGCGGCGCTGGCGCACATGGCATTTGCCCCCGCATTCTCATTCGAAGGCGACCCAGAGCGCGCGGAGGATGCTCGCGACAAGATCCGCGGAGCATGGACATTCGCGCGTCGCGGAAACGCGAATGGGGAGATGATGGCCTGGCTCGATGCGGTCGAGGCGGAGGTGGAAACCCGACTCGGCGATACCCGCCGTGCCCTCCAACTACTCGACCATGCCGAAGCCGCCTATCGAGACCATGACGCGGAGCAGGACCCGAGCCCCGCATGATTGGACTGGTTCTCGCCCGCCCGGCTCGCCGGATTCAAGGGGAACACCCAAATCGCGGCTGGGCAGGGCGCAGCCGCACGCGAAACTCTGCTAGGCGTGCTGGCCGATCTGCCCGCCGAGGCGATCAAGCAACGTGCTGTTGTGCTCGCGGATCTGGCGGCAGCCGCAGTGCTGGAGCGTGAGCCGGAACCCGCGTGCGGCTATCTGGATGAAGCCTTGAAGCTGCTCGGCCAGCACTGGTACGCCACGGCGATGGTCAGAGTGAAAGCGGTCAGACAGAAACTCCGCGACTGGGATTCACTTCCCACAGTTCGTGCACTCGACGACCAACTCTACAACTGGCACACCATGATCAAGTCGCTTACCGTCTAATTGCTCACTGCGACAACGATTTCAGACAACTCGTTGAGGTCGTGGATCTTCCAATCGGACAGCTCCGCGACCTCCGGTTTGTCGCGCTGAATCCATCCCCAGGGTCCTCGTTGGATGTACGCGGTCCGCATCCCGACTGCTTTCGCCGGGGCTATGTCGTTTTCGATCCGATCACCGACATAGACGATCTCGCCAGCCGCACAGGGCGCGACTTCGACCACCTTCTCGAAGAACAAGGTGGACGGCTTCTCGACACCCCAATCGTCCGACGTGGCGATGAAGTCGGCCGGAAGGTCGAGACCTCGCAGGATTCGACCTGATCGGACCGTCTGATTTCCGACGATCCCGACCCACACACCCATGTCACGCAACTTCGAAAGTGCCGGTCGCACATCCGAATACAGGTCTTCCTCACCGTAGGTCTCCGGCAGCCCGGCGTTGGCTCGTGCCTCACGCTGTTCAGCCAGGTCGAATCCGGGCTGGAAGATCTGAAAGGTCTCGCGGTAGTCCTTACCCGAGGCGATCACGGCGCCGAACACCGAAACGAACGTATGCCGCGGCACCCCGAGCCAATCCGCCCAGGTCCCGTATTCGCGCGTCTCGTCGACGAGCGTCTCCCCAACGTCGAACACAACTGCCCTGATCATGCGGCCCACGGTACCGTCCGCCGCTTGCCTGACCTGCCTTGGAGCCATCGGCATGGACATCTGACAACGTGTCGTCGTTATCGGTCGTCGGAAGAACCTGTCGGAGTGGGGATGGTGGACAGAAGGAGGTTGAGGAAGAGGTCGGGGCCGTCGGCGAGGACGTTGTGGCGGGCGGCCAGTTCGTGGACGTGCCAGGTCGGATCTGCTTGTAGGCGTTGGAATGTGGGGGTGAAGGGGCTGTTGTCGAATTGGGCGGCGTAGGCGTAGTCGCGGCGGCGGAAGGTGTGGTCGGGGCCGGTTAGGGTGAGGCGTTGGATCATCGCGGCGAGGGGGTGGGGAGTGGCGCGGGGGTCGAAGAATGGGAGGGGGGCGATGCCGATTCCGTCGGTGGAGGCTCCGTCGATGTACCAGGCGCGTTGGTCGTCGTTGGTGAGGTTCCAGGCGGCGTCGCCGTTGCCGGGGACGAAGGCATCGACATACATCAGTGCGTCGATGCGGTTGGGGGCTCGGTCGGCTACGCCGGACACGACCATGCCCGCGTAGCTGTGGCCGACCAGGATGACGTTCTCCAGGCGCTCGTTCTCGAGCAGTGCGAGCACGTCGCGGATGTGGGTCTCCAGATTCACCGAGGCGCCGAGCAGGTGCGCCCGGTCCCCCAGCCCGGTGAGCGTCACCGCGTAGGCGGTGTGCCCCAGTTCGCGTAGCCGCTGCGCCACCGGCTCGAACCACCAACCACCGTGGCATGCGCCAGGAATCAGAACAAAGGTGCTCATCGTGGCCCTTCTCTCGACCGGATACGGCTACCGCTGATCTGGATCATCGCAATCCGATCGATGAGCCCAGAAGGTGTTGCGATACTTCTCACTCACTCATCCCGAACGCCGCGAACACCTCGATAGGGTGGGATTGTGCCCGACCTGATCGCGCCCTCCACGCATTTGCACACAGCATGGCTCGAGGCCCACACCGAATGGGGTCCGGGCTTGCACGAGGACGGTTTCGGCCTCCTGACAACCGACGAGGTCCACTCGCCCACCGGTTTCGCCGCCTGGGTCGCACGCCTGGCCGACAAGACCGATCGCGGAACCCGGCACCGCTGGATTGTCCAGGGAGACAGGGTTCTCGGCGGAATCGCGCTCCGCCACGGATCCGGCGAATCCGTGCTGCGCCTCGGGCACATCGGCTTCGGCATCCGGCCGAGCGCCCGCAGACAGGGCATCGGCACCTGGGCATTGGGCGAGATGCTCAGCGAAGCAAAAGATCTGGACATGAACCGTGTTCTGCTCGTCTGCGCCGCGGACAATGTCGCCTCGGCCAGCACGATCGAGCGCAACGGTGGAATCCTCGAAGCAATTCAGGACACAGAACACGGTCCGGCACGGCGCTATTGGATCTCCCTCGGCGGCAATCTGACTGTCGAGAGCACTACCACCTGACATTCAGCCACTTGGTCTGCCGTGCACGTCGATGGCTCGAGAACCGAGGGAGGAATAGGCGAGGTGAAGGGCTTCACTGACACGATCTCGCCGCGGCCGATGAATTTCGCGCGGACCCGTCGTCCAAGTCTCCGGATACCGAACGAGATCATCGGGTACTTCCATCAGGTGCAGCTGTCGAATGATCTCGCCATCGTCGAGAGGATTCAGGCATGACCAGACCGCTTCGCTTCGGAGTTGTTGCCCCGCTCATGACCGACGTGCCGGACTGGCGGGATCGGGCACGACGCATCGGCGACCTCGGGTACTCGACGCTGCTGGTGCCCGACTTCCCGCTGACGCAGCCCGCACCCGCGCCGATGCTCGCGACCGTCGCGGCTCTCACCGACCTGCGAGTGGGCACGTGGGTGTACGCGTCGCCGCTGCGCCCGGCGTGGTTGACGGCGTGGGAAGCGCATTCGCTGTCGCTGTTGACGGGTGGACGGTTCGAGATGGGGATCGGTACCGGCAGGCCGGGCATCGAGGACGAGTTGCGCGAGAAGGGAGTTTCCGAGGTGCCACCGCCCCGCGAGCGACTGACGCAGATTCGCGAAACCGTCACGCGGCTACGGGAACTCGACGGCCCGGACCTGCATACGCCGGTGGGGATGGCCGTACTCGGTCCGAAGGCCCGGGCATTGGCCGCCGAGGTCGCGGATCCGGTCACCTTCGTTCTCGGCGATCATCCTCGGGACGAAGTCGCAAGGATGGCAAGCGATTTCCGTGCTGTCGCGGATGTCGAACTCGCGCTCGCGGTGCCGGTGATCGGTGACACCGTGGCAGCGCACATGGCCCACCCGGCCACCGACACCGCCGCCCTCCACAAGGCCGACGCGATGACCGTGCTTCCGGCCAATCCGGCAGCCGCCGCCGAGGAAATTCAGCGGCGACACGAGGAAATGGGCTTCTCCTACTTCATCTTCGGCGCCGACTTCGCCGAGAAATTCGCCCCGGTCGTCGCCGAGCTGGCCGGACGCTAGCCCGCCGATCCTGGTTCGTCCATGGCACCGCTGATCACCGCTGCGACCGAATAGCGTTCGGCTCAACGGAAGCTCGGCGCTCACTTCCCCGCCGGGTGGGAGTCCCCGATCCCGGTGATGATGCGACGGAGGCCGTTCGAAAACTGTTCTGCCGCACTGAGATCGACGGATTCGGCGAAGCGGGCAACCTGAGGATAGGCGCCACTGGCGATGACCTTGCTGAGGTACGGGGCGACGGTTGCGCGCCACTGGGCCTCGGTCTGGCCGGTGCGGCGCTGGGTCTCCTTCTCGGCGAGTTCGCGCATGACCGCGCCACGGACGTAGTCCCTGATCAGTCCGACGGCCGCGGCGGCGTCGGCGATATCGGAGGTGAGCGGGGTGGCAGCGGTCAGCGCGTGTTCGAGGCCGCGCAGCCAGTTGGGGCCGAGCAATGGACGGGTCGCCAGCAGCGGGGCCAGCCACGGATGCCGCAGCCACAGTTCGCGTTCGTGGTGGGCGTAGGCCTCGAGGTCTGTGCGCCACACTCCGGTCAGTGGCACCTGGTTTTCGTGTACCGCGTCGGCCATCAGGTCGAGCAGGTCGTCGCGGCTGTCCACATAGCGGTAGAGGGTGGTCGTGCCGGTCGACAGCTCGGTGGCGACGCGTCGCATCGACAATGCGTCCAGGCCCTCGGTGTCGGCGATGGCGATGGACGCGTCCACGATGCGTTCCACACTCAAGGCCTGGCTTTTCGGCCGGTAGGGGTCACGGTCCCAGATCAGCGACATGGCGAGGAGTCTACAGAACTGGGTACAGTGTGCCCATGAACGGGAACACTGTACCCACAGATGTTTTGATCGTCGGGGGAGGATCCGTCGGGCTGATGCTCGCGGTGCTGTTGCGTCACCACGGTGTCGAACCCCTCGTCATCGAGGAGAAGCCGGAGCTCTCGCCCCACCCCAGAGCCACCGGCATCGGGTCGCGGACGGTGGAGATCCTGCGCGAGGTCGGCTTGGCGCAAGCGGTCAACGAGGCCGCGGTCGACCTGCGGGCGGGCAAGATCAGAGCCCGTACCCTCGCCGAGGCCGACTTCACCGAATCCGAGGAGTGGAAGACGACCCGCGCCATCGAGCCCACCTACACACCGGCCCGGCTCCGCGGCACCTGCGCACAGAACCGGCTCGATCGCGTAACCATCACCAGGGCAGGCGATGTCGAGTTCGGCGTCGCCCTCGATTCGTTCGAGCAAGATAGCGACGGCGTCACCGCGACGTTGTCCGACGGGCGGGTCGTGCGAGCGCGCTATCTGGTGGCGGCCGACGGTGTGCGCAGCCGGGTTCGGCAAGTCCTGGGTGTCGGCGTCACCGGGCCCGGCGTAATGGGCAGGGAGACAACGAGTGTCCTGTTCGACGCCGATCTGCGTCCACGCGAGCCGTTCGCCATGTGCAATATCGAGCATCCGGACGCGACCGGTCTGCTGGTGACCGTCGACGGCGAACGCGAATGGGTGTTCCTCACCGCCGCCGACACCCGACCGACCCCCGACCTCCTCCGCACCGCACTCGGTGACCCGTCGATCGAGGTGCGGATACGCAGCGTGCTCACGTTCCGAGGACGCGGCCAAGTAGCCGATCGACTGTCCGTGGGACGAGTCTTCCTGGTCGGCGACGCGGCCCACGCCATTCCCCCACTGGGCGCGTTCGGACTCAACACCGGTATCGCCGACGCACACAATCTGGCCTGGAAGCTCGCGCACGTATTGCGCGGTGCGGCCGAACCCGAACTGCTGGAGAGCTATCACACCGAACGCCACCCCGTCGCCCTCATGACAATGGAACAGGCCCGCTTGCGGTTCAACGATCCAACCCTGCACTGGGGCAAGGACATGGCGGACGCGCGCCGGGCCGCAGGGGCGATCAACGCACCGGTAGTACACCTGGGCTACCGCTACGGCGGCGCGGAGCTCCCCTCCACCGAGGATGTCGCCCTAGACCTCGACGGGTCACCGGGATCCCGCCTGCCGCACCTGTGGGTTGCCGACGGAGTATCCACGCTGGATCTCGTGAAGTCCCAATGGTGCGTCCTCACAGCCGATCCCGGCGTTGCAGCCGATGTTCCGGTGCACTTCGTGGACGGCTGGCCCTACGGGACAGTGCTGGTGCGTCCCGACGGTTTCATCAGCCGCTCGTACAGCTAGCGCAACCATGGAACGGCTCATGCCCAGTTACACAGAAGGAAAATGAAGTAATCGTGTTTCAGAGAGTGGATGCAGGCGTATTGTCCGACCGACAAGTTGTCTCGAACGTAGGTGGTCAAATGGTCCGGGTGTCACTGAAACTGGCTGCGGCAGTGCTGGTTTCGACCGGGATTGCGCTCTCGATCCCGGGTACCGCAGTGGCGAGCTCATCACCACAGGTTGGTTCGGTCGCGAATACCGGGAGTTTCGAGCAGGCCGTGGCGGACCAGGGTTCCATTGTCGGCGAGCTGGCGTGGATGGTGTGCCTACTCGCCGGTGGGCAGACGCACATGGGGATGGGCGGACCACTCGTGTGCACGGGTGGGCTGACGGGATCGCTCTAGACCCCGCACCGATTCGCGGTGAAGGTTCACCCTTAGGGTGGACCGATGGCAGTGGTCAGAGAGGTTCAGGTCACCTTCGATTGCGTAGAACCTGAACGCGTTGCTCAATTCTGGTCCGAGGTGCTGGGGTACGAGCACAAGGGCACGGCATGCGTCGATCCCTCCGGCGTGGGACCGCGGTTGTATTTCCAGCGGGTCCCCGAGGAGAAGCAGGTCAAGAACCGAGTGCACATCGACGTCCGAGTCGGCACCGGCCTCGTCGGCGATGAGCGGGTCGCGGCCCTCGAGGCCGAATGCACCCGACTGACCGCACTCGGCGCGACCCGCGTGCACCTACTGCGCGCCGACGGAGTCAACGAGTCCTGCCTGGTGATGCAGGACATCGAAGGCAACGAGTTCTGCCTCGACTGAAGCCGAAGCCCAACGGGCCGAGACCATCTCGGCCCGCCGATAGGCCGGTACCGACCGGCCGGTGCCTACCTTCTCGTCTAGATGCGCTCGTCGAGCAACGTGGCAACGAGAGCACCGCCGAGAAGCCCTGCCGCAGTTGCCAGGGACCAGGCCTTGCTGGTCATCGTCGGCGGTAATTCGCTGCGATTGCGCGTGATCGCAGCGAGTTCCACAGCTTCGATCGCGGTGCCGATCACGAACCAGTGGCGAATGGGCTTACCGGTGGACAGAGCCCAGAGCGTACCGACGCCGAGAACGGCATCGCGGACCGCGAATGCGGGACGTAGCACTGTCGCGGAACCGGCCCCGGTCGGGCCTACCCAAGTGTCCGCGACGGAGGGGCTGGCGAGGGCACCGATTCCGATTGCGGTTCGCGTTGCCGCGTGCGACCACGCGGTGGCCCGGACCAGCGGCTGCACTCGCTGTCGAAGATTTCGGTAACTGTTAATCGCCACTCCCCATGCCGCAACATCTACTACAAACCATAGTAGAGTATCGCGCCCATCGGCGGAGCGGAACGAAGGCGGCAAGAAATAGCAACTGCCACAAGTCATCTCAGGACAGCGCCAGAGACGGGTAGGCGTCAATCGTCCGCTCATCCCGCGACCCGCGCGTTCGGCCAGATGACGATCCTTGGTGCGCGTTCACGTCGACCAACAGCCCGGCGGTGGTGGGAGAAGGGACTGCCGTCTGAGCCCGCACTGCCTCGGATTGGCTTTGCGGACAGGGTCGAACGGGCTTTCGGCTGGACTGCGCGGCGCGGCTGGACTCGCGGAGCGGAGTGGTTCTCGTAGAGTCCTGACAATGACCGACGCGTCGACCGAGGAAGTCCCCGTTCGGCCGCTGAACGCTTCCAGGGTGGAAGCGTTCAGTGATGGCGTCATGGCAATCGCGATCACCCTGCTGGTAATCGATATCCGGCTGCCGGAGAGCCAGGGCGACCTGCTGAAGCAGCTGCTGGGGCTGTGGCCGAGTTACCTGGCATATTTGGGATCCTTCGGCACCATCGGGGTTATCTGGCTGTCTCACCACGCTTTCTTCGCCCGTATCCGACAGGTGAATGGGCTGCTCCAGGTCGGGAATCTGCTGGTGCTGAAGCCTGGCTATCCGGTCGACGTCGTACGGGGCGAGACTCGTCAGGCAATCGTGGCATTCGTGGCACTCGCCGCCATCGCGGCGATAGGGCTGGTTGTGCCCATCGCTGCGCTGATCCTCTACCTGGTCTCGGTGGTGGGCTACGCCTTACCCGCGTTGGCTTGGCCGAGCCGCCTACGCGGGCAGGCGAACTGATCTCCCTTCGCGAGGGCTCCTGATACCGCGCCTCCTCGGCGGAGGTCAGGCGCGGCGGGGGTTTCGGGCGGTGCCGCGGTGGGCGGGGACGGTGGTGGGGTCTTCGGGCCAGGCGTGTTTGGGGTAGCGGCCGCGGAGGTCGGAGCGGACTTGGGGCCAGCCGGTGCGCCAGAAGGAGGGGAGGTCGGCGGTTACGGCTACCGGATGCTGGGCGGGTGAGAGTAGGTGCAGGACTGGGGTTATGCGGCCGGAGGCCAGGCGGGGGGTCTCGGTCCAGCCGAAGATCTCCTGGACCTTCACCGCGAGGATCGGGGGGTCGGTGGTGTAGTCGAGGCGGATTCGGCTGCCGGAGGGGACTTCCAGGCGTTCGGGGGCCAGTTCGTCCAGGCGGGCTGCTTCGGGCCAGGGTAGGAGGCGCCGGAGGGCTTGGCCCGCGTCTATGCGCTCGAGGTCGGTGCGGCGGCGGGCGATGGAAAGTTCGGGGGCCAGCCAGGTTTCGGCGGTTTCGAGGAGGGTTTCGTCGTTGACGGCGGGCCAGGGGGCGCCGAGGGTGCGGTGTAGGAAGTCGAGGCGGGTGCGCAGGCTGCGGGCGTCGTCGGTCCAGCGCAGCAGGTCCAGGCCCTCGGTGCGCAGGCCGGTCAGGAGGGCTCGGGTGCGCAAGGCGGGGTCGGGGTTGGGTAACGGGCGCTCCGACAACGTGATCGCGCCCAGCCGCTGCACCGAACGGGCCACCAGGGTGCCGTTGCTCCAGTCGACTTCGTCGGCTCGTTCCAGGAGGTTCGCGGCGGCGCGGCGGGCTAGTTGCTCATCGGCCTTGGCGGCCAAGCGGATTCGGCCCTCGGCCTGGCCGGGGTCGCGGGCGGCGACGGCGATGGCCAGCCATTCGGCGTCTGTCAGGCCGCTGCCGGGGGGCAGCATCACCGCGGTGCCGCCCGCCATCAGGTAGCTGGTGGATCCGGGGGATCTACGGCGGGCCAGCCGTTCCGGATAAGCCAGTGCCGCAACAAGAGCGGGGTCGTCGCCGGAGCCGCCGCCGGGAACCAGGCGCGCCAGGCGCTCGGCCTCACGTGACCAGCGAGTGGGGCGCTCGGCTCGCAGGCTCCGCAGGGCGGACACGAGGTCCACACCGGAGGCGAGCGAATCGTCGTCGAGCAGGGCCACCACTTCGGCGGCCGACCGGGATCCGACCTCGGCCGCGCCGTCGAGCAGGGCCCGGGCCAGGCGCGGATGCAGCCCGACCGCCGCCATGGCGCGACCCCGATCAGTCACGGCCCCTTCGTCATTCACCGCGTCCAGTGCGCGCAGCACCGCCCGCCCGGCCGCGAGACCACCGGCGGGCGGCGGATCCCACCACGCCAGAGCCTCGCCGTCGGCGGTGCCCCAGCAGGCCAGTTCCAGTGCCAGCCGGGTCAGATCGGCGGTGCGGATCTCCGGTTCGGGATACGCGGGGAGGGTGCCGTGCTCGTACTCCGGCCAGCAGCGCCAGGCCCAGCCGGGCGCTTCACGGCCCGCTCGCCCGGCCCGCTGTTCGGCGACGGCGGCCGAAACCCGCACCGTGGCAAGGCCGGACAGTCCACGACGGTGATCGATGCGCGGCACCCGCGCCAAGCCGGAATCCACCACCGCCCGGACACCGGGCACGGTCAGGCTGGATTCCGCGACGGCCGTGGACAGTACGACACGACGCCGGGTGCCGGGCCGCAGCGCGGCGTCCTGGGCGGCCGCCGCCAACCGGCCGTGCAGCGGAATCACATCCACCCCCGGCACATTCGACAGCTGCTCGGCGGTGCGCCGGATCTCCG
Source organism: Nocardia sp. NBC_00511 (assembly GCF_045161165.1). Classification (NCBI taxonomy): domain Bacteria; kingdom Bacillati; phylum Actinomycetota; class Actinomycetes; order Mycobacteriales; family Nocardiaceae; genus Nocardia; species Nocardia sp. NBC_00511. The sequence continues at coordinate 4,985,342 of NZ_CP107849.1, forward strand.
CCGCACCGGGCAGGAAAACCAGCACGTCACCGTCGCTGTCCCGCAACGCGATTCGGGTCGCCCGCGCCACGTGGGCTTCGATCCGCTCGCGGGCCGCGGCGGGCACATAGGCCATCTCGACCGGATAGGCGCGGCCCCGGACCTCCAGGACCGGCGCGGCCGAGCTCTCGCCGCCCAGCAAGACCGAAAGTCGATCCGCCGCAACGGTTGCCGAGGTGGCCAGCACCCGCAGGTCCGGCCGCAACCCGGCGCGGGCATCCAGTAGCAGCGCCAGCAGCAGGTCCGCGTCGAGGTGCCGCTCATGGCACTCGTCGAGGACCACCACGTCGACTCCGGACAGTTCCGGGTCGTTCTGCAACCGCCGCACCAACAGTCCGGAAGTGACGACCTCGATTCGAGTGCGCGGTCCGCCCTTGCGATCACCGCGCACCGCGTAGCCGACGGTCTCGCCGACCCGCTCCCCCAGCAGCGCCGCCATGCGCCCGGCCGCCGCCCGCGCGGCCAGCCGCCGCGGTTCCGCCACCACGATCCGGCCCGACGTGCTCGCCGCCAGCGCGAGCGGCACCAGCGTCGTCTTACCGGTACCCGGCGGCGCGACCAGCACGGCGGTACCGCGCGCGTGCAGCGTCCGCGCGATCTCGTCGAGGGCCGCGCGCACTGGCAGATCGGGAAGTTCGGGCAGTTTCATCGACGACAAGTCTGCCGCGCGCAGCGCACATGGCCTCGACGACCCCACGCATCACCCCCGCCGGACACAACCCATCGCGCCCCGTGGACTCCGAGTACCGCTGGTCTTCAGACGCCGTGCGCCCTGTCGTCGGACCCCGTGAGCCTTGGTCGTAGGACCCCGCGTCCTGATCCTCAGGCTCTGCGCACCCTGTCATCGGACGCTGCGCGCCTTAGTCGTGGGGCTCCGCGCACTCTGGTCGCCAGACTCCGCGCACTCTCGTCGTCAGACGCCGCGCACCGCGTGGGCGTCGACCACCAGTGCCGAAGTGTTGTCCCTGCCGCCAGTCGCCAGTGCGGCAGTCACCAATTCCTCGGCGGCGTGCCCGGCCGAACCCTCGGCGGCGAGAATCGCTTTGATCTCGGGCATCTCCAGCCGCTTGCCCACGCCGTCCGAGCACAGCAGCAGTCGACCGTCGCTGGAACCGGTCGCGGCCACACCGATGTCGTCCGGATTCACCGTCCGCGCAGAGGTCGTCACCAGATGCGCCATGCCGGGCAGGGGTTCGTGGCCGCGGGCCCGGAAGTATTCCGACACTGTGTGGTCGGTGGTGATCAGCTGCAGTGCCCGGCCGTTCCACCGGTAGGCCCGGCAATCCCCGACCCAGGCGATGTCGACGGGCCCGTCCGGCTGTCCGGCCGCGGGCAGCACGGCGACCACGAGCACACTGTCGGCGGCGGCTTCCGGGAGCTCGCGCAACAATTCTCGTTGCGCGGCAAGGATTCCCTCCTTGGCCCCGGCGAACACCGCTACTCGGGCCGCGGTGCGGGCCACCAGTCGCGCGGCCCGCGCGGCGGCCAGATGGTCGCCCACCCCGTCGGCGACCACGAAGGCCGCGCGTCCGGTGCGCTCGTCGGTGAAGGTGGCCACGGCGTCGGCATTGATCTCGCGCAGTCCGACCCGGCTCACCGCCGCCCCCGCCACGGCCCCCAACCGCGGCCCCTGGTCCATCCCGGTGGACATGGGGTCTACGAGCTCGAAAGCAGAGGTGTACATGGGCCCTCCTGGGACTCAGCGGCACGGGTGCTGCGCGTCAGCACTCCTCTATTCAACGTCGGAAACCCGTGCAACTGCACCCGCTTAACCTGTGCAAATGCTGTGTTTCCCGAGGACAGCGGCAATGTGACAGACTGTCCCAGACAAACGTATCCCGGACCGTCAGGAGCGACAATGGGCAATAGGAAGCGCAAGCGGCAGGCGAGCCAGGCACTGGTCGCGGGACAGACCCCCAAGCATCCGGTGGTGATCACCGCCCGCACTCCCGACAGCAAGCTGGCCCGGATCTTCGGTCTCGGCTTGGCCGGATCGGGCGCGGCGCACTTCACCGCACCGCAGGCCTTCGACCCGCTGACCAAGCAGGCGTTCCCGCGCTCCACCCGAAACTGGACCTACAGCAACGGATTCACCGAACTGCTGCTCGGCCTGGCCATCTTCTTCCGCCGCACCCGCGCCCTCGGTGTGATCGGACTGCTCGCCTACGTCGGATTCCTCGGCAGCCGCCTGGCAGGTAGCCGGTCGTCGGCGAAGGCCGGTGCGCACCGCCGCTCCGACGTGGTCACCGAGACCGAAACACCGAGCGGCACCGAGGCGTTCAGCGCTCCGTAGCGTCCTACCCGGGCGGGCTGCCGATGAGGGGCAGCTCGCCTACTTCAACGGCAGGGCCGCATTGGTCCCGCCGACATCGGTGACCTTCCAGTCCGAGTTCTTGTCGACGGTGATGCTGTAGGTGACGGTGGTCTGCACGGTGTCCGGGTTCTGCGCGTTGGTGGTGGTGAGGTTGAGGAACACGTCCACCTTGTAGCTGCTGCCCGACACCGAGTCGACCTTGGCCGCGATGGGGGTGGCGGTCGACATCCACTTCAGCGGGACCACCAGCTGCTGCAACTTCGACGCGGTGGCGTCGTAGGTATTGGCCAACTGCGGAACGGTATTGGTCTTCAGCTTCGCCACCCACGAGTTGAAGTCCTGATAGTTGATGGTGGCGGTGCCGACCGCGTAATCGGTGGCGACCTGTTCGGCGTGCTTGTCGTCGGCGGCGGCCGCGTCCCGGTCGGCGAGGCTGCCGTGCGACATCCAGAGCAGCACGCCCAGCGTCGCGGACACCAGCACGGCGACCACCGCGACGGCCGCGGCGATCAGGGTGGAGGCGGGCAACGAGACGGTCACTGCCTGGCGCTCGGGCCTGCGCTTCGAATCCCGGACTGCCACAACGGTTTCGGCGTTCTCCTCCGGGGTGATCTCTTCGGTCTTCTCGAGGGTGGTCATGGCTTCTCCTATTTGACTTCGATTTGCAGGCGCAGACCGCCCTCGGGTTTCACTGATTGCAGGGCCTGGGCGATCAACGCCGACAGGTCGATTCCGGGCAGCGACCCGGAGGCTTGGGTGAGCAGCGGCGCGACCACCGGATACACCGCGCCGAGATCCGGACCGATCTTGGCGAGGTAGTCGGTGACCTTCGGAAGGAACTGCAGCAGACCGGTTCCGGTGGTGTACGCGTCCGGAACCGGCCGCGCGTAGAGCAGCTGCGCGATGGAGTCCACGACACCCTGCACCTTGACGCCGAACTCACCCCACTTCGGTCCGGCCTCGGCCATATCGGCTCCGGCCTTGGCGACATCGGGGCCCGGCACCTGGGCGTTGTTCAGCAGGCTGCTGATCTGCGGTGAGCGACTGAGCAGGGTCGCGGCCAGCAGATCCGAGGCGCGGGTCAGGTCCGGCAGCACCGCGTCGGTGCCGCGCAGGGTCTGCGAGAACGTCGTCACCAGCGAGCTGATGGCCTGCGGATCGAACTGCCCGAGCAGCCGGGTTACGGTGTCGGCCATCTCCGGAATCGAGACCGGCATCAGGATCGATTTCGTGCTGACCTTCGCGCCGTCCTCCAGATACGGCGCGCCCGCGCGCTGCGGCTGGAACTCGACGTACGGTTCGCCGAGCGCGGAGAGGTATTCGATGGTGACGATGCTGGCGACCGGAATCCGGTAGTCGCTCTGCACCCGGAAGTCGACGCGGACCCCGCTCGCGGAGTTCGTGACCGAGGTGACCTCACCGACTCGTAGGCCGGACAACAGAATCGGCGACCGCGGCACCAGGTTGGCTGCATCGTTGATCTCCATGGACGCCGTGGTGTAGTGCTGGAACCAGTGCACCTTCGCGATCCCGAAGGTCAGGTAGACGGAGCCGATCGCGAAGATCGCCACGATCGCGCCCAGGGACAGTGCGGAACTCGCGCGTATTCTCATCGGACCATCCCGATCATCCGCAGGGTCGAGATCATGGAGACCACCTGCTGATCGGTGGCGGCGGGCGCGCCCTCCACGGACAGGTTGTCGAGCCCCACCTTCGGGCCCTGCTGGAAGTACGGAATCACCTTCTCGCGCAACAACTGTTCGAGGTTGTTGAGGTTGGATGGTGCACTGAGATTCAGCGGCCGTCCGGCGTTGAGCACCAGCGGCAGGAAGGCGCGGGCCGCCTTGTTGCCGCCTTCGATGAGCGGCGTGAGCCAGATCAGTGCGTGCGCGACGCCACCGATCGCGCCGATGATCCCGACGGTGTGGATCAGCGATTTGGCGATCTCGGTCAGATCCTGCGCGCCCTTCGGAGTCAGCAGCTCGGCGAGTGCGTCCCGATTGTTCTGCACCGCAGACATATTCGACTCCAGCGCCGCGATGAAGGCGTCGGACTGATCCAGGTGTCCGGAGACGTCGATGAGGTCCTCCTTCAGCACGCCCGCGATGCGAGCGGTGTCGGCGGGATCTGCGGGCAGCGCGGAGTTGATCTGATCGACGATCTTCTGCGCCGAACGCAACGCCCCACCGGAGACGAACGTGGCCAGCCCGGAGATGATGTCTTCGATCTGCAAGGCGGGCACCGTCTGCCCGACCGGGATGGTGTCGCCGGGATGCAGTGTTCCGGCCGCGCCCGCCGCGTTGGTGTCGAGCGAGATGTAGATGTCGCCGAGCACGGTGTCCTGACGCAGCTGCGCGTGTGTCGCGGCCGGGAGCGAAATCGATTGCCGGATCTCGACTTCGGCGGTCGCCGAGCCCGGGCCGTTCGCCGTCGGGTCGGCGATGGTGATCTTCTTCAGCTGCCCGACCTTCGCGCCGTTGGCGACCACCTTCGCGCCCGAGGGCAGGTTCAGAGCGCTGGCGAACTGGATATCGATGCGATAGGTGGGTCCGGTGACACCCGCTCCGGGCAGGGTCAGCCGCGCCGGATCCACCGCGCAGCCCGCGACGCCGAGCAGTGCGGCCTGCGCGAGGGCGAACGTGGCCAGCGCACGCCGACCACGGCGCGATGTCTTCACGGCGAATCTCATTTCATACCTGCCGATCCGAGCACGATGGGCATCAGGTCCACGCCGGTCATCCCGTTCGCGGGGGCGTCGCAGTGCCCGGGTGCGAGGGCGTTCAATGCCGCGCACACCTGCTCGGCTTCCGCGTCGGGCAATGCCACACGCGGTGGCGCGTACGCCACCGCCACCCGCCCGGTCTGCGGGTCGGTCACGGACCGGAAGATCGATCCGATCGAGGGGATCATGTCGATGAGCTGTTGCAGGCTGCCGACATTCGCGCCGAGCAGCTGCACATACGGGACGCTGCCGTCGAGCAGTCGCAGGATCGGCCCGCCGTATTTGACGGTGATGTCGTTGAGCCACGGCAGGATGGTCTTGATCGCATTGACGATCTCGACCACCTGATCCCACACGTCGTTGACGACCTGGAGGATGGGCGCGAACCCGTTGAGCATCTCGCGCAGGCCGCCCCAGCCGTTGGCGACGCTGGTGGTCAGATCGTTGACCTTGTCGATGAGCGAGCCGATATGCCCGATCGCCGCGTCCGGACTGCGCAGTGCGGCGGCCAGTTGCTGGATGGTGTCGTTCATCTTCGGACCCGTGCCCGCGGTGGCCTGATCGAAGAGGGTGATCGCCTGTTTGACGCGGTCGCGCTGCGCCGGATCGTCGCCGCCTTGGATCTCGTCGGCCACCTTCGACAGCGCGCTGAAGGTCTGCGTAAGGCTCTTGGGCGTCACGGTTTTGGTGATGCAGGAGCCCGGATTCCAGTCCGCGCCCTTGGTGCCGAGCACCGCCAGATCACGGTCGGCGACGATGGTGTCCGAAACCGTGGTGGCGCTGACCTGGCCGCGCAGCGGATGCGCGGCGTCGACGGTGAAGTCGACGCGCACCCCGGTGCCTTCCGGACGCAGCGCGGTGACCGTGCCGACCTTGATGCCGCGCACCTTCACGTCATTGCCGGTGTAGAGGCCGATGGCGTCGGGCATGAGCGCGCAGTAGCCGACGGTCCTCTGCAAGGGGTTCAGGAAGAACACCGCGCCGACGGCGGCCAGCACCACGGCGAGCGCACCGCCCAGGACGGAGACGAAGGCGCGCGAGGCGACGAATCTTCGCAGCATCAGCAGTCCTTCCCCGGCACCGGAATACAGAACGCGGCGTCGGCCGAGACCGTCTGCCCCGACTGGTCGATGGACAGACCACCCTGCGGTGCGGCCAGTCCCTGGATGCGAGCGCCGAGATCGTGGATCGAACCCGCCACCTCCCCCAGCCGCTGCCCGAGCTGATCCAGCTGCGGCTTGGCCTCGAAGAGCTTGTCCAGCAACGGTTCCAGCTGCGAACGCCAGGTGGGTTCGATGGCGGCGATGCGGGAGAGCAATTCGGTGACGATGCGCAGCGCGTCGGTCACCTCGGCGCGGCGGTCGAGCACCGTGGTCTCCATGATCCCGATCTTGGACAGCATCGCGCCGATGGTCTTGCGGTAGTCGCCGAGCAGCCCGATGTACTCGTCGGCCACGTCCAGGGCCCGGTTGACCTCCGTGTTCTGCTTGTTCACCACATCCACGAAGGAGGCCATGGCATTGGTGACCTCACCGATCGATCCGGGACTCTTGGCCATGGCGGCGGAGAGGGCGTCGATATTGGCGCGCAACGTGTTTCCGTCGATGGCCGCCAGCGGCTGCGCGGAATCCTGGAGCGCCTGCGCGAGGCTGTAGGGCAGCGTGACGTGGTCGGCGGGAATCGGCTTGTCGCCCAGTGCGTTCCGACCGGCGGGGAAGGCGGCGACGTAGTGACCGCCGATGGCGGTGAGCATGCGGACGTTCAGGGTGGTCTGGTCGCCGAGGAAGATGCCGTCGTCGACGGTGAACTTCATCCGCACCGCGTCGTCGAACAGCTCCATCGAGGTCACCGAACCCACCTGGATGCCCGCGATGCGGACCTCGTCGCCGGTCTTCAACGCTCCGGCCTCGGTGAGCATCGCGGTGTAGGTGGACTTTCCGATGGGCAGGAAGTAGATGACGGCGCTGGCAGCCATCAGCACCAGCACGGTCAGCAGGCCGCCGAGGCCGAGCACCAGCTGCCGCCTACGCACGTTCCCCTCGTGCCGGTCGTTGCCCAGCAGGAAGTCGACGAACCCCCGCCAGGCCGGTCTCAGCCGTTCTTGCATACCGAAATCCTTTGCCCCCGAACGAGAATATTCGCGATCGGCGGCAGCTCGGCCGCACCGTGCGCGCAGCTCAGGTTGACGCCGCCGGTACGCGAGGGAATGACCGCGATCAGCGATTGCAGCAGTGCCGGCAGCTTGCCCAGGGTGTCGAGCGCCTGCTGCGGATCCGGAAACAGCTGCCGCACATCGGCATCCAGATCGGGATTGCCGGGCTGGGTGAAGCCCAGGGCCGCCAGCAGATTGTTCAGCGCACCGAGAATGGGCGGGGCCACGTTCACCGCGTCCATCAGCCCGTCGAACTGTTTCTGCAGGTTCACGAAGACATCCGAGAGACCCTGGATGAGCATCCCGGCCTCCGGCGACTTGCCGCCGATCTGGTCGGCGATGGAGCTGAAGTTGTGCAGCAGCAACGAGATCACCGCCTGCCGATCGGTGGCGTAGGCGCTGAGCGTGCCGACCGCGTCGAGGGTCGCCCCGATGCGGCTGCCGTCGCCCTCCAGCACGGCGCGCGCGTTGACGGCCAGTTGGTTGACCGCCTCGGGCGAGAACTCCTTCAGCGCGGGTTCGAGTCCGTTGAAAAGCGCTGTGATATCGAAGGATCCGGTGGTGTGCTCGAGGCCGATGATGGTCGATGCGGTGGCCGGATTCCCGGCCTTGTCGGGCTGTTGGATGTCGACATACCGCTGGCCGGTGAGGTTCTGGTAGCGGATGGCCAATCGGCTGGTGTCGTACACCGGCCGATCGGACTGCACGCTGAAGCGGACCCGGGCGTTCGCACCGGCGAGTTCGATCTTGGTGACCTTGCCGACCGCCACCCCGTACATGCGCACGTCCGAACCGGTCTTCAGACCGCCCGCGTCGGTGAACAGCGCCTCGAAAGTGCGCCCGCCACCGGCCACCGGCCGCTGGATGGCCTGCACCACGCCGACCAGCAGCACGATCATGATCACCGCGAAAAGTCCGAAACGCCAGGCGATTCCGCGCAGCGACGTCTTCTCCCCCATCAGTGGCCGCCCGCCTGGGCGATGGGCAGCGGTCTACCGCCCAGCAGCGGCACCGACAGCGCGGGCACCCCGCGCAGCACCACGTCGAGCCCGAGCTGCGGTCCGTCGGGGGTGTTGCGGAACGAGGCGTCCAGGCGGGTCAGCAGCTCGGTGAGATCCGCGCTGCTCTGCTGCGGATTGGGCACCATCGCCGCCAACCCGCTGAGGATCGGCGCGAGGCCGTCGCTCCAGCCGTTGAGGTTCTTCTGGGCCGTCCAGCCCAGGTTCGCGATCATCGGGAACAGCTGATCGACCACCAGCCCGACCCCGACGTCGAACTTGGCGCGATCATTGCGCAGCACGTCCATGTGGTAGACGTCGTTCACCAATTCCACTGTGCCGTCTGCGAATTTGCCCACCCCGTTGAGGAACGACGCGTACTGCTCGATCAGGAACGACGAGGGGTAGCGCTGACTGTCCGCGACCGCTCGGCCGACGGTGACCATGGCCCGGATCAGCGGGGTGAAGGCGGCGAGATCCGCGCTGGAGTCGGTGAGCAGCTCGGCCAGCTGCGGGGTGAAAACGTCGGTGGCCGTGGTGGACAGCTGCCGCAGCAGCTTGCCCATGGTCACGTCCTGCACCCGGCCCGCACCGGTGAGATCGACCAGTTCCCCACCGCGCAGCGGTGTTCCGCCGTCGCGGCGTTTCAGGGTGAGCTCGCTGATCCCGAACAGGTTCGAGGGCGCGTAGTCGACGTCGAAGGTGTCGGTGAGCCCGAAGGTCTGGGCCGGATCCAGGGTCAGGGTGACCAGCTGCTGTCCGTTGGGTTGACCGGCGATGGCGGCGATCGCGCCGACCTTGATCCCATTGAGCCGCACCTCGGCCCCGGGGATCACGCCGTCGCCGACACCGTTGGTGCGCAACTGGATCCGGATGTCGCTGGGAGTCTGCACCCGGTCGGTGATCTGCCAGCCGATCACCAGCACCACCGCCAGCAGCGCCGCACCCAATCCGAGGATCCGCGACCGGCGCGGGCTGGTGGCGACTCCCGGCATTCCATATGACGGCATCGCGCTACCCCGTGAACGTGATCGACGAATTGATGCCCCACAGCAGGATCGTCAGCACCATGTCGAGCGTGATGATCGAGATGAAGCTGGCCCGCACCGCCCGGCCCGACGCGATGCCGACGCCCTCGGGTCCCCCGGTGGCGAAGAAGCCCTGATAGCAGTGGATCAGGATGACGGCGGTGCTGAACACCAGCACCTTGACCACCGCCGCGAGAATGTCACGGCCGCTGACGAATTCGAAGAAGTAGTGGTTGTAGACGCCGCTGGACTGACCGTGCACCACCAGCACCACCGCCGAGCAGGACAGGTAGCTCAGCAGCAACGCCACCAGGAAGGTCGGCACCACCGTGACCGCTCCGGCGATGAGCCGGGTGGTGACCACGAACGGCACCGACTTCAACCCCAGCGACTCGATGGCGTCGATCTCCTCGGAGATCCGCATGGAACCGATCTCGGCGGTCATACGGCAGCCCGCCTGTGCCGCGAATCCGACGGCAGCCGCGATCGGGGCCAGTTCGCGGGTGTTGGCGAAGGCCGAGACCACCCCGGTCATCGGACCCATGCCCAGCATGTCCAGCACCGGGACGGCACCGATGCCGACACCCGCGCCCATGGCGACACCGAGCACCACCAGCACCGGCACCGTCCCGCCACCCACGATGATCGAACCGCGCCCCCAGGTCAGATCGGTGATCGCGCGCATGGTCTGGGCGCGATACCTGCGCAGCGTCAACGGGATCGAGGCGAAGACCTCCCACACGAACCCCAGCACGAAGCCGAGCGAGTCGAGCGGGCCCAGGATCGGATTGTGTTCCCGGACCACCCGGTACACCCGGCCCAGCCGCAGCGGCACGTACGGCGCGGCCATCAGGCGATCCTCACCGGCAGGAACATCGTGGTCAGCTGCGTGATGCCGACATTCACCACGGCGATGGCGAGCACCGCCAGCACCACCGCGGCGTTGACGCCGTCGGCGACACCCCGCGGGCCGCCCTTGGCTTCCAGCCCGCGCTGGCAGGCCACGATCACCACGATGAAGCCGAACAGCGCCGCCTTGAACATGGAGATGTAGACGTCATTGAGGGAGGCGAAGGACCCGAAGGTGCCCCAGTAGCTACCGGGCGTCACGCCCTGCACCCCGGTGGCCATGGCGTACCCGGCCAGCACACCGGTGAACATGATCAGGATATTGAGCAGCGGGGCGACGATCAGCATGGCGACCATGCGCGGAATCACCAAGCGGTGCAACGGACTTATCCCCATGGTGTCGAGGGCGTCGATCTCGTCGCGGATGCGGCGCGCTCCCAGATCCGCGGCGATGGTGGCGGTGCCCGCGCCGCCGAGCAGCAGCCCGGTGGCCATCGGCGCGCCCTGCTGGATGACGCCCATGCCGCCCGCCGCGCCCAGCAGCGAATCCGCGCCGACCTGGTGGATCAGATTGCCCACCTGCACCGACACCACCACACCGAACGGCACCGCCATCAGCACGGCCGGAATCGCGGTGACGGTGACGAGATACCAGCACTGGCGCAGCATTTCGCGCCACTGGAAGCGACCGGTCACCACATCGGTGACCGCGCCGATCACCGATTCGATTGACATGGCGACGACCCGGCCAAAGGTGCGCAGGCCCGACAGGGTGGTATCCGACACGTTGCGCCGCGCGATACGTGTCAATCCTTCACGGCCGGGCGGCCTTTCGATCGTGTCCGTCATTACCACTCCACTCCCCCGGGTTACTCGCGTCACTTCAGGTATTGCGATAGGTGCTGCGTCACAGTTGATTTCGGGCAAAAGGACGCCCGCCGTCGCGGGCGTCCCAGCCGTTGGCTAGACCGAGGCGATGGCGGGCTGGCGATCTCGCGCCGCCACCAGTGCGGGGCGGGTGGTGAACGCGTAGTGCCGGAACGGGAAGTGCCGGTTGCCCCACCACTGATCGAGGCCGGTGGTGGGCCGGATGGCCAGTTCACCCTGGTAATTCACGTTGTTCGACATACTCGTGCTCCTCTGGCGATTCGCGCTCACGCCCGGGACACCGCGCGCGCGGCGGCCTCGTCCAGCTTGCGGACGGCGGTGGCGGGCAGCAGCCGATCAACGAGGCCAACCAGCGAATCGATGTCCATCATGCGGGCCGCCAGCCGCGCGCCCGCCGGGGAGACCCGGGCGCTGGTGCAGGCCAGCCGGGATTCGAACGGCGTCGGCGCGATCGCGGGATTGCGGCCGGCGATGCGAACGATATTGCGCGCCACCGTTTCCGGGCTGCGGGCCACGATCTGCGCCGCCAGCACCGAGAGGTTCTTGCCGCGGCCGACCGACTTGCCCTCGGTCTCGACCACCTGCGCGTTGGGGTAGAAGCCGGTGTTGATGAAGGCGGGCAGCACGGCGGTGACGCCGATGCCGGTCCCGGCGAATTCCAGCCGCAGGCATTCGGTGAACATCTGCGCCGCGGCCTTGCTGGTGCAGTAGGCGGTCGAGAGCGGAATCGGCAGCACCGCGGCGGGCGAGGTGACATTGAGGATGCGGCCGCCGTGTCCGGCGTCGATCATCTGGCGGCCGAACAGGCGGCTGCCGTGCACGACGCCCCAGAAGTTGACGCCCATGATCCGATCCCAGTCCGCCACAGTGTGATTGAGGAACGGACCGGCGGTGGTGAACCCCGCGTTGTTGACCACGACCGTCGGTTCGCCGTGTGCGTCGTGCACGCTCTCGGCGAACTTCTCCATGGCATCCACATCCGAGACGTCCACGGCGTACGGGAACGCGGTGCCGCCGAGGGCCGCGACCTGGCCCACGGTGGCTTCGGCGGTCTCACCGTTGAGGTCGCTCACGATCACCCGGGCGCCCTGAACGGCGAAGCGTTTCGCGGTGGCGCGGCCGATGCCGCTGCCTGCCCCAGTCACGATTACCAGCTTGTTTTCGAATTTGGCCATGTCTACCCCGGTTCGAATTCGCACATCGTCGTGCTACTGTCCCAGCCACGCTACACTGTAGAACACAGTGCCGACAAGACTTCTTGCTTGATCACAAAAAGCCACTTCGAGCAGCTGTTTCGAGCGTTTTCGCGGGTGCGGAAACGCCCTGACGCACACCATGAAGATCGGACTCTGCCGACTTCCCGCTCCGCTCTAGAGCAACTCTTGCAAGCGTCCCAGACAGCATATACTGTGTAACACAGTGCAGACAACGGCGGAGTTGCCGTTGAGAAGGAGTTGCAGCATGCGTACCGATTCGCAGGCGCTCACCGGAGACCGGAACCTGCCGTCGACCGTGACGATCGAATATCCACGCCGGGCGAGCTGGGTCCTGCGCGTCGCGCATCCGCTGTCCTACGCGGTACTACGAATGGGGATGAACGCACTGGTCGGCCTGGCCTGGCGCGGAATCCCGGTCGGCGACGTCCGGATCTTCCACCTCAGCAACCTGCTCGATCCCCTGCTCGCACCACTGGTGCCCATTCGCGGAACCCGGGTGCGGCGCGTCGAGTTCCCCCGCTTCCGCGCCGAATGGGTCTGGCAGCGCGGCACTTTCGACCCCGGGGTGAACACCGACGCCGCGATCCTCTACTTCCACGGCGGCGGGCTGGTCGCCTGCGGGCTCAACTCGCATCGCCGCCTGGTCTCCCGCATCGCGAAGGCGTCCGCCACGCCGGTCTTCCAGGTCGACTACCGCCAGCTGCCCAAGGCGCATGTCACCGAGACCATCGACGACTGCGTGGAAGCCTACGAACATCTACTGGCACAGGGCTTTCCGGCCGAGCGCGTGATCGTCGCAGGCGACTCCGCCGGTGGCGGACTCGCCTTCCGCCTCGCCCTCGCGGCCCGCGAACGCGGACTTCCGATACCCGGCGGCATCGTCGGCATTGCCCCGTGGGCCAACTACGACTCCACACTGCGCTACGCCCACCCCAATGACCCGCTCGATCCGATGCTGGGTGCGCGGGCCCTCGATACTCCCGCACAGTTCGGCCTGCTGCGCGACGGCAGGCTCGACCCCGCCTGGTCGGCGGTCAACCACGACTTCGCGGGCATGCCACCGGTATTGCTACAGGTCGGCTCCACCGAGGTGCTGCTGGCCGACTCGCATCAGCTGGCCGATCGCTGCGAGCAGGCCGGAGTGCCGTGCCGGATGCAGGTGTGGGACCGGGCCATCCACGTCTTCCAGGCCGGTGCGGACATTCTCCCGGACGCCCGGCAGGCCATCGGCGTCATCGGTGAGTTCATCCGGGAACGCCTGGCGGACAGCACGACTCAGCAATCCCGGCCCAGCGCCGCCTGAACCGCATTCGGAGCAGACATGTCGAACAAGCCCTTCTATCCCGAACTGGCCGTGGTCACCGGCGCGGGCAGCGGCATCGGCCGCGGCACCGCGAAGGCGTTCGCGGCGCTCGGCGCGAAAGTCGTTGTCGCCGATATTGATCGGGCGCATGCCGACGAGACGGTCGCGATCATCGAGGCGGCACGCGGGTCGGCGGTCGCCTACACGATCGACGTCTCCGATACCGCGGCGCTCGAGGACTTCGGAGCCCGGGTGCGGGCCGAGCACGGGGTGCCCGACGCGGTGCTCAACAATGCCGGGATCATGGTCGGCGGACCGTTCCTGGATACGCCGCAGCGGGACTTCGCCCGGATCATCGACATCAATATGATGGCGATGATCCACGGCTGCCGCATCTTCGGCGCACAGATGGTGGAGCGCGGGCGGGGCGGACGACTCGCCAATGTGGCATCGCTCGCCGCCTTCGGACCCGCCCGCTTCACCAGCGGATACAGCATCGGCAAGTACGCGATCAAGCATTTCGGCGACTGCATTCGCGCCGAGTTCGCGCAGCACGACATCGGGGTCACCACCATCTGCCCCGGCCTGATCGCCACCAACCTCGCCGATACCGCCGCGATCGCGAGCATCGAGGACGAGCAGGTCGACATCGGCCGGGTCGCGACACGGCGGCTGATGGCCAGGTTCGGCATGCAACCCGACCGGGCCGGGCAGATCGTGGTCGACGCTATGGTCCGCAACCTGCCGATTCGGCCGATCCGGCCGGAGGCGTACGCCTTTCAAGCCATCGGGCGGGTCGCTCCCGGGCTCTGGCGCGGTGTCGCGAGAGCAACGATGGGGCCGGAACTCGAGAACTTCGGACGGAGGTACCTGGCCCGGCCCGACGCCACCGCTCGCGTCTCCGCGCTCGTCGCCCGGATGCCGGTCAAGGATGTCGGCAATCCCGCCGAGACACCGGAGATCGAGCGGCTGCTGGGCGCGCACGGTGGGGAGCCGACGGTATGAGGAAGCTGGATTCGACGGTCGCGGTAGTGACCGGCTCGGGCAGCGGCATCGGCCGCGGGACCGCCAAGGCGCTGGCTACAGAGGGCGCGAAAGTCGTTGTCGCCGACCTCGATATAGCTGGAGCCGAGCAGACCGCCGAGATCATCCGGGCGGCCGGGGGCACAGCGGCCGCCTACCGGATCGACGTGTCCGACACGGCGGCCCTCGAACAGTTCGCCCTCGACGTCGAGGACCAATTCGGGGTGGCGGACGTGGTGGTCAACAATGCCGGGATCCTCGTCGGCGGGCCGATTCTCGATGTCCCGCTCGAGGATTTCGAGCGCATCATGGCCGTCAACACCATGGCGATGATCCACGGCTGCCGTATCTTCGGCGCGCGCATGGTGGCGCGCGGGCGGGGCGGACATCTGGTGAATATCGCGTCGATGGGGGCTTTCGCGCCCTACCGGCTCGGGACCCCGTACTGCGTGTCCAAGGCGGCGGTCAAACACTTCAGCGATTGCGTGCGTGCCGAATTCGCGCCGCACGGTATCGGTGTCACGGCGGTGTGCCCGGGCCTGATCGCCACCAATCTCGCCGAGACCGCGGAGATGGCGACCATGACCGACGGGCAGACCGATGTCATCAAGGAGGCGGTGGCCCGCAGTATGGCGCTGATCGCCATGGACCCGGACAAGGCCGGACGGCACATCGTGTCGGCGATCAAGCGGAATCAGGCGATCAGGCCGATCCGGGCCGAGGCGTGGCTTTCCTATGGGCTGTCCCGGCTTTCGCCGACCGCGCACCGGGCGATCATGCGGGTCGCCACCGGGCCCGAGATCGAACAGCTCGGGCGTGGCCTGAGCGCCTCCGACCGCGCGGGATCCCTGCTGCGCGCCGTTCCCACCCGGCGCGGGCTGCGCAACGTGCCCGCCCGAACCGATCAGGAGCTGTCATGAGTACCGCCACCTCGGTCGCGCTGGACGCACGCCGCGGCTTCAATCGCAGCATCGCCGCCTTCTTCTCGGTGGCCGCCCGCGCCTACGATCAGCGCACCCTGCAGCGCGTCGTGTACCTGCCGCCGCAGGACGAGATGGTCTCGCTGCTGGAGCGCTACGGTTCCCGTCGCATCATCGATATCGGTTGCGGCACCGGAATTCTCACCGCGCGCATGGCCAAGGAGCTCGACACCGAGGTGGTGTACGGGATCGACATGTCCCCCGGCATGCTGGCCAAGGCGCGGCAGCGCAGCTCGCTGGTGCAGTGGCGCAACGAGCCTGCCGAGCGACTGGGGCTGCCCGATGAGTCGGTGGACGCGGTGATCACAACTACGGCGTTCCATTTCTTCAATCAGGCTGCGGCACTTGCGGAATTCCAGCGCGTGCTGCGGCCGGGCGGACTGCTCGCCATCGACGCACTGAATCTGCGGGCCCGATGGGCCGCGCCGGTGCAGCGGCTGACGGGTGCCCGGCTCAGCCCGGCCGCCACCCCGTCACCGCGGCAGATGGTCGAGCTGATCACGGCCGCCGGATTCGAACTCGCCGAGCAGCGCCCGGTGCGGCGGCCCTGGTACAGCCGCCCGGTGCCGGACGTGCTCACCGTCGCCATCCGCCGCTGACCGCTCTCTCCCAGAAGGACTTTCGATCATGACCGCTCCGAAACCCAAGCGCCGCACCGCCAAGAAGCCCGTCGCCAAGGCTGAACCCGACTTCCAGACCGCGATCATCGGCGCGGGCCCCGGCGGGCTCGCGGCCGCGGTGAAGCTGAAGCAGGCCGGACTACAGGACTTCGTCGTCGTGGAACGTGCCGAGGATGTCGGCGGCAGCTGGCACGAGAACAGCTATCCCGGTATCGGCGTTGATATTCCGGCCATCGCGTACCAGTACTCCTTCGCCCGCAACGCCACCTGGAGCCGGGTGTTCCCGTACGGGGCGGAGGTGAAGCGGTATCACCAGGACGTGGCGGAACGGTTCGGGCTCTACCGGCACATTCGCTTCGGCACCAACGTGGTGCGCGAGGAATGGGACGAGACCAACAAGTACTGGCGGCTGCACACCGGCTCCGGCGACGACATCACCGCCCGGTTCCTGATCAGCGCGGTCGGCGCGTTCGTGCGCCCCAAGGAGGAGGCGGGCATTCCCGGCCGGGAAGCGTTCGAGGGCAAGTACCAGCGACCCTCCAGCTGGGACCACGACTGGGATCACGCCGGGAAGAAGGTGGCCATCATCGGCACCGGAGCCAGTGCGGTGCAGATCATTCCGTCCATCGCACCCGAGGTCGGGGAACTGACGGTGTTCCAGCGCACCCCGGTCTGGTCGGTGCCCAAGCCGGACTTCGTGATGCCGGAATTCGGCAAGCGCGTGCTGGCGGTGCCCGGATTGCAGGCCGCTATGAACGGCATCGTGCTGGTCGTCGTCGACCTGGTGCTGCGGCTGGCCGTCGGCGCACCGGTGGAGACCAGCAAGAAGGTGATGACCCGGTTCGACGCCATCACCATCAAGGCCTACGAGCGGTATCTGCGGCTGATCATCGACGACGCCGAGACCCGCGCGGGCCTGACGCCGAACTTCGGCGTGATCGCCAAGCGCCCCACCATGTCCAACGGGTACCTGAAGGCGTACAACCGCGACAATGTCGCGCTGGTGACCGATCCCATCGAGACCATCACACCCAAGGGCATCCGGACCCGCGACGGCGTCGAGCGCGAATTCGACATGATCATCCTGGCCACCGGGTACGAGGTGTTCTCCGACCCGGAGACCTACCGGCCCGGAACCATCCTGGGCCGCAATGGATTCGACCTCGGCAAGTTCTACAACGAGGAGGGGTTGCAGGCGTACGAGAGCGTCTCGGTGCACGGGCTGCCCAACCGGTGGACGCTGGTCGGGCCGTACTCGTGGACGGGTTCCGGCTGGCACGCCTTCGTCGAGATGACCTCCGATCATGCCGTGCGCGCCATCAGCGAGGGCGTGCGCCGCGGTGCGAAGGTGATCGAGGTCCGCAAGGACGCCATGGACGCGTATCACCGGAAGGTGTACCAGCGCAACGAACCTGTGCGGTTCTACTTCAACGAGCTCAACGGGCACGTGCCGACCTACTACCGGAACTCGCAGGGCGACAGCACCTATCTGCGACCCTCCGGCTTCTTCGAGGCTCGGCGCGGCAACCGCAAGTTCCCGCTGGAGGACTACAGCTACGAGACCGCTCCGGTCCAGGCCGACGCACCGCTCGCTGCCACCTCGTAAGCGCGAAACCGTTTGGAGCAGTGATGACCTCGTACGTCCGGGCGGGTGCGGCGACCGCTGCCACCCGCTCGGCTACCGGCCGGAAGGCCCCCGCACGGGGCGAGCGCGCCGGGTCGAAGCCGACGGTCGTGGACGCGATCACCGAGCAGCTGGCCTATCGGATCGCCAGCGGCGGCTATCAGCCGGGTGAGCTGCTGCCGTCGGTGCGCGTGCTGGCCACCGAATTCGGATCCAGTACGCCCACCGCCAACAGCGCGCTCGGCAGGCTGGCCGCGCTCGGTTTCGCCGAACCCCGTCGCGGCCTGGGTTATACGGTCCGCGACATCCGCGTGTTCGGCGGCATCGACACCTGGCGGTATCTGTTCCGGTTCGCGCACCGGGTCCCCGAGCAGGCCGCCGAACTATTCGCCGACATCATCGACATCGATCACCTGCTGATCATGGAGACGATGCGCACCTACGCCGCCGACCCGGACCGCTACGACCTCAGTCAGGTCGTCGAGGCGGCCGCGCAGATGGAATCGCTGGTGGCAGCGGGAGATTCGCCGCTGGGCGTGATCATGGCGGCCGAACTGCACCTGCTGCGCTGCGCCTTCGTCGCCATCGGCAAGCCCGGTGTGCTCAGCCTGTTCAACACCCTCGGCGAGGTGCTGATCACCATCCCCGAAGTAGCACAGGCCTTCTACGAACCCGTCGAACCGGCCGGGCACCTGCTGCTGGTGCAGCGGCTCGGCGATATCCGGGAATTCGAGACCGGATCCGGTCCGGCCGATCTGTCGATCGTCGAGATCCTGATCCGCGAGTACCACAACCAGGTCATCGCGGCCTTCCGCGACCTGATCACCGCCCGCGCGGCAGCGACCCACGGGTAGCTGCCCGATTCTCGCCGAAAGGTGCACCACCCCATGGTTTTTCATCCGGAGATCGTCGATGCCTCCTCCGATTTCTATGACCGGGCTCCCCTGATCCTCAGTGGCCGCGCCGAATTCGATGTACCGGCCGCCCGGCTGTGGCGGGAGGTGGAGGACTTCGGCTGGCTGCCGGTCGTATCCGCCGAATGGGAGACCCCCGCGCCGCACGGTCCCGGCTCCCGCCGCCGACTGGGCCTGGGCCCGCTGCTGCTCAGCAATGAATTCGTCACCCGGGTGGAGACCGACCGCGAAATGTCGTTCTTCATCGGGGAGATTCCGCTGCCGGGCATTCGCGCCATCGCCGAGCGACTTCGCCTCGAAGACCTCGGGCCGGAGCGCAGCGCCGTCACGTACACCATCGCCGTGGCACCGGCGGGCTTCCCCGGCATCCGGCTGGCCCCGGTCACCTTCCTCGCCCGGCCCGTGTTCTCCCGGCTGCTCCGGGTGCTGATCGGCCGCTCGCTGCGCGCTGCCTGATCGATGTCCGTATTACGCTGCCGGAGGGTTGTACCGATCCGATGGACCGCCGATGGGGTCGGGTTCCGGGGCGAGGTTCAGGAGAAGCAGTGAGCAGAGTGGGACGCGACAACGCGACGCCTCGGGAGCAGATCGGTGAGATCCTCACCGTCCCGACCGGCAATGTGCACGTCCGGCAGGACGGTCCGGTCGACGGCAGGCCGGTACTGCTGCTGCACGGTTTCGAAGGCTCGGTGCACTGGTGGGACGCGGTGACCCCGCTGCTGGCCGACACCCATCGGGTGATCCGGGTCGATCTGCTCGGATTCGGTTGCACCGGAGGCGACACCGGATTCGACGCATCCTCGCAAGGTCGCATGCTGACCGAGGTGCTCGATCAGCTCGGGGTGCACGACGCGGTCGCGGTCGGGCACTCCTGGGGTGCGGATGCCGCGCTCGCGGTGGCGGATTTGTCCGACCGGGTGAGCGCGGTCGTCATCGTGGACCAGGCTCCCGACTACGGCGACCTCCGGCTGCCCGCCGGGCTCGGGAAGGTGCTGCGGGACCCACTGGTTCGCTCGTTCCACCGATACGCACCGAACCCGGTGATCCGGGCGATGATCGCGAAGGGCTTCGCTCCCGGCTTCGACGTGAACACCTCCGTTCCGGGTTTCCCACAGCTGCGGCGCGACTTCAAGGACATGTCGTGGCGCACGATTCGCGCGGTGGCGGTCGACCGCCGCCACGCACTGGAGCTGCGGCCCCTCGACGTGCGGGTGCGCGCACTCGGCCTGCCCACGCTGGCCGTTCACGGCGGTCGCGATCAGCTGTATCCGGTCGCGCAGGTGCGTGCCCGCTACCTCGGCGTGGGCGCGGAGGTCGTGGTCATCGACTCCGCCGGGCATTCACCGAATATCGAAGCGCCGGAACAGCTCTCGGTCGCAATTCGGGAATTCGCCGCCCGGACCAGGGAAAAGGAGTAGCGCACCGCCTGATCGGACGAATGCCCGCGACCGATTGTGGTACCGAAAACCGCTTCACGAAAATATGGCCTACAGTGAAAACGCCGGGCACCTCGCAGTGCACCGTCCATCGAGAACACTCTGACCGCGATAACTATCCTGGAAGAGGTCGATCATGGCGAAGGCGTATCTGGTGGGAAGCGGTATCGCATCGCTTTCCGCGGCGGCATTTCTGATCCGCGACGGCAAATTCAAGGGATCCGACATCACCATTCTCGAGGAGCAGGGGCGGGAGGGCGGCAGCCTGGACGCGGCCGGATCCCCGGAATCCGGCTACACCATGCGCGGCGGCCGCATGTTCGAGATCCACTTCGATTGCACCTATGACCTGCTGCGTTCCATTCCCTCGCTGGACAATCCGACGGTCTCGGTCACCGACGACACCTTCGAGTTCCACCAGGACTTCGCCTGGGACGACCACGCCCGACTGATCGACGCGAGCGGGCAGCCGATCGACGCGCATTCGATGGGATTCAGCGAACGAGACCGGCTCGAGCTGGTGAAATGCGTTGCGACGCCCGAGAAGATGCTCGATGGAAAGCGCATCACCGATTGCTTCAGCCCCGAATTCTTCACCACTAATTTCTGGTGGATGTGGTGTACGACCTTCGCGTTCGAACCCTGGCATTCGGCGATCGAATTCCGCCGCTACCTCAATCGATTCGTGCACCTGTTCAAGACATTCGACACCATGTCCGGAATTTACCGGACTCGATACAACCAGTTCGACTCGATCGTCCGGCCGCTACTGCGCTGGCTCGACGACCAGGGTGTCACCGTCCGGCTCCGCGCCCGGGTCACCGATGTGAAACTGGCCGACGGCAAAGCACTCACCGCCGAGGCGCTGACGGTTGTCAGCGACGGCAAGACCCAGGAGATCACGCTCGGCAAGGGCGATCTGCTGATGATCACCAACGGGTCCATGACGGCGGATTCGACCCTGGGATCCACCGACAAAGCCCCGATTCTGGACACCTCCGGGTCAGCCGGGGCGTGGCAGCTGTGGCGCACCCTCGCGGCCAAGCGATCCGGGCTCGGCAATCCGGCCGCCTTCGACACCTCGATCAAGGACTCCACCTGGGAGTCCTACACGATCACCACGAAGGACCCGACGTTCTTCCGGGAGATGGAGAAGTTCAGCGGCAGTGAGGCGGGCAAGGGCGGCCTGATCACGCTGAAGGATTCCAGCTGGCTGGCGACCATCGTGCTCAACCATCAGCCACACTTCCGGGAGCAGCCCGCCGACACCTTCGTGTGGTGGGGTTACGCGCTGTTCCCGGACAAGGTCGGCGACCACGTCAAGAAGCCCATGCGGGACTGCACCGGTGCGGAGATCCTGACCGAGGTGCTCTCGCATCTGGCCATCGACAACCGCGAGCAGATCGTGCAGAACTCGATCGTCATCCCCGCGATCATGCCCTACATCACCAGCCAGTTCCTGGTGCGCTCGCACGGTGACCGTCCCGACGTGGTCCCCAAGGGCTCCACCAATATGGCCTTCATCGGCCAGTACGCCGAGGTCCCCGACGACGTCGTGTTCACCGTCGAGTACTCGGTCCGCACCGCACAGGTCGCGGTGGCCACCCTGCTCGGGCTCGACACCCAGCCCAAGCCGGTCTACAAGGGCCAGCACAATCCGAAGGTCCTCGTCGAGGCCCTGGAGACGCTGCACCGCGGCGGCGAACACAAGCCCAAGCCGAAGGCCAAGCCGCAACCCAAGGCCAAGGCCGACGCGGGGCGTTAGTCGAATCAGTGTCTGGCGCAGCGCCTTACGCGCGCTGCGCCAGGGCTGCGGAGTCTTCGGAGGCTACGGAGTCTTCGGACTTTCAGTCGATCAAGCGGTGTGCGAGGTCGATGGCCTCGACCATGGTCGGCGCGAAGCCGACCCGCCATTGCAGGCGGTCGGCCAGGGAGACCGAGACGCGGTAAAGAAACCGTTCGGTATTGTTTTGTTCATATCGACGGCACGACGAGAACGGCCCGGAACCGCTGGTTCCGGGCCGTTTCGCTGCTGTCGGACCGCTACAGCGGAGCGGGAGCCGCAGGGGCGAGCAAGGAGGCGACGGCCGAGACCGCGGGTGCGAACGCGGCCTCGAGTTGCCGGGCGGCATCGGAGACCGCGGCGGCGATCGGCTCGGTCACCGCGGCCACCGCGGGCGCGAGGTCCGGCGGCACCATGGCGGCCAGTGGCTGCGGTGCGGTCGCGACATTCTCGGCCTCGGTGACGATCGGTGCGGACTCGGCGATCGGCTTGCGCGCCACGTCGCCCTGTAGGCGCAGGGTGTTGTAGGCATTGACGCCGGACACGATGCCGACCGGAACACCGAGGATCAACGCGCCGGCCGTGCCTCCCATACTGCCGAGAATCGCTGCGCCGGTGAGACATCCGCCCGCGAAGCCGGTGGCGGTACCGGCCAGCGCCGCGGAGAACGTCCCCGCCGTGCCCGCGCCGATCCCGCCCGCCAGACAGCCGACCGTCAATCCGAGGGCCCCGCCCAGTACGGTACCGAGCGCCACCGCGAGACCGAACTGGGTTCCGACGGCGCTGTAGGCGTCGTTGATGTCCTTCTGCCGCTGCACCGGATCGGTCTGCTGCTTCGGGCCCGGGGCGGGATCGGCCGGCTGGTCGTCGATGAATCCGGTGATCGGCACGCTGGCCGGGGCCTTGCAGGTCGGATCCGGCAGCTCCGCCACCTTCTCGACCTCGGGATGCGAGGGCAGCGACGAGATGGGCACGGTGCCCAGGGGGCAGGGCACGGCGGCGTTGGGCCACAACGCCATCGGCGATCCGAGGGTGAGGGTATTGCCCATCACGTAGCGGCCCTGGGCGTCGAGGGCCTGGAAGTTGTTGAGCAGCTGCAACTGCCGCTCACCGCCGGGGCCCGGCTGGGTGGGGTCGGGGCCGGTGCCCGGGGCCTGCACGATCAGCGAACCGATCGGGGTGGTCAGGTATGCCGACATGTCCGTCAGGTCGCCGGTGTAGGTGACGCCGGGCAGGACACCGACGGTGACGCGCGAAATACCCTCGCGGACAGCCTGTTCGTGCGGCGTCAGGTCCGCGGTGTTGCCCGGCAGCGGCGGCGGGATCTCGTGCCCGAACGGCAGGTGGTGCAGCGTGCTGCCGTTCTCGCCGAGGATCAGATTGCCGCTGTGATCCCGCAGCTGATAGTGGTTGTTGCCGATGATGCTGACCGACACGTCCGGGCCATAGATGGTGGAAAGCCGGTGATAGGCGTTGCTGCGCAGGTAGACGTCACTGGTCAGCCCCATATCGTTCTCACCGCACAGCGGATCGCGCGGCGGGATCGCTGCGAGCGGATTGTCGGCGTCCGGCTGCGACGGGCAACTGAGCAACGGCTGATCCGCTCCCGACGCCTCGGCCTGCACGGCGGTATCGGGTGCGTAGAGCGGCAACGGCGCGGCCTGCGCGCACACGCTCACGGTCAGCGCCGTGGTGGTGAATACCGTGGTCAGCACGGCGGAAACGACTCGCAAGAGAACCTCGCAATTCTGTGCGCGCGGAAAGAACCGGGAGCGAAACCGCAGGTCGAGCACGATCGTCTGGCCAGGCTAACAATGTCGGACCCGATTCCCCGGGAACCTCGGCGTGGCGAACAGCGCATCGTGAGAGAATCGAAGCTGCCGCGCGGGGTGAGCACGGTACTCGCGGGGTCTGATCTGGGGGATTGCCGTCGGGCCGAAAATCGGTGCGGCCCTTCGCAACCGAACGTCACGATTTCCATTTCCGCCATCCACGGTGCGGGGAGACACCGACGGCCCACCGGTCAACACCGCCGGCAATCCGCACCACCTGATCGTCGAGGAGCCAAAGATGCAGTCACCCGCCTATTCCCGCGGATATCGCAACGGCTACCGCGAAGGGTTCAAGCAGGCCATCTCGAACGGGTCCGACACTGCCGAAGCCTCGCCCCTGGAAGCCGGTCACGGCGACTACTCGGACGGGTACACCAACGGCTACGACAGCGGCCTGCGTGCCGGAATGGCCGAACCCGCCCACAGCGCCACCTGAGTCGTCCACTGCGAGCAGCCCCGGGACCACCGGTTCCGGGGCTGCCTCCAACGGTCGCGGTCGATCCCGCAGGACTATGCCACTAGTGTTATAACTATGACACTAGTGGCATAGATTCGACGGCATCGAGGGATTTTCTGTGGCTCTGAACAGACGGCGTTTCCTGGCAGGCAGCGCGGCGGTCGCCGCCGGGACTGCGACCGCTGCCGGTCTCGGCGCGAGGTCGACGGTGGCGCGCGCGGATTCGACTGTGCCGCCGAACATTCTGGTTGTCATCGTCGATGAGATGCGGGCGCCGCAGTGGTTTCCGTCGGTCGGCGAGCTCGATCGGATGCTGCCGAACATCGCACGGATTCGGCAGCGGGCGGTGTCGTTCGAGCGGTACTACACCGCCTCGAACGCGTGCACGCCTGCTCGCTCCACGATGCTGTCCGGGCTGTACACCCATCAGACCGGGGTGATGCTGACCGCGGGGAATTCGGTGACGACGCTGTCGCCCGGTTTCCCGACCTGGGGCAGCATGCTGCGCGAACAGGGGTACAGCACGAACTGGTACGGCAAGTGGCATCTGTCCGACCATGCCGACAACGTACCCGGCGGGATGGAGGAGTACGGGTTCGACGGCGGGACCTATCCGTCACCCAATGGTGGTGCGGGACTGGGACTTCGGGCGGATCCGGGTAGTGCGGATCAGTTCGTGGAGTGGTTCGACGCCAATGGCGATCGTGGCCCGTGGTGCACCACGGTGTCGTTCCTCAATCCGCACGACATTCTGTATTGGAAGACGGCCGCGCATGTGGCAGCGGATATTCCGTCCGTCATCACAAGTCTGCCGCCGAATTTCCAGACGGATGAGGAGATTCGGCGTACGCGGCCCGCCTTCCAATCGATGTTCATCGAGTTCACGAAGCTGGTGTTCGGGACGCCCGACTGGGGTCCCGACTCGGCGGCGGAATGGATTCGGCTGCAGAACATCTACCTGTGGTTGCAGCAGCAGGTGGACATTCAGATCGGGCGCGTGCTGGACGCGCTCGCGTCCCGGCCCGGGGTCGCCGACAACACGATCGTCATCTTCACCGCCGACCACGGCGACTACGCCGCATCTCACGGATTGCACGGAAAGGGCGGGGCCGCTTACGAAGAAGGCATCCGCGTGCCGCTGCTCATCCACGACCCGCGCGGGGTCTATGGCTCCGGCACGGCCTCCACCCGCTCACAACTCGTGTCCTCGGTGGATCTCGCCCCGCTGCTGCTCACCCTCGCCACCGGAAGCGACGACTGGCGCGCGGATCTCCGCTATCAGCACCTGCGCGATCGGGCGAATATCGCTGCGATCTGCCGGGATTCGCGCACGGCGGGGCGGCCGTGGGTGGCGCATCTGACCGACGAGTTCTCCATCGAGGAGAGCACCCGTCCGTTCGGGCTGGGACCGGCCGGACACATCCAGGCATTGATCACACCCACCGCCAAGCTGGTGACCTACTCGCACTGGGCCGACGCGACGATCAATATCGACACCGGGCGCGAGCAGGAGTTCGAACTCTACGACTACACCACCGACCGTGGACGTTCGGAGTTGGACAACCTCGCGGGCGCGAGCCCACTTCAGCAGCAACTCCATGATCTGCTGATCAATACGGTGTTGCCCACGGAGACCCGCCTACCCCTGCCGCCGGCCCTACGAGACGCGCAGGAACAGGGCATGGCCGACTACTTCGCGCACGCGAACATCTTGCAGAACATGCTGACCGGCCAGCTACACGAGGGGAATGGATAGTCACGAAATATCTTGCGGCACCGACTCTTCGGCGGGCGGGCACAGCTTCCCCTCGATGAGTTCGGTGCGCAGCTGTTCGAGCCGAACGATATGCCGATCGATGTCCTCGGCACCCCACCCGTGCAGTCGCTCGGCGACCGACCGCGCCAGTTCGAGGTTGAAGGTGAACCCCGAACTCGAGGTGAATCGCCGATCCCGATTGCGGAACCGCGCGACTTGCTCACGCCGAGCGGTCAATTCGACATCGACGAGCC
This sequence comes from Nocardia sp. NBC_00511, assembly GCF_045161165.1. Classification (NCBI taxonomy): domain Bacteria; kingdom Bacillati; phylum Actinomycetota; class Actinomycetes; order Mycobacteriales; family Nocardiaceae; genus Nocardia; species Nocardia sp. NBC_00511. The sequence continues at coordinate 5,011,531 of NZ_CP107849.1, forward strand.
GAAGCAACTGCTCCTCGTTCATGAATCCCGCGAACATCAGCCGCGCCTGGAACTCCGGATCCGTGAACTTGGTCGGTGGCTGATACGGGCCGGTCAGCCAGTCGAGGAAGACGGTCATCCCCTCGGGAGTCACCAGATAGGTCTTCGCATCCTGCGGCCCCGGACGCGGCGACACCTCGAACCGCACCCACCCCTGCTCGGTCATCCGCCCCAGCGCCCGATACACCTGACTCATCTGCGTATTCGACCGCATGAACCGACCGTGCTCGTCGAAGAACTTCTTCAACTCATACCCGGTAGCAGGCTGCACCCCGAGCACACCGAGCAGCAACAATTCCAGCTTCACCCGATCGCCTTCCGCGCACCCGACCAGTTGTCGGGTCCCACTATGTCACCAGTGACATAGTGGACTCAAAGGCGATCGGGTGGGGTCGGGCTACCCTGGTCGCTCATAGCTGCCTCTTGTCCGGTCGTTGGTTCCTGCATCCTGTCCGGCGAAACACGCAGCTGCCCAGGGCCGTTCGCGTCAACCGTCGGACCGATCACGTCACCGGCCGGTGCCGACACCATCGCGGAAACTTGACAAAGCGCCCATTCGTGGTCAGTGTTACCGAGTCAGCACCTCGCTAGGCGAGGCTCCTGTACGAACACAGGCCACTGATCCGACGACGTCGAGAGACGCCCAGGGTTAGGACAGATCCGCCCGGATTAAGGGTTGATCCAAAGTGGCTTCCCGACTCCGGGATACGTCGTGCAGTGCCGAAGCTCTGACGAGAGGGGTGCCAGAACCTCGCCGTTTCCGGCATCGGTTCTCCCCTTCTTTTGCGTGGTCGGACACAGATATTCGCGGCGCCCCCGTGCGCCCCAGCGGCAAGGAGGTGAAGGGACGACATGAAATCCGGCGATAGTCCGTATCCGAGTCCAGGTCGAAAACCCTTTTCACTCCCGACTTGCCGCGACCTTCCGAAAGCTGTTGCGGCGGTTGGCATTCCCCCTGAGGAATCAGCCATGACGTTCAACGACTTCTCCCGTCAGCTCACCGTCCTCTCCGTCCTGGGCGACTCCGCCCGGCGCGTGAAGGCCCGCCACACCCTCACCGCGGACGAACGCCGCAACCTCGCCGCCGCCCGTGGTCGCGGCGCGATCCACACCGCGGCCCTGGGCGGCCACTCCTACCAGTTGTCCTAGCCGGCACCTGGGCGTGTCCCCGGAACGGGGCAGGCATCGATCGCCTCGCCGACGACCTGGGGTTCGTCGGCGGGTGCGGGGCGGTCGCCCAGTTCGAAGGCCGCACCGGTGATGACCTCGACGGCCGTCAGAGCTGCGAGTTCGTCGGTGTCGAAAACCCTTCCACGGCTGAGGAATCGGTAGCCTTCCGGAGATTCCAGGCTGAAGCCGGAACCCCGGCCGGGAACCATGTCGAGCACCAGCTGGGTGTGCTCCCACGCCACGAACTGGGGACCCGAAATCCAGACCGGTGCAAGGTCTTCCGGATTCGGTTCGGAATCCGGCAGCTCCCCGGTCCGCAGCCGCAAGTCGAGTAGGCCCAGGAGGATGTCTCGATCGCCGACGATGAATTCTCCTGCGGGATAACACATCGGGGCCGAGCCGTCGCAGCAGCCGCCGGATTGGTGCAGCATCAGGGGGCCGTGGGCGGCGCGGAGGCGACGGAGGAGATCCATCGCCGCCGCGGTGGCACGCACCCGCCGGGGGGCGGGGGTGGGCATCAGAAGAAGCCCTGGGCCTTGCCCGCGTAGCTGACCAGGAGGTTCTTGGTCTGCTGGTAGTGGTCGAGCATCATGCGGTGGTTCTCGCGGCCGATGCCGGACTGCTTGTACCCGCCGAAGGCGGCGTGGGCGGGGTACTGGTGGTAGGTGTTGGTCCAGACTCGTCCGGCCTGGATGTCGCGTCCGGCTCGGTAGGCGACGCCGCCGTCGCGGGACCAGACGCCCGCGCCGAGGCCGTAGAGGGTGTCGTTGGCGAGCTTGATCGCTTCGTCGTAGTCGGTGAACGAGGTGACCGAGACGACGGGGCCGAAGATCTCCTCCTGGAAGATCCGCATGGAATTGCTGCCGGTGAACACGGTCGGCTGCACGTAGTAGCCGCCGGAGAGGTCACCGCCCAGGTCCACGCGCTCGCCGCCGGTGATCAGGGTCGCGCCTTCGGCCTTGCCGATCTCGATGTAGGACAGGATCTTTTCGAGCTGATCGTTGCTGGCCTGCGCACCGATCATGGTGTCGGTGTCGAGCGGATCCCCTTGGCGCACAGCCTTGGTGCGGATGACCGCGGCACCGAGGAACTCGTCGAAGATGTCGGCCTGGATGAGCGAGCGCGACGGGCAGGTACAGACCTCGCCCTGGTTGAGGGCGAACATGGTGAAGCCCTCGAGCGCGCTGTCCTGGAAATCGTCGTTGGCGGCGAGCACATCGGAGAAGAAGATGTTGGGGCTCTTGCCGCCGAGCTCCAGGGTTACCGGGATCAGGTTCTGCGAGGCGTACTGCATGATCAGGCGGCCGGTGGTGGTCTCACCGGTGAACGCGATCTTCTTGATGCGCGGGCTCGAGGCCAGCGGCTTGCCCGCCTCGACACCGAATCCGTTGACGATATTGACCACACCGGCGGGCAGCAGATCGCCGATGATGCTGATCAGGAACATGATCGAGGCCGGCGTCTGCTCGGCGGGCTTGAGCACCACCGCGTTACCGGCGGCGAGCGCGGGCGCCAGCTTCCAGATGGCCATCAGGATCGGGAAGTTCCACGGAATGATCTGTCCGACAACGCCGAGCGGCTCGTGGAAGTGGTAGGCGACGGTGTCGGGGTTGATCTCCGAGAGCGAACCCTCCTGTGCGCGAACGGCTCCCGCGAAGTAGCGCAGGTGGTCGACCGCCAGGGGGATGTCCGCGGCGAGGGCTTCGCGGATCGGCTTGCCGTTGTCCCAGGCCTCGGCGAGCGCGATGGCCTCGAGGTTCTGCTCGATCCGATCGGCGATCTTGTTGAGGATGAGCGCACGTTCGGCCACCGGGGTCTTGCCCCAGGCCGGGGCCGCTGCATGCGCGGCGTCCAGGGCGAGCTCGATGTCTTCCGCTGTCCCCCGGGCGATTTCGCAGAACGTCTGCCCGGTGACCGGGGTCGGGTTCTCGAAGTACTGACCCTTGACCGGTGCCACCCATTCGCCACCGATCCAGTTGTCGTAGCGGGAGGGGTAGGACATCGCGGCATCGGGTGCGCCGGGGCGGGCGAAGACGGTCATCGAAGGCTCCTCGATCTGCTGACAGACATGACGGTCAGATGTGATCCAGGACACTACAAACAAATGGGTTGCAGCAAGGTTGCAATTTATTGGTCAGATGCCCAGCTTGTGATCCAGTAGCGCCAACTGCGCCTCCGCCTGGGCATACAGCGACGAATTGCGGTCCAGCGAGCCGAGATACGCGGCCCAGGCGGCGATGTCGTCACGCCCGTTCACGCAACTGGTCCAGCGAGCCAGCAGGCGCGGATCACCGGCCGACAGCAGGCGCGCACGCAGCAGGCCGTGCAACTCCGCGCGCAACTCGACGATGCCGGGCGCGAGCGAATGCGGCAGCAGCAGGCCCGGATACGCGCGCAACGCTGTACCTGCGTCGCCACGCGCCAGCGCCCGCCGCACGGTGTTCAGATCGGAATCCAGATCCATCAGCAGGCGATACGGACGTGACCCGATCCCGTTCTCACCCAATATCTTTCGAACCCGAGACATCTCCGCGCGCACCGTCACCGGATCGAGTTCGGACTCGTCGAGCAGCATGCCGAGGTGGTCGGCGCTCAGCCCCTCCGGATGTTCGGCCAGCAGCACGAGGATTTCGGCATGCCGCGGCGACAAGCGAATTCGCTCACCCTCGATGATGAGCGAGGGCCGTCCAGAGCCCAGCACCTGCAAGGACGCGGTCCCCGGATCGGGCAGCGCCGGTGCACCGAGCAGATGCAGCCGCAACTCCGATTCCGCCGCCACCACCGTCGCCCGGATCAGCGCCAGCACCTCCGGCGCGGCGACCCGCGGACCGCCGGTGATGTCGATCGCGCCGATCACCTTGCCGTTCAACGGATCATGCACCGGCGCGGCGGTACAGCTGAACTCGTGCACGACCCGACTGAAATGCTCCGCCCCGAAGATCTGCACATGATGATCGAGCGCCAGCGCGGTCCCCGGCGCATTGGTGCCGACCCGGTCCTCACTCCAGTCCGCACCCTCGACGAAGTTCATCCCCGCGACCCGATCCTTGACCTGCGAATCCCCCTCCACCCACAGCAGCCGCCCCCGCGCGTCACTGATCGCGACCAGCAACCCGGACTCCGCCGCGTCCTCCACCAACAGCTTGCCCACCACCGGCCGAATCAACGCCATCGGATGCGTTGCCCGATGCCTCCGCAAATCCAGCTCCGCCAACGCGGGCGCACCACCGAACCCATCCGGATCCACCCCGCTACTGCGACTGCGCACCCACGAATCCAGCACCACCGGCCGCACCGAACCCCCACCCGGCCGCACCGCCGGCAACCCGTCCCCCTCGATGAAAGACCTGTGCGCGAACGACATTCGCGCCGCCAACTGCCCGACGTCATCCCCCGGCCGAATGGCAACCCACGGGCTGCCCTGCGCAACAGTGCTCAATGGCTTTCCTTCACGTTCCCCCCACTGTAACGCCGGTCACTCCGGCGGGTCACAAAGCGTGAAACACGAGTATCAGCAGCGCACAGAGCGGTGCGGCGAGGGTCGCCGCCAACGACAGCCATGTCCCCCCGCGCGCGACGGATCTACGCGTGAGGTCGACATCGAACACAGCGGACTCCCGAGGACGAGCAATACATTTCGAATGGAAATGTAACCGCTGTCACAGGGCGTCAACAACCGCATAACCTCCAACATCCCCGGGGACACGAGCCCTCGAGTTGGGTGAAGCTCCCAACCGCCCAGCCGGACGCCGTCGCCACCGCACTCGGTCGTCTGGCTCGCAAGGCACGTGACTCGACATCGGCGTGACCCCGCGATCACCCGACGCGGGTCGGGGTCGCGAGGCGGCGGAGCCAGATCTCGAGGTGCAGAGCGAAGTCGATGCCGGAGCGGGTGGCACGGTCGGTGAGCGGACGGTGCAGGCGCTCTCGTAATCGGTTGCGGTCGAGGAAGTCCCAGACCGGAGCGGAGGGGTCTGCGATCAGGTCGACGGCCTGCTGGCGCAGGCTTCGGTCGTAGGCGGGGTCGTTGGTGATCGGGTACGGAGCCTTCGTGCGGGCGATGACGCTGTGCGGCAGCAGATCAGCGACCGCGGCGCGCAACAGTGACTTCTCTCGGCCGTCGAAAGTCTGTTGCTGCCAAGGGATATTGAAGGCGTACTGGACCAGGCGGTGGTCGCAGAACGGTACGCGTACCTCGAGGCCGACGGCCATCGACAGGCGATCCTTGCGGTCGAGCAGATCCGGGAGCCAATGGGTGAAATGCAGCCAGAATGCTTCGCGCATGCGCCGCTGGCTCGCGGATTCGCCTGGCAGCGTGGGCACTCGAGTGAGGGCCTGGCGGTAGTGTTCGGCGCGGTGAGCGGTGAGGTCGAGTTCGGCCGCGACGTCCTCGCGCAGTAGCGCCCGGTACGTGCCGCTGCGGCCCGCGAAATATCGCCAGGGATAGTCGGTTCGCTCGATTGCCTGTGGATCGTGGAACCACGAATAGCCGCCGAACACCTCGTCCGCGCATTCACCGGACAGTACGACGGTGGCGTGTTCGCGCACCGCCCGGAACAGCAGGTACAGCGAGGCGTCCATATCGCCGGCGGCGGGTAGATCGCGGGCGGCCACGACCGCCGCTCGCAGTGCGGGATCGGTGAGGGCGGCGGCGTCGAGCACGATGTCACGGTGGTCGAAGCCACAGTGGGCCGTCATATCCCGCACGAAGGGTGCGTCGGGGGTGGAACGCAACGCATCGGGCGTGAAATCGGTGGTATTCCCGGCGAAATCGACCGAGAACGTCGGCAGCGCGCTGCCCGTCGGGTGCAGCCTGCGCTGGGCGAGCGCGGTGAGCGCGCTGGAATCCAATCCGCCCGACAGCAGCGCGCCCAGGCGCACATCGGCGTGTAGCTGGTCGGAGGTGATGTCGTCGAGGAGTTCGCGGACGGTATCGACGGTGGTGGGGAGGTCATGGGTATGCGGGGCCGATTCCAGTTGCCAGTAACGATGTTCGCGAACGCCACGCGGATCGACGACGAGCACGGTGCCCGGCCGTACCTCGCGGATGCCTCGAATCAGGGTGCGGCCGGGCGTGCGAACGCAGGTCAGGAAATCCCGCAGCCCATCGGTATCGATCGCCGCCGCGGTGCCCGTACCGAGTAGCGCCTTGGGCTCGGATCCGAAACGCACACCGGCGCCATCGATCTGGTAACACAGCGGTTTGATGCCGAGCCGATCGCGTACCAGCAGCAGGCGCCGCTCGGCGACATCCCAGTAGGCGAACGCGAACATGCCGTGCAAACGGTCGACCGCCTCCAGGCCCCATTCCCGGCACGCGTGCAGTACCACCTCGGTGTCGGTGCGCGTTCTGAACTTGTGGCCCAGCAACTCGAGTGTGTTGCGCAGCTCGGCGTGGTTGAACACCTCACCGGTGTAGGCCAGCGCCGCGAGGGTGCGGTTGTCGTCGTCGGTGACGATCATGGGCTGCTGCCCGTGTTCGGGATCGAGCACGGCCAGGCGTCTATGTGCGAGCGCGGCATGCGAGTCGGCCCACGCGCCGTGACCGTCGGGGCCGCGTCGAGCCAGCGTCGCGGCCATGGCGGCCGCGATGCGCTCGCCGTCCAGAAGGAGGCCGCATGGATCCACCCAGCCTGCGATACCGCACATTTGGGACACCTTTTCTGCTCGAGAAGACCGAAGTACGGTGTTCGGCCGCGCCGACCAGCATCGGGCGTCCAACGATCGATAGCGCCCGGCTATCGTAAAGGCGATCTTGTTCGGTCGATCTCCAGCTGAGTACGTGTCGATGAAACGGACGGTGTGCATGAGTTCGAACGAGCCGATCGCGATCGTGGGAATGGGCTGCCGATTCCCCGGGGCCGCCGACCACGGGCAACTGTGGCGACTGCTCTGCGATGGCACCGACGCACTGGCCGCCACGGAGTTCCCCGACTGCACGGCCGACTTCCGGCCCGGCGACTTCCACATCACCGACCGCGAGAACGCCGAACTGGATCCCCAGCACCGGGCGCTGCTGCTGACGGCTCGTGATGCCCTGCGTGACGCCGGGCTGGACGAGAATCAGCTGGGCGGGCAACCCATCGGAATCTTCATGGGGCAGAGCACTTCCGAACACTGGGACACCCGTTCACCCGATCGGCCCGCCGATATGTACGCCATCGCCGGTGCGGCCGCCCGCAGCATGGCCTCGGGCCGGATCGGCTATGCCTGGGATCTCCGCGGCCCGTGCGCCACCGTCGACGCGGCGTGTTCGTCCGGAACCCTGGCTGTCCATCTGGCCTGTCAGGCGCTGCGCACCGGTGAATGCGAGACCGCACTCGCGGGCGGCGTCAGCCTCGTCCTCGGCACCGATCACACCCTCGGCTACGCGGCGGCCCGAATGCTCTCACCTTCCGGCCGTTGCCGTTTCGGCAGCGAGGAGGCCGATGGTTTCGTCCGCAGCGATGGCGCCGGAGTGCTCGTCCTCAAGACCCTCGCCCATGCCCGCCGCGACGGCGACCCCATCCACGCCGTCATCCTCGGCAGCGCCCAGGCCAGCAAGGGCCGCACCGCCAAAGCCGTGATCGCACCCTCCATCGACGGCTACCTCCAGGTCATCGAACGCGCTTGCGCGACAGCCGGTCTCGCCCCCGAACAACTCGCCTACCTCGAAGCGCACGGCAATGCCGCGCCCGCTGGCGACCACCTCGAATTGCAAGCCATCGGCACCGCGATCGGCCGCCATCGCCCCGCTGAACAGCCCTGCCTGGTCGGATCCGTCAAATCCAATCTCGGCCACTCCGAGGCCGCCGGCGGCCTGGCGGGTCTGATCAAAACCGCTCTCGCACTGAAGCATCGCCACATCCCCGCCACCCTGCACTGCGACCACCCCACCTCAGCGGTCGACTGGTCGGGCCTGGGCATCGCCCCCGTACGCACCGGCCTCGACTGGCCCTACCCCGGCCCGGCCTTCGCGGGAGTCAATACCTACGGCCTCTCAGGCACCTTCGTTCACCTCGTGCTAGGCGCGGCATAGCCGACCCGCGTCCCCTCGTCGGTCGACCTCGATGCCGCCAATGCCGTACTCCCCCGGAGCGCGCCGGTGGCGGCATTCCCGCGCTCAGTAGCCCGCGATCGCTCCGTCGAGCGCGGCCTGTAGTTCTTCGCGAGCCACACGCGTGATGTCGGCGGGCTCAGACGGCAGTTCGCCGAGCGGCATCCGGAAGTAGAAGCTCGCCGAGCGGACATCTGCCTTCCGTAGTTCGACGGCGGGATCCGGCCGGGGGCCGTAGCTGAGTCCGAGGCTGACCAGCACGGGGTCCGCGCCGAGTTCGCGAGCGCGACAGGCGATGTGGCCGATACCGCCGCCGAGCTCGAGCACCCGCGTGTGGTCGACATAGTTGCAGGTGCCCTCGGGGAACAAGGCGATGCTGTCGCCCCGCGCCAGGACTACCGCGCAGGTGTCGATCAATCGCTCCGAAGCAACGACGACCGGGCGGCTGTCATGGTCCTTGCTGCGGAAAACCGGCAGGCCGCCCATCATGTCGAGCGCGTTCCGCATTTTGGGATCAGCGAACACCTCGTGCTTGGCCAGCACCCTGGTGTGCCCGATGACCGGCCGCAATGGACTGCGCCACGCGGCCGCGCTCACCGTGTAAGGGTCCTGCTCCGACAGGTGGTTGATGCTGATCAGCAACGGCCGACCTTCGGAGATGAAGTTCTGCAATGCTTTTCGCGCCCCCGGCGCGAACGCTACGCGCGGCTGGAAGCGACGCCCGAGCAACCAGTACGCCGCTTTCGCCTTCACCAGATTCTGACGGTGATCGCGGTAATAGTCGTAGACGGCGTCACAGTTCTCGAGGGTGACCTCGGGCGGCTCCATCTCAACAGCGTATATCCAGCAAACGACCGCCGCTCGATCCGCGGCGGCAAGGTCGTTCTTGTGGCCGATCCGGTTGATCGGAGCCGCGGGAGGCGGGGGCCGACCGCTTCGGTTCTCGCTCGAGCAGGCGCCCTGTCCGGTGGAATCCGCCGGACAGGGCATCGGACAGCTGACATCCGCGCCATCGGCTTTCGCTGCGGTCGGCTACCCGAATCGGTCGATCAGCCGGTGATGTTGCTGTACTGATTACTCCACGTCGAGGTCTCGTCGAAGAGTTCACCGGTGCCCGCGACGAAGACGCTGTGGGCGCGGGCGTCGTTGCCCAGCTGATCCAGCAACCAGGCGGTCGGGTAGCCCAGGTAGCCGTATACGCCGGTTCCGCAGGGGACGCTGGCGGTCGCGCAGTCGGGCTGGCCCTGTACGTCGTTGTGGTTGGCGCCGTTCAGAGTTGCCCGGGCCTTGGTGATCGTCGCGGGGGTGGCGTCGTAGTAGGCCTGGTTGGACTGCAAACCGTTCGCCTGCCCCGGTTGGGTCGATGGGGAGACAATGCTGTCCGCCGCGCCGTTCACGAAGAAGACCGAGCCTTGGTCGAGCCTGCGGGTGTCGGCACAGAGTCCGGGCAGGCAACTCAGCTGCAGTGGAAGTTCGATCGTGACAGCGGTCTTGATGGCGCCGTGCGATGCGATCATGGCGTTGAGCGAGCCGATCGCGCCCTGGGAGTGGCCGACCGCTCCGATCGCGTCGGTGTTCAACTTCCGGAAGAAGCTGCTCGACGGCGTACTGTCCTGCCGCACCAGGTAGTTCGCGGCCGCCAGGATGTCGGTCCCGCTACCGGTCGCGGTGTTCTCGGCGGCGATGACCACGAAACCCCAGGAGGCCAGGTGCTGAAGTAGGTACGCGTACTGGCTGGGCAGCGCGAGGGTGGGAGCTCGTCGACGAACAGGATCGTGTCGGGCAGTTGCCATTTGGCGAACAGGCCATCGAGCACCGCGAGGATGTCGTCCCGGGTCAGTTCCGCGCCCGCGACGGGAACCACGAGGGCCAGCGGGCGTTCCTGCCATTTCGGGTGCGCGACGCCGATGACGGCCGCCTCCCGCACCTTCGGATGTCCGACGATGGCGTTCTCCATGTCGATGGAGGAGATCCATTCGCCGCCGCTCTTCACGACGTCCTTGATGCGGTCGGTCAGCTTGAAGTAACCGTTGGGATAGATCTTGCCGACATCGCCACTGCGCCAATAGCCGTCGAGGAAGCGATCCGCGTCGTCGTCGAGCTTGTGATAGCGCTCGATGACCCACGGGCCGCGAACCAGCACCTCGCCCACGCTGTTTCCGTCGTGCGGCAGGTCGTTGCCGTCGGCGTCGACGATCCGGATATCGATGCCCGAGACGGGTAATCCCTGGCAGCGCTTGAGATCCCAGTTCTCGTCGTCGCTGATGGCGCCGCGCAGCGCGGGTTTGATGCCGATGTTCATGGCGATCAGAGGTGTCGTCTCGGTCGCGCCGTAGCCCTGAACCAGATCGGCTCCGGTGAGCTCGTAGAACTCCCGCATCAGCGACAGCGCGGGCTCGGTCGCCCCCGACAGCAGCCGGACCCTGCTGAAGTCCGGCTTCACCGCGAGGGTCTTGATGTAGTCCAGCATCGGCTGGAAGATCGCCGGGGCACCGTTGGCGACCGTGACGTTCTCGGCGATCATCATGTCGACGAGCAGTTCGGTGTGCTCGGCCATGTAGCGGCCCGGCAGGATGATCTTGGCGGCAGCCCAGACGGCCGTATGCGGCAATGCCCAGGACTGGCCGTGGAACATCGGGGTGATGAGCATGGCGGTGTCGTCGCGGCGCAGGCCGACCGCGGCGGCCATGGCCATCGCGTGCAGATAGCTGCCGCGGTGCGAGTTAGTAGACGCCCTTCGGCCGGCCGGTCGTTCCCGACGTGTAACACGCACTGTAGGTGGATGTTTCATCGATGACGGGCCAGTCGAGCTCGGTATCGGCGGCGGCGATCAGATCCTCGTAGTGGAGCACGTTCGGCAGTGCGGTCTCGATTTCCGAGAGCGGCCGATCCGACATGACAATCCAGCCTTCGACCTTCGGCACGTGCGGAGCCAGCGCCTCGGCGATCGGCAGCAGGCTCTCGTCGACCAGCACCCAGGACGCCTCGGCGTGATCGGTGACGTAACTCAGATCCTCGATGGACAGCCGCAGGTTCATCTGCAGCATGACCGCGGCCAGACCCGGTATGGCCCAGCTCGATTCGAAGTGCCGCTTCACTTCTCCTGTGTTCGACTGCGAATGCCGGTGAGCGGGAAGTCCGCCCGCTCGGCCAGCTCTTCCCAGTGGTCGGTGCCCCGGGTGGCGAAGACGAGCCAGATGGGAACGAGTGCCGATCCACGCGCGGGCGTGGACGACCTGACCGCGAAAGCACGCATCCGCAATGTGGCGATGGACCTCTACGCGGAGCAGGGCGAGGACCGCATCTCGATGCGAGCCATCGCCACCGCCGCAGGCGTCACGGTCGGGCTGCTCGTGCACCACTTCAAAACCAAGGACGGCATCCGCACCGCTGTCGAACAGCTGATCGTCGACTACTTCGCCCAGGCCGTCGCACAGGCGCCCACGACCGGCACCCCTCGCGAAGTCGCCACGGCACGCGACGCGGCGGTGGAACGAATGCTCGAGTCGAATCCGGCGGTGGTGAACTACCTGCGACGCGCCCTACTCGACCCCAATGGATCCAAAAGTCAACTGCTGCAACGCCTTACCGAGCTGACGCGCAGCGAGGTGGCCAAGGCGCGCGAGGCCGGCATCGCCTCCACCCACCGCCGCGACTCGACCCAGATCATCGAGATCATCGTCCGCCAACTCGGACAGCTGTTCCTACAGCCGATGATCGACACCATGTGGGACCAGGTCTCCGGACCCGACGAATCCGACGACGACAAGCCGGTGCTGACAGTGCACGTCCAGCCACGAAATTGATCGAGGGCGGCAGGCCGGACTAGGACACGTAGGCCCGCAGAAAGGCGCGCAGCCCGTCGCCGAGCGCGGCGCGATCTTCGCGACCACGCGGCCACGCAAACCGTTGCAGGGCAAAACCATCCACGAGTGCGACGAATGCGCGTGCGGCGGACGGCTCGGTCACACCCAGGGCCGCCAGGGTCGACGCGGCAGACTGTTCGAATCCAGCCATCATCGAGTGCGCGAGTTCGCGCAGCGCGGGCTGATGGCGGCACTGGAGATAGATTTCGAATTCGGCGGCGAGCTCGGTCTCGGACACGCCGAGCAGGAGGTCGACGAAGCTGTCGACAAGTCCTTCGACCCCAAGGTGCTGGTCGACTATCCGAATCCGCGCCTCGTCGATGCGGGCGACCAGACGAGTCGCGCTCATCTCCATGGCGGCGGCGATGAGCTCGTCGAGCGAGGCGAAGAATAGCTCGTTGCGGCCTGCGGTATTTCGGTCGAGTTCTATTCCGGCCAGGCATATTTCGGGCAAGGATGCGTTCCCGAGTCCCGGTGAGTGGAATCGTCCGGCGCGGCCCAGGTCAGGGATGTGACACGTTTCACGCCGACGTGCTACCCACCCCCTTCTGGAGGACGCGCTATGTCCACCTCTGTCGACAACGCGGGGCCGCCGAGCCCCGCCCTCGACGATTCAGCCCGGCTCGACGGAGCTTCGAAATTGAGGATCTACTCGGTTCTCGCCGTCATCGTGCTGTTCACCGAGATCTCCCCGATGCAGTACGTGATGGTCGCGGCCGCGCTGCGGCAGATCGCGCCCTCGTTCCCGAGCGAGGGCGCCAATATCAATTGGGCCATCATCGTTTTCGGCGTGATCGGCGCCGCGGTGTCGCCGCTGATCGGGAAGCTCAGCGATATCTACGGCAAGAAGAAGCTGTTTCTGATCTGCGGTGTGCTGTTCCTGATCGGCACCGCCCTCTGCGCCGTCACCAGCAATTGGGGACTGTTCCTGTTGGGGCGGGGCCTCGAAGCGACGGCCATCGCGACCACCGTGGTGTCCTACGGGCTCATCCGAGACCTGATGCCGCGCAAGCTGGTTCCGGTCGGGCTGGGCATCGCCTCCACCGGTCTGGGCATCTCCGCGCTGATCGGCCCGCTGGTCGGCGGTTACATCACCGATCACACCAGTTGGCGCGGCATGTTCTGGTTCCTGTTCGTCTTCACCCTGGTCATGATTCCGCTGCTGGTCCTCGTGGTGCCGGAAAGCAAGCTGCGGACCCCGCAGCGGCTCGACGTGCTCGGCGTGCTGCTGCTCGGCGCGGGCGCCACCCTCACCCTCATCTACCTGGACAAGGGCCAGGACTGGGGTTGGCTGCGGCCGAGCACCCTGGCCTGGCTGATCGGCGGCCTGGTGCTGCTGGTGCTGTTCCCGGTCGTGGAAATGCGTGCGCGCCAGCCGATCATGGATATGAAGCTGTTGTTCACGCCGCGGGTGAGCGTGGTGCTGTTCATCGCGCTGCTGGGCTCGCTGATGATCGGCGTGCAGTCCTACGGACCCAGCTACATGATTCAGTCACCGCCCTCGTCCGAGGTGGTAGCGCAGGCCCGGGCGGCGACCTATGAACAGGTGAAGACCCAGGCGCTCGCCCAGGCACAGAAACAGGCCGAGTCGCAGGCGCAGGCGTCGCTGCCGCCCGGCGTGACGCTGCCACCGGGGGCGGTGAAAGTGCCCGAGGCGGAAGTACTCTCACGGCTGTCGCCGGAGATGGTGCAGGCCAGGCTGGATCCGGGTTACAGCTACGGCGAGGGCTTCAGCCTGATGAAGTTCGCCACCCATGTCACACTGCCGCAGTCTCTGATCTCCATGCTCTTCGGCTTCCTCGGTGGATTGTGGGTGCGCCGGGTCGGCGGGCGGCGACCTCTGGTGGTGGCACTGGCGGTGTTCGTGGTCACCGGCCTCGGTTACGCGATGCTCGGGCACGGCTGGGTGACGATGGCCGTACTCGGCGCCATCATGGGCACCGGCTTCGCCATGTACTACGCCACCATGCCGAACCTGATCGTGGAGGCGGTGCCCGCGCAACAGCAGGGCATCAGTGCGGGCATGCTCGGCGTCATGCAGGCCATGGGCGCGGGCATCGGCATTTCGGTGGCGACGGCGTTCCTCAACGCGAACCCGGTCGAGGCGGTGGTCTCGGTGACCGGAGCTCCCACGGTGACACAGCAGGTGCCGCTGCTGTTCTCCGATCGAGGATATGAGCTGAGCTTCTACTTCGTGGTGGCGACCTCGGCGATCGCGCTGCTCGGTGCGGTGATCATGAAGTCGGGGCGGACACCGGCGACCGGAGGCACCGCGTTCTGATCCCGCGATGATCGCGCTTCATATCGAATGACCCTGTCCCGGAGGCGAATTGCCTCCGGGACAAGGTCATCGATGAGCGGCGGTCAGCCGGGCCGACAGCTCCCACAGCTCATACGCCGTGTCCGGATCGACGGCGTGGCTGCCCGCTCTCCCGACCGCGCAATCGGCCAGGTACGCACCCCGATGCCGATCCAATTCCGTTGCCGTGGCGGCCCATACCGAGGTCGCGGCCGCCTGCTCGAGTGATTTCGGGTTGGCCAGCCGACCCGGGATGCGCACGGTGAGCTGTCGCATGCGGGCGAAGTCGTCGCGAGACATGAAGCGCGCCAATCCCGTAACGCAGATCCCCGGATGCACGGCGTACGCGCCGACGGGCGCATCGCCGAGCAGCCGCTGCAATTCGACCGTCATCAGCACGTTCATCGCCTTCGACTGCGCGTAGGCGATGAACTTGTCGTACGGGCGATGCACGAACTGCGGGTCCGCCAGGTCGACCGGATAGGCGCGGTGCGCGTCGGAGGACAGCGTGATCACCCGCGCCGGAATCCCGGTCCGGGTGGCGGTGGCGGTCAGCAGCGGGAGCAGTTCGGTGGTGAGCAGGAAATGCCCGAGATGATTGGTGGCGAACTGCAATTCGAGCCCACGGGCGGTTCGGGTGAGCGGTGGGTACATCACCCCCGCGTTGTTGATCAGCAGGTCCAGGCCCGAGCGCCGCACCGCGAGCAGGCCGGCGACGGTGCGCACGCTGTCCAGGTCGGTCAGGTCCAGCCGGACCACATCCAGGTCGGCCTTCGGGTGGAGGCTGCGGATGCGGCAGGCACGGGAGACCGCGGCCTCGAAGTCCCGGGCGGCGAGCACGACGGTGGCCCCCGCGGCGGCCAGTGCCCGAGCGGTCTCGCCGCCGAGCCCGCTGGTCGCCCCGGTCACCAGGGCAGTGCGCCCGGTGAGATCCACGCCGTCGAGTACCTCATCGGTGGTTCGCACCGCTCCATCGAGAGCGGATGTTCGCGCCGCCGCGAACCGGTGCGGAGGAGTGTTCATGACGCGGGCAGGTCCTTCCATTCGGCCGACAGTCGAGCCGACCAGACCGGATCGCGGTGTTCGAGGAACGCGGAGACGCCTTCGGTGGCGTCGGCGCGGCCCATCACGCGCAGGTGCAGTTCGGTCTCGAGTTCCGCGACGCGGGTGGGGTGGTAGCCCCGAATCGCGGTGTCCCAGAGCAGCCTTTTGCTCAGGGCCGCGGACATGGGTGCGACATTGACCGCCAGGTCGCGGGCGACGTCGAGGGCGGCGGGCAGCACGTCGGTGGCGGGCAGGCAGCGGCTGGCCAACCCGAGTCGGCACGCCTCGTGGCCGTCGAATGTTCTGCCGGACAACAGAATATCGGCGGCCACCGCCATCCCCGCGACCCGCGCCACCGTCCAGTGCGCCATCGCATCGGGCAGCACGCCGAAGCGCACCTGCGGGATCGCGTAGCGGGCGTCGGCGGCGACGATCCGGATGTCGGCCTGCATGGCCAGCGTCATGCCGATGCCGATCGCGTGCCCGTTGACGGCGGCGATCACCGGCTTCCGCAGGGCAAAGGCGGGCGGATCCACCGGCGAGGCGGAAAATCCGCTGTCACTGGGGCTTTCGAAGGTATCCGCGCCGGCCGAGAGGTCGGCTCCGGCGCAGAACGCGGACCCGGCCCCGGTCAGCACCACCACCCGGACCGCGTCATCGCCGTCGAGCTCGCGGTAGGCCTGCCCGAGGGCGCGACCCATCGCCCCGGTCATGGCGTTGCGTTGTTCCGGACGATCGAGCGTGACCACCGCTGTGCCCCCGGCGATTTCGACGCGCACGCCGGTCATTCGAACCCCTGCCGCACGTCCAGCACACTGTCGATCTTCACAATTACATAGTAGCATGTTACGTTATTCGAGATGCCTCAGGTCACGCCCGCTCCCTGCAACACAGCCGCATCCGAGTAGGAAGGCACCCTCATCGGTGAGGGCAGAACAATGAGAACTATCCCAGCCCGCCGCATTCGGCACTATTTGGTAATCGCCGCCGCCGCAACGCTTCTCCCCTCGGGAGTCGCCATCGGGCAGCCGACGCCGAGCTCCCCCGATTCGGTCCAGGAATTCGACGACATCGCCGACCGCGCGGTGCCGCGCGCGCACTGCGACGACACCGCGCTCACGGAAACCGGCCTGCAAGGCGACGTCCCGGCCGCCGACCGCGACAGCGGCCGCAGCACGAACGGCTACCGCTGCAACATCACTCGACTCGGCGGCTACGCCGGTCGGGGTGGCGGCATCACCTCGACCACCTTCGATCACTGCGCGTACCTGGGCAGCTTCTTCCCCGGCGATCTGGTCGGTCCCACCAGCGGCGTGCAGGTGCTCGACGTGTCCGATCCGGCGAATCCCGTGCTCACCGACACGCTCACCGCACCGGCCATGCTGGCCGGAACCTGGGAGAGCCTCAAGGTCAACGAGACTCGCAAACTCCTGGTGGGCGTGGGGGTTCCGGCGCTGACCGGGTACGGACTCATCGCGGTGTACGACGTCTCCGACTGTGCGCACCCCGTACTGCTCAATCCCGGCCCCGGCACCGATCTCGCCATGCCCGTTCCACTCACCGGCCATGAAGGCGGGTTCTCGCCCGACGGCAACACCTACTGGTCCTCGGGCGTCCTGCCCGGCATCGTCAGTGCCGTCGATCTCACCGATCCGGCTCAGCCACACGTCATCTGGCAGGGCATGCCCGGCACGTCCATGCATGGCCTGGGCATGAGCGCCGATGGCAATCGCATGTACCTGGCCAACAATCTGGGCGGAATGAGCGTGCTCGACACCGGTGCCGTTCAGCGCCGCGACCCGGATCCACAGGTCCCGGTGATTTCCCAGACCACGTGGACGGACGGATGGGCGACCCAGCACGCGATACCGGTCACCTACGGCGGCCATCCCTATGTCTTCGCCGCCGATGAGGCCGGATCCGGTGGTGTGAAGGTCATCGACATCTCCGATGACAGCCGGCCGCGCGTCGTGAACTCGATCAAACTCGAGGTCAACCTGGTCGCAAACCGCGCCGCCGCAATCGCTTCCAGCATGGGCGGGTCCGTCTTCGCCTACGACTCGCACTACTGCGCGGCCGATCGCCCCGCCGATCCGACGGCGCTGGCCTGCGGATGGATCTCCTCCGGGATCCGGGTCTTCGACGTCCGCGACCCCTTCCACGTACGCGAGATCGCGTACTACAACCCGGGAGCGCTCACCGGGCACAACGCCGAGCTGTGGAACTCCCCGCATGCCCTGGCCTCCATCATCGGAATCCCTTTGCTCAGTGCGCCTTCGGTGATGCAGGCGCTGAATCAGGGGGCGTTCGATCCAGCGCAGGCAGTGAGCCCGCGCAGCGGCGAGGTCGCCCTCGGTGACCTGTCCGCCGACTGGTGCATGTCGCCCCCGGAATGGCACGGCCCGCAACTGTGGGTCACCTGCGCCGACAACGGTTTCATGACCCTGCAACTCGCGCCCGAGGTGTACGCGCCTCCGGCCGACCAGCATTCGACGGTCGGCTCCTGAGCACGGACCCGGGTGCGCCACGGGCTCACCCGGGAATCGGATCGGTCATCCCCCACACCCGCGCCAGGCAGGGATGGCAGGTTCCCGCCCGCTCACGCCCCGGCCGCGGCCATGGTGTGCAGGGCATCGGCCAGCGCGGTCACGAACGACGCACTGTCCTCACCGCCGCGTACCAGGGCATGGAATGTGGTTGTGCCAGAGAGTATTTCGAAGATCAGGTCGGGGTCCGCGCCCGGCGGGATGCGGCCGTCGTCCACCGCGCCGCCGAGCAGTTCGGCGAAGGCCTTTCGGATCGGCGCACCGATGGCGAGCAACCGGCGGCGTGCCTCCTCGGTCTGCGAGTCGGCGAGCAGCCCGGGCACTCCGGCCCGCGCGGCGGGACTCTCGGCGCGGACCAGGAAGATCCGCACCCAGGTGGCCAGATCCGCGCGCAGGTCACCGGTCGGCGCGGGCAGCGCGTGGCCACCCGGACCGTGAATGGCCTCCTCCAGCAACGCCTGCCGGGTGGGCCAGCGACGATAGATGGCCGGGCTGTTCACCCCGGCGCGCTTGGCGATCGCCACCACGGTCGTCTGCGGATACCCGACCTCCGCGAGCAGATGGCGTGCGGCAATGAGCACTGCGAGGTCCTTGTCGGCGTCCCGCGGGCGTCCGGGACGCGACTGCGCATCGGCGGTCATCATTACATAGTAACCTGTTACGTTATTCGACTCGACATCGCCGCACCCCGGCCCGCGGCTGCCGCCTTCCATCGGACGTCACCCTGCACGAGGGACAGCACATGAGATCATTCCCGACCCGGCGACACCGGATCACCACCCTGGCCTTCGGCTCGCTGGCCCTGCTCCTGCTGGTGCTCGGGGCGGCGGCCCGTCCACTGGTCGCACCGGAAAAGCCTGCTCCCCCACCGGTTCTCAACGCCATCGAGATCGGGTTCACACAGGACATGCTCGCCCACCATCAGCAGGCGCTGATCATGGCGCAGCGCCTGGATCCCGCAGCCGACCCGACGGTGCGCGGCCTCGCCCAGCAGATTGCCGACAACCAGCGCGTCGAGGTCGGCATGATGCTGGGCTGGCTGCGGCTGACCGGTGTCACGCCCACCGATCCGCATCCGATGGCGTGGATGCACGCGGCCGGCGACACCCCGGCCTCCGGTCATCACGGGCACCCGACCCTCACCTCGACCGCCCCGGTCTTGGGTACCACGATGCCGGGCACGGCGAGCCCGGCCGAACTCGACGCACTGTCCGCCGCGCACGGCCGCGACGCGGAAGTTCTTTTCCTGCAACTGATGCGCCGACACCACTACGGCGGCATCGCCATGGCCCAGGCCGCCGATTCGCTGCTCGCCAGCGGACCCGTCAAGCTCGCCGCGCGGGACATGATCAGCGCGCAGAGCCAGGAGATCGGCGTCATGGGGATGCTTCTCACCCAGCGCGAGAACCTCGGGTAACGCACTCGGCGACGCCGCCTCAGCGGTCGGCCGTGACATCCAGGATCGCGGTACGAACGGCGCGAATATCGGACACCTCGGCGAATTGCCTCGACTCATGATGGAAGTCGCGCAGACGAGCAGCCGTGCGGCCACCGGCTCGCGATCCGACGAACGGCAGGGCCAGGCCGACGAGTTGCGCCGCCCGCTCCGGTTCACCCAGCATCAACTGCAGGCGGGCGACGGATGTCAGCGTCATGGCGGGCTCGACCATGTTGTCCGGCAAAGGAGTTCGATCCATGCCGAAGGCCGCTCCGGCCAGTCGCGGACGGGTCGCGACCACATGCCGATAGCTGGGACCGAGCAACTCCGACTGCCGGCCGCGACTCGGCCAGGTGCGCCGGGGCCCGAGCAGAAAACTCAGATTCAACGCGGTCAAGCTGCGGTCGACCGCCGTATCCGTCGGCGGGTTCGCGGCCGCCTCCAGATGACATTCGATGGCGTACGCGGTTTCCCGCTCGAACGCCGTGGTGTCGCCCACGATGCCGTAGGCGGTGGCTTGCAGATGCGCCAGCGCGGCCCGTAGCCGCGGGGTCGCCGAGCGCCGGGCGACGTACTGCGCCAGTTGCGCGACCTCCAGCCCGTCCTCGGGCCTGCCGTGATCCAGATACTGCATGGCGAGCCCGGCGAGGGCCGCGGCCGCCAGCCCGGCGTCGCCCGCGGTATGCGCCAGGCGGGCGGAGATCAGATAGAACCTGCGGGCGGAGTCGGTGTCCTCGATGTCCCAGGACATGTCGGCCGCGATATCGGCGAGTTCGGCGCCCACCCGTAGCGACTGCTCCGCGCGCCGGGTACCGGACGAGAGCTGTTGCAGGCGCGGCAGATTCGCCTCCAGCCAGTCGATCACGACCCGCCGGGGCGGCGTCGAATCCGACCATTGCAGACCGCGCGCCCACCGCGCCGATCGCTCGGCCGTACGTAGCTCTCCGAGCGTGAATCCGCCCGCGCCGCCGCCGACCGCGGCGACCGGCAGCAGTAGCGACGACAACTCGAGTGGCAGCTGGCTGTCGTCCTGCCCGGCCACCGGCACCCGCGCGTACAGCGGACTCAACGACACCCCGAGCGCCGACTCGTAGGCGGCGACATGTTCCGCACGAACGGCGCGAGCGCCGGTTTCCAGCTGCCCGAGATACGGCTTCGAATAGTTCGCGCGCCCGGCCATACCCTGCAAGCTCAGACCGGCGGCCAGCCGCGCGGTGCGCAGCGCACGCCCGATCTCCGTCATGCGCCCCGCCTCTCCGCGTACCGACCCGATCAGGACGAATCGAATGTCGCGTCAGAATACGTCCACGGCGGCCGCCGTCTGCAAGTGTCTGCAGAACGATTCGGACGGGCTCCGGGTGGACTCCGCGCACCTAACGTCGGCGATCGTGAATCAGAAATCCGCACGGCAGCGCGGCCGTGTCCGTACCGTCGCAGCAGCGATCGCGCTGTCCTACGCTGCGATATCGGCCGGGACCCCGGCCCAGGCGACCCCCGACTATCAGCCCGCCGGACCGGTCGAAGCCATCTATCACGCGGCGGGCCCGCATCCGGTGACGAAACGGGCCGGGACCGACTGCTGCAGTTCCACCGGCGAGGCGTACGACATCTGGTACCCGGCGGATCTCGGCGCGAGCGGAACCCGCCATCCGATCATCGCCTGGGGAGACGGGACCCTGGCACACCCCCGGGAATACGACTTCCTGCTGGCGCACCTGGCCTCCTGGGGTTTCGTGGTGATCGCCCCCGATCTGACCAGCACCGGCACCGGCGCTCAGCTGCTCGACGGGGTGGGCTATCTGACACAGCAGAACAGCGATCCTGACAGCGAGTTCTACCGGAAGCTCGATACCGGCGAGATCGGCGCCATGGGCCACTCCCAGGGCGGACTCGGCGCACTCAACGCGGCAGCGCATTCGAACGGTCTGGTCAAGACGACCGTCACCATCGAAATGCCTTCGCAGGGGCTGTGTTCCAGTCTGCCGCCGCTGATCCCCGGGCAGCACGTCTGCGATATCCCCACCGGCCTGATCACGAGTTCGGTGCTGCTCGTCAGCGGCACCGCGGACCCGGTACCCACCGCGGGTTCGACCGACGGAATGCGGGGCGTCTACGACACGCTGCCCGCGTCGATACCCAAGGCCCGGGCAGCCCTGATCAACGCCAGCCACAACGACATCCAGGGTCAGCCCGGCTGCACGAACCTCGGCTGCAACGACGGCGTCGACGGGTACCTCGGCTATCTGACCGCCTGGCTCCTGGACCGACTGTGCGGGGATTCCCAGGCGCACAGCGTATTCGTCTCGGGAACAGGCGAATTCGAGCACAACGCGCATTGGACCGACCAACAGAGCAATATCAACTGAAAGGGGAAGACCCGCTCATGGACGACCGCATCGACCAGTTGCTGGCGAAGCTCGACCTACCGGCGAAGATCCGACTCATCTCCGGAGCGAGCCTGTTCCGACTGGCGGGCGATCCGGGCATCGGCCTGGCCGAGATGCCGATCTCGGACGGGCCGTCCGGGGTGCGCGGCGAGAACCTGGACGACCCGGATCCGTCGGTGAGCCTGCCGTCCGGCACCGCGGTGGCCGCGACGTGGGATCCGCAGCTGCTCAACGAGATCGGCGCGCTGATCGCCACCGAGGCCCGCCGCAAGAACGTGTACGCGGTGCTGGGACCGACCATCAACCTGCATCGCTCACCGCTGGGCGGGCGGCACTTCGAATGCTTCTCCGAGGACCCGCTGCTCACCGCCGAGATGGCCGCCGCATACGTGCGCGCGGTGCAGGATCACGGGGTGAGCGCCTGCCCGAAGCACTACGTGGCCAACGATTCCGAGACCGAGCGCTACAGCGCCGACGTCCGGGTCTCCGATCGTGCGCTGCGCGAGCTGTACCTCTATCCGTTCGAACGGGCCGTCGAGGCGGGCGCGTGGATGATCATGAACTCCTACAACGGGGTGAACGGCGCGGCCATGTCCGACAACCCGCTGCTGGCCGAACCACTGAAGGGCGAGTGGGGATTCGACGGCGTCGTGGTCTCGGATTGGGGCGGTGTCCGCTCCACCTCGGCGGCGGCCGGGGGCACCGATCTGTGTATGCCGGGACCGCCGATGCTGTGGGGCGAACCGCTGCTCGAGGCGGTCCGGTCCGGCGAGATCGACGAGGCCGCGATCGACGAGAAGGTCCGCCGCATCCTGAGGTTCGCCACCCGAGTCGGCGCGCTCGACGGAATACCCTGGCCCACACTGTTCTTCACCGAGAATCACGCGCGAAACCTGGTGCGCCGCCTCACCACCGAGTCGATGGTGCTGGTGCGCAACGACGGAACGCTCCCGCTGCACGCGGGCACGACGGTTGCGCTACTCGGACCGTCCGCGGCCGAACCTCGCATCATGGGCGGCGGCAGCGCCACGGTGATCCCGACGCACGTGAGCACCCCGCTGGCCGGGTTGCGCGCCGTGCTGCCCGTGACGCATACGCCGGGCGTCCGCTTGATCGAGGGGTTGGTCCCCGCCCCGGTGGAACTGGTCACCGATCCGGAGATCGGCACGCCGGGTGTCCGGGTGCGCTACTTCGACGACGACACCGAGATCGGCTCGCGGCATCGCGGCACCGCCCACCTCGTGCTGCTCGGAGACGAATTGGCTACCCGGGCAACGCATATGGAAGTTCACGCGCGGCTGCGCGCCGACGCGGAGGGCGACTGGCAGCTCGGCTGCGGCGGCACCGGCCGGATGCGCCTGGAGATCGACGGGGCGGTGGTGATCGACGAGGACGTCGTCGACGCCGCGGGCGATCCGGTCGCGGCGCTGATGGAACCGCCGCAGCGATCGGTGACCCGGCACCTGAAGGCCGGTCAGCAGGTCGACATCCGCCTCACCATCGACGTCCCCGAGGCCATGCCCGGGCTCGGGGTACTGCTGGCCTTCCTGTTCGGCATCGACCGGCCGCGACGCCCCAGGGACGAAGAGTTCGCCGCCGCGGTCGAATTGGCGCGCGCCGCCGAGGTCGCGGTGGTGCTGGTCGGTACCAGCGAGAAGATCGAGAGCGAAGGCGCCGACCGCACCTCGCTGCGGCTGCCCGACCGCCAGGACGAACTCGTCGCCGCGGTGGCGGCCGTGAATCCGCGCACCGTCGTCGTGGTCAATTCCGGTGCGCCGGTGGAGATGCCGTGGCGCGACGACGTCGCCGCCGTGCTACTGACCTGGTTCCCCGGCCAGGAGTTCGGCGACGCGCTCGCGAACGTTCTCACCGGCGTGGTCGAACCCGGCGGGCGGCTGCCCACCACCTGGCCCCGGACCATCGCCGAGGTCCCCGTGCTCGACACCACGCCACAGCACGGCGTGCTCGAGTACGCCGAGGACATCCACATCGGCTACCGCGCCTGGCTACGGGCCGGGACCGAACCCGCCTACCCCTTCGGGTACGGACTCGGCTACACCACCTGGTCTTCCGGGGATCTGCGGGTCTCGGGGCACACCGCGAGCCTGACCGTCGCGAATACCGGTGACCGCACCGGAAAGCAGGTCTTCCAGGCCTACCTGTCCCGCCCGGACAGCGCCATCGATCGGCCGGTCCGATGGCTCGCCGGATTCACCACCGTCACGCTGGACGCCGGTCAGGCCCGCACCATCCAGATCGAGCTGCCACCAAGGGCTTTCGAGCACTGGACGGTCGACGGCTGGGCGGTCGAACCCGGCACGTTCACACTGTGGGTCGGGACTTCGGTGACCGACCTTCCCCACACGGCCGGCATCCGCTGATCGGTGCCGCCGCCCGAGACGCTCGGCGCGGCGGCACGTAGGAATCACGGCAGCAACTGCTCGATTCGAGTGGTGCAGAAGCCGGTGATGTTCATCTCCGGCGGCAGCTGGACGCGATTGGCCATGCGCAGCAAGGGAACCGACAGCAGTACGGCGGCCAGGATCTCGTTGAATCGGAGATTGCGGACCGGCATTCCGGTGCGGTTCTCGTAGTGGGCGATGGTCTGCTCTCGGGTCGGGGTGCCGGGCAGCGGCGAACGGCCCTCGAATTCGCTGCTGGCCCAGTCCAGGAACAGCAGCCAGCCCAGATCGGCCTCGTGATCACCGAGATATGCGATCTCCCAGTCCAGTACACCGCTGACCCGGAAATCGTTGTCGTACAGGATATTCGACATGCGCGCGTCGCCCCAGCAGAGCGTGGTGTGGTCCGGCTCGTAGAGGTTGGCCCGCAGGTAGGCGACGGCCCGACGATAGATCTCGGGCTGCTCGCCCTCGGTGGCCCAGGTCAACGCGGAGTCCAGGTAGTTCACGATCTGCTCGACGGGCCGCGCGCCGTATTCCGGCAACGCCAGGAAGTCCAGTCGCAGTGCCCGCCAATCCAATCGGTGAATGTCGGCGATCGTGTCGAGGCAACCCCACCACATGCGTTCACGCTGTTCCGGGGTGGCCTCGAAGTAGTTGCCCGCCGAATGATAGGAGGGATAGTCGCTGGGTGCTTCGCCCGCGAGCCGATTCATGACGAAGTACGGACTGCCGAGCCCGCCGCCGTCCCGGTCCAGCCACAGCGGTGTGGCGACCGGGATATCGGTGTCGGCCAGCCGCTGCATGACCAGTACCTGCCGCAGCAGGTCGTAGTCGGGGAACAGCGACATCTCCGGCGGCCGACGGAAGACCAGCGGAAGCGTGCCCCGGTCGTCCTCGACCTCGAACAGGAACGTCTCGGTGGCGAATCCGCGAGCGGTGCGGGTGAATTGACGGATACGAGCCGCGCCGGATATCGGGACATGTTGGTACACAGCGGGTTCCAGCGCCGCTGCCAGCTGCTCCGCGGGCAGTCGAGTGATGCTCAAAGCTCAGTACCCTTCGTACCCGTAGCGCTCGTTGCGGCCCAGGAAGACCATTTCGACCAGCCCATAGCCAACCTTGCCCTCGGTCTCGACACGACAGAAGGTTTCACTGAGCATGCTGGCCTGCTTCAGATCCTGGGTGTCGGTGAGGTCGGCGACGAAGCTGTCGCTCCAGTCCTCGCCCTTCCAGATGCCCGACGCGTAGCCGCGATAGAAGTCGTATCCCGCTATGCCGGGCCAGAAGTCGCCGACCGGGGTGATGGTGAACTCCCGGGTCTTGCCGAGAGCGTCGACGATGGTGAAGACGCCGCCGCTGACGATGCGGAAGTCGTCTCGGAAGGTCAGATCGTGCCCGGCATCGCGGACCGGCTGCGGTGGCGTATCCGAATCCAGCGGCGGCAACACCGTGCCCTCGAAGTGCCAGCGCGCGCCCTCCGGAGTCTCGCGCTGCGCGAAATGCACCAGCTCGTCGTCGAATTGGAAGATGCCCATGTAGTAGAGGACGCCGTCCGGGATCTCACCGGGCTGCAGTATGCCGCCGCCCTCGTTGATGGCCCCGCCGCCTCCGCCGTGCCGGGTACCCCAGGAATGGTCGCGACCGAACCACCAATCCGCGGGCTCGATCTCGATGCGTTCGCCGTCGAACTCCAGCCAGCCGGATACCCGCCCGTTCTGGTAGTACCGGCGGGCGTCCTCACGTACCCGCCCCCGAGTACGGAAGAAGGCGGGCTCCTGCTCGTAAGCCGGGAACTGCGCGTCGAATTCGAGTTGCAGCCGGATGCCGTGCTCGTTGTCGGCGAGGGTGGCACGCACCTTCCGCAGCGGCTCGACGATCTCGTAGGTGAAGGGCCCGACCTGCCAGGAGCCGAGTCCGTCGTAGCGGGTGTCGATCTGCCGGGACAGGCGGATGGTGTGCGCCCGATCGCCGACCGTGATCATGGCGTAGGCGTCGATGAGATTGCGGTTGGGGTAGCGCGCCATTCCGGTCATGACGCTGACCCGGCGGGTCTTGTCGAAGCCGTACATCACCACGCGCTCGGTCCAGCGCAGATCACTCTGCTGGACGTGGTCGAAGGTGGTGGGCAGCTGGTGGCAGAGCAGTTCGTCCTGGGGGGTGAGCATCGGCGAGTGCCTCTCGGTACCTGTGGCCACGGCCACATAATTCGAATACGGGTCGTAGCGTATTTGAAAAGCGTGGCGGCGGTAACCCCAATCCGAGAACTTCTTCGATCGAGCTGGCCGTTCGTCGTCGGTTCAGTGTGGCGTGGCGGTGAACCGCGCCGCGAGGTAATCGTCGGCGCCCGCTTGGCCTTTCGCCGCTTCTTCGGCGTGGGTGCCGGCGGGATCGCGGACCGTGACAATGTCGGTGTCCCGCTCGCGCCAGGTACGGACGAGTTCGTCGTCCTGGGTGACGGGCACCACCTCGTCGACCATCGAGTGATAGCTGTAGATCTGCATCGTCGGGGCCGTCGCGCCGAGTGAATTGCGTTGCAGGACAGCGATCAATCGCGGATCGTGCCAGGGATCGGCAAGTGCCGTGCCCGCCGCGACCGACTGGAAGGGAAAGTTCGCCAGCAGCTCGAGCATGCACTTCCCGTCGGCTCGCACGAGGTCCGCGCGGCCTCGATCGTTGAGCACACTGTCGATGTCGGCTTCAGGAAACTCTCGCCGCAGGCCGACCATGGCCCCGAAACCGAAACCGGCGAACAGGGTTCCGTCGACGTTGGCAGCCACGATCGGCAGGTCGGCGGGGAGCCCCCCGATCGCGGCCCCGGCGAAGGTGAGCTCCGGGGCGTAGGCAGGTTGGAGCTGCGCCGCCCAGGCCGTGGCGAATCCGCCCCCGGAGTAGCCGGTCAATCCCCAGCGAGTGCCCGGTCCCAGATCTGCCGCGTCGAGCTGCTCGACGGCACGGATGCCGTCGAGGACTGTGTGCCCTGCTTGTTGTCCGGACAGGAAGGCGCTGCCGGGTCCCTCATGGTCGGGTACCGCCACCGCCCAGTTGCGGGCGAGCAGCGCCTCGACGGTGTTGCCCTGAAATCCACCCGTGGCCAGCTGATACGAGGGGGCACACTGGGTGCCGGTCGAATCCTCGGCCACCTGCACCGAGACCGCTGGGCGGGGTCCGGGTCCCGGCCAGGGCGTGAGTGGAACCAGGACCGTGGTGACCGCCAACCGCGCCTGATCGTGGGAATCATTGCTGCGGTAGGCCAATTGCCAGGCGCGGACCGGCACATGCAGCGTCGTGGTGA
Source organism: Nocardia sp. NBC_00511 (assembly GCF_045161165.1). Lineage (NCBI taxonomy): Bacteria > Bacillati > Actinomycetota > Actinomycetes > Mycobacteriales > Nocardiaceae > Nocardia > Nocardia sp. NBC_00511. Next base: position 5,039,053 of record NZ_CP107849.1, read on the forward strand.
TCGCGCGGTCGGCGATGAGCCCGCCGGGCGGGAAGGAGCCGAGGTCCGCGGGCGGTGCGTAGAACGAATCCCGATCCGGCACCGTATAACCCGAGTTCACAGGGTCGGCGCCGGACGAAGCGGGAACGAACATCGGGGTGGCGAAGGCAAGGAGCGTAACCGCCAGGGCGCGACTCAGGGGCATGATCGGACTCTTTCCGGGGGAGCTGAATTCTCCGCCGAAGGCTAACCGACTGAGCAGTCAGTGTGCTAGCTTCCGTGCGTCGATCCATCAAGGAAAGGGACATCGATGGCCGAAATTGAGCAGCCCGAACCCGTCAGGTTCGCGGGTCGCAGCGCGGTCGTGACCGGCGCGGCGGGCGGAATCGGTGCGGCACTGGCGGCCGAGCTCGGAGCGCGCGGCATGTCGGTCGTCGTGGCCGATCTCGATGGCGACGGGGCGCGGGCGGTCGCCGAGGCACTGCAGGCGGATGGTGTCGACGCACTCGGGGCACAGGTGGACGTGACCGATCCGGAATCGACCGAGGCCCTCGCGCAGGCCGCCTACGCGAAGTTCGGGTCGGTCGAGTTGTTGTGCAACAACGCCGGGGTGTTGTTGTTCGGGTCGGTGGCGGACTCGTCGATCGGCGATTGGGGCTGGCTGTCGTCGGTGAATATCGAGGGCATGCTCAACTGCCTGCACGCGTTCCTGCCTCGCATGCGTGCCGCGAGCGGGTGGCGGCAGATCATGAATACCGCTTCCACCCACGCCTTTCTGCCCGATCCGGCGGGCACGGCGCTCTACACCGCCACGAAGCACGCGATTCTCGGGCTCTCACTGGGCTTGCGCGGTGAGCTCGCCACCGACGGCATCGGCGTCACCACCTTGTGTCCCGGCCAGGCCGCCACCCGCATCCTCGATGCCCAGCGCACCCGGCCCGCAGCGTTCGGTCGCCCGGCCGCCGAGCCCTTCGGCACCGGGGTGATTCCGATGAGCATCGAGCCCGCCGAGGTTGCGCGTCTGGCGGTGGATGGCATCCGCCGTGACGCTCCGATCGTTTTCGCGCTTCCCGAATACAGTCGCGATACCTTCCGTGACCAGGTTGAACGCATGTGGCGACTGGCCGACGACGCTCTTGTCGTGCCCGGAGAAACGCATGTCGCGAACGGACGCTGAGCGCCGCACCGGAGTGCGACGGCTGCTGCTCACCGTGCCGTTCGTCAGCGCCGCTCCGCAATTGGCCTTCGCGGCGTCGAATTACTTTGCCGCGCTGCAGGTTCAGGAGATCAACAATGCCGCCAAGGTCGGAAACCTCGCCCTGGTGCATGTTGCCGCCGCCATGGCAGCGCTGGTCGCACAGCCGGTCGTCGGCGTCATGTCCGACCGGACCCGGTCCACATTCGGACGTCGAACGCCGTGGATGTTGATCGGCGTGCTGATGAGTGCGGTCGGTCTGATCACCGCCGGGCTCTCGACCTCATTGGCGATGCTGGTGATCGCGGTGATGGTGGTGCACGTCGGCGCGAACGCCGTGTACGGACCGCTCTCGGCGATCCTGCCCGACCGGGTTCCGGTCCGGCTTCGCGGGCGGTACTCGACGCTGGCGGGCCTGGGAACGATCGTCGCGGCCATGCTCGGACCCCTTGTCGCATCGGCTTTCTCGGCCCGGATACCACTCGGTTATCCGGTCTTCGCGGGCCTGATCGTGGTTGCCGTCGTCGTGTTCGTGCTCCTCAATCCCGATGCCGACAACCGGGATGTGCCGCGGCCCGCGTTCTCGGCAAAGACTGCCGCGCAATCATTCTGGATCGATCCCCGGCGTTGCCCGGACCTGTGGTGGGCGTTTCTCGGCCGCTTCTTGATTCTCGGCGGCTACTACATGGTCCTCACCTACACCATGTACATCGCGCAGGGGTACGTCGGTCTCTCCGCGGCCGCCGCGGCGAAACTCGTTCCGCTGATCGGGCTGGTGGGTTTGCCGGGCCTGGTGGTGGCGATCGCCGTGGCCGGGCCCTGGTCGGATCGGACCGGTCGGCGCAAACCGCTCACGTTGATCGGCGGGCTGGTCATCGCTGCGTCCGCGCTGGTGCCGCTCGCGTTGCCGACGGCCACGGGGCTGCTGCTGTGGGGCGTCACGGTGACCATCGGCTTCGGGATCTTCCTGTCGGTCGATCAGGCCTTGGTCTCGGAGATCCTGCCGGATAAGGAAGCCTTCGCCAAGGATCTGGGCATCGTCAATATCGCTGCCACCCTCCCCAATGTGATCGCTCCCCTCGCCGCCGCCGGCATCGTGTCGGCCACCGGCGGATACGGCGCGCTGTTTCCCGCCGTGGCAATCGTCGCGGGGGCCGGAGCGTTGGCGGTACTGCCCATCAGGAGTGCACGATGATGCCTGCACCGCGGCGGCGCACCGCGATATTAGGCTCGGTGCGAAACCCCAGGCAGTCGAACATGAGGAGTCCGGACCAGTGGCGAGAACCCGGGATGCGGAACAGACCGGAGCGGCCCGCCGCGCCAAGATCGTCACCGCCGCCCTCGCCCTGTTCGCGACGCGCGGCTATCGCGGCACCTCCCTGGCTGCCGTCGCGGATACCGCGGGCATCACCAGATCCGGTCTGCTGCACCATTTCTCGAGCAAGGAAGCGTTGCTCGCGGCGGCACTGGCCGAACGTGACGAGCAAGCGTTCGACGCCGTCGAGATCGACCGCGGCTACGAGGGGCCTGCACTGTTACGAGCCCTGGATATCATCGACGACCTCGTCGCTCGCAACCAGCGCAATCGCGAGCTCACCCGCCTGGCTCACCTCGGCAACCTCGGGGCCGAAGACACCCCGCAGTTCGCTCGCGACTGGGCGCAGCAACGCACCCGCACCTTCCGTGCGAATCTGGCCGGCGTCATCACGGCCGGTATCGCGGCCGGAGATGTGCGCGCCGATGTGGAACCCGTCGCGGTGGCCGGGATCGTCATCGCGGCCATGTCGGGCCTAGAGGAGCAATGGCTGCAGGACGAATCATTCGATATGGCCGCTGCGATGCGGACCTTGACCGCGGTGCTGCGACGCGACCTCCTCATCGAGCGACGTTAACCGGCCACCTCGTCGGCGACGCGGGCCGCAGTCGATCACAGAATCTCAAGACCGGCTCGTCCGGAGGATCGTCGCACGGCTGAATCCTTGTGCGGCGCTTGACTATCACATAACCGGGTGTCTCCATCCGGCCGCTGGGCCGGATGGAGACACACTGTCGCCCGTCAAGCTATGCCGCCCGCGGCTTCGAAGTCGGCAAGCGTCATTTCGAGCCAGCCGATGTACGAAGCCATGGAGGATCGACCATGGTTGTGCGCCGTCCGCATGACCCGTCCGGCCCAGTCCTGGTCGATATCAACGACCGGTTCGATCACTCCGACCAACTCGTCGATCGGAGTAGGGTTCCGGATTTGCGTGCGCCGGTAGTCGAGTTCGGTACGTAGCACGCGGACAGCGATGTCGCGGTCGATGATTCCGGCGAACACGAACCGCAGCATGAAATCGGGGTCCATCGGCCGAGGCGCGGGCTCGTAGGGCGAATGAGCCCAGTCCAGCAACGCTTGCCGACCAACTTCCGTGAGCCGGTACACCTTGGCGTCGGGTTTGCCCTCACGCGGATCGACGTCGAACTCGACGAGCCCGCGGTCGACGAGTTTGGCGAGCGTGCGATAGATCTGCGGCAGCGCCACCCGGTAGCCGATGAACCGGCCGGGCCCGTCCATCCACTTGCCCAGGTCGTATCCCGAGAGTGGCCGCAGTGACAGCATCCCGAGAATGAGATTGTCGAGCATTCCCAACTCCTTCCGTACGGATGGTTCGCCACTCCGCACGCCGGCGTCGGGCCTATCGCCGATCATTGTTAGCAGCGCAGCGAATGGTGGGGTGCAGCTGGGGGTCGAGCGCGTGCAGGGTCAGGTCGACGGTGCGAGGATCGCTGGTCTCGGCCAGGTGGCCCGCGTGATCGTCGGGGCAGCCGTCTTGAATCACGATATTGGTGACATCCGGGGCGTCGATGAACGCGGTGGTGAACGGGGTCGCGATCTGATCGTCGCGAGAGGCGATCATGGTGTAGCGCACGCCGGGTGCTGTCATCGGACCGCTGTTGAGTTCGGTCAGATACGCAGAACCCGCGAGCATGTCGGCCAACGCCGGCATCCTGTCGTGCAATCCTGGGACCTGGGCGACCAGCGCCGTGACGTCGATGCCCGCGACGGTCTGGTTCACGCCGTGCTGCGGGCCGCTGATCGCGACCACCGTCTTGATCGGATTCACCGGCCGGGCAGCGAATTCGAGGCTCACCGCGCGTGCGATCAAGCCGCCCTGAGACTTGCCTACCAGGTCGATCGCATCGGTGTGGTTGAGCTCGAGGATCCGGTCGACGGCGGCGGTGAAGTAGTCGGCCGATGTCGAAAGTGGTTGCCGGGAATCGTAATCGAGTCCGTAGACGCAACGGCCGTCCTCGAGCAGGCCGTCGCGCACCGGACCCAGGCTTTGCTCGACCGACGCATTGGTGCCGTGGACGAGGAGCACCGGCGCACTCGCACCGGTGCCATCCGGGCATGCTTCGAGCGAGGCCAGCGGAGTCGCGGTCTGCGGCGGCGCCGCGTGAGCGTTGGCTGCGGCGGTAGCAGTCATGATGCAGGTAATCGCCGCGGCGGCACCGATTTTGGTGATGACGTGCACTGAAGTCCCCTCGGGTCAGCTGTAGTCGGCGACCAGGCGCCGGAACCGGTCGTACGCGGGCTTGGGCGTGTAGTCATCACGCAGCAGCCCGTAGTAGTCGTCGGATTTGGGGCTGCGACTGTTGTTGTCGCGCAGGTCGAACCAGTACGCCTCGGAGACTCCGTAGACGCCGCGGTAGTCGTTGATCGCGCGAACGATGCTCTGCATCGCGTCACTCTGCTCGGCTTCGGTGCTCTGGCTACCGGTGGCCCAGCCGACCTCGTCGATGTGCAATGGAATGCGGTTGTCGAATCCGGCCAGGGGCAGATAGCACTTACGCATCAGCGCCATCGCTCCGACCATGCTGTTATAGGGATCGACCAGCTGCGAGGGCAGGCGTCCCTGCGGGTAGTAGTCGAAGCCGATCCAGTCGACCGCGTCCCGGAACTCGTTGCCGCCGAGCGCGCCGATATCCCGCCAGAATCCCGCGGTACTACCTGCGATCGACAGCCACGGCTGCAGCACCGCATAGTTGAACCCGATGCCGAGCTGGGTGTAATTCCGGAGCTGCGCTTGCCTTTTCGCCTCGATGACACCGCGGACGAGCGCCTCCTCCGCATCCTCGTAGTAGCCGTCGGAGGTATTCGCCGAGACCTTGATGTTGACCTCATTGGTGATCTGCAAACCGGTCACACCCGGGTTAGCCCCGAACACGTCGACCGCGCGGCGCACATAGTCGAGCCACTTGTCGATGTTGCCGTTGTCCGCGGGGTCGGGGTGGTAGCGCACCTGCAGCTCGACCTGTAGGCCGAGTGCGGTGTAGCGATCGACCAGCGCCCAGTAACGGGCGATGCCGTCGTCGCCGTCAGCGGAAAACATGCGGTTGAGTCGCACCACGAACGGCTTGCCCGCCGGTTTCAGCTGTCGCAGCGCCTGATCGGCCCGCGCCGGATCCTCGGGCGTGAAAGGAGTTGTCTGTTTCGCTCCACCGCCGCCCGACTCCATCGGCCCGATCCCCCAGACCACCGGAGCTCCGCCGCCCGGCGCATCCGTCGCGTAATTCTGGGTGCACTCCGGGTCCGGCTGAACCGGCGGCGGCACCGCCCCCGGGGCCGCGATCCCCAAACCGTCCCACGGGATCGCCCACCCCGGCACCGTCCCCGCCAACACCAACCCCACCACGGTCACGGCAACACCGGCCGCCCGGGCACGCCACTTCATCGTCGTTGAACTCCTTGCAGGTCGGATCGCCACATGACAGCGGCGCTCCATCGGTTTATATATGCGTTCGAACATATACAATCCGAACCGCATGCGCATGTCACCTGGCTAAATCACAACGAATTCTTAGTAGTTTATGTTCTAAAGCATCTAATACTTCGCGCAGGCGCCCGAACCGCGGCACTCGCAGTCGAGCACGGGCGCGGACAGCGCTGACAGCCCTTCGCAAGATCGGGCCCGACACTCGCCAGGTGCTCAGCGATCGCACCCGCATCGTGCACAGCGCGTACATCTACGATCGAGTGCGCGGCGGTCAGATGCGACCATGGCCAGGTAGTCGTCGCCGGGCGCGCCCAGGACGCTCAGATCAAGACCGAGGACTCCGCACGCCTGATCACACTCGACGAGGAGACTGCCACCGCGCTGCGCGTATGGAAATCGATCCAGGACGCCGAGCGAGCGCTCTACGGTGACGACTTCCGCAACACCGACCTGGTCTTCACCTACGACGACGGCCGCCCGTCTACCCGGCTCTATCCGGGAACGATTCAAAAGGCTCGCTGCCAGAGCCGGTCTGCCAGAGATCCGCTTCTACGGCATGGAAGAAGACGCCGCCGACCTCGCCGCCAGCTTCATGCTGGGACGGCATGGAACCCCCTGCGGCGGCACCACATCCATGACACTGAGTTTGGCCAATGATGCCAAACCAACGCGAAAACGGCCCGGAACCAATTGGTTCCGGGCCGTTTCCCCTAGTAGCGGGGACAGGATTTGAACCTGCGACCTCTGGGTTATGAGCCAACGAGGACCCGTCGCGCAGGGTCCCTCCGCGTTCGGCGGAACCCGTTCCGTGCTGGTCAACGGGGTTTCGTCAGTCCGTCCTGTCCGCGCCGTATCACCCGGCCCGCTGGATTTCGCCGCGTCCGGTTGCCAAATCCGTTGCCAATTCCGGCGGATTCGGGGGCCGGGTGTGGCCGTTCCGAGCCGCGCGCCATAGGACAGAAGCGGATGTGCGGGTTAGCCCTGCTGCTTCTTTCTCATCAGGTGATCGAGCTCCTCGACCGCATCGAGCCAGCTCTCGTCTTCCATGTACTCGATGAGCAACCACCGTTGGTACGGTGTGCCAAGCCAGCCCGCTCGGTGTTGTGCTACGTAATCGCTCAACACCGAACTGCGGATCCAACTATCTAGCGTTGCAGGAACTCCAAGGTGATTCGTTCGAACGCCTCCTTTGCTTCGAGCATGATCCAGTGCCCGCAATTCGGAAACACATGCAGCTCAGCGTTCGGGATGCTGCGCATCGGCAGCAAGGCCATATCCAGCGGGGTCTGGCGGTCATCGCGCCCCCAGGCGAGCAGCGTCGGACACCCAACCTTGTGCATCATCGCCCAATACGGTGGTCGGTCGGTGTCGGTCAGCAGACGCTGGCGTGCCGCGAAAGCCTCCTTGCCGTACATGGCTTTGATCGATTCCAGCGCAGCCGGGTCCAGCGCTGTCTGCCAGCGCTCCTCGATCAACTCCTCGGTGACGATCTCGGGACTGTAGGCCATGCACCGCAGCCAGCGGAGCAGGTTCTCCCGGGTCGGCTGCTCGGTGAAGTCCTGCAGAATCTGGGACCCCTCGCTGAGGGGCTGGGTGAACAGGGTCGGCCCTACCCCGCCGATGCAGACGAGCTTGCCGACGCGGCCCGGGTGATGGATCGCCAGGTTCAGCCCGACCACCCCGCCCAGCGAATTCCCGATGACGGCGGCGGATTCGATGCCCAGCGCGTCCATGAAGCGCAGAACCGAGTCCAACGCCGTCCATACCGGATTGCCCTCGACGGGATCACTGAGCCCGAACCCGGGGAATTCCAGAACGTAGCAGTGGTACTCCTTGGCGAACGCCGCCAGGCTACCCCGGTAGTTTCGCCAACCACTCACCCCGATCCCGGAACCGTGCAGCATCAACAGCGGGGGCCCGTCACCCGCCTCGTGGTAGCGCAAAACACCCGTGTCCGTGACCACTTCGCGTTTCGTGGCTTCATAGGTTGTATCCACAGCTAGAAAATTAGAACGCGTTCCCATATCCGACAATGGGACATGCTGACAATTACCGGACATCATTAGGGCGAAGAATGGCAACTTGTTTCCCGATCGATGACTTCTCCCGAGGCTGTCAGCTTTTTGCCAACAGTCGGCAAGAACTTTCGTTGCCACACACTGAAACCGGTTCTAGTTTGTGTCGCATGGCTTTCAACGTTGCAGACCTCTTCGAACACGCGGTAGACGCGGTGCCCGACCGCACCGCCGTTATCTGCGGCGATCGCCGGGTGACCTACCGGGAACTCGACGAGCGCGCGAACCAGCTCGCGCACCACCTGGCGTCACGAGGAATCGGTAAGGGCGACCACGTCGGGGTGTACTCGCGCAACTCCATCGAGGCGCTCGAAACGATGCTCGCGGCCTACAAGCTGCGCGCGGTCTCCGTGAGCGTCAACTACCGGTATGTGGCCGAGGAAGTCCGCTACATAGTGGACAACGCTGACCTGAAGGCCCTGGTCCACGAGCGCGCATACGCCGATATCGTCGCCGAGGTCGCCCCGGCCGGTCCCCGGCTGACAGATATCATCGTGGTCGAGGATGGCACCGACGGGGATTACACCCGCTACGGCGGTATCTCTTACGACCAAGCGCGTGCCGGGCAGTCCACTGCCCGCGACTTCGAGGAACGCCGGTCCGATGACCTCTACATCCTCTACACCGGTGGCACGACCGGGTTCCCCAAGGGCGTCATGTGGACCCACGAGGATGTGTGGCGCACGCTCGGCGGTGGTATCAACCATGTCACCGGCGAATACGTCGCCGACGAATGGGAACTGGCCAACAACGCCAAGTCCGCGCCCAATGGCATTGTGATGGCACCACTTTCACCGCTGATCCACGGGGCCGCGCAGTGGGCGGCGTTCCTCACGCTGAACTCCGGCGGCACCGTCGTGTTCGTGCCACAGTTCGACGCCGATGAGGTGTGGCGGACGGTAGAGCGGGAGAAGGTCAACGTCCTGACCGTGGTCGGTGATGCCATGGCCAAGCCGCTGCTGGATGCCTACCGTGCGAACAGTTACGACGTGTCGTCTTTGTGGGCGTTCAGCAGCCATGCCGCGTTGTTCTCGCAGGCGCTCAAGGAGCAGTACCTCGAGCTCTTCCCGAAGCTGTTCATCACCGATGTGATCGGATCCTCGGAGAGCGGCAGCACTGGTCTCGCAGTGGTCAGCAAGGATTCCGATCATTCCCAGGGACCGCGGGTGAAGTACAACGCGCAGGCCGCACTCATCGACGACGACGGAAAGCTGGTGGAGCCCAAACCCGGCGCGGTCGGCCGGATGGCACGCAAGGGACACGTACCCCTTGGCTACTACAAGGATCCGGAGAAGACGAAGACCATCTTCGTCGAGGTGGACGGAACCCGGTACGTGGTGCCCGGCGACTACGCGCGCTACGAGGACGACGGCACCGTCACCCTGCTCGGGCGCGGATCGGAATGCATCAATACCGGTGGCGAGAAGGTCTTCCCCGAGGAGGTCGAGGGCGCGCTCAAGTCGCATCCAGATGTCTTCGACGCGTTGGTGATCGGCATCAAGGATGAGCGTTTCGGGAACTCGGTCGCAGCGCTGGTGCAGCCGCGCGGCGAGGTCGAGCTCGACCTCGCCGCCCTCGACGGGCATGTTCGTACCAAGGTCGCCGGATACAAGGCGCCGCGCGGCTACTGGATCGTCGAGCAGATGATGCGCCAGCCCAGCGGCAAGGCCAACTACCCCGCCGCCAAGAAACACGCCGCGGAGAACGCCGGACTGAGACGCTCGCCGCGGTGAACAGGTTCGCGCGGATGCCTGGCCAGTAGCTCACAACCACTTTCAGGCATCCGCGCGATCCTCATCCTTGTTGAGTAGGCCGAGCTCGGCGGCGCGTGAACCGAGCTGGAAGCGAGTCGTGGCGTTCAAACGGATCATGATGTCGGCAATATAGCGACGATATGTGCGCGTCGAGACCGAAAGTCGGCGCGCCGCAACCTCATCGGTGACGCCGGCGTTCAAGAAGCGCAATACCGCGATGCCCATCTCGTCGAATCCCCGCTGGCGCAGGGCGACATGGTCACGCAACGGAAGGGCGGTCTCCCAGGTCTGCGTGACGAACTGTTGGATGGCACCGATCAAGGTGAATTCACTGGCGAAGTATGCCTGCGCCTGTCCGTCCACATGCGTCCACACCACCGCGAGGCGGTTGTCGATGACCATGGTGTTGTGGAACTTGGTGTGTGTGACTCGGATTCGATCGCTGAACGAGTAGTCGTGCAGCAGTTCCTCCAGGTCGTGTTCGTCTGCGTAACGGGACGACGCCAGCATCCGTACCCGCTTACCGTCATCGATCAGCTCCCGTATCAGCGCATCCCCGGCGAGATACTCTCGACGTGCGCGGATCGGATCCGAGATCGCGATCGTCACCTCCTCCTGCACCCCCCGAAGGCTTTGCTGCAGCGTCTCACCCCAGTTCTCCCGGGGCGTCACCTGCGCGATATCCGCGTTCTGGTCGGCGTTGCCGACCGGAGAATCAATCCTGGAAAGCGCGGAATCCAGCAACTCGCGTGAACGAACCAACAAATCGGCAATATCCCCAACCACAGGGCCCCCTCCAGTCAGGCATCTCCTGCCCTGACAGCTCAAACCCGAAGCTACACAACGGTGTCCAGCAGAGCAACGCGGCGAGCCCGGATCGTCACGGTGGTATCCATCGAACCCAAACCCAGCAATCTCGGCCCCGTCCATCCTCACCTCCGCCTGCCGGAAATGGCCTGGTAGCGATCTTTTCAACATGCTGAGCGGGTGCCGATCCGAAGTCATCGCCACCTCAGTGTTCCTGAGAGAGTTCTCAGCGAAACCAGTCGGTAATACAACCGTCCACGCGTTGGATGGCAGTCCTTCAAATAGATTCTGCTGCAAATAGTTTGGCAACAAATATCCCGGCCGAACGACCGTCGATCGCCCCAGCCACTACCTGACGCTTGCCAGGAAAGCCGCGCTCGCTCGTTCGATCTCGGTTCCTGCAGTGTCCGACAACTGTGCGGCCAACGCGTCGACCAGTACCAGCAGTACTACCAGTCCGAAAGTCCGCCGCCTGTTCTCTCTGCAAGGCACCTCGCTGTGCCACACGCAGGGCGTCCTGCCGGCGCAGTCGAGCATAGGGAAGCACCGTCCTGGAAAGACTCCCAATCGGCGAATCAGCATCGCGCAGCCGTGCGACTGCTCTGCGAGACGACTGTCGAGTGCGCCGTCGCTCTTCGTCCGAGCCGAGGCCCTGATCGGCGGGGGCTTGTCTGCGCCCGTGGTTGATGAGGACTCCTGGAGACCCGGTCCGCCGTGTCGGGAGATGTCGGTGCTGAACGCGGCCGCCGCCACTGCGATCGTGGCAGGCGACCACAGCTCCTGTTGGCGCGACGATTCGAGTCGCGATAGGCACACGCGTAAAGCGCCCCAATGCTGATTGGCAGATGGGTTGCGGCACACTGTGTTTTGTTTGCATTCGATGTCTACAAAACGTCGCGCGCTCATCTCGCCACTGCGCCGAATGAGGACTACCGGTCAGCGACGACCTGCGTCCGAACCATCCGCGCCACCCGCTCAATCGACGCGCCTCGAGATCGGCGGAAATCTGCAGTTCTCCACGGGCACGCGTTGTTGTGGATGCTGTTCGAACCACCCCACAGATTCGAACCGGCACGACCGCCATTGCCGGCACCCAGCCCATGGCCGTGCGGAGCCCGAGGGCACCTCGGCGAGGTCGTGCGATCACAGGGTCGGCAACCCAGCGATTACGGCCCCACTCGTCCCGCTTTGTCCACTGGAAAGCATCTGGTAGCGATACATTTCGCCATGTTTCAGGCGCTGACCGACATGACCGTTTCGGCATGATGCCAACGCCGCTGCCGACAACCTCGACAAAAGTTGAGGGCGGTCCTGAAACCTACTGGTCAGGACCGCCCTCGTGAGTAGCGGGGACAGGATTTGAACCTGCGACCTCTGGGTTATGAGCCCAGCGAGCTACCGAGCTGCTCCACCCCGCGTCGGTATGTACAACACTACGGGGTGCGTGAGTGAGCGCCTAATCGGCTGTTCAGAAAGGGTTTTCGCAGGGGAAGGGGCGGGTGGGCGACTCACAGTGGACTGCCATCGAATGCCAATTGTGTTCGCACCTGGGGCTGGTTGGGTCGAGTCGAGGCGCGCCGGATTGCGGCGGGCCACGATCGTAGGAGAGCGGTTGACTACTTCACTCGTGTCCCGGACCAGGAGAGTGCTCACGGCGGTGCTGGTGGTTGCCGCGTTCGCGGCGGCTCCGGCTGTTGCCGGGGCTGCGCCCGGCGATTTGGGGGATGGCGGGGCCAGCGCTCCGGCGGCTACCTCGCCGGACACTCCCAGTGCCGGAGGCGGTTTGGGTGGTGGGGCGGGAGCTGGGACCGGTATGGATATGGGAGGGACCGGGGCAGGGACCTCGGGGGCGGGGACACCGAGCGCGGGAAGTCCGGACGCAGGAACTCCAGGCGCGGGGACGCCCGGTGCGGACGCTTCCGGCACAGGTACTCCCGGCGCAGGCACCCGGGGCACCGGGTCTCCGGGCGCCGGAACGCCGGGCACTGGTACTCCAGGTGCCGGAACGCCGGGCACGGGAACGCCGGGTGGGGTGAATCCCGTTGGGCCCGAGGCGCCTTCGTCTCCCACCCCGGTCGCGCCAGAGCCTCCGACACCGACGCCCATACCGACCCCGTCGGGACCGAATCTGACCGAGCCCCTGCGATCTCACCGATACCGCGTGCCTGATGGCGAATCCGGAGGATCCCAACAGCCCGTTGAACCCCAACAATCCGGCGAGCCCGCTCTATCCGCAGAATCATCAGCAGGACAACTCCCCCATTCCTGGCCTGGGACAGGGTGATTCGGATACACCCGGCACGAGCCAGCCCGGCACCAACCATCCGGGACGCGGGCTCGGCAGTCTCCTACCCGGCCTCAGTAGCTGAATATTGTTGCGGGGGAAGTCAATTCGGCCAGCCAAACATAGTGGCCTACGAGGCGACTCGGGAGCCGAGGTAGTTCAGCAGGATCTGGGCGTCGTCGCCGTAGTCGACGTGTGCGTTCGAGGCGTAGAAGGAGGCCATGGCGACGCCCTGGCGGCTCAGCTGTACCAGGTCGTTGACGCTGTCGGGGCCGCCGAGTTTCAGCAGGGCCTGCGCGGCGGTGAGGAGGTTGCCGTGGACGACGTTGGCGAAGGGGCCGACGACGGCTCCGGCCAGCTCCATCGCGGAGGGGACGAGCGCGGACAGGTCCGCGGTGGCTGCGATCGGACCGGTCGTGTTGAGGGATCCGACTGCGCGCCACAGGGTTTCCTGCATCTGGCCGACCACGTCGGCGATGTGCAGGATGTCGATCTTGGTGAGCGCGTCGGCGAAGACGCTCATCGCACCGGCCAGGCCCGAGGGGTCGACGGCGGCGACCGCGTGGATGACCGAGGCGACCAGCGGCAGATCGACGCCGGCGGCCGCCTGGACGATCGGGGTCAGCATGTCGTTGAGGTCGCTCGCGATCTGGTGCGCCTCACCGATATCGCCGAGTTGGATCACGGTCGGAAGGTCGGTGAGTCCGGCGAGGATGGTGGGCATGTTGGCGGCGGTCGCCGTCCAACCCGCACCCATCTTCACGACCTGCGCGACGAGTGTCGCGGGGTCGATGGCGGACGGGACCAGTGCGGAGATCGGGGCGGGATCACCGCTGAGCACCCGGCCGAGCGCGGCGAGGAACGGGGAGGCGGTGGCATTGAGCGAGCAGTACAGGTCTCCGGCCACACACAGGGTGCGCACCCGGTCGGTGAGTGCGCCGAAGTCCTGGCCGCGGGTTCCGGCGATACCGTGGCCGGGTTGCGGATTGCCCAGGGACATAGTGGTATTCGGGTCGCGATGCGGGTCGGCCAGCAGTCCGACGCCCATCACCCGGTCGGCGCTGATCGGCCCCTGCCCATTACCGATCTCGGTGGCGACATCGCCGATGCCGTCCGCACCCTGGCTGTATCCGGCCAGGATCACCCGGGTCGAGGCGCACAGGCCGCTCATCATGGTGTGCAGCCGGTCCTCGAGGGTGCTCAGCGACTGCGCGTAACTCAGCCCCTGATCGAAAGCGCTTGCGGCATAAGGTGCGTAGAGCACGCTGATGTCGCTGCCGAACTGCTGTTGCAGTCCGTCACCGATCGGCCGCAGCATGCCGACTGGCACCGCCGGATCCGCGTTCGCGTTGGTTTCCCAGGTTCCCGGGGCGAAGATCGCGGTGTACGGGGTGCAGGACTTCGGCCCCCGCGCCTCCGCCCGCCCGTCACCGACCGCCACGTTCCCGACCAAGACGGTGGCGGCGACCAAGATCGCCGCGCACCAGGGCGCCAGCCTGCTCATCGTCCAAATCCTCTGCTGCCGACGGTGTTTCGGGGCCCGTGCGCGAAGGCTCGGGTCCCGCTGCGCAGTAACAGCCCATTCTCGCGACTCGGCGCCGATTTCGCAGGGTTTTCAGACACATAGTTGTTTCAGATGCCAGCGCATCCGGACGAACTCCACGTCAGCGGCAGACAGCACCGCGAAACTGACGCAGAGTCAACGCCGCCAGATCCCGCTGGACAGGAAGCCATCCCACGCGGCAGCCGAAAACCAGAGCTCAGGACCTACACCGCCATCCTTGGAGTCGCGGACCCCTACTTTGTCGACAGCGTGGCAGACCTCGACGCACTCCTGATCCGCTTGGCTGCGGCTGCTCTTGAACCAGGTGGCAAGATTCGAATTCACGTCTCGTACTCCTTTGCGATCTTCCTCAGCAGCGCGCGGCTTTCCTCGACACCCAGCGATGCGTCATGAAGCGCGGCCCATACCGCACGATAGCGCTGAATGTCCGGTTCCTTCTGAAGATAGATCTGCGCCGTCAGCACGCTCTCGACGTAGACGACCGGGGGTTCCAGTGCGCGCCCCTTGGAGTCGAGACCGAAATCGAGGATCACGAAGGAACCGGGCAACAGCCCCATCGGCATACCGGCAGCGAAGGGCAGCACCCGCACCTCGATCGTGGGCCCCGTCCCGGCATCGGCCAAGCGCCGCAGCTGATTTGCCATGATCCTCGGGCCGCCGACGACCCGATGTAGAGCTGACTCGTGCAGCACCACGTCGAGCCCTACCGGCTCGGCCCTTCGAGTCACGATCTTCTGCCGCCGAAGTCTCAACTCCACGCGACGCTCGATATCCCGGTCGGGCATGTCGGTACGGTAACCACGGATCAAGGTGCGGGCGTAGTCCGGCGTCTGTAGCAGCCCTGGTACCACTTCCTGATATGAGATCAGTTGACGTGCAGCCGCTTCCAGTCCGACATAGTGATCGAAGCTACCGGGCAGCAGATCGCCGAGCTCCTGATACCACGTCTTGACCGCAGCCTGCTCAGCAAGCCTCTTCAACGCGGCAGTGTCATCCACCGTGCACTCGTAGATCTCACACAGGTGCAGGATGATTCGGACTCGAACCTTTTCCGCAGTGCCCTTCTCCAGCCGGTGCAGTGTGCTCGTACCGATCTCGACGAGCTTCGCCGCCTGCGCCATCGTCAAACCGATTTCCTCACGGTACTGGCGCAGGTAACGACCAAGCTGCCGTCGCGGCAGGGTGCTGTCTTCGTCTCCCATCACGCTTACCCCCTGGTACACGGAATATTTGGACCGCATCGAACGGAATCAGTGTGCGCCGCTCATGGAAACCGTCCTGGGGAAATGGCAATTCTCCGGTGAAATTCCAGAAAGGTGAGATCCGCGCACGGCAGCGGTGGTGTCGTTGTCCACACAGCCGCATCGACATCATGTCCGATTTGTAAATGCCTTCATTCCAAGGGGATTCACATGCTGTCCGCCACGATCCAGTTGCTTTCGGTCATTGCCGCGCTACTACTGTGCATCGCTGCCGCGTGGGGAATCGGCCTCGATCGCACCGAATACCCTGATGCGCAACGCAATTCGATGGTCGTCGCGGGTGATCGACGCTTTCACCGCGTGCCAGTCAGCAATACTCACCGCCGTCACGGCCGGCATCGGGCCAGGTGAGGACATGTGCGCACAATGGGAGGTCGAATCCAGGGATGATGACCCCCAGCAGATCGAATTGCAGGTCATTCAGGACGTTCTCGACACCGTCGAGGCGCGGCTGCGCGAGAAGGAGGAGCGGGGGTGGCGGTTGACCGTGCCGCGCTCGCGGGTCTATGCCATCGTGCTGCTCGCGGTCATCGTCAGTGCGCGCGACGCGCACCGGATACCCGCCACGCTGGACCATGCCGCCATCCTCGACAGCATCCTCGACGGCGCGGAAGCGACCACGGACGACGGCGCGGCACAGCCGATCGAGGACGTCATCAGCAACCACATCACCCCGGTGAACTGATCGACGTGATCAGCGCGGATGTCAGAGCAGGACGATCGCGTTCGCGTCGGTGCCGATGGTGGCGATGAGGGTGGGGCGGGTGCCTGCGATCGGTGCCACCCTCAGCAGTTGGGTCAGGTGGGCTACCGTGGCCGCCAAGTCCGGCGTTGCCAAGACCAAATGATCGAGTTCACTCACGACACGGGAGCCTAGGAATCGGGACGGACCGCCAGAACCCTTCTACTCGCCGCGATCCGGACCGAGCGACCTCCGGCTGTTCGCCGCATCCGCTCGTGCCCATGTTGCTGAGCGATGTCCGCAGGACACCAATTTCCAACGATGCGGATCCGGAGGTCACGCTGTAGCGTCTGCCGCGTTGCCGGAAGGTGAACGACAGGTCGGCGGGTGTGGGCCGGAAAGTGTTGACCTACAGGCTGAATGGAGACTTGTAATGGGACGTGCGTTCGGTACGGCGAATCGCCGGACGGTGCTGGGGTCGATGCTCGCGGCGGGAGCTGCCGGGGTTGCTGGACTACCCGAGGGCATGGCGGAAGCCCTGGCGGAACCCGGGCGATCGGGGTCGCTGGATCAGGTTCAGCACGTGGTGATCCTGATGCAGGAGAACCGCTCGTTCGATCATTATTTCGGAACCATGAGCGGCGTGCGGGGTTTCGGCGACAAGCGCGCTGTGCGACTGCCCGCGGGTGGATACAACCCGATTCTCCAGGCGGCCATGGATACCGCGCTCTCCGGCGGGGTGGGCACCGACCTGGGCAGCGGATCGGCGGGCACCGGTAGTGCGAGCGGGTCGGCGAGTGGTTCCGGTAGCGGCAGCGGGTCGGGTAGTGGCAGCGGGTCGGCGGGCGGCAGCCTGGATGCCTTCCATCAGCCGGACGCGTTCAGCAGCACCGGTTTCCTGCTGCCCTGGCACGTCGACACCACGCGGGTGGACGGGCAGGATCTCGGGGATCTCGCCCACGACTGGAACACCACGCATCTGGCCTGGGCTGATGGCGCGTATCACTCGTGGATCGCGGCCAAGTCCAAGATGACCATGGGCTACTTCACCGAGGCCGATATTCCGTTCCATCGGGCGCTGGCGGCCGCGTTCACGGTCTGCGACCACTACTTCTGCTCTATTCAGGGACCCACCACCCCGAATCGACTGTTCCACTGGTCCGGCACCATCGACGCCGCCGGGCGTGCGGGCGGGCCCGCGGTCTCCAATCCTCCGGACTACCGGCCCGTCTACACCTGGACGACCTATCCCGAACGCCTGCAGCAGGCGGGAATCTCGTGGCAGGTGTATGCCGATTCGCACAGCGGCGGCGACTTCCTCGCGGACTTCGGCGACAATCCGCTGTGGCTGTTCCGCGCCTACCACGACGCGGCGGCCTCCGCCGATCCCGCCGTCCGGCAGCTGGCCGACCGCGCCAACGTGACCGTCGCCGGAATGTCGCCGCCGCCAGCGGGAACCGACGGCACGAACGTGGATTACGTTCTGCAGCAGTTCATCTCGGACTGCGCCTCGAACACGCTGCCGCAGGTGTCGTGGGTGGTCGCGCCCGCCGGGTACTCCGAGCATCCCGCCTACCGGCCCGCCGACGGTGCCGCGTACATCCAGCGCGTCCTGCAAGCCCTGTGGGACAACCCGAAACTGTGGGAATCGACTGTCGTGCTGGTCAATTACGACGAGAACGACGGGTTCTTCGACCATCTGGTGCCGCCCACCGCCCCGCCGGGTACGCCCGACGAGATCCTGGCGTCACTGGAGATCACCGGCACCGACCTCAGTTCCGGCTCCGCCACCCTCGGGCTGGCGTCGGGGTCGGCCGCGATGGACGCCCTGATCGGCCGGGCCGGGGCACTGCTGAGCGGGCAGGCCCCGATCGGTCTCGGGCCGCGGGTGCCGATGCTGGTCATCTCGCCGTGGAGTCGCGGCGGATACGTGAATTCGCAAGTGTTCGACCACACTTCGGTCCTGCGGTTCCTCGAACAGTGGACCGGTGTCGCCGAACCCAATATCTCGGCCTGGCGGCGCGCGATCTGCGGCGACCTCACCAGCTGCTTCGATTTCGGCAAGCGCGACACCAGCATTCCCACCCTGCCCGACGCCAATGCCGAACGCGCCCGGGCGGCGGGGCAGAAGAACCTGCCCAAACCCACTCCGCCGTCGCCGGGTGGGCAGCAGATGCCGGTTCAGGACGGTGGGCGCGCCAATGCCCGGCCGCTGCCGTATCAGCCGGTCGCGTGGCTGGAGGTGGCCGGGTCGGCCGCGACGGTTCGGTTCGGCAATCAGGGATCGGTCGCCATGCCGTTCCAAACCTTTGCCTACCAGGACAATTCGATTCGTCAGACAGTCGTGGCACCCGCCGCGACGGCGCAGGAGCGATTCCAGATCAATGGCTCCTACGACTTCGCCGTGCACGCTCCCAACGGCTTCCTCGTCGAGGCCGCCGGGACCGGCGACACCGCCTCCATCACCGCGACCGCCGCGATCGGGGGCAGTGCGAGCCAACCCACTTTCGTTGTCACCGTGAGTAATTCGGGTAGCTCGGCGGTCACAGTCCAGGTCAGCGGCGGCTCTCCCACGACCGTCGGGGCCGGAGCCAGGCAGGACATCGTCGCACCACTCGACCAGGGCTGGTACGACCTGAACCTCACGCTGTCCGGAAACACGAACTGGCGCAGGCACTTCGCCGGGCACCTGGAGAACGGCGGCGCGAGCAGCACGGCCTGACCACCCCGGACCGGCCCGTGGCATCGGCTGCGGGCCGGATCCGGTGGTCACGCGGCCCGGTAGGGTCGGCGGGACACAGGGTGGGAGGGGTTCACACGATGGTTGACGGATTGGCACAGCGACCGCTGGAGGTCGAGCCGCCGGTGCGGCGCACGCGACGCCGGTGGCGGGTACTGGGTGCGGTGGCGGGATGGCCGCTGCTGCTCGCGGGGGTGCTCGGGGTCGGGCTGCACTACAACACGACGGTATGGGAGCCCGCGACACTGGCCACGTCGTTCGCGACTTATCTGATGGTGGGCGCGGTGGTCTCGCTCCTGGTGCTCGGACTGGCTCGGCAGCGGGTCGGAGCGCTGATCGCGGTCGCGGTTTCCGGTGCGGCCCTGTGGTCGCAGCTGCCGATGCTGTGGCCGGACGGAAGTCCTGCGGCGGGCACGGATCTGGTGGTGATGCAGTCCAATCAGTACCTCGGACGCGGCGACGCCAAGGCCGTGGTCCAGCAGGTGCGAGACAACGGGGTGGAGGTACTCACACTCGAAGAGCTGACACCGGAGCTGCTCGACCGGCTCGACGCCGCCGGGCTGGCGGACGCGCTCCCCTACCGATTCACGGCCCCCTCCGGTGGCGGGCAGGGCACCGGCATCTTCAGCCGATATCCACTCCAGGACGGCATGAAGTTCGACGGCTTCTGGCTGAACAACCTGCGCGCCACCATGACCCACCCCAGCCTCGGACCGATCACGATCTTCGGACTCCACCCGATCCCGCCACTGTCGAATGCCGGGCAGTGGTCGCACGAGTTGGGCCAGATCCGCGACCTACTGCAAGCGGAGCCCGGCCGAGTAGCCGTAGGCGGTGACTTCAATTCCACCTACGACCACGCTCAGTTCCGGGCCCTCACCATCGGCCGCTACGCCGATTCCGCCGAGCTCCTCGGTGTCGGCGCACTGCCGAGCTGGCCCACCGACCGCTCCTTCGGGCCGGTGATCGGCATCGACCGCGTACTGGTCGCGAACGGCACGGCGACGGCGATCCACTCCGTCACCATGCCCGACACCGACCACCGCGCGGTCATCGCCCGTCTGCGCTTCTGATCACCGCCAGGCCGTACCCGATGCGGGGCCGAGAGGCAGCACCACCTTCGACGGGTACCGCGCCGAGTGCTGGATGTCGACACTCGAACCGAAGAGGCCGGGGATATCGGCCGGGTGCGGCATGGTGGCCGGAAAAGAGCTGCTGGACACGCGGATTCGCAGCTGATGACCGGCGTCGATCTTCGCGACGGTCGGGAAGACCCGGATCTGGAGTTCGGTGACCTCGCCCGGGGTGAGCGGTTGGATCGACTCGGCGGTGTTCTGGTGCACGACGGCGTAGAGGGTGCCGTCCGCGGTGCGCCACGAGCGGTCCTCGTCGACGGATCGACGCTTGGTGGTGAGCGCGCCCTCGGTGAGCTGGCGGACGCTGCCGTCGGGAGCCACATCCTCGACGGCCACGTCGAAGGCGGCGTCGGCGGCGGTGGAGCTGGCGTACAGGTCGGCGGTGATCGGCCCCGCCAGCGTCATGGGCTCGTCGAAACTCGGTGTGGTGTAGGTCAATCCGGTCTGCGGACCGATCTCGCCACGGCTGCACGGGTCGTGCAGGTTACCCAGGGACAGCAGGTTGATGACGAATTCCAGGACGCCGCCGGACGCCTTGCCGAACTCGCGACTGCACGGATTGCTGAACAGCGAGTAGTCCCAGCGGTCAGGTGCCTGATCACCGGCGGGCGCGCTGGCCGACAGCTGGTTGCCGTCGAGGAAGTAGCTGGTCGGGGTGGTCTCCGCGAACGGGTACGCGCTGGTGCTCAGCGCATTGCCGCTGTCGTCGATCACGTTGATCGGCTTGGTGTTTCGCTCCACGCCATTGTCGATTCCCTTGAGCCAGTGGTCGAACCAGGCCGCGGTGTGCTCCTCGGTGCGGAGGCGGCCGGTGGGCGCGAAACCGGTGGTGACGTGCGGCCATGGGCCTTGCAGGATCTGATAGCGCGGGTCGGGTTTCATCGATGCGTCCATCGGGCCGTACGGATCTCGCCCGGCGGCCACATTCTGCAGTGCCGCATACAGTTTGAAGGTCGCGCCCTGGAAGATGTCGGTGTCGCCGCCGACCGCGTAGACGGCGACGTCGTTGTGCACGATGTCGGCGATGTCGTTGGACAGCAGTCGCGGTTCGACCACCGGATCGTCGCCGTTGAGGCCGTGGGTCAGCAGCGTCGCCGCCAGGCCGAGGATGCCCTGACCATCGTCGCCGATCAGGCCCTTCAACCGGTCGATGATGATCCCGACGGCGCGTAGCGGTTGAATCAGTGCCGCCTCCCACAGATTGGCGTACTGCAGCCACAGTCCCGGCCAGATCACCACGAACAGCGAGATCAGCGGCGCCCACTGGCCGTCGCCGAGCACGTCCTGCAGCAGGTCGTAGTCGGTGTTCATCGCGAAAATGGCCTTCAGCGGCGAGTTTTCGCCGATCTTCGTGGCCGCGTGCATGGCCTCCACGCCCGGGAACGAATACCCGAACATGCCCACCTTGCCGCTGGAGTTCGGCAGCCGCGAACTCCAATCGACCAATTCCTTGATGTCCTGGGCATTGCGGTCGCTGATCGGCGACCACTGACCATTGGACGCGCCGGTGCCACGCACATCCGCGATCACATTGATGTAGCCGCGATTCACCAGATCGACCGGCGCGCTCACCTCCTGCGACACCGAATTGATCACGCCGCCGAGGTCACCCGGCACCGGCAGGTGGTACTCCTCGAACACCCCGCCGATCGCCGACACCAGCAGCCCGTTGTACGCCCCGTACGGCGTCACCGAAAGCACCACGGGGAAGGGACCTTTCGCGGGTTGATGCGAAACCGGATCCAGCGGAAACCGAATCGACGCATGTAGATCCACTCCGTCGCTCATCCGCACGTCCTGCGCGACGTCGTACCCCGTCTGATAGAGGTCCGGGCTCGCCGTATACCCGTCGGGCAACCCGAATCCCGCGGGCGCGGGCAATGCGGGCCCCTGTCCCGGATCGGCTTGCGCCCGATTCGCGGGAACCATCGTGACCACGATGGCAACCGCCAGCATCGCCACCGCGAACAACCATCCATGGGAGGCGATCCTCCGCATCCGAGCCCGCCACACCGACGGAGCCACGCGCCATTGTGTCGTCATGTGCACAAACATCACATGTGGGGATGCTCACCGAACATTGGCAAACGCCAAGTATCCCAGACAGCGACTTGTGCATTTGCCTATCGCTTCGATTCGGGGCCGAATCTCGAGTCGAGGTCGCCCACGAATCCGGCGGATCCCGGAGCGCCGCCGACGAACCCGGCAGCCGCCGAGACCTTCGGTTAACTGAACGGTTACCTCCGCATCGACCCAGCCGGGGAATCTGATCGCGACAGTGCTCGACCTGCGATCCGCGTCACCGGATCGTCGTTATCGAATGCTGATTTTCGGTCGTGACGCACCTCATGCAGTCGTGATCCAACGGTCGCCCGAGCGGCTACGACCACGGAATTCGAGTCCGCCACCTGATCACTCGGCAGTCACGCCGCGATCACGGACGCCGATCACCAATTGTGTAGCTGGTGAATTGCTGAGAGGTTCTTCGCACCACTTCGTGTGGCGGAACACCGCATCCGCGGCACCGATGCAAGGAGAATCCCATGACGATCACCCGCATACTGGGCACCGTCTCGTTCGGGCTGATGGCCGCTGCGGCCACCCCCGGAATCGCTGTCGCACAGGCCGATCCGGCCCCCGCCGTACTGGGCGGCAGCTCCGGTATCCGATTGCCCGGCAATGCGGTGTGCTCATTGGCCGCGATCGGCCACGACCGCGAAGGCCGCCTGATCGGCCTCACGGCCGGACACTGCGCCGAGGCGGGCGATGAGGTCTCCGCCGAGAAGAATCCGGGGGCGGGCGTGCTCGGCACGGTGACGGCGTCGGTGTTCCGCACCGACGCCGACTACGCGGTCATCCAGTTCGATCCGGCCAAGGTGAATCCGGTCCGATCGGTGGGCGGCACCACGATCGCCGGTGTCGGCGGCCCCCCGCCGCCGGGTGCGGTGGTCTGCGCCAACGGCCGATCCAGCGGCTTCGACTGCGGCGTCGTGTGGAGCACGATGGGCGCCGTCACCCTCACCCAGGTGTGCTCGCAGCCCGGCGATTCCGGCGGCCCGGTCACCGCGGGCGACCAGCTGGTCGGCCTCAACCGCGGCCGCTTCACCAAACTCGTCGGCATCGACATCCCCGCCCCCTGCGAGGTCGCGGCCAACCCCATCCATCAACCGGAGTACTTCCAGCCGATCGGCCCGGTCCTGGCCGCACTGGATGCCGCAGGCGGTCCCGGCGCCGGGTTCGCACCCGTATAGCCCCGAGGTGCGCCTTCCCGATCGAGGGCTCCGCACGATTCGATCGAGACTGCCTGCACGGCAACTCATTCTGTGCAGAAACGTGATTCGACCGGGGAGAAGGTGTAAGGAAAGCGCTAGTGGATCTGGTGGGGCCTCGAGGCTCGGCGGTAGTTTTTCCCGACTGTCGCCAGTCAAAGGGGGGTCGTGGGAACGCCAACAGTCAGTCAGGTCCGGGCTCTCGATGTGGGGCCGTTGCTCAGCCTTGCCGACGAGTGGCGGCAGGGGCATCAGGCCGCGAGTGGACATCAGAGCACTGTGGCGGCGACAGTTGATGGCTCACAGGCGTTTTGGAGTGGTGTTGGCGGCGACACCATGCGGGAGCGGCATGGGAAAACCGACGAGTTTCTGACGCATACGATCAACGCACTGGTGGCGGGTGACACTGCCGCACGCGATGGGCATGCGGCTATCACGGATAGTCATCAGCAGGCGCAGAACAAGATTCAGGATGCCGAGGACGCGGGGTATCACGTCGCCGAGGACGGATCGGTACATCTGTCCATGGCGCAGAAGCTGTTCTCGGCGGCGTTGGGACCGGTGGCGGGGCTGTTGAGTCTGGGATCCATGTCGCGGGGTGCGTCGCAGCACGGCAATCTGATCATGTCTGCGCTGGGATCGTTGGGGGACACGCTCGATAGTTCCGCACGCAGCATCACCGGTGCGTTCCAGGGATTGGCTGGTCTCTCGGGTCTCGGCGGACTGCGGCAGCCCGACTACTACACCGTCGATTTCGGTGCGTTCTCACCATGGTTGGTGGGCGGCGGTGGGGTGGTCACGATCACCCGTGACGGGCATGTCTACATCGGGCCGCAGATCGGGATTGGCACACCGGGAGACATCGAACTGCCGACGGCTCGGGCGGGCTGGATCGACGAAGGCGCGAAGCCGTCCTCGAAGGACATCGACAGCTACATCCACGGGTGGGGCGTCACCGCGACCGGTCAGGCCGGGCCGGGCGTGGTCGGGTCGGTCGGCGAAACCTGGGGCGGGATACCGGATTTCAGTCACGGCAAGGACTACTCCACCGAGGTCGGTGGTGGTCTCGGAACCCCCGGCGCGGCCCTCACCGGCAGCTACATGTTCAGGATCTGGTGACCGTGAGATATCTGGGCGATCTGGTCCTGATCGTGGTGGGACTGGCGGTATCGACCCTCGGGCTCATGCTCGTGGTGAATTTTCGTGATCTGGCCACCCGGCTGGTCGACTACGGCCGGACGCATTCGCCCTCGAGCCGGGGCTTCCCCACTCTTCCCGGCGGCATCGCACTGATCCTGATCGGATTGCTGATCGTCGCACTGACATTCACGAAGCTGGCGTTACGGAGATGACGATGTCGGATCGACCGCTAGAAGTGCACCCCGAATCCGTGCTGAAGCTCGGCGGTACGTTCACCACTGCGGGCAGCGGGATCGGTGAGATCACCACGCACCGCGCGCTTCCCGGCGTCGAGAGCGGATTGAGCGGGACCACCGTCCCCGATGCCTGCCACTTCGGCGCCGGGATCGGCGCGCTGGCCCTGCAAATCCTCGCGGATCATCTCGGCGAGCTGGGTGACCACTCCGCCTCGGGCGCCGCCGAGTACACGGGGACGGACCAGCACAGCGCACAGGGTTTCGGAGCATGACCGAATCACTCTCCAGCCGAATGGATCGCCTCGCCGATTCGGTGACGAGCAGCCATGTCTCGCTGAGCTCCGACGGCATCTCCGTCGATGTCCGGGCGAACGGCCACGTCATCGCCCTCACGCTCGACGACGCGACGATTCCCGATGGCCAGCGGCTGGGCCCGATGATCGCCGGACTGATCAATCAGGCTCGCGATCGAGCGCAGGCACAGGTCGAGCACCTGGCGACCGAGGTCCAAGCTGATCCACGGGTCGCGACAATCGTTGAGCGACTCGGTGATACGCCCGAGCGCGAGTCGCCGCACTCCGCCCGGGAGCAGTGGGACGAGGACTATTCGTACCAGCGCAAGTCGCCGGTCTTCGACGACTAGCCTCCGAATTCATCGAACCCGCTGTCCGACTGCGGCTCCTACTGCGCTCCAGGCGCGAATCCCCTACCCAGAGCGCGGAGGGCGAGGTCCAGGTACTCGGAGAGGTCGCTGTCGGCGGTGACCACCCAGCGGTCGAAGGCGGCACGGCAGACGGCGAGGGTGGCGCGGCCGATTGCCAAGGGGTACAGGGCATCCGCGGGTTCGGCGAGGCGGCGGCCGGCGAATTCGCTGACGGTTCGTTCCCAGGCGTCGTAGTGCGGGCCCGCGCTGGCTTGTGCGCCGGGGGCGGTGCCGAGCAGATGCATTCGGGCGCGTAGCTGGGGGGCGTCCTGGGCCAGGTAGACGTTGGCGGCCACTACCACCTGACGGATCGCGTCCATGAGGGGTACGTCGTCGGGGACCTGAGCGAATGCTTCACGGAGGCGGTCTACTTCGCCGTCGAACTGGTACCAGAGCACGGCGGATTTGGATTCGAAATAGCGGAAGAAGGTTCGGCGGCTGATACCGGCCTCGGCGGCGATCTCCTCGACGGTGGTGGCGTCGAAGCCCTGTTCGGCGAACAGGCGGATCGCGATCACCTCCACGGCACGGGCGGTGGTGCCGGGCGGTCGGCCGCGGCGCGCCTGTGCGCGGTCCTGCTCGTCGAGAGTCATCGGGGTCCTTTTCTGGCCGGGGTATTGATTCTGTCACACGGTGTCGTTAATCTTCGAAACCATATTTGTCACACAGTGCCGTAATTGGCACGGCGTTCGAAGGAGTCGGCAATGATCGACGAATCCATCCCCGCGACAGCACCCCTCGACCAGGCCACCGAGGACGTCATCTCTGAAGAAATGCTGGTGGAAGAGGTTTCTATCGATGGCATGTGCGGTGTCTACTGACACCGCGCCGCCGGGGTTCGACCTGGACGGGCGCTGGGGTCTGCACGAGCAGGTGTCGGTGCGGCCGGAGCGGTTCGGCGCGCTGCTGTACCACTTCGGCACCCGGCGGCTGTCGTTCCTGCGCAGCCCCACGCTGCTGCGGGTCGTCGAGCACCTCGGCAGTGCGCCCAGCGCCCGGGCGGCCTGCACCGCCGCCGGAGTCGCGCCGCGGCAATTGCGCACCTACGCGAATGCCCTTGCCACGCTGGCCGATTCGACGATGATCTGCCCACGATGATGAAAGGCCGACAGCCATGACACTGGCCGCGGACCCCGCCGGATCGCTCGTCGATCAATTCCAATTCGGCCTCACCGCCCCGATCTGCCTGACCTGGGAGCTGACCTATGCCTGCAATCTCTCGTGCGTGCACTGTCTTTCCAGCTCGGGGCGGCGCGATCCGCGCGAGCTGACCACCGCGCAGTGCAAGGCCGTCATCGACGAGCTGGAACGCATGCGGGTCTTCTATGTCAACATCGGTGGCGGCGAACCGACTGTGCGCCAGGACTTCTGGGAGCTGGTCGACTACGCCACCGCGCATCACGTCGGGGTCAAGTTCTCCACCAACGGCGTCAAGATCACCCCCGAGGTGGCGCGGCGGCTGGCCGGCAGTGACTACGTCGACGTGCAGATCTCGCTCGACGGCGCGACCGCCGAGATCAATGATGCGGTGCGCGGGCCGGGCTCGTACGCGACCGCCTTGCGCGCCATGGGGAATCTCGCGGACGCCGGATTTCGTGGATTCAAGATCTCGGTGGTGATGACCAGGCAGAACGTCGGTCAGCTCGATGCCTTCAAGGCGCTCGCCGACCGGTTCGACGCGCAATTGCGGATCACCCGGCTACGGCCGTCCGGTCGCGGCGCGGACGTGTGGGACGCACTGCATCCGACCGCCGCCCAGCAGCGCGAACTCTACGACTGGCTGCTCGCACACGGCGAACAGGTGCTGACCGGGGATTCCTTCTTCCATCTGGCCGGATACGGCGAATCGCTGCCGGGGCTCAACCTGTGCGGCGCGGGGCGGGTGGTCTGCCTGATCGACCCGGTCGGCGACGTGTACGCCTGCCCGTTCGCGATCCACCAGAACTTCCTGGCGGGCAATGTGCTCGACGCCGGTGGGTTCGAAAAGGTCTGGCAGAGTTCGGATCTGTTCACCGAGCTGCGCGGGCCGCAGACCGGGGGCGCGTGCACCTCGTGCTCGGCCTTCGACGCGTGCCGGGGCGGGTGCATGGCGGCCAAGTTCTTCACCGGGCTGCCGTTGGACGGCCCGGATCCGGAGTGCGTCAAGGGTTTCGGGGAGACTGCGCTATCGGTGCCGAGTGTCGGCGAGCGGCCGCGACCATCGCTGGATCACTCACATCGCACCCGTAAGAGCGTGCCGGTGCAGATCGGCTGGGGTCCGCCCGAGCAGCGCATCCCGGATCGCGGCTGTGACGAAAGCCCGCTCGCCGGATTCACCCCGCCAGGTGGTCGGTGATGCCACGGCTCGCCGAGATGTCCTGGCCGGAAGTCGAAGTGCGCGCTGAGGATTCGGTGCTCGCGATACCCATCGGATCGACCGAGCAGCACGGCCCGCAGCTGCCGCTGTCGACCGACACGGATATCGCTGTAGCCCTGTGTGAACGACTCCGCGCCGCCCGGGAGGAAGTACTGGTCGCACCGGCGCTCGCCTACGGCTCCTCCGGCGAGCACGCCGGATTCTCCGGGACCCTCTCGATCGGCCAGGCCGCGCTGGAGTTGCTCGTCGTGGAGCTGTGCCGCTCGGCGTTCGACACCTTCGACCGGGTACTGCTGGTTTCCGCGCACGGCGGCAATCACGATCCACTGGTCCGGGCCGTGCGGCAGCTGCGCACGGAATCGCGTGCGGTGCAGCTGTTCTGCCCGCGGTGGGACGGCGATCCGCATGCCGGTCACCACGAGACGTCCATGATGCTGGCACTCGCGCCCGAGCACGTGCGCATGGAACGCGCGGTGCCGGGTGATACCCGTCCGCTCGGCGAGATCATGCCCCTCCTGCGTACCGGCGGCGTCCGGGCCGTCACGGATACGGGGGTACTCGGCGACCCCACGCACGCGGATGCCGAGACCGGCCATCGGCTGCTCGAATCACTCGGTGCCGCACTGCTGCACGAGTTCACCGCCTGGATTCCCCGGGAGCGATCGTGACCGGCCCGGTCGCGGTGGTCACCGGGGCCGCACGCGGTATCGGCGCGGCCACCACGCACGCACTCGTCGCGGACGGCTGGTCCGTCTTGGCTGTCGACTCCGTCGCCGACGACCCGGCGCTGCCCTATGCGATGGCGACACCGGCCGATCTCGCCGAGGTCGTCGCGCGGGCCCGGGAACACTGCTGGCTGCCGGACCGAATTCACGCCCACCGCGCGGATGTTCGCGACCCCGACGCCATGGAGGCGGCGGTGACCGAGGCACAGCACAGGTGGGGGCGGGTGGACGCCGGAATCGCCTGCGCCGGAGTCGTCGCGGGCGGTGTGCCGATGTGGGAGGTGCCGCGCGCACAGCAGCAGGCGGTGCTCGATGTCAACCTCGGTGGTGTGATCGCCTTGGCCCGCGCGGTAATTCCGGTGCTGCTCGAACGGCCCGAACCACGCTCGGGTCGGTTCCTGGCGGTGGCCTCCGCCGCCGCGACCAGGGGTCTGCCCATGCTGGCGGCGTATTGCGCGGCGAAAGCCGGTGTGGCGGGGCTGATTCGAGCGCTCGCCGTGGAGTTGGGCGGCACCGGCATCACCGCGAACGCGGTCAGCCCGGGCTCGACCGACACCCCCGTACTCGCCGAGAGCGCCCGGCTGTACGACCTCGCCGGTGCTGATGCCTTCGCCGCGCAGCAGCCGGTCGGGCGGCTGCTGGAGCCACGCGAAATCGCTGCTGCGCTGGCCTTTCTGGCTTCCCCGGCGGCCGGTGCGATCACCGGAGCAGTGCTACCGGTCGACGGTGGGCTCGCGCTGTGACTCTCGCACTGCCACAGGGCTTTCGAATCTGCATGGATACCGCCACGGTGCAGGTCGACGCCGGGACGCTTCGAGGCGGTTCGCCTTCCAGAGTGCTTCGACTGTCATCGACCGGACGCTCGGCGTGGGACGAATTGCGCTGCGGGCCTGTTCGTTCCGCTGCGGGCGCGGCGCTGGCGCGGCGACTCACCGATGCGGGGTTGGCGCACCCCCGGCCCCCGGAGTCGGCAGCTCGACTCGGGGTCACCGTGGTCATCCCCGTCAAGGAGCGGGCGGACCTGCTCGGGAATTGCCTGCGCTCGCTCGGCGGCGACCGACCCATCGTGGTGGTCGACGACGGGTCGCTGGACCGAGAAGCCTTGGCGGACATCGCTGCCGCGCATTCGGCCGCGTTGATACGCAGGCCGCGCTGCGGCGGTCCCGCGGCGGCCCGCAATACCGGCCTGGCGGCAGTGGACACCGACCTGGTCGCCTTCCTCGACAGCGACTGCATCACGACGCCGGACTGGCTCGACAAGCTCCTCCCCCACTTCGCCGATCCGCTGGTGGCGGCGGTCGCACCGCGCATCGTCGCGATCGCGGGGCAGACCTCGGCCGGGCGCTACGGCGAGGTCGCGGGCAGCCTCGATATGGGTGCGGTCGAAGGCCGGGTGGTCCCCGGTTCACGCATCGCCTACGTGCCCAGTGCCGCGCTCGTCGTCCGCCGAAATGTCCTGCGAGACATCGGAGAATTCGATGAGCGGCTGCGCTACGGCGAGGACGTCGACCTGATCTGGCGGCTGCACGAGGCCGGGCTGCGCATCCGGTACGAGCCTGCCGCGCGGGTGTACCACCGGGAACCGCGGACCTGGCCGGAGTTACTGGCCAGGCGATTCCACTACGGGACCTCGGCCGCCCCACTGGCACAGCGGCATCCGTCCGCGTCGGCTCCGCTGATCGTGCATCGGTGGCACTCGGCCACCGTGCTCGCCGCACTGTCCGGGCACCCCGGGGTAGCCGCACTGACGTTCGGACTTTCCATGTCGCAGACGAGACGGACGCTGCGCCGGGTCGGCTTGCCGACAACCGACGCGCTCACTCACACCACCAGGGGGCTGTGGCAGACCTGGCTCGGCCTGGGCCGCTTCATGATTCAGTTCACCGGCCCGCTGCTCGTGCTACTGCTGGCCCACCGTGGTTCTTCGCCGCGACGCCGAACACGCCGCGTGTCTGCCGCCGTACTGCTCCTGAGCACTCCGGTGACCGCCTACTTCCGAACACGTCCGCGGCTGGACCCGTTCCGCTTCGCACTCGGCCAGCTCACCGACCACATCGCGTACGGCGCGGGCGTCTGGGCGGGTTGCCTGCGCCACCGCACGGCCGCACCGATCAACCCGCAGCTCGCCCGGCGACCCCGCCGAATCAGCGGGGCCGCAACGGGATCGGCGGCTGCACCCTCATCGTCGAAAGGACCTCAGTAATGGCCGATCCCTGGTTCGAGACAGTGGCCGAGGCGCAACGCCGCGCCGAACGCCGCCTGCCGAAATCGGTGTACGGCGCCTTGATCGCCGGTTCGGAATCCGGAGTGACGCTGCGCGACAACATCGCAGCCTTCGGCGAACTCGGCTTCGCGCCACACCTGGTCGGGCAAACCGCCGACCGTGACCTGTCCACGACAGTCATGGGGCAGCGAATCGGCCTGCCCGTCATCATCTCTCCGGTGGGAGCCCAGGCCATCCATCCCGATGGCGAAGTGGCCGTCGCGCGGGCGGCGGCGGCCCGCGACACCCTGGTCGGGCTCAGTTCGTTCGCGGGCAAGTCGGTGGAGGAGGTCGCGGCGGCGAATCCCCGTACGCTGCTACAGATCTACTGGTCCGGCAGCAAGGATCAGCTGATCCAGCGCATGGAACGGGCCCGGGCCGCGGGTGTCGTCGGGTTGATCGTCACCCTGGACTGGTCGTTCAGCCACGGACGCGATTGGGGCAGCCCCGCCATCCCGGAGCGGATCGACCTGCGAGCGCTGATCCGCTATGGCCCCCAGGCCCTCACTCATCCACGCTGGCTCGCGCGGTTCGTCCGCTCGGGCCGCATCCCCGATCTCACCGTCCCCAATATGGGTGTGCCGGGCCAGCCGGCGCCGACCTTCTTCGAGGCGTACGGGGAATGGATGCAGACCCCGCCTCCGACCTGGGACGACCTGCGCTGGCTGGTCGAGGAGTGGGGTGGCCCGGTCATGCTCAAGGGCGTCATGCGCGTCGACGACGCCCGACGCGCGGTCGACACGGGGGCCACCGCACTGTCGGTCTCCAATCACGGTGGCAACAACCTCGACACCACGCCCGCGTCCATTCGGGCGCTGACCGGAATCGCGGACGCGGTCGGCGATCAGATCGAGGTCGTGCTGGACGGCGGTATCCGCCGGGGCAGCGATGTGGTGAAGGCGCTGGCGCTGGGTGCACGCGCGGTGATGATCGGCCGGGCCTACCTGTGGGGTCTGGCCAGCGCTGGGCAGCCGGGGGTGGAGAACGTGCTCGACATCCTCAGCGGCGGTATCGATTCCGCGCTGCGCGGTCTCGGCCACGGCAGCGTGCGGGAGTTGACGCGGGCCGACGTGGTCATGCCGCCCGGATTCACCCGGAAGCTCGGCGCGGGTCGAAACAGTCTTCCGCAGTGAGCAATTCGTAGATTTTCGCGGATTCAGCCGGTACTCGGCTGACCATTTGACGTAAGGATCAACAAGCGAATGGCCAGAGACCATTTCGAGGTCGCCATCATCGGGGCCGGACCCGGTGGCATCACCGCCGCGCACTATCTACAGCGCGCGGGCATCACCGACTTCGTCATCCTGGAACGCGCCGATGATTTCGGCGGCAGCTGGCGGGACAACTTCTATCCCGGGCTCGCCGTCGACGTGCCGACGCTGTTCTATCAATTTCCGTTCGCGCGAAAGCCGGACTGGTCCAGGCTCTTTCCCGATGGGCCCGAGATTCAGCGGTACAACCGGGAGGTCGCGCAGCGGCTCGGGCTCTACCGTCATTTCCAGGGCAATTCCGAAGTGCGGCGTGAGGTCTGGGACGAGGTTCGGCAGGTCTGGGTGCTCGATATCGCGGGCCGGGAAGCGGTGTCCGCGCGGTTCGTCATCAATGCGGTGGGCGGCTACATCAACCCGAAGTCCACCGATCAGATACCGGGGACCGCGGAGTTCACCGGCACGATCCTGCGCCCGAATTCCTGGGATCCCGAATACGTCTGTGCCGGAAAGCGAGTCGCGCTGATCGGCACTGGGTCGAGTTCGGTGCAAATCCTCTCCGCCATCGCGGGGGAGGCCGCGAGCGTGGATGTCTATCAGCGGACACCGGCCTGGATCCTGCCCAAGCCGGACGCCGAGATCTCACCCCGGGTGCAGCGAGTGCTGGCAGTGCCGGGCGTCGTCGCGGCGCTCAACGGCACGGTGCTGGCTCTGATGGAACTGCCGTTGCAGCTCATCTGCAATGTGCTGCCGCGACTTCCACGCTCGGTGCTGGCGGCGGTGCTGCCGCAGTACGACAAGATCTGGCGGGCGCTGTACCGGGTACTGCTGCGCAAGCAAGTCTCGAGCGCCACCGACCGGGAAGCGCTCGTCCCCGGGTACGGGATTCTCGCGAAACGACCCATCCTCAGCAGCGGGTTCTTCCCGGCGCTCGAATCGCCCTCGGTCGCACTGATCACCGACCCGATCGAACGGGTCACCGCCAATGGGATCCGGACCGGGAGCGGGGTCGAACGGCCCTACGACCTGATCGTCATGGCCACCGGCTACGAGCTGTTCACCGACCCCGAGTCCTACCGGATCGGTTGCGTCGTCGGCGAATCCGGACGTGACCTGGCCCTCGAATACCAGCGAAACGGCCTGCGCAGCTATGGCGGTAGCGCGTATCCCGGGATTCCCAACCGGTGGTCCCTGGTGGGTCCGCAGGGCTACGTCGGCGTCGCCTGGCACACCTTCATCGACCTCACCGCCCGCCACGCCGTCCGCATCATTGCCGAGACCACCCGGCGCAAGGCCACGGTCGCGCGGGTGCGCCCGGCTGCCTTCGACCGCTGGGTGAGCCGAATGCGGCGCAACGAGAAGCTCATTCAGACCTACACCGTCGACTGCAATCCCGGGCTGCGCACCTATTTCGTCAACTCGCAGGGCGAGGCGCTCTACTACCGTCCCCAAACCATCAGCGGGGCCTGGTGGTTCAGCCGGTACTCGCCGTTCGGGGACTACGAATTCGCGCGCGACAGCCGAAAGAACTCCCCCACCGCACATTACGAGATCGAGGAAACCGCATGATCGACAAGACACTGGCCGGGAAAGTCGCCTACATCACCGGAGCAGCGCGGGGACAGGGCCGCTCGCACGCCCTCGCCCTGGCAGGGGCCGGAGCCGACATCGTCGCCGTGGACGCCTGTGCGAACACGAAGTTCAGCGGATACGACATGGCCGCACCGGAGGATCTCGCGGAGACCGCCCGGCTCGTCGAGGCGGCGGGCGGCAAGGTACTCACCGCGCAGGTCGATGTCCGCGACCTCGAGGGCCAGCAGCGCGCGGTGACCGACGCCATCGCGCGCTTCGGGCGACTCGACATCGTGGTCGCCAATGCGGGCGTGTGCAATTGGGGCCGACTGTGGGAGATCTCGGCCGCGCAGTTCGCCGAGACCATCGACGTCAACCTGACCGGCGTCTGGAACACGGTCCGGGCGACGGTGCCCGCGATGATCGATGCCGGGAACGGCGGATCGATCATGACCATCAGCTCGTCGGCGGGCGTGAAGGCACCGCCGGGCTGCGGGCATTACGCCGCAAGCAAATTCGGTGTCGTCGGCCTGACGAAGTCGCTGGCGATCGAGCTGGGCGAGTACGGCATCCGGGTCAACACGCTGCTCCCCTACGGAACCAATACCCCGCTCGGCAACGACACCTCCATGTACAAGATGTTCGAGGAGCATCCCTCCTACGTCTACAGCTACACCCCGACGCTGTTGAAGACCGACGGGCTCGTCGAGCCGGAGGAGATCTCGCAGGTGGTGGTGTGGCTCGCGGGTGACGGTGCCGGGGTCATCACGGGCGCGCAGATTCCGGTCGAGAAGGGTTTCCTGGCCCGGTGATCAGTAGGCACGACGCAGCGCCGGGCGTGGATCGCCTCGCCCGAACGCTGCTGCGCGGCTCGTCGCGGGCGTTGAAAGTGCTACGCCCGCAGGCGATCCGGAACTTCGACGTGGTGATCGACGGTCAGGAACTCGATCCCGGCATCCGCCGGGCCATGGGGCTGTTCAGCCTGATGCCGCGAAAACCCATGCACGACATACCTCTTCACTACTCCAGGGCGGCGATGAACTTCGGCGGCCGCATGCTCGGCCGCGCGATACCGCAGCGCCGGATCGACGATCTGGAGATCCCGGGCGAGGGAGGTCCGATCCCCGCACGGCTGTACACCCCGATGACCTCGGCGGACTCCGGCGCGCTGATCGTGTTCTTCCACGGCGGCGGCTGGACGGTGGGCAGCATCGACGCCTGCGACAACGTGTGCCGCTTCCTCGCCGATCGCTCCGGAATCCCGGTGCTGTCGATCGGATACCGGCTCGCGCCGGAACACCCGTTCCCCGCCGCGATCCAGGACGCCACGGCCGCCTACCGCTACGCCCGCGACAACGCCGACCGATTCGGCGCGCGAGCCGATCGCATAGTCGTCGCGGGCGAGAGCGCGGGCGGCAACCTGGCCGCGGTCATCGCCCAGCAGGCGACGACCGCGGGCCTGCCGCCCATCTTCCAACTGCTGTTCTGCCCGATCACCGACCTGTCGCGAAAACGGCGCTCCTACAGACTGTTTTCCGACGGTTACGTTCTTACCGAAGCCCACATGGACTGGTTCCGGGACAACTACCTCGCGAACCCGGAACACGCCCTCGACCCCCGCGCCTCGCCACTATTGGCAACGGACTTCGCCGGTCTCCCCCCGAGCTATATCGCGGTCTCCGGATTCGATCCACTCCGCGACGAAGGCGAAGAATACGCACACCGGCTTCAACAAGCGGGCGTCCCGACTACCTTGCGCCGTCACCGCGGCCTGATCCACGGCATCATCTACGGCACCGCCTTCGGCGCTGCGGGCCGGACCGTGCTGGTGGAGGCCGTCGACGCGCTCGATGTCGCATTGGCATAAATGACACTGTGCGATAGATCCCAGAATTCGATTGATTCG
Organism: Nocardia sp. NBC_00511; assembly: GCF_045161165.1. Classification (NCBI taxonomy): domain Bacteria; kingdom Bacillati; phylum Actinomycetota; class Actinomycetes; order Mycobacteriales; family Nocardiaceae; genus Nocardia; species Nocardia sp. NBC_00511. Next base: position 5,074,666 of record NZ_CP107849.1, read on the forward strand.
AAACCTGGCTAAATCGCGCGAGGTTAATTCCTCGTGTCGTACCGGCGAACAATTGGATCGACACAATCTGTGCCAGTGCGGAGAAATATTGCGTTCCCAGGCTCGGGGATGATATTCATTCGTTATCAGCGAAGCGCTTCGCTGGTTCGTGATTCAAGGAGTAATACATGCGCAAGATCCACCTGCTGGGTATGACCGTCGTCGCCGCCGGCCTGGCCCTCGGTGCCACCGGTGTCGCCTCCGCCGACACCACCCCGGCCCCGGCCCCCGCCGTCGGCTCCTCGGCCGCGTTCTTCAACGCGCTCGGCAGCGGCTCGGCCCAGGCCCCGAAGTCCACCGCGGACACCCCGGCCCCGGCCGTCGGCTCCTCCGCCGCGTTCTTCAACGCCCTCGGCAGCGGCTCGGCCGCCGCCCCGAAGTAGAACTTCACGCGGTTCGCCGCGAGCAAGCCTCCGAGTTCGACTAGGCAGGTCGAACCGTAGAACGGCCCGGAACCGATGGTTCCGGGCCGTTCTCGTATCCGGACGACCGACCGGTGGAGCGGTCAGAGGGTGCGGGCGATGATTTCCTTCATGATCTCGTTGGTGCCCGCGTAGATCATCTGGACGCGGTTGTCGACCCACATGCGGGAGATCGGGTATTCGGCCATGTAGCCGTATCCGCCGTGTAGCTGAAGGCATTCGCTCGCGACGGACATGGCGCGATCCGTGGTCCACCATTTCGCCATCGCGACGGTCGGGATATCGAGTTCGCCGATAATGTGCTGGGTGATGCAGTGGTCGGTGAAGACCCGTGCGACCTTGGTTTCGGTGGCGACCTCGGCCAGTTTGAACTTGGTGTTCTGGAAGCCGAAGATGTTACGGCCGAACGCTTCTCGCTCCTTGGTGTAGCGCAGGGTGTGGTCCAGGGCCGCCTCCATTCCGGCGACCGCGCCGACCGCGATGATCAGACGCTCCTGCGGCAGCTGCTGCATGAGCTGGACGAAGCCCTGGCCTTCCGCGTTGCCGAGCAGGTTGGTGACCGGGATGTGGACGTCCTCGAAGAACAGCTCGGAGGTGTCCTGGCCCTTCTGACCGATCTTGTTGAGGACGCGGCCGCGGCGGAAGCCCGCGCGGTCGGCCTCGACCAGGACCAGGCTGATCCCGTTGGCGCCCTGGCTGGTGTCGGTCTTGACCACGACGATGATCAGGTCGGCCTGCGCGCCGTTGGTGATGAAGGTCTTGGAACCGTTGACGACGTACTCGTCGCCGTCGCGGATCGCCTTGGTCTTCACGTTCTGCAGGTCCGAGCCGGTGCCCGGTTCGGTCATGGCGATCGCGCCGACCACTTCACCGCTGGCCATCTTGGGCAGCCACTGCCGCTTCTGCTCTTCGGTGCCGTACGCGAGCAGATAGTGCGCGACGATGCCGTTGTGCAGGCTCTGCCCCCACGCGGTGTCGGCGATCCGCGCCTGCTCCTCGATCAGCACCGCCTCGTGCGCGAATGTGCCACCGCCACCGCCGTATTCCTCGGGGATGGACAGGCACAGCAGGCCGAGTTCACCGGCCTTGTTCCAGAGGTCGCGGTCGACGTGATGCTGCTCGATGTACTTGTCGACGTTCGGTGCGACCTCCTTGGCGAAGAAGGCACGTGCCAACTCGCGCAGCGCATCGAGATCGTCGTCCATCCAGCTGGACCTGTACCCGGTCATCGGGTGTCCTCCGTTTCGCGGCATGCCGGTAGATATTTGTTACCGGAAATAACGGGTACAGTGTGTACCCGGAACCGTACGTGTGACAACCCCCGCCGCAGCCCTATTTGTTCGCCGCCCCCGGCCTCGATAGCGTGGCTACGTGGAACAACAACGCTGGACCGACACCGCGCAAGTGCGGCGATCGACCAGCCGCGGCGCTGGACGCGACGAGCGGCGCCGGAGCATCGTCGACGCGGCCATCGCAGCCATCGAGGAGCACGGACCGGATGCGCTGACCAGCCAGATCGCCGATCGCGCCGGTCTCACCCGCACCCACTTCTACCGGCATTTCGCCAGCAAGGAAGAGATCGACCTCGCGGTCGCCCGGCGCGCGCACCAGGAGCTCACCCAGCGGATCCGCGCGGCCCTCGATGTCGACGGCACACCGCTCGACGTGATCAGGGCACCCATCGCCGAACATGTCGCGTGGGCCGGCGAGCACACCAACCTCTACCGGTTCCTACTCAGACGCAACTACCGACGCGGCACCGACGAACCCCGCATCGGCGGAAGCGCATTCGCGTCCGAAATCTCCTCCGCCGCAACGCGATACCTCCCACAGCTCGCCGCCGACCCACTCGTCGCCGACCGCCTCGTGGTCGCCCTGCTCGGCCTCATAGACGCCTCGGTGCGCTGGTGGCTCACCCACCGCGAAACCACGCAGGACGAACTGGTCGAACTCCTCACGGCCGAAGCCTGGTTGCTGATCGACAACCGGCTACGCATCCTCGGCATCACCCTCGACCCGACCACGCCGATACGCGAACTCCGCTGACAGTCGCCTCCTCGCCACGCTCCTCAACGATCCGGGATTGCGCGGTAGCGTGCAGGCCTGCAGTATTCTGGTCCAGTTCTATTCCGGCTAGGCATATTTCGAACAAGAACGCATTCTCGAGTCCCGCTGAGTGGAATCGCCCAGCGCAGCCCAGGTCAGGGATGTGACACGTTTCACGCCGACGTGCTACCCACCCCTTCTGGAGGACGCGCTATGTCCACCTCTGTCGACCAGGCGGGGCCTCCCAGCCCCGGCCTCGACGATTCCGCTCGGCTCGACGGCGCTTCGAAACTGAGGATCTACTCAGTTCTCGCCGTCATCGTGCTGTTCACCGAAATCTCCCCGATGCAGTACGTGATGGTCGCGGCGCCGCTGCGGCAGATCGCTCCCTCATTCCCCAGCGAAGGCGCCAATATCAATTGGGCCATCATCGTTTTCGGCGTGATCGGCGCCGCGGTGTCGCCGCTGATCGGGAAGCTCAGCGATAGACCACGGGGTGAGCGCGTGCCCGAAACACTACGTGGCCAACGACTCCGAGACCGAACGCTACAGCGTGGACGTCCAGGTCTCCGATCGCGCACTGCGCGAGCTCTACCTCTACCCGTTCGAACGGGCCGTCGAGGCGGGCGCGTGGATGATCATGGACTCCTACAACGGGGTGAACGGCGCGGCCATGTCCGACAACCCGCTGCTGGCCGAACCACTCAAGGGTGAATGGGGATTCGACGGCGTCGTGGTCTCGGACTGGGGCGGCGTCCGGTCCACCGCGGCCGCGGCCGGGGGCACCGACCTGTGCATGCCCGGACCACCGATGCTGTGGGGTGAGCCGCTGCTGGAGGCGGTGCGGAACGGTGAGATCGACGAGTCCGCGATCGACGAGAAGGTCCGGCGTATCCTGCGATTCGCCACCCGTGTCGGAGCACTCGACGGAATACCCTGGCCCACACTGTTTTTCACCGAGAATCACGCTCGAAACGTGGTGCGCCGCCTCACCACCGAGTCGATGGTGCTGGTGCGCAACGACGGAACACTCCCGCTGCGCACCGGGACGGCGGTCGCGGTGCTGGGACCGTCCGCGGCCGAACCCCGCATCATGGGCGGCGGCAGCGCCACGGTGATCCCCACCCACGTGAGCACGCCACTGGCCGGATTGCGGGCCGTACTGCCCGTGACACATACGCCCGGCGTCCGCTTGATCGAGGGATTGATTCCCGCCCCGGCGGAGCTGGTCACCGATCCGGAGATCGGCACGCCGGGCGTGCGGGTGCGGTACTTCGACGGTGAGACCGAGATCGGCTCCCGGCATCGCGGCAGCGCACACCTCGTGCTGCTCGGTGACGAATTGGCCACCCGGGCAACGCATATGGATATGCATGCCCGGCTGCGCGCCGACGTGGCGGGCGATTGGCAACTCGGCTTCGGCGGCACCGGCCGGGTGCGGCTCGCGATCGACGGGACCGAGGTGATCGACGAGAACGTCACCGATGCGGCGGGCGATCCGGTCGCGGCGCTGATGGAGCCGCCGCAGCGCTCGGTGACCCGGAGCCTGACCAGCGGTCAGCAGGTCGATATCCGCATCACCATCGACGTCCCCGAGGCACTGCCCGGACTCGGAGTGCTGCTGGCCTTCCTGCTGGGCATCGTCAGACCGCAACGCCCGAAGGACGAAGAGTTCACGGCCGCAGTCGAATTGGCGCGCAACGCCGAGGTCGCGGTGGTACTGGTCGGCACCAGCGAAAAGATCGAAAGCGAAGGCGCCGACCGCACCTCGCTACGCCTACCGGATCGCCAGGACGAACTCGTCGCCGCCGTAGCGGCGGTGAATCCGCGCACCATCGTGGTGGTCAATTCCGGTGCGCCGGTAGAGATGCCGTGGCGCGACGACGTCGCCGCCGTGCTCCTCACCTGGTTCCCCGGTCAAGAATTCGGAGACGCACTCGCGAACGTACTCACCGGCGTGGTCGAGCCCGGCGGACGCCTACCCACCACCTGGCCCGCCACCATCGCCGACGTCCCCGTCCTCAACACCACCCCGCAACAAGGCGTGCTCGAATACACCGAAGACATCCACATCGGCTACCGCGCCTGGCTGCGCGCCGGAACCGAACCCGCCTACCCCTTCGGCCACGGACTCGGCTACACCACATGGACTTCCAGCGACCTGCGCGTCTCCGGACGCACGGCGAGCCTCACCGTCACCAACACCGGCAACCGCACCGGAAAACAGGTCTTCCAGGCCTACCTCTCCCGCCCCGACAGCACGATCGATCGACCGATCAAGTGGCTGGCCGGATTCACCGCGATCACGCTGGCGGCCGGACAATCCCGCACCATCGAAATCCCCTTGCCCCGGCGCGCTTTCGAACACTGGACGTCCAAAGGCTGGGCAACCGAACCAGGTTCGTTCAACCTTCACGTCGGAACCTCGGTCGCCGACCTCCCCCACACGGTGACCATGAACTGATCGAGACCGCCACCCTCGAGGCGACACTCAACGCCGCGCCGATATGAGATCGGCCCCGGATCCAGTGGTTCCGGGGCCGATCTCTGTAGTAGTAGCGAGGCAGAGTTCAAACCTGATGTTCGCCCGTTCCCAGCCCGCAAATGCCACGTCTATCTTTCACTTCGCTGACTTCGCCTGCTGATTGCCTCATGAATCAGCGTTCGCGCGGCGTTGCCGGTCACCGACTGGCCGGCCAAGGTATCGAATGCGCGGCCGTAGATCGCGAGCTCTCGCGGCTGGGTGATGGTCAACTCCGCGGCTGTGCCCTCCACCATCACGAGGCGATCGTCGTACATGGCGAAATTGCTGGATACGACCAGCATCTCGGCCATGACAGGCACGATGCCAATGGTTACGCGGGGCAGCCCGATGGCCGAGAGGAGCCGATCGAGTTGCCCGGCCATCACATCGTCGTCACCTACGGTTCCATAGAGGGCTTGCTCCGCAATGATGAAGTGGAACCGGTGATCTCGCCTGTAGAGGATCTGCTGACGCTCCATACGTTTTGCGACGCCTGCCGCCAGATCGTTTGGTATCCGGTAGAAGTCGATTCCAGCTCTGAGCTTCGCCTCCGCGTACTCGGGAGTCTGCAGTAGGCCCGGAACGATCTGCGGCTGGTAGACACGAATGTCGGTCGATTCAGCCTCGATGCGAAGCGACTTCTGTTGGCGACGCTTCAATCCCGTGCTGAGGACGCGCCTCCACTCGACGTATGCGGCGTCGATGTCGTGGCAGGTCGCCAGTAGATCGGGCAGTTGGTCCGGGCGGCCGGTGTGCTCGCAGTACGCCCGCAGGTCAGCGTCGCTGGGTTTGGTAATGGCGGACTCGAGTTTCGACACCTTCGACTCGTGCCACCCCGATAATTCGGCCAGCCTGCGCCCGGTGAGGCCCGAGGCACGGCGAAGCTCCCGAAGACGTGCACCCAGAGCTTCCCGCGCGTCGTAAACGCTGTTCGTCACCGATCGACAAACTCACTTTCGACGTAGTCGGCGTACGGGATAGCCAGTTTCCAGAGTCGTTGCCGAACTTCCTCGCAGTAGGCCGCAATCTTGGGATCAGTGGTGATCGCGATCCCGATCGGCGCTCCAGTCACATCGACCACGTTGTACGCCACCCGCTCGGCGTCCATGAGCCACCAATCATCCGGGGGCACATCGCCCGCGAGATGCCTGGGCAGGTAGCGGATGTCCTCGCCATCTTCTACCCGGACCTTGGTTATGGACAGCAGCCAACGGTGATACTCCGTGTGCGGCACGGTTACCACCCGCACCCTGGACATGGACAAGCCCCTGACGACGGCGTCTCGGACGAGGTCTGGCCATTCCCTGCTGGGTGCGGGTATCGCTTCCTCACCCGAGAGGTACCGGCGGATCCGTTCCGCTTCCTCAGGCACCGCATAGGTATCCCGTTGTTCGAAGTGGAATGCCGAGACCCGGCATTCGGCGAACAAGCTCGGCCACAGGCGAGGTTCATCTCTAGGCCGTAGGAGCACCGTAGAAAGCCCTTCCTGCTTTGGGCACCTCGATTGCCGTTTCGTGAGGCTGAATGCTCATCTGTGCGAGCGTATCGGCCTCTGTGATCGGACGGCCGGCGAGTTTGAACGTACCCCTCCCCGTGTCTGTCAACTGTGCGCCGATGAAGGTGTTCGATTCAGCGAATCCCAGTAGCAGATGCGGGATTTCGACCGTCTCCGCCGCTCCCGTCTTCCATCCGATGATCACGTACGACCCGTGATCGGTCCGATACAAGGTCGGACATTCGCCCACATCTGAGCCGCCCCGACCCAAGAACGTCAACCGCATGACCAATCTCCTGACTTGCAGCCTGCCGCTTGCCATTCCGACACTTCTCATCGTCCCTTGCCAGTGCCCAGAGGGGAATGTTTCGCACGATTTGCTGCAAATCACTGCAAACTGATGGTGTTCACTTACCGCCGATTCGTAGCGTCGGTTCATGACGTTCGAGGCCGGTGCAGTCGCCTCGGCCCCGAGTGGCCTCTTCAAGCGACCTGAGGGGCAGTCGTGACCAATGAACCAGAGGAATCAAGGGCCGTATCGCGCACCCGAGCGTTCCAGTTCCCCGGCGGCGTACTGGAGCTCCAGTGCACCGGAGACGACTCAACGGACCATTCCGGGTTCTACCTCGAGATTCACGGACATCTCACACTCGACGGGCACGAAGACGGAGGGGCAGTAATGCGTTACAAAACAACATGTTTGGGCTACCTCCGGACTGATGTGTCCGGTGTGGCACAGCTGTGGGACGAGACCCGGATCAGACGGTTGGCCGAGCGGCTCGGGTACGACCTGGCTGAGGTAGTTGTCTTCGATCCGAGCTCCGGGCGTCCGCCGCTGGCACGACTGAAGGCGCAGGCGAACCGCCTGGATGCCGAAGCGGTGATCGTGCCGAGTCCGGGGCACTTTGCTGACGGGGAGATTCCGGGAGACTTGGTGCAGCGGTTGGACGTCATCACCGTGAGTCCGGAAGAGACCCACGCCCGTCGTCCGATGCCGTTGCTCCGCAACGATGACAACGCTTTTCGCGGGTGGTCCTCGGATACGAATCCAATTGGGCCGGGGCATCCGTGAAACCCGGGGCGCGATGCATCACGACGCGTGCGTCGATGGAGTCGAGGAAGCCACCCCCGGTGATGCGCGCCGGGGGTGGGGCTACTTTCTGTCGGTCAGGGCAGCAGTTGCTCGATTCGGGTGGTGCAGAAGCCGGTGATGTTCATTTCCGGTGGCAATTGCACACGATTTGCCATGCGCAGCAAGGGAACTGAGAGTAGGACGGCGGCGAGGATCTCGTTGAATACGAGGTTGCGGACCAGCATTCCGGTGCGGTTCTCGTAGTGGGCGATGGTCTCCTCGCGGGTCGGGGTGCCCGATAGGGGCGCGTGACCCTCGAATTCGCTGCTGGCCCAGTCCAGGAACAGCAACCAGCCCAGGTCGGCCTCGTGATCGCCGAGATAGGCGATCTCCCAGTCCAGTACGCCGCTTACTCGGAAGTCGCTGTCGTACAGGATGTTCGACATGCGGGCGTCACCCCAGCAGAGCGTGGTGTGCTCCGGCTCGTAGAGGTTGTCACGGAGGTAGGCGATGGCCCGCCGATAGGTTTCGGGCTGATCGCCCTCGGTGGCCCAGGTCAGTGCGGCGTCGAGATAGTTCACCAGCTGCTCGACCGGACCCGCGCCGTATTCCGGCAGGGCCAGGAAGTCCAGACGCAGTGCCCGCCAATCCAATCGGTGGATATCGGCGATGGTATCGATACAGCCCCACCACATGCGTTGCCGCTGCTCCGGAGTGGCCTCGAAATAGTTGCCCGCCGAATGGTAGGAGGGATAGTCGCTGGGGGCCTCGCCCGCGAGCCGGTTCATCACGAAGTACGGGCTGCCGAGCCCGCCGCCGTCGCGGTCCAGCCACAGCGGTGTGGCGACCGGGATATCGGTGGCGGCCAGCCGCTGCATGACCAGCACCTGCCGCAGCAGGTCGTAGTCGGGAAATAGCGACATCTCCGGTGGTCGCCGGAAGACCAGCGGCAGCGAGCCTCGGTCGTCCTCGACCTCGAAAAGGAATGTCTCGGTGGCGAATCCGCGAGGGGTGCGGGAGAAATCGCGGATGCGGGCGGCACCGGACATCGGGAAGTTCCGATGCACGGCGGGTTCCAGCGCCGCTGCCAGCTGCTCTGCGGGCAGTCGAGTGATGCTCAAGCTCAGTACCCTTCGTACCCGTAGCGCTCGTTGCGGCCCATGAAGACCATTTCGACCAGCCCGTAGCCCACCTTGCCCTCGGTCTCGACGCGACAGAAGGTTTCGCTGAGCATGCTGGCCTGCTTCAGATCCTGGGTGTCGGTGAGATCGGCGACGAAGCTGTCGCTCCAGTCCTCGCCCTTCCAGATACCCGACGCGTAGCCGCGGTAGAAGTCGTATCCCGCGATGCCGGGCCAGAAGTCGCCAACCGGGGAGATGGTGAATTCCCGGGATTTGCCGACGGCGTCGACGATGGTGAAGGTGCCGCCGCTGACAATGCGGAAGTCGTCGCGGAAGGTCAGATCGTGCCCGGCGTCGCGGACCGGCTGCGGTTGCGTGTCCGAACCCAGCGGCGACAACACGGTGCCCTCGAAATGCCAGCGGGCACCCTCCGGCGTCTCCCGCTGCGCGAAATGCACCAGCTCGTCATCGAATTGGAAGATACCCATGTAGTAGAGGACGCCATCCGGAATCTCGCCGGGCTGCAGAATGCCGCCGCCCTCGTTGATAGCGCCGCCACCCCCGCCGTGCCGGGTGCCCCAGGAGTGATCGCGGCCGAACCACCAATCCGCGGGATCGATCTCGATGCGCTCGCCCTCGAACTCCAGCCAGCCGGACACCCGCCCGTTCTGGTAGTACCGACGCGCGTCCTCACGCACCCGGCCCCGGGTGCGGAAGAAGGCGGGCTCCTGCTCGTAAGCCGGGAACTGCGCATCGAATTCGAGCTCGAGCTTGATGCCGTGCTCGTTGTCGGCGAGCGTGGCGCGCACCTTCTTCAACGGTTCGACGATCTCGTAGGTGAACGGCCCGACCTGCCAGGACCCGAGTCCGTCGTAGCGAGTGTCGATCTGCCGGGACAGGCGGATCGTGTGCGCCTTGTCGCCGACGGTGATCATGGCGTAGGCGTCGATCAGATTGCGATTGGGGTAGCGCGCCATCCCCGTCATGACGCTGACCCGGCGGGTCTTGTCGAAGCCGTACATCACCACGCGCTCGGTCCAGCGCAGATCACTCTGCTGGACATGATCGAAAGTAGTGGGCAGCTGGTGGCAGAGCAGTTCGTCCTGAGGGGTGAGCATCGGCGAGTGCCTCTCGGTGCTATGGCCGCGGCCACATAATTAGAATACGGGTCGTAGCGTATTTGAAACGGGCCACGGATGTAACCTCAATCGGAGAATTTCTTCGACCCCGCGGGAGAGTCCAGTGAGCGCAACCCCACGGCCGACCCGGTCCGGTCCGGGCCGGCCGCGCGACCCGCAGCTGGATGCCCAGGTACTGGCCGCCGCGCAGGAACTACTGGTGAGCGACGGCTACCAGGCCACCACCCTGGCCGCCGTGGCCCGCCGGGCAGGCGTGGTCACCACCTCGATCTATCGCCGCTGGCCGAGCAAGCGGGCACTGGTCGAAGACGCCATCTTCGCCCTCGACGCATTCGAGCACCCGGAACCCAGCGGGGATCTGCGCGCGGACCTCCTGGCCTGGACCCGCCTGTTCCTGTCCGCATCAGCACATCCGGCGGCCCGCTCGGCCATCCCCGGGCTGCTCTCGGAGTACCACGACGACCACGACAGCTACCGACGCCTGCTCGACCGCGGCGAGCTGCCGACACGAAATGCATTGCGGGAGTTGCTGACCGGCGCGGCACACACGGGCCACGCCGCCCCCGACTGCGATGCCGACGCGGTGTTCGAACTACTGCGCGGCGCGACCCTGTTCCGCGCCCTCACCCACGGCACCGACGCCGCCGACGAATTCTGCCAGCAGATCGCGGACGCCCTGCTCGCGGTGGCCGTGACGCCGTCGTCACGCAGCTGAGGGTCGGCGGGGGCATCCGTTCGTCCGCGCCGTCCGTGTCTTGTCAGCAGCCCGAAATGCCTTGGCACTCGGACATTCGACGACCTAGCGGTGCGGGACGCCGAGCAGCGGCTAGCGTAGGCGTCTGACCCCACGGTCAATCATTGCCCGGACGGTCGACAGTCCTGTCAGTGCCGGAGGAGGAAGTCATGCCGAGGCAGACCCGCGAGGAACTGCTGGCCGAAATCCGGGCCGTCGCGCTGCAAATGTTCGCGACCAAAGGGTATGACGCCACCACGCTGGCCGAAATCGCCGAGCAGGTGGGCTATTCCAAAGGGGCACTGCTCTACCACTTCGGCTCCAAGGACCAGCTGCTCGGCGAAATCCTGGATCCGGTCAGCGAGCGAATCGAAACGCTGGTGGACGAGTTGACCCCACTGCCCCGGCCGCAGCGCTGGGATCGGACATTGTCGGCCCTGGTCGATTTGGCATTGAGATATCGCCTCGAGGTCGCTTGCCACGGCCGTTTGATCGATCAGCTGCCCGAGCACCCGGCGGTCGCCCGGTGGACCTCGACGGCGGGAGCGGTCAACGCGCTGCTGATGGACGAGGAGGCAACGGTTGTCGACCGTATTCGTGTCAGGTTCGCGCTGGTCGGGTTGTTTCATACGCCATTGCGGTTTCCGGATGTGCCCGAAAACGACCTTCGTGAAGTTCTGTCGGCGAGCTTGCACGCCGCATTGGTGACGATAACACCGGTCTGACCTGCCATTTTCCAGGAGGGCACCCCCTGGTGTGATCGCACACACACTTCCACTGACCCACTGGTCAGATTCTGACCAAGCGGATAGCATCGGGGAATCCACCTATCGGTGACGAGTTCACACACTCGTTTCGAAGGACTATCGCTCCAGGAATACGTGCCTCGGTATCGGCGAATCGATTCATGCGATACGGCCGACGGTAGCTATCGAAACCGTTGGCACACAATAAATCCGGCCGCACACGATGGGCGGATCGTATCTCGAACGAACGAGATCACGGAGTCGACGATGATCAAAAGACTTACCTCAACCGCCATGCTCGCGATCGGAGCCACCACCATCGCAGTCGGCGCGGCGCATGCGCAACCCGGCATTGATCAAGTATCCGGCGTCGATCAGGGCGTGTCCTATACAACCGGTCCGAACCGAGACGGTAGAAGTGTCACCACCACGCTTGACGCGGGACATTTCGGTTTGTCCGATGACGGCAGGATGGTCACGATCTTCGACCGGTCCGGCACCGCGATCGCGACACTACCGATGGCGATCCAGGTCGCGGAGACCAAATACCCGCTAGAGCCTCGAATCGACGAGGCAGGCCAGACCCTCACCCTGAGCCCGGTCGGCGCGCCCATACCGAGCCCAGCACAAAGCATCCAGGCTCAACGCCAGTTCGTTGATGCCGCAGCCGATCTCAACCGCCATCAATACAACGCGGGCGTTGGCGCGCTCATCGGACTCGGAATCGGGATACTCCTCGGCCTCCCCTTCGACATCGTCGGCGCGATTCCGGGCGGCGTGATCGGCGCCGGGATCGGCGCCCTGATCGGCTGGGTTCTTCCCTAACTCGCGCTACGTCAACAGCTTTGACATGGTGAAAGGAATCCTCACATGCGACGAATGATCCTGTCGTTGACGATCGCAGGCGCGTTCGTGGTCGGCGGTGCGGCCGGCGCGCACGCGACGGCTCCCCGGGATTCGGAAGCGACCGCATTCGACCCGGTTACAGTCACCGGTAACTCGGCGGCCTGCTTCGGAACACTCGCCGCCGAAGCGCGGCCGATCAACTCCGGTCTCGGCGGCGACGTCGCGGCCCGATTCGATTTCGCCCCAACGATTCCGCTCGTTCCGCAATGCGCCGTCCCGGTGACGGTGTTCTGGCAGAACCTCGACACCGGCGATGCCGGTGCGGTCCCGCACGACATCGTGCCGCCGAACCCGCTGTCGTTCAACACCAGCCACGGCGGCAGCAGCGACTACCTCTATCTCGCCACCGGCAAAGGTCGCATCGCACTGCGGATGAGCACCAATCCGAACCCGGCCGAGATCGTGATCGACGTTCGCCCGTAATAGTTCCTGGGCGAGCGTGGGTGCGGTTGCCGCCCCCGCCTGGCTGACGAGATCTTTCGGTGTGGGCCGAAAGTTGTTGCAGAGCAGCTACACCCGGCCAGTAAAGCCGCGGTCATGGCACTGGCCGCCGGACCGACGCACAGCAGATCACGCGAGGACGAAGACGCCGCGACCCGCGCCGCCAGCTACCTGCTGGGACACCGCGAACACCCTGCGACGACACCACATCCTGAAACTGCGTTTGGCGAAAGATGCCGAACGTGATGCCAAATGAACGCGAATACGGCCCGAAACCTACTGGTTCCGGGCCGTTTCGCTAGTAGCGGGGACAGGATTTGAACCTGCGACCTCTGGGTTATGAGCCAACCAGGCGCGGTCCCACACGAACCTCCTCGTCCCAGAGCATCCGTTCTGCGCTGGTCAGCGAGGTTTCGATCGTCCGCTCTGTCCGTGTCCCCTCACCTATCCCGTGGGATTCCGCTGTGTCCGGTTGCCAAATCCGTTGCCAATTTCGGCGATTCGGGGGCGAAACAAGACGTGCACTGCTCAACACCGGTCACCGACCGGAACCACGCCAGCGAATACCGACGGCTCGGCTATCCGTAGTGCCAGTCGGAGTCCATTCTCCGGAAGTACGGGAAGAGCGTCGACTCCTCGAAGTCCAGGTGCGCAGTCAAGTGGTCAGCGAGTACTGACACGGCAACCCGGGCGCGGTCGACGGTGTCCGGCTCGGTTGTGAGATTTGCCGTGGCCGAGCGGGTTTCCCGAATCAGGTCGACTACGTCGGCATGTTCGGCGTAGAGCCGTTCGATGGCGGAGGCCAGCTCGGGGAAGGTTCGGAGCATGACGGGAAACATGCGGTGGTCCTCGAGCGAGTGATGGGCTGTCAGCACGTTGCAGTAGTAGTCGCAGTTGAGGCGCAGCTGCCAGACGAAGTCGGCGATGGTCAGGCCGTTGATCATTTCCGGGACCGCCGAGTGGTCGCCGGTGGCGTCGGTCAGGATCTCCAGGGCGCAGCCGAGCACGACGATGTCGGCGCGCAAGGGACGGTGCACCGCCAGCAGTTCTTCGACCATGCGACTGCCCGCGAGGGTGGATTCAGGTTCTTCGGAAACGACTTCTGGGGGCATGCCCACCCTTCCGTGTAGCCATTGGTTCGCTGGACCGCGGAGACCTCGTGACTCTGTCACATCGCCCCGCGGTAGCCCTGCGCGAAACGAGACAATTCACCAGCCGAAGAGCAGTAGGTGGGATGCGCCGACCGCGAGGCCCAACACCGCACCGTGCAGGTACAGCAGCCACGCGTCCTGTTCTACGGACGCGTAGAACATCTCCATGAATTCACCCGGTGCGAGCGAGCCGAGTTTGCGAGCGGCGAACTCGTCGATCTTCTGCGCCTGTTCCCGCGTGAACACCTCGTCCTGGACCAGGTTCGGGACCAGGCCCACCGCGGCATCGAGCGCGCCCGTCTCGAGCGCGTCGAATCGGTTGGCGCCGACGGCCGCCCGGACCATCGAGCGGGCGGGTCCCAACCGGTGCTGGACCTCAACAGAGATGATGTGTCCGAGGAGACGGCGAGTCTTGTCACCGTTAGGTCCGTCCAGCAATTCCCGCGAGAGGTTCGGCAGCGTCAGCACCTGGTAGGCCAGGATGTGCGCCAAATCCGCCGCTGCCTGCGGTTGCCGCTTCGCCAGCAGCGCCTGCCGCCAGAGGTATCGGTACCACGGTTGCGGGTCACCCGGTTCGAACACCATCTTGATCGCGATGACATTGACGATCACACCGATGGCGGCGGCGGCCAGCAGCACGATCACCCAGTCCGGAAGCCAGCCCAGCACCGGAATCCGATGGTGCACTTGCAGATACAGCGCGAGTATCAACCCGAACGGCCCGCCGAGCAGGCCGACACGGACCATGAACCGCAGTTCCGGAGCCGCGACCGTGGTGGTGACGTCCTTCAGGATCCCCGGGTTGTCGCGCAGGTAGCGGATCACGAAGCTCTTGACGTCGATCAATTGATCGACGGTACCGCCCAGGGTGTCGAAGGCGCGGCGGTGGAGCATCGGAAGTTCCCGGTCCACCTGCTGGAAGACGAGCTGTTTCACCGGCCGGGGCACACCCCGCCACAGGTCCAGGTGCTCGCGGTTCATCACCTCGTCAACGAGCGACGGCACCTGCGGACGTACGAGTTCGGCGATATGGTCGGCGATTCCGTCCAGATCCAGCTCTTCGATGAACTCGCGCGGGCTCCCGATCCGCAGCAGCGCCTTGTCGGCACAGATGCTGGCCATCTTCTCCGCCCGCGCGGGAATGAAGCCCTGGAATCCGAGCCGCTCACCATCCCCGGAGAAGGTCGGCAGCACCTGCATCCGGCGCGGGAAATACGGGTAGGCGACGGCCAGACCCGGGATGCGGATGCCGCGAAAAACCACCGGCCAGAAAAGCATCAGCACGCCGGTCCAGTTGGTCAGCCAGCCCGCGAGAGCGCTGAAGAGCGAGAAGGTCACCAGGTCGAAGATGAGCCGCGACTGCCCGGACATCTCCCAATCGATCAGTCCGCCCATGGCCACGGTCGTCATCGCGGTATCTCCTCCGACGGTCGTCGCCCGGACGGGCTGAGTGGCACCTGCGACAGGCCTCGCCAGCACAGGTCGCCGATGCTGCCGACCACTTCCTCTTTCGGCACAGGGCGATTCGTCTCCAGCCAGTCGCGCGCGGTGAACTGGGTCAGGCCGACCAGCCCGACGGCCAGCATCCGCGAGCGGTGCCGACCGAGCGCGGAGTCCTTCACGATCAGGGTGAACACCACATCCACGCACGCGTCGAAGGCGCCTTCCACGAGCCGCTGCACCGTCGGCTCACTGATCGCATCCGATCCGAAGACCAGCCGATAGCCCTGTGCTTCGTGATCGACGAAATCGAAGTGCGCCCGGACCGCGGCATGCACGCGCTCACGATTATCCGTGGTCAGTCGCACCGCTTCCCGCACACCGGTCACCAGCAGGTCCACATAGTCCGCAAGGACCGCCAGATAAAGTTCGAGCTTCCCCGAAAAGTGCTGGTACAGAACGGGTTTACTGAGACCGGTCCGTTGCGCGATCTCATCCATGGTGGCTCCGTGATAGCCCCTGAGTACGAAGACCGCACCGGCGGCGTCGAGTAATTGCCGCCTGCGCGCCTCGCGAGATACTCGGACCGGGCGCCGATGCGGCGATCGCGCAATCGTCTGCGGCGGAGCGCCTTTCATCCGCGTCCCCGCGGTGCGACCCCGAAACGACGTAGCCCGTGTGCGGCACCGAACCGCATGAGCGCCAGCGCGAACTTGACCTTCGCGGGTGAATAGGGGAACCAGATCAGCTCTTTGCTCTGGGTCGGTATGCGCGGCTCGGTCACCGCCTGCTGACGGCAGTACTTCAGCACGCCGCTCGCACCGCCCCACCGAGCGCCGCTGCCGGATTCCTTCCAGCCGCCCATGGGCAGGGCGAAGCTGAACATGTTGGAGAAGACGTCGTTGATATTGACCGCACCGGCCTCGAGTTCGGCGGCGACGCGTCGGCCACGCGCCTTGTCGCGGGTCCAGACGCTGGCGGACAGCCCATAGGGCGAATCGTTGGCCAGCCGAATGGCCTCGGCTTCGCTGGCCACCTTCACCACCGGCAGGGTCGGACCGAACGTCTCCTCGCGAATGCACGACATCGACTGATCGACGTCGACCAGGACGGTCGGCTCGAAGAAGGTGCCGACGCTGGTCGGGCGACCGCCGGTCGCCACCCGGGCTCCGCCCGCGACCGCTTCCTCCACGTGCCGCGCCACGATGTCGCGCTGCGCTTCGTTCGCCAATGCCCCGATATCGAATCGGTAGTGCCGGTCATCCTGTCCCAAGCGCAGTTCGCTCACATTGCGCACCAGCTCGGCGACGAACTCCTCGTACACCGGGGCCTCGACGTACACCCGTTCCACCGAGATGCAGACCTGGCCCGCATTGAACAGTCCGCCCCAGGCGATGCCATGAGCGGCGCAGCCGAGATCGGCATCGGCGAGCACGATCGCCGGATCCTTGCCGCCGAGCTCGAGACTGTAGGGAATGAGCCGCTCGACGCACTGTGCGGCAATGGCTTTCCCGGTCCTGGTGGATCCGGTGAACTGCACGTAGTCGACATTCGCCACCACCGCCGCGCCGGTCTCGCCCGGGCCGGTGGCCAGCGCCAGCACCGGCGGCGCGCCGATTTCGGTCCAGCCGCGGACGAATTCGACGGCACTGAGCGGCGTCACCTCCGACGGTTTGAGTAGCACCGCCGCACCGGCGGCGAGCGCGGGCACCACGTCCAGGGCGGGCATCGCGAAGGGGAAGTTCCACGGCGTGATCACCCCGACCACCGGATACGGCCGGTACGCGACGCTGAGCCGCTTCACCTTGCCGAGTGGACCGTGCGGCTTCGGATGTGCTGCGGCAAGCCACTTTCCGGCGTTGCCGGCGAAGTAGTCGAGCAGGTCTGCGGTCGCGGGCGGTTCGATGCTCGCGTCGGCCCGGGTCTTGCCGGTCTCCGATTGCAGCACGTCGCAGACGCGCTCGGCATTGTCGAGCACCCAGCCCTGGAATTTCAGCAGCCAGCGCCGCCGCCCGGCCGGACCGATCGCCTCCCATTGCGGCTGAGCCCCGCGCAGCGCAGCGACCTTCGCCGCGACCGCTGCCGCCGATTCGTCCGGCACCCGCCCGACGACCCGGCCGTCGGCCGGATTACGCACCTCGATATCGGCTCGCTCCCCCGTGGGCACGGTCGCGCTGCCAGTCACACGTACACCGCTCAACGGTCCCACACCAACCTGCCTCTCATTGGAATCTTCTGCTAGTGATAATTCACTTAGTGAAGCGCAGATGGGTGGCCTCCGCAAGGGGTTGCAGGCCGTGATGTGAATGTCCGATAGCCCAATGAAGCCACCAGGAGCAACGTCTCGACCCACCCTATGAAGCTTGAATGAACCAGTTCCTATGGTTGATCAGCCGTGGGGCCATTGCGCACACCACTGTCGATGGTGTTCACTAAGTGAATCTCGAATAGCTTCCAAATTGAGAAGAGGACTGACGATGAGCAGACGTGTGGTGGTAGCCGGTGTGGGGATGATCCCGTTCACTACGCCACGGAACACCGAGCCCTACGACGTGATGGGCGAGACCGCCGCGCGCAAGGCGCTGACCGACGCCGGTGTCGACTACAGCAAGGTCCAGCAGGGGTACGTCGGGTACGTGTACGGCGACTCCACCTCGGGGCAGGCGGCGCTGTACGGGTTGGGACAGACCGGTATTCCGGTCGTCAATGTCAACAACAACTGTTCGACCGGTTCGTCGGCGTTGTTCCTGGCCCGGCAGGCGATCGAGACCGGCGCGGCGGAGTGTGTGATCGCGCTGGGGTTCGAGCAGATGGGGCGCGGCGCGCTCGCTTCCGCGTGAACCGATCGGCCGACTCCGTTCGGGCGCTTCGATACGCAAACCACTCGGTTGCAGGGCTGGGACGAGCAGGCGCCGATGGCCGCACAGTACTTCGGTGGGGCGGGTCAGGCGTACGCCGACAAGTACGGCATGGATCCGAAGGTGTTCGCGCGGATCGCGGTGAAGGCACGCAAGCACGCGGCCAACAACCCGTATGCGGTATTCCGTGATCCGGTCACCGTGGACGAAGTGCTCGGTTCGCCGCAGATCTTCGGACCGCTCACTCGACTGCAGTGCTGCCCGCCCACCTGTGGTGCGGCCGCGGCGATCCTGTGCAGCGAGGAGTTCGCGAAAGCCAACGGCCTAGACACCTCCGTGGTCATCAAGGCGCAGGCCATGACGACCGACTTCGAGTCGAGCTTCACCACCGACATGATCCGCGTCGTCGGCTACGACATGGCCAAGGCCGCCGCCGACCAGGTGTACGAGGCGGCGGGGGTGAGCCCCGCCGACATCCGTGTCGTCGAGCTGCACGACTGCTTCACCACCAACGAGCTGCTCACCTACGAGGGCCTCGGGCTCACACCCGAAGGCACCGCCGAGAAGTTCATCGCCGACGGCGACAACACCTACGGCGGGCGGGTGGTCACCAACCCGTCGGGCGGCCTGCTGTCGAAGGGACATCCTTTGGGCGCAACGGGTTTGGCGCAGTGCGCCGAGCTGGTGTGGCAGCTGCGCGGGCAAGCCGAGGCCCGTCAGGTGGAGGGCGTGAAGCTCGCGCTGCAGCACAATATCGGGCTCGGCGGCGCGGCCGTCGTCACCCTGTACGAGAAGGTGAGCTGAGCATGGCCATCGATCCCTCGATTGTCGGAACCGAGCTTCCGGCAACCACTTTGACCGTCGATGCCGGGCGGCTGCGGTTCTTCGCCAAGGCGATCGGCGAGACGAATCCGGTGTACACCGACCTTGAGGCGGCCAAGGCGGCGGGCTACGCCGACCTGCCCGCACCCCCGACGTTCCTGTTCTCGATCGAGCTCGAGAACCCGGACCCGTTCGCCTTCGCCACCGCCGCGGGCGTGGATCTGCGATTCGTGCTGCACGGCGAGCAGACCTTCACCTACCACTCGACCGCGATCGCCGGTGACGTGCTGATCGCCACGCCGCGCATCACCGACGTCTACAGCAAGAAGGGCGGCGCGCTCGAATTCATGGTCAAGGAAACCGCCGTCACCCGCGCGGACGGGTCCCCGGTGGCCGACCTGAAGACCGTGATCGTCGTCCGCAATCCAGGAGCAGGCAAATGACCACAACCGAAACCGTCGAGGTCGGTACCGAACTACCGCCCTTGAAGATCCGCGCCATCTCGCGCACCACCCTCGCCCTGTTCGCGGGCTCCTCGGGCGACCACAACCCGATGCACATCGACCTCGACGTGGCCCGCTCCGCCGGGCTCGACGACGTCTTCGCCCACGGCATGCTGTCGATGGCCTACCTCGGCCGACTGCTCACCAATTGGGTTCCGCAGCAGTCGATCCGCACCTACGGCGTGCGTTTCGCCGCCATCACACCGGTCCTGGGCAAGCCCACCGCCACCGGCAAGGTCGTCTCGATCGACGAGGTGGACGGCGAGCGCCGCGCCACCGTCGAACTCACCGTCACCCTCGCCGACGGCACCGTCACCCTGACCGGCGACGCCGTCGTCGCACTGTAGAAAGGACAAGCAACACATGGGAACTCTGGATGGCAAGGTCGCCATTGTCTCCGGCTCCGGCCGCGGCATCGGCCGGGAGATCGCGCTGAAGCTGGCTTCGGAGGGCGCGCAGGTCGTGGTCAACGACCTCGACGCCGAACCCGCCAAGGAGACCGTCGCCGCGATCGAAGCCGCTGGCGGGCAGGCCGTTTCGTGCGTCGGCAGCGTCACCGACGCCGACTTCGGCGAGCGTTTCGTGCAGACTGCGGTCGAGAACTACGGCGGGCTCGACATCATCATCAACAACGCCGGCTACACCTGGGATTCGGTCATCCAGAAGATGACCGACGAGCAGTGGGACGCCATCCTCGACGTACACCTCAAGGCCCCGTTCCGGATCCTGCGCGCCGCGCAGCCGGTGATCGCCGCCGCGGTGAAGAAGGCCAAGGAAGCCGGCGAGCCGATCCCCTGCCGCAAGGTCGTGAACATCTCCTCCATGGCGGGCACGGGCGGCAATGCGGGACAGGCGAATTACTCCTCCGCCAAGGCGGGCATCACCGGCTTGACCAAGACCCTGGCCAAGGAGTGGGGCCGCTATAACGTCACCGTGAACACGGTCGCGTTCGGCTTGATCAAGACCCGGCTGACCTCGGCCCCCGCCGACGGCGACGGCACCATCAACATCGAAGGCAAGGAGCTCAAGGTCGGGGTCAACCCGCAACTGCTCACCGCCATGGAGCAGATGATCCCGCTCGGCCGCGGCGGCGAACCGTCCGAGGCCGCCGGTGCGGTGTACCTGTTCTGCATCCCCGAATCCAACTACGTCAGCGCGCAGACCCTGCTCTGCGGCGGCGGCTTCAACTTCTAGGACGGGCCGACGTGACCACCGCTGTGTACCGATCCTCCTGGGTCGACGAGGAAGTCGCCGCTCTGAAGGAGATGGCCACCAAGTTCTTCGAAGCCGAATTGCTCCCCCACCAGGAGCGGTTCGCCGAGCAGAAGCATGTCGATCGCGAATTCTGGAACAAGGCAGGCGAACTCGGCCTGCTGTGCGCATCGATCCCCGAGGAGTACGGGGGCGGGGGCGGCACGTACGCCCACGACTTCGCCATCTTCGACGCGCAATACGGTTTGGGCGACACCGCTTTCGGCAATATGGTGCACAGCGGTCTGGTCGCGCACTACATCCTCGCCTACGGCAGCGAGGAGCAGAAGCTGCGCTGGTTGCCCAAGATGGCGTCCGGGGAAATGGTCGGCGCCATCGCCATGACCGAACCCGGCGCGGGCTCGGACCTGAAAGCCTTGCGCACCATGGCCGTTCACGACGGCGACAGCTATGTCATCAATGGCGCGAAGACGTTCATCTCCAACGGCAAGCATGCCGATCTGGTGATCGTGGTGACCAAGACCGACCCGGCCGCGGGCGCGAAGGGCATCTCGCTCATCGTGGTCGAGACCGCCGGCGCCGACGGGTACCAGGTCGGGCGACTGCTCGACAAGGTCGGTATGAAGGGCCAGGACACTGCCGAGCTGTCGTTCGTGGATGTCCGGGTTCCGGTCACCAACCGGCTCTGCGAGGAGAACGCCGGCTTCGGCTACCTGATGAAGCAGCTCGCACACGAGCGGCTCGTCGTCTCCGTCTGCGCCGCAGCCGCAACCGAGGCCGCCGTCAAGGTGACCGTGCAATACACCAAGGAGCGCAAAGCTTTCGGCGCTCCCCTGTTCGAGATGCAGAACACCCGCTTCGAACTCGCCGAATGCGCCACCCTCGCACAGGTTTCGCGGGTCTTCGTCGACAACTGCATCGAACGCCACCTACGCGGCGAGCTCGACGGCCCCACCGCCTCCATGGCCAAGGCGTACACCACCGACGTCCAGGGCCAGGTCGTGGACCGCTGCGTGCAGTTGTTCGGCGGCTACGGCTACATGCTCGAATACCCGATCGCCCGCATGTACGCCGACGCGCGCGTGCAGCGGATCTACGCGGGCGCCAACGAGGTCATGAAGGAACTCGTCGCCCGCTCACTCTGACCGCTGGAGAGGTTCTCGTGACAACCACTGCGTACCGGTCGCCCTGGGTCGACGACGAGATCGTCGCCCTCAAAGACATGGCGACCGAGTTCTTCCGCACCGAAGCACTACCGCACCGGGAACGCTGGGAGAAGCAACGGCGCGTCGATCGTGAATTCTGGCTCCGGGCAGGCGAACTCGGCCTGCTCTGCGCCAGTGTTCCCGAGCAATACGGCGGTGGCGGCGGCACGCTGGCACACGATTTCGCGATCTTCCAGGCGCAAGCCGCCTGCACGGAAAGCGGATTCGGCAACCAGGTACACAGTGGGCTGGTCGCACGTTATCTCCTCGAGTACGGCTCCGAGGAACAGAAGCTGCGCTGGCTGCCCAAGATGGCCTCCGGTGAGTTCATCGGTGCCATCGCGATGACCGAACCCGGCGGCGGCTCGGATCTCATGGCATTGCGCACCACCGCGATCCGGGACGGTGACCACTACCGGTTGAACGGCTCGAAGACGTTCATTTCCAATGGAAGTCAGGCCGACCTCTTCGTGCTGGTCGTCAAGACCGACCCGCACGCCGGAGCCAAGGGCTTCTCACTGCTGGTGCTCGAAACCGCCGACGCACCCGGGTTCCACGTCAGCCGGGTGCTGAGCAAGATCGGGATGGCGGCGCAGGACACCTCCGAACTGTTCTTCGACGATATCCCGGTTCCGGTCGGCAACCTGCTCGGCGAGGAAGGCAAGGGCTACAGCTACGCCAAACGCCAACTGGCACACGAACGACTCCTCATCGCGGACTGGGGCGCCGCCGTCATCGAGACGGCCGTCGCGGAAACCGTGCGATACACCAAGGAGCGCAACGCTTTCGGCGCTCCCCTGTTCGACATGCAGCACACCCGCTTCGAACTCGCCGAATGCGCCGCCCTGGCCCGCGTGGCCCGCGTCTTCGTCGACGACTGCATCCAACGGCACCTGCGCGACGAACTCGACGACGTCTCCGCATCCATGGCCAAGGCCTGGGTGACCGAACGCCAATGCCAGGTGATCGACCGCTGCCTGCAACTCTTCGGCGGCTACGGCTACATGCTCGAATACCCGATCGCCCGCATGTTCGCCGACGCCCGCCCGCAGCGTATCTATGCCGGTGCCACCGAAGTCATGCGCGAACTGATCGCCCGCTCGCTGTAGCGGCTCGAAACCGGAGAGGGAACCCGATGGTGGCAAGGCACGGTACCGCGCCGCCGGTCCGCGGAACGCGACCGGCCAACCGGCGGCAACTGATCACCCAGGCCGCCGCGGATCTGTTCTGCCGCAACGGCTATGCCGGAGTCGCGGTGGGCGATATCGCCGACGCCGTCGCCATCGGCCCGTCCGCCCTGTACCGCCACTTCCACGGTAAGCAGGAGTTGCTCGCCACGGTGGTGGACGAGGGCCTCGCCACCGTCGAGGCCGCTATCGAGGCTGTGTCGAACGATCCGTCACGCGACCTCGCCGCAGCGCTGGCCGCCGCCGCCCTGGCGCAGCGCCGGGTGGGAGTGCTCTGGCAGCGTGAGTCTCGCCATCTCACCGATGCACACCGCGCGCAGTTCCGTGCGGCGGTCAAGCGAATCGGCGCACGGTGTGCGGAGCTGATCCGCACCAGACGCCCCGCTCTCAGCGCGAACGACGCCGACCTGCTCGCCCGGTCCGGTCTCGCCGTGGCCACCAGCGTGTCGTTCCACACCGTGGAACTTCCCGAGCTCGAATTCCGCTCGCTGCTGACCAACCTCGTATCCACGGTCTTCGACGCGGAAATCACTTCACTCGGCCCGGATCCGGACCGCACCCTCACACCGGGAAATCTGACAACACGCTCACGACGCGAGACGATCCTCACCGAAGCGACAAAGCTGTTCGCCGCCAATGGATTCGCCAATGTAGGTGTCGACGACATCGGCGCCGGCGTCGGCATAGCCGGATCCAGCATCTACAAACACTTCAACGCCAAGTCCGACATCCTGGCCGCAGCCTTGCAGCGCGGAGACGATTGGCTCCGCACCGACCTGCACCGCATCCTGGTCCGCGCCAGAACTCCGCGGGACGGCGTACGCCGCCTGGTGGACAGCTACTCCAACTTCGTCTTCGACGAACCCCAAATGATCCAACTCCTGGTCTCCGAATCGGTACACCTCCCCGCTCCCGACCGCCACCACGCCAGGACCTCCCAGCACACCTACATCGCCGAATGGATCCATCTGGTCCGCCAAGTACATCCGGACCGGCCCTTCGACGCCACCCGCGTCCGAGTCCAAGCCACCCAATCCATGCTGAACCACATAGCTCTCACCCCCCACCTGCGCAGCACCCCCACCGCCCGCCGAACCCTGGCCGATATCGGCACGGCCCTCCTCACCCAGTAGCCCGGGGCGGGGCGGCCGTGCCGCCGAATTCCTCAGTCGGAGAATCGGATCGGCTCCGCGGTTTCCGCTCCGGCCTTCGCTGGCACGAACGTCATCGCACGCTCGGCCATGGCGGTGATGGTCAGGCTCGGATTGACTCCGACGTTCGCCGGGATCGCCGAGCCGTCGCAGACGAGGAGATTCCGGTAGCCGAAGACCTGATGCCGGGCGTCGACCACACCGGTCGCCGCGGTTTCGCCGATCACCGCCCCGCCCAGCAGGTGTGCGGTGGTCGGGATAGAGAGGACCGCTTCGGTCACCACGGCCTGGGCGGTGCCGCCAATGCGCTCGGCGAGCCAGTTCGCGGCGTGATAAGCGGCCGGTACGGAATCCTGGTTGGGGTGGAGGGGGTCCTGTTCGGTGGTCAGCACCGGATAGCCGCCGGGCAGTCGCCGGCGCACCTTCAGCCGGATCGAATTGTCCAGAGTCTGCATTACCGCCAGGATCACGGTTCGCCGCGAGGAGTTCCGGATTCGGGTGGTGCGCAAGAACTTCCGTGGGCTGCGCAACACATTCAGCAGAAAGAACAGTGGTCTGGTGCCCCGGTGACCGGCCTCGGTGGCGAGAGTGAACAGCAGTTGCTGACTGTCCGCGTGTGGCCCGTAGGTGACCGGTTCGATGTGCGTGTCGGGGCTCGGGTAGATGCTCGAGGTCAAGGCGATCACGTTCGTGAAGTCGCGTTCGTCATCGGGAGCGGTCACCGCGACGATCGATTCGCTGTTGGTGCGCACCAGGTAGCCGAGCCGATCCGAGATCCGCGGCAGCGAGCCGTCGAGTTTGCAGCGTTGCAGCAGCCGGTTCGAGCCCAGTGGGCCCGCAGAGATCACCACGCCGCGCGTGGTGACGGTGCGCCGATCCTTGCGGAACCACGACCCGGTGCGCACGTGCGTCACCAGATAGCCGTCGTGCCCGTCGGTCCCGTTGATCGGCCGTATACCGGTCACCGTGCGTTCGGGTTCGATCCGCGCGCCCCGGCGTTCGGCGAACCACAGGTAGTTCTTCGTCAAGGTGTTCTTGGCATTGTGCCGGCAGCCGAGGACGCAGCCCCCGCATTTGATGCAGCCCTGCCGGTCCGGACCCGCACCCGAAAAGTAGGGGTCCGGAACGGTTTTGCCGGGTTCGCCGAGGAAGACCCCGACCCGGGTGCGATGATAGGTGTCGCCGACTCCGATCTCCTCGGCGTATTCGCGCAGCAGGATATCGGCCGCGCCGTCGGCGTCATTGGTGGTGACGCCCAACATTTTTTCGGCCGTGTCGAAGTGCGGTTCCAGCTCGCTGTCCCAGTCCCCCAGCGCCGCCCACTGTGGGTGACGCGCGAATTCCGGTCGCGAGCGGTACAGGGTGTTGGCGTAGCCGAGCGAGCCGCCACCGACACCGGCACCAGTGCCGACGAAAACGTCACGGAACAGGGTGATTCGGAAGATCCCCTTCATGCCCAAGGCCGGAAAGAAATAGTACCGGCGCACATTCGCCGTGCTGGTGGCGAAGTCCGCATCGGAGAAGCGCCGGCCTGCTTCGAGTACCCGTACGTCGTATCCTTTTTCGGCGAGGCGCAGCGCGGAGACGCTGCCGCCGAATCCGGATCCGATGACGAGCCAGTCGGTGTCGGGACGAGTGTTCACAGAATGCCTTTCAAGGCGTCGGATCAGGGCGCTCAGGCGTACAGTGCGTCGATTTCGCGCGCGTACTTCGCATCGATCGGCTTGCGCTTGAGCTTCATGGTGGGTGTCACCGTGTCGCTGCCCGGCTCCCAGACATCGGGGAGAATCGTGTACTTCTTGATCTGCTCGACCCGTGAAAGTTTGCTGTTCGCCGCCGCGATCCCCGCATCGAACGCGGCCTTGATCGCCGGGTGCGCGGACAGCTCGCGCACCGATGCCGTACCCAGTCCGTGCTTGTCCGCGAACGCGGCAACGGCAATCGGGTCGAGGGTCACCAGCGCGGTGATATAGGGACGCCGATCGCCGATCGCGACTACCGACCCGACCAAAGAACATTCGACGATGACGGCGTTCTCGATATGTGTCGGCGACATATTCTTCCCCGACGTATTGATGATCAGTTCCTTCTTGCGGTCGACGATCCGCACGAACCCGTCGTCATCGATGGTCCCGATATCACCGGTGCGCAGCCAACCCTCGGAATCGATTGCCTCAGCGGTCTTTTCGGGATCGTTGCGGTAGCCCCGCATCATCATGGGCCCGCGCACCAGCAGCTCACCGTCGTCGGCGACCTTGATCCGGGCGCCCGGTACCGCGCGGCCCACTGTTCCCACTCGAATATCGTCCGGCCGGTTGACCGTGGCCGCCGCCGTCAGTTCGGACATGCCCCACGCCTCGCACACGGTGATGCCGAGAGCGAGCATGAATCGGTGCACCTCGGGCGGGATGGGCGCGGCACCCGATACGCCGATGCGGACCTGATCCAGGCCCAGCTTCGCCCGCACCTTCGACAGCACCAACCTGTCGGCCACCGCGTGCTGGGCCCGCAATGCGAAAGGAACACAACCGCGGTCGGATTCCCGACGCGCCCTGTCCTGCCCGACTTTCAGCGCCCAGTCCGCCAACGCCCGTTTGACGAGGCTGGGGTCCTCGGCCACCGACGACTCCAACGCGGCCTTGATCTTGATCCACATCTGTGGGACGCCCCCGAACAGCGTCGGCCGCGCGTCGGACAAGGCCGCGAGCACCTGAGTGCGATCGGCGACGGTCGTCACCTGGGCGCCATACAGCAGATTCGAGTAGTGCGAGATCCACCGGTTCGCCGCGTGCGCATCGGGCAGATACGACACCACCCGATCATCGACGCCGATTCCACCCAGTTCATCGAGCGTTTCAGCATTGGCGATGAAGTTCGAATGGGTGAGCTCGACACCCTTCGGCATGCCGGTGGTGCCCGAGGTGTAAACGATCGTCAGCACATCGTCTCCGTCGACCTGCTGCCAGGTCGAGTCGAAATCGAATCCGGCGGCCGGCGCCTTCTCGACGTCATCGAGGGCGACCACACCATCGACCTCGCCGTCCACGCACACCACGTGTTCGACATTGCCGCCCAGCTTCGCCGCCGCGAGTACCTGTGGCACGAACTGTTCTTCGCAGATCACCAGGCGACAGTCGGAGTTCTCGAAGAGGTGGGCCAGCATCTCCGACGGGTTCGTGTTGTACATCGAGAACGGTGTCGCCCCGGTGTGCAGCACTGCGGTATCGCACAGATGAAACTCGGGGCGGTTCGTCAGCATCAGCGCGACGGTGTCGCCCTTACCGATATCGAATCCGGCCAAGCCGGACGCGATCGCGCGCACCCGCTTGCCGTATTCGCGCCAGGTCACCTGTTCGACGCCACCCGGCGTGCGCAACGCGACCCGGTCCGCATACCGCGTGACATTCATCTGGAACGCCTCGCACAGCGTGCGCGGTGCCGTCGAATTCGATTCGGCCACAATCATTTCAGTCACTGAGGAACTCTCCACCTATCCCGTTCGATGGTTCCGGCCATCGAGTGTCGAATCGAGGAATCGCAGCACATGTGCGGTCAAGCCCGACGGATCGTCGAGCTGGGGGCAATGCCCGGACTCGGGCATGACGATCAGCGTGCTGCCGGGGACGGATTCGTGCAGCCGCACGCTGGCATGCACAGGAATTATTCGGTCCTTGCGCCCGTGGACGACGAGCAATGGGCAGGCGAAACGCGCCAGGTCGTATCCGGCGGCGGTCTCGAGTCCGAATTGACGAGCATTCGTCAGCATCAGCAGGGCATCCGCGGTATCGGGGACCTGGTCGGTGAATCGCGCGACCACCTCGGGGTCGGCCGTTCCCGGATCGCCGTAGAGCAGCCGCACGAACACCGCTCGCATCGCCTGCTGGTGCGCGACTTTCGGCAGGCGCAGTCGCTTTCCGAGTAGCCGGAACGGGTCACTGCGGCCCCGCGCCATGCGTGCGAGCCAATGTGCGGCGAGCACCGGCTCGTCCACCGCGACGACTCCCCGGATATCGCGTGAGCCGCGCGATGCGGCCCGCACCGCGGTACAGGCTCCGAGTGAATTGCCGACCAATACCACCGGACCCAGCTCGGCCACCAGCGCTGCCGCGAAGGCGTCGAGTTGGGGCAGGTAGTCCCCCGGCGCGAGCGCATCGGCCGCACCGAAACCCGGCAGATCGACGGCGATCGCCGAGCGTCCCGCCGCCTCGAATTCCGCCATCAGCCCGCGCCAGGTATCGGCGCTGTCGGCGAAGCCGTGCAACAACACGATCGGCAGTCCCGTGCCCGCGACCGAAAGCACCCGCGTGTGCACGCCGTTGTAGGACGCGCGGGTCTCGGTGATCATTTCCCCAGTAGCCCCTTGGCGATGTGGGTCACCTGGACCTCATTACTGCCCGCGTAGATCATCAGCGACTTCGCGTCCCGCGCGAGCTGTTCCACGCGGTACTCGCTCATATAGCCGTTGCCGCCGAACAATTGCACGGCCTCCATCGCCACTTCGGTGGCGGCCTCGGAGCTGTAGAGCTTGATCGCCGAAGCCTCGGCCAGGCTCAGCGGCTTGCCCGCAGCCGCCATCTCCACTGCCCGGAAGACCATGTTCTGCACGTTGATTCGCGCGATCTCCATCTTCGCGAGCTTGAGCTGAATCAGCTGGAAGTCGCCGATTCGCTTGCCCCACAGCTGACGTGACTGCGCGTACTCGATGCTGAGCCGCTGGCACTCCTCGATGATGCCCAGCGACATCGCACCGACCCCGACGCGTTCAAAGGTGAAATTCGCTCGGGCACTGGCGCGTCCGTCGCCGCCCTTGTTCTCCTCGGTCTCACCGAGCAGACGATCCTTGCCCAGGCGCACATTGTCGAAGAACAGCTGCCCGGTCGGTGAGGAATGCATACCCATCTTGCGGAACGGCTTGGACTGGGTCAGCCCCTCCATCCCCTTGTCCAGAACAAAGGTGAGCACCGGGCGGGTGCGCTTGTCCGCACCGGTGCCATCGTCGAGCTTCGCGTAGACGACCATGGTGTCGGCGTAGGGACCGTTGGTGATGAAGGTCTTCTGCCCATTGAGCAGGTAGTCGTCACCGTCGCGTTTGACCGTAGTCTGCATGCCGCCGAACGCATCCGAGCCCGCATCGGGTTCGGTGATCGCCCATGAGCCGACCTTGTCGAAGGTCAGCAGATCCAGCGCCCAGCGTTCCTTCTGCGCGATGGTGCCCCGGCTCATGATCGTGGTCGCGGCCATGCTGACGCTGACTCCGGCCGCGGTGGAGACGCCCATCGACACTTTGCAGATCTCGGAGAACGCGACCAGCAGCATCGAGATCGGCATGCCGCCGCCGCTCGACTTCTTTCTGGGCGGCAACTCTTCACCGGCCGCGAGCGCGGCGACCTTCGCCTTCTCCCGGGCGATCGTCTTGGCGAAGGTCTCCCGCGCCATATCGCTGACGCCGAAGGCGGCGAACATCTTGCGGATGATCTCGTAGGGCGGGAGATCGCCATGTTCGAGGTCATCGATCTGGGGACGGATTTCTTTGTCGATGAATCCCTTGATGCTGTCGCGGATCATCAGGTCGGTCTCGGACCACTCGATCATGGCGTGTACTCCTTTGTACGGCAGTGCGCTTCGGCGGGCGATCGCGAATCAGTCGGGCAGGCGGGCGGCGATATCGTCGATCAGCCATGGCCCGTCGGCCTCGATCGTCTTCACGTCGTGCCAGCCCGCGAGAGTGGAGATCGCACCGCCCTGCACCGCGAACACCTGACCGGTCAGCGGGCACTTCTCCGTCGCGAGGTAGGCGACGACCGGGGAAATATTGGCCGGGCTGAAGTAGTCGTATTCGCCTTCTTCCACCTCGGCGGAGAAGATCGCACCCATGCCCGGGGTGGCCTCGGTGAGCCGCGTGCGAGCGATCGGCGCGATCGCGTTCACCCGCACGCCGTAGCGTTCGAGCTCATCGGCGGCGACCAGCGTCAGTGCGGCGATCCCCGCCTTGGCCGCACCGTAATTGGTCTGCCCCGCCTGCGGCACCGTGATCCCCGACGCCGACGCCGTATTGATGACTGCTGCGTTGGGCTGATTACCGGCCTTGGACTGCGCCTTCCAGTAGGCGGCCGCGTGATGCAGCACTGCCGCATGGCCTTTCAGGTGAACCGCCAGCACCGCATCCCACTGCGCCTCCTCCATGGTCGCGATGAAGTTG
Source organism: Nocardia sp. NBC_00511 (assembly GCF_045161165.1). NCBI lineage: Bacteria > Bacillati > Actinomycetota > Actinomycetes > Mycobacteriales > Nocardiaceae > Nocardia > Nocardia sp. NBC_00511. Next base: position 5,105,078 of record NZ_CP107849.1, read on the forward strand.
TCCCGCAGAATGCCCGCGTTGTTCACCACCACGTCCAGGCCGCCGAACTCGCTGATCGCCTGCGCGACAAGCGCTTGCGCACCCGCCCAGGTCGCGACATTGTCGGTATTGGCGACAGCTTTGCCGCCCGCGGCGAGGATCTCGTCGACGACTTCCTGTGCGGGCCCGATATCGGCGCCTTCACCGGAGTTGCTGCCGCCGAGGTCGTTCACCACAACGGACGCGCCCTCCTTCGCGAAAAGCAGCGCGTGCTCACGGCCGATGCCGCGACCGGCGCCGGTGATGACGGCGACGCGCCCTGCCAATGCACCCATGGTCATTCACTCCTGTTGTAGTCGGTGCCGCCGCGGCGCCCGGGAATTCACGCGCGCCGTGGCGAGTTTCAGTCGGCGATTTCCGCCAGGCCGTCGGTGATGACGAAGTCCGCACCACGGGCGGTCTCGAAGGCGTAGGTGGTGACGCCGTTCTCGGACCCCTTACGCCAGATCCGCGTCTCCAGTTCGTCACCGGGGAGCACCATCTTGGAGAAGCGCACCGCGAATCGCTTCAGCCGGTTCACATCCGAGCCGCCGACCTGTGTCAGCACCGCCCAGGAGGTGAAGGCCATGGTGCAGAGTCCGTGCGCGATGATGCCGGGCAGACCGGCGTCCCTGGCGACTTCCTCGTCGAGGTGGATCGGCATCGGATCGCCCGACGCCGGTGCGTACCGGAACGTCTGGTCCTTGTCGACGTGCTGCACCAGGGTGGCGAGCGGCGCTTCCTCGCGCAGGCTCGGCTCGAACTTGTGCCCCGGGGTGAGCTCGCCCGTCACCTTGCCCGCATCGAAGCCGCGGAAGAACATCGTCACGTACTGTTCGTTGACGAGTTCGCCCGACTCGGTGCGACATTCGATGAAAACCGCTGCGCGAGTGCCGTTCTCCAGACCCTCGTAGCCGGTCATCTGGGCCCGGGAGATCAGCACATCGCCCGGCCTGATCGGTCGGTGGAAGCGGAAATCCTGCTCGCCGTGCACACCTCGCCCGATCAGCTCGAGCGGCACCACATCCAGCGCCGGTGAGAGCATCGAATCGAACACCGGGACGATGGCGAACACCGGCGGCGCGAGATCGCCGCTCAGATGCACTGCGATGGGATCATTGGTCGCCTTGGCGTATTCGACGAGGCGCTCACGTTCGACCGTGAACTTCTCCTCGTCGCTCCATACATTCAGACCGGCATCGTCGAATGCCAGTTCTCCCTCGGACATCGTTGCCGTCCTTCCAATTCCGGAATCAGGCCGCTGCGCCGACGGCGAGCGCGTCCAACTGCGCGACGGACTTGTCGAGCTGCTTGCCGAAGTCCTTCTCGACCGCCTTACCGAGTGCACCCTTGATCAACGCGCCCTCGAAGTCACCAAGGACGGAGAACTTGGAGCCGGCCGCGGCGGACTCGACGAGGAAGGAGAATTCGACCTTCACGCCCGCCATACCGGTGCCCGCGAGGGTGATCTTGGACTGCTCGTCGAACGCGACGATGTTCCACTCGAGCTTGTTGGCCATCCCGAGCATGACGATCTTCTCGACCAGTTTGGTGCCCAGCGACAGGGTGGCCGGGGGCTCCTCGAGCCAGCCGTCGTGGATGGTGAACCACTTGTCCCACGTCTGCGGGTCGGAGATGACGCTCCACACGGCCGCGGGGGTGGCGGCCAGTTCCTTGGTGGCTTCGACGTGTCCCATTTTCGTTCTCCTCGTTCAGATTTCGGCGATGATCAGCACTGCGTTGAATAACGCTGCGCAGGCTCAGCGTTCGGCGCGCTGGTAGGCGGTGACGACGGCCGCGCCACCGAGCCCGATATTGTGTTGCAGTGCGGCGGTGACGTTCTCGACCTGACGCTGGTCCGCGGTACCGCGCAGCTGCCAGGTGAGTTCGGCGCACTGCGCCAAACCCGTCGCGCCCAGGGGATGCCCCTTGGAGATGAGGCCGCCGGAGGGATTGACGACCCACCGGCCGCCGTAGGTGGTGTCGCCCGCGTCGATCAACGCGCCCGCTTCACCCGCCGCGCACAGACCCAGGGCCTCGTACAGCAGCAGTTCGTTGGCGGAGAAGCAGTCGTGCAGCTCGATGACCTGGAAGTCCTCGGCGCCGAGTCCGGCCTGCCGGTAAACCTGCTGCGCGGCTTGCACATTCATGTCGTAGCCGATGATGTTCTTGGCGGTCCCGTCGAAGCTGGATTCGAAGTCGGTGGTCATGGCCTGACCGACGATCTCCACCGCCTGCCCGGCGAGCCCGTGCTTGTCGACGAACGCCTCGCTGGCGAGGATCGCCGCGCCGGAACCGTCCGAGGTGGGCGAGCACTGCAGCTTGGTCAGCGGGTCGTAGATCATCCGCGAGCCGAGAATCTCCTCCAGGGTGTACTCGTCCTGGAACTGCGCGTACGGATTGTTGACCGAGTGCTTGTGGTTCTTGTACCCGACCTTCGCGAAATGCTCAGCGGTGGTGCCGAATTCCTTCATGTGCTCGCGACCGGCGGCGCCGAACATCCAGGGTGCGGGCGGGAAGAGCACCTCGGAGATCTGCGCCAGCTTCTCCATATGGTTGGCCATCGGCTGCTCGCGGTCCTCGTACATGGTGCCGAGCGAGCCGGGGTTCATCTTCTCGAAGCCGAGCGCCAGCGTGCAGTCCGCGAGACCGCCCTTGATGGCCCGTGCCGCCAGGTAGAGCGCGGTGGAGCCCGTCGAACAGTTGTTGTTGACATTGGCGACCGGGATGCCGGTCATGCCGAGCTCGTAGACCGCGCGCTGCCCGGAGGTGGATTCGCCGTAGACGTAACCGACGTAGGCCTCCTGCACCTCGCAATAGTCGATCCCCGCATCCGCGAGCGCCTTGGTACCGGATTCGCGCGCCATCTGCGGGTAGTCCCAGGCACTGCCGTCCTCGTTCTTGCGACGCCCGGGCTTCTCGAATTTCGTCATGCCGACGCCGACGACAAAGACCCTGTTCGTCATTGAACACCTCCTGTTGCGATACCCCAACTCCCCACCGCGCCGCAGCGAGAGATTTTCAATTAACATACACATCTGCATGTAAGTAGGCAACAGTCCAGTCTGGATGATATTTGACATCGGTATGTGAATCTCGAATAGCCCAATATCAGAGGGCCCGTGACGCGCTGGAGCCCTGTTCCCGCCACACCTCCGCAGCCGTGATCCGCAAGCCGTCGACTGCCTGTTCCCATCGCCGCCGCGCCCGCGATGGGTCGAGATCCACCAGGTTGGCCAACAGCGCCCCCACTACCGCGACCATCGCGCAGCCGACGAACGACTTGAACTCAGGGCTCGACTCTCGACCCGGAAACGCCGGTCGCAGCGCCATCGAGAAGTTCGACGTGGTGGTTCGCTCCAACAGGGCCAGCTCACTCGCGAGCGCCGAATCGGTGCGCCCCGCGATCCACAGCTCCACGATCGCCGCGAACTCCGGACCGCGATAGACCTCCCGCAGCAGCCGCAGCGCATCATCCAGTGGATCGGCAACCGCTACGGACCGGCCGATCTCCCGTGCCAGAGCAGCCGAACTCGCGGCCGCGAGGTGCGGAATCACCGCGCGCACCAGACCGGTCTTCGACCAGAAGTGGTGCACCTGAGCTCCACGGCTCACCTTCGCCCGCTCGGCGATCCGCACCATCGTCGTTCCCGAGTACCCGTACGCAGCAAGGCAATCGACGGTGGCGTCCAATATCCGAGCCCGGGTGTTCGCGATGCGCTGTTCCTGCAGACCGCTGCTTACGTCTCCCGCACCCGCGATCATTCGGGCCCGTTATTTCGCGGGCGTGGCGGGTTCGGCGGCCTTCAGCGGTTGCAGGGCGGGTGCGTCGAGCTTGCTGACCAGCCAGTGGCCGTCGACCTTGTCCAGCGACGCCACCAGCGAGATCTGGCTCGGCACCGGCTGACCCTGAGTGCCGAGGCTGCTGATGGACACGCTCATGGCGACAACGACTTCCGCGCGGCTGTCGTTCGCGGACTCGACACCGCATCGGGCATCCCGGTTCTGGGAGGTGATCTTCGCCTGGACGATCACGTCCTTGAGTTCATTGCTGGTCTTGGCGAACTCCGTCTTGAAATCCCCGGTGGCCCCGGCCAGGACGGTCGAGATGTAACTGTCGATGCTCTGGGCGTCGTAGTTCGTCATCGTCTTGGCGTAGGCACACGCCACGTCGCGGGCGGAGCTCTCGGCGTGGATGGTGTCCTGGCTGCTGTGGTAGCGGACGAATGCGAAGGCGGCCAAGGAGATCGGCACCGACACGACCACCGCCACCGCCGCGATGCGGACCGGGCGCGACCAGCGGCGCTTCGGATCGACCGGCACGGACTCGGCGTCCGGTTCGGCATCGGCACCTTCGTCGACCACTGCGGCCGCGGCCACGTCGTCCGGCGAGGATGAGGCCGTATGCTTTTCCGGCGGATCGGCAGGCGGCGATGAGGCCGTCGAGGCTTCCGGCGGATCGGTCGGTACTGCGGGATCGGTACTGGTGGAGGTCATCTGGTTCTCACTTTTGTCGAACTCGTAGCCGGGCAGAGGATTTCGCGGCCAAGGTCAGTGCGGCGGATTCCCGGTGTCGACCGGAATCGAGTACTCGTCCGGATCCACGCCTGGCGGCCGGGTCGCGCCGTTGTCGGGCAGATCGGGTCGCGGCGCATTGGCCGATCCGCGGATCTGCAGCGCGGGGTTATTGGTGACGCAGTAGTTCCACCGCCGGACGGTGGGCCCGCTGAGCTGCGTCGGCGATACCGGCACGGTCTCGTATTCGCAGGTCGGGCGCGGCCAGATATCGACGAGGGTGTTGAATTGGCCGCCGTGGATCGGTATCCCGAGCGCACCCGCGCCGTCGCGCAGTGCCGGGAACAGCTCCCGAATCGCGGGGGTGCGCAGCCGGGCCGAACGGGCGATCGCCAGGAAGTTCGTCGCGAGATCGGTGACCGGATCGGTGGTTTCGCTCAGCACTCCGCCGAGCGTCGCGAGTTGCCCTGGCCCGAGGTCGAGCATGCGACGCAGTTCGCCGTCCGCGGCAGAGAGCTGCCCGAACAGGGTGCTCGAATTGCGGGTCAGGGTGCTCAGATCCGGTTGGATCTGCGCGGTCGTGGCCGCGATCGTCCGCAGATTCCGCAGCAGCGCAACGGTTTGCGGCAGCAGGTTGTCCATGCCGACGGTGATGGCGCTGATCCCGGACACGAGATTGCGCAGCTGGTCGGGTCCGCCGCCGAGCGCCTTGTCGAGCTCGTCGACGATGGTCTGGAATCGATTCGGATCGGTGGCCGGATCGAGCTGAGCGATCAAGGCCTCCGAATTCTGCAGCACATCGGCCATCGGTACCGGGGTGGTGACGTCCTTGGCGAGGACCACCGCGCCGTCCGACAGGTAGGGTCCGTCGTCGGTGGTCGGCCGGAAGTCCAGATACTGCTCCCCCACCGCCGAAAGTGACTGCACGGCAACGACTCCCCCCGCCGGTACGCGCGCGGAGGAATCGATTCGCGCGAGCGCCTCGAGCCCGCTGCCGGTCAATCGGATCGAGCTGATCCGGCCGATGCGGTAGCCGCGCAGGGTGACATCGCTGTTGTTCATCAGCCCGCCGGAGCGGGTCAGCTCGATCCGGACCGTGTAGGTATCACGCAGCGGGTCGATCCCGGCCAGACCCACGAACAGGTAGCTGCCGCCGAGAATCAGCGCGAACACCAGCCCGAGATTGGTCAGCAGCACCTTGCGCCGCAGCAGTCCCCGCAGCAGGGTCATCGTTGGCCTCCTGTCACGCGGGCGTAGACCCGCTGCAGCACATCGAGCAGGCTGCCGGCAAAGGCATTGGCGTCGGTGCCGTCGGGGAACTTGCTGCCGGGGTCGTAGAGCGCCCCGATACCCAGGTAGGTCGCGGTGCCGTAGAAGGCCATGGCGTTGCCGCGCAAGGTGCTCAGTAGTTTCGGTGTGACCTCGTGCAGGGCGTCGAGCGTACCCGCGAAGTTGTCGCCCATGCGGGCGAGGCTGGAGGTCAGCTTGGCGGTGCTGTCGAGCAATGCCGCCAGGTCGTTCGTCGAGGTCTGGGCGAAATCGCCGAGAGCCCCGCTGGTGACTGCGATCTTGCCGAGCAGCTCGCCGATCTTCTTGTTGTCGTCGGCGATCGCACCGATCATCCCCGGGACGGTGTCGGCGACGGCCCCCAGCTCGGTGCGGCGCTGCTCGAATTGCGCGAACACGCCGTTCAGCTGCCCGAGCAGGCCGTCGAATTGGTCGGAGCGCTGGTTCAATGCCGTTGTCACGGAAGTCATTTCGGTGATCAGATGCGAGAGCACCGGGCCGCGCCCGGCGACCATCGAATCCAGCTCGGTGGCCACGTTGGCGATCCGATTCAGCGCACCGCCGTTGACCAGCGTGGCAACCGACAGCAGGAGGTCCTCGACCGAAGCGCCCGCCGAGGTGTTCTGCTGCGCGATCGTGTCGCCGGGACGCAGCAGCCGCTGGTCGGGTGTGCGCGGGGGGAGCGTGATCGCAACGAACACATCGCCGAGCGGGGTCGCCTGCCGGAGTTCGGCGGTCGCGTTCGCCGGCAGCTGGACGTCACCGCGAATACTCATCTGGACGTCGGCGAGGAAATCGCGGGTCGAGATCGTGGTGACCTCACCGACATCCGATCCGCCGATCTTCACGTGGGCGGATGCGGGCAGGTTGAGCGCATTGCCGAAGATCGCGTGGATGGTGTAGCCGTTCGAGCCGACGCCCGGCCGGGGCAGCGGCAGGTCCTCGACGGTGACGCCGCAGCCGGTCATCGAGCCGAGCGCGGCGGTCACCAGCAGCGGCGTGAGCAGGCGCGTACGAGTGAATGTCATTTGGTATCCGTCAATCCGAGCAGCAGGGCGGTGAGACCGAAGTCCGGGCCGAAGTCCGAGAGCTTGCCGGTGCGGCAGCCGTCGGACCGCATTTGGATCCGGGAGCAGAACAGGCTCAACGCCTCGCCGTCGAGCAATGACTTGTCCACCAGGAAATGCAGCCGGATCTGCCCCTGATCGCGCAGCACCGCGCTGTCGATATTGCCGAACAGCAGTGGCGTGACATCGACGATCTCGATCAGGTTGCGCGCGTTGTCTTTCAGCTGGCCGGTGGTGGCGGTGAGCCCGGTCAGGGCATCGCCGAGCTGACCGCGATGCTGCTGCAGCACCGTGGCGGTGTTGGCGAGGAAGTCGTTGAGCTGGGTGAGCACCGCCTGCAGGCCGGGGGCCTGATCGGCGAGCAGCTGGCTCAGCTGGGTGGTCTGGCCGCTGAAGTCGCGGACCGCCTGATCGTTACCGGCGATGATCTGCGTGATGTCGTTGAGCCGGACCACGATTCGGGAGATGGCGTCGCCATTGTCGACGCCCAGCCGCACCGCCTGTGACAGCGCGGTGATCGTCTCCCTGATCTTGTCGCCATTACCACGCAGCACTTCTGCGAGCGCCGCACCCGACAGCGGCCCCTCGGCGCCGCCCTTGCTCTTCAGGGAGGTGGCGATGCTGTCGACGGTGGCCAGCACCCGGTCCAGGTCGACCGGGGTCCGGGTGCGTGCCGGACCCGTCATTCCACAGGGGCTGCCGCACGGAATATGGTCCCCGTCAGCGAGTTTCGGCCCCTTGCCGGAGTAGGCGGGTGCCAACTCGATGTGCCGGTTGGTCACCAGCGAAGGCGAGAGTGTCGCGGCGATGGCATCGGCCGGGACCGGGGTGCGCGCGGTGATGGTCATCCACACGGTGACGTAGGTGCCGTGCGCCACGATCTTGTCGATCTGGCCGATCTTCAACCCGAGCAGCGAGACGTCATTGCCCTCGTATACGCCCGCGATATTCGCGAAATCGGCTGTCACATGGATCTTGTCGGCGAAGGGCCCGTGCTCGGCGAGCACCCCACAGCCACCGGTCGCCGCCACGGCACAGACCGCAACCGCGGCCATGACGATACTGCGCAGTCTCATCACCGGCACCCCTGGATAATCGGAGCTCCGGGAACACCACAGAGCATCTGGTCGGTAATGGGCCCCCAGGGCGCCCAGACATCGCCGTAATTGCCATTGCCGAAGGCATTGTTGACCTGGCGCACCGCGATCGGCATGACCTGCAGCAACTGGTCGAGCTGCTGCCGGTTCTTCTCGAGACCCGCGCCCATGGTGGCCAGCTGGGCGATCATCGGCCCGAACTGTTCGTCGTTGTCCGCACCGATCGCCTGGAACTGGCGCGAGAGCGTCGCCATATTGTCCAGCAGCCCCTGGACCATCTGCTTGCGTTCGTTGACCCGGTCGCCGATCGCACCGGCCTTCACCATGATCAGCAGAATGTTGTTCCGGTTGTCGTCGAGGATGCCCGCGACCTGGTCCAGGCTCTTGACCAGCGCCTCCACCTGCCCGCGCCGGGCGTCGATCGTCTTCGCCAGTGCGCCAACGCTATCGAGCGCCGTCGCGGCGAGCTGCGGTGAATCGCCGAGCTGCGTGCCGAGCACTCCGATCGCGTCGGCGACCTTGCCGGTGTCGATGCCCTCGAGGCGATCGAACTGCGAGGGATAGTCCGGATCCTGCACGATCTTGGCGAGATTGAAGGGAACCACCGTGTGCGACAGCGTGATTCGCCGTCCCGGCAATCCGTTTCCGTGACCGGTCACCAGCGCGACATAGGTACCACCGAGAATCGTCGAGGTCTTGATCTCCGCAGCGGCATCCGGCCCGAGCTCCAGGCCGCTGTCGATGTGCAGTGACGCCAGCACGTGATCGCCCTCGATCTCGGCGTCCGCGACCCGGCCCACCTCGATGCCCGCGACCCGAACCTTGTCACCGGACTTCAGCCCCGCCGCCTGCGCGAATTCGGCGAACACGGTCTTGTCCCCGATACCGAGCGAGTGGTACATGCTCGACCCGACGAGCAGCGCGACGATGACGAGTGCGCCGAGCAGTCCGGTCCGCCGATGGCGGCGAGCCGGTGTGGCGCTTCGGAATCGGGATATCAGCCCGGCCGGACGCACCCAGGTCGGCAGCTTCATCGACATACCTCCGAATGACGTTTGCCCAGAACGGAATTCAAGATGGACGGCAACATGCCCGGCGGGAACAGCACGCCGTACAGCGAGATGTCGAGCTCACAGGCGTAGGCATTGGCGTAGGCGCCGTTCTCGGTGAGGTGCGCCAGTCCGAGCAGAATCTTCGGCAGGTCGACGGCGGCCTGATCGAGCTTCGCGCCATTGCCGATCAGCAGGTCGAAGGCCGCGGTCGTGGAGTTCTGCGCCGCACGCAGCTGAGACTGCACCTGCCCGACCATGTTCGCCACCGACCCGGTCGCGTCGGCCACCTGCTGAGTCGAAGCCAGGAGCGCCTGCCCCTGTTCGTGTAACCCGGTGACCAGGTCGGTGGTCCGATTGACGAGCGTGTCGAGTTCGCCGCCGCGCGCGGCCAATCCGGTGATGACACCGCTCAGGTTGTCGATCACGTCGCCGAGAATCTGGTCGCGCTGCTGGAACTCGGCGGCGACCGCGGCGGCTTGGGTGATGAACGCGCTCAACGAGACGTCGTCGCCTTGCAGCGCCGAGATCAGCGTGTTCGACAGCGAGTTGATCTGATCGGGCTTCAGCGCGCTGAACAGCGGTTCGAATCCGCCCAGCAGCGCCGACACATCGAAGGAGGGTTCGGTCTGGAACGAGCCGTCCGCGGCGTGCAGCGGAATAGCGCCGTTGTCGGCGAGCCGGGCACCGCCACCCTTGCCCGGTGCGAGCGCGACATAGCGCTGACCGATCAGATTCTGGTAGCGGATCATGGCTTTGGTATCGGTGAACAGCGACTGGGTGCGCTGCACCTGGAACGCGACCCGGGCATTGTGATCCTTGTCGAGCGCGACCGATTGCACCCGGCCCACCCGCACGCCCGCCATCCGCACGTCGTCACCGGGATGCAGTCCATACGCATCGGAGAACGTCGCCGAGTAGCTGTAGGTCTCACCGGGGACGGTGCGCTGCAGTGTCGACCAGACGATCCAGGTGAGCAGTACGGACACCGCGGCGAACAGGCTGAAACCGATCAGTGGTTTGCGGTAACTCATTGTCCCGGGCCTCCTTCCGAGGTATCGGGAGCGGCCGGGGCCGTGGCGCAGCTCGGCCCGGCGAGCTCGCCGTAGCGCGGGCAGTCGGCGCGGGTGTAGGGCCGGAACGGGGTGAGCGACACCGCGATGTTCCACTGCCACATCAGGGCGCCGCCGGCGCCTTCGTGGAAGGTGGTGGAGAACTTGCGCAGGGTGTCACTGAAGTTGACCATCGACTGCGGCAGGGCATCCGGATCGGCGGCCATGGCGCCGAAGGTGTCACCGAGTCCGGCGACGAGTTCCTTACCGGTGTTCGGGTTCCGCGCGAACAGTCCGTTCACCACGTCCACCGTGCCGCTCGCGCCGGTCAGCAACGCGGTCAGCCGGTCTCGGCGATCGGCGATGGTCCGCGCGGTCGCCACCGACTGGTTCAGGACATCGAGTAGTGCGGGCGCCGATTGGTTGAGACCTGCTGCGGCAGTGGTGAAGTTCTGCAGATCCGAGGCGATCCCCACCTGGTCCACGGCGGTCAGCCAGCGATCCAGGCGCTCGAGCGTCGAGCCCGGCATCCGGGCGCTGCCGTTGAGCGCGTCCGACAGCGACGTCAGGATCCGTCCGAGCTTGTCGGGCTCCAGCTTGGTCAGCACATTGCGGAACGTCGTCAAAGCCGATTGCAGCGCAACGGTTTCCCGGGTCCGATCCTGCTGGATCACCGAGCCGGACGTCACCGGCTTCGCCGGGCCGTTGTCGAGCAACTCGATGGAGGTGACCGCGAAAATGTTCGCGGGCACCACGCGCGCGGTGACGGTGGACGGCACGCCGTCGGCGTACTCGGGCTTCAGGTCGATCGCGACCCGCTGGATATCGCCGGTCGCGGCGACGGCCGAACTCTGGACCCGGCCGACGGTGAGCCCCCGGAACTTCACATCGGAACCGGCGGCCAGCCCGTCGCCGGTGGAGGTGAGCTCCGCGACGACCGGCACCTTGTCGGTGAACTTGCCGCTGTAGCGCAGTAGCAGCAGCGTGGTGGCCGTGGCGATCACCACGATCAGCGCGACTCCGGCGAGCAGTAGCTGGCGACCGGTCGGGCCGCGCCCACTGGGATCTTCGATCATGTGCCGTCCCCCTATCCCGAGAATCGAATTCCAGGGTCGATACCCCAGATACCCAGCGTCAGAAGCAGATCAGCGAGCACCACGACGACGAAGCAGACCTTGATGGCCGCGCCCGCCGCGACACCGACCCCTTCGGGACCGCCCTCGGCGAAGAACCCGTAGTACGACTGGATGAAGGTCGTCAGCGTGACGAACACGACCGCTTTGAGAATCGAGAAGAGCAGGTCTGTGCTGACGAAGAACTGATGGAAATAGTGGAAGTAGGTGCCGCTGGAGGTGCCACCCATCAGCGTCACGGTCAGCCGCGCGGACACATAGGCGGCGGTGAGCCCGACCAGATACATCGGGACGATGGTGATCCACGCGGCCAGAATTCGGGTGCTCACCAGGTACGGCAGCGGCCGGATCGCGAGCGAGTCCAACGCGTCGATCTCCTCGGAGATCCGCATCGTGCCCAATTGCGCGGTGATCCGGCAACCGCCCTGCACCACGAAGGCGACGACCGCGATCATCGGCCCGATCTCCCGGGTCACGGCGAACGCGGTGATCGCACCGGTGACCGGCCCCATTCCGAGCAGGTCCAGCTGCGAAAACGCCTCCAGGCCAATGGTGATGCCGACAAAGATATTCATCGCGATGATCACCCCCATCACCCCGCCGCCCACGACGAGCGAGCCATTGCCCCAGGTGACGTCGGACAGCAGTCGCCACACGTCCTTGCGATAGTGCTTGAACGCCAACGGAATATCGGCCAGGCAGCGGACGAAGAAGAACGCTTGATGGCCCGCCTGCCGCACCGCGTTCAGCGGCGCGTCGGCCGCCCGGCGCAGGGCGCGGACCGGGCGCAGCAGTGGGGGCACATAGGTAGCCGCCATCTCAGACCACCTGGTGCGGGAACAGGGCGTTGAACACCTGGGTGAGGATCACGTTGGTCGCGAACAGCAGCAGCGCGGAGTTGACCACCGCAGAGTTCACCGCGTTCGCCACGCCACCGGGACCGCCGTGGGTGTTCAGGCCGGTATCGCAGGCGATGATCGCCGTCAGCAGTCCGAAGATCAGCGACTTGGTCACCGCGGCAACCAGATCGGCGGGACCGGCGAAGGCGGCGAAGGTGCTCACGAACGAGCCGGCCGTGCCGCCCTGCACATAGACGTTGAACATGTAGCCGGTAATGAATCCGACGAAGACGACGAACCCGCACAGCAGCACGCTCACCAGCATCGCCGCGAGCAGTCGGGGCGCGACCAAGCGAGTCAGCGGATCGACACCCATCACCTTCATGGCGTCGATCTCCTCGCGCACTGTCCGCGAACCCAGATCGGCGCAGATCGCGGACCCGACCGCACCCGCGATCATCAGCGAAGTCACCAGCGGCGCACCCTGTTTGATGATGCCGAGCCCGCTGGCCGCGCCCATGAACGAGGTGGCGCCCACCTGGACCACCAGCGAACCGACCTGAATCGACAGGATGACGCCGATCGGAATCGCGATCAGCACGGTCGGCGCGGCCGAGGCGTTCGTCATGAACGCGCACTGGCGAATGAACTCGCCGAAGTGGAATCTTCCCCGGAGCAGGTCTCCGATCAGCTGCGAAATCGCTTGGCGGCCCATGGTGATCTGCCTGCCGAACGTTTCGATCGATCGCACCGGGTGGTCACGGTAGTAGCCCCGGCCCCACTGCAACGCGGCCACGGACGGGCCGCGCAAATCCCTGATCGACTGCACCATGCCTCACCCGTCCGTGGAAGTCGAGCGACTACTGCCGGGTGACGCCATTGATCCTCCAGATGTGCCATATGTGAACTCGGCGTAGTGTAACAGCAGTCACATGACTTGAGGCAAGAGCGAGATTTCGAGGGTTTCCACTAGGCTTTTCCTGCAAATGAACAGTGGTTATCGAGGCCACGCAGCGTAGACCCTGAGCAATAAGTGAATATGAGATAGTTCATTGAGCAATGATAAGGATCGATTTGCGACTACCGGTAGAGCCAGGTAGGCAGGGTGCGGACGCCGTCACGGCGGCGATGTCCTGTGCCGAGACACCAAGACGACGCGGTAGCATCACACGCTCGTCCTGAGGCGAGGATCGGAGGCGAACGGCATGGTGAGCGGGTCGGACAGGCGCGCCCTCGGCGACCCGGTCCGCGGCACGCGGCCCGCGAATCGGCGTCAACTGATCGTGCGCGCGGCGACGGATCTCTTCTACGAGAAGGGCTACGCCAAAGTCGCCATCAGCGATGTCGCCGAAGCGGTGGCCATCGGTCCGTCCGCGCTGTATCGGCACTTCCGCAGCAAGCAGGACTTGCTGGCCGCCGTTGTCAGCGAGGCGCTGAGCGCCGTGGACGGTGCGCTGAACGCGGCAACGGCCGACAATCTGGTCTCGACAGTGGCGGCAGCGGCGCTCGAACACCGGCCCGTCGGCGTGCTGGTGCGGCGGGAATCCCGCCAGCTTCCGGCCGACGACCGCCTGGCGATCCGGCAGGGGACCAAACGCGTCGGCGCACGGCTGGCCGAACTCCTGCGCGAACGCCGACCCGAACTGAGCCCGACGGAGTCCGATCTGCTGGCCTGGTGCACGCTGACGACCACGAACAGCCTTTCGCTTCACAGCCTTTCGCTCCCCGAGCCCGGATTCACCGCACTAATCGAGGAACTCCTCACCACGATCATCGATGCGCCGATCACACTGCCCGACCAGCCCAGCCACAGCACCGAGCACACCCCGGCACTGGTGCGGCGCTCACGCCGCGAGGCCATCCTCACCGAAGCGATCCGACTGTTCGCCAGGAACGGATTCGCGGCCGTGAGCATGGAGGACATCGGCGCCGCCGTCGGAATCTCCGGCCCGAGCGTCTACAACCACTTCCCCGCCAAATCCGACATCCTGGTCGCCGCGATGTTCCGCGGCGACGAATGGCTGCAGGTCGAGATGAACCGCGCCTTCGCCCACGCCACCGACGCCCGCGACGGCTTGCAGCGATTGCTCACCAGCTACAGCGAATTCGCCTTCGAGAGCCCCGAACTGATCGAACTGCTCGTCGCGGAATCCATGCACCTGCCCGACACCGACAGGCACCGCGCCCGCGCCGCCCAGCACTCCTACATCGCCGAGTGGGTATATCTGACAACCCAAATCCACCCCACCTGGGACCCGGTCGCCGCCCGCATCCGAGTACAAGCAACCCAAACCATGATGAACGACATCGCCCTCATGCCCCACCTGCGAACGCGCCCGGGCGTTCTCACCGCCCTGCACACGATTGCTGCTCGCCTGCTGGCCATTTCAGCCGACTGACCCTCGCCGGATGATCGGCCGCGATCTGCTGTTTCGGTGCGATGATCCCCACGGATCACCGCATGGAGGAAGCTCGCGCAACTTCCGGCATTTCGATGCCGGCGGAGCTCCTCGTCACCCATCTCCGGGTAGGTCGGCATGCCGGGGTTGCCTCGGCCGGCAAAGGCCCGACAATCGACAAGTGTTGTTGCGCTTGTCTCCACATTGACTTCGGTGGCACTTCGAAAGAGGCAGAAGCAAGGAGCAGTTCTCATGAATCATGTTGCACCCCAACTAAATAACGCCACCATCGACATGATCGCCAATGCGTCAAACTTCCATCATGTGAATGCCTAATAGTTCCGTTTAGCGATCAGGCGTGGTTCAATCGTGGAATGACCAGTTCTACTGGGCCGTCAGCGTGGACGGCATCACCGGTAAGCCGACGGATTCTGACCGTGGCGTCGATGGCGCGTTGGCTGCCGGCGCTGATTCCAGGCAATCGCGCCGGTGCCTACGCCGGACGCGGACTGCTCAACGCCATGTCCGTCATCGGATACCAACGCCCACGCAGGTCACGGGTACTCCGAGTCGACGAACCGGGCACGGTACGCGGGGAGTGGGTCGGCGGCCCGGCCCGGCCCGGCCAGCGGGTGCTCTACTACCTGCACGGCAGCGGATACATCGGATGCTCACCGGCCACACACCGCGGCCTGGTCACGCAATTGACCTCCCGCACCGGCAGACCCGCCTTCGTCCTGCGCTACCGCCGAGGTCCCGAACACCGCTTTCCGGCGGCCCACCAGGACGCGGTCGACGGCTTCCTCTGGTTGTTGGGCCAGGGCTTCGATCCGGCCGACATCGTCGTGGCCGGAGACTCGGCCGGAGGGCATCTGACGGTGGCGTTGTGCGGCGAGTTGCGGCGGCGCGGCATCGCGCAGCCCGCAGGTGCCGTCCTGATGTCACCTTTGATCGATCCCACGTACAACGTTGCCGCCGAACATGAGTCGGTGTCGCGCGACCCGTTCATCGGAGTCGGTATCGCGCGCCGATTGACCGGCCTCTACACCGCCGGCGCCGACACCACCGACCCACGCTTGGACGTATGCCGCGACGTCGGCGCGGATCTGCCACCGATGCTGATCCAAGCCGGCGGCCGCGAAATCCTGCGCGCTGACGCCGAACAGTACGCCGCCGCCCTCCAACTCGCTGGCGGCACTTGCGAATTGCAGATCTGGCCTGGTCAAATCCACGTCTTCCAAATCTTCTACCGGGTTCTACCCGAAGCACGAGACGCCCTCGACCGAATCCAACGATTCATCGCAGACCTCGACACCTCGGCCTCCCACCCGAACCGAGCCTCCACGGCATAGAACGCGCCGCACGATCAGGTCGAACCAGCCACCTCTCGCGGACGGGACCATCGCCCCTGCGAACCCCGGACTGCTTGCCCCTCAATCGGCTATGCGTCCGGGCTCCCGTACCGCCGCTGGGATCGCGGGGTTGGCACCCCAGCGATCGCACCGTCCCACCGCGTCCCGCTCGATCCGCCGAGACTCAATTGCTAGCAACGCATTTCGCAGTTCTCGTACACCAGGCGAGTCCAGATCTGTCGGCGAGTTGCCAAATCCGTTGCCAAGAACCTCGACAAAAGTCGAGGGCGGTCCTTAAACCAACCGGTCAGGACCGCCCTCGTTAGTAGCGGGGACAGGATTTGAACCTGCGACCTCTGGGTTATGAGCCAACAGGAAACAGTCCTGGACGTGTCTTGGGGTATCGCCACATCCCGCTCGTGCAGGTCAGCGGGATCTTATTCGTCCATGGTGTCCGCCTGGTCCCACCCTGACCCATACGTCACGCCCTGTTGTGATGCCAAATTTGATGCCAAATCCCCCGCCGTGACCAGCGATTTCGCCGCCGGTGGCAACGGACCGCGGACCAGTGATCGGCAGGCGACTCCCCTCCTACATCGCCGTTCCGATGCCGAATGCGGTACCCCGACTGCGAGGTCATCACCAGCTTCCGGGGCCTGGATAAGACCACCGGAGCTCGCCTTCTCGCCGAAGTTGGTGATGATCGAAAACGATTCACCGACGCTCGAGCGCTCAAGGCCTACCCGGTCCTTCCATGTCACAGGCGACCGCCTACGCGCAGGCCGAGTCTGAAGACGCAGCCCTGCTTGCCTGCTGAATATCTCCGTCGTCGATGACCACGCCCGTGCAAACCATCTCTCGCGTCTATACTACTCAATCTTCACTTATTGGGATTCATCATCCGCCCCTTCGCGTAAACCGGTTCGAATCTCCCCAATAAGAGCCGTTCAATGCCTCAACGCCAGGGCTAGACAATTGCTATGTGACCACTGTTACACTACTGGACATTCACATATCGCAGTTCTGGAGGATCCATGGCCACAATCGGTGAGACACTGCGCTCGACGGCGAGACGTGTCCCGGACCGTGAGGCGCTGGTTTTCGGCGACCGTCGCTACAGCTATGCCGAGCTCGATGCCCAGGTCGATCGCGTCGCGGGTGCGCTTGCCGCGCAGGGGGTTTCCCAGGGTGATCGGCTTGCGCTGATGGCGACCAACTCTGATCGGTTCGTCATCGCCTTCTATGCCACACACCGGCTGGGCGCGATCTTCGTTCCGATCAATCCGGGATCCGCTCCGCCCGAGCTCGACTACCTGTTGCGCGATTCCGGTGCGACCGCACTGGTTTTCGATGCCGCCGTCGCCCCTACCGTGCGCAAGGCCGTGACCAATGGCCTGCCCGAGGCCCTGCACACTTTCGCGTTGTCCGAGCTCGAGGGGTTCTCGGATCTGTTCGCGCTGGCCGAGGCGTACACCGGACCGAGAGTCGATGTCGCGGTCCATGAATCCGATGACGCACAGATCCTGTACACGTCCGGCACCACCGGATCACCCAAGGGCGCGTTGTTCGACCATCACCGCGCACTATGGGTCGGCGTGGGTGTGATGGCTACCGGCGGACTGCGTGACGGCGACCGAATCCTGCACGTCGCACCGCTGTATCACGCCGCCGAACTGTGCATGTTGATCATTCCGGGCACCCTCGTCGGCGCTACCCATGTCGTGCTGGGCGGATTCGACCCGGTCGCCGTGGTCACCACGATGGAGAACGAGCGAATCACTACGTTCTTCGGTGTCCCCACCATGTACCAATTCCTGCTCCGAACGCCCGATTTGGCGCAGCGGCGGTTATCCGCCTGGCGGACTGGGATTTTCGGCGCGGCGCCGATGCCCGCGAGCACGGTGGAACAGCTCGTCGCGGCACTGCCGAACGTCGAGTTCATGCAGGCCTGCGGTCAGACCGAAGCCGGGCCCAATGGCATCTTCTCCAACCATGAGCAGGTACGCGCACGCCCCGATGCCAGTGGCGGCCAGGCAATTCCCATGATGGAGTGCCGGATCGTCGATCCGGATGGCCGAGACATCGGCCCGGGCGAGGTCGGCGAACTGGTGCTGCGCGGCGAAAGCGTGATGAAGCGTTACTGGAACAAGCCCGATGCCACCGCCGAGACCATCCGCAACGGATGGCTGCATACCGGCGACCTCGCCCGCCTGGACGCAGACGGCTATATGACCCTGGTCGACCGGCTCAAGGACATGATCATCACCGGTGGTCGCAATGTGTACTCGGTCGAGGTCGAGAACGCGATCGCCGCCCATCCGGACATCCTTGACACGGCTGTCATCGCCCGCACGCACACCGAATACGGCGAAAGTATCGTCGCCGTGGCCGTGGTCCAGGAAGGTGCGGCGCTGACCCTGGAGGCACTACGCGAGTTCTGCGCGGAACGGATCGCGCATTACAAACTGCCGCACGACCTGGTGATCACCGAGCAGATCCCGCGAAATCTCTCCGGGAAGATCCTCAAACGCGCACTGCGAGAGCAGTTCTCGACTTCCTCATGACGCAGGCCGAGGTGGCGGGGAAATGAGTGCGGGTCGGTAGGACCCCGGCGAAATACCCGTCCACCGGCGGAAAGCGCGGCGGAAAGCGCTGGGTTCGGAGTAGCCCAAGCGCTCGGAGAGTTCCTCGATGGTCTCCTCGCCGCGCACGAGGCTTTCGATGGCGCGGTCGCGCAGGATGTCCTCCTGGATGGCGCGAAAGGACGTGCCTTCCTCTCGAAGTAGGCGGCGGACGTGCTGAGCGCTCAGCGACAGCCGTTTCGCGGCTTCTTCGGTGCTGAGCCACTCGGTGGATGTGTTGCGTTCCAGTATGTTTCGTACCCGGTCGGCGGTGGTGACGTCGTATCGGCTGCGGAAGAGCAATCCGGCGGGGGCACTGCGCAGGAACTCGGCCAATTCGGCCTCGGTGCGCACCACCGGCACCGACAGGTACATCGGGTCGAAAGTAAATGCGGTTCCGGTTCCGCCGAAGTCTGGCGTCACACCGAATATCAGTCGGTAGTCGGAAACGTAAGTCGGTGCGGGATAGGGGAATTCCAGCGCGGTGAGCCGAATCTGCTTGCGAATCAACCAGGATGCGAATCGGTGAATGACCGCGACGGCGATATCGAGCGTCAGCGGGTCCAGCTGCGCCTCCGGATTCCCGTGAATCACGATGCGCGCGCACCCGCCCTCCTCGACCAGATCCGAGCGCAGCCCGGTGCTGAGCGCGAGGAACTCGGTGAAACGGGTCAATGCGGTGCGCAGGTCCGGGGCGTGGATAACGCCGAACGTGATCATGCGGAAGGTGCCGCGCGCGACCGGACGGGGACCGAGCCCGCCCAATTCGTCGTCGGTCTGATCCCACAGCGCCTGCACGACCCGGGCGGCTTGCTCCGCGGTGACGCGAACTCGATCGTGCCCGATCATTTCCGGGGTGATGCGCACATCGCGCAGCGCGCCGCGGATATCGATACCGCGAGTGGCGGCGGTATCCATGGCGGCGCGCACGAATTGAATCGCCACGGTGCGATTCGCCATAGACCCCTCCTTCGACCGGATTGCCGCGACTGCAACCTACCAGCGCAGCAATGCGCACTTCTGTCACGAACTGTGCGAAGTCGAGTCATTTCGCACGATCTCTCCCGTTCCTAGGCTCGACATACGAGCGATCAGGCCGGCGACCGGCCACGACGCACGATGTTGCCCTCGAGGAGGATGGTGCATGTCCGAACACGCGTTCAATGCCGACGGAATCGGCAGGTGGAACCCCGAAATCGAGTTCCCCGTCGAGAAGGAACGCTCGATCGCCTACGCCGAGGCGACCAACGACCCGATCGCGCAACACCTCGATGGCACCTTCGCTCCCCCGGTATTCGCGGTCGTACCCGCGCTGACGGATATGGCAGACAACACCATGTCAGTCGTCCCGGACGAGCTGATGTTCCGAATCCTGCACGGTGAGCAGGACTTTCGCTTCCACCGCCCGCTCGTGCCCGGCGAATCGGTCACCGTCCGGTCGAAGGTCGTCGGCATTCACGGAAAGTCGACCGGCGTCGTGGTGACCACGATCGGCGAGACCCGGGACGCTGCGGGCGCACTGGTCAACGAACAGTACTTCTCCGGGTTCTTCAAGGGCGGGGTGTGGCCGCACGAGGCCGGAACCTTCGCCCCCGCACACACTTTCGACGAGACCCTGCGTAGCCGCGCCGCCGACTTCGTGGTCGAGCAGCAGTTCGACAAGGACCAGACCTTCCGCTATGCCGAACCGGCCGGTGATCCCATGCCGATCCACCTGGACGACGAGTTCGCCAGGCAGATGGGCCTGCCCGGCATCATCATCCACGGTTTGTGCACGATGGCGTTCACCTCGCACGCCGTGCTGTCCCAAGTCGCCGTGGACGATCCCGCGCGACTCAAGCGGCTCGCGGTGCGGTTCAGCAAGCCCGCGCGACCCGAACAGCGAATGACCACGTCCATCTGGCACACCGGCGAGCGGGACGGGCGTCAGGTCTACGCGTTCGAGAGCGCGAGCAGCGAGGGCGACGCGCTGATCAAGGACGGCATTGCCGAGATCGCGTAATCACCACGGCCACAACGCTAATCAGAGGAGTTCAACCATGAACCGCGTGTACGTCATCGGCGTCGGCATGACGAAGTTCGAGAAGCCCGGTGGGCGCGAGGGCTGGGACTACCCGGCCATGGCACGCGAGTCCGGCACCAATGCCCTCACCGATGCCGGAATCGCCTACGACAAGGTGCAGCAGGCCTACGCCGGCTACTGCTACGGCGATTCCTGCTCGGGGCACCGTGCCGTCTACGAACTGGGCCTGACCGGCATCCCGGTATTCAATGTCAACAGCAACTGCTCGACCGGTTCGAGCGCCATGTACCTTGCCGCACAGGCGATTCGGGGCGGACTGGCGGACTGCACGCTCGCCATCGGTTTCGAGAAGATGCAGCCGGGCTCGCTGGGCTCCACCTACGACGACCGCGAACCGCCCATGCAGCGCCACCTGCTGGCCATGGCGGAACTGCGCGAGATCGCGTTCCCGCCCGCGCCGTGGATGTTCGGTGCGGCAGGGCTGGAACACCATGAGAAGTACGGCTCCACCCCGGAACACATGGTGCAGATCGCGGTCAAGAACCACCGGCACTCGGTGAACAATCCGTACGCCCAGTTCCAGAACAGCTACACCGCCGACGAGATCAAGTCCGCGAAGATGGTCTACGCCGCCGCGGAGCTGACTCGCCCGATGTGCTCGCCCACCTCCGACGGTTCGGGCGCGGCGATCCTGGCCAGCGAGCGTTTCGTGGAGGAGCACGATCTGGCGGGACAGGCGATCGAGATCGTCGGACAGTCCCTGGTCACCGATGTTCCCGGCACCTTCGAACGCAACAGCCTCATCAGTCTGGTCGGCGCGGATATGAGCCGCACGGCCGCGCAGCGGGTGTACGAGCAGGCGCAGATCGGGCCCGAGGACATCGACGTGATCGAACTGCACGACTGCTTCGCGGCCAACGAACTGCTCACCTACGAGGCCCTCGGACTCGCCGCCGAAGGCGAGGCGCACAAGCTCATCGACGCGGGTGACACCACCTACGGCGGGCGCTGGGTCGTCAACCCGTCCGGCGGACTGATCTCCAAGGGTCACCCCCTGGGTGCGACCGGCCTGGCGCAGACCGCCGAATTGACCTGGCAGCTGCGCGGTTCGGCGGACAAGCGCCAGGTTGACGGTGCGAAGGTCGCCCTCGCGCACAATATCGGACTCGGCGGCAGCGTCGTCGTGACCGCGTACCGCCCCGCCGAGCGCTGATCCCGCGCTGCGGCAACCCCTCACTCCGACACAAAGATTTGAGAAAGGCTCAACTCATGGCACTGGCTTCGGCATCGAAGGAAATCGCGGCTTCGCAGGACAAGGTGTGGGCGATCATCGCCGACCCGAGCCGCAATGCGGAATGGAACACCCTGCACGACAAGTGGAAGAGCGCAGCGCCCACGGTCATCGCACAGGGCGACAAGATGAGCGAGGTCGTCTCCATCATGGGGATGCCCAACACCATCATCTGGGATGTCGTCGAGTACGACGCCCCGAACACCTTCACCATCTCCGGCACCGGCATGGCCAATGCCAAGGTCAGCTTCACCATGTCCGTCGAGGTCAAGGGCGACAGCTCGATCGCCAAGATCGACGCGGAGTTCATCAGCCAGATGATGGTCGGCGCGATCGGCAAGGCCATCGAGCGCACCGCCTCCAAGGAGCTCGAGGCCTCGCTGAACAAGCTCGCCGAGCTTCTCGCCTGACCCGCCACTTCGGCACCTAGACAAGGGAATTCAGATGGGTTCAATGGAGAATCGCGTCGCGATCGTCACCGGCGCGGGTCGCGGCATCGGCCGCGAACACGCACTGCTGCTCGCGACACAGGGCGTCAGCGTCGTGGTCAACGACCTCGGTGGGTCCAATGACGGGAGCGGCTCCGATGTCGGTCCGGCGCAGGAAGTAGTCGACGAGATCATCGCGGCGGGCGGTAAGGCGGTCGCCAACACCGACAACGTCGCGGACTGGGATGGCGCGAAGAAGCTTGTCGACCAGGCGATCTCGGAGTTCGGCGGCCTCGATGTCGTGGTCAACAATGCGGGCATTCTGCGGGACGCGTTCATCGCGGGCATCGAGAAGTCGCAGTGGGACTCCGTCGTCGGCGTGCACCTCAATGGCCATTTCAATCTGCTGCGCCATGCCGCGGTCTATTGGAAGGACCAGTCGAAGGCGGGTACCCCGCGCAATGCCTCGGTGATCAATACCGCCTCGGCCTCGGGCACCTTCTCCACACTGCCCGGACAGGTCAACTACGCCGCCGCCAAGGCGGGCATCGCCGCGATGACTCTCGTTGCCGCCGAAGAACTCTCACGCTACGGCGTCCGTGTCAACGCCATCACCCCGGTGGCCCGCACCCGGCTCACCCTGGCCACCCCCGGCATGAGTGCGATCTTCGCCGATGAAGTGCCCGAAGGCGAATTCGACGCTTTCAGCCCGGCCAATATCGCCCCCGTCGTCGCCTACCTGGCGAGCGAGAAGTGCCCGCTCAACGGCAAAGTGCTCGCGGTGCAGGGCGGCGCGATCTCCCTGCTCCAAGGCTGGACCTTCGCCGAGACGGTGGAAGTCGACGGCCCCTGGGTGCTCGACGAGCTGCCCGCGCAGTTCGATCGCTGGTCGTAATGAGCACGTCGTTCATCGTGGAGCGACGAGCAGACTACGCCGGATTCCGCACCCGTGAACTGGCGGTAGCAGGACACGGCCCCACCGTGCTGTTCGTGCACGGATTCGGGCACGCGTCGGAGTGCTGGGTCCAGGTACTCGAGATGATGCACGAAGCCGGGCGGGCGGCGGTCGCGGTCGACCTGCCCGGCTTCGGCGGGGCGGATCCGCTCGCACCGGGCGAGTTACTGTCCCAGCTCGACATGTTTCTCGTCGAGGTGATCCGCCGCTACGGAGCTGCCGAAGGTGTTGTGGTGGTGGGAAACTCGCTCGGTGCGGCCTTGGCCGCCCGGGCGGGCCGGCACCGCGACCTGCCGGTCACCGCGGTCATGGCACTCGATATCGCCGGAATCACCTGGAAAAAGACGGTCTCGGTCGGGCTCGGGCCACTCCTGGCGAGTAGTGGACTCCTTGCGCCGATCGGAGTTTCCGGGCGTCTGTACCGGGCCTGTACCCAGCACGCAATGAGCCATCTGCTGTACGGCCGCAGATCCGCGGTCGATCCCGAGGTGGTGGCGCAGCTCGCGGAGGTCTTCCCCGACCTCCGCGAGGCCCACCGGCTGTTCCGGCTCGGCGCCAGGTTCAAAGCGGAGCTGGACCGCACGCGCGAGCACGGCGGAGTGCGAGTCCCGCTGGTCATCGTCCACGGCGCCCGCGACCGACTGGTCCCGATATCGGCCAGCCGCACATTGCACGCGGCCAATCCGGGGAGTCGCCTGGTCGTCTTGCCGCATTCGGGACACTGCCCACAATTGGACGCCGCCACCGTAATCGCCCAGCACGCCCGCGAATTGGCGGGCATGACGAACCACTCGAGGGAGATCTCGTGACCGTGCACCGATCCACTTGGATGAACGAAGACCTCGATCAGGTCGCCGACCTCGCCCGCAACTTCTTCACGAAATTCTGTGTGCCGCACGAGGACCGCTGGGGCAAGCAACAGCATGTCGACCGGGACGTCTGGCTCGAGGCGGGCAAACACGGCCTGCTGTGCGCCAGCATCCCCGAGGAGTACGGCGGTGGCGGTGGCGATTTCGCACACGAGGCCGTCATCGCCATCGAGCAGGTCCGGTCGCTCGCGCCCAGCTTCGGCGGCGTGCTGCACAGCGGCATCATCGCGCACTACATCAATGCCTACGGCACCGAAGAGCAGAAGGTGAACTGGCTGCCGAAGATGGCCAGCGGTGAGCTGGTCGCCGCCATCGCCATGACCGAGCCCGGCACCGGGTCGGATCTGCAGAACATCAAGACCCGCGCCATCAAAGAAGGCGATGCGTACGTCATCAATGGCGCGAAGACGTTCATCTCCAATGGATTCCTGTGCGACCTGGTGATCGTGGTCGCCAAGACCGCGGACACCGGCGGGATCGGCGACGTCTCGCTGATCGGTGTGGAGACCAAGGATCTGCCCGGATTCTCCCGCGGACGCAATCTGGAGAAGGTGGGCCAGCACGGCCAGGACACCTGCGAACTGAATTTCGTAGATGTGCGAGTGCCGCAGGCCAATGTCCTGGGCGGCATCGAGGGACAGGGTTTCGTCCAGCTCATGCAGCAACTCCCGCAGGAGCGGCTCATTCTCGCCGTCTCGGCGGCGGCCACCGTCGAGAAGGCGGTGCGGATCACCGTCGACTACGCCAAGGAACGCACCGCTTTCGGCAAGCCGATCTTCGCCTTCCAGAACACCAAATTCGTACTCGCCGAATGCGACACCCTCGCCTCGGTCTGCTGGACCTACCTGGACAGCTGCGTCGACAAGCACCTGCGCGGCGAACTCGACATCACGACCGCGGCCAAGGCCAAGTGGTGGCTCACCGAGCAGCAGTGCCTCGTCGTGGACCGCTGCGTACAGATCTTCGGCGGTTACGGCTACATGGTCGAGTACCCGATCGCGCGGATGTACGCCGACTCTCGAATTCAGAAGATCTACGGCGGCACCAGCGAAATCATGAAGGAACTGATTTCCCGCAGCCTGTAGTGCCACCACCGTTCTCGCTAAGAAAGTGACGTGATCATGGGCCCGTTGACCGGTGTCAAAGTTGTCGAAATCGCAAGTCTCGCACCGGCTCCCTTCGGGTGCATGATCCTCGCCGATCTGGGCGCGGAGATCCTGCGCGTAGATCGGGCCGGCGGATCGGCCGCGGTCACCCCGCCGGCCGGGCCGCTCGATCGCGGCCGCCGCAGCGTCGCCGTGGACCTCAAGAGCCCGGAAGGCGTTGCCGCCGTGCACCGTTTCGTGCGTGAGGCCGACGTATTCATCGAAGGGTTCCGCCCGGGTGTGGCCGAACGCCTCGGCATCGGCCCGGACGCGCTGCTGGCCGTGAATCCGCGGCTGATCTACGGCCGCATGACCGGCTGGGGTCAGGAGGGTCCGCTCGCGCCCCGCGCGGGCCACGACATCAACTACATCGCCATCGCGGGCGCACTCGAGCCGATCGGCCGGGTCGGGGAACGCCCGCACGCACCACTGAACCTGCTCGGCGACTTCGCCGGCGGCGGTCTGTTCCTCGCGCTGGGCGTACTCGCCGCCCTCTACGAGCGCGACCGATCGGGCCAAGGCCAGGTCATCGACGCCGCGATGGTGGACGGCGCGAACATTCTGATGTCCTTCCTGCACGGAATGCGAGCGGGTGGCATGTGGCCGAACCCGCGCGGAGAGAACATGCTCGACGGCGCGGCCCCTTTCTACGACACCTACGAAACCGCCGACGGCAAGTACATGGCGGTCGGCTGTGTCGAGCCGCAGTTCTACGCCCAGCTACTGGACAAGCTCGGCATCGACGCCTCGGAGCTGCCGTTCCAAATCGACCCGAGCGGGTTCGAGCAAGTCAGCAAGGTCGTCGGCGACGCCTTCCGAACCAAGACCCGCGACGAGTGGTCCGAAGTGTTCGCGGACTCCGATGCCTGTGTGTCCCCGGTGCTTTCGCCGTGGGAAGCCCACGAACACCCGCACAACCGGGCACGTGACGCCTTCGTCGAGGTCGGCGGGCTCATCCAGCCCGCACCCGCCCCGCGATTCAGCCGCACGCAACTCGATCGTCCGGTCGCCATGGACGCCAGCGGGCGCGATGTCGCTGCCGCACTGGCAGGTTGGGGCCTTTCCGAAGTCGAGATAGCAGAGTTCTCGAGTACCGGTGCGGTGAGATAGCAACGAACACTGGGGCGCGCGGCAGAGGATGAGGAGCTTGGCACACGCCGACATTCACCTGATCAGACCACAGCTGTCGACCGAAAGAGTCCCGAGGCAAGCGCGGCAACCGTCGGATGACACCGAGTGCGCTGCTGTCGGCGGACCGGCAAGGCCGTGTTGTGCGGCACGGAGCAATTGGTCTCGCGCTCTAATCCACTGTGCACCGTCGCACGCTCGGTCGTGCGGCGGCGGCATTGTCACGAGCAGGCCCTGGATCACCTCCACGGCGGTGAACACCCATTGCCGCAAGGGGATAGGCGAGACACCGGTTGGAGTCAGTGTCACTGCTATGTCGTGAACGAGCTCGCAAACCCGCCGTTCGAGTGCGCACAGCTGGCCCGACAGTTGCCGATCGGCGCGCGCGGCGACCCACAATTCGATGGCGGCCGCGAACAGGGGGCCCTGGTGTAGCCGCCAGAGCAAGTCCAGCAGTTGCTCGCGGGTTCCGCCGCTGCTGCGGCCCGTGCACGCATTGCGCCGCGCGGCCCAGGTGCCGGTGACAGGTATGCAGCGCGCCGGACATCAGGCCTTCTTCTTCGTGCGCTGCCTGGCCGATATTCCGTTGGCGTTCCGGCACTATCGCAAGGATCTGTGGCGACTGCTGTCCAATCTGACCTGGGGCAATGGTTCGCTCGTCGTGGGCGGCGGCGTCATGGGCGTCATTATCGCGATGAACATCTTCGTCGGCATCACCATCGGCCTGGAGGCGTACTCGCAGCTGGATCTGCTCGGCATGGGGCCGGTCACCGGGGCCATCACGGCCTTCGCGGTCACCCGGGAGATCGGGCCGATGATCGCGGTGATCGCCTTCGTCGTACAGGGCGGCTGCCGGATCACCGCGCAGCTGGGCACCATGCGGATCTCCGAGGAGATCGACGCCCTCGACTCACTCGCCATTCGGCCGCTCCCCTACCTGGTGAGCACGCGAATCATGGCCGCGCTCATCGCGATTGTGCCCATGTATCTGATCGGACTGAGCGCGGCCTATCTGTCGGCGCGGTTCACCGTGGTGCTGCTGGGCGGAACGTCCAGCGGCACCTACTTCCACTACTTCCATCAGTTCCTGGTCAGCACCGACCTGCTGTTCTCGATCCTCAAGGCGATCGTTTTCGTCACGCTGACGACCTTCATTCAGTCCTACTACGGCTTCTTCGCCGAAGGTGGGCCCGAGGGGGTCGGCGTCGCGGCGGGGCAAGCGATCAAGGTCTCCTTCGTCGTGGTCGTGCTGGCGGATCTGCTTCTCACACTCGGCATCTGGGGCATCGACCCCGGTATCCGGTTCTCGGGATAGGCGGGACGAGAATGATCTCCGACCCAAGCGGACGCGGGCCCAGCGGACGCCGATTACTGCTCGCGGGCCTGGCGCTGTGCACTGTGATCGCCACGGCCACGACACTTCTGCTGCTGCGCTACGGGGGAACCTTCACCGCCAAGGTGCCGGTGATCGCCGAGATGACCTCCACCGGGGACGGGTTGCCCGCCGGGTCCGATGTGAAGTTCCGCGGGCTCACCGTGGGCAGGGTGCAGAGCTCCGAGGTCGCGGCGACCGGCGAAACCCAGCGGGTGGCAATCGATTTGAATCCAGAGTACGCCGACGGGGTACCGTCCACGGTCACCGCGCGAGTGGCCCCGGCGAATATCTTCGCCGTCACCTCGATCGAACTACTCGACAACGGCCCTGGGAAGTCATTGACCGCCGGGTCCGTGATTCCGCAGGATCGCTCGGCGAAAACCGTTGCCCTGCAATCGGCTTTGACGACCTTCCGCAATGTGCTCACCAAGTTGGAGCCCGACAAGATCGGCCGCATCCTGGCTTCGCTGTCGACGGCGCTCGATGGCAGCTCGCGGATGCCGGGCTCGACTTTGGAGCGACTCGATCACTGGCTCACCGCCATCGACCAGGTGGAGATCGGCGCGGATCTGAACAACTTCACCACGGCCGCAGCGGGTCTGAGCCAATCCGCGCCCGAACTCCTCGACGTGCTCGGCCGGTCGGTGACCACGGCCCGGACCCTGTCCGAACGGCGAGACCAGCTGACCGCATTGCTCACCAGCGCGGGCAACACGGTCGACACCGTGAACGGGCTCTTCGCCCGCAATCCCAATACCGGTAAGGAATTGGTGGCGGGACTGGCCGATACCTTCGGCGCGCTCGCCGATCAGCCCGACGCGCTGCCCGTGGCTATGGCGAATCTCGGTGACGCACTGCGGAAATTCTCCACCACGTTCCACGACAACGGTGCGGGCGGATGGAAATGGCAGTGGAGTATCGATGCCTCCCTCACGCCGTTTCAGCAGTACACGCGCGCGGATTGCCCGCGCTACGGCGGGCTGGCGGGGCCCAGTTGCGGCACCGCGCCCGAGACCGTCGATACCGGCATACCTGCCCTGTCCGCGATTCCCGCACCGGAATTGGCGCCGGGCGGCCTGCCCGCGATCCCCGGCCTCCCGACGCTGCCCGGCCTCCCCGCGGTACCCGGCCTCCCCACCGGCTTATTGCCGGGCATCCAGCCTGCCGCCCTGCGCGGGCCGGCCGGAGTGGCGGCCATGCTCGGCCGCAATCCGACCGCCACCGAACTACTCGTGCTCAATGCGGCCATGGCCGGCGGCTCGGTCCGCCCCGTCGCCGAAGGAGGATCCCGATGAGTTATCGCAAACCGCTCATTGGATTCGGGGTGTTCGCACTGATTTCCATGCTGGTCACCGGGGTGGTGTGGGCGACCCTGCAACGCAGCGTCCCCGGCGACACCCACAACTATTCGGCCACCTTCTCCGACGCCTACGGTCTGCATCCGGGTGACGACGTGCGCATGGCGGGTGTGCGGGTGGGCCGGGTGCAATCGGTCGCCCTCGACGCGGATCACAATGCGCGAGTGACCTTTCAGGTGCAGCGCGAGCAGACCTTGTTCGTGAACACCAAGGCCATGATCCGGTATCAGAACCTCATCGGTCAGCGGTATGTCGCACTGGTGCGCGGCCCGGGGACGGCCGCCGTCCTGCCCGACAATGGCGCGATTCCCCTGCGCGCCGCGGGGCACCTTCCAGACCGAACCGTCCTTCGATGTCTCGGCGCTGCTCGGCGGTTTCGAACCACTCTTCAGCGCGTTGCGGCCGGAGCAGATCAACTCGCTGTCCAACACACTGATTCTCGCGTTGCAGGGTGACGGTGTCTCGTTGAGCACCTTCCTCGCCCAGGCCGCTTCGGTCGCCGCGGAATTCCAGCAGCGCGATCAGATCCTCGGCGAGGTCATTGCCAACCTGAGCGGCGTGGTCACCGGATTGGCCGCGCGCGGAGGCGAATTGGATACGCTGCTCACCCGCACCACTGATCTCGTCTCGGGACTGCGCGAGCAGGGGCAGTCGCTGCTGACCTCGACCCAAATCGTGGCCGATGCCTCCGGCTCCGTGGCGGCGATGGTCGCGCAGATACAGGACCGGCTGCGGCTGGCTCAGAATTCCTCGACCCAGGCCTTCGATCTACTGGTCGGCAATGGCGCGAAACTCGATCAGGCGGCCATCGAACTACCTCAAATCCTGTTCGGGCTGGCGAAACTCACCGAGAACGGCGCGTACGGCAATGCCTATGCCTGCGAGCTCGATGTCTCGCTGTACGACATGCTGCTGCCGCCGGGCGTGCTGCCCGCGGTCCTGAATCAGCTGATCGGCACCCATCACACGGAGGTGTGCCGATGATTCGGCTCCTACCCAGACGACCGGATACCCAGCGCGGCCGCCACATTCGCACCGGTGTCATCGGCGCGGGGGTGGTGATCGCACTGCTCGTGGGCTCCAGTACGTACAAGTCGTTCGGCATCGGGGACAAGACCGTGCACGCCGAATTCGCGCAGGCGGCCGGGTTGCGAGTCGGTGACAAGGTGCGCGTGGCCGGGATCGAGGTCGGCCGGGTGGCCGCGGCTCGTATCGAGGGCAACCATGTTCTGGTCGGCCTGCAGATCGAGAGCGGTCTCACCTTCGGTCCGGACGCGCGCGCCGAGATCAAGACCTCCACCATCCTCGGCGGCACCTACGTCGGACTCGACACCGGGCGCGGTGATGGCCTGCCGGGCGGACGAATCACACTCTCGCACACAGTGGTTCCCTTCAACCTCGCCAAGATCGTGCAGGATCCCGACTATTCCACGCAGTTCGAGCGGATCGAACGCATCGACACCGCCAAGGTCGCCGAGGCCATCGGGGTGCTCGGCACGCAGCTCGGTGATTCACCGCAGTTGGCGGCCACGGCGCTGGACAGTGTCGGCGCACTGGCCAAGACCATCGACGCGCGGCGCGGACAGGTCGAGCAATTGCTGACCGGCCTCGACCAGGTCGCGGGGATTCTCGACGAGAACAGGAACAATATTCTGCTGATCATGGTGCAGGCGGGGGCCATCGGGAACCGCGCCAATGAACGCAAAGAGATGATTCGCGGGCTGCTCGACAATATGGCGGCGCTCTCACAGCGCTTTCAGCAGATCGGCGCGGAGAACGACGAACAGCTCGGACCACTGATCGCACAGCTCGCGACCATGGGGGCCGGGCTGGAGAAGAACCGGGCGCAGCTCGAACAGCTGCTGCAATTGCTGCCGATCACGGTGCGGCAGTTCAACAATGTGTTCGGCAACGGCAACTACGGCGATATCTGGGCGCCCTGGGCCGTGTTCACCGACCAGATGCTGTGCGGTGCGCCGGGCGGTCCGATCGTGCAGGGGTGCCGATGAGGACCCCACGCCTGCTCGCCCTCGCGGTCGCCGCGCTCTGTGCGGCAACGCTCGCCGGGTGTGCCACCCTCGGTGATTCCTTCGACGACAAGATAAGGGTCACCGCCGATTTCGCGAACATCGCGGGAGTTTACGAGGGCAATGACGTGTCGCTGCTCGGATTGCGGATCGGGCAGGTCGACAAGATCGAACCGCATGGCACCTACGTCACCGTGTGGATGACCATCAGTGCCGAGAACCCCGTGCCCGCCGAGGCCATCGCGGCGACCTTGTCACCATCGCTGGTGACCAACCGGCACATCGAACTGGCACCCGCCTACTCCGGATCCGGTCCGAAACTCGCTGACGGAGCGCATATCCCGTGCGGGAGCCCGTGCGGGCAGCCCGGTCCCGGGCGCACGCGCACACCGGTCGACCTGGATCGGGTGCTGACGACCGTGGACAGCATCGCCACCTCACTCAAAGGCAAGGGCGGTGCGGAGGGACCTCTTTCGGGCGCGGCGCTCGAACAGGCGTTGCGCGGCAATGGCGATCGGATACGGGAGACCATCGGGGCGCTCTCACGCTCGGTCGAGCTGGGTGTGGACAATGGTGATGCCATCTCGCGAATCATCATCCGGCTCAACGAGATAACGCAGATCATTGCCGCCAACGATCAGGCGGTGCGGGAGTTCGGCGGGCAGACGACCCAGCTGAGTCAGCTGCTCGCCGAGCAGGCGCCCGGGCTGCAAGCGGTGTTCGCCCAGCTCAATGACTTCCTCGCCAATACCAGCACCGTGCTCGGCCAGCGGGGCGGGCAGCTCGGGGAGGCACTGACCGGGCTCACCGCGACCACCGATCAATTGCGGGCCAATGCACGCAATCTCATCGAGGTCGTCGATGTCATGCCGCTGCTGTTCCGCAATATCGACAACTCCACCCTGCGTGATGCCGGGCAGATTCGGTTGCACTTCCTGGTGGACAAGTCGCTGCTCGACGGGGAGCTGCTGAGCGCGTTCAGATGCGATCCGACGGTTGCCGCACCGGGAAGATCGAAGACTTCGGAGCCGACTTCGGTCTCACGGCCCTGCTGCTCGGATTGGCTGGTACCAAATGACGTTCGCACGAGTACCCGCCGCACTGCTGGTCACCGCAGTGGCCGGACTGACCGCCGGATGCGGGGTCACCGTCGAGAATCTGCCGCTGCCCCGACCGGGCATCGGCTCGGACGGCTACACCGTTCACGCGGTTTTCGACAATGCGCTGAACCTGCCCGCTTCCGCGCATGTGAAGGTCGGCGGCGCGGATGTCGGTGAGGTGAGCGCAATTTCGACGCGTGACTTCCTCGCCGATGTGGAGATGAGCATTCGCGGGGATGTGCGATTACCGGCGAATGTCACCGCGGAACTGCGACAGGCCACGCCGCTCGGAGATGTGTATGTGGCCATCACGCTGCCGCCGCGAGCCGCCGATCAACAGCAGCTGCTGGACGGGGGCACCATTGCGCAGCAGAACACTTCGGCTGGAGCCTCGGTGGAAGATCTGTTGCTGTCGGTAGCCACGCTGGTCAACGGCGGAGCGCTGAATCGGATCGCGAATATCACCACCGAACTCGACTCCATGGTCGCAGGCCGCGGGCCGGTACTCTCGCATCTGATCACCGAGATGACCGATGTGACAGCGGGATTGAACCAGCGCTCCGGGGAACTCGATGTGCTTCTCGGGCAGATGAACGGGGTGCTCGCCACCTTCGCGCAGCGCAAGAGCGAACTCGGGGCGGTCGCCGACACGGTGCCGGGCATGATCAGCGCCATTGCCGACGACAATGCCAAAATCGTTGGGCTGCTGAGCAAGATCTCGGTCACCATGACCGCGCTCGACGATTTCGCCACCACCTCGGGCGGTGATCTGAGCGCGCTGCTGGACAGCACGGCCGCCCTGACCACCAGTCTGGCGCGGATGGGTGAGAATTTCGGCGGCACCCTCGACGCACTGCACGCCGTCGCGCCGCAATTGCTGTCCGTCATGCGCGGAAATGCCATGACGTTCTACGGAACGGCGAGTTATCTGGGAATCGGGGCGCTTTATGACCCCGGCAGCAAATTGCCGGACGGCACTGATGCCGGCGCTTTCGCGGGCAGCCTGCTCGATGTGCTGAACCGGGTCTACGGCCGGGTCCTGGGAGGAAACCGATGAAGGTCGTCCGGAACCTGCTGCAACGCAAGGTGATGCTGACGAATCTCGGGTTGCTGGTCGCGCTGATCCTCGGTGCTACATACCTTTTCGTCGGCCAGGCCGGTATCAACCCGCTGCGTGAGAGCTATACGGTCACCATCGAGATGGACCGGTCCGGCGGGCTGATGCGCAAGAGCGATGTCACCTTCCGGGGCTACCGGGTCGGCACTATCACCTCGATTCGATTGACCGCCAAGGGCCTCGAGGCGCAGGCGACGATCAACTCTTCGGCGCGCATACCCGCCCGGGGAATCGCTGCGGTGCAGTCGCTTTCGGCGATCGGGGAGCAGTATCTCGACCTCCGGCCGACCACCGACGAGGCACCCTATCTCTCGGACGGCTCGATTATCGTGGCGCGGGACGTGCGCACCCCGCTGCCCATGTCCGATGTACTGGAGAATGCCGAGGCGCTGATCGCGCAACTCGATCCGGTCAGCGATCCGGTGCGCTTCCAGACCATCATCACCGAGCTCGACAAGGCGCTCGGCGGTGGACCGGATCAGTTGCGCGGGCTCGTCTCCGGGATCAGCGCCATCACGGTCGGCATGGAGAATGTGCTGCCCCAGACCGTCGCGCTGCTGCGGAACCTGCGGGTCATCGCGGGGACGACCGCACAGATCCAACCCGATCTCACCACGCTGCTGCGTAATTCGAGCATCCTGTTCGGGCAGCTCGGCGCGGCCGACGCGGAGGTGCGGCGCATGCTCGAGCTGGGGCCGGGACAGCTCGCCACGCTGGGCGGTGTGCTCAATGAAACGTCGGACCCGCTGACCAATCTCGCGACGAATTTCCTGGCGATCGCCCAGTCGGCTCGCCTGCGCACCCCGGCCATGCGCGAACTCTTCCCGGCGCTGCGCGACGGCTCCGGCGCGTTGGCGGTCATCGCGCACGGGGGCGCGTTCCACACCCTGGTAGATATCTGGCCCCGCCCGACCTGCGAATACGACACCGTCCCGGTATCCCCCACACAACTCAACGGCAACACCGTCCGCCGCTGGAACTACTGCGCCACCGATAATCCCGCGCTCCAGATCCGCGGCTCGGCCAACGCACCCCGCCCCGATCTGCCCGACAACGGTGCGCAACGGCCACCGGGCGTCGACCCCAACGAACAATCCGCACCGGTCCCGAAATGAGAACCCTCGCCATGACCTCCTCCGATACCGACACAGACGCCGCCACTCCGGAAGCCATGGCCGCCGCGGAAGTTGTTTCGCCGCAACGCTGGTCACGTCCACTGCGCTGGACCGCGCTCGGCACGGCCGTACTGCTCCCCACCGCGGCGGCGGTGTTCTACTTCACCCGCTATGACGACAACCAGTCCGTCATCGACGCCCAGCACTCGGCGCGCGAGGCGGCCTGCGACTACGTCCGCACCCTGACGAACTACGACTCGAAGAACGTCGACACCTACGTCACCAGCGTCCTGGCCGGTGCGAGCGGCGACTTCAAAACCGAATTCGCCAAAACCAGCACCGAACTCGCCCAGGTCATAGTCGCCGCCCAGATAACCTCCGCGATTCGAGAGGCTCACTGCGGCATAGCAACCGGCGACGAAAACCACGCCGAAGTGGTGGTGGCCCTGAGCCTGACCATCAGCAGCCTGGGCACCGAGGGCAAACCGGTACCGAGCCAAATGTCCCTGGTAGCCACCATGGACAAGATCGACAACCATTGGCTGGTAAGCAAACTGGATGCCCCCGCCCTTCAACCGTCGGCCACCGCCGACGCCGGCCAGGCCGCGCTGCCCGGGTCGGTCACGCCACGCTGATCGACGGGCCGGGGGTACCGGGCCAACGGCGACACTCAGTCGGCCGGGCATGCCGGGGGCGTTGGGTCAGTCGGATCCCGGCGTCGACCGCCTCATGCCCGGCCTGCACGCATTGAGCGCGGCCAGGGGGATGACCGGCCGCATCGATGCGACGTTGCAGGAAATCCGGATGCCACCACCAGCGGCTCGGCGCGGTGCCCTGCGACGCCTCCGGCACGTGGAAGCGACCGAGAGAATCCTCGAAACAGCGATCCCTCGGTCGTGTGCCCATCAGCTGACAATCCTGGATCAGCGCTCCTGCCGCATCAGCTGACAGGTTGCGGCACAGTGGCCTTCGCCGCCTCGGAGTCAGGCATCAGGCGATGGAAGGTGTGCAGTGCGGCGCGAGCGAGGGTGGGGGTGAGCCGTCGACTCCACAGGGCCAGGGTGCCCAGCGGATTGTCGACGGTGGCGGGTCTGCGCATGAGGGCGTCGATGAACATGTCGACCGCGTCCGGTACGGCCAGTGCGGTGTAGCCGGACCAACCGGTCGGGCCGATCATGTCGGTGTCCACCAGCGGGATGTGGATATTGGTGAACACCACTCCGTCGGAGAGGCATTCGACGGCCGCGACGCGCATGACCGCTTCCAACGCGGCCTTCGATCCGATGTAAGCGGAGAATCGCGGCAGGTCGGCGATCACGCCGATCGAAGAACTGGCGATGACATGGCCGCTGCCGCGGCGGCGCATCGCGGGCAGCAGGCGCAGCATGAGCCCGACCGCGCCCAGATAGTTGGTTCGGGCGGCCCGCTCGTAGTCGTGTAATCGGTGCTCCGACAGGGCAATCGAGCGGCGGATCGAGCGACCCGCGTTGTTGACCAGGATGTCCGGAGCGCCGAATTCGGCCAGTACGCGGTCGGCGAGTTGGTCGATGCCTTCGTCGGTCGACAGGTCGGCGGGGACGGCGTGGGCCGAACCGCCTCGGGCGCGGATCCCCGCCACCACCTCGAGGAGCTCCGGCTCACGCCGGGCGGTGACGATCACGATCGCACCCGCCGCCGCGACCCGCTCGGCCAATGCCCTGCCGATGCCGCTCGACGCACCGGTAATGAGCACGGTCTTCCCGGCCACCCGATCACGCAGAGTCGGGCCGAACGGACGGGGCAGTGTGCGCGGTGGGGTCAGGACGTTGATCGTCAGCCGGACCAGTTCGGTCGAAAGTTTCACAGTTCCTGCAGCTTTCGTTTGAGCACCTTGCCGGTGGGGTTGCGGGGCAGTTCGTCGAGGAAGGTGATCTCGCGGGGCACCTTGTAGCGGGCCAGGTTGGCTCGCACGTAGTCCCGGAGGTCGCCTTCCACCAGTAGCTCGGAATCATGCAGCACCACAAAGGCTTTCAAGCGTGCACCGAACTTCTCGTCGGGTACGCCGACCACGGCGGCCTCGCGCACCGCCGCGTGCGTGTGCAGCAGTTCCTCGACCTCGGCGGGGAAGACGTTCTCGCCGCCGGAGACGATCATGTCGTCATCGCGGCCGTCGATGTAAAGCCTTCCGGCGGAATCGAAATGGCCGACGTCGCCGGAGGCCAGCAGACCCTCGAGCGCGTCCTTGCCGCCACCGCCGGTGTAGCCCTCGAACTGCATGCCATTGCCGACGAAGACGCGGCCGGTCCGGCCTGTCGGGAGTTCAGCGCCGTCGTCGCCGAAGACCTTGACTACCGCACCGAGCACCGGACCACCGACGCAACCGGGGGCCGCGCGCAGATCACTCGGAGTCGCGATGGTGGCGTACGCGACCTCGGTGGAGCCGTACATGTTGTAGATGACCGGGCCGAGGGCATCCAGGGCACGGGTGGCGAGGTCCGCGCCGAGCTGTGATCCGGCAACGAAAACGATGCGCAGACTGGATAAATCGCGGCCGGTACGGGCATCGGCACCCAAGTCGAGTAGGCGTTGCAGCATGACCGGCACCACCACCATGGCGGTGGCGCGGTGCCGGGCGAGACTGTCGAATGCGGCCTGCGGATCGAAGCGCCGGCGCACCACGATGGTCGATCCGAAGGCGATCGCGGCCATGGCGTGTGCGAAGCCCAATGTGTGGAACATGGGTGCGCAGATCTCGGTGACCTCGCGGGACCGGAAGGGCACCTTGCTCAGCAGCGCGCCGAACGGGGCGAGCGAGCGCGGTTCAGGGCGCGGCGCGCCCTTAGGGGTGCCGGTGGTGCCACTGGTCAGCAGGATGATCTTCGGAGCCACACCGGGCGCAGGCGGGGCTTCCCGCGAACCGGAGGCGATCAGCGCCTCCAGGCTGTCGGCCGCTGCCGTCTCGGTCCAGGCCCGGTAGGCCCCGCGCGGCGGGACCACGCCCGCGAGCATCGAGGCGTACTCCTCGTCGTACACCAGCAGGTCGG
The DNA here is from genome assembly GCF_045161165.1 of Nocardia sp. NBC_00511. Classification (NCBI taxonomy): domain Bacteria; kingdom Bacillati; phylum Actinomycetota; class Actinomycetes; order Mycobacteriales; family Nocardiaceae; genus Nocardia; species Nocardia sp. NBC_00511. The sequence goes on from NZ_CP107849.1 coordinate 5,142,461, forward strand.
TGCCTTCGCGGGTTGCCACGTCGCGAATCTGCGGTCCGGCGAAATCGGTGTTCAGCAGGACGATTCGAGCACCGCATTTGGCGGCGGCGAAGGTGGCCTCCAGCAGCCCGCGATGGTTGCGCGCCAGAATCGCCACACCCTCGCCGGGGGCCAGTCCCCGCTCCCGCCAGGCATTGGCGAGGGAGTGGGAGCGCAAGTTCAGTTCCTCGAAGGTGAGCGACCCGCGTTCATCGATGATGGCGGTGCGTTCGGGGTACCGGGCCGCCGACATGCCCAGCAAACCGGCCATGGACCCGTAGTCGCGCACCGCACGCCCGCCACGCAGCAGCGTCTGCGGCGGCATTATGCCGAGAATGCCACTGCCGACACATAATCGGAGGTGCTCGAGTTCGGTGCGGGTGCGGCGCACGTGCTGCGCGATGCTCACAGGTCTGGACCTCCTCGTCCGGTCACCGAAGTGACACCGAGCCTCGGTGACATGGCTGTCGTGGGCTCGAATGGGTTCACGGTAGGGCGGACCCGAGATCCGGGACCATAAGCGGAACGGTCAGATGCTTTCGATATTCGGCCGCGCTCCGAACGCATTAGCGAAGCGGCCAATTGCTTTAGATATTCGGCCAGGGCAGGTCGGATTCGTCCGATCCTTGGCTATTTTGGCTACATGCGTACTCAATGGCGAGTAGTCCGGCGTACACCTTGGGGACCGCTGCCCCTTCCTACCTGTGCCGCGATGGCAGGGCGGCTATGACCACCACGGTGCGGTCCGATCGGCGCGCATGGCGCACCCTGAGCGATCGGCAATGGTCCGGGCTGCGCGATGACGCCGAGTTCGTCTTCCTCGGCACCCCGCCGCGCGGGCAGGTCCTCGAGGTGCGCTCGGCCGACGGAACCCGCCTCCACACCGAGGTTTTCGGCCCCGCCGACGGCTACCCCATCGTGCTCTCGCACGGCATCTGCTGCGCCCTGCGCTTCTGGGACTACCAAATCGCGGACCTGTCCCCGGATTTCCGCGTCATCGCCTTCGACCATCGCGGGCACGGCCGCAGCGATCGCCCCGCGCGCGGCGGTTACACCACCGCCCGCCTGGCCGAGGACCTCGACGCCGTGCTGCGCACCGCACTGCGACCGGGTGAGCGCGCGGTCATCGCGGGACATTCCATGGGCGGCATCACGATTCAAGCCTGGGCGGATCGCTTTCCCGCCCAGGTCGGGCGGTTCGCGGACGCGGTAGCACTGCTCAACACCACCGCCGGTGAGCTGGTTGGGTTCGGTGGCGGCCCGAATCCCTCCGCACTCTCGACTGTGGCAAACCGGGTGCTGACCGCAGGAGCCCTGGTGTTCGGCGGTATCCCACTGCCCGCGCGACTCCCGTTGCGGGCGGCACTGATGGATCCCGGCACCGTCGGCAGGGACGCAACCCCGGCGGTGCGCGCGATGGTCCGGGAACTGATCCTGGACACACCGTCGAGCACCCGCGGGGCGTTCATTCGCAGCCTGGCCGTATTGCGCACGGGCGATCTCGATGCGGGAAGCCTCACGGTCCCGGCGCTCGTGATCGGCTCGCAATTCGATCATCTATTGCCGTACGCGCATTCGCGTCGACTGGAAGCATCGCTACCCAATTCGCTTGGGCTGGTGAAGGTTCCCGGTGGTCATTGCAGTCCACTCGAGCACCCGGGACAGATCAGCGGTGCGCTGCGCAACCTGGCGAACAACGCCCGGCGCACCTCGTCCACCGCCTGATCCACCCGCCTCCGGCCGGCAATCGAAAAGTCGGACCCCCGATCGGGCTGCTGATCGTCCTCAGCGGCCGGGATGTTCGCGGGCGAAGCGGCCGGGGGTGATGCCGCGCCATTGTTTGAAGGCGGTGGTGAAACTCGGTGCGCCCGCGTAGCCGAGGCGATAGGCGACCTGTTCGACCGGAAGTCCGGTGCTCAGCAGTTCCTCGGCCAGGATGCCGAAGGTCTCCGCGGAGATGTCCCGGAACGAGGTTCCCTCCTCCACGAGTCTGCGGCGCAAGGTGCGCACGCTCATATGCAGTGCCGCAGCCACTTCCGTCTGGCCCAGTGATGCCTGGCCGCGCCGCACCAGCAGGTCGCGGACCTCGCCCGCGAGTCGAGTGCGCTGGACGCGGCGGTGCAGCAGTGCGGCGCACTGCTGTTCGAGCAGGCGCGCGGTTTCCGGGCTGGCGGCGGGCATGGGCTCGGCCAGGATCGCGGCCTCCACCACGAAGAAGTGGGTCTCGCCGGGGGCGGCGATCACCTCGGCGTCGACGCCCATGTCGGCCAGGAGAGGTCGCAGCCGCGACAGCAGTCCGCCGCCGATCTCGATGCGGCGCAAGGAGAGCGGGCGCTGGAAGACCTCTCGCCAATTGGCGATGCTGCCGGACACGTCACGCTCGAGCAGGAATCCGCGGACGTCGGCGGGAATATCACTGTCGTCGAATCCGATACGCGCCTCGTCACCGGAAATCTCCAGGCTCGCACGCGAATACGAGTACGACAGTTCGAAATAGCGGGCCACGGTCTGGATGGCCTGACCCACGGTCGGGCTGCTGATGAGCGCATAACCCCAGATACCGTGGATCGCGGCGCGATAGCGCGGCCCCACCTCGAACCCGAGTCCCGGCCGATCGCCCAGCGCGCGCACGATATTGCGCACCAGCTGGAGTTCCTGGCCCGCGGTGATCTCCGCGTCGGCATCCGCCAATCGGGCAGCCGTCATGCCGGTACCCAGCAGACTCGTCGCCGCGTCCACGCCGTGCTCGGCGGCGAAGTCGGCGAGCAGCGCGGCGCTGGTCACCGGGCGCAGCGCATCGAGCGAGAGCATGCCGCCATCATCGCATTGGTTGGCCGAAAATCGAAAGTGCCTGGCCGTGGATGCGATGGCCCAGGTCACACCCGTTTCCTACCGTTTCAGGTATGTCAAAGAAGCCATCGATCGGCATTATCGGCAGCGGATTCAGCGGTCTCGCCGCCGCGATCGGCCTGAAACAGGCCGGGTTCGACGACTTCGTCGTCTTCGAACGTGCCGAGGGACCCGGCGGGGTGTGGCGGCACAACACCTACCCGGGCGCGGCGTGCGATGTGGCGTCCTCGCTGTACTCGTTCTCCTTCGAGCCGAACCCGAACTGGTCCCGGCCGTTCGCACCGCAGCCGGAGATCAAGGGCTATCTCGAGCACTGCGTCGAGAAATATGGGCTGACCGGGCACATGCGGTACGGCGTCGAGATCGCGGCGGCCACGTTCGACGAGGAGTCCGGGACCTGGACTATCGAGACGACCACCGGGGACAAGAGTGAGTTCGACATCGTGGTGGCGGCCGGAGGCCAGTTGACCAGGCCTTCGTTCCCCAAGATTCCCGGTATCGAGACCTTCGACGGCACCGTGTTCCACTCCGCGGAGTGGAACCACGACCACGACCTCACCGGCGAACGCGTGGCTGTGGTCGGCAATGGAGCCAGCGCGGTCCAGCTGGTACCGCAGATCGTGGACAAGACGAGAACACTGACGGTATTCCAGCGCAGTGCCGAGTACCTGATCCCGAAACCCGATTACCTGCAGGCGAATTGGGAGCACAAGCTCTACGACCGGGTACCCGGTGTGCTTCGGGCGCTGCGCGGCGCGTGGTGGTCCATCGGCGAATACGTGAACCCGGCGCTGACTCTGCCGATGAGCCGCACCGCCCGGCACGCCTACCTCGCGCCGCTATATCTGGCATCGAAAGCGCAGCTGCGACTCCAGATCCGGGACAAGGAACTGCGCCGCAAGCTCACCCCCGATTATCAGATGGGCTGCAAGCGAATCCTGCTGTCCAGCAACTACTATCCGGCACTGGCCCGCGAGAACGCGGATGTGGTCACCGATTCCATCACCGAGATCACGCCGAACGGCATCATGACCGCCGACGGCACCAAACACGAGGTCGACACCATCGTCTTCGCGACCGGCTTCCAGGCGGGTGGCTTCGTCGCGCCCATGACGGTGCGCGGACTCGACGGGCAGGACCTGAGCGGCAGCTGGAACGGCGAACCGCAGGCCTATCTCGGCCTGACCGTCACCGGCTTCCCCAACTTCTTCCTGATGTACGGCCCGAACACCAATTTCGGGGGCGGATCGATCGTCTACATCCTGGAGAGCCAGGCCCGCTATCTGGTGGACGCCGTGCGCACCCTCGCCGCGCGCAAGGTCGCCTACATGGATGTGAAGCCGGAGGCGTTCGACGCTTTCAGCACCGAAGCCCAACGCCGCCTGCGTAATTCGGTGTGGGCGACCGGCGGCTGCCACAGCTGGTACACCAACGACAAAGGCAAGGTCACCAATAACTGGCCCGGGCTGATGTCCGAGTACCGCCGTCGCACCGCCAAGGTGAATCCCGCCGACTACCGGTTCGTCCCGGCCGACCGCTGATCCCGCATCCCGAATCCCGAATCCCGAATCCCGAATCCATAGAGAGCGAACAACAGTCATGACGAAGAAGTCACTCGCAGGCCGCCGCATCGCCATCACCGGAGGCGCACGCGGTATCGGCCGCTCCACCGCCGAAGCGTTCATCGCCCGTGGCGCGCAGGTCGTGATCGGCGATATCGACGCCGAACTCGTGGGCAAGACCGCCGCCGAGATCGCCGAGCGCACCGGCGGCCGGATCGTCGGCCTGCCGCTCGACGTCACCGACAGCGGCAAGTTCGAAACCTTTTTCGACGCCGCCGAAGCCGAACTCGGCGGACTCGACGTGCTGGTCAACAACGCGGGCATCATGCCGACCGGACCGTTCCTCGAGGAGAGCGAGAAGCTCAGCGACCGCCAGCTCGACATCAACCTGCGCGGCGTCATCTTCGGTTCGAAGCTGGCGGGTACGCGCTTCGCGCGACGCGGCAGCGGACACATCGTCAATATCGCCTCGGTCGCAGGGGTTTCCGCCGCGCCCGGCGTGGCGGTGTACTGCGCCACCAAGCACGCGGTCGTCGGTCTGGGCTCGGCACTGCACCAGGAACTCGCGCCGCTCGGGGTGCAGGTCACCACCATCGCGCCCGGCTTCGTGCGCACCGAGCTCATCGCGGGCCTGTCCCCCAACAAGCTGATCGAGCAGATCGGTGTGGTCGACCCCGAAGACGTCGCCGAGGCCATCGCGAATCAGGTCGAGCGCGGCAAGGGGGGCCTCGCGTTCGTGCCCAAGCTGGGCGGGGTCACCATCACCGCGCTCACCATGATGCCGGAGAACCTGCGCAACCGGATCTACAAGGTGCTGGGCCTGCACGCGGTCACCCTCGACTCCGACGAGTCGGTGCGAGCCGCCTACCGGGCACGCACGGAAGGCTGAGTCGTGACGACCACCTTCGACACACACAGCCCCCTCGATGGGCATCTCACCGCCACGGTCGAGATGTACGACGAGACTCAGGTGCAACGCACCGTGGCGGAACTGCGCGCGGCCCAGCCCGCCTGGGAGCAGCTCGGTGTCACCGCACGGGTGCGCTGGGTCTATCGGTACCGGGATTGGCTGCTGGACAACGCCGATCGGCTTTCGGCGCTGCTGCACGAAGTCACCGGTAAGCCCGCGGGCGAAGCACCCATCGAGATCCTGTTGACGGTGGACGTCATCAATTACTACGGACGGAACGCCGCGAAGTTCCTCGGCGATGAGAAACCGCGCCCGCACAGCGTGCTGCTGGCAGCCAAACAGCTCCGCACCCGATACCGGCCATACCCCGTCGTCGGCATTCTTTCGCCCTGGAACTACCCGATCGCGCTCACCCTGTTCGATGCGCTCGCCGCGCTGCTGGCGGGCGGGAGCGTGGTGGTCAAACCGGCCCCGATCGCCTCCGCCGTCGTCGCCGCCTGCGTCGACGGCTGGCGTGCGATCGGCGCTCCGGCCGTATTCGATTACGTGACAGGCGAAGCCGATACCGGCACCGCCGTCATCGACACCGTGGATTACGTACAGTTCACCGGCTCCACGGCCACCGGAATCCAGGTGGCACAGCGCGCCGCCGCGCGGCTGATCCCCTACAGCCTCGAACTCGGCGGCAAGGACCCCGCGCTCGTGCTGGCAGATGCCGACCTCACCCGGGCGGCGGCGGGCGTCGCCTTCGGCGGGCTGTCCAACAGCGGGCAGATGTGCACATCCGTCGAACGCGTCTACGTCGAATCACCGGTCTACGAAGCATTTCTCGACGAGCTCGTCAAGACGGTGACCAAGATCCGCCAGGGCGTCGGCCCCGGTTTCGACATCGACGTAACCACCTTGATCAGCGCCGCACAGTTGGAAACCACGCAGCGGCACGTGGACGACGCCGTCGCCAAAGGCGCGCGAATTCTGCTGGGCGGCAAGCCGACCGGCGAAGGCTTCGGTTTCCAGCCCACCATTCTCGCCGATGTCGACCACACCATGACCGTCATGACCGAGGAGACCTTCGGCCCACTGCTACCGGTCATGAAAGTCCGCGACGCCGATGAGGCCGTACGCCTGGCCAACGACTCCGACTACGGCCTCTCCGCCAGCGTCTGGTCCCGGAACAAGCACCGCGCCACCATGATCGGTGAACAACTCGAGGTCGGCTCGGTCGACATCAACGACGTCTCCGCCCACCTCGCCTTCTTCCCCCTCCCGCAATCGGGATGGAAGAACTCCGGCATCGGCGCCCGCCTAGGCGGCGCATACGGCCTACGCAAATACTGCCGCACCCAAGCCGTACTCGTCGATCGCATCACCACCCCCCTCGTCCCCCTACTGCTGTGGTTCCCCTACTCCGCGACCAAAGCCAAACTCGTGGGTACCGTCTTCCGCCTCCTCGACGCCAAAGACCTCCCCCGCAAACTGAACCTCTGAAGAAGTCGGCAACCCAGAGCTCAGCCGCTACTCGAAGTCGAATTCACCTGTCGCAACCCCTCGTACGAACGCGTCCCACTCCTGACGGTCATACACCAGTGGCACACCCTGACCGGTGATCACGGCTCCGCCGTCCTCATGCACAGCGATCGCGACCGACTCGGCCACCGCGCCGGATACGCGATCGCGTGCCAGTTCGAGGAAGGCGGGCCAGTGGTCGGAGTCCACGGAGACAATCGGCTGCTGCACAGCGGAGCCGGTGTATTTGCTATCGCGAACGAGAACCGTCGTGCCGAACGATCGCAGTTCCACACAGTTGGAGGACTGGCTCGAGAACGACGACTTGAACCACCCCGAGGGTGTCAATCTGATGCTCATCTTCACATCCCTAACGACGTACTGACTCAAGACTATCGGCCAGTCGCGTAATGAGGGTACGTGACTCTTCCTGCGTAAGCGCGCAGCTCTGGAGATGCCCGAAACCAACAGTCAGCATTCGCATTCTGTTCTCGTCCTCGATGAGCTCTCCCCAGTCCAGGGCTTCCGACCAGCCCAGGGTGGGCTGTTGCGGCCGGGTGAAACCCAGGATGTGGAAGGTGCTGCACCCGAAGATCGCTCCCGTGGCGCTCTCGAAGGGCAGTACCCGAAAGTCGATGGTGTCGGGGTGGTTATCGATCATCTCGATGATGTGGTGCAGCTGTCCTCGAAGTACATCGACGCCACCTGTCCGCTGCCGCAGAGCTGCCTCGCTGACCACTGCGTTCAGGCGGAGCGGGTCCGAGTCGGACAGCCGTTCCTGCCGCCGCATGCGCGCTTCCACCCGCTGGTCCACTTCGATCTGACGAATAAAGGCCGTGTCGGCGGTAATCAGCGCACGAGCGTAACTCTCGGTCTGCAACAACCCTGGAATCAACAGACATTCTGCCGTACTGACTTCCTCCGCGCCCGCCTCCAGCCCCCACAGTCGTAGCTGCTCCTCACTGAACAGACCTTCGTACGAGTTCCACCAGGCACGCTGCCGTGCAAGGCTTCTCAGTTGCAGTAGTTCGACCCGTTCGCCGTCCGGAAAGTCGAGCAGCGCCAAGAGAGCGGTGAGCTTGTCCTCGGTCAGAATGCGCTGGTCGCGTTCGATCTTTGGCCAATAGGTACGCGAGAATCCCAGATCCTTGGCAAGTTGCGGGCCGGTGATGCCCAGATCCTCGCGTCGACGTCGCAGCCGGTACGAAAGTTCCCATCGCGCTACCGCAGGTGATTGTGGAGCCATTGCCCGCCTCTCCCCGTGTCCGAGTCCGCAGCGATACGGTACACCACCAGCCAAATGACACATGTCATTCCAATATGCATCTGACATGTGATTACACCTTGACCAACAGCCCGGCCCGCTTTAATGTGGTCTGCATCACAAATCTTCAGCGGTCGGCGGTCTCGCCTCAGCCGGAACACGATTCACCCAATCCTTGATTTAGGTCGAATTAGCCCCGAAATGCCTTGTGCCACAACCGCCGAAGGGTGGACCTGATGGAGCAGCATCCCGCGCCGACCTGCGGCGCAACACTTCCACTCGCGTACGGCTATCTCCGCCTCGAGCTACTCGGCGGCGAAATCGCTACCTGGGAAGGCCGACTCGCCGCCGCCGCGCTCGAACTCGGCTTCGAGTTGGCCGCGGTCTTCCGGGAGCACGCTCCCGAGGCGACCGTGCCACCCGCCTACCTGGACCTACTTCACGAATGTCGCCGCGCCCAAGCGCATTTGGTTATGACGGCGACCGGGCACCTATCGGGGATGACCGTTCCGCGAGCCTGCTTACTCGGACTACTGGCCGCGCGGGCCGGTGCCCGAGTCTACGAAGTGTCCCCGTAGCCAGGCGCTCCCGTCACACCCGAGCCGCCTGAAACAGATTGTTCTCCAGCATATTTCACCGATGAGGAGGCTGTTCCATGTCCACTTTGACACCCTTTGCGATCGGGCTCGTCCTGGGAGCGACACTGATCCTGCTGCTCGCCGCCGCACTCGGCGGCGACCAACCCACCCGATCACACCCTCGCACCGGCGAAGGCCCAACGGTACGAGCGATAGCCGCCCGCCTCGAACAGGAACGCCGCGCCCACCGGCAAATCGCAGAGCGCCATAACGGACCACCGTTGCCGAAGCAGGCGAAAAACTGCGTGTCGCAACTGCTCTGAGAGTAGGTTGCCCGACCATGGCCGACTCGCCGTCGAATCCGCACGACGCCTACTTCCGGCAGGTACTGGCTCGGCCCGTCGACGCAGCCAGCGAGCTGCGAGCGGTGTTCCCGCCCGCGCTGGCAGCGCGGATGGACTGGGACACACTGCTATTGCAGCCGTGCAGCTTCGTATCCCAGCAGCTGCGCTCGCGCTATAGCGACCTGTTGTTCAGCGCCCGCGTGGACGGGCACGACGCGTTCGTGTACTTGCTCATCGAGCACCAGAGCCGACCGGACCCGCTGATGCCGATGCGAATGCTGGAATACATGATCGGCATCTGGAACCGGTACGTGCGCGAGCACCCCAAAACCAAAACCCTCCCGGCCGTTATCCCCCTGGTAGTACACGCCAGTCCCGACGGCCGCCGTTGGGACAGCCCGACCGAACTAGCCGAGCTCATCGATATCGACCCCGCCACCCGCGACGCGCTCGGTGAGCACCTGCCACGATTTCGCTTCCTACTCGACGACCTGACCGCGGACGAGGTGCCCGCGATACACGCACGCGACCTAACACCTGCGGCCCGAGTGCTGCTGGTGCTACTGAAGACCGCCCCCGGCAACAAACACCTCGACACGCAGCTACTTCCGCTGTTGGGAGACCTGCAGACGTTGCTGACCGGCCCGGGCGGTATAGATGACCTGGAGTGCGTAGTGACGTACATTCTTACTGTCGGCGAAACCAGTTGTTCTGATCTGGGACCTGTCATCGACCGGCTCGGTCCCCTCGCCAAGGAGGTCATCGTGACAACCGCACAACGACTCCGCGCCGAAGGCCGCACAGAAGGCCGCGCCGAGACTGTGCTCGAATTGCTGGCACTGAAATTCGGGCCGCTGCCGACGCCCATTACCGCCACCGTCAGCGCCGCCGACACAGCACAGCTGCGGCTCTGGACCGCCCGGACGCTTTCGGCCAACAGCCTCGATGAGGTCTTCGAGTAATCCCCGCAGGACTGCGGTCGAATTGGCTGATGTTGGAAAATCCATTGCCATTCAATGGAAAACGGCCCCGGAACCATTGGTTCCGGGGCCGTTTTTGTTGGTAACGCCTAGTAGCGGGGACAGGATTTGAACCTGCGACCTCTGGGTTATGAGCCAACGGGAAACAGTCCTGGACATGCCTAGGCGTACCGCCCTGTCTCATATTTGCAGGTCAAAAGGGCTCCAGTCGTCCATAGCGTCCGGCTAGTCCCACCCGGTCCGATGGGTTACGCCCCGTCGTGATGCCAAATCTGATGCCAAATCCCTACCGATGACCAGCGTTTTCGCAATCACGGCGGTACCCATCCGATCGTCGCGGCCACTCGCAGTTTGTCTTCAGCATCGCCGCACAGATGGCGGGGCGCACCTATCGCGGTCTAATCACGGCGCGGCGGAATTCGGTGCCGTACGGCCCTACAAACGGTGGGAAACCGGATCGGTAAGCTGCGGACGCATCGACGGCGGCACCTATGTCCCGCCGCGGGCAACGATGGCCGCCGGGGCCCTGGCAGATGGTGTGGACCGGATACCGCTGGTCGAGCGAACCCACGAGCCCCGACCCTGGCCTCGACGTCGGCTCGGCCAAACAACGACTGTCCCTTCGCGGTTCGGGGAGAGCTGACACGCTGCCGGACCAGCGGCGACGGACGTATTTTCCTGCAAAGTCGGCCGCACCCGTCTTCGGTTCAGTGTCCTTGCGGTTCTGGAACGCACCCGGATCTACCTGCGTGAATGCAGATCATTGACCGGATCTTTCGCATGTTCTAGGCTTTGGGGAGTTCAGGCACCAATGTGCCTTTCGGAGGCTTCAACCGTGTCGGTTGGAGCTTTTTTTCATTTCCGCAATCTCGAGGCCCTCAGCGAATGCTGGGGGCCTTCTTCGTGTTTGGAGGTCACGATGGTCGCCGGTATGGCGTCGTGGATCGTGTTGGGCAGTGGGTGGGCGATGTTCTGGATCCAGCTTCCCGCGCTGGTCGTGGCGGTGGCGGTGATCGTCATCGCGACCGTCGCTCTGGTGCGTGCGCGTCCGGAAGATGTGCCGAAAGTGTTCTCCGCGTTCGTTACCGGCTTCGGCCGTCGTCGCAGCATGTGCACCGAGGAGCATCGACAGCTGACGTCTGAGTCTGCGGAGGAGACCAAGTGAAGCATCGCCGAAACCGTGACGGGCTGGCCGACAGTGTGGTGGGCCGCGTGCGACTGCCCGATTGGGCACAACTGCTCAGCGAGGTGTGCCCGGAGATCAGGGACGACCGAGAGACCATTACACGCTGGACGCTGCAGTCCTATGGGGTGCTGGTGGACGGCCGCAGTGTAGAGGAAGTCGCCGCGGAGCACGGGCAGTCACCCGCAGCGGTTCTGGCCGCGCTGGATTACGTCCGCAACACCTTCTACAACGGTGAGAACCGTCGACTGCTGGTTGAGCTCGTCCACGTCGAGGTTCCCAAAGGAGAGCGGTACTGCCGGATGTGTGGAAGCCCGTTGCCTGAGCCCGCCAACCAATACGGTCGACCGCGGCTGTACTGCGATAACGGCACCTGCGCGAATACCGCCTCCCGGCAACGTCGAGGTTTCAGGCGATAGTCCGTTCCGCGACCGGCGGTCGTGGGGGCGGCCGGTCGCGGAAACGGACTATCGGCTTAGACATCGACCTAGGCACCACTGGGACTTCCAGGCAGGCTTCCCACTGCCGCCGGGCTGACCAACCTCGTTCGACGCACGCTCCTCAGCATGTGTGCGCTCTGAGAAGCGGCTGTCGACCAACTGATTTGGACTGTCGACCAACGTGCGGGTCGCGGCAGATCAGTGCGTTCAGCCGCCTCGGATTGCCGCCGCCAGTCGATCTTCCGCCGCGCCGCGCTGGCCGGTTCGGTCAACGCGGCGCGGCGGCAATGCAGAACGTTGGCCGACCTAGCTGCTCTGGTCGGAGGAGTAGAAGGTCACCGCTGCTTGAGTTTCATGATCGACCATGGATAGCCCGTATCCGATGAGATGACCAGCGAGCCAGTGGAAGTGGACTGCGGGACCACGTAGCTGTCTCGACCGACGTTGTGGATCGTAAAGCAATCCGGCAGGGTACTGGAGGGGTCCGCGATGATCGACCACCACGAACGCTCGCCCGATGCATCATCGGTCATGACTACCTGCTCGGACCCTTCGGGCAGCGTGAAGAACAACCCGCTGCCACTGTGGGCGATCGTGACATAGCCGTCGTCTTCGTCTTCGTTTTCAACTGGAACCGGTCGAACATCGTACGACTGCGCCGGACCGGGCTGGAGAGTTACCTCCTCACCCACTTCGTCCTTGAAGGCGTACATGCTTCGACTGTCGAAACTACCCTGACTAGGTTTGATCGTGAAGCGTCCATCGGTGATCACAGACACGATTACGGCCTCCTTGTGGAATACCTTGGGTCACGGGCTGATTCACCCAACCCAAGGGCAGAGCGACAACAGAGGTATCCCCGAAAAGCCTGGGGGTGCAGAGCATTGAACACCAGTCGGACAGCGGCCCAAGTATTCTCGACCGCTGACCGCACCGAACAAGTGTCGATCGAGAACGATCGATGTGTCAAGGCGGGCAAACGCGTCGAAACCACCACCGCCCCAACGGAATCTCAACGCGCTGAACTCGGCATGTGCGGGCGTTGGGAAGCGCTGTCAGCCAGCCAGTTTGGACGGCCGACCAACGCGCGGGTCGCGGCAGAAGAGGGCGTCTGGTTGGTGCCATCTCGTTCGGGGAATGCTCTCGCCTCGAGCCTTGTAGTGTTGTCGATCGTTGAAATGCATTGGGATCTAGCGACGTTCGCTGTGAGTTAGATGTGATTGCCTGGCGTGAGCTGGTCGATTGCAGCTACCTGACTACGCGCGTCTGCTCACGACCGAAGTGGATGGAGTTTCTACGATGACCGACACAGACTTTCCTGTAATTCGCCCCTCCACGTTGATCGCATCCAAGACAGGGGTGCTCCTCATCGACTTCCAAAACGAGCACTTCACCGGAGCTTTGCCTGTCCCCGGCGCGGAACGAGCACTCGCGAACGCCAAGCGCCTGGTCAGCCATGCGCACAAGGAACGCATGAGCGTCTTCTACGTCCGGCACCTCGCCCCCAAAGACTCCACGGCTTTCGCCGAAGGAACTTCGGGAGCTGAGTTCCACCCCAACTTGCAGCCGAGTAGCCGCGACCACATAGTGACCAAGAGCCAGGTCAGTGCGTTCGAGAGCACCGACCTCGGTGAGCAACTGGGCAGGGCCGGTGTCAATCACCTGCTGGTGTGCGGGCTCACCACCGATGCCGAGGTTGCCAGCAGCACCCTCGATGCCGTCAAACAGGGCTTCGCCGTCGCGACCGTTGTCGGCGATGCCTGCGCCGCACGGGCTACGACCGGGGAAAGCGGCACCACCATCGACAGCGACACCACCCACAAGACAGCCCTGGGCACGATGCCCAGCATTGGGGTACCCGTGATGACAACTCAGGAGATCCTGGCCCTGCCAGTATCGGTCAGCTGACGAAAAGCGGGGCCGGGCCCTCACTGAGCGGCACCGAAAACCCGGTGCAGCATCTGAATTGACGGCCGGTTCCCCGCACCGTATCCGCTAGCCAGAGAGTAGCGCGTGTCAACCTTGATACGCGCTATTCGGCAGATGAGTGCCCTGCGTGTCAGGCTGAGTTGAGACCGCCACTTCACAGCAACTCGACCTGACGCGGGGCGAGAGACGGACCGATTCCCCTTGAGAACTTCCACCACCGTGCCGATGACCGACAATGGTCGGATGGATTCGACCCAGCCGCGCTCGGGCGGCGGCAAGCGCCGCAGTTTCACCCCGGCCCAGAAACTCGCGCACCTGGTCGCCTACGACCGCGCGTGTGAGGACGGGACCGGCGGCGGGGCGTACCTGCGCAGCGTGGGCCTGTATTCGTCATCGATCGTAGAATGGCGAAAACAACGCGACGCCGGTGTGCTGCAAGGCAAATCCCCCGGCGAGAAGGTCGGCAAACTCACCCCCGAACAGGCCGAGATCGCCCGCTTGAAGCGGGAGAACGACCGGTTGAACAAGCGCCTCACGACCACAGAGGCCGCGCTCGACATCATGGGAAAAGCACACGCGCTCTTGCAGACGATCTCCGAGAGCGCGGAGCACGAGCAGCGACCGAACAAACGTTGAGCTACACCTACACCACCCTCGCCGATTCCGGTGTAACCACCAGGCGAGCAAGCGATTTGACCGGACTCGTGCGCGGAACCGTGTTCCGCCGCGCCACCGCCGCGGCGGGGCCGGCCGTGGCCGTCACGGTAGCGCCGGCCGAGCCGAGCAACAAGCTCACCGATCTCGAACGCCGCCGAATCCTCGAGGTACTCAACAGCGACGAGTTCGTCGATTCCGCACCGCTGCAGGTCTACGCCCGACTACTGGACGAGGGCACCTACCTGTGTTCGGTGTCCACAATGTATCGGGTCCTGGCCGAAAACCGGCAAGTCAAAGAACGGCGGCGGCTGGCACGCCACCCGGCGAAAGCCTGCCCCGAACTGGTCGCGACCGCACCCCGGCAGGTGTACTCGTGGGACATCACCAAGCTCGCGGGACCGGTGAAGGGCACCTATTACGACGCCTACATGATGATCGACATCTACTCCCGCTACATCGTCGGAATCCACGTCCATACTCACGAATCCGGTTTGCTGGCAAAGGAATTGATGCTGCAGATCTTCGCCGTCCACGGCATCCCGCAGGTCGTGCACGCCGACCGCGGCACCTCGATGACCAGTAAAACCGTCGCCGCGCTGCTCGCCGACCTCGAAGTAACTCGCTCACACTCACGGCCCCGGGTATCGAACGACAACCCGTTCAGCGAAAGCCTGTTCAAGACCCTGAAGTACGGGCCCGAATTCCCCGAACGCTTCGGATCACTCTGGGAAGCAAGGCAATTCATGTCCGAGTTCGAGCAATGGTACAACCACGAACACCGACACACCGGCCTCGGACTGCACACCCCCGCCGACGTCCACTTCGGTTTGGCCGCCGCCAAAGCCGCCGACCGCCGCGACGTCCTGGCCGCCGCACGCGCACGACACCCGCACCGATTCGCCACCACCACAGCCCCGAAGATCCTCGACCTGCCCGACACTGTCTGGATCAACCCACCGACCGAAAAACCCACCACCAGCCAGGAGCCCGCAACCACCGCCGCTTAACACCGACTGGTCTCATACGGCTTGAAAAATTCCGGTGCGTCGAGAAGCCTTGTAGACCAAGCGATCTGGACGAACGCCCAACGCGCGGGTCGCGGCATGAGCGGATCTTCCTGCCGTATCGCTTGGGCTGCCTGGTGCTCGACCTCGGGTTGCGGGTTCGAGCTCGCAATCATGGCTGAAGCCGATATTGTGATTGCCGTTCGATACGCGAGTTCCGCAGCGGTACTGACGATTTCGGAGGAAGAACGACGTGATTACCTTCACCCGTGTTGATCAGCGAGGCTTGATCGACCAGGTTGTCCTGAAGTGGATAAACGAGCCGCAGTACAAAGCGGATGGCTACATCGTTGTCGACGACGAGATCGCCGCAAGCGAATCGTTGACCGCCGTATACAAGGACGCAGGCGGGGGTGCGAGTGTCTACATCTACTCCGAGAGCAAAGCACTTAGTAAATTGTCCGCAGCAGAGGAGTCGCGCAAGAGTTACTGGGTGACCGTCCGGAGCCCATCGGTCTTGCAGCGCCTGGGTTCACAAGGGGCGGACGTTCTTGCTCAGAAGCAGATCGTACTGGGCAGCACCGGGAAAGAGCCCGGGGCAATTCAGGTGACGGGTCCATGGCACTACACCGCTGAGGAGCTGAAAGGGGACTGCCCCGAGTTTGGTTGACTCGCGGGTGTAGTGGTTCAGGCCGCGAGCGCGGGCCGGTTTATTGTCTCAAACTCGATCGGGGTGAGCCGGCCGAGTCGGCGTTGCCGACGAGTGCGGTGGTAGGTCTTCTCGATCCAGACCACGATCGCCAACCGCAGTTCCGCGCGGGTCGCCCAGCGCTGCCGGTCGAGGACATTCTTCTGCAGCAGCGCGAAGAACGACTCCATGGCCGCATTGTCACCACACGCCCCGACGCGGCCCATCGAGCCTCGTAAACCGTTGACTGACAATGCATTCACGAACTTTCGGGAACGAAACTGACTGCCCCTGTCAGAGTGAACGACCGTCGCGTCTGGTGAGCGGAACGCGACGGCGTGATGCAGCGCCGATACCGCGATCGATGCCTTCATCCGAGAATCGATCGAGTAGCCCACGATCCGGTTGGAGAACACGTCCTTGATCGCGCACAGATAGAGCTTGCCCTCGCCGGTGGCGTGCTCGGTGATATCGGTCAGCCACACGGCATCCGGGGCGTCGGCGGTGAATTTGCGGTCGACGAGGTCGTCGTGGACCGGTGGGCCGGACTTGCGGTTCACCCCGCGTTTCTTGGCGAATACGCTCCAGATCCGTTGCTGTGAACACAATCTGGCGACTCGGTTCTCACCCGCGCGGATGCCGCGGGCGGGCAACTCATCGGCGATGAACCGGTAGCCGAACGCAGGGTCGTCGGCATGGATGTCGTAGGCGGCATTGATCAGATGCGCATCGTCCCAATCCCGTTGCGAGACAGGGTTCTTCTTCCATTTGAAGAATGCTTGGGTGGAGAATCCGAGTACCCGACAGGTCACCGCGACAGGAATCTTGTCTGCGGCCAGGTCCAGGACCAGCGGGTACATCATTTTGGGTTCACATCGCGCGAGAAGTAGGCGACCGCACGGCGCATGACCTCGGCTTCTTGTTCGAGTTGCCGGATCCGTTTGCGGGCCTCGCGAAGCTCGGCCGACTCATCACCGGTGACGCCGGGGCGATGTCCATCCTCGATGTCGGCCTGTTTCACCCAGTTCTTCACGCAGCTTTGCGAGATCCCGAAGTCCTTCGCGATCTGGGTCAACGGGATCTCGCCCTTGCGGGCGACCGCGACTACGTCGCGGCGGAACTCCTCGGGATAGGGCTTGGGCATGTCGGTGATCCTTCCACTGCGAGGAGGTCCTCACAGGTCAGGAGTCAACCAAACCGGGGGCAGTCCCAAGCGATCGATCACATCAATGCGACCGACCGTCAAGCAAGGTTCCAGCTGCTCCCCTCCGACGACCCGATCTATTGGTCCGACCTGCGTGCAAAGTTCGCCGACTACCTGAAATGACCGAGAACCCGAAGCCTTGAATAGCCACCGCTGATTGATCTTCCACTGCACCGCGCTGGCCGGTTCGGTCAGCGCGGTATGCGGCATGACAGTGCGTTCCGCGGCGCCTTAGATCCGCAAGGCCACCGGGCCGTCCACGAACCAGCGTTGGCCGATTCCGACCAAGTACCACTAACCCGCGAAGCAGGCCAAGTCAGTCCCGTGGTCGACACAATGCTGAAGCCATCCCTGAACATCGGCGATGTTCGACTCGACTTCCGAAGGCAGGCCACGCCTGATCGCGTCGGCAAGATCGGTGAGCGCTTCTGGAATATCCTCCAAGAGGATGTAGCCGACCGATGCGCCGCTCACACCCACCGGAAGCTCTTCGACCCCTTCGCACATGAGACTCTCTACAGAGAACAAACTGCCATGCGCCGCCAGGGCTTTGTCGACTGTGCCGAACCAGCTCCGCCGCGTTTGCTCCCAGCCGTCCAGTGCTTCGCCGTAGTGCTGAACCAGCAGTTCGAAGACTCGGATGTAACTGCCGTCGTTCCAGTCGGTGGCGTCGTACAAGATATCCCTGCCGTGTTGGTTGACGCCCGTAACGATGCATCGCAGGGCGTCCTCGGGAGTCAGGGCGCGCTCCTCGTCTGCCCACTCTTGACGAAGTTCGTCCAGGTCTCTACCCAGCAGACCTATCAGGGTGTCGATCTCGCTTTCATCACCAGTTCTCAAGTGGCGCTGGGCCTTCTCGATCTGCACCGAGTACGGATAGGTATTGATCGACGTCATTCTTCCAAGCCTCTCGCGATCAGACTCTGCAAGCTCCGCGACCCACCATAGTGACAAGGCGAACCAACCAAGCCTCCGGTCTGAGGGCGTCCTGAATTCGGCAGAATAGTGCGTTCAGCAGACGCGCCGACGGATCAGGGACACGCCACCCAGCGACGTCAGTTTTCGCCGATACCAGCGGATCTTGACTGCGCTGGAGGGCGTCACAGTTGACCGATAATCGACGTCGGAATTCACCAGCGCAGCCAGGCGCATACATAGGTCACACGATGGGCGGTGTGATCGATGCGCTCGAGATAGGGGGCGACAGGACCGCGCGCGCGATGGATCACGAGGATATGGGGCCGTACCGATTACTCCTGTCCAACGCGTCGAGGGGATGAGGGGTGGGGCCGAGGACGGCGGCCCACACCAGCAGGGCGGAGGCCGCGACGAACGCGGCCGCGCCGATGAACACCGGACGGGGGTTATCGCCGTTGAGCCCGGTCAGCAGTCCGGCGAGCATCGTGCCGACCGTCCCGGTCGTGAGCACTAGAGATCTGGCCGTGCTGGTAACCCGCCCGAGCAGTGCCCGCGGCACCACCTGCTGGCGCGGCGTGCGGACGACGACGACCACGACCATCGATGCCCCGACCAACAAGGCGTTTGCGGCGGCCAGCCACGGCAGGCTGGGCGCGGCGCCCACCAGCGATAGCCCGGCGGATATCAGCAGCACGCCGATCAGGCACATCGGCACCGGTGCCAGGCGGGGACCGACGGCGGCCGTGCCGAGCGCGCCGAACACCCCGCCGACCCCACCTGCCGCCACCGCCAGGCCCACCAGATCGGTGCTCGCGCCGAGACGATCACGCGCGACGAACGGGATCAACGCTTCTGCCCCCAGGCCGAGCGCGGTCACCGCCTGGAGCAGGGTGATTCCCAGAATGAGCGGCGAGGTCACCAGGTATCGCAGTCCGGTCCGCAGCTCGGCACCGACGGACCCGAAATTCTCCCGATCTACCCTCCCCCGCCCTCTGACCATCGATGTTGGTGCGCCACCGGTGAATTCGGTGCCCGCCAGCCTGCTGTGGGTACGCCGGAGGGTGGACCAGCGAGACCGCGAACGTCCCCGCGTTCGCCAGCAAAGCCGTTTGCTGACCAGATACCGCAATCAGCACACCCACCGCAGCCGGCCCGAGTACAAGCGATAGTTGCCCTGATGTCTCGAGAAAGCCGTTGGCGCGCAACAACTCCGGTCCGGAGAAGCGTCCCGGCGAGCTCCTCAGCGCCGACCGGGGACCGACGCCCTGGTCGGCGGGCCGGTCATCTGCTCGACCTGCCCTGACTCGGCACGCTGGCCGTGGCGGCGGTGGGGCTGATCTCGGGCGGGCGTTGGCGGGCGAGAGCGGTGGCGGTCAGGGCGGTGACCGCCATCGCGGCGATGCCGAACAGCGCTGCGGTGGTGTAGGCGTGGTCGTTCGGGAAGAGATGACCGGTGTCTGTGCCGGTGGCCAGGATCAGGCCGCCTATCGCGCTGCCCAGGGAGTATCCGAGGCTGCGGACGACGTAATTGAAGCTCATCGCGCTCGACGTCTCGCTTTTGGGCGTGACGGCCAGGATGACGCCGGGCATGGCGGCTGAGAAGCTGCCGACGCCGAAGCCGAGCACACCCATTGCGACGAGCAGTTCGGCCAGGTTCGACCGAGCTGCGGCGAAGAGGACGAACCCGCCACCGACGATGACGGCGCTGCCGGCCAGCAGCACGGGTGCGTCGATCAGCGTCCGAACCCGGGGTGTGAGTTTGCCGGCGATGAACCCCAGCACCGAGAACGGGACGAGGACCAGCCCGGCGACGAAGGTGGTCAGCCCGAAGCCATACCCTGCGCTGTGCGGCGTCTGCGCGTACCGCGTGATGAGCGTGAGCAGCAGGTACATGCCGCTCCCGCCGACGAACATGGCGATGTTCGCTCCGGCGACCGCCGGGTGCCGTACCGCCCGGACATCGACCAGGGGCGCCTTGCTGCGCAGCTCGGAGGCGGTCCAGACGCACAGCAGCAGCACGGCGACGACTGCGAGGATCACCGCCACGGCGAGGTGACGGCTCCACAGGCTCCGCTGGCCGACCAGGAACAGGACGAGGAACAGTCCACCCGCGAGGACGAGCGCGCTCGCCACGGCCACGTGAGCAGAGCGGCCTTCGGGAGCCGCGGGTATGAAACGCCACGCGGTCAGGAATGCGACAGCGGTGATGAACAGACCGAAGCTGTAGGCCGCCCGTACCCCGCCGATCTCGGCGAGCAGCGCGGTGAGTGGGTAGCCGACGCCGGCGCCGATGATCGAGACCACCGAGATCAGGGCAATCGTCGCCGCGCTGCGCTCCTCGGGGAGGTGGTCCCGGGCAACGCCCATCATCAGCGCCGTCAGACCGACCCCGACGCCTTGGGCCGCCCTACCGATGAGCAACCCCGCGAACGGCAGCGGCAGCACGGTCAGCGCACTGCCGACGACGACGACCGCCAGCGTGACAAGTATCGTGGCCCGTCGGTGCGGGCCGGCTCCGAGACGACCGAGGACGGGCGTGGCGACGGCGCCGCTCAGCAATGCGACGGTCAGCGTCCACTGCGCGCTGTCGAGCGAGACGTGGAACGTGGTCGCCACACTGGTGATCAGCGGCGTCCCGAGGCTGGCGACCGCCGCAACGACCAGGGCGATGAACATCAGGGCGGGGACCAGCAGCCGCGCCTCGGAGCGCTCCGGGGTGCGCCCCGTCACCGCTTCGGCCCTTCGCGGTCCTGGCTTTCGAGCTCTGCCAGGTGCGCCAGCGCCGGAAGCGCTGCCACCAGGGCCTCGACCTCGTCATCGGCGAGTTCGTCGATCATCCGCGCGAACGCGTCGACGCCCGCTTGGCGCCGCGTCTGAACGTACGACGCGCCGGCCTCGGTCAAACACACCAGCGTGACCCGCTTGTCGGACGCGTCGCCAGTCCGCTCGACCAGTCCGGACTCCTCCATCACCCGGACCAGCACGGTCATCGCGGGCTGGGTGACACCCTCGATCACGGCCAGATCGGTGATGCGTCGCGGCCCGGTCCTCTGCAGGGTGGCCAGGGTGGCGGCGGACGTGATGCTCATATCGCGCGGAAGGCGTCTGACAGCCGCGGTGGCCAGCCCATAGAGGGCCGACCCGATCGCAGTGGATGCGCCACGAGTGGCGGCTTGACGTTTCATGTATTAAACATACATCATTTATATGAATGCTTTATGCATCGTTCCGAACACAGGAGGTTTCCATGACTAAGGGCTACTGGGTCAGTGTCTACCCCGCCATTTCCGACCCTGAGACGCTGACTGCCTACAACAAGCTGGCCGGTCCGGCTGTCCAGGCAGGTGGCGGGCGCGTCCTGTCCCGCGGAGGTCGAGTCGTCGCCCACGAGGCCGGAATCACGCAAAAGGTTGTTCTGATCGAGTTCGACAGCTTCGAACAGGCCGTCGCGGCATACGAGAGCGAGGCATACCAGAAGGCGCTGGTGGCGCTCCCCGACGGCGTCGAGCGCGACTTCCGCATCATCGAAAGCATCGACTAACCGGCGGGCTCAGCCATCGCTGAGCATCGCTCACCTGAAACGCACACGGTGCTGAACGTAGCGGCGCACCGTGTGGTGTCACAGCCGACCAGTTCGGCGGGTGCTATCGGTCGAGTTGGGCTTGGAAGATGGCTCGGTTGAAATAGGCGCGGGCTTCGTGAATGAGTCCGTTGTCATCGAGGTCATAGATGTTGATCCCCGACCAGTTCACCGGGGTTCCAGTGGTGGTGACCGCCGCTCCGGACCAGCAGACCGCGACCGCGTTGCCGACCGTGTGGGCTTCGCGCGGGGTCAGGCCGAGGAACGGGCTGAAATTCGGCAGCACCGAGGCGATGAACTCGCGGATCGCGGGGCGGCCGACGATCGGCGGCTCACCGACCGGATCATGGAACACGCCGTCGACGGCGAAGGCATCGGCCCAGGCATCGGCATCAGCGGATTGGGATGCGGCGAAAAACTGCATCACGGCGGCGGGCATGGCAGGCATGGTCATCGGGGAATCTCCTGGGTTGATAGTGGTGGGAAAATCGTTGGCATTCACGCTGCTACTGGGGTGCGGTGGTGTCGGTCGTAGCGTCGCGCGAAGGGCAGAACCGTGAGGCCGGTGACGGCGAGCAGCGCCTGGAGCGCGCACACGCCCGCCCAGCCGAGGCCGGCGTAACAGGCGCCCGCCGCGGCGGCGCAGATCGCGCCGCTGAGAAAAACCGCGACCATGTAGACGGTATTGGCGCGGCTGCGTGCCTCGGGCAGGTAGGCGAAGATGCGCGCTTGGTTGGCGATCTGGCTCCACTGCACCGCGACATTGACCGCGACGATCGCCACGATCATCGACGCGAGCACGGTCCGACCGAAGGCATAGGCTCCCGCCGAGACCAGGGCCAGCACCAGCGCGGCGGTGATGATCGGCAGCGGGCCGCGCCGGTCTATGAACCGTCCGGCCCACGGTGCGGCGAACGCGCCCGCCAGTCCCAGCACACCGAACAGCCCGGCGGCCGCGGTGCCGAAGTGATACGGGTCGTGGGTGAGTACGAGGACCAGCGAGGTCCAGGTGGCGTTGTAGGCACCGAACATGCTGGCGTGCAGCAGGCACGACTGCCGTAACGCCGGCTCGCTGCGCAACAGCCGCGGCAGGGACGCCAGCAATTGCCCGTACCCGATCGTGTTGGTGCGGTCGGGTTCTCGCGGAATCAGAGCTACGGTCAGCAGCCCCGATGCTGCGGTCAACACGGCCGCGAGTACGTAGACCGCCCGCCACCCCAACGCTTCACCGACCGCGCCGCCGATCACCCGGGAGCCGATGATGCCGGTCATCAGCCCGATCTGGACTCCGGCCACCGCCGAGGCTCGCCGCTGCGGCGGGGCGAGTTCGGCGGCCAGCGGCACGAGAACCTGCGGGACCACGGTGAATCCGCCGACCAGCACCGCGGCCGCGGCCAGCAGCGACAGGCCCGGCGACAGCGCGGCCAGCAGCAGCGCGAGCACCGTCGCGGCCAGCATCACCATCAGCAGCGGCCGTCGTCGGCGCACATCACCCAGCGGTACCAGGAACAAGATTCCCGCGGCATAGCCGAACTGAGCGCACGTCACCACCAACCCTGCCGACGACGGTGCGATCCCGAGTGCACGGGCGAACAACGTCAGCAACGGTTGTGCCAGATACACATTCGCCACCGTCACGCCACTGCAGATCGCCATCACCGCGAATAGCAGCGGAGGCACCTTCGTTCCGGCACCGGCGCCGAGCCGGGCTGCCGCGGGGGGGTGAGTCGAGGTCATCAACATCTCCAAACCGAGCGAACTAGTTAGTTCGGATAGTAGGAGCCGACGGCCTTCGATGTCAAACGAACCGGTTCGTTACAATTTTGGCTGTGGCATACGACTCAGCGGCAACCAAGGAACGCATCCTCACCGCCGCGGCGACCGAGTTCGCCGCCTATGGCGTCGCGGGCGCGCGGGTAGACCGCATCGCGGCTACCGCGAAGGCCAATAAGCGGGCCATATACGACTACTTCGGCGATAAGAAGGCGCTGTTCGGTGCCGTGCTGGAACGACTGCTGACCGAACTCGCCGAAGCTGCCCCACCCCGCGACGACGAAGACCTCGACGCCTACGCCGGCGCTTTGTTCGACTACCACCGCGCTCATCCCGAAGCCCTGCGGCTGCTTCTGTGGGAAGCGCTCGAACTCGGCGACGAACCGGTCCCCGACGAACAGGCACGCACCGAGCACTACCTCGACAAGATCCGCGCCACCGAAACGACCACCGGTGACGACGACCCGCGAGCACTGCTGTTCTTCACCCTCGGCCTGGTCGGATGGAGCCTGGCCATGCCGCAATTGCGGCGCATGGTCCTCGGACCCGACTACCCGCTGGACCGGTTGCGCGACTCCGTCTCCTCGGCGGTTCGGACGCTGTCCAACCCATCACACGACTCCGCGCGAGTGCAGGGGAAATCTCATGTCCGGGGGTCCCGGCCTGGTGATGTCGCGTAATCAACTGTCGCGGGTTCGTCGGGCTGGGAGGGGCTCTCTGGCCGCGGGAATGCGGCCAGCCCCACTGGATTGCCTATGGAACTGTAAAGCCTTCTGGCGCAGGTCAATTCCGTTGTATTCGTATCTACGGATATGTCGTAGCCGTGCAATAGCATTCGCCGAGAACCAAGCGGACACAGTTCGACGAGCGAGACGGAACAATGCCACATCATGAGCAAGCCCAGCCCGGACCCGATGCGGTTGGAGCATGAGCGAGGACCAGCTCGCCGCCCTGGCGAATCTCACCAGAGTGTTGTCTTGTATCGGGCCCACGTGCGGGGACTCCATCGACTGGGGTGCAGCGGAGCAGGTCTACGGAATCTCCTTCCCGGCCGACTACCGAGCCTTCATCGCGGCCTTCGGCAGCGGCGGGATCGAGGATACGGTCGGTGTCTTCACACCCGCTGTCTCTTCGGCCGAGCCACAGATTGCCAAAGTCTCGAGGCTTTCCGAGACAGCGCTCGCCGCCGAACAAGTGAGCAATTGGGCACCCGCCGACCAAGGCCGGTATCGGCTGGAGGACCTGCTCATCTGGGGCGGAACAGCCGCGGCCGATACTTTGTGCTGGGTCACCACAGACCCGGACCCGGACCAATGGCCGGTTGCGGTCTACACACGCATGAATCTCGAGTGGACCGTATACCCGTGCGGTATGGCCGAATTCCTACTTACGCTCCTCCGCGATCAATGGCACCCATACCCGATCAGCGACACCTCGCTCCGGCACGACACGCACGCGCGCTTCCTGCACGACAAGGACAAGGCAGCCGCATACGAAGCGGGCCGTTACCCTTGGGAGTAAGTGATCCGAGCGACCTGCGCCGCTCGTGGCGGGGGCGAATCTTCCAGTCGCCGTGCCATTTCCGCGATGGCCGCGCGTAGTACCCGATACGGGCGCAGGAACAGTGTCACGTGGGTCAGCTCGCCGGACTCGGAGAGCTCCTCCCGCAGCACCCCCTGCAGTTCCTCATCGGCGAACCGTGCGGCGAAGGCGAATATCCCTTGCGGCCCGTCGGTCCACTGTCGGGTCTGGTGCACCGAGTCGAGCACGGTAGCGATCGTGGCCAGCAGGTGTGCCGCACGGTCCCGGCCGTGGTAATCGGCGACCGGACTCGAGAAGGTCGCGTCCTCGGCGAGCAAGGCCGGCAGATGTGTGGGGTCTTTTAATTGCCACACTTGCAGCACCAAGCTGTCAGTCATGCCTCTATTTTAGAGGCAAACTGGGCGCTGTGCCAGCCTCGCTGTGCCAGAGCTGAGCCTCCGGACGGCGGGCGTCAGCCTTCCGGGTGTCCGTCGTAGACACGGATTTTGTACTCGGTGGTCTCGAGCGCCAGGCCGAGCTCACGGATCTGCCGCATGATCCGGTTTCGCTGGTCGAGCATGATGCGGCGACGTTCTGGAATGGTGCTCGGACCCTGCTCGACGAGCATGATGTAGCGCTTGAGGTCGGTCATTGTCATGCCGGACAGGCGCATTCGGGTGAGGAAGACCAGGCGGCGCAGGTCGAACGCGGAGTACTCGCGGTAACCGGAGGCGTTGCGCGCGGGCCGCACGAGTCCCTCCTGCTCGTAGTACCGGAGGGTGTGCGTCGACAGCCCGACGAGCCGGGCGGCCTCGGCGACACTCTTGGGCATCGCCGAGTCTTCGATCGTGGCGTCGTCGAGCAGCTCGTGCAGTGCGTCGATCGCCGACGATGATGGCCCGTCGCCGGCGGCGAGGATGCGTTCGATCAGCGCTTCAGTGGCCATGGCGCACAGCGTAGTTCGATCAGAACGCGCGCACAGCGGGCGCCATGCCCGGATAGTCCGCCGACTCGCTCACAGCCGCCCATTTCTCGACATCGTCGAGCGCACCACGGTAGACGCGGGTGAGATTGCGAACCGCCTCGGCGCCCAATGGGAGCCGCAGCGGCGCGTCGGGGTGTTCGAGCATGTCGCGGATCACCCGGGCGGCGCGTGCCGGGTCGCCCTCCTGGCGGCCGTCGGCCTCGGCCATGTTCACGCGCACGGCACCGATGACCTCGTCGTAGATCGAGCTTCGCTGCGCTGTCTCGAGCACGTCGGCGGCGTTGAACGCGGTGCGGAAGCGACTGGGCTCAACGATGAGGACGCGGATCCCGAATGGTGCGACCTCGCCCGCGAGCGCCTCCGACCAGCCCTCGAGCGCGAACTTGCCTGCCGAGTAGCTGCCGACGGCGGGGAACGACATCCGCCCGCCCTGGCTGCTCATCTGCACGATCGCACCCGAGCGACGCCCCCGGAGGTGGGGCAGCACGGCACGCACATACGCGGCCGGGCCGAACAGGTGTTGCTCGAGCATGGCCCGCAGCGCGGTATCGGTGATCTCCTCGGCGGCGCCGACTTGTCCGGTGCCGGCATTGTTGACGAGCACGTCGACGCGCCCGAACACCTCCAGCGCCTGCTGCACGACCGCGGCAGCTCCCGCCGTGTCACGCACATCGTGCTCGACGGCGAGGAACCGATCCCCGTACCGCGCCTCGAGCCCGGCGAACCGGTCGACCCGTCGCGCGGTCCCGATCACCTGCTCACCAGCCTCGAGCGCCACCTCGGCAAGCGCCCGACCCAGGCCCGAACTCGCGCCCGTTATGAGCCAAGTCTTCGTCTCGTTCGTCATGGCCCCGACGCTAAAGGTTCGAGCGCGCTCGAAGGCAAGCCCCGCTCAGGCTCGGCCCTCCTCTTCTGGTCGGCATCGAGCCGAAATGGCCTGTGTCCAAGCACATTCGATCGATTGTGGGTAGCCGGAGGGGTGGGCGCCGGGTCCGAGGTCACAGTTAGTCGAGACTGCTGACCACGCGGAACCGGCAGCGCCGATATCCGCGCCCGAGTCCGACTGTGGGACAGCGAACTCCTCCCCGATCCCGACTCCTACGCCCCCGAACTGCCAGGACGGCATCAGTAGGTCCCAGTTATCGACTGGGTGTGGGAGCGCCAGTCACTTGACGGATTCCGGGCGGGTTCGTGCTTCGTAGCGTCATCGATCAGCAGGGAACCTACGAGCAGGAGAACAGATGATCCCGAGTTATTCACTCGCTGGCTACATAGGCGAATCATGACGTCGTTCATTGGTGAATCTCGACGGCGGTCACAGCCAGCTGGATGCCGTATCGGCGAAAGCTGACGTCACGATCGGACTTGACACCCGCTGTGGCCGTTTCGAACCGCGCACTATGCGGCAGAATAGTGCGTTCGAGGCCACGGCCAGGCGTCTTGGAGAACTTCACACGAGGCGGACGAGGATGGCTGCCAGCTCGCGCGCTTGTAGGACGACACCCACGTGTCCCGCCGCCAGATTGTGGACGTCGAACGGGTTGTTCGGTGTGAGATGGTCGGCGTCGTCGATCATTTTCGTAGCAAGTGCCGGAGAGATCACGTTGTCTCGGGTGAGGCGGATGTAGCTGCGGGGTATCCGTCCCCAGGTGTCGGCTTCTACGCGGGCGTCGGCGAAGCTGGTCTGCGCCCCGTCTTCGGGCTGCATGCCGTAGTTGATCAGCATCAATGTCTGTTCCAGGGTGGCTTCGGGCATGTTGGTCCGCCGAAACTCTTCCAGTGCCAAGGGGTCTGGGGAACGGAGATTGAACCGGATGAGGCCGCGGGATACTGGTTCCATTCCCAGAAACAGCGAGTGCTCGGTGTCCGGGACCGGCACATCTTTGAGGGCCTCCGAGGTCTGGCTCAGCGCCATCGCGCTGGGTGCATCTGGCGTGGATGGACAGAATGCGGAGAGGTAGACCAGGCTGTGGATGGCCTCGGGTATGGCATTGCCGACCAGACCGATCGTGATGCCCCCGAGGCTGTGCCCCACCAGGATGACGGGTCCGTGCCGCCGTACCTCCTGCAGTACCTCGATCACGTGGGCGACGTTGTCTTGCACGGTAATCGCGGCCATCGGGGACGAGGATGCGGCGAAAGCGGCAATGTCCTGCGCCTGGTAGGTAAGCGGTATCGAGGCGTCGAGTCCGTGTCCGGGTAGATCCACCGGCAGGCTGCGGTAGCCAAGCAAGGCGAGTTCACGAACCACTGGTGCCCAATAGAAGCTATTGCTGGTCAGGCCGTGCACAAACACGAATGTCGGAGCGGCGGTTGCTGTTTCGGCATCGAGACGGGCGGGATCGGTCATCGGGTTCCTTCCGGAGTACAACATTCAGTCTGCGCCGAACGGTAGATCCCTTTCGGCGATGTTCAAGGTGAATGGCTGAGGAAGCGGCTATTCGCACAGCTAGGCTGGGTATCGAGAATGCAATGACCGTGCCGTGGAATGCACGAGCGAACAGTGAATTTGCAATGAGCTGCCGCTGAACGCATGTCGGCGCGGAACGGTGACGTCGAAGGGGAACCACACTGATGCCGGGAGCCAGGCTTACCTTGCAGGAACGGGAATGCATCGCCGCGGGACTGGCCGAGGGATTGGGATACACCGAGATCGCGCGTCAGCTCGAGCGTCCGGCCTCGACGGTCGGCCGCGAGGTGAGCCGTAACGGTGGTCCGAGCCGGTACCGCGCCGACAGAGCACACCGGGCAACGACAACACGATCGCGACGAAGTCGGACAACCGCGCCTCCGCGATCGGCGTCAGCGCCCACAGCCGAGTCCAACCGTGACGATGCCGTGCTTGCCTTCGCGGTCCATTTTACCGATTTGTTCGTATACGACGGGATGCCTCGAATGCAGGCGCGAGTGCTGACCTGCCTGCACCTCACCGATTCGGGCAGCCTCACCGCCGCCGAATTGGTACATCGCCTCGGCGTGAGCCCGGCTTCGATCTCGACGGCTATAGGTGCACTCGAGCAGCGGGATCTTATTCGCCGGGAGCGCGATTCGCCACGCCGCGACCGCTACTACATCGACGATCGAACCTGGTACCGCACCACGCTCAACCTTGCCCGTGCCTCCGAGGAAAAGTTCAAAGCTGCCCGCCGCGGCGCCGAAGTTCTCGGCGCAACGACTCCCGCGGGCCTGCGCCTGACCGAAATCGCCCGATACCTCGACTATCTCGGCCGCGAGATGGTCCAAGCCGTTGAACGGTGGCACACAACGGGGGCGCAACCCGGCGACGGCTGATACACAGTGGCTCAACAACACACCCATTCCCAACCACACTCAATTCGGCTACTTAAGACTGGTGGTAGGACCGAAGCTCGGCCAAGCTTTGGTCCAGGTGCCCGGTGAGATGCTCCCTTAATCGGCTGCCCACCATCGTGATCGGTGTGGCTCTCTCATGGCATGCCTCTCACCGGGCACCGCGCGGCACGGAGTGGCTGAAAAGGGGTCTGCCCAGGCTCGAAGTAGCGGTGCCCTCCCTCGCCGACAACCCATGCCAGCCAGGGAGGACACCGATGACGATCATCGCGATGGATCCACACAAACGCTCAGCCACGATCGAGATCATCAACGACACCGGGAGTGTTCTCGCTGTCGGAAGATACGGCACCGACAAGACCGGTTACGCCGAAATGCTCACCGCCGGAAGGAAATTCCAGAACCGGGTGTGGGCGGTGGAAGGCAGCAATGGTATCGGCCGGCACATCGCCCGCCGCCTGGTCCACGACGGGGAAACCGTCCTGGATGTCCCCGCGAAACTCTCGGCCCAGGTGCGGGTGTTCGCCACCGGCAACGGCCGCAAAACCGATCCCGTCGACGCCCATTCGGTCGCGATGGCCGCACTGCACTCACCCAATCTTCGACGAGTCGAGACCGACCCGGAGCTGGTGATGCTGGGCATGCTCGCGGACCGACGCGACGAACTCGGCCGGGCCCGCACTCAAACAGTCAACCGCCTGCACCGACTGTTGCTCGAGCTTTTCCCTGGTGGAGCCAAGAAATTTCTGTCCGCGATGCAGGCACGCGCACTCGTCGCGACGATCAAGCCACGTGATCCGGTCGGCAAGACCCGCCGCCGGCTGACGGTCGAGTTGATCGCCGAACTCGAGGGCATCGACCGCAAGATCAAGGCCGCGGACGCCGAACTGCGGCAGTTGGTCACCGACCGCGGATCCACCCTGATGGACCTGCACGGCATCGGACCCTCCAGCGCCGCAAGACTTCTCGCCGATGTCGGTGATATCCACCGGTTCCGGGACCGGAATCGGTTCGCGTCCTGGAACGGCACCGCCCCCTTGGACGCGTCCTCGGGAGAGCAACAACGACACCGTCTTTCCCGGGCCGGGAACCGGCGCATCAACCGAGTCCTGCACGTCATGGCCGTTGTCCAACTCCGCCATCGCACCACCGGCCGCGCATATTTCGACGCCCGCAAAAGCGCGGGGAAAACCTCGATGGAAGCGATGCGCTCACTCAAACGACAACTGTCCAACGTCATTTTCCGTCGCATGCTCGCTGACCAGCGGCGACGTGAAAAGGCAAGCCCGGGAGGGCACTCGGGAACGACTCTTGATTCCAGCGTGACCGGCCTGACCCCGCACACCGATCCTTCGGAAAAGCCACTTCCCGGACCTGCCAACACCCAGGCTAACCCGACACCGGCTGGGGTGTCTTGACATAAAGGGGAGCCTACTTAGCGCGCACTTGAGTCCACCGAAGCCAGCTACAGCCTCCGAAGCACGGATCAGCCAGGGATGTGCCCGATGGGCTGTCCCCACGACCCCGAGGACTCGAACCTACCGCTTCATACGATCGCTGGGTTGGCACCCCAGCGATCGCACTGTCCCACTGCGTCCCGCTTGGTTCGCCGAGAACCACCTGGTAGCAAAGCATTTCACAGTATCGGCGCGCCAATCAGGCGCGGGCATCTCGGGAAGTTGCCAAATCCGTTGCCAGGGACCTCAACAAAAGCTGAGGGCGGTCCTGAACCAACCGGTCAGGACCGCCCTCGTTTGTAGCGGGGACAGGATTTGAACCTGCGACCTCTGGGTTATGAGCCCAGCGAGCTACCGAGCTGCTCCACCCCGCGTTGGGTGAGGACTACGTTATCGGGTGGGTGGGGTAGACGCCTAATCGGGTGGTCAGGGGGGTGATTTGGGGGGATTGGGGGTGGGGGCGGTATCTGCGAGGTGTCGGTTGGGCGACGGAACGGTGGAGGTGGGCACGTCGGGGTGAAGTCGGGGGTGGGGGGCGGGATGCTGGCACGACCGAGTCGTGGGCTGGCTCCGGGTGAAGGGAGTGGGTCGATGGGGTTGCGGCGGCGGCAGGTGTTGGCGGGGATCGTGGGGGTCAGTGGATTACTGGCGGCGGGGAGTGCGCCGGTGGTGCTGGTGGGGCCGCATCGGGTGCCGAAAACGGCTCGGATTGTATTGCCGCTCAACGCTGATGGTGGGGAGCTTTCCGCTCGGCAGGTGGCTCGGGTCGACGCTGTCGACGGGACTTTGACGACTGTCAGTTGGGTCGACGAGAACGGGCGGGCGATGCCGGGCGGGTTCAGCGCGGACCGCAGGAGCTGGACGGGGGCCGAACCGCTCGGGTACGGGCACACTTTCACCGTCAACGCGGTCGCCAACGGCGAGACCGGGGACGTCACCGCCGGGGCGGTGTTCACCACCGTGCAGCCGGACACGTTGACCGGGGTTTCGTTGCGCTCCAACGATCTCAACGAACTCGAGGCGGACGGCACCTACGGGGTCGGGCTGGTGTTGGTCGCGCATTTCGACGAGGTGGTGGACAAGGCGGCGGCCGAGCGGGCCTTGCAGGTCAGCAGCGAGCCCGCGGCACCGGCCGGAGCGTGGTACTGGCTCGACGACCGCAACGCGCATTGGCGGCCCGAGCACTATCACGCGCCGGGCACGCGAATTACCTTGGCGGCCAATCTGTTCGGGGCACGACTCGGCGATGGGCTGTACGGGCAGGATGATCAGCGGGTGACGGTGACGATCGGGCCCGCGCACGTGGCCATCGCCGACGACAACACCCATCAGGTCGAGGTGTTCGAGAACGGGAATCTGGTGCGGACCATGCCCACCTCGATGGGGCGCGGTGGAACCGCGGTGATCGGTGGGCGGGTGCTGTCGTTCTGGACGCATCCCGGCGTCTACACGGTGCTGGACAAGAAGCGGGTCGTGAAGATGGACTCGTCGAGTTACGGGCTGCCGGTGAATTCCGGGCTCGGCTACCGCG
Source organism: Nocardia sp. NBC_00511 (assembly GCF_045161165.1). NCBI lineage: Bacteria > Bacillati > Actinomycetota > Actinomycetes > Mycobacteriales > Nocardiaceae > Nocardia > Nocardia sp. NBC_00511. The sequence goes on from NZ_CP107849.1 coordinate 5,174,652, forward strand.
AGGACATCAGCAACGCCGTTCGCATCAGCCATGACGGGATCTACCTGCACGAGTTGGCGGCGACCGTGTGGGCGCAGGGCAATACCGACGTCTCACACGGGTGCCTCAACCTCAGCCCGGACGACGCCGGGTGGTTCTTCGACTTCGCCAACCCGGGCGACATCGTCGAAGTGCGCAACACCGGCGGCGACCCGCTCGACATCTGGCAGGGCGGCGACTGGACCATCGCCTGGCCCGACTGGCAGCACGGCAGCGCCCTGGCCTGATCGGCGCTGCCCGGGGCCGAAAGACTCAGCAGTGCGCGGACTTCCAGGTGGACAACTTGCCCAGCAGGATGTTCGCCGCGTCGGAGTTGATCTGATCCTCACCCTTCTTCTGCAGGTGGCCGACGATGACCGCGTTCACTTGCGCGAACGGGGCGATGATCTCGGTGGGTGCGGACGTGCGGAACTTGTTGAGCCGCAGCATCGCGGCGCTCGGGTCCGAGGGCTCCTGGCCCTGCTGCAACTGGTGGGCCAGATCGATCTCGTAGCCGACCTCGGTGCACGCGTCACCGGTGCCACCGGGCTGGGCGGCCGCCGACGTGGTCGCGGTGGTCTGCGCCGCGACGGTCGCCGACGCCTTCGCCTCGGTGGTCGCGGCGGACTTGGTGTCGTTGTTGCAGGCGCTGAGGGTCAGCGCGGCGAGCACTACGGCGGTGCAGGCAAAACCGGTGCGGAACAAGATGTCTCCTCGGAGGCTCGGTGCGGCCCGGAACGTTCGGCCGCAGCGCGCGTCAGTCTGGTTGCCCGCACTAACGGTTCACTAACGAACGAACAAACACCAGGTAGACACCCATCCGGTCAGGACCGGACGCGACCGGACAGCACCTCGAGACCGTCGCCCGCGAGATCGGTGAGGGCCGCGGCACGACCGGCCAGACTCATGGCCAGCGCCTCGCCGGGACCGCGCACCTCGGGGCCGTGGCCGTGCTGCCACTCGGCATCGGTGGCGACCAGGCGCAGACCTGCCATCCGTTTCGGCGCTCCGGTGAACGGATCGGGATTGTCGAGCAGCGCGAGCAGCCGATCGGACGGAATCTCCCGGACGCGACCCAGCGGACGCCGAATGTCCTGCTGGTGAATCACCAAGTCCACGAACGACAATCGGGGCAGCAGTGCCGCACCCAGGCCGCCGTTCACCGATTCCTCGACCCGGGAAAGCAATTCCTCGGTCGACCAGCTCGAGGCGCGATCGACCTGCACGGCGTTGATCCGCTCCAGCGATCCCCGGCCGCGCACACCGTCGGCCAGATAGGTGGCGGCGGGCATCGAATCGTGCAGCAGATGAGCAGCCACATCCCGCACTCGCCAACTGCCACACAGGGATTGGGCGTCCCACTCCGCCGGGGTCAGGGTGCGCAGCAACGCCAGCAGGTCGGCACGCTCCTGCCGGATGAGTGGACGCAACTCGGAACCGCCGAGCAGCGCGGTCGCGGAAGCCAAGGGTGAACGCATACGCCGATCTTCTCCTTATATAAGGGCTTACGGAATACCGGCGCTTACACACTCAGCCGAAAGAAGTTCCCGAGGCTCACGCTGCCATGCCCGCTTGTCAATGAACCGACGCACCGACCTGTGAAACCACCCCTTCGAACCGCGCACAGTGTTCACTATGTGAACGCGATATCGCAGTTTCCGTGCGGCCGCGGCCCGACGAAAGGACCGACCCGATGCCCGCTGCACCCGACCCCACCGGGTCGGTGACCCGCCGGGCCGAGCGTCGAGCCGCCACCGTGGCCGAGATCAAAGCGCACGCCCGCCACCAACTCTCCACCGAGGGCACCGGCGGGCTGTCCATGCGCGGTATCGCCAGAGCCATGCGCATGTCCCCGGCCGCGCTGTTCCGCTACTTCGACAGCCAATCCGCGCTGATCACCGGGCTGCGCGTCGACGCCTACGACGAACTCACCGACGCGATCACACAGGCCCAGCGGTCCGCCGACCCCGAGCCCTTCGCGCAGTGGCAGGCGGTGTGCATCGCGACCCGACGCTGGGCGCTCGACCACACCGCCGATTTCGCATTGATCAACGGCACGCCCATCCCCGGTTTCGAACCCCGGCCCGTGGACACCGGACCGGGCGCGGGACGACTGCTCGGCGTCGTCTCGGCGGTGTACCTGACGGCGATTTCGGCGGGCGCGGCCGATCCGGCAGCCACCCAGGTTCCGTCTTTGAGCGCGGGCCCGCTGCTGACCTCCCTGCTCGGCACGGACACGGTTCCCGACAGTCCGGTGCCGGGGATCGTGCTCAATGCCTGGGCGTCGATCCTGGGTTTCATCGGCGCGGAGGTGCTCGGCAGTCTGGGCGCGCTGATCTCCGACACCGACGCCCTCTACGAGGCGCACCTGCGGACGGTCATGCACGGCATGGGATTCACCGTGTGACGGTCACCATGAAGTTGCTCACGGCCGACTCTGCCACGTCGGCCGGGAGCAGTAGTGCACTCCCCCAACATTATTCGCGTCAACAACACGCAAGACCGAGGGCGATCGGACAACTGGGACTACCCCGGCTATCCGATCGCCCTCGGTGGAACTGACTGCGGTAAAAGCTATTTCGGCGGTCCGGCGTCCACTAGCGAGTCGGGATCGCGATTCCACACGCCTCGAACGCCGCCTTCGCCTTCGCGATTTGATCATCCGTCGGCTTCCCCGACGGACGTTCGAGGGTCAGGCCCTGATCGGTGAGGCACTGGCGCTGCTGGTCGGTGAGTTGCGGACGCTGCGGCTTCGGGATGCCGCAGGCCTGGAATGCCGCCTCCACCTTGGCAATCTGATCATCGGTCGGCTTGCCCGCCGGGCGGGAATCCCGGGTGATGCCGTGATCCGCCAGGCACTGCCGCTGATCGTCGGTGAGCTGAAGGTGCGTGCCCTGACCGTCGGCCGGAGCGGCCGACGCGGTACCGGCGCCCAGGCCCGCGGACAGGGTGACCGCGGCCGCGGCGACAGCCAGGAACGAGAAGCGGATGATCCGCATCGGATACTTCCTTTCATCGATGTCGCCGCCAGCCGCGACGACCACCGAAGTCTCGGCAGCGGGGCTGGCGGGTGTGTGAAGAGTTCCTTGCGATTTCCTGGCGACGCCGACGGATTCACAGGAAGACGTCAGCAAACCTTCAGGTGGTCGCGAATATCGCGCGAAAGGGTCGGCTCATGCGCGAACCGACCACAGCGGCACCGGAATCGGACAGCCGTCCCCCAGGCACGCATTCGCCCCTCGTGCTGGTCGTCGACGACGAGGAGAACATCGCCTATCTGGTGGGCACCGGCCTGCGCATGGCCGGATACCAGGTGCGCACGGCATCGTCCGGCCGGGAGGCGCTGGAGGCTGCCGACGCCATGCGACCGGACGCCATCGTGCTCGACATCATGCTGCCCGACGACGACGGCTACACGGTGCTGCGGCGCCTGCGCGGAAGAGGTTGCGAGGCACCGGTTCTGTTCCTCACCGCGCGTTCCGACACCGCCGAACGCGTGCACGGCCTGACCAGTGGCGGCGACGACTACATCGTCAAACCGTTCGTCCTCGAGGAGGTCGTCGCCCGCGTCCAGGTCGCGCTGCGGCGCAGCGGGACCATCGCCGACCTGCCCGCGCAACGCCGGGTGGCCGACCTCGTCCTCGACGACCAGGCCCATCGCGTCTGGCGCGGTGCCGACGAAATATATTTGACCGCAACAGAATTCACCCTGCTGCGCTGCCTGATGAGCAATACCGGCCGGGTCGTGACCCGCGGCCAGATCCTCGACCATGTCTGGCAGTACAGCTTCGAAGGCGAATCGGCCGTCATCGAAACCTTCATCAGCAGCCTGCGCAAGAAACTCGATCGCGGCGGACCCAAACTCATCCACACCGTGCGCGGCGTCGGCTACGGCATCCGGGAACCCTGATGTCGCTGGCCCGGCGACTGACCCTGGCGCTGGTCGCGCTGACGCTGACACTGCTGGCCGCGAGCAGCGCGGTGGTGATCATCCAAAGGCATTATCTGGTCGAACAACTCGACGCGCAGATCGTCAAACTCGCCCAGAGCCCTATGGTCGGCATACTGGCCACCCAGCATCCGGTGCGACCGGCGCGCTCGCCCTTGGGTTTCGGCGATATCTATCTCGGAATCCGCGACGCCGACGGAACCCTCACCACCGTGCAGCCGCCGAGCAACGACCCCACGCTCGTCCCCGACCTGACCGGCGTCGACGAATTGCCCACGCCGACAGGGCGGCCCACGGTCTCCGGCAACACCATGATGCGCGTGGTCACCGCCCGGGTCGGCACCGGCACCGTCGTCATCGCCATCTCGGCGCGCAGCGCACTGGACGCCACCGAACGATTGATGACCACGCTGGCCGCGGCGGGCCTGGTACTGGCCCTGGTGGTCGGCTCGATGGTCTTCTGGGTGCATCGGCTCGGACTGGCCCCGATCGCCCGGATGACCGAGGCCGCCGACGCCATCTCAGCGGGCGCTTCCTATCGGCGCATCGAACCCGGTCCGCCCGGCACCGAGGCGGCCCGGCTCGGCAAGGCCCTCAACACCATGCTCGACACCACCCAGGCCACCGAGGATCGGATGCGACGCTTCGTCGCCGACGCCTCACACGAGCTGCGCACCCCGCTCACCACGCTGCGCGGCTACTCCGCGCTGCATTCCGCCGGCAGCGACGCCGATCCGGTGCACGACGCGATGCGGCGCATCAACGACGAGGCGCAGCGGATGAGCCGGATCGTCGAGGCGCTGCTGGATCTCAACGATCTCGACGAACATCGGCTCGCCGAGCGCGAACCCGTCGAGGTGGTCGCAGTCGTCGCGGCCGTGGTGGACGATCTGCGCGTCATCGCGCCCGGACGCCGCATCGAGGTCGACGCCCCGGCCGCCGCGGTGGCCGACGCGGTCCCCGATCGCGTCACCCAGGCGGTGTTGTCACTCGCGACCAACGCCCTGCGCCACACTCCGACCGACGCCCCGATCACCATCCGGGTGCGGGCCGCGAACGGGGTGCGAATCTCGGTCTCGGACAGCGGGCCCGGCATCGCACCCGAACACCTGAACCGCCTCTTCGACCGCTTCTATCGAGTGGACGCCGGACGGGCCCGCAGCGCGGGCGGCAACGGGCTCGGCCTGGCCATCGTCGCGGCGATCATGCACGCGCACTGCGGGGACTACGGGGTCGATTCGCGGCCGGGCAGCGGCAGCACCTTCTGGATCGAATTCCCGGAAATACGAAAGTGGCCCGGAACCTGATGGTTCCGGGCCACTTCGCTAGTAGCGGGGACAGGATTTGAACCTGCGACCTCTGGGTTATGAGCCCAGCGAGCTACCGAGCTGCTCCACCCCGCGTCGGTGAACACAACATTACACACGGGTTTGTCCACGCACCAAATCGGCTGGTCAAGTGGCATTTAGTCGGGGAAACGGTACAGACCGGGCGGGTGCGCCGGGGTGCCGTCAGGCGGGTGGCCGGTAGGTAACCGGAGGGTAGGTCGCGAAAAACCTCCGTCTCGAGCGGTTCGCCCGCGCGTATGACCGCCGGAGGGCCCATAAAACGTGACCGGTGTCACTATTCACCGGTGAGCTCGGTCACATCACGGGCGCATAACAGACCGATCGGTAATGGCAATTGGAGCATAGCCAACCTGCATCAACGCGGTTTTCAGCGTTATTCGCTTCATGCAATTCTGAAGTTATCAAGACGTGATCTACCGATATTTCCTCGTTATCGTCTGTTTCGGCCCGGATCAAACCTGAGATGGGCACTCGACCCGAACCGCTGCACTCCGGAAACCCTGTCCCGCGGTCGGGCACCCCGACTCCTGGGGACAGGGACACGGCGGAGCTGACGCGCCGGGTCGGTAGGGCGCAGGGAGGGACAACACATGAAACAGAACCGGAAGCTCAACACCCGTACCCTCGGCCTCGCGGCCGTCACCGGTGCACTTGTTGCCGTCCCGTTCGGCTTCACAGCAACCGCCTCCGCGGCCCCCGCCCACGACTGGGACGGCGTCGCCCAGTGTGAGTCCGGCGGCAACTGGGGCATCAACACCGGCAACGGCTACTACGGCGGCCTGCAGTTCTCGCAGAGCACCTGGGCCGCCAACGGCGGTGCCGGCACCGCCAGCAATGCCAGCAAGGCCGAGCAGGTCCGCGTCGCGGAGAACGTGCTCGCCACGCAGGGCGCCGGCGCCTGGCCGGTCTGCGGCCAGTACCTGCGCACCGGTGCGCCCGAGCCGGAGCCGGTCGTGGAACCCGCCGCCCCGGAGCCCGCCTTCTCCGAGCCCGTTGTCTCCATCCCCGTCGCCCCGAACGACCGGCAGGCCGTGATCGACCAGGCCAAGAGCGTCACCGGTGGCCTGGCCCAGCAGTTCGGCGTGCAGGATCAGTACAACTCGATCCTCGACGCGAACGCGCCCCTCATCGAATCCTTGGGCAAATAACCCGAATTCCTCTTCCTTTATCGGAAGAAATGAAAGGCGCTGCAGTCAATGGCGACGACAGCGCCTTTCGTCGTATTCGGGTGGCGAATACCCGCTCTTATTCGGAGACGAATTCCGCACGGTTGTCGGCCGCCCACTCCTCGAAGGTGCGCGGTGACCGGCCCGTCACGTCCGCCACCGTCGGGTGCACCACCGAGGTGAACGACTCCAGCGCGGTGGCCCGCAAAGCCATGATGGCCCTTGCCATTTCGGGATCGACCCCGAAGCGCAGCAGGTCCTCGAGGGCCCGCTCGGCGGAGATCTCCTCGAACTTCAGCGGCCGGCCAACCAGCTGCGCGAGGGTCTCGGTCTGCTCGCCCGGGGACAGCGCCTGCGGTCCGGTCAGGGTGTAGACCTCGCCCGCGTGACCGGGCTCGGTCAGTGCCCGTACCGCGACGGCCGCGATGTCGAGGGGATCGACGACCGCGATCCGGCCCTGGCCGAAAGGCGCACGCACGGTGTCGGATTGCCGGATCCCGTGCGTCCAGTGCAGAGCATTGGACATGAAACCCATGGGGCGCACCATGGTCCAGTCGACACCACTGTCGATGACCGCCTGCTCCCCCGCGCGATGCCACGACGGGATCGGGTCGGTGGCGGCATCGTCACCCGCGCGGCCGGAGGACAGTTTCACGATCGCGTCGATTCCGGCAGCAGTCGCCGCGGTGGCGAGATTGGCGTCGTGGGTGGGGATTTCGGGTCCGGCGGTGGCGAGGAAGACGCGCCGGACACCGGCCAGCGCGGAGGTGAGGCTCGCCGGGTCGCTCAGGTCGGCGCGCACCACCTCGACACCGGCGGGCAGGCCCGCGGTCCCGGGGTTGCGGGTGATGGCCCGCACCGGCAGGCCCGCGTCGAGCAGTTGGCCGACGACCGCGCGGCCGACGGTTCCGGTGGCTCCGGTCACGAGAAACATGGGTACTCCGTTCAAAGATTTTGTCGCGGTCTCGATGCCGCTCCTCAATACTGCGAGCCGCGACGGATACAGGACATCCAGCGATGGGATATCGCGGGAATTTTCCATATCGTCCGGATCTGCGATGATTTGTTCCATGCTGGACGAGGTAGATCGCGGCCTGATCCACGCCCTGCACATTGACGGGCGCGCACCGTTCAACCGGATCGGCGAGGTGCTCGGCGTCTCCACCCAGACCGTCACCCGCCGATATCGCCGCTTGCGCAACGACTTCGGGCTGCGCGTGGTCGGGCTGCCGGATCCGGGCGGCACCGGCAGCACCCAGTGGCTGGTGCGGCTCACCAGCACGCCCGCCACCGCCCGGCAGCTCGCGCAGGCGCTGGCCCGCCGCCCCGAAACCAGCTGGGTGATGCTGACTTCCGGTGGCACCGAGGTGTTCCTGATCGTCGAGGGCAATGGTCCCGACGCCCCGGCGCTGCTGCTCGACGACCTGCCCCGCACCTCGGCGATCACCGGCATCTCGGCGCACTACGTGCTGCACACCTATCTGGGCGGTCCCACCGCCTGGCCGGGACGACTGTCGGCGCTGGATGTCGAGCAGCAGCGAAACCTGCTGCCGCAGTTCACCTCGGAGCGTCGCCGACCGGTATCCCCCACCGATGAAACGCTTTTCGCCGCGCTCCGCGACGAAGGCCGCGCCACCCTCGCCGACCTGGCCGATGCGACCGGATGGTCACAGTCCACGGTGGCCCGGCGCATCTCGGAACTGCGCGGCGCGGGCGACCTGTTCCTAGACGTGGAGGTCGATGACCGAGTCCTGGGCGTCGGCACCCGCGCACTGCTGTGGGCGGCCATCGCGCCCGGTCAGCTCGACACGGTCGCGAAATCCCTTGCCCGGCATCCGGAATTGGCGTTCGTCGCGGCCACCACCGGTCGCACCAACCTCATCGCCGAGGCGCTGTGCCCCGACCCGGCCGCGCTGCACCGCTATCTGACCGAGCGACTCGGCGAGTTCGACGCCATCCACACCCTGGAAACCGCCCCGGTGCTGGCCACCGTGAAAGCCACGTCGCCACTTCACAATCAGCCGCCGCCGCGACGACACTGACCCGCGATCGGCAGCCGAATACGCGAATGGCGCTGTCACCATTGGTGACAGCGCCATTCACAGTTCGGTCAGCGGCTAACTGCCGGCCTTCTCATAGGAGTTCACCGCAGTCTGGAGACCCTCCAGCGCCTTGCCCAATTGTCCGAGATCCCCGGACTTCTGGGCATCCTGGACCGCCTTCAGCGCGTCATCGAGCTGCTTGACGGCCGTGTCCTTGGCGCTCGACCCGGTGGCGGGTGGAGTGGTGCCGGTGGACGGTGGCGGCGTGGTGGCCTGGGTGGGCGGTGTCACGGCCGTGCCCGGCAGGTCGAGCGCCGAGCTGGCCAGGTCGGACGCCCCGATCTGACTCAGCGCCTCCTTGACCGTCGAGCCGTAACCGATCTTGTCGTTGTAACTGACCAGCACCTTCACCAACTGCGGGAAGGACGGCGCGTTACTCGAGGTCGCTCGTTCCAGATACCACGGCTCGACATAGAGGATGCCGCCGTTGCCGACCGGCAGGGTCAGCAGGTTGCCGTATTTGAGCTTGTTGCCATTGGTTCCGGTCAACAGGGTGCGGTCGGCGGCGACCGCGCCGTTGCTCGTCATCTGGTTGTGCGTCTGGCCCGGACCCTGGGCCGCCGAATCCGGTAATTGGAGCACCGTCAACTTGCCGTAGTTGTCCGGATCCGAATGCGCCTGGATATAGGCGGACAGATAGTTCCGCTTGTAGCCGACCATGACGCTGGTCAGATTGAACTGCGCCTTACCGGTTTTCGGATCACCGATCAGCACGTAGTACGGGGGCTGATGCGCGGTCGCGGCAGCACCCTCCTGCGTCGGATCGTTGGGCACCGACCAGAAGGCGTTGTTGGTGAAGAACTCTCGCGGATCGTTCACGTGGTAGCGCGCCAGCATCTCGCGCTGCACCTTGAACATGTCCTCCGGATACCGGAAGTGCGAGCGCAACTCCGGACTGATGTCGCTCTCCGGCTTCACCGAACCCGGGAACACCGAACTCCACGCCTTCAGCACCGGATCCGTCTTGTCCACCTCGTAGAGGGTGACCGTGCCGTCGTAGGCGTCGACGGTGGCCTTCACCGAGTTACGGATGTAGGAGACTTCCTTGCGCGGCAGCACCCGGCCGGTGGTCTGGTCGATGCTGTCCTCGACGACCCCGTCCAGCGAAGTGCGCTGGGCGTACGGGAAATTGTCGAGAGTCGTGTAGGCGTCGACGATCCACAGGATCCGGCCGTTGACCACGGCCGGGTAGGCGTCGCTGTCGGCGGTCAGCCACGGCGCGACCTGAGTGACGCGGTCACGCGGATTGCGGTTGTAGATGATCTTCGAATCCGAGCCGATCGCACCCGAGAACAGGATGTTGCGCTCGGCGTACTTGGCCGCGAAAGCCACCCGGTTGAACCAGTTTCCGAGCGACACACCGCCCGCACCGTTGTAGGTGTACTGCGAATCATTGGTGTCGTATTCGCGGGCGGGCTGGTTGTTCGAACCGACGATGGCGTAGTCGGCGTCGGTCTTGGAGATCAACGGGCCGTAGTAGATACGCGGCTGGTCGACCTTGATCGCTTCCGTGTTGACCGGCGTACCCAGGTCGCTGACCGTCGTCAGGGTGGTCCCGTTCGGACCGGGCACCGAGAAGACCGGATAGCCGTAGCCGCCGGTGACGTCCCCGCCCGCGCTCTGCTGCACCTGCTTGGGATCGTTGGGCGGGGCCGCGTTCACCTTGTTGGCGGGCGAGGCCACGAAACCGTTGCCGTGCGTGTACACGGTGTGGCGGTTGATCCAATCCTTCTGGTTGTCGGCCAGATTCGCGGGCTGCAGCTCGCGCGCCGCCACCACGTAGTCGCCGATCTGATTGTTGATGTTGTAGCGGTCGACGGCGAGGGTGTCCGGGAAGCCGTAGATGTTCTGCAGCTGGTTGCGCTGGGTGAAGGTCGCCGTCAACAGGTTCGGATCCAGCAGTCGCACATTGCCGATGGTCTGCGAATCGGCCTGCTGCTGCGCGGGCGGTTCCTGACCACCGGACTTGTAGTCGACGTAATCGACCTTGTCGGGCGTGATCCCGTACGCCTGGCGGGTGGCGTCGATATTGCGCTGGATGTAGTCGTGCTCCTTGGTGGCCGCGTTCGGGCGCACCGAGAACTGCTCCACCAGCAGCGGCCACACCGCGCCGACCAGGATCGAGGACAGCACCAGCAGCGCCGCCGCCATCGCCGGAATCCGCAAGTCGCGCAGCACCACTCCGGCGAAGAACGCGATCGCGCAGATCACCGCGATGGACAGCAGGATCAGCTTGGCGGGCAGCACCGCGTTGATATCGGTGTAGGAACCACCGGTGAAGGTCGGCTCCTTACGGGTGCTCGACAACAGCGCGTACCGGTCGAACCAGTAGGCGATCGCCTTGAGCAGCACGAAGATTCCGGCCAGTACCGCCAGCTGGACGCGCGCCGAATTGCTCAGCGTGCCCTCGCGACCCGACAGCCGCAGGCCGCCGAACACGTAGTGCGCGACCAGGTTCGCGAAGAACGCGATCACCGCGGCGACGAACAGCCAGTTCAGCACCATGCGATAGAACGGCAGGTCGAAGGCGTAGAAACCGACGTCCAGATGGAACTGCGGATCCTTCACCCCGAACGAACTGCCGTGCAGGAACAGCTGAACCGTCACCCAGCTGGACTGCGCGACGAGGCCGGACAGGATGCCGATCAGCAGTGGAATGCCGAGGCCGAACAGGCGCAGGCGGCTCATCACGGTGGTGCGGTAGCGGGCGATCGGGTCGCCGGGACCGCTGACCGGTACGAACACCGGCCGTGATCGGTAGGCCAGCAGCAACGCCAGCCAGATGATGGCCGCCACCACCAGTGCGACCACCAGGAACAGCACGATCCGCGTGAACAACACCGTGGTGTAGACGTTGCGGAATCCCACCTCCCCGAACCACAACCAGTTCGTATAGGCATCGGTGAGCCTCGGCCCGACCAATAACAAAGCTGCCAGCACCAGCGCCGTGACGAGCAGTATGCGACTGCGTCGGGACAGCGAAGGTAATCCGGTCGGGGGGCGCATGCCCACGATCCACTCTCCCAGGGTCCGGCGGCATTCCACGCCGGGTTTCCCGGCCCGGAGTGCCGCGTTCCGATGCTTCGAGTTGGTCCCAGGGGACCGTTCGCGCCCCACTCTACGTAAAACGCCCGCCCGGCGGCCCAACACCTGCCGGAAACGAGCGTCGCCCCCAAATCCCGGCACCCCCGAGACGATGCGAGGATTGCTACGTGAATCCAGAGCAGTGGGCGGCGTCGGCCCTGTACCGGTCTATTCGGGAAGTCGCGGAGTATGTCGACGGCGAGGGCTGGGACCGCCCGCCGCAGATGTTCGCGCTGGTCCCGACGGTCGACCTGGTCGCCGCCGAACCCGGACTGCTGGATCAGCTCGACCAGCACAACGCGCTGACTCCCATTGCGCAGGAGCCGTTCCCGGTGGACATCGCCGGTGAGGCCGACGCGATGGCCCTCGACGAATTCCTCGGCACCACCAGCTGGCCGTCCTCGGTCGAGGGCTGCGTGCTGGTCCAGCAGATCGTCGTGCTGCCCCCGGACGCCGAACACGACCTCGACGAGGCCATCGCCCCGCTGCTGGCCGACCGCGACGCCGCCGACCAGGCCGGTCGCCAGGCCGCCGTCACCCACCCGGAGCGCCGCGACGCCCGCCTGCTCGTCGGCGTCCTGCGCGACGGCACCTCGCTGTCGCTGCTGCAGGTCCGCCCCGGCGAGGATGACGAAGACCCCTTCGCCGACCTCGAACTGCGCACGGCCCCCAACCTGGCCCCCAATCTCGTTGAGGCCCTCCGCCACACCCTCGAGAACGACCCAGACGACTTCTGATCGAGATCAGCCGCAGGTGGGCGTGTCCTTGCCCGCGTTGATGGCCTCGAGGGAATCGACTGCGCTGGAAAGGGTGTCGACCTTGACCAGGCGCAGACCGGCCGGGGTGCGCTGAGCGGCCTCGCTGCAATTGGCGGCGGGGACCAGGAAGGTCTGCGCGCCGGCGTCGTGGGCGGCGATCATCTTGTACTGGATGCCGCCGATCGGGCCGACCTTGCCGTCGGGGTCGATGGTGCCGGTGCCCGCGACGAACTTGCCGCCGGAGAGGTCACCGGTGGTGAGCTTGTCGATGAGGCCGAGGGTGAACATCAAACCGGCCGAGGGGCCGCCGATCTCACCCAGGTTGAAGTCGACCTTGATCGGGCCGGTGGAGATCTGGTCGGGCGTGATGCCCAGGTAGCCCTTGGTGGCGTCGTCGGGGCGCGCGCCCAGGGTGATCTCGGCGGTCTGCTGCGCGCCGTCCCGCTTGAACACGACCGGGATCGCGGTGCCGGGCTTGGCTCCGGAGACCGCGTTCACCACGTCCTTGGTGGTGGCGATCGGCTTGCCGTCCACGGTGATCAGTTCGTCGCCCTTGCGCAGCACGTCCTTGGCCGGACCGTCGTCGGCGACGTTCGCTAACTGCACCGCGGTGGGCAGCTTCAGATAATTCAGGGCCGCCAATTCGGCGGAATCCTCGGAATCCTTGAACTGCTGCTGATTGGACTTGTCCACATCGTCACGCGACTGCCCGGGGGGATACACCTCCGCGCGCGGCACCAAACCGTGCTGCCCGTCGATCCACAACCCGAGCGCGTCGAAGATATTCAGCCGATCGCGAACGGACACCGTCGTCATATTGAGGTTGCCCGACGTCGCGTGAATCGGCACGCCCTGCACGTCGACGACCTGTTTTCCCTCGACATCGCCCAGCGTGTTGAATGTCGGCCCAGGTCCGAGCGCCACGAACGGAACGGTGACGACACTGCCCACGACCCCCAGCACCAGAATCGGGATCAGAGCGGCCAGCAGGGTGAATATCCGACGGTTCACGCGGCCAAGGGTACTGGTCACCAACGCCATTGCCGCGCTCCGCTCGGCGGTTCGCGTGGCCGGGCCCCTCATCACCGCTCGCCGTCGCGCGGCTGTGATTTGGGTTACCGCCGAATTCGGGCGTCGGAGAGCAACTGGCAGTTCGTGATCGGGTTCCGGGCGGGCAGGGGTCGGGTGGGGTGTTCTCTCTGCGCGAAGCGGGGTTCGCGCTCATGGTCGGCTTATCCGGCCCGCCTACTATGGGGACCATGAGTGATTACCCGTTCGGATTCTCGAATCGCGACGACGACCCGGAGCGCAAGCCCGGCGATCAGTCGAGTGGTTCCGGTGCGAACAACCCGTTCGGCGCCATGGGCGGCGGCGGGTTCGATCCCTCGCAGATCGGGCAGATGCTCTCTCAGCTCGGTGCCATGTTCTCCACCATGGGACAGCCGGGTGGGCAGTCCGGGCCGGTGAACTACGACATCGCCAAGCGACTGGCCCGCCAGCAGCTCGGCACCACGGTCACACCGATCAGCTCGGGCGCGCACAGCGCGGTCAGCGATGCGGCGCATCTTGCCGAACTGTGGCTCGACGCGGCCACCACGTTCCCGGCCGGTGCGACCAAGACGGTGGCGTGGACCGCCAACGACTGGATCGAGGAGACGCTGCCGACCTGGAAGCGGCTGTGTGATCCGGTGGCCGAACAGGTTTCGGGCATGTGGACCTCCACGCTGCCCGCCGAGGCGCGCGAGTTCGCCGGGCCGATGGTCGGCATGCTCGGGCAGATGGGCGGTCTCGCCTTCGGTTCGCAGCTGGGACAGGCCCTCGGACAGCTCGCCAAGGAGGTGCTGACCTCCACCGATATCGGGCTGCCGCTGGGCCCCGACGGCACCGCGGCGCTGATGCCCACGGCGATCGCCGAATTCAGTGAGGGGCTCGAGCAGCCCGAAAGCGAGATCCTGGTTTATCTTTCGGCCCGCGAGGCCGCGCATCAGCGGTTGTTCGCCCATGTGCCGTGGCTGCGTCAGCAGGTGCTCGGCGCGGTCGAGGATTACGCGCGCGGCATCAAGATGGACTTCTCCGCCATCGAGCAGGCCGCCCAGAACCTGGACCCGATGACGCTGGCCGCGGATCCCTCCAAGCTGGAGGAACTGCTGTCGCAGGGCACCTTCGAGCCGCAGACCACCCCCGAGCAGAAGGCCGCGCTGGAACGGCTCGAGACGCTGCTGGCCCTGATCGAGGGCTGGGTGGAGACCGTGGTCGGCGACGCGGTGGGTGATCGGCTGCCGGGTGCGGGCGCGCTGGCCGAGACGCTGCGCCGCCGTCGCGCCACCGGCGGTCCGGCCGAGCAGACCTTCGCCACCCTGGTCGGGCTGGAGTTGCGTCCGCGCAAGGTGCGCGAGGCCGCGGCGCTGTGGCGGCGACTGACCACCGACACCGGCATCGAGAAGCGCGACGGCGTGTGGGCGCATCCGGACCTGCTGCCGGACTCCGCCGATCTGGATTCGCCTGCGGGCTTCATCGATTCGATCCTCGGCGGCGGCACGGCGGTCTTCGACGATCCGCTGCAGCAACTGGCCGAGACAGAGGCGCGCGAACGCGCCGAGAAGGAAGCCAAGGCCGCACAGGACGCGGACAAGCCGGACGATCAGGACGGCGAAACCTCGAAGTAGTACCTGTGGATAACCCGCGAAAGCCCTGATGGACAGGCGTTTTCGCGGGTTTTCGCATTTCCTGGTGCGCGCACACTCGACGGATGACCACGCTCGCCTCGACCCGCGGCCCCGAACTCGATCCGCGAATCACCGTGCTGCGCCGCCCCGATGGCACCGTGCAGCTCGGCTGGCATTCCGGTAGCGCGGTGCGGCTGTGCCCCGCCGGTCCGGTCGAATCCGTGCCCGCGCTGCTACGGCTGTTGGACGGCACGCACTCCACGGCGCAGGTGCTCCGCGACGCCGCGGAGTTGGGCTTCGATGCGGCCACCACCACCGCGGTGCTCGAGCAGCTGGCCGCCGCCGGATTGCTGGTCACCGAGGAACCGCGGTCCCGGCTGCGCACGGTGCGGGTGCACGGTCGCGGTCCCCTCTCGGACGCGCTACTCGAGGGCCTGCGTCGAATCGGCTTGCGGCCCGGGCATTCTCACGATCGCCGCGCCGAGACGACCCGCGCGCGGCAGTGCGCCGAGCGCCCCGATCTGGTCCTGCTCGCCGACACCCTGGTCCCCGATCCGAGCCTGGTCACCGCGCTGATGCGCCACCGCGTCCCGCACCTGCAGGTCCGTATTCGCGACGGCCGCGGCATCGTCGGCCCGCTGGTGCTGCCCGGCGAGACCAGCTGCCTGCGCTGCGCCGACCTGTTCCGCACCGGACGCGACCCGCAGTGGCCGCATCTGGCGGCTCAGCTGCTGGGCCGGGTCGGCACCGCCTCACCCGCCGGTATCGCCATGACGGCGGCCTTGACACTCAAGGAGATAGAGACGATTCGCCACGGCAGCGCCGACCATCCCCCGGCCACCCTGGACACCACGCTCGAGCTGGATCTCGACGCGCTGCACCTGGATCGGCGTCCCTGGCAGCCGCATCCGAACTGCGGTTGCGGTGCGGACGCGGGGGTGTGATGGAAACCACTAACCCTCCCGACCCGGCAGAACACTCAATTCTCATGGCGCACCGTCTGGGACATCGGCATGATGGGAACGTGTCAGAGATTGTGAGCAAGCGCTCTTCCCGCAATGCCAAGCTGGCCAAGATACCGCTCGGCATCGCAGGGCGGGCGGCCGTGGGTTTCGGCCGCAAACTTGCCGGGGGAGACAAGCAGGAGATCAACGCCGAGCTCAACCAGAAGGCCGCCGAGCAGTTGTTCGCCGTACTCGGTGAGCTCAAAGGCGGTGCCATGAAGTTCGGCCAGGCGCTCTCGGTGATGGAAGCCGCGGTGCCCGAGGAATTCGGCGAGCACTACCGCGAGGCCCTCACCAAGCTGCAGGCCGCCGCCCCGCCGATGCCGATCGCCGATGTGCACCGCCAGCTCGACCAGCAACTGGGAACCGGCTGGCGGCAACGCTTCCGGGAGTTCGACGACGCACCCACCGCCTCGGCCAGCATCGGCCAGGTGCACAAGGCGGTCTGGTCGGACGGCCGCGTGGTCGCGGTGAAGGTGCAGTACCCGGGTGCCGACGAGGCGCTGCGCGCGGATCTCAAGACGCTCAACCGGATGGCGGGCATGATGTCCGCGCTCATTCCGGGCGCGGACGTGAAGCCGATCCTCGCCGAGATCAGCGAGCGCACCGAGGAGGAGCTCGACTATCGCATCGAGGGCGGGCATCAGCGTCAGTTCGCCCGGGCCTTCGACGGCCATCCGCGCTTCCTGGTGCCCAAGGTGGTGGCCAGCGCCCCCAAGGTGATCGTCACCGAGTGGCTGGACAACGCCACCCCGGTCTCGAAGATCATCCAGCAGGGTGCGGAGGATCCGGCGGGCACCGTGGAGCTGCGCAATCGCACCGCCACGCTGATGGGCGAATTCCATTTCAGCTCACCGGGTATCGCGGGCCTGCTGCACGCCGATCCGCATCCGGGCAATTTCATGGTCCTCGAGGACGGTCGTCTGGCCGTCATCGACTACGGCGCCTGCGCTCCCCTGCCCAATGGCTTCCCCAAGATCCTGGGCCAGATGGTGGCGCTCGAGGTCGAGGACCGCATCGACGAGCTCACCGCGCTGCTGCACGACAACGGCTGGGTACTGCCGGGTAAGACGCTGAGCCACCAGGAGATTCAGGACTACCTGCGCCCGTTCACCGACCCCATCAAGACCCCCACCTTCCACTTCACCCGCAAGTGGATGCAGCGCGTGGCGGGCAAGGCCACCGACATCTCCAACTCCGAGATGATGAAAACCGCCCGGTCCCTACAGCTTCCGGCCGAGCACGTGATGATCTTCCGCGTGCTGGGCGGTTCGGTCGGCATCTGCGCCCAGCTCGACGCCGAAGTCCCGTTCATGAAGCTGATGAACGACTGGGTGCCGGGTTACGCCGAAACCCGCAGCGCCGCCAGCTGATTCACCCCCGGACGCAAAACGACCCGCTTACCGGCTGGTAAGCGGGTCGTATGCGTTCGATTCCCCCGGAAGCTGGGGCGGTCATGCCACCGTGACCTTGCGCGGGCGGCCACGCGGCCGCTTGCGGGCGATCACGACACCCTGGTCGAAGATCTCCCCGCCCCAAACACCCCACGGCTCAGCGCGATCCAGCGCGGCCGACAGGCAGCCCTGACGGATCGGGCAGCTGGCGCACAGCGTCTTCGCCTCTTCCAGCTGGGTCGGGGACTCGGCGAACCACAGATCGGGGTTGCCGACTCGGCAGGGCAGGGTGAGAGTGACGCCCCGGCGGATACGCGGGGTGGAGGCCACGGTGTTGCGGCATGTCTCTCGAGTGAGCACTCGTTCACGGATGACCGTGGTGGACACGTCGTTCTCCTTCAGCTCGTGCAGCGGTCGTTTCGTTGTTTCGCGAAAACCGGTGCCGTGGCTGAGGGGCCGATACAAATATGGCCACGGTTTTCGCGTTGTGTCGCGATCCGTGGCCAGAAGGTCTGGGAGGTTATCCCTACCTGAGTCGACTTCGGTGTCGACTCCTGATCACGGTCGCTGGGTCGGTGTTGCGGGGGCGGAGAGTGGGCAGATGGGTCGGAGCGATTCCGCTCGTTTCCACTGCCGACATGGCCTCGGTGGCCGCATATGCGACTACCGGCTGCCAACCGCCCATGGGCTTGTCCTGCTTGATCACGATCTGACGAACGGCTTGGGCTTTGCTTGCAAAGACCTGAAGACCAAGATCGCCCCGGTAATCGAGACCACTGGTGCTGGACAGCAGACGAATCCCCTGCGAAGCGAGGACCCCCCGGGAGGCGGACAGGACGGACATGACGGAACCCGTCGCCGAAGCGCCGGCGATATTGCCGGTGAATGCGAAGTTCTTGATGTTGTTCATTGGTCTGCCTCCCTCCTTCACTCGTTTGCGATCAGTTTCTCTGCGCGCCGGGTGTCACCCCGGGTGCATGCCAACGACTCTAGGTAGATATACGAATGCGCACAACCTATTTTTGACCTGCGGTTTTAGGGGCTTGCCCACATCCGCGACGCGGACTACGAAGAGTCCGAGACGCGGGCGCGAACGATGGCCAGTACATCCGCCCCGTACGTCTGGAGTTTCTTGGCCCCGATGCCGGGGATGGCCACCAGGGACTTGTCGTCGGTCGGGCGCTGCTCGGCGATGGCGGTCAGCGTGGTGTCGCTGAAGATGACGAAGTGCGGCAGCGACTGGGCGTCCGCCTTGTCCTTGCGCCAGTCCTTGAGCTCGGTGAGCAGTTCCTGATCGATGTCGGCCGGGCAGCGCGAGCAGCGGCCGAGCATGGTCGCGGTGGTGTTGAGCAGCGGGCGGCCGCAGACCCGGCAGGTCGGGTGCACACGCTTGGGACCGGAGCGGCGGTCGGTGGTGGGCGTGGCGATCCGCGAGGCGGGCGAATCGTCGGGCACCAGGCCGATCAGGAACCGGGAGCGGCGGCGGACCTTGCGCCCGCCCTCGGAACGGGCCAGGGCCCAAGACAAGTGGAGGTGTTCGCGGGCCCGGGTGACGCCGACGTAGAGCAGGCGGCGTTCCTCCTCGAGGGCCGTCTCGTCGGACACCGTCGAGTCCGGGCCGAGCACGTGCTGGATCGGCAGCGTGCCGTCGGCCAGGCCGACCAGGAACACGGCGTCCCATTCCAGGCCCTTGGCCGCGTGCAGCGAGGCCAGGGTGACGCCCTGCACGGTCGGTGGGTGCCGGGACTCGGCGCGGGCGGCGAGTTCGCGCAGCAGACCCGAGATGTCGAGGTCGGGTTCGTGGCCGGAGAGTTCCTCGGTGAGCTGGACCAGCGCCATGAACGAGTTCCACTTCTCGCGGGCCTGGACGCCGACCGGCTCCTCCTTGGTGAGGCCGATCTGGGCCAGCGCGGCCCGCACCAGCGTGACCAGCTTGTCGCCGCGCGCGTCGGGCAGATCGTCGCGGTTGGCGGCCTGCCGCAGCGTCGAGACCGCCTGCCGCACCTCGGGGCGGTTGAAGAACCCTTCGCCACCGCGCACCTGGAACGGGATGCCCGCCTCGGTGAGGGCCTGCTCGTAGACCTCCGACTGCGCGTTGATGCGGTACAGGATCGCGATTTCGGCTGCGGGAACACCGTTTCCGAGCAGTTTGGCGACCGCGCGGGCGGTGGCGGCGGCCTCGGCGGGCTCGTCGTCGTGTTCAGCGAACAGCGGTTCCGGTCCGTCCGCGCGCTGGCCGATGAGTTGCAGCCGGGTGCCCGCGATGCGGCCGCGCGCCGCCCCGATCACCCGGTTGGCCAGCGACACCACCTGCGGGGTGGAGCGGTAGTCGCGTTCCAGCCGGACCACGGTGCCGTCGGGGAAGCGCCGCGAGAAGTCGAGCAGGAACGACGGGCTCGCACCGGTGAAGGAGTAGATGGTCTGGTTGGCGTCGCCGACCACGGTCAGATCGTCGCGGTCACCGAGCCAGGCGTCGAGCACCCGCTGCTGCAGCGGGGTGACGTCCTGGTATTCGTCGACCACGAAAGACCGGTAGCGGCCGCGGAATTCCTCGGCCACCGAGGTGTAGTCCTCGAGCGCGGCGGCGGTGTGCAGCAGCAGGTCGTCGAAGTCGAGCAGCAGGCCGTCAGGGGTGGTCTTGAGCGCCTCGTAGTAGGTGTAGACCGCCGACACCTTCTTGGCGTCGTAGGGCGCGTCGCGGTGACGGCGCGCCACCTCGCCCGCGTAATCCTCGGGTGCGATGAGTGAGCCCTTGGCCCATTCGATCTCGCTGATCAGGTCGCGCAGGCTGTCGGTTTCGGTGGACAGCCCCGCCCGGCCCGCGGCCTGGGCGACGATGGGGAACTTGCCGTCCAGCAGTCGCCACGGCACGTCCCCGACGACCTGCGGCCAGAAGTACTTGAGCTGCCGGAGCGCGGCGGCGTGGAAGGTGCGGGCCTGCACCTGCCCGGCCTCACCGCTCAAACCCAAGGCGCGCAAGCGGTTTCGCAGTTCTCCGGCGGCGCGGGCGGTGAAGGTCACCGCCAGCACCTGGTCGGCGCGCACGTGCCCGGCGGCCACCAGGTGCGAGATGCGGTGGGTGATGGTGCGCGTCTTGCCGGTGCCGGCGCCCGCTAGCACGCAGACCGGGCCGCGCGGTGCGCGCACGGCCGCCGCCTGCTCGGCGTCGAGGTCGTCGAGCCGGAGCTGGTCCCTGGTGGTCGCGGCAGTCACGCGCACCATCATGACAGTGGCCTCCGACAGGTGTGCGGATACCGCGTGGGAGCTGGGTGCGTACCGGGCGGCCGGGTTAGCGTGCGACCGTGGTTGATGAGACGCCCACCACGGGCACGCACACGCACGACCGGCACGCGAGCTGGATGGAGTTGTTCTTCGACCTCGTCGCGGTCGCGGGGATCGGTCAGTTGACCCACCTGCTGCACCACGGCCCGTCGTTCGGCGACCTGGCCCTGTATATGGTGCTGTACCTGGCCTTCTGGACCGCGTGGGCCTGCATCACGATGTACGGCGATATCGCCGGGCAGCACGCGCACCCGATGATGATGCTCGCCTCGATGTTGGGGCTCGGAGTGATGGCGGCCGCGGTGGCGGGCGTCCCGGACCGGCATTCGACGACCTTCGCGGCCGTCTACGTCGTGGTCCGAGTGGTGCTCGGCCAGGTGTGGGGTCACGGCCGGATCGTGGTCGACTGGCCCACCGCGCAGTTGACCGTCGGCGTCACGCCGTGGATCGTCTCGCTGTGGGTGCCCGAGCCCTGGAAGTACTGGCTGTGGGCGGCCGGACTGGCCATCGATCTGTGGCTGATGTTCGCCGTCACCGGTGATCGCATTCTGGCCCGCGCCCAGGAGGAACTGGATCGCAGGCTCAGCCGCAGCCATCGCTTCGACGATATCGAACCGCCGAAACTCAAAGCGATGCACGCGGATCCGGAACACCTGGGCGAGCGGCTGGGCCTGTACATCATCATCGTGCTCGGCGAGGGCGTGATCACCGTGATCAATGCCGTGGGCGCGGAGGCGTGGACCTTCCATCTGCTCTCGCTGGGCCTGGGCGCATTCCTGATCCTGGCCGGACTGTGGGCGAACACGCTGCTCTTCGGCACGATTCCCCGCCTGATGAGCGGCAACGACCCGGCCGACCGAGTGCCGTGGCAGCACGTGATGGCAACACACTGCTGGGTCACCGGCGTGATCGCCATGATCGCGGCCGGACTCGGCATGACCATCGAGCACGCCGACGGGCAGCTGTCCGCGGGCATCGGCTGGACCCTGTGCGGCGGCACCGCAGCGTATTTCGCGATCATCGCATTGAGTTCCCTACGTGGCCAGCATGATTGGCGAACATTGTTCGCGGTCCAGCTGCCCTGCATACTGATCGCGGTGGTACTGGGCGTCTTCGCCCCGCACACCCCTGCGCCCGCCCTGGTCTACGGCATCGTCGCGCTGATCACCTGGGCGCTGCTGTGGCAGACCTGGACGAATGGCAAGTGGCGCAAGGGTTCCGGCCCCGACCGCCCACACCGCACCCCGCGCCGCAACCGCGCCCGGACCACGGGCCCGGTCGAACCGGATCCCATTTAGTTCGAGGGGATTTCAGTCGCGGTCGCGCAGGCGGCGCAGGGAATCGGTGAAGCGCGGAGTGGTCTCCCCCAACGGTGCGAAGAACTCCTGATCGCAGGCTTCCACCGCGACGACGGCCCGATTCACCAGGGCCGCACCGGTTTCGGTGGCGACCAGGGATTTGGCGCGGCGGTCGGTGGGGTGGTCGCGGCGTTCGAGCAGCCCCTTCTGCTCGAGCGCCCGCAACACCTGCGAGGTCATCATCGGATCGGTCGCGGCCTGGTCGGCGAGGTCGCGCTGGGTGACGGGGTCGCCGCCCGATCGGCCGGTGAGCCAGGTCAGGGAGGCGAGCAGGACGAATTGGACGTGGGTGAGATCGAAGGGGGCGAGGGCCGCGCGGATCGCGGCCTGCCAGCGGTTGGTCACCTGCCAGAGCAAGAGCCCGGGGCTTTCGTCGGCATGCTCGAATTCCGTGTGCAATCCCGTCACTGGCCGACCATAGCGCGGGAGATGCGCTCGAAATCATGGGCGCTGAGTTCGAGCAGTCCGCGCCGCAGGGCGTAGCCCCAGTTGGGGCTGCTGGTCAGGTCGAGTTCGGTGCGCAGGTCGTCGATCGAGACCTGGCGGGCGTCGCGGTCGTAGCTGACCGCGCGCCGCCAGGGCTTGAAGCAGCCGCCCTGCTCCTCCACCTGCCAGACCGGCCCGTCGTCGACGGTCCCGATGGCGGTGAAGGATTTGATCGGGTCGCCCTCGCGCATTCCGGTGCGGGGCGAGTAGTAGACGAGTCCGTCTCCGGGCCCGAGCTTTTCGACGGCGGTGCGCTTGCCGTGATTGGCCTGCATGAAGCCGAGTTCCACGCCGCGGCGGACGTGATCGCGGGAGACGACCGCGAGCCAGTACCTGGTCATGCCCGCACCGCCTCGGCGAAGGTGACCAGCGAGTCGAGGTCGGCCTGGACGGACTTGGCGAGGTCGCCGCCGAGGATCTTGGTCCAGAAGAAGGCCAGCGGGCCGTCGATGGAGATGCTCACGGACACGGTGGTCTGCTCGCCGGTGACGATCCGGTGGTCGAAGGTGAGGCGGGCGCCGAAGAGCTTGGAGACGTCGACGAAGGAGCGGTCGGTGAGCTCGGCGACGACGAAGCTGGTCTTGGGGCCGCCCTTGGGCTTGAGGGTGCCGGTGGCGCCCTGGACGAAGGGGCCGTCGAGGGTGACCCATTCGGTGTCACCGTTCCATTCCGGCCAGGTGGCCATGTCGGCCCACTTGGTGAAGAAGGCCTCGGGGGCGGCGGTCGAAGTGGCGGTGGCGGAGGCGATGTGCGTCATGCATTTAGTATGCGCGCTTAGTACTTTTCCGTCAACCCCCGGTAGCGAACGAGTTTTCGCAGGGAACACGATCACCCGGGCGGGCGTTGCACGAACCGTGACTGCAACCGACCTGACCATGTACTCGACGACCTGGTGCGGCTACTGCCGCCGCCTGAAGACGCAGCTCGACGAGTCGGGGATCACCTACGAGGTGATCGATATCGAAGAGCACCCGGACGCCGCGGAGTTCGTCGGCAGCGTGAACAACGGCAACCACGTGGTCCCGACGATCAAGTATCGCGACGGCTCCACCGCCACCAACCCGACCCTCGTACAGGTCAAAGAGGCGCTCGCCGCCATCGGCTGAGCCTGCCCCGGGGAAGAAAAGTAGCCGCACACCTTTCCGGCGTGCGGCTACTTCTTGTGCGTTGAGCCCGAATCAGCTTGCGGCCGCCCAGGATTCGACGATGGTGCGGGCGATGGAGATCGAGCCCGGCAGCAGCAGCCTGCGGTCGGTGGCCGCGAACTCGCCCGAGTCCTGCGCGCCCCACGCCCCGGCCGCCAGGGCCTGGCGCACCTCCGCGCGGGTGAACCAGTGGGCCTCGACGATCTCACCGTCATGGAAGGTCAGCGGCTGCTCCGGATCGGCCTGCGCGGTGAAGCCCAGCATCAGCGAGCGCGGGAACGGCCACGGCTGGCTGCCCAGGTAGCGAATGTCGCGGACGTCGACGCCGACCTCCTCCTTGATCTCGCGCTCGACGCAGCGCTCCAGAGACTCCCCCGCCTCGACGAATCCGGCGAGCAGCGAGAACAGGCCTTCCGGCCAGCTGTTCTGACGGCCCAGCAAGACGCGGTCGCCACCGTCGTGGATCAGGCAGATGACCGCGGGGTCGATGCGCGGGAACTCCTCGTGCCCGGTCTCGCTGGTACGCGACCAGCCGCCGTTGGTCGAGCGCGTGGTGCCGCCGTCGGCCGCACTGAATCCGGCACGGTCGTGCCAGTTCAGCAGGGCGATGGCGGTGGAGAGCAGCCCGGTGCCGAAATCGTCGAGTTGCAGCGTGGTGCCGTAGGCGCGCAGGTCGGCCAGGGTGCCGTCGAGGGCGTTGTCACGCACCGCCCACAGGTGGATGCCGTCGCGGACACCGAGGAACACGGCCTCGGGCGCGGGGTCGGCGGCGAGGCCGACGGCCGGTTCGAGCACCACCGTGCCGTCCTCGACCCGGACCTGCCCGCGCTTGTTCATGCGTAGCAGTTTTGCCTGCGCCCAGCCCTCTTTGAGTGCTTGCTCGTCGGCGCGGAGGTCCTCCGCGCGGTCGAGCGAGGTACGAGACAGCAGCGGAACAGCATTCAGCTGAAAACCTGACACAGGTCGAGACTAGCCGGGTCGGGTGCTCAGCCCTGGACGCGCCGTACGTAGAGCAGTTTGTCGGCAGATTCCAGGGCATCGGTTTCCGGGTCGCCGACCCGGTAGAGACGGCCCTCGCGGACCACGCCGAGCACGATGTCGCGCAGGTGGCGCGGGGAGCCGCCGACCTCCTCGGTCTCCACCTCACGTTCGGAGATGGCGAATCCGGCTTCTGGGGTGAGCAGGTCCTCGATCATGTCGACGACGCTGGGGGTGGTGGTGGCGATGCCGAGCAGGCGGCCCGCGGTCTCGGAGGAGACGACCACCGAATCCGCGCCGGACTGCCGCAGCAGGTGGGTGTTCTCGGCTTCCCGCACGGCGGCGGAAATCTTTGCGCGCGGGTTGATTTCGCGGGCGGTGAGGGTGACCAGGACGGCGGTGTCGTCGCGGTTGGCGGCGACCACGACGGCGGACGCGTGCTGAACTCCGGCCAGCCGCAACACATCCGAGCGGGTGGCCGAGCCCTGCACGGTGACCAGTCCGGCGTTGGCGGCGGCCTCGAGCACCTGCGGGTCGGTGTCGACGACCACCACGTCGGCGGCTTGGACGCCGTCGGCGAGCATGGCGTCGACGGCGGTACGGCCCTTGGTGCCGTAGCCGACGACCACGGTGTGATTACGCACGGAGCGCCTCCATCGCTGAATCTTGAACGCCTGCCGGGATCGTTCGGTGAGCACCGCCAGGGTGGTGCCGACCAACACGATGAGGAACATGATCCGCAGCGGGGTGACCACCAGGATATTGATCAGCCGCGCCGTCGGCGTGACGGGTGTGATGTCGCCGTAGCCGGTGGTGGACAGCGAGACGGTCGCGTAGTACGCGGCGTCCAGCCAGCCCATCTCCTCGCGGGCGTTGTCGTGATAGCCCTCGCGCCCGATGTAGACGACCACGGTCGCCAGCACCAGCAGTCCCACCGCCAGTCCGAGCCGTCGGACCAGCGAATACCAGGGGCTCGATTGCGCGGACGGCACTCGCAGAATGCCGACCAGGGCGAAATCGGGGCGGGCGGTGAGACCCGCGAATCCGCGCGACGAATCACCGAACACGGGGATCACCGGCCATTTCGGGGATTGCTAGCTGCGGCACAGGTCCGCAGCGTACCGGGCGAACGGCCGCGGGACGCGGTCGCCGGGCGCGCGCGTCGCCCGGCGATCGCGCGCGGAATCAGCCGCCGAGCGGGTCGGGTGGGAACCATTCGGGGTCCGGCGGGGGCTCGAAATCGATCGGCGGATAGGCCGGGTCGATCGGCGGGTAGATGCGGTCCTCGGGTGGTGGGCCCGGGTCGTAGTCGTCGAAGGGGAGGGGAATTGCGGCGGGATCCGGAGGGGGGCGCAGGAATTCGACGGCGGTGGGGGCGTCGTCCTCCGGGTCGTGAGGTGGGATCGGGGGGAGTTTGCGGGGGGCGGCGGTCGTGATGATGGAGGCGAGTTCGGTCGGGCCGGGGAGGTGTTCGGGAGAGATGGTGCGGCCGCTGCGGACGTAGTGGAAGGCCGCGCCGATGCGGGCGAGGATGTCGGCTTCCGGCAGGCCGCTGCGGGCGGCTTCCAGGCGCGCCCAGGCCAGCCGATAGACGGCCAGCTGAACCGAAACCGAATCCTCTTCCGCGGCAGCGGGTTCCGCGCCGGTCTTCCAGTCCATCACCAGCCAGCCGCCGTCCGGGGTGCGGAAGACGGCATCCATGCGGCCGCGGATCACGGTGCCCGCGATGGAGGTTTCGAAGGAGATCTCCACCTCGACGGGATTGCGTTCGGCCCACGGCGAGGCGAGGAAGGCCTCCTGCAGGCGCATCAGGTCGGCGTCGGTGTCGGCGACATCGGCCGCACCGGGCAGGTCGTCGAAGCCGAGCAGGCGGGTGCCCGCGAACCAGCGTTGCAGCCAGGCGTGGAAGGCGGTGCCGCGGCGCGTGTACGGGCTGGGCGGGTACGGCAGTGGACGGCGCAGGCGCGCGGCCAGTTTGGCCGGATCGGCGCGCAGGTCGACCAGGGCGGTGGCGGCCAGCTGGCCGGGCAGTTCCACCTCGCGCACCGATTGCCCGGCGGCGAGGTGTTCGGCGAGCAGGGCGTCCACGTCGGTGGCCCAGCCCTCCGGATCGTCCTCGGCGGGATCGTGGCGGCCGGGATGCGTTGCGGGCAGCCGGAATTCGGGGCCGAAGTCGAAGGCGGCCTGTTCGGGGCGGGCTTCGGTGCGCAGGGTGGTGAGCGCGGTCTTCACCAGTGCCGCACCCGCTTCGACGGATTCGCGCCGATCGCCGAGCGGGTCGCGGGGCCAGGCGGCGCTCTGCGGGTTGTCGGTGAACGGGTTGGGAGTGTCGGGCAGCGGCGGATCGTCCCAGCGATCGACGCTGATGGCCTGCGACAGCGCGGAATCCGGGGATTCCAGTTCGTTCTTGAGTTCGAGCAGGAAGTCCGACGGCCCCTTGGGTTTCGCGCCGGTCTCCGACCAGTGGTGAGCGGAGACGAACAGGGCGCGTTCGGTGCGGGTGAGGGCCACGTAGAACAGCCGCCGGTCCTCGTCGAGGCGGCGGTGCGCGAGGGCCTTCTTGTGTTGCTCCAGAACACGTTCGAGGTCGGTGCGGTCGTAGATGTCGGACAGGTCGAGGACCGGGACGCCGTCGGTGGCGTCTTCCTGGGCGCGGTCGCCGCGCAGGGTGGTGGGGAGTTCGGCGAGCGCGCCCATCCAGGTGGCGGTGCCGGTGCCGGACGGGAAGGTGCCCTCCACCACGTGCGGCACCGCGACCACCTCCCATTCCAGGCCCTTGGCGGCGTGCACGGTGAGGATCTGCACCCGGTCGTGCGCGACCTCGACCTCGCCGGGTTCCAGGCCGTTCTCGACTTCTTCTGCGGCGGAAAGGAATTCGAGCAGGCCACTGAGCGATGACCGGTGATCCACGGAGTATCCGGCGACCACTTCGGCGAAGGCGTCGAGGTGCTCGCGCCCGGCGGCGGCCACCGCGCGCCGCGCCTGTGTCTCCACACCCACGCCGATGGTGCGCTCGACATCGGCGACCAGTTCGGCCAGCGGCTGCCCCGCCCGCTCACGCAGCGCCGTGAGTTCCTGACCGAGCACGGTGATGCGGGCGAACCCGAGCGGCGAATACTCCTCCGCCTCACCGGGATCGGCGATGGCATCGCCGAGCCCCGCCTTCTCGGCCGGTTCGGGCGCGACCTCGCGCAGCGCCTCGTCGAGGGTCGCGGTGTCGGTGATGGCGTCGGACTGCCCCGCCGGTCGCCGAATGGACAGTTCCCGCGCCCGCCGCGACAGCGCGGCGATATCGGAAAGCCCGATGCGCCAGCGAGCCCCGGTCAGCAGCCGCATCGCCGCGCTACCGGCCGCGGGGTCGGCGATCAGGCGCAGGGTGGCGACGATATCGGCGACCTCGGGCGTGTGCAGCAGTCCGCCCAGACCCACGATCTCCACCGGAAGCCCGTGCGCACGCAGCGATTCCGCCAGCGGCGCCGCATCGGCATTGCGCCGCACCAGCACCGCCGAAGTGGGCGGCTGCTCCCCCGCGTCCGCCGCCGCCGCCCATTCCGCGGCGATCCGCTCCGAAACCCAATCCCGTTCCTCAGCAACAGTTTCCGCCAGCGCGAAGGCCACCACCCCAGCGGTCGCGCCGGGCCGAGGCCGCAACGCGTCCACCGTGACCCCACCGCCCCGTATCGCCTGCTGCCGCAGCGGGTCCACCACCAGGTTCGCCAGATCGAGGGCCTCCGGCGGATTCCGCCAACTGGTCAGCAACGGCAGGATCGGCGCGGGAACCCCTGGCGCAAAGGGAAAGTCGGTCGCGAACCGTGGCAGGTTCGCCGCCGAAGCCCCACGCCACCCATAGATGGACTGCATCGGATCACCGACCGCGGTCACCGCCAGCCTCCGCCGCGCCCCACCCCCCAGCAGCGCGGCAGGTCCACCCGCGCGCGCATCGCGGCCATTCTCGAGGCCCGCACCGGCAGCAGACTCCACCGATGAATCGTTGGTGTCGGGCGGGGTCCGGCCGACGAGATCGGCTTCCCTCGGAATACCACTGCCTGTAGGCGGTTCTTCGCCAGCGAATTTCGCCGCCGAGGCATCCGTCCGCCGGGCGGCGCGACCGTCGCGTCTGTCCGATGCGGCGGCCGGGCGGGACGCGCCGAAGAGGGCGGAGAGCAGGATGCGTTGAGCGTGGCCGGTGTCCTGGTATTCGTCGAGTAGGACGAGGCCGAAGCGGTCGCGTTCTGCCGCACCGACTTCCGGATGGGTCGCCGCGAGGCGGGCAGACAGTGACATCTGTGCGCCGAAGTCCAGCGCGCCACGGCGGCGGAGTTCTTCGGCCAGACGCTCGACCAGGGGCAGGAGGGCGACGCGGTCCTTCTGGGCGTCGACTATGTCGCGCAGGGCTTTCTTCGGGCCGCCCTTCTGCCTCGGACCGGCGGGCAGCGTATCGACCAGGCGCTCCAATTCCAGGTGGGCGCTTGCCAATTGGTGCGGCTCCACCAGGTGTTCGGCGAGTTGGCCGGACAGGGCGAGGACGGCTTCGGTGACGCCGACGGGGCTGCGGTCGGTGTCGAGGTCGCCGTCCCAGGTGGAGACGACCCGGTAGGCGAGCTGCCAGAGCTGGGTCTGGGTGAGCAGGGTGGCGGTGGGTTCGACGGGGAGCAGCAGGCCGTATTCGGTGAGCAGGCGGCCCGCGTAGGAGTGGTAGGTGCTGATCTCGGGTTCGGAGTTGGACAGGACGCCGCGCAACCGGCCGGTGGGGTCGACGTCGCGCAGCAGCGGCGCACCCGCCAGGCGGGCCAGGCGGGTGCGGATGCGGGTCGTCAACTGCTGGGCGGCTTTTCGGGTGAAGGTGAGGCCCAGCACCTGTTCGGGTTCGACCAGGCCGTTGGCGACCATCCACACCACCCGGGCGGCCATGGTCTCGGTTTTGCCGGCGCCCGCACCGGCCACCACCAGCGTCGGTCCCGGCTCGGCCGAGATGACGGCGGCCTGTTCGTCGGTCGGGGGCGGCAGGCCCAGAGCGTCGGCGAGCTGACGCGGGCTGATCACTCGTCGGTCACCTGCCGACCGGTGTCCTGCACCGGGCAGCTGCCGGCGACCTTGCAGTGCCGGCAGCCGTCATTGCGCATGGCCAGGTAGCTGGGTCCCTTCGAGGCGTCGGCGGCGTCGTGGATGACTCCGCGCCAGGCGTCGATGCCGTCGGCGTCGAGACCCGGCTGCATGCGCTGAGTCGCACCTTCTTTCGCGTTCGGTTTGGCCACGTACACCAGTCGCGCGCCACCCGGTTCGCCGTCGCCGAGCGCGCCTTCCGCCGCAGCCACCTGGTAGGTGGCGAGCTGCGCGTGGTCCTCGGCGGCCTGCCGGGAGATGGGCGTCTTGCCGGTCTTGACGTCGACGATGACGAAGCGCCCCAACGCATCCCGCTCCACCCGATCCACCCGGCCGCTGATCCGCACCGCCTGCTCGCCCGGTCCGCGCGCGGGCAGGATGCAGTCCACCGGCACCTCCACGCCGACCGAGGTGAGCTCGTCGCGGGTATTGCGCAGCCAGGACAGGAAGGTGTCGACCATGGTCTCGGTGCGGCGCAGTTCGGCACGGGAATACCAGTTCTCGCCCTCCTGCGCGCCCGGGTCGACCTTCTTCCACGCCTTCACCAGCGCCTGCTTCACCTGCGCCTCGCTGACCTGCCCGGCCAGCGCCTGCACCAGGGTGTGCACCAGATTTCCCTTGAGCGCGTGCGGGTTCTCGCCGTCACCGCCGCCGTGGCGTTCCAGCGCCCAGCGCAGCGGGCAGGTGGAGAGCTGGTCCACGGTGGACGGCGACAGCGCGATGGCCCCGTCCACGTTGTCCCACAGCGGATCGGTGCTGGAGAGTTCGGCGGTGCCGTACCAGTCGTCGGGGTGCGCGCCGCGTACGCCTGCCTCCGCCAGTCGTCCCAGCTGTCGGGCGGCCCGCGCCCGGCGTTCCGGCAGCGCCTCCGGATCGCAAGCGGCGGCGCGCAATTCGGCGATGAGGGCGTGCATGGCCAGCGCCCGCCCCGGGTCGATCGGCGGCGGAATCCGGCCCGGCTGCCCGGCGTCCGCGTCGGCGTCGAGTTCGGCGAGGAACCGCGACGGCACCAGATCCTGGTCCCCCGTGACGGATTCGACCGCGGTCACCAGCAGTGAACGCTTCGCCCGGCTGCACGCCACCAGCAGCAGCCGCCGCTCCTCGGCCAGCAGCGGCGCGGCCCGGCTCACCTTCTCGCCCGAACCACCCACGCCCGCAAGCAGATCCACCAGCTCCTCGACGCCGAGCAGGGTGCCGCGCGGCCGCAGGTTCGGCCAGATCCCCTCCTGCACAGCGGCGACCGCCACCGTGTCCCACTCCCGCCCGGCCGCGGCGTGCGCACTGCAGATGGTCACAGCCTCCCCCGGGTCGGTGACCGGCGCGTTGTCCTGTGGAATCTGCTGCTGCTCCAGGTATTCCACGAACCCTTCGATGGTGGCGCGCGGCAGCCGGTCCACATACGCGGCCGCCGCCTCGAACATCCCCACCACCGCGTCCAGATCCCGATCCGCCTGCATCCCGACCGCTCCCCCGCGCTCGGACTGCCCCACCCACCGCCGCTCCAGCGTGGACGCCGTCCACACCGCCCACAGCACGTCCTCGAGCCCGCCCCCGTCCCGCCGCACCTTCCCGGCCCGCCCCAGCGCCTTCAACACCCGCTGCAACGGCGCGGCCTCGACCCGCGTCAACTTCTCCAGCAGTACCCGATTCCCCTTGCCCACCAGCAGATCCCGCAGTATCTCCGCCGACGACCGATCCAGATCCGCGAACCGCGCCGCCTCCCCGTCCACCCCACCCTCGTAGACGACCGCAGCCCGATCCGCCCGGCTGGCACCGCTTTCCGCATCAGCCGCGTCTTCGTCCTCGGCCTGCTCCGGGTAGCCGAGTTCCAGGACCGCGCGGCGGATTCCGCGACGCAGGCGGCGCAGGCTGATCTG
The DNA here is from genome assembly GCF_045161165.1 of Nocardia sp. NBC_00511. Classification (NCBI taxonomy): domain Bacteria; kingdom Bacillati; phylum Actinomycetota; class Actinomycetes; order Mycobacteriales; family Nocardiaceae; genus Nocardia; species Nocardia sp. NBC_00511. Next base: position 5,206,371 of record NZ_CP107849.1, read on the forward strand.
ATCCGCGCCGCCGAGCGGACCGGCGAGCAGGTCCAAGGCGTCGTCGGCGGTGAACGGCATGGGTCGTGGATGACGTCGCGCGGTCGGATCCCCCGCGGTGATCGCGCGCAGGGCCTGGAGCATCCAGGCCGCACCGCGACGGCGAGCCAGTGGCACATCGGCCGGTGGCTGCCGGACCGGTACGCCCGCTGCCAGCAGGGCGCGGCGCAGCGGAGCCAGGGAGAGCGGCACCGAGCGCACGATCACGACCATCTGCGACCACGGCACGCCATGGGTGAGATGCGCTCGGCGCAGATGGTCGGCGATGAGCGCCGCTTCCTTGGCGGGCGTGGTCAGTACGCGGACCTGCACATCGCCCTCGGGTGGCGCACTGGCCCAGGCATTCTCGTCCGCGGCGGTGCGCGCATGCCTGGCCTCGACCGCTCGGTCCCTGGCCACCCGCGCGCCGTGGAAGCGGTCGCCGCTCTCCGACGGATACCCCGGTTCGCCATGGGATCCGGACGGAACCGCCGCGCCGCTGTCGGGCCGGGATGATCGCTTCGCCCGGTGGTCGTTTCCACCGGTTTCGGGATTCGGCGGCGCGGTGGGCGGGGTGCGGTGGGCCGGGCTCCCCGGGATGCGAGCGGCGAGCCGGTCGGCTACTTCCTGGACAGCCAGGACCGAACGGTGGTTGTGGCGCAGGATGATTCGGCGGTCGGGTGCGGCTCCGGGGTCGGTGGCGAAGCGGGAGTCGGCGCCGCGGAAGGTGAAGACGGATTGGTCCGGGTCGGCGGCGAGGACGGTGGTGGCGGCTCCACTGCCGAGGGCGCGGATCAGTTGGGCGGCATGCGGGTCCAGGTGCTGCGCGTCGTCGGCGAGCAGGCAGTGCAGTCGATTGCGTTCGGCGGCAAGCAGTTCCGGGTCGGCGAGGAAGGCGTCGAGGGCGGCGGTGACCAGTTCGGCGGCGTCCAGGGCGGGGGCGCTGGCCTCGGGGACGTCGATGCCGACCGACCAGCGCAGCATCATCACCTGCTCGTAGCGTTCGGCGAAGCGCCCGGCGGCGACCCATTCCGGATGCCGGTGCGCGCGGCCGAGTTCGATCAGGTCCTCGGGTCCGAGGCCGCGTTCAGTGGCCCGCAACATGAGGTCTCGCAACTGTTCAGCGAATCCGGCGGCGGGCAGCGCGGGGTGCAGTCGCTCGGGCCAGTCCGCGGCGCCGTCGTCGAGGTCGCCGCGCAGCATCTCCCGGATCACGATGTCCTGTTCGGATCCGGTGAGCAGCCGCGGCGGCGGATTGCCCTGTTCGGCGGCGAAGGTGCGCAGCAGTCCGAAGGCGTAGGAGTGCAGGGTGCGGACCAGGGGTGCGCGGGTGGCCCCGGGCACCCCGCCGATTTCCGGGGCGGCCGCGGCGACGCGGGCGGTGATGGCGGTGCGCACGGCGGTGGCGGCCCGCTTGGTGTAGGTGAGCACCAGCACCGATTCCGGATCGGCCCCGGCCAGGATGCGGGCGGCGGCCACCTCGGCCAGCAGGGTGGTCTTGCCGGTGCCGGGTCCGCCCAGCACCTGCCACGGCCGCCAGCCGGGGTCGGCTCCGAAGTCCTCGAGCAGCGGGCGGATTTCGGCAGACCACTCCCGGGAGTGGGTTTCTGCCTCGGCTCGGCGCACCAACTGCACCGAGCTATCCGATCGCATCACGTCGGCTATTTCAACAGACCGGCCCGACAGTTTTCGTTTGCCATGAGTTGTCCGTGCCGCCGGTCACAGTGCAGGCGCTGTTCATCGGGCCGCGAGGCAGCAGAATGGGCGGGGTGGCGGATCTTCATATTCATCGTTTCGGTCCCTCGACCGGTCCGGTTGTGCTGGCGCTGCACGGGCTGACCGGGCACGGTGCACGCTGGGCGGCGCTGGCCGAATCGCACCTGCCCGACGTGCGGATCATCGCACCGGACCTGCGCGGCCACGGGAGGTCGCCCGGCGTGCCGCCCTGGGATTTCGAGACCCTCGTCGATGATCTGGTGGCCACGCTGAGCGCCGAGACCGGCGAACCGGTGGTGGTGCTGGCGCATTCGTTCGGCGCGGCCACGGGAGTGCAGCTGGCGCACCGCCATCCGGAGCTGGTGCGCGCGCTGGTGCTGCTGGATCCGGCGATCGGCCTCGATCCGGACTTCATGCTGCACATCGCGACCGCCATGCTCGAGTCCCCGGATTACGCGAACGTCGAGCAGGCCCGCTTCGACAAGCTCGAGACCGCGTGGGCGGATGTGGACCCCGGGATCCTGGAGGCCGAACTGGCCGAGCACCTGGTGCCGACCCCCGGCGGCCGGGTGGGCTGGCGGATGACGCTGCCCGCCATCGTCGCCTACTGGGGTGAGCTGGCCCGCCCGTTCGTGCTGCCGCCGCGCGGTCTGCCGACCGTGCTGGTGCAGGCGATGAAGGTGCAGCCGCCCTTCGTGACACCCGCGTTCCGCGCCGCCCTCACCGAGCGACTGGGAGCCGATCTCACCGTGCACGAATTCGATTGCGATCACATGGTCGCGCAGTCCCGTCCCGCCGAGACGGCGGCGCTGCTGCGGTCGGTGCTCTGAGATGGCGACCACCGACGCCGAGATCGAGCGGGTGCGGGAACTGGTGGCTTCGATTCCGCCGGGCCGGGTCTCGACCTACGGCGATATCGCGGCGGCCGCCGGTCTGTCGACGCCGCGCACGGTCGGCTGGATCATGCGCACCGATTCCGCGGACCTGCCGTGGCATCGGGTGTTGCGCGCGAACGGTACGCCCGCACCGCATTTGGCGCACAGGCAGTTGGCCGAGCTGATCGCCGAGGGCTGTCCCGTCGCGGACGGCCGGGTGGTGTTGCGGCGCGCCCGCTTTCGGTTCGACGAAACCTGACCCGCGCCACCCCGCCGGGCGGCTACCGTGGAACGCATGTCCACCCGGCTGGCTTGCGTGGTGTTCGATGCGGTGTGCCCCAGGACGATGGCTCATTTCTGGGCGGAGCTACTGGGCTGGGAGGTCACCGTGGAGCGAGCCGTCGCGGTCGATGTCGCCGCCCCGGATCCCGATGCCCCGGATGTGTCGCTGACCTTCCTGGCCACCCGCCGCGGCGTCCCCGACTGCCCGCTGCCGAAGAACCGCATCCACCTGGATCTGTCGAGTCGTTCGCTGGACCATCAAGGCGTGCAGGTGGATCGGGCGCTGTCGCTGGGCGCGCGCCGGGTGGATGTGGGCCAGGGCGAGGTGCCGTGGGCGGTGCTGGCGGATCCGGAGGGCAACGAGTTCTGTGTCCTGGAACCGCGTGAGCAGTATGTGGATACGGGTGCGGTCGCGGCCATCGTGCTGGATACCCGTGACCCGCGGCGGCTGGCCGATTTCTGGTCGGCGGCGTCCGGGTGGCCGCTGACCCATGACGGTGAGCACTACGCGGGCATTCGCGCGGCCACCGGGCAGGGCCCGTGGCTGGAGTTCCTGCGCACGCCGGACGCTCCGGGCGATCGTGGCCGCCTCCATCTGGATCTCATCGCCTTCCCCGCCGATGATCCCGCCTCGGAGGCGGCCCGGCTGCAGGCCGCGGGCGCCCTACCGGTCGGCCCGGGCATTCCACCGGCGAATGGTCCGGTGGTGGTGCTGGCCGATCCGGAAACAAATGAATTCTGTCTGCTGCAGCGCTAATTCAGGCGGCGCCGCGTTCGTGCCGTCGGCGTTCACGCGGTGAGAGCCCACCCCAGATGCCGAAGCGCTGATCGTGACTCAGCGCGTAATCCAGGCATTCCTTGCGAACTTCGCAGCCCGAGCAAATGCGTTTCGCTTCGCGCGTGGAGCCGCCCTTGTCGGGGAAGAACGCTTCCGGATCGGTTTGGGTGCACAGCGCCTGCTGATGCCAGGATTCGTTCTCGAATCCATCGCGGCGCGCAAGGTTTTCGAACATCGCATCGAAATTGGTGAAAAGCAGTTTCACTTCTGACATCCCTTCAAAACGTTTTCGGTTCGAAATACGTGCGCGCCGTGGATTACCCGCGGCCCATTGCGCAGTCACCGCTGACGGCGGCCAGTTTGGCCTGTTCGCCGCTGACGAAGACGCGCCTGGCGTGCACTGCCGCCGGGGTGCCCGACCACGGCGCCAATGCCGTGGTGAACATGAGTTCGCACCAGCTCAATGCCGGAACTTCGCCCCCGGCAAGGGTGTTGAGCATGGACAGTTCCTGATCGCTGTCGTTCCAGGCCGCGAACAGCCAGGAGGCGTCGAGGCGACCGAGGAATTCTTCGGCGTCTTCCGGGATCCCGAGCGGCGCGTCTACTGCGAGGTGGACTACGGCGGCAATCGCATGGCGCATACGCGCGTCCAGGCCGACACCGTCGTGAAGCAGCAATCCCTCCAGCGACGCTCGCAATCCGGCGCCGCGGTCGACTCGGAAGTCGTTGCGGCGAGCTGCGGTGGTGACGTCGAACATTGTTACCTCCCTATGAAATTTGCGCTTGTCCCAAAAGCGCTACGGCCTGATTAAAAATGGCGCGTGATCTTGTTGTCCAGTTTTGGGGAGATCTGGGGCAAACCCCTAGCAGTACTGACACTGGCCAGTGTGGGTACCCATCGGGAACGTCACCGAAGGGTGCCTGGCACCACTCGGGCAAACATATAGGGAGCGACCACTCCCGACGTTTACGGTCTGACCATGCCTTATGTGCGATCCGGTTCAGCCACAATCCATTACGTCACCAGCGATATCAGTGGACCCACCCTCCTGCTCGCCCATGGATTCCTCATGGACGCCACCATGTTTCAGCCGTTGCGCGAACCTTTGGCAGCCTCCGGCATCAATCTCGTGACATTCGATGCGCGCTGCCACGGAGCTACCCAGTCACCTGATGGCGAACCCTTCAGCAGCTGGGATCTGGCGGCCGACGGATTGGCGGTGCTCGATGCGCTCGGCATCGACACCGCAGTCGTCGGCGGCACCGGCCAGGGCGGCTGGGCCGCCCTGCGCATGGCATTGCTGGCGCCCGAGCGGGTGCGTGGGCTCGCGCTGGTGGATACCGAGGCCGGAGCCTGCAGCGCGGCCGAATTGGCTTACTACCGTGAGTTCTTCGACCGCTGGGCGAGCGCCGAGCCCCTGGCGCCGCTGGTGGCCGAGCTGGCCCCGCAGCTGATCGGCGGCACCGATCCGCGCCAGTGGCGCACCTGGACCAGCGCCTGGTACGGCTCGGACCGTCAGGCCGTGATCCCGGCCGCGCGCTGCCTGATGGACCGCCGCTCGGTGCTGCACCGACTACCGGAGATCACCGCGCCCGCGCTGGTGGTGCGCGGCAGTCACGACGGCACCAGCACCGCGCAGAAGTCCGAGGCGCTGGCCGCCGGGCTGGCGGGGGCCGCCGGTGTGGTCACCATCCCCGGCGCGGGGCACGGCGCGGCCTGGACGCATCCGGATGTGGTTGCGCCGCTGCTGATCCGGCTGCTGGAGCGGATCGCCCTATTCGGCGGCGGTGATGTTCTCGTACCAGCTGGGAATGCCGAGGAAGATCTGAATCTGGCTGGGGTAGGCCGCGTTGAAGACGCTGAACATCTGCACCGCGATATCGCGGCGGCGGCCGGAGCCGGATTCGCGTAGATGCATGGTGGCGCGGGGTCGCCCATAGGCGGCGACGCCTTCGTCCCACATTTCCCGGAATAGTCCGAATCGCCCGAGTTCTGCGAGAAATTCAACCGACCAGGCGGTATCTCCAGAACCGGCGATGAGACCGCGCAACCAGTGCACGGTCAACCGGACCTCGTCCTCCCACTCGACCATGACCTCGCGGGAGCGTTCGTTGCCCAGCAGCCAGCGCAGGATATTCACGTCCTGCGCCAGGCCCGGGAACGCCCGCTCGTAGCTCTGGTTGCAGGCCAGCACATTCCAGCGCGTGTCGACATAGGCGGCCAGATTGGGTTCGTGCAGGTCCAGCGCCCGGCGCATGTCGTCGGTGATTTCGGCGCGCAGCTGATCCACGGTGGGGAATTCCCCCACCCCGAGTCCGGCCAGGTCGAGCAGGTGACGACGCTCGACGGCGGACAGCGGGGTTATTCGGTCCAGATATCGCAGCAGCGCATCGACCACTTCGCGGGTGGGATGGCCGCGATCACCCTTCTCCAAATGGCTGATGTAGCTGGCACTCACGCCCGCGTTGAAGGCGAGCCTTTCGCGCGATACACCCCGGGCGTCACGCAGGCGGCGCAGCAGCAGTCCGAATGTCGGTGGCTTCAGATCATCGGAGTCCCTATTCGGTTTCACGCCAAGCCCCACGCCGTTCCCTCTCCACAAACATTCAGCAAACCAACCTTCATCGCTCTGAGACCCTCTGGTTCCGGACAGTGGGACTCGGTGTGACGTCTGGTGCAAACAGCCGAACGCCTCATACTCCGCCGGTCACTCGGCTCGGATACTGCCATATGCCATTGTGTCAAAGGTTAAAACATCACCATTTCTACTATGTGTCGTGACCAATCGCATAACGTAACGGCTATCGGCAATTGCTTAGCAAGCACAGCTTTCGGGTGATACGTACCAACTATCGGACAGTGCCGACCAGTATTCGGACCACGGGCACCGCTGGTTCGGACGGCACCCGCCACCACTACGATCTTCGACCATGACCCTCGGCGCGCGCGGACTCGAATCGTGACGACCATCGACGCGATCGTGCTCGCGGGCGGCAAGGCCAGCCGGATGGGTGGCGTCGACAAGCCTGCCATCGTGGTCGGCGGCCAGTCCATGCTGGATGCCGCGCTGGCCGCCGTCACCGCCTGCACCCGGGTGGTGGTGGTCGGCCCGCACCGGCCGGAGTTGCCGCCGGAAGTCCTTCAGGCACAGGAGGTACCGGCCGGAGCCGGTCCGGTCGCGGCCATCGCGGCGGGCCTGGGCGCCCTGGCCGGATGCGAGTTCCCGGCCGCGCTGATCGTGGTGCTGGCCGCCGACATGCCGTTCCTGAGCGCGCAGGCGGTCGACGAACTGCTCTCCCGCGCACAGGAATCCGGCAGCGACGCGGTGTTCGCCGCGGACGCCTCGGGCCGACCGCAGTACCTGGTGGGCGTGTGGCGGCGCGCCGCGCTCACCCGGGCGCTCGATGAGCTGGACTCCGTGGTGAATCGGCCGATGAAGGCCCTGGTCCCCGCCGACACCGCGACGCTGCCACTGGCCGGGGTGGAGGACTGCGACACCCCCGACGATATTCGCAAGGCCCGCACCGCCGCCGGGCGCGCGGCCGAACCGCTGTGGCTCGACGAGGCCCGGGATGTGCTGCGCACCCGCATCTCCCGGCTGCCGGTGCGCCCGGCCACCCTCCGCGCCGCCCGCGGGGCCACCCTCGCCGAACCGCTGCTGGCCGCGGATGCCTTGCCGCGCTTCGATGTTTCGGCCATGGACGGTTACGCGGTCGGCGGCGAGGGCCCGTGGCGGCTGCGCCGCGATATCGGATTCGCGGGCGGCGAGCGCCCGGCGGGCCTGCTGAGCGGTGAGGCGGTGCGCATCGCCACCGGCGCGCACGTGCCGGACGGGACCACCTCGGTGGTCCGCGACGAGTTCGCCGAGCACGGCCCCGACGGCCTGCTGCATCGACTACCCGACACCCCGATCCGCGGGGACGTCCGCCGCCGCGGCGAGTACTGGCAGCCCGGCGATCCGGTGGCCCCCGCGGGCACCCCGGTGACCGCGGCGCTGATCTCGGTGGCGGCGAGCGCGGAGGTCATCACCGCCGCGGTGCGCGGCCCGGTGCGCGCGCGAATCGTGATGACCGGCGACGAGATTCGCGGCAGCGGTCCGCTGCATCCCGGCCAGACCCGCGATTCGATCGGCCCGATCCTGCCCGGCATCCTGTCCTGGTACGGCGTCACCACCCTCGACCTGGTGCATCTGCGCGATACCGCCAACGCCTTCGACGAGGTGCTCGCGGCCGCCACCGACTGCGATCTGCTGCTGGTGATCGGCGCGACCGGCGGCGGCGCGGCCGACCAGCTGCGCGCGGCCCTGGACCGCACCGCCGCCACCCTGCTGCTGCGCCGCCTGCGCCTGCGCCCCGGCGGCTCCACGGTGGCCGCTCAACTGTCCTCCGGCCCAATGCTTCTGGGCCTGCCCGGCAATCCCTTCGCCGCCGTGGCCACCCTGCTGGCCCTGCTGCCCGCCACCGTCGAGGGCCTGACCGGCGCCAGCGCCCCCCGCCCACTGCTGGGCCCGCTGGTCAACGCGGCCGAACTCACCGCCCCCGTGGCCCGCATCGTGCCCGCCCGCGCCCTGGCGACCGGCGGCTGGCAGGGCGACCTCCGCCTCCAAACCGCCCATCTCGCAGACCTACTCGACCGTGAGGGCGTGGTGATCGTGCCCGCCGACGCGCAGGACGGCGCACTGGCCGAGTTCATCCCGCTGCGCGGCTGAGGCCCGATTCGCTCGTCAGTACAGCGCTTCGATGATCATCGCGTTGGCCTGACCACCGGACTCGCACATGGTCTGTAGTCCGTAGCGGGCCCCGCGAGCGCGCAGGGCATGCACCAGGGTGGCCGTGATGCGCACGCCGCTGGCCCCGAGTGGATGCCCCAGGGCGATCGCGCCGCCGTGCACATTGACCCGGGTCAGATCCGCGCCAGTCTCCCGGGCCCAGGCCAGCACGATGCTCGAGTACGCCTCGTTGACCTCGATGAGATCGATGTCCGACAGCCGTAATCCGGTCTGGCCGAGCACCTTCGCGGTGGCCGGTACGACCGCGGTCAGCATCAGGAAGGGGTCGTCGCCGACCGCGATGTGGCTGTGGATGCGGGCCAGCGGGGTGAGCCCCAACCGCCGCGCGTTCTCGGTGGTGGTGACCATGACCGCGGCGCTGCCGTCCCCGAGCTGCGAGGAGTTGCCCGCGGTGATGTGCCAGCGGATCTCCGGGAAGCGCCGCGCGATGGCGTCGTTGTGGAAGGCGGCGGGCAGGGTGCGGACCGCGGCCGCGTTGTTGTCGAAGCGGATGCCCTCGTCGACGGCGAGGTCCTCGACGGGCGCGGTGAGTTCGGTGTCGAACAGGCCGTTCTTGGTGGCTTCGACGGCGCGGGCGTGACTCTCGAGCGCGTAGTCGTCGAGTTGGGCGCGACTGAGATTCCAGCGGGCGGTGATGAGTTCGGCGCTGATGCCCTGCCAGGGCACGCCTTGCGGATATCGCTCGAGAAACGCAGCGCCGGTGAGGTTGTCGGCGTCGAGCAGGCTGGTGCCCATGGGGATGCGGCTGACGGATTCGACGCCGCTGGCGACCGCGATCTCGCAGTCTCCGGCGATGACGGCGTGCGCGGCGAAGCGCAGGGCCTGCTGGCTGGCGCTGCACTGCCGGTCGACGGTGGTGGCGGGCACGGATTCCGGGTAGCCGGCGGCGAGGGCCGCGCGGCGGGTGACATTGGTGGCCTGTTCGCCGACCTGGCTGACGACGCCGCCGATCACCTCGTCGACGAGCCGGGGATCGAGGCCGGTGCGGTCGACGACGGTGCGCAGGCTGTGCGCCATCAGATCCACGGGGTGCACGAATTCCAGTGCACCGCCGGGTTTGCCCCGTCCGATGGGCGTCCGTACCGCCGCGACGATCACCGCGTCTCGCATGACCACACCATCCTGGCTGAACCAACCGTCTAGTATCCGTGCCGCATCCAAGGTACCCCACGGCTCGCCCACGGCAGAACCGCTGCACTCCAATGCTTTTGCAGTACCTCTCGCTGACAGCGCGGCGTCAGCACCCCCTCAGCCGGGCAGTCCGAGAATCGCCAGCAAATGTCCCGGGTACGCCCCGCCGTCCATTCGCCCGGTCTGCGCGTAGATCTTGCGCCGCAACCCCGTCACGGGGTTGCGCAGTTGCAGCGTCCATACGTGCGGCGCGAACTCCACACCGCCGTCCGACCACGCCTGCCGGAATTTCGGGAATTCCCCGAGTTCGCGAATGAGATCGGCGAATCCTTCGGCGTGGCCCGACCGCCCGATCAATCCGCGCATCCACCGTGCGATCTGCCGGGCATCGGCCTCCCAGTTCACCATGACGCGGGTGGCCAGCTCATTGCCGAAGAACCAACGCAACATATTGCCGTCTTCCGACACGCCCGGGAAAGCCTGTTCCCAAGCCTCATTGCTGGCCAGCATGTTCGCCCGGGTGTCCAGCAGCGCGGCCAGATTCGGTCGATGCAGTTCGAGCACCCGCCGCATCTCCGGGGTGATGGCCGCACGCAGCTGCTCCACGGTCGGGAATTCGCCTCCGACCAGGCCCGCGAGGTCGGTGAGCTGGCGCCGGTCGGAGGCGGACAGCGGCAGCAGCCGGTCCAGGTAGCGGGTGAGCGCCTCGACCACCTCGCGGGTGGGGTTGCCGCGGTCGCCCTTCTCCAAATGCGTTATATAGCTGGCGCTTACCCCGGCGTTGAATGCCAGACGTTCGCGGGAAACACCGCGATTGTCGCGCAACCGCCGGAGCATGTTTCCGAAGGTGGGCGCCTCGAGTTCCCGATAGTCCTGTCCACATGCAGCTCCGACACCCACCACGGTCCCTCCTTCACGGAATCTCCACGCCCACCGCGCTTCCCGGTGGAAGCGCCGCCGAGATCACCTTCGGGACGGATAATTACACAGATTTCAGAACAAACCGGTCAGTACGACTAATCCAATCAGTATCACCGAATACTCCTGTTGGTATATGTCCGGTGTGTCTCTGCACGCAATGCGGAATTAGTGCTTCACGAATTCCGTCAAGCCCCGAGCGCCAGGGGCACCGCGATCGGCGCCGATTCCGAGGCTCGTGCCCGCACCGGATCCGGTGCCGGAACCGCGTCCAGCAGGCGGCGCGTGTACTCCTCGCGCGGCGCCCCGAAAACCGCTGCCACCGGCCCGGATTCCACCGTACGCCCCTCCCGCAGCACCAGCACCCGATCCGCCACCTGATGCACCACGGCCAGATCGTGACTGATGAAAAGGCACGCGAATCCATATTCCGCACGCAAGTCCGCGAACAACTCCAGCACCTGCGCCTGCACCGACACATCCAGCGCACTGGTGGGTTCGTCGGCCACCAGCAGCCGCGGCGCGAGAGCCAGCGCCCGCGCCAGCGCGACCCGCTGCCGCTGCCCGCCGGAGAGTTCCCCCGGCCGCCGCTGCGCGTATTCGCGTGGCAGCCGCACCGATTCGAGCAGCTCGCCGACCTTGGCACGCAACAGCGCCCCCGAGGCCGCGCGATGCACCACCAGCGGCTCCCCAATGGCGTCGACCACCGAGCGCCGCGGGTTCAGCGACGCGGTCACATCCTGGTGCACCAGCGCCACCTGCTTGCGCAGCCCGCGCAGATCACGCTGCGACAACCCGGTGAGCGGAATGCCCTGCAACACCACCCGACCCGAACTCGCGGGCACCAGCCCGAGCGCGGCCCGGCCGAGAGTGCTCTTGCCGGAACCGGATTCACCGACCAGCCCGACCACCTCGCGCGGCGCGAGGGTCAGCGACACCTCGTGCAACGCCTGGAACTTGCGCCCCCGGCTGCGATAGACGACCGACAGGTCCGAGATCTCCAGCACCGGTTCCGGTTCACCGCGACCACCGGATTCACCGCCGTGGACTCCGTCATCACCAAGCCCGCGGTGGTCGACGCGCGCAGCCGCAGACGTCGCGGCCACCTGCGGTGCGGATGCGATCGCCACAACGGCCGCACCGCTCTGCACCGAGGTCGCGGCCTTCACGTCCGCGTCCACGTCCGACGCGGCGGCCCCGGCATCCGGCAGCAAGGGCACCGCCGCCAGCAGCTCGCGGGTGTAGTCCTCGCGCGGGGCGGCGAAAAGCTCACGCACCGGCTGGGTTTCGACCACCCGCCCCGCCCGCAGCACGGTCACCCGATCGGCGATGGCCGCCACCACACCGAGATTGTGGGTGATGAACAGCACCGCGGTCCCGTTGCGCCGCTGGAGGTCTCGCAGTAGCTCGAGAATCTCGGCCTGCACGGTGACGTCCAAAGCCGTAGTCGGTTCGTCGGCGATCAGCAGCTCCGGTTCGCCCGACAGCGCCAGCGCGATCACCACCCGCTGCTTCTGCCCGCCGGAGAGCTGGTGCGGATACCAGTCGACCCGCTTCTCCGGTTCCGGGATCTCGACCAGCCCGAGCAGTTCCACCGCCCGCGCCCGCGCCTGCGCCTTGCCGATCCTCCCGTGCGCCCGCAGCGCCTCGGCGATCTGGGTTCCTATGCGCTGCACCGGATTCAGTGCCGTCTGCGGTTCCTGGAAGACCATGGCGGCCCGGGTCCCGCGCAGCGGTCGCAGTTCCGCCTCGGCGGCCCCCACGATCTCGGTGCCGTCCAACCGGATCGACCCGCTCACAGTCGCGCCGTCGGGCAGCAGCCCGAGCACGGCCCGCGCGGTCAGCGACTTGCCGGAGCCGGATTCGCCGACCAGTGCCAGGGTTTCGCCCCGCCCCACCCGCAGGCTCACGCCGTCCACGACGGTGCGGTCGCCGAAGCGGATCACCAGATCCCGGATGTCGAGCAGGGGTGCGGTGTCGTCGTGGTCGCTCATCCGAGCCTCCGGGCGCGGCCCAGTGCCTGGGCGATCAACAGGAATCCGAGGGTGAGGGCGGAGACCACCAGCAGCGGTCCGACCGCCATGGCCGGGTTGGCGTCGAGGGTGCGGGTGGATTCGGCGATGAGCGAGCCCAGCGACGGATCCGGCGGCCGCACCCCGATGCCGATGAAGCTCATCGCCCCGTCGACGAAGACGGCCAGCGACAGCGACAACGCCAACTGCACGCTCAGCGGCTCGATCACGTTGGGCAGCACATGCTTTCGAAGAATCCACCCGTTGCCCGCCCCGATCACCGCGGCGGCCTCGACGTACGGCTGCTCCCGTACGGCCAGCACGGCGGTACGGATCTGCCTGCCGAAGATGGGAATCTCGGTGGCCACGATGACGATCACCACCGCGTGCGCCCCCGGTCCGGTGACCGCGGTGAGCGCGATCGCGAAGATCAGCGTCGGAAAGGCCAGGATCAGGTCGAACACCCGCTGCGCCAGCACATCCGCGAACCCGTTGAGGCTGGCCGCGAGCCCGACCAGCGACCCCGCGACGGCCCCCAGCGGCACCGCGGTGAGCGCGATGAGCAGGTCCACCCGGGTGCCGTGCAGCAGCCGCGCGAACACGTCGCGATTGAGCTGATCGGTGCCCAGCCAGTGCGCGCCACTCGGTCCAAGCAGATTGGCGTTCGGAATCTGTTCGAGCGGACCGTAATTCGTGAGCAGTCCGGCCGCCAGCGCCAACACCGCGACGATGGCGATCAGCACCAGCCCCGCCAGCCCCTGCCCCCGCAGCAGCGAGCGCAGCGGTGCCGGCGCGGAATCCTCCGCATGCCGCACGATTTCGGTCTCGTCGGCCACGATGACGTCGGTACTCATGCCCGCCCTCCGATCCGGATCCGTGGATCCAGCGACGCGTGCACCACATCGGTGACGAGCTGGATGGCCACGAACACCGCCACCGAGAACAGCAGCAGCGCCTGCACCACCGGATAGTCCCGGCGGCTGATGCCCTGCTCGATCAACTCCCCGATGCCCGGCCACGCGAACGCCGCCTCGACCAGCACCGCGCCGCCCAGCAGCTGCCCGGTCTGAATACCGAGCACGGTCAGCATGGTCGGCAGCGCGTTGCGCAGCGCCCCGCGAGTCACGATGCGCCCGTGCGGAATTCCCAGCGCGCGAGCGGTGAGCACATACGGCTGCCGCAGCTCGGTGCGCAGCGCCTCGGTGAGAAACCGGGTCAGCGCCGCGGTCACCGGCAACGCCAGGCACACCGAGGGCAGCAGCAGGTACTGCACGGTGATGTCCGGATGCGCGAGGAACCCGTCCGGCGGGATCCCGCCCGCGGGCAGCACCGGAATCACGACGGCGAACAGCAGCACCAGCAGCACGCTGGTCACGAACGCGGGCACCGCCACCGCGACCGTATTGATCGCGGCCACAACGGCATTGAGCCACCGCCGATCGAACAGCACGGCGGAGACGCTGAGCGCCAGGCTCACCACCACCGCCAGGCTCAGTGCCGACAGCGTCAGCACCAGGGTGTTGGCCAGACCGCGGCCGATGAGTTCGGAGATCTGCCCGCCGATGAGGTAGGACCGGCCCAGATCGCCGGTCACCACGCCGTGCAGCCAGCTCAGGTACTGGGCCGGAATGGACCGATCCAATCCCAGCTGATGCCGGATGGCCGCCACCGTCGCCGGGGTGGCGTCCGGCCCGGCCAGGATGGTGGCCGGGTCGCCGGGCACCAGCCGCAGCAGCAGGAAGATCAGCACCGACGCCCCGAACAGCACCGCCACCGCCGACGGCACCCGGCGCAGCAGGTAGGCGATCATGCCAGGAACGCCTCGGTCAACACGGTCTCGCGGCGCTTGGTCCAGTTGAACCCGTGCACCTTCTTGCTCACGCCCGCCTGCGCGAGGCGCACGCCGATCTCGATCAGGAACAGCCCGTCCAGCAGCTGATCACTGAGCGCCTGGTAGGCGCGCACCGCGTCCGGTCCGCTGCCGTCGGGCAGTTGCCAGGCGGCGTCGGCGGCGGCCACGTAGGCCGGATTCTCGTAGTGCGAGGCGTTCTTGAGCGCGTTGAACGGGTAGGCGCTGACGGTCAGCGTGGAGGGCACGAACTGCGCCCACGAGTGGTCGGTGACCCACAGCCCCGGGAACTGGCCGCCGATCAGCTGTTTGACGAAGGTGGCGTTGTCGACGGGGGTGAGCTCGACCTCGATGCCGATCTCGGCCAGGTTGGCCTGGACGATCTGCGCGGTCTCCTCGTAGGTCTTGAGCGAGGTGTTGTAGGTGAGCGGCAGCTTCGGCGGCTTGGGCAGCTGCGCGAGAATCTGCTTGGCCTTGTTCAGGTCTCGCGAATACCGGGTGTTGCGGGACTCGTCGTAGGCGGGAGAGTTCTTGGGCCACGGCACATTCAGCGCGTAGCCCGCGCCGCGGAACACCTCGCTGACGATGCGGTCGCGGTCGAGCGCGTAGGCGATGGCCTGCCGCAGCCGGACGTCGGCGAGCGCCGGGTTGGCCACATTGGCGCCCACGTAGAACTGCAGTTCCGCACCCTCGTAGCGGACGGTGCCGTAGCCGTCGGTCTTGGCCAGGTTCTCCAGGTCGCGGTAGGTGATGGCGTCGGCGAGGTGGATCTGCCCGGTGCGCAGCGCGTTGAGCTGAGCCTGGCTGTCGGAGATGACATTGAGTTCGACGCGGTCGAGGTAGGGCCGGTCCTTGATCCGGTAATCCGGGTTGCGCTCGAACACCAACTGCGAGTTGGGAACTCGCTGGGCGAACTTGAACGGCCCGGTACCGACGATCTTGTCACCGGTGCCCAGCTGGTCGATGGATTCGCTGTCCAGGATCGGCACGGTGTCGAGCAGATCGAACAGGTTGCTCAGCGGGTGGGCCAGGGTGAGCACCGCCCGGTGCGGGTCGCTGGTGTCGAAACCGGTGACCACGGCCGCCGTGCTCTTGAGCTGCGCCGACCACTTCGGATCCGCGTAGGTGCGGATCGAGAATTCGACATCCTTGGAGGTGAACGGACGCCCGCTGTGGAACTTGACGTCGTCGCGCAGATCCAGGGTGACGGTCTTGCCGTCCGGCGACACCGTCCACTTGGTGGCCAGCAGCGGCTGCGGCTCCAGCTTGTCGTGCGGGTAGCGGGTCAGGCTTTCGAAGACCAGGCCGACCACGTACGGCGTGGTTCCCGTGTTGGTCAGGATGTTCGACGGCACCAGGTCCACCGCGACGCCGTACTTCAGGGTGCCGCCGCGCACCGGCTGCGCGTTGTCGTCACCGCTGCCCTTGGACTGGTTGACCGCCGAGGTGCACGCGGCCAGCACGCCACCGCCGAAGATGGCGGCCGCGGCGACCGCGGAGCTGCGCAGGAAATGACGGCGATCGAGCCCGCCGGGGGACGAATTCATCTGGAAATCCTCGAGATACGAGCCGCGTCGGGGGCGGCGGGGGTGCAGACCTGCACCGAGGGGGCGAGAAGAACAATGAGGGACGCGCGGGCCTGCGCGTCAGGCACAGTTTCGACAGCTGAGCATGCGGCGACGCTAACAGCGCCCACAGCACAGATCAGCGATTGCGCGCAGCCAGAATTCAAACCTGGCCCGAGGACCGGATGCCATCCTTTGCTGGGCGCATGGCTGTCCCCTCCCATGCCCGTGGCTATGACGACTTCGCCGGTACCGCCGGTCGCACCACCGCCGATTCGACGCCCGATTGGCTCTACCCGCCCACCGCCCCCGCGGGCGCACCCAATATCGTCGTGGTCCTCGTCGACGATATGGGTTTCAGCGATATCGCGCCCTTCGGTTCCGAAATCGACACCCCCACACTGAGCCGCCTGGCCGCGGCAGGCCTGCGCCTCACCAACTTCCACACCACCCCGCTCTGCTCCCCGTCGCGAGCGGCCCTGCTCACCGGCGTCAACTCGCACCGCGCGGGTTTCGGCTTCGTCGCCAACGCCGATCCCGGCTACCCCGGCCTGCGCCTGGAACTCGCCGACGACGTGCTGACCCTGCCGGAGATCCTGCGCGCCAACGGCTATGCCACCTACGCGGTCGGCAAATGGCATCTGGTGCGCGACGCCACGCTGCACCCCGCCGCCCCCCGCGACTCCTGGCCGACCCACCGCGGTTTCGACCGCTACTACGGCTCCCTCGAGGGCCTGAACTCCTTCTACCACCCCAATCAACTGGTCTCCGACAGCTCCCCGGTGAACATCGAGGAATACCCCGAGGGCTACTACCTCACCGACGATTACACCGACCGCGCCATCTCCTACCTGAAGGACCTGCGCGCCCACGACGCGACCAAACCCTTCTTCCTCTACTTCGCCCACACCGCCATGCACGGCCCCCTCCAGGCCAAGCCGGACGACCAGGCCAAGTACCAGGGCCGCTACCAAGAGGGCTGGGATCGACTGCGCCAGACCCGATTCGCCGCCCAGCTGGCGCAGGGCCTGTTCCCCGAGGGCACCCAGCAGAAGCCACGCAACACCGAGCCGGGTTACGAAGCGCAGGAATGGGATTCGCTCACCCCCGAGCAGCAGTCCCGTTTCGAACGCTACATGGAGGTGTACGCGGGCATGGTCGACAGCATCGACCAGAGCCTGGGCCGCATCGTCGAAACCCTGGAGCAGTTCGGCGAACTCGACAACACCATCATCGTGTTCACCTCCGACAACGGCGGCACCGCCGAGGGCGGCCCCGAGGGCACCCGCACCTACTTCGCCCAGTTCGCACAGGTCGACGAACCCGACTTCGAACGCGACGTCCCACACGACGACGAACTCATCGGCACCGCCAAGCTCGGCGTGCACTACCCGCGCGGCTGGGGCCAGGCCTCCAACACCCCCTTCCGCTTCTACAAAGGCCAGACCTTCGCGGGCGGCGTCCGCGTCCCCTTCGTGCTCTCCTGGCCGAAGGGCCTGCCCCGCAACGGATCCGACGACGGCGTCCGCCAGGAATACGTCTACATCACCGATCTCACCCCCACCCTGCTGGAACTGGCCGGACTACAGATCCCCACCGTCCGCAACGGCCTGCCCGCCAAGGACTTCGACGGCGTCTCGGCGGTGGAAGTCCTGCGCGACACCGCCGCCGTCTCCGAACACGTCGAGCAGTACTCCGAAATGACCGGCCACCGCGGCTTCTACCGCGACGGCTGGAAACTCCTGGCCCTCTACGAACCCGAACGCGGCATCGACAACCCGCGCTGGCAGCTCTTCGACGTCCGCACCGACCCCACCGAACTGCACGACCTGTCCGAGCAACTCCCCGACAAGGTCGCCGAACTCGCCGCCGCCTGGGACGAAGCCGCCTGGCACAACACGGTTTTCCCCCTCGTCACCCGCCAGGACCTGGCCCGGCGCCGCCCCGAGGAATCCCGCTTCGCCGACCCGGTCCGCATCCTCCCCGGCACCCCCACCCTGGAGCGCTACCGCTCCCAGCGCCTGATCGCCTACCGCGACTTCACGATCACGGTGACCCTGGCGGGCTACCGCCGAGGCGACGAGGGCGTCCTGGTAGCCCACGGCGACACCCTCGGCGGCTACCACCTCTACGCCGAACACGGCCACCTGATCTTCGGCTACAACGGCTACGGCAACTACGCCACCGTCGATGCGGGCGAAATCCCCGACGGCGCAACCACTCTCACCGTAACCGCCACCGTCCGCCCCCACCTCCGCTGGGACTTCACCATCACCATCGACGCCCACGACCCCACCCACCTGACCGACCAGGTCCAACTGGTCGGCATGTCCCCCTGGACCGGCATCTCCGTCGGCCTCGACGCCCGCGGCCCAGTCTCCTGGCAACTGCACGACCGCCACGGCGTCTACCGCTACACCGGCGACCTCCGCGCCGTCGAATACCGCCCCGGCACCATCGGCGTCTCGGAAGACGACCAACGCGCCCTCGACTCGGAAGCCGAACTGATCGCCGAATAGACCGGGTCAGGCCTTCCTGTCCAACGATTCGACGATCTTCGCGATGCGACGCGTCCGGGTCTCCGGACGCTTCGCCTCGGCGACCGCCGCCGCGTGCTCCTTGCGATTCGTATAGGACAGTGCGTCGAACGCACCCCGCGCACCCGCCGCCTCGAGCGCGGCCGCCAACTTCTCGGGTACCTCGACGGTCCGCTCGGCACTGTCGCGTTCCACCGTCACCGCGACCGTGTCCCCCGGCTCCTTGCCGAGTTCGGCCCTGATCCCCTTCAACAGCCCGAGGCACGGCCCCGCCCCCATATTGGCGATGGACCCCCGATACGGGACCCCGTCGAAAGTGGCCTTGACGGGAATTCGCCCGCCGCCGCCCAGTGCCGCGATGATCGCCTCCGGTACCGGGATGATCGCGCCGCCACCGTTCGCACTCTGGATCACGCCGTCGAATCGCTGCATAGCTGCACGATATTCGCCCCCTCGCCCCGAATGTGGGACCTCTCGACAGCGATCGTTCAGCAATCGCTCGTTGTGTTAACAAATATTAAGTAGGCGAGAACCGGCAGTTTCCGAAGCATCACCGCCGACCTGCCGAACCCCCTATCCGAGAACGCGTTTCACTCGCGAACGGAAGGTTTCCGCAGGTCAGATCGGAAACCACACGGTTGTGCCGCAACCCCGCAGTGACCGGAACATTGCCGCGATCTCACAGCTCACAGCGGCCCGGAGCGCATTGTGAGAGAACCGTTTTCCAAGCTCCCGCCACATCCCTACAGTCGAGCCGCAAGCCCGGTTTTCCAGCTCGAAGGGGGCGTCATGACCATCTCGCAGAACGGACACTCGTCCGCCGACGCACTGCTGCGACTGGGGAAGTACTTCCACCGCGGCGAAGTGTCGGACGACATGCGCACCCTGCACAAGGTCGGCGGCCGCGAGGCCGACGAGTTCTATCGCGACCGCTGGGCGCACGACAAGGTGGTGCGCTCCACCCACGGCGTCAACTGCACCGGCTCCTGCTCGTGGAAGATCTACGTCTCCGACGGCGTCATCACCTGGGAGTCCCAGCAGACCGACTATCCCAGCGTCGGCGCGGACAAGCCGGAGTACGAGCCGCGCGGCTGCCCGCGCGGCGCGTCCTTCTCCTGGTACACCTACTCCCCGGCCCGCATTCGCTACCCGTACGTGCGCGGCGCCCTGCTGGAGCTCTACCGCGCCGCCAAGGACCGCCTCAAGGATCCGGTGCTGGC
This sequence comes from Nocardia sp. NBC_00511, assembly GCF_045161165.1. Lineage (NCBI taxonomy): Bacteria > Bacillati > Actinomycetota > Actinomycetes > Mycobacteriales > Nocardiaceae > Nocardia > Nocardia sp. NBC_00511. Next base: position 5,226,062 of record NZ_CP107849.1, read on the forward strand.
CTGGGAGTCCATCGTCGAGAACCCCGAGCACGCGCAGACCTACAAGTCCGCCCGCGGCAAGGGCGGTTTCGTGCGCGCCGAATGGTGGGAAGCCGCCGAGATCGCCGCTGCCGCACACGTTCACACCATCAAGAAGTACGGCCCCGACCGGGTCGCGGGCTTCTCCCCCATCCCCGCCATGTCGATGGTCTCGCACGCGGTCGGCGCCCGCTTCATCTCGCTGATCGGCGGCTCCATGCTGTCGTTCTACGACTGGTACGCCGACCTGCCCGTCGCCTCCCCGCAGGTGTTCGGCGACCAGACCGACGTCCCGGAATCCGCCGACTGGTTCGACGCCGGATACCTGATCATGTGGGGCTCCAACGTCCCGGTGACGCGAACCCCGGACGCGCACTACATGACCGAGGCCCGCTACCGCGGCCAGAAGGTCGTGGTCGTCTCCCCCGACTACGCCGACAACACCAAGTTCGCCGACGAATGGGTGCCCGCCCGCCCCGGCACCGACGCCGCCCTCGCCATGGCCATGGGCCACGTCATCCTCAAGGAATTCTTCGTCGACCAGACCACCGAGTACTTCACCGAATACGTGAAGAAGTACACGGACCTGTCCTACCTGGTGATCCTCGACGAACGCGACGGCGGCTGGAGCGCCGACGGCGAATACCTCGGCCACCTGGCCACTCCCGGCAAATTCCTCACCGCCGCCGATCTCGGCGACATCGCCGAGGGCGCGGAGCACCAGACGGTGCTGCTGGACTCCGACGGAATTCCCTTCGTGCCCAACGGTTCTCTCGGCCACCGCTTCACCGCGGCGGGCGAGGGCCGCTGGAACCTGGACCTGGGGGACACCGATCCCCTGCTGACCCTGCACGGCCACACCAAAGCTGCTGCGGCCGTGCAGTTTCCCCGCTTCGACGGGCCGCACGCGGGGGTAGTGACCCGCGGCGTGCCGACCACCGTCGTGGCGGGGCGGACGGTGACGACGGTGTTCGATCTCCTGCTCGCCCAGTACGGCGTGGCGCGGTCCGGCTTGCCCGGCAGCTGGCCGACCGGCTACGACGATGCGAACGAGCCGTACACCCCGGCGTGGCAGGAATCGATCACCGGCGTCCCCGCCGTCCAGGCCGAACGCATCGGCCGCGAATTCGCCGACAACGCGGCCCGTTCCAAGGGCCGCTCGATGATCCTGATGGGCGCGGGCACCAACCACTGGTTCCACTCCGACCAGATCTACCGCTCCTTCTTCACCCTCACCCTGCTCACCGGCTGCCAGGGCGTGAACGGCGGCGGCTGGGCCCACTACGTCGGCCAGGAGAAGTGCCGCCCTGTAACCGGTTGGTCCACACTGGCTTTCGCCGCGGACTGGCAGCGCCCGCCGCGCCAGATGCAGGGCACCGTCTTCTGGTACCTGACCAACAATCAGTGGCGCTACGACCCGTTCACCTCCGAAACCTTCGCCTCCCCGCTGGCGCAGGGCGCGTTCGCGGGCCGCACCGCCGCCGACAACATCGCTCTCGCTTCACGTCTGGGCTGGATGCCGTCGTACCCCACCCTCAACCGCAACCCCCTCGACCTGGCCGACGAGGCCGAGGCGGCGGGCAAATCCGCCGCCGACTACGTGGTCGACGGCCTGAAATCCGGCGACCTGCGCTTCGCCTGCGAGGACCCCGACGCCCCCGAGAACTTCCCTCGCGTCCTCACCGTGTGGCGCGCCAACCTGCTCGGCTCGTCCGGCAAGGGCAACGAGTACTTCCACAAGCACCTGCTCGGCGCGGACTCGAACCTGCAGACCGGCGAGGCCACCGGCGTCCGCCCGCAGGAACTGGAATGGCGTGACCAGGCCGCCACCGGGAAGCTGGATCTGCTGCTGTCCCTGGACTTCCGGATGACCAGCACCACCCTGTTCTCCGACATCGTGTTCCCCGCCGCCACCTGGTACGAGAAGCACGACCTGTCCTCCACCGACATGCACCCCTTCGTGCACGCCTTCTCCCCCGCCATCTCCCCGCCGTGGGAGACCAAGACCGATTTCGACGCCTTCCACCGCATCGCGCGCGGCTTCTCCTGGCTGGCCGAGAAGCACCTCGGCAAGCGCAAGGACATCGTGGCGATGCCGTTGCAGCACGACACCGCCGACGCCCTCGCACAGGTCGGCGGCCGGGTGCTGGACTGGAAGAAGGGCGAATGCGAACCCATCCCCGGTAAGACCATGCCCAAAATCGTTGTGGTGGAGCGGGACTACCCGAGCGTCGCGGAGAAGATGGCCGCCCTGGGCCCACTGGTCGAAACCCTGGGCCTCACCACCAAGGGCGTGACCACCATCCCCGACGCCGAGGTCGAATACCTCAAGGGCGTCAACGGCACCATCGTTTCCGGTGTGGCACAGGGGCGTCCGTCCCTGGCCAAGGACACCCACGCCGCCGAGGCCATCCTGGCACTGTCGGGCACCACCAACGGCCGACTCGCGGTGGAGGGCTTCCACGCCCTGGAGAAACGCACCGGAACCAAGCTCGCCGACCTGGCCGCCGAACACGAGGGCAAGCGAATCACCTTCGCCGACACCCAGGCTCGCCCCGTCCCGGTGATCACCTCCCCGGAATGGTCCGGCAGCGAGACCGGCGGCCGGCGCTACTCCCCCTTCACCATCAACGTCGAACGAGACAAGCCCTGGCACACCCTCACCGGCCGCCAGCACTTCTATCTAGACCACGACTGGATGATGGAACTCGGCGAACAACTCCCCATCTACCGCCCGCCCCTGGACATGACCGCCCTGTTCAGCGAACCGGACATCGGCTCGGTCGGCGAGAACGGCGTCACCGTGCGCTACCTGACCCCGCACTCCAAGTGGTCCATCCACTCGGCCTACCAGGACAACCTGCACATGCTGACGCTCTCCCGCGGCGGCCAGGCCATCTGGATGTCCGAGGTCGACGCCGCGAAAATCGGTGTCGCGGACAATGATTGGATCGAGGCGGTGAACCGCAACGGCATCGTCGTGGCCCGCGCCATCGTCTCGCACCGGATGCCCGAGGGCACCGTGTTCATGTACCACGCCCAGGACCGCGCCGTGAACGTGCCGCGCATCGAAGGCAACGCGAACACCACCGCGGGCAAGGGCAAACGCGGCGGCATCCACAATGCGCTCACCCGCATCATGATCAAGCCCTCGCATCTCATCGGCGGCTACGCGCAGCAATCGTTCGCGCTGAACTACCACGGCCCCACCGGAAATCAGCGCGACGAGGTCACCACGATCCGTAAGCGCTCGCAGGAAGTGGAGTACTGATATGCGCGTCATGGCGCAGATGGCCATGGTCATGAACCTGGACAAGTGCATCGGCTGCCACACCTGCAGCGTCACCTGCAAGCAGGCGTGGACCAATCGCGGCGGCACCGAATACATCTGGTTCAACAATGTGGAAACCCGTCCCGGACAAGGCTATCCGCGCCGGTACGAGGATCAGGAGAAGTGGAAGGGCGGCTGGACCCTCAACAAGCGGGGCCGCCTCACCCTGAAGTCCGGTTCGCGAATGAAGCGGCTGCTCAACATCTTCGCAAACCCCGACCTGCCCACGGTGTCGGACTACTACGAACCGTGGAGCTACGACTACGACAATCTGCTGTCCGCCCCGCAGATGGACACCACCCCGGTGGCCCGCCCCAAATCGCTGATCACCGGCGAGGACACCAAGATCACCTGGGGCGCCAACTGGGACGACTCGCTCGGCTCCGGCCCCGACCAGGTGGGCCGGGATCCATTGCTGGCCAAGCTGTCCGAGCAGGTGAAGCTGGAGTTCGAAGAGACCTTCATGTTCTACCTGCCGCGCATCTGCGAGCACTGCCTCAACCCGTCGTGCGCGGCCTCCTGTCCGTCCGGCGCGATCTACAAGCGCGCCGAGGACGGCATCGTCCTGGTCGACCAGGACAAGTGCCGCGGCTGGCGGCAGTGCGTCACCGGCTGCCCGTACAAGAAGATCTACTTCAACCACAAGACCGGCAAAGCCGAGAAATGCACGTTCTGCTACCCGCGTGTGGAAGTGGGCATTCCGACGGTCTGCTCGGAAACCTGTGTGGGACGGCTGCGCTACATCGGCATCATGCTCTACGACGCCGACAAGGTCCTCGAAGCCGCGTCGGTCACCGACGACAAGGACCTGTACCCGTCGCAGCTCGGCGTCTTCCTCAACCCGCACGACCCGCGCGTGGTCGCCGAGGCCGAGCGCGCCGGTATCTCCCCGGAATGGATTGCGGCCGCACAGGATTCGCCGGTCTACAAACTGATCGTCGACTACCAGATCGCCCTGCCGCTGCATCCGGAATACCGGACCATGCCGATGGTCTGGTACGTGCCGCCGCTCTCACCGGTGGTGGACACGCTCACCCAGACCGGCCACGACGGCGAGAACCACAACAACCTGTTCGGCGCGATCGACGCGCTGCGAATCCCGTTGGAATACCTGGCGGAACTCTTCACCGCCGGTGAGATCGGCCCCGTGCGCGCCTCGCTGCAACGCCTCGCGGCGATGCGGTCGTTCATGCGCTCGATCAACCTCGGCCAGGAGCCCGACCTGTCCATCCCGGACGCGATCGGCCTGGAACCCGAAGAGATCGAAGCCATGTACCGCCTGCTCGCCATCGCCAAGTACGAGCACCGTTACGTGATCCCCTCCGGCGCGACTTCCCGTGCGCACGAACTGGATTCCCTCGCCACCGGTTGCAGCCTCGACACCGACGGCGGCCCCGGCATGACCGCCTTCGACTACATGGCCGACAAGTTCCACCTGACGGACTCCAACGATGCCGCGCCGGAAGGCAAGTCGACCCGGGTCAACCTGTTGAACTGGGACGGCAAGAGCACAGCGGGTCTCCTGCCCACCGGGGCCGATGGCAGCGGCGCCACCGGCCATGGCGTGACCGACGGCAACGGCGCCGGCGGTCACGCCCCGGACCCCGACCTGGCCATCGCACCCGAACCCACCGGAGCCGGTCGATGAGCCTGCTGAAACTGCGCCGCCGCCCCGAACCCACGGTGGCGATGCCCGAGGCCGCGCGGCTGCTCACCTGGCGACTGTGCGCGCTCCTGCTCGATTACCCGGGCCCGGAACTGCTGGCGATTATCGACGAATTCGACTCCGCCGCAACGCAACTCCCGGACCCGATCCGCACCGAGCTGGCACCCCTGCTCACCCACCTGCGCGCCACCGACCCCATCACCCTGGCCCAGCAGTACGTCGAAACCTTCGACATGCGCCGCCGCGCCAGCCTGCACCTCACCTTCTACGCCTACGGCGACACCCGTAAACGCGGGATGGCCCTGCTGCGGTTCAAGCACGCCTATCGGCACGCGGGCGTCGAACTCGGCGACGAGGAACTCCCCGACCATCTCTGTGTCCTGCTCGAATTCGCCGCCACGGTCGACCCGGTCGGCGGCGAACGCCTGCTGGGCGAACATGTCCCGGTACTGGAGCTGCTGCGGTTGTCACTGTCCGACAGCGGATCTCCCTATGCCGGGGTGCTGGCGTCGGTGGTGGCGACCCTGCCACCGGTCACCACCGCCGACCGCCGGCGCATCGCCGAACTCGCCGCCGAGGGACCGCCCGAGGAGGAGGTCGGCCTCGACCCCTTCGCCACGGACCCGCTCGCCTTCACCGGATCGGAGGCACGCCGATGACCACCGCGGTCTGGACGACGCTGCCCTACATCGCCTTCACCTCGTTCCTGCTCGGCCACCTGTGGCGCTACCGCACCGACCAGTTCGGCTGGACCACCCGGTCCTCGCAGGTGTACGAGTCGCGGCTGCTGCGTCTGGGCAGCCCGCTGTTCCACTTCGGCATGCTCGGAGTGATCGGCGGCCACGTGCTGGGCGTGCTCATCCCGCAGTCCTGGACCGACGCGGTCGGCGTCTCCGAGCACCTGTACCACGTGGTCGCGGTGTCGGCCGGATCGATCGCCGGGTTCGCCGTGATCGCGGGCATCGGCATCCTGCTGTACCGGCGGTTCACCGTCTCCGCCGTCCGGCAGGCCACCACCACCAACGACAAGCTCATGTACCTCCTGCTGGCGGCGGCACTGATCACCGGCCTGCTCAACACGCTGGGCAGCAACCTACTGTGGGGCACCTACAACTACCGCGAGACCGTATCCCCTTGGTTCCGTAGCCTTTTCACGCTGCACCCGCACCCCGACCTGATGATCGGCACCCCCTGGACGTTCCAGGTGCACGGCCTGATCGTGTTGACGCTCATCGGTTTCTGGCCCTACACGCGGCTGGTGCACATGTTCTCCGCGCCCGTCGGCTACCTGGTTCGGCCCTATGTCGTCTACCGCAGCAAGCCGACCCACGCGGTCGACAAACGCCGCTTCGCCCGCGCCTGGGAGACCCCTGCCCTGCCTCGCAAATAGCCTTTGAACAGGTCTTTCACAACCGATCAGTTTTGAAGAAGCCTCCAGGGGTGTCTCGTTTCTACGATGAAATCAATCGCAAGAGACACTCACAGGAGGCACCGAAATGACCACCACCAAGACCACCGCCACCAAGTCCGCCAAGACCGCCGTCGGCTTCACCGCCGAAGAGCGCGCCGCCATGAAAGACCATGCGGCAGAACTGAAGACGGCGGCTCGCCGCGGCTCGAAGGCAACCAAGGCGGACGGTGAGGCCGACGTGCTCGCCAAGATCGCCGAGATGATCGACCCCGACCGCTCGATGGCCGAGCACATTCACGCCATCGTCAAGGAGCACGCCCCCGAACTGTCCCCGAAGCTGTGGTACGGCATGCCCTCCTACGCCAAGGACGGCAAGGTGGTCCTGTTCTTCCAGACCGCCGCGAAGTTCGGTTACCGCTACGCCACCCTCGGCTTCAACGACCTGGCCGCCCTCGACGACGGCGAAATGTGGCCCACCGCTTTCGCACTCACCGCCTGGAACGCCGGTGTCGAGCAGCGCATCACCGACCTGGTCACCAAGGCCGCAGGCTGAGCTCGCCGATCACGAGCGCTCCCCGGCCGGGGTCCACGGTGTGAGCCTGGGGAGCCATGCGGGCACCGCGGCCCGGTAGTCGTCATAGTCACTGCCGAATCGGCGACTCAACGCGGGTTCCTCGTAGAACCGCACGAACAGCGCCTGCCCCAGGGCGACCACCAGCCCGTACCAGAGCACGGCCGCCTGCCCCAGCAGCAATGCCTGGCCGATGATGATCGACACGACAGCCAGATACATCGGATTGCGCACGAACCGGTTCGGGCCGCCGACCACCAGCCGCTGCGTCGGGGCCACGGGCGCGGGCGTGCCGGAACCCTCGGCGGCGAACCGGTAGATCGCCTGCAACAGCACCGGCAGTCCCGCCACGATCAGCACCACTCCGGCGACGGGAATCACCACCACGTGCGACAGCTCGTGTTCGACGTGCCAGCCGCTGATCAGCCACGGTATAAGTCCCGCAACCGTTCCCGGCACCACGATCGTGAAAAGTGCGCTACCCCACGCTGCTCGGCTTCGCCGCATGATCCACCCCCGCCGGATATATTACGTCGCGAACTCCGCAACCGCGCGCGGACCGACGGATTCGCCCCCTTTGACCAGTGTCGTTGCCAGGCGGTCCGGATAACTGCACTATCGAAGGGGATCGGCCGACAGCGGCCGTGACGTGTTGGGGTGTGGCTGTCGGCGCGGGTCGGCGAGGCGGAGGCGCAAGGGGCGTCGGGATTCCGGACTCGCAGGGCTGGAACGGGCCGATTGGGCGGTCGACGGTGACGCCACCCCGATGGGTGATCGCAATGTCGCGGCGACGGGAGCTTCCCGATCGCCCGATTCGCTTGCCCGGCAACCGGTTCCAGCACGTGGTTTCGTCACGGAAAGGACCGAACGCTATGACAGGCACCCTCACGGACGTCCAACCCGTCGGCTTCGAGATCGCCGAACCCGTACCCGGCTCCCGCCCCGCCACCCACGCCCCCGGAAAGTCCGCCGCGGCCGCCATGTGGCAGGAGGCGAAAACCGTCCTCGTCACCCGCGTGGTCGGGCCCCGCCAACTCGTCACCGCACCCCGCCTCGTCATCCCCATCGGCGACAACCAGATAGCGTTCCGCGTCTCCTCCTACTCCGCCGAAGCCGAACAACTCGCCCTGGACAACCGGGTCATCGTCCAACCCGGCGACTGGCGCAGCCCGATCCTCGGCTCCCACCAACGCCAAGGGCTCGCCCAACTCGTCACCGCGGGGACCTTGCTGGTCCATGTACAGCAGGCCACCGAAGCCAAATACGGGTGGCGGATGTCACTGGCTCGGTTCGGGCACCGAATGGCACAGGGGTCCGCGCCTTACGGGAACATCGTGGTGCTGGTGACGGTGTTCGACCCAGGGCCGCTTTACCTACCGCCTTCAGCGAACAGCTGAATTACACAGGCCTGGAATACAAGCCATTCTGAAGCACCGAATTTCCTTATACTGCAAGGGAATTCGGTGTCTTTCGTTTGAATTCAGGAGTAGAATGGGGGTATGAATTCGGGGGAATCATCCAACATGAGCGGTATGGCCGACCTGGTCGCCGCGGTGAATGTTGTGGCCTCCACCGATTTCACTCACTTCTCCGAGGATGAGCTCACCGAGTTCTTGCAGCAGTGCGAGATGTGCAAGCGCGTGTTGTCGGCGATGGATTCACGCCTGATCATCGAAGTCTCCGATCGGTCGATGCCGCAAACCTCCGGTGCGGGAGGAGTTGTTCGGTACCTGCGGGATACGTTGCGGCTCACCAAGTACGACGCCACTTGTCGCGCGAAAGTGACCGAGCAGGTCGGTGAATTCCGGGACCCCACAGGACATCTGCGCGAGCCTGCGTTGGCGGCTACCGCGCACGCCTACGAGATCGGTGAGATCTCCCGCGATCACGTCCGCAACATCATCGAAGTCCTGCATCAGCTGCCCGACGCTGTGGATGCGGAAACCCGTACCGAGGTCGAAACGCAGTTGCTGGACTACTCGCGTGAGGGCTGGCCGGATGACCTGCCGCGTATCGGGCGTGAAATCATCGCCCGTTTGGACCCGGATGGTTCCTTGACCACCGACGCGGATCGTAAGCGTATGCGGGGCCTCACAATCGGACGCCAGCGCGCCGACGGCATGTCCTGGGTACAGGGCTGGATCATGCCCACCGTCCGCACCGTCTGGGATGTCATCATCTCGAAGTACGCCCGCCCCGGTGTCTGCAACCTCGACGACCCTCAGAGCCCGAACCTGTTCTACGGCAAGGTCGACAAGGCTGTCCTCGAGGCTGCCGCCCGGCGTGACACGCGTACCACGGCGATGCGTATTCATGATGCTCTGGCGATGATCCTGAACCCGGATATCGATCCGGCCCAGCTTGGCAAGCACCGTGGCCTTCCGGTCCAGGCCGTGATCACCATGAGCCTCGAGGATCTGGAGAACGCCGCGGGTATCGCGAATACCGCGACCGGTACCCAGCTTTCGATCAACGAGGCGTTGAAGATGGCGGCGGGTACGAAGCCGATTCTGGCGATCTTCGACCGTCACGGCATGCCGCTGCACCTGCGTCGCGCTCGCCGCCTGGCAAGCTCCGCGCAGCGTCTCGCCCTCATTGCCTCCGAAAAGGGTTGCACCCGACCGGGATGCGACGCGCCGCCCTCGATGTGCGCGGTGCATCACGTCACCGACTGGGCCAAAGGCGGACCCACCGACCTGAGGAACCTGACGCTGGCCTGCGATCACTGCCATGCCTTGGTGAATGACGGCCCGAACGGTTGGAAAACCGTGGTGATGGGAAAGGATTCCCCATTCGCCGGACGGACCGGGTGGATTTCTCCCCTGCCCGTCGATCCAACGCAAACTCCACACGTGAATCATCGCCATCACAAGGCGGAGCAGATCGCGCAATCGGTGGCACGCAGCCAGAATCGACGCGCCCGCCTCGCGTATCAAGCGCGCATCGCCCACCGAGCACCCGAATAGCGGACAGCCGCAGCTCGGCCCGCCACATCCAACACGGCATTCACCGTGCTGAAGGCTGCCCGCTGCACGACCTGGCACTGCTCATGTCCGCGTCCCGCCGTATCAAGGTCAGGGAGCTCTCACCGTCAAATTGTGTCCGGTTCACCACGGCGAGAGCTCCCTGACCTTGGTTCGAAGGCGCGAGATCTCCCGGCGAGAGTGTCTGGGGCTTTTGTCTTTCCGGGTCTTGTCTCGAGGGTCTTGTTTTTGCTTGTTCTTGTCCGGGCGGTCTTGGTCTTGAAAGGTGATGCGTGCAGTCCCTGGGCTGGGACCGAGGGTGGCGGCTCGCAGGTCGCGTCAGCCAACGTCCGGTAGGGCAGGCGAGGTAACCACGCTGAACTAAATCTCTGAGCCTGCATTGTGAACCGGTGATGGGTTTATCCAGGGGTAGGAGGGCAACCCTCACCCAGCGACTATCACGTCCACCGCTGCGGGAGCATCACCTCATCCACCTTGCTACCCAGCAAGCTTGGCGAGATTGGGAAAGTTCGAGATCTCCCACCCACCATCAACAACCAGTTCCGTACCGGTGATGTAAGAGGCATCCTCGCTGGCAAGGAACAGCGCCGGGGCCGCGATCTGGTCGGCGCGGGCGGCCACACCCATGGGAATGCGGTCGAGGAACATCTGTTTGGCGGGCTCGTAGCCCATCACCGCTGCCACCAAGGGAGTGTCGACCAGGCCGGGGAGGATGGTGTTGACGCGGATGTTGTAAGGGGCCAGTTCGAGAGCGGCGTTCTTGGAGAACATGACCACTCCGGCTTTACCGGTGGAGTAGGCGCTGCCGCCGGGCATGGGGACTCGGCCGTCCAGGGACGAGATGTTGACGATCGCGCCGCCGCCGGTCGACTTCATCAGGCGGGCTTCGTGTTTGGTGCAGAGGAAGACGCTCTTCTGAATCAGGTCGATGGTGAAATCCCAGTCCTGTTCCAGTAGGTCGGTGACCGCGCCGATGCGGGAGCCGCCCGCCACGTTGAACGCGGCGTCGAGGCGGCCGAAACGGGTTGCGGCTACTGCGATTCCGACCTCGATCTGGGATTCGTCGGTGACGTCGGCGATGGTCGGAATGAAGGCGTCGCCGAGTTCGGCGGCCTTCTTGTCCAGGCCGGTGGCATCGATGTCGAGGCCGACGACGTTGGCGCCCTCGGCGATCAGCGCGGCCGTGATGGCCGCGCCGATGCCGGACGCCGCACCCGTGACGACCGCGGTGCGGCCATCGAATTTGCGGGCGTTCATAGGTGTTGCTCCTCAAACAGTTTCGGGAAGACCCGAAGGATCAGTGGTCGCGCGGGGTCAGCGGTGGCCAGCGCGCAGGAATTCGCCGGTGCGTTCCTTGCCGAGAGTGGCGGCACGCTCGCCGAGACCGAACACGTATTCGCCGTTGACCAGAACCGCGGTGACAGTCTCGTCATTGCGGTTGACCATGCGGGACAGGTTGTCGAACTCGGGGATCGGGTTCTCGGCGTAGGCGTCGAGACTGTCGTCCAGGCGGGCCGGGTCGACGATCAGGATGTCGGCGCGGTCGCCTTCGCGCAGGTGCCCGGTGTCCAGGTCGTACCAGTCGGCAAGTTCACCGCTGACCCGGTGCACGGCGTGTTCGACCGTCATGAACGGGCGGCCCGCCTCCTGAGCGGTGTGCACTCGGCGCAGCAGGCGCAGGCCGAAATTGTAGAAGGCCATGTTGCGCAGGTGTGCGCCCGCGTCCGAGAAACCCAGTTGCACACTGGGATCGGCGGCCAAGGCGTCGAGGACCTCGGGGCGATGGTTGGAGATGGTGGTGCGCCAGCGCACCTTCGGTCCGTATTCGACGACCAGGTCCAGGAACGCGTCGACCGGGTGCACGCCGCCACGGTCCACACCCACCTGACCGAAGGTCTTGCCGACGACACTGGCGTCCGGGCATTCGGTGATCTCGGCGTCGAAGAAGTCCCGATGCCAGACCCTCGGGCCCCACTTCTTGTCGTAGTCCTTACGGAACCAGCGCCGGTACTCCTCATCGGCGAGCAGGTCGCGACGCTCCTCCAACTGGTTGGAAAGATGCAATGCCGCTGCGCCGGAACCGAATTCCTCGAAGACCGGCAGGTCGATGCCGTCCGAGTACACCTCGAACGGGACCGGCAGATGCTGCCAGCGGAAGTCGCCGCCCAAACCGTTGATGATCTTGCCGATCAGCGGGAAGACCTTCACCACACCGGGAATCGCCTTGATGTCGGCCGCCGACAGCAGGCTCACCTTCAAGTTGGGGCGTCCGATGCCCAGACTGCTGATCGCCATCGCGACCAGGCTCTGTGGACGCGCCACATCCGGACCACCCTGCAGCGCCCGCTTGCGTTCGCGCAGAATGCGATTCAACCGCCGACGCTCTTTGGTCGTCGCATAGGTCGACGGCAGCGTGCGTGAACGGCACACCTCGCCGTCGAGCTTGTCGAACAGCAGCTGCTGCGACGACATACCCACGAAACCGGCGTCCAGCGCCTCACGCAGCTTGTGCTCCATGGATTTCAGCTCGGCATCGGTGGGCTGCACCTTCGGATCGGTCGCCCGGGTCAGACCCATCTGGGCGGCCCGGATATCCGAATGTCCGATGAACGCGGCGATATTCGGGCCCAACGGCAGCGACTCCAGCGCCGCCACATAGCCGTGCGCACTGTTCCAGGTCTTCAACCCGTCCACCGCGGCGACCACATGCTTGCGCGGGATCGCCTCCACCCGGCCGAACAGGTCACCCGCGTCCGAACCCTCGACGTGCACCGTCGACAGCGAACAGGAACCCAGCACCAGCGTGGTCACACCGTGCCGCAGCGACTCCGACAGCGTCGGATCCAGCAGCACCTCCACGTCGTAGTGGGTGTGGATGTCGATCATGCCGGGCATCACCCAGCGGTCGGACGCGTCGATCACTCGGGCACAACCGGTTTCGTCGAGTGGTTCGGCCGAAACCTTCGCCACCCGGCCGTCGCGGATACCGAGGTTACGGACGGCCGAGGCCGCGCCGGTGCCGTCGAACCAGCGACCGTTCTTGATGATGGTGTCGTACACAGGAATTCACTCCCCCAGGGACAGTTCGCGGCGCAGCACCTTGCCGGTCGCGTTGCGCGGCAGCGGATCCGCGGTCACCAGCCAGCGCGCGGGCACCTTGAAGTAGGCCAGCTGCTGGGCGACGTGGTCGCGCAGCTCGTCCTCGGAGATGGTGGCCGGGTCGTCGACCACGACGATGGCGGCCACCTCCTGACCGAGATCCTCGTGCGGGACACCGATCACGGCCGACTCACGCACCGCCGCATGCTCGTCGAGAATGTTCTCGATCTCCTGCGGGTAGACGTTCTCGCCGCCACGCAGGATCAGATCCGATCGACGGCCCGAGATGTAGAGCTTGCCCGCCCGCAGCGTGCCGAAGTCGCCGGTGCGCAGCCAGCGGTCCGGGTCGATCGCGGACGCGGTGGCGGCCTCGTCGTTCCAGTAGCCGAGCATGACGTAGGGGCTGCGGATGCAGATCTCGCCCTCCTCGCCCTCGGGGACGACCTTGCCGTCGGGGTCCCGGACCTCGAGGGAGACGCCGACGACCGCGCGGCCGACCGTCTCGTTGTCGGCCGCCAACTCCGGCGGGGTGGCAACCGTTGCGGCCGTGCCGGATTCGGTGCAGCCGTAGCTGGTGGTCAGACCCTGCAAGGCCACCGGGAAGTGCTCACGCAGCCGCTGCACCAGCGCCGGGGAGGACGGGGCCGAGTTGAGCGAGAACGCGGCCAGCGAGGACAGGTCGAAACGTGAGATGTCCACGCCCAGAATGCGACTCGCCAGGGTCGGTACGGCCGCCCAGTTGGTGACCCGCTCGGATTCGACCAGGGCCAGCAGGGATTCGGCGTCGAACTCGCCCGCGGTCGGGAACACCACGGCGTCGCCGGTGGTGAGACGCGGGATCGACAGGTTGTGCAGGCTGGCGATGTGGAACAGCGGCATGGTCGCCAGGTAGCGGCGGCCCGCGGGCGAACCGTCCCAGGCCTGGCCGCGGAAACCGGCGGCGAGCGCGTCCATGAAGCGGTGGTAGTCGGCGACGGCCACCATATTGCGCTGGGTGTGGACCACGCCCTTGGGGCGGCCGGTGGTGCCGCTGGTGTAGAGGATGATCGCCGGATCGTCCTCGGTGACGGTCGCCGACGGGTTGCCGCCCGCGAATTCGGTGAGCAGCGCGGGCAGGTCGGTCTCGATGGTGAGGACCGGGATGTCGGTGCCGGTCTCGGCGGTCAGCGCGGCCCGCTTGGCGTCGGCGACGACCACCTTCGGGGCGCTGTGCTCGAGGCCGTAGGCGATCTCACGCGGCGCCCACCAGGCGTTGTAGCCGACCGGGATCGCGCCCAGGCGCTGCGCGGCCCAGAAGGTCAGCACCCATTCGGGGGCGTTCGCGGCCAGGATGCCGACCCGGTCGCCCTTGCCGACGCCGTAGCGCTCGGACAGGGCGGCGGCCAGCGCACCCGCCGCCGCGTAGTGCTGGGCGAAGGTCAGGCGGGTGCGGGCGGACACCAGATAGTCGCGTTCACCCAGTTCGCGGGAGGACTCCAGCAGCTCCAGCAGGGAGGCGTGCCGGTTGCGGAACACCGGCTGAGGCGCGCCGAGCACCTGCTCGACGGTCATTTCGAACGGCCCGCCCGGCCCGGTCAACTTGCCCGCGACCTGCGCGGCGAGCGCCTGGAGATCAACTGCACTAGTCATTAATCAAGTCCTCGAATCCGATAACGCGAACCTTCGCAGCTTGCCCGAGTGAGGCCGATCACGCACGCCCCCTGACTGTGTCGAAGGTCGCTTTCAGGTACGCGTCCGCACGAGGCGAGCCGATCAGGCCCGCTTCCATGCGGTTCATCGCGTACGCGAAAGTGACCCGGTGATCGAGATCGTTGACGACGAACGCGCCACCGATTCCGGCCCACCAGCACACCCGGCCGTCCGGCACCTGCGGGGCGGTCTGCGCCTGCGGCAGGCCGTAGCCGATGCCGAAACGCAGCGGCAGCATGATCGCCAGATCCACGCCGTCGGACTGCGGCTCGAAGATCAGGTCGATGGTCTTGTCCGACAAGAACTTCCGGCCGCCGAGCTCCCCTCCGGAACTGATCAGCGACTGTAGGCGGGCGATGGAGCGGGCATTGCCGTGCCCGCCCATGCCACCGAGTTCCGCACTCCGCCAGGCGGGGCTGCCGACCTCGGCGAAATCCAGCAGCGGCTGGAACAGCGTCTTGAACATGATGCTGTCCTGCGGCAGCAGCGACTGATCGAACTCCGGCAGGTCCGGCGGCACCAGGGTGGCGATGCGGTCGAAATGGTCTGCGTCCGTGCCGATGTGGAAGTCCGCGCCCAGCGGTCCGGCCAGTTCCTCGGCGAAGAAGACGCCCAGGGGCCGGCCGGTGATGCGGCGGATCACCGCGCCGAGCAGGTGCCCGTAGTTCATGGCGTGATAGCCGGACGCGGTGCCCGGCTCCCACCACGGGGCCTGCGCGGCCAGGCGGGCCTCGGCGGCCTCGGTGTCGTAGATGTCCGACAGCACGATCGGCGCTTCCCACCCGGAGACGCCCGAAGTGTGCGAAAGCAGGTGCCGCACTTCGATATCGGCCTTGCCGTTGGCCGCGAACTCCGGCCAATAGTGCGAAACCTTCTGGTGCACGTCGAGTTCACCGCGATCGACCAGCAGCAGCGCGCACAGCGCCACCATGGTCTTGGTGATCGAGAAGGTGTTGACCAGGGTGTCGGGAGCCCAGCGGCGGGTTTTGTCGGGGTCGGCCCAGCCGCCCCACAGATCCACCACCGGTTCGCCGTCCACCATCACGCACAGCGACGCGCCCAGTTCCGCGCCCGACTCCACCTGTTCGGTGAAAGCCGCACGCAGCGGGGCGAATTCGTCGGCGCACAAACCAGCGACACTGCTCATCTGTTCCGCCTCCCTCAGACCCGGGCCGCCGCGCGTGCCGGAATCGGCAGCGTGTGACCGTAGGTGGCGGCCCGCTTCGCGCCGCGCGCCATCTCCTTCTCCAGATCCCTGACATAGGGCTCGAATTCGATCTGGATGGTGTGGCGCGGCGAGTCGTAGTAGCGGCCGGTGCGGGCTTCCTCGGCGGCGGTCACCGCTTCGGTCATCTCGGTCTGCGAGGGCAGCCGGTAGTTGCCGGTCAGGTAGGCGGCCACCAGTTTCGACTGCTGTTCGGCGAAATTCACCAGGGTCGGCATCGGCTGCGCGAGGCCCAGGAAGAACAGATTGTCGATGCCGGGCTTCACCATCTGACGGTAGAGCGGGAACTTGTTGCGCTCGTCGGGCAGCAGAGCCTTGTCACCGAAGAACGGGAAGCTGATGTGATATCCGGTGGCGCACACCACCACATCGACGGCCTCCACGCTGCCGTCGGCGAAATGCACCTTCTCACCGTCGAGTTTGGTGATGGCCGGTTTGAAGGTGACGTCACCGCAGCCCGCGCGATGCAGGAATTCCTCGCTGGCCGAGGGATGCGCCTCGAACGGCAGGTGATCGGGCTTGGGCAGGCCGTAATCCTCCATCAGGCCACGGTTTTTCACCACGAAGCGCTGCTTGAGCTTGAGACCCAGCTTCGGCGGCATCCAGGCGGGCATGGACGCCTTGTCGCCGACCTTGCCGTTGACGTACTTGGGCAGCACCCACACGCCGCGGCGCGCGGAAAGGTAGAACTTCGAGGCGATGAAGCGCTGCGAGAGTTCGGTGGCGATGTCCAGACCCGAATTGCCCATGCCCACCACGACGATTCGCTTGCCGCGCATATCGATCGGGTCGAACGGGTCGTTGTAGGCGTGCGAATGCATGACGACACCGTCGAATTCGCCCGGGTAGTCCGGCATTCGGGGATCCCAGTGGTGGCCGTTGGCGACCAGCAGCGCGTCGTAGACCTCGGTGCGGCCCTTGTCGGTGGTGACCACCCAGAGGCCGTCGGCATCGCGCTCGGCGGAGATCACCTTGTTGTTGAAGATGATTCGGTCGCGGATGCCGAAATGGTCGACGTAATCCTGGAAGTACCGGTGCAGCTGGCTGTGATGCGGGAAGTCCGGCCACTCGTCGGGAGCGGGGTAGTCCTCGAATTGCAGGCGGAACTTCGAGGTGTCGATGTGCAGGCTCTGATAGCAGGCCGACATCCCGTTCGGGTTCTTGAAGTACCAGTTGCCGCCGACCTCGTCGGAGGCTTCGTAGCAGTCGAACGGGATCCCGTATTCGGCGAGCCGTTTCGCGGCGGTGATCCCCGAGGGGCCGGCGCCGATGATGCAGACGCGGGGCAGTTCACGGGATCGTGCAGTTAGAGCAGGCAATTCATTCTCCTGGTGCGGCGATGGGTCACATTCCCCACCCGACGTGACGTGCCACACACGCTAACACTCACTAGACACCATGTCTAGTGAGTAGATCTGCGTCTATTATCAACGGCATGCAGACCGAGCAGACCCCGGACGCACCGGCCACCAAGCGCACCTCCCTGCGCGACGAGCAGAAGCGGCTCACCCGCAGCCGACTCATCGAGGCCGCGACCCAGCTGTTCACCACCCAGGGCTACGCGACGGTCCGCGTCGACGACATCGCGGCCGCGGTCGGCTGCAGTCGCGCCACCTTCTACCTGCACTTCACCGGCAAACCCGATGTGCTGCGCGCGATCGCCGAACAGGGCACGCTGCCCAGCGTCCAGCACTTCTACGAAGACCTCGACCACGTACTCGACAGCGGCTCCCGCGAGGAATTCGCGGCCTGGATGCGGCGGGCCATCGACTGGTTCCAGGAATACAAGGACCTACTGCCCGCCTGGGACGAGGCGACCGCACTCGAACCCGAATTCCGGGAGGTGGCGCGCGAGGGAATTCTGGCGCTGCCGAATGTCATGACGTCGTATTTGAGCCGGTGGCCCGATGACCGGCAGGAAGAGGCACGACTGCGGATCGAACTACTGGTCGCGCAGTTGGAGCGGTTCTTCACGCGGTGGGCCATGCAGGGGACCATCGATGTTTCGGCGGCGGAAGCGGCGAATGTGCTGACCGACATCTGGTTTCCCGCGCTGCAAACGCCGGGGAAGTAGGGCGGTCAGGCGGTGCGGGCGCGGGCGAGTTCCCAGAATGCCCGCAGCGCGGTGATTTCGCCGTCCGCATCGACGCGATAGACGGCCACCAGATCGACCTCCACCGCGATATCGGGGCGCACGCTGCGGATGGTGCCGGTGAACGCGGCCTCGTCACCGCAGGCGAAGGAATCCGTCCAGTGGAATTCGATGCGACTGGGCTCGATCGCCTTGTCCCAGAACGCGGCAATGGCCTCGCGACCCGAATGACCCTGTCCCGCTGGGTCGTACGGGGATACTCCGATCGGATCCTCGACCCGGGCGTCGGCGGCGAAGAGGGCCAGCCAGTCGTCCTTGCGCTTGGCACGGACCGCGGCTTGCGAGGCGAGTCCGGCACGGCGGGCGGGATGTTCGGGCATGCCGCCATCCTCGTCGGATGTCACGGCGATGCGGGGATCAATACCGGTGAGCGAGATAGCGGGAGTCGCGCAAACCCGGAAACGCGAAAGGCGGCGAGTCCCCGAAGTCCCGCCGCCCAAAATTTGAAATCGAATTGTTTACGAGTGCGACGCGGCCGAACCGGTGTAGCCGAAACCCGCGCTCGGCTGGTCGGGCTGCGTGCCGTTCGCCATCGCCGCGCACTGGTCGTACGTCTGCCCCGCGGCCATGCAGGCCTGGTACGGGTCGTAGATGTCCGGGCGCGGGAGATCGGCCGAAGCGGTTCCGAAACTTCCGGCGGCACAACCCGCAACCAGTGCGGCGGTGGCGACAAACTTCTTCACGTGATGGTCCTCCAGATCATTGACCGAAATTCCGCTACACATTGCCATGCGGAAATGTAAACCACCAAGCGCCAGTCGAATTCGGCGATTCGCCCATAGTTAGCCGAGCTGCGTGGCGACCTCCACGGCTCCCCCGGGGTCAACCCGTGCGCAGATTTATCTTGACAATCAAGATACTTGAGGTGCAAGCTATGCATGTCTTGATCACCAAGATGCTCGACAATCAAGGGAAGTGACGGCATGAAGGTCATCATCATCGGCGGCGGCACCGGCGGCATGTGCCTGGCTCACGGGTTGCGGCAGGCGGGCATCGAGGTCGCCGTGCACGAGCGCTACGGGTCGCGGCGGGACGGGCTCTACGGCTACCGGGTCGGCATCGACCCGACCGGCAACCGGGCGCTGCGGCAGTGCCTGCCGCCCCGGCTGTTCGACACCTTCGTCGCCACCTGCGCCCGGACGCCGCGGCACTTCAACGTGCTCACCCAGTCCAAGCACGTCACCGCCAGCATCCCGCTGCGCGACGACGTGGACGACGTCAACAGCGAACGCTCGGTGTCGCGGTCCACGCTGCGGCAGATCCTGTTCACCGGCATGGACGACGTGATCCACTTCGGCAAGGACTTCACCCACTACGAGCAGCACGAGAACGGCACCGTCACAGCGTATTTCGCGGACGGCACGCACGACACCGGTGATCTGCTGGTCGCCGCCGACGGGACCCGCTCGGCGCTGCGCCGCCAGTTCCTGCCGCACGCCGAGATCAAGGAGGCCGGGATCACCTCCATCGCGACCAAGACGGCGCTCACTCCCGAGACCCGGGCGCTGCTCAGCGCGGAGACCGCCAACGGCATCTCACTGATCTTCGGGACCAAGGGGCTGCTCGGCATGCTGCACGTCATGGAGTTCAAGTGGGATGCCGACGGCAACCCCAAGAACCCGGAAGACGCTGCGCTGCTCCAGGATTGGTCGGGACTGCAGTTCGACAACAGCCGCGACTACATCAACCTGTCGGTGTGGAGCTCACACGAGCACTTCCCGGAGGGGATCGAGCAGCAGCGCGGGGCCGAACTGATCGCGACCGCCCTGCGGGTCACCGAGAACTGGCATCCGGATCTGCGGCGCCTGTTCGAGCTGTCGGATCCGGAAGCCGCCTTCCCGCTGCGGATTTCGACGTCGGTGCCGGTCGAGCCGTGGAAGAGCACGAATATCACGCTGCTCGGCGACGCCATCCACACCATGACTCCCGGGCAGGGTGTGGGGGCCAATACCGCGCTGCGGGACGCGGCGCTGCTGTGCCAGGAGATCATCGCCGCCGACCGGGGGCGCAAGACACTGCTGGCGGCGGTCGAGGGCTACGAGGCTGAGATGCTGCCCTACGGGTTCGCGCGGGTCGCGGACTCGCTGGACAACAACGGCACCAGTGGGGACGACCCGCTGTACAAGCCGGGTGTCGGGCGGCTGGCGCTGTTCGCGGCTCGGACGTACTTCAGTCTGACCGCGAAGATTCCGGCGCTGCGGCGCAAGTTCCTCGAGGACCTGTACACCTACCGTGGCGCGGACGCCTGAGCGCGATGGGGCGCTCAGGCCGCGCGGACGGTGGAGAGACGGTGTGCGGCAACGCGATAGCGATCGGCGATGAGGGCGACCACGGCGGGGTGTACGCCGATGGGTTCGGCGACGCCGTCGGCGCCCGCGTCGTGCAGACGCTGATGGAACAGGCCGTGTGCGAGCAGGTAGGAGGCGATGAAGACGCGTTGTGCGCCGCGATCACGGACTGCGGCAACGACTTCCGGGACTTTCGGCTCGCCGGTGGCGATGTAGGCGAGGTGGGCGGGGGTGCCGAGGCGGTCGGAGAGCAGGGTGGCGGCGCGTTGGACGTCGCGGCGGGCGCGGGCGTCGGAGGAGCCGGCGGCGGCGAAGACGACGGCGTCGCCGGGTTGCCAGCCCGCCGCGCGCAGGCGCAGGTGCATGACGTGGGCCAGGGCGGGGTCTGGGCCCATCGCGTGGGTGACCGCGACCGCTGCGTGCGCACTCGCGGCCACCTCTCGCGGCACGTCCTGGTAGACGTGGTAGCCCGACGCCAGGAAGGCCGGAACCACCACGGTGGGAACCGGATCCAAGGCGCCGAGCACCTCGGACGGCGACGGGCCCAGCACGTCCACGAAGGCCGTGCGGACCTGCGGCGCGGACGGTGCCGATGCGGCCCCGAACGCCGCACCGGCACCGGTCTGCGAGGCACCCAGTTCGAGTGCCACGGCCTCGGCGAGTTCGGCGATCATCTCGACACCCCGGGCGCTCCTGGTGCCGTGTGCGACCAGGACCAGGGCGGGGGTGCTCACCATGCTCCCGACGAGCGACGGGCCGCCGCGGCGGCGGCACTGCGCTGCAACGCGGTCAGCGCCTGATGCCCTGCGGGAATCACGGGGGGACGGGTGATTCCGGTCGGCGACGCCGCCGGGTCGGGACGCGGGACCGGCGGGCGGACGACGCCCCCGGCGGTAGGCAGCGGGCGGCGGGCGCCGGGGATTTCGGCGGGGCGCGCGCCCAGGCCCGGGGAACGGGCCGGAATCGGCTGGCGCGCAGCCGGAATCGGGGGTTCGGGGTGGGAGTTGTCGGTGCACTCGGCGGGGTCCAAGGCCAGGCGGTAGCCGCGCTTGACGACGGTTTGGATGGCCTTCGGGGTGCCGAGGCCCGCGCGCAGGCGGGCGATCGCGGTTTCCACGGCGTGGGTGTCGTCGCCACCACCGGGCAGGGCGGCCAGGAGATCCTCGCGGGAGACGACGCGGCCGGGCTGGCGGGCCAGTGAACGCATCAGGGCCATGGGGGCGGGGGCCAGCTGACGGACCTGACCGTCGACGACGACGCAAGCGCCGCGCACGCTCAGAATGTGACCGGCGGCCTGAATTCGGTTGGCGCGCCGGGGAAGTTCCTCCGCCACGTGGCGGGCCAGGGCGCCCAGGCGGGCGCGGCCGGGCATCGAGGTCGGCACGCCCAGTTCTTCCAGGGGTGCGGCGGTGATCGGGCCGACGCAGGCCGGGAGCACGCGGGTGCGGAAGGCGTGCAGCACGGCCTCCAGCAGGCCGGTTTCCTTGGCGCGCATCAACAGTGAGGCCACGGCGGGGGCGCTGGTGAAGGTCACACAGTCCAGTCCGGCGGTGACGATGCCCTCGATCAGGCGGTCCATGGGGGTGCGGTCCTCCGGCGGAATCCACCGGTAGACGGGGACCGGAACCACATCGGCTCCGGCGCAGCGCAATACCTCGCAGAAGTCGGGGACCGGCTCCCACTCGGTGGTCGCGCCGTGCAGTTGCACGGCGATCCGGACACCTTCGACACCCTCCGCTAACAGGTGATCGAGCACCTCGGCACTGGATTCCGAAGCGGGAGACCACTCTTCGCGCAGCTCGGCAGCGCGGATCGCGCCCTTGGCCTTCGGGCCGCGGGCCAGCATGCGGGTGGACGAGAGGGTGGCGCGCAGTTCCTCGGCCAGACCCCAGCCCTCGGCGGCCTCCATCCAGCCGCGGAAACCGATGCCGGTGGTGGCCACGGTGAGCTGCGGCGGATCGGCGACCAGCTGTCGCGTCACCCGCTCCAGCTCGGTGTCGTCGGCCAGGGGAATGATCCGGATGGCCGGGGCGGCAACGATATTCGCACCGCGACGGGCCAGCAGGGTACCGAGCTCGTCGGCCCGGCGGGCAGCCGTGATCCCGACGGTGAATCCGGCCAGCGGGGTGCCGGCGTCGACCTCTGTCATGCGGTACCACCGGGGAACACCAGGGGGTCGTTGGACACCGCGACCACGCCGTCCTCGACGCGGACCGCGTACACCGGCAGCACCATGGAGTCGTCGTCCAGGCAGCGGCCGTCGATCAGCGAGAACGCCTGCTTCAGCAGCGGCGACGCCACCACCGGCAGACCGCCGCGATCACCGACGATGCCGCGCGACATCACCGCGGCCCGGCCGAACGGGTCGATATTGCCGACGGCGAACAAGGTGCCGTCATCGGTACGGAACAGCGCCGCCTGGCGGCCGCTCTTCAACAGGACCGCCACGCCGCGGCCGGGAATCAGGTAGTCAAGTCGGCAGGCCTGGGTCCAACCCGAAAGGGTCGCGACTGCGGTGCCGGGTGTGTCGATCACGGTCATCGGTACTCTCCTCCGAACGCCTTACCTATTGGTACCGACGCCCTGTTTCCAAGTCGTTAAGCAGTCATTTCCCGTGCGTGGCGGACTCTGTGGCCTTGATCTCCGGAATGCCGAGCAGCACCGGGACCTTGCGCTCACCGCTGTCGTCGAAGGAGATGGTCGGGTCCGCCTCCTCGGGGGCGTTGACGAAGGACACGAAGCGCGAGAGCTTGCCCTCGTCCTCGAGCACCGCGGCCCACTCGTCCTTGTAGCCCTCGACGTGCTTGGCCATCGCGGCCTCCAGCTCGTCGGCGATGCCGAGACTGTCGTCGCAGACGACGGCCTTCAGGTAGTCCAGGCCGCCTTCGAGAGCCTCCTGCCAGGGGGCGGTGCGCTGCAGACGGTCGGCGGTGCGGATGTAGAACATCAGGTAGCGGTCGATGTAGCTGATCAGGGTCTCGTCGTCGAGCTCACCGGCCAGCAGCACCGCGTGCTTGGGGGTCAGGCCGCCGTTGCCGCCGACGTAGAGGTTCCAGCCGTTCTCGGTGGCGATGACGCCGACGTCCTTGCCGCGGGCTTCGGCGCATTCGCGGGCGCAGCCGGAGACGGCGAGCTTGAGCTTGTGGGGGGAACGCAGGCCGCGGTAGCGCTTCTCGAGCAGAACGGCCATGCCGACCGAGTCCTGCTGGCCGTAGCGGCACCAGGTCGAACCGACACAGGACTTCACGGTGCGCAGTGACTTGCCGTAGGCGTGGCCGGATTCCATGCCGACGTCTACGAGGCGCTGCCAGATCAGTGGGAGCTGCTCGACGCGGGCACCGAAGAGATCGATGCGCTGGCCGCCGGTGACCTTGACGTAGAGGCCGAAGTCCTTGGCGATCTGGCCGATGGTGATCAGCTGATCGGCGGTGACCTCGCCGCCGGGCATGCGCGGCACCACCGAGTAGGTGCCGTTCTTCTGCAAGTTCGCCAGGAAGTGATCGTTGGTGTCCTGCAACGCGGCTTGTTCGCCGTCGAGGATGTGATCGCTCGAGGTGGACGCGAGGATGGAGGCGACGGTCGGCTTGCAGATGTCGCAGCCGGTTCCCTTGCCGTACTTGGTGATCAACGCCGAGAAGGTGCGGATGCCGGTGGACTGCACGATGTGGAACAGCTCGGCACGCGACTGCGTGAAGTGCTCACACAGCGACTTGGAGACCGCGACACCGGACTGCTCGAGCAGTTTCTTGAGCATGGGAACGCAACCGCCGCAGGAGGTTCCGGCGTTGGTGCAGCTCTTGATGGCGGGCACATCGCAGGCGCCGTCGGCGATCGCGCCGCAGATCGCGCCCTTGGTGACGTTGTTGCACGAGCAGATCTGCGCGTCGTCCGGCAACGCGTCGGCACCGAGTTCGGCGCCGGCCGGGGAAATCAGCGCGGCCGGGTCGGCGGGCAGCGGGCGACCGACGAGCGGGCGCAACGCCGAGTACTGGGTGGCGTCACCGACGAGGACACCGCCGAGCAGGGTCTTGGCGTCATCGGAGACAACGAGTTTCGCGTAGGTGCCCTTCGCGGCATCGTGCAACACCACCGACAGCGCGCCTTCGGTGCGAGCGTGTGCGTCACCGAAAGAGGCGACGTCCACACCGAGCAACTTGAGCTTGGTGGACAGGTCCGCGCCGGGGAATTCGCCCTCGCCGCCGAGCAGACGGTCCGCGACGACTTCGGCGGTGTTGTAGCCGGGAGCGACCAGGCCGTAGCAGACACCCTCGATCGCGGCGACCTCACCGATCGCATAGATGTCCGGGTCGGAGGTGCGCAGGGCCAGGTCGGTCATGATGCCGCCACGGGCGCCGACCTCCAGTCCGGCGGTCCGGGCGATCTCGTCACGAGGACGCACACCGGCCGCGAAAACCACGATGGCCGAACGCAATTCGGACTCGTCGGAGAAGGTGACCTTGAGGCGCTCGGCCAGCGGGGCGTCCTCGACGGTTTCGATGCTGGAGGTGCCGACGCCGGTGTGGACCACCAGGCCCAGCTCGGTGACCAGGGTCTCCAGGATCGCGCCGCCGCCCTCGTCGATCTGAGCGGGCATCAGCCACTTGTTGAACTCGACCACGTGCGGGGTCATGCCCAGCAGGCGCAGCGCGTTGGCGGCCTCCAAGCCCAGCAGACCACCGCCGACCACCACACCGACCGCGGCCGGACCGGCCGCCTCGGCGGCGGCGCGGATGCCGTCCAGGTCGTCGAGGGTGCGGTAGACGAAGCAACCCTCGACGTCGTGGCCGGGCACCGGCGGGACGAAAGCGTAGGAACCGGTCGCGAGAACCAGTGCGTCGTAACCGATCACGTCGCCGGCGGAGGTGGTGACCTTGCGGGCGGTGCGGTCGATCGCGTCGGCGCGGACGCCGAGGCGCAGGTCCACCAGGGTGTCACCGGCGTACTCGTTGCCGGGCAGCGCCAGGTGCTGGGCTTCCCAGACGCCCACGTAGGACGACAGGCCGACCCGGTCGTAGGCGGCCATCCGCTCCTCGCTGAGGACCACGACCTGCCAGGTCCCGGCCTCGTCGCGGGAGCGCAGGGCCTCCACGAAGCGGTGGCCGACCATGCCGTGGCCGATGACGACAGCGGTCTTGCGTGCGGTGCTCTGGGTCATGACGGTCCCTTTCGCGGTCGGCCGAGTCAGACTCGGGCCGAGGAGGTGGACGGGGAAACGGTTGCGGCAGAACCGGACTCAGCCTCGAGAACGACGGCTTCGGCCTCGACCACAACGGTGGAGTCGGTGGATTCGGGGGTGAGCGCGCGGGCGCTCGGGCGGCGCATGAAGACCGCCCAGCAGACCAGGCCGCACACCACGTAGAAGGCCATGAAGACCCAGAAGGCGGTGGTCGCGGATTTGGTGGAGGCGTAGGAGGAGCGCAGCACCAGGTTGATGCCGACGCCGCCGAGGGCGCCGATCGCGCCGACGAAACCGATCAGCGCGCCGGAGGTGTTGCGGGCCCAGGCCGCCCGGGACGCCGAATCACCTTCCAGGCTGCGGGATTTCGCGTCGAACACCGACGGGATGATCTTGGTGACGGCGCCGTTGCCGAAACCCGAGATGACGAACAGCGCGGTGAAACCGATGATCAGCGCCACCAGCACCCCGCCCTTGGGGTGGCCCGCGTGATCGCCCATGGTGCTGGCCACCGCCACCAGCACGGCCGCGGCCGTCATCGCGGTGAAGGTGTAGAGGGTGACCCGGCTGCCGCCGATGCGGTCGGCCCACTTGCCGCCGTACGGGCGGGCCAGCGAACCCAGCAGCGGGCCGATGAAGGCGATCTGCGCGGCGTGCAGGGTGGCCGCGGCGACGCTCGCGCCGCCCGCCTTGAAGCTGATCTGCAGCACCTGACCGAAGGCGAAGCTGTAGCCGATGAACGAACCGAAGGTGCCGATGTAGAGGAACGCGATCGCCCAGGACTGCGGCACCTTCAGCGCCGTCAGCATGTAGGACAGGTCGGCCTTCTGGTTCTTGACGTTGTCCATGTACAGGGCCGCACCGATGGCCGCGGCCACGATCAGCACCAGGTACACCGCGCACACCACCGAGGCATTGCCGTAGGCGTTGCCCAGGGTCGCGATGACCGCGAGCCCGATCAGCTGCACCACCGGGACGCCGATATTGCCGCCGCCCGCGTTCATCCCCAGCGCCCAGCCCTTCAGGCGCTGCGGGTAGAAGACGTTGATGTTGGACATCGACGAGGAGAAGTTGCCGCCGCCCAGGCCCGCGAAGGCCGCTACGACAAGGAAAGTCGTGTAGGAGGTGCCCGGCTGGTTGATGAAGTACAGCGTCAGCAGCGTCGGGATCAGCAGCAGCAGCGCGCTCACGATGGTCCAGTTGCGGCCGCCGAACTTGGCGGTCAGCACCGTGTACGGAATGCGCATGAAGCCGCCGACCAGGGTCGGCATCGCGCCCAGGAAGAACTTGCCCGCCGGATCGATGCCGAACTTGTCGGTCGGCATGAACAGCACCATGACCGACCAGATCGACCACACCGAGAATCCGACGTGCTCGGCGAATACCGACCAGATCAGATTGCGGCGGGCGACGTCCTTACCACCGGCTTCCCAGGCCTCGACGTCCTCGGCATCCCAATGCTCGATGTCGTGTGTGCGGGTCAGCGCTGTCAACAAGGGGGCCCTCCTGAAATCTGGATGACCCAAAGGTAGAAAACCGGTATTGCGCCGATGCTGCGCGAAATTGCCGTTGAATCAACGGTTGCTCACGTTTGCGGCGAATGCGCCGTGAGAAGTAGCCCTATGTTTCGGCCATATGACACAACGGTTTCCGCGCGTCACGTTGTGCCCGAAAAACGAGAAACGAGCCGTGAGGTGAGAGCCCTGCCACACAGCATGGGCACTACCTCACGACTCGGCAACTCGAGCGGTGAAATCTTTCCGGGCGTCACCCGGGGAAGATCAGCCCCAGGTGTCCTCGAGCATCTGCGGCTTGCACGCCAGCCAGGCTCCGGTCAGCAGCACGAACACCGCCACCACCAGGAAGCCGAACGGGGCCAGCCATCCTCCGGTCATCGTGTGCAGCGCGCCGAACAGCAGCGGGCCGGTGCATGCCACGGCGTAACCGACGCCCTGGGTGAAACCGGACAGGGCGGCCGAACCGGCGCCGGTGCGGGTGCGCAGGTTGATCAGGGTCAGCGCCATCGGGAAGGTCGACGGACCCAGGCCCAGGGCGATCACCCAGACCAGCGGCGCGCTCATCGGGGCCCACAGCAGGCCCGCGAAACCGATGAAGAAGAACACGGCACAGCCGATCACCACCGGGAACGGATTGGCGATGCGGCCCACCACGATCGGCGCGCTCAATGCCGCCACCAGACCGACCAGCGCGAAGATGCCGACCATGCTGCCGCCGAAGGAGGCGCTGGCACCGGCGTCACCGAAGATCGTCGGCATCCAGGTGAACAGCGAATAGGTGATCAGCGAGGTCATGCCGAACATGAAGGCCATCCCCCAGGCCAGCGGGGAGCGCCACACCTTACCGGTGGATTCGACTGCGTCGGAAGGCATTTCGGTGACATCGACGCGAGCGTGGTTACGACGCACCCGCAGCACGCCCACCCAGGGCAGGGCGGCGGCGAAGGCCAGCGCGGCCCACATGCCCAGCGAGATCCGCCAGCCGTGCGCGTCGGCGATCGGCACCGTGATCAACGCGGGCAGCACCGTGCCCAGCTGCACCATCACGATGTAGACCGCGCTCAGCACCGCCAGGCGGTCGGAGAAGTAGCGCTTCACCAGCGGCGGGATCACCACGTTGCCGATGCCCATGCCGCTCAGGGCCAGTGCCGAGAACACCAGCAGCTGCCAGGTGTCGGGGACCAGGGACCGCAGGATCGAGCCGAGGCCGGTCATCAGCATGGCGACCAGGACGGTCATTTCCAGGCCGAGGCGGCGCGAGAAGATCGGGGTGAGGATGCCGCCGAGGGCGAACATGGCGGTGGGCAGCATGCCGAACACGCCGACGACCGCGGTGGAGTAGCCGATGTCGTCGCCGATGCGGGCGGCCAGCGGGGTGAAGGCGGTGACGGCGACGCGCAGGGTGAGCGCGGACATGATGATCGCGGCGAGGACCAGGAGGCGGCCCTCGAGCAGGGAGCGCTTGGACGGTGCGGGATGGACGGCCACCTTGGGAGATGGGGCCGGGGTGCTGCCCCGCGCGGGGCTCATCGCATCAATCGTCGCAGTCACCCGCAAATCATAGGATGACCCCATGATGTGATGCAACGAATGTGAGGCAGGGTACGCTGTCCTGCGTGCAACCAGTCCGGCGCACGAGCCTCATCGCCCAGGTGACAGAGCAGCTTCGTGCCGAAATCCGTTCCGGCCGTTGGGCCGTCGGCTCACGTATCCCCACCGAGCCCGAACTCACCGAACTCACCGGTACCGGCCGTAATACGGTCCGCGAAGCGGTGCAGGCCCTCGTCCACGCGGGCATGCTCGAACGCAGACAGGGCTCGGGGACCTACGTGATCTCCACCTCCACCCTCGGCGGCACGCTCACCGAGTACTTCGCCGACGCCCAGCAGCGCGACGTCCTGGAACTGAGACAGGCCCTCGACACCACCGCCGCCAGACTGGCCGCGTCCCGCCGCGACGAGACCGACATCGCCGCCCTGCAGCGACTGCTCGGCGATCGAGCCCGGCTGTGGGACACCGACTTCGACGCCGCCATCGAGGCCGACGTGCAACTGCACCGCGCCATCGTGGTCGCCAGCCACAACGCGGTATACCTGGAGTTCTACGATTCGCTGCTGCCCGTCATCGCCGCCGGCATCCGATTCCGCTCGGAGAAGGACGGCGACACCTACCACGACGAACACGCCGCGCTGGTGCAGGCGGTCATCGCCGGCGACCCGGAAGAAGCCGCCCGCACGGCCAACTGCTTCCTCAACTCGCTGATGGCCGAATACCGCAGCCTCGACAAGAATTTCGAGTAACCGAAACGTCACCGCGCGAATCCTCGCGAGGTGAGCTCGAATTACCGCCGCTGTCACTGGAAAACATTCGCGCGTAAACAGCCCTTCGTACGGTTGACGCGACCGCATCGGCTCCCCGACCATCGGGAACCGACGATGAGGACGGTCGCATCAGCCGAGAGGACAGCTGCGCATGGCCACCGTAGAAGCGCCCGAAAAGACCATCACCTATCAGCGACGCGGACGATGGATACACCATTGGGATCCCGACAACAATGAATTCTGGGAGAACGGCGGAAAACAGACCGCCCGGAAAAATCTGATCTTCTCGGTATTCGCCGAAAACCTCGGATTCAGCATCTGGGTGATCTGGGCCAGCGTCGTCACCGCCATGGGATCGGCCGGATTCGCCTTCCTGGGCAAGAACAATCCCGACGCCATCAACAACGCGCTGCTGCTCACCTCCACCCCCACCCTGGTCGGCGCGGCCCTGCGGGTGCCCTACACCTTCGCCGTCCCGCGCTTCGGCGGTCGCGCCTTCACGGCGTTCAGCGCGGCCATGCTGCTGCTGCCCACCCTCGGACTCGCGTACTTCATCAACCAGCCCAGCACCCCGATGTGGGTGTTCCTGGTGCTGGCCGCCATCGCCGGCATCGGCGGCGGCAACTTCTCCTCCTCGATGGCCAACATCAACTTCTTCTTCCCCGAGGGCAAGAAGGGCGCCGCGCTCGGAATCAACGCCGCCGGAGGCAATCTCGGCGTCGCGCAGACCCAGCTGTTCGTGCCGCTGATCATCACCCTCGGCACCCACATCATGGCCAAGGACGCCGCGGGCTACCGCTTCGGCATCACCCTGGCGGTGCTGGTGTGGATTCCGTTCATTCTCGTCGCGCTCGTCGGCGCCCTGCGGTACATGGATTCGCTCTCCGGCGCGAAATCCGATGGCACGTCCTACAAGCGGGCCCTGGCCAACCCGCACACCTGGGTGATGGCCGTCCTCTACATCGGCACCTTCGGTTCCTTCATCGGCTTCTCCTTCGCCTTCCCGACCCTGCTCAAGGCCAACTTCCCGAGCCTGGCCAAGATCGGCTGGATGGGGACGCTCGGCAACCTGGCCTTCCTCGGCGCGCTCGTGGGTTCGATGAGCAGGCCGTTCGGCGGCTGGATCTCCGACAAACTCAGCGGCGCGAAGATCACGCTGTACGTGTTCGGCGGCATGGCGATCGCGACCGCGCTGATCGTGGCGTCGTTGTCCGCCAAGAACTTTCCGCTCTACCTGATCTCGTTCCTGCTGCTGTTCGTGTGCAGCGGCATCGGCAACGGCTCCACCTACCGGATGATCCCGATGATCTTCACCGCCGAGTCGCGGCGCCGCGCCGCGGAGACCGGGCAGGACATCGGCGACGCGCTGATCTCGGCGAAACGGCAGGCGGGCGCGGCGATCGGCGTCATCGGCGCGGTCGGCGCGGCGGGCGGCTGGGTGCTGCAGCAGGCGCTGCGCCTGTCCAACGAGCACTACCACTCGATGAACCCGGCATTCTGGGGCTACTGCGTCGCCTATCTGGCGATGGGCGCGCTCACCTGGTGGTTCTACCTGCGCAGCTCGTTCGCGGTCGGGCGCGCGCCGTCGTTGGCACACGCCAACGTCTGACGACTTCCCTCCAGGAGACGCACCGCGCCGGGCGAATTCGCCCGGCGCGGTGTTGTTTTCGCGTGTCGAGCGGCTACAGCAGCAGCCGGATCATGTCGGCGGTGCGGGCCAGACCCGGGAACGCCTCGGGGGTGGAACGCGGGTGCAGGGCGTGCACCGCGAGCCGGAACATGACCGCGCGCACCAGCATCTGCGGCCACTCGGGCAGATCCCGCCAGCGCTCCAGCAGGCCGTCATCGGCGCCGCCCCACGACAGGGCGTCCACCACGATGACCGCCGCCGCCCACGGCGCGGGCCGCCAGTAGGGCGTGATATCGGTGAGGCCCGGCGCGAAAGCGCCTGAGAACAGCACGGTTCCGAACAGATCGCCGTGCACCAGCTGCGCCGGTGTGGTCACCGGTTTGCGCAAGGTGGACAGCTGGGTGATGAGCACCAGGCTGCGATCGCCGTCCGGCGAGGTGGACGGCAGCAGACCGCCCATCTTGAGGGTGCGCAGCGGAACCGCTTCCCACGCCGCGCGATCCGCGGTCGCGAAGACATCCTGGTCCACCCACGGCGCCACCGGCTGCGCGGCCAGGAACCGCGGTCTCTCCAATTGCACGGTCACCTGATGTAGGCGCAGCGACAGCGAGACCACCTCGTCGTGGCGGGGTTCGGGCACACCCTCCAGATAGGTGTCGGCACGCCAGCCGGAGACGACGTAGCGGCCGTCGGTGGCGCGCACCGGACGGGCCAGGCGAATACCGTCGATGCGCAGCGTCTCACGGACTTTCGCCGACCAGGCCGCCCGGGCGTGATCGGTGACCGGACTGAGCACCACGTCGCCGCAACGCCAGCCGCCGTCCCAGTTGCCCAGGGGAGCCGGAGATTCCTCGCGCAACCCGAACGTCGAGCGCACGTGCTCGGGAGGTTCCACAGCTGTCATGGTCACGCGCGTACCGTACCGCTGTAAACATGTCCGATTCAGGATGCCGCGCCGGACAACCGACCGCTCGGGATTAACTCGGGTGTAGCCCTCGCTGACGCGGTTGAGCAGCGGGTTCGGAGCTGTTGGCCCCGAACCCGATTCGCGATCGATACCCGTGGACGCGGTTAGCTCGCACCCACGGATCGTGATAGCTCAGTACACCGGCAGTGACGGATCCACCTGGTTGGCCCAGGCGATGATGCCGCCCTGGAGATGGGTGGCATCGGAGAAGCCCGCGTTCTTCAACGCCGCGAGGGCTTCCGCGGAACGGATACCGGTCTTGCAGTGCAACACGATCGGCGTGTTCTGCGGCAGTTCGGCCAGTGCCTCGCCGGACAGGATGCGGTCCTTGGGAATCAGGGTCGCGCCCTCGATGCGGACGATGTCCCATTCCACCGGTTCGCGCACGTCGATGATGGCGACGTCCTTGCCCGCGTCGAGCATCTCCTTGAGCTCGCGCGCGGTGACGGTGGACCCGATCGCGGCGGCCTGACCCTCCTCCGACACCACGCCGCAGAACGCGTCGTAGTCGATGAGCTCGGTGATCGGCTCGCGCGCGGGATCGCGGCGCAGCTTGATGGTCCGGTAGGTCATGTCCAGTGCGTCGTAGACCATGAGACGGCCCAGCAGCGGGTCGCCCATGCCGGTCAGCAGCTTGATCGCCTCGGTCACCATGATCGAGCCGATGGACGCGCACAGCACGCCCAGCACGCCGCCCTCGGCGCAGGACGGGACCATGCCCGGCGGCGGGGCCTCCGGGTAGAGATCGCGGTAGTTGATGCCGCGACCGTCGGGGGCGTCCTCCCAGAAGACCGAGACCTGGCCCTCGAAGCGGTAGATGGAACCCCACACGTACGGTTTGCCCGCCAGCACCGCCGCGTCGTTGACGAGGTAGCGGGTGGCGAAGTTGTCGGTGCCGTCGACGATCAAGTCGTATTGACGGAAAAGCTCGATGGCGTTGTCGGGTTCGAGCCGAATCTTGTGCAGCTCCACGTTGATTCCGGAATTGATCTCCAGAATCGAGTCGCGGGCGCTGTCCGCCTTGGAACGGCCGATATCGGACTCGCCGTGAATGATCTGCCGCTGCAGGTTCGAGGCGTCGACCTCGTCGAACTCCACGATGCCGAGCGTGCCGACCCCGGCGGCGGCCAGATACAGCAGGGCGGGCGAACCCAGGCCACCGGCGCCGATCACCAGCACTCGGGCGTTCTTCAGACGTTTCTGCCCGTCCATCCCGAGATCCGGAATGATCAGGTGACGGCTGTAGCGGGCGACCTCGTCCCGGGTCAGCTCCGCGGCCGGCTCCACCAGGGGCGGCAGGGAGGGATGCGATGCGGTCACGACTTGCAGACTCCTCAGTAAGAATTCGCCGGATACTCGCGCGGCCATAGCTGCAACACCGCGGATCGGGGCGTTCTTCCCAAGCCTAGGCGCGGCCCCGGAACCGCTGATCTCCGGGCCGCGCGCCCCTGCTCAGGACCGCGGGTACGGCCAGGGATTGAAGCGGCAGGTCTTGCCGTCCATCGGGACCACGCCCTCGGGATCCAGCTTGGCGATGTCGTTGTTCCTGGTGCCGAAGGTCTGCTGCATCATCACCGGGGCCAGGCCGCCCTCGGTCTCGCAGGGTTGATGCTCGTGATAGCCGATGGCGTGCCCGACCTCGTGGTTGATCTGGTACTGCCGGTAGGAACCGACGTCGCCCTCGAAGGCCAGCGCGCCGCGCACCCAGCGCACCTCGGAGAGCACCACGCGGTCGAGATCGGCGTTGTAGCAGGAGGAGTCGACCGGGATCTCGAAACCGCAGGACTTGCGCGTGGTGTCGCGCGAGGTGAGCGAGATGCGGAAGTCCGGATTGCCGGTGTCGACGCGGCGGAACGCGAAGCGCGGATCATGGGTCCACGACTTGGGATTGGCGAGGGTGGCGTCGATCATCTTGCCGATGGCGTCGTCGCCGCCGAGGCTCGCGGTGTCCATCCCGTCCTCGATCTCGACGGTGTAGTTGAAGACGTGCTCGCTGCCGGTGCCGACCTGGGCGGTGGTGCCGGGCACCACGTGCCAGACTCCCTTACCGGTATCGGTGTACGGGCCGCCGCCGGGAACCGCTCCGGTGGGCAGATTCTCGGCGAACTTGCCGTCGCCGCGGGGCGCGCCACCGATGATGCCGCTGGGCTTGTCACTGTGCTCGCTGAGACGGCCGAAACCGGGCAGGCCCGCGGCGTCGCCGCCGGTGTGGCGCAGCGCGTCGACGCCGACCAGCACGGTGATCACCAGCAGCACGGGCAGGGCGTAGGCGCGCCAGCCATAGGTGGAAACGAAACGTCCCAGGGCGCTTTGCTTCTTGGTTTCGCGGTCCGGGCGCGGGCGGGTCTTGGCGTCGACGGGCGGCGCGGTGGGGTCCCAGCGGGCACGTAATGGCTGGTGCGGCAGGGGAATCGGATCCTCGGTCACGATGGTGGCGGGCACCAGCGCGCTCGATTCCGAAGCGGGAGATACCGACTGGCCGGTTTGTGGCGTGGTGGGGCCGGAGTACAGACCGAGCGGATCGTAAACCGGTCCGGTCGGTCTCCCCCGGCGTGTGCTTCCGGCGGCCTTCGGGCCATCGGCCGCCACGGGGCGGCGTGAATCGCGTCCGCCGGAATTACTGCCCCCAAGGTCGGTCACGCCTGACAGACTCTCACAGTGCGGCGCACAGCACTCACGGGCCGTGGCAGCTGTCCGTATTGCTGCGAGATATCTCACGCCAAAGCGGCACAGCTCACAAATCGGAACATGTGCTACACAGTTGTGATCGGGCTCGCATAATCGAAGCATCGAGCACATCAGAATTCGGAACCTGGATCGGCATCGGGCCAGTGGGCGAGTATCGTCCATGGGATACCCGGTCGACATCCTCCCCGCCGGGAATCAACTGGGAGAAAAGGAAATGACTGACCTCGTGGACCGGATGACTTCGCAACGAATGTCTTCCGAGGCCATGCCGAGCAAGCGCGGAACCCGCCTGCCCCGCGAGGCGCGGCGCGCGCAGCTACTCGCAGCGGCCAGCGAGGTATTCGTGCTACGTGGCTATCACGCCTCGGGCATGGACGAAATCTCTCACTGTGCCGGGGTCAGCAAACCCGTGCTCTACCAGCACTTCTCGAGCAAGCTGGAGCTCTACCTCGCCGTCCTGCAGAACTACGTCGACGCCCTGGTGTCGAGCGTGCGCCAGGCGCTGCGCTCCACCACCGACAACAAGCAGCGCGTCCGCGCCGCGGTGCAGGCCTACTTCGACTTCGTCGATCACGAAACCCAGGGCTTCCGACTGGTTTTCGAATCCGATCTGACCAACGAGCCGCAGGTGCAGCGCCGGGTCGAACAGGCCACCGAGGCCTGCGTCGACGCCGTCTTCGACCTGGTGGCACACGACTCCGGACTCGACCCCTACCGGGCCCGCGTGCTCGCGGTCGGCCTGGTCGGCGCCAGCCAACTCAGCGCCCGCTACTGGCTCGAAGCCGACCGCCCGATCACCAAGGACGACGCCGTCGACACCACCGTCCAGCTCTGCTGGGGTGGACTGTCGCACGTGCCGCTGCATCCGCTGGAATGACAAACCAGACATAAAGACCAAAAAGATTGCCCCGCCGAGCTACTCGGCGGGGCAATCTTTTTCGTACGGTCAGGCAGCGGGGCAGCCTGAGTCACACAGCGGCGAAGCCGACGCGACCCGAGGATGCGGCGCCGATCTCGACGTACGCCACCTTGTTGGCCTGGATCAGGAACTTGCGGCCCTTCTCGTCGGTCAGCGAAACCACGCCGCCATCACCCTGGAGCGCACCGGTCACCAGCGCCTCGACCTCGGCGGGGGTCTGCGAGCTGTTGATGACGAGCTCACGCGGGCTATCCGAAATGCCGATCTTGACCTCCACGGCCAACCTCCGAACCTAGAGTCCTGTGCTGTCTTGATCAGGTTAGTGGAGCCGCGACACCGCCCGACGGGGACCGCCTGCGCTGTCAGCGAACACCTGCCGGCCGACGATGGGAGCGGGCGCTCAGCTCAGGCCGAGGACGTGCATGCGCTCGGCATGGCTGTTCTGCATGTGCTCGAACAGGGTCGCGATGCCGTTCAGATCACCGGTCGCGGTGAGCACCAGCTCGGTGAGCTCGTCGCGCTGCGCCATCACGTACTGCGCCTGGGTGATGGCCTCACCCAGCAGGCGACGACCCCACAGCGCGAGGCGGTCGCGCTCGGAACGGTTCTGCGCCACCGCGGTTCGCACCTCTTCGATGACGAACTCCGAGTGGCTGGTCTCGGCGAGCACATCGCGCACCACGTCGGCGACCTCGGGAGCCAGGGCGCCGGCGATCTCGGTGTAGAAGTCGGCGGCGATGCCGTCACCGACGTAGAACTTGACCATCGACTCCAGCCAGGTGGAGGGGTCGGTGGAGGCGTGATAGGCGTCCAGCGCCCGCACGAACGGGGCCATCGCGTCGAACACGTCGGCGCCACGATCGGCCAGCGCCAGTTCGAGGGTGCCGAAGTGGTCCATCTCGTTGGCGGCCATCTTCGCGACCGCGACCTTGCCGCGCAGCGTCGGCGACAGCTTGGCCTCCTCGGCCAACCGATAGAAGGCGGAGATCTCACCGTAGGCGAGGACCGCGAACAGATCGGTCACCCCCGGATGCTCACCGGCGATGAGGTTTTCGGAGGACGCCTCGGCGCGCGCGACTGACTCTGTGGACTGTGCTCCCATGGCTCACACCCTAGTCGTTCGCGTGGTCAGGCGAGGTCGCGCAGGAACTTGTCCAGGTAGGTCCACGTGGTGTCGCGCGCGGTGAGAATGCCCAGGTGAGAACCGGCGGAGGTCTCGTAGCGAACCTGTGAGGAACCGGTGAGGGTCCGCAGTCCGTGCTCCACCGCGGCGGCCGGGGTGATGACGTCGGTCGGGCCGCCGACCAACAGCACCGGGGCGGTCACGTCGGCCAGCGCGATCTCGCGCGCGCCCAGGTGCACCACGCCCTTGCCGATGTCGTTGTTCAACATGAACCGGCCCCACAGCTGGTTGTAGAAACGCCCCGGATAACCGGGCAGCGAATTCTGGAACCGGTCGATGGTCTCCATTCGGGCAAGCGTCGCGGTATCCGTGAGATTGCTGGCAATGAAGTAGGGCCGCTTGATTTCCCGATCCCACGCGGTGGCGCGGTAGGCGACGCGGGTCAGCCGCGCCGACACGCCGCCGACCGCGCGGATCGCGGTGGTGGCGGTGCGGCCGCCGTCGATGCGGGCCAGCGCGCGCAGTTCGCGCACCCCGAGCATGTGGTCGTAG
Organism: Nocardia sp. NBC_00511; assembly: GCF_045161165.1. Taxonomy (NCBI): domain Bacteria; kingdom Bacillati; phylum Actinomycetota; class Actinomycetes; order Mycobacteriales; family Nocardiaceae; genus Nocardia; species Nocardia sp. NBC_00511. The sequence goes on from NZ_CP107849.1 coordinate 5,263,389, forward strand.
CTCAGCGGCGCGCCGACCGCGGTCACCGAGCGGATCGGCAGCGCCTGATCGGCGGCGGCGGTCAGCAGGGCGAGCACGCCACCCAGCGACCAGCCGACCAGATCCACCGGACGGCCACCACGATCGGCGGAGACCTGGCGGACGGCCTCGGGCAGGATGTCGTCGATCCAGTCCTCGAAGCCCATGCGGCGGTCCTCGAAGGTGATGTCGCCGTAGTCGACCAGATAGGGGGCGCGGCCGCTGTCCACCAGGAAGCGGGCCAGGCTCTGATCGGGGCGCAGATCGAAGCAGAAGGCCGGGGCCGCGAGCGGCGGCACCAGCAGCACGGCGGGCGCGTCGGGGCTCGCGCCGTCGTAGCGGCGCAGTTCGCGGTGCGGGGCGTCGGACAGTACCGTCGACGGTGTCGGTTCGGGCGCCGCGATGCCGTCGCCGAAGGTCAGGGCCCACGCATTGCGCGCGGCGAGGGTCACGGTGTCTGCCAAGCTCACGGGATCACTGTGACAGATAGTGCTACACGGTGTATCACCCATGTGAGCAACTCAACTGCGGACCGTCGAGTACGGTTCACCGCTACACACGAATTCCCGTGCGGCGCAATCCTTAACGGCAATGCGAATCCGATCGACACCGGTACGCCCGCGTCCGATAAGCGCACCTACCAGGGCAATAACGTACGCTATTAGCGGTGGCGGAAATCAGGGCGAAGCCCGTATCACGCTACAATCTCCGCGGACAGCGGAAATTTCGCCCGAACGAGTTTGCCGATCACGCGTGAACCCGGGCTCGATGCCCGTAGTCCATGGAAAATGTGCGCGCACTCCGATCCGCAGCACTGCACCGCCGCGCCAGGTCGACGCCCATCCACCGGACAGGCATCCCGCAGCGGCGAGAAACCGGATCAAGTGGTCGTCGCGGGCCGTCCGGGTCCGCCCCACGCCTCGTGCGCGCGAGACGCGATAAACGAGGAAAGGCAAGAACCTGAGCAAGATCACTGTTGAGCAGGAACCCGGTGTGGCCGACACGCTGCTCACCGCGGAACTCGACGACACCCACACCGCGCCCACCTTCGCCGAATTGAACGTGAACCCGCAGATCGTGCGGGCACTGTCCGAAATCGGCATCGAACGCACCTTCGCGATCCAGGAACTCACCCTGCCGCTCGCGCTGGCCGGCGAGGACCTCATCGGCCAGGCCCGCACCGGCATGGGCAAGACGTTCGGCTTCGGCGTGCCGCTGCTGCACCGCATCGCCAGCGACACCTCCGGCACCAAGGCCCTCGACGGCACCCCGCGCGCACTGGTCATCGTGCCCACCCGCGAACTCTGCATGCAGGTCACCTCGGACCTCGAGAACGCCGGCAAGCACCTGCACGACACCACCGGCACCAAGGTGCGCATCACCTCGATCTACGGTGGCCGCCCCTACGAGTCGCAGATCGAAGCGCTGCGCTCCGGCATCGACGTGGTCGTCGGCACCCCTGGCCGCCTGCTGGATCTGGCCGAACAGCAGCATCTGATCCTCGGCAAGGTCGAGGTGCTGGTGCTCGACGAGGCCGACGAAATGCTCGACCTGGGCTTCCTGCCCGATATCGAGCGCATCCTGCGGATGGTTCCCGATCAGCGCCAGACCATGCTGTTCTCGGCGACCATGCCCGGCCCGATCATCACCCTGGCCCGCACGTTCCTCAACCGGCCCACGCACATTCGGGCCGAGGAGCATCACGAGTCCGCGGTAACCGACCGCATCGAGCAGTTCGTGTACCGGGCGCACGCGCTCGACAAGAGCGAGCTGGTCGCCCGCATTCTGCAGGCCGAAACCCGCGGCGCCACCATGATTTTCGCGCGCACCAAGCGGACCGCGCAGAAGGTCGCCGACGATCTGGCCGAACGCGGCTTCGCCGTCGGCGCGGTACACGGCGACCTGGGGCAGATCGCCCGTGAGAAGGCGCTCAAGAAGTTCCGCGAGGGCAAGATCGACGTGCTGGTCGCCACCGACGTGGCCGCCCGCGGCATCGACATCGACGACGTCACCCACGTCGTCAACTACCAGTGCCCCGAGGACGAGAAGACCTACGTGCACCGCATCGGCCGCACCGGCCGGGCGGGCAAGACCGGCGTCGCCGTCACCCTGGTCGACTGGGACGAGCTGCACCGCTGGGCCTCCATCGACAAGGCCCTCGAGCTCGGCAAGGCCGAACCGGTCGAAACGTACTCGCGCTCCCCGCACCTGTACGCGGAACTCGGCATCCCCGAGGGCATCACCGGCGTCATCCGCAAGCACACCCCCGCCCGCGAGGACGACGACGCGGTCGTGGTGGAACGCGAACGCCGCGCCCCCCGCAATCGCAACCGCCGTCGCACCCGCGGCGGGCAGGGCGAGGGCGAAGTTTCGACGGTCGTCACCGAAACCGTTGCCGCCGAGCCGAATTCGAGCGAGGGCGAGGGCGAGAAGTCCGGTCGCCGCAAGCGTCGCCGCCGTCGCGGCCGGGGTGGCGCGGACGCCGTCACGCCGGTGAACGGCAGCGAGAACCACAGCACCGCAACGGATTCCGACACCCAGGACGCCGACGCGACCGATTCCGGCAGCGGCTCCGGCCGCTCTCGCCAGCGCAACCGTCGCGGCGGGCGCAACGGCAACCAGGTCGAGATCGCCGCCACCGGGACCGAGGGCCTCGAGTCGGCCGAGAGCTCGAACGGCGCTGCCGCCGATTCGGCCGCGGTCGTCACCGACGATGCCGGTCACGAAGGTGGGCGCAAGCGCACCCGTCGGGGCGGACGCAACGGCGCTGTCGCCGAGCAGAGTTCGGCATCGGCCGAGGCACCGGCGGTCGCCGTCGTCGCGAACAACGATGTCGTGGTCACCGCTGACGTCGTCGCGAGCAACGGCAATGGCGCGCACGTCGCCGCCGAGGCCGAGGCGCCGGTGGCGCGCAAGCGCACCCGTCGTACCACCGCCGCGACCGAGGACACCGCGGTCGCACCGACCGAGGTTGTCGCCGGGGTCGAAGCGAGCGCACCCGCCAAGCGCACCCGTCGCACCACCAAAGCGGTCGAGGCAGACGCCGAATCCGGTACGGCCGCAACCATTTCCGAGGCCGACACCCCTGCCGAAGCCGTGCTGAAGGCCCCGGCCAAGCGCGTCCGCAAGCCGAAGGTCGCCGAAGTCGAGGCCGCGGAACCGACTGTCGCCGCCGAGGCTCCGGCCGAGGCGCCCGCGAAGAAGGCTCCGGCCAAGCGGACCCGCAAGGCCGTCGCCGAGCCGGTCGTCGAGGCCGCCGAAGTGACCGAAGCGCCGAAGAAGCGGGCGCCGCGCAAGAAGGCGGCCGCGGCCGAGGTCACCGCCGAAGCGACCGAGGCTGTCGAGGCCGAAGCGCCGAAGGCCGCCCCGCGCAAGCGGACCCGCAAGGTCGTCGAGACCGAGGTGGTCGTGGCGGAGGCGACTCCCCCGAAGAAGACGGTGAGCCGTACCCGCAAGGCCGCCACCGAGTCGAACGGTGAGGCCGCGACTTCGGTTGCGGCGGAGGAGGCTCCGGTCAAGCGTCCGCGCCGCCGCAAGGCCGACGTCGACGCCGAAGCGGTCGCCGCCTCGGCATAACCGGTCTCCACGCTCTGCCCTGCTGTCTCGGCGACTGCCGCCGGGACAGCAGGGCAGAGTTTTCGGTCCCGCCGTGGTTGCCGCCTCGGCGTAGCGGGCCGGATCGGCTAGTCTCGCTGTCGTGCTCGCACCCGAGCGGCGGACACGCGCCGATCTACTCACCGCTGTCGCGATCGCCGCTGTGGTGGCGATCGTGACGGTCGTGGTGGTGCTGACCAGCGATGTGCGCGGCACCCAGTCGCAGACTGCCGCGCATACCCTGGCGTCGCCGACCACACCGGAATCACTGCCAAGCGCCTACAAGGAGTTGTGGAGCGCCGCCGACGGGGCGACCACGCGATCGCTGGCGGTGGGCGGGGTCGCCATCACCGCGGACGGCGGGACCGTGTCCGGGCGCGATCCGAAGACCGGCGCGCAGGTGTGGAAGTACCAGCGGGATATACCTTTGTGCGCGGCCGACATGCAGTTCGGGACGGTGACCGCCACCTACCGCGATCAGCGCGGGTGCAGTCAGACCACGCTGTTGAACGCGGAATCCGGGTCGCGGATCGCGGCCCGCTCCAGCTATATGGACGACACGGTGACGCTGTCGCCGGACGGCACCTACATGCTGGCGACGGGACCCGACCGGATGGAGGTGTGGCGGTCGGATCTGGTGCGCACCCTGGAATACGGGTACGTCGACGCCCCGGTGAACCCGCACACGCAGCCGCGCCCCGATTGCAAGCTGCTCTCGACGGCGTCCGCGCCCACCCGGGTGGCGGTGCTGGAGCGCTGCCCCAAGGACGATGCCGATCGGCTCTCGATCCTGAATCCGGCGCCCAAGGACGGCACCGTGCCCGAGGAGTACAGCTCGCATGTGCTCAACGAGCCCGGCGGCGCGGTGGACGGCGCGCGCGTGGTGGCGGTGGCCGACAGCCGCATCGCCCTCTACCTGCCCGGGACGCCGACCACGCCGCCCGCGCTGACGGTCTACGACGTCAACGGCAATCTCGTTGGCACCCATCAGCTTTCGGCTCCGTTCACGGCCGAGGCGATGGTCATCCACCTGTCGACGGGGTTCTTCGTGTTCACCGGCGACTCGCTGATCGCGCTCAACGCCGCCACCCTCGACCCGCTGTGGGGCAGCCCGAAGGTGCTGGGCACCCCGGCCCTGGTGTCGGGTCAGCTGCTGGTGCCGGTAGCTGACGGCGTCGCCGTGCTGGATCCCGCCACCGGTGCGCAGACCTCGCGAATCCCGGTGGCGCGCAGCGACTATCACGGCCAGGGCATTTCGCTGGCCGCGGTCGGCACCACCCTGCTGGAACGGCGCGGCACCAACCTCTACGCTCTCGGTTCCACTTCCTGACGTCGCGACCGACCCGGCAGTGACGCCGGATCCCCGACCGTCCGGCATGATTCTGGTTCATGAGCGGTGGCGAATTCCGGCTGATATTGCTGCGACACGGGGAAACGGCGTGGTCGGCGGCGCGGCGGCACACGGGCCGCACCGATGTTCCGCTCACCGATATCGGTGAGGCGCAGGCCCGGGCGGCCGGAAAACAGCTGGCGGGCATGGATTTGCGCAATCCGCTGGTGTTCAGCAGCCCGCGGCGGCGCGCGGTGCACACCGCGGAACTGGCCGGGCTGACCGATGTGATCATCGACGACGACCTGGTCGAATGGGATTACGGCTCCTACGAGGGGCTCACCACCGTGGAGATCGATCGGATGGATCCCGGCTGGACCATCTGGACCGGCGTCACCCCCGAAGGCGAAACCGCCGAGCACGTCCGCAAGCGCGCCGATCAGGTGCTGGCCACCGTCATCCCGGAACTGTCGACCCGCGACGTGGTGCTGGTCGGGCACGGTCACTTCTCCCGTGCGCTGATCGCCCGCTGGGCCGAGTTCGAGGTGGTCGAGGGCCGCCGATTCTTCATGTCCACGGCCGCGGTTACCGTACTCGGACACGATCACCAGGCGCGGACCGTGCTCGCGCACAACCTGGTTCCGCCGCTCGACCCGCAGGAGGCCGCTCGATGATCCGCCGTGCCACCCCGGCCGACGTACCCGCGCTGGTGCAGCTGGTCCGCGATCTCGCCGAATACGAGCAGGCGCTCGACGAATGCCTGCTCACCACAGCGCAGTTGGAGACCGCGCTGTTCGGACCGGACCGCGCGCTCTACGCGCACGTGGCCGAGACCGATCACGGCGTGGTCGGCTGCGCCATCTGGTTCCTGAACTTCTCGACCTGGAAGGGCGTGCACGGGATCTTCCTCGAGGATCTCTACGTTCAGCCCGAGGCGCGCGGCCGCGGCCTGGGCCGGGATCTGCTGGCGACGCTGGCACGCGAGGCAGTCGAGCGTGGGTACGCGCGGGTCGACTGGTCGGTGCTGACCTGGAACAAGCCGTCGATCGATTTCTACGAGTCGATCGGCGCGGAGCATCAGCACGAGTGGACCGGTTACCGGCTCAGCGGTTCCGCCCTGGAACGGCTCGCGAGCCACGCCGACGACTGAGCACCACCTGAATTGTCCTGGACGAGCGCCCGCTCACCTAAGTTCGGTGAGCGGGCGAAAATCGCTCCACGGTCCGTTCAGCGCGCAGTAAGCGCTACTCCCCCGGCAGCCCGTACCCGGCGGCCATCCACCGGTTCGACGCCGGTGCGAACAGTGCGCCCAGCGTCACCACCGCCACCAGACCCAGCGGCACCGCCAGATCCGGGCGATCCGACGTCACCATGAAGTACGCGACGCCGAGCAGCAGCAGCTGGGTCAGCACCGCGATGGCCCGCCCCCAGCGCTTCCCGCGCACCAGACTGATCCCCGCGGCCAGCACCGCACCACCGACGATGGCGGCGTATGCGGCGGTCAGATAGCTGTTCTTCGGACTCTGCGCGGCACCGTCCACGCCCACGATCACCAGCACGATCGCCGCCACCAGACCCAGCGCGCCCTCGAACGCGACCAGCCATCCGGCCACCCGCACGGTGCGCGGCACCTCGTCGATCACGGCAGCCGGATCCTCGCCGCCACTGTTCTGCTCAGCCACCCGCCCAGCCTACGACCGAGCGTCGTTGCCAGCGCACTCCGCACCGTTAACACTCAGTGCGACACAGTGATAACACCAGCCAAAACCCCCTCTTCCCAGCAGAAACCATTCCCAGATATCAGTTATGAACTGGCACTTCAGGTTCGCGGCCCGTCTCGTTCTGGACTGCGGCTCCGCCTCTCGAGTGGGGGAGCGAAGCGGAGGAACGGAGGAGGGAAGAACGAGACATGGGGGCCGCGAACCCGCCGGAGCGAAGCGGAGGCAAAATAAACACCGTGCGGACGTTGCTGATCGTGAACCCGAATGCCACTTCGACCACTCGGTCAACTCGCGATCTGCTTGCCCACGCACTCGAAAGCCGCACTCAGCTGACAGTCCGACAAACCGAGCATCGCGGGCACGCCGCCGAATTGGCGCGCTGGGCTGCGGACACTCGAATGGATTTGATCGTGGTGCACGGCGGGGACGGGACCGTCAACGAGACGATCAACGGATTTCTGCCGCTGCCCGGTCAGCAGCAACGCGATTGGCTGCCGCGACTGGGTGTGATTCCCGGTGGTTCGGCGAATGTGTTCGCGCGGTCGCTGGGCATCGAACCGGATCCGGTGACGGCCGCCAATCAGCTCATCGACCTGCTCGCCGACGCCGCGGATCGCCGGATCGGCCTGGGTGTCGCCGATGATCGCTGGTTCCTGTTCAGCGCGGGCGTGGGCCTGGACGCCGATGTCTGTGAGGCGATCGACGCCAAGCGCGCGAACGGCAAGTCCGCCACTCCGGCCCGCTATCTGCGGACCACGATCAATCAGTTCTTCCGGGCCAAACGCCGGGCTCCCCAAGTGCGCCTGGACATTCCGGGTCACGAACCGGTCACGGACGTGCATTACGCATTCGTGACCAACGCCAGTCCCTGGACCTTTCTCGACAACACGCCCGTCGTCACCAACCCCGGGACCACCTTCGAATCCGGTCTCGGGGTGTTTGCCATGCGCACCATGAGCGTGGTTCCGACCCTGCTGGTCGCCCAGCAGCTGCTGGCCCCCAATGGGGATCCCAAGGGCCACAAATTGTTTCGTGAGGACGACGTTGCGGCCGTCCGGGTCACCGCCGACGAGCCGATCGGGTTGCAAATCGACGGCGACTTCATCGGTCGGCGCAACATGGTGAATTTCACAGCCGTCCCGGATATCCTCGATGTGGTCGCGCCGAAGCCCTAGCCGGTTCGACACACCTGAGTACTATCGCTGTTGCGCTGCGAAAACCCGCTCAACCGAGTACAAATGACACGGCGGACCCCCATGTAGGGGTCTTACAGCGTGAGCTTCCCCACGGTGCACCAGGTATCTATTGACATCTACGGTGTTCGTGAAAGCATTCACAAGCAACCGTGCGGAAACATTCGAGTCGCACAAGTGAACGGACCACAAACCTAAGGGGCAGCGCCATGCGCGCGCCCTAGCAAAGGAGCAGAGGAATGGACTGGCGCCACAAGGCCATCTGTCGCGACGAGGACCCCGAGCTGTTCTTCCCGGTGGGAAACAGCGGTCCTGCGCTCGCGCAGATTGCCGATGCCAAGCTGGTCTGCGCTCGCTGCCCTGTCACTGCCGATTGCCTGTCCTGGGCCCTGAAGTCGGGCCAGGACGCCGGCGTGTGGGGCGGTATGAGCGAAGACGAGCGTCGGGCGCTGAAGCGCCGCAACGCGCGCACGCGCACCCGCACCGTCGTCTGACCAGCTAGAAGACGACAGGCGTCACGACCGAAACCAGCCTCTCGGTCGCGACGCAATTCGGCCCGGCACCAATACAGGTGCCGGGCTTCTGTGTCTCTGAACCAACTTTCGGAACTTTCTTCCCCCAATTCCCGTTCAACGAGATTCGGGCTTTTCGAACGAAAGTTCGGGTGACGGAAATCGCCGCGCAGTTAAGCGATGATGCTCATCGCAGTTATGTGCGTGGCGAATTATTCAGCGGGCTGAACGGCGGCCCAGCGGGACGCGCAGGACGGCGTCGGTGCCGACGTCCGCGCCAGGGTGCAGACCGATGGAGCCGCCCAATTCGGCGGTCACCAGGGTTCGCACGATTTGCAGGCCCAGGCGGTCGGAGGCCTCCAGGCTGAAACCGTCGGGCAGGCCGCGGCCGTCGTCGCTGATGATCACGTCGAGCCAGCGCGCCGAACGCTCGGAACGGATTGTGACCGTACCGTTTTCACCTGCGTCGAAGGCGTGCTCGATGGCGTTCTGCACCAGTTCGGTGAGCACCATGACCAGGGGGGTTGCGCGTTCGGCGGAGAAAACTCCCAGCGAACCCGCGCGGCGCACCTTGATCCGGGCGGTGTGGACGGTGGCGACGTCGGCCATTATCGGCAGCAGGCGGTCCACCACCTCGTCCAGATCGACCTCTTCGTCAACCGACATGGACAACATTTCGTGCACCGACGCGATGGAGGTCACCCGGCGCACCGATTCGGTCAGCGCCAGTCGCGCCTCCTCGTTCTCGGTGCGGCGGGCCTGCAGGCGCAGCAGCGCGGCCACCGTCTGCAGGTTGTTCTTCACCCGGTGGTGGATCTCGCGGATGGTGGCGTCCTTGGACAGCAGGGCGCGATCGCGGCGCTTCACCTCGGTCACGTCGCGGACCAGGACCGCGGCCCCGGCCAGCTCGCCGTGCGGGCGCAGCACCAGGGTGCGCAGCAGCACGGTCGCACCGCGCGCCTCGACTTCCATTCGGCGCCCGGCCTTTCCGGCCAGGGCCGCCTGGATGTCGCCGACCACCTCCTGCGCGTCGAACGGATCGGTGATCAGCGAGCGGGTGGTGAGCGCCAGATCCTGGCCGACCAGATCGTTCTGCAGACCCATGCGGTGATAGGCCGACAGGGCGTTGGGGCTGGCGTAGACGACGGTGCCCTCGGTGTCGAGGCGGATGAAACCGTCGCCCGCGCGCGGGCTGGAGTGCGCGCCGGTGCGGTCCTCGAGCGCGGGCCAGGTGCCGTCCGCGACCATCTGGCACAGGTCGTCGGCGCAGGCCATGTAGGCGATCTCGAGGCTGGAACGCATCTTTCGGCGCTGCGTATCGGTGTCGCGGCCGAGGATGGCGATGACATGATCACCGACCCGCACCGGGATGGCCTCGCGCATGGCGTGCACCGGATGCGGGTGGTAGACCCCGGTCAGTGCGGTGTCGGCGTCCGAACGCGCGATCTCGGCGGTGAGCAGCGCATCGAAGATCTGCGGGTGCGCCTCCTTGGTGGCCACCGAGCCGACCAGGTCCTCCTGGTGCACGGTCGGGGCCGTGGTGGGGCGGGCCTGGGCCACGCAGACCACCCCCGCGCCCTCGCTGACCGGACCGGTACCCACCCACAGCAGCAGATCAGCGAACGAAAGGTCCGCCAGCAGCTGCCAATCGCCCACCACCCGCTGCAGATGATCCACGGCCGCACCCGGTAGATCGGTGTGTTCGGCCAGTAGCTCGCTCAGTGTCGACATTCACCCACGCTCCTCTGTTCCCACGTCGGGTGTATGTTCCCACGCGCGGTGGGCAGGTCTCGCTTCTAGGCGATGACGGCGATCAGGTCGCCGGGCTGGAGCACGTCGCCGGGGGCCACATTGATGGAGCTGACGGTGCCGGGGCCCTCGACGATGACGGGGATCTCCATCTTCATGGACTCGAGCATGATGACCGCGTCGTCGGCCTTCACCTCGTCGCCGACCGAGACCAGGATCTCCTGAACGGTCGACACCATCTCCGCCCGCACTTCCTCAGCCATGAACACCTCTCGCATCGAGTGAGCCTGTAGCCCCTGAAGGTACAGCCAACCACACGTGAAAGAATGGCGACCGACTGAAGGGAGATTACCTATGGGTAAGCGTGGACGTAAGAAGAAGAGCCGTCGTAAGAACGGTGCGAACCACGGCAAGCGGCCTAACGCTTGAGCTGCGGTTCCTAGCTCGAAACCTGCTGAGCGGCACCACTTCCCATCGGGAAAGGGTGCCGCTCAGCTGTATATATATTGTCCTATTCGCCGGTTTCGGCGACCTGCGTGTAGCTGGTGCGGATCTCCAGGGTCAACCGCTGCCGCAACGAGTCCGGGGCCCGGTCGCCACCGCACTTGCGGTTGAGCAGCGACTTGAGCTTCTCCTCGAGACCGTAGGCCTCGATGCACGGAGAGCACCGGTCGATGTGCTCGCGCAGGCGAGCCTTGGCGGTGTCGTCGCACTCGTTGTCCAGCAGCAGCCAGACATCGGCGAGCACCGCCGAGCAGTCCAGATCCATCTCGGAGTCGTGGCTCTTTTCGCCCCGCTCCTGCCCACCGGTGCTCACTGGGTTACCTCCTGGCGCGCGTCACTACCCGATCGGTTGAAGCCACGCTCGCGCGCCACATCCGCGAGCAGGCCCTTGAGTTGCTTACGCCCGCGGTGCAACCGGGACATGACGGTGCCGATGGGCGTACCCATGATCTCGGCGATCTCCTTGTAGGGGAAGCCCTCCACGTCGGCGTAGTACACCGCCATCCGGAATTCCTCGGGCAGCGACTGCAGCGCCGTCTTGATGTCGTCGTCGGGCAGTGCCTCCAGCGCCTCCATCTCCGCCGAGCGCAGGCCCTGGGAGGTGTGTTCGGCGGTGGCGGCGAGCTGCCAGTCGGTGATCTCGTCGGTCGGGTACTGCGCGGGTTGGCGCTGCTTCTTCCGATACGAGTTGATGTAGGTGTTGGTGAGGATCCGGTACAGCCACGCCCGCAGGTTGGTGCCCTCCCGGAAGGACTTGAAGCCCTGGTAGGCCTTGGCGAAGGTCTCCTGCACGAGATCCTCGGCGTCGGCCGGATTGCGCGTCATCCGCAGTGCCGCGCCGTAGAGCTGATCCAGCAGCGGCAGGGCGTCACGCTCGAATCGCGCGGCCAGTTCAGCGGTGGATTCGGTGCTGCGCACCCCGGGTTCGCCATCCCCGTCGTCGTAGTCGACCGCCTGGTCGTCCCCGGCGCCGATGCCCTGACCCGTCTCCGAGTCGTCATCGCGCAGGCGATCGACCGTATCGTCGTCGCTCGTCACGCTAATCCCTTCGATCGCCGTAGCATTCGAATCTACCGCGAACAGGGATTCGGCCAGGAAACCGGCCGGGGGCGCGACGTATACGGCTCCCCTGCGCAACTGGAGCGGCCCGGTCCGCACCGGGGGCTCTTCGACCAACACGGTCACCCGACTCCTCCTTCGTGAATGAATGTCTCTGCCCGGCAACCGTGGGCCCTGCGGTTGCTGTCAGGTGTGTAAGCGGTGCAACAGGGCGGGCGGTCACCCTGTTCCCGGTCGCGGGCGCGACGGTCGCGAGGTGGCGGAAATCGGTTGCGCGGGCTGGTTAGTGTGAGCCCATGGCTGCTGCTTCCACCCCCGCGATCAAGGCTCTGGTGCAGGCGCGGGTCGAGCATCGGGTGCACGCGTATTCCCATGACCCACGCCATGATTCGTACGGCGCGGAGGCGGTGGCGGCGCTCGGCGACGCTCTCGGGGTGAGCGCCGGGCAGATCTTCAAGACCCTCGTCATCGAGCTCGGTTCGGGTGCGCTGGCGGTGGCGGTTCTGCCGGTGCCGACCACGCTGTCGTTGAAGGCGGCGGCCGCGGCGCTGGGCGGCGGCAAGGCCGCGATGGCCGACAAGGCGAAGGCCGAGCGTACGACCGGCTATGTGCTGGGCGGGATTTCGCCGCTGGGGCAGAAGAAGCGATTGCCGACGGTGGTGGACGTTTCGGCGCTGGAGTGGGACCGGGTGCTGTGCAGTGCGGGCAAGCGCGGGCTGGAGATCGAGCTCGCCCCGGCCGATCTGGTACGCCTCACGGCTGCCGTGACCGCCCCGGTTGCAGTGTCCTGACCTGCGGTTTCAGGTATGAGTGAGCGCACTCGAGGTGAGCGGAGACACATCCTCCGGAAATAACTTGCCACAGGGCAAGTAAATCGGAATACTTGCGCGGTACAACTAGTTGATGACTACAAGCAGTTGATCCACGCAAGGAGGTGTGACCGACCATGACCGATGACCCGGCGAAAGACGACCTCGCCGACGAACTCCTCGACACCATCGGCTTCCAGATCGGCCGCCTGAGCAAGCTGCGCGACCGCACCAACGTCCAGATCGCCGCCGCCACCAACGGCGAGATCGAACCGGCCGCGTTCGCCATCCTGTTCCAGCTGATCCACTGCGGGCCCATCCGCTCGGGTGTGCTCGCCGAGGCGCTCTACTCCGACGCCTCCACCATCAGCCGGCAGGTCGCCGGGCTCGTCAAGCGCGGACTCATCGAACGCCGGGCCGATCCGGCCGACGGACGGGTCAGCGTGCTGGCGATCACCGACGCGGGCCGCGCGGTCGCCACCCAGATCCGGATCCGGCGCAACGAGGCGCTGGGCCAGGTGATGCGCGACTGGACGCCCGCCGAACGGGACACCTTCTCGCAACTGCTGGTCCGCTTCATCGACGGCTACGAGGTCAATCGTCAGCACATGCTGAACGACCTCTCCGGCCACAAAGACCTCCAATCGTATTACGCACCCCCGGAGAACAACTCGTGACAACGCAAACGGAAGTGGTGAAGCCGGAAGTCAATTCGGCCGGATTCACCCACAAGCAGATCCTGGTCATCATGAGCGGCCTGATGCTGGGCATGCTGCTGGCGGCCCTCGATCAGACCATCGTCTCGACCTCGATCCGCACCATCGCCGATGAGCTGCACGGCTATTCGGCGCAGGCGTGGGTGACCACCGCCTACCTGATCACCTCGACGCTGGCCACGCCGCTCTACGGCAAGCTGTCGGACATGTACGGCCGCAAGCCGTTCTTCCTGGCGGCCATCTCGATCTTCATCGTCGGCTCGCTGGCCTGTTCGATGGCGACCTCGATGTACCAGCTCGCCGGTTTCCGCGCCTTCCAGGGCCTGGGCGCGGGCGGTCTGATGTCGCTGGCGCTGACCATCATGGGCGACATCGTTTCGCCCCGTGAGCGTGCTCGCTACCAGGGCTACTTCCTGGCCGTGTTCGGCACCTCGAGTGTCATCGGCCCGGTCATCGGCGGCATCCTGTCGGGCGCCGACAGCATCGCCGGTGTCACCGGCTGGCGCTGGGTGTTCCTGGTGAACGTGCCCGTCGGCCTGGTCGCGCTGGCCGTGGTGACCCGCGTGCTGAAGCTGCCCAAGCGCGAGAGCACGAAGGTGGCGGTCGACTGGATGGGCATCCTGGCCCTCGCCGTCGGCATGGTGCCGCTGCTGGTGGTCGCCGAGCAGGGCCGCGAATGGGGTTGGACCAGCGGACACGCGCTGTTCTGCTACATCCTCGGCGGTGTCGGTGTGGCCGCGTTCATCGCGGTGGAAGCCAAGCTCGGCGATGCCGCGCTGATCCCGCTGCGCATGTTCAAGAACTCGACTTTCGCTCTGGGCGTTGTGATTTCGGTGGTGGTCGGTGCGGCCATGTTCGGTGGCATCACGCTGCTGCCGCAGTACCTGCAGGTGGTCCAGGGTGCGAGCCCGACCAAGGCCGGTCTGCTGATGCTGCCGCTGGTGGCGGGCATGATGACCGGTTCCATCCTGGCCGGTCAGCTGATCTCGCGGACCGGACGCTACAAGTACTTCCCGCCGATCGGCGCGGCGCTGCTGACCACGGGTCTGTTCCTGCTGCACTACGTGTCCGCGGACACCGCGCTGTGGGTCGTCATGATCTTCATGGCCATCACCGGTTTCGGCCTCGGCAACCTGATGCAGCCGCTGACCCTGGCACTGCAGAATGCCTTGCCGCCCAAGGACATGGGCGTGTCCACCGCGGCCGCGACCTTCTTCCGGCAGATCGGCGGCACCCTGGGTGTGGCGGTGTTCCTGTCGGTGCTGTTCACGCAGCTGGCGCCGAACATCACCACCTCGCTGGAGCACGCGGCGACGCAGCCGGCGTACTCGCAGGCCATCCAGTCCGCCATGACGAGCGACAACCCGGTCGACAAGCAGGTGGCCACCGGTCTGATCCACAAGGATCCGGCGGTCGCGGGCCAGGTGCTCAACGACAGCTCGGTGATCCAGAAGCTGGATCCCACGCTGGCGCACCCGTTCAAGGAGGGCTTCGCGAACTCCATGGACTCGGTGTTCCTGGCGGTGGCCGTGGTGTCGCTGCTGGGCTTCATCCTGGTGCTGTTCTGGAAGGAAGTGCCGCTGCGTAGTGCGGGCGGCATCCAGGCCAACAAGGAAGCCGAAGTGAAGGCGGCCGCAGCCGCCGTGTGACGGTCCGACCGTGACGATCGAAGTGCCCCCGCTGTTTCGCAGCGGGGGCACTTCGCGTTCCGGTGCCGGGTTCGAAAGCGGATCGAGACACGGGAGTCGGACGCATTTCACAATTCGGGCGAATTTCTGTGAGTTACTTGGGAACGCGCAGTGAATCGAATGTGAGCTCGGCAGTAATAGCGAAAGCAGCGTTGTCCCTCCCGATCCGTTCGAACCCAAAGGATGTGATGCGGTTTCATGTCTAGCCATCGGCGTAACCCCCGGTCCGCCCGCACCGTCGCCGTCACCGGCGCCCTGCTGCTGGCCCTGGGCTCCGGTCCGTTGACAATGACCACCGCGACGGCCGCACCGGTGACAGCGGTGAACGGCCCGAGCTTCCCCGACCCGGGCGCACCGGGCGAGAAGCCCAAGAAGGACGAGCACCTCGACAAGGCCGACAAGCTCGGCGGCGGGGTGACCTCGAAGATCATCGATTTCATGGCCGACACCCTGAAGTGCACGCTGAACATCGCGCTGCCTTCGGTGAAGTGCGGCTAGGAACAAACTCTGGTAGATCCCGGGCCCCGCCGTTTTCCACAGCGGGGCCCGGTTGCAAGAGGCAGACAGTATTCACCCGGCGGGGGATGAAAGACCCTGGCCGCCAGTCGGATTCGGCCCTGCCCGATCGGTTCAGATCAGCGTGATCTGACCGGACTGTTCAGTCACCTTGCTCAAAAGTTCGGGACCGTTGTTCTTCACGCTGTTCACCAGCGACGGCACCTCGCGCAGCACGATGTCCGAAACCGCCTCCGCACCAGGGGTTTCCAGCAGTTCCTCCGGGGCCGGATGGTCCGGGTCGAGCCAGGCCGCCCAGTGTTCACGCGGCATCGGCAGCGGCATGCGGTCGTGGACCTTCGTCAGGTCGCCGACCGCGTCGGTGGTGAGGATGGTGCACGACAGCAAAGGTTTGGCATCGCCACCCTGCTCGCGGTCGCGCCAGACCGACCACAGGCCCGCCATGTAGAGGCGGCCGCCGTCGGCGCGAGCCATGAAATACGGCTTCTTGACGGCCTTTCCGAGTCCGTCGGTCTCGGTGACCCATTCGTACCAGCCGTCCATCGGGACCAGGCAGCGCCGCTTCTTGACCGCGTCCCGGAAGGAGGCGGTGGTCGCGGCCTTGTCGGCACGGGCGTTGAACAGGGGTTTGCCCTTCACCGGGACGCCCGGTTCGGCGGCCTTGGTCCAGGTCGGGATCAGGCCCCAGCGCATGGCGCGCACCCGCAGGGCGGCCGGGTCCTCGGGGTGGTCGCGGTCGTGCCGCTCGACCACGGTGAGCACCCGGTTGGTGGGCGCCACGTTGTAGTTGGGGTCGAAGCCCTTGTCGTCGGTCTCGTCGATGGCATCGAGCTCGACGGCCAGCGTGGCGGGATTCGTCGTCGTCGCATACCTACCGCACATGTCTGCCATGCTGCCATCGCTGACCGACAGTTTCGAGGCATCGGCGCTGTGGGTCGGGCTTCCGGATCGCTCGCACACGACTGATGGCAATTGACTTCAGTTGGGCGGTGTGAGACGTTCGTCTCATCACACTCTCACCAAGGGATCGCCGCCAACCATGACTGCCACCGAAACCGCCTCGACCGACCAGGCCGAAACGCTGACATCGGTCAACCCAGCAACCGGCGAGACGCTCGCCACCTACCGGATCGACGATGAGCAGGCGGTGCGCGCGGCCGTCGCCAAGGCCCGGGTAGCCGCGGCCACCTGGGGTGCGCTGACCTACGCCGAGCGCAAGAAACACCTGCTGCGCTGGGGCGCGAAACTGGTCGAGAAGTCCGACGAGCTCAGCGCCCTCATCCACGCCGAGAACGGCAAGCCCCTCGACGACGCCTTCCTCGAGCTGATGCTCGCCCTCGAGCACATCAAGTGGGCGGCCTCCAACGCCGAGAAGGTGCTCAAGCCGCAGAAGGTCGCGCCGGGCATGTTCATGGCCAACTTCGCCGCGCACCTCGAGCACCGCCCGCTGGGCGTGGTCGGCGTGATCGGGCCGTGGAACTACCCCATCTACACCCCGAACGGGTCGATCGCATACGCGCTCGCCGCGGGCAACACCGTGGTGTTCAAGCCGAGCGAATTCTCCACGGGCATCGGCAATTTCGTGGCCAAGGCGTTCGCCGAGGCGAACCCGGAACTGCCCGACGGCGTGTTCGTCTCGATCAACGGCTTCGGTGCGACAGGTGCCGCGCTGGTGAAGTCCGGTGTGGACAAGCTGGCGTTCACCGGTTCCACCGCGACCGGCAAGAAGATCATGGCCTCGGCCGCCGAGACGCTCACCCCGGTGCTGCTGGAGTGCGGCGGCAAGGACGCGGTGATCGTGGCCGCCGACGCCGACATCAAGGCCGCCGCCGACGCGGTCGCCTGGGGCGCCACCTCCAACTCGGGCCAGACCTGCGCCGGAGTGGAGCGGGTGTACGTGGACAAGTCGGTCGCCGACGAGTTCATCGCCGAGGTCAAGCGCATCCTCACCGACATCAAGCCGGGTTCGGGTGAGAAGGCCTCCTACGGCCCGATGACCATGCCCAGCCAGATCGACATCGTGCGCCGCCACATCGAGGACGCGATCAAGAACGGCGGCAAGGCCGTGCTCGGCGGTCCCGAGTCGGTCAAGGGCCCGTACATCGAGCCGGTCATCCTGGTCGACACCGACGAGTCCTCGGACGCGGTGTGCGAGGAGACCTTCGGCCCGACGGTCACCATCCGCACCGTGAACGGCGTGGACGAGGCCGTGGAGCTGGCCAACAAGGGCAAGTACGGCCTGGGTTCGGCGGTCTACTCCAAGAAGCAGGGTCTCGAGATCGCCCGCCGCCTGGATGTCGGCTGCACCTCGGTCAACTCGGTGCTGTCCTACGCGGCCATCTCCGGACTGCCGTTCGGCGGCGTGAAGGACTCCGGCATCGGCCGCATCCACGGCGCCCCCGGCCTGATGGAATTCTCGCGTCCGCACTCGATCGCGGTGCAGCGCTTCACGATTCCCGGCATGGCGCTGCTGTCCTACAGCCGCACCGACCGCACCATGGGGCTGCTGCGCAAGATCGTCCCGTTCATCCACGGGCGCGCCAAGTAGAGAAACCCACCCCGCAGCTCGACTCCGAATGCCGGTTCTTCGACGAGAAGGACCGGCATTCGCCGTCGGAGCGGCAGGCCAGCTGGGCGGAAATGAGAGGATAGGGGGGTGACTTTCTGGCCCGCGCCCCATGTCCGAGTTCCCGTCCACGCGACCGTGACCCTGCCCGGGTCCAAATCCATTACCAACCGGGCGCTGATCCTCGCCGCGCTGGCGGATCAGCCGTCCACCCTCACCGGGGCGCTGCGCAGCCGGGACACCGACCTGATGATCGGGGCGCTGCGAGCGATGGGCGTCACCATCGAGGGCGAGGACACCACCCTCACCGTGACCCCGCCCAGCGAATTCACCAGTGCCATGGTCGATTGCGGGCTGGCGGGCACGGTCATGCGGTTCCTGCCGCCGGTGGCGGCGCTGGCGCGCGGCGATGTCGCCTTCGACGGTGACGAGCAGGCGCGGGTGCGGCCGCTGGGCACCATCCTGGAGGCGCTGCGGGCGCTGGGTCTGGACATCGACGGCAATCAGCTGCCGTTCGTGGTGCACGGCACGGGCACGCTGCGTGGCGGACCGGTCACCATCGACGCCTCGGGTTCCTCGCAGTTCGTCTCGGGCCTGCTGCTTTCGGCGGCACGGTTCGAGCAGGGCGTCACCGTCAATCACGACGGGGCGGCGCTGCCGTCCATGCCGCACATCGAAATGACCGTCGAGATGCTGCGCCGGGCCGACGTGCAGGTGGACGCGCCGACAGATCCGCGCAAGGCGCAGACCTGGACCGTCTCCCCCGGCAAGATCCGGGCGGTGGACTGGGAGGTCGAACCGGATCTGTCCAATGCCACCCCGTTCCTGGCGGCCGCGGCCGTCACCGGCGGCGAGGTGAGCATCCCGTTCTGGCCGCGCATCACCACCCAGCCCGGTGACGTGATCCGCGAGATCCTGGTGCGGATGGGCGCGGAGGCCCGCTTCTTCGAGAACACGCTCACCGTGCGCGGGCCGGAGCGGCTGGCGGGCATCGACATCGACCTGCACGATGTCGGCGAACTGACGCCGACCGTGGCCGCCCTTGCGGCACTGGCGGATTCGCCGTCGCGGCTGCGCGGCATCGCGCATCTGCGCGGCCACGAGACCGACCGGCTGGCGGCGCTGGCCACCGAACTCAACCGGCTGGGCGGCCAGGTCACCGAGACCGAGGACGGCCTGACCATCGTGCCCGCCCCACTCACCGGCGCGCAGTGGCATTCCTACGCCGATCACCGGATGGCCACCGCGGGCGCGATCATCGGCCTGACGGTGCCGGGTGTGGAGATCGAGGACATCGGCACCACCGCCAAGACGCTGCCGAACTTCGTGGGCCTGTGGGAGGGGATGCTCGGTGAGTGACTGCGGGCCCGCCCGACCGGGAGCGAACTCCTGAGGCGGCGGGAGTACGACGAGTCCGATGTCCGGGTGCGCCCGGGCAAGGGCACCCGACCGCGCACCAAGACCCGGCCGCAGCATCTGGATGCCGAAGCGGCCATGGTGGTTTCGGTGGATCGCGGCCGCTGGGGCTGTGTGCTGGACGGGGATCCGCCGCGCGGCGTGGTCGCCATGCGGGCGCGCGAGCTGGGCCGGACCCCGATCGTGGTCGGGGATCAGGTTGATCTGGTCGGGGACCTGTCCGGCAAGCCGGACAGCCTGGCCCGCATCGTGCGGGTGACCGATCGCCGAACGGTGTTGCGCCGCACCGCCGATGACACCGACCCGTTCGAGCGGGTGGTCGTGGCCAATGCCGAGCAGCTGTTCATCGTGGTCGCGCTGGCGGATCCGCCGCCGCGCACCGGTTTCGTGGAGCGGGCCATGGTGGCCGCGTATGTCGGCGGGCTGAAGCCGGTGCTGTGCCTGACCAAGCACGATCTGGCCGCGGATTCCGAATTCGCCGCCGCCTTCGAGGATCTGGATCTGGAGATCGTGTACGCCGGGATCGAGGATCCGCTCGAACCGGTGCTGGAGTTGCTGAACGACACCCTCACCGCCCTGATCGGGCATTCCGGGGTGGGCAAGTCGACGCTGGTGAATCGTCTTGTGCCGGACGCGGATCGCGCGGTGGGCGTGGTGTCGGGGGTCGGCAAGGGGCGGCACACCTCGACGCAGTCGGTGGCGCTGCGGCTGCCGGAGGGCGGCTGGGTGGTGGACACCCCCGGGGTGCGTTCCTTCGGTTTGGCGCACATCACGCCCGACGATGTGATCGGCGCGTTCTCGGATCTGGCCGAAGCCATCGAGGATTGCCCGCGCGGTTGCACCCATCTGGGCCCGCCCGCCGATCCGGAGTGCGCGCTGGACAACCTGCCCGGCAAGCAGGCGCGGGTGGCCGCGATCCGCCTGCTGCTCACCGCCCTGAACACGAATGATCCATGGTTCCGCGGACATGCCGACGGCTGAGGTAGCTGGATAATCGCCCATTCGATACCTTTTGTGCATAACCGGCACGGAGGGAATCGATGGGCGCAGCGGAGGAAGTCGATCCGACGACCCTGCACGCGTTCATTTTTGTCCTGAAACTGCTGGTCAAGCTAGCCGGTGCAGCCGATGCACCGACTTCGGACAGCCCAGCAGGAGGACTCGTGAACGCCACCGCGGAGGACGCCTTGACCGATTTGCTGGTGCGGGCGGTGCGAATCGAGGAACGGGTCGGCCGCATCCGCGCCTGGGGTGACGCCGCCGAGGGCCGGGTGCGGGCACAGGTCGACGCCAGCGGCACCCTCACCGAGCTGCACATCGCCGACGACCTGGAGGGCTTCTCCATGACCGAGCTGGCCGACCTGGTCACCCGGGCACAGACGGCGGCCTGCGAGCGGGTCCGGGCCGATATCGACGAACTGCAGCGCGAACTCGTCGAGGACCCCTACGCGACCGCGGTGCTACGCGAGACCAAGCGCAAGCACGGCGGCGGCGGCCCGACCGATCCGCACGAATGGCAGAACGAGTGGGACCGGGCGCGTTGGGCTCCGTAGCCCCGCGATAACGGTGATAATGAGTGATGGCCTTCGCCGCATGGCAGCGCCGCCCAGGCGGCCCCGCCCGCTTCAACCCGCTCCCCGCCCTCGGTCGCACTCTGGGCCGCCGTCGCTTCGTGATGCGTTCGGCCCCGGCGGTTTTCGCGCTCGAACGCTACACCCGGCGAATAACCAAGGGGCGCAAGGGCGTCATCGATCTGGCGGGGCTGCCGTCGGCGCAGTTGACGGTGCCGGGACGGCGCAGCGGCGTGCCGCGCACGGTCAGCCTGCTCTATGTGCCGGATCCCTTGGACGACAAGCGTTTCCTGCTCGTCTCCTCGAATTGGGGTCGCCCGGAGCAGCCGGCCTGGTCGGCCAATCTGCGCAGTGTGGAACGGGCCGAATTGCGGGTCCGGGGTGAACGATTCGAGGTTTCGGCCCGCGAGCTGACCGATGTCGAACGCGAACGCGCGTGGCATCGGGCGGTGGTGTTCTGGCCGGGCTACGCGATGGAGCAGGAGCTGGCGGGCGATCGCCGGTTCCGGCTGTTCGAACTGCTGCGGGACTGAACGGGATTCGCGGGCCGCACCGAAGAAGTATTCGCGGGTCGGTCAGCGCTTGCGGGTCAGGCGCATCCCGTTGTCGAAGTCGATGCCGGGCAGTTCCGCGCGGCTGGTGAGACCCAGCTTCTCCAGGATGCGGGACATGTGGTGCCCGACGGTGCGCGGGCTCAGGAACAGTTCCGCGCCGATCTCCCGATTGGTCAGGCCCTGCGCGGCCAGCTTGGCGACCTGGGATTCCTGCGCGGTGAGCGGGGTGCTGCCGGTGGCGGGGGATTTGGTGCCGGTGCCGGTCAATTCGAGTTCGCCTCGGGTGCGGGCCGCCCAGGCGCTCGCGCCGATCAGGTCGAAAGAGTCGGCGGCGGTGCGCAATTGCTCGGCGGCATCGCGGCGGCGGCGCACCCTGCGCAACCACTTCCCGTACTGCAACTGCGTGCGGGCGCGGCCGAAGTTGGTATGTCGGCCGTCGCCGACGGCGAGGGCCCGCAGATAGTAGTGCTCGGTGCGGTCCTCGTCGGACAGCAGCGCCCGGCAGGTGTAGGCGGCGGCGAGCGCCCAGTGCGATCGGGACCGCAGCGCCCACTGCCGACCGAGTTCCGCGTGCTCGGCGGCCTCGGTGAAGCGCCCGACCCGGCAGGCGGCCTCGACCATGTCGATGGCGGCGAGCCGGGCCACCGTGGGATGGGCGGCCTCGTGGCCGGGCTGATGCAGGGCGCGCAGCCGCCGGTACGCGACCTCCGGATCGCCCGCGCCCAGCGCGTGGAAACCGAGATGCCAGTAGGCCCCGGCGATCAGTGAGGTGGCACCGTGCGCGCGCGACAGCGCCAGTCCGCGGTCGAGGCTGTCGGCGACCGCGGCCGCGTCACCGCGCTGGGCGGCGAGCCGCCCGCGCAGATTCCAGCACTGGGCCAGCAGCAGGTCCGCGCCCGAGGCCCGCGCCAGTTCGAACGCCTCCTCCAGGGTCTCCTCCCCCGCCTCCCAGCGCCCGTTGGCGAATTGCAGGATCGCCAGCTGCGGTAGCAGTCCGAGGGCCGCCGCCCGAGATCCGTTGCCCCGCATGGCCGTCGCCGCCCGTTGATACGGGTCGAGGCCCTCCTCCGCCAGTCCCCACTCCAGCAGCCGGGCCGCGGGCGGCAGCAGCAGCGCCGCCTGCGCCGGGTCCGCCCCGGTCCGCACCAGGTCCAGGCGCGGCCGAATGGGTCCGGAATCCTCTTGGCCGCCAACCCATCCCGCGAGATCGGCCAGCACCCGCAGTTCCTCGGCACCACCCGGTCGCTGGTGCCCGGCCTCGCCGGATATGGTCGGAGCGCTGCTGGCCGACAGCGTTGCCACACCGCCGGATTCCCGCAGCGCGCCGAGTTCTGCCCGCACCGCGCGCAAGCCGATCGCCGATTCGAGTCGGGGCAGCCGGGCGCGATTGCCGGGAAGCCCTGCGGCCCTTTCACGTTCGGCGGTGTCGGCGTCGAGTACGGCGGCGTCGCGGGTGAACAGGTCGCGGGCCTTGACGGGATCGCCGGTGACCAGTTCCAGCAGTCCGGCCAGCCCGTCGCTGGCGCGCGCGGCCCCGGCGGGGGTGGTGCGGGTTTCGGCGAGGGCCAGCAGGCGGCGGGCGGATTCGATATCGCCGCCGTCCCAGGCGCAGCGGGCCGCGGCGGCCAGGCGCAGGCCCGCCTCGGCGGCGACGGGGGTGATGGCGGCCGCGCGGCGCAGCATGGCGGCCGCGCCGAGCGCACCGGCGTCGGCGTGCACCCGCCCGGATCCGTCCGAGAGCGCCTGTGCCAGTTCGGCATTCGGGCCGTCGATGGTGGCGGCCAGGTGCCAGGCCCGCAGGTCGCGATCGTCGGGGCCGTGCAGCGCGTCGGCGAGGGCGAGGTGCGCGGCCCGGCGTTCGGCCGGGGTGGCGGCGTCGTAGGCGGCCCCGGACAGCAGCCGCTGCCGGGAGTCGACCCGGCCGTCGCCGACGGTGAGCAGTCCCGTCGATTGCGCTGTCTCCCAGGCACTGTCGGTGACGCCGAGGGCGGCCGCGGCGGCGGTCACCACCACCAGGCTGCCGCGATCCTCGGCGGCGACGACGGTCAGCAGCGTCCGCACCGGATCCGGTTGTTCGGCCAGCCGGTCGGCGAAGGCGGCGCGCAGCCGTGGGCCGAAAGTAACGGGGCCCCAGCCGATTCCGGCGAAGTCCTCGGCGTCGATCGGCATCTCCAGCAGGGCCAGCGGATTGCCGTCGGCCACCCGCAGGATGCGTTCGGCGCGCGGCGCTCCGATGTCGGCGGCCCGCCGGTCCAGCAGGCGGCGCGCCTGCTCGTCGGCCAGCCTGGCCAACGGCAGCACCGGTAGCGCCTGCCAGGCGTTGACCGCGTGACTGTCGCGCAGCGCGACCAGCAGTGCCACCCGGCTGCCGTGTACTCGGCGCAGTGCGAAGGTGAGCGCCTGCGCCGTCGCGGCATCCACCCACTGGGCGTCGTCGACGACGAGCAGCACGGGCTGGGTGGCGGCGCTCTGGTCGAGCAGCGTGACCAGGGCCGCGCCCACCAGGAACCGGTCGACGGGGCCGGGCGCGCGGCCGAGCGCGGCGGCCAGCGCCTGCGCCTGCGGTGGCGGCAGGGTCGCGGCGCGATCGGCGATCGGCAGCAGCAGTTCGTGCAGGGCGGCGAATTCCAGGTCGGTCTCGGCGGGGAAGCCGCGGCAGGTGAGGGTTTGAAAGTCGGTGGCGCGGGCGGTCGCGTCGCGCAGCAGCGCGGTCTTGCCGATGCCCGGATCGCCCCAGAGCAGTCGTCCGCCGCCGTGTCCGATGCGCGCTTCCTGCAACAGGCGAGACAACTCACCCTGTTCTGATTCCCGCCCCTGGATCTCGCGCACGACGCAAGTTACCTCGCATCCTGAGAGAGCACCAAATTCTTTTTCTCACAATCCCATCGGTCGGGACCGGGTGGATATGTCGTTTCGAGTCTTGCATATTGCGACCGATACGATGACCGATACAGCGACCGATTATCGGATCGGATCCGGGCACTAAAATACGCGCGCCGAATGCCGTAGTCGCATCCAGGCACTGCGAGTCGATCTCGAAAACCCCACTGACCAGCCAAAGTACCGCAACACAAGTCGAACCCGCGGTGGCACTTCAATACCCGACTACACCAATCGATCCACTCACTCGATGCAATGTACTAGCGAGTAGTCGTCAATCCCCTTGCCGTGTGGCCGATGTCAACGCGGCAGCACTTCCATTACATTCCCGAAAGAGCCCATGACAAACTTCGCGGGACAGTGGCTTTCGCCACTACCGCGTTCGAATACGACAAGTTCGGCGCATCGGGAAACGCGCGGGATCGGGGCCGCGGGCCCGCCGCAGGCAATTGCCAGCGTGAGCCTCCGCGCACCGGATGCGGCCGGGGCCGGGCAGCGGTTAGCCTGCCGAGGTGGAAGACCGTGAGCGCAAGGCTTTTTCGCCGCTCCTAGATGACGACCTCGGCCCCGGCGCACCGGTGACCCCCGAGGTCCGGATAGCCCGCAACGACTCGGGCAGCGCGCTGCCCGAATGCGTTCGCTGCGGCAAACCCGCCGCCCTGCACCTGCGTGCGGTGTGGCTGTCCACCCGGGCGGTGCTGGCCGGGGATATCGACGTGGACAATCTGATCTCGGTGAACGCCTGCGGCTCGTGCGCGGGCAGCGTCGCCGGAATGATCCTGATCAACTGGGATCCGCGCTACTGGGGCGAAGCCGTCCACCTGGATTGAGCCGCACCCGCCGCGGCAGCGAATCCTTCACCGCGGCCGCATGATTCGCATTCCGTTGTCGAAATCGATGTCGGCCAGATCGGCGCGACCGCTGAGCCCCAGCTTGCCGAAGACCCGCGACAGATGATGCCCCACCGTGCGCGGGCTCAGGAACAACTCGGTGCCGATCTCCCGATTGGTCAGCCCCTGCGCGGCCAGCCGCGCCACCCGCGACTCCTGCGGGGTCAGCACCGAGGCGGTGTGCCCGGTGACCGGTGCGACCCGGCGGCCGGTGAGTTCCAGCTCCTGGCGGGCCCGCGTCACCCAGTGGGTGGCGCCCATCCGTTCGAAAGCCTCGGCGGCGGCCCGCAATTGCTCGGCGGCGTCACCGCGGCGGCGGGCCCGGCGCAACCATTTGCCGTACAGCAGCTGGGTGCGGGCGTGATTGAGATCGTGACGGGTTGGGCGGACCGCGAGGGCACGGCGGAAGTCGCGCTCGGCGCGCTCGTCGGTGGCCAGTAGCGCCCGGCAGGTGTACGCGGCCGCGATCGCCCAGTCCGCGCGCGAGCGCAGCGCCCAATCCTGGATCACCGCATAGTATTCGGCGGCCTCGTCGCGGCGACCCACCCGGCAGGCGGCCTCCACCAGCTCCTGCGCGGCCAGGCGCGCGTAGGTGGGGTGGCGGGCGTCGTGGCCCGGCGTGGCGATGGTGCGCAGCCGCAGGTACGCGGTCTCCGGATCACCGAGGCTGAGCGCGTGGAAGCCGAGATGCCAGTGCACCGAGGCGATCAGCGCGTGCAAGCGGCGCGGCCGCGCCAGCGTCAGCACCCGCTCCGCACTGTCGAGGACCGCGTCCGAATCACCTTTGAGCGCGGCGATTTTCGTGCGCAACGACCAGCAGTGCGCCAGCACGTTCTCGACGCCGCCGTTACCGGCGATCTCGAAGGCTTCGGCGAGGCTGGCCTCCGCCTCGGTCCAGCGCGCGGTCGCGAACTGCACGATCGCCAGCTGCGGCAGCAGGCAGACGGCGGCCGGGGCCGAGACGCCGCGCAGCGCCGCCACCGCCTGCGTGTACGGCTCCAGCGCGCGATCGGCCATGCCCCACAGCAGGATCAGCGGGGCGGGCGGCAGCGGCCGGAAGGTGGTGCGGAATCGCGGCCCGCCCGGCCGCATGATCAGTTCGGCGGGGTCGAGGTCGATGACATCGTGACCGGCCGCCCAGCGGGCCCGCTCGGCGTCGGCGCGCAGCGTCGCGGCGGTCTCCGGATCCGTCAGGTCGGCGTCGCGCCGCAGCAGCCGGGCGGCCCGGTCCGGTTCGCCCGCAACGAATTCCAGCAGACCGGCCAGCCCACCCGAGGCCGCCGCCGCGGATTCCGCGCCCAGCCGCAGCGTGGCCCGGTTCAGCAGACCGCGCGCGGAGGCGACATCGCCACCCGCCCAGGCGAATCGGGCGGCCGTGGCCAGCCGCTGTCCCGCCCGCACCGGGTCCGGGGTGATGGCGGCGGCCTGCCGCACCATGGTCGCGGCGGCGACGGCTCCGCGTCCGCCCGCCCGCGCCCGCTCGGCCAGTTCCGCCGCCAACGGCTCGTCGGGGCGCTCGGAAGCCATGGCGTGGTGCCAGATTCGCAGATCGGCGTCGCCGGGTTCGGGTAGGGCGGCGGCCAGGGCCAGGTGAGCCGCCCGGCGTTCGGCCGCGCCCGCGGCGGCGTGCACGGCCGCGCACAGCAGCGCGTGCTCGCGCTCCACCCGGCCGTCGGCGACGCTGAGCAGTCCGGTGTCGGTGGCGTACTCCCAGGCGGTGGCGGTCACGCCGAGCGCGGCCGCCGCCCGGGTCACGGTGCCCAGCACGCCGCGGGTCTCACCGGCGGCCACCGTCAGCAGGATGCGCACCTGATCGGGCAGCGCGGTCACCCGATCCTCGAACGCGCGCCGCAGCAGCGGGCTCAGGGGTGCGGGTTCGGGAATGGTGCCCGCGAGATCGTCTATCGTGCGCGGCAATTCGATCAGCGCGAGCGGGTTGCCGCCCGCCAGCGCCAACACCCGAGACAGCCGCAGCGGCACCACCGTGCCGTGCCGGTCCGCGACCAGGCGCCGGGCCGCCACGTCGGGTAGGCCGGTGATCGGCAGGGTGGGCAGTTCCCGCCAGACGCTGCCGACGGGATCGTCGCGCAGTGCGCACAGCAGGGCGACGGGTGCGTCCGAGAGCCGCCGCGCCGCGAAGGTCAGCACCCGCGCGGTCTCGGTGTCGATCAGCCGGGCGTCGTCGACCACCAGCAGCAGCGGACGTTCGGCGGCCAGCAGCGTCAGCAGCCGCACCAGGGCGACGCCGACCGGTAGGACGTCGACGGGTCCGGAATCGAGGCCGAGCACCGAGCCCAGCACCCGCGCCTGCGACTCGGGCAGCAGGTCCAGCCGGTCGGAGACCGGCAGCAGCAGTTCGTGCAGGGCCGCGTAATTCAGTCCCGATTCGTCGCGGACGCCCTGGCAGCGCAGTACCCGGAAGTCGTCGGCGCGCTCGATGGTGTCGCGCAGCAGGACGGTTTTTCCGATCGCCGGATCGCCGTACAGCACAGCTGCCGTCCCCCGCCCCGAGCGTGCCGCGTCCAGAATCCCCTGTAATCGGATTCGTTCCGCTTCCCGCCCGTACGGCACCTCGATCTCGCGCACATTCGGCAATTTAGACTAGCTAACAGAGGGCAACCGAGGCGGGGGGCGAATTCCTGCACGGATGACGCAAATCACAATTCCCGCGCGCGAATATCATTAACGCGGTGGCGACTTCACCCGATATGCAAGTCCGTTTTCCCTGATCACCCGAAAATCACAGTGCCCCCGGCGAATTCGCCGGGGGCACAGGTCCCCTCGAAACTGCCCGCGGGTCAGCGGAAGATGGTCATGTACCAGAGACCGTCGTCACCCTGATCGCACCGGTACTGCCAGCCGTCCTCACCGCGCAACTGCACACCGCCGGCCGAGAACGACCCGTGGCTACCGTCCGCGTCGCACGCCTGCGAACTGGCGTAGTTGCCGTCCACCGTCAGCGTCTCGGCGTGCGCGGTGGCGGCACCCAGCCCCGCGATGCCCAGCGCCATAGCGGTGAGGGCGAGAGTCTTGCGCATGTTGTGTTCCTTTCCAGCCGATCGCCCCACGGCGACCGAACCGAAACCCATTCCACCCCAACCCTTATGACCGTTTCATGAACACACCCACCGAAATACGAACGCGTCCCGGCGATTTCACCGGGACGCGTTCGCTTGGAACTGGACAACCGATCTCGTTGCGACCGGGGTAACTCACCGGGTACCCCCGAAATCCGGTACCCGCCCGACCGAGGAACGGGTCCGGAACTTCAACGGCTCTAGCCGCCCGCTGAAGTTCCGGGGAGGCGGGACCGGCTCAGTGGCGGCGCTTCGACTTCGGCGCGCGGTCCTGCTTACCGCGGGCGGCCTCGCGGCGCTCGCGGCGGGTGCCGGAGTCGGCGTCGGGGTTGCCGTACTCGTCGGCGTCGCTGCGGACCGCGGCGTGGCCGCCCTCGTCCGGGCCCGAATAGGACAGGCCGCGCGGACCCGACTCGTCGATGCCCTTGGCGCGCAACGCCGCCGGAGCGCCGTTGCCCGCGGGCGGGGCGTCGACCACCGGCTGCGGGCGGTTGCCCACCGGGGACTGCAGACCCGCGGCCACGTTCACACCGACCGGCTGCGGCTGCTGCACCTCGACCTGCAGGTTGAACAGGAAGCCGACCGACTCCTCCTTGAGGCCCTCGAGCATCGCCGCGAACATGTCGAAGCCCTCACGCTGGTACTCGACCAGCGGGTCGCGCTGCGCCATCGCACGCAGGCCGATGCCCTCCTTGAGGTAGTCCATCTCGTAGAGGTGCTCACGCCACTTGCGGTCCAGCACGCTCAGCAGGATCTGACGCTCCAGATTGCGCATGCTGCCCTCGCCCGCCAGCGAGTCGATCTCGGTCTCACGGTTGGCGTAGGCGGTGTGCGCGTCGTCGAGGATGGCTTCCAGGAGTTCCTCGCGGTCCAGCTCGCCGATCTCGCCGTCGGCGCCCTCGCCGGTGAGCTCCTTGTAGTCGATCCCGATGGGGTACAGCGTCTTCAACGCGGTCCACAGCTTCGCGAGATCCCAGTCCTCGACGTAGCCCTCGGCGGTCGCGCCCTGCACGTAGGCGGTGATCACGTCGGTGATCATCTCCTGAACCTGGCCCTCCATATCCTCACCCTCGAGGATGCGAGCGCGCTCGGCGTAGATCACCTTGCGCTGCTGGTTCATCACCTCGTCGTACTTGAGGACGTTCTTGCGGATCTCGAAGTTCTGCTGCTCGACCTGGGTCTGCGCGGACTTGATCGCCCGCGAGACCATCTTGGCCTCGATCGGCACATCGTCGGGCAGGTTCAACCGGGTCATGATCGACTCGAGCGCCGCGCCGTTGAAGCGCCGCATCAGTTCGTCACCCAGCGACAGGTAGAAGCGGGACTCGCCCGGGTCGCCCTGACGGCCGGAACGACCGCGCAGCTGGTTGTCGATGCGCCGCGACTCGTGGCGCTCGGTGCCCAGCACGTAGAGGCCGCCCGCGTCACGCACCGCCTCGGCGTCCTCCTCGGTCTGGCTCTTGACGCGGTCCAGCGTCGGATGCCACTGCGCCTCGTACTCGTCCGGCGTCTCCACCGGATCCAGGCCCTGCCGGCGCAGCAGGATGTCGGCGATGATGTCCGGGTTGCCGCCGAGCACGATGTCGGTACCACGACCGGCCATATTGGTCGCCACCGTGACCGCGGCCGGACGGCCCGCCTCGGCGATGATCTGGGCTTCCTGCTCGTGGAACTTGGCATTGAGCACGTTGTGCGCGATGCCGCGCTTGGTCAGCAGCTTGGACAGGTACTCCGAGCGCTCGACCGAGGTGGTGCCGACCAGGACCGGCTGACCCAGCTCGTGCTTCTCCTGGATGTCGTCGGCGACCGCGGCGTACTTGGCCTCTTCGGTCTTGTAGATCAGGTCGGACTGATCGGCGCGGACCATCGGCTTGTTGGTCGGGATCGGCACCACGCCCAGGCCGTAGGTCTGGTGCAGCTCGGCAGCCTCGGTCTCGGCGGTACCGGTCATGCCCGAGAGCTTGTCGTAGAGGCGGAAGTAGTTCTGCAGCGTGATCGTGGCCAGCGTCTGGTTCTCCGGCTGGATCTCGACGCCTTCCTTGGCCTCGATCGCCTGGTGCATGCCCTCGTTGTAGCGGCGGCCCACCAGGATTCGACCCGTGAACTCGTCGACGATGATGACCTCACCGTCGCGGACGATGTAGTCCTTGTCCTTGGTGTACAGCTCTTTCGCCTTGATGGCGTTGTTCACATAGGACACCAGCGGCGAGTTCGCGGCCTCGTAGAGGTTGTCGATGCCGAGCTGATCCTCGATGAACTCGACGCCCGCCTCGTGCACGCCGATGGTGCGCTTCTTGATGTCGACCTCGTAGTGCAGGTCCTTCTTCAGCAGCGGCGAGATGCGCGCGAACTCCGCGTACCACTTCGAGGAGGCGTCGGCCGGACCCGAGATGATCAGCGGGGTGCGAGCCTCGTCGATGAGGATCGAGTCGACCTCGTCGACGATGGCGAAGTTGTGCCCGCGCTGCACCAGATCGTCCAGCGAGTGGGTCATGTTGTCGCGCAGGTAGTCGAAGCCGAACTCGTTGTTGGTGCCGTAGGTGATGTCCGCGGCGTACGCCTCGCGACGCTCGGCCGGGGTCAGACCACCGAGGATCACGCCGACCTCGAGACCGAGGAAGCGGTGCACGCGGCCCATCCACTCGGCGTCGCGCTTGGCGAGGTAGTCGTTGACGGTGACCACGTGCACGCCCTCGCCGGACAGGGCGTTGAGGTACGCGGGCAGCACACAGGTCAGGGTCTTGCCCTCACCGGTCTTCATCTCCGACACATTGCCGATGTGCAGGGCGCTGCCGCCCATGATCTGCACCTTGTAGTGCTTCTGGTTCAGCACCCGCCAGGAGGCTTCCCGCGCGGTGGCGAAGGCTTCCAGCAGCATCTCGTCGAGGCTCTCGCCGTCGGCGTAGCGCTGCTTGAACTCGGCGGTCTTGGCCTGGAGCTCGGCATCGGAGAGCGCCGTGAACTCCTCGTCGAGGGCCATGACCTCGTCCGCGAGACTCGCGAGCCGCTTGACCGTGCGACCTTCACCAATCCGTAGCAACCTTGAAAAACTCAGCGCAGGCACGGGTCTTGTAGTCCTCTGGTCGGTGTTGTCCGGTAGCCCCCACCACGGCGGGAACGCGCGCACAAGTGCGCAATCTCTTGCCATGGTAATCCGCCCCCGATCGTAGGTGCTGAACTGCAAGGGCGATGGTCGGGAGCACTGAGGAAAACCTGTGAAGGCGCGACGGCCGTCCGGCGGTGCGTGGTTGCCGGGACCGTCGCGCGCACTCCAGCGACTGTTCAGCGAATGCCATTGCGTCCGAGGCTGTTTCGATACCGCTGAAGTACCATGTAGGGGGTTCGGCGTGCGGAGGCTTCAGCCCGCATCGTCCGAGCCGGGGGCGCCGCCGTCGGCGCACGGTCTCGGGCATCGGCGCTCGGCCATTCCCCCAGGTGATCGAATTGCGATAGCTTGCCTCACAGACGGCGAATGCCTCGGTAATGCGTGCGCTTCGGCAGGGGGACAACTGCGGGGCGCAGGCATGGATTTAGGGAGTAGCGGGCAGCGTGATCACCAGACTGACGCCGCAGGACGCGTCGTTCTACCGGCTGGAATCCAGTAGCAACCCAATGCACATCGGCTCGCTCGCCATCCTGCGGAACGCCGCACCCCGGGGGAATTCGGGGCACCGGCCGCTCGACTACGACGGCCTGGTCACGCTGGTGGAATCGCGGTTGCCGCTGGTGCCGCTCTACCGGCGCAAGGTGCGCGAGATCCCGTTCGCGCTGGGGCGACCGGTGTGGGTGGACGACAGCCACTTCGACATCAGCTATCACATCCGGCGCTCCGCGCTGCCCGAGCCGGGCACCGACGAACAGCTGCTGGATCTGGTGGCGCGCTTGGCGTCTCGCCCCCTGGACCACACCCGGCCACTGTGGGAGATGTATCTGGTGGAGGGCCTGTCGGAGGGCCGCTGCGCCATCTTCACCAAGACCCATTCGTCGCTGGTGGACGGGGACGGCGCGCTCGAGATCGGGCATGTGATCCTCGACACCACCACCGCGCCGCGCGATGTGGCCGACGACGCCTGGGTCGCGCATCGCGAACCCGCCGATCTGGAACTGCTGATCGGCGCGGTGCTGCACCTGACGACCCAGCCGCGCGAGGGCCTGGAGGTGGCACGTCATCACGCGGCCGAGGCGTTCGCCATGGTCGACGCCACCGGCAAGGCGGTGCAGAAACTGGTGTCGATGGTGCGGGCGGCGACCATCGGCGCACCCGACAGCCCCCTCAACACCCGCACCTCCCGCAATCGCCGCTTCGAGGTGGTGCGCACCGATCTGGAGGACTACCGCAAGATCCGCAAGCGTTTCGACTGCTCGATCAACGACGTCATCCTCTCGGTGGTGACGGGCGCGCTGCGCAATTGGCTGCTCTCGCGCGGTCAGGTGCTCACCGAGGCCGACGCGTTGCGCGCGGTGGTGCCGATGTCGGTGTACGCGGACGGCCCCAACGGTGAGCTGAAACCGGCGGGCGAGGTGACCTCGCTGCTGCTGGATCTGCCGGTGGGCGAACCGAATCCGGTGATCCGCATGGAGCACATCAAGCACGCCACCGAGGCGCACGACCGGCATTCGCGCGGGGTGCGGGCGCGGACGCTGGTGCACATGGCCGGATTCGCTCCGGCGAGCCTGCATGCCATGAGCGTGCGATCGGCGAGTACGTTTGCGGAGCACACGTTCAATCTGGTGATCACCAACGCGCCGGGTCCGCAGCAGGCCATGTTCATCGGCGGCGCGCGGATGCTGGAGATGTACCCGGTGTCGCCGCTGCTGCGCTTTCAAGCCTTGAGCATCGGGCTCACGTCCTACGACGGGCGAGTGTTCTACGGACTCACGGCCGATCGCGACGCGATGGCGGATATCGCGGTGCTGACCGCTTCGGTGCACGAGTCGATGGAGGAGATGCTCGGTGCCTGCGTCCAGTGAGTCGTCACGGGTCTCGAAGAAGCTGCGCGTCTATGTACCGGCCACCGTGCCGATGCTGCGGGAACTGGTGGCCGATCGCGAGATTCGCGCGCTCAACGACACCGCCTTCGCGGTGACCCCGGCGCTGCGCGAGGCCTACGCCTCCGGTGACGACGAGGAACTGGCCGAGGTCGCGATGGCCGAGGCGGCGCGTGCCTCGCTGCGGCTGCTGGCCCAGGATCAGGCGGGCACCGATCTGCACGACGAACGGTCCGGCGACGAGCCGGACCCGGGTGGCAGCCCGATCTTCCGCCGCGCGGTCATCGCCGCCGACGTCGACGCCGCCACCCTGCGCCCCGATCTGGACGACGCCGTGGTCCGGCTCTCGGGTCCGATCACCTACGACCGCATCGCCTCCGTGCACCTCGACCTGGCCGAGGCCGAGGCCGAGGTGGCCAAGGCCGTCGACGTGATCGACGCCGCGGATATGGGCGACACCGACGCCGAATTCGTGCTCGGCGACGCCGAGGATCATCAGCTGGCCTGGTATGCCGCGCAGGAGCTGCCGTTCCTGCTCGAACTGCTCTGATTTTCGCCTTTCAAGATCATTCCGACCGGTCGCCCTCGAGCTGGCCCGGCCCGCTAACCTACGATGCCGTAACCTTGCTGTGACGGTCGCCCATCACAGGGGCGAACAAGCGCGACGAGGCGCTGACCAGCGTGCACGACGACAGAAAGCGTTTGGCGGATATGGCATCGAAGAGTGGCGGATTCTCCGTGCGGGGACTGCGGGAATGGCTCGAGGCCCCCGTGGCCGAGGGTGGCACCGCCGGACGGACTCCACTGGACGCCTTACGCGGCGCGGCCGCCCGGGTCACCACTCCCCTGCTGCCCGACGACTACCTGCATCTGGTGAATCCACTGTGGTCGGCGCGCGAACTGCGCGGCCGAATCGTGGAGGTGCGCAAGGAGACCGCGGACTCGGCGACGCTGGTGATCAAGCCGGGCTGGGGTTTCGACTTCAAGTTCTCCCCCGGCCAGTACATCGGAATCGGCGTGCTGGTGGACGGCCGCTGGCACTGGCGCTCGTATTCGCTGACCTGCCCGCCCAATTGGACCGGCGACGGCGGAAAGGGCAAGCGGCTCATCTCGATCGCGGTGAAGGCGATGCCGGAGGGCTTCCTGTCCAGCCACATCGTCTCCGGCGTGCCCGCCGGAACCATCGTGCGCCTGGCCGCCCCGCAGGGCGGATTCGTGCTGCCGGAGCCCGCGCCCCCGAAGGTGCTGTTCCTGACCGCCGGTTCGGGCATCACCCCGGTGATGGCCATGCTGCGCACCCTGGACCGCCGCACCGAGTTCCCCGACGCGCTGCACATCCATTCCGCCCGCACCCCCGACGACGTGATGTTCGGTGACGAGCTGCGCGAAATGCACGACCGGCACCCGGGTTTCACCGCCCACCTGCACCTGACCGGCGAGCACGGCAAGTTCGCGCTCACCGATCTGGACGAGGTGTGCCCGGACTGGCGCGAGCGCGAGACCTGGGCGTGCGGCCCGCTGCCCATGCTCGACGAGATCGAGAAGCATTGGACCGCAGCCGGTGTCGAGAAGCAGCTGCACGTGGAGCGCTTCGAGATCGAGCGCAACGCGACCGCCGAGGGCGGCACGGTGACCTTCGCCAAGACCGGCCGCAGCACCGAGGTGGACGGCGCGACGACGCTGCTGCAGGCCGGTGAGGGCGCGGGCGTGCAGATGCCGTTCGGCTGCCGCATGGGCATCTGCCAGACCTGCGTGGTGACCGTGACCGACGGTCATGTGCGTGATCTCCGCAATGGCCGCGAGCACCGCGCGGGCGACAAGATCCAGACCTGCATCTCGGCCGCGGCGGGCGACTGCACGCTGGAAGTGTGACCTGCGACCGGGTAACCCCGAAGGGGCGATCAGCAGCTACCCTCGATAGCAATCGGGCCTGACGCGGCGCCCCCTTGGAGCCGCCCATCCGCACAGCGGTTGCGAGGCAGATAAACCCACGGAAGGACCGCCGGTGGCCATCACCGACATCAAGGCGTTCGCTCATCTGACGGAAGCCGATATCGAAGCCTTGGGCCAGGAGCTCGACACGATTCGCCGCGATGTCGAGCTGTCGCTGGGCGACAAGGATGCCAAGTACATCCGTCGCAGCATCGCCGCGCAACGGATCATCGAGGCGGCCGGGCGCGCGACGCTGTTCGCGAGCAAGAAGCGCTGGGCATGGGTGACCGGCACCGCGCTGCTGTCGCTGGCGAAGATCATCGAGAACATGGAGCTCGGGCACAACATCAGCCACGGGCAATGGGATTGGATGAACGACCCGGAGATCCACTCCACCTCGTGGGAGTGGGATATGACGGGGACGTCGGGGCAGTGGAAGGCCGCGCACAACTACTCGCACCACATGTACACCAACATTCTCGACATGGATGACGATCTGGGTTTCGGCATCCTGCGCATGACGCGCGACGAGGAGTGGAAGCCGCTCAATCTGGCGCAGCCGTTCGCGAATCTGATTCTGGCCGCGCTGTTCGAGTGGGGTATCGCACTGCACGATCTGGCTGCGACCAAGGAGCAGCTCGGCGTGCCCGCGACCAAGATCTTCCCGCCGCAGCACGTATTCACCGAACCGAACAAGGCGTTCTGGCGCAAGGCCGGCAAACAGGTCGCGAAGGATTTCGTGATCTATCCGGCGCTCACCGGTCCGGCCTGGAAGTCGACGCTGAAGGCGAATGCCACCGCGAACCTGGTGCGCAATCTCTGGGCATACGCGGTGATCTTCTGCGGCCATTTCCCGGACGGCGCGGAGAAATTCACCGAGGACCAGTTCGAGAACGAGACGCAGGGCGAGTGGTACCTGCGGCAGATGCTGGGCAGCGCGAATTTCGACGCGGGCCCGGCGATGGGTTTCCTGAGCGGCAACCTGAGCTACCAGATCGAGCATCACCTGTTCCCGGACATTCCGAGCAATCGGTATCCGGAGGTGTCGGTGAAGGTGCGGGAGCTGTGCGACAAGTACGACCTGCCCTACACCACCGGTTCGCTGCTGAAGCAATACCTGTTGGCGTTCCGCACCATTCACAAGCTGGCACTGCCGGATCAGTGGCTCAAGCGCACCTCCGACGACGCGCCGGAGACCTCCTCGGAGCGCAAGTTCGCGGGGATCAGCCTGGCCTCGCTGCCGACCATCAACGGCAGTGAATGGCTGGCCGAGCACGGCGGCGAATGGTTCAACGAGCACGGGGCGAGCGAGTGGCTGGCCGAGCATCAGCCGAACTGGGGCGTGGACCCGGTGACGGGTGAACGGCGCGGGCTGCGTTCGGCGATGCAGGAGGCCAAGGTGTCGCTGAAGGAGAAGGCGGCGCACGAGAAGCAGGTGTTGCGCGAGGCCAAGGCCGCATTGCAGGAAAAGGCAAGGGCGGAAAAGGCTTTGCTGACCGAGAAAGCTCAGCGCGAAGGCTGGTTCTCGCAGCGGCGCAGGTCGATAAAGCCGAAGATTCGGCGCAATCGCTAGCAGAGTCGGATAGCTATTTCAACGCGGTATTCGACACATTGGCGATTCGATCCTCGCCAACCTACGGGACCGTAACCTACGGTACTGTAACCACCATGGCGATCTCGGATGTCAAGGAATACGCGCACCTCACCCCGGAGGATGTCGAAGCGATCGGGGCGGAGCTAGACGCCATCCGCCGTGAGGTCGAATCATCCCTGGGGCAGCAGGATGCCCGTTACATCCGCAATGTGATCCGTCTCCAGCGCGGCCTCGAAATCAGCGGCCGCACCGTGCTTTTCGCAAGTCTTTTCCCGCCGGCCTGGCTGGCCGGCGTGGCGTTGCTCGGCACCGCCAAGATCATCGAGAACATGGAGATCGGCCACAATGTGATGCACGGGCAGTGGGACTGGATGAACGATCCGGAAATCCACTCCACCAAGTGGGAATGGGACAACGCGGGCCCTTCCGAACACTGGAAGATCACGCACAATTTCCTGCATCACAAGTACACCAATGTGCTCGGCATGGACGACGACATCGGCTATGGCCTGCTGCGCGTCACCCGTGATCAGCGCTGGTCTCCGTTCTATCTCGGACAGCCGGTTTACAACCTGCTGCTGCAGATGTTCTTCGAATACGGTGTCGCCATCCAGCATCTGGAACTGGGCAAGGTCGCCAAGAAGAAGTGGGCCGCCGATTCGCCCGAGCGCCGCCAGTTCGAGGAGGACCGCAACACCGTCCTCAAGAAGATCGGCAAGCAGGCCGCCAAGGACTACCTGATCTTCCCGCTGCTCACCGGCCCGGCCTTCCTGGGCACGCTGACCGCCAACCTGGCCGCCAACGTGATGCGCAACGTGTGGACCAACGCGGTCATCTTCTGCGGTCACTTCCCCGACGGCGCCGAGAAGTTCACCCGGTCGGACTGCGAGAACGAGACGCAGGCCGAGTGGTACCTGCGCCAGATGCTGGGCAGCGCCAATATCTCCGGTGGCCCGCTGCTGCACTTCATGTCCGGCAACCTGAGCCACCAGATCGAGCACCACCTGTACCCGGACATCCCGTCCAACCACCTCAAGGACATCGCGGTGCGGGTGCGGGCGCTGTGCGAGAAGTACGACCTGCCGTACACCACCGGTTCGCTGCCGGTGCAGTACGCCAAGTCGTGGCGCACCATCATGAAGCTGTCGCTGCCCAACAAGTACCTGCGCCGCGGCACCGACGACGCCCCGGAAACCAAGTCGGAGAAGGTCTTCGGCGGTGAGACCACCATCGATCCGATGACCGGTCGCCGTCGCGGCCTGCGCACCGCCCTGGCCGAGGGCCGCCGCCGCATCACCGGCCGTGGCGAACCCGCGATGGCCGGCTGATCCCGAATCCCCGTGCACGCCCCCGCCGGAACTCCGGCGGGGGCGTTCCACGTTTTCCGCCACGAAATGGGTTGATGTACACACCGAATATCGGGCCTGGTTCACTGGACGCCGTGTGTTCCGAAGGTCCCCTCAGCTCTGCCGAAGGTCTCAGCGTCTACGACGCCATCCGCCTGCGCCGTGACGTCCGCGCCGAATTCACCGGCGAGGTGGTCGACGACGCGACCCTGCTGCGGATTCTGGAGGCCGCGCATCGCGCGCCCAGTGTCGGCAATTCCATGCCGTGGGACTTCGTGGTGCTGCGCGAGCCGGGGATGCTCGGGAAGTTCGCGGACCATGTCGCCGACAAGCGGCAGCAGTTCAACGATTCGCTGCCCGCCGACCGCGCCGAGACCTTCAATCCGATCAAGATCGAGGGGATTGTCGAGAGCGGCACCGGGATCGTGGTGACGCACAATCAGGCTCGCGGCGGCACCCATGTGCTGGGCCGGGCCACGGTCCCCGAGACCGGGATCTACTCGACCATCCTGGCCATCCAGAACCTGTGGCTGGCCGCGACCGCCGAGGGCGTGGGCGTGGGCTGGGTCAGCTTCTACGACGAGCCGTTCCTCACCGACCTGCTCGACCTGCCGCCCGGCGTGAAACCGGTGGCCTGGCTCTGTGTCGGCCCGGTGCACGAGTTCCAGCAGGTGCCGGACCTGGAACGCTTCGGCTGGCGCAATCGGCGGCCGCTGGAATCCGCGATCCACTTCGACCGGTTCACCGACCGCGCCGACGACCTCACGGCACACTAGCCATCCGGCCCGCATCGAGTCCCGCGTCAGCGCAGCGCCTCGCCCGGCCGATGCCCGATCACGGCCACATTGTCGAGGGTGACCACGGGATCCCCGGAGTCGCTCTTGCCGGTGATGGTCATGGTCCCGGTGAACACATCGCCCTGCGCGATCGGCGTCACGACCGGTCGCGCCAGCTCGACCCGCGAACCGTCGATCGTGTAGTAGTCGGTCGGCGTCCCGCTGACGAATGCGAGCGTCCACACCGCCGCGTCGGAGTACACCAGCCCGTACACCGGATACTTCTCGCCCACGTGCCGGTCCGCGTCGCGCAGCATCGGATCCAGATTCCCGCCGATCGTCTGCCCGCCCGCATCCGACCCGGTCACCGGAACCGGATGCGCCGCAGCCACTCCCGCGTTACCCGCACCGACTGCCATCAGGAGCGCCGCGGCCACCATCATCACCCGCCCGAACATGTACCGCCTCCGCCCAATTCGTTTCCCCCGGAGTACCCACTCCCACCCCGACATCTCCCCCAATTTCGACGACACGCCGATACCTCGTGAAAGCCCAGCTCACCGAACCGGATTGCCACTCGAACCGCGCATACCCCCATCGCGGGAGCCGAAACGGCCCCGCCTCTCGGTCGAGAGGCGGGGCCGTTCGGCGTTGCGGCTCAGACTCGTTCGAGCACCGCCGACGCGCCGATGCCGCCCGCGGCGCAGATGCCGAGCAGCGCGGCGGATTTGCCGGTGCGGGCCAGTTCGTTGGCCATGGTGGTGACCATGCGGGCCCCGGTCGCGCCGAAGGGGTGGCCGAGGGAGACCGAGCCGCCGTGGACGTTGAGGGTGGCGGGGTCGATCTCGCCGACGGCGGTGTCGCGGTTGAGGCGGGTCTTGGCCCAGTCGGCGCTGGCCAGGGCGGAGACCACGGACAGGGTCTGGGCGGCGAAGGCCTCGTGGATGTCGACGAAGTCGATGTCGGACAGCGACATTCCAGCCTTGTCCAGGGCCCGCGGCATGGAGATGGCGGGGCCGATGAGGACCTGGTCGCGGGGGTCGACGCTGACGAAGCTCCAGGAGCGGAAGGCGGCGAGGGGCGTGTAGCCGAGGGCGCGCGCCTTCTCCTCGCTCATCAGCAGCACCGCGGACGCGCCATCGGTGAGGGGGCTGGCATTGCCCGCGGTGACGGTGCCGCCCTTGGCGAAAACCGGTGCGAGAGTGGCGAGTTTCTGCACGCTGGTGCCCGCGCGGACCAGGCCGTCGCGGGAGACGGCCTTGCCCTCGGGGGTGGTCAGCGACAGCACCTCGTCGTCGAAGCGGCCGGATTCGATGGCGGCGGCGGCTCGATGGTGCGAGCGCGCGGCGAACTCGTCCTGCGCGGCGCGCGAAATGCCGTGGATGCGCGCCATTTTCTCGGCCGACTCACCCATCACCTCGCCGGTGGTGCGCTCCTCGATCTTGGGGCGGCGCGGCACGATGTCGGTGAACGGCGCGAGTTGCATTGCGGCCGAGAGGTAGTCCTTCGGCTTGGGCTTGCCCAGCGCCAGCGGCGCGGCCGCGTGCACGATCTTCTGCGGCAGCTTGACCTCGGCATTGCTGGTCGAGTCGCTGCCGCCGGCGATCATGATGTCGTATTCACCGCGTTCGATGGCGGCGGCGGCCGACACCACGGCCTGCAGCCCGGACGCGCAGGCGCGGGTCACGGTGTATCCCTCGCAGCCCGCGTCCAATTGCAGGTCGAGCGCGATCTCGCGCGCGATGTTGGGTGCGCCGCTGGGCAGGATGACCCCGCCCCACACGATCGCCTGGACGTCACCCTTGGGCAGTCCGGTGCGTTCGAGCAGCCCGCGCACGGCGGTGTCCGCGAGGTCGATGGAGTCCATCCGCGTGTAATCGGTGAATGCCCGCACGAACGGGGTCCGAGCCCCGGCGACGATGACGGCACGGCGAGCGCCCTTGGTAGCCATGAGGCCAGTATTAACTGATACACAACGTCACAGCAAGTGCATCGCTCCGCGCAAGGCGTGTGGAGCGCGTCTCGAACGCGACAACTGATCTCGTTGCGCCAGGGGTACCTCACCGGGTACGTCCAAAATTCGGGTCCCACCTGACCGCACCACGGATCCGCGACCCCGACGGCTCTTAGCCGTCCGCCGAAGTCGCGGAGAGGCGGAATTGTTCAGACCTTCACTACGCGAGCCGGATGAGGCCGTAGTCGAAGGCGTGGCGACGATAGACAACCGACGGTCGGTCGGTCTCCTTGTCCTGGAAAAGGAAGAAATCGTGGCCGACGAGCTCCATCTGGTAGAGGGCGTCATCGACCGTCATCGGGATCGCGGGGTGCTGCTTGTGCCGCACGACATGGCCGGGACCGGCGGAATCGTCCGTCTCGGCGTCGGTGTGATCGT
This sequence comes from Nocardia sp. NBC_00511, assembly GCF_045161165.1. Classification (NCBI taxonomy): domain Bacteria; kingdom Bacillati; phylum Actinomycetota; class Actinomycetes; order Mycobacteriales; family Nocardiaceae; genus Nocardia; species Nocardia sp. NBC_00511. The sequence continues at coordinate 5,304,781 of NZ_CP107849.1, forward strand.
GGGCGACGGATCCGTTCGAGTGGAACAGGGATTCGTCGATGAGGCCGGCCGTCGCTTCCGACACCGAGATCGGCGTCTTGTCCCCGTGATGCACCCGGCGGCGATCCTTGAGCCGGCGCAACCGGCTCTCCAGCTTCTCGACCGCGAGCTCGAGGGCCGCGTAGAAGCTGTCGGCGCACGCTTCGGACCTGACCACGGGTCCCTTGCCGCGCGCGGTGATCTCTATCCGCTGGCAGTTCTTGCGTTGACGACGGTTGCGTTCGTGGGTGAGTTCCACGTCGAAGAGGTAGATGCTGGGATCGAGGCGTTCCAAGCGGGAAAGCTTGTCCGCCACATGAATTCGGAAATGGTCGGGAACTCCACCCTCACCGAGGGTCCTTCCCTTGACCACGACTTCCGCGGTGGTGGTCCCTCTGGGGGACGAATCATCGACGGCGAATTCGTCGTCGAGCAGCACCGAGGTGTCTGCGTTCTTCGCTGAGAGTCGTGAAGTTGTCGTCACGCGTACCTCCCGGATCTGGCCGCACAAGCCGCTCGTGCGGCGGGATTGAAACGTGTGCCGAGATCGACGTGCTCGATCATGTCGAGACAGCTCGGCACATATGGTCCGAGGCGCCACCTCCAAACTTGCGGTTCGGGTGTCTGATCGCGACGCTAGTACGCCAGCGACCTGTCCGCCAGTGTTCACGCAAATTTCGAAGAATCAAGCCGCGCAGGTTACCAGCGCGGCACGAACCGTCACTCCCGCATCTCTCAGCGCACGTACCGATTCGCGCATCGTGACGCCCGTGGTCAACACGTCGTCGACCAGCACTACCTCGGCATTTGCCGGAAACAGGGCCGCGATCGGACGGGCGGTGGATACCATGATCCGCCCGCGCAGATTGTGCTGGCGGTCGCGGTGTCCCAGCCCCACCGAATCGCGCACACCGGGCCGCAGACGCAGCGTGCGTATCGATCGGCAACCCGGTAGCCAACTCGCCGCGACGTGCGCGGAACGTGCCACCGGATCGCCGCCGCGCTGCCGTGCGGCCGCCCGGCGGCTGGGCGCGGGCACCAGTATCAGCGGACGGGCGGTGTCCCGCAAATGATCCAGCCCCCTGGCCAATCCGATACCCAATGGAGACGTCAGGTCTCGGCGTCGACACTCCTTGACGGCCAGCACGGCGCGGCGCGCGGGCCCGCGATAGGGAGCCAGGGCCCAGCACGGCACGCCGGGGTCGGCCCGCGGACGGATCCGGATCGGCGGACCGGCCAGCGCCGCAGCGCATTCCGCGCACCAGTTGGTGCCCGCGCGCCCGCAGCCGCCGCAGGTGTGCGGCAGGATCAGATCCAGCAGCTCCCCCATGGCCCCAGTGTGCGCCTAGCCGGGCAGCACGGGAGCCGCGTTGGCGCCCAATCCCGGAACTTCGCGCCAGTAGTCCTCGCGCCCTTCGGTACTGCGGGTCAGTTCGAGCACGGCCCGCGAGTCGGCGACGTACTCCTGATCGGGCGAGGCGCTCACCACCCGCACCGGCGGGGTCAGGTTCTGCGAGGACAGCGGAGCGAACTGCGAACCGTCGACGAGCACGCTGGCCACCGGATCCACATTGCCGTCACGCGCGACGACGACCTTCTCGTCGGTGAGCCAGTCGATGGACACCGCCGCGGTGCTGAGCCCGATGGCCAGCGGCAGCGGCGAGGACAGTGCGAACTTCCCGTTCGGCTGCGGCGTCACCACGGCCACGTACACCTTGCCGTTGGCGATCAGCGCGGCCCGGGCCCCGGACGGCGAGATGCGCAGTTCGGTGATGGGTGCGCGCGGTGAGTTCGCATTGGCCGCCGCCGCAACCAGATCCGTGATGTCGACGTCCTGCACCGAGACATTGCCGGTGCTGCGGTCGTGCACGGCCCGGATCACCCGTTCGCCGTCCACCACCGACCACGCCGAGCCGCCGTCTGCGGGCCAGGACGGCCGGGTGAAGGTGCCGCCGGTCGCGACCGGGAAGCCCTGGCCGTCATAGGTTCCGATGATCAGGGTGCGTTCCGGCGCGGGATCGGGCAGTCCGGAGCGGGCGACCGCGGCGACCAGCTGCCCGTCCGGGGACAGCCCGACCGACTGCAACGTGTGGGTGGTGCCGAAGAAGCCCGGGGCCGCGGCGATGGCGTTGTCGGCGACCGCGACCAGCGAGCCGTCGCGCACCGCGTGCAGCCCGGTCCGGTTGCGCGCGACGGATTCCGGGCTCTTGGCGTCCACGTCGGCGCGCTGCCAGCCGGCCGCGAACTTGTCGTCGAGGGCCTTGCCGTCGGCGTCGAGCACGTAGGGACCGAGCACGTCGGCGCTGGAGAGGGTGAGCACCACCTGGCTGGCGAGCAGGTCCCGGGTGGGTGGGTCGAGGGCGCCCGCGCCCGCGAAGTCGATGGCCACCCCGCCACCGCCGATTCCGACATTGTCGGCGTCGCCGTTGGCCTTGGTGATCGGGCCGCGCAGGGTGACCGGTGCGGCCAGGGAGTTGTGCACGGCGGGAGCGAGCGCCGACTGCGGCCCCTCGGCGAGCAGTCCGAGCAGCCGTTGCGGCAGCTGTTCCTTGGGTGCGGAGATCCAGCGCAGGTCCGGAACCATCGCGCCCCCGGCCAGATTGGGGAAGAACAGCGAGTAGCGGTGATAGAGCTTGGCGAAGGCGGACTGTTCGACGATGACGCCCGCGGGCAGGTCGTCGATGCGCCATTCACCGTCGATCTTCACCAGTTCGACCTTGTTCTCCAGGGTGCCGTCGGCCGCCCGATAGGAGCCGTCGGCGGCCAGTTCGCCGAGTTTGCGGGCCCGGATCACGTAGGTGGCGTTGTCGCCGCTGCGCGACTCGCGCAGCGTGTTGGGCTGCGAGTCGACGATGCTCATGGCGGCGGTGTCGTCCCAGCGCACATTGGCGGCCGGGGACAGGAACTGCCGGGCGGCCTGGTGCCGGTTGGTGGGGTCGGCGGTGGCCTGCAGGAAGTCCTGGAGCAGCTGTTCGGGTTCGCGCCCGGCGACCGGCGGGGTCGGCGCGGTGCTGGTGGGTTGCCGGTCCAGGGTGCCGAGCGCCTGTGGTGCCGAGGAGTCGGGCAGGCTGGCGCACCCGGACAGGCTCAGCAGGCAGCCGAGCGCCACCAGGGCCCGCCGCAGGCCCGCCGTCGGCGTCCTCATGATCGGCTGTCCCCCGGGGAGGCGGGTACATCACCGCCGGAAGGGTCACTGCCGGACGGCTTTTCGCCGGTGCTCTCGTCGGTTCCGTTGGTGGTGGACGGGAATGCCGGGTCGACGGCCTCGAATCCGGCTGCCGGGGTGTCGAATCCCAGTGGGCTGGTCCCGGTTTCGGGGATGCCCGCGATGAGTTCCTCGGCGGTGGCGGCGGAATCCAGGACGGCGGCGGCGGATTCGATGGCCGCGGGCGACGCGTCGGATCCGGCGATGTCGAGGGCCAGCTGTTCGGGTGAGACGGTGCCGCGCACCTTCGGCGGTTCCAGGGTGAGCGGGCTGGTGCCGAGTTTGCGTCCGCGCACCAGCGGCAGGGTGAGCCGGAAGCTCGCTCCCACACCGATTTCGCCCCAGGCCTCGAGTTTGCCCTCGTGCAGGTTGGCGTCCTCGACGCTGATGGACAGGCCCAGGCCGGTGCCGCCGGAGCGGCGCATGCGCGAGGGGTCCGAGCGCCAGAAACGGTTGAACACCAGCTTCTCTTCACCGGGACGCAGCCCGACGCCCTGGTCGCGCACCACGATCGCGACGGCATTGGCGTCGGCGTCGCCGCGCATGCGCATCAGCACGGGTTTGCCCTCGCTGTGGTCGATGGCGTTGGCCAGCAGGTTGCGCAGCACGCGTTCCACGCGGCGCGGATCCACCTCGGCGACAAGGGGTTCCTCGGGCATGTCGACGACCAGTTCGACGCCGGACTCGCGGGCCAGGTGCCGCACCGTGGATACCGCGGCCCGCGCGCACATCCGCACGTCGAGCGATTCCACCTGGAGTTCGGCGACACCCGCGTCGTGGCGGGAGATTTCGAGCAGGTCGTTGAGCAGTCCCTCGAAGCGGTCGAGTTCGTTGACGAGCAGTTCGGCCGAGCGCGCCAGGGCCGGGTCCAGGTCGTCGCTGGATCCGTGGATGAGGTCGGCCGCCATGCGCACCGTGGTCAACGGGGTGCGCAGTTCGTGGCTGACGTCGGAGGTGAAGCGGCGCTGCAGATTTCCGAACTCCTCGAGTTGGGTGATCTGGTTGGACAGGCTTTCGGCCATCTCGTTGAACGACATGGCCAGCCTGGCCATGTCGTCTTCACCGCGCACCAGCATGCGCTCTTTGAGTCGTCCGTCGGCGAAGCGACTCGCGATGCGCGCGGCGGATCGGATGGGCAGCACCACTTGTCGGGTGACGAGCGCGGTGATCGCGGCCAGCAGGACCAGCAGCACGATGCCGCCGATGAGCATGGTGCCGCGCATCAGGTCGAGGCTGCGTTGTTCGTTGGAGAGCGGGAAGATCAGATAGATCTCGAGCCGGTCGATGTCCTGTGCGGGACTGCCGATGATCAGCGCCCGCCCCTGATATCCGTCCGCGCTGGAGATGGTGGCGAACTGATAGGACACCTGCCGCTGCTGCACGAAAGTCCGTAGCTCGGGCGGGATCTCCTGGATGGGTCCGGCGGAGGTCTCGGCCTGACCGTCCCCGGTCATCACCAGCGCCGACTCGTAACTGCCTGCGGCGCCACCGGATTGGGTCCCGCCGACGCTGTTGGACAGCGAACGGCGGGCATCGTCCAATCGCCCCTGTGGGGTGCCGGAGTCATGGACTCCGGTCAGGGAGTTCTGCACCGTGGTGCGGGCACGCGTCATCTCCTCGACGGCCGCGTTGATCTTGAAGTCCAACAACCGGTCGGTGATCTGACTCGTCAGCACGACTCCGAGAATCGTGATGACGATCAGCGACAGGGTGAGGGTGGACACCACGACCCGCAACTGCAGCGAACGCCGCCACACATGGCCCAGTTGCTCGCCCAGATTGCGGAACCAGGCCACCACTACCGCCAGCCACCGCTGAACGCGGTTTCTGGAACCAGCGATCACGGCGGTCCGGCCTTGTAGCCCACACCTCGCACGGTCAGCACGATCTCGGGGTTCTCGGGATCCTTCTCCACCTTGGCACGCAACCGCTGTACGTGCACATTGACCAGGCGGGTATCGGCGGCATGCCGGTAACCCCAGACCTGTTCGAGGAGCACCTCACGGGTGAACACCTGACGCGGCTTGCGAGCCAACGCCACCAGCAGATCGAATTCCAAGGGAGTCAGCGAGATCTGAGCTCCACCACGCGTCACCTTGTGCGCCGGCACGTCGATGACGATGTCCGCGATGGACAACAGTTCCTGCGGCTCCTCCTCGGTGCGGCGCAGGCGAGCCCGCACTCGTGCAACGAGTTCCTTCGGCTTGAACGGCTTGACGATGTAATCGTCGGCGCCGCTTTCCAAACCCAGGACGACGTCGACCGTGTCGGTCTTCGCCGTCAGCATCACGATGGGCACACCCGAATCGGCACGCAGTACCCGGCATACGTCGATGCCGTTCATGCCGGGGAGCATGAGGTCCAGCAAAACGAGGTCCGGGCGCAACTCCCGGACCGCGGTCAGCGCCTGCGTACCGTCCCCGACGACGTGCGGGTCGAAACCCTCACCGCGCAAGACGATCGTGAGCATCTCCGCGAGAGCCATGTCGTCGTCGACGACCAGAATCTTCGGCTTCATAACGTCTAGTTTGTCACCTCTCCGGCTCTGATTCGGCCGCCACGCCAACACTCGTGACCTGTCGGCGCACATCCAACCCTATCCAGCAACAATTTCCGCCAGGCGCGCGGCCAAAGTTGCCGGATCGTCACCGGTCCGATGCACCCACCACGTTCCGTGCCAGTTGGTTTCGGCCAGCTCACGGTAGACACTACCGGTGCGGCGCTGCAGCCCACCGTCTTTCTCGTAGGCGTCCAGCGCACGCGAGGTGTCGGCGGCGCCGCGCAGGCGGGCGCGCTCCTCGGCGACGGCCACCGGCACGTCCAGCAGAATCTGGACATTCGGCGCAGGCAGGGCGAAACGCTCGAACTCCAATTCCCCGACCCAGGCGGCGATTTCACCGTCGGCGGTCTGCTCGAGGCGAGCGGCGGAGTAGGCGGCGTTGGAGGCCACGTAGCGGTCCAGTAGCACGATGTCGTTGTCCGCCAGCAGCTTCGAGATCTCCTCGCGCGCGTCGGCGCGGTCGAGGGCGAACAGCACCGCCATGGCGTTCACCGACGCGGCCAGGTCACCGTGCCCGCCGCGCAGTGCCTCGGCGGCGAGGTCGGCGTGCACCGAGACGCCGTAGCGCGGGAACGCGAGGGTGGCCACCCGCAGGCCGCGGGCGCGCAATTCCGCGACGACGGCCTCGGTGAGCGTGCGTTTGCCCGCGCCGTCGAGGCCCTCCACGACCATCAGTGCACCCATGCCCGCGAGGGTACCGAACCGGCCCGCGACCCGCTGCGGAGCCCCGATTCGCGTTGCATCCAGATTGCTATAGTCCGGTTCATGACCTCACAAGGTGTCAAATATTTGCAGCTCAAGCATGTTTTTGCCATCCTCGGAGTAGCGGTTGCCACCGTCGGGCTGACCGCCTGCGGCAGCGGTTCCGACAACCAGGGTTCCAGCACCGCGACGGCCGATCCGCACCGTTCCTTCGATCTGCAGGCGCATCGCGGCGGCCGCGGCATGACCATCGAGGAGTCGCTGCCCGGATTCGCCAAGGCCGTCGAACTCGGCGTCACCACGCTGGAACTCGATATCGTGCTGACCAAGGACAAGGTCCCGCTCATCTGGCACGACCCGGTGATCCAGGCCGAGAAGTGCGCCGACACCGCGGCGGCCTTCCCCGACGATCCGCAGTTCCCCTACGTCGGCAAGCTGGTCCACGACCTCACCTACGATCAGGTCCGCACCCTGGACTGCGGCAAGAAGCTCGCGGGATTCCCGGAGGCACAGGAGCTTCCGGGCAACAAGATCGCCAAGCTGCCCGAATTGTTCGATCTGGTGAAGACGTATCCCGGCGCGTTCGAGGCGGTGCGCTACAACATCGAAACCAAGATCGAGGCCGCGCATCCCGAACAGTCCGCCGCCCCGGGCGAATTCGTCGATGTCATCCTCGACGCGGTGTCGCAGGCCGGGGCCACCGACAAGGTCGAGATCCAGAGCTTCGACTGGAGCAGCCTGCCGCTGGTGAAGGCGAGGAACGCGAGCATCCCCACCGTCGCCCTCTACGACGATTCCACCTTCGCCCCGAACAGCCCGTGGCTGGGCCCGATTCGCTACGACGAGCACGCGACCGATCCGCTGGGCGCGATCAAGGCGCTGGGCGCGGACATTTCGTCGCCGGCGTACGTGAATCCCTGGGACAGTGCGGCCAAGGTCGGCGACAAGTACTTCAAGCTCACCACGACGGCCGAATACGTCCGCCAGGCACACGATCTCGGCATCAAGGTGATTCCGTGGACCGTGAACGACAAGGAGACCATCGGTCTGGTGCTGGATCAGAGCGTCGACGGCATCATCACCGACTATCCGAACCGGGCTCGCGAGGTCATGAAAGACAAGGGCTACCCCCTGCCTCCGGCCTTCCGGAAGTAAGACTCGCGAATTTGAAACACTGATCGTTCATCTCTTGTAGGGTCCGTTCCACCACTCCCCCTGCAAGGAGCGCAACCTGATGAAGTCCCGTTTCACCACGCGTGCCACCCTGGCCGCCGTCGCCGTCACCGCCGCCACCCTCTCGGTGGCGGGTACCGCGACCGCGGCGCCCGTCTCGCTCGATCCGGCGCCCGTCGCCGACTCCGTCGCCGGTCAGCCCGCCTCGGGTTCCGGCGGTTCGGGTTCCAGCAATGTCGGTGGCACCGGCTCGAGCGCAAGTGAACTGATCAACGCCGCCCTCTGCACCCTGCAGGGCGGCAAGTGGATTCCACTGATCGACATCTGCCTCAAGTAGCGACGGGCTCTCCCCGAGAGCCCGGGGCGTTTCCCAATGACTGTGCCGCCGACCCGAGAAGGTCGGCGGCACAGTCATTTTCGCTATGCGGGTGTTCGACTCAGTAGCGGTAGTGCTCCGGCTTGTACGGGCCGTCGACGTCCACGCCGATGTACTCGGCCTGGTCCTTGCTGAGCTTGGTCAGGGTGCCGCCGAGGGCCTCGACGTGGATCTTGGCGACCTTCTCGTCGAGGTGCTTGGGCAGGCGGTAGACCTCGTTGTCGTACTCGTCGGGCTTGGTCCACAGCTCGATCTGCGCGATCACCTGGTTGGAGAAGCTGTTCGACATCACGAACGACGGGTGGCCGGTGGCGTTGCCCAGGTTGAGCAGGCGACCCTCCGACAGCACGATGATCGCGCGACCGGTCTCCTTGAACGTCCACAGGTCGACCTGCGGCTTGATGTTGAGGCGGTCGGCGCCCGAGGACTCCAGGGCGGCCATGTCGATCTCGTTGTCGAAGTGGCCGATATTGCCCAGGATGGCCTGGCCCTTCATCGCCTTCATGTGATCGAGGGTGATGATGTCCTTGTTGCCGGTCGAGGTGATGACGATGTCGGCATCGGCGATGGCCTGCTCGACGGTGACGACGTCGTAGCCGTCCATCAGCGCCTGCAGCGCGTTGATCGGGTCGATCTCGGTGACCTGGACGCGCGCGCCCTGGCCCGCGAGCGACTCCGCGCAACCCTTGCCGACGTCGCCGTAGCCACAGATCAGCACCTTCTTGCCACCGATGAGCACATCGGTGCCGCGGTTGATGCCGTCGATGAGCGAGTGGCGGGTGCCGTACTTGTTGTCGAACTTCGACTTGGTGACCGAGTCGTTGACGTTGATGGCCGGGAACACCAGCTCACCCGCGGCGGCGAACTGGTACAGGCGCAGCACGCCGGTGGTGGTCTCCTCGGTGACGCCCTTGACCGCGTCGGCGATCTTGGACCACTTGGTGGCGTCGGCTTCGAGGCTGGCGCGCAACAGGTTCAGGAACACCTTGTATTCGGCCGAGTGGGTCTCGTCCTCGGGCGGGACGACTCCGGCCTTCTCGAACTGCGCGCCGCGCAGCACCAGCATGGTGGCGTCGCCACCGTCGTCGAGGATCATGTTGGCCGGCTCACCCGGCCAGGTCAGCATCTGCTCGGCGGCCCACCAGTACTCCTCGAGGGATTCGCCCTTCCAGGCGAAAACCGGAGTGCCCTTGGGCTCCTCGACGGTGCCGTGCGGCCCGACGACGACCGCGGCGGCGGCGTGGTCCTGGGTGGAGAAGATGTTGCAGGACGCCCAGCGGACCTCGGCGCCGAGGGCGACCAGGGTCTCGATGAGGACGGCGGTCTGCACGGTCATGTGCAGCGAGCCGGAGATGCGCGCGCCGCGCAGCGGCTGCACGTCGTGGTATTCGCGACGCAGGGCCATCAGGCCCGGCATCTCGTGCTCGGCGAGGCGAATCTCCTTGCGGCCGAACTCGGCTTCGGAAAGATCCGCCACCTTGAAGTCGATCCCGTTGCGGACTTCGGCGGTCATCATGCTGGACACAGCGGTCGTCATCTGCCTCTCCATGGTCGGCGTATTGGCCCTCAGGCTAGTCGGTCCGGCCTGGTGCCCCCACGCGACGGCCGACGTGCGTACAGCGTACGCATGTCGGCTGCGGTTTGTCGATCGGGTCAGGCGGCCGCGGTCAAGCCGTGACTGGCCAGAATCCGCTGCCGCTTGCGCGGCTGGATGTTCGCCTGACTGACATCACCCTCGTAGTGCTGCAGTAGCCGGTCATCCATGACGTAGCGCCACAGCGGCGGAATCCCGGCCAGCAGAATCATTGTCGCGTACCCGGCCGGGAGTTGCGGGGACTCCTGGGTGGATCGGAGCGTCTGATAGCGGCGACCCGGATTGGCGTGATGATCGCTGTGCCGCTGCAGATGGAACAGGAAGATATTGGTGACCAGGCGGTCGCTGTTCCAACTGTCGCGCGGCGAGCAGCGCGCCCACGCGCCGTTCGGCCGACGGCTGCGCAGCAGGCCGTAATGCTCGACGTAGTTGACGGTTTCGAGCAGGGCGGCACCGATCACGGCCTGCAGCAACAGGTACGGCAGCACGGCGAGGCCGAACACCGCGGCCAGCGCGCCGAACAGCACGACGGTCATAGACCACGCCTGCAGGATGTGATTGTGCACACTGAACCAGCGTTGGCCCTTACGCCGCAACCGGTCGCCCTCCAGGGCGATCGCCGAGCGGAAGCCGCCGATCACGCTGCGCGGCAGGAACTCCCACAGCGACTCGCCCATGCGCGCGCTGGCCGGATCCTCCGGAGTGGCGACGCGGACGTGGTGGCCGCGATTGTGCTCGACGAAGAAGTGGCCGTAACCCGACTGCGCGAGCGCGATTTTCGACAGCCAGCGCTCGATGTGCTCGACGCGGTGGCCGAGCTCGTGCGCCGCGTTGATGCCGATGCCGCTGACGAAACCCAGCGTCGCGGCCAGGCCGAGTTTGTTGATCGTCGATAGATCGTGGCCCGCCCACATGAAGGACGCGATGATCAAACCGACCAGCTGGATCGGCAGGAACATATAGGTGCACCACCGGTAAAACCGGTCACCCGAGAGTAATTCGTAGTCCTCGTCACGCGGATTGCTGCCGTCTTCCCCGACGACCCAGTCCAGCACCGGAATGACGATGAGCACGATGATCGGTCCGATCCACCAGAACACCGTGAACTTCGTCCACAGCACCAGCTGTGACGGCAACAGCGCACACCCAGGCGCGATGAGCCCCAACATCCACAGGTGGCGTTTGGGATCCGGCGAACCCGACCGTTTGCCGATCATTTGCACGTTTGCCCCGCTAATTAGAGACCTCTAGAACTTCGCAGCTACATATCTTCAGACTTTATCGCTGTTACAGCACCTTGTTACCCCTGAAAGGTGGCAACGGTTACATCATGAGCAGTCGGTTCTCGTGCACCTGCTCATGTGATGCCAGCCACAACACCTGACCCGCAAACCGGTGGCGTTCAACAGATCAGCGCAACCACACGTAGCGCACCTGCGGACGCCCGGTCCGACCGTAGTCGGTCCGGCGCTCCACCACGCCGTCTTCGGCCATACGCTCCAGGTATCTCCACGCGGTCACTCGCGAAACGCCGACGGCGCGCCCGGCCTCACCCGCGGACAGCCCCTTCGCGGCCGATCGCACCGCCCGCGAAACCTCGTCCATCGTTTGCGGCGCAATACCTTTCGGCGAGGTGGCCCGCTGGTCCGGCGTGCGCAGCATACCGAACGCGCGGTCGATATCCTGCTGCGAGACGGCGGTCTCCCCGGCGGGCAGCGCGGTCCGATATTCGAGATAGCGCTCGAGCTTCTCGCGGAAGGCCGCAAAGGTGAAGGGCTTCAACAGATACAGCACCACCCCGTGCGCGACGGCCGCGCGCACCATGGCCAGATCCCGCGCGGACGTGACCGCGATCACGTCCGGCCGCGGCCGCAATCCGGCCAGCGCGGCGGCCACCGCGAGACCGCTCATATCCGGCAAGCCGATATCCATCAGCACCAGATCGACCGGCGCACCGCCCGATTGTGACCTTTTCGCGACCGAAATCGCCTCGCGCCCGGTATGCACGACAGCCACCGTTTCGAAGCCCGGCACCCGCTCCAGATAAGACCGGTGCGCCGCAGCGATTTTCGGTTCGTCCTCGACGATCAGCACCCGGATCATCGCGAAAACCGCACGATCACCGCGGATTCCGGCTCGCGGCGCGCCCGCAGCTCGCCACCGTGCCGCGCCACCAGCCGCCGCACCAGCGCCAGCCCGAGACCGTGGTGATCGGTCTTCGTCGAATAGCCGCGCTCGGTGGCCCGGGTGAACAGCTCCTCCGACATGCCGGGGCCGCTGTCGGCGACCCGTACGAACAGTTCCGACTCGTCGCGTCGCACCGTCACCTCCATCCAGGCGTCCACGTCGTGCCCGACCTCGTCCAGAGCGTTGTCTATGAGATTGCCCAGCAGCGTGACCATCTCGTTGGGGGTGAGCGGATCGGTGGAATCCAGCAGGGTGTCACCGCTGACCGTCAACTCCACGCCGTACTCGGCCGCCTGCTCCACCTTGCCCAGCAGCAGCGCCACCACCGCCGGTTCCGCGACCGCGCCGGTGAGCCGGTCGATGAGCACCTGCGAGAGCTCCAGTTCCGCGGTCGCGAAGTTCACCGCCTCGTGCGGGCGGCCCAGCTCCACCATGGTGACCACGGTGTGCAGCCGATTGGCGGCCTCGTGCGCCTGCGCGCGCAGCGATTCCGCGAATCCGCGCACCGAATCCAATTCGCCCAGCACATCCCGCAATTCGGTGTGGTCGCGCAGGGTCAGCACGGTGCCGAGGCGGCGGCCGTCGTGTTCGACCAGGTCCTGATTGACCACCAGCACCCGGTCGGGGGTGACGTGCATTTCGTCGCGGACCACGCCGGTTCCCAAGCGCTGCAGCGAGATCGGCAGTTCGGCGCGGGTGATCGGGCCGTCCGGCAGATCCAGCAGCAGCCGCGCCTGATCGTTGACCAGCTCGGCCCGATCACCGCCCGCGTCGAAGACCAGCAGGCCCTCGTGCACCGAGTGCAGCACCGCGTCGTGATGCTCGTAGAGCACCCGCAGCTCGGCCGATCCCAGCCCGTGGGTCTGACGTAACAGCCTGCGGCGCAACAGCAGTGAGCTGATCGTCGCGAGCGCCAGACCCGCCGCGGCGGCGGTCAGCACGATCGGCAGCTGATCGATCACCTGCGCCAGGATGTGGGTGCGGGTGACGCCCGCCGACACCAGCGCCACGATGCGCCCGTCGGCCGCGCGCACCGGGGTGACCGCGCGGATCGAGGGCCCCAGCGTGCCGGTGAAGGTCTCGGTGAAGGTCTCCCCCGCCAGCGCGCGATCGATGTTGCCGCTGAACGGTTTTCCGATCTGGCTGACATCGGTGTGGGTGTAGCGGGTGCGGTCGGGCGCCATCACCACGATGAAGTCCATCCCGGCCGCCGTGCGAATGGCCTCGGTCACCGGTTGCAGCAGGGCCGTCGGATTCGGGCCCTGCACCGCCGCGATGGTCGAGGGGGTCTGCGCGACCGCCACCGCGACATCGATGACCTCCGCCCGGGTGGCGTCGTCCTGCACCCGCCGGGTCTGCAGCAGCGCCAGCGCCGCACCCGCCGCGATGACCACCACCAGCACCAGCACCTGCACCACGAACACCTGCCCGGCCAGGGTGCCGCGAGCCCGCGTTCTCCGACCTCTCACTGCACCTCCGAGCCTGTGCGCCCGCCGTGTCCGCCGCGGGCGCCGTGAACAAAATGTACGCAACAGTGACCGGCGTCACTGTTCCCAGCCATGATTTTGCCCGACACCCCGTGGAGAGGACCTCACGCGGGCAACACCCGGAGGAACCCGCGAGATGAGCGAAACGACAACCCGGCAGCGCCGAGACCGTACCCACTGGCTATACCTGGCCGTCATCGTGGCCGTGGTCGCGGGCGTGCTGGTCGGCTGGCTGGCACCCGGATTCGGCAAGAGCGTCGGCGAACTGGGCACCTTGTTCGTGAACCTGATCAAGATGATGATCGCCCCGGTCATCTTCTGCACCATCGTGCTCGGCATCGGCTCGGTGCGCGCCGCGGCCAAGGTCGGCAAGGTCGGCGGCCTGGCCATCGGCTACTTCCTGATCATGTCCACGGTGGCGCTGGGCATCGGCCTGGCGGTCGGCAACCTGCTGCATCCCGGGTCCGGCCTGAACGTGGCCGCGCACGCCAAGGAGATCAGCAAGTACGCCAGCGACGCCAAGGCGGCGGGCGGCACCTGGCAGTTCCTGGAGGACATCGTCCCCACCAGCCTGCTGTCCTCGCTCACCTCCGGAAAGGTGTTGCAGGCGCTGTTCATCGCGCTGCTGGTCGGTTTCGGCATCCAGGCCATGGGCACCGCGGGCGAACCGATCCTGCGCGGCGTCGCCTCGGTGCAGAAGCTGGTGTTCCGGATTCTGACGATGATCCTGTGGCTGGCCCCGATCGGCGCGTTCGGCGCGATGGCGAATGTGGTGGCGCGCACCGGACTCGACGCGGTCAAGCAGCTGGCGCTGCTGATGGTCGCGTTCTACCTGACCTGCGTGGTGTTCATCTTCGGCGTGCTGGGCGTGCTGCTGCGCGCGGTGACCGGAGCGTCCATCTTCAAACTGGTCCGCTACCTGGCGCGGGAGTACCTGCTGATCTTCGCCACCTCGTCGTCCGAATCCGCACTGCCGCGCCTGATCGCCAAGATGGAGCACGCGGGCGTGGACCGCACCACCGTGGGTGTCGTTGTGCCGACCGGGTATTCGTTCAATCTCGACGGCACCGCCATCTACCTGACCATGGCCACGCTCTTCGTCGCCGACGCCATGGGCAAGCCCCTCGCTTGGCACGAGCAGATCGGGCTGCTGCTGTTCATGATCATCGCCTCGAAGGGCGCGGCGGGTGTCACCGGCGCGGGCCTGGCCACGCTGGCAGGCGGGTTGCAAAGCCACCGCCCCGAACTCCTCGACGGCGTCGGCCTCATCGTCGGCATCGACCGCTTCATGTCCGAAGCCCGTGCCCTGACCAACTTCTCGGGCAATGCCGTCGCCACCCTGCTGGTCGGCACCTGGACCAGGACCATCGACCCGGTCCGCGTCCAGGCCGTCCTCAATCGCGAGATCCCCTTCGACGAATCCTCCATGGTCGAAGACCACCCCGCCCCCGAACCCACCACCCCGGCCGCACCCCCGGCCGAGAAGACCCTGGTTTCCGCCTAACCCAACCCCAGGCGGGAATCAGCTCGCCGGTGCGTTCTCCCCCCGCCCGCACCGGCGAACCCCACGACCCTGTCCGCACGGCGAGCCGCCTCCGGCCCGCGCGGACAGGGTCGTGGCCATCGTTCTGAAAACGAAACGGCCCTTCGCACATCGCTATCCGATACGCGAAGGGCCGTTTGCCCGGTTGCCGATCAGACGGACACGGTGTCCAGGGCGAGAGTCGTCGCGATGGCGTTGGCCAGCTCGGCGCCCTTCACTTCGAAGTGCCGCGAGAAGTAGGTGAGGTGCTCACCGTGCTCGTGGAAGTGGTGCGGGGTCAGCACCGCCGAGAACACCGGGACGTCGGTGTCGAGCTGGACTCGCATCAGCGCGTCGACGACGGTCGAGGCGACGAAGTCGTGGCGGTAGATGCCGCCGTCCACGACCAGTGCCACCGCGGCCACCGCGGCGTAGGCGCCGCTGGTCGCCAAACGCTTGGCCTGCAAAGGGATTTCGAACGCTCCGGGAACCTCGATGACGTCGACCTCGGAGTAGCCGCGCTCGGCCAGTCCGGCGCGGGCGGCCTCGACCGCCTTGTCGACGATGTCGGAGTGCCAGCGCGCGGCGACGAGAGCGATGCGATTCGGGTTGGGTGACATGGGGTGCCTCCTGTTCGCGATGTCACCCAGGGCGAAAACGACGCGAACAGGCCCCTGCGCGCGAGGCGCACGAGCCGGTGCCGCGTTCTCTTCCATCCGGACTTTGACCGTCGGCTCCGGGATCACACCGGAATCTGCTCGTCCCACCGCTCCCCTGCCGGGTAGCCGTGGCGCTCGCGGGCTCGTGCGCCCCGGATCTGCCGGACCGCCATTTCCGCCGGTGGGGATTTCCACCCCGCCCTGAGAACGTGTACGTAGCGCACCGTAACACGGCTGCTCGAGAGCGAGAAAGAGTCTGTTCCAGTGAGCGCGAAACCCTTGTCCACAACGCCGCGGGTCAGTGCAGCAGCACGTCCGAGTCGGCGGGGAGGGCGTTGACCGGCCACCAGCGCAGGTCGGTGGATTCCGAACTGCGTACCGGGACCGCGCCTTCCGGGGCCTTTATCTTGAACAGCAGGTCCAGGTGGCGGGTGGGGACGCCGAGCGAGCAGGTGATGGGGTGGGCCTGGGCGCCGTAGAGGCCGGGTTCGAGGGTGAGGCCGGGGATGCCGGATTCCTCGGTGGCCTCGCGGAAGGCGGCATCGGCGACCGAATCGTCGGATTCCTCACAGTGGCCGCCCAATTGGATCCACCGGCCGACCCTGGGGTGCAGGGTCAGCAGGACTTCGCTCTCGTCGTGGGAGAGCACGATGGCGGAGGCGGTGATGTGGCCTGCGGCGTGCTCGCGCAGGCAGCCGCGCGGAGCGGAGCCCAGGAAGGCCAGCATGGCCTCCCGCAGTGACTGCTCCGGTCCCGTTGGCGGGGACCAGGTTTCGAGCAACTCCGTCGCCGACTTGTGCAACGACTCCGCGGTCACGCGTTTCCTCCCGATGTCGTGCGCGCCGGATTCCGGCGCGTCCATACCAAGGGCGCACGGCGGCAGGTCCGCCGTGCGCCGTCACCCTCGTCGAGCGAGGGTCCTACAACTCGATCAGGCCACTGCCCGCGTCGCGGGCTTCGCGGGCCGCGAGCTCTTCGAGCGGGTAGCCGATGGCGATGGCGCCCAACGGGTTCCAGTCCGCCTCCAGACCCAGCACCTCGCGGGTGACCTCCGGGGCGAAGATGGTGGAGCCGATCCAGCAGCTGCCGACGCCGCGCACGGCGAGGGAGACCAGCAGGCCCTGCACGGCCGCGCCGACCGCGACGGTGAACATGGTGCGTTCGGCGGCGCGGCGGGTTTCGTCCGGATAGTCGTGTGCGCCGTCCGGCACACAGAACGGGATGATCACCTCGGGGGCGTCGAAGAGGATGCGGCCGCGGGCGACTCGGCGTTCGACGCTGTCGGCGGGACGACCGTCACCGGAGAGATCCGTGCGCCACTTGTCGGCCATCGCCTCGAGCAGTCGTTCGCGCAGCGCGCGGTCGCGCACCCAGACGAAGCGGACAGGTCGGGTGTGGTGCGGCGCGGGCGCGGTGAGCCCGGCGGCCACGGCGGCCCGGATGATCTCGGGTTCGACCGGAGCGTCAGCGAATTGGCGCACCGAGCGCCGCAACGGCACCGCCTGGTGGCGGCCGAGTTCGATGGCCTCGGCGCTGCCGAGCCAGAACAGGTCGTCGTCACCGCGCCGCAGCAGGTCCGCGGCGCTGGAGCCGTCGTCGCTGTATTCGAGGCCCCGCACCACCGCGATCGGCACGCCGCCGAGCTTGCCCTTCACCAGGTCCGCGGCGGCGGCCAGTTCGTCGGCGATGGCGACGAGGGTGACGTGCAGTTCATTGCCCTGCGCGTCGATGGCCCCGTCGTAGTCGTGCAGCACCCGGATTCCGGCCGAGCCGATGGCGGCGTCGATCTGCCCGTTGCGCCAGGCGCGGCCCATGGTGTCGGTGACGACGACCGCGACCCGCACGCCGAGTCGTTCGAACAGCGCGCTGCGCAACGCTTTCGCGCTGGCGTCCGGATCGACCGGCAGCAGCACCAGTTCACCCTGCTCCACATTGGAGCCGTCGACGCCGGAGGCAGCCTGCACGATGCCGAGTTTGTTCTCGGTGATGAGGGTCCGGTTCTTGCGCGCGAGCACCCGCACCGACTCGCTCAGCACCAGTTCGCGCCGGGCCGCGTCGCGTTCGTCCGGATCGCTGGGCACGGTGACGATGCGGTCCTCGACCTTGGCGACGATCTTGCTCGTCACCACCAGCACATCCCCGTCCCGCAGCCAGCTCGCCTGCGCCGCAACGGCTTCCGCGAGATCGTCACCGGGCCGGAATTCGGGCAGACCGGTTACCGGCAGGATGCGCAGCTCGCCGCCGGTGGCGTGGTCGCCCAGTCCAGCGGCAGCGTGATCGACCGGCGCAGCGGTGGAATCTGTTGTCACGGTTTGACTCCCGCGATATCGAGGGCCGCGCGCACCATTTCCGCGGTGGTGGCCGGATCGGTCATGAGCAGCGGCACACTGCGCACCTCGACGCCGGGGACGTCGGCGGTGTCGCCGGTGTGGATGAGCCAGCCGTCGAGGATGCCGGTGGTCGCGCGCGCGCCGTAGTGATTGCCGACCGCCTCGGCGGTGGTCTCGACGCCGATCACGGACAGGCATTCATCGGCCATGCCGCGCAACGGCTTTCCGCCGATCACCGGAGACAGGCCGATCACCTTGGCCGCGGTGGTGCGCAGTGCGCCCCGAATGCCCGGTACCGAAAGGATGGATCCGACGCTCACGACGGGGTTGGAAGGGGCCAGCAGAACCACGTCAGCGGACTCTATGATTTCTGTCACACCGGGCGCCGGTTTTGCAGCATCCGCCCCAATAGTCACGAATCCATGGGTCTCTACGTTGGCGCGGTAGCGAACCCACCACTCCTGGAAATGGATCGCGCGGCGTTCGCCAGGGTTCTCCGGATCGCCGATAACTACATGCGTTTCACAACGATCGTCGGTTGCCGGAAGCAGTTTCACACCCGGTTGCCACCGATTGCAGAGCGCCTCGGTGACCGCCGAGAGGGGGTATCCCTGACGCAGCATTTCGGTGCGGATCAGATGGGTCGCGATATCCCGATCGCCCAGCCCGAACCAATCGGGCTGCGCGTTGTATTTCGCGAGCTCCTCCTTGGCGTGCCAGGTCTCGTCGGCATGGCCCCAACCGCGTTCCGGGTCGATGCCGCCACCCAGGGTGTACATGCAGGTGTCCAGGTCAGGGCAGATTCGCAGCCCGTGCATCCAGACGTCGTCGCCGACATTGACGATGGCCGTGGTGTCGGCTCCGGGGAGCAGCTCCCGCACGCCCTGCAAGAAGCGCGCACCGCCGACTCCGCCGACCAGAACGACGATCCGGAGGCCGGTGCCGGGCGCGCTGTCCGCTTGTTCTCGAGTCACATCCGCACAGCCTATGCGTTCCCACCGAGAAGACCGTTCACACCTCATTTGCTGTGAATTTGCTGTTTGATCTGCGGGAACGCCTCCGAAGGGGGTCGCAGATGGTAACGGAATTGCTTCGGCAGCTTGACCATCGCCGCTACCGGCGTGTCTAATCACAGGCATGTCATTCCGGGTCCGCGTGAGAGTGCAAGGCGCGGACGGGATTTCGAACATGCGTTCGAGCTGGAGTGACGTCGAGCTCGGGGATGGCCGCGGGACTACGCCGCGGTGTTGTGCCGTCGGCGAATCGGTTCCGACGGATTAATCATTCTGCGCTAACACACAGTGAGGAGGCGGAGCGATGGCCGAAGAGCTGGCCCCGTCGGGCATTCCGGGTGTATCGCAATCCGATTCCATGACTGGCGCAGCACCTGACTTCTGCGCCGATGATCGGAACGGATACGAGGGGGGTGAACCGATGACGACGCCGCGACCAGGGGGTGGCCAGTGGGCGCGTGCGCAGTACCAGCCAGAACCACCGCGGCTGAGCCTGATCGTCACCGGTGGTGATGAGATGTTCGACAGCTTCTCACGCGGCAATCGCCAACTGACAGAAGCTGAACAGTGGCAGGAACGGGCGCTGTGTGCCCAGACCGACCCCGAGGCGTTCTTCCCCGAGAAGGGCGGCTCGACTCGCGAGGCCAAGCGCATCTGCCTGGGCTGCGAGGTGCGCGACGAATGCCTGGAATACGCGCTCGCCAACGACGAGCGCTTCGGCATCTGGGGCGGCCTGTCCGAGCGTGAACGCCGTCGCCTCAAGCGCGGCATCATTTAAGAGGTACGAAAACCCTTGTAGCGGAAAGAGTTCCGGGCCGTTACCGGCCGGAGTCGCTACTCGGGTTCGGGGTCGATGACATCAGGGTCGACCCCGAGGTAGGTCGCGATCTGCTGGACGAGAACCTCGCGAAGCAGATCCACAAGGTCGTCCGGGTCGCCCGCACGCAGCTCCAATGGCTTGCGGAACAACACGACTCGGGCGCGGGTGGCCTGACCGTAGCGGTCCACTCCGGCCGGGATGAGGCGGGAGAGCGGGACCGGACCGTCGGCCACCACCTCGTCCGGCCAGGTCACCGAATCCGGGTGCAGCGGACGGATTTTCGGCACATCGTCGACCGCGATATCGAGCTTGGTGAGCTGCTCGTGCCACCGGCTCTCCAGCGGCGCGAACGCCTCCAACACCAGGCGATCGAACTGCTGGCCGCGGGTGCGCCGGGCCGGCACCGTCGGCGGCAGCATCGGCCCGCGCACACCCCGCCCGCGGCGGATGACCGACCGCGCTGTCGGCGGCCGCCTCTTACGTGAACGGGTCATACCTTGAATCTAACCCTTGCCGGCGCGATCACCCGCTTCCGCCCGCGGTGGCCCGGCCGCGGTTCGTCGGGATACCCCCGCGGGGTGCGCGCCACACCTTCTTCCGACGTAGAACAGGCCTTGTTGAGCGTGTCCCGCTACCCGCGGGGCGTGCGGCGGGTTACCCTGCTTGGCGTGATTCCCATGCGTCGTTGCTGCCGTCCAGGCTGCAAAAACCCGGCCGTTGCGACGCTGACCTATGTGTACTCGGACTCGATGGCGGTGGTGGGTCCGCTGGTCACGGTCGCGGAACCACACTCCTGGGATCTGTGCGAAACACATGCGTCTCGGATCACCGCGCCGAAGGGTTGGGAGTTGGTCCGGCACGAGGGCGGGTTTTCCTCCCCTCAGGACGACGACGATCTCACCGCGCTCGCCGAAGCGGTCCGCGAAGCCGGATTGCGCCGCCGCACACCGGAACCCGACCCGCGCGGCTACCCCGCCGATTACGCCCCGGCCCCGCAGCGCCCGACGCGCACCGGCCGGAGAGGGCATCTACGAGTCCTACCCGATCCGCCCAACTGATCCTCCCGGTCTCACGGCGACGCAGTGCTATCCGTCGGCGCGGCTACTGCCGTGGCAGCGATTCAGCCTCCCGCAAATTCCGGACGTATCCGACAAGTTGCCCGCGCCTCGCGAAATCAGCAGTCCCGGTGGGACAGGCGGGGGAAGTCCCTTCTCGTCAGACTCAGCTACTAGGGTGGTGCCCATGACAGTCGCCCGGTCCGCCGAGTCCGTTCAAGCAGTCATCAAGGCATACGACGTTCGCGGCGTGGTCGGCGAGCAGATCGACGCGGCCTTCGTCCGCGATGTGGCGGGCTCCTTCGCCCGGTTGATGCGCGCCGAGGGCGCCACCCGCGCGGTCATCGGACACGACATGCGCGACTCCTCCCCCGAACTCGCCGCGGCGTTCGCCGAGGGCGTGCTGGCCCAGGGCCTCGATGTGGTGCACATCGGCCTGGCCTCCACCGACGAGCTGTACTTCGCCTCCGGCCATCTCGACTGCCCCGGCGCCATGTTCACCGCCAGCCACAACCCGGCCAAGTACAACGGCATCAAGCTGTGCCGCGCCAAGGCGCTGCCGGTCGGGCAGGACACCGGCCTGGCCACCATCTCCGAAGAGGTCATCGCCGGGGTCCCGGCCTTCGACGGCCCGCGTGGCACCGAGAGCGAAGTGGATCTGCTCGCCGCCTACGCGACCTTCCTGCACAAGCTGGTGGACCTGAGCGGTTCGCGCCCGCTGCGCATCGCGGTGGACGCGGGCAACGGCATGGGCGGCTACACCGTGCCGGCCGTACTGGGCACCCTCGAGCAGTACACGATCGAACCGCTGTTCTTCGAACTGGACGGCAACTTCCCCAATCACGAAGCCAATCCACTGGATCCGAAGAACCTGGTGGATCTGCAGGCCTACGTCCGCAAGACCGGCGCCGACATCGGCCTGGCCTTCGACGGCGACGCCGACCGCTGCTTCGTGGTGGACGAGAAGGGCGACCCGGTCTCGCCGTCGGCCATCACCGGTCTGGTCGCCGAGCGCGAGCTGACCAAGGAGCCGGGCGCGACGGTCATCCACAACCTGATCACCTCGAAGGCCGTGCCGGAGTTGGTGTCCGCGCTGGGCGGCACTCCCGTGCGCACCCGGGTCGGGCACTCGTTCATCAAGCAGCAGATGGCCGCCACCGGTGCGATCTTCGGCGGCGAGCATTCCGCGCACTACTACTTCCGCGACTTCTGGGGCGCCGACTCCGGCATGCTCGCGGCCCTGCACGTGCTGGCCGCACTGGGCGAGAAGGACCGCCCGATGTCGGAACTGGCATCCGCCTATGCAACATATGCGGCCTCCGGAGAGATCAACTCCACAGTGGCCGACGCGAAAGAGCGCACCACCGCGGTGCTCGAAGCATTCAGCAAGACAGCACAATCGGTCGATCGGCTGGACGGCGTGACGGTCCAGCTGGCCGACGGGGCGTGGTTCAACCTGCGCGCCTCCAATACCGAACCCCTGCTCAGGCTGAACGTCGAAGCACGATCGCAGGACGAAGTAGACGCACTCGTAACCGAGATCCTGAGCATCGTCCGCGCCTGACTGGAATAGTGGAATGACAGAGCTTGGATTCACCAGCGTCTGGTGACCCGATGAGGGGAGGTGGCAACGCCCGATGATCGCTGGGACACCGGTAATCGACCTCGATGACGTCGCCTCGCTGGAGGCGGCCGACGCCGGGGGTGTACTGCGCTCCGCCGCATCCGGGGGCGCCCAGGTGCGCGCGACCGCCGCGGCGATCGCCGAGGACGCGCTCACCCGCCTGACCGATCTGCGGCCGCGCAGCCTGGTCCTGGTCTCCGGCAGTGGCCGCGCCGCACGCGCTTCCGCACTGCTCATCGCGGCCCTGGGTGACCGCACCAGCATGCCGGTGGTACCGGCGACCACCGTGCCGCCGTGGGTCGGCCCACTGGACGTGGTGCTGGTCTCCGGTGACGACGCGGGCGATCCGCGACTCGCGGAATCGGTCGATCGCGCACTGCGCCGAGGTGCCGAAGTGATCGTCGCCGCGCCCGACGAGGGCCCGGTCCGGGCCGCCGCCGCGGGCCGCGCCACCGTGCTCGCGCCGCGGGTGCCGGTGCTCGACCAGAATCGGCTGCTGCGCTATCTGGCGGTCGGGATGGCGGTGCTGGCCGCGATCGATCCGCATCGGGTCGGCCCGCTGGTGCCCGAACTGAACGCGCTGGCCGATCTGCTCGACGCCGAGGCGTTGCGCGACGGCCCGCAGAACGAGGCCTTCCACAATCCGGCCAAGACCCTGGCCACCCGCCTGCTGCAACGCAAACGCCTGGTGCTGACCGGTGATTCACCGGCGGCCGCGGTGCTGGCCGCGCATGCCAGCGAGGTGCTGCTGGCCACCGCCGGGCAGATCTCGACGGCCGCCAACCTCTCGGAAACCATTGCGGCGCATGCTCGTCTGGTGGAGGCAGCCGGGGTGTCCGCGCCCGGGTTCGATCCGCTGTTCCACGACGAACAGCTGGACGGGCCCGCGCCGGTGGAGCAGGTGCGAGTGTTCGTGGTGAGTTCGGATCCGGATCAGATGACGGTGCGCCGACGGCTCGGGGTCTTCGGGGCCGACGCCGGGCTGGTGGACGTCGATCTGGTGACCGTCGATCCCGAGCCCACCGCCGCGACGGCCGCGGTCGGCACGCCCGAGGGCCAGCCGGCGCCGGTCCGCGGCAGCGAGCTGGAAACCCTTGCGGTGCTGATGCTCCGGCTGGAGATGGCGGCCGCCTATCTACGACTACTGGGTTCCCGCCCGGCCACCGGTCCGGGACGCTACGACGGGGGCAATTACTAGTGCACGAACTCGTTGGTGCGCTGCGTTCCTACGCTTGGGGTTCGCGCACCGCGCTCGCTCAGCTGTGCGGACGACCGGTTCCATCCGCGCATCCGGAGGCCGAACTCTGGTTCGGCGCGCACCCGGCCGATCCCGCGCACGTACGGATCGACGGACACAGCGAATCACTGCTGGCCGTGGTCGACGCCGACCCGCAACGCGAACTCGGTTCCATCGCGGGCGAATTCGGTGACCGGCTGCCGTTCCTGCTGAAGGTGCTGGCCGCGGAGGAACCGCTCTCGCTGCAGGCGCATCCCAGCCTGGAACAGGCGCGCGGCGGGTTCGCCCGCGAGAACCAGTCCGGGGTGGCGCTCGACTCCCCCATGCGCAACTACCGCGACGAGAACCACAAGCCCGAACTCGTGGTGGCGCTGGGTCGTTTCGAAGCGCTCGCTGGATTCCGGGATCCGATGCAGACCGTGCGACTGCTCAACGCGCTCGGCGTGCCCGAGCTCGGTCAGTTCGCCGATCTGCTTGCCGCGCAGCCCGACTCGGCGGGGCTGCGCACCCTGTTCACCACCTGGATCGCGCTGCCGCAGGCCACGCTGAGCACGCTGCTGCCCAAGGTCCTCGACGGCTGCGTGCGCTATCTGTCCGAGCGCGACGCCGGAAACGGCGGCAAGCGCAAGGAATTCGTGGCCGAGGTGCGCACCGCGCTGGAGCTGTCCGAGGCGTACCCGGGCGACGCGGGGGTGCTGGCGGCGCTGCTGCTCAATCGCATCACGCTGGAACCGGGTGAGGGACTGTTCCTGGATGCCGGGAATCTGCACGCGTATCTGCGCGGGGTCGGCGTCGAGATCATGGCGAACTCCGACAATGTGCTGCGCGGCGGGCTGACGCCCAAGCACGTGGATGTGCCGGAACTGCTGCGGGTGCTGGACTTCGAACCTCTGGACCTGCCGGTGATCGAACCGGAGGCGCTGCCCGACGACGTCTTCCGCTATCACACGCCCGCGCCCGAATTCGCGCTCAGCCGTGTCGAATTGGCGGCCGACGCCGAGCCGGTGCCGGTGCTGCGGTCGGGTCCGATGATCGCGCTGTGCACGCACGGGCGGGTCCGGCTGCTGCAGGCCGGCGAGGAACTGATCGTGGAGTGCGGGTACGCGGCGTGGATCTCGGCCGTGGACGGCGGAATTCGCGCGCAGGCGGTGGACGGTTCGGCGCAGCTGTTCTGTGCCGTCGTCGGCGAAGACTGACGCGTAGGGCTGTAAGCTCTCCCGGTCCAACAGATTTGCGGACAAAACGGACATAGCGTTTGCGCGTGAGCACAGCGTTGGCGAGTACCTCGGGAAGGGGCGGTTCATTTGTCTGCGGGCGGCGGTAAGAAGGCGATCCTGGCGGCGCTCAGCGCGAACGCCGGAATCGCGGTGGCCAAGTTCATCGGCGCGGCCATCACCGGATCGGCCTCCATGCTGGCCGAGGCCGTGCACTCGGTGGCCGACACCTCCAACCAGGCACTGCTGCTGTTCGGACAGCGCCAGGCCGCACAGCAGGCCGACCAACTGCACCCCTTCGGCTACGGCCGCAACCGCTACTTCTACTCGTTCGTGGTCGCGCTGGTGATCTTCGCGCTCGGCTCGCTGTACGCGATCTGGGAGGGCGTCCACAAGATCCAGCACCCGGAGCACCTGTCCAACGCCATCGTCGCCATCGTCATCCTCGGCATCGCGATCTGCCTCGAGGGCTTCAGCTTCTACACCGCCATGCGAGAGTCCAAGCCGCTCAAGGGCGATGCGTCCTGGTGGCGGTTCATCCGCAACTCGCGCAATCCCGAACTGCCGGTGGTGCTGCTGGAGGATTCCGGCGCGCTGATCGGCCTGGTGTTCGCGTTCGTGGCGATCAGCCTCACCGAGATCACCGGCGATCCGATCTGGGACGGCATCGGCACCCTGGCCATCGGCCTGTTGCTCGGCGTCATCGCGATCATCCTGATCGTCGAGATGCAGAGCCTGCTGATCGGTGAGGGCGCGACCCCCGACGAGGACCGCAAGATCCGCGAGGCCCTGGTCGACCATCGCAGCATCGACCGCGTAATCCACCTGCGCACCCAGTACCTGGGCCCGGAGGAGATGCTGGTCGCCGCGAAGATCGCCATCGTGCCCGGCCTCGAGATCACCGACATCGCCACCGCCATCGACGAGGCCGAGGCGCGAGTACGCGGCCAGGTCCCGGCCGCCCGGGTCATCTACCTGGAACCCGACCTCTACCGCACACCCGCGGTAACCCAGTAGCTCACCGGTCGGCCAGCCGCACCACGAACCGCAGCCCCGACCACACCTCGTCGATCGCGCAGGTCTTGTTGTCCACCAGCCCCTGCGCCAATCCGTATGCCCGCACGGCGTTGTCGCCCAGATCGGTGGCGACACCACTGGCCTTCTTCGGCCACGCCACCCACAGCCCACCGTCGATCACGAGCCGTTCCCGCCACCCCGCGAACCGCCGCGCCAACGTGGCCTGATCCGGACAGAACCCGACGATCACGTCGTACGGCCCCTTGCCCGCCCGCGCGTGCACCTCGACCCCAGCGGGCAGCTCACCCAGCTCGAATCCCATCGGTGCACCCGCGAGCAGCACCCGCGCCTCGGCCTTGATCCCGAGCTTGCGCGCCAGCGGAGTCCCCGAATACCCGGCCATGCGCGCGAGCGTAACAGCGCCGCATGGCAATACAGCTCAGCCGTGGACGTGGCTCAGGGCTGGATGCCCATGCCCTGGGCCAGCTGAGGCCAGGACACGTGCAGGGCGTCGTTCCAGTACGGCCAGTAGTGGGTGCCGACCGGGGTGAAATCGTAGGTGGCCGGGATGTCGATGCTGTCGAGCTTGGCCTTCAGGTTGTGGGTGCACTGGTTGACGGCGCCCTCGATGAGGATTCCGAGTGCGAGGCTCTCCGCGTTCGAGACGGGATCCTGATCCATGGTCAGGTAGTACTTGACGTCGTCGGGCACCGGAATACCGCTACCGCTGGAGACGAACAGCGAAGTACCGCGCAGCTTTTCGGCATTGATCACCGGATCGTTGGCGGCCCACTCCGGACTGTTGTCCGGGCCGTACATGTTCTCGGTATTGCCGCGGCCACGCTGCACCACCAGCTTGACGAATTGCTGGCCCATCGGATCCGCGATCTGCGCGCAACCACTGTAGGCGGCGACCGATTTCCACAGGCCCGGCTTGGCCTCCGCCAGCTGCAATACCGAGGTGCCCGACATGGACACTCCGGCCAGCGCGTTCACGCCCGTCGAATGCAGGGCGTCGTCGAGCAGCGGCGGCAGTTCCTCGGTGAGGAAGGTGCGCCATTTGGCCACTCCGATAGACGGATCCGGCTTGTCCCAATCGGTGTAGTAACTGGCGAAACCACCGATCGGCTGCACCACATTCACCTGTTTGGCGGCCAGAAACTGCAGCGCATTGGTCTGCGCGGTCCAGCTCGCGTCACTCAAACCGCCGTCGAGGCCGTTGAGCAGGTAGAAGTTCGGGGCGGGCTGGGATTCATCGACCGGACGCTGCACGTCGATGGTGATGTCCTGCGCCATCGCCGCCGAATACACCTTCATATGCCAGGTCTGCCCATCCTTCACGATGGAAGAGATGGCACTGGGTTTCGGCGCGTCCGCGGTGGCGACGCCACCCAGGAACACGGTCGACAATGCGGTGATGACAGCGAGTGCGGGAATCGCGAACAGTCTCGTCCGCCTGATGGATCGGCGATTCACAAGTGAACTCCATGGGCTCCGGCAGCCCGAAGGCACGCCAAGTCGACAACGGCAGTAACACAACCTGGACAACTGATCGGCGATTTGATCTTCGCCGTTACACAATCGTTCAGTTACATCGGTGATCGCCCAAGAGTATCTGCCGGGTCAATTACGCCAGTGATCGGTCAGCAGTTCGAAGGGGTCGGTGGGAACACCGAATTCGGTGCGCAGGGCATGACGTGCGGCGAAATACCCGTTCATACCGTGCACTCCGGGTCCGGGCGGGGTCGCGGAGGAACACAGGTACACGCCGGGCATCGGCGTGGAGTACGGATTCCAGCGCGGCGCGGGACGAAAAACGGTCTGGCGCAATGTCATCGCACCCGCTGAGATATCGCCGCCCACATAGTTGGAGTTGTACACCGGCATGCTGGCCGCGGTGCGAACATTGCTGGCCAGCACCAGATCTCGGAAGCCGGGGGCGAAACGTTCGACCTGCGCGGTGACCGCCTCGGTGAGATCGGCGGTGGAACCGTTGGGGACGTGCGCGTAGGTGTAGAGGGTGTGCTTGCCCTCCGGCGCGCGGGTCGGATCCACCACGCCGGGCTGGATGGCCAGCACGTACGGGTTGTCGGCCAATCGTCCTGCGGCGACGGCCTTTTCGGCAGCCACTGCCTCGGCGCGGGAGCCCACCAGGTGCAGGGTGCCCGCACGCTCGCAGCCGCGCGCCTGCCAGGGCACCGGCCCCGAGAGCGCGAAGTCGACCTTGCAGGCCGCGCCGCCGTAGCGGAAGCGGTCGAGGGCGAAGTTGTAGCGGGCGGGCAGGGTGGCGATGCGCTGTAGTTCGGCGGGTGCGATATCGAGCAGAACGGCTCGCACATCGGCGAATTCGTCGAGCGAGTCCACCCGGTGGCCCGTGATCACCCGTCCGCCATGGGTTTTCAGATCGTCGGCCAGCGCGTCCATGATGGCCTGGCTGCCGCCGCGCGGCACCGGCCAGCCGCCCACGTGCGCGAGCGTGCCCAGCAGCAGCGAGACCCCGGCGCCCGCGACGCTGCGCGGCGGGCGAATGGCGTGCGTGGCCACGCCGGTCAGCAGCGCGGGCGCGAGATCCTCCCGGAAGCGCAGATTCCACAGCGGCGAGGCCTGTTCCAGCAGGCGCGGGCCCAGCGGCAGTTCGATCCCCGGACGCCCGCGCAGCAGCTCCATCGGATCCAGCGGCGGATGCCGCAGATCCGACATGATCAGCCCGACCACGTCCTCCCACCGGCGCACCAGCGGACCGAACAGCCGCTGCCAGGCCCGGCCGTCGCGCCCCAGGCCGTCCACGGTGTGCTCGAGGTCGCGCCAGGCCAGCGCCGCGCGGCCGCCGTCCAGCGGATGCGCGTAGGAGACCTGCGGCGCAAGCAGTTCCACGCCGTGCGCGGCCAGGTCGAAGGCGCGGAAGAACGGGGAGGCCAGCGCCATGGGGTGCGCGCCCGCGCACAGGTCGTGATGGAAGCCGGGCAGCGTCACCTCGCCGGTGCGGCACCCGCCGCCGATGGTGTCGGCGGCCTCGTACACCTCGACCTCGAGACCGGCGCGGGCCAGGATCACCGCCGCCGCAAGCCCATTGGGACCGGATCCGACCACCACAGCGTCAGTCATGAATTCAGACTAGGCCGGTCCGGAGGGACACCGGCGCAACCGTGATCAAGACGATTCGATGCGACGGAGTGCGGGTCAGCGACCCTGAACCCACTGCGCGAGCAGAATATCCAGTCGGTCGGCTCGAAAGTCGGGCCGCAGACGGCCACCTCGATCCAGGGTGGCCAGCCCGTGCAGGGAGCTCCACGCCACCTCGGTGAAGGTCTCCGCGTCGTCCGGGGCGGCGAAGGGCGCGAAGGTCAGCAGCAGTTCGACGAAGGCGTCCTTGAGCAGCTGCGGGGCGTCGGGACCGAAGGTGAGTTCGGTGCGCAGCAGGAACATGGCGTCGTAGAGGGCGGCCTTGTCGCGGGCGAAGTCGAGGTAGCCCTGAGCCACATCGCGCAGCGCCTGCTCGGGTGTCTCGGCCCGCTCGCGCAGCGGCCGGATATCGCGGGCCAGTTCCGCGAAGCCCATTTCGGCGACGGCGGTGACGATGGCGTCCTTGCCGGTGAAGTGGCTGTAGAGCACCGGCTGGCTGTATTCGATGCGGTCGGCGAGCTTGCGCACGGTGACCGCGTCCCAGCCCTCGGTTTCGGCGAGGTCGCGCGCGCTGTCGATGATGCGCTGGTGGCGGTCGGCCCGCTCGCGTTCCTTGCGGGTCTGGATCGGGTTCATGGAAAAACTCTAGCACCGCTAGACAAACTATCGATACATCAGTTAGCGTTGCTTCATCAGTTAGCAGCGCTAGAAATTGGAGCACGAGACATGTTCACCTCGCGGATCACCTCTCGCATCGCCACCGCCCTCGCTCTCGCGGGAGCCGGATTCATCAGCTACATCGGCTACCGCTACGTGACCGACCCCGCCGCCATGGCCCCCAGCTTCGGCCTGCGCGTCTCCCCCACCGGCGAGGCCGCCGACTTCCTGAACGTGAAGGGCGTGCGCGATCTGGCCTCGGGGCTGCTCATCGTGGCCCTGCTGGCGGCTCGTCAGCGCTACTCGCTGGGTATCGCCATGCTGGTGATGGCCACCATCCCCACCGGCGACATGCTCACCATCCTGCGCCACGACGGTTCCACCGCAACAGCTTTCGGCGTCCACGGCTTCACCGCCGCCCTGGTCGCCGTCACCGGCGCGCTGCTGGTCGGCGAGGGCCGCGCCGCCGACAAGCCCGCCATCTCCACCCCCGTCGTCGCATGACACCGATCGCAGCGGGATGACTCCCGGCAAGCGGGGGCGCTGGATCCCCCACTCCCCCAACAAGATCAGGGAGCTCTCACCGTCGAGAATCGGACAGATTCTCGCGGTGAGAGCTCCCTGATCTTGGTATCGAGCTCGGGTCAGACGTCAGTGGAGAAGCGGATGCCGCCGTCGGGGATGTCCACGCCGGGCCAGATGCGGGCTCCGCGCAGGAGTTCACAGCGGGCACCGATGTTCGCGCCGTCGCCGATGACGCCGTCGCGGACCAGTGCCCGCGGGCCGATGCGGGCGCCGAAGCCGATGATCGAACGTTCAACGGTGGCACCGGCTTCCACGCGTGCGCCGTCGAACAGGATGGCGCCGTCGAGGCGGGCGCCCGCGCCGACCTCCGCGCCGCGACCCACGACCGTGCCGCCGATCAGCAGCGCGCCCGGCGCGACACCCGCACCCGGATGCACGAGGGATTCGCCGCGCTGGCCGGGCAGTGCCGGCGACGGGGCGATGCCGCGGACCAGATCCGCGGAACCGCGCACGAAGTCTTCGGGGGTGCCCATGTCACGCCAGTACGAGGTGTCCACGTGGCCCTGGATGTGCGCGCCCTCGGCGAGCAGCGACGGGAAGGTCTCCCGCTCCACCGAGACCGGACGGCCCGCCGGGATCTTCTCGATGTATTCGCGCCGGAAGACGTAGCAGCCGGCGTTGATCTGATCGGTCGGCGGATCCTGGGTCTTCTCCAGGAACGCGGTGACCCGGCCGTTCGCGTCGGTCGGGACGCAGCCGAAGGCCCGCGGATCGCTGACCCGCACCAGGTGCAGGGTGACGTCCGCGCCGGACTCGTGGTGGGTGTCGAGCACGCCACCCAGATCGGTGCCGCCGAGCACGTCGCCGTTGAACACCATGACGGTGTCGGCCCGCAGCTTGGGCAGCACGTTGCGGATGCCGCCGCCGGTGCCCAGCGGCTCGGTCTCGGTGACGTATTCGAGCTCGAGGCCGAGCTCGGAGCCGTCACCGAAGGTCTCCTCGAACACCTCCGCCTTGTACGAGGTGCCCAGCACCACGTGCGTGATACCGGCGTCGGCGATGCGAGCGAGCAGGTGCTGCAGGAACGGCAGTCCGGCCGTGGGCAGCATCGGCTTGGGGGCGGACAGGGTCAGCGGACGCAGGCGGGTGCCCTGGCCCCCGACCAGAATCACCGCATCCGTAGACCCGGCGGTACTACCGCTGTTCGCCATCTTCTCCCCTGTGGTCAGGTTGTCAGGAATGCGCCGCGATCATCAGGATTGCCCGTTTGCATCGCGTTCGCGCAGTGCGGATCGAACCGCAAGCCTGCAGCGGATCGCAAGTCCAGCCTTCAGCGCGACCCGCAGCGGAGCCTGCCACCAGTGCGGATGCCGGTCGGCCTGGAAACGGTAGGCGCTGGCGTGATGCGCCGGGAGCATCGTCTCCGGGTGGCGACCCGCGGCGTGGCCCTTGGCGTGCGTGACCTCCGCGGACGGCACGAACACATTGTGCCAGCCCGCCTTGCCCATCCGATCACCGAAGTCGACATCCTCCATGTACATGAAGTACCGGGAGTCGAAGCCGTCGATGGAGTCGAAGGCGGCGCGGCGCACCAGCAGGCAGGAACCCGAGAGCCAGCCGACGCTGCGCTCGGAGATCTCCTCGTTGTCCTGGCGGTAGCGCAGGGTCCAGGGGTTCTTGGGCCAGACCGAGCCGAGGATGGCGTGCCCGGCTCCGTCGGCGATGCCGGGCACCCGGCGCGCGGACGGGTAGGTGCTGCCGTCGAGTTCCAGCACCATCGGGCCCAGCGCGCCCGCGCGCGGCCAGCGGCGGGCGGCGGCCAGCAGTTCGTCGATGGAGTCGTTGCCCCAGCGCACGTCCGGGTTGGCGATCATCACGAACTCGATGTCCGGGTCGATCTCGGCGACAGCGCGATTGATGGCGCCGCCGTAGCCGATGTTGCCGCCGGTGCGTAGCAGTCGCACATGCGCGTTGGCCTCGGCGGCCAGTTCGGGGGTGCCGTCGACCGAGCCGTTGTCGGCCAGGATGACCTGCGGCTTCTCACCGGTGGCGAGGGCCAGGGTGCTGATGAAATGTTCCAGGTGCTCGCCGGGCGAGTAGGTCACCGTCACGACTGCCAGCTGCGGTTTCTTCTCCGCGGCGGGGGGCTGTCCGACTGAATCCGAGGGGCTCACGGACGCCGAGCCTAGTCGGAGATGGCCGCCAGTGCGTCCTGCAGTGCCAGCTTCCAGGAACGCAGCGGGGTGAGCCCGGCGGCCTGCCAGGCGGCGCCGGAAAGCACCGAATATGCCGGGCGCGGAGCGGGTCTGGGGAAATCCTCGGTGCCACAGGGCCGTACGCGTTGCGGATCGGCCCCGATGGCGGCGAAAACGGCGCGGGCGAGATCGAACCAGGTGGCCTGTCCGGCATTGGTGGCGTGCAGAATTCGCGGCGCGTCCGGCAATCCGGCGAGTTCCAGCAAACCGGACGCGAGGTCTCGCGTGTAGGTGGGTGAACCGAGTTGATCGTTCACCACGGTGAGGGTGTCGCGTTCGCGCTCGAGCCGCAGCATGGTGGCCACGAAGTCACTGCCGGTGCCGGTGTAGACCCAGGCGGTGCGGACCACCGTGGCCTGCGGCGCGAGCTCCAGAACCGCTTGCTCCCCAGCGAGTTTCGAGCGCCCGTACACCGTGGCCGGATCGGTCGGATCGTCCGTTTCATACGGATGTGCCGCGGTGCCGGGGAACACATAGTCGGTGGAGACGTGCAGCAGCCGCGCCCCGCTGTCGGCGCAGACCTGCGCGAGGACGCGCGGGCCGGTGGCATTGACCGCGAAGGCGGCCTCGGCGTCGGTCTCGGCGCGGTCGACCGCGGTGTAGGCGGCGCAGTTGATCAGTACGTCACCGGGATTCACGATCGCGCGGACCGCGGCGGCGTCGGTGATGTCGAGATCGGCACGCGCCAGAGCACGCGCGCCGGGAACCAGATTCAGCAGCGCCCGGCCGAGTTGACCGTGTGCTCCGGTGATCAGCAGGCGGGCCGGATCGATGCTCTCCGCCCGCGCGGCGGTGGTGCTGGTCACGGCTTCGGCGCTCACGGGCCTCAGTCTGACAGGACCGGCGCGACTCACTGAGCACCGGCTACGGCAACAAACCGGTTACCCCCATTAGCCTGCACAGTGGGGGCATTCCCAGTCGACTCGACCTGAACGTGGGGTCTCGTCGGCCGTAAAAGGAAAGGATCAGCGGGTTGCCGGACAGCACCTGGGCATCCGTGCCGCTACTTTCACGCCGGGGCAACCTCGGCCGCTACCCGCTGCGGGTGCTCGCGGCGGTGGTCTCCGTGCTGGTGCTGACGGTGACCGGATTGGGCTGGCACAGCGTCGATCAGCTGGTGTCGAGCATCGAGCGGATCGGCAACCTCGGGCTCGGCGGCAATGCCGACGGCGCGACCGACATCCTCATGGTCGGCATCGACTCCCGCACCGACGCGCACGGAAACTCGCTCAGCGCCGACGAACTCGCCATGCTGCACGCGGGCGACGACGGCGAGGGCGGGCTCAACACCGACACCATCGTGCTGATCCGGGTGCCCAACGACGGCAGTTCGGCGGTGGCCATTTCGATTCCGCGCGACTCGTATGTGGACATTCCGGGAATCGGTATGGGCAAGATCAATTCGGCGTACGGGGTCACCAAGTTCAACGCCCAGCAGAAGCTGGTCGATCAGGGCGTCACGCCCGCCGAGGCCGACCGCCGCTCCACGCTGGCCGGACGGCAGGCGCTGGTGAAGACGGTCGCCAACCTGACCGGTATCACCGTCGACCACTACGCGGAGGTCGGGCTGCTCGGGTTCGTGCTGCTCACCGATGCCGTCGGCGGCGTCGACGTGTGCCTGAAGAACGCGGTGGACGAACCGCTCTCGGGTGCGGACTTCCCGGCCGGGGAGCAGCGGCTCAACGGCGCGCAGGCGCTGAGTTTCGTGCGGCAGCGCCACGAGCTGCCGCGCGGCGACCTCGACCGCATCGTGCGCCAGCAGGTCTACATGGCGCAGCTGGTGCACCAGGTGCTCAGCGCCAAGGTGCTCACCAGCCCGAGCCGGTTGGGTGAACTCAGCAACGCGGTCGGGCGCACGGTGGTGCTCGACGACGGCTGGGACGTGCTGAGCTTCCTGCATCAGCTGCAGGACCTGTCCGGCGGGCAGGTGAAGTTCGAGACGATTCCGGTCAAGGACCTCAACGGCTGGACCGACAACGGCGAATCGGTGGTGCGGGTCGATCCGCCCGCGGTGCAGAAGTACGTGGCCCAGGTGGTCGACGGCGACGACGGCGGCAACGGTGGTCCGGCCCCGTCGAGCATCACCGTCGATCTCTACAACGCCAGCGGCACCGGCGGACTGGCCGGGCAGGCCGCACAGGCGCTGGCGGGCAAGGGATTCCGCACCGGTGTGGTCGACAACTGGATCGGCGGTCCGATCCAGAGCAGCCGGGTGCTGGCCGCCTCGGGTGGCGACCCGAAGGCCCGCGCGGTGGCGGCCGCGCTGGGCGGGCTGCCGGTGATGGCGGAATCGGGCATGCCCGAGGGGGCGGTGCGCGTCGTGCTGGCGAGTGACTACGCTGGTCCGGGTTCGGCGGCGGGCACCACCGGTCTCGACTTCTCCACCAGCGCCACGGCGACGCCGGTGCCACCCGCCCCACCTATCGACGCCGGCACGAACGGACCGAAATGCGTGAACTGAACGAGACCCTCACCGAAGCGGTGCTCGACCCCATCCTCGCCCGCGACCCGGCCGGGCCGCGCATCACCTACTACGACGACGCCAGCGGTGCTCGCATCGAGCTGTCCGCGCTCACGCTGGCCAACTGGGCGGCCAAGACCGCCAATATGATTCGCGACGAGTTCGGGCTGTCCTCGGGCGCCCGGGTGGCGGTGCTGCTGCCCGCGCACTGGCAGACCGCGGCGGTGCTGCTGGGCTGTTGGTGGGCGGGCGCGGAGGTGGTGTTGCACGCCGACCCGGACGCCGAGCTGGCGCTGGTCACCGTCGAGCGGCTGGCCGAGGCCGACGGCATCGCGGAGGTCGCGGTGCTGTCGCTGGATCCGATGGGAATGCCGGTGCGGGAGCTGCCGATCGGCGTCACCGACTACGCCACCTCGGTGCGCGTGCACGGCGACCAGTTCCGGCCGCACGGCGTGGGCTGCGCGCTGGACGGTTTGTCCGTGTCGGAGGTGCTCGAGCAGGCCCGCAAATCGGCCGCGCGGCAAGGCTTCACGGCCGAGGACCGGGTGCTGGCGGCGGGCACGTGGGACACCCCGGCCGAATTGGTCGACGGTCTGGTGGCGGTGCTGGCGGCGGGTGCGTCGCTGGTGCAGGTCGCCAACCCGGATCCGGACGCGCAGGAGCGACGCGCCGGGACCGAACGGGTGACCGCTCGGCGGGTCTGACTCCTACCCGGGTAGGAGCCGGGATTCCCGCTACAGGATGTTTTTCGGCCGCACCGATTTCCGTACGGTGGAGTCATCCGACGACGAGGGAGTCCCGTGATGATGAGCCCCCGGTACTGGGCCCGCTGGATGGTGGAGCACGGCGCGGCGCGCCAGGCGTTGCGGCTGCGGGCTCGGAGCAACGACCCGTTCGCGCGCCTGATCACCAGCGTGGACGGCCTGCACGATCCGTACCCGTACATCGAGGAGCTGCGTTCGCGCGGGCGGCTGGTGCACAACCGCATCACCTGGGCCACCACCGATTACGAGCTGACCCGCACCATCCTGCGCGACAACCGTTTCGGCGCGTTCGGCCCCGACGGGATGGAGGTCCCGGACTGGCTGCACCGCAGCATCAAGAAGGCGCAGACCCCACCCAATCCGGTCGAGGCCCCGTCGATGCTGATGATCGACCCGCCCGACCACACCCGGCTGCGCAAGTCGGTGTCCGCGGCGTTCACCCCGCGGGCCATCGGACGGCTGCGCGAGCGGATCGAGCAGGTGACCGCCGAACTGCTCGCGGCGCTGCCGCCGGACGGCTCCGCCGACCTGATCGCCGCGTACGCGCAGCAGGTGCCGATCGCGATCATCGCCGAAATGCTGGGCTTCCCACAGGAATCCCGCGACGAGTTCCTGGAGTGGGGCGATGCCGCCAGCCCACTGCTGGACATCGGCATCTCCTGGCGCACCTGGCGCGACGCCTACACCGCCATGGGGACGATGGACGGCTACCTCGACGTTCATCTGGCCAAGCTGCGGCGCGAGCCCGGCGAGGACATCCTGAGCAGCCTGGTGCAGGCCGGTGACCTGACCGACCGGGAGCTGAAGGCGACGGCCAGCCTGCTGATGGGCGCGGGCTTCGAGACCACGGTGAACCTGATCGGCAACGGCGTCGTCCAATTGCTTTCGCACCCCGAGCAATTGGCGAAGCTGCGGGAAGATCCGGAGCTGTGGCCGCAGGCCGTCGACGAGATCCTGCGCTACGACCCGCCGGTCACGATGACGGCGCGAGTCGCGCTGTGCGACACCGAGATCGACGACAAGCAGCTGCCCAAGGGCACCGTGATCGTGATGTCGCTGGCGGGCGCGAACCGGGACCCGCAGAAGTTCGAGGATCCCGGCGTCTTCGACATCACCCGCTCGAATACCAGGGAACACCTGACGTTTTCGAGCGGCATCCACACCTGCCTGGGTGCGAGCCTGGCCCGCATGGAGGGTGTGCACGCGCTGCGCTCACTGTTCGAACGGTTCCCCGACCTCACCCTGGCCGGCGCCCCGCAGCGCCGCCCGCTCTACACCCTGCACGGGTACGAGCGCATGCCCGCCAGTCTCGGCAGGCACGCACCCGCGGTGGTGTGAGAAGTCCTGTCGCTCAGTAGAATCCGACGACCTGGTCGCCCCACACCGTGTTGCGATCACGGTCCGGGTCGTCGACGACGCGGTCGACGGCGTCGATGACCAGGGTGGTGCGGGCGGCGGCGTTGTAGGGCGGCCAGTGCTTGGAGCCGTCGATGGCGGCGGGGACGCCGTAGCGGGCGAAGGCCAGCCAGCGGCGCATCATCCGGCCCGAAACCTCCTGTGCGGCTTTGCGTCCGCCGAGCCAGAAGGTCGGGTCGTAGTCGAAAGAGCCGAAATTGCCGAAGATATAAGGCAATTCGGTGGCGTGGCCCGCGCCGACCCGGGCCGCCTTGAGCATCGGGGTGGCGTGGTCGAAGCGGTACATCCAGGTCGGCGAGTGCGCCGAGTGCGCGTCGGCCACCCAGTGCGCGGGCATCCGGAAGGCGGCGTCGGTGGACATGGTGAGTGCGCCACGCGGCGTGGTGGATTCGTAGACCGAGGCGATGCCGGCGAGCCGTTCCGGCGACAGGCCCGGGTGTTCGGCGGCGACCCCGCGCAGCATGGCGTTCACCGCGTCCGGGGTGACCGGCATGATCGGCGAGCGGAACAGCCGGAACAGCGAGGACTCGTCCTTGTTGGTGCCGATGATCAGCGGCACCCGATGCGAACGCCCCTGCTGGAAGCGCTCACTCGGGTAGGCGGGCAGCAGTTCGCCGTCCACCACCGGGGCGGCGGCCAGCCGGCCGGGTTCGCGCAGCGGCACCTCGTCGAGCAGGGTGCCCGCCGCAGCGATGATCTGCTCCACCGGCATGGTGAGCAATTCCACCGCCCGGTCCTCGCGCAGTTCCAGCAGTTCCAGGAAGCGCTTGGCGACCACCGCGGCCCGCTCCGGCCCGAAAACCGTGGTGGCGGGCGGGGATTGGGCGATGGCGCGATGGAACAGCCCGGCCGACAGCGGTGAGGTGAGCAGCGCGGTGACGCAGCCCGCGCCCGAGGATTCACCGAAGAGCGTGACGTCGCCCGGATCGCCGCCGAACGCGGCGGCGTTGTCGCGCACCCACTTCAGCGCGGCGATCTGATCGTGCAGGCCCAGGTTCGGGGTGAATTCGTCGCCGAGGGCGGACAGGTCGAGGAAGCCGAAGGCCCCGAGCCGGTAGTTCACCGTGACCACGATCACGTCGCCGGTCTCGGCCAGCCGCCGTCCGTCGTAGATGGCCTGGGCCGCGGTGCCCAGGCAGAATGCGCCGCCGTGAATCCACACCAGCACCGGACGCGGTTCGTCGGCAGGTTTCGCGGGGGCCCAGACGTCGAGCCAGAGGCAGTCCTCGCCCACCCGGAAGGCGGGGTCGACCGGGACGAAGCCCGCGCTCTGCGGCGCGACCTCACCGAAGGTCAGGCATTCGCGCACCCCGGACCAGGACTCGACGGGCTGCGGTAGCCGGAACCGATTGCCGCCGCCGGTGCTCGCGGCATAGGGGATGCCGCGCCAGACCGCCAGTTCGCCTTCGCGTCGGCCGGACACATCGCCGCTGCTGATGCGCGCGACGGGCGCGGCATCGAGATCCGACATCGTGTCGAAGAACCGAGTGTTCACACCAGACCTCCTCGTACTCCGTAAATCGAGGGTACTGGCTGGGACGGCAGCTACGCCGCGATCACCCACTGCGTGGCGGTGTTGATCTCCACCGCGCCTCCGGCCTGATCTACGCTGGGCCGGTGCCGAGCTACGCGTATCGATGCCGCGCCTGCGGTGATTCCTTCGAGCTGTCCCGTCCGATGGCCGAGGCGTCCGCGCCCGCGTCCTGCCCGCGGGGTCACGACGACACCGTCAAGCTGCTGACGACCTTCGGGACGGTGACGCGTGGCGGCGGCCCGAGCCTGGTGTCCGCGCCCGCGCCGTCCGGCGGCGGCTGCTGCGGTGGCGGGTGCTGCGGCTAGCGCCTGTCTATTCGGGGTCGCGCGTATCGGCGTGGCCGAGTGAGCGGCCGGGCGCGACTCGATCGCGCACGCGCTGCTTGAGCAGGGCGATATCGGGAAAACCGCCGTCCGCCTTGCGTTCCCAGATCTGCTCGCCGTCGACGGTGATGCGGAAGACGCCGCCCTCGCCGGGGATCAGCGCCACCTCCGAGAGGTCGGTGGCGAAGGTGGTGAGCAACTCCTGGGCCATCCAGCTCGCACGCAGCAGCCAGCGGCACTGGGTGCAGTATTCGATCGCGACGCGGGGCATGCCCCGGACCTTACCGGCGCATGCCCCGTTCGCGACTATCCGAACATTTCGACGAGACCGAGCACATCGCCCATCAGGCCGAAGACGCCCTGGGCGAACGACGAGCCGAGGCTGAGCGCGTTGAGCGTGGAACTCAGTGGGTTGGTGGTGCCCATTCCGGGATTCGGATACACGGTCCAGCTCCTTCGATCGGATGATGTCCGGGCCACGACAGTGGTGCGCGAGACGCGCCGCTCCACAGGAGTCAACGGTAACTCCGCACGAGAGGCGGAAAACCCCGAAATCGCTAATGGGACAGAGATTTTCACATCACGATTCGATGATTTCTGTGGGCTCGCGCAGCAAATTCACAGCAAATACACACGGGTGGATCGGCGGGCCGGTCTGTCGGTGGGCTCGGATACAACTTTGCTCAACCGAGGAAGGGGGAACGGATGACCACCGCCTGGACCGCCGATCATGTCGGCTCGCTCGCACCGGACGCCGCGTCGCTGAGCGCGGCCCGCAAGCTGCGCGGCAAGTGGCACGGCACCGGAATCCACGACACCGCACTGTGGGGACTGTGCCAGGGCAGCGGTAGCCGCCCGTACCAGACCATCGTGGACCTGTCGGGGCCCGCGTACAAATGCACCTGCCCGAGTCGCAAGTTTCCGTGCAAACACGCACTGTCCCTGCTGTTGTCGTGGAGCGCGGGCGAGGTGCCCGCCACCGACACGGTCGCCGATTTCGCCGCCGACTGGCTCGGCGGCCGCAGCGCCCGCGCGGAAAAGGCGGCGGCGCAACCGAAGCCGGTGCGGGTCAGCGCCGCCACCGCCGACAAGCGGCGGGCACTGGTCGACGCGGGCCTCGGCGACCTCGAGATCTGGCTGACCGATCAGGTCCGCACCGGGCTCGCGCAGAGCGACCGCTCGCTGGCGGCCTTCGAGCGGGTCGCCGCCCGCATGGTCGATGCGAAGGCGCCCGGTGTGGCCACCGCACTTCGCCAGTTACCTTTGCTGACAAGCCATTCGGAATGGCCGCGACTGCTGCTGCGCGAATACGCCCGGCTGCACCTGCTGGCCACGGCGCACGCCCGGCTCGAATCCCTCTCCCCCGCACTGCAAGCCAGCGTCCGCACCCATGTCGGTTATTCGACCCAGGTCGACGCGGTGCGCGAGGAACCCGCTGTCCGTGACACCTGGCTGGTGCTGGGCATCCGCACCACCAGCGAGAACGCGCACAACAGCCGCCCACTGTGGACCCGCCGGGTCTGGCTGCGCGGCCGCACCACCGCCCGCTGGGCCCTGCTCGTCGACCATCAGTCCGGCAGCCCGTCCTTCCCCGCCGACACCCCGCCGCCGGGCCACCAGGTCGACGCCGAGGTCCACTACTACCCGGCCGCCGGTCCGCTGCGCGCCATCTGGGGCACCAGGCACGCGATGCCGGAACCCTTCACCACCCTGCCCCGCACCATCGTCGAACCGGTGGTCCCTCGATCCGATTCATCCACCGGCACAGTCGATCTCGCCGAGGACATCGCGCCGCAGGGCAGTATCGCGGCGGCATTGACCGAGCAGGCGGCGGCGCTGGGGGCGGATCCGTTCCTGCGGTCGTGGCCGGTGCTGCTGTCCGAGGTGGTGCCGGTGCGCGGGGAGGACGGCTGGCAGCTGGTCGAGGACGGGGGCGATGCACTGCCGGTGTCCATCGCGGACGGGGAACCGTGGCGGCTGCTGGGGCTCTCGGGTGGGCATCCGGTGAGCGTGGTCGGGGAATGGACGGTGGACGGGCTGGTGCCGGTCGCCGCGTTCACGGCCGCGTCGATGGTGGATGTCTCTGTGGCGGAAAGTAATTCGAACCAGGTGCGCGCCGGGGTGGCGGATGCCGGGAGCGCCGGGCTGGTATCGGCGGCGCTGGTCGGCACCGCCCGCGGCGTGGCCGACACCTCCGGGGTGGGCGGGCCGGTGGCCGCGGCGGTCGCGGGATTCGAGGGGGATCCCGCGGCGATGTTGCTGCGGACCGTGGCCTTGCAGGACTGTTTCGCGCGGGGCGGGGTGACGGCCGGGGCGGCCGAATTCTCCGAGACCGCCACCGACGACGCGCGGCCGCTGCTGCCGCAGCTCGCGGC
The DNA here is from genome assembly GCF_045161165.1 of Nocardia sp. NBC_00511. Taxonomy (NCBI): domain Bacteria; kingdom Bacillati; phylum Actinomycetota; class Actinomycetes; order Mycobacteriales; family Nocardiaceae; genus Nocardia; species Nocardia sp. NBC_00511. Next base: position 5,346,007 of record NZ_CP107849.1, read on the forward strand.
GGCCCGCCTGGTCGATCTGCTGACCGACAATTCGCCGTTCCTGGAGGAGTGGTTCGCCATGGCCGGGCCGCGGGACTTCCGGGCCCCGGACAAGCTGGTCGCCACCCTGCTGGATCGGGCGAAAGCACTTGCCCCGCACCGGGAACCGCTGCTGGCGCTGGCCGGTGCGCGCGGCCGCTGGCTGGCCGCCCAGCATCCCGGCTGGCGCACGCTGGTGCGCGCGCCCGCCGCGGACGAGAGCGTGTGGTCCTACGGCCGTGCCGCCGAACGCCGGGCCTGGCTCACGCAGCTGCGGCGGCGAGATCCGGTGGCGGCCCGCGAGATCCTCGCCGGATCGTGGGGCAAGGAGTCCGGGCCGGGCAAGGCGGAACTGCTCGCGGTGCTGGCCGACGGGCTCACCCTCGACGACGAGGCGCTGCTGGAGCGCGCGCTCGACGATCGACGCGCCGAGGTGCGGCGGCTGGCGGCGGATCTGCTGGGCCGCCTGCCGAATTCGGATTTCGCGCGGCGCATGAGCGAGCGGGCCACGGCCTGGATCGGCTTCGGGCGGCGGCCGATCCGGCCGCAACTGGTCACCACCGGTCCCGGCGTGCTCGACGATGCCGCCCGCCGCGACGGCGTCGGAGATTCCTTCGGCTACACCGCCTACGGCGTCGCCGCGTATCGCGCCGACGGCGCACCCGACCTGGCCGCCGAATGGCTGCACCGGGTGGTCGCGGCCACCCCGCTGCGGCACTGGGAACGCCTGCTCGGCTCCCCGGAAGAGGCGGTGCGGGTGTCCACGGCCGCCGAGGTGCGCGGACCGATGTTCGCGGGCTGGACGGATGCCGCACTGGCGCAACGTGATCCGGACTGGGCGCGGGCGCTGTTCGGTGCGATCGCCGGCACCGAGGCCCGCAACAGCGACAGCGAGAAGCTGCGCGAACTGTTCGCGCTGCAACCGACCCAGGAACAGGTGCGGCATCTGCGCGGCCTGGACTCCAGCTGGCTGGCCGAGATCGAATCGCTGTTGCGCGCGGTGCCGCGGCCCTGGCCCGGCCCGACGGCCGAGCACGTGCTGCGGCTGCTGCTGGAACGCGCGCAGCTCTCGGCCGACCGTCCGGGCGCGCCCAGCCTGGTGCCCGGCTCGTATCGGACGCTGTTCCGCGCGGCGTCCGCCCACTTCCCGGTGGAACTGGCCGGACCGGTCGCCACCGTCGCCCGACAATGCGGAGATCCCTACTGGGAGCAGGATTTCGACCAGCTCGCCCAGAACCTCATTCAACGCAAGACGATGCTCGAGGAGTTGCAGTGACCATCATCGCCGAACAGGACGCCCTGCTGCGCCCGCACGCGGAACAGGCCTACGCCGACGAACTGAAGGCCCTCGCAGCGGCCGACGACCGCCCGCGCCCACCGTCCTGGAAACTCTCGCCGTGGGCGACGGTCACCTATCTGCTGGGCGGCACGCTGCCGGACGGCACCGTGATCAGCCCCAAGTACGTGGGCCCGCGCCGGTTGATGGAGGTCGCGGTCGCGACCCTGGCCACCGACCGCGCACTGCTGCTCATCGGCGTGCCCGGCACCGCGAAAACCTGGGTGTCGGAACATCTTTCGGCCGCCATCGCCGGACATTCGACACTGCTGGTGCAGGGCACCTCCGGTACCGCCGAGGAGGCCATCCGCTACGGCTGGAACTACGCGCGACTGCTGGCCGAGGGTCCCAGCGAGGCGGCACTGGTGCCCTCGCCGATCATGACGGCCATGCGGCTGGGCTCCATCGCCCGGCTCGAGGAACTCACCCGCATCCCCTCCGATGTGCAGGACGCGCTGATCACGGTGCTCTCGGAGAAGACGCTGCCGGTGCCGGAACTCGGCACGGAGGTGCAGGCGGCCAAGGGTTTCAACGTGATCGCCACCGCCAATGACCGCGACCGCGGCGTCAACGAACTGTCCTCCGCGCTGCGCCGCCGCTTCAACACCGTGGTGCTGCCGCTGCCCGCCGGTGAGGACGAGGAGGTCGCCATCGTCACCCGCCGGGTCGAACAGCTCGGCAGCGCACTGGAACTGCCCGACGTGCCCGCGGCCGCCGAGGAGATCCGGCGCGTGGTGCGGGTGTTCCGGGAACTGCGTTCGGGCATCACCGAGGACGGCCGCACCAAGCTGAAGTCGCCGTCGGGTTCGCTGTCCACCGCCGAGGCCATCTCGGTGATCACCAATGGCATCGCGCTGGCCGCGCACTTCGGTGACGGCGTGCTGCGGCCCGCCGATATCGCGGGCGCGGTGCTGGGCGCGGTGGTCAAGGATCCGGTCGCCGACCAGGTGGTGTGGACGGAATACCTGGAGGCCGTGGTCCGCCAGCGCGCCGACTGGGCCGACTTCTACCGGGCCTGCCGCGAGGTGAACGGATGACCGCCACCCTCGCCACCGCGACCGAGACCCGGATCTTCGGAATCCGCCATCACGGACCGGGTTCCGCGCGCTCACTGGCCCTGGCGCTGGCGAGCTTCCGCCCCGACGCCATCCTGATCGAAGGTCCGGCCGACGCCGATCCGCTGGTCGGATACCTTGCGGCGGAAGGCATGACGCCGCCGGTCGCACTGCTGGCCTATCAGCCCGACGCGCCGTCGAAGGCGGCGTTCTGGCCCTTCGCCGCGTTCTCCCCGGAGTGGGTGGCGCTGAGCTACGCGACGGAAAACGCTGTGCGCGTGGGCTTCTGCGATCTGCCCGCCGCGAACGCGCTCGCCGCCACCGACGAACCGGGCGATCGCACCGACCCACTGGCGCTGCTGGCCGCGGCGGGCGGCTACGACGACGCCGAACGCTGGTGGGACGCGGTCATCGAATCCTCCTCGGACGCCGATATTTTCGCCGCGGTCAACGAGGCGATGGGCGCGCTGCGCGAACACGCCGGGGACGCCCCAGCTGTCCCGGTCGTGGGGTCCGGAACAGCGGAGGACGACAGCAGCGACAGGGATTACCCGCGGATCGTCATCGACGCGCAGACGCTGCGCCGCGAGGCGCACATGCGGCAGGTGATGCGAAAGGCGTTGAAGGACGGGGCACAACGGCTGGCCGTGGTGTGCGGGGCGTGGCACGCGCCCGCACTCGAGGGCAAGCTGGGCCCGGCCGCGGCCGATGCCCGGCTGCTCAAGGGCCTGCCCAAGGTGAAGGCCACGCTCACCTGGGTGCCGTGGACGCATTCGCGGCTGGCCACCTCTTCCGGCTACGGCGCCGGAATCGATTCGCCGGGCTGGTATCACCACCTGTTCACCGAGACCCAGCAGCCGATCGCACGCTGGCTCACCAAGGTGGCGGGCATGCTGCGCACCCACGATCTGCCGGTCTCGAGCGCGCACATCATCGAATCCGTCCGGCTCGCAGACACTCTCGCGACGTTGCGCGGGCGGCCGCTGGCCGGGCTCTCGGAGGTCACCGAGGCCACCCGCGCGGTGCTCTGCGACGGCGACGAGACCATGCTGCGGCTGGTCAGCTCCGAACTGGTGGTCGGTGAGGCGCTGGGCGCGGTGCCCGACGGGACGCCGACGGTGCCGCTGGAGGCGGATCTGCGCGCGCAGATCAAGACGCTGCGATTGAAGCAGCAGGCGCTCGAGCAGACCCTGGATCTGGATCTGCGCACCGACGGCGGGCTGGCGAGATCGCGGCTGCTGCACCGGCTTCGGCTGCTGGGCATCGGCTGGGGCCGGATCACCGAGGGGCAGGTGCGCAATACCGGCACCTTCCGCGAGACCTGGACGCTGCGCTGGCGACCCGAACTGGCGATCTCGATCGTCGAGGCGTCCCGCTGGGGCACCACGCTGAGTTCGGCGGGCGAGGCGAAGATCCTCGACACCGCGGCCCACCCGGATGCCACCGTGGCCACCGTGGCGGGCGCTCTCGAGCAGGCGCTGCTGGCCGATCTGGGCGGCGCGACCGGGGGGCTGATCGCACGGCTGGAATCGGTTGCGGCACTGGATCACGACGTGACGCACCTGCTGTCGGCGCTACCCGGCCTGCTGCGCGTGCTGCGCTACGGCGATGTCCGCGGCACCGACACCGAGGCACTGACCATGGTCGCCAACGGCCTGCTGATCCGCAGTTGCGCGGGCCTGCCCGGCGCGGTCACCGGCCTCGACACCGATTCCGCCACCGCGCTGCGCACCCAGCTCGACGCCGTGCACCTGGCGCTGTCGGCCCGCGACGACGAATGGTCCACCGCCACCTGGCTTTCCGCGCTGGAACTGCTGGCCGATCGGGACGACGCGCACGGCGCGCTGGTCGGCCGCGCGGTCCGGCTGCTCTGTGACGCCGAACGCATCGACACCGTCGAATCCGGCCGCAGGCTCTCGGCCGCGCTGTCGGTGGGCCGCACCGCACCCGACAAGGCGGCCTGGGTCGACGGCTTCCTCGGTGGACGCGGCCTGCTGCTGGTGCACGACCGGAACATGCTCTCGCTCATCGATTCCTGGCTGTGCGGTCTCGACGAGGCCCAGTTCGTGGCCACCCTGCCGCTGCTGCGCCGCACCTTCGGCGCGTTCGAGTCCGGGGAGCGGCAGGCCATCGGCCAGGCCGTACGGCACGGCGCGCCAACGGTTTCGGCCGCCACCAGCGGCGGCTACGACACTCACCGGGGCACGCTCGCCATGGCGGGTGCGATCCAAATCCTGGGCAGCACAGACATTCGGGGAGGACTGTCATGACCGAAATCGACGAGGCGCAGGCGCGGCGGTGGCGGCTGGTACTCGGCAGCGCCGGGGAGCCGGGACTCGGCGGCGGCCTACAGGGTGCCGACGATCTGGCGATGGACCGGGCGCTGGGGGCGCTCTACGACAACACCGGCCAGGGCGGCAACGGACGGCGCTCCGCCGGGCTCGGCGGATCCGCGCCACAGGTGGCGCGCTGGCTCGGCGATATCCGCAACTACTTCCCCTCGACGGTGGTGGAGGTGATGCAGCGGGACGCGGTCGAGCGGCTCGATATCACCGAATTGCTCTTGGAGCCCGAGCTTCTGGAGGCGGTGGAACCCGACGTGCACCTGGTCGGCACGCTGCTGAGCCTCAACCGGGTGATGCCGGAGACCACCAAGGCCACCGCGCGCATGGTGGTGGGCGAGGTGGTCAAGGAGATCGAGCGGCGAGTGGCCGCGCAGACGGTGGCCGCGGTGGGCGGGGCGTTGAATCGCGCGGCCCGGGTGTCGCGGCCCAAACTGCGGGATATCGACTGGGACCGCACCATTCGCAAGAACCTGGCCAACTATCTGCCCGAGCATCGCACCGTGGTGCCCGAGCGCCTGGTCGGCTACGGCCGCAAGGCGCAGGCGGTGAAGCGGGATGTGGTGCTGGCCATCGACCAGTCCGGTTCGATGGCGGCCAGCGTCGTCTACGCCTCGGTGTTCGGCGCGGTGCTGGCGTCCATGCGCTCACTGCGCACCTCGCTGGTCGTCTTCGATACCGCCGTGGTCGATCTCACCGAGAAGCTGGCCGATCCGGTGGAGGTGCTCTTCGGCACCCAGCTCGGCGGCGGCACCGACATCAACCGCGCCATCGCCTATTCGCAGTCGCTGATCACCCGCCCGGCCGAGAGCATGTTCGTGCTCATCTCCGACCTCTACGAGGGCGGCGTGCGCGCCGAGATGCTGCGTCGCATTCGCGCCATGAAGGAGTCCGGCGTGCAGGTCATCGTGCTGCTGGCGCTCTCCGACGAGGGCGCCCCGGCCTACGACCGCGACAATGCCGCCGCCCTGTCCGCCCTCGGTGTCCCGGCCTTCGCCTGCACCCCCGACCGCTTCCCCGACCTGCTCGCCGTCGCCCTGGATCGCGGCGATGTACAGGCGTGGGCGCATCTCAACGCGGGCTGAGGACCGGTTGCGAGGACAATGGGTCGTCATACCGCACTGATAAGCTACGGCGGATTTGTCTCGTGGAAACGGGGGCTCGACTTTGCGCTCTGGTGATGTGTTCGCCGGTTACGTCATCGAACGCGAGCTCGGTCGCGGCGGTATGGGATCCGTCTATCTGGCCAAGCATCCGCGGCTACCGCGCATGACCGCGCTCAAGCTGCTCAATCAGGAGATGTTCTCCGACGACGAGATTCGGGCCCGGTTCATCCGGGAGGCGGATCTGGTCGCGCGCCTGGATCATCCGAACATCGTCACCGTGTACGACCGCGGCGACGAGGGTGAGCAGCTGTGGATCTCCATGCAGTTCATCGACGGGGTGAACGCGTCGGCCATCAGCCCGGGCGCGCTGCCGCCGATGCGGGCCGCGCAGATCACCGGTGAGACCGCCAAGGCCCTCGACTACGCGCACGGGCTCGGTGTCCTGCACCGCGACGTGAAACCGGCGAACATCCTGCTGGCCCGCTCCTCGAGCAAGACCGGTGCGGCCGAACGGGTGTACCTCACCGACTTCGGCATCGCCCGGCTGCGCGACGACACCGGACATCTGACCCAGACCGGCACCGTGACCGCCACCCTCGCCTACGCCTCCCCCGAGCAGCTCACCGGCGCGACCCTCGACGGCCGCTCCGATCAGTACTCGCTGGCCTGCACGCTGTTCCAATTGCTCACCGGCGCGGTGCCTTTCGAGGGCACCAGCCCGGCCGCGGTGATCCGCGGGCACCTGCAGCAGACGCCGCCGGCCGCCAGCCCGCTGCGCGCGGGCCTGCCCCGGGCCGTCGACAGTGTGCTGTCGCGGGCGCTGTCCAAGCGGCCCGCGGACCGCTTCCGCTCCTGCGTCGAGTTCGCGACGGCGGTGGAACGAGCGCTGTCGGCCCCGGCTCCCGCGCCGCGCCCGCCGACGCCCGCGCATCCGCAGCCGCTGGTGGCGCCCCGCCCGCCGACCCCGATCCGGCCGCAGCCGGTGGTCCAGCAGCAGCCGCCCGCGCAGCAATCCACGCCCCGGCCGCTGGCGGGCCCGGCATATCCGAACCCGTCGGTGCCCGCGTATCCGCATCAACCCGCGCCCGGCCCGTCCTACACCAATCAGTCGGCGGCCCCGGCCTATCCGAACGCCTCGCAGTCGGGGCCCGCGTATCCCAGTCCGGCTCCGGCCAATCCGGCGTATCCGAACCAGTCGCAGGCGAATCCGTCGTATCCCGGTCCGGCTCAGTCGACTCCGGCGTATCCGCAGCAGTCCGCGCCCGGTCCGGCGTACACCAACCAGTCGCCGGCGGTGCCCGCCTATCCGCATCAGCAGAATTCCGGACCGTCCTACACGAATCAGTCCGGCGGGTTCAATCAGTCCTCGTATCCGCCGCGGAACACCACGCAGCCGCCGAACTATCAGCAGCCGCAACGTAGTTCGATGCCGGTGGGCTGGATCATCGCCGCCATCGTCGCGGTGCTGGTGGTGGTGATCATCGTGATCGCGGTGATCATCAAGAGCGGCAAGTCGAAGGCCGACGCCCCGCTGCCCGCCGACACCGTGTCGCTGTCGTTCCCGAGCTATCTGTCGCCGGACGACGCGAGCGCACCGAGCCCGTTCCGCATCACCCTCTGACGGTCTTCGTCCAGGTCAGCAGTTCGTCGACGGGCCAGGTGTTGACGATGCGGTCGACCGGGATGTCGGCGTCGAGGGCGCGCTGCGCGCCGTAGCCGAGGAAGTCGAGCTGGCCGGGGGCGTGCGCGTCGGTGTCGATGGCGAACTCGCAGCCCAGGTCCCGGGCCAGGGTGAGCAGGCGGGTGGGCGGATCGCGGCGTTCGGGCCGGGAGTTGATCTCGACGGCGGTGCCGTGGTCGCGGCAGGCGGTGAACACCGCCTCGGCGTCGAAGGCGGATTCCGGACGCAGTCCGCGACTGCCCTCGACCAGGCGGCCGGTGCAGTGTCCGAGCACGTTCGTCCGGCCGTTGGTCACGGCGTGGATCATCCGGCGGGTCATCGCGGCGGCGTCCATCTTCAGCTTGGAGTGCACGCTGGCCACCACGATGTCGAGACGGTCGAGCAGTTCGGGCTCCTGATCGAGGGAGCCGTCGTCGAGGATGTCGACCTCGATACCGGTCAGGATGCGCATCGGCGCGAACCGCTCGCGCAGCCCGTCGAGCACGTCGAGCTGGTGGCGCAGCCGCTCGGGTGAGAGCCCGTTGGCCACGGTCAGCCGCGGCGAATGGTCGGTGAGCGCGCAGTACTCGTGGCCCAGCGCTCGCGCGGCGGCCATCATCTCCTCGATCGGCGCGGACCCGTCCGACCAGTTCGAGTGGGTGTGCAGGTCCCCGCGCAGTGCGGCCCGCACCGCTCCCCCGCCCAGATCCTTTGCCGAGGAACGCAATTCGACCAGCACGTCGGGTTCGCGTCCGGCCCAGGCCTGTGCGATCACCGCGGCCGTCTTCGGCCCGATCCCCGGCAGCGACTGCCACCCGTTCGACCGCCCCAGCCGCTCCCGCTCGGCCGGATCGAGCCGCTCGACGATATCGGCGGCATTGCGGTAGGCCATCACCCGCCGCGATTCCTCCCGCGCCCGATCCTTGAAGTACGCGATCCGGCGCAACGCTTCGACAGGATCCATCCCTCCAGTGTGCACACAGGCCCGGTCCCACCACCGGGGACCGGGCCTGTGTCGTTGTCGACCGGCGGGGGCTACAGGTCCGCGATGGCCGCCAGCGGCGGCGTCCGGGCCGCGCGGATCGCGGGCCACAGCGCGGCCAGCACCCCGACCACGCCGGAGGCCAGCAGCATCAGCACGATCTGGGTCCAGGGGATGGCGATGGTCGCCAGGCCCAGATCCTTGAGGGTGCGCAGGAATCCGATGCCCAGGCCGATGCCGAGGATGACACCGACCACCGCGCCGAAGATCGCGATCAGCATGGATTCCAGATAGATGCTGCGCCGCACCTGCGGTCGCTGCATGCCGACCGCGCGCAGCATGCCGATCTCGCGGCGGCGTTCCACCACCGACAGCGCGAGGGTGTTGACGATGCCGAGGATGGCGATCACCACCGCCAGCGCCAGCAGGCCGTACAGAATGGCCAGCAGCGTATTGATCTGCTTGCCCTGCGCGCCCTTGTAGTCGTCGCGGTCCTGCACCTGCACGATCACGTACTGCGCGGTGGCCTTCTCCAGATCGGTGCGCATGGCCTTCAGGTCCGCGCCCGGCTGCGCGGCGATCAGCACCACGAAGCTGGACTGGTAGCTGACCGGAACCACCTTGTCGTACAACGACATCGGCGCGACCATGGCCTGCAGCAGCGGGGTGTCCTTGTAGACGCCGCTCACCGTGACCGGATACTTCTTGCCGTCCATGCTCGTCACCTCGACGTGCTGACCGGCCTTCCAATTGTGGTCGGTGGCAAAGGTTTCCGACACCAGCACGCCGTCGTCACCGAGGGTGTCGTTGCCCTGCACCATGTCGTACTTGAGCACCGTGTTCATCGGCGCGTCCGGCGCGGTGCCCACCACCTGCTTGCCGTCCACCTTCACGATCAGGCCGTGGAAGGCCACCACGTCCTTCACACCCGGCACCTGCTTGACGGTGTCGGTGGCGGCCAACGGCACGCTGATCAGCCCGCCGGGCGGCCCGGCCAGGATGTAGTCGGCCTTCACACCCTTGTCCACCAGATCGCTGACACTGGCCTTGGCCGACGAGCCGAGAATGCCGATCGCCGACACCAGCATCAGGCCGAGGGTGAGCGCGAACGCGGTCGCCGCGGTGCGGCGCGGATTGCGAATGGCGTTGTTGCGCGCCATCCTTCCGATCGGACCGAACGGGCGCACCAGCACGCTGAGCACCTCCAGCACCGGACGCGACAGCGCCGGGGAGGCGAACAGCACCGCGAAAATCAAAGCCGCCGCGCCGATTCCGACCACCGCGGCAGCGTTGCCACCGGTCCCGCGCGCACCCAGCACCACCAGCACCACACCGGCCACCGCCAGCACCGCGCCGATGATGGTGCGCACCCGCAGCGAGTCACCGGCCGAGCTGGCGCCCTCGCGCATCGCCTCCACCGGCGGCACCTTCGCGGCGCGGCGGGCGGGCGCGTACGCGCTGGCGACCGTCACCACCACGCCCACACCCAGCGCCACCAGCACGGTGCGCGGCTCCAACGACATGGTGCCGGTGGGCAATCCGAGGCTGAAGGCATTGAGCACCGCCGACAAACCGAACGCCAGCCCGACACCGGCGGCCAGCCCCAGCAGGCTGCCGATCAGCCCGACGATGAAGGACTCACCGACCACCGAGCGCGAGATCTGCCCGCGGCTCGCGCCGACCGCCCGCAGCAGCGCCAACTCCCGAAGTCGTTGCGCCACCAGCATCGAGAAGGTGTTGTAGATGATGAACGTGCCGACCAGCAGCGCGATCGAACCGAACGCCAGCAGGAAGTAGTTGATGAACTTCAGCGCGTTGCCGAGCTGCTCCTTCATCTCCTCACGGACCTGGTCGCCGTTCTGAACCTTGTAGTCCGGCAACGCCTTCGCCAGGCTGTCGCGCAGATCATCGGCCTTCACACCGGGTTTCACGGCGATGTCGACGTAGGCGACGTGCTGGCCGTCGGTGAACAGCTGCCGCGCCTGGGTGTCGTCGAACAGCACGCCGACGAATCCGCCGGTGTTGGAGGCGGGTTCGTAGATGCCGGACACGGTCACGTCGATGGTCCCCTTGGAGGGAATCAGCACCTTGGTGTGATCGCCGACGTGCAACCCGGCCTTGTCCGCGCCGCCGCTGTTGATCGCGACCTGGAACGGCGCGGTCGGCGGCCCGCCCGCGACGAACGGATCCGGTTTGGCCACCGCCTGGTCCGGCGGCAGATACGACTGGCCCCAGCTCGGCGCGCCACCGGTCTGCACGGCGTGGCCGTTCTCCAGCAGCACCACCGGGCCGTTCACGCTCGGCGCGACGGTGCGCACCCCGTCGGTGGCGGCGATCTTGTCGACCACGTCCAGCGGCACACCCAGCGACTGCTGCTCCTTGCCGCTGACCCGGACGTCCACGCCCTGAGCCTGATTGGCGAAGATGCCGTCGAAGGTGCTCTGCAACGTATCGGTGAAAACGAAGGAACCCGAGATGAAGGCGGTGCCCAGCACCACCGACAGCACGGTCAGCACCAGGCGCACCTTGTGCGCGGCGAGATTGCGCAAGGCGACCTTGCGCATGACGGAGGAAGCCATCGGGGCTACGCCTCCCCGCGCTTGGTTTCCAGCGACTTCATCTTGTCGAGCACGGAATCGGCGGTGGGGTCCCGCAATTCGTCGACCAGCTTGCCGTCGGCGAGGAACACCACCCGGTCGGCGTAGGAGGCGGCGCGCGGATCGTGGGTCACGATCACCACGGTCTGCCCGAACTCGTTGACGGCGGCGCGCAGAATGCTGAGCACCTCACCGGAGGAATGCGAATCCAGGTTGCCGGTCGGCTCGTCACCGAAGATGATGTCCGGCTTGCCCGCCAGCGCGCGGGCACACGCCACGCGCTGCTGCTGGCCGCCGGAGAGTTCGCTGGGCCGGTGGGTGAGCCGGTCACCCAGGCCGAGACGCTTGACCACGGTCGAGAGCCACTCGTCGTCGGCCTTGCGGCCCGCGATGTCCAGCGGCAGCGTGATGTTCTCGAGCGCGGTCAGGGTCGGGACGAGGTTGAAGGCCTGGAAGACGAAACCGATCCGGTCGCGGCGCAGGGCGGTCATCTGCTTGTCGGAGAGCTTGGTCAGGTCGGTGTCACCGATGTGCACCGCGCCCGCGGTCGCGGCGTCCAGACCGGCCAGGCAGTGCATGAGCGTCGACTTGCCGGAGCCCGACGGGCCCATGATGGCCGTGAACTCACCCTTCGCGAACTCGGCCGTCACCCCGGCTAGTGCGTGGACCTGTGTGTCGCCCGAGCCGTAGATCTTGACCAGATCGGTCGCACTGGCGGCGACCGCGGCTGCCCCCTCTTGCAGGGCGACGGAATCCGAGACGTTCGAAGTCATGGGTCCAGTGTGTCGAGGATCGCCGCCGCATGCCATCCGGGAAGTCCCGGAGTGTCGTGTCCTCATGGAGTCCACACAAAGTCGCACCCGGTCCGCGACCCCGGAACTACCCGGCCGCGACCCGGGTATCAGTGCACCGGAGCACTCTTGAACCAGGTCAGCAGCTGATCGTCGGTGATCAGGAAACCCGTGCTGTACATCAGGAACGAGTAATCGCCGTCCGGTGCGTGGAATTCGGTCACCAGCCGCGGCCGCAGCAGCGTACTGCCCGACAGCGCGTAATTGGTGTAGCTGCTGCCGTTCACGGTGAGGTCGGTGTGGGTGTTGGCGGGCAGCGCGCTCGCCGCGTCACCCGCGCCGGTGGGCGTGCGGTACATCAGGATTCGGTACGACGCGCGGCCCGCACCGGCGGGGCAGTCCCAGCTCAGTGCCCAATTGCCGAAGTCCGGATCGCCCGCGCCGGTGTCGGGCGGCGGGGTGGTGCGCCCGTAGGTGGTGCAGGCGATGCCCTGATATCCCGCACCGGAATTGGCGTCGGCGGTGGGATCGGCGGTCGGCAGCATGGCCGGGAACCGCTTGCTGATCACCTGCGCGTCCTGCCCGGCGTGGTCGGGGACCGCGGCCTCGGTGGGAGTCGGTTCGGCCGTGGTGGGTTCGGCGTCCTCGGTGGTGGTCACCGGGGCCTCGGTGGTGGTGGCCACTGTGCCCGAGGATTGGTTGCGGTCGAGGTAGGCCAGGCAGCCGCCGACCGCGAGCACCGGCAGCACCACGATCACCACCGCGCCCCACAGGCAGCCGCGCAGCTTGGAGCGCTTCTTCTTCGGCGGCGCCACCGCACGCTGCCGGGTGCGGGCCCGGGTCGGCTCGGCCTGCGCGGGCACCGCCGCGTACGGGTCCGACGGGTAGCGGGCGGTACCGGGGTGATACTGACCCGGCTCCGAATACTGCTGCCCCGGTGCGGAATTCGGGTCGACGCCGCGCAACGGCGCACTCAGCTGCGCGGTCGGCACGGGCTGGGCGTACGGCCTGGGTGCGCCGTAGTTCAGCTGGCCGAGCACCTGGGTCGCCCCGGCCGGATTCTCCAGCGCCTGCATGGCCGCGGTGGTGAAGTCGACGCAGTTGTCGAAGCGGGCCTGCGGCTGCTTGGCCAGCGCGCGAGCCAGCACCGCGTCCAGGGCCGACGGCAGACCCGGCCGCAGCGAACTGACCGGCGGCGGCGTCTGGCTCAGATGCCCGTGAATGATCCCGACCGGATGTTCGGCCGTGAACGGCACATTGCCGGTGAGCAGGCGAAACAGGGTGCAGGCCAGCGAATATTGATCGGTCTGCGGGCCCAGCGGCTGCCCGGACAGCTGCTCCGGGGACGCGTAGGTCAGCGTCGCGGTGAACGAACCGGTCTGGGTGAGCTTGGTGGCGTCGTCGCGCAGCCGCGCGATCCCGAAGTCCGCCAGGAACACTCGCTCCTCGGCGTCCACCCGCTCCAGCAGAATGTTGGCGGGCTTGACATCCCGGTGCAGCACCCCGCGCCGATGCGCGAAATCCAGCGCCCGCGCGGTCTCGGCGACGATCCGGATCGCCTGCCGCGGCGGCAGATTCGCCGCCTCCAGGCCCGACGCGTCGACGCCGTCGATGTAGCGCATGGCGATCCACAGCTGACCGTCGTCGAGGCCGCGGTCGTAGACCGGCACGATATTCGGGTGATCGAGCTGGGCGACCACATCGGCCTCCCGCTCGAAGCGGCGGCGCACCTCGGTGTCGCCGACCACTTCCCGATTCAGCAGCTTCAGTGCGATCAGCCGAGGTAGTCGCGGATGCCGGGCCAGGTACACGGAGCCCATGCCGCCACGGCCGAGTTCACGTTCGATCTCGTACCCGGCAAACACTTCTCCGCTGCGCAGCACAAAGCCCTCTCTCTGTCAGATTGCCTTCCGCGTCGCTCCCAGGCGGGTCCAGGCAGCCGCAAATGTATGCGAAATGGCTGGGGTCGGCTACTTCCTCAGTTCAGGGGCGCTTGCTTCCACCAGGAGACGACGCTGTCCATGCTGCCCGCGACCCCGTCGGTGTACATCAGGAACTGGGTGCGGTTGCTGTCGCCGGTGAAGACCGTCACCATGCGCGGGCGGCTGTTGTCGGTGAAGCGGTAGTTGGTGTAGGTCTTGCCGCCGTTGGCGTCCTTGGTGGTGGAGGCCGGGTTCAGGGCGCTCACCACCGACTGCAGGTCCGCCGCCGAGGAGTAGGCGTAGAGGCGGTAGAACGGGTCGTCGTTGCCGTTGCCGCCGAAGCAGCGCCACTCCACCGCCCAATTGCCGAAGTCCGGGGCGTCGTCGTTCTTGTCCTCGGCCGTCGTCTTGTCGGGCATCCAGCAGCTGGCACTGTCGTAGCCCTTGTCACCGGACTTGGTGGCGGGCAACAGCTTCGGGAACTCCTTGCTCAGCGAGGACCAGTCCACCTGCTTGTCGGCCGCCGTGCCCGGCGAACCGGCGGTGGGCTTGGTGGTCTGGGTGGTCCCGCCCGGGCTGACGACCGCCGCCTTGTTCTTCTTCCCGCTGCCTGCGGCCACCACCGCGACCACCACGATGATCAGCACCAGCACGGTGACGATGGCCGCGATGATCCAGCCGGTGTTCGACTTCTTCGGCGGCATCCCGTGCGGCGCGCCCACCGGCGACGTCGGCGGACGCTGCTGCCCGGGGGGTTGTGCGTAGGAGTAGGCGGGCGGCTGCGTGTACTGGTTGGTCGGCGGGCGGCCCTGGTAGCCGCCGACCAGCGTCTGCGGCGGCGGGGTCGCGGTATTGAGCTGCGTCGGATAGGGCGCGGACGCGGCGGTCTGCGGGCGCGGCACCGCGGTCGGGATCGGTCCGCCGGTGCTCGGCGGCCGGGTCTGCATCGGGACGCCGGTGTAGGGCGAGGTCTGCGGGGCGCCGGCGGTCATCGCGGATCCGGTGTACGGCGGCGGCTGCACCGGCATCGGCGGCGCGGTGCGATGACCGACCAGCGGAATCGCGGGCGCGCTCGGATTGGCCAGCGCGCGTTTGGCCGCCGCCGCGAAATCGCTACAGGTGGCGAAGCGGTCCTCCGGGCGCTTGGCCATCGCCTTGGCCATCACCTGATCCAGGCTCGGCGGCAGGCCGGGCCGCGCGGTGCTCAGCAGCGGCGGCGGATTCTGCAGATGGCCCTGGATGACCGCGGCCGGATTGGTGGCCGAGAACGGGCCGGTCCCGGTGAGCAGCCAGAACAGCGTGCAGGCCAGCGAATACTGGTCGGAGCTGCCGTCGAGGGCGGAACCGGTCAGCTGCTCGGGCGAGGCGTAGGCCAGGGTCGCGGTGAAGGTGCCGGTCTGGGTGAGGTGGCCGCTGTCGTCGCGCAGCCGGGCGATGCCGAAGTCGGTCAGGTAGACCCGCTCACCCTTACCGCCGGTGGAACGGGCCAGCAGGATGTTGGCGGGCTTCACATCCCGGTGCAGGACGCCGTTGCGGTGCGCGTAGTCGAGGGCGTCGGCGGTCTCCGCGACGATCTGCACGGCCCGCTCGGGCGGCAGCGTCTGCGGATTCACCCCGGCGGCGTCCACACCGTCGACGAACTGCATGGAGATCCACAGCTGGCCGTCGGCGAGCCCGCGGTCGTAGACGGTGACGATATTGTGGTGGTCGAGCTGGGCGACCAGATCCGCCTCGCGTTCGAAGCGCGCGCGAATCTCCTTGTCGAAGACCATCTCCCGGTTCAACAGCTTGAGCGCCGTCATCCGGGGCAGCCGCGGATGCTTGGCCAGGTAGACCGAACCCATGCCACCCCGGCCGAGTTGCCGCTCGATGACATATTCGGCGAAGACGTCACCGTTGGACAGCATGCTGAGCTCCCACTTCCCACATCGCGCGCCGGGACCCACCAGCGCGTGACTTACCACGGACGACCGGCGACAACGCGCTCGAGCCGGTCCGTAAAACATCGAAACTGTAGCCGATGCACCCGGTGTTCGCCCGCAACGGTATTCACCTCCCACGATCGTCACGACCTACGGATTCCTACCGAACTATCTACGCACGGCCCGCTAACGCAACACTGAACGATCTCTTGTGATCAATGCATGATCGCCGGTGGGACCGGGTGGAGCCGTCCCGGCTGTCGGTGGCCGGGGATACGCTGGCGCAATGCGTATTGGAGCTCACGTCCGAACGGACAGCGACCCGATCGGCTTCGCTGAGAAGCTCGGCGCCGACGTCATCCAGATGTTCGTGGTGGATCCGCAGAGCTGGGACAAACCCGCGCCGCATCCGGACGCCGAACAGATCAGGGCCAGCGATATCGATCTGGTGGTGCACTCCTCCTACCAGATCAATGTGGCCAGCCTGAACAACCGGCTACGGATGCCCTCGCGCAACGCGGTCGCGCAACAGGCCAAGGCCGCCGCCGACCTGGGCGCGTTCGGCCTGGTGGTGCACGGCGGGCATGTGCGCTCGGACGCGGAGATGGCGGAGGGATTCGTCAACTGGCGCAAGCTGTTCGAACGCCAGCAGGACAAGGGCGGGTTCGCGGTCCCGATCCTGATCGAGAACACGGCGGGCGGAAACCACGCCATGGCACGGTATTTCGACAATATCGGGCGGCTGTGGGACGCGGTCGGCGAGTACGGCGCGGGCTTCTGCCTCGACACCTGCCACGCCTGGGCGGGCGGTGAGGACCTGGTCGGCATCGTGGAGCGGATCAAGGGCATCACCGGTCGAATCGACCTGGTGCACTTGAACTCCTCGCGCGACGAGTTCGACTCCGGCGCGGACCGGCACGCCAATTTCTCCGACGGCACCATCGATCCGCAGCTGCTGGCCGAGGTGTGCCGCACGGCGGACGCGCCGGTGATTCTGGAGACCCCCGCCGAGGGTGTCGCCGAGGATCTGGCCTACCTGCGCGAGCACGTCGGGTAACGGCTTACGATCCGGCTGACCGTAAACCTGTCTCGCCGGAGCGCCCGATGGTGTGCTGATCACGGCTCGAATCCGGGCCGCACACCATCGGGCGAAAGGCTGGACATGTCCGTCGATAACGCAACGGTCGAGTACGCGACCTCCAATCTCACCGTCGTGCAATTGGGCAGCAAGATCGGTGCGCGAATCGACGGCGTCCGCCTCGGCGGCGACCTGGATTCGGCGACCGTGCAGGCGATCCAGGACGCACTGCACAAGCACAAGGTGATCTTCTTCCGCGGCCAGGAGCACCTCACCGAGGACGGCCAGCACGAGTTCGCGCAGCTGCTGGGCGCGCCCACCACCCCGCACCCGACCGTCACCTCGCGCGGCGTGAAGACGCTGCCGATCGACTCGGAGTACGGCCGCGCCAACAGCTGGCACACCGACGTCACCTTCGTCGACCGCATCCCGAAGGCCTCCATCCTGCGCGCGGTGCACCTGCCGCCCTACGGCGGTTCCACCACCTGGGCCTCCACCGTCGCCGCCTACGACTCGCTGCCCGCACCGCTCAAGGCGCTGGTCGAGAACCTGCGGGCACGGCACACCAACGCCTACGACTACGCCGCCGACCGCACCGAGGTCGCGCGTGGTGAGAACGCCGAGGTGACCGCGAACATCAAGGCCTACCGCGCGGAATTCGAGTCCACCTACTACGAGACCGAGCACCCGGTGGTGCGCGTGCACCCGGTCACCGGCGAGCGCGCCCTGCTGCTCGGGCACTTCGTGAAGAACTTCACCGGCTTCTCCGCCGCCGAGTCGCAGGCGCTGTTCGGGCTGCTACAGAACCGGGTCACCAAGCTGGAGAACACCACCCGCTGGAACTGGCAGCTCGGCGATGTCGCGATCTGGGACAACCGCGCCACCCAGCACTACGCCATCGACGACTACGACGGCCAGCCGCGCCGCCTGACCCGCATCACCCTCGCGGGCGACGTCCCGGTCGACGTGCACGGCGAACCCAGCACCATCATCACCGGCGACGCCGAGCACTACTCGATCATCGAGGAGGTCACGCCCCGCGCGGCGTGAGCTCTCCGCTCCCGCCGCGCCGGTCTCCGATACTCCGGCGAATCGGATACCGGCGCGGCACACCATGATTCGAGATCGGGCAGCGCCGCCACTCGCCGCCCGGGCCTCGACGTGGCCGGTCGTGATGTTCTTGCGTGCACCACAGCCGACCTCCGGCCGGTGCGACGATCCACCCTCTTCGGATCGTCGCACCGGCCCTTTTCGTGTGTGCAGGGGTGCGAACCCGGGGTGTGGGTCGCAGTGGCCGGTGGCCTGGGGAACACTGGGGGCATGGAAATTCGGCCGCTCGACGGGGTGCGGGTTCTGGAACTGGGTAACTACGTCGCGGCGCCCACCGCGGGACGGATGCTCGGAGACTTCGGGGCCGAGGTGATCAAGGTGGAGCGGCCGAAAACCGGTGACGAACTGCGTAATTGGCGGCTCTACGGTGGTGACACCTCGATGCTGTACCGGACGGTGAACCGGAACAAGAAGTCGATCACGCTGGATCTGCGGACCGAGGCGGGGCGGGGCATCGTGCTGGATCTGATCCGGCACTGCGATGTACTGCTGGAGAACTTCCGGCCCGGCATGCTCGAGAAGTGGGGGCTCGGGCCCGAGGTGTTGAACGCGGCCAATCCGAAGCTGGTGATCACCCGCATCTCCGCCTACGGGCAGACCGGTCCGCTGTCGCAGCGGCCCGGGTTCGCGGCGGTCGCCGAGGCGGTCGGCGGACTGCGCGAACTGGTCGGCGATCCGGACCGGCCGCCGGTGCGCGTAGGCGTCTCCATCGGCGATTCGATCGCCGGCATCTATGCCGCCTTCGGCACCGTGATGGCCCTGTTCCAGCGCGAGCGGGTGCAGCGGGTCCCCTTGGACCAGCGCATCATCGACGTGGCGCTGAACGAATCCATCCTGTCGGTGATGGAGTCGCTGGTGCCGGACTACCTGGCCTACGGCATCAACCGGGAGCGGGTCGGCGGGCGAATGGAGGGCATCGCGCCCAGCAACGCCTACCCGACCAGCGACGGGTTCAGCATCATCATCGGCGGCAACGGGGACGCCATCTTCCAGCGCTACATGCAGGTCATCGAGCGCCCGGACCTGGCCGCCGATCCTGAACTCGCCGACAATGCCGGACGCTGGCGCAACCGCGAACGTCTCGACGCCTCGATCGCCGAGTGGTCGGTGCGGCACACCCGCGAGGAGGCGCTGCGGGTGCTGGAGGCCGCCGCCATCCCGTGCGGTCCCATCTACACCGCCGCCGATATCGTCCGCGACGAGCAGTACCTGTCGCGCAATATGATTCAGCCCTTCCGGGTGGACGTCGGGGAGCCCGAGCCCAAGGAGGTCGGCTTCCCGGGCATCGTGCCGGTCATCGGCGGGCAGTCGCTGCCCATCCGCAATGTCGGCCCCGACCTGGGCGAGCACACCCGCGAGGTGCTCTCCGGGCTGCTCGGCATGTCCGACACCGATATCGCGGCGCTGGAGGCGAACTCATGACGCTGCCGACGGAAATGATCCTGCGCGACGTGACCCTGCGAGACGGGCTCCAGTTGACCGGCAAGGTGCTGCCCACCGAGCGCAAGGTGGAGATCGTGCGCCAGCTGCTGGCGCTGGGCGTGCCCGAACTCGAGATCGGCTCGATGGCGCGGCCGGATCTGGTGCCGCCCATGGCCAATACCCTCGACC
This sequence comes from Nocardia sp. NBC_00511, assembly GCF_045161165.1. Taxonomy (NCBI): domain Bacteria; kingdom Bacillati; phylum Actinomycetota; class Actinomycetes; order Mycobacteriales; family Nocardiaceae; genus Nocardia; species Nocardia sp. NBC_00511. Next base: position 5,365,537 of record NZ_CP107849.1, read on the forward strand.
TGGTCGCCGCGCTGACGCCGGAGGAGCTGTCGCGCTGCTGGCTGTGGGTGGCGACGCCGCGGCACGTGGCCAAGGCGGCTGCGGTGGGCGTGCGCAATTTCCAGTACTGCTTCTCGGTGTCGGACGCGCACAACACCGCGAACATCGGCCGCACCACCGAGGCCAGCCTGGCCGCCATGCCGGAGGCGGTGCACTTCGCCCGGGAGGCGGGCGGGCGCATCCAACTGTGTCTGGCAACGGCTTTCACCTGCCCGTTCGACGGCCCGGTGGATCCGGCCCGGGTGCTGGCCATCGCCACCGATCCGCGCACCGAGGGCGCGGCCGACATCGTGATCGCCGATACGCTCGGGCAGGCGTACCCGGGACAGGTTGCGGCCCTGGTGGGTTCGGTCGCCGCGACCGGCCGCTGGGGTACGCCGGAGCAGCGAATCGTGTTCCACGGCCACGACACCTGGGGGCAGGGCGTCGCGAATTCGCTCGCGGCGCTGGCCGCGGGTGCGGCCGTGGTGGACGGTTCGCTGGGCGGTCTGGGTGGTTGCCCGTTCGCGCCGGGCGCTTCGGGCAATACCTCCAGTGAGGATCTGCTGTTCGCGACTCGACCGGAATGGTTCACGCCAGCCGTATTGTCGGATCTGGTGCAAATCTCCGAAAGTTTGCTGTCGGAACTCGGCGAACCGAATCGTTCGCGCACCGCCGAGGGCAGTCGATCCAAAGCCGAAGCATTCGAATGGGTAATTCCACCCCGGAATTGATTCGCTACAAATTAGCCATTGGCTGAATAGGGCGAATCGGCAAACTGCAGATCAGTATCGACGGCCGATCGTGATCGGCCGTCGGCACCCGATCACCGTCAGCCGCCCGCCGCGTCGGCGCGCAGCTTCAGCAGCACCAGTCCGGCGGTGCAGGCCAGAATCAGGCCCGCGACGGTGATTTCGGTACGTAGACCGGCGATCCCGAGGACCGCGCCGGTGAGTCCGCCGAGGAAGATAAACCAGGCGACCCATCGGGACAGGATTGCCGACATCCGCTGGCCGGTGGCCGCGGTCTCCCCAGAGCGCGCCGATGCGCGCAGCGGAGATGTCGAAAATGCACCCATCATCCACTCCTCGATAACGCTCACCGGTTCTCGCGATTCTTCGGCGCGTCCCTCGGCAAATTTCGAGCGTCTCATGTGTAACTTTGGACACACATTACGGCTCGGCAACGAAAAGTCCAGTCGACACGAACACAAAACGCGCCGACTTTACTGATTCGATATCTGAATCATGGCTGTTTGAGATATTACCGACGCGTACCGATCGTCCGATCCGGTCGGCTTATCGAACCGACCACCCGCCTGGCCCAACCCCGAAGCCTCCGTTAGGGTGAGCCCACTCGAGACGAATCAGGAGTGCCACCAATGGACGGCAGCAACGCCGGCGCGGACGATCGCGCGGTCTTCCCGGTGCGTCGCCTGCCCAAGCACGTGGCCGGCGTCGTCGCCGCGGTCGGCGCGGTGTCGGCGGGGCTCATCCTCATCGGCGCCTGCGGCCTCGGCCACCAGGACACCTACGTGGCGCCGCCGCCGATCAACGCGGATCTGCAAGTGGCCCCGGAGACTTCGACCCCGTCGCACTCCGGCACCAGCACCACCGGCGTGATCATCCCGCCGTCGCCCACCTGGCGGGTCGCCGCCGATATGCCGTCCCGGCGCGCACCCATCTCCACCATCACCGCGACCCCGGACGATCCGCTCGCGACCACGACCACCACGCGCACCACCACCAGTCGGCCCTCCACCACCCGGCCGACCGAGACCACCCGCACCACCACCGAAGCGCCGGTCACCACCGAGGTCACCACGACCCCGGTCACCACCGACCGCCCGGCCTCGGACAACACCGACGGCTGAGCGACTTTCACCACTCGCCGTCGTCGACCGGCTTTCCCGGCGCGTCACCCAGCTGATGGATCTGCCCTGACGTGGGATCCTGCCAGGGCTCGTGATCGGCGCCGATCCAGTCGCCGACCGGGGCGACGTCCGTGAGTGGCGCGGCCGGAGCCAGATCGGTGGCATCGGAATCGAAGTAGTCGAACCAGGGCAGGCCCGCCTTGGTGTACGCGCGCCGATCCACCGGTGACGGCGGCGGCGCCTCACCGGTGATGGCATGCCAATCCGGCGGCGTCACCAGGTGCACGAAGACCCGGCCGGAAGGGGTTGCGGCCCAGACCGACAGCGCGCGGTCGTCCTGGTAGATCTCCTGGCGCATGGTGCCGCCGACCCCGAGCCCCATCGCCTTGGCCATCCGTGCCCGACGCGGCGCACCACCGGGGGCCCGCTGCCCGAACAGGCGGCGGCCGGACGGTTGGCCGCCACCGGCCGCGCTGCCCGGTGCGGGCGGCGGAGGCGGGATCGGGCCACCGTAGGACGGCGGGAACGGCGGCACTCCGGTCGGCATGCCGCCCAGGGGAATCGGGCCGGAATCGGCGGTGATCGCGCGGGCCTTCAGCATCTGCTCACTCGCGCGCCAGGCACGCAGCTCGGATTCCGAGAGCGGGAAGGTCTGCAACTGGATGCCACCCCACACCTCTTCTCCGGTGACCTGTCCTTCGATCGTGGCACCCAAACCCATTGGCACCGCCACGAACTGGCGGATCGTCCCCACCCCGGAGTTGATCCCGTCCAGCCAGGGCTGCCGCGGCAGCACCACATAGTTCTGCGGTTCGCGCCCCAGCCGGTCACTCCACGGCTTGCCGGATACCGCGCACACCTTCCCCACCCCGACCTGCAACGCCGACGGCTCGCTCGCCGAGAACGACAGCCACATCGCCTCGCGCAGGTACATCGGCAGCATCACCCCGCCGCGCGCCCGCCACTCATCCGGCACCGAATCCGCGTAGTCCGACACCCGCCGCACCGGAAACTCCCCCAGCCCCGGCGGCAATCCGTGGGTCCCCTGCTCCGGCAACCGCAGCGTGCGAATGAACCGCACCCCCACCCCGCCCGGCAGCTTCAGCGTATTCCCGTCCAGCCGAACCTCGTCTCCACCCATTCCCGCAACCCTACGCCCGCCAAAACCCTTGCCACACCGAATTTTCCACTTCTCAGGCCAGCCACAGCTCCACTCCGCCCACACCCGTCGAGCCCTCGCGCGCCCACCCGCAATTCACTGCTCCGCCGCTCCAGGCCGGGCGGCCCGGCCCGGAAACGGACTCGCGCCCCGTCCGGAATCCGGAGCGGGGCGCGAGTGCCGTTGGGACGGGTCAGAATTCGACCAGGGTGTAGTCGGCTACGCGGTCGGTGAGGATGCGCAGGTGTTCCAGATCGCCGCCCAGGGTGCGGGCGATCGCCGTGAGGCGGGCGACATAGTGGCTGACCGGGTATTCGGAGGTGATGCCGATGCCGCCGTGCATCTGGATGGCCTCCTGTCCGATGTGCCGCGCGGAGCGGCCGACCTGGAGGCGGGCCCGCGAGGCGGCGACCCGGTCGACTGCACCGTCGGTGACCGCGGCGGTGGCGTACAGGCTCATGCTGCGGGCCAGTTCCAGCGAGACGTACATATTGGCGGCCCGCTGGCTCAGGGTCTGGAACTTCGAGAGCGTGACCCCGAACTGCTTGCGGGTCTTGAGGTATTCGGTGGTGAGGCGCAGCGCCTCCTCCATCGCACCGAGGGATTCCGCGCACAGGCTGGCCTGTGCGCGCACCGTCACCGCGTCGATGGCGGCGCTGGCGTCGCCCTCGCCCAGCAGTTCGGCGGCGGCGGAGGCGAATTCGAGCTGCGCGCCCCGGCGCTCGTCGAAGGTGCGGAACGCGGTGCGGGTGACACCCTCGGCGTCGGCGGCGATCAGGAACAGTCCGGTACCGCCGCCGGGCAGTGCGGCGCTGACCACGAGCTGGTCGGCGCTGTCACCGTGCGGCACCGGGTTCTTGACGCCGGTGATCCGGTAGCCGTCCCCGTCGGCCACCGCGGTGGTCGCGAGTTCGACTGCGGGCCAGCGGGTTCCGGGCTCGTTGTGCGCGAAGGCCAGCAGGGTCTGCCCCTCGAGTACCCCGGCCAGCACGCGCTGGCGCTGCTCGGTGGTTGCGGCGGCGGCGATCAGGCCGCCCGGGATCAGCACGGCGTCCAAGAGGGGTTCGGGCGCGTTGCGGCGGCCGATCTCCTCCATCACCACCATGGTCTCCTCCGGCCCCGCGCCGACGCCGCCGTCCTCCTCGCTGAAAGCCAGTCCGAGGACGCCGAGTTCGGCGAACTGCCGCCACACGTCACGGCTCCAGCCGAGCTCGGTGTCGGTGACCTTCAGGCGGGTCTCCGGGTCGTAGGCGCGGCCCAGCAGGTCCCGGACCGTATCGCGCAGCATGACCTGTTCATCGGTGAGTTCGAAATCCATGGCGGCGGCTCACAATCCGAGGATGGTGGAGGCGATGATGGTGCGCTGCACCTCGCTGGAGCCTCCGTAGATGGTGGTCTTGCGGTAGTTGAGATAGCCGGGGCCGCTGCGCTGCGCCCAGCCGGGCGAGGCGATATCGGCGGCGTCGACGGGCAGCGCGTCCGGTCCGGCGATGTCGAGCAGCAGTTCGGTGGCGGCCTGCTGCAGCTCTGAACCGCGCAGCTTCAGCACCGAGGACGCCGGATTCGGTTTGCCGTCGGTGGAATTCGACACCACGCGCATGAGCGTGAGTTCCAGCGCCAGCAGCTCGTTCTCGAGCTCGGCGATCCGGGTCGCGAACACCGGATCGTCGAGCAGCGTGCTGCTGCCCGAACGGACCTGCGCCGCATACTCTTTCGCCACGCCGAGCTTGACCTTGGTGCGGCCGACGCCGGTGATGCCGGTGCGCTCGTTGCCGAGCAGGAACTTGGCGTAGGTCCAGCCCATGTTCTCCTCGCCGACGAGCTGGTCGGCGGGCACCCGCACGTTCTCGAAGAACACCTCGTTGACCTCGTGGTGTCCGTCGATGAGCTTGATCGGGCGGATGGTGACGCCGGGCGTCTTCACGTCGAACAGCAGCAGCGAGATGCCCGCCTGCTTCTTGACGTTGGGATCGGTGCGCACCAGGCAGAAGATCCAGTCCGCGTACTGAGCCAGGGTGGTCCAGATCTTCTGGCCGTTGACGATGTAGGAGTCGCCGTCGCGCACCGCGGTGGTGCGCAGCGAGGCCAGGTCGGATCCGGCGTCGGGCTCGGAAAAGCCCTGGCACCACCAGATGTCGAGGTTGGCGGTCGGCGGCAGGAAGCGCTGCTTGAGTTCCTCGGAACCGAACTGCGCGATCACCGGCCCGATCATCTGGGCGTTGAAGGTGAGCGGCTCGGGCACCGAGGCCAGCTGCATCTCGTCTTCCCAGAGATGCCGCTGCATGGGCGTCCAGTCCTGGCCGCCCCAGGCGACCGGCCACTTGGTGACCGCGAGGTGGTTCTCGTTGAGAATGCGATGCGTGGTGACGATGTCCTCGCGCGAGAGTTCCCGCCCGTACTTGACCCGGTCGCGAATCTCGGCCGGGATCTTGGTCGAGTAGAACTCGCGCAGTTCATCCCGGAATTTCACCTCGTCGGGTGACAGGGTAAGCCTCATTGCATCTCCCAGCTGTGCGGTGGTGTCAGCTACAAACCTACCCCCCGGTAATGGCCTGGTTGTCGGCTGGATCACAGATCCCGACCGGGTGGTCCGGCGACACTCGAGCCGAGCTGGTACGTTGCCGTGATATCCCGTCAGGCGCGATTCGCACCGACCCCGCAGGAGCAGCACCAGTGAACCGGACCGTGACCCGCCGCGCCGCCTCGGTCGCCGCCATCGCCGCCATCGCGGCCCTGGGTGCCACCACGGCCGCCGCCGATCAGCCGCAGACGCCCGCCGAATCCGGCGCGGCCCAGTTGAGCTCGGCCGCAACGGATGACGGCGCCAAGGCCGCCGTCGCCGCCACGGTCAAGACCGCCCAGCTCATCACCGCCGCCAAGATGGAGAACGTGCAGTTCGCACCCTTCTCCTACGGCGCACCCACCCTCGGCTGCGGCTACAACATGCCCTTCAGCCTCACCTCGGCCATCGCCGTCACCGGCGTCAACAGCCCGAACGGCGCGATCGCGCAGCAGGCCGCGGGCAATGTCACCTTCCAGGTGCTGGCGCAGCAGAACGGTTTCCCGACCGCGTCGGGCCTCAGCGTCGCCTGGCTGAACGTGAACAACGGCCGCAGCGGCATCACCCCGCTCGACGACCAGACCGACTACAACCTGCCCGCGCTGACCAGGACCGTCGACGCCGGGCCGGGCAATGTCGTCGCCTCGCTGTGGGGCACCATCGACTACCCCGCCGCCCGTTGCGTGGTGCTGCCCACCGTCGGCCTGTTCTCCATCCCCGACGCCCCGGCCCCGCAGGCGGTTCCGGCCACCCCGGACACGACCCAGCCCGGCGCGACCACCACCGCCCCGGCGGCCCCGACCACCACCGCTCCGGTCGCGCCGACCACCCCGGCCGCCGCACCGGACGCGGGCTCGGGCAACGCCACCCCCGCCGAGCCGACCACGGCCGCCGCCCCGGACGGCGGTTCGGGCGCCGCGAGCACGCCCGCCAACTGACCCACACCCGGTACGAAAAACGAACGCCCGCATTCCCTTTCGGAAATGCGGGCGTCGTGCTGTCCGGGACCGGCGTCCATCCGGACGCCGGAACTCAGAAGCGGGGCTTGCGGCGCGTCGGGTCCGGACGCTTGCTCTCGCGGCGCGGGGCGCGGCTCATGGAGCGACCTCCCGGCGGGCCCGAATCCAGCTGCAGCTGAATCAGCTGGCCGCTGATTCTGGTGCGGCTCAACGCGTTCAGGGTCTCGTTGGACAGGTCGGCGGGCAGCTCCACCAGCGAGTGGTCCGGGCGGATCGAGATATGCCCGAAGTCGCTGCGGCGCAGGCCACCCTCGTTGGCGATGGCGCCGACGATCGCGCCGGGCGCGACCTTGTGACGCTTGCCGACCGCGATGCGGTAGGTCGCCAGCTCCACATCGGACTGGCGGTGCCGCGACGGGCCACCGGACTCGTCGCGATCGCGCGGCGGGCGGTCGTCGAACGAACGGGGGGCACGCTCGCGACGCTCACGCGGCACCGGCTCCGGGTCGGGCTCCATGAAGAAGCTGTCACCGTCGTAGGAGCCGATGGCCAGGGCCGCGGCGATGTCGACGAGCGGGATGTTGTGCTCGCGCTCGTAGTCCTCGATGAGCTTGCGGAACAGCGGCAGGTTGGCCGAGGCCAGGTTCTCGGTGATGGTGTCACCGAACTTCTGCACGCGCTGCGCGTTCACGTCGTCGACGCTGGGCAGCTGCATCTCGGTGACCTGCTGGCGCGTGGCGCGCTCGATGGCATCGAGCAGGCGACGCTCCCGCGGCGCCACGAACAGCAGCGCGGTACCCGTGCGGCCCGCGCGACCGGTGCGGCCGATGCGGTGCACGTAGGACTCGGTGTCGTGCGGGATGTCGTAGTTCACGACGTGCGAGATGCGGTCCACGTCCAGGCCGCGGGCGGCCACGTCGGTGGCGACCAGGATGTCGAGCTGACCCGACTTGAGCTGGCCGATGGTGCGCTCACGCTGCGCCTGCGCGATGTCACCGTTGATGGCGGCCGCGGAATACCCACGCGCACGCAGCTTTTCGGCCAATTCCTCGGTGGCCTGCTTGGTGCGCACGAACATGATGATGGCCTCGAAGGGCTCCACCTCGAGGATGCGGGTCAGCGCGTCCAGCTTGCGCTGATGCGACACCTGCACCCAGCGCTGGGTGATGTTCACGTTGGTGGAGGTCTTGGTCTTGACCGTGATCTCGACCGGATCCTTCAGGTACTGCTTGGAGATCTTGCGGATCACCGTCGGCATGGTCGCCGAGAACAGCGCGACCTGCTTGGTGTCCGGCGTGTCGCGCAGGATGCGCTCCACGTCCTCCTGGAAGCCCATCTTGAGCATCTCGTCGGCCTCGTCGAGCACCAGGTACTGCAGCTCGGACAGGTCGAGGGTGCCGCGCTCGAGGTGATCGATGACGCGACCCGGGGTGCCGACCACCACCTGGGCGCCACGCCGCAGACCCGACAGCTGGACCGCGTAGTTCTGGCCGCCGTAGATCGGCAGCACATGCGTTCCGGGCATATGGGTGGCGTACCGGCCGAACGCCTCCGCCACCTGGATCGCCAGCTCACGAGTCGGGGCCAGCACCAACGCCTTCGGCGCCTTGCCGCCGCCGTGCATGCCCATCAGCACGGGGATGGCGAACGCGGCCGTCTTTCCGGTGCCCGTCTGCGCCAGCCCGACCACATCGTGGCCGGCCAGCAGCGGCGGAATCGTCGCGGCCTGAATAGGCGACGGCGATTCGTAGCCGACATCGGCGATGGCCCGCAGAATGCGGTCATCGAGGCCGAGTTCGGCGAAGGACGGGCCGGTAGCGTCCCTCTCGTCGTCAGTGGGATCGCTGTCGGCCGGTGAGGTGCTCATTGCCAGTGATTTTACTGCCTGCTAGCTGTCGGCCCGACCATCGGGTGAATACCCTGGGGGTCGTGCATCCGGACAACCCGCCCGCGCCCACCCTTCCGACACCTCCGACGCCGCCTTCCGGGCTCGCGCACACCGAAGTCCCGCCGGTGCGCAATTACGTCACCGGGGGTGTCGGGACCGTCGAACCGGGCAGCTCGGGAGCGCTGGCCGCCGCTGTCCCCGAGGCCGCGGAGCTGGCCGCGACACTCGCCGAACCGGGTCCGGCCGCGGCGGTGGACGTGGCCGTCGTGCAGTTCGCGCCGCACACCGACACCGTGGCCAATCTCACCGCGTTGCGCGCGGAGGTGAAGGCGGCGAGCGAACTCGGAGCGAAGGTGGTCCTCGCGCCCGAATACGCCATGTTCGCGACCAAACGCCTCGATGAGCGGGCCCTGGCCGCCGCCGAACCGCTCACCGGCGCGTTCGTCACGGGGTTGCGGGGCATCGCCGCGGAATTCGGGGTGCACGTGGTGGCGGGCGTGGTCGAGCGGGCGGACGGCGAGCACGTCTACAACACGCTGGTGGCCGCCACCCCGGGCGCGGAGTTCGCGGCCGTCTACCGCAAGGTGCACCTCTACGACGCGTTCGGTTCGCGCGAATCCGATGTGCTGCTGGCCGGTGCGCTCGATCAGGCCCAGACCTTCACCGTCGACGGTGTCGTGTTCGGCATGCAGACCTGCTTCGATCTGCGCTTCCCCGAAGGCATTCGGCGTGTCGCGGCCGCGGGCGCGCATGTGCTGCTGCTGCCCGCGCAGTGGATTCCCGGGCCCGGCAAGGTCGATCAGTGGACGACGCTGCTGCGCGCGCGGGCGATCGAGAACACCATGTACGTGGCCGCCGCCGACCAGGCCGCGCCGCGCGGCTCGGGCGCGTCGATGATCATCGCCCCCACCGGTGCGGTGCTGGCCGAGCTGGGTGACCAGCCCGGCATCGCCACGGCCCGCGTCGATCTGGCGCATCTGGCGGAGGTCCGCGCCACCAATCCGAGCCTGTCGCTGCGCCGCTACACCATTCGCGGCGAATAGCCCGGGCTCGGTTCCAGCTCGTGCAACACCATCCGTCGGGCTCGATCGCGGGGTGCGAACCGCTGCGAGCTGGGCTTTTTCGGTACCGGCGGAACTAGACTGGGTGGCAATGACCTATCCGGATCGGGGGGCCGCCGGGCGCGCGCTGGGTGCGATGCTCGAGCACCTGCGCGCGGCGAATCCCCTGGTGCTCGGACTACCGCGCGGCGGCGTACCGGTGGCGGCCGCGGTGTGGGAACTCATCGGCGGCGACCTCGACGTACTGCTGGTCCGCAAACTGGGTGTGCCGTGGCAGCCGGAACTGGCCATGGGTGCGATCGGCGAGGACGGGGTGCGGGTCCTCAATCGAGATGTGGTGCGGCACACCGGCGTTACCGTCCACCAGCTCGCCGAGGTCGAGATCCTCGAACGCACCGAACTGGAACGCCGCCGCCGCGTGCTGCGCACCCAGCCGCCCATCGCGTTGCAGGACCGGACCGTGCTCATCGTCGACGACGGCATGGCCACCGGCGCGACCGTCGCCGCGGGCTGCAAGATCGCCCGGCGCCACGAACCCCGCCGCATAGTGGTGGCCGTCCCGGTCTCCTCGGTCGAGGCCCTGCACCGCATCCGCACCCTCCTCGCCGACGAGGTGGTGTGCCCGCTGGTCCCGCGTGAACTCAGCGGCGTCGGCGGCGCCTACCAGGACTTCCACCAACTCGACGACGCCGAGGTGGTGGCGATACTCGACGCCGCCCGACAGCAGGAATGATTCGCTGCCAAGGGGACTGGACTGTTTCAGCCGTGGGTGCGGGTGTCGATCCAGTCGGCGACAAGGGTGGTGACCGCCGCGTAGCCCGGCTCGTGGAGCAGGTCGTGGCCGGCGTCGGGTTGGAGGTGGAATTCGGCGGAGACCTGGTGGGCCCAGGCGCGTACCGGGTCGATGGGGGCGCGGCGGTCGTCGGCGCCGTGCACGATCAGCACCGGGAGCCCGGCGGGTAGGGCGGGGCCGGGCCAGTCCGATTCGTTCTCGGTGGCGAGGGTGGCGTTCGCGCGGGAAAGTGTCCGGGTGCGAACGGGATTCGAGGGCGCCGCGCCCCGCGCGGACTTCGGGGAGCGACCCTCCAGGACGGCCTGCGGAGTGCCGCACAGGACGAGGCCGGTGTAGTCGCCGGGCTCGGCTTCGCGCAGTACCGCCAGGGCGGTGGCCGCGCCGAGCGAGTGGCCCATCAGGAACAGCGGGGCGGTGGCACGCGTGCGCACCTGGTCCAGGAAGTTCCCGGCGTCGGTCGCGAGTTCGGCGAGGATGCCCGGACGTTCCGGATCCCCTTCGCTGAGGCCGTGACCGGAGGTGTCCAGCGCCCACAATTCGATATCGGCGGCGGCGAGCGCCCGGGCGAAGCGGTGATAGTGGCCGCTGTGCTGGCCGACCCCTGGGAGGAGAGCGAGCACGGCCTGCGGGCGGTCGAGCTGCCAATGACGGTAATGAAGGCGGCCGCGAGCGCCCGCTAGATAAGGCATCGGCAGATTCTCGCAGCCGCGGACCGCGAGCGAGGTGCTCGATTCACCGAACCCGCGAGTAGGACGAACCGGTTGGCACCGGACCGGATTCGGGCAGGTCGATCGCACTTTGTGAGACCGGACCGAACCAAGCATCCGACGCCGTCGAGTGTGATCGGGTCAGGCCCGGTGGGTCACCGCGCGGACCAACCGTGGACCGGGGCGGTCGGCCGGTGACGGGTCGCCGAGGTAGCGGGCGGCGACCGCGCCCGCGCTCAGGTCCTCGGCGGCGGTGAATCCGGCCGCGGCCAATCTCGCGGCCATTTGGTCAGGGGTGAAGTAGCTGATCCAGCGTTCGCCGATGGCGGCCAGGCGACGTTCGCGGACCTCGACCGCCGCGCGCTGTTCGGCGGTGACCGCGGTGAACGGGACGCCGTAGTCGAGGACCAGTTCGGTGCCGGGCCCGAGCCCGCCGAGAGTGCCCAGGGTGGCGTCGATGGCCTCACCGGTCAGGTACACGGTGACGCCCAGCCACATCACGTAGGCGGGCTGCTCCGGGTTCACGTCACCGGCGGCCAGCACCTGGGCGAGGGTGTCGCGCTCGAAGTCGGCGGCCAGGTAGGAGACGGTGCCGGGGATCTCGATACCGGTGTCGGCCAGACGCTTTCGCTTCCAGACCTGGGTGTCGGGGTGGTCGATCTCGAAGACGCGCAGACCCGGATGCGGGTTGCGGTAGGCGAAGGTGTCCAGGCCCGCGCCGAGGATCAGCAGCTGGCGGATGCCCGCGCGGTAGGCGTCGGCGAGGCGGTCCTCGGCGTAGCGGGAGCGGGCCGCGATGAACATGCGCATGCGGCGGCGCGCGTCCTCGTCGAGGTAGTCACCGGCCTGCGTGCGGGCGCCGGTGAGCCCGCCCTGCGGGTCGTTGTCGGGCTCGACGACCGCGATGGCGAGCGGGTCGGCGAAGACCCGGGCGGCGTCGAGGCGTTGATGGTCGGCCCGGTAGCGGGCGGCGCCGAGGGCGGTTCGGCTGGGTCCACCGTTCTGCACGTGGGACTCCCTTCTTCTCCCCCACCCTATTAGGCGACACGCCGGAATCGCGAGGCGATTTCTCATCGTCGACCGGCCGCACTCCGGCGGGTGCCCGCACCGGCGGACGCGAGTCGTGTTGTCCCCCAACATCGCCCGCGAAACCGCGCTGACGTGCGACGGTTTCCCGGCATCCCGGGGTGGGCGACGGGTGCACCTGGCAACACACCGCGCGCCCACCAGTCACTACGCTATGGCGCGACTCGGCCACGCAACGACGCCCCGGCCGGGTGCGGGTGTCGGCGGCGAGACACAGGAGGGCCGCGGTTGATTCTGTTCGGTGATCGTGTCGTGTGCAGCACCGGTGACCTGGTGTCGGCCGCGCGCTGCGAGTTCGCGCTGCTGCGCGCACTCGACGCCGAAGTGGGCCTGGTGTCCGCGCCCGAGCCCGCGTCCAACGGCAGCCACGCCCGTACCTCCGACCCGCGCCCCGGGGATCCCGTCGACTACCGGTTCGCGGATCGGATCGAGCAGCGGCTGGCGGATCTGCGCGACCGCTGGGGTGCCGGTGTCGTCCGCGTGCGGCTCCCCCGCCCCGTTCTCACCGCCCTGGACGAGTCGCGGGAACTGAGCGAGGACGCGCAGCGCGATGCCGTCGCGGCGGTGCGCGCCGCCCACGAGCAGACCCTCGCGGCCCTGCGCGCGAACGCCGACGCGGTGGCGGGCGCGGTGGTGCTGGACGGCGACTTCGCGGCCCGCTGCGACTTCCTGCTGCGCGATCACGCGCCCGAGACCCACGACTACCTGACCGCCGGGGTGGCGACCCGCACCGGCGGCATCGACACCCTGCTGTCGCTGGCGGCCACCGCGGAGGCCCTGCGGCACAATGGTTTCCAGTCCGCCCCGCACGCCCGCCTATGGCAGGACGGCGCGCCCGCCACCCACACCCTCGCCGACGCGGCCGTGGTGTACCGGGCCCGGCGCGCACGGCTGGACCTGATCGTCGAGACCAAGCTCGGCGAACTGCTGCCGGTGCAGTGGGGCGACCGCCGCTTCCTGGCCTGCGGCCACTGCCCCACCTGCGTCGCCGAACTCGAATCCCGGCGCGACCTGCTGCTGGTGGCCGGCATGCGGCCCGCCACCCGCGCTCACCTCCGCGATGCCGGAGTCACCACCCTGGATCGCCTCGCCGTCTCCGAGGCCGCCGTCTCCGGTGTCCCGGCCCCCGCGCTGACCGTGCTGCGCCGCCAAGCCGAACTGCAGATCCTGCGCGAGCGCACCGCCCGCCCCGTGCACGCGCTCGTCGACGCCGCCGCCCTCTCGGCGCTGCCCGCACCCACCGCGGGCGACCTGTTCGTCAGCGTGATCCCGGCCCCGCACGACAGTGAAAGCTACTCCGCGCCCGGCGATCTCATCGTCAACATCCGGGTGGCGGGTGGCGGTTCCGGCCGGTTCGGCAGCCGCGAACAGCGGCCGGCCACCGAGCACCGCGGCACCGGCGAAACGTACGGCGGTACCGACTCGCGCCCCGCGGCGGCCGAGGAAGTCCGGATCGCGACCGACTCCGCCGCGGACCATCGCGACCCGGACGGCGCTCGTGGCGAATCCGGCACGGCGGCAACGACTTCGGCCCAGACCGGCGAGCCGGCCGGATGCACCGTGATGTCGGCCGCCGAGGCGCCCGGCCCGGACGTGTCCACCGTTTCGCTCGGTTTCGTCCCCGCCCCCGCGCTGCCTCGCTCCGCGAAGACGGTGCGCACCTTCGTGATTCGTGCCCGACGCGCGCTCGGCGACCGCACCGGCAGCCGTCCGCCGCAGCCGCGCGACGACGCGGACGCCCTGCTGGAATTCCTGACCGCGCAGCAGCGGGAGTGTCCGGATCTGCGCATCCACCACTATCGCGGGAACCTGCGCTCACTGCTCAACGGCATCGGCGAACGCGACAGCGAGGGTGAGGACGTGGTGGCCGAGCTGCTGCCCGCCGTCGCCGATCTGTACCCGGTGGTGCGGGCGGCGCTGGTGGTCGGGGAACGCTCCTACGATCTGCATCAGCTGCCGCCGAATCAGGAGGAGTCCGAGCACGGCGCGGAAGCCGTACTGCGCCTGCGGGATTGGCTGCTGGACCTGGCCGCCCAGCACGGGGTGCGGCCCGCGCGACGCTGGTCCTACGACTACACCGAGACCGGCCCCGACGAAATCGAGGCCGCCCTGCGGGAATTCGCCGAGGGCGAGGACCCCGACCGCGGCGACGCGCAGGTGGCGGCCGGGCTCACCGCCGCGGCCCTCGGCTATCACCGGCGCGAACGACGGCCGCTGCGCTGGGCGCACGACGACCGCCTCGACCATCCGGTCGCCGAATGGGCCGACACCGCAGGGGTATTGGTCGCCGACGCCGGATCGGTGGACACCGACTGGCATCTGGCCGGGCAGCTGCCGATGCGCCGCTACCTGACACTCACCGGGCGGCTCGGCACCGGCAGCACGCCCCCGCCCGGCACCCCGGTGCTCACCCTCTACGACCGGCCGGTGCCCGGCATGATCGCCGCGCCCGGGCAGCGCGCGATCGCCGCCGCGACCGTGCTGGGCTGCGCGCTGGACAACACCTTCGAGGACGCCGTCCGGATCGTGGAGATGCTGCCGGAGGGCTGCGAACCGTACGCCGAACTGCCCACCGCGATGGCCCCCTGCCCGCCCGCACAGCACGTGCGGCTCACGGAAGCCTTGGAGGACACCGCACATCAGCTGCTGGTGACCCTGCCGCAGGTGCCCGAGGCGGCGGTGTTCGACATCCTGTGCCGTCGCCCGCCGCGACTGCGCTCCGGCACCGCGCTGCCGGAGGTGTTCGGCGATCACGCGGCCGCGGTCACCGCCGCCGTGCTGCAACTCGCCGATTCCTATGTGGCCGTGCAGGGTCCGCCCGGCACCGGCAAGACCGACACCACCGCCCGCGCCGTCGAACGACTGGTGACCCGCCACCGGTGGCGGGTCGGTGTGGTGGCGCGCTCGCATCACGTGGTCGAGCATGTGCTGGACGCGGTGGTGCAGGTCGGCGTGCTGCCGGAGTTGGTGGCCAAGTCCGATGCCCGCTCGGTGGCTCCGGAGTGGCTGCCCATCGAGCCCGGCCGCTACCCGCGCTTCCTGGACAATGCCGTGAACGGCTGTGTGGTGGGCGGACTCTCGGGCGATTTCGCCGATCCCGAACGCATCGGGCGGGCGAGCCTGGACCTGCTGGTGATCCTCGACGCCGGGAAGTTCCCGCTGGCCGAGGCGATGGCGGTGGCCGTGTCGGCCCGCAATCTGCTGCTGGTCGGCGATCCGGCGCCGCCGTCGGCGCGCGGCACCCATCCGGAACCGATCACCGAATCGGTGCTGGGCCGCCTGCTCGGCGCGCACCGCACCCTGCCCGCCGCGCACGGCTACTTCCTGGACCGCACCTGGCGCATGCATCCGCGCATGTGCGGCCCGATCTCGCGGCTGCGCTACGACAATCGGCTGCGCTCCAACGAAACCGTCACCCTGGCACGCGAACTCGACGGCATCCCGCCGGGCGTGCAGACGATCGCGGTCGAGCATCACGGCAACGGCACCGAATCCGCCGAGGAGGCAAGAGAGATCGTCCGGCAGGTGCGCACCCTGCTCGGGCTGCCCTGGCACACCGGCGCGGTCACCCGCCGCCTGCACCCGCACGACATCCTGGTGGTCGCGCCGTATCACGCACAGGTGGCGCGCATCCGAACCCTGTTGTCGCGGGCCCGGATCGAGGACGTGCTGGTCGGCACGCCCGATCATTTCCAGGGTCGCGAGGCGGCCGTGGTGCTGGTGTCGATGACCACCTCGGCGCCCGACAACGCCCCGCACGGCATCGGCTCGCTGCTGTCGCGGTACTGGCTCACCGCCGCCATCTCGCGGGCCATGTGGTCGGCGATCATCGTGCGGTCACCGCTGCTGACCGAATACCTGCCCGCCACGTCGGCGGAGCTGCACGATCTGGCGGCCGTGCTGCAACTCGATCGGGTCTGAGCCGCACCGGTTTTCGGGCAGCGAAGGACGTCGGGCTACTGGCCGATCAGCCGAAGCACTGGCCTTCGCCACGATAGGTGGGCACGGTGGTGCGAGCGCCGTTGTCGACCAGCTGCACGTCGGTGAAGCGCTCGCAGAGTTCACCGGCCTTGGCGTGCCGGAACCACACGCGGTCACCGATGTTCAGCCCGTCGGCATGCGTGAGCGGGGTCTGAACTTCGCCCGCCCCTTCGGTGCCGATCAGCTTCAAACCCTTGGGCCACACCGGTTTCGGCACCCGCGTGGCACCGGCCGGGCCGGAGGCGATGTAGCCGCCGGAGAAGACGGTGGCGATGCCCGGGGCCGGATGCCGCAGCACCGGCAGCGCGAAGTACATCGACGGGCGCGGCGCGAGATTGCGGTAGCCGTCGAACAGGGTCGGCAGGTACAGCCCGGATCCGGCGGTCACCTCGGTGACATTCGGATCGGCAATGCTGACCTCGATGGATCCGGTGCCGCCGCTGTTGACGATCTCGAGTTCGCCGACGGCCGCGCGTACCGCCTCCACCACCATCCGGCGGCGCTTGCCGATCTCGGCGGCGGACGCCTTCTTCACCAGGCGCACAGCGAGATTGGTGTCGGGCAGGCCCGCGATCTGCGCCTCGTAGGTCATCACGCCGACGACGCGGAAACCGCGGCGCTCGGCCTCGGCGGCCACGGTGGCGGCCTGCTCGGGCGTGCGGATCGGTGAGCGGCGCACACCGAGGTGCAGCGGGCCGATCCGCAGCGAGGCGTCCACGTCGACACACACTCGGGGAGCGGCCTTTTCGCTGCCGAGGGCGGCGCGAACGAAGGACAGTTGATCGACGTCGTCGATCATCAGGGTGATGGAGTCCAGCAGCAGCGGGTCGGCGGCCAGCGTCGCGAGCGCGTGGCGATCGGCGGTGGGATAGCCGAGCAGCACGTCGCGGGCCCCCTGGCGCACCAGCCAGATGGCTTCGGCCAGTGAGTAACCCATGATTCCGGCGAAGCCGCCGGCGGCGGTGAGCCCGCTGCCGAGCACCTCTTCGAGGACCGCGCGGCAGCGCACGGATTTACTGGCCACCCGGATCGGGATGCCGCGCGCGCGGCGCACCAGATCGGCGGCATTGGCGCGCAGGGCGGCGAGGTCCACGGCGGCCAGCGGCGGGTCGAGGTCGGCCGTGGCAGCGTGCAATGCGGTGATCGTCGACGAATCCGTCACGCCTTCATTCGATCACTTATTTGGTCACCCGTCCAGTATTGCGACGGTTATTTCTTCGACCGGGTTCGGCGGCGGCTCAGGCGCCCTCCACCGCCTTCGTGGACAGGTACGAGACCAGGTCGTCGAGCACGACGAGTGAGATCTCGTCGTCGCAGTCGGCCAGCCAGCGCAGCACCATGCCCTGAATGACCGCCAGCAGATAGGCGGCGATGGCATCCACCGGCTCCAGCCACTGGGTTCCGGAGCGGCGCGCGCACAGCTCCAGGAAGGCCGTCACATCGGCGTCGAGATTGCGGAACATGGCCGTGGCCACCGGATCGGGTACACAGGCGGCCTGGTTCTCCCAGCGTTGCCGCAATAGCGCCAGGGTGGATTCATAGGCGCGAATCTGCTTGTCCGGTGAGGCTTTCAAGATCGGCCACAACGTACTGACACCCGCGTGCAGCAGGATTCGCAAAGCACGACTACCACCGAAGTCGAGCGATCCGGCCGTTTTCTCGATGGCCTCGATCATGGCCGGACGTAGTCCGACCTGGGTGATTTCTCCACTTGCGCTCAACGACGACTCCCTTTGGCGAAAGAACTCGCGCACCTCGCCTGCGCGGCTCGCTCAACGGGCTGCAGATCAGCGCTGATCTTCCCAGCAGGACAAGACAAGGCGTACCCGTTCAACGGGTATCAATGCTACGTCGTTTTCTGGCTTCGCAACCAGCTTTGTTGGCCAGTTCCGTACCTGAAGATTGTTTTGTTACCTAATCGGAACAGGGCCGCGATCGAATAGGAACGACCGAATTGCAGTATCGCCCGGTAAAGACAACATTAGGACCGTGCGGTATTTTACGGAGCTCACACTCGGCAAAGACAGCGACTGTGCGGGAGGACACACAATCCGTCCGGCCGCTCCCGCGTTGCGGCCTTCGAATCGCACGATCGAGATTCCGGCCGCCGATCCGGCGCCACCGTCCCACTGAGCGGGGCAATCGCCCGGAATTCGCCGGTTCGATCCAACGACGACACCATCGAGACACCCGCCCGGCTATAGCCTGAGCGGGTGACTTCAGCGCGCCACGACCAACTCCAGATCTCCGGCACCTTCAACTTCCGTGATGTGGGCGGCGCCCGCACCACCGCGGGATCCACGGTCCGCGACGGCGTGTTGCTACGGTCCGCCCAGCTCAGCCGCCTCGATGAGAACGGCATCGCGACCCTCGCCGAGCTCGGCCTCACCGACATCCACGACCTGCGCGGCTACAAGGAGATCGACTTCATCGGCCACGACGTGGTCCCGGACGGGGTGCGGCTGCACGTCACCCCCTTCGACCCCAACATCGGCGAGACCCCGCCGCACGAGGCCCGCCGCCACACCACCGCCGCCAGCCACATGGTCGGCGTCTACCGCGCCTTCCCGGCCATGCCCGAGGCGCACGCCGCCATCAAGGCCCTCGCCGACTCGATGCTGAAGGGCACCGCCCTGGTGCACTGCGCCGCGGGCAAGGACCGCACCGGCTGGGCCGTCGCGACCCTGCTGCGTGCCGTGGACGTCACCGAGGAAGACATCTACGCCGACTACCTGCTCAGCAACGACGCCGTCCCGACGCTGCGCTCCTTCATGACCGAGGAGTCGAACGAGGAGCTCTCCGACGATCTGCTCGGCGTGCGCCCGGAGTACCTGGAGTCGGCCACCGCCTCCATGCTCGAGATGTACGGCGACATCGAGGGCTATCTGGCCGAGGTCGGCATCGATCCCGAACAGCGCGCGGCGCTGCGGACCCGACTGGTCGGCTGAGGCGATCACTCGAAACGGCTGCCCGGCAACCTGATTCAGGTGGCCGGAGCCTGCCGGACCAGCCCGTTGCCGTCGATGCTGACCTGATTGCCGGTGCGGAACCAGGCACCGGTGAAGTTGGATTCGGTGGTCTGCGGGTCGTTCCAGTAGCGGCGGGTGACATTGGGCCCGCGGCACAGCAGTTCGCCGTGACCGGTGGCGGCGTGCGGGCCGCAGAGCGCGAGTTCGGTTCCGCCGAAAGCGAATCCGAGCACATCGCGGGCGGCGGAATCGTCGTCGCGGGCCAGTCCGATGCCGGAGGTCTCGGTCGCGCCCCACACCGACCACTGCCGCGCCGACGGGAACACCTCGCGCAGCGTGTCGGACACCGAGTCCACCGCGGCCGGTCCTGCGGCGGCCAGCTCGGCGCGATGGCCCGCGCTGCACAGCTGCCGCACCTGCTCCACGCGCAGCCCGGCCAGCTCCGGCAGCAGCCCCGCAAAGATGCGCGGGGTCGCCGAGACCATGTCGATGCGTTCGGCCACCAGGGTTTCCGGCACCGCGGCCGGGTCGGGGGCCAGCACCACGGTGCCGCCCACCGCGAAGGTCGGCAGCAGCTGATCGACGCAGCCGCTGGCGTGTGCGAGCGGCGCGAGGACCAGATTGCGCAGGCCGTCACCGGGCAGGCTCAGCGCACCGGTCATCGAGCAGATCGCGGACAGCAGGTTCTCGTTGGTGAGTTCGACTCCGCGCGGGCCGGTTTCGGAACCCGGGCTGGTGTAGCAGAGCAGGGCGAGTTCGCCCAGGGACGCGCCGTCGTCGATGAAGGCCGCGCCGTCGGGCAGCGGACCCCGGTAGCCGGCCGCCCGGCCGCCGCCGTCGAGGATGAAATCGGTACTGGCATCGCGCAGTACGCGATCGGCGACCGCGTCGGGCAGGCCGTCGTGCACCAGCACCGGCACCGCACCGGAGAGCAGCGCGCCCAGGAACGCCTGCACCCAGCGCGCGCCGACGGGCATCCGCACCGCCACCCGGTCGCCGTAACCGATGCCGTGCTCCTGCAGTCCGCCCGCGATCCGCGAGGCCGAGTACCAGAGTTCGCGATAGGTGAGCCGGGGGCCGCCGATCTCGACGACCGCCTCGCGCGCGGCATGGGTGTGCACCTGGATGTCCAGGAGTTCGGTGAGCGCGGGGGTGAGGTTGCCGTAGCGCAGGACGCCGTCCGCGCCGCGCGCAAGGGGGTTGTCGCACCGGCCGTTTCGCGAGTGCGGATATTCCACGAGTAACTGCGACATCGTCCCTCCGAGTGCCTCGAAGCCCTGCCAGGCATGAGTGACTATATGATGCAGATCACAGACTTGGGCGGATTGTCGGCAAACGGTTGTCAGGCTTTGACCCCGGAGAAACAGATCGTTACCCCGTGCAGCCGGGGTTCCCCCGACCGAACCTGCGGAAACGTCGGATTCGGCGTGCGTTTCGCATTACGGCGCCGAGATTCGCGGCCGGACAGTCTCGTTCCACCCCCGCAATACCCCCGTGCAGGTAGGGGGCTCGACACGCCCGGAGACCGGTCGCCACGCCCGAAGCCGGGTGCGGCGACCGTCCGGTTGCCGCCTACTTGCCTGTGTACGTGGCCTTTCCGGGACCGACCTCGAGGAAGCTCCGCACCGCGTTCTTCAGGTCTTCGGTGCCGAACAGTTGCCCGGATACCTCCGAGGTGATCGAATCCGCGTGCGCCACACCGCCGGAGCGCCAGCCCTCGATGATCTGCTTGGTGGCCGCGTGCGCCTTGGTCGGGCCGTCGGCGAGCCGGGCCAGCAGCGCGCGGGCCGCGGTGTCGACATCCTCGTGTACCGCGTTCACCACACCCCAGTCGGCCATGGTGGCGGCGTCGTACAGGTCACCGGTCATCACGAACTCGCGGGCGCGCCCGGAGCCCGCGCGCTCGGCCAGCCGCTGCGGGCCGCCCATCGACGGGGTCAGTCCGACCACGGTCTCCACCAGGCCGAACTTGGCCTTGGGCGCGGCCAGGATGATGTCGCAGGCCAGCGCGATCTCGAAGGCCGCGGTCAGGGTCAGCGAGTGGGCCGCGAAGATCACCGGGCAGGGCAGCGCCTCGATCGGATGGATGATGCGGGCGAACAGGTCGCGCCACAGGTCCGCGCCCTGCGCCTCGGACAGGCCGTCGAAGACATGCACGTCGACGCCGCCGGAGACCAGCTTGCCCTCGGCGCGCAGCAGCAGCGCGCGCGGCGGATTCGCGGTCAGCTCGGCGAAATCCACGGCCAGCGCCTCGAACAGGGCCTTGTCGAACAGGTTCAGCGGCGGGTGGGCGATGGTCAGCACCGCCGCCTCCGCTCCCCCGTCGGTGACGATGCGTTCCAGCCGGGTGGGCTTCGAGTCAGTCATGCCGCTGAATCTATTAGGCCGTCGCAATTTGGGACAGACCCGGATGAATGTTCCAAACTCCGGCAGGCCGGAGGACAGGGCAAGATGGACTCCGTGACCACCTCGAAAACCGAGCCGGGCAGCTACGTCGAGCCGGGCGAATTCAAGCGGGACACGAACTACATCACCACGCGGATCACCGCGGACGGGCGCGACGGCTATCCCGTCGAACCCGGCCGCTACCGCCTGGTGGCCGCGCGGGCCTGCCCGTGGGCCAACCGCACCCTCATCGTGCGGCGACTGCTCGGACTGGAATCCGTGCTGTCGCTGGGACTCTGCGGCCCCACCCACGACCAGCGCAGCTGGACCTTCGATCTCGACCCCGGCGAAGTCGATCCGGTGCTGGGCATCCACTTCCTGCGCGACGCCTACCTGAAGCGGTACCCGGACTATCCGCGCGGCATCACCGTGCCCGCCGTGGTGGACGAGCGGACCGGGGAGGTCGTCACCAACGACTACGCGCAGATCACCCTCGACTTCTCCAGCGAGTGGACCGAATACCACCGCGAGGGCGCGCCCGCGTTGTATCCGGAGGATCTGCGCGCCGAGATCGACACCGTCAACAAGCGGGTCTACACCGAGGTCAACAACGGCGTCTATCGCTGCGGCTTCGCGGGCGACCAGGCGGCCTACGACGCCGCCTACGACCGCCTCTTCACCGCGCTGGACTGGCTCAGCGAACGACTCTCGACCCAGCGATACCTGGTGGGCGACACCATCACCGAGGCCGACGTGCGGCTGTTCACCACGCTGGCCCGCTTCGATCCGGTGTATCACGGCCACTTCAAGTGCAACCGCGACAAGCTCACCGAACTGCCCGTGCTGTGGGCCTACGCCCGCGACCTGTTCCAGACCCCCGGCTTCGGTGACACCACCGACTTCGTGCAGATCAAGCAGCACTACTACATCGTGCACACCGACATAAACCCCACCCGGATCGTCCCGAAGGGGCCCGAGCTCGGCAACTGGCTCACCCCGCACGGCCGGGAAGCCTTGGGCGGCAACCCCTTCGGCAAGGGCACCCCGCCCGGGCCGCCGCCGTCCGCCGAACGCGTCCCGGCCGGACACGGGGCGGACTGAGCCTCACGCCGCGCGCTCGCCCCCGTAGGTGCCGAAGCTCCAATAGACGCCTTCGGGGTCGCGGCAGACGAAACCGCGTGACTCGTAATCGGTTTCGTCGGTGAGTTCCTTGGTGATGTTCGCGCCCGCCGCCCGGGCGCGGGCATACAGGGCGTCGGGTTCGGCGGTGACGATGTACACCGAGCCCGCGCCGGGCGGCTGGCAGGCCAGCGCGGAGTCCTCGCGAACACCGCCGAGCATGATCCCGCCGCCGCCCGGCCAGGCGAGTTCGGCGTGCGCGACGGTCTCGCCGTTCTCGTAGCAG
This sequence comes from Nocardia sp. NBC_00511, assembly GCF_045161165.1. NCBI lineage: Bacteria > Bacillati > Actinomycetota > Actinomycetes > Mycobacteriales > Nocardiaceae > Nocardia > Nocardia sp. NBC_00511. The sequence continues at coordinate 5,388,381 of NZ_CP107849.1, forward strand.
GCCACGGTCTCGAAGCCGAAGGCCTGCTCCAGAAAACTGATCGCCGCCTTGGGATCCCGGTAGACCAGGGTCGGCCAGACGACTGTCGTTCCGGTGGGTGCTGAAGTTTTCGAATCGGTCATGGCACTCAGCCTTCCGCGTCGGCCCCCGGCGGGTCTTGGACGAATGGGAACTCCTCGCGCTCGAACCAGACCGACGGCGGCATGCCCGCCAGATCGCGCCATTCGCGGGCCATATGGGCCTGGTCGTAGTAGCCCGCGACGGCCGCCACCTCGGCCAGCACCGGGACCATCGGGTTGCGCAGCATGCGGTGCGAACGTTCGAAACGGGCGATGCGGGCGGCGTCCTTGGGGGTGATGCCGAACTCGGCCTGGAAACGCTGACCGAGATGCCTACGGCTCCAGCCGATCTCCTCGGCGACCGCACCCACCCGCACCGCCGGATCGGGACCCGACAGCAGCGCCCAGGCGTGGGTCAGCTCCGGATCCCAGTGCACCGGATCCACCTGCCGCAGCAGGATCTCGTCGATCACCGCGAAGCGTCGCGGCCAGGTGGGCGCGGATTCCAGGCGCTCACGCAACTCCTTGGCGCGCGGACCCAGCACATCGGCCAGATCCACGATCCAGGAGCCGAGCGCGGCGGCCGGGATGCCGAACAGGGCGCGACAGCCCAGCGGCGTCAACCCCAGCTGCACACCGTGTTGAAACCCGTTGTGCGCGATGGTCGCCGGATTCACCGTCAATCCACTGGCCAGCATCTCCCAGCACCCACCCGCCTGCTCCGGATGCGAGGACACCGGCACCTCGATCGACTCACCGATGGTGATGATCACCGTGAGCACCGACGCGGGCATGCCCACATGCGTGCCGGGTTCGAAGCCGTGCAGCAGGTAGCCCTCGTACCCGAGGACGTATGCGCGCAATCGCGGGTCGGGGATCCCCGACGCGCCTTCGGACACGCCAGCCACACTCTGAGCCTAGGCCGATCTTGTCCGGTATGGGACCCCGCCGCTCACCCCCGCAAGGGACCGTCGGGTCCGGGTTGTCGCTCGTCACGTGCGGAACCGGCGTATCTCGCGAATCGTTGTCCGGGTGCCATAGAGTTCGGAGCGGAAGACCGCACGAGGAGCAGGAGTGTCGATGTTCAAGTCCGGGTTCGAGAAAGCGGTCGTCTCGCTGCTCGAGAACGGGGCGCAGGTGCAGGCTCCGGCAGTCGCCAGATACGTCGAGAAGCTGCGGCAGGGGCATCCCGACGAGTCGCCCGCCCAGATCATCACCCGCATCGAGAAGCTCTACCTCAACACCGTCACCGGCTCCGGCACCGCGGTCGGCGCGACCGCGGCCGTCCCGGGCGTCGGCACCGTGACCGCGCTCGCTGCCATGAGCGCGGAGACCGCGTTCTTCCTGGAGGCTTCCGCGGTGTTCACCCTCGCGGTGGCGTCCGTGCACGGCGTCGCCCCCGAGGACAAGGAACGCCGCCGCGCCCTGGTGCTGGCGGTGGTGCTCGGCGAGAGCGGCATGGAGATCGTGCAGAAGAGCGTCGGGCACTCCGCCAAGAACTGGGGCGGTCTGATGGCCGCCAAGGCTCCCGGCATCAACGCCATGAACGATTCGCTGCTCAAGCAGTTCCTGGTGCGGTTCATCGCCAAGCGCAGCGCGCTCATGGTCGGCAAGATCATTCCGGCCGGAATCGGCGCTGCCATCGGCGGATTCGGCAATCGGGCGCTGGGCCGCAACGTGGTCGACAACGCGCGCAAGGCCTTCGGCGCGCCGCCCGCCTACTGGCCGCAGCCGCTGATCATCGAGGCCGACCCGCTGCCCGCGGTGGAAGCCCCGATCCGCAAGACGCCGCAGTGAGCAGCCGGGCGCTCGCCTTCGCGGTCGGCGGACTGAGCAAGAGCTTCGAAACCGTCACCGCCGTCGACGATGTCAGCTTCGTGGTGCCCGCGGGCAAGATCGCGGCACTGGTCGGCCCGCACGGCGCGGGCAAGACCACGGTGCTGCGCATGCTGCTCGGCCTGCTCACCCCCACCTCCGGCACCGCGAGCGTCGGCGGGCCGGGCTCCGGGGCGCGCGCCGGACGGCAGGTGCTCGGCGCGATGCTGGAACCGCGCGGCCTGCACCCCACCCGCCGGGTGCGGGCGCAGTTGCGTGTATACGCCTGTGCCGCAGGCGTTTCCGACAGCCGAGTCGAGGAGCTGCTGACCCTGGTCCGGCTCGACTCGGTCGCCGATCAGCGCATCGGATCCCTCACCGAGGGCATGCGCACCCGGCTGGCGCTGGCGGTCGCCCTGCTCGGCGAGCCCCCGCTGCTGGTGCTCGACGATCCGGCCGCCGGACTCGACGGACCCGAAACCGCTTGGCTGTTCGAGTATCTGCGCACCCACGCCCGCCGCGGCGGCACCGTGCTGCTCACCTCGCGCACCCTCGCCGCCGTGCTCCCGGTCGCCGACGAGCTCATCGTCCTCGACCGGGGCAGCATCGTCTTCCAGGGCAGTCCCGCCCGGCTGCGCCGCAACCATCCCGATCGCACGCTGGTGAAATCCACCAGCCCGATCGCGCTCGCCACCGCACTGGCCGCGCAGGGCGTCACCGACGCTGTGATGCGCCCCGACGGCCGCCTCGCCATCGCCGAAGTGACTGCGGCCCAACTGGAATCGGCCGCGGCCACCGCGCGCGTGCAGCTCACCGAGGTCGGCGCCGAGCACATCCACCCCGACCAGGTCCTCGCCGCGCTCACCCGCGGCGCGACCCCCGCGCAACCGGCTCCGCCCGCCGCGCCCGGCCAGGTCATCTTCGGCACCGCCGCCCCGGCCCACTACGGGGCCCGGCGGTGACTCTCGACCGGCGCACCGGGCCCGTGCGGAACGGCAAGCGCGCGAAGGTGATTCCGGCGTACCGCTGTGACGGCCACGGACCGGCGAGGTTTCGACGAAAGGACGCTCGATGATCCGCACTGTGCCGCCGGTGGTGGCCCGGGCCGCGAATTCCGAAGTGCGCGCGGTGACTTCGGTGCGGACCAACTGGCTGATCGCCGCGGTGGTGGTGCTGGCCGGGGTGATCGCGTTCACGGCACTCGGGTTCGGATATCAGCCCGGTGTGGGCAAGGAGAACGGATTCAGCGCGGCGGGCGGCTGGGCGGTGCCGCTGGTGGGCACCGCACTGGTGCTGGCGGTGGCCGGGTCCGCCGCCTTCGGCGCGTTGGGGATCGGCTCGGAGTACCGGTACGGGTCGATGGCGCTCGGATCGCTGTACACGCCCGACCGCAATCTGCTGCTCGGCTCGAAACTGGCGGTGGCGGGCGGGTTCTCGCTGGGCACCGTGCTGGTGATGGAGCTGCTCGGCGGGGCCGGCATGCGACTGTCCGGCGGTTCGAAGGTGCCGATGGACGGCGGCTTCGCCGGGGTGCTGATCGGGCTGGCCGTCGCGGCGCTGTGCTGGGGCGTGATCGGCGCGTCCCTCGGCTTCGTGCTGCGGTCGCCGGTGCAGGCGCTGGCCGCGGTGGCCGGACTCGCGATTCTGGAGCCGCTGGTGTGGATCACCGCGCGCGCCATCGGATTCGGCGGCATCGCGGCGATCCTGCCGGTGTCCTCGACGGTGGCCGCGCTCAGTGCCGGGCGCTATGCCAAGAGCAACTTCTTCGCGCCGTCACCGGCCGCCGCGGCGATCCTGCTGCTGTGGGCCGCGGCGGCGGGCGCGGCCGCCTGGTGGTCGCTCACCTCTCGCGAACTCTGAACGCGCGCTTCAGTTTCCGGTCTTACCGGCGAACACCCGCTGCCACACCTCGTGGTCCACTCGCGGGCCGCCGGGGGTGTCGGCGCCGTACTTCTCGATGAGGCCGGGCAGGTCCAGGGGAGCGCTGGGCACCGTCATGGCCGCCAGCTCCGCCTCGACGGCGCTGTCGGGAACCAGCCAGCAGACCTCGAATTCGATGCCGTCGGGGTCGGCGGCGTAGAGCGCCTTGGTGGAGGCGTGATCCGACGCGCCGGTCAGCGCGCCCGCCGCGGTCAGCGCCTCGCGGGCCCGCTGCAATTCGCGCAGCGTGTCCACCTCCCACGCCAGGTGGTAGAGCCCGACCAGGCCGGTGCGATGCGGCACCGACGGATCCGGCGACTGGAACAGGCCCAGATCGTGGTCGTTGGCCGACCCCTCGGCCTGCAGGAACACCGCGCCCGGGAAGCCGCCGGGCAGCTTCCGGAAACCCAGCACGTCGCTGTAGAAGGCGGCCGAACGTTCCACATCGGAGACGAACAGGACGGCGTGGTTGAGGCGCTGAATCGGCATGGCGACTCCGTTTCGACGAGAGGAGGGGTGCGAACCCCAGCCGATCATGCCTCGGCACGGGACACAAGGCGGCGTCCCGGGGAGACTGGATACGGACGGCGGGGAGACTGGACAGCGGTGGCGCGGGGAGCCACCGGCACGGGCGGGAACAAACAGGGGGTGGGGTGATCGTTGTTCAGCGCGATGAGTTCGAGCGATGTGAACGAGGCAATGGTGAAACCGGTGGAGTCGGACGCCGCGCGCGGATGGCTGCGGCGGTTGTGGGAGCGATGTAGGCGGCATCCGTGGATGCTCGCCGGATTGGCCGCGGCCATTGTGCTGGGCGCGGTGGTCGAGGTGACCGGGCCGCTGCTCGCCAAGAAGGCCCTGGACGGCGCTACCGCCGGGAACACCGGCATCATCGCCGCGGTGGCCGGTGGGCTCGCGGTGCTGGCGATCGGGCGGTTCCTGGCTTCCTTCGGCCGCCGCATGCTGGCCGGGCAGCTGGCCCTGGATGTGCAGCACGAACTCCGGGTCGATCTGCTGGGCGCGCTGCAGCGCCTGGACGGGCGCGGACAGGACGCGCTGCGCACCGGGCAGGTGATCTCCCGCTCGATCAGTGACCTGACCCTGGTGCAGGGGTTGCTGTCGATGGGCCCGTGGTCGGCCGTCGCCGCACTGCAATTCGTGCTCGCCGCGGGCGTCATGCTGTGGCTGTCACCGCCGCTGGCGCTGGCCGCGCTGATCGTGGTCCCGGTGCTGGCGCTGGTCGTCTACCGGGTGCGGCCGCGGCTCTACGCGGCCACCTGGTCGGCGCAGCAGCGGGCCGCCGATCTGGCCCAGCATGTCGAGGAGACCGTCACCGGCGTGCGCGTGGTGAAGGGCTTCGGCCAGGAAGCCCGGATGGTCAGCGTGCTGGAGCAGCACGGCCGCAAGCTGTTCGCCGAACGCATGCGGGCCGCCAAGATCGACGCCGGATTCAGCCCTGCGCTGAATGCCATTCCGCAGGCGGGCCTGGTCGCGGTGATCGCGGCGGGCGGATTCCTCGCCTTCCACGGCTCGATCGGGCTGGGCACCTTCCTGGCCTTCGTCTCCTACGTCAGCACCATGACCAACTCCACCCGGATCGTGTCGTACGTGGTGGTGATGGCGCAGCTGACCCGCGCCGCCTCCGAGCGCGTGAACCAGGTCATCGACAGCGCGCCCGCACGCATCGACCCGGAGCATCCGGTGGCGCTGCCGGAGGGTCCGCTCGGCATCGAAATCGATGCCCTCGGTTTCGGTTTCGAGCCGGGGCGCCCGGTGCTGCGCGATCTCGACCTGCGGGTCGCGCCCGGTGAGACGGTGGCCGTCATCGGCCCGGCGGGTTCCGGCAAGTCCACGCTGAGCCTGCTGCTGCCCCGCTTCTACTCCCCCGACTCCGGCCGGATCAGCCTGTACGGCAAGGATTCCCGCGTCGACATCGCCGAGCTGCGCGCCGCCGACCTGCGGTCCGCGATCGGCGTGGTCTTCGACGACGCGTTCCTGCTGTCGGACACCATCGCCGCCAATATCGCCCTGGGTCGTCCCGACGCCACCGAGAAGGAGATCCGCGCCGCCGCCGAACAGGCCGCCGCCGAGGACTTCATCGCCGCCCTGCCCGACGGCTACGACACCGTGGTCGGCGAACGCGGGCTCACCCTCTCCGGCGGTCAGCGCCAGCGCATCGCCCTGGCCCGCGCCCTGCTGTCCAACCCGCGCATCCTGGTCCTCGACGACGCCACCTCCGCGGTGGACGCCGTCACCGAGGCCGCCATCTTCGACGCTCTGCCCACCGATTCCGGTCGCACCACCCTCATCCTGGCGCACCGCGAATCCACCCTGGCGCATGCCGACCGGGTCATCCGCCTGCCCGCCCCGGACGCACTACCGAACGCGATCGACGAGCTGGAGCAGCTGGACGGCGGCCCCACCGCGACCGGCTCACCCGAGCTGCTCGAAACCGGTTCGGCGGCAGCGGGATCGGTCAACGACGAACCGGATCGCGATACGCCGCAAGAAGTTCGGCGGGTGCTGGGGCACCTGCCACCGGCCACCGAACAGCCCCGGATGGACGCGGCGGAGTTGCGGGAGCCCGATCCCGGATTCCGGTTGCTGCGGGCGCTCGGCATGGTGAAGTGGCTGGTCGTCGGGACCATCCTGCTGCTGGCGGTGAACGCCGTTGTCGGCGTGGGCTTCCCGTCGATCGTGCGGTACGCGGTGGACTCCGGGGTCGGCAAACACGATGCCGGAGCACTGGTGTGGGCGACCGCCATGGGCGTCGTGCTGGTGGTCGTGGGCTGGGTGGTGGCCGCGACCTCGCTGGTGTGGAGCAACCGCGCCGGGGAACGGGTGCTGTTCGGGCTGCGGGTGCGCAGCTACGCGCATCTGCAACGGCTCGGACTGGACTTCTACGAGCGAGAACTGTCCGGCCGCATCATGACCCGGATGACCACCGACATCGACGCGCTCTCGACCTTCCTGCAGACCGGCCTGCCCGACGCGCTGATCGCGCTGCTGAGCGTGGTCGGCATCGCGGTGGCGCTGCTGGTGATCGATGTGCACCTGGCGCTGGTGGTGTTCGTGACGCTGCCGCCGCTGCTGCTGGCCACCTGGTGGTTCCGCAAGATCTCCGACTCCGCCTACAGTGCGGCGCGCGAACATTCGGCCACAGTGAATGCCGACTTCGCCGAGAACGTCGCGGGTCTGCGTGCGGTGCAGGCGAATCGGCACGAGGCGGCCTCCGCGGCCCGCTTCGCCGGGTACTCGAACAACTTCCGGGTCAGCCGGATGCGGGCACAGCGCGCCATCGCGCTGTTCTTCGCCTTCGTCGGCATGTGGGCGGATCTGGCGCTGGCGACCGTGGTGTTCACGGGTGCCTGGGCGGTCGCGCACGGCAGCACCTCGCCGGGCACGCTGGTGGCGTTCGTGCTGTACCTGGAGTTGCTGTTCGGCCCGATCATGCAGCTCTCGCAGCTCTTCGACGGCTACCAGCAGGCCCGGGTCGGGTTGCGGCGCATCGGGGAACTGCTGCGCACGAAGTCCTCCATCGCCCCGGATCCGGCCGACGCGGTCCGCATCGAGGACCGCTTGAACGGCGAGGTCGTCTTCGACGACGTCCGCTTCCGGTACTCCGGCGCCCGGGAACCGGCACTCGACGGCGTGAGCCTGAGCATTCCGGCGGGCGGCAGCCTGGCCCTGGTCGGCGAGACCGGCGCGGGCAAGTCGACCATCGTGAAACTGCTGGCCCGGCTCTACGACATGCCGCGGGCCGCTGGTGACGGGAATCACGGCGCAATCACGGTGGACGGCGTGGATATTCGCGACTATCGGCTCACCGAGTTCCGTTCCCGGCTGGGTGTGGTTCCTCAGGAAGCTCACCTGTTCACCGGCGATATCGCCAGCAACATTGCATTCGGGAAACCGGACGCCACCGCCGCGCAGATCCGGGCGGCGGCCGCGGCGGTGGGCGCACTGGAAACCATCACCGCGCTACCGCGCGGAATGCGGCAGGCGGTCGGCGAACGCGGACGCGGTCTCTCGGCCGGGCAGCGGCAGCTCATCGCGCTGGCCCGCGCCGAGCTGGTGGGTCCGGACCTGCTGCTACTGGACGAGGCCACCGCGGTGCTGGACCCGGCCGCCGAGGCATCGGTGCTGGTAGCGAGCGAATCGGTAACGCGCGGGCGAACTTCCGTGATCGTCGCGCACCGGCTGGCGACGGCCGCGCAGGCCGATCGGATCGCCGTCGTGGAGCGCGGCCGCATCACCGAAATCGGAACGCACGAAGAACTGCTGGCGACGCGCGGGGCCTACTCCCGGCTCTGGGCTGCGGCACGGGCGATGGAAGGAATATTCTCGAACGAGGACGAGTCGTCACGCGAGAATGTGTCCGCTCGGTGGTAGCCATGCCCGTTGGTGAACAGGGGTGGGCATATCCTCAGAGAGGGCGCATCGGCGCGCATCCGCCGATTACCCGTGCCGGGCACGTCACAAACGTCGCAGCGCGAAGAACGAAATGAGGCGAACACCTGCTGTGAGCAGCTCAACATCCCAGTTCGGACAGAACCAGTGGCTCGTCGACGAGATGTACCAGAAGTACAAGCAAGACCCCTCGTCGGTCGATGAAAGCTGGCACGAGTTCCTGGCGGACTACACGCCGGAGAACACAGCCGAGACTGGTAACAGCCAGACGGCCGCGGCCGTCGCTCCGGCACCCGCCGCTGCGTCGCCTGCCCCCGCCGCCACCCCAGCTCCGGCTCCCGCCCCTGCCGCTGTCGCGCCCGCCCCGGCGCCCGCGCAGGTTCGAGCCCCGCAGACCACCCCCGCCCCGACTTCGAATGCCTCCCCCACCTCCGGTGGCCCGAAGCCGAGCGCCGAAGACGAGACCAAGGTGCTGCGCGGCCCCGCCGCGGCCGTGGTGAAGAACATGTCGGCCTCGCTGGCCGTCCCCACCGCCACCTCGGTGCGTGCCATTCCGGCGAAGCTGATGATCGACAACCGTCTGGTCATCAACAATCACCTGGCCCGTACCCGCGGTGGCAAGATCTCCTTCACCCATCTGCTGGGTTACGCGATCGTGCAGGCCATCAAGGCCTTCCCGAACATGAACCGGCACTTCGCCGAGATCGACGGGAAGCCGAACGCGGTCACCCCGGCGCACACCAATCTCGGTCTGGCCATCGACCTTCCGGGCAAGGACGGCAATCGCGCGCTCGCGGTCGCGGCCATCAAGAACACCGAGGGCTTCACCTTCACGCAGTTCCACAGCGCCTACGAGGACGTGGTCCGGCGCGCGCGTGACGGCAAGCTGACCAACGACGACTTCTCGGGCGTCACCATCTCGCTCACCAACCCGGGCACCATCGGCACCAATCACTCGGTGCCGCGGCTCATGCAGGGTCAGGGCGCGATCATCGGCGCGGGCGCCATGGAGTACCCGGCCGAATTCCAGGGCATGAGCGACGGCCAGCTGGCCGATCTGGGCATCGGCAAGCTGATGACCCTGACCTCGACCTACGACCACCGCATCATCCAGGGCGCGGAGTCCGGCGACTTCCTGCGCACCATCCACAACCTGCTGATCTCCGACGAGTTCTACGACGAGATCTTCCACGGCATGGGTGTCCCCTACGAGCCGGTGCGCTGGCGCAAGGACATTCAGGAACGCGGCATCGACAAGTCGACGCGCGTCCAGGAAATGATCAACGCCTACCGCAGCCGCGGCCACCTGATGGCCGACACCGACCCGCTGCGGCTGGTGAAGGACAAGTTCCGGTCGCACCCCGACCTGGATGTCACCCAGCACGGTCTGACCCTGTGGGACCTGGACCGCGAATTCAATGTCGCGGGCTTCCACGGCCAGGAGCGCATGAAGCTGCGCGACGTGCTGTCCATCCTGCGCGACGCCTACGCCCGCCATGTGGGTGTGGAGTACACCCACATCCTGGATCCCGAGCAGCTCAAGTGGATTCAGGACCGCGTGGAGCAGAAGCACGCGAAACCGACTGTGGCCGAACAGAAGTACATCATGTCCCGGCTCAACGCGGCCGAGGCGTTCGAGACCTTCCTGGCCACCAAGTACGTCGGCCAGAAGCGCTTCTCGCTCGAGGGCGCGGAGTCGGTCATCCCGATGATGGACGGCGTCATCGACCAGTGCGCCGAGTACGCCCTCGACGAGGTCGTCATCGGCATGCCGCACCGCGGTCGCCTCAACGTGCTGGCCAACATCGTCGGCAAGCCGTACTCGAAGATCTTCACCGAGTTCGAGGGCAACATGAACCCGGCGGCCACCCACGGCTCCGGCGACGTGAAGTACCACCTCGGTGCGCGCGGCACCTACCTGCAGATGTTCGGCGACAACGAGATCGAGGTCTCGCTGACCGCCAACCCCTCGCACCTGGAGGCCGTCGACCCGGTGCTCGAGGGTCTGGTGCGCGCCAAGCAGGATCTGCTCACCAAGGAAGATCTCGTCACTCGCGGCGAGGAGAACCGTTCGTTCTCCGTCGTGCCGCTGATGCTGCACGGTGACGCGGCCTTCGCCGGTCAGGGCGTGGTGGCCGAGACGCTGAACCTGTCGGGTCTGCGCGGCTACCGCACCGGTGGCACCGTGCACATCGTGGTGAACAACCAGATCGGTTTCACCACGGCTCCCGAGTACTCGCGTTCCACCGAATACTCCACGGACATCGCGAAGTTCATCGGCGCGCCGATCTTCCACGTGAACGGTGACGACCCGGAAGCCTGTGTGTGGGTGGCCAAGCTGGCCGTCGACTACCGGCAGAAGTTCCACCGCGACGTGGTGATCGACATGATCTGCTACCGCCGTCGCGGCCACAACGAGGGCGACGACCCGTCGATGACCCAGCCGGGCATGTACGACGTGATCGACACCAAGCGCTCGGTGCGAAAGGCGTACACCGAGAGCCTGATCGGCCGTGGCGACATCTCGATGAAGGAAGCCGAAGACGCCCTGCGCGACTACCAGGGGCAGTTGGAGCGGATCTTCAACGAGGTGCGCGAGCTGGAGAAGTTCCCGCCGGAGCCGTCGGAGTCGGTCGAGGACGAGCAGCAGTTGCCGCCGAATCTCGTTACCTCCGTGGACAAGACGGTGCTGCAGCGGATCGGCGACGCGTTCGTCAGCCCGCCGGAGGGCTTCAGTGTCCACCCGCGCGTCAAGCCGGTCATGGACAAGCGCCGCGAGATGGCCTATGAGGGCAAGGTCGACTGGGCCATGGCCGAGTTGCTGGCCTTCGGCACGCTGATCGACGAGGGCAAGGCTGTTCGCCTGACCGGTCAGGACTCGCGCCGCGGCACGTTCTCGCAGCGGCACTCGGTGATCATCGACCGCAAGACCGGTGCGGAGTACACGCCGCTGCACAACATCGGGTCCAAGAACCCGGGCTGGTTCGCGGTGCACGATTCCGCGCTGTCGGAGTACGCGGCGGTCGGCTTCGAGTACGGCTACTCGCTGGGCAACCCGGACGCACTCGTGTTGTGGGAGGCGCAGTTCGGTGACTTCGTCAACGGCGCGCAGTCCATCATCGACGAGTTCATCTCCTCCGGTGAGGCCAAGTGGGGTCAGCTCTCCGAGGTCGTGCTGATGCTCCCGCACGGTCACGAGGGCCAGGGTCCCGACCACACCTCGGGTCGTATCGAGCGCTTCCTGCAGTTGTGCGCCGAGGGTTCGATGACGGTGTCGGTTCCGTCCACCCCGTCGAACTACTTCCACCTGCTGCGCCGCCACGCCCTGGACGGCATCCGCCGCCCGCTGGTGGTCTTCACCCCGAAGTCCATGCTGCGCAACAAGGCTGTGGTCTCGGAGATCGAGGACTTCACGGACAACAAGTTCCGCACCGTCCTCGAGGAGCCGACCTACGAGTCGGGCAACGGTGACCGTTCCAAGGTCAAGCGGGTGCTGCTCACCTCCGGCAAGATCTACTACGAGTTGGTCGCCGAGAAGAACAAGCACAACCGCGAGGACGTCGCCATCGTGCGCGTCGAGCAGCTGTACCCGATTCCGAAGTACCGCCTGAACGAGGCGCTCGAGGGCTACCCCAATGCCTCCGACCTCGCCTGGGTTCAGGAGGAACCGGCCAACCAGGGCGCCTGGCCGTTCTTCGGTCTGAACCTGCCGGAGATCCTCCCGGCTCGTTTCGGCAAGCTGCGCCGCATCTCGCGTCGCGCCATGTCGGCCCCGTCCTCGGGTTCGTCGAAGGTGCACGCCGTGGAGCAGGCGGAAATCGTGAACGAGGCGTTCACCCCGACCGTCTAGTCCATCGAATCCCCGTGCGGGGCCGGATCTCTCACCGAGATCCGGCCCCGTGTCGTTTCCGGCGGCGATCGCGCACCGGGGTAGTTGCCATGCGGTAGCGATGCAGTGTTGAAATGGGTGGATGAGTCCGGTTCCCTACGCGTTGCCCAAGTCGCCGCCGAGTACCCGATTGCGAGCGTTGGTGTTCGGGCTGGGACCGATCTGGCACCGCTGGCGATCCGGGGTCCGGACCGCGGCGGCGTTCGGGTTGTCGGCGTGCGCGCTGGTCGCGGGCGGATATCCGCAGTACGCCATGCTGGCGGCGTTCGGGGCGTTCGCGGTGATGTACGGCGACGGGCGGCCGGTGCGGTCGCGGATCGGGTCCGTCGCCGGTGCTGCGGCCGGATTGCTGGGCGGGGTGGCAGTGGGGGCGCTGCTCGGGCACGCACTGGCGGGCCGGGCCTCGCTCGGGACGGTTGCGGTGGTGATGCTGACCGTGGTGGCCATGACGGCGGTGTACGTGATCAACGCGGTCAGGGTGGGACCGCCGGGGGCCTTGTTCTTCATGACGTCCGCCTCCGGGGCGATCGCGGCTACCGGAGCCGGCGTGCGGCCCGAGGTGGTTCTGGGATGTGCGGGGCTGGGTGCGGTGGGGGCGCTGCTGGTGACGGGGATCGGCGTGGGGATCGATCTGCTGCGCGGGGATCGGTCGCGGGCGGCGCGGCAGCCGGCCGTCCTGCGGCGGCTGCGACGGTCGTGGACGCCGGACTCGCACGCGGTGACCACCACGGTGCGGGTGGGAGTGGCGTGCGCCGGGGCGGGGGCGATCGCGTTGGCGCTGAATGGATTACATCCGTATTGGGCGATGCTCACCGCGCTGGTGGTACTGGCGCAGGGTCCGCATCGAATCGGCGGGCGGGCGCGCGCGATCCATCGGTTCGCGGGGACCGCGGTGGGCGTGGTGGCGTTCGCGGGGCTGTATCAGCTGGGGCTCACCGGCTATGCGCTGGTGGGGCTGGTGGCGGCGCTGATGTTCGCGACCGAGCTGTTCGTGGCGGCGAACTACGGGATCGCGGTGCTGTTCATCACGCCGCTGGCCCTGTTCGCCGGTGGCGCAGGCACTCTCGGCGGCTCGGCGGGGGCGACGATTCGGGATCGGTTGCTGGAGACGGTGATCGGCGTCGTCGCGGCGGTGCTGTGCCTGAGTCTGGTTGCGCCGCATGCCCTGCGGCGCACACTGGCGCTGGAGCACCGGCGCATGCGCGGGACGGCGCGCCGCGTGGTCGTGGCACTGGACGCGCCGATGGACGCCGACGGCCGAATGCTCTGTGCCAAGCTGCGTTTCGATCTGAAGGGCTGCGAGAACGCGGGCATCGACTGCGCGCATGACGACGCGCGCTGGATGCACGCGCGCTGGGCCGATCACATCGATCTGGTGCATCGCGGGCACGGGCTGCTCGCGGCGGCCGAGGCCGTTCCGCTCGGGGAACGGCTCGCGGACACCGCTGCCTGGCGCGGGGTCTTCGACGACGAGGCGTGGGCCGCCGCCCCGGAGGTCGTCGAATCCGGCTCATGAGGTCGATGCCGTACCGACATCCGGCGTACCTCCCACGGTCACCGCGCTAGCGGAGGCTGGTCCTCCGATACTTGCGCGCCAACTGTTCCGCGTCGTATATTCCACACGGAATATTTGGTGCGGATGATCCGCGGTCGGCGATGCGATCGGACGATCGGCGGGAACGGAGGACGCGATGGGAAAGCAGGCGATCCCGGCGCTCACCCCTATGGCGGTGGCGGTGCTCGCACTGCTCGAGGAACGACCCATGCACCCCTACGAGATGTTTCAACTGCTGATCAGCCGCCATGAGGACGAGTTGATCAAAGTCAGGCCGGGCTCGCTCTACCACGCCGTGGCGCGTCTCGCGGAGCAGGAGCTGGTGCGCGCGGAAGGCACCGATCGGGCCGGTAATCGACCGGAACGGACCACCTACCGGATCAGCAGCGCGGGCCGTCAGGCCCTGCGTGAACGGATCACGGAAATCTTGCGGACACCGGTCTCGGAGTACCCGATTTTTCCGGTCGCACTGGCCGAGGCGCACAATCTTCCCGTGGGCGAAGTCAGCGCGGTACTGCGCGAACGGCTCACCTGGCTCGACAGCCGCATCACCGAACTCGAGGCTCTGCGCGAGTGGACGGTGAACCGGCAGGTCCCCAGGCGGTACTGGCTTGTCATCGACTACCTGCACAACGGCGTCTCCGCGGAGGCGCGCTGGCTGCGGGACTTCGTCGCTGAACTCGACAACGGCGAAATCGAATGGGAGCGCTTCGACGGCGAGACCGGCATGCGCTGCGATCCACCCGAGGACACCCTCGGCCACGACTGGGGCGCCAGCCTCACCGAGGCCGATCTCGCGGCCGTCCGAACCAACCCCCCGAGTTAGGAACCCGAATCCATGTCCACACAACGTAATCCGTGGCCCGCGCTATACGCGCTGGTCGTCGGGTTCTTCATGATCCTGCTGGACATGACCATCGTCGCGGTGGCCAATCCGGCGATCATGAAGGACCTGAACGCCGATGTCTCCCAGGTGATCTGGGTGACCTCGGCCTACCTGCTGGCCTACGCGGTCCCGCTGCTGGTCACCGGGCGGCTCGGAGATCGCTTCGGCCCCAAGAACATCTACCTGGGCGGCCTGGTCGTCTTCACCCTCGCCTCGCTGTGGTGCGCCGAGTCGACCAGCATCAACATGCTGATCGCGGCGCGCGCGGTGCAGGGCCTGGGCGCGGCGTTGATGACGCCGCAGACCATGGCGGTCATCACCCGCACCTTCCCGCCGGACAAGCGCGGCGCGGCCATGGGCCTGTGGGGCGGCGTCGCCGGTCTCGCGACCCTGGTCGGCCCGATCCTGGGCGGCGTGCTGGTCGACTGGCAGGGCTGGCAGTGGATCTTCTACGTGAACGTGCCGATCGGCATCATCGCGTTCATCGCGGCGTACGTGCTGGTGCCGTCGCTGCCCACCAACCGGCACAAGTTCGACCTGGTCGGGGTGGCGCTCTCGGCGGTCGGCATGTTCCTGCTGGTGTTCGGCATCCAGGAGGGCAACACCCACCACTGGGATGCCTGGATCTGGGCCATGATCATCGCCGGTCTGGTGGTACTCGGGCTGTTCATCGTCAACCAGGCCCGCAATACCGGTGAGCCGCTGGTGCCGCTGAGCCTGTTCAAGGACCGCAACTTCGCGTTCTCCAACCTGGCCATCGCGGCCATGGGCGCATCGGTGACGAGCATCTTCGTGCCGACCTACTTCTACCTGCAGCAGGTGCACGGCATGTCGCCGACGCGGTCGGCACTGGTGTTCGCGCCGATGGCGATTCTGACCGGCGTGTTCGCGCCGATCATCGGCAAGATCTCGGATCGTGTCGCGCCGCGGGTGATTCCGACCGTCGGCTTCGCGGTGTTCTCCGCGACGCTGTTCGGATTCTCCGCGCTGATGAAGCCGGACGGTTCGATCGCGCTGTTCATGGTGATCGGCGGCATCGCCGGTATCGCCAACGCCTGCATCTGGGCGCCGCTGGCCACCACCGCCACCCACGGTCTGCCGGTGCAGCAGGCCGGTGCGGGCGCCGGTGTCTACAACACCACCCGTCAGGTGGGTTCCGTGCTGGGTTCGGCCGCGATCAGCGCGCTGCTCTCGGCGCGGATCGCCGCGCAGGGGCTGCCCGGCGGCCCGATCGGCGAGGGCGGCGGCGGGCAGAGCCTGAGCAATCTGCCCGCGGTGGTGCGGGATCCGATCCTGGAGAAGCTCAGCACCGCGCTGAGTCAGTCGCTGTACCTGCCCGCGGGAATCCTGCTGATCGGTGTGGTCGCCTCGGCGATGTTCGTCGGGCACGCCAAGTCCTCCGGCGACAAGCAGGACGATGCGGCGAAGGCGAATATCGGCGCGCACTGAAGTATCGCGAAACAGCCTGTCCCGCAGGCTGAATGACCACGGCCCCCGTCGTCTCCAGACGACGGGGGCCGCTGTCGTTCGCTCAGAGGATGAGGCTGATCAGCCGCGTCCAGTCGAGGTGGATCTCGATCGGCATGTCCACCACCGTGGTGCCGATGTGCGCGACCAGCCGCCGCAGCGGCCGGTAGTGCCCGAGCACCAGCACGTGGGTCTGGATGTAGCTGACCCGGTCTCCGTCCAGGTAAACCAGCCAGTACCAAGGGATTCCGGCCAGCGCGTACTCGGCCTGCTTGTCGGCGGTGTCGATGCGTTCGGTGATCGGGGAGACCACCTCGACCGCGATCTTCACGCGCTGCGCGGCGAGCAAGCCGACATCGGCCGGGGCGCAGGAGAACAGCGCGAGGTCAGGGCGGCGCATGGTGACGCGCGGGGTTTCCCACAGCAGCACGTCCTGGTCGATGCCGACGTAGAGCCAGCCGTCGTTGTAGCGGCTCATGTGCAGCTCGGCGGCCGACTCCAGCATCTCGGCGAGGCGGCGCGCGGCATTGCGGTGCGCGAGCGCGGGGGGTTCGGCGCGCACCACGTCACCGTTCACGACTTCGACGAGACGGCAGAAGTCGCGGGGCAACCTCTTCCAGATGTCGAGCGTGATCGGTTCGGGCTGCAGGTTTTCCGCCCGCGCCCATTCGAGTACTCCGGACATGCGTTCCCTCGGCTCCCTGCGTGGGGTGGATCGGGCGACGGCTGGCCGCGCCGATCGTAAACCGCGGGCCCCGGCAAAACGGCCGTTCGGAATTTTCCCTGCCCGTTCCGGCGTGCCGCAACCGATCAGTCGGTTCGCGATGCCCGAGATCAGTGGATTCGCAGGAGCGTCAACTGATTCGCACGGTGAGAGACGGATATCCGGTCGCACCGTCGGGCACCACGTCCTGCTGCTGATCGGTCTGCGTGGCCCCCGTGTTGTCGGTGGCGCGCGCCCAGATGGTGTGCAGCCCGGAACCGGCTGCCTCCCAGTCGAAGGCCCACTGCACCCAGGTGTCGATCGACGGTTCCACCGCCAGCCGCGCGGGCTGCCAGGCACCCTGATCCACCCGCACCTCCACCCCCTTGATGCCGCGATGCTGCGCCCACGCGACACCGGCGACGGTCAGCTTGCCCGCCGCGAAGGTGCCGTGCGCGCGGGGCGTGTCGATCCGGCATTCGGTCTTGATCGGCCCCCTCTCCGACCAGCCGCGTTCGGTCCAGAACGCTTGCGCCTTATCGAATCTGGTGAGTTCGATCTCGGTCACCCATTTGGTCGCGGAGACGTATCCGTACAGCCCCGGCACCACCAGCCGCGCCGGATACCCGTGCGCGGTGGGCAGCGCCTCCCCGTTCATGCCGACGGCCAGCATGGCGTCGCGGCCGTCCATCACCACCGACAGCGGACTGCCCGCGGTGAATCCGTCGATGCTGCGCGAGAGCACCATGTCCGCGTCCGGATGCGGTCCGGCCGCGGCGAGCAACTCGTCCAGGCGATACCCCAGCCAGCGCGCGTTGCCGATCAGGTCCCCGCCCACCGGATTCGAGACGCAGGTCAGTGTCACGAGCCGCTCGATGGGCGCGCGGGCCGCGAGATCGGCGTATTTCAAGGTGATTTCGCGATCCACCATCCCGTGGATCCGCAACGACCAGGTGTCCTTGCTGACCTGCGGCACGCTGAGCGCGGTGTCGATCCGATAGAAGTCGTCGTTCGCGGTCATGTAGGGCGAGATGCCCGGAATCGAAAGATCCGCACCGGGTTCCGATACCGGAGCGGGAACGCTCGGCGTCGGCAACTGCACCTCGGCCCGCTCGGCCGACACACTCCGCGACCGCAATCCGACGATCCGCGCCGCCACCCCGCCGACCACCGCGATCCCACCCGCGATGAAGATCCCCCGCATCACCTGCCGCCGCTCCACCGCCAGTTCGGCGGGCGTCAACGGCGACGATTCCCCCAGCGCCACACCGGAACCCGGCGTCCGCCCCGATCCGGAGGTCCCTCCCGATGTCGAACCACCGGCAACCGCCCCGGCGAGGGCCGAGTCCCGCTCCCCCGCACTCGACACCGCCGCCATGTCCTCGAACCGTTCGATCCGCTCGATCAGGCTGCGCAGCAACAGAATTCCCGCGACCCCACCAAGAATCGCCGGAAATGCCCACGTCCACGAAGCGGCCGGTCGACCCACGGCCGCCAGCAACGACAGCACCCCGAACACGCCGAACAGCACCGACCCCAATGGCCGCCGACTCCGCTCGAGCACTCCGGCGGTGGCCGCCAACGCGACCGCCGCCACCCCCATACAAACGAACAGCAGCGTCTTGTCATTGGTCCCGACGAGCCCGATCACCCATTCCCGAAACCCGTCCGGCGTGTGATCGACGATCCATCCCCCCACCGCCTGCAACGGCGTGCTGTCGGGGCTGACCAGCAGCGACACTACCTCGGCCACGCCCAGCGTGACCCCACCGGCGACGATCCCACCGGCCATCCGCAATCCACGCTCGGTCACATCCCGACCCTACTGCGCACCCGCCGCCCCGAACCCGCCCGAACAATTACAGAACAGTGACGCGCACCTGTGAGAGTGCTCAGCGCGCCGGTGTCCGCAATGCGACGGCGGCGATGGCGGCCATGGTCAGCAGACCGCCGCCTGCAACCAGGAAGGCGTGGTGCAGTCCGGTGATGCTCGGGAGCGGACCGGTGTAGACGAGGGTGCCCAGGACGGCGACGCCGAGGACCTGGCCGAGTTGTCGTAGCGCGTTGTGTACCGAGGAGGCCATTCCGGCGCGGTGCGGTGCGACGGCGGCGAGCACGGTCGCGGTCATCGGGGTCAGGCACAGACCGAGGCCGAAGCCGCCGAGGGCGAGCAGCCACCAGAGTCCGGCCAGGCCGGTGGTGCGGTTCATGCTCAACAGGCCCAGGATCGCGGAACCGGCGAGGGCGAGACCGGTGACCATGGGCGGCCGCGCGCCGACGCGGGCGACCAGGCGGCCGGAGATGGGGGTCGCCGCAGCGAACGCGATGCCGATGGCGCAGACGTCGAGTCCGGTCCGAATGGCCGAATGCCCCTGCACCAGTTGGAAATACGCGCTCAGGTAGACGACCAGTCCGACGAAGGCGAAGAAGGCGACGGCACCGGCCAGGTTGGCCGCGGTGAAGCCGCGATGACCGAAGAGGGCGAGGTCGACCAGCGGATCACTGTGTCGCCGTTCCCAGCTCACGAATGCGATCGCGGCGGCGAGGGCCAGGCCGAAGGCGGCCAGGATCAGCGGGGAGGTCCAGCCCTCTTGTCGGCCTTCGGTCAATCCGTAGGACAGCGCGGCCACCGACAGCGTGGTCAGCACCGCGCCCTGCCAGTCGAATCGGCCGGTGGTCGCGGTGCGTGGCTGACGCGGGACGATGAGCGCGGCGATGGTGGCGAACACCAGCACCAGCGGCACGTTCAGCAGCAGCACCCAGCGCCAGCCGAGACCGGTGACGACGAGGCCGCCGAGGATCGGGCCCACCGCCAGGGCCAAGCCGGAGGAGGTCGACCAGGCCCCGATGGCGACCGCCCGCTTCCGCTCGTCGGGGAAGGCGGCGCGCACCACGGCGAGGCTGGTCGGCACCAGCAGGGCGGGGCCGAGGCCCTGAATGACGCGGCCCGCCAACAGCATCGGAATGCTGGTGGCCAGCCCGCCGATCAGCGCGCCGAGCGCGAAGGTCGCCATGCCGAGCAGGAAGACGCCCTTGCGGCCGTAGCGGTCACCGAGCCCGCCGGTGAGCATCAGCAGGCTGGCGTAGACCAGCACGTAGGCGTTGACGATCCATTCGGCAGCCGTGGCATCCGCGTGCAGGTCGCGGGCGATGGTCGGCAGCGCCACGCTGATCACCGTGGTGGACAGCACGGCCAGGAATTGGCCGCCGGTGACGGCCACCAGTGTGATCCAGGGATTCGCTGTGGCAGTGGCGGATTCGGGCCCGGCGGAGACTTGTATCGCGGTCATGTCTCGAACGGTAGGACTGCCCGCTGATACCTTCCACGACCAAAATAGCTATACCGTCATGCCTTTGGAGGTATGAGCATGGATCTGCTGCAGCTGAGCTATTTCCGGATGGTGGCGCGCACCGAGAACATCAGCCGGGTCGCGGCGGAGCTGCGGGTAGCGCAGCCGTCGCTGAGTCGCACCATCACCCGGCTCGAAAACGAGCTGGGTGTACCGCTTTTCGATCGTCAGGGGCGGCGGCTGCGGCTGAACCGGTTCGGCGCGGCATTCCTCACGCGGGTGGAGCGGGCTCTGGACGAACTGGAGGGCGCCCGGCGGGAAGTGGCCGATCTGGCCGGGCTCGAGCAGGGTGCGGCGCTGATCGGCGCGGAGAACCTGAAGATCCTCCAGCACGCGATCAAGGACTTCGTGCGGGCGTATCCCGGTGCGCGCGTGCAGCTGTGCTCCGGGACCACGGCCGAGGTGACCGCTCGCCTGATCGCCGGTGAGATCGACCTCGGGGTGATCTCCTATCCGCCGGACGCGCCCGGTCTGGTCCATCAGGAGCTACTGGACGAGGAAGTGCTGCTGGCGGTTTCGCCTGATCACCGGTTCGCGGGCCGCGAGCGGGTCACGGTCGGCGAACTCGCGGACGAACCGTTCATCACGACCTCGCCCGAATACTGGCAGCGCACCGTGCTCGACAAGGTCTTCGCACGCGCGGGATTGCGGCCCGTGATCGTGTGCGAGGGTGACGACCCGTCGGCGGTGCGCGCTCTGATCGCGACCGGGCTCGGCGTCGGTCTGCTTCCCGGCCTGGCGCGCGACTATCCCGGTCCGCCGGTGGCCTGGCTGCGTCTCGACGAGGTCTACTGTCGTCGCACCCTGCATCTGGCGTGGCGCGAGGACGCCTATCTTTCGTTGGCCGCCAGGCGTTTTCGCGAACTGGCGGCCGCGAGCTTCGCCCGCGAACGCGTCTCGGAGGACTGAAAAAGCCTGGGGCCCACGAAAACCGTGGGCCCCAGGCTGTTCGAGCGGTGGATCAGGAGTAGATCGCGTCCACGTCGGCCGCATACTCCTTCATGACGACGTTGCGCTTGAGCGACAGCTTCGGGGTGAGCTCGCCGCCCTCCTGGGTCCAGTCGACCGGCAGGATGCGGATCTTCTTGATCGCCTCGGCGTGCGACACCAGCTTGTTGGTGGCGGCGACGGCCTCGTTGATCTCGGCGACCAGGGCCGGGTTCTCGATGACGTGCTCGATCGGGGTCTCGGCGGGAATCCCGTTGCGCGCCATCCAGCCCGGCAGGGTCTCCTGGTCGAGGGTGATGAGCGCGCCGATGAAGGGCTGGCCGTCGCCGACGACCATGACCTGGCTGATCAGCGGGCTCTGGCGCAGCGAATCCTCGAGCATGGTCGGGGAGACGTTCTTGCCGCCCGCGGTGACCAGGATTTCCTTCTTGCGGCCGGTGATGGCGATGAAGCCGTTCTCATCGATCGCGCCGAGGTCACCGGTCTTGAACCAGCCGTCGGCGTCGAAGGCGTCGGCGCTGGCCTCCGGGTTGTTCCAGTAGCCGCCGAACACGACCGGGCCGCGGATGAGCAGTTCGCCGTCCTCGGCGACCTTCGCGGCGTGGCCGGGCAGCGGGCGGCCGACCGAGCCGACCTTGATGAACTTGGGGGTGTTCACGCTGACGGCGGCGGTGGATTCGGTGAGGCCGTAGCCCTCGTAGATGGTGACGCCCGCGCCGCGGAAGTAGTGGCCCAGGCGCGCGCCCAGCGGGCCGCCGCCGGAGACGGCGGACTCGCACTCGCCGCCCATGGCCTCACGCAGCTTGGAGAACACCAGCTTGTCGAACACGGTGTGCTGCAACTTGAGCACGATGCCGGGGCCGCCGGTCTGCAGCGATTCGCTGTACTTGATGGCGATCTCGGTGGCGTAGTCGAAGATCTTGCCCTTGCCGCCGTCGTGCGCCTTCTGCTTGGCGCCGTTGAACACCTTCTCGAACACCCGCGGCACCGAGAGGATGAAGTTCGGCTTGTACGCGCCGAACTGCTCGACCAGCGTGGACCAGTCGGCGGAGTGCGCGACGGTGACACCGGCGTCGAAGGCGGCGAGCGCGACCGCGCGGGCGAACACGTGGGCCAGCGGCAGGAACAGCAGCGACTTGCGGCCGGGGCGCAGGAATTCGCTCATGGCCGAACGGTCGGCGGCGGACTCCGCGTACAGGTTGGCATGCGAGAGCATGACGCCCTTGGGGCGGCCGGTGGTACCGGAGGTGTAGATGAGGGTCGCGGGCGAGGACGCCTTGACCTGGGCGCGACGCTCGTGCACGACGCTGTCGTCGAGGTCGGTGCCACGCGCGACGAGGGTGCCGATGGCGTCCTCGTCGATGCGCAGGGTCTCCTTCAGCTCGCCCAGTCCGCCTTCGATTTCCGCGACGGTGGCGCGATGCTTGTCGTTCTGCACCACGATCAGCTTGGTGGCGGAGTCCGAGAGGATCCAGCGCACCTGCTCGGCGGAGGAGCTGTCGAAGATGGCGACGGTGCAGCCGCCCGCGGCCCAGATGGCGAAGTCGAGGACAACCCACTCGTAGCTGGTGGCGGCCATGATGGCGACGCGGTCACCGAGCTCGACGCCGGAGGCGACCAGTCCCTTGGCCACATCGGTCACGGCCTTCGCGAACTGGGTTGCCGTGACGTCGTTCCAACCGCC
The DNA here is from genome assembly GCF_045161165.1 of Nocardia sp. NBC_00511. NCBI lineage: Bacteria > Bacillati > Actinomycetota > Actinomycetes > Mycobacteriales > Nocardiaceae > Nocardia > Nocardia sp. NBC_00511. Next base: position 5,411,064 of record NZ_CP107849.1, read on the forward strand.
CTTACCATCCGGGGTGTTGAAGACGACCAGGTCGGGCGTCTGCTCCGCATGCCGGAAGGCGCCGTCGGACATATTGGCGTTTTCCGGGATGGTGTAGGTAGCCGGGACTTCGAACTCTCGCATCGCTGCCCTTCCACAGTGGGTTTACTGGCGGGTAATTTACGCCACGCTCACAGATAACCCACGGCGGACCGTCCGAACCTGTTCTCGGACGATCCGCCGCGGGGTTCTGCCTCTATCCTATGGATCGGGTTTGCGCAGGTCGAAGCGCCTGCCGCAGAAACTCCCCGAGTTCTCTGGTGATACGGGCGGCGGGACTCGCCAGTGCGGCCTGTAACTGTGAGACGTGCCAGAGACCTTCGGTCTCGGTGTACTCGGTGCGCACTCCGGCCGCGCGCAGTTCGGCGACCAGCCGCGTGCACTGGTCGTGCAGCAGTTCGTCGACGTCGGCCTGCACGTAGGTGTCGGGCAGCCCGCGCAGGTCGCCGAGCAGCGGTGCGTAACCGGTGTCGGAGCCGTCACCGTCGCCGAGGTAGGCGGCGGCACAGGCCCGCGACCACGGCTTGTTGATGACGAGATCCCGGTTGCGCGTGGGGATTTCGTTGGGATCGGTCCACGGCGCGATCAGGCCGAGCGCGGCCGGGGTCATGCCGTGCACATCCCGCAGCCGTTCGGCCAGGGCGAGCGAGAGCCCGCCACCGGCCGAATCACCGGACACCGCAATGCGATCCGGCCGGTACCCGAAGGACACCAGTTCCAGGAAGGCCGCCTCGGCGTCGTCGAGGGCGGCCGGGAACGGATGCTCCGGAGCCAGCCGGTAGTCGAGAACCTGCACCGGGCAACCGGTTTCGCGGGCCAGGTAGGCGGCCAGCGAGCGGTGCGTGGTCGGCGAGCCGACGGTGTAGCCGCCACCGTGCAGGTACAGCACGGTGGCGCTGTCGGACACCGGCCCGACGGTGACGCGTTCGGCCGGGCGGCCGCCGAGGCGGACCCGTTCGACGTGGGTGCCGCGTGGCGCGCGCTGCGCCACCGAACCCCAATCCATCAGCGCGCGTTGCACACTGAACGGCAGACGGTGATTGAGCATGATCCGGAAGACCGGATTCAGGGCGGCGCGGATGACCGGCAGCGGCAGTGTCAGATCGGGCATTGCGGGATCCCTTACGGCAGGACGCGCTTCTGCACGACCGCGGCGATGCGCTGGTAGTACGAGGCGGTGGTGCGGACGAACAGGTCGAGAGCCTTTGCCTCCCAGCCGATCAGCACCCGGCCGTGGCCCTTGCCGACGGCCTCGGTGATGGTCTGCGCGGCCATCTCCGGGGTGTGCATGGCCAGCTTGCTGTCGAAGAGCGCGGCCAGGTTCTTCTGGTCCAGGCCCTCGGAGACGGTGGCGTTGCGGGCGACGGCGGTCTTGATGCCGCCGGGGTGCACGCAGGTCACCTTGACCGGGTCGCCACTCATCAGCATTTCCTGGCGCAGCGCCTCGGTGAAGCCGCGGACCGCGAACTTGGCGGCGTTGTAGGCACTCTGGCCGGGGACGGCGATCAGGCCGAACAGGCTGGAGATGTTCACCACGTGGCCCGAACCGGATTCGATCAGGTACGGCAGGAAGGCCTTGGTGCCGTTGACGACACCCCAGAAGTCGACGTCCATGATGCGTTCGATGTCCTTGAACGCGGTGTCGACGACGTCGCCGTGGTGGGCGATACCGGCGTTGTTGTAGATCTGGTTGACCTTGCCGAAGTGCTTCTTGACCTCGTCGGCGTAGAGCAGCACGGCTTCCCGCTCGGCGACATTGAGCCGATCGGATTTCACCTGGGCGCCGAGCTTTTCGCAGCGGGCGACGGTTTCGGCGAGGCCCTCGGTGTCGATGTCGGAGAGCGCCAGCTTCGCGCCGCGCTTGGCCAGGTTCTCGGCCAGCGCCCGGCCGATGCCGGAGCCCGCGCCGGTGATCACACAGACCTTGTCCTTGAAGTAAGCATCGTTGCTCACGATTACCGCTTTCGGTTGTCTCGGAAGGAGGGGTGGATCAAACAGCCTGTGCGACAGGCTCGGTGGTGGTCTCGTAGGCGTCGGTGTCGAATTTCTCGAGCAGACTACGGAATCGGAAGGTGAAGTCCGGCCACAGTGTGGTGTTGTTGCCGTGCTTGTCGAGGTACCAGGAGGCGCAGCCGCCGGTGCTCCACACCGCGCCCCGCAGCTTGCGCTGCAACTCGGCGTTGTACTCGTCCTGCACGTCCTGGCGGACCTCGACGGTGCGCAGGCCTCGCTTGTCGAACTGCGCGACGGCGTCGGAGATGTAGTTGATCTGCGATTCGATCATGAACACCATCGAGGTGTGGCCCAGGCCGACGTTCGGGCCCAGCATGAAGAACAGGTTGGGGTAGTTGTGGATGGCCGAGCCCTTGTAGCCCTGCTGGCCGATGGCGTCGAAAACCTCTGCGAGCGTGCGGCCGTCGCGTCCGGTGACGGTCTCGTAGACCGGTGAGTCGGTGACGTGGAAGCCGGTGGCGACGATGATGGCGTCGACCTCGCGCTCGGTGCCGTCCTTGGTGATGACGGAGCCCGGGCGGATCTCCTTGATGCCGTCGGTGACGACGTCGACATTGTCGCGGCTCACCGCCGGGTAGTACTCGTTGGAGATGAGCATGCGCTTGCAGCCGATGCGGAAGTCCGGGGTCACCTTGCGGCGCAGTTCCGGATCGCGGACCTCGGCGAACAGCTTGGCGCGGGCGATGCCCTCGAGCAGCAGCATGGCGGGCGGGAACTTGGCCAGGCCGATCACCTGGGATTCGCGGACGGCGTAGATCCCGGCGCGGTAGAGGCTGCGCAGCGCGGGAATCTTCTTGAGCGCCAGCTTCTCCGGGGCGAAGTACTCGCGGTCGCCGCGCGGCAGCAGCCAGGGGGCGGTGCGCTGGTAGACGTCGAGGTGCTCGACCTGCTCGGCGATGGCCGGGACGATCTGGATGGCGGAGGCGCCGGTGCCGATGACGGCGACGCGCTTGCCCGCGAGATCGGAGTCGTGGTTCCAGCGGGCGGAGTGGAAGATCTCACCCTGGAAGTCGTTGATGCCCTTGATATCCGGGAGGTTCGGCTCGCACAGCGCGCCGACGGCGGAGACCAGGATGTCGGCGGTGAAGGCGCCTTGGCTGGTCTGGATCTCCCAGCGGGCGTCGGCGTCGTTCCAGCGCGCGCCGGTCATCTCGCAATCGAAGATGTGCTTGTCGCGGACGCCGTACTTGTCGGCGACGCCCTGGATGTAGCGCTGGATCTCCGGCTGCTTGGAGAACGAGCGCGACCATTCCGGGTTGAGCGCGAAGGAGAACGAGTAGAGCTGCGAGGGGACGTCGCAGGCCGCGCCGGGGTAGGTGTTGTCGCGCCAGGTGCCGCCGACATCGCCGCCGCGTTCGAGCACCAGGAAGTCCTCGACGCCCTGCTGGCTCAGGCGAATGGCCAGGCCGAGGCCCGAGAATCCGCTGCCGACGATGATGACGTGGGAATGCCGGGCAGGGCGGTTGCCGACAGCCTTGTCTGTAACCTTGCGACTCATATACGCGAGAGTAGGGTCTTATTGAGCGCGAGTCAATACTATTGACTCGTGTTCAGTAGGGTTGGACCGGTGACCAAGGAGCGCAGCGTGAGCAGCAAATCGAACGCCCGGACGCGCTCCGGCGACGAGGCCGTCAAACGCGTGCGCCTGAGCCCCGAGGACCGCCGCCAGCAGTTGATCACACTGGGTGCGCGCATGCTGCGCGAACGCGCCCTGGAAGACGTCTCGATCGGGGAGATCGCCAAGCAGGCGGGCATCTCCCGCGGCCTGCTGTTCCACTACTTCCCCACCAAGGGCGATTTCCACCTGGCGATCATCCAGCACGCCAATTCGCAGCTACTGGAACGCACGGCACCCGACCCCACCCTCGGCACCTACGACATGCTGCGCGACTCGCTGGAACGCTACGTCGACTACGTCACCGAGAACCGCACCTCCTACCTGGCCCTGCTGCGCGGCCCCGCCAGCGCCAGCCCCGAACTCGTCGCCATGGTCGACGCTCACCGCCGCGCCCAGGTCGACCGCATCCTCACCGCCGCCCCCCTCCCCCCGGACGCCGAGGACATCCCCAGCCTCGCCCTGGCCGTCCGCGGCTGGATCGCCTTCGTCGAGGAAACCACCCTCACCTGGCTACGCGAGGAACCCATCACCCGAACCGACCTGGTCGACATGCTCGTCGGCGCCCTGGCGGGCCTGGCGATCGCACTCAATCAGACTCTGGCCGAGGCACTCCGGCCCTGACTTTCGCGTCGAGCAGCCATCCAGCGGCGACCGCGACTAATCTGCCCGGCATGACGGTGCGCGCCAAGCTCTGCGGAATCCGCTCCGAGTCCGACCTGCGCACCGCGGTCGAGGCCGGCGCCGACGCCGTCGGATTCATCTGCGGTGTCACACATTTCAGCGAGGACGCGCTCACCGGCTCCCGAGCCCGCCAACTCGCCGCCCTCGCCCCACCTTTCGTGAGCCGCGTACTGGTGACGCACCTCGAGGAAGCAGCCGACATCGTCCGCGTCGCGGAGTTGATCGGCGCCGACACCATCCAGATACACGGCCTCGTCACCCCCGCCACCGTCCGCCAGGTCCGCGACACCGCCGGCGGCCGCCGCATCGTCCAGGCCGTCCACGTCACCGGCCCCGAATCGATCGACGCCGCCCGCGCCGCGGCCGCGAATTGCGATGCCGTACTCCTGGATTCACGCACCGCCACCCGCCTGGGCGGCACCGGCGAAACCCACGACTGGTCGATCAGCGCCACCATCGTGAAAGCCCTCACCGACCTCGCCCGCCCGGTGATCCTCGCAGGCGGCCTGAACCCGGCCAACGTCGCCGAGGCGATCGCGACGGTGCACCCGTACGCGGTCGACGTGAACAGCGGAGTCGAGACCCCCACGGGCGACAAGGATCCAGCCGCGTGCGCATCCTTCGTCACTGCGGCACAACAGGTTTCATGGCTTCGATAGCTGCCGCATTCGTCCTCGGTGGCAGCCGATTCGACTAGGTCTCGAACTCGTAGCCGGAGTGGTCGCCGCGGGAGGAGACGGCCGTGATGAGCGCGGCGGCGATGATCATGATCGCTGAAACCAGCAGGGCCACTTCAAGGCCGCGGTGGAAGGCGGCATAGGTCGCCGTTATCACGTGGTCGACTATCGGGCCGTAGGCGGCGGAGGCGGAGGAGTCGCCGCCGGTGGGGACCTTTCCGGTTTCTATGGCGTCGATGACTATCGATTGGAAGTTCGGGGGGATGCCCAGTTGGTCGAGGCGGTCTTTCAGGTCGGCGTTGAGGAACGAATTCACCAGGGAGCCGAGGGCTGCGACGCCGACTACCGCGCCTACCTGGCGCATGGTGTTGGTGGCGGCGGCCGCCATGCCGGAGTGTTCGGCCGGGACGCCGGACAGGACGGCGGAGGTCAGAGGGACCACGGCGATGCCGAAGCCGAGACCGGCCAGGGTGAGAGCCAGGGTCAGGGGGACGAAATGCGGTGTGACGCCTAGGACTTGGCGGGTCAGCAGGATGCCTGCCGCGCCCAGTACGCAGCCGGTGATCATGGGGGTGCGGGAACCGCGCAGGGCCACCCAGAAGCCTGCGAACAGTGCGCCCAGGATGATGGCTATCGCCATGGGGGCGAAAACCGCGGCGGTGCGCCAGCCCGAATAGCCTGACACCTCTTGCAGGTACAGGGCGGTGAAGAAGAAGATCGAGAAGACGCCGAAGTAGACGGCGAACGCCACGATCAGCGCGCTGCGCACCATGGGGCGTTTGAGGTAGTGGAAGTCGAACATGGGGTTGCGGGCACGGGTTTCGGCGATCAGGAAGACCACCAGGGCGATGGCGCCCACCACAAAAAGGCTCACCACCGAGGCGGTTCCGTAGCCGATCTCCTCGCCGGAGATGCCCGCGTAGATGACGCAGGCGAGAAACGCCGAGCCGGAAAGGAATCCGATCAGATCCACCGGACCCGGTTGCGGGTCAGCGGATTCCGGTACGTAGCGCAGCGCGGCGGCCAGCACGATCACACCGACGATCAGGTTGAACCAGAACACCGACCGCCAGCCGTACGCGCCCACCAGCACGCCGCCCAGCACCGGGCCGAGGGCGAGCGCCAGACCGGAGACCGCCGCCCACGCCCCGAGCGCGCGGGCGCGTTCACCCCGGTCCGGGAACACGTGCCGAATCACCGACAGCGTTCCCGGCTCCGAGGCGGCCGCACCCAGCCCCATGATGGCGCGGCCGGCGATGAGCACCGCGACGCTGCCCGCCAGCGCCGAAACCACCGAGCCCGCGGCGAAAACCGCCAGCCCGGCGATCATCACGCGTTTGCGCCCCCACCGATCGCCGAGCGATCCGGCGGTCAGCATCAGGCTCGCGAACACCAGCGTGTACGCGTTCACCACCCATTGCAGCGACACCACGCCCGCGTGCAGATCCGATTGCACAGCGCCCAGTGTGACGCTGACGACGGTGGTGTCGAGGAAGGTCACGAACAGCACCGCGGTGACCGTGGCCAAGGCGATGCCCGGCCGCCGCACCGCACCGGCCGTGATCCCGGTGGCGCTCATGTCAACTCGCGGAACAGGGTGCGGGCGGTTTGCCCTGCATCTCGAGACTCAGCAGCGCGCAGAACGAGGCCTGCGACACCTTCCAGGTCCCGTCGGCCTTCACCGCGGTCCCCGACTGGTCGGGCAGGGCGGCGGTGCCGTTGAGCGAGATGGTGTAGACGACGTTCGCGTGGGTGGCGTCGGCGGACGTCACACTCGACACGGTCGCCTTGCTGCCCTTGGCGATCGGCGAATCCGCCTGTGCCCGAATGGTATCGGCGAAGGCCTGCCCGTTCTCCAGCGCCGCGATCTTCTGGTCGGCGGTGGTGTTGCCGTCGAAGAAGCGTTGATAGACGTCGGTGACGACCTGCGTCAGCGTGTTGTCGGTACTCGGGGCGGCGGTGACCGGATGACCGACCGGAGCTTCCTTACCCGACACGCCGCAGGCGGCCAGCAGCCCCGCCGCGAGCGCGCACACCGCAATGGATTTCGTGAGTGAAAGCCCGGATTTCGTGACGGGAATACGATTCGACATGCCCCGTCCTCCCTTGACGACAGACCGGCATGATGATCAGAAGCCCAGGTTACGCGCCCGGACCGACCGGCGGGCACGGATTCGAGCGCCCACGGCGTACCGCAATTCGACCGTGACGGACGGCAATTCGCGAGCGAATCCAGCGGCGTCCGGGGACGAGTCAGAGGGAGTGGGCGTCGAGCCAGTTGCGGGCGAGGTTTGCGGGGATCGCACCGCTGTCGCGGACCTGACGGATCATGTCGGCGAGATCGGTGGTGGTGAGTTCGCCCCCCACATAGTTCAGCTTGCGCAGCTGCTCGTCGTTGAGAGCCGCCTTGCGCAGGACGGGAAGGACGTTGGCGGCGCGGAAGGCGTAGTCGGGGTCGGCGAGGGGCGTGAGGTCGGCGCCGCCATCGGTGAGGAAGGCGGGCGGGCCGGCCAGGACGGCCAGCTGGATTTCGCCTTCGGACAGGGCTTTTCGCAGGTCGGCGTCGCTGGTGAAGGTGACCGGGTGCGCGATGTCGCAGTGGTAGACGGTGTTCAGCGGTTCGATCACATCGCGTTGCGGGTCGAGGGGCGCGCGCAGCGCGTCCAAGGGCGGTCCGGTGGTGATGCCGACCGTCAGCTCGGCGCAGCGGGAGCCCAGATCCTTCAGGGAGGTGGGGAAGTCGGCGGGGCGGCTGGTGGCGGCTACCACGGTGAGGCGCAGATCGGTGCCGTCCGCGGGATCCGCGACCACGACCCCTTCGGGGAGAGCGCCATTGAGCGCGCTGTTCACCGCGTCCGGTTTGGTGGCGATGGCGGTCGGGTCGAGCGCGGTGAGCAGGTCACCGGTGACGTCACCGAACGCCACGACGGTGTCGGCGTCCAGCGCGGCGAGCAGCTCCTTGCGCTCCCCCATCCGCTCCCGGGTCTGCGCGCGAATCCCGGTTCGCGACAGCGCGCCCGCGTAGATCTCGGCGATCATCATCGACTCGGCCGAATCGCCCGCGCCGACGGTCAATACCGGACCGCTGTCCTTGCCGCCGCAACCCGCGACGGCCGCGACCGCGGTGAGGACCAGCGCCGAGGACAGCAGGCGGAGCGTCCACGGACGCCGCGGGGGATTGTCTGTGCCGAACACGCCGCTCAGTCTGCCGCGCCACCGCGCCGAAATGCGAAACCGACCCACTGGCGCGGCATATCGGTTGTGTTCCCGATCACGCCGCGCACCGAAAACCGACCCCGGGTAGCCAACGTTGCGGGAACAGAGCGGGCAATATGGACAGTTAGGTCTGTTTCGGGGTGGTACTCGCACCCCGCCGCCGCAGGCAACCCGGCTCGGAAGGACGACAGTGCATTCACTAATCACCACGCGCGCCGACGGCAGGCGCACCGCCAAAACCGTCTTCAGGATCCTCGCCGCCTCGGTGGCCCTCGCGGCCGCCATGGCACTGTCCGCCTGTGGCGGCAGCAAATCCGACCCGCTGAGCAGCGGCGGTGACTGCGGTGGCGACACCGGCAAGCTGACCGTCGGATCCGCCAACTTCCCCGAATCTGAGACGGTCGCCGATGTGTACGCGGAAGCGTTGCGCGCCAACGGATTCCAGATCGACACCAAGCTGAACATCGGCAGCCGCGAAGCCTACGTGCCCGCGCTGAAGAAGTGCGAGATCGGTGTGATCCCCGATTACACCGGCAATCTGCTGCAGTACCTGGACAAGTCGGCCACCGCCTCCTCCCCCGACGACGTGAACGCCGCACTCACCAAGGCGCTCGGCGACCAGCTCGGCATCGGCACCCCCGCCCCCGGCGAGGACTCCGACGCCGTCGTCGTCACCAAGGCCACCGCCGACAAGTGGAACCTGAAGACCATCGCCGACCTGGCCCCGCACGCCGCCGAGGTGAAACTGGCCGCGCCCGCTGAATTCTCGGAGCGGCCCGGCGGCCTGCCCGGCCTGAAGAAGAACTACGGCCTGGACATCTCGACCGCCAACTTCGTGCCGATCGCCGACGGCGGCGGCCCCGCCACCGTGCGCGCGCTGACCGAGGGCCAGGTCACCGCGGCCGACATCTTCACCACCTCCCCCGCCATCGCCGCCAACAACCTGGTGGTGCTGCAGGATCCCAAGCACAACTTCCCGGCGCAGAACGTGGTGCCGCTGTTCAACACCGCCAAGAAGAGCGACAAGCTGCTCAAGGTGCTGGACGCGGTCTCGGCGAAACTCACCACCGCCGAACTGATCTCGCTCAACACCGCGGTCTCCGGCACCGCCAAGACCGAGCCCGCCGCGGCCGCCAAGGCGTGGGTGACCGCGCAGGGCCTCGACAAGTCGATCGGCTAGAAGGAGCGCGACACGGTGTCCGACATCGAATTCTCCGGCGTCAGCAAGACGTACCCGGACGGCACCACCGCCGTCCACCACCTCGACCTGAACATCGAATCCGGGTCGTTCACCGTGTTCGTCGGCCCCTCCGGCTGCGGCAAGACCACCAGCATGCGCATGATCAACCGCATGCTCGGCCCCACCACCGGCACCATAAGCATTGGTGGCCAAGACATTTCACGAACCGACCCGGTGAAACTACGACTGGGCATCGGCTACGTCATCCAGAACGCGGGCCTGCTGCCGCACCGCACCGTGGTCGACAATGTCGCCACCGTCCCGGTACTGCGCGGTGCGACCCGCCGCGCCGCCCGCCGCGAAGCCCTCGAGGTGATGGACCGCGTCGGCCTGGATCGCGCACTGGCCCAACGCTATCCGGCACAACTGTCCGGCGGCCAGCAACAGCGCGTCGGCGTCGCCCGCGCCCTGGCCGCCGACCCGCCCATCCTCCTGATGGACGAACCCTTCAGCGCCGTCGACCCGGTGGTCCGCACCGAACTGCAAGCCGAAATGCTCCGCCTGCAATCCGAACTCCACAAAACCATCGTCTTCGTCACCCACGACATCGACGAAGCCATCAAACTCGGCGACCACATCGCCGTCTTCGGCCCCGGCGGCCACCTCCAGCAATACGACGAACCCCAACGCGTACTCTCCCAGCCCGCAACAGATTTCGTAGCCGGCTTCGTAGGCCGAGACCGCGGCTACCGCGAACTCTCCTTCCGCACCGCCGAAACCGTCCCCCTACACGACCTCCCCACCGTCACCGTCGAAGAACTCCCCGAAATCCGCCTGAACAAGGGCGAATGGCGTCTCGTCGTGGACAACGCCAAAATCCCCATCGGCTGGATAGACACCACCGGCGTCGAAGGCATCCGAGCCGGCCACCCCCTCTCCGAAAGCGTCGCCGCAGGCGGCTCCCTCTTCCCACCCGGCGGCGACCTCCGCCAGGCCCTCGACGCCGCCATCTCCTCCCCCTCCGAAATAGGCGTGGCGGTAACCGATTCCGGAGCCGCCCGAGGCGCGATCTACGCCCGCGACGTCTTGGAACAACTCCACCGCCAGCGCACCCACGAGGACACCGAACGCAACCGCACCTTCTTCGAGGAGTCCCGGTGAGGTATCTCCTCGACAACTTCGACGAGATCGCCGGGTATGCGCGGGTGCATCTGTATCTGGCGCTGCTGCCACTGCTGCTGGGGTTGGTGATCGCGGTGCCGGTGGGGGCGGTGGCGCATCGGGCGCGGTGGTTGCGGCGGATCACGACGGTGGTGGCCAGTGTGGCTTACACGATTCCGTCGTTGGCGTTGTTCGTTATTCTGCCGCCGCTGTTGGGGATCGGGGTGATCGATGAGTTGAATGTGGTTATCGCGTTGACGATCTACTCGGTGGCGCTGTTGATCACCGCCGTGCCTGCCGCGTTGGATTCGGTGCCCGCTGACACGCTCGATGCGGCTGACGCCATCGGGTATACGCGGTGGCGGCGGACGTTGACTGTCGACTTCCCGCTTGCGCTACCGGTTTTCGTCGCCAATCTGCGGGTTGTCGCGGTCACCAATATTTCGATGGTGACCGTGGGTGCGCTGATCGGGGTCGGGGGGCTGGGGAAGTTGTTCACGCAGGGGTATCAGCGGGACTATCCGGACGAGATTGTCGCGGGGATCATCGTGGTGTTGGTGTTGGCACTGGTGGTGGACCGATTGCTTTATGTGCTGGGGAGATTCGCGACGCCGTGGTTGCGGGCCGGGGGCGGACGGTCCGGGTGGGGGCGGCGTAAGACGCGCGTCGTCGGCGCACCCGATGCCCCCGATGCGGCGAAAGGTGCTGCGGGATGAGCCTTTTCGTTGACGCCTGGCATTTCCTCACCACAGGTGCGAACTGGGGTGGGACCGGCGGGATCGGGCAGCGGCTGTTGCAGCATCTTTGGTACAGCCTGCTGGCCGTGGGGATGTCGGCCGTGGTCGCGGTGCCGATCGGGCTGATGATCGGGCACTCTCGGCGGGGGTCGGCGCTCATCGTCGGATTCGCGAACGCCATGCGCGCGCTGCCGACGCTGGGTGTGCTGACGTTCGTGGTGCTGTTGCTCGGGCTGGGACTGCTGCCGCCGCTGCTCGCGCTGCTGACCGTCGGGATTCCGCCGCTGCTGGCGGGCACCTACGCGGGTATCGCCAATGTGGATCCAACCGTCGTCGATGCCTCGCGCGCCATGGGGATGAGCGAGTCGCGGGTGTTGTTCGGTGTCGAACTGCCCAACGCACTGCCAGTGCTGCTCACCGGTCTGCGCGCGGCCACGCTCCAGGTGGTCGCTACCGCCACCATCGCCGCCTACGTGAACCTCGGTGGGCTGGGCCGGTACATCTTCGACGGCATCAGCCTCTACCACTACGACAAAGTCCTCGTCGGCGCGATCCTGGTGGCGGCGCTGGCGCTCACACTGGACGGGCTGCTCGCCTTCGCCGTGTATCTGTCCGCCCCGGGTACGGGCCGATTGCGGCGACTCGCAGCAGATTCACAGCGGAAGGTCGCAGAATGACCGGGTGCTAGCGGGACGCATTCTGGTCATCGAGGACGCCGAAGCCATTCGAGCGGCGGTCAGCGCCGGGCTGACCTCGGCCGGACACGATGTGCTGGGCCGCGGCGACGGCGGGCTGCTGGAACAGGACCTGGCCCAGTTCCGGCCCGACGTGGTGGTCCTCGATGTCACGCTGCCCGGTCGCGACGGGTTCGCGCTACTCGAGTCGGTGCGGGCCAGATCCACGGCGGGGGTGGTCATGCTCACCGCGCGCGACGGCGTCGAGGACCGGGTGCGCGGGCTGCGCGCCGGATCCGACGACTACGTGGTGAAACCGTTCGACCTCACCGAACTGGTGGCCCGCGTCGACGCACTGTTGCGGCGGATGGGGAAACTGCAGAGCCGCATCATGATCGGTGATCTGGAAGTGGACGTGGAGGCCGGAGCCGCCCGCCGCGCGGGAGCCGAACTCACCCTCACCGCCACCGAATTCAAACTCCTCGCCTACCTGGCCGCGCAACGCGACCGGGTGGTCACCAAGACCCAGATCCTCACCGCCGTCTGGGGATACGAGGACTATGACCCCAACCTGGTCGAGGTGCACGTGAGCGCACTGCGCCGCAAACTCGAGGAACACGGCGAACGCGTGGTGCACACCGTGCGCGGCCTCGGCTACTCGCTGCGAGTCCCCCGGTGAAGACACTGTCGCTGCGCGGCCGGGTAACCCTCACCGCCGCAGCGGTTTCCGGCGTCACACTGGTGCTGGTGGCGGTGATCGTGCACAGCCTGTTCGCGCTGGTGCTCACCCGCAGCGAGAACACCGTGCTCACCGATCGCGCGCAACTGGCCCGCACCCTCGCCCAGCAGGGCGTCGCCCCGGAAGATCTGATCGCGCGCGTCGACACCCACTCGGTGCGCGCCCGGCTCGTGCTCACCGACGGCCACACCTACGGCAGCCTCGCCAAACGCGTCGCCGAGGACTCCAGCACCAAGAACCGCACCATCCGGCTGACCGGCCCCGGCACCGCCAACGACGCCCGGCTCACCCTGCAGATCGACACCCCGCTGCTGGCGCGCGTACAGAACCGGCTGGGCATCCTGCTCACGCTGGCCACCGCGACCGCCATCACCGTCATCGTGATCGGCCTGTGGTTCGGCATCCGGCGCGCTCTGCAACCCCTCGACACCATGACCCGGCTGGCCCGCGACATCGCCCACGGACACCTCGGACGCCGCCTCGAACCCGCCCGCACCGACACCGAATTGGGCCGCACCGCAGCCGCTTTCGACGAAATGCTGGACACCCTCGAGGGCGCACTGCGCGACACCGCCGCCGCCGAGGCCCGCGCCCGCGCCTCCGAACAGCGCATCCGCTCCTTCGTCGGTGACGCCGCCCACGAACTGCGCACCCCCATCACCGGCGTCCGCTCACTGGCCGAGGCCGTGTTCCAGCAACCCGCCGACGCCGACCCGGAGGAACGCCAGCGCATGCTGCTGCTCCTGGTCCGCGAAACCCAGCGCGCCGGACGCCTCGTCGACGACCTCCTCGACCTGGCCCGCATCGACGCCGGACTGCACCTGCGCCACGAAACCGTCGACCTGCGCGCCCTGGCCGCCACCCAGCTCGACCGCATGCGAATGCTGCACCCCGACATCGACTTCCGGCTCACCGGCGACCCGGTCACCGTGAGCGCCGACCCCGGACGCGTCACCCAGATCCTCACCAACCTGATCTCCAACGCCGCCCAGGCCATGAAGGAGCACGGCGCGATCAGCGTGCACATCGCCACCGGCCCGACCGGAGCCGACCTGACCGTCTCCGACACCGGGCCGGGCATCCCCGAATCGGACCGCGAACGCGTCTTCGACCGCCTGGTCCGCCTCGACACCGCCCGCGACCACCGCCCGGATGGCTCCGGCCTCGGCCTGTCCATCGCCCGCGGCCTGGCCCGTGCCCACGGCGGCGACCTGTACTGCGCCGCACCACCTTCCGATCAACCGGGCGCGGTCTTCGTGCTACGCCTGCCGCTGGGAACACCCGACGCGCTGACCGCACCGATTCCGCGCTGACCAGGCAGCGATCGCAAAGTCCGCCCACACCACCCCGATTGCGGGCACGTAGCTGAAGATCGGCTGAAGAAGGTCCGGTCTTCAGGGCAGCTTCAGGATTCACGGGCAGATTCGATGGGGAATCAACGACGACCCGAACCTGGAGTGAGCATGAAACGCACCCTCGCCGCGACCCTGGTCGGCGCCGCCGGCGTCACCCTGATCGCCCTCGCGGTGCCCGGCACGGCCTCCGCCGACACCCCGCAGTGCGGTCCGGCCGGGATCGCCGCCGCCCGCGCCGACGCGGCCCCGAAGGTCGCCGCCTACCTGGCCGGGCACCCCGACGTCGCCGCCGAACTGGCCAAGGTGAAGGCGCTGCCGAAGGATCAGCGCCGCGCCGAACTGAAGTCGTGGCGGCAGGCCAACCGCCAGGAGGCGCAGGACCTGCGGGCCGCACGACAGTCGGTCATCGACTACCACAAGGCGTGCGGTCGCCAGAAGTAGCAGCCCGCGCAGCGAAGGCCCGGCCCACTCGGCCGGGCCTTCGCGCGTCCGCAAGCCCTGCTGACGCGTCGGCCTCTCCACCGCGCCCACAACGGCAAGAGGTGAGCAGCACAAGCTGAATACCGCTCGGCTCAGGATGATTCGCGCGCGGGAGGTGAGCATCCGCGCATGCCAGTGCATGTTCGGCATGGCGACGCCAGTGTCAGCTGCCGCGAACCAGACCGTGCTCGTGGGCGTAAACGACGGCGTGGATGCGGTCTCGGACACCGAGTTTCGCGAGCACCCGGGAGACGTGGGTCTTCACAGTCTCCTCGCCCACCCCCAGCGCGGAGGCGATCTCACTGTTGCTGCGGGCATCCGCCACCAATAGCAGCACCTCACGCTCGCGTGCGGTGAGCTGTGTCAGTTCCGGAGACTCGACCGGTGGCGCGATGCCGGTGACCAAGCGGGCGGCAAGGCGGCGAGTCATGGACGGGTCGATGACCGCGTCGCCCCGCACCGCCACCCGGATCGCGGCCACCAGTTCCTCCGGCGGCAGACTCTTGAGCAGGAACCCGCTGGCGCCGGCGGAAAGCGCACGGTGCAGGTTGTTTTCGCTGTCGTAGGTGGTGAGCACCAGCACGCGGGTGCCGCCCGCCGCGACGATGGCCTCGGTGGCGGCCAGCCCGTCCAGCTTCGGCATGCGCACGTCGAGGATCGCCACATCGGGGCGGGTGCGCGCGGCCGCCTCGATGGCGGCGCGACCGTCGCCCACCTCCGCCACGCACTCCAGATCGGGGTGCGCGTCCACCACGGCCCGCAGGCCGGAACGGAACACGGTGTGGTCGTCGGCGATCAGGATGGTGATGCTCATGCCGCTCCGATCGGGACGGAAACCAGGATTTCCCAGCGGTTCTCGCCGGGCTCGACACCGTAGTGCACGGTGCCGTCGAACAATTCGACCCGACGGCGGATACCGTCGAGTCCACGATGCACGCCCCCGTCGCCGGGCGGCTGCACCGACAGCACCGGATTGGTCTCGCGGAGCTCCACCCGCCCGGCGTGATAGCCGATCTCCAACTCCGCCGGATTGCGGCCGTGCCGCAGCGCATTGGTGAGCAGCTCCTGCACCACGCGGTAGAGCATCACGTCCAGCGACTCCGGCAGCACCGGCGGCTCACCCGAAATCCGCACGCGCAGATCGGATCCCGCCTCCCGGACCCGGCACACCAGATCCTCGATATCGGCCAGCCCGGGCTGCCGCTCCCCCGCCTCGTCACGCCCGTGCAGCAGATCCAGCTGACGGCGCAGATCCACCATGGCCGCCCGGCTGCTCGACTCGACCGCCGTCACCGACCGCGAGGCCGCCTCGGCGTCACTGCGCGACAACGCCATTCGCGCCACCCCGGCATGAATCCCGATGGCGCTCACATGATGTGAGATCACATCGTGCAGATCCCGGGCGATGGCCTCCCGCTCGTCGACCAGCGCCCGGTCCAGCGCGGCCCGATGCTCCTGCTGCCGCAATCGTTCCCGCTGCTCCAGCTCCGCGATGTAGGCCCCGCGCGCCGCCGTGTAGCGCCCGACCAGCCACGGCACCGCGCCCGCGCCGAGCGAGAAGACGAACATCCGCGGCAGCGAGACGGTGCCGGACTGCGCGATCACGTTCACCGCCATCGAGCCACCGGCCAGCAAAGCCAGCGTCAGCACCGACACCGTGCCGCTGAGCCACGCGCCCGCCTGATACCCGGCCACCAGGAACCCGACATCGAACACCCGCGTCGACACCCCGTAGTGGTGGGTGAACACCGCCAGCGCCACCTTCACCACCACCTGCGCCACCGCGACCGCCGCCGCCGTCGCGGCCGGAGCCGCCAGCGCCAGATCCGCGGCCACCGTGGCCACGGCCAGCACGGTCGCCAGCACCGGCGCGACGCCGAACGCCCCGCACATCACCATCTGCGCGCCGTCCAGAATCGCGGCCACGGTGGCCACCAGCAGCGACTGCCGGGCCAGCGACCTGGTCTCCTTCATGGCCGCACGGTACCGCGCCGAGGGCCGATCCCCCGTGTGGGGGACGCGAAATCCCCCGGCGGCGCGACGCCACGCCGCCCCCGCGTAACTAGCGTCGAAGACATGCCAGCAACGCACGAGTTCTCCGCAGGAGCGCACCGATGAACGCGGACCTGTTTCTCTACGCCCTCCCGGCATTCGGCCTGCTCATGCTGATCGAGTGGATCGAGAACCGGCGCGATCCGGATCGCCCGGCCAACGGCATGAGCACTGTCGACTCGGCATCCAACATCGCCACCTTCGTGATCGGCCGCGTCGCGAAACCGATTCTGGCGCAGGTGATCCCGTTCTCAGCGGTGGTACTGGTCGCACACTTCGTGCCCTGGCACCTGTCGGCGGGCCACTGGTGGGTGTGGGTGGCGGGGTTGATCGTCACCGATTTCTGCTACTACTGGGCGCATCGCGCCGATCACCGGGTGCGGCTGCTGTGGACCTCGCACAGCGTCCACCACTCCAGCCGGTTCTTCAATTTCTCCACCGCGATTCGGCTGCCGTGGGCGCATCCGCTGGCCAATATCGTGCGCGGCCTGTGCTGGGTGCCCGCGGCGCTGCTGGGCTTCCCGGCGTGGATGATCTTCCTACTGCAGTCGATCGGACTGCTCTACCAGTTCCCGATCCACACCCAGCGGGTGCGGACCCTGTGGCGGCCACTGGAATTCCTGTTCAACACCCCGGCCCACCACCGGGTGCACCACGGCTCCAATCAGCCCTACCTGGACACCAATTACGGTGGCGTGCTGATCATCTGGGATCGCATGTTCGGCAGCTTCGCCGCGGAAACCGAACCCATCCGCTACGGGCTCACCAAGAACATCGGGACCGACAATCCGATCAAGGTGAATTACACGGAACTTGTCTCACTGTTTCGTGATGTGCGTTCGGCGAACTCCTGGCGCGGGCGAATCGGATATATCTTCGGCCCACCCGGATGGAGTGAGAATCCGGTGCGCCCCGAGCTCGAAAAAACTCCGGCCGCAGCCTGATTCGAAACAAGAAAAAAGGCGCTCGGTCCGAGGACCGAGCGCCTTTTCCGGTTCAGCCCGCCAGCAGGCGGTGCCGATCACGACTCAGGCCACACCCTCGGCACGCGCGGCAGCGCCCACGGCCTCGGCGACCGCCGGGGCCACCCGCGGGTCCAGCGGGCTCGGGATGATCTTGTCGACCGACAGCTCGCCGGCGACCACATTGAAGATCGCCTCCGCCGCGGCCACCTTCATGCCCTCGGTGATGCGCCGCGCGCCGACATCCAGCGCGCCCTTGAACACGCCGGGGAAGGCCAGCACATTGTTGATCTGGTTCGGGAAGTCGCTGCGGCCGGTCGCCACGATGGCGGCGTACTTGGCAGCCACCTCGGGGTGAATCTCCGGGTCCGGGTTGGACATCGCGAACACGATGGACTCCGGCGCCATGGAGGCGATGAGCTCCTCGGCGATGGTGCCCGCCGACAGACCCAGGAACACGTCCGCGCCCGCGAGCGCCTCGGCCGGTCCGCCGGTCACGTTGCGCGGGTTGGAACGCTGCGCGAGATCGGCCTTCACCGAGTTCAGGTCGCCGCGATCCTGGCTGACGATGCCCTTCGAGTCCAGCACGACGATGTCGGAAACGCCTGCGGCCAGCAGGATGTCGGTGCACGCGACACCGGCCGCGCCGGCACCCGACACCACGACCTTCAGCGCCGACATGTCACGACCCTGCACCGCGGCCGCACCCTTGAGGGCGGCCAGCACCACGATCGCGGTGCCGTGCTGGTCGTCGTGCATGACCGGGCAGTCGAGGGCCTCGATGACGCGCTTCTCGATCTCGAAGCAGCGCGGCGCGGAGATGTCCTCCAGGTTGACCGCGCCGAAGCTCGGGCGCAGCAGGATCAGCGTCTCGACGATCTTGTCGACGTCCTTGGTGTCCAACACGATCGGGATCGAGTCCAGACCGGCGAACTTCTTGAACAGCGCCGCCTTGCCCTCCATCACCGGCAGCGAGGCGCGCGGGCCGATATCGCCCAGGCCCAGCACGGCGGTGCCGTCGGAGACCACCACGACCAGGCGCTCGGCCCAGGTGTAGGTCTTGGCGAGGGTCTCGTCCTTGTGGATGCCGCGGCAGACCTGCGCGACGCCCGGGGTGTAGGCGATGGACAGATCGCGCTGCGTCTCCAGGGGCGCAGTGAGTGCGACCGACAGCTTGCCGCCAAGGTGTCCGGCGTAAATTTCTTCCGTGGTGATGTCGGCCAGATTCGCGCCATTGGACGCGGGGGCCGTGGTGGCATTCACTGCTTCAGTCACGGGTGACACGATTTCACTCCTGATCGGTTCGGACTCAACCGCTTGACGGTTACCGTTCGGTAATAGCTGAATTGATGGTTTCGGTGCTCATATATCTTTTCGCCGCACTGCGTTGCGCACCCAAAGTATTACGGCATTGCGGGTTGCGTGTCGCGGCATAGATCGTCGAGCGAGAACCGGAGGGGTGTGTCCGGGCGATACAGACGGGGTGAGTTCTGGGAACCCACAAGTCCGGGGTCCGTGATCACCGAGTGCGTCCCGGGCCGGGCGGTGGCTGCGACCGAGGATCGACCCATTCTGCCAGGTGCTGCGACGGCCTGCCAAATCACCCCTCGGGGCCGTCGCGTCGCCTCACCATCGTTGAAGCGTAGGCGAGTCGAATCACGTCCGGATGAACGGGAACTCGCTGGTCGGAACCTGCTCGAGGTGAACTGTCACAACACGGTCGCAACGGACGCGGTGAGCTGTCATGCCGGATTGGCAAGCGGCACTGTGAGCTACGGCCCGGCAGCCGTCACGAGCTACCGCCGGGCAGTCACCCGCCGCCTAGGCGGGAGCCGTCTCCACCGCCGCCTCGGGACGCACCCACACCGATTTCAGCCCGCCCGAAACCAGTCGCACCCGCCAATCATTGCCCACGCCCGGATGATCCGTGCGGCGGTGCATTCCCCTGGTCTCGGCCCGGGCCAGCGCCGAATACTTGGTCCAGCGCGCCACCGCCAGCAGCGCCGCCGCCTGCCGGGCACGCATGCGGTCCGCGCCCTTACCGCCGAGATCGAATTCGGCTCCCGGCCACATGCCGTCGAGTTCGCCGATACTGTCGCGCAGGCTGCCCTCGCTGCGCCAGTAGCTGCGCCGCAACGGCAGCGTGTGCTCCTGCACCAACCCGACCACCGCGCGCGGATCGATACGCGCCTTGTCCGCGAGCCCGACACCGGGCACCGGACGCGCCTTGCCCAGCTTGCGGCGCGCCGCCGCGAAACCGGCCGCGCCCGCACCCGCCCACACCCCGGAGGAAATCGACCAGGCCCCGTTCTGCCCGCCGAATCCGCTGACCGCGCCGGTGACCGGTTCCCGGGTGGTGACGTCGCCCGCACCGTAGAGGCCGGGAACCGTGGTGGCGCAATCGAGTCCGGTCAATCGCAGGCCGCCGGTACCGCGCACCGTGCCCTGCAGCACCGCGCACAGCGGCACCCGTTCGGTGCGCTGCGGGCCGTGGCGCAGCAGTTCGGCGCGCAACGCCTCGGGTAGCTCGTCGAAGGCCGCGTACACCCGGCGGCCATCCGCCATGGCGGCGAAAGCCTGTGTCCGCGAACCGCATCCGCTGCCCCACAGCACCGAGCGGGACTCGTCGTAGAGGGTGGCGAAGTGCATGGCCTGCTCACCGGCGAAGGTAGTGGTCACCCGGCGGCCGCCGAGCTGCGGCGACTCGAGCGAGGGCGCCAGCGAGTACGCGTTGGAGAACTCCATGCCGGAGAGTTCGGCCCCGGCCTCGGCCCCCATCAGCAGGCCGTCGCCGGTGTCCACATCGGTCCCGGCCCCGCCGGAGAGGAACGCGCACCCGCCCGTCGCCAGCACCACCGCGCGGGCCCGGGCGGTCCAGGCCCGGAACTCGCCCTGCAGCGCGATGCCGGACGCGCCGGAAACGGTCCCGTCGGCGTCGGTGATCAACTGCAGCGCCGGATGGTGGTCGAGGATGCGAATGCCCGCGATGATCATGCTGCGGCGCAATCTGCCCAGGTATTTGGCCCCGTCCAGGTACACCCGGGCGGGGCGCCCGGCCTGCTCGCCCTGGAATCGGACGCCGCCGTGCACCAGCTGCCCGACCCGCCGGTGGGTCTCGTCGAGAACCCGGTACATCCACTCCTGGTCGCCCAGCCCGCCGCTGTGCTCGAAGTTCTGCCGCACGGCCGCGTCACGCGCCTCACCCGCCGGAATGTTCCACAGCGTGACGCCACCGCGGGCGGTCGGCCCACTTGAGCCGCACCGGGCCTTGTCCACCAGCAGTACCCGGGCACCCGCCGCGGCCGCGGCAAGCGCCGCCCAGGCTCCCGCTGGGCCACCACCCAGCACCAGCACATCCGCGTCGAATTCGGTCATATCGTCAAATGTTCGACGACAGTTCAACTACTCGCAACCGTTATGCGTATTTCAATTCCACCACTGTGTCCACAGCAGACATCCGGCAACGAGAAAAACAACCAGAGACCCGAAAAAGGCGGTAAAACCCTGACGATTATCCGAATAAATTTGAGCCAGCACGACCAGCACCGCGGCACTCACATGCCACGCCACATCGGCCCAACCGGGACCCGGAAAACCCCGCCGAGCACCCACGATCGCGGTACCGGCGACCGTGATCGCCAGCACCACCGTGCCGCCCGCGACGAGTCCACTCAGACCCCGGACCGCCCTCATGCGGTGACCACCGGCACCCCACTCGCTTTGCCCACAATTTCCTCGAATTGGCTTGGTTCGGTGGTGAATTCACCGAGTCGAATGGTCTTGTTCGCACCGTGATAATCCGACGAACCGGTCGTGATCAGACCGAGTTCACCGGCCAGCCCGCGCAGCACTCCGATGTCCTCGGCACTGTGATCGGGATGGTCGATCTCGAGGCCGCCCAGACCCAGCTCCGACAGCTCGCGAATGTAGTCCAGCGACAGCAACCGGCCACGCTTGCGCGCCCGCGCGTGCGCCACCACGCTCACCCCGCCCGCCGCCGCCACCATCTGCACCGCACGCCGCAACGGCGTGTCGGCCTTCTCGACGTAGTAGCGGCCGTGCGGAGCGAGCAGATCCTCGAACGCCGCGTCCACCGACGGCACCACCCCGGCACTCACCAGCGCCCGCGCCAGATGCGGACGGCCCGCCGACGGACCCACCGAGGCCATCACCGCCTCCGGATCGATGGGCAGGCCGTCGGCCGCCATCTGCTCGGCCATCGCCCGCAGCCGCACCACGCGCTCCGCACGCAGCCGCTCCCGCTCCAGCGCGAACGACTCGTCGGCCGGATCGAACAGGTAGGCCAGCAGGTGCACCGGCACCGGATAGCCGTCCTCCCCCAGCCCCACGCACGACATCTCCATGCCGCGCACCAGCGTCAGGCCCGGCGGCAGGGCGTCCACCGCCTCGGCCCAGCCGGAGGTGGTGTCGTGGTCGGTCAACGCCACGACGTCGAGACCGGCGGCGGCCGCCTTACCGATGAGTTCGGCCGGGGTGTCCGTGCCGTCGGAAGCGGAGGAATGGGTGTGGAGATCAATGCGCACGAGCTCTATATTGCCTGCGCCACACCCGGAGCAGACCGGCCGGGACGGCTAGCATCGGTCCGTGTCCTCGATTCCGCCGCTGCCGTCGTTCCACTGGCCCGGACGCGCCGGTGACCGCCCGCCCGCCGCGAAGCCCACCCTGCCCGCGGGATCGATCGTCGACTGCGCCCTCTACGCCGACGGGCGACGGCTCTACGACCAGTGCACGTACCGCAACGCGCTCACCGAGGTCCGCGAACGACACAACGGCTTCGTCTGGGTCGGGCTGCTCGAACCCGGCAAGGAGCTGATGGACGACGTCGCCCGCACCTTCGGGCTGCACTCGCTGGCCGCCGAGGACGCGGTGCAGGCACATCAGCGACCCAAGCTGGAACGCTACGACGACGTACTGATCCTGGTGCTGCGCACGGTGAAATACCATGAGCACGAACTGAATTCGGTCAGCGAGATCGTCGACACCGGCGAGATCATGATCTTCCTCGGCCCCGACTTCGTGATCACCGTCCGGCACGGCGACCACACCGGACTGGCCGGGGTGCGCAAGGAACTCGAGGCCGACCCGGCCCAGCTCGCCCTCGGGCCCGGCGCGGTGCTGCACGCCATCGCCGACCGCGTCGTCGACACCTACGTGAGCGTCACCGCCGCCATCGAGGAGGACGTGGACGCCATGGAGGAGGCGGTCTTCACCCCCGCCAACAAACTCCAGATCGAGGCCATCTATCAGCTGAAACGTGAAGTGGTGGAACTACGCCGGGCGGTCAAGCCGCTGGGGCTGCCGCTGCAGCTGCTCACCCACGACACCTCGCTGCCGCTGCCCAAGGAGATCCGCCGCTACCTGCGCGACGTCACCGACCATCACACCGCGGTCACCGAGCAGATCCTCGATTTCAACGAATCACTCAGCGCCCTCATCAATGCCGCGCTCGCGAAGGTCAGCGTTCAGCAGAACACCGATATGCGCAAGATCTCCGCGTGGGCCGCCATGGCCGCGGTGCCGACCATGATCGCGGGCGTCTACGGCATGAATTTCGAACACATGCCGGAACTCTCGTGGACCTACGGGTATCCCATCGTCATCGTGGTGATGGTGGCGCTGTGCGGGTTGCTGTACGCCAACTTCCATCGCAACAACTGGCTCTGAGTCTCGAAAGTCGTTCGGCGACCGTCGAATTCGTCAGAGCGAGGCGGCCGAACGGCCCGGATCCCGCACATCGATATCGGCCTCGGCCCAGGCGTCCCGCAGTGCGCTCGCGCCGCGGATCCGCACCCACGCCGCCTCGGTCGCGGTGATCGGCACCGCCGCCAGGAACCGCACCGGCTCAGCGGGTTCGGGCAACACCACCTCGGCGATCCCGCTCTCCCCCAGCAGCACCGCGGTGAACGGGGCGTCGGCCCACAGCGGTTCGCTCAGATCCAGCAGCGCATCCGGTTGCAGCACAACACCTTCCACCGATGGCGCGGCCACCAGCACGCCCAGCGTCCGGGTCAGACCCGAACCCGCGCCCGCGCCGCCGCGCAGCGTCAGCACCAGTTCCGCTCGCGGACCGCGCACCGGATCCGCCAGTGCCGCGGTCGGATCGGTCATCGGATGCCGGGAGCCACCCAGCGTCACGTAGTGCACCAGCTCGCCATCCGGGACGCGCAGGATGTCGATGGGCTCCAAACCCAGGAACGTCACCGACGCCGCGTCCGCGGTCTGCACACCGAAATGTCCGAGCGCTCCGGCCCGAACCCTGTCCAAGACATCCATGGATCTAGATGGCCAGCCTGGCGAGCAGATCCCGCGCCTGCTCGGCGGTCTTGGGATCGCACAGCACGTCGTAGCGGCCCGCCACCAACTGCATGGTGGAGGCGAAGTCACGCTGGCCGCGGGTGGCCGCGTACGGGATCGTCGCGGAGATCAATCCGAAGATGATGCCGCCGACCAGGCCGACCACCAGCGGGCCGATGGCGCCGCCGGAGGTGAACATGCTCAGCAGCAGACCCAGGAACAGGCCCAGCCAGGCGCCCGAAACCATGCCGCCGCCAATGACTTTGCCCCAGGTCAGCCGGTACAGCACGCGCTCGACCTGCATCAGGTCGACACCGACGATGGTCACGCCCTCGACGGGGAACGCGTTGTCTGCCAGGTAGTCGACCGCGCGCTGCGCCTCCGCGTAGGTCGGGTACGAACCGATCGGCCAGCCCGAAGGCGGCGTCGGGAGGCCCGGACGGTTCCGGTTCGCGTTCCCCATGGGATTCGTCATAGGTCCATCATGCTATTTCGCGTTGTCGGACGGGGGTACGCCCTGCCGCATTTCGGATAATTACGCGTTTCGTACCATGCCCGCGGCGCGGCCCTTCTCGGCCATCACCTGGGCCATCTTGGCGCTGGCCTCGTCGATCATCTCCTCGCCCAGCATCACCGCGCCGCGAGCGCCGCCCTCAGCAGATGTGTGGAAGGCATAGGCGTCCAGGATCTCCTCGGCGCGGTCGTAATCGGCCTGACGTGGGCTGAAGATCTCGTTGCAGGCGGTGATCTGATCCGGGTGCAGCACCCACTTGCCGTCGAAACCCAGTGCGGCCGTGCGCGCGGCATTGCGGCGGAAGCCGTCGATATCGCGCACCGCCAGGTACGGGCCGTCGATGGCCTGCAGGCCGTGGGCGCGCGCGGCGAGCAGGATCGTCATATAGATGTGGTGATAAGCGTCACCCGGCTGGTAGCCCTCGGGCTGTTCGCCCACCACCAGGGTGCGCATGTTGATCGAGGCCATGAAGTCGGCGGGACCGAACACCAGGGTTCGCACCCGCGGGCTCGCGGTGGCGATGGCGTCGATATTGCGCAGCCCCAACGCGTTCTCGATCTGCGGCTCGATATCGATGCCGCCCACCGGAAGTCCGTTCGCCTTCTCCAACTGCGTCAGCAGCAGATCCAGGGCCCGCACCTGCCCCGCGTCGATCACCTTCGGCAGCAGGATGGCGTCCAGGTTGGTGCCCGCGCCCTCCACCACCGTGATGACATCGGCGTAGGTGTACTGGGTGCTCCAATCGTTGACCCGCACAACGCGAATCTGCGCACCCCAGCCGTCGGAGTTCAGCGCGGCCACGATATTGGCCCGGGCCGCCGCCTTGGCGACCGGCGCGACCGCGTCCTCGAGATCCAGGAACACCTCGTCGGCGGGCAGTCCCTTGGCCTTCTCGATCATCTTCGGGTTGCTGCCGGGCACAGCCAGCACCGATCGGCGAGAGGTCACAGCGCACTCCTTCGTGATGTCATGGCTCACTCCTACACGTGGCGCGACATTTCGGACGCGCTCGACCCACTAGCCTTACCGAATATGGCAGCGACGAAGGTTTTCGCCGCCCGGCTGGCGGGCTTGGTGGTACTGGGACCGGACGGCGAGTCTATCGGCCGCGTCCGCGACATCGTGATCTCTATACGTTATGACCGGCAACAACCCAGAATCCTGGGTGTGCTGGTCGAATTGTCTACCAGGAAAAGGATTTTCGTTCCAATGCTGCGCGTCCAGGCGATCGAGCCGGGCGCGCTGACCCTGACCACCGGCACCATCAGCGTGCGGCGCTTCGAGCAACGCCCCGGCGAGTTGCTGGCCGTCGCACAGGTTCTCGACTCCACCGTGCAGGTGGCCGATCCGGAACTGCCGCAACTGGCGGGCGTCGACGTGGTGGTGGTCGACCTCGGCATCGAGCAGGGCCGCACCCGCGACTGGGTGGTCTCGCGGGTCGCGGTGCGCGAACGCCGCCGCCTCGGCGTCGGATTCGGGCGGCGCGGCGCGGTGCACGTCGTCAACTGGTCGCAGGTGCACGGCCTCACCCAGACCGAACTCAACCTGCCCGGTCAGGACGTCACCCAGCTGCTCGAGCAGTTCGAGGGCATGCGGCCCGCCGACGTCGCGCACATACTGCGCGACCTGCCGCGCAAACGGCGCATCGAAGTCGCCGCCGCCTTCGACGACGAACGCCTCGCCGACGTGGTGCAGGAGCTGCCCGAGAACGATCAGGTCGAACTCCTCGAGCAGCTCGGCGTGGAACGCGCCGCCGACCTGCTCGAGGCCATGGACCCCGACGACGCCGCCGACCTGCTGGGCGAACTGCCCGCCGGGGAAGCGGAATCCCTACTGGCGCTGATGGATCCGGAGGACTCCGAACCGGTCCGCCGTCTGCTCGAGCACGCGCCCTACACCGCCGGTGGTCTGATGACCCCGAAACCCATCGTGCTCACCGCCTCCACCACGGTCGCCGAGGCGCTGGCCCGCATCCGCGATCCGGAGCTCACCCCGGCACTGGGCTCGATGGCCTTCGTGGTGCGCCCGCCGACCTCCACCCCCACCGGCCGCTACCTGGGCTGCGTGCACTTCCAGCAGCTGCTGCGCGAGCCGCCCGCCAACCTGGTCGGCGGCATCGTGGACACCGACCTGGTGCAGCTGCGGCCCGAGGCCCCGCTCACCGCCGTGACCCGCTACTTCGCCACCTACAACCTGGTGTGCGGACCGGTGGTGGACGCGGAGAATCATTTGCTGGGCGCTGTCACCGTCGACGATGTGCTCGACCATCTACTGCCCGAGGACTGGCGCGAGCAGGACGAAGACCAGCACGACGTGCACGGCGTGCCGATTATCGAGGGGACCGGTGGCCGCGGATGAGCGATCGGATGGAAAAGCTCAGTGCCCGTCAGCGTATGGAGACTCCGGTCGAATCCCGCTTCCGCGGGCTCGAGTGGGATCCGGAAGCGATGGCACGTGGCAGCGAGCAGGTGGCCCGCTTCCTGGGCACCGGCCGCTACCTCATCATTCAGACCGGCATCGTGGTGGTCTGGATCCTGCTCAATGTCTTCGCCATCAGCCTGCAGTGGGACCCGTACCCCTTCATCCTGCTGAATCTGGCGTTCTCCACCCAGGCCGCGTACGCCGCGCCGCTGATCCTGCTGGCCCAGAACCGGCAGGACAATCGCGACCGGGTCTCGCTCGAGGAGGACCGGACCCGAGCGGCCCAGACGAAAGCTGATACCGAATTTCTGGCCCGCGAACTGGCCGCGCTGCGCCTGGCGGTCGGCGAGGTCGCCACGCGCGACTACGTGCGCCGGGAGCTGGACGACATCAAGGAATCCCTGCTCAGATTGGAGAAAGTCGCTGTCGCCGGTGAGGTCGTCGCGGTGAAGAAAGCAAAGAAGAGTACCGATCGTAAGACCCCGGAGATTCCGATTTCGGCACAAAAAGACAGCGACTGACCCGAGAAGTTATACCCAAGAAGCTGACCGATGGGTAACCTGGATCACGTTGTTCCGAGTGACCGACCCAGACACCGCCGCAGTATGAGTGTCGACACGGGGTTCGGTCGCACGACTGAGGGGATTGTGTGGTGGCGAAAAGAATATCTGCACCGGTGACCGCGTCGGCGCTGTTGATAGCGGGCCTGGTCACAGCCGGTTCGACCACCAACGTCACAGTCCACAACACGGCTCCACAGGCCGCGCCGGACGCGCTGCTCGCGGCCGCCGCCGCCAGCACCGCGGGGACCGCGAACACCGCGGACGCGGCCTCGGTGCCGTCGGTCGGCCTGGTCCCGGCGGCCCCGGAAGCTCCCCGCAAACTCAGCGCAATGACACCGCCCGCGGACGGTTCGCCGCTCTTCGGCGGCACCGTTCCGCTGCACGATGTGGCGCTGCCCGGCGGCAGCGGCGTGCTCGGCATTCCCGAGATCGTGCTGGCCGCCTACCGCAATGCCGAACTGGCACTGCAGTCTTCGGAACCGAACTGCCATCTGCCGTGGTATCTGCTGGCCGGTATCGGCCGCATCGAGTCCAACCACGCCGACAACGGCCACACCGACGCGGCGGGCACCACCGTCTCGCCGATCTACGGTCCGTCGCTGGACGGCACCCTCGCGGGCAACGAGGTCATCAAGGCCACCGACGGCAGCTACGTGCGCGCCGTCGGGCCGATGCAGTTCCTGCCCAGCACCTGGTCGGTGTACGCCGCCAACGGCAAGGGCAGCGGAACCCCGGACCCCAACAACGTTTTCGACGCGGCACTGGCCGCGGGCAAGTACCTCTGCTCGGGCGGACTGGATCTGGCCGACTCGCAGCAGCAGCTGCGCGCCGTACTGCGCTACAACAATTCGACGACCTACGCCGCCAATGTGCTGAGCTGGGCCAACGCCTACCGGACCGGCGGCGCCCCGCAGGCGGTGACGATCTCGCCGGATCTGGTGCCCAACAACTACTCTCCGGTCAGCGGCCCGGACATCACGGTGGCCTCCACCAATATCCCGGCCTCCACCACGCCGGAGACCACCGCGCCGACCACCACCACCACGCAGCCGACGCCGACCCAGGTGATGATCACCATTCCGGGTCTGCCGCCGATCCCGTGCGGCATCTTCTGCCCCGCGCCCGCGCAGCCCGCGAATCCCTGTGAGCAGGTGGCGGTTCCGGCGCCGATGCCCAAGCCGGACGTGAAGCCGGACGGCGAGCCCGGCAATGTCGTGCCCGACGACGCCGACAAGGCGGACGGCAAGCAGCCGAGCCAGGTCGAGGTGAAGTTCGGTCCCGACGGCAAGCCGATCACCCCGGAACCGGCCGCCGCGACCTGCAATACGCCGGCGGCCCAGCCGGATCAGAACGCGCCGCAGCAGCCGGATCTGGCGGCCGCTCAGCAAACGCCGGATCAGCAAACTGTCACGCCGACCAAGACCCCGGAACCGGCGGCCGTCGCGCCCGCCGAGCAGACCCCGGACGCGGCTCAGACAACCACTCCGGCGCCCGGTATCACGCTGCCGTTCGGCATCACGATTCCGCTTCCGGCTCCGGCCCCGGCGCCCGTTCCGTAACGATTGCGCAGTTCGCGAGTTTCGCGGTGCCGCCGCGCAACTCGCGTTCTACCTGCCCCTTCGTCGAAACCTGAGAGATGGTTACAAAGGGGTAACGGAAAGGTCTCGGATGAGGTACCGTGGACTCCGTTGCGTCTCCCCGGTCTCAGCCGATGACAATGGAGGGTCACCACACAGTGGGTCGTCACCGTAAACCCCCGGTCCCTAAAGTTCGACGAGGATCGGTCATCGCATTAACCGGGCTGGTGCCCGCAGGTCTGGCCACAGTTACCGGAGCCGGCGGGGGTCACCTCACCGACAAGCTCGCAGACACTGTCCAGCAACAGTTTTCGAACAACGGCGCCGAGCACCTACCCCAGGCGGACGCGGCACCACGCGCGACCGCTCCGGAACCGATGCTCCGCGAAGCCAAACAGGTTGCGCCCGTTGGCCCGCCGGTCGTGAAGACGGTGGCCCTGCCCGAAGGGCGCGTACCGTCGGCCCGCCCCAACGGCCCGCTCGGCGTCCCCGGCATCGCCATGGACGCCTACCAGAACGCGGAACGCATTCTGGGCGTGGAGAATCCGAGCTGCGGCATATCGTGGTCCCTGCTGGCGGGCATCGGGCGGGTCGAATCCACCCACGCCTACGGCAAGGCCGACGAGCAGGGCAACCCCCTCGAACCGGTCTACGGCCCGATCCTCGACGGCAGCCTCTACGGCAACAACGTGGTCGCCACCTCCGACGGCGGCGATCTCGACGGCCTGTCCGGCAGTTACCGCCGCGCCGTCGGGCCCATGCAGTTCCTGCCGGAGACCTGGCGCAAGTACGCCGCCGACGGCAACGGCGACGGCATCGCCGATCCGCAGAACCTCTACGACGCCGCGCTCACCGCCGGCAAATACCTCTGCTCCGGCGGCCTCGACATGCGCGATCCGGCCCAGCAGACGCGGGCGATCCTGCGCTACAACAACTCCATGGCCTACGTCGCCAACGTGATGGCGTGGGAGACCGGCTACGGATCCGGCGTCTCTCCCAGGGCCGCCGCCCTCCCCCGCATCTGACCCGTCACCGCGCACTCCTAGACTTGCCCCATGCCAGTGGTAACGGAATCGGATGTGCGGGGCGCGCTCGCGAAGGTGGACGACCCGGAGATCCGGAAACCGATCACCGAGCTGGGCATGGTGAAGAGCGTCGAGATCGGCCCGGACAGCAGTGTCCACGTGGTCATCTACCTGACGACCTCGGCCTGCCCGATGCGCACCGCCATCCAGGAGCGAGTCAGCAAGGCCGTGGCCGATGTGGCCGGCGCCGGAGCCATCACCGTCGAACTCGACGTGATGAACGACGAGCAGCGCACCGAACTGCGCAAGAAGCTGCGCGGTGATGCGGCCGAACCCGTCATCCCCTTCGCCCAGCCGGGCTCGCTGACCCGCGTCTACGCGGTCGCCTCCGGCAAGGGCGGTGTCGGAAAGTCTTCCGTCACCGTGAATCTCGCGGCCGCCATGGCCGCCAAGGGCCTGTCGGTCGGTGTCCTCGACGCCGACATCTACGGCCACTCGGTGCCGCGCATGCTCGGCACCGACCAGCGCCCCACCCAGGTCGAGCGGATGATCATGCCGCCGATCGCGCACGACGTGAAGGTCATCTCGATCTCCATGTTCACCCAGGGCAACACCCCCGTGGTGTGGCGCGGCCCGATGCTGCACCGCGCGCTGCAGCAGTTCCTGGCCGACGTCTTCTGGGGCGACCTCGACATCCTGCTGCTGGACCTGCCGCCCGGCACCGGCGACGTCGCCATCTCGCTGGCCCAGCTGATCCCCAACGCGGAGATCCTGGTCGTCACCACCCCGCAGCTGGCCGCCGCCGAGGTCGCCGAGCGCGCGGGCTCCATCGCCCTGCAGACCCGGCAGCGCATCGCGGGCGTCATCGAGAACATGTCGTGGCTGGATCTGCCCGACGGCTCGCGCATGGACCTCTACGGCAGCGGCGGCGGCCAGACCGTCGCCGACAACCTGACCCGCGCCATCGGTGCGAATGTGCCGCTGCTGGGCCAGATCCCGATCGAGCAGCAGCTGCGCGAGGCGGGCGACGAGGGCACCCCCATCGTGCTGCGCGCCCCGGAGAGCGCCTCCGGCAAGGCCCTCCTGGAAATCTCCGACAAGCTCGCCGTCCGCCGCCGCGGCCTCGCGGGCATGTCCCTCAACATCGACACCACCCGGCACCTCTGACCGAGTTCGAGGACCCTTTGCGGGAGTACCGGATTCGAGGGCTGAAATCCGCCGGGGGGACGGGTGTGGCAGCGGGCGCTGCCACCTAAGCTCGGGGGCATGCTCACGATGCTGTTGTACGTGTTGATCGTCGGACTGGTTGCCGCCCTGCTGTTCCTGGTTGCCAGCGCGATCTTCGGACGGTCGGAGGAGTTGGGGCCGCTGCCCGAGGGCACCACGGCCACCGTGCTTCCCACGGTGGGCATCAGCGGCCGGGATGTGCGGGCGCTGCGGTTCCAGCAGGTGGTGCGCGGCTACAAGGCGGGCGAGGTGGACTGGGCGCTGACCCGGCTGGCCGCCCGGATCGACGAGCTCGAGGGACAGCTGGCCCGGGTCGGCGGTGGCCCCGAGAACACCCTCGACAGTGCCGCGGCGACGCCGGAGACCCCCGTCCACAGCCCACTCGCGACGGTGTACGGCGACCACCCGCAGCCGCGGCGCGTCACCGGCGACGCGGGCGACACTCCACTACCCCAGGTGCTGCCCGGTGACCCCACGGCGGCCGCGGTCGCCACACCGGCCGATGAGCCGGGTGCGCGGTGACCACGGAATCGAATTCCGACGAGCTGATCCGATGCGGCTGGGCGGAGGGTTCACAGCTTTATCGGGATTACCACGACCAGGAGTGGGGTCGCGCGCTGCACGGTGACGACGCGCTATTCGAACGCGTGTGTCTCGAGGCGTTTCAGTCCGGTCTGGCGTGGATCACCATTTTGCGCAAGCGCCCCGCCTTCCGGGCGGCATTCGGCGGCTTCGCGATCGAACAGGTGGCCGAGTTCGGCGCGGCCGATGTGGAACGACTGATGGCCGATACCGGCATTGTTCGCAACCGCGCCAAAATCGAGGCCGCCGTCCACAATGCGAGGGTTGCCCGGGATCTGGGTGAGAGCCTCGACACGCTGCTGTGGAGCTTTGCCCCGGCCCCCCGGAAACGGCCTCGCCAGCTGAGTGATGTGCCCGCCGTCACGGCCGAATCCACCGCTCTCGCAAAAGAACTCAAGCGCCGAGGGTTCAAATTCGTGGGTCCCACGACTGCGTACGCACTCATGCAGGCGACGGGGATGGTAGACGATCACCTCGCCGATTGCTGGGTGAATGTAAGTACTCACTGAACGCCACGACGGTCGGTTTTTGGAACTCAGGTACCCGCCCCGATCTCCGATAGGGAAGAATGGGCTTGGTGTAGCCCGCCACATACCGGCGGGCTGCCTGGTTGGTGACAACTGGAGTTCCATGAAAGTGCGCAGTAGACCGCGCAGATCTGGAGGGAGCAGAGGATGGCGGCCATGAAGCCCCGCACCGGGGACGGTCCCCTCGAGGCAACCAAGGAAGGGCGTGGAATCGTCATGCGGGTTCCACTCGAGGGTGGCGGGCGTCTGGTCGTCGAGCTCACGCCGGATGAAGCCGCGGCGCTCGGTGACGAACTGGTCAAAGTCACCAGCTAGTAGGTAGCCCGGACTTGCCCCGTAACCCTGGGTCGCGTCTCCGAGGTTCCGCTACCGAATCCCCCTCCGGGGTCCGGCTTCCGGAATCGCGGAGGCGCGGGGGCGAAGGCCTCTCCACCTGCGGCACTGCTGAACACATCGGCGCGGCCGAGCCCTCCCCCGCGGAGCGGCTCAGCGCCTGCGTCGACCTGCTGGCCTGCCCACAGTGCGGCCACGCCCTCACGGCTCCCGTCGCCGACGCCCCGGCAGCCGATTCGCCCGGCCGAACCCTGCGCTGCCCACACGGCCACAGCTTCGACCTGGCCAAGCAGGGCTATGTCAGCCTGCTCACCGGCGCGTCCACCAAGATGACCGGCGACACCCCGGCCATGCTCGACGCCCGAGCCGCCTTCCAATCCGCAGGCCATTTCGCCCCGATCGCGACCGCCCTGGCCGCCACGGTCGCGACGACCCTCGCCGACACGCCCGACCTCGTCATCGAATCCCCCACTCGTCCCTCCACTGTGCGACCTGACGCTTCGAGGCGGACGCGCCCGCACCCGAACGCGGGCCTCACCCACCCGGGCGCGACGACGACCCGGGCCTCGGCCGGTCGGCTGAGCGCGACCCTGCTGTCCGGCTCTGCCACAGCAGTATTCGAAGCCGCGCCCGTCCCGGCTGCCACCCACGACTCGGAAACTCGACCGCCCCGGCCCGATTCACAGGATGCCTCGGTGCTGGAAGTCGGTGCGGGGACGGGGTACTACCTGGCGGCAGTGCTGGACGCGGTGCCGGAGGCGCGCGGTGTCGCGCTGGACGTGTCCAAGGCGGCGGCACGGCGGGCGGCAAGGGCACATGTACGGGCCGGGTCGGTGCTGGCGGACGCCTGGCGGGGGTTGCCGGTGTGCGACGACAGCGTCGACGCGGTGCTGTCGGTATTCGCGCCGCGCAATGCGGCGGAGGTGGCACGGGTGCTGACCGCGCGGGGGCGGTTCTTCGTGGTGACGCCGACGCCCCGGCATCTGGGCGAACTCATCGGGCCGCTGGGCATGGTGAGTGTGGATGCGGCGAAACAGGATCGGCTGACGGAGTCGCTCGGGGACCGCTTCGAGCAGATCGACCAGCGACTGGTGGAGTACTCGATGTCGCTGAGCCCCGCCGAGGTGGCGGAGGTGACCGGCATGGGTCCGTCGGCGCATCACGCCGCCGCGGATCGAGCGGAACTGATTGCGGCCCTTCCCGATCCGATGGCGGTCACCGCCTCGGTCACCATCTCCACCTACCGACTGCGCTAGCTCCGCTCCGGCCGCGGCCGACTACGGGTGGGCACGATTCGGCAAGAGCTCGGCCAGGTTTCGCATCATCGGCCGCTCGTCGCCGGTACGGGTCGCCAGGTAGATGGTGGTGGCCGCGTCGGTTCCGGACAGCGGCAGGATGCGGGCCGAGGCGGGAGCGGTGAAGGAGGCGCTGCGCGGTGCGACGGTGACGCCGAGGCCCGCCGCCACCAGGTAGAGGATGATCGTCCAGTTGGTGGCCTCCTGGACCACGCGCGGGCGGTGCCCCGATTCCAGCAGCGGGGCCAGGTTCTTCTCGTAGGCGAGCGCGCCCGCGGCCGGTGGGAAGAAGACGAACGGCTCCCCGGCGAGATCGCCACCGGAGACCGCTTGCTGTCCCGCACGCGGATGGTCGGCGGGCAGCACCGCGACGAAGGGTTCGGTGACGAGCGGGACCAGGCTGGTGCCGGGTTGCGGGTCCGGGTCGCGGACGATGGCCATGTCGAGGGTGCCGTGGGCGAGGCGTTCCATCAGGTGGCTGGTGAAACCCTCGATCAGATCCACCTGCACCAGCGGGAAGCGATCGCGGAATTCGCGCACCCCGCGCAGTGGTTCGAGGGGCAGCACGGACGGGACGAAGCCGAGGTGCAGCGTGCCCTGGCTGCCCTGTCCGATCCGGGTGACCTCGGCGAGGTCGCGGTCGGCGTGCCCGAGCAGTGCGACGGCACGGTCGCGCAGCACCAGTCCCGCCGGGGTGAGGGCGACGGTGCGGGAGGTGCGGTCGAGAAGCCGTGCGCCGAGCAGGGTTTCGAGGCGTTGGATCTGCTGGGTCAGGGCGGGCTGGGCGATGTGCAGCCGGGCGGCGGCGCGCCCGAAGTGCAGTTCGTCGGCGACGGCGAGGAAGTAGCGCAGGTGCCGCAGTTCCACCCCATTGACCATAAGTTCAGCCTATCAATCACACCTATCAAGTATTGGACGTTATGAGTCGCGCACCGGCATGCTTTCGGTGTGCCCCAGCAGACCGATTCCGACCTCGACGCGATCGTGGTCGCCCCGATGACCACCGCCGACGACGCCCGCGCCTTCAAGTCGCTGAACCTGGAGTGGATCGAGGCGTTCTTCACCGTCGAGCCCGCCGATCTGGTCACCCTCGACAACCCGCGGCGCATTCTGGACGACGGCGGTCAGGTGCTGATCGCGCGGCTGCACGGCGAGGCCGTCGGCTGTGTCGCGCTGGTCGCCGAGGGTGACGGCGCCTACGAGGTCTCCAAAATGGCTGTCACGCCGCGGGTTCGGGGCCGTGGCATCGGCCGGGTGGTGCTGCGCGCCGCCCTCGATCACGCCCGTGCGCAGGGTGCGAATTCACTGTTCCTGGCCAGCAATTCGCAGCTGGCCAGTGCCGTGCACCTCTACGAGGCGATGGGTTTCACCCATGTCCCGCCGAGCGACCTGCCGCCCAGCCCGTACGACCGCGCCGACGTGTTCATGCGCTACGACCTGACCGCCTGACCCGGCGGCCCGGCTACTGCTTGCGCACCAGGTCGTAGACGGCCGCGGTGCGCGCCGCCACCTGATCCCAGTCGAACTCACCGATCGCCCGGTCGC
Organism: Nocardia sp. NBC_00511; assembly: GCF_045161165.1. Lineage (NCBI taxonomy): Bacteria > Bacillati > Actinomycetota > Actinomycetes > Mycobacteriales > Nocardiaceae > Nocardia > Nocardia sp. NBC_00511. Next base: position 5,446,572 of record NZ_CP107849.1, read on the forward strand.
GACCGGCGGTACCCATCGCGGCGGCCGTGACCGGGTCCGCCGCAACGAGATTGATGGCGCGGGCCAGGGCGCGCTCGTAGACGGTGGGCGCGGTCTCGTCGTAGTGGACGAGCCTGCCGGTCACCCCGTCGAGGACCACCTCCGGAATGCCGCCGACATCGGAGGCCACCACCGCGGTCCCGCAGGCCATGGCCTCCAGGTTCACGATGCCCAGCGGTTCGTACACCGACGGGCACACGAAAACCGTTGCGGCGGCGAGTACCTGGCGTACCAGTTCGGTGGGCAGCATCTCCTTGATCCAGAAGACGCCGTCGCGTTCGGTGCGCAGGGTGCGCACCGCGGCCGCCACCTCGGCCTCCATGGCGGGGGTGTCGGCGGCCCCGGCCAGCAGCACCAGCTGGATGTCGGGGTCGAGGTGCCGGGCGGCCGCGAGCAGATGCGTGACGCCCTTCTGCCGGGTGATGCGGCCGACGAAGGCGGCGATGGGCCGGTCGACGGCGACACCGAGTTCGGTCAGCACATCGCGGGAGCCGAGGGCCGGACCACCGGGATGCCAGACCTGCGCGTCGACTCCGTTGTGCACGACGTGCACTTTCGCGGGGTCGATGTCGGGGTAGGCGGCCAGCACGTCGGCGCGCATGCCCTCGCTCACCGCGATGACGGCATCGGCGTTGATCATGGCGTTGTGCTCGGACCAGGACGAGAGCCGGTAGCCGCCGCCGAGCTGTTCGGCCTTCCACGGCCGTCGCGGTTCCAGCGAATGCGCGGTCAGCACATGCGGAATGCCGTAGAGGGTGGCGGCCAGGTGCCCGGCCAGCCCGGTGTACCAGGTGTGCGAGTGCGCCACATCGGCGAAGCTGGCGGCGTCGGCCATGCGCAGCTGGGCCGACATCATCTGTAGCGCCGAGTTGGCGGCGTACAGCATCGGGTCGGGTTGGTGCACGACGGCGTCGGTGCGCGACACACCCATGCAGTGCACGGTGACGTCGCAGATCTCGCGTAGTCGCGCAACCAGTTCGGTGACATGTACGCCCGCCCCGCCGTACACCTCGGGCGGGTATTCGCGGGTCATCATGGCTACTCGCAGTCCGCGAGCGCCCTCCGCGCGGTAGCTCACGGGTCCCAAACTAGACGTTCGGACGCGTGCCCACCAATCGCCCATTTCGCCGCCGCGCGCGCCACGCCGACGACACTCCGGGTGCCACGCCGACGAACTTCGGTTGGCCACGCCGGCGACACTGCACGCGCTGGACATTCAGGGTTGGTTTTCAACCGGTAGTTTCAGTGGTGTGAGGAGCCAGCCGCACGTACTCGGGATCGTGCTCGCCGGTGGCGAGGGCAAGCGCCTGTTCCCACTCACCAAGGATCGGGCCAAGCCCGCGGTCCCGTTCGGGGGCGCCTACCGGCTCATCGACTTCGTGCTGTCGAATCTGGTGAACGCCGGTTACCTGCGGATCTGCGTGCTCACCCAGTACAAGTCGCACTCGCTGGACCGGCACATCTCGCAGACCTGGCGGCTGTCCGGATTCGGCGGCGAATACATCACGCCGGTGCCCGCGCAGCAGCGGCTGGGCCCGCGCTGGTACACCGGCAGCGCCGACGCGATCATGCAGTCGCTCAACCTGATCTACGACGAGGACCCCGAGTACATCGTGGTGTTCGGCGCGGACCACGTGTACCGGATGGATCCGGAGCAGATGGTGCAGGCGCACATCGAGTCCGGGGCCGGGGTGACGGTGGCGGGCATCCGGGTGCCGCGCAGCAGCGCGAGCGCCTTCGGCTGCATCGATTCCGACGAATCCGGCCGCATCACCGGCTTTCTGGAGAAGCCCGCGCATCCGCCGGGCACCCCGGACGACCCGAACGTCACCTACGCCTCGATGGGCAACTACGTGTTCACTACCAAGGTGCTGGTGGACGCCATCCGCGCGGACGCCGACGACAACGACTCCGACCACGATATGGGCGGCGACATCATCCCCGGCCTGGTGCGTTCCGCGGCGGCCTCGGTGTACGACTTCTCGACCAATGTGGTGCCGGGCGCGACCGAACGCAGCCGCGGCTACTGGCGTGATGTCGGCACCCTGGACGCCTTCTACGAGGCGCACATGGATCTGGTGTCGGTGGATCCGGTGTTCGACCTCTACAACCGGCACTGGCCGATTCGTGGTGCGGCCGAGAATCTTCCGCCCGCCAAGTTCGGCCGTGGCGGGCTGGCGCAGGAGTCGATCGTGGGCGCGGGCAGCATCCTGTCGGCGGCGACGGTCCGCAATTCGGTGCTGTTCTCGAACGTGGTGGTGGAGGACGGCGCCACGGTGGAGGGCAGCGTACTGATGCCGGGTGCGCGGATCGGCCGCGGCGCGGTGGTGCGCCACGCCATCCTGGACAAGAACGTGGTGGTGTCGGAGGGCGAGATCATCGGCGTGGACCGGGAGCGGGATCGGGAGCGCTTCGCGGTCAGCAATGGGGGTGTGGTGACCGTCGGCAAGGGCATCTGGGTGTGATCTTTCGACACCCGTAGGAGTGGACAGCGACTGTCGCCGGTAGCGAAAATCTGTGAGTGGAGCGCCGCCGCTGACGGCTGCGCGGGAGGGAGCGTCATGGGGCGCCCGGCACGGATCGTCTTCGCCATCAGCTGTCTCGCCGTGACCGCGCTGGTGGCGGGCTGCGGGAAATCGGGGACCGCGATCCCCGGCGAGATCGACGTCCGCACCTTGGACACCGGGTCCTACCCGGTCGACCGCTACACCTACGACCGCAATGCCAATGGCAGCGGCAACGCCCTCGAGGGCATGCGGATGGCCGCCGCCGTGGTGCCGTCGGTGAAGATCGACTCCAGCCTGGACATCAGTTTCGCGGCGCTGGTGATGGCGGACTCCACGGATGTCATCAATTACGGGCATCTGGCGGCGGCCGCGAAACCGGTGCTCGACAATCGCGGCTATCTCACCGGCTATGCGGCGGGCGGCTCGGATCGCGCACAGGTCAACGGCAATCCGGATCCGAACGGCACCGATGTCACGGTGCGGGTGCTGCGTTTCTCCTCGGCCGACAATGCAAAGCTGGCGGCCCGCGAGCTGGAGGACGCCGATTTCAATGTGGCGTTGAACGTCAATCAGAAGCTGTCGCTGCCGGACTATCCCGATGCGTTCAGCCATTGGCGGCCGGGCGTTCCGAATATCGGTTTGGCCATGCCGCACAAGGATTTCGTGATCTCCCTGTTCATTTCGCGGCCGACCGCCAGTCAGCCGGATCTGCTGTCGTGGGCCAAGAAGGCCCTCGACGCCGAGGTGCCGCAGCTGGACGCGTTCGGTGAGACCCCGGCCGATCAGATCGCGCAGTTGCCGGTCGATCCAGATCGGCTGCTGGCCCGCACGCTGGTCGCCGACCGGGACCACAAGACCCCCGATCAGGACGATTTCGCGCTCTATCCCGCCAACTGGCTGGTGCTGGTGGCCGACAAGATGGCCGACCGGGTGCAACTGGTGGCGAACACCGGATTGACCGAGATCGCCATCGCCGACGGCAATTTCGTGTTCCGGGTGCGAGATGCCCAGGCGGGCAAGGATTTCGCGGCGGGCATGATCAAGACGCTGGGTGAGAACAGTTCCGCCGCGCTGGACAAGGTGCCGGATACCACCTGCGTGCATCGTGATTCGGACAGTGCGCCGAGTCGCTGCTATGTCGGCTACAAGCAGTATGTAGCCGTCGTGGACGGCACCAGTGTCTCCGACGCGCAGTCGAAGGCGGCCGCGCAGTACGCGCTGCTGGCCAACGCCCTGTAAGGGTCAGAAGGGCAACGCCCTGTAGGGGTCAGAAGCGCAGGCGGTCCGAGTCCAGCAGCTGCCAGGCCGCGGGCCGCCGGTCGCCGTCGCGCGCCGGGGTGCATTCGTGGCCGGGTTCGGCTGCCGCCCAGACCTTCTCGTCGGATGCGAACTCGATCGCCACCTCCGCCGCCCGCGGCGCGTGGCCGGTGCGGGTGAAGGTGCTGCGCGGCGCGCTGTCGTCACGGAACCAGTAGTCGCGAAAACCGAACGGCTGCAGCAGGGCTCGCAGGAAGGCGGGCCCGTCCTCGGGCAGTACGGTGCGGTCTTCCCCGAGCACGTCGACGCCCTGGTAGTACCAGACCCGGGCGACCAGTCCCTCGACGGGATCGACGACCCGGAAGGTGGCGTGCCCCTGGGCCGACAGCCGGAACTCGGCGATCCGCCGCCACTGCCCCGCGTCGTGGAAGTACAGGCCGATCACGGCCGGAGCCTGCTGCCCCATGGGAGAACCTCGTTCGTGGAAGGTATTCCCGTGGAGTATCCGCGAGCGCGGCGCGGAAACCTCAGTTCGGAACAATCGGCGCTTCGTGGCGCGCACCGCAGAACGGTTCGCAGGTGCTGGTCGTGGTGGGTACGTAGTTCGCCGACCGATCGTCGAACCGCGCCCCGCTGATCAGCAGCAATACCAGCAGCGCCATGAAAAGGATGGCCCCGAAGAAAACCAGGGCCGGCCACAGCCATCCGGGCGGCAGATGGATCCCGAGTGCGAGTCCCTCCATCGTCCCCACCTCCTTGAAATCTTCTCTCCGCTCTGTGGTACCACCCCCGCGCCAACGGAATCCAGGCCTGCGCACTGCCCCTGCGCTGCCCGCGCGGCCCGAATTCGGCGGTGGCACAGGCAACCACCGATTCGCTGGCCCCGCACGCGGCGAACGGCCACACCGTCGAGATGCGGTGCGGCCGTTCGCGGGCAGGTGACTCTAGGCGGAGCGCAGATCCCGTCGCCGGAAAGCCATGAGCCCCACGGTGAGAAGAACCACGTCCAGGATGAGCAACACGATCAGCGGCGTGGCGGTGAACTCCGCGCCCGGCACCTTGGGTGCGTGCTCGAACGGATCGAGATCCCGGAACCATTGCGGGACACCGGACAGCGAGCCGAGCAGCAGCACCGCGACCCCGGCGGTCAGCACACCCCAGGCCAGGGTGGCCCAGCGCGGCAGCGCACCGAACAGCAGCAGCGCGAGGGCGGTGAACACCCAGACGGCGGGCAACTGCACCAGCGCCGCGGCCAGGCACTGCCCGAGCTTGCCGCCGATATCTCCGGCGGCGCGCCCGTAGACCAGCCCGCCCGCGAGGCCCGCGACCCCGAGCGCCAGCACCGGCCCGAACAGTCCGAACACCAGATGCGAAGCGGCCCAGCGGGTTCGCGACACCGCGCCGGTGAGCACGGTCTCCGCCCGCGAGCTGCTCTCCTCCGAATGCAGCCGCAGCACCGCCGACACCGAGTAGGCGGCCGCACCCAGCGCGACCATGGTGAAGGCGTAACTGATCAGCGACTTCTCCAGCGAATCCGAACCGCCCATGCGGGTGATCAGATCCCGGATGGTCTGGCTGCTGCCCAGCTCGTCGCCGATGCCGTGCACCACGCTGCCGATCAGCAGGCCGTAGAGTCCGATGCCCACGGTCCAGGCCAGCAGCGTGCCACGCTGCAACCGCAACGCCAGTCCGAACGGACCACTCAGCGCGGGCCCCGCGGCGAGCGCGCCGGGGCGTTCCGCGATCAGCCCGGCCCCGATATCCCGGTGCGCCAGTAGGTAATACGCGACCGCGGTCAGCAGCACCGTCGCGCCGACGTGCAGCAGCAGCACCGCGAAATGGTCGCCCGCGTACGGCCGCACCTGCAAGGACCAACCCTGTGGCGAGAGCCAGGTGAGCGGGCTGGTGGGCCCGGCCCCGGAGCGCACGTCCCCGATGGCGCGCAGCGTGTAGGTCAGCCCGAGCACCGCGAAGGCGATGCCGCGCGCGACCCGCGCACTGCTCGACAGCTGCGCCGTGACCGCCGCGACCGAGGCGAACACCACACCCGATCCGGCCAGCGCCAGCCCGAAGGCCAACGACCCGCCGCGCGGCACGGAAGTCCCTGCCAGACTGAGGAATCCGATCAACCCGGTGGCCAGTGCCCCACCGTAGGCGACGATGAGCGCGGCGGTCAGTCCGGCGAAGCGGCCCACCCGGGTGGCGGCCACCAGCTCACTGCGTCCGGTCTCCTCCTCGGCGCGGGTGTGCCGGATGACGGTGAGAACCGTGGCGATGCCGATGATGGTGTGGAACATCCCGGCCTTCCAGATGCCCACCGCGCCAAGGCTGGTCGTGTTGTAGACCGGCCCGTACATGGCCAGCTGCGCCGGGCTGGCCAGGATGCTGTCGGCGAGACTCCGCAGGTCGGCGGGCGTGTGGTAGAGCTTCTCGATGCTCTTGATGTAGACGCTGCCCAGTGGCAGTGACAGCAGCAGGATCCACAGCGGCAGCACCAACCGGTCGCGTCGCAGCGTCAGCCGCAGCATCTGCCCGGTGCCGGTGAAATCCGCTGCCCGCAGGGGTGATTCGAAGGCGCGTGGTGCGGTGACGGTGGCGGCGGTCATTTCGACACCCGCTCCGGTGCGTGCTCAGCGGTCGCGCCGTCGAGCGAATAGTGGCGCAGGAACAGCTCTTCCAGAGTGGGCGGCTGACTGATCAGGCTGCGCACCCCCGCGTCGCCGAGCACCCGGATGAGCTCGCCGAGGTGTTCACTGTCCACCTGGCAGTGCAGCGTGTTGCCCTCGACACTGATGTCTTCCACCCCGGCGATCCGGCTGAGATCCCCTGGGCTGGAGGTCATCTCGGCGGTGATCGAGGTGCGCGACAGGTGCCGCATCTCGGCCAGCGTCCCGGTCTCGACGGTCCTGCCCGCCCGGATGATGGTGACCCGCTGGCACAGCTTCTCCACCTCGGACAGGATGTGGCTGGACAGCAGCACGGTCACCCCGCGCGCCGACGCCTCCCCCACGCACTCCGCGAATACCTGCTCCATCAGCGGATCCAGGCCGGAGGTCGGCTCGTCGAGCAGCAGCAGTCGCGCGTTCGACGAGAACGCCGACACCAGTGCGACCTTCTGCCGATTGCCCTTGGAGTAGGTGCGCGCCTTCTTGCTCGGGTCGAGCTCGAAGCGCCGGATCAGATCCGCGCGCCGAGCCTGATCGACGCCGCCGCGCATGCGCGCCAGCAGGTCGATGGTCTCGCCGCCGGACAGTGCCGGCCACAGCGTGACATCGCCTGGCACATAAGCGATGTCGCGATGCAGGGCGACCGCGTCGGACCACGGGTCACGGCCCAGCACCACGGCGTCGCCGGAGCTGCGCGACAGGATGCCCAGCAGCACGCGGATGGTGGTGGACTTCCCGGCCCCGTTGGGTCCGAGGAAGCCGTGCACCTCCCCCTCGGCGACCTCGAGGTCGAGGCCGTCGAGGGCGTGCACCTGCCCGAAGTTCTTGTGCAGATCCCGGACCTGGATAGCCGGGGCGGCAGGGACGTTCATCGAATCTCCTTGGAGGAAAACGACGTTGATGGGTTATTGCTCGGAGTGAGCGATCACCGCGTCGAGCGCGGTGGAGTCGGTGAGCAGGCCGTTGGTGTAGAGCTCCAGCGCGGGCAGCATCATGCTCTCGGCATAGTCGCGCAGGGCCTTGCGGAAGTCGGTGGGCCCGGCGTGCTCGGTGGCGTAGAGCTGCAGGAACATCATCATGCCGCCGCCGTTGTTGGTGGCGATGTAGCGCGCGGTGGCGGGCACGTCACGCAGCGGCTTGATGCTCCCGCCTTCGATGCCCGCCCGCAGGTACTGCTCGGTGTCGGTCACCATGTGTTCGAAGAAGGTCTTCATCAGGGCGCCGCCCGCCTGGAAGCTGCGCATCAGATAGGCCATGAGCGGTGCGAAGGCCTCGATCTCGGCCAGCTGCCGCAGCAGCCCGCCGGGCGAGGGGTTCTCGATGTATTCCATCTTGGCGGTCCGGATGGTGTCGCGGACCCATTCGTCGCACTCCTCCCGCAGCCCGTCCTTGGACCCGAAATGATGGTTGACCAGTCCGGGAGACACGCCCGCGGCAGCGGCGATGGCACGTACGCCGACCCCGAATCCCTGTTCGCCGAACACGGTGATCGCGGCGTCGCGAATCCGGGCCCGGGTGGTCAGATCGTCGGTTGAACGCATGTTCAACATATTAAACACTCGTTCAATCAGACGGCAAGACCATATCCATTCCCCTCAGGGAAATCTGCGCCGAGCAAACTATTGCCGCGCGGAAAGCTTCTCCGCGCAATACCCGAAGAAGCACGAAACCCCCACCGCTGGTGGGGGTTTCAGCTCCGAATATTCAGCAGGACGGTGTACGCCGCACCCGCGGAATCACCCGCGGGACGCGCACAGCAGCCCGTCCCCGATCGGTATCAACACGCTGGTCAGGTCCGGGTCCTCGGCGATGGCACGGGTCGCGGCCCGCACCGCCATGGTCTGCGGATCGCGCTGGGCCGGGTCTGGCACCCGGCCCCCGAGTAGCGCGTTGTGCAGCAGGATGGCCCCGCCCTGCCGCAGCAGTCGCACCGCCTGCGCCACGTACTGCGGATGCTCGAGCGGCGCGGCGTCGATGAACACGAGGTCGTACGCGCCGTCGGCGAGTCGCGGCAGCACATCCAGGGCCCGGCCGTTGATCAGCCGCGTGCGCGCGGGCGGAATGTCCGCGGACCGGAACGCCTCCTTGGCCGCGCGCTGATGCTCGGGTTCGGAGTCGATGCTGGTCAGGGTGCCGTCCTCGCGCATGCCGTCGAGCAACCACAGTCCGCTCACCCCGGCCCCGGTTCCGACCTCGACGACCGCACGCGCACCCAGCAATTGGGCGTACATGCCGATCAGCGCACCGACGGCCGGTGGGATGGGAGCCGCTCCCAGTTCGACGGCGCGTTCGCGCGCGCCGACGAGTACTTCGTCTTCGGCGACCGATTCCTCCACGTAGGCGAGGTTTCGCTGCAGGTTCTGTGCGGCGGAAGGCTGGCTCACGTCCTAGAGGCTAATGGCGTCGGGCTCCGATCGGGTGGCGGCGACCTGCCAGGGCGGCAATTTTTCTCAGGTGTCCCTCAGCCTCCACATACAGCGGCCACATCACGTTGGACCAGAGTGATGCTCACGCCAGGCCAGCGATCACGAGCCAGGTACCGGGAACACCCGATCGTACGGATCGGTTGACACCGATACGGAAGTTCGCGATCCCGAGTAGGAGGTAACCCCATCCACATGGTCGCCGCGGCGCGTGAAAACGCCAACACCCTGCCCAAGCAGACGAAGCACCTGGACAGCGAAACCCTGCTGGACAGCGACTTCCCGACGTCCACCGACGAGGCCGTCGTGCCCGAGGCCGCCGACGAGGCCGCACTCAGCGGAACCGCGGCGTTCGACGCCACCGGCGACCGCGGCATGATGCCCACCTGGGACGAACTGGTCCGCGAGCACGCCGACCGCGTGTACCGGCTGGCCTACCGTCTCACCGGTGATCCGCAGGACGCCGAGGATCTGACCCAGGAGACCTTCATCCGGGTCTTCCGGTCACTGCAGAACTATCAGCCGGGCACTTTCGAGGGCTGGCTGCACCGCATCACCACCAACCTGTTCCTGGACATGGTCCGCCGCCGCAACCGCATCCGCATGGAGGCGCTGCCGGAGGATTACGACCGCGTTCCGGCCGACGGTCCGGGCCCCGAGCAGGTCTATCACGACGCCAACCTGGATCCGGAGCTGCAATCGGCGCTGGACGCGCTGGCCCCGGAGTTCCGTGCGGCGGTCGTGCTGTGTGACATCGAAGGTCTGTCGTACGAGGAGATCGGTGCGACGCTGGGCGTCAAGCTGGGCACCGTGCGCAGTCGCATCCACCGAGGACGTCAGGCACTGCGCGAGCACCTCGAGCATAATGGGGTGGAGCGGCGCGCAATCGCCGCCGAAAAGGTCGGGTGAGCCGCGGGCATTGCGCCCGTGTCTCGGCATCGGCCGAGGCAGCTCGAGTCGTCCGAAAGGGTGTGCAGCGTATGAGTGGCGAGGATCGACCGCACCGTCGTCCCCCGCGTTTCGCTCCCACCGAGCATTTGGCCAGTGAGGCTATCGCCGCCTACGTGGACGGCGAATTGCGGATGAACGCGTATCTGCGTGCCGCGCATCATCTTTCCGTGTGCCGGGAGTGCATGGCCGAGGTGGAGGCGCAGGAGCAGGCGCGGGGCGTACTACGCCAGTCCTCCGATCAGATTTCCGCACCGTTGAGCCTGCACGACACGCTGTCGAAGATTCCGCGTGCGCTGCTGGGCCAGGATTGCGGCCCGCATGCCGGAGCGAATTCCGGCGATGATTCCCGTTCCCTGCCGGGCCGCGGCACGAGTTCCTTCGGCCTGCGCCAAGATTCGTTCGACAGCAGGCGGTGGACCTCGTGGTGGCGCAAGTAGAGTCCATAGCGTGACCACCGAATCCAAGAACACGGGCCCGATTCCGGGTGACGGGCCCGCGGGTGATGCGCCGCGCGACGCGGTTTCCGATTCGGCGGCCAGGGGGAACCTGAGGCCGTCGGACGCACCGGTGCTGGGGCCGCGGCCGGTCTATCGCCCCCATGTCGACACTCATACCGCGCGGGCTTTCCGCCGCCCCGGCGGGCTTCAGGGTTCGTTCGCGTCGCGGTCGTCCAATGGTTCGGCGCCGGCCGCCCCGAGCGGTGAGATCGTGAACCGTCCGCCCGACGCGGTGCTGGCCGAGGCCTTCGGCCGCCCGGCGGGTTCGGACGAACTGCTGCAGCGTGATCCGGACGCGCCGGGTGAGCAGGCCGCCCCGGCCGCTCCCGCCGATCCGTGGCGCGACCCGAATTCGGCGGCGCGCCTCGGCAATCCGGCGGTCGCGCAGGCGCAGACCGCGCCGCTGCTGCCCGGCGGCAAGCTGGGTGCGCGCGATGTGCTCTTCGGCGGCAAGGTGTCCTGGAAGGCGCTGGCGACCCTGACGGCGGTGGCCCTGGTGATCGGGCTGGCGGGCGGGCTGGTCGGGCGGCTCACCGGTGAATCCACCTCGGCACTGACCTCTCGCAAGATCGCGCTGCAGTCCGCGCCCGCGGGCAATGCCCCGCACAATCAGCTGACCAAGGTGGTGAACGCGGTGATGCCCGCGGTGGTCACCGTGCGAGCGTGGCTGGGCGACACCGGTTCCACCGGTTCGGGTGTGGTGATCGACGGCAGCGGTTACATCGTCACCAACAATCACGTGATCTCGCTGGCCGCCAACGACAAGTCGGGCAAGGCCAAGATGGATGTGGTGTTCTCCGACGGCTCGAAAGTGCCGACGACCATCGTGGGCCGCGATATCAAGACCGATCTCGCGGTGCTCAAGGTCGATGTGAAGAATCTGTCGGTGATCCAGCTCGGCAATTCCGGTGATGTGCAGGTCGGTGACGACGTGATCGCCATCGGTTCGCCGCTGGGCCTGGAGAAGACGGTCACCTCCGGCATCGTGTCGGCGCTGCACCGCCCGGTGAAGGTGGGCGGCGAGGGCACCGACACCGACGCCACCCTGGACGCCGTGCAGACCGACGCCGCCATCAACCACGGCAACTCCGGTGGCGCGCTGGTGGATATGCAGGGTCGGCTGATCGGCATCAACTCGGCGATCAAGTCCGAGAGCGGCGGTTCGGTGGGTCTGGGCTTCGCGATCCCGGTGGATCAGGTGAAGCGGATCTCGGCCGCGTTGATCAAGGACGGCTCGGTGCATCACGCCCGCCTGGGTGTCAGCGCCAAGACCCAGATCGTCGCCAACGACGTGATGAGCGGTGCGGCGGTGGCCGATGTGCAGGCCGGTAGCCCGGCGGCCAAGGCGGGCATCGTGGAGGGCGACGTCATCGTGAAGTTCGGCGACCGCGACGTGACGGGTCCCGACGACCTCCAGGTGGCCGTGCAGTCGCGTGAGATCGGCCAGACCGTGACCGTGCGCCTGATCCGGGACGGCCGCGAGGTCGAACTTCCGGTCACTCTGGAATCGGACTGACGGGCCGCAGACCGGTGCGCGCGGAGCAAAGGGCAAAATAGACCTGTGTTCAGCAATATCGGCTGGGGCGAGATGCTCATCCTGCTCGTCGCCGCACTTGTGATTCTCGGTCCGGAGCGTTTGCCCGGCGCCGTTCGCTGGACCGCGCAGAGCCTGCGGCAGGTCCGCGATTACGCGACCGGTGCGACGCAACAGTTGCGTGACGAACTCGGTCCCGAATTCGACGAGATTCGCAAACCGCTCGAGCAGTTGAACGAACTGCGGTCGATGAATCCCCGGGCGATGGTCACGAAACATCTGCTCGACGGCGATGATTCGTTTCTGTCGGACCTGACCAATTTCGACAAGCCGGTGAGCAAGCCGAACAGCGGAAACGGTTCCACGAACACCGGTTCCGGTGACTTCACGATGCCGAAAGAGCAAAAACCGCTGGAGCGCAACGAACGTCCGCCGGTGGATCCGGATGCCACCTGAGATCAACGATGTCGAGCGGTCTTGACGCATGATGCTGTCCAGCTATCTAGACTGCGCTCATGTCGGCCGACGAGGTGGCCCGGGTATTCGCGATCGAGGACAAGGTCGAACGCCTGAAAGCCGCCACCGAAGGCGTCGCGGCGGCGCAGCAGCAGATCAATGAGCTGACTCGCATCCGCCGCGCCGTGATCCGCGAACTGCATGCCGAGGGCTGGACGTTCGCCAGAATCGGTGCGGCCGCGGGACTTTCCCGGGCACGCATCCATCAGGTCAGCACCCAGGGGCCAGTACCGGAAGGTCTGTTCTTCGGGCACGGACCGCTCACCATCCTCACCCCGGACGTGCGCAGCACCACCCGCGCCATCGCCCTGGTGGGCGCGCCGGACGCCGCCGCGCCACACCGATTGGTAGAGCTGCTACGGGAACTCGGCTTCACCGCCAACGTGCAGCGCTTCCTCCCGGGCCGCCCGCTGGACCTGGATCGCGACGGCCTGATCGTGCTCGGCGGGCCCGAATTGTCGCCCAGTCTCCGGTATTTGGTGGCCGCCGACCCGCGCCTGCGCCGCACCGTGGCGCGCGCCGGACGAGTCCGCCGCGGCATCGAGGACCGGGCCGCGCGCCGCGTCTACCGCCCCGGCGGCACCGAGCCCTACGACATCGCCTATCTCGCAAGGCTCCCCCGCCCCGACGGCAAGGGCAGCGTGCTGGTGATCGACGGCCTGCACCCGCCCGCCAGCCTCGGCGCGATCCGGCTGCTGGCGACCCGTCTGGCCACCCTGCACGAGCGCGCGAGCACGCATCCGTTCTCGGCCGTGGTGGGCGTCCGCTACGACCGCTCCACCGGCGAGCCGATCGAGGCCGACCTGCTGACCCCGATCTACCGCCACGACCGCTGACCCGGAAACGGCAGTGGCCCGGCGTCTTTCGGGACACCGGGCCACTGCCGTTCATGCTTGCCGAGCGGGCTCACCGGCTCAGGCGGCGGCCTCCGCGGGCCGCAGGGTGTTCATCGGCGGGCGGTCGGCCAGCGACACCTCCGTCGACTGCGCGGTGAATTCGCCTGACACCAGCGGGAATTGCGTGAGCGCCGCGCCGGAGTCGGCGATGCCGCTGCGGCCGAGCACGGTGCCCAGGATCTGGCGGCTCATCACACCGAGGTCGGCCAGCGGCCGGTTGCGATGCTGGCGGACACCGAGATTCACCTGTCCGATGCTCGGGAGCCCGAGCAGGTCGTAGGTGTCGAGCAGCAGGCCGATCTCCACGCCGTAGCCGGGTGCGAACGGCACCGAGGTGAGCAGCTCGCGGGTGCCCGCGTACTCACCCCCCAAGGGCTGCAGCACATTCGACAGTTCCGGGCGCAGTGCCGCCAGCAGCGGGCGGGCCACCAGCTCGGTGACGCGACCGCCACCGTGGTGGTCGACCGATTCGCCCTGCCGCAGTGGGCGGCGGTAGTACGCCTTGACCAGGTGCATGCCGTCCACGGTGAGCAGCGGACCGAGCAGCTTGGGCACGAACAGCGGATCCGGGTCGATCAGGTCGGAGTCCACGAACGCCACGATGTCACCGGTGGTGACCGCGAGCGAGCGCCACAGGCACTCCCCCTTGCCGGGGACGGGCTCGAGTTCGGGCACCGCCTGCTCGCGGGTCACCACGTCCGCGCCCGCGGCCCGTGCGCGCGCCGCGGTGGCGTCGGTGGACCCGGAGTCCAGAACCACGAGTTCGTCCACCAGCGTGCCGAGCAGGGGCCTGATACTGGCCACCACGGCGGCGACCGTGGCTTCCTCGTTGAGGGCGGGCAGGACCACCGAGACGGTGCGGTCGCCCTTGGCCGCTACCAGTTCCGCGATGGACCAGTCGGGCTGGTCGAAGGTGTTGGTCGTCACCCAGTCGTTCTTCGTGATGTGCCGATCAGTCATGTTCATGCCAGACCTCGCAGGGTTCGGGCGGGTGGTCGTCGGCCCTGGATGGCGGCGATCATGTCCACCACCCTTCTTGTGTGGGCAACCTCGTGCACGCGGAACACTCGTGCACCAGCGGCGGCGGACCAGGCGGTCGCTGCCAATGTGCCCTCCAATCGTTCGGATAGGCCGACACCAAGGGTCTCTCCGATGAAATCCTTATTGCTCAGCGCCATCAAGACGGGCCATCCGGTTTTCACAAGAACGTCTATTGCCCGCAACAATTCGAGACCGTGATAGGTGTTTTTTCCGAAATCATGCGTCGGGTCTATCAAAATCGAGTCCTTGGCCACCCCCGCGGCCGCAGCATTTTCGGCCGCGGCGACCACCGTGTCGGTGACCTGCGCCACCACATCGGCGTATCGGACCCGGTGCGGGCGGGTGCGCGGGATGGCGCCGCCGGTGTGGCTGCACACGATGCCGACGCCCAGCTCGGCGGCGACCTCGACGAGTTCCGGGTCCGCGCCCGCCCAGGTGTCGTTGATCAGGTCCGCGCCCACCGCGACCGCCGAGCGCGCCACCTCGGCCCGCCAGGTGTCGATGCTGATGAGCAGTTCGGGGTAGCGCTCGCGGATGGCGGCGACGAACGGGATCACCCGTCGCGCCTCCTCGGCGGCGTCCACGTCCGAGCCGGGACCGGCCTTCACCCCGCCGATGTCGACCAGGTCCGCACCCTCGGTGACGGCCCGGTCGACGGCGTTCATGGCGGCGTCGTCGGTGAACGTCGCACCCTTGTCATAGAACGAGTCCGGCGTCCGGTTCACAATCGCCATGACAAGCGCCCGATCCGTCGCCACCGGCTTCCCGCACAATGTCGGCAACGGCGCACACATGCCCTCGACTGTACCGAGAGCTGTCCCAGCCCTGCTGGGCAGCCGACCGGAACTGGGGTCCGACCGGCTGATGTCCGGCTACTGGTTCAGTTGGCCGGAGCCTTGCCCGCGGCCACGTCGGCGGCGTATTCGGGGTAGGCCGGAAGGTAGCCCTCGGTGCGCCCGGCCAGCACGTAGAGCGTGCTGTGCTCGTCGGTGGCGAAGCCCTGGTTGCGGAGTTCGACCTTGCGGCTCTTGAAGGTGGAGGTCTGCTCGAGTTCGGCGACCACGCGGATGAACAGCGGCACGGCGTAGCCGGGCAGTCGCTCGGTGAGCACCTTGGCGGCGATCTTGCCGTCGAACACCGCGTCGTCGCGCAGCGTCACCGCGGCCATCCCCGCCTTACCGTCGGTGCCGGGTACCTCGACGCCGAAAACCACTGCCTGCGTGAGGAAGTCGACGCCGTCGAACGCGCCCTCCACCTCGGTGGTGGCGACGTTCTCGCCCTTCCAGCGGAAGGTGTCGCCGAGCCGGTCGACGAAAGCGATGTGCCCCCAGCGCTGATCGCGCACCAGATCGCCGGTGTCGAACCAGCAGTCGCCCGTCGTGAAACCGTCACGGACCAGCTTGGATTCGGTGGCGGAGGCGTCGGTGTAGCCGTCGAACGGCGAGCTGTTGGTGACCTTGGCCAGCAGCAGGCCGACGCCGCCGGCGGGTACCTTGCGCAGCTTTCCGTCCGGCTGGCGCAGCGCCTTGCCGGTGGCATCGTCGTATTCGACGATGGCGAAGGGCAGCGGGGTGAATCCGGCGGTCTTGTCGACGCTGAAGGCGTTGATGAAGGCGACGTTTCCCTCACTGGCGCCGTAGAATTCGACGATTCGCTTGATGCCGAAGCGTTGCTGGAACTCGTCCCAGAGTTCGGTGCGCATGCCGTTGCCGACGCAGAGCCGGACATTGTGCGCCCGGTCGATGCGCCGCGCGGGCTGATTGAGCAGGTACCGGCACAGCTCGCCGATGTAGACGAAAGCGGTGGCCTGCGAGGCGATCGCCTCCTCCCAGAACCGGGAGGCGGAGAACTTGCGTCCCAGCGCGAAGGTCGCGCCCCCGGCGATCACCGAGGACAGCGCCACCGTGAGCGCGTTGTTGTGATAAAGCGGCAGGCAGCAGTACAGCGTGTCACTGCCGTTGAGGCGCACACCGAGTCCGCCGATGCCCGCCATGGACTTGGTCCAGCGCTGATGCGTCATCACGCTGGCCTTGGGCAGGCCGGTGGTGCCGGAGGTGAAGATCAGGTACGCGCGTTCCTTGGCCGTAACCTCCGCGGTGACAGCGGGATTCGCGGAATCGGCGGCGCGGGCCTCGAGGGCCAGCTGCTCCGACCACAGCAGCGCGGGCCGCGCCTCGGTGAGAGTGTCGAGGGCCTCGGCGGATTCCTCGCCGATCACGTCGAGCACCGAGTTCAGCAGCCCGAAGCTGTGCTGCAGCACGGTGTCTCGCTGATTGTGGTTCAGCAGTCCGGCTGTCGCACCGAGTTTCACGGTGGCCAGCACGGTGAACAGCGCCTCGGGCCGGTTGGCCATCAGGATGCCGACCACGTCGCCGCGCTTGACGCCATGTGCGGCAAGCACATTCGCGTACCGGTTGACCTCGCGGTTGGCGTCGCCCCAGCTGTACTCGCGCCCTTCGAATCGCAGGAACGCCCGGTCGGGGTGGCGGGCGGCGCCGCGCTGGAAATACAGACCGATCGAGGCCTTGTCGCCGGATTTCACCAGCATGTGCACGGCGTTGCGGATCATGCCGGGGGCGGACAGGGCCATGCCGGGCAGACTGCGGGCCAGGTCTGTCAGGCCCACCGTCGAACGGGCGTCGGTATTCACTTCGCTGTGCTCCTCACCGGGTCGTGCTCCACACGCGGCATGCACGCCATACCCAGAGTGTCGGGTTCGTCACGTTCGCATGCCTCGGGCTCCACCCTTGCCGATCCACCCGATCTTGTCGAGTGAAACCAGCTGGTTTCGCTTCTCTCGGCAGGAATTGTCTCGGGATCGGCCGATCCGGTCAAGCGCTGGAGCGGCCGAATCCCGGTGCCGCGGTCAGATTCCCGGCTTCAGGGCGCCGAAGGCCGCCTCGAAATTGTCGGTCACCACCACCCGGTCCAGAGCGGCCCGCCCGACGTATCCGCGCCCGCGCAGCTCGTCGATCCAGGCGAACAGGCCCCGGTAGTGGTCGTCGAGATCGAGCACCACCACCGGCTTGTCGTGCACGCCCAGGTAGCCGCCGGTCCAGGTTTCGAACAGCTCCTCGAGGGTGCCGATGCCGCCGGGCAGGGTCAGGAAGGCGTCGGCGCGCTCGTCCATGATCTGCTTGCGCTCGCGCATGGTGTCGGTGACGACCAGCTCGTCGGCGTCGACATCGGCCATCTCACGATGCACCAGGTGCTTGGGGATGACGCCGATGGTGTGCGCGCCCGCGGCCCGGGCCGCCCGCGCCACCTCGCCCATCATCGAGACATTGCCACCGCCGGACACCAAAGACCAACCGCGACGGCCGATTTCGGCGCCCACCCGGGCGGCCAGCTCCAGCGTCGCCGCGTCGTCCACGCTCGCCGAGCAGTACACGCACACCGCGTACGAATCGCTCACCACTCGTCCTCCACTCCGGCCTCGTCCTGTTCGGCGCGCGCCTGCGCGGCCTCCACGATGATGCGCACCACTTCGTCGACGCTGTCGGTGACGTGCAGCAGGCTCAGATCACCGGGCGCGATCTTGGCCGACCCCAGCAGCGAGTCGCGCATCCAATCCATCAGTCCCGACCAGTATTTGGTGCCGAACAGGATGATCGGGAAGCGGGTGATCTTGCGGGTCTGCACCAGGGTGAGCGCCTCGAAGAGTTCGTCGAGGGTGCCGAATCCGCCCGGGAGACAGACGAAGGCCTGCGCGTATTTCACGAACATGGTCTTGCGGGCGAAGAAGTACCGGAAGTTGATGCCGAGGTCGACCCACTCGTTGAGGTGCTGCTCGAACGGCAGCTCGATGCCGAGCCCGATCGAGTATCCGCCCGCCTCGGACGCGCCGCGGTTGGCGGCCTCCATGGCGCCGGGCCCGCCGCCGGTGATCACCGCGAAACCCGCGCGCGCCAGGGCGCCGCCGATGGCCACGCCGGCCTGGTACTCGGGGGAATCGGGTGCCGTGCGCGCCGACCCGAAGACCGCGACCGCGCTGGGCACCTCCGCCAAAGCGCCGAAGCCCTCGACGAATTCGGCCTGGATGCGCAGCACCCGCCACGGATCGGTGTGCAGCCAGTCGGCCGACTCCTGCCCATCGAGCAGATGCTGATCGGTGGTTCCGATCCCCTTCTTTCGGTCCCGCCGGAGCATTATCGGCCCCCGGAACCGCGGCGTCTTGGGCGAACGCACACCTTCGAACTCGGCGTCAGCAGACATGCAGCCAACCGTACAGGGCTCGTGTAACCGTCAACGGTCGCTTGACCAGCGCCGTGGCGAACATTCGATCAGGCTTCGGCTCCGGTGAGGTAACTGCGCAGCATCGACGTGACCTCGGTGATCTGATCGACGGGCAGGTGCTCGTCGCGCTTGTGCGCCAGGTTCGGGTCGCCCGGGCCGAAGTTGACGGCCGGGATGCCGCGCGCGGCGAACCTCGAGACATCGGTCCAGCCGAATTTGGCGCGCACGCCGCCGCTGCCGTGCCGGTGCACGATCTCGATGAGGTCCTTGGCGGCCGGGTTGGACAGGCCCGGCAGTGCGCCGGGTGCGCCGTCGGTGCGTTCGAATTCGAGTTCCAGGCCCGAGAAGACCTCGCGCACATGCTCGGTGGCCTCGTCGAGGGTGCGGTCGGGGGCGAAGCGGAAGTTGACGTCGACGGTGGCCACGTCGGGCACCACGTTGCCGGCGACGCCGCCTTCGACGCGGACGGCCGAGAGGCCCTCGCGGTAGGTGCAGCCGTCGATCTCGACCTCGCGGGCCTCGTAGGCGGCGAGCCGTTCCAGGATCGGGGCGAGCCGGTGAATCGCGTTGTCTCCCAGCCACGCTCGCGCGGTGTGCGCGCGCACGCCGGAGGTGGTGAGCCGAACCCGCATGGTGCCTTGGCAGCCGGCTTCGATCCAGCCGCCGGAGGGTTCGCCCAGGACGGCGAGGTCGCCCTCGAGCCATTCGGGCAGTTCGCGTTCGATGCGACCGAGTCCGTTGAACTCGGCGGCGATCTCCTCGCAGTCGTAGAAGATCAGCGTCAGGTCGTGCACGGGTTCGGCGACGGTGGCGGCCAGGTGCAGGAAGACCGCGTCGCCGGATTTCATGTCGACGCTGCCGCAGCCCCACAGTTGGCGTTCGCCGTCGGGGGTGGTCTCGTAGCGGCTGGGCACGTTGTCGGCGATGGGCACGGTGTCGAGGTGCCCGGCGAGGATGACCCGGGTGGGCAGGCCGCGGTGGGTGCGGGCCAGCACGGTGTTGCCGTGGCGCAGGATCTCGAACCCGGTGGTCTGTTCGCGCAGCGCTTTTTCGACGATGTCGGCGATGACCGTCTCGTTCTTCGACACGCTGGGAATGTCCACCAGCGCGGCGGTGAGTGATATCGGGTCGGCACTCAGATCGATGGTCACCCACTCCACCCTAAGGGAGGAATCGCCTCCGTTCTTCGTACGACGGCTGTGACGGCACAAATCGGCACCGTATGCGGTACGAATTCACAGCCCGGTAATGTGGGGGAACGTGAGTACTCAGGGAGCTTCAGCAGTCGGTTTGGCCACCATCACCGCGAATGGCACGGTGCTCGACACCTGGTACCCGTATCCCGCGCTCGGCGAGTTCGCCGATACCGGCAGCAAGCGCCTGGACGCCTCCGATATCGAATACGCGAAGTTCGCCGCGGGTGCCGCTGTCGACGATGCCCGCCGCGTCGAGGTGGTCGTGGTCCGCACCACCATCGCCGACCTGTCCTCGGCGCCGGTCGACACCCACGACGCCTACCTGCGTCTGCACCTGCTCTCGCACCGCCTGATCCGCCCGCACGGCGCGAACCTGGACGGCCTCTTCGGCCTGCTCGCCAACGTGGTGTGGACCAACCACGGCCCCTGCTCCACCGAGGAGTTCGAGCTCACCCGCCTGAAGCTGCGCGCCCGCGGCCCCGTCACCGTCTACGGCGTCGACAAGTTCCCCCGCCTCGTCGACTACGTCCTGCCCTCCGGCGTCCGCATCGCCGACGCCGACCGCGTCCGCCTCGGCGCCCACTTGGCGTCCGGCACCACCGTCATGCACGAGGGTTTCGTCAACTTCAACGCCGGCACCCTCGGCAACTCGATGGTGGAGGGCCGCATCTCGGCCGGTGTCGTGGTCGGCAACGGCTCCGACGTCGGCGGCGGCGCGTCCATCATGGGCACCCTCTCCGGCGGCGGCAAGCAGATCATCTCCCTCGGCGAACGCTGCTTGCTGGGCGCCAACGCGGGCGTCGGCATCTCCCTCGGCGACGACTGCGTGGTCGAGGCCGGCCTCTACATCACCGCGGGCACCAAGGTGAAGCTCCCCGGCGGCGAGATCGTGAAAGCCGCTGAGCTGTCCGGCAATTCGAACCTCCTGTTCATCCGCAACTCACAGACCGGCGCCGTCGAGGTCCGCCCCCGCAAGGGCACCGGCATCGAACTGAACGCGGCCCTGCACGCCAACGACTGACATTTCTTCCCCGAAACCCCCTGCGGCCCAGCGCCACAGGGGGTTTCGCACGTCCACACCACGCAGCACGGGCGAGCACGGCTCAGAATTCCAGATCGGACCAAGGGATATCGATCGCGAACGGGAAAGAGATCTCGATGCCCGCACTGTCCGATGGAGCCCATTCACCGGCCACCAGATAGTTGGCACGACGCAGTGGCCGAACGCCGTCCGGCAGCCGACCAGGTTCGGTCTCCAGCACATAGGCCCGAACAGTCTCGATGGCACTCGCCTCCCGAGCCAGGGTGACCTCCCAGTACCAGGGGATGCCACCACTCGCGTAGCGAGCCTTCTTCGCCTCGATATCGGACTGAGTGTTGGACGGAGAGAGCACTTCCCCGACCAGAACCACATCGTCGGCACGAATGTCCTGATACGGGGTTGAAAGGCAGCGATAGACAACGAAATCGGGCGTCATGAAATCGGATTTGCCGGTCTGGCCGAAAAAGACGTTCGTCTCGAGGTCTGCCCGCCAACACCGTTCGGGTTGTTCCGTCGTAGCCCGCCGTGCGCGCTGCTTCAACGCACTCGTGACGTTGAACATGAACGCTTGATGTTCTGCGGGGCCCCGACGACGCCACACCACTCGTCCGTCCCACAGTTCGATGTGTGCGGCGATCTCCTCGGGCAGGCGCTCGAGGTCCTCCCCGGTCAGGTATTCGGGGAGTTCGGGCCGCTGCTCAGGCGGAACAGACACGCGGCCATGGTAGTGGAGGCAGCCCTCGGCAGCTGATTCTCCGGACATGATCAGTCCACGGGCCGGACAGTCAGGCTGATGAGGGTCTGCTGGCCCGCCGCAACCAATATGCGCTCGCTGTCAGTGACGGAGAAAACCTCGAGTCGGCAAACAGTAAGCGTGCGACCAGCTTTGAGCACCGTACCGATCGCCTCCAGCCGATCCCCCGCCGCCGGAGCGAGCAGGTTGAGCTTGAACTCGACCGTGAGCACATCCGCGGTCAGAGGCATCATGGTCAAAGCCGCATACCCACCCGCAGTGTCAGCGATCGCGCTCGTCGCCCCCGCGTGGATATACCCGTGCTGCTGACTGACCTCATCACGCCGAGCCAGATCGATCCGCACGTGCCCCGGCCCGATCTCCACAAGCTCAGCACCCAGCAGCCGCATCAACCCCTGCTTGCCGAAACTCTCACGAACCCGAACCTCGGTCGCCTCAACATCATTGGCGCTGTGCAACTCCTCGGACAACGCGACTCCCTCTCGACCGATAGGCACCAATCTTCCGCCACCTGCACCGTACTCAACTGAGCAGCATCGAACACTCAGCCGGCCTTCGGATCGACATGGCCAGTTGGGTGTCAGACTTGTGGATAGATTCAGCCCGGTTGGCCAACTGCTCATTTCCGTTCAGGTGCAGGTGTTTTCGGTCAGGGCCGATGCGGGTGTCACTTCAGGACAGAACGGGGTAGTTGGCGCGGATGACCGCGTGGGGATCACGATTTTGCTTGATTGCGCGCAAGCGGGCCAGGGTGGCGGGCGTGAATGCGCGGGCCGCGGTGTCGCCCGGCGTGAGAAACGTGAAAGGGGCGCGGTTGGCCAGAACTGGGCGCAGTGCGTCGCGGTATTGCTGTCGCCGGGTCTCGAACGCCGCCTTGGATTCTGGTGTGGGGACCATTCCGATCAGGATGAGGCAGTAGGGTGCCGTGACCTGCCCGGCCGCGCTGTCGGATGGTCCGGCGAACGCGCCGCCGAGGTGGCGGATCTCCATGCCGAGCAGCGGCGTTATCGGCTCCAGCAGCTGTTCGGCGGTGTGATCGTCGATGCCGGTCAGCAGCTCCGAGGACAATATTCCGGGACTGGGATCGGTTGACTCGGAGGCGATTTCGCCGAGGTCGGCGATCGGCATCATGCGGCGGGTGTCTTGCAGCCTGCCCGCAATCGCGTCGAAGCGAGAAAGCAATGCCCGCCCACTGGCCTCGTCGCCCAGATAGGTGACGAGAACGGTGGTGAGCGTGGTGGGCGAGCCAGGGAGCTGAACCAGCTGGAACCACACCGTTAATTCGTCGGGTGCCTGCGCGGTCACCTCCCGGAAGGCGGTCATGACCGCGGGTGCGGCGGTTCCCGGCCACAGCATTCTGCCGCCGAAAACGGCCGGAGCCGGGTGTAGATCGAACTCGACCGCGGTGACGAGAGCGAAATCGCCACCGCCACCGCGCATTGCCCAGAACAGTTCCGGGTCGGAGCTGCCGGTGACCCGGTCAGGACGCCCGTCGGCGTCGACGATGTCGAAAGCGGTCACGCTGTCGGCAGCCCAACCATGCTTGCGCCCAAACCAACTCAATCCGCCGCCGAGCGAGAACCCGGTCACGTTGATCGCCGCCGAACTGCCCGCCAGCCCCGTCAATCCGTGCGGTCCCGCCTCGGCGAGCACTCGACCCCATGGGACGCCCGCGCCGACCCGTGCAGTTCGCGCGGTGGCGTCTACCTGAACCATGTCGAGTTTGCTTGTGCGAACGAGGATTACGCCATTGAGATCGCCACTGGCGCCGTGACCGTTGGGTTGGACGGACAGTGACAGTCCTTCGCGGCGGGCGTACCGCACCAGCGCGGCGACATCGTCAGCGTCGGCGAGTTCCACCACCGCCCGTACCTGCTGCGTGATGGCGGTACTCCACGGCCGGGACGCCGCCACGAATCCCGGGTCTCCCGGCAGGGACACCGAACCCCGCACGATCGCGCGCAGATTGTCGCCACCTGCTGCCGTCGAGCGCGCCGTGACAAGACTGTCCGTCGCCCAGGCCGTCGCGCCGACGACGCCGATGGCTGCCGCACCGATGAATGCCCGACGACTGATTCTTCCGCTCAATTCCCGACCGCCCCTTGCTGTTCCGTCGCGCCTGTGACCATCGCCGAGGCCCCGACCCGATCCGACCGCGGATATCCGGGGCGCTGCAGCTGACATGACCACCTAAACGAACTACACACTGTGTGTAGAAACTAAACTACACGCGGTGTGCAACTCCTGCACGCGCTCACGCCACATCGCACGAACACCGGGAGACCGATGTGACCGACCCACAGAACGCCAGAGGCCGCCGCACGGTCATCGCCCTGCTGGCGGCGACCCGCCACATCATCGAGAACGACGGCATGCCCGCCTTGACCATGGCAGCCGTCGCCGAGCGCGCAGGCGTAACCCGCCGAGCCGTCTATCTGCATTTCGCATCGCGGACCGACCTCGTCACGGCGCTCTACCGCAGCTTCGCCGAGAGCGAGAACCTCGCGGAATCGCTTCAGGTCGTGTGGGACGCCCCGGACGCCGTGTCGGGTCTGCGTGCATGGGCCGCCCACCTGGTGCGAATAAACCTGCGGGTCCTGGCGGTGCTGCGCGCTTTGGAGCAAGCCCAACACACCGATCCGGATGCGGCAGCGTTGTGGCGGATCACCCAGCGAAATTGGCTCGAGAGCAGCCGCCGCGTCGTCGAACGGCTGGCGCGGGAGGGGACGCTCGCCCCACACCTGACCGTCGACACCGCGACCGATCTCCTGTGGGCGCTCATGTCGCTCGACCTACTCGACCGCCTGGCCCACCAACGACATTGGTCGAACAAACGACTGACCGACCAGCTCACCGCCACGTACATCGCCGCCTTTGTCGCACCGTCGTGACAAAGGCGCACTCGACCAACGCTGTCATTCCTCAGCTCAGCCGGTCACGACCGCTAGGCGATCAGTTGGGTGACGGGAACTCGGATCGGCTCAATTGGTTACGCCGGTCAGGCTCAGGACGGATTCGGTCAGGTGTATGCGGCGCACTGTGAATGCGAGCGCGATGGCGGCTGCGGTGACGATCAGGACGAACGTGATCGCGGTCGGCCATTCGAGGGTGTCGACCAGTTCGACGGCTTCCTTGATGCCGATCAGCGCGGCCCCGCCGCCCACCACGAACCATCCGGCTGCCTTGTTCGAGTAGGTCACGTATTCGGCGCGCTGTTGCTCGGAGAGCGACTCCAGTACTCGCTGTTGCCAAGCACTTTCGTTGCGCTGGGTCAGCACGTAGGCGACGGGTGGCAGCAGCCACCAACACCCACGCACCGATGAACCCGCACCATGCGGCAATGACCTCCATCAGCGCATTATGTTCGCCGTGGTGGTCGCGGCTGCGCCAGCCCGGCTTCACAGGGCGTGTCGCAGAACTTCGCGTGCCCCGGGCCGCGGACTGTCGACGGGTGAGGGCCTACGGAACCAGGATGATTTCCGAATGCAGCAGGGTGGCTGGGGATTTCGCGATGTCGCCGTATCGACCGAGTGTCGTGTCGAAGAAGGTGCGCAGGTAGCCGCGCTGTAGGTCGAGTGAGTTTCGGGAGTCGATGGTGCCGACCATTTCGGTGTCGAAATCGGCGGGGACGATGCCTGCGGCGGCCAGGACGGGGAGGATCAACTGGTTGTCGCAGAAGGAGTGGTGTTGTGAGCCGTCGAGGCGGAAGTCCAGTTTCGGGCCGTGGTCGGCGGACCAGAACTGCTGCCAGCTGGGGTCTTGGGTTCGTTCGTGATCGGTACCGCCGATCAGTACGAACGGGCGGTCCAATCCATCGGTGAGCACCGAACCCCACAGGGAGCCATCGAGATCCACGCCGGCGGCGACGCGCGGATCGTCGTGCATCACCTGGGCGGCGGTGGCGCCGCCGAGTGAATGACCGAACATCGCGATCTTCGACAGGTCGAGCATTCCGGCGAGATTCGAGGGCAGCGGATGGCCCTCCGCGTCCGGGTCGATGCCCACGCTCAGGTCGGCGAGGCGATCGAGCACGAATCGCGTATCGGCGACGCGGACCTGCATCGCCTGCCCGACCTGCGCCTTGACCTCGTCGACATCGCCGGTCTGCGGCAGCATGCTCTTTTCGACCCGCCCACCGGGGAATTCGGTCGCCAGCGATTCGTAGGTGTGGCTCATGGCGACCACGACGAATCCGTGACTGGCGAGATCCTCGGCCTGCGCGGTACTTGCCTCGCGCGGCATCCCCATCCCGGGCGAGAACAGCACGATCGGCCGCCGCCCACCGGCGCTGTCCGCAACCGCATCCACCCGACCATGGCTGAGCCCCAACGTCCACGACCCGGTGATGGTCGGCGCCAATTGGGCCAGCCCGTCCGCATAGACCTGGCCCATCCGTTCGGAGAACCAGGGCCGCAACGGCATTGGCGCCCGATCAGCCGTGGGATACCAGACGCTGACCATCAACTCGCGTGCCCGCGCCGGGACGTACGGATCCTGACGAGAGGAGTCGACCAAATGCAGATCAACCACACCGACCGCCTCGGGCCCGGTCGGCTCGGGGAGCGTGACCACCACCGATTCCTGTTGCGCCGGAGCCGGTTCGGCCCGAGCAGCGACATCACCTGCCGTCGAGGCCAGCAGCAAAATCACCAGACATCGAAATATCTTGCCCAACAATGCAATTGCCTCCCCGGCCCGACGTTGCGCGCCTTCGACCGGATCAGCCTAGACCAGTTCGCCACATGCATCGCCTACCTGGAGAATCCGCGCCGGCTGGGCAGAATCATCAAGAGCCAGTGAGTGTTCGGATTGTGCGCTCGATCCCGAGGACGTCGGTGAGGTCGGCGTAAACCACGTCCGCCGATGACAAGTCCGTGGCGGTCGTTCCACCGGCGGCAACGGCGATGACCTGTGCACCGCCCAGACGTGCGGTTTCGATATCGCCGACGCTGTCACCGACCAACACTGTGTTGTACCGGTTGTATTCGCCGCCACGGACTACAGCGCGAGTCTGTGCGATCGCGACCAGCGCGGGGCGGTACCCATTGTCATCCCCGTATGCCCCAGTCTCTAGATCGAGATATGTTCGTAGACCGAAGGTTTCGAGCTTTGTTCGTGCGACTTGGCGAGTGTTTCCCGTGAGCACCGATTGGTGAACACCCGCAACCGCCTCGAGGTGCGCCAGTACGTCTTCGGCGCCCGGCATGACGCGGCCTCGATCGCGAAGCTGGTCTTGGCGCTCGATGTAGGCAACGGCCAGCGCCTCGGCGAAAGCCCGGAACGGCGGCGGTGTATCGATTCCGTGCAACGCTGCGGTGGCGGCGTAGATATCCGGTTCGGTTCGGCCTGTGATGTGCGGCATTTGCTCCAACGGCCTACCGGTTACCTGCTCGAAAGCGGCGGCAAAAGCCGCGCGGCCAACGCCGCCGGTTTCGATCAGCGTGTGGTCGATGTCCCACAGGATCAGAACGTGGCCGCCGTCGTTCCGAGTGAATGCCATGCGAACACATCACCTCCGGTCCTACTGTGGCGGGTATGGCCAAAGCGCCTCGACCCAATGACGATATCGGCGGGCGGGTCCGCTTGCACCGGGAGCGGTCAGGCAAGTCACAAGCAGTTGTCGCAGGGCTCAGCGGGATCAGTGAGGACTACCTCGGTCAGATCGAGCGCGGCCGAAAAAGACCTAGTTCAGGGGTGATCCAGGCGCTGGCAGCCGCCCTGCGCGTTCCGGCGGGGGTGCTGCTCGGCGACACATGCACCGAAACCGCGGCGCCTGTTACCGCCGGTGGTGACCGATTGGCACTCGCACTGCTGTCCGGAGGTGGTGCATCTGTCGACACGGCCGAACTCGTGACTCGTGTGCAATCCACCTGGGAGACATGGCAACACAGTGCTCACCGCTATAGCGAGGTGCTTCCCGAGCTTCCCGATTTGATTCGGGATACAGAAGCGACGATGCGAGGCGTGCGCAACAGGCCGGAGCATCGGCGGGTTGCCGCGGTCGCAAGCGAACTGTACGGCCTGCTGCGCACAGTGACCCGACGGGTCGGGCGCTCTGATCTGTCGTATCTCGTCGCCGACCGAGGAATACGGGCCGCCGAGGATACTGACGACCCGATCCTGCTCGCTGTGGCTCGATGGAATCTCGGCCATACATTGTTGGTCTCGAATGAGTACGAGGCCGCCATCGAACTCGCGACATTCGCTGCGACAACGGTCATGGCCGAGGCCGGTTCGACTCCGGCCGCGGTCGCCATGACAGGCGCGCTCGAGTTGGTGGCGGCGATGTCGGAAGCACGAGCCGGTCGGTTGTGGGCTGCGCGCGAGCGGCTGAACACAGTGCATCCGGTCGCGGTACGCGCCCGGGCTGCGGGCAACGTCGGGCACACCATGTTCGGCCCGCTGAATGTCGGCTTGCACGCAATTGCGATAGAGCTTCAGGCCGGAGACGCGATCGAGGCGCTCCGTATCGCCGAGCAACTGGACACCTCCGAATGCCCGTCGGTAGAGCGGCGATTCACCTTCGCGCTCGATCTGGCGCGGGCATACGAACTGCGTCGGCAGGAAACCGGGACGCTGCTGCACCTGCTCGACGCCGAACATGTTGCGCCCGAGGATCTGCAGTACAACCCTGCCGCGCACAACATGGTCCGCCACCTTCTCGCAGGCACTCGCACACCGACACGTGGACAGGCCGCGCGCTTGGCCGACCGCCTCGGCATCCCGGTCTGACCCGGTCCGGCAGGCCACCCGGTCTCCGAGACCGGGTCGGTCTCCGCTCAGCGACATACGTTAGGCCTGTCCAGGCATCGAGTGGACCGATACCCGCCCAGAGTCATCGGCCATCGAGGTCCGACAGGTCG
Source organism: Nocardia sp. NBC_00511 (assembly GCF_045161165.1). Lineage (NCBI taxonomy): Bacteria > Bacillati > Actinomycetota > Actinomycetes > Mycobacteriales > Nocardiaceae > Nocardia > Nocardia sp. NBC_00511. Next base: position 5,474,990 of record NZ_CP107849.1, read on the forward strand.
ATCGAGCGGTCCACGAGGTGTCGGACGCAGCCCCGATCGTGATAGCCGGACAGGGAGACCGGAAATGGAAGCCTTCATGATTGCCTTCGCCGCACTGCTTTTCGCCATGCTGTGCGTACCCACTCGTACGACCCGAACAGCCCGCCACCACGTCGGGCTACCCTTCACCGAACTCGAGGCCCGTCTCGGCCACGAGCGCACCCGCACCCCAGTCTTCGTTCAGAGGCGATGATCATGGCCTCGCTGCCCGCAGCGGTGGGATACCTGCGCAAAGATATCTCCGGTACCCGCCAGCAATGGGACGAGACCCAGATGCGCAGCCTCGCAGGACGAATGGGATACGACTACCGAAAGACCCTGGTTTTCGGTCCGGATGTCGATGGCAAGGTGCACCGGTTGCGCGTGGCGGTGAGCCGCACCGGGGCGGCGGCGGTGTTCGTACCGAGCATCGATCATTTCGAGGGCGAGGTACCGGGCGAAGTCGTCGCGGTTGCCGATGTCGTCACGGTGTCGCCGGTGAGTACCTACACACGAACCGCCACCGGTCTCCGGGCGGAGAGCGGGCAGTCGTGACCGACATCGACGACGGGGAACCTATCGTCCTTGATCACCGCATGTGGCAGTTGCTCGAGCATGCCGTGCCACTGGTCCGCGCCGCAGGATCCACTCAGATGGGCATCCAGCATCTGCTGCTTGCGCTACTGCATGACCCGAATTTGATTCCGGCCGCTGAACTCCGGGCAATGCGACTGCACCCCGCAACGGTGTTCGGATGCTTGGCGGGGATTGCGGCGCGCCGTACCGAGGCAACCCGGAATTGCTGACGCCGGGCTGGTTCGGAGCCGGAATGCCCCGAGCCAGCACCCGCGCGAAGGCCTGGTATCGCGAACGGCCCAACGTTGCTCTACACGAGAGGGTTTCGCCCGCCATCTGCGCTATTCGAGGCCGAAGGCGATGACTCGTTCCGGGGTGATGCGGATGAGTTCCGGGGACATGCCCGGGCCGAAGGGTTCTACGTCGCGCAATGCCTGTGCGGTGCCGCGGATTTCGATTTGGCGGACGGTCCAGGGGTTGACGGAGGGGATGTCGTCGACGACGAAGGAGACTCGGTCTTCTTTGAAGAGGTTGCGGAATTTCTGGCTGGCGCCGAGGTTGTGGCCGCCGATGTCGATGGTGCCGAGGGCCACGTTGTAGCGGAAGCCGACGGGGTTGTTCTGGGGGGAGCCGTCGGGGCGGATGGTGGCGAGGCGGCCGAGACGTTGACTGGTCAGGTACTCGATCTGGGCGGGCGAGAGGGCTGCGGTCATGAGATCACCGTAGGACCTCGAGTATGGTCGAGGTCAAGCCAGTAGTTTCTTCTGGACCTTGCCCATGGCATTGCGGGGCAGCGAATCCACCAGCCGCACTTCCCGGGGCCGCTTGTGCACCGAAAGCTGGCTCGCCACATGCGCTATCAGTTGTTCGGCTATGCCGGGCTCTGAAGGGGTGGTGTCGCGCAGGACTACGAAGGCGACGATGCGTTGGCCGAGGTCGGGGTCGGGGAGGCCGACGACGGCGGTTTCGGCTACGGCGGGGTGGCCCAGGAGGCTGGTTTCGATTTCGCCCGCGCCGATGCGGTAGCCGCCGGATTTGATGAGGTCCACCGATTCTCGGCCGACGATGCGGTGGAAGCCTTCCGCGTCGATGACCGCGACGTCGCCGGTGATGAACCAGCCGTCGGCGGTGAAGTTGGCGGCCGTCACCTCGGGCTTGCCGAGGTAGCCGGAGAACAGCATGGGGCCTCGAACCTGAAGTCCGCCAACGCTTTCGCCGTCGTGTGGGACGGGGTTTCCGGCCTCGTCGCACAGTCGGGTCTCGACTCCGGCGACGGGGGTGCCGACCCAGCCGGGGCGGCGTTCGCCGTCGGGGCGGGTGGAGAGGGTGATCATGGTTTCGCTCATGCCGTAGCGCTCGATCGGGGCGTGGCCGGTGAGTTCGGTGAGACGCTCGAAGACCGGTACCGGCAACGGCGCACTGCCGGAGATCAGGATGCGTGCGGCAGCCAATTCCTTTGCGGCAGCGGGGTCTTCGGCGATGCGCGACCAGACCGTGGGTACGCCGAAGTAGATGCTGCCCTGGGCCGCCGCGTATGCCGCCGGCGTGGGCTTACCGGTGTGCACCAGCGGGCTGCCGACCCGCAGCGGACCCAGGACGCCCAGGATCAGGCCGTGCACGTGGAACAGCGGAAGCCCGTGCACCAGAGTGTCTTTCCAGGTCCACGCCCACGCGTCGGCCAGGGCGTCGAGTCCGGCGGCGATGGCCTTGCGACTGAGCACGACACCCTTGGGCGCGCCGGTGGTGCCGGAGGTGTAAAGGATGAAAGCCGTACTGTCCCCGGCGGGTTCGGCATATCGATGCCAGGAGCGGGCGTGCTTGCGCACGGGCACCACCGGCAGGTCGCTGCCTTCCGGGGCCTTGCCCAGCCACGCCTGTGCACCCGAATCAGCAAGGATGTGAGCGAGTTCCGCGCTGCCCGCGTCCGGCGGCACCGGGACCACGGTGACACCCGCGATCAGGCAGCCGATCACGGCGAGCACGGTGGTGACGGTCGGCTCGGCCAGCACCGCCACCCGTTGAGCCCGGGCGACACGCTCGGCGACGGAGGTGGCCGCGCCCAGCAGGTCGCTGCGCGACAGCGTTTCCCCGTCGATGGTGACGGCGTCGGGGATATCGGCTCCGGCGGCGATGGCGGCCGGATTCAGCGAGCTCAGCAGCAGGGGCGACACGCCGCCACGCTACCGGAGGCGCGGTGCGGCCCGGCCGGGCAGGACACGAATCGCTTGCGAACACCGTCGCTCGGTTGACAGGCGTAGCGAGTGGGTAAGACAGTTTCTGTACAACCTTCTCACCAGAGGATGTGGTCAATGATGACCAGCCCGCAGCCCGAGCGCCCACTCGCCGTGCACCCGCTCGACTCCCCCGTCCCCGAGCCGCCGATCGATGTCCGCCAATTCCTCGACGGCGCGGCCGGACTGTTCGGGGCCGCGGCCAATGTGATCATGCAGCTGTCGAATCGCCCGGTCGGCTACGGCGTGGTGGAGAGCCCGGTGGAGTCCGGAAATGTGATGGTGCATCCGATCAAGCGGCTGCGCACCACCCTCACCTATCTGGCCGTCGCACTGCTCGGCGACGAGGACGATCGCGAGGCGTACCGCAAAGCCGTCGATTCCGTGCACCGCCACGTCCGCTCTCGCGCGGGCAGCACGGTCAAATACAACGCCTTCGACCCCAAGCTCCAACTGTGGGTCGCGGCCTGCCTGTACTGGGGCGCGCGCGACCTGTACGAGCGAATGCACGGCCCCATGGACGAATTCGACGCCGACGCCTTCTATCACTACTGCGCCCGCCTGGGCACCACCTTGCAGGTGCGGGAGGAGATGTGGCCCGCCGATCGCGCCGCCTTCGACCGCTACTGGGACGAGAATCTCGCGGCGACCCGCATCGATCCGAAGATCAAGGCGTACTTCGAGGATCTCATCGACCTGCGCATGCTGCCCCGCCCGTTCGGTCTCGCCTTCGGCGGCGTACACCGCTTCTTCGTGACCGGCCTACTGCCGCAACATCTTCGGGACGAGATGGGGATGACCTGGTCGCCACGTCAGGATCGCCTGCTGGCCCGCGCCATGCGGACGGCGGGCGCGGCGGAGTCGCTGATTCCCGCGACGATCCGCAGCTTCCCACTCAACGCGTACCTGCTGGACATGCGCCTGCGCCGCCGGTTGGGATTGCGGCTGGTCTGAGACCGCTTGCGGCCCTACAGAATCCGAAAACCCGGAATCACGTGGTCACGGGCGAACCGCCGCAGCGCCGCGTCGTCGTCGAGCGGGATGACGGTCTGCGGAGTCAGCGCCAGTGAGAGCGCGGTGCGCGCGATCATCTCGGCCAGCGGCAGCGGATCATATTGCGGCACTTTGCCTTCCGCCTGCAAACGCGCGATGAACTCGGCGAGGTAGTCGCGCCCGAGCTCGATCACGGGTGCGCCCTGCACGGTCATGTACGGCAGGATCGTCTCGGGTTCGGTGGCCAGCAGGCGTTCGAGCAGCGGGTTGCCGCGCAGCCCCTCGATGCAGGCGATGAACAGCGCGACGATCTGATCCTCGGCGCTGGCGTCGCGCTCGACCTCGGCCCGCACGGCGGCATCGGCATCCGCGATGAACTGCCGGGTCTGCCGTAGCGCCACGGCCTGGATCAGATCGTTCTTCCCGGCGAAGCGCCGGTACAGCGTGGCCAGTGAGAGTCCGCCGCGGCGCGCCACCTCGACCATGCTGGTGCGTTTGATGCCGAAGTCCAGGAAGGCCATGAGCGCGGCGTCGAGGACCTTGGCCTGATTGCGATCCTCGGGCGCGGAGCCCCGGACGAGTGGCAGCAGGTTGGCCAGTTTGGCCATGATCCGGGCCCTTTCCGGTCGCGACGAGAGACTGAGGCATTAATCTTCGCACATTGACACCACCCCACCGCGGTGAGAAGGTGAAAAGCGAAAGTTCTCACACTCTCTCCTCGTGGGCGAGGGGTGACCGACGAGGAGCCGTGTCAACGATGACCGCACCCCTGCGCAATTTCGACGAATACCAACCGGTCGACCCTATTCAGACCATGACCCCGGCCACCGTCCGGGAACACATCGACGGCGTCGCGGCCTTCCTCGGCGGCGCGGCCAATGTGGTCATGCAGCTCTCGCTGCGACCGGTCGCCTACGGCGTGATGGAGAGCGACGTCGACAGCGGCAAGGTCACCCTGCGCCCGGCCAAGCGGCTGCGCACCACCCTCACCTACATCGCGGTCGCGCTGCTCGGAAACGACGACGACCGCAGCGCCTACCGCGAAGCCGTCAACACCTCGCACCGCACCGTGCACACCAAGCCCGGCAGCCCGGTCAAATACAACGCCTTCGATCCGAAGCTGCAACTGTGGGTGGCGGCCTGCTTGTACTGGGGCATAGACGATCTCATCCACCGCATGCGCGGACCGATGGATCCCGTGACCGCGGAGGCGCTCTACCGCTACAGCGCCCGCCTCGGCACCACCTTGCAGATGCGCGAGGAGATGTGGCCCGCCACCCGCGACGACTTCTACGCCTACTGGGAAACCAACCTGGCCACCAAGTCGATCGACGAGCGCACCCGCGTCTACTTCAACGACCTCACCGACCTCAAGATGCTGGCGTGGCCACTGCGTTTCGCATTCGGCGGTGTGCACCGCTTCATCGTGACCGCCCTGCTGCCCCCGCACCTGCGCGCCGAGATGTCGATGAGCTGGTCCGCCCGCGACGAGCGTCTCTTCGCCGGCCTGCTGCGCCTGATCTCCGCCGTCTGGACCCGTCTCCCCGGCCCACTTCGCCTGTTCCCCTACAACTTCTACCTCTACGACATGCGCCTGCGCCGCCGCTTCGGCCGACCCCTGGTCTAGCCGCGCGGCACCCCGAACCTGATCGCGGGATCGACCGAGCCTGTGCCCGGCACCGGTCGACGCCCGCGATCGGAGCGCGGGCAGGCGGGGGAACCGGACTCCCGCCCGCCCGCAACACTTTTCAGCCGCGATCGGTCAGGGCGCGGAGGAAGAAGCCCAGGTTGGCGGGGCGCTCGGCCAGTCGCCGCATCAGATAGCCGTACCACTGGGTGCCGTAGGGGATGTACACGCGCAGGGCGTGCCCTTCCGAGACCAGGCGGCGCTGTTCACCGTCGCGGATTCCGTAGAGCATCTGGAACTCGAAATCCGCTGGGGTGCGGTTGTTCTCAGTGGCCAGGGTGAGGGCCGCGTCGATCATCGCCGGATCGTGGGAGGCGATCATCGGATGCCAGCCGCCGCGCAGCAGCACCTCGAGACAGCGCAGGTAGGAGGTGTCGACCTCGCCTCGACGCTGGTAGGCGACGGTCCGCGGTTCCTGATACGCCCCCTTGCACAGGCGGATTCGAGTTCCGGTGGCGGCCAGGTCGCGGGCGCGGCCCTCGGCCTCGCGCAGGTAGGTCTGCAATGCCACTGCCAGCCAGGGGAATTCGGTGCGCGCCTGCTGCACCGCGAGCAGGGTGTCCGAAGTGGTGGTGTGATCCTCGGCGTCGACGGTCACCCACACCCGCTGCTCGACCGCCTTGGCGCACAGCTTGTGCAGGTTCTCCGCGGCGATGGCCGGTCCGTCCTGTCCCAGGGACTGACCCAGGGCCGACAGTTTGACCGACACCTCGACGCGCGGGGTCTCCCGGGACGACCGGGGGTCGGGGACCGCGTGCTCTACTTCGGCAAGATCATCGATGAGCAAGAAGTATTCACCCACAGCGGCATTCGCCATCGACCGCTCGGTGGTGTTCTCACCGAGATAGTCGACGCTCACCATCCGCCCGCTCGCCAGCAGCTCCCGCACCACCGGCGACAGCTCGGCCCGCGTCTCGCCCGCGACGAAGCGTCGCACCACGGCGGCGGTCGCGGGCACCCGGGTGACGGCGCTCTTCATCCGGTCGGATCCGGCCGCCGCCAGGATCACCGGGCGCAGCGGGTTCATCGCTGCCCGATCTGGTAACCCACTGCTCCGGTCATCACGCCTCCATGTGCGGGTAGCGGTAATCGGTTGGGGGAACGAAGGTTTCCTTGATGGCGCGGGGAGCCACCCAGCGCAGCAGGTTCAGGTACGACCCCGCCTTGTCGTCGGTGCCCGAGGCGCGCGCCCCACCGAACGGCTGCTGGCCGACCACCGCGCCGGTGGGTTTGTCGTTGATGTAGAAGTTGCCCGCCGCGAATCGCAGTCCGGCCGCGGCGGTTTCGACGGCGAACCTGTCGCGGGCGAAAATCGCGCCGGTCAGCGCGTACGGCGAGGTGGCGTCCACGGCGGCGAGCACGTTGGCGAAGGCGTCGGTGCGGTTGTCGTCGTAGACGTGCACCGACAGGATCGGCCCGAAATACTCGGTGGCGAAGGATTCGTCGTGCGGATCGTCGGCGAGCAGCACGGTGGGCCGCACGAACCAGCCTTCGCTGTCGTCGTAGGTGCCGCCCGCCGGGACATCGACGTCGCGGGCCTTGGCGTCGTCGATGGCCGCCGCGCACTTGGCGAACGAGCGGTCGTCGATCACCGCCCCGCCGAAGTTCGACAGGTCGGCGACGTCACCGTAGGTGAGCCCGGCCGTCTCGGCCAGGAAGTCGTCGCCCATCCGCCGCCACACCGAGGCCGGAACGTAGGCGCGGGAGGCGGCCGAACATTTCTGCCCCTGATATTCGAACGCGCCGCGAATCATGGCCGTCCGCAACGCATCCGGGTCCGCCGAGGCGTGCGCGACGATGAAATCCTTACCGCCGGTCTCCCCCACCAGCCGCGGATAGGTGCGGTAGCGGTCGATATTGGCGGCGACGCCGCGCCACAGGAACCGGAAGGTGGCGGTGGATCCGGTGAAGTGGATGCCCGCCAGCCGCGGATCGTCGAGCACCACCTCCGACAGCTGCTTGCCGTCACCGGTCACCATATTGATGACCCCGGGCGGCAGTCCCGCCTCTTCCAGCAGCTTCATCGTGTAGTACGCCGAAAGCGTCTGTGTCGGAGAGGGTTTCCACACCACCGTATTGCCCATCAACGCGGGCGCGGTGGGCAGGTTGCCCGCGATGGCGGTGAAGTTGAACGGCGTGATGGCGTACACGAAGCCTTCGAGCGGCCGATGGTCCATCCGATTCCACACGCCCGCACCGGATTGCGGTTGTTCGGACAGGATCTGCCGGGCGAAGGCCACATTGAACCGCCAGAAGTCGGCCAGTTCGCAGGGTGCGTCGATCTCGGCCTGCTGCGCGGTCTTCGACTGTCCGAGCATGGTGGCCGCGGCGATGGTCTCGCGCCACGGCCCGGCCAGCAGGTCGGCGGCGCGCAGCAGGATCGCCGCGCGTTCCTCGAAAGGCAGTGCCCGCCAGCCGGGTGCGGCGGCGGTCGCCGCCGCGACGGCCGCGCGGGCTTCGTCGTGGGTGGTGTTGGTGTAGGTCCCGAGTGCGTGCCGGCGCCGGTGCGGCATCACGATGTTCAGCCGCTCCCCGTCGCCCGCGCGGTGGTTGCCGCCGATGACGAGCGGCACCTCCACGGAGGCGGCGGAGAGGTCCGCGAGACTGTTCTTCAACAGGCCGCGTTCGCGACTGCCCGGTGCGTAGGTGTGCACCGGTTCGTTGCCGGGAGCTGGGACAACCGTGACAGCGTCCATGCCGACACGCTAACGCGCGCAGCGGTCATCGACCGGGGCTGACACGCGCCCGGGACCAGCGGGTCAGTGGAAATCTTGCGCGATGATCTTCTCGATATTGCGCTCGGCCAGCGCCGTGATCGTCACGAACGGATTCACCGTGGTGCAGCCCGGGATCAGCGACCCGTCGATCACGTACAGCCCTGGGTACTGGGTGAGCCGCCCGTAGTTGTCGGTGGACTGGTTGATCACCACACCGCCGAGGGGGTGGTACGCGAAATCGTCTCCCCAGGTCTTGTATTCACCGAACAGGTCGGTGCGGTAGATGGTGCCTTCCTTGCTGTTGATCTTGTCGAAGATGCGCTTGGCAGCGTCGATGCCCGGCTGGTTCCAGGCGGTCTGCCAGTTCAGGTCCACGCCGCCGCTGCCGGAGTTGTAGGTGAAGGTGCCGCGATTGGGGTTCTTGGTGATGGCCAGGTAGAGGCTGGCGAAGGTTTCGATGCCCGCCGGGAACGGCGACACCTCCGCGAAGGCCGGACCGCCCGCGTCCGCCCAGTTGTCGATGCCCAGACAGGGAATGGTGGATTGCAGCGTCCCGGTGGCATCCCAGGCCTGGTTCTGCCGCGCCACCATGACATTGCCATTGTTGCCCCAGCCGGTGCCGACCGAGTCGGGCAGGTTGGGCAGCTTGCCGGTGGCCTTCTGCGTCACCAGCAGCTTGCTGGTGCCGACGCTGCCCGCCGCGAAGAAGACCTTCTGTGCCGTAACGGTTTTGGTGGTGACGGTCTTGCCGCTGGTGTCGATCTGGTTCATCACCACGGTGAAGCCGCCGCCGTTGGCGGGCGAGACCGTGGTGACGACGTGCTGGGGGGTGATGTTGACCTTGCCGGTGGCGACGGCGGCGGCCAGATAGGTCTTGTCCAGGGACTGCTTGCCGTAATTGTTGCCGTAGATGACTTCCGCGTTGAGCGCGGACTTGGTGACGGTGCCCGCCGCCTCCTGCTTCATGTAGTTGAAGTCGTAGACGTTGGGCACGAAGGTGTACGAAAACCCGGACCGCTGAGCCTGTTTCCGTCCGACGCGGGCGTACTGGTAGCAGTCGGCGGTTTCGAACCAGCTCTGGTCGATCTGGTTGACCTTGAGCCCGGCATTGGCGCGCGGGTAGTAGGTGCCGTACATCTCGCCGGGATCCACCGAGGGCAGGATGCTCGGGAAATAGTCCTGCTTGGGCGTGACCGCCATGCCGCCGTTGACCAGCGAGCCGCCGCCGACGCCACGCCCCTGGTAGACGCGAATCCCGCTGAACGCCTCGGAATCCAGCACACCGGTGTAGATGGAGATGGACTTGTTGTAGTCCGCGCCCATGAAGTGGTTGACCGGCTGATCGGTCTTGGACCGCAGCCAGTACGACCGCCCGTCCGGTTTCAGCAAGTTGGAGAACACATTTCCGTCCGAGCCGGGCTGCGTCCAGCTCATGCCCTTCTCGACGATGGCGACCGTCTGCCCCGCCTGCGCCAGTCGCAGCGCGGCCACCGCACCGCCGTATCCGGACCCGATAACGAGAACCGGGATGGTGTCCCCGTTGTTGATGTTCGCGGTCGGCAGAGCTCGCGCGATCCCCCGTCCGGCTAGCGCCACCCCACCCAAAATGACACCTGTTGCAGTTAGAAATCCCCGTCGACTGACACCCCTACCCAGCCCGGCATTGCTGCCGAAGACACTCTTACCGGGGGTTTCATAAGACAATCCACGCACTGAAGGCTCCTCATCGAGACTCGATGAGAACCTGTTATAGAGGCTGTGAAGCACCTGTGTGTCACTTTTGAGAAAAGCCGCGATTGCCCACCGACGCCACGACCGATCTCGTAGAGTCCGGGGAACTCGCCGGGATGACGACCGAAATCGGTGCGGCGACAACAGGCCCGAAAACGACAACAGCGGACGGCACCGGGGCCGTCCGCTGAAGTTGCAGAGAGAGATGATATTGCGACCCTGACGGGACTCGAACCCGCGACCTCCGCCGTGACAGGGCGGCGCGCTAACCAACTGCGCCACAGGGCCTTGCGACCGCTCGGCCACCGGGCCTCACGACGTGGTAGACGGTATCACGAGGCCGTCGGTAACCGTAAATCAGCTGGTCAGGCGATCAGCGGCCGCTGTGATGCGCTCGTCGGTGGCCGTAAGGGCAATGCGCACATGCTCATTGCCGCGCGGCCCGTAGAACTCGCCGGGGGCCGCGAGGATGCCGCGTTCGGCCAGCCAGTCGAGGGTGGTGCGGCACGGCTCGCCGCGCGTCGACCACAGGTACAGCCCGGCCTCGGAATCGTCGATGCGGAAACCGGCGCGCTGCAACGCATCTCGCAGCACCGCCCGCCGCGCCCGGTAGCGGTCCTTTTGCCGCGCCTCGTGCGCGTCGTCGCCGAGGGCCGCGGTCATGGCGGCCTGGATCGGGTACGGCAGCATCATGCCGGAGTGCTTGCGCACCTCCAGCAACTCGGCGACCAGCTCCGGATCACCGGCCACGAAACCGGCTCGATAGCTCGCCAGATTGGAGGTCTTGGACAGCGAGTGGATGGCCAGCAGACCGGTGTGGTCACCGTCGCAGACCTCGGGATCCAGGATGGACACCGCGTGTCCCTCCCAGGCCAGACCCAGGTAGCACTCGTCGGAGGCCAGCACCGCGCCGCGCTCGCGCGCGAACTGCACCACCTTGCGCAGGTGATCGACGCCGAGCACCTTGCCGGTCGGGTTGGACGGCGAATTCAGGAAGATCAACGCCGGGCGTTCCGGACCCAGCTGGGTGGTGCCGTCGGCCCGCAGGTAGCGCGAACCCGACAACAGCGCGCCGACTTCGTAAGTCGGGTACGCCACCTCCGGAATCACCACCAGGTCGTCCGGGCCCAGGCCCAGCAACCGCGGCAGACCGGCGATCAACTCCTTGGTGCCGATCGCGGGCAGCACCGCGGCCGGATCCACCCCGGTGATCCCGAACCGACGCTTCAGCGCCGAGACAACGGCTTCGCGCAGTTCGGGCGTGCCGTGCGTGGTCGGATACCCGGGCACCTCCGCCACCGCCGAAAGTGCCTCGCGGATCAGCGGATCCACCGGATCGACCGGTGTGCCCACCGACAGATCGACGATGCCGCCCGGATGCGAGGCGGCCTTCGCCTTCACCGAAGCGATGGTGTCCCAGGGAAAATCGGGTAGGAGACTGCTCACCCGGCCACGCGCGGTCAATGTTCCGGCCTACTCGGCGGCCATCGGCGGTAGTGCGGCGATGAACGGCGGGTCGTAGTCGACCTTGCCGACCTTGGTGGCCCCACCCGGGGACCCGAGGTCGTCGAAGAAGTCGACGTTGGCGTTCACGTAACCGGCCCACTGATCCGGGGTGTCGTCCTCGTAGAAGATGGCTTCCACCGGGCAGACCGGTTCACACGCACCACAGTCCACGCACTCGTCCGGTTGGATGTACAGCATGCGGCCACCCTCGTAGATGCAGTCCACGGGGCATTCCTCGATGCACGCCTTGTCCTTCACGTCAACGCACGGTTCAGCGATGATGTACGGCACTGCCGTTCTCCTAGTCTGTCCTCACATGCGGATACTCCGCCCGGCGAAAACCCTATCCCGGCCAGCCAACATTACTACCGGCAAGCCTGCCCTAACTTTCGCGCGATACTTTTTCCGCGCTCAGCCGTCCGCCAATGTCGCGGACAGGTGTGCGAGCGGGCGATGGGCCGGCTCACCGTAGGTGGTGGTGCGCTGCCGAACCGGGCGGCCGATGCCGGAAGCGATCTCCGTCAGTTCCTCGACCGTCTTGGCGGACCCGTGCTCGGATCCGGCCATCCGGGAAATCGTCTCCTCCATCAGGGTACCGCCGAGGTCGTTGGCGCCACCGTTGAGCATGAGCTGAGTTCCCTTGGTACCCAGTTTGACCCAGCTGGTCTGAATATTCTCGATACGGCCGTGCAGCATGATCCGCGACAGCGCGTGCGCGGCCCGGTTGTCGCGCACCGTCGGCCCCGGCCGGGACGCGCCCGCCAGGTAGAGCGGGGCGCTCTGATGCACGAACGGCAGCAGCACGAATTCGGTGAAACCGCCTGTCTCGTCCTGGATTCCACGCAGCACACGCAGGTGGCCGACCCAGTGCTTCGGGTTGTCCACATGCCCGTACATCATGGTCGAGCTGGAGCGGATGCCGAGTTTGTGTGCGGTGCTGATCACATCGACCCACGCCGAGGCGGGCAGCTTGCCCTTGGTGAGCACCCAGCGCACCTCGTCGTCGAGGATCTCCGCGGCGGTGCCCGGAATACTGCCCAGCCCGGCCTCTTTCAGCGCCGAGAGCCAGTCGTGCACCGACTGACCGCCGCGGGAAGCCCCATTGACGATCTCCATCGGGCTGAACGCGTGCACATGCATGTCCGGGATGCGGGCCTTGATGGCGCGCACCAGGTCCGCGTAGCCGGTGACCGGCAGTTCGGGGTCGATGCCGCCCTGCATGCAGATCTCGGTCGCGCCCTCGACCCAGGCCTCCCAGGCGCGGTCGGCGACCTCGGTCGGGCTCAGGCTGAACGCGTCCGCGTCGCCCTTGCGCTGGGCGAACGCGCAGAAGCGGCAGCCGGTGTAGCAGATATTGGTGAAGTTGATGTTCCGGTTGACGATGTAGGTGACGTCGTCGCCCACGGTGTCGCGGCGCAGCTGATCGGCCAGCGCGGTGACGGCTTCCAGGGCCGCGCCGTCGGCGGTGGCCAGGGCCAGGTACTGGTCGTCGGTGAGGCCCGCCGGATCCTTCTCGGCGGCCCGCAGCGCCGACATCACGTCGGCGTCGAAGCGCTCGGGCGCGGCGACAGCCAGTTCGAGGACCTGCTCGCGAATGGATTCCCAGTCGCCGAAGGCACCCAGCGAATCATCGGCAATGCCGGAGTCACTGCGGGATTCGGTATTGCGGCCCTCGGTGTCGATGGCGGTGTTGAGGTCGATGCGGCCGACCGACTCCCAGTCGTGGTCCGGCTCCTGCCAGGGCAGACCCGAAGGGTTGACGTCGGCGGCCAGGCCGGTGGCCGGATCCATCAGCGCGGCAACATGCTTCGACACCCGAGGGTCGATCCACGGGTGACCGGCGAGCACGTACTTGGGATGCGCGGTGAGGCGCTCGGTGAGCACGAAGCCCGCGTCGGCGGTGACCTGCGCCAGGGTGTCCAGGTTCGGCCAGGGCCGTTCGGGATTCACGTGATCGGGGGTCAGCGGGGACACCCCGCCCCAGTCGTCGATGCCCGCGCCCAGCAGCGCCCGGCACTCGTCGAGCGACACCAGGTTCGGCGGCGCCTGAATGCGCATCTTGGGGCCCAGCAACAGTCTGGTCACCGCGATGGTGGCCAGGAATTCCTCGAGTCCCGCGTCGGGGGTATCGCGCATGGCGGTGTCCTGCTTGGCCAGGAAATTCTGCACGATCACCTCCTGCACGTGCCCGAATGCCTTGTGCACCTTGCGGATCGCCAGGATCGACTCGGCCCGCTCGGTGATGTTCTCGCCGATGCCGACCAGGATGCCGGTGGTGAACGGGACCGAGAGGCGCCCCGCGTCGGTCAGCGCGCGCAGGCGCACCGCCGGATCCTTGTCGGGCGAACCGTAGTGCGCCTTACCGGGTTCGGTGAACAGGCGGGTGGAGGTGGTCTCGAGCATCATGCCCATGGACGGGGCCACCGGCTTGAGCCGCGAGAGCTCCTCCCAGCTCATCACGCCCGGATTCAGGTGCGGCAGCAGGCCGGTCTCCTCGAGCACCCGGATCGCCATGGCGCGCACGTAATCCAGGGTGGAGTCGTAGCCGCGCTCGTCGAGCCACTGCCGGGCCTCCGGCCAGCGGTCCTCCGGACGGTCACCGAGGGTGAAAAGCGCTTCCTTGCAACCGAGTTCGGCGCCCTTGCGGGCGACCTCGAGAATCTCGTCGGGCTCCATGTAGAGGCCCTTGCCCTGTGCGCGCAGCTTGCCGGGCACGGTCACGAAGGTGCAGTAGTGGCACTTGTCGCGACACAGGTGGGTGATGGGGATGAATACCTTGCGGGAGTACGTGATCGGCAACGTCTCCCCCGCGTAGCCGGCGGCTCGCAGTCCGGCGTCGCGAACCCGGGCGGCCGAACCGCTCAGATCCTCGAGGTCCGCGCCGCGCGCGTGCAGCAGGACCACGGCCTCGTCGAGGTTGAGCGTCGCACCGTCTCGCGCCCGGCGCAGCGCTCGGCGCATGCCGGACGCGGAGGGTGGTGCGAGCGGCAGGCTCGGGTTCGGTAGATCCGTCACGTCCTCGATCATGCGCCATCCATCCGGCTGATCCGACTCGGGTGCCATGGAACTGCCCAACCGGGCGTGGCACCAACCTATTCCTGACTGCCTCCCCGAATATTCCACAGTCATCCCAAGGTGTCGCGTTCTGTGGCGTGTGAATATTCGTACGCATGAGTTCAGCTATTTGAATTTCAGTCCCGATGAAATAGCCTCGCGGGCACACCTACCCCGTAGACCAGAGGGGAACCCTTCTTGCTCGCGAAGATCCGCCACGCCGCCGCTGTCGCCGGGCTGGGCGCCACCATGTTGCTGACCGTCAGCACGGGGTCGGCCGCCGCCTTCGGACCGGTGCCGCCCGCCAACCCGTATCTCGGGCCGATCGGCACCGCCACCATGCACGGCGACGCCGAGGCCTCCGACACCACGCCGCTGCCCGGACCCGGAACCGGGAACGTGCACGCCGACTTCCACGAACTCGCGGCGGCCTGCCCGACGATCATGCAGGGGGCCGACGGATTCCCGCAGGCGCTGTGCACCAAGATCAGCGACCGTGCGCCGGAGGTGCTGCTGCTCGATCCCGCCAACGGCAACACCCTGGCCTCGCTGGATCTCACCAAGGGCAGTCTGCTCGGCGGCGTGTACGCCTACCTCGACAACAACGACCGCATGGTCACCGTCGACGGCAGTGGCAACCTGCTGCGCATCGGGCACGACAACGGCGGCTCGGGCGGCTCGCCGCGACTGTTCATCGCCTCGAAAACCGATGTGTCGCAGGCGGTTGCCGGGCACTGCGGCGGCGGCACCTGCGATTCGGTGAGCTCGGTGTCCCCCGACTGGAACGGGCGGGTGTGGTTCGCCACCGACAATGCCGCCGCCGGATTCGTCGACACCGACGGCACCGCCAAGTCGATCGTGCTCGCACCCGGTGAGATGGTGGCCAACTCCATCGCCACCGCACCCGACGGCGTCGCCGTCGCCACCGACCACGCGCTGTACCTGCTGAACGTCGACGGCAGCGGCAACCCGCACATCGTGTGGCGGCAAGCCTACGACCGCGGGCCCGCGCGCAAACCCGGACAGCTGAGCTGGGGCACCGGCTCCACGCCCACCTTCTTCGGCCCGGGCGACGGCACCGAATACCTGACCATCGTCGACAATGCGGCGAACAAGGAGAACCTGCTGGTCTACAACACCGCGACCGGCAACCAGGTGTGCTCCGTCCCCGCCATCGACGGCAGCGAGAACTCGCCGATCGGCTCGGGCAACAGCGTCTTCGTGGCCAGCACCTACGGCTACCCGTACCCGCAGCTGCCACCCAACGCGGGCACCAGCCAGCCCGCGAGCGCGAACTTCACCGGCGGCATGACCCGCATCGACGTGAGCGGTTCGGGCTGCAACGTGGTGTGGACCAATACCGTCCCGTCCTCGGCGGTGCCGCGACTTTCGGTGCCGGACGGCAAGATCTACACCATCACCCGGCGCTCGGGCCTCGGCTCCGGCAGTGGCGGCAGCGGCAGTTCGGGCAGCTCCAGCGGCAGCGCGGGTTCCGGCAGCGGCGGGGTGCTCGACCACTACAGCTACACCGTGATCGACGCCAACACCGGCAATATCGACACCGAGCAGACCATCGGTGCGACGACGATCAACGACACCTTGCAGATGGTCGGCACCATCGCGCCGGGGCGAATCCAGTACCAGGGCACCGTGAGTGGGCTGTTCCGGATCACGCCCAACTAGTTCCCGTAACCGGGCAGTCGGTTGGATGTCGGGCGTATCGCCCGCCCGCATCCCCCGATTCGTGGAAGCATGACGGGCATGTCCCAGCCCCCCGCCGCCGGCGGCCCCGCGCAGCCCGGCCCCGGCGACTCGGCGTGGTCCGCCACCGGTGATCCGACCTGGACCGCCGCGGGCAGCCCGCCGCCGGTCGACCCGGCACCGTTCGCCGGGAGCCGGGCGGGCCGCAGTCCCGGCGGCATCCTGGCCGCCCCGGCCCGGCGGCCCAGCCCGCGCGCGAAACTGCTGTGGGCGATCAGCGCCGCACTGTCGTGGGTGGTGCCGGTGCTCGGACTCGGCATCTGGGCACTGTTCGACAGCCATCGACGCGGGGTGCAGACCCTGGTCTTCGTGCTGGTGCTGCTGGCCGCGGCGGTCAGCATCGCGGTGATCCCGTTGTGGCGCTACGCGGTTCACCGCTGGGAGATCACCGACGAGGCCGTGTACACCCGCACCGGCTGGCTCACCCAGGAGAGCCGGGTCGCGCCCATCACCCGGGTGCAGACCGTGGACACCTATCGGGGACCGCTGGAACGGCTGCTCGGGCTCGCGACCGTCACCGTCACCACGGCATCCTCGGCGGGCGCGGTGCACATCAGCGCACTCGCCCTCGACGACGCGCGCGAGACCGTCGCGCAGCTGACCACCATCGCCGCGCGGCACCGGGGAGACGCGACGTGAACCAGCCGGGCGAACCCGATCAGTACACGGATCAATATCCGACAGAAGTGCTTTCACCGATGCCGCCGCTCGGCGCGAGCGCCCCGGACGCCTGGCAGCGTCTCGATCGCCGCATGCTGCTGGTGCACCCGGTCACCGAACTCATCCGCTACATCCCGGTCCTGATCGCCACCCTGTTCGCGGGCGCGCGCAGCGACAGCCCGATGTGGAGCCTCGCGGTGGTGGCCGTCATCGTCGGATTCGCGTTGACCCGGTGGTTCACCACCACCTACCGCATCACTCCGGAGAACGTCGAGCTGCGCACCGGACTGCTACAGCGCAAACGGCTTTCGGTGCCGCGCAACCGGGTCCGATCGGTGGATGTGCAGGCCGACCTGCTGCACCGGGTGCTCGGACTGGCGGTGCTCACCATCGGCACCGGGCAGCACGCCGAGAAGCGCGACCAGTTCAAACTCGACTCCCTCGATGCGAAACTGGTGCCGCCGCTACGCACCGCACTGCTGGCCCACACCCGCGACGGCGCGGAAAACGTTGCGGAACAGTCGATTTCGCAGACCGATCCGAACGGTGCACCGATCACCACCGGTGGACCCCGGGAATCCGGGCGATCCACCGCACACGAGCCGGTGGAAATCGCGCACTGGCAGTCGGATTGGGTCCGCTACGCGCCGCTGTCGCTCACCGGGTTCGCGATCATCGCCCCCGTCGTGGGTCTGGCCTTCCAATACGGGTTCGCGCAGATCTTCTTCAAGTCCGACACCGCGCACGAGGTCGGGCAGAGCAGCGCCGCGGTGATCACCGGCGTGATCGCGCTGCTGTTCGTGGCCCTGCTCATCATCGTCAGCCTCGCCGGTTGCGTCCGCTACCTGATGACCTGGTACGGCCTGCGCGTCCTCGACGACGGCACCACCCTCACCGTCCGCCACGGCCTGTTCACCACCCGCCAGACCACCCTCGACCTGGCCCGCCTGCGCGGTGCGACCGTCAACGAACCCCTGCTGCTGCGCCTGGCCCGCGCGGGCGAACTGGAAGCCATCATGACCGGCACCAGCCCCCGCCAGAAGATCCTCCCCCAGGCCCCCCGCCCCGCCGTCGACCGCACCCTCGCCTACCTGCTGGGCATCGGATCGGCAGCGAATGCGGCTGCGACACAGCCATTCCGTGTCGCCGGAGGCTATCCGGGTAGCGGGGAGTTCGGCCTGCCAGCCGCTGTCACGGTGCCACTGCGGGCGCACGGTGCGGCAGCGATGCGGCGGCGGTACACGCGCACGCTGGGGCCGCTCGCGGCGGTCGCGGTGCTGTTGGCCGTGATATCGCTTGCGGGCGGGGAGATTCCGGGGTGGCTGTGGGTGGTGCTCGTGGTGCTGACGCCGTTCGCCGCCGTGCTGGCGTGGGATCGGTATCGCGGGCTCGGGCATGCGGTGATCCCCGCGGCAGGGGGTAAGCCCGCGTGGCTGGTCACCCGCAGTGGGTCGCTGGATCGGGACCGGGACTGCCTCGAGGCGCCCGGGATCATCGGGTGGACGGTGCGGCAGACGTTCTTTCAGCGGCGGGCCGGGGTGGCGACCGTGGTGGCCGCGTCGGCGGCGGGCAAGAAGCGGTATCACGTGCTGGACCTGCCGGTCGAGCAGGCCTGGGCGCTGATCGAGGCGGTGACGCCGGGGCAGCTCGGTACGCCCCGGGTCAAGTGACCGTGAATTCTGCTGTGGAGATTCAACTTCGAGCAGTTGAACACCTTGGAAAGTGAGCGGGGATTCGCTCACGCATGATAGAAATCAGCCGAGCTTCACGAAGGGTGGATTCGTCATGGAACCGACAGCCGAGCAGCGCGCGGCCCTGGAACTGATCTGCGATACGTTCCTGCCCGGCGACGGCCTGGCCCTGCCTCCGGCCAGCGACCTCGGCGCGGTGGACACCATCTTCCGGATCCTCGGCCGCAATCCCCGTGAGGCCGAACGCAAGCAGCTGGCCACCCTGCTCGGACTGTGGGACTCCCGGCTGTTCGGGCTGCTCACCGGCCGCGGTCCCCGCCACTTCTCCAGCTTGTCGCAGCAGCAGCGCGAAGACGCCCTGATCCGGCTCGGTGACTCCCGACTCGCCCCCGTGCGCGCCGTCTTCCAGGCGCTCAAAGGCGCTGCGCTGCTGGCCTACAACGTCACCCCCGGCCCGACCGGCGTCAACCCGCTGTGGAAGGAGATCGGCTACCCGGCCCCGGCCGGGCCGCTCGCCCAGGCTCCCGAACCCGCGCTGAAACCGCTGCGGTACACCGAATCCACCACGCTCACCTGCGATGTGGTGATCGTCGGCTCCGGCGCGGGCGGCGGCACCGCCGCCGCGGTCCTGGCCGAGGCCGGGCTCGACGTCATCGTCCTGGAACGCGGAAACTATTACGACGACCGGGATTTCGGCACCGGCGAACTGGAGGGGCTGCTCAACCTCTACGCCCCCGGTCCGGCCGCCTCCGCCGAGGGCCAGATCACCCTGGTGTCGGGCACCTGCCTGGGCGGCGGCACCGTGGTCAACTGGAGCACCTCGCTGCCCACCCCCGACGGCGTCCGCCAGGAGTGGGCCGAGCTGGGCGCACCGCAGTTCGCCACCGACGAATTCGGTGACGCGCTACAGGTGGTGCTGAAACGCCTGAACGTCAACGACCGGCACTCACCGCTCTCGAAGCGCGACGACGTCCTCGACCGGGCCGCCCGCTCGCTCGGCTGGGACGTGGATGCGCTGCCGCGCAACGTGACCGACGCCTGTGACGCCGGAATCGACTGCGGCCGCTGTGGTTACGGCTGCCGACTGGGTGCGAAGCAGTCCGTCGCCAAGACCTGGCTCGCCGACGCGGCCGCACACGGCGCCCGCCTGGTCGTCGATGCCGACGTGCGACGCGTCGAAATCAGCGGCGGCCGAGCCGAATCCGTGATCGCGCGCACCTCCGACGGCGTCGAGATCACCGTGTACGCCCGCGCGGTGGTGGTCGCCGCGGGCGCCATCCAGACCCCCGCCCTGCTGAAGCGTTCGGGCCTGCGCAACAAGAACATCGGCCGTCACCTGCGCCTGCACCCGGCCGCCGCCGTCTTCGGCGTCTTCGACGAGGAGATCCGGCCGTGGGAGGGCGCGATGCAGGCCCGCATCAGCCGCCACCACGCCGACCTGGACGGCAAGGGCTACGGCGTCATCTACGAGACCGGCCCCACCCATCCTGGCCTCGGCACCGGCTTCATGGGCTGGCGCGGCGCCGACGCCCACCGCGCCGCCATGCGCGACTTCGCCCACTCCAACGCCATCGGCATCATCACCCGCGACCGCGACTCCGGCACCGTCACCGTCGACAAGACCGGCGAACCCATCGTGAAGTACCGCCTCTCCGACTACGACGCCGCCCACCTGCACACCGGAATCGTCGGCGCGGCAGAACTTCTGGAGGCCGCGGGCGCCCGCCGCATCACCTCCGGACATCAGGCCGGAGTCTCCTACGAACCCGGCACCCGGGGCTCCCTCACCGAATTCGCCACCGCCGCACAGCGGGCCGGATACGGTCCCGGCCAGTGCGCCATGGGCGCACTGCACATCATGGGCTCCGCCCGGATGGGCGGCTCCCCCGCCCTGTCGGCCACCAACCCGGACGGGGCCACCTGGGACGTCCCCAACATCGTCGTCGCCGACGGCTCCAGCTTCCCGACCGCGCCCGGCGTCAATCCCATGGTCAGCATCGAGGCGATCGCCTATATGAACGCCAATCGTCTGGCGGCACAGTTGAAGTAGCGATTCACAGCGACCGGATGCCGGCCAGCACCGCGTGCAGCACACCCAGATCCGAGGCGTTCTCCGCGGCCGCGGGCGGCATCCGGAAACGCAGGCGACCGTCGTCGATCAGATCACCGATCAGGACCTTGGTCATGGTCAAGGGCAGATGCAGGTGCGCGGAGACCTCGGCGACCGAGACCGGATGGCGGCAGATGGCGACGATGGCCGCGTATTCCGGTTCTGGTCTTCGCAATCCGAGGCCGCGGCCGGAATCCACCAGCATGGTGTCCATGTTCAGATCGGGCCGATCGGCCCGGCCGCGGCCCCGGGTCACGGCGTAGAGCCGGACCAGCGGTCCCGCGTCCTCCTCGTACCAGTGCTCGCGCGAATCGCTCATGGTCGGGGCGAATCGAGGTAGCCGCGCGCGTCGACACCCAGATGCGTGCCCACCCGCTGCACCGTCTGATTCATCTCGTAGGCCACCAGCCCCAGATCCGCCGAATCCGCGGCCAGCAGGGCCAGACAGGCATTGGTGCCCGCGGCGGTGATGAACAGCACCGCGTCGTCGAGCTCGACCACCGTCTGATGCACGCCACCGGCATTGAAGTGGTGCCCGGCGGTGCGCGCCAGGCTGTGCAGCGCCGAGGCCATGGCGCCGAACTTCTCGGCGTCCGCGCGCTGTTGCCCGGCCGAACTGCCCAGCAGCAGACCGTCGGTGGACAGCAGCACCGCCACTCTCGCGTCGGGCAGCTTGTTGATCAGCTCGTCGAGCAGCCAGCCGAGGTCGATTCGCTGGGAAGTGGTCATGGTCGCCCTCTCGTCGAAACTGTCATTGCCGAGGATTCGAGTCGGGGTCGGTGAGCGGGCGGCGTCCCTGGCGGGAGCCCTGCGATATCGCGCTCATCCGGTTGCGGGCCTCATCGGCGGTGCGATGCCGAGTGGCGATGCCGTCGGCGGGCGCGGCGGCCGGACCGTCGGCGGGCGCGGAGCCGTCGCCCGCCGGATCCCGGTCGCCGGTCGCCGCCGAGTTCCGCTGTCTGCGTGGCAGTTCCGGGCGATCGCCGGGGAGCTGCGGGGAGGCGGGCAGGCTGATCACCGCCATCGGCGGGCGGGCATCCGCGGTGCGGGGTCGGGTGGCCGTCGCGGACCCGGCATTGCCCTGGAACGACGGGATGCGCGGCATCGGCACCGAGTCGGTCTGCGGCTCGGTCGGCCAATCGAAGATCCCCGGATTCGGCTCCGGTCTGCGCGCAGCGGACACCAGCAGCGCCGTCGGAATCAGCACCACGGCTCGCACACCGCCATACACCGAGTCCGCCAGCCGCACCGCGATATGGTGTCGCACAGCCAATTTCGCGACCACGAACAGGCCGAGCCGGGAATCACCGGACAGGCTCACCACATCCGCGGTCGGCGGGCTCGCCAGCAGCGTATTGCGCTGCGCGAACTCGGCTTCCGACATGCCGAGACCCTGATCGATGACCTCCACCGCCACCCCGCGACCCACCACCACCGCGGACACCGCGACCGCCGACTGCGGCGGCGAACAGGCGGTGGCATTGTCCATCAGCTCGGCCAGCAGGTGGATCACATCGGCCACCGCGTGACTGGCGATCCACACCTCCGGCATCCGGGCCGGTTCGATCCGCTTGTAGTCCAGGCTCTCCGCGACCGCGCCGCGCACCAGATCCACCAGCGCCACCGGATTGCGCCAGCGCCGCCCCGGCTGCTCGCCGCCGAGAATGATCAGGTTCTCGGCGCTGCGCCGGGCCCGGGTCGCGAGATGGTCGAGCTGGAACAGCAATTCGAGCTGATCGGCATTGCGCTCCTCGCGCTCGGCACGGTCCAGCAGCGCCAACTGCCGGTGCACCACGCCCTGACTGCGATGCGCGATATTCAGGAACAGCGCGTTGATTCCGGCATGCGTGCGCGCCTCGGCCGCCGCCGCGTTGACCGCCGCCAGGTGGGCGCGGTTGAAGGCCCGGGCCACCTGGCCCACCTCGTCGGTGCCGAAGTCCAGGTGGGTGACCTCGGCGGCGTCCACGGTCTCGCCGCGGCCGATCCGGTTGATCAGCTCCGGCATCCGCTCGTCGGCCAATTCCAGTGTGTCGCGCCGCAATCGGCGCATGCGGCCGATGAAACGATTGGCCAGCACCAGCGCCGCCAGGAAGGCGAGCGTCGCGACCAACGCGACCGCGGTGCCACCCAGGATCGAATTCCGGGTGTCCTTGTCGCCCTGCTCGCGGGCCACCACGTGCGCGTCGCGGCTCTGGTCCTCCCACAGCTTCTGCAACGCCGCCCCGACCTGACCGGAGGCGTCCTGCCAGACGGCCAGCGACATCGGCAGCGGTGCCGGCTTCGAAACCGTCTTGGTATCACGTGTTTTCGCGCCGGTGTCGGTGCTGTCGGACAGGCTCTGGACGAACGGGCCGCGTACCAGGATGGCGTCCTGCATGGCGGTCACCTGCTGCCAGGCCGGGCCGCCCATGATCGCGGTCAGCTGATCGAGGCGCTGCCCCTTCAGCACGCTGGCCGCGTAGGCCACCTCACCGCGGAATTCGCCCACCCGGTGGCTGAATTCGACCAGCTGGGTGGAGGACAGCTCCTCCTCGGTCAGCGCCACCGCGCCCAGGGTATCGGCCTGCGAGAGCGCTTCGGCCGCGCGCAGCGGCTCCACCCCGTAGCTGAGTTCGATGCCCAGCTTGGCCTCCGGCGCGACCCGGGCCGCCAGCATCGAGGCGGCGATGATGGTGCCGATCACGCCGGTGAAGAAGGCGAACACCTGATCCGCGGGCGCCTGCCGGGCATCGACTCCGGCCCGGATGGTCGGCACCATTGCGAAAAGCTTGCTGTAGCCCTCGATCTCGGCGGCCGAACCGTCCGGGTTCAGCGCCGCGGCCGCGTCGCCCTTGGCCTTGACCGCCGCCAGCCCCGCGTCCGAATGCTGCCGGGCCTCCACCAGCGCGGTCGCCGCGTCCGGGTCACCGGCCAGCCGCAGCATCGACAGCCGCCGCTCCTCCTGGAACGCCGAGACCATCAGGATCGCGGGTGAGGTTGTGCTGCTGGCCAACTCGGCCCACTGCTTGGATTCGCGGGCCGTCTCGACCAGATAGACGGCCGCACCGATGCCGATGGCCATCAGGGTGACACTGGAGATGAGCACGATGGACAGCAGCCGGACCCGGACGCTCAGCCAGCCCCGGATCCTGCGGTCACTCGAATCGGTGCGGTGACCGAACGATTGCCGCAGATTCCGCCAACTGCCCACTGTCAATCTTCCCGCTATTCGAACGCTGCCGCGCCACACCTCGCACCGCACCGCCGAATTGAGCGATTCGTCACGCTTCCTTTGCAGGAGAATAACGGATAGATCCCGAATCAACCACAGTCTGAAATCATTTGGCTGAACCTGCGGGATTCGGAGGTTTATTCAGGCGGATACCGGGAAGTTCGACCGAATCACCCTGTGCGGGTCCCGGTTTCGCTTGACCTCGCGCAACCGGTCCAGCGTCGGCTCAGCGAACGCCGCGGCAGCGGACTCGCCGGGGGCCAGGAAGGTGAACGGCTTCGCGGGCGCGATCACCCCGCCGAGCGCCGACACCACCGCATCGACCTTGTCCCGCACCGCATCCCGCAGCTGCGGCAGCCCCAGGCCCAGCAGGTACACCACGTACGGCGCGGTCACCGGACCCCGCGCGCCCGCGGTCGGACGCGCCAGCGCGCCACCGAGATGCCGGACCTGAATATTGATCAGCGGCGCGACCGGCGACTGCAACAGTGCCTTCACCGCATCGTCGTCGATCTCGGTGAGCAGTTCCGCCCGCGAGATCGACGGGCTCGGAGCGGTCGGCTCCGCGGTGATCGCCCCGATCTCGGCCACCGACAGCACGGCCCGGGTATCGCTCACCGCGCCCCCGAGGCGATCGATGCCCGCCACCAGCTCGCGCCCCGGCTCCGCATCGCCCAGGTAGGCGACATCGAGAGCCACCATCTCGGGAGCACCCGGGAACTGGAAGCGTTCGAACCACACCGACAGCTCGTCGGGAGCATGAGAGGTCAACTCCACGAACAACTCCCACACCTCCGGCAGCCGCTCACCCGGCCACGTCACGCGCCCGCCGTACACGACCGGAACGGGGAACAGATCGAATTCCAGACCCGTCACCACACCGAAGTCACCGCCGCCACCGGACAGCGCGAAGAACAGCTCCGGATCCGACTCGGCCGTCACCTTCGCCTCGACGCCCTCGGCGTCCACGATCTCGAACGCCCGCACCGCCTCCGAGGCCCAGCCGTACTTGCGGCCGAACCAGCCCAGGCCGCCGCCGAGCGTGTAGCCGGTCACGCCGACCACCGGATTGCTGCCAGACAGCCCGGCCAGCCCGTGCTCGGCCGCCGCCGCCTGCACCTGCCCCCACTGCGCACCCGCACCCACGAACGCCCGCCGCGCGGCCACGTCGACGCGCACCTCGTTCAGCAGTCCGGTGCGCAGCAGAATCGCTTCCGCGACATCACCGCTCGCGCCGTGCCCGGTCGGCTGCGTCACCACCGCACGGCCGGAGTCGCTCGCGAAACGCACCACCGCGACCACGTCCGCGACATCGACGGCCTCCACCACAGCGGCCACCGGCTGCGTCACCGCCACGTTCCACGGTCGCGCCACGTCCTCGAAATCCGCGTCGCCCGCGACCAGTACCCGGCCCCGGACCGTCTCGCGTAGTTCGTCGAAACCCATCGCCACTCCTCGTATCAGCTCCGAAAGTCAGCTTCACCAGGATGACGAAGTACACCGACAAGGTGTGACATGACCTTCGCGGATCGAGATCCGGCGGGGGTCACTTCCCGGCCGCGGCCAGCCGCACCGTGGCACGGTAGTAGAGATACAACCCGGCGGGCAGCAGACCGCAGATCAGCAACAGCATGGTCGGCCAGTCACCGATGAGCAGGCTGTAACCGCTCGGACTGAACCCGGCGCACACCAGGAAACCGACCGCCCACACCAGGATCGGCAACGCCATCACCGACGGCTTCTGCGACACCGCGCCCATGCCCATCACCAGCAGCACGTTCACCACGGCGGCGACCAGCGCCGTCACCGGGACCGCGATGGCACCCGAGGTCGCCGACGAGGCCAGTGGGCCGGACGCCAGCACCGGAGCCGTTTCCGGCAGGTTCGCGTGCCCGGCGTAGATCGGCAGGAACAGCACCTCGAAGCCGAGCGTGATCACCGCGTCGGCCACCAGCAGCACCCCGATCACGCCACCGAGCAGCTGACGCAGCGGTGGCGTGTCGAGCAGTGATTCGCGCTCGCGGGCCTCGACGGTCGTCGTCACGGCACCGGCGGGAAGCCGAGCAGGGTCAGCAGGTGACTCTGCATGTCCAGGAAGCCGTACAGGACCGACAGGTACAGGTCGTGCTGCGCCTGGAAGTTGGGGCGCTGGCTCTCGACGAACGCCGCGATCGCGTTCTGAAGGTCCCAGTTGTACATAGGTTCAGTCTCTCATTCCAGCCCGGCGAAAAGATCGTGTTCACGGCCGTCGGGGCCCAGCGGTCCGCGCTCCCCGCGTACCAGAATGTAATGCTCCTCCGGCAGCACCGGTTGCGCGATGTCGTTCGACAACGCGAACTCCCGGCCCGAGGGGGCCACCGTCACCTGGGTGGCATGCGCGCGCAACGCCGCCCGCTTGGCCGCCAGCACCTCGGACACGTCCACCGTGGTGGTCACCGATTCGGCCGGGACACAGGCCAATTCACCGTTGTGCGGCAGCCGCCAGCCGCGCGGCAGCGCACCCGGCAACTGATCCACCGTGCGCCGCTTGAGCGCCTCGGTGTGCATGCCGAGCACGGCGGCGTCGGTGACCGTCCAGTACAGCTTCGGGACCGTCCAGCCCCACTCGGCGGCGGTCGCGACCGCGGCCATGGTGATCTCGTGGGCGCGAATGTGATCGGGATGCCCGTACCCGCCGCGCGGGTCGTAACCGACCACCACCCGCGGCCGCAGCTCCAGGATCGCCTGCACCAGCGCGTCCAGCGCGGCCGTCCCCGAATTCACGAACGCGCGCGGGTTGCGCGCCGACGGCGTGCCCGCCATGCCCGAATCCCGCCAGCGGCCCGCACCACCCAGGAAGGACGGCGGCCCGGCATCCAATTCGGCCAGCGCACCGGTCAATTCGTGGATGCGGTAGCCGCCCAGCTGATTCGCCTGATCGGCGACCAGGTGCGCGTACTCGTCGCCGATCACCTCACCCTCCTCACCGAGGGTGCAGGTCAGCACGGTCACCGGGATACCGCGGCGGCGATACAGGGCGATGGTGCCGCCGGTGGTGATGGATTCGTCGTCGGGATGCGCGTGCACCAGCAGCAGGCCGTGCGTCGCGGTACCCGGGTGAGCACCGGTCACGGCAGCCGCCGCCAGTTCGCGGCATCACCGAAGATGCCGGTCTGGATGGCACCGCTCAGCGACGCGCCGTCGACCCGCGGACCGGCCGCGGCGACCTGGGTGTCCTGCACGATCGGCAGGGACGTCGCCATGTCCCAAAGCCTGGGCTCGGCGTCGCCGATCGCCTTGGGCAGGTCGATGCCGCGCAGCGCGTTGTCGATCTCCGGCTGCAAGGTCGGATCGCAGACGCCGGACAGGTTGGAGGGAGCCTTCTTCGCGCCCTCCACCACGGCCGAACTGCCGCTGTCGCCCGGCGGTTGCACGGGGGCGCAGCCATAGCGGGAGGCCAGCACGGTCGCCGGATCCTCGCCGGTGCGCTCCCAGCCGACCACGGCGTCGATCCCGGCGTCGGTCAGATCCTTGCCGTAGAGCTGCGACGCCGTCACGCTGCGCACGATCACATCGATTCCGGCACTGCGCAATTGGTCCGCTGCGGTGTTCGCGACCGCCAGCGTGGTGGTGTCACCGTCGACCGCGCCCAGCCGCACCGTCAGCGACTTGCCGTTCTTGGCCAGCGGACGCGGTTGCGGCGCGGGCGAAGTCGAGGACGGCGCGGCGGGAGTCTCTGTCCCACGGGCGAATCCGGCCTCGGCCAGCAGCCCGAACGCCTCGTCCTGACTCAACCGCGGCGGCTCGGTCGCCACGTAGCCCGGGTCCGAGGGCGCGAGCACCTGCGCCCGCACCGGCTCCACCCAGCTGCCCGTCTGCGCGCCGACCGTGGCCAGCAGCACCGGATCGAGCAGGCCGAGCACCGCGCGGCGCACCCGCACATCGGCGAGATCGCCGGTGCGGCCGTTCAATACGAGGGCCATCTCGCGCGACTGCGGCATCATCGCCGTGCGCACCGACGGAATCGCCGCCAGCTGCGCCTGCAACGCCACCCCGCCGTGCACCAGCGCCATCTGCGCGTCCCCGACCCGCAGCGACTCCGCCACCTGCGCGGGAGTTCCGCCGCGCCGCAACAGGATCTGATCCGGCACCGCGGGTGTACCCCAGTAGCGGTCGTTGCGTTCGAGCAGGATCTCCTCGCGACCGCGATCGGCCTGCTTGATCCGGAACTGCCCGCCCGACACCCGAATCGTGTCGACCAGGCCCTGTTCGAAGCCGGAATCCTTGATCAGATGCTGCGGCAGCAGATCCGAGAACAGTTGCCGCCAAGCGGGATACGGCTCGTTCATGGTGACAGTCACCGTCTTGCCGCCCGCCGAGGACGCGATGTCGGAGATCAGCCGATAACCCGCCGGATCGACCACACCGGGATACGAGATCATCTGCTGCCAAAGGTATTTGAAATCCTCGGCCGCGATCGGCGCACCATCCGACCAGGACGCCTCGTTCTTGATCGAGTACGTGATGGTGAACGGCTCCTGCGAGGTGACATCCGCCGACACCATCAGCGCCGGATCCAGGATCCAGTCGGTACCGCCCGCCACACCCGGCGTCGGGCTGGGCCGGAACGGGCTCGGCAACACCATCGACGCGACGGCCGCCGTCGCGGGCGACTGCTGCGAACGCAGATGCGGATTGAACCCGATCCCGATGTCGTCCACCGCGACCACGACCGAATTCTTGCCCGGCTTGGCGGGCTGAGTCTTCGGACTGTCGGTGGATTCGATCGGCGGAGGCGGGTTCGCGGTGCACCCGGTCGCAACCGCCAAGAGGGTCGCCACCAGCACCAGCAGCGCACGCAACGTTGCATGCTTCCGCGGCCCTTTGCTCACGTTCGGCACTCTACTGGATCCACCTTCTGTGCCAATTTGCCTCCGCTTCGCTACGGCTGTTCGCGGCCCTCTGGGCCCCGGTCTTCCCTCCCTACACTCCTCCGCTTCGCTCCCCCGCTCCGGTCAGTCCAGACCGGGGCGGGCCGCGAACCTCAGGTGGGCGACCGAAATGCGGATGCCTTTGGGTTGTGACCCAAAGGCATCCGCATCTTGACTACACGAACGGTGACGCGATCGCTAGTTGGTCACAGCGCGATCGCGGGCCTTGCGGCGAGACAGTTCGCGACCACGCTCGGTCGCGCCCAGGATGACCTTGCGCACGCGCACGTTCTCCGGGGTCACCTCGACGCACTCGTCGTCGGTGCAGAACTCCATGGCCGCTTCGAGATCCAGCTGCAGCGGCTTGGCGAGGGTCTCGAACACGTCGGCCGTGGCGGACCGCATGTTGGTCAGCTTCTTCTCACGGGTGACGTTGATGTCGAGGTCCTCCGAGCGCGGGTTGATGCCCACGACCATGCCCTCGTAGGTGTCGGCGCCCGGCTCCACGAAGAACTGACCGCGGTCGGCCAGCTGGATCATGGCGAACGGGGTGACCGAACCGGCCCGGTCCGACACCAGCGAACCGGTGTGGCGGGCGCGAATCTCGCCGGCCCACGGCGCGTAGCCGTTGAACACCGCGTTGGCGATGCCGGTGCCGCGGGTGTCGGTGAGGAAGTCGGTGCGGAAACCGATCAGACCGCGCGACGGCACGATGAACTCCATGCGCACCCACCCGGCGGAGTGGTTGCTCATCTGGACCATCTTGCCCTTGCGGGCGGCCAGCAGCTGCGTGACGGCACCGAGGTACTCGTCCGGGCAGTCGACGGTCAGCTCTTCGAACGGCTCGTGGATCTTGCCGTCGACGTTCTTGGTGACCACCTGCGGCTTGCCGACGGTCAGCTCGAAGCCCTCACGACGCATCTGCTCGACCAGGATGGCGAGCGCGAGCTCACCACGGCCCTGGACCTCCCAGGCGTCCGGACGGCCGATGTCGAGCACGCGCAGCGACACGTTGCCGACCAGTTCCTGGTCCAGGCGGGACTTCACCATGCGGGCGGTGAGCTTGTGGCCCGACACCCGCCCGACCAGCGGCGAGGTGTTGGTGCCGATGGTGACGGAGATCGCCGGCTCGTCGACGGTGATCTTCGGCAGCGCGACCGGGTTCTCGACGTCGGCGAGGGTGTCGCCGATCATGATGTCCGGGATGCCCGCGATGGCGACGATGTCACCGGACACGCCCTCTTCGCCCGGCAGACGCTCGACGCCGACGGTCTTGAGCAGTTCGGTGATCTTGACGGTCTTGACGCCGTCACCGTGCATCCAGGCCACGTTCTGGCCCTTCTTCAGGGTGCCGTTGTAGATGCGAACCAGGCCGATACGACCCAGGAACGGCGAGGCGTCGAGGTTGGTGACGTGCGCCTGCAGCGGCTTGTCCGGGTCGCCCTTGGGGGCGGGCACGTACTTCATCAGGACCTCGAAGAGCTCGTCGAGGTTCTCGGCGTCCGGCACGTTGCCGTTCTCGGGACGCTTGGTGGACGCGACGCCCGCGCGACCGGAGGCGTAGAGGACCGGCAGGTCCAGGGCGAGCTCGGCGGCTTCGCTGGCCTCGTCGTCGAGGTCGGAAGCGAGGTCGAGCAGCAGGTCGTGGCTCTCCTCGACGACCTCTTCGATGCGAGCGTCCGGGCGGTCGGTCTTGTTGACCACCAGGATCACCGGCAGCGAGGCCGCCAGCGCCTTGCGCAGCACGAAGCGGGTCTGCGGGAGCGGACCTTCCGACGCGTCGACGAGCAGCACGACGCCGTCCACCATGGACAGGCCGCGTTCCACCTCGCCGCCGAAGTCGGCGTGGCCGGGGGTGTCGATGACATTGATGACGGTGACCGATCCGTCGGCATTATGCCGGTGAACAGCGGTGTTCTTCGCGAGAATGGTGATGCCCTTCTCGCGCTCGAGGTCACCCGAGTCCATCACTCGGTCGACGAGTTCGGCGCGTTCGGCGAACGCGCCGGATTGCCGGAGCATGGCGTCGACCAGTGTTGTCTTGCCGTGGTCGACGTGCGCCACAATGGCCACGTTGCGGAACTCGACAGACGACACGTTTGATTCCTCCTGGTGAAAAGTCTGATGCCGACCCGGGTGGGTCTCATGCGTGGGGCTGCCTACTTCGAGACATGGCGAGCGCCCACCGGGCATGCGGCGAGCTACACATTACCGGGAGCCCCAACTCACAGGTTTAGCGCCCACGAGTTAGGTTAAGCTAACCAACATGGGCAAGGTGAAGGCGAAGCACGTCTCGGGGTTGAAACCCAAGAAGAAGTGCTGCCGTAAGAAGACGCGGTGCCTCAAATGTCCCGTGGTCATCATGCGCATGAAAAAGCTGGAGGCCACCGGATGCTGTGGCAAAGATCTGAAGAAGGGCCTCAAAGCCGCGCGCGCCGCGTGAATCCGGAGTAGACCGGGACCATGAGTCCCGCGCTGCTCTCCGAAGACGACATCGCCAAGGCCCTCACCGAACTCCCGAGCTGGAATCACGTGGGCGACAGCCTCACCCGCACGGTGGAAGCATCGTCATTCCTGGGCGGCGTCGAATTGGTGCGCCGGGTCGCGCTCGCCGCCGAGGCCGCCAATCATCATCCCGATATCGATATCCGTTGGCGGCGAGTCACTTTCACGCTCTCCACCCATTCGGCGGGCGGCCTCACCCCGCTGGATGTGGCACTGGCTCACGAGATCGATCGGCAAGCGGCGCAGAGCTGAGCCGCCCGGCCCGGATGATCCAGACGAACAGGGCCAGCACGCCGATCACGTCCACCGCGCCCAGCCACGACAGGATGCCCGGCCGGGAGATGGTCCAGATCGAATGCTGGAAGAACCCGAGCACCCACGGCACGCCGATCACGGTGACGGTCAACCAGAATCCCGCCAGCACCCGCGCCCCCGCCGCCTCCCGCAGCGGACCGTAGAGCAGCCACAGGATGACCGGGATCAGCCAGATCCAATGGTGCGACCACGAGATCGGCGACACCATCAGGCCGAACAGCTGCACGATGAGCAGGGTGCCCAGCCGATCGTCGGAAGCCAGTGCGCGCCAGGCGAAGAACGCGAGCACCGCGGTCACCAGCACCGCCGCCAGCCACAGCGGTCCGGACACCACATCGTGGCCGACCAGGCGGCTGAGCGCGCCGCGCAGCGACTGGTTGGTTGCCGAGCCCACCGGTCCGATGCGCCGGGCATCACCTAGCAACTCGCGGAAGTACTTGTTGGTCTCGTCCGGTGAGATCGCATAGGTCAGCACGATGGTCCCGGCGAACGCGAGCGCCGAGTAGACCGCCGCCGCCCAGCGCCTGCGGGCCAGGAAGTACAGACCCGTCACCGCCGGAATCAGCTTCACCCCGGCCGCCGCGCCCACCAGCAGGCCCGATACCCAGGACCGGGTGCTGCGCACCGCCAGCATGGCCAGCAGCACCAGGAAGACATTGACCTGTCCGTAGTCGAGGGTGGTGCGCACCGGCTCCAGCCACAGACCGATCGCCGTCCACGCGACAGCCGCTGTGCGCCAAGACGATTCACGCATGGCCTCACTACCGACCAGCATCTCGAACGACAGCCACACCACACCGAACAGCGCGGCCACCGTCGCCAGCAGCCAGCCGATGGCGATCACGCCGAACGGCAGGAAGTGCAGCGGATAGAACACCAGCGCCGCGAACGGCGGATAGGTGAACGGCAGCGGAAAGTCCGGTGTCTTACTGGAATCCGTGTAGTCATAGAGGGTTCCGCTGCCGAAATTCGCGGAGCCGTCGACATAGACGTGCAGGTCGACGAAGTTCATGCCGTTGGGCAGCAGCAGCACCCACAGCAGGCGGACGAGCACCGAAATACCCAGTGCCGCGACGGCCAGGCGACGGTGATTCACAGGACGCGTCGATTCACGGCACGGACTTTCGGCTCGGGCGGTCAGCGGCGGAATTGATGCCGACGAACGCGGCGGGCGGGCGCGGTCAAGGGTAGCCGCACCCGTGGATATACCGGGGATCGCGGGTCATTGTCTGTAACATTTGCATCACTGACCACATCAGTAACACGGAATCTGGTCAGCCGTTCGATAGCGTGGCCTGATCTAGTTCGCCAAGATCACACCGTGGCTGTACAACAAGGCAACCCGGTCCCTAGAGTGGCGCGGAGCGATGTCTCCATCGCCGCTAGATGTACCCGAAGGTAAGGACGGCTACACCAGTGCTTCGCACCCGAGGATCGCGATTCGCGATGTCCGCGTTGGCTCTTGCGGCCAGCGCCGCCGTCGCCGTGCCTACCGCCTACGCGAAGCCCGCGCAGGCCCCTCAGCCCGCCTCGTCCATTCCGATGGTCCCCGAGGGCGTCCCCGTCGACGCGCTGGCTTCACTGGTTCCGGCCATCATCGGCGCGGCCGCCGGTCCGGCCGACATCGCCGACGCCGGGCCCAAGAACGCCATTCTCGCGCAGGCCAAGCAGCTGCTGCTGTCGTCGAATCTGCCCGATTCGCTCAAGACCACGCTGACCGCGATCATCACCTTCCTCGACGGCAGTGGCGGTGGCGGACCGGACATTCCGAAGGACGGCCCGGTCATCTCGCAGTTCCTGTGGCCGACCATCGGCAAGGGCTGCATCTCGGCCTCCGCCGACTCGGTGGGCACCGCGCTGGCCGTGGGTGGCCCGGCCACCCTGCCGCCGCCCGGACCGGGCGCGGGTCAGACCGGTTTCGTGTTCACCGCGCTGGGCACCAAGAGCCCGACCGACCCGCAGCCGTCCCCGATGACCGTGCAGTGGCTCAACCTGGACACCCGCGCCAGCGGGGTGCAGAACCTGACCGACGACGCCAAGATCAACCCCGGCGGACCGGCCACCATGTCGGCGATCGCCAACACCGGCTCCGGCCGCGTGGTCGCGGTGGTCTCGGGTTCGCTGACCACCCAGGCCGACCCGGAGACGCAGCCGATCACCTGCTCGTTCCTGCCGACCATCGGTTTCTTCACCGTCGCCTGAGCGAAAACTCAAACGTAGCGAAGCTTTTCGCCCCCGTTCGCCCTCGACTCCGGTCGGTGCGGACGGGGGCGAAATCGTTTCCGTCGAGTGCCGCCTGTGGTAGACCGCTATATATGGCCGCTGTGACTCACCCTTCGCGGGGACTGCAATCGCGCCGATCGATCCTCTCGATTCGCTCGGAGGGATCGATCCTGTCGATCGGCTCGGCGTACTCGATCCTCTCCATCGGCAGCGTCGGCTCGGTGCTGTCGATCGGATCCGCCGGCTCCTTCGGCTCCATCCTCTCCTCGGCCTCGTTCGCCAGCCTCAGCTCGGCCTTCTCCGGCCTGTCCCGCTTCTCCCTGTTCTCCTGGGCCGGTGACCGCCAGGTCTTCTCGAACGACCGCGACACCCCCGACCCCCACTACACCCTCCGTGTAGTCCCCGAAGAGCCGGATCTCGTGGCGGACCCCACCTGCCACTGCCAGACCTAGTACTCGAACAGCACTGAACAGACTCGCGCACTGCGACTTCGAGCGCTGTGGCCCTGCCCGCCGAGCCCACCCCTGGGCGCTGACTCGGGCTCCTTGTTGTGGGCGGGCAAGCCGAGAGCGCCTCTTCCCCTTGTCTGTTCGTGCCTCGCTGCCGTCAGGCAGCGAGGCACGAGAGCCGCCGAGAGGTGGCGATCACCACCACTGGCCGTATTGCGGGACCAGGACCGAGTTCACGTCGACCGCGATGCCGCCCACCTGGCGCTTGTCGATCTCGAACTGGTGCAGGTGGGCGTCGGGGTGGACGTATCCGGCCGGGGTGCCCCAATTGTGTTGCCAGTAGAAGGCGCCCAGGCCGGTGTCGGTGAGGTTGTCGATGGTCGGGGAGTTGGCGTAGACGCCGGTGCGGCCGTGGCCGATGACGGTTTCCCAACCGCGCAGATAGGGCTGGATGAGGGTGTCGAATTCCTCGTCGCTGGGGTTGTCGTCGATGGAGGCGTAGATGGGTGCGGCGTCGGGGCCGCCGGCCGCCTTGTGCAGCACCAATCCCCTTGCGGCGTGCTTCAATCCGGCTTCGTAGCCGCCGCGCCAGTCGGCGCTGGGTCCCTTGCCGAACTGGTAGCAGGACACCACCGACAGCCCGGACGAGCGCAGCGCGTCGACTTCGCGTGAGAGCAGGGGCTTGCCCTCCATCCATTCCGCGCCGGGTCGCCGGTCGGAGACGTAGCGGATGACGCCGAGATGTCCGTCGTCACTGATGGATTGGGCCGAGGGCACGCCGCCCGCGTAGTCGAGCAGGGTGCCGAGGGATTGTTTGGCCGCGGCGGTGGCGGGCGGGAGCGTCAGCCCGGCGGCGCCCGCGGCCGCGAGAATCGTCGCGCCGGTCAAGAAGTTCCGGCGATTGACATGGACAGTACGCATCACGGGCTCCTTCGCACACTCGCTGGTCGAACTTGCCGATAGCGAATGCCGGGAGACTGCCCGATCCGCGACCGGTGGATCTACTGCGGCGTGCCCGGCGCACCTTCCCCGATGAACAACAAGATCATCCGTGCGCCGGGAGCCCTGAACGTGTCCTCATTTCACCACACTCACATTGGAATCGCCAGGCTCATGAGGCACAACGGCACCATATGTCACATCCCCACGAAAACGGGCGGAATCGAAAAATTGGCGAATGTGCAGCTAACGGACGCGGGTGGCGTTCAAACGCGCGCCGACATCGATGGTCCGACGCGACACGTCGGCCACCTCCTTGCGCACCACCGACGCCACCTGCACGGCGATCTGCTTGCGCATCCCGGCGATCTTGCCCAGCGCGGCGGCCCGCCAGCCCTCGGCGGTCATCTCCAGATCGATGTCCCGCGCCGACGGCGGCACCGCGTCGATGACGATCAGCAACGGTTCGGCAGCCCGCGCGGTGAGCGCGACCGGCACCTGTACCTCGGCCCGATAGCGGTTGGTCTTGAGCACATCCACCGAGATGTCGAGGGTCACCGGAATGGTCAGCTCGAAGCGCACCAGCGCGGGATCGTGCGGCTCCGGCTCGACCTCGGGTTTCGGTGCGGTGCTGGGCAATTCGGCGATCCGCGGTTCGGGTTGCGGCAGCACCGGCCGGGGGTCCGACACCTTGGGCAGCCGGACACTGCCCTGCACCCACACCTCGGCCTTGTTGCCGGGTCCGGTGCGCAGCGGGCCGACCTCGATCGGCTTGCCCGCCAGGTTCTCCACCACCTCCCGCACCCGGTCCGCGGTCACGATGCGGCTGAAGAAGCGGCGGCCGAATTCGTCGTAGCCGATCCAGTCGTGGGTCGGGCGGCCGCGATAGGCCGAATCCGTCCCGTTGAGAATGGCTTCCACGTCGAAGGTGCGGCCGCGCTGCGAATCCGGGTCGGCGAGAATGCCGTTGACGCGGTTGGCGACCTCGTTCTGGATGAGCTTGGCGATCGGGTCGAGCAGCACTTCCCAGGCGGTGCCGATGGCCTGCGCGCGCATCACGAAGCTGACGTCGCGGCCGGTGACCGGGGGAATGTCGATGACGATGAGCAGCGGGTCGGCGGTGCGCGCGTGCATGTCGAGGTCGATCTCCACCACGGCTTCCAGGCGCAGCCGCTGCCCGCCCAGGGTGACGTCGACCCGCAGTTTCACCGGGAGCATGACGTCGAAGTGCACGTGTGGCCCGCGGCGCACGATGCTGGGTTTCCCGATGCTGCCCTTGGCCACGAAGCGGGCGAGTCCGGCGGGGCCGATTCCGAAGGGACCGATGGTCATCCCGCGTCCGGCGACGCTCGAGACCGCTGACTCGATCCGGGATTCCGTCACCGCCGCCGCCACGAACCGCTCGCCGAATTCGGCGTAGTCGATCCATGTCGGTTCTTCGGACGTCATCCAGCTTCTTTCGTCGGGCGGGGATCCCTGTCCTGCCGATGAGGGGGCAGCAGGACAGGGACCGATCGGCAGCGCTGCCGGGCGCCACCGAAACCCATCGTAGGCGGAAGATGTGTCGAGTTGTACACCCCGCCCCGCGTGTTTCCAGAATGTGGAATCAGCGTGTTCCCAATGAACCGAATCCGACCAGGCCAGTTGTACCCGATGCACGGAATTCGTGGATGGCAATGCCCCCACTTTCTCCGGCCTCATTGCCGCCTACGGTAGTGATGGTATCCCCATCCACGGCGACAATGATATTCGTGTGCTGATGGAAGACGCTGTGATCGCTGTACATCACCACGTCACCGACATGCGGCAGATAACTCGAGTTCGCTTCCTGGAAACGATGCTGTCCCCGGAAGTACTCCTCCAAGGTGTTGACGCCGGGAATCCGCCACGACCCGGAATTGGGATTGCTGAATGGTTGTCCGGCCTCGCGCATCACCCAGCTGACGAAGTCCGCGCACCATGGTTCGTCGATGCCCCCGGAGTATTTGTCCCGCCCACTCTGCTCGTCGAATTGCTGTCGCAGCACTTCGAGAACCCGCGTCTGCCCGGCGTCGAGCCCGCCGCGGTCCGCGTCCGGGAAGTCGTGCACGAGATTGCCCGCCATTTCCCTGGGCCCGAAGGGCTGTGGCTGCCGCTGGTGCTGCTGCAGCCAGCGCACGCCGGTCACCCCGCCGACCGCCAGCACCGCCACCAGTACCAGCGCCACCGTGCCGATCACCCGCCACCGCCGCGCCGGGCGGCGTGATCGCACCGGATCTTCCTGTCGAAATGCCATGCTCGTCCTCCCCTTTCGGCCGTTTTCCGGCCTGAAGGTAAGACGCGCGGCGCGACGTCCGAGTTCCCTCGGCAGTTCAGTTCCGGTGCACCAACCGACCCCGTCCGGCGGGTCCCAGTCGACTGGCCTGCATGAGCCCCACTCCCGGGGGCGCGAGTTCGACGAGTTCGGATTGCAGCCGCGCCTGCAGCATTTCGGCCTCGGCGCGGAAAGCGGCCGCGCGCTCGTGATCACCGAGGAAGGCCGCGAGTTCGGCGAGCACGTAATCCATGGGTCCCAATACCGAAGCGCCGGTTTCCAATCCGCACACGGTGCCGGAGTAGTGCAGCAGTTGCCGGTAGAGGTCGAGGGCTTCGGCGGGTTCGTCGAGGGCGATGGCCAGCCGCGCCTTGACGGCGGTGAAGGTGGACCAGAACTGCGGCGCCAGCGGGGGCGCGGTGGCCAGCACCCGGCGTGCCTCCTCGGGCTGCCCGGCGTGCACCAGGGCCAGTGCGTAGCCGTGGATGAACAGTTCGGGCTTGATCGCGGTGCGCTCGCGCAGATCGGTCAGGTAGTCGGAGAAGTCGTTGCGCAGCCAGCCGAGCGAGATGGCGATGCCGACGTGCAGGGCGTTGGGGTCGCGGGTGGGTTCGGCCGCGCCCTCCCCGGAGTGCGCGACGAGGTCGTCGAGGTCCGCGTAGCCCTCGGCGAGCAGC
Organism: Nocardia sp. NBC_00511; assembly: GCF_045161165.1. Taxonomy (NCBI): domain Bacteria; kingdom Bacillati; phylum Actinomycetota; class Actinomycetes; order Mycobacteriales; family Nocardiaceae; genus Nocardia; species Nocardia sp. NBC_00511. The sequence continues at coordinate 5,513,247 of NZ_CP107849.1, forward strand.
TTCAGCACCTCGTCGGTGTTGCCGCGCAACAGTTCCAGCACCATGCCGAAGGGTGCGATGGCGTCGAGCAGGTGCCGCAGCTGGCCGTCGGTGGCGTAGGCGCTGGCGTCGCGGGCGTGGTCGGCGGCGGCCACCAGGTCGGCGTCGGCGAGGGTGGCCCGGAACAGCAGATAGTGTGCGAGCGCGCGGAATTCGGTGAGTTCGGCGGCGGTGGCTTCGTCGAGCAGCCGGGTGGCGTGGCGGCGCAGGTCGTGGGCGCGCAGGAACCCGCCGGCGGCGAACGCCGCGAACGCCTGCGCGTTGATGACGGTGCACAGCAGGTCGGGATCGTCGAGGGTTTCGGCGATGGTCATGGCGGTGGCCGCGGCGATGCGCGCCGCCGAGGGGTCCTCGATGGCACGGTCGAAGGCATTGGTGACCTGCAACCAGACCCGCGTCTCCAGGGGTAGTTCCGGGTCGGAGAGCGCGTCGCGCAGCGGTTCGCGTAGTCGCGGGTCGGGCGTGTGCCAGTCGTGCACCGACCAGATCAGCGGGGTCGGCCAGCAGGTGGCGGCGTGCGCGATCAGGTCTGTGCCGCCGATGGATTCGGCCAGATCCAGGGCCTGCTCGCGGGCCGTCCGCGCCGCGATGTGCTGCCCGTCGTAGGCCAGCGCGACCACGAGCTCGCACCGCGCCTCCAGCAGCGCGAGGCGATCCGCCCGTGGCGCACCGGCTTCCGCGTGCCCGGCCAGGTCGTGCAGCGACAGCGCCGACCGCCACCGCCGCACCGCGTCGGCCCGCATCCGCCGCTCCACGCACCGGCGCGCGGCGGCGCGCACGTACGGCAGTGCCACCGAGGCGGTTTCACCGTCCGCACCCAGTGCCCCGTGATGCGCCAGCGCGTCGATGTCGACGCCCGGCGGCACCGAGACCGTTTCCCATGACGACAGTGGAACCGACGCCCCGGACCAGGCCTGGTCACGTTCCTGCGCCCCGGATCGGAGCAGCTCGCCGCTGTCCGGGCTGCGCCGGGGTTCGATGCCCGAGGCCGCGTCATGCGCGCTGCCCGATGTTCCGCTGTCGATACTGTCGGCGGTGCGCTCGGGTGAGCCGGCGGGTCGGGTCCCGGTCTCCTTGTTCGGGATGGCCGGGCGCGAATTCGCCTGGCTGCCCGCAGTTCTCCGGGGTTCCCCGAACGTGGCCGCCACCCGGTCCGCGCCGTGCAGAGCCGACAGCGCCCGGTCGTCGTAGGTGATCGCGGCGGGCTGTTGTGCACCGAGCAGGGCCGCTACCACCTGGTCGGCACCGCGCAGGGCGGACAGCGCCCGAGTCCCTTCGCGCGGTGCGGATCGAGTGCCGTCGAACCCGGCCGCGGTCCCGGCGGGCGAGCCGGATTCGGCGGCGTCGTCGGATTGTCCGGTGCCGCGCAGGTATTCGAAGGCGGACCAGTGCATGCGGGCGCGGCGCAGGGCGGGGATGTCGTAGTAGACGGTCTCGCGTACGAGGGCGTGGTCGAAGGTGACGCGGCCGCTGCGGTCGGTGCGCAGCAGGCGGGCGGTTTCGGCGGTGTCGACCAGATCGATGACGGTGTCGGCGGAGTGCGCGACGGACGCCGCGAGGGTGGTGATGTCGCTGTCCTCGCCCCAGACCGAGAGCTGGCGCAGCAGGTCGACGACCTCGGCGGAGAGCTGGGAGATGCGGCGGCCCAGCAGGTCTCGCACGCTGTCGGGCAGGGCGTCGGTGCTGCCCTCGGCGGCGACCAGTTTGGCGAGTTCGCGCACGAACAGCGGGTTGCCGCCGGTGCGACGGCGCAGCAGTTCGACGGTGCGGTCGTCGAGGGTGGTGAGTCCGGCGGCCGCGGCGGCGCGACGGGTGCCCGCCATGTCGAGGCCGTCGAGTTCGATGCGGTCGGCGGTGAAAAGCGCCAGGGCGGCGGCGGTATCGCGGACTCCGGCCCCGGCCTCGGTGCCGCGCAACGTGGCGACGATGAGGATGGGCCGGTCGCGCAGCCAGTTCACCACCTGGCGCAGCACCTGCAGGGTGGCGGTGTCCGCGCCGTGCACATCCTCGAGGACGATCACCACGGGGGTGACGGTGGCGCGTTCCCGGCAGGACCGCACCACCCGCCGGGCCAGCGTGAAAGCGTCGGCGGCGGTGAAGGTTTCGGGGTCGGCGGCGTCGAGTCCGGTGAGGACCTCGGCCCAGGCCCAGGCGGGCGGCGCGCTCTCCACCTCGGGGCAGCGGCCGAAGACGGTGGTCCAGCCGCGTTCGGCGAGCTGGGTGGCGATGGCGGCGGTGAGGGTGGTCTTGCCCGCCCCGGCCTCACCGGAGAGCCACACCAGCCGCACGTGTCCGGCGGCGGCGCTGTCGGCGGCGGCCAGCACGGCCGCGCGCTGGGTGGCATATCCGCTGTCCGGCAAGGGTTCCGGGGCGGGAGCGGGGGCGGGTTCGACGGGCCGCAGCACGATGGGCGCGGTGACGGTCTCGGCGTCCACCGAGTGGGTGAGGATGGCGGTTTCCAGTTCCCGCAGTCCGGGCCCGGGATCCACCCCGAATTCGAGGGTGAGGAATTCGCGGAGGCGGCGCACGGTGGCGAGCGCGTCCAGCGACTGTCCCAGTCGGTACTGCGCGAGGGCCAGCAGCCGCGCGCATTCCTCACGTCCCGGATGTTCCTCCAGGATGGGCCGCAGTGCGAGCACCACCTCGGCGGGCCGGTTCAATTCCAGGGCGGCCTGGGCGCGCAGTTCGGCGGCGGTCAGTCGCAGGGCGTGCAGCCGGGCGGCTTCCTGTGCCGCCCAGGGCATTCCGGGGAAGGATTCGAAGGCTCCACCGTGCCAGCAGGCCAGGGCCGCGTCGAGTACCCGGCACTGCTCGAGCGGGTCGGGCCGCCCGGCCGGGTCGCGCATGGCGGCCTCGTGTCCGTGCAGCAGCTGTTCGAAGTGCCACGAATCGACCTGCGCCGGTTCCAGATTCAGCGCGTAGCCGTGCGATTCCGAGACGATGATGCGCGAGTGCGCGCGCCGCGGCCGGTCGGGTTCGAAGACGCGGCGCAGGTTGTGGATGTACACCTGGAGCGCGGCAACGGCTTTGGCGGGCGGGTCGCCGTGCCAGAGGTCGTCGATGAGCCGGTCGGTGGGGACCACGCGGCCGCCCGCGGCGACGAGTCGTCCCAGTACCGCGCACTGCATGGGCGCGCCCGGCGGCACCCGCTGTCCGTCGAAACCGATGTGCAGTGGGCCGAGCACCCCGAGCCGTATGACCGCCATGCTGTCGCCCGACCCCTTACCCACTACGAATAAAACCAAACAGGATCCTCTCAATATGGCAGAAATTCTGCGGCAGTACCCAGTCTTGTGACCGGGCTTAACTCGATGCAAAGTCGATCTGAAGAGTCATCCCCCACACTGCCTAGGGTGTTCGACCCCTCCGAGCCGCCGGAAGCCGATCTGGCGCTGCTGCACAGCCTTCCGCATCCGGCCTGCCTGCACGACGGTGGCTATGACGTGGTGGCCGTGAACACGGCCTTCCGGCATCTGTTCCCGGGCTCCGGTCCCGGCGCGAATCTGATGACCGCCATCCTGCTCGAGCCGATGGCCCGCTACCGCCTCGGCGATTGGGAGGCGGAGGCGCAGGAGATGGTGTCGGTGTTCCGCGATTCCGCGCCCGGGCTGCGGCCGGAGCGGGTGGAGGAGATCGTCAATCTCTGCCGCCGGTCGCCGGATTGGGATCGACTGTGGCGCAACGAGGCCCCCGCCCCGGAACCCGGCGAGCGCACCGTGCTCATGCGGGAGCCCGAGGGCAAGCGGGAACGCCGGATGTATGTGCAGACCTTCGGTTTCCAGGCCCCGCAGCGGCCGTGGCGGCTGCTGACCGTGGTCCCGTTCGAATAGTCGTTCAGGCCTGCGCCGCAGGCACTTCGAACCAGCCGTCCTCGGGTTCGGCATAGCCGTGATACATCAGCGGGATGCGCCGGTCGACGCCGAAGTGCCGGTAGACCGCGAGCATGGCGGTCCGGACCGCGTGGTCGTGGAAGTCGTCGATGCGCCGTGCGCCCAGCCAGTGTTCGGGCAGCAGGGCCAGGCGGGTCATCTCGGCCGGATCGTCGCTGTCGAGTCCAATGGGTCCCGGGTCGGCGATGAAGTGGTCGTGCAGCACCGCGTGCAGGGTGCGCGGATCCCGCCGGGTGGTGTCGAACTCGCGGAACCGGGTGCGAATGGTCGGCGCGCTGTGCGCATGCAGCCAGTCGATGAGGTGCGGGTTGGGCCGGGGAATCGAGCTGGGCGACAAGGGCGTCTGTTCGAGCAGGTGCAGCACGCTGCCGCCGGGAACGCGAGGTTCGGGGACGAGGAACAGGGTCAGTACAGGGGTGCCGGAGACACCTTCGGCGAGGCAGACCTGGGTGTGCGTGGGGTCGGGCATGCGCCGCTCCCTTCGAAGACCGGGTTGCTGGGGCACCCGGAATTATAGTCGCTGAACATGGATCGGACCGACCGGTCTACCGGCCGATCCGATCCGTAGTTCGCGAGTTCGCTCCCCGACCGGGGAGCCGGGATCAGGCTCCGACCAACCGGCTGTGGTGCCGCGCGGGCTGCGAGGCCAGCTGTTCGCCGATGGTGGCCCGGACACTCTGCCACTCCTCGTCGAGGATGGAGTAGAAGGCGGTGCTGCGCACCTCGCCGTCGAAGCCGCGCGAATGCGCCCGCCGGACCCCGTCGCTGGTGGCGCCGAGCCGCTCGATCGCCATGCGGGAGCGCAGGTTTCGGACATCCGCCCGCATGGCGATGCGGCGCACCCGCCAGACGTCGAAGGCATGCTGCAACAGCAGCAGCTTGGACTCCAGGTTGATGCCTGTCCCGCGGGCCTCCCGGGACAGCCAGGTATTGCCTATCTCGGCGGCGTCCGGGACGGCGAGCAGCGGGTCCCCGCTGGGCGAGCCGTGTACCAGTGGCCACACCACCGGACCTTGCCAATAGTCGAAGCGGGAGAACCGGGTAGAGCCCAGCAACCGGCCGCTGGCGACGGCGACGATCGCGAAGGCAAGGGAGGTTCCGGCGGCATGCCCGGCGAGCGCCTGGGCGATGTAGTCCAGCGCCTCGTCCACACCGTGTGGGACAGGTGTGAACGCGTAATCGTCGCGGTTCCCCGCCGCAGCCTCTGCGAGACCCGAGGCATGCTGCGGCGCAAGGGGTTCCAGCCGTACCAGACGGCCAGTCAGAGTTACGGGTACGGGCACGTTCCCTCGATCTTTCAAGTCGGTCGGGGGCTCGCAACAGGCAATGGCCGCCCCGGCCACACACTCCGGAATCGACGAAACCAGTCCTGGCGCGCCAAGTAGCAGCATCGGATAGTGGGATGAACGATAGCGGAACAGCAGCGCACCGCGCCGCAGGCGGCGTGTTAATTTCCCACTCCACACCGCGCGTCGCACCGGCATTTCTGCTGTGTCATCCACAGGCTGCTTTCGGGGCTCCCGGCGCCCGTTCGGGCGACCGGTATTCGGAACCCGACCATCTTGAATGACTATGCGTAAGAACGTATTTCTACACTGAGAACGTTCGACCGTGACCTCATCATAGGGACGACGTTCACAGGGTTCGGATCCGGGCCTATCCGGCAGTGAATGACGACCGTCCGGTAGGCAACTCGGCGGTGAAGTGGCACGATTTCCGATGTGACCAGCAAGCCCACCGAGGAGCAGTATCTGAGCGATCTGAAACGGTTGCGGAAGGTTCGCGATCGGATCGATCGGGAGTACGCGCAGCCGCTGGATGTGGAGGCGCTCGCCCGCGATGTGCACATGTCCGCCGGGCATCTGAGTCGGCAGTTCAAACTGGCCTACGGCGAAGCGCCCTACGGGTATCTGATGACCCGGCGCATCGAGCGCGCGATGTCACTGCTGCGGCGCGGCGATCTCAGCGTCACCGACGTGTGCTTCGAGGTCGGCTGTTCGTCGCTGGGCACCTTCAGCACCCGGTTCACCGAGCTGGTCGGCATGTCACCGAGCGCCTACAAACGCGAGGCGGAGACCGAGACCGTGGGCCTGCCGACCTTCGTGGTCAAACAGGTGACCCGGCCGCTGCGTAATCGCTGAACTCCCGCGCCGGGCAACTAGCCTGGAAACCATGAACATCACGATTCATTCGAGCTTTCTCCCGCACAACGACCCCGAGCAATCCCTCGCCTTCTACCGCGATCTGCTCGGCTTCGAGGTCCGCAACGACGTGGGGTACAACGGCTTGCGGTGGATCACGGTCGGGCCCGTCGGCCAGCCGCAGACCTCGATCGTGCTGCATCCCCCGGCCGCCGATCCGGGCATCACCGACGAGGAGCGCCGCACTGTCGCCGAGATGATGGCCAAGGGCACCTTCGCCGCCATCCTCTTCGCCACCGAGGACCTCGAGGGCAGCTTCGAACGCATCCGCGCCTCCGACACCGAGATCATCCAGGAACCCACCGACCAGCCCTACGGCGTGCGCGACTACGCCATCCGCGACCCCGCCGGCAACCTGATCCGTGTGCAGCAGCTCGCCTGACCCGTAGGGTCGATGGATGAGAATCCGAAAGAGGTTGCGGGCCTGGGGCATTCCGGTCGCCCTGGCCGCGACCCTGCTCGTCGTCCCGACTCGGGCACAGGCGCTTCCCGCCGAAAATCCGGTCCTCATCGTGCACGGCTGGACCGCACACGGCGCGCTGCCGCTGGCCGCCGACTGGTCGGATGCCATGCGCGCCGCCCTGACCGCGGACGGGCATCCCGTCTATGTCGTGGATTTGCCGGGCGAGCTGAACATTCCCAACGCGGAGGCCATCTCCCGGGTCGCGCAGCAGGCGTCGGCCGAGCACGGGGGCGCGCGGATCGATCTGGTCGGGCACAGCATGGGCGGGCTGTCGGCGCGCTACTTCGCGAAGTTCCTGGATACCGGGCATCTGACCGCGCATTACGTCTCGATCGGCACCGGGCAGTACGGCTGGTATCCGACATGTCTGCTGCCGTCGAACGTCGGCGGGGAGATGTGCCCCGCGGGCACGTTCATCCGGCAGCTCGACCACGGTGACGACACTCCCGGCGACGTCTCCTACACCACCCTGCGCACCAGCGCCGACGACGGCGACAGCTTCCACACCACGGCCGACGACCTTCCGCTGCAAGGACATTCGTGCATGCTGACCGGCATCGATGGCGGACCGCACGCCGATGAGCCGAAGAATCCCACCGTGATCGCCCTGATCCTCGAGGCCCTGCGCGGGCACTGCCCCGGGCAGCTGGTGGACGAGCCGATCACCGAGTGAACGCCGGGTCTCCCGCACCCGGAGAGTATTGCGCGAGCTATATCTTGCGATATATCTTGAGCGAGTGAATCCACGTCGCTTCGCCGAGCTCGGCGGCTTCGGCCCCGGGTCGGGACGGTTCTTCGGGCCCGGCGAGTTACGTTGGGCGCTAATGGCATTGATCGCCGAGTCGCCCGGTCACGGATACGAGTTGATGTCGCGGCTGGAGCAGCGCTGCGGTGGGTCGTATCGGCCCAGCGCGGGCGCGGTCTATCCGACGTTGCAGCAGCTCGACGACGAGGGCCTGGCCATTCTCGAAATCGAGGGTGGGCGAAAGGTTTTCCACATCAGCCCGGCCGGTCGCACCGAGGTGGACGAGCACGGCACGGAGATCGCCGCCATCTGGGCGCGCGCCGATCAGCGCGGCGAGTGGGGGATGTTCCGCGACCCCGACGCCACCGAGATCATCGCGCCCGCAATGCGTTTGTTCAAGGCCGCGATCTCGGCGATCGCCCATTCCCACGGCGATCCGGCCGTGATCGACGAGGTGCGCGCGATTCTCACCGCCACCACGCACAAACTGCAGCAGCTGAAGATGGACGCCAAGCGTCAGCATCGCCGACGGCGCAGTCGGCACTCCGAGTGAACGACACCATGAATCGAAGGTAATCCCATGGCGCACACCGACAATCCCGTACAGACCGGCATCGGCCACCGCCCTTCCCGCGGTCTCGGCGATATCCTGCTGGACCGCTTCTTCACCACCGGCCAGGTGCTCGAGACCGAGCGGATCGCGGCCCGCACCATCCGCCTGCGCATCGGCGGCCCCGCCCTGAAATCACTGAGTTGCCTTCCCGGACAGCATGTCCGGGTGCTCGTCGACGGCGACGGGCTGCTGTCGCGGGTCGGCGATCTGCGCACCTACTCCGTCTGGCATTTCGACAAGGATCAGGGCGAACTGCACCTGTGCGTCCTCGACCACGGCGACGGCCCCGGCGCGCGCTGGGCCCGCACCGCCGAGGTGGGTCAGCAGGTCCGATTCCGTGGCCCCGAAGGCTCTTTCGTCCTCTACCCCGACGCTCCCTACCACCTCTTCGCCGGCGACGAGACCGCCGCCCCCGCCTTCGGCCCCATGCTGCGCGTCATCCCCGACGCCACCCCCGTGCACGGCGCGATCGAGACGGCGACCGAGGCCGACCGCCTCCCCCTCCCCCGCCGCGACGAACTGACGCACCCCCTGCGCGGATCCGCCTCGGCAGCGAGTTCCGAGGTGCTCCTCGAAGCGGTCCGCGCCCTCACACTGCCCGACACCCCCGGCATCGCCTACCTGGCGGGCGAGGCGCGCACCATCCAGAGGATCTCCAAACATCTTGTGCACGAACGTAACTGGCCCCGCCGCGCCGTCCGCACCAAGCCCTTCTGGACCCCCGGCAAGCGCGGCATGGACTAACCGACGGTTGTCCATTTCTCACCATGACGTGTCCAGTTTCAACCTGGCTGAAGGCGCCCTGGTTCGCACACGATGAACGCATGGAAATCCGAATCACCGAAGCCGCTCAACTCCCCGTCCTGTTCCAGCAGCGCCTGAACTCCGGCGACGTCGAGGGCCTCCTCGCCCTGTTCACTCCCGACGCGACCATGCGCACCACCACCGGCGCGATGATCACCGGCCACGCCGCCCTGCACCAGGAATTCACCGAAACTGTCTCCGCCGCAGCCGAACTCGTAAATCGCAGCCGCCACACCCTACTCTCCGCCGACACCGCCCTCCTGGTCACCGACTGGACCCTCCACCTCACCACCCCCGACGGCACCCGCATCTCCCCCACCGGCACCACCGCCAACATCGCCGTCCGCACCGCCGGCGAATGGCGCTTCACCCTCCTCAACCCCCTCGGCATCTCCTGAATCAGCGCCCGAGGAGGCGAGCGGGGTTGTCCTGGAGGATGGCGGTGAGCACCGGCTCATCCTCGATGGTCGCGCAAAGAGTGGCCAGGGCGGCGGCCGGGACACCATAGGGGGTGTTGGAGCCGAACAGGAGTTGGGCGGGGATTTCCGCGGCGGCCGCTCTGAGCACGAAGGCCTGGAGGGCGCTGGACACGTCCAGGTGAAGGTTGGGGTGGGCCTTGGCCAGGTCCACCGCGAGTAGGGAATTCAGGCCGCCGAAGGCTCCGATGATGATCGGGACGCGGGGGTGGCGACGGGCGAGCACTGCGTAGGCGCGCAGGTCGTCGGCGGTGTTGGGGGCGAACCCGTGCGCGAGGACGGGGATTCCGCCGTGGTCGTCGGCCAGCCGGACCATCGGTTCGATGGTGTGACCGGCGTCCGGGGCGGGGGTGAGTTCGCCGATGCCGACCATCGCGGGGTGACGCAGTTGTTCGTCGACGAATTCGATGAGGGTGGGTTCGTCCAGACTCAGTGGGGCCGCGGCCATTCCGAGTACTCGGCCGGGGTGGGCGTCGAGTGCGGCGCGGAGTTCTTCGGCAGGCCCGCGGAAGGCGGCGGGGTCGACGGCGGTGCCGGACACGACCTGCTGGAGGGCGGCGAATTCGGTGCGGACCTCGGCGAGGGTGCGGGCGCGTTCGGGGTGGACGCGAGTGGACAGCAGCACTGTCAGGTCGATTCCGGCTCGCTGGTCGACGATCAGCCGGGCTTCGAGGTCTGCGGTCACGTGGGCGTGGATGTCGATGGTCACGGCGGTCTCCCGGGGTTGCCTGGAATTTCGCCGTGACGGTATGGCTTGACGTCAGTGTCAAGGTCAAGTCGATCTACTGCGAGGGTGCGCCGATGCTGATCGGGGAACTGGCCGAGCAGGCCGGGGTGACGACGCGCATGGTGCGCCACTACGCGAATGCCGGGCTGCTGGCGAACGATCGGAACAGCAACGGCTACCGGGATTTCGGCGACGATCAAGTGGTCCGGGTGCGGCAGATTCAGGCGCTGCTGGGCCTCGGGTTGACCGTCGCCCAGATCTCGGACCTGCTGCCCTGCCTCAGCGACGCTCGCGAAACCCCGTCCTGCCCCGCGGCCCGCCGCGCGTTCGAGCAGCGCCTGCACAGCATCGACGCGCAAATCGACGCATTGTCGAGCGTGCGCTCTCGCATCGCGGAAACCTTGACGCCGTCGGTGTAGCGGTCGATTCAGGACGCGCCACCGCGTTCCTGGCCGCCTACCGCCCGGGAATCCGAGCGGCCCCGCGCCCGGCTGGTAGCGTCCGGGGCGTGGGGACATTCAGTACGGCATTGACATCTCTTGTGCGCGAAGACTTGCCGAAGGCGATGGAACAGTACGAGGTGTTCGGCCGCGTCATCGCGCCGGGACACACCCGGGCCGATGCGGAGGCGGCCAGGGTGTGGGTCGGTGAGCGCGCGTTCGAGCGGTCGGGGCAGCTGGGCTCGTTCGCCGAGGACGCCACCTTCATGTGGGCCTGGGCGAAGAGCGATATGCGAGGGCTGCCGGGGGTGGAGATCTCGGCCCGGCTGCGGGACATCGGGATTCGGCACCAGGTGCCCGAGTTCACCGAATCGATAGTGGATTTGAATCATTTCGAGGATCCGTGGCTGGCCGCCGACCAACTCGCCCTGATGGCCGTGGCCGCGCTGAAGGCCCGGGGGCTGACCAGGTTCAACCACGGCGGCCGGGCCTATACCTATCTGATCGTCGACGACGCGTCGGTGCCGGAGGCCACCGGTGGCGAGGGCGCCCGGAAGTACGACGGGCCCGCCGCGGAGATCCTCGCCGGAACCGCACCGCGCGTGGTGAATACGGGATGGACGGTTGCGCCCGGATCGCCGCAGGGCTTCTTCCCGGACGCGTTGCTGCCGGTACTCGCCTCCGGTCTGGCGGTCGCCATCGGGACGACCGGAAATCTGCTCGACGCAGTTCCCGAGCTGGCCGAACTTCCGCGGCGAACCCCCGTGTGGGACAGCGCCTCCAGGCTGTTCCACTACGCCGAGCAGCCTGAACTGACTTTCACCGCAATGGAAATCGGCCACTACGATGCCCGCAGCCAGCAGTGGGAATGGTCGGATTCCGGATTCGAGGGCAGCACCGCCGTCCGCGCCGCAGCCGTCGAGCACGGGGCAGATCACCTTGCTGCCCAACAGGTCTCACTGGCGTCCGCCCCGCGCGAGATGAATGCCGCCCACACCTTGTCCGCCGCGGCCGCCCATCGTGGCAACGCCCGCTGCTGGCTCCAGGTGCCCACCCCCACCGGCTACACCAGTCTGGCCCTCACCGACCCCCGCATCCCCCTCACCGGCACCGACCCGGACCACGCGTGCTCCCTGCTCGACCACGCCGCCAACCTCCTGCACCCCCTGACCCGCCCCAGCAACCGCTACCCCGCCATGCGCGCCCTGGTCACCGGCTTCCTCGAACACCACGGCGTAGCAATGCTCTACATCGGCGAGCCGTACTTCACCGGCGCCCTGTTCGGCCTCTACGAACTGCGCGCCGAATTCGGCTCCGAAGGCGGACTGATCCGCATGCACTACGACCTCATGGGCACACTCTCCTCGGCGATGCCCTAGCCCCTCCGGCGAGACCCTGCGCTCGGCGAACAGTGGATGAATTCGCCGCCGGTGGGGTGCGGATCCTGCCGAGCGGAGGCGCGCGGCGGGGAATGGCGGCAGGATGGCGGCATGCGTCTTCTGATTCAGCTTCGCCCGGCGGCCGAACTGGTTGCGGCGGTGGCAGATCCCGGGGTTGTGGTCCGATCGTCCGAATTGCTCGGCGAGTCGAGTGGGCTGGTGCTCGACGATTCGTACGCACCGGTGCTGGTGCCGGGGGTGGCGCCGGTGGCCACCGAATCCGAGCGGCCCGCCTATTCCGCGGCGCCCGAGGACGCGACGGTGGTGGTGCGCGGCGAGATACCGGACGCCGACCTCGCCGCGGGGATTCGGGTGTTGAACCGATCCGCCACTGTCGCAGGGGTATTCGCGGATCCGGTGATCGAGACCTGCCTCACCTGCGGTGGCGATCCGGCGGTGGGGACCTGGCACGATATCGAGGCGCGGCTGCATGTCGATCAGCTGGCGGCCGCGGGCCTCGACGGTTCGGGGGTGGCACTGGCCATCGTCGACACCGGGATCAATGCCGCGTTCGTGGCGAAGGTGCGCGGCACCGCGCCGAACATCGACAAGGCGCGCAGCTGGAATCCGGCGGGGGTGACAGGGACCGCCGGTGAGTTCCCGGTGGCGCACGGGTCGATGTGCGCGTTCGACACGCTCATCGCCGCGCCGCACGCCTCGCTGCTGGATATCCCGGTGTTGCAGAGCACACGCAAGGGCAGCACCGTGATGGACGGGCTGCTCTCCGATGCCGTGGCCGCGTACGCGCAGCTGCGCACCGTGCTGGCCGCACAGCCGGAATCCTCACGCGCACTGGTGATCAGCAACAGCTGGGGTGCGTTCTCGCCGCAGTGGGACTTCCCGGTCGGCAATCCGGGGAACTACTCCGACAATCCTTCGCATCCGTTCAATGTGATCGTCGGATCGCTCGAATCCGCCGGAGCCGACATCATTTTCGCGGCCGGAAACTGCGGCCGGGACTGCCCGGACGCGCGCTGCGCGTACACCAATCAGCCGATCGGCGGCGCGAATTCGCATCCCAGCGTGCTGAGCATCGGCGGCGTCGACGACACCGGCACCCGCGTCGGCTACTCCTCGCAGGGACCGGGCCGCTTGAGCGCCCGCAAACCCGACATCTGCTCCTACACACACTTTCTCGGCTCGACGGCCTTCGGCGCCACCGAACCCGACACCGGCACCTCCGCCGCCACCCCGGTCGCCGCGGGCGTGGTCGCGGCCATCCGCACCCAGTGGTCGGCGACCGCGCTGCCCCCCGCCCAGCTGCGAGCCCTGTTGCGCAGCACCGCGACCGACGCCGGAACTCCCGGCTTCGACAACGACTACGGCTACGGCGTCCTCGACTCCGCCGCCCTGCTCACCGCGCTGCGGAGCGCCGCCCCCCGCGCGTAGCGTGGACCGTATGCCGCTGCTGACCGTTCGGCTCCCGCGCGACGCGACCCTCGAGGTCGCGTTGCGCACCCTGGGACTACCGGCGAGCGACGTCGACACGGCATACGGCCTGATAGCCCTCGACCCCGAGCAGGGCCTGTACGCACTACGCGTAACCGACTCGGCCGCCACCCGCCTCACCGCGGCGGCCGAGCCGGATATCACGGTCTTCGCCGACCCTCGCATCGAAACCAGCGGCGAGGACGAGCAGGATCAGCCGCGCCAGTAGTCGTTGGCGGCGGCGATGGTCTGGAACTCCACGGCGACCACGTGGCTCGCGGCGATCAGGCTGTCGGGGTCGGAAGAGTAGACCGGGCGACCCTCCATCAGCTTGTCGAGGTCGGGCTGAATGTTGTGAATGGTGTGCCGGGCCAAGGTCATTGCCAGCGCACGGCCTTCCTCCGGGGTGGCCGTCAGCAGGGTGCCACCGGGGACGAGAACGAGTTCGGCGGCGGGCAGGTCGGTCATGACGACTCCTTCGATGTCGGATGGCGAACTGTGGTCGGCCGGATGGCAGTGGTGCTGACCTCCGCAACAGTCTGGTCGTCGCCGCCCACCACGAACGACAGCGGCGCGCCGGGCGGGAGTCGGGTCGTGGCGTGGCGCGGTCGACGAAGGCACGCCCGTGTCGGCACTGACCGGTGTGGGTACCGGTGAGGATTCAGTAAACTCCCAGCTATCTGATTTTTCGGTGTTAGCGTGGCTGCCGTAGCAGTTCACGGCACTTTCCATCGAACGAATCGGGACAGGTGACAGCTGTGGGCAAACATTCTTATCGGCACCCGGACAGCTATCGCGCGCATCGGCCCGCGGGGCGGCGGTCGGCGATTCCGGTGGTTCGAACCAAGCGCTGGGTCATCGGCGGCGCCTTGCTGCTGGCCGCTGTGCTGGGAGTGTCCATGGCGGCCTGCAATTCCGGTAACTCCGGCTCCTCCAGCGGGTCGTCGTCATCGTCGGGGGCCGCGTCGGATGCGCTGCGGGCAGCCGCGAAGGACGCCTACATTTTCGCGTATCCGGTGGTGATGAACTACCGGACCATGTAAAGGCAGGCCATCGACGGCGATCACGCGTTCGGCAAGTGGCTGCATCTGGGGCAGTCCACGCCGGACGACAAGGACATCGTGACGCCCAACAACGACACCCCGTACTCGTACGCGTGGGTGGATCTGCGGGCCGAGCCGTGGGTGCTGACGCTGCCCGCGATCGAGCCGAATCGGTACTCCACCAGCCAGTGGGACGACCTGTGGGGTTTCGTCCTCGACAATCCCGGCTCGGTGGTGGACGGCAACAACGGCGTCACGGTGATGTTGGCCGCGCCCGACTAGCTCGCCACCCTCGGCATCACCCGCGGGCAGCCGTTCGACCAGAGCAAGCTGGATTCGAAGGTCCGCGATGCGCTCGCCGCCGGTGTCACCGACGGGCAGCAGCAGTTGCAGAAGCTGACCGAGGGCGATATCGACTCGGCGAAGATCTTCGACAATCGCGCCGGACTGGACACCTGGCGGCCAACCCCATCAACCGCTATTCGATCGGCAGTGCCACGCCCGGGATGAAACCCGGTCCCGACGGCTCGCTCACCATCCACACCTCCGCCAAATCCCCTGGCGCAGAACAGGAAAGCAACTGGCTGCCCGCCCCCGAGAGCCCCTTCTACGTGGTGCTGCGCACCTACGGCCCCGAAGAGCCGCTGCTGCAACACACCTGGCAGGCCCCCAAGGTCGACAAGCAGAGCTGATTCGGCCGAGAGACTCCGACTCGGCGGCCGTGGATGACGACGCCGGGCTGCGATCGAGGACCACACCCGGCGTCCATCCCCGGCAGTCACGCCGCGGCGGTGTGCTGAACGATGATGTTGCCCATCGAGGTTCGGGCGATCACGTGCACGGTGTCGCCGTCCTCCGCGACCGGGGCCAGCCGGTTGGACACGTTGCCGGTCTGGGTGCTGGTCTCCACCCGCGCCGCGCTGCCGGGACGGATGCCGATCTCCAGGTCGCCCATCGAGGTCTCCAGCCGCATGACACCGCGTACCGCTTCGCCGATGCGGATGGCGCCCTTCGAGGTCTTGGCGGTCACCGAGCCCTGCGGCTGCGAGACGACGATGTCGCCCATGGCCACCTCCATATTGCATTCGCCCAGTTCACCATTGCCGGTGATGGTGCCGACCCCGGTGACCGCGGCGACTCGGGAGCCGGTCGGCACCTCGATGGTCACCTCGATGGTGGGGTTGCCGCCGAACGGGGTGTGGGTGCGCCAGCTCTTGGGGGTCTTCACGGTCAGGGTGCCGTCGGCGAATTCGACGCGGGTCTGTTCGGCGGCGCGGACATCGGCCTTCTTGGCCGGGTCGGCGGGGCGGACGGCGACCACGGTGTCGGTGCGGTCGGAGGCGATGACGGTGACATTGCCGCTCAGGGCATCGGCGTTGACGGTGATGGGCGCGGGGGTCTGGAAGACGGACATGATGGAACTCCTCGACTGCGTGACTTCGGTTGGGGTGTGAATGTCGCTTCCGGCCAATTCATTCGGCCGGGGCTCGTTCATGTGACTACTGTCGCGAGTCCGCCTGATACCGACCTGACGTCGCGCTGACAGCCCGGCTGATGCGACATTCGCCCTGTTCAGAGGCATGCGACTGCGGCAGATCGAGCCGGGTGAACCTCGCAAACCGGGCCACGCCCCGCCGCCCGGGAGTGCACGGCAGAATGGGCGGGTGCAGATCGCGATGCTTGGACCGCTCGATATCCGGGCAGACGACGGTGAATCGATCGAGGTGCCCGGCGTCAGGCTGCGGACCCTGCTGATCGCGCTGGCCCTGGAGCCCGGCCGGGCGGTGTCGAAAGCCAAACTGGTGGACTGGATCTGGGGCGAGCAGCCGCCCGCCGATGTCGCGAATGCCTTGCAGGCCCTGGTCTCTCGACTGCGCCGGGTGCTGCCGCCCGGGTCCATCGATGTGCAGTCCGGGGGCTATCAGCTCACCGTGCGGCCCGACGATGTCGACGCCGTCCGCTTCGAACAGCTCCTCGACCGGGCGCGCACCAGCGGCGACGCGCAGCAGGCAGAGCTGCTGCGCGAAGCCCTCGAGCTGTGGCGCGGTCCACTCATGCAGGACATCGCGGTGCAGGACAGTGAGGTCCTCGACGCGGTCGTCACCCGCTTCGAGGGACTGCACCTGGCCGCCCTGGAGGACCGCTTCGAGGCCGAGCTGCGGCTCGGTCAGGGACCCGAATTGGTCACCGAGCTGACCGAACTCGTGGCGCTGCATCCGCTGCGGGAACGCCTGGCCGCCGCTCTCATGCGGGCGCTGGGCACGGCGGGCCGGGGCACCGAGGCGCTCGGCGTCTACCAGCGGACCCGGGAGAACCTCGCCGACGAACTGGGCGTGGACCCCTCCCCGGAACTGGCCGCACTGCATGTCGCGCTGCTGCGCGGCGAGGTCGGCGCGCGGGAGGAGGACCGGCGCACCAACCTGCGGGCCGAGCTGACCAGATTCGTCGGCAAGCAGACCGATATCGCGGTGGTGCGGGAACTCATTGCGGCACACCGGCTCACGACGTTGACCGGTCCCGGTGGCTCCGGCAAGACCCGGCTCGCCGTCGAGACCGCGCGCACCCTGCTCGACGATCTCCCGGACGGGGCCTGGCTGGTCGAACTCGCGCCCGCCGACGCCGACGGCGATCTGGCGCAACCGGCACTGACCGCGCTCGGATTGCGCGACGCCCTGCTCGGCAGCGCCCCGAACGCGGAACCGATGGAACGACTCATCGCCGCCATCCGCGACCGCGAGACGCTGCTCATCCTCGACAACTGCGAGCACGTGATCGAATCCGCGGCCGCGTTCGCGCACCGGCTGCTCGGCGAATGCCGTCGACTGCGCATCCTCGCGACCAGCCGGGAACCACTCGGCATCACCGGCGAAGCGCTGTGGCAGGTGCAACCGCTGACCCTGCCCGCCGCCACCGCGAACCCCGGCGAGATCGAATCCTCGCCCGCCGTACAGCTTCTCCTCGATCGCGCCTCGGCGGTGCGTCAGGATCTCACCGTCGACGCGCCCGCCCTGGCCACCATGGCCCGGGTCTGCCGGGCGCTGGACGGCATCCCGCTGGCCATCGAACTCGCCGCCGCACGGCTGCGCACCATGTCCCTCGAACAGCTCGCCACCCGGCTCGACGACCGCTTCCGGCTGCTCACCGGCGGCAGCCGCACCGCACTGCCGCAGCATCGGACGCTGCGCGCGGTGGTCGACTGGAGCTGGGAGCTGCTCACCGACGCCGAACGCACCGTGCTGCGCAAGCTCTCGGTCTTCGCCGGTGGCGCGAGTCTCGAAGCGGCCGAACAGGTTTGCGTGGGCGACACCGTCGAGCAGTGGGAGGTCCTCGAACTGCTGACGGCACTGACCGAGAAGTCGCTGCTGCTGTTCGCCGCGGACGGCGGACCCCGCTACCGGATGCTCGAGACCATCAAGCAGTACTCCCGCAACCGGCTCGTCGAAGCGGGAGAAGAGGATTCGGCGCGGCACGCGCATCTCGCCTACTTCACCGGACTCGTCGAAACCGCGGAACCGCACCTGCGCCGCGCCGAACAGCTGACGTGGCTCGCCACCCTCGATGCCGAGCACGACAATATCGCCGCCGCCATGCGCGGCGCGCTCGCGACCGGCGACGCCGCCGAGGCCATGCCGCTCGCGGCGGCCGGTGGCTGGTACTGGTGGCTCAGCGGGCGCAAGGCCGAGGGCCTGGAGTTCGTGGTCGCGGCCGCCGAACTGCCCGGCGAGGTGGACGGCGAGGTCCGGGCCACCGTGTACGGGATGGTTGTGCACTTCCTGAGCTCCGGCCGCAACGACCAGTACCAGCTGGTGGAGTGGATCCAGAAGGCCTACGCGGCGGCGCACGGCGGCCGCGCCGTCCATCCGGCGACCGCGTTCGTCAGCGCCCTGGAACGCATGCTGCGGGGGCCGGAGGAACACCTGCCCGCCTTCGAAGCGCTACTCGCCGACGAGGATCCGTGGGTGCGGGCACTGGCCCGGCTGCAACTGGGCAAGCTGCGGATCGTGCTCGGCTTCGAAGTCGCGGAGGCGGACGCCCATCTGGAGACCGCGCTCGCCGAATTCCGGGCCGTCGGTGAACGCTGGGGCATCTCGTTCGCGCTCAGCGAGCTGGCGGGGCAGATCGCCATGCACGGCGAATTCGCCCGCGCCTGTGCGCTTCTCGACGAGGCGATCGTGGTCGTCACCGAGGTCGGGGCGCTCGAGGACGCGGTGCGGATCCGGTCTCGACAGGCCCAGTTGTATTGGCTGCTGGGCGATTTCGAGGCGAGCACCACGGCGATGGCCGAGGCGCAGCGCAGCGCGGACCAATCCGCCTGGCCCAACGCGCTGGCCGAGGTGGCGCTGGCCAAGGCCGATCTGGCCCGGTGGAACGGGGACAACGTCGAGGCCTACCGGCAGATCGAGATCGCGACCGGCCTGCTGGGCGAGGAGGCCGAACAGCCGAATATCAGTGCGCTGGTGAGCGATCAGCTCGGTTACCTCACCGATGATCTCGCCGCCGCCCGCACCCATCACGCCGCCGCCTACCGCGCCGCCACCGCGGCGGGGCACGCTCCGCTCATCGCGCTGGCGCTGATCGGAATCGCGGATCTGGCGCTGCGGGACGGGCACTACGAGCGCGCCCTCGGTCTCCTCGCGGCCAGCAGCGCGGTCCGCGGGCAGACCGATCGCTCCCAGCCCGACGCCGCGCGCATCGAGCGGGACGCACGAAATCGCCTCGGTGACACGAAGGTCACCGAGGCGATGGGGGCTGACAACTGGCAGGAACTGGTGGCGATCACGCTCGCTTGTTGAAAGTCGAACGCGACCACAGGTATCCGGCGATGGCGAACCCGGCGCACCAGGCCAGCGCGGCCGCGGTGTCCCCGCCCGAGGGGTGCCCGTTCAGGAAGCCGCGCAGCGACTCGATGATCGGCGTGAAGGGCTGGTACTGCGCGAATTGCCGGATGCCCTGGCCCATTTGGGCGGCGGGGACGATCGCGCTGCTCACGAAGGGCAGCATGATCAGCGGCACCACCGACATGCCCGCCGACTCCGGCGTCTTGGCGGCCATACCCAGTGCGACGGTCAGCCAGGCGGCGCCGAACGACGTGGCCAGCATGATGCCGATCGCGCCCAGCCAGTCCAGCGCGGAGGCCGCGGGCCGGAAACCCAGTGCGAAGGCCACTCCGATGACGGCCGCGATGGCGATCACATTGGTCACGATGGTGGCGATCACGTGCCCGGTGAGCACCGCGCCGCGAGAAACGTCCATGACCTTGAAGCGGTTGATGATGCCCTTGGCCATATCGGAACTCACCGATACCGCGGTGCCGGAGAGCCCGTAGCTGACGGCCAGCAGGATCATGCCCGGTGTCGCGTAGTTGATGTAGTGCTCGCCGACATTGAAGGCATTGCCGAAGACGTACACGAAGATCAGCATCATCACCACGGGCATCAGCGCCGCGTTGAAGATCGCGACCGGGGTGCGGGCGATGTGTTTGAAGTTGCGCCGCAACATGATCGACGAATCGGCCAGCGAGGCGGACAGGGTGGCGGGTGCGGTCAGGGTGCTCATTGTGCTTCGGCCTCCGTGGTGGCGTGCCCGGTCAGGGCGAGGAAAACGTCATCGAGATCAGGGGTGTGGATGGAGACCTCGTCGGCCTCGATCGAGTGTTCGGCGAGCCGGTCGAGCAGTCCGCGCAGGAACTTGCTGCCGCCACTGCCGGGGACCTGCAGGGTCAGTGCCTCGTCGTCGCGGGTGGAGCCGGCCAGAATCCGCTGTGCCGCTTCCAGATCCGTGCTGTCGGTGAAGCGCAGCAGGATGTGACTGCCGGGCAGGCGCCGCTTGAGTTCGGCGGAGGTGCCCTCGGCGACGATGCGGCCCTGGTCGAGTACCGCGATGCGGTCGGCCAACTGGTCGGCCTCCTCCAGGTACTGCGTGGTGAGGAAGATGGTGACGCCGTCGGAGGTCAACTCCCGCACGATCTCCCACATGGTGCGGCGGCTGCGCGGATCCAGGCCGGTGGTCGGCTCGTCCAGGAAGACGATCTGCGGCTTGGTGACCAGGGTCATCGCCAGATCCAGCTTGCGGCGCATGCCGCCGGAGTAGGTCGAGGCCAGGCTGCCCGCCGACGCGGTCAGCTCGAAGCGCTCCAGCAGGCCGGTGACCACCCGCTTGCGTTCCGCACCGCGCAGGTGGTGCAGATCCGCCATCAGCTGCAGGTTCTCCACGCCGGTCAGCAGATCGTCGACCGCCGCGAACTGACCGGTCACCCCGATCGAGGCCCGCACCGCCCGCTGTTCGGTCGCGACATCGTGTCCGGCCACCCGGGCCGTGCCACCGTCGGCGTTCAACAGTGTGGTCAGCAGGTTCACCGTGGTCGTCTTGCCCGCCCCGTTCGGGCCGAGCAGCGAGAAGATGGTGCCCGCCTCGACCTCCAGGTCGATTCCGTCGAGGATCGTCTTGTCCCCGTATGCCTTCCGCAGCCCCGAGGCTGCGATCGCTGCGTTGTTCATGCCAATACCGTCGCGGGAGCGGCTGATACGGACCTGACACGCACCTGACGCATGCCCTGACATGGTCCTTTCGACCCGATCAGGGGAGATCGCTCAGGGGCGATCGAGCAGGGTGAGGTAGGCGTCGAGCTGGGCCGCGCCGGACACCAGGTGGCGGCTGCGGGCGGTGAGGCGCTGCTGCCAGGCATCGAGGAAGGCGGTCAACGCGGTCGCACCGCCCGCCTCCCGGAGCACCTCGAGGAATTGGGCGGCCCGGTGCAGCGGGTAGCCGCCGCGGCGCAGCTGGGCGGCGATCTCGGCATCACGCACGCCGGCCGGGTCGTACTCGCGATAGCCGGTGCCACGTCCACGCCGCGGCCGCAGGATGCCGTGGGTCTCCCAGGTGCGCAGGGTCGCCGGGTGCACGCCTAGGCGGCGGGCCAGTTCACCGATCGTCAAGGGGCGACCGGGAATCGGCGCCGGATCGGTGGTGGACAGGCTGTTCAGTGCGGTCGCCACCTCGGCGCGGGTGCCGCGTTCGGTGAGCAGCGCGACATGGGTGGCGTCGATGAGCCGGTACGCGAGATCGGTGTCGCCGGTATTGACGGCACGCATGATCTCCGCCGCCTGCTGATGTCCGTGACCGGCGCGCAGGGCGAGGAACGCGCGCACGGCCTGGGCGTGCACGGCGGTGTACTGCCGATAGCCCGAGTCGCTGCGATCGGCCGGCGGGAGGATGCCCGCCTCGTCGTAGTTGCGGATCGCCTGCGCGGACAAACCGTGCTCGCGGGCGAGGTCGATGGGACGCAAGTGCTACCTCCCTTTGAGGGTTCAGCCAGGGTTTTCCCTGACTTCTCCGCGAAAGATTCACATGATTGTTCAACGATACTGTCGAAGGCAGAGCCATTCGGGAAGGGGTACTCATGTCCACAACCACCACGCTGCGCGAGGTCGGCCTGCAGATCGCGGATTCAGCGAGCCTCGGCGATGCCTTCGGCACACTGCTCGGTACCCGCACCGCGGCGCCGATCCTGCTCGGGCTCGGCGAGCCCACCCACGGGATCGAGGCATTTCCATTGCTGCGCAACGAAATTCTCGGCCATCTCGTCGAAAACGGGTATCGGTCCGTCATTCTGGAGACGGACTTCTTCGCCGCGTCCATCGTCGACGACTACATCGCCGGGGGCACAGCGGAACTCGACACCGTCCTCGCGACCGGGTTCAGTCACGGTTTCGGGTCGGCGCCCGGCAATCGCGAACTCGTCGAGTGGCTGCGCGCCTACAACGACGGCCGAGCGCCGCGAGATCGCGTGCGCTTCTACGGATTCGACGGTCCGGTGGAGTACGCGGGCGCGCCGAGCCCGCGTGCGGCGCTCGCCCGGGTCATCGACTATCTGCCCGCCGGATTCCGGCCCGCTTCGGCGCACGATATCGACGACCTGCTCGGCCCGGACGCCGACTGGACCAACCCGGCGGCCATGTACGATCCGGCCGCGTCCATCGGAGGCTCCGAATCCGCTCGCGCCCTGCGTATTACGGCCGACGATCTGGTCAGTGCCGTGCGGCGTGCCGCACCCGTCCTGCGTCCCGCCGACCCGGACGGCTACGACACCGCCCTCGCCCACGCGCGCACCGCGCTGGCCCTGCTGCGCTATCACGCGGCCATGGCCGAACCCGGTCCCGATCGAATCTCGTTGCTGCTCAGCCTGCGTGCCGAGATGATGGCCGACAACCTGTCCGCGATCACGGCCCGTGAGCAGGAGCGCGGACCCGGCCTGGTCTTCGCGCACAACTCGCATCTGCGGCACGGATCCGACGAAGCGAGCTGGGCGAATGCCGGGGCGCTCGTCGGTCTCGCCCTCGCCGAGCGCTACCTGTTCGTGGCGACCGACGCGACCCTCGACTGCACACCGGGGACCCTCCAGCACGCCCTGGCCGAGGCGACCGATCAGCGCGCGCTGTTCCCGGCCGCCGCCGTCCGATCCGCCCTGCCTGCATCGACGGGTACTGCGAAACCGATTGTCCCCGGGCATATCCCGCTCAATCCCGGGGATCTGGACGGGACCGAGGCGGTCATCTTCCTCACCGGTGTGGACGGCACCCAGCACCAGTACTGGTAACCCGGTTCAGCCCGCGGCGGGCTCGACGACCAGCACGAGCTTGCCGCGCACCCGGCCGTGCTCGCTGGCCCGGTGCGCCTCGGCGACCTCGGCGAGCGGAAAGGTCCGGACCTCCGGGAGGACGAACTTCCCGGACGCGATCAAATCGCCGATCTCGCCGAGCACATAGGTCGCACGGCCGGAATCCCCGCGGCTGAAACGCACTCCGTGCTCCTGCGCACCGGCGAAGTCGGCGAGCGTCACCACCTGCGCTGCGCCACCGGCGAGTTCGATGAGTTCCGGCAGCACGCCGCTGCCCGCCACATCGAGCGCGCCGTCGACACCGCCGGGCGCGACCGCGAGCACCCGCTCGATCAGCCCGTCCCCGTAGGCGACCGGTTCGGCCCCCAGGGTGCGCAGATAGTCGTGATTCGCCGGGCTCGCGGTGCCGATCACCCGCAGGCCACGCGCCCGCGCGAGCTGCACGGCGGCACCGCCGACGCTGCCGGAGGCCCCGTTGATCAGCACCGTGCCGCCCGCGGCGAGCCCGAGCTGATCGAGCCCGCGCGCGGCCGTCTCGAGGGCGGCGGGCAGCGCGGCCGCCTCGGCGAAGTCGAGTTCCGCCGGAATCGGCGCGTAGTGGCTGAGCACGGCTGATTCGGCCTGCGCCGCCCCGGCTCCGCCGACCCCGAAAATCCGTTCTCCCACAACCACATCCGTCACCCCCGCCCCCACCTCGTCCACGATGCCCGCCGCCTCGTAGCCGAGGGTCTGCGGCAGCTCCGGGTCCATCAGCCCCTCCCGCTTCTTCCAATCGCTCGCATTGACCCCGGCCGCCCGCACCGCGATCCGCACCTCACCGGGTCCCGGATGCGGCTCGGGCAGCTCCACGATCTCGAGCACCTCCGGGCCACCGAACCGACTGAACCGGACAGCCTTCATGATTCGCTCCGATCTCGCGGGATTGTCAGTCTGCTTGATTTTCGAGTTGTTTCGCAGCGCCGCGGGCCGACTTCGCACGACGGGAGGTGGGGGTGGGGAGCTCGCGCAGGCGCTGGACGTGCTGGTCCTGAATATCGCGATTGAAGGTGAGGAAATCGACGATCAACTCGAGCTGCTCGGGCGTGTAGCGATCGAGGACGCGGCGCCCGGCTTCGTCGAGGAAGGGGGTCATCAGCCCGTAGGCGCGCACGGTGGCGTCGGGGGTGATGTGCACGACCACCTTGCGGCGATCGGTGGGATGCGGTGCGCGGGTGAGGAATTGGAGCTTCTCCAGGCGGTCGAGCATCGCGGTGACGCTGCCGGTGGTCAGGCCGAGCCGGTCGCCGAGTTCGCCGGGGGCCACCCCGTCACCGGTCAGCAGGATCTCCAGGCAGCGCAGGTCGGTCTCGTTGACGCCGAGCAGGCGGGCCAGTTCGCGATCGAAATCGTCGACCGTGGACTGGTAGTGCTGGACGGCCGCGCCCAGTCGCTCCTCGATGGACCCCATTTCACTTGACATTCAAGATACTACCCTTCATGCTGACAATTAGCTTGATATTCAAGGTACTTGATATCTGAGATATTTGGAAGGAGTGACGGGTCATGTCGTTCAGTACAACCGACGCCACCGATACCGCATCCGGCGACCTCGACCAGGCCACCCCCTACCCCCGCCGCTGGGCCGCGGCCTTCGTGATGATCCTGGCCGCGCTGCTGGACATGATCGACGGCTCGATCGTGAACACCGCCCTGCCCTCGATCGGCACGAACCTGCACGCCACACCGGCCGAGCTGCAGTGGACCGTGTCGGCGTACATGCTGGGCTTCGCCGCGACACTGATCATCGCCGGGCACCTCGGCGACCGCTACGGACGCAAGACACTGTTCATGACCGGCGTCATCGCCTTCGCGGCGGCCAGCCTCGCCAGCGCCCTCGCCCAGGACGCGACCATGCTCGTCGTCTCGCGCGGGATCCAGGGCGTCGCCGCGGCCATCCTGATGCCGCAGGTGCTCGCCTCCTTCCGCACCATGTTCGACGAGCACGAACGCGGCAAGGCCTTCGCCCTCTACGGCGCTATCGCCGGATTGTCCACGGCCGTGGGCGTGCTGCTCGGCGGCGTGCTCACCGACTGGAACCTCTTCGGCTGGGGCTGGCGCACCATCTTCATCATCAACCTGCCGCTCGCCGCGCTGGTGCTGATCCTGGGCGCGCTGTGGATCCCCAGCTCCCGCGACAACGCCTTCACCGGACGCATCGACCTGCTCGGCAACCTGATCCTGGCCGCCGGACTGGTCGCGATCGTGCTGCCGCTGGTCCAGGGGCGTTCCAACGGCTGGCCACTGTGGGGATGGCTGTGCCTGGCCGCCGGAGTCCTGGCCGTCGCCGCCCTCACCTTCACCGAGCGCCTACGCAGGATCGAACACCCACTGCTGCCCGCGAGCCTGTTCACCAAGCCCGCCTTCAGTGCCGGGCTGCTCATCCAATTGCTGTTCTACGGCGGCATGTCCGGCTTCATGCTGGCCTTCACCATCTGGCTGCAATCCGGTCAGGGCTATACCCCCACCCAGGCCGGACTGCTCATGGTCGCCTTCAGCACCGGATCCATCGTCGCGGCGCCCGCGGTCGACCCGCTGGTCGAGAAGATCGGGCGCAACGTCATGATCCTCGGCGCGCTCATCATGGGCGGCGGGTTGCTGTGGGTCCGTCACGCGATCCAGGCATCGGACCAATTCCACACCGGCGCATGGCCGTTGGTTCCCGGTCTGCTGGTGGCGGGTGTCGGCCTGATCTTCCTGATCATCCCCCTGGTCAACACCATCCTCAGCGCCGTGCCCGCCGAGCTGGCCGGAGGTGCGTCCGGAATCCTCTCCACCGCACAGCAATTCGGTGGAGCCCTCGGGGTGGCTGTGATCGGCAACGTCTTCTTCTCGCACGCCGACCGAGGCCTCACCACCGCCCTGGTCCACGCGGCTCCCTGGGCAGTCGGGGCGTACGCCCTGTGCGCGGTGCTGTGTTTTGCCCTGCCCCGCAAGGCAGTCGGCAATCACGCCGACGAAGCGACCACGGTGTGACCCCGGATGTCTCGCCCAAGGAAGTCGGGGCACACCGGTTTTCCGAAGTAAATCCATTTCACAACTGAGGAAAGCTAGGGTCTGTCGACCCCGGACGAAGGGGTCCGAACAGGAGTTCCACGCATGCCCGATCGAACCCCCTCACTTCGCCGCATCGGCTGGAGCGCAACCACTTTCGCCGTGGCCGCCGCCATCACCGCACTATCCGCACCCCCCGCGTTCGCGACCGTGGGTCCCGTCGATGTCGAGGATCCCGCGGGCTACGGCACCCCGGACTCGGCTCCCGTCGCGGGCCAGCTGTACCGGGTCACCGCGGACGCCGATATCAACCTGATCACCAGCGGGACCGTGACCTTCTACGACAACGGTCAGTGCATCGCGAGCGCACCCGAACCCCCGACAGTCGGCCACACGGGTATCCGCAACTTCAGCTTCGTCTACTGGGTCCCGACCGCCGGAACCCACACCCTCACCGCGGCCCAGAACGGCCGCACGGCCACCACCACGGTGACCGTGACGGCCGCCTCCGCCGGATCCACGCCCGCACAGCAGCCCAAGCAGCCCGGCTGCGGTGGCGGCGGCAGCCTCGACCTCGGCAGCGTGAACCTGCTCCCCGGCAGCTCCGGCCTCTGAGCCGAACTACGTCGAAACCGTTGCCACAGCGCCCTCTTCGGCCCGATCGACAGTGTCATCCGGGTCGGCGGGGGCGTGCCCCGTCCACAGGATGGCGATGGTGACGAGGCCGACGACGATGCCGACGGTGCCCGCGGTGATCCAGGCGGCATCGAGACCGCGCAGGTGGTCACCGACCTCGCGCGGGTGCGAGCTGCCCGCGGTGGTCGCGAACACCGAGCCGAGCACGGCAATGCCCAGGGCGTAACCGAATTCGCGTCCCATGTTCACGGTGCCCGACGCGACACCCGCCTGTTCGGGCCGCACCGACGCGAGCGCGACCGCCGCCAGCGGGGGCGAGGCCACGCCGACCCCGACGCCGATCACGAGCATCGCGGGAAGTATTGCCGTCCAACCGGATCCGGGCCCGATCAGCAGCAGTAGCAGTGCGCCCACACCGACACCGACCAGGCTCGCGCCGATGGTCAACGCCGGGTGCAGCCGGTCGAGATGCTTGCCCATGGAGCCCGTGACGACGAACGACACCGCCGCCATCGGCAGCATCGCCAGGCCGGTTTGCAGCGCGTCGAGACCCAGGATGTTCTGCGCCCAGATCGAAATCAGCGGTGTCACCCCGAAAGCCGCGAAGCTCTGCCCGGTCGCACCGACGACGCTGCCGGTGAAGGGACGTATCTTGAACAGGCTCAGCGGCAGCATCGGCTGGGCGACAACAGTTTCCGTCACCAGGAACAGTGTCAGGAACACCGCGGACGCGGCGAAGGACACCAGGGTGATCGCGTCGGTCCAGCCACTCTCACCCCCGCGAATGATGGCGAAGGTCAAGGACGCGGCGGCCCCGCAGGCCGCAACCACACCCAGGACATCGAGGCGAACGCCGTCACGACGCGTGTTGACGAAGGCCGTCAGCGACAGCGCCACCGTCACCACCGATACCGGGATATTGACGAAGAAGATCCAGCGCCAGCTCAGCCACTGGGTCAGCATGCCGCCCGCGACCATGCCGAGCCCGGCCGAGGCGCCGGCCACCGCACCCCACACCGCGAACGCCGTCCCTCGGTCACGGCCGGAATAGGTGATGTGCAGCAGGCTGACCGTGGTCGCGAACATCGCGGCCGCCGCCACACCCTGCACCGCCCGCGCCGTGATCAGCACGTCGATATTCGGCGCAAGGCCTGCGAAAAGCGATGCGGCCGCGAACAATACGGTTCCGATGAGGTAGACGCGCTGGTGTCCGAAACGATCCGCGAGGGTGCCCGCCCCGATCACCAGTGCCGCCAGCGCGAGCGCGTAGGCGTCCAGAACCCATTGCAGCGCATCGAATCCGGCGTTCAGGTTCCGCTGGATGTCGGGTAGCGCGACGATCACGATGGTGATGTCTATCAATAGCATCAGGGTGCCGAGGCTGACAGCGAGCAGCGGCTTCCATTTCTGCATGGTGGAGGTCCTCTTTCTGCAGGTAGACGGGTTGATCGCCCGAAGATCATTCTTTCGGATCCCGTCCCCGCGGTGACCGCCGCGTGAGCCTGAAATCGATCGGAACATCCATCCGCAGGGTAGATTTCCGAGATGTCCTCCAATCCGATGACCGATCGATTGCAGATCATCCAGGTGCTCTGCCAGGACGTGCGGGCCTCCTACGCCACCATGGCGGCCGTCATCGGCGTCTCCGAGCAGACCGCGGCCCGCCGCTACCAATCGCTGATCCGCGACAGCGTGCTGCGCTGCACCGCGACACTCGACCACCGGACTCTCGGGCAGCCCGAATGGATCCTGCGCATCACCCCGTCCTCAGCGGGCACCAAACTCGCCGAAACCCTTGCCCGCCATCCGGATATGAGCTGGGTGAGCATCACCGCGGCCGAGGTGGTCTGCCTGTACCAGCCGCAATCCACCGCCGACAACGACCTGATGCTCACCGACCGCATCCGCTCCATCTCACTGGTCGACTCGCTGGATGCCCGACAAGTCCTGCGCCGCTTCCCCTTACGCACGCCCTGGCCGGACCTCACCGCGACCCTCGACGCCGCCGCCCGATCCCGCCTCGACGCCCTGGCCGACCCCACCTTCGCCATCGACCGCCGCGGCGACAAGCCCACTCGCCACCCCGACGAGCTGACCACAGACGACAAACGCCTGATCGCCCTCCTCACCCGCGACCCTCGCGCCCCTTACAGCACCCTCGCTCGCGCCACCAACCTCACTCCCGCCCGCATCGCGGCCCGCATCACCGACCTGACCCACTCCGGAGTCCTGCGCTTCGACCTCGAAGTCGACGAACGCAAGATCGGCCTCACCACCTCCGCCGCGATCTGGGCCGGAGTCCCGCTACACCGCCTCGAACCCGCCGGTCACGCCCTCGGCGCGATCAGCGAAGTCCAATACGTCTGCGCCACAACGGGACCCACCGGCCTCTTCGCCACCATCGGCGCCCGCAACCCCGACCACCTCTACCAGGTACTGACCAACGACATCGCCCGCATCGAAGACCTGCACCCCGTGGACCTACGCGCCGACCTCCGCATGCTGAAGCGCGGCCGAACCTAGGAGCCGTGCTCGACGCGACCGGCCGTGGCCAGCACCTTGCCGCTCGACGCACCTTCACCCCGGTAGTAGCCGGTGACCGCGTCGATGATCCGCTCGACCTCGGAATCGGTGAGCTCCGGGTAGATCGGAAGGCAGACGTGGGTGCGAGCGAATCGTTCCGCCACCGGGACCGGAGTGCGCCGATGGCCGGGTGTCCGGCCCGTGACGGGACTCGTGAACGCGGGTTGCGACGCGACGGGCACCGGGTACACCTGCTCTGCTGCGATACCGGAGTCGGCGAGATGCGCCATCAGAGCGTTCGCCTGGTGCGGGCTCGCCGTCTGGATCGCGTACTTGTAATAGGTGTGCGGACGGTCGAATTCGTCGGACGGGAGCCGGAGCGGTAGCGCGGTGAACGCCGCCGAGTACCCCGCGGCGATCCCCCGTCTGCGCTCGATCCACTGCGGCAGCAGCTCGAGCTGGTGGGCGACGACCGCCGCGTCCAGCTCATCGATACGGCCGAGATCGCCCACCAGGTCATGGCGATTGCGGTCATCGTCGCGGCCCAGGTCGACCCAGCGCCGCAGCATCGCCACCCGATCCCGGTCACGGGCGATGAGGAGCCCGGCGTCACCCAGTCCCCCGAGGTTCTTCCCCACCCACAGCGAGAAACAGCCGAAATCGCCGAAGGTGCCGACGAACCGGCCGCTCTGGGTCGCGCCCGCCGCCTGCGCGCAATCCTCGATCACCGCGAGTCCGTGCCGACGCGCGATACTCCCGAGCCGATGCATGTCCGCGGCCAGCCCGTGCAGGTGCACGGCGACGATCGCCCGGGTCCGCGGCGTGATCGCCGCCTCCACCGCGGTGGGATCGAGGTTGCGGGTCATCGGATCGATGTCCACGACGACCGGCACCAGATCGCAGGCGATCGCCGCGAACAGCGTCGACGGGAACGTCATCGCGGGGACGACGACCTCGTCACCCGGCTCGCCCGCCAACCCGCGAAACGCCGCGGTCAATGCCATCGTCCCGGAGCTGACCGGGATCGGGAACCCACCCCACCGCTCCCCGGCGATCGCCGCCAGCCGCTCGGTCCTCGGCCCGTCGTGATACACGCCGGAGTCGATCACCTCGTCGAGAATGACGTGAATATCGTTGCGCAACAACCTGATCCGCCGCGCATGACCTGCCGCGGAAATCACGCCCAACCCGCTCACCACCAACCGTTCCTCTTTCCGAGTCGACCAGCATGAACTTGACCGGAGCCACCGTAATCGGAAGCGGACCCGAAATCCCCTGCGGCGCGCGCGAGCCCCGCCCGGATCTACCGGACGGGGCTCGGAAAGCTTGCGGGACTTACGAAATCGTCAGACGTTGAAGCGGAACTCCACCACGTCGCCGTCGGCCATGACGTAGTCCTTGCCTTCGATGCGGACCTTGCCCGCGGCCTTGGCGGCGGCCATGGAACCGGCCTCGACGAGGTCGTTGTAGGCGACGATCTCGGCCTTGATGAAGCCGCGTTCGAAGTCGGTGTGGATGACGCCCGCGGCCTTGGGGGCGGTGTCGCCCTGGTGGATGGTCCAGGCTCGGGATTCCTTGGGGCCTGCCGTCAGGTAGGTCTGGAGGCCGAGGGTGTGGAAACCGGCGCGAGCCAGGGCGTGCAGCCCGGGCTCGGACTGGCCGATGGATTCCAGCAGTTCGAGGGCGGACTCGTCGTCGAGTTCGATGAGCTCGGATTCGATCTTGGCGTCCAGGAAGACGGCGTCGGCGGGGGCCACGGCGGCCTTCAGCTCGGCCTTCTTGGCGTCGTCGGTGAGGACGCCCTCGTCGGCGTTGAAGACGTAGAGGAACGGCTTGATGGTGAGCAGCGAGAGTTCCTTGAGCAGCTCGACATCGAGCTCCTTCTGCGCGGCGAACAGGGTGCGGCCGCTGTCGAGGATCTCCTGCGCCTTTTTGGCGGCATCGGCGACCGGCTTGCGGTCCTTCTTGATGCGCGCTTCCTTCTCGAGGCGGACGACCGCCTTCTCCAAGGTCTGCATGTCGGCGAGGATCAGCTCGGTCTCGATGACCTCGATATCGGCCAGCGGGTCGACCTTGCCGTCGACGTGCACCACATCGCTGTCGGCGAAGACGCGCACCACCTGGCAGATGGCATCGGCCTCACGGATATTGGCGAGGAACTTGTTGCCCAGGCCCTCACCCTCCGAGGCGCCCTTCACGATTCCCGCAATGTCGACGAAGGTGACGACGGCGGGCAGCTGGCGCTCCGAACCGAAGATCTCGGCGAGCTTGGCCAGGCGCGGGTCGGGCAGCGACACCACACCCGTGTTCGGCTCGATGGTGGCGAACGGGTAGTTCGCTGCCAGCACGTCATTGCGGGTCAACGCGTTGAAGAGCGTCGACTTTCCGACGTTGGGCAGGCCGACGATTCCGAGGGTGAGACTCACGAGAGCAGGAGTCTACCGGCAGGCCAGCACGGGTCCGCACCTCGGTGCCGGGCGCGCCGGTGGCGCGGACTCGTGAAAGCCCCGCGCCGCCCGAGCAGGTTCAGGCCCGCGGATCGCGGCCCAGGTACGCGAGCAGCTCATCGACCACCGGAGTGTCGCTCGCAGGAGCGCCCTCCACGATCGCGGCGACGACGCCGTAGTCGCGCAGCGGTTCGATGAGGCCGTCGGCGGCGGTCAGCAGGTGCCCGGCCAGCTCGTCGGTGAGCGGGGACGGCTGGCCGGTGCCGATGGCGATATCCCAGGCGTGCACCGCGGCGTCGAGGGCGCACAGCACGCCAGCCACGGGGGTCGGCAGTTCACCGAACGGGAGCGGGGTGGGGACGGCCTCGGTGTCGTCGGCGACGGTGGCCCAGGCGGCGGCGGTGGGTTCGATTGCGGCGGTGACCAATTCGGTGGCGCGGCCCTCAATGTTGCCGGACGGCTCGAACGGGTTGTAGGACGGGCCGTCGCCGATGCCGAGGAACTTGGCGTAGGCCAGCTGGTCACCAGCGGCGTGCTGCACCACCTGGGTGACCGTCCACTGCGAGCAGGGGGTGGCGTTGTCCCACTGATCAGCCGCGACACCGGAGACCACGTCGATCAGGGCCTTGTGGGATGAGGCGAGCACCTCGCGCCAGACGGGGGCGAGGGCGGCGGCGGGGGTCTGCTGGCTGCTGGTCATCGTCTTGCCTTTCAGAGCTTTTCGTTTCCGTTGAGACAAAGGTATGAGTTGATTAGGCTGGATTTCTTCCTAATCATTCGACCGACCGACGGGCTTCGCTGTGACCTCCACCACAACCCGGCTGCTGCGACTGCTGTCGATGCTCCAGAACGGCTCCCATACCGGCCGTGACCTGGCCGAACGCCTCGCCGTCACCGATCGGACACTGCGCCAGGACATCGCCCGGCTGCGCGAACTCGGCTATCCGGTGCACGCGGACCGTGGGCCCATCGGCGGCTACCGGCTCGGCCAGGGGGCCACCATGCCGCCGCTGCTGCTCGACGACGACGAAGCCGTGGCGGTCGCCGCCGCCATGAACATCGCCGCCGACGGCTCCACCGGCATCGCCGACATCCACGCCAATCTCGAACGGGCACAGGCGAAAATGGATCGCATCCTGCCGAAACGATTGCAGCGCAAGGTCGGCGCACTGCGCACCGTCACCGAAATCGGCCCGGCGGTCACCGGGTCGCGAGAACCCGATGTGCCGGTCGCCGCCGACACCCTCGCCACGCTGGCCACCGCGATCCGGGCGACCACCACGATCGACACCGACGACGGCGAACTCGAGCCGTACCGGCTGATCAGCTGGCAGCGGCGGTGGTATCTGGTGGCGTACACGCTGTGGACACACGAGTGGCGGGCACTACCGGTCGCGAAGGTGAATGGAATCCGTTCCGCTCAAAGATATTTCGCCGCCCGCACCCTGCCCGACGACGACCTGGTGGCGTTCGTGCTGCGCGAGATCGCCTCCACCGGTTGGGAAGTCCACGCCCGCGTCACCGTCCTGGAATCCGCCGAGACGGTCATCGCCCGCATCAACCCCACCGTCGGCGTCGTGGAACCCCTCGACGAGCACTCCTGCGTCCTGATCACCGGCGCGGACCGGCTCGAGACCATCGCCATCTACCTCAGCATGCTGATGATGGACTTCCGCGTGGACCAGCCACCGGAATTGGTCGCCCATCTCCGCACCCTCGCCAGGCGCTACACGGAGGCCACTCCACCCGAGGCCTGACCGATGTGCACGCCGAGGCCGGATCTCGGGTCAGCGACCGCCCAGACCCGACATGGCGATGCCGCGCACGAAGGCACGCTGCGCGAACGCGTAGATGAGCAGCAGCGGCACCAGGGTCAAGGTCGCGGCGGCCATCAGCAGCGGCCAGTTCGTGGCGTACTGGCCCTGCAAACGCACCAGGCCGAGGGTCACGGTGGCGTACTCGTTGCGTTGAATCATGATCAGCGGCCACAGGAAGTCGTTCCACACCGTGATCCAGGTGAGCACGGCCAGCACCATGATGGCGGGCCTGGTGTGCGGCAACAGGATTCGCCAATAGATCTGCCAGGTGGTGCAGCCGTCGAGGATCGCTGCCTCCTCCAGTTCCATTGGGAGGGTGAGGAAGAACTGGCGCATCAGATAGGTTCCGAAGGCGCTGCCGAACAGTCCGGGCACGATCATCGCCCAGGGGGTGTCCATCCAGCCGAAGGCGCGCATCAGCAGGAACTGGGGAATCACCGTGACCGTCAGCGGCACCATCAGCGTGGCCAGGTAGCCGACGAACAGTGCCTCGCGGCCGGGAAAACGCAAGCGCGCGAACGCGTATCCGGCCAGCGAGCAGAAGAACACCTGACCCGCTGTCACGCAGGCCGCGTAGACGACCGTGTTCACCAGCATCCGGCCCAGCGGGATCAGGTCGAAGGCCTGCCGGTAGTTGGACCACTGCGGATGCGCGGGCAGTGGTGCTGCGGACATGAGTTCACCGTCGGCCTTCAGCGACGCCGACACCGACCACAGGATCGGGACCAGCGCACACCAGGCCACCACGATCAACGCGAGATAGCCGAACAGTCCCGACAGCAACCGGCGACGCGTCTTCACAGCTCCGCCTCCGCCCGCCGCGACAGCCACTGCTGAATCAGGGTGAGCGTCAGCAGGATCGCGAACACCACCCAGGCCAGCGCCGAGGCATACCCGACCTCGTAGAACCGGAAAGCGTTCTGGAACAGCATGATCCCCAGCACGTACGTCCCCGTCTCCGGTCCCCCGTTGCTGCCGGTCAACGCGTACGCCTGATCGAACGCCTGCACCGTGTTGATCACGGTGATCACGAACACGAACGACAACGCGCCCCGAATCAACGGCACCGTGATGGACCGGAACCGCCGCCACGCCCCCGCCCCGTCGATACGCGCTGCCTCGTAAAGGTTTTCGGGCACCCCCTGCATGGCCGCCAGCAGAATCACGGTCGCGAACGGCACGCTCTTCCACACCGTCACCAGACTCAACGACACCAGCGCCCACTGCGGATCGGTAAGCCACGGCACCGGCCCAAGCCCCACCCACCCGAGCAACACGTTCACCAGCCCGTCGTCACTGGCGAACATGAACCGGAACACCACCGCCATCGCCACCGTCGACGCCACCAGCGGCAGGAACGCCAGCGTCCGAAAGATCCCCACCCCGGCCAGTTTCCGATTCAGCAGCGCCGCCACCCCGAGACTGATCGCCACCGTCGGCACCAGCGTCAGCACCGTGAACACCGCCGTATTCCGCAACGCGATATAGAACAGCGGATCCTGCGACACCAACCGCCGATAATTCGCCAACCCCACGAACCGCGGCGGACTGAACAGATCCCACGAGTGAAAACTCAAATACAGCGAAAACCCCAGCGGAAACAGCAGAAACACCACCACCGCAGCCAGATTCGGCGCCACGAACCCCACCCCCGCCCGAGCCTGCCGCCGCGCCAGCGCCCCCGGCCGCCGAACAGCCCGCTCCCCTTCGACCGGCCGCTCCTCGGCATCGGGGATGCTCACCACGGTGTCGAGCTTCGTCAGTTCAGTCATGAGCACCCCTGACTTGGTTGACCTCCCGGTGAGCGAGCCACGGACCTCTGCCGTCCGACGGTGAACCGCGTACCCGAAATACCTGTGGCCGTGCCAATTTTCGTACGGGTCATACGGCGGCCCGGAGGAGTTGGTCGATGTCGGTGGTGGTCTGGCCGGAGAGGGAATCGGCCTGCGCCGCGCCGCGTAGGACGCGGTTGCAGCCTCGGTCCAGGAGGGATTCGACCTTGCCCCACAACGGGGTTACCGCGAGGGAGCGGGAGTTGGCGGGGCCCTCGGTGAAGACCTCGAGGTTGCGGACGGCCCGGTGGGCAGTGGCGAAACCCGGTGAGTGCATCGCGGATTGGAGAACCGGGACGAACAGGCCGGACGCGGCGATGATGGCTTGACCTTCCGGTCCGGTGGCGAATTTGACGAATTCCCAGGCCTGTTCGCGGCGCGGGCTGGCCGCGGCGATGGCAAGACCGGTGCTGCCGACATCGGTGATCGCGCCCGGGCCACCGTGCGGGCCGACCGGGAGCACGGTCACGTCGAAGTCGAGGCCGTCGTGGTCGATGAATTCCGAGTACAGCCAGTGGCCACCCATCAGCATGGCCGCGCGGCCGCTGCGGAACAGGTCCTGCGCCGAAATCGACTGGCTGTCACCGACGGTCGGGGCGACCCGGTGCCGGACGGCCAGGTCGGCGTAGAACTGGAGGCCGTCGGCGAAGCGTGGATCACCCAGGTTCGTGCGGGTGGGGCGGACCGGCGGGCTGAACCATTCCACCCCGTTGTTCATGCCGAACAGCGCGGCCGAATAGAACGGCACCCAGGCGTCGGCGAATCCCCATCGGTTGGTGCGGCCGTTCGCATCCCGCTGGGTGAGAGCCTTTGCGGCGGTGAGGAACTCGTCGTAGTTCCAGGCTGATCCCCAGCTGGTGGGCGGTTGAATCCCGGCCTCGGCGAACAGCTTCCGGTTGTAGTAGAGGAACACACCCGACCACTGCTCCGGCAGCGCGTACTGCCCGCCGTTCCAGACGAAGGTGTCGCGCAGCGCCGGATACCCGTCGTCACGCAGCCGGGCCGCGTATTCGGGGTCGCGGTCGAGGAACTCGCGCAGATCCACCAGCACACCGCGATCCGCGAGCCCGGCGTAGAGGAGTTCCCACGCCATCATCACGTCCGGGCATTTCCCGCCCGCACAGTAGGTGAGCATCTGCTGCAATGGATCCGGCCCGGACATGATGGTGCGGATCTTGATATCCGGTCGCCGCCGGTGGAATTCGTCGATGATGCGCAGCCGGGCCCGTGCCTCCTCCGGTCGCGCCTGGAAGAAGAAGGTCACCGCGTCGTCGTCGCCACCGGAACAACCGCCGGCGGCCAGCAGGGCGGCGGCCGCGCTCCCGCGCAACAGGGTGCGCCGGTCGAACCCCATCGCGATCTCCCTCAGCCCGGAAGATATATCTCCGTGAACTAAACGAACT
The DNA here is from genome assembly GCF_045161165.1 of Nocardia sp. NBC_00511. Lineage (NCBI taxonomy): Bacteria > Bacillati > Actinomycetota > Actinomycetes > Mycobacteriales > Nocardiaceae > Nocardia > Nocardia sp. NBC_00511. The sequence goes on from NZ_CP107849.1 coordinate 5,549,860, forward strand.
AAACGACCACAGTGACGCAGATCTCGAACCAGCATGGCAGCATACGGGGAGCTACCTGCGACACGCGGACAACACGCGAACTCGCGGGAACCACGGACGGTTCGCGACACCCCTGCCCCGCCCGCACAGCGTCCCCCGGGCCATCCGTACCCGGCGGTACGACATGAGATGAACGGCTGGTCGAAGCCGGTTCAACGCCGTGTCGGTTGGGCTACGTTGTCACCAATTCTGTTAGAAGCCGCTGTACCGCACGGGAGAGTTGTCGCATGGCGACCATCGAATACCTCCGGACGGATCCCGACCTACCTCCGGTAGGCGTCGTGGACCGGACGCCGCTGACGCCCGCCAAGAAGGGCATTTTCCTCGCGATCGCCGTCCTCGGCGCGATCGCGTGGGCCGTCCTCGCCTTCGTCCGCGGGGAGAACGTCAACGCGGTCTGGATCGTGATCGCCGCGGTCTGCACGTATGTGCTCGCCTACCAGTTCTATTCGCGGCTGATCGAATGGAAGATCACCAAGCCACGCGACGACGTCGCCACTCCCGCCGAAGAGCTGGAGAACGGCAAGGACTACATGCCGATGGACCGCCGGGTCCTCTTCGGCCACCACTTCGCCGCCATCGCGGGCGCGGGCCCACTGGTCGGCCCGGTGCTCGCCGCGCAGATGGGATACCTGCCCGGCACCATCTGGATCATCGTCGGCGTGGTGCTCGCCGGTGCGGTGCAGGACTACCTGGTGCTGTGGGCGTCGACGAAACGCCGCGGCCGGTCGCTGGGCCAGATGGCGCGCGACGAACTGGGCGTGGTCGGCGGCGTCGCCGCCATCGTCGCGGTGCTGGTGATCATGATGATCCTGCTCGCGGTGCTCGGCATCGTCGTCGTGAATGCCCTTGCGGCGACCAAGAATCCGGTCACCGGCGCACTGGAGGGCGGCAGCCCCTGGGGTGTGTTCTCGATTTCGATGACCATCCCGATCGCCCTGTTCATGGGCCTGTACCTGCGCTTCGTACGACCCGGCAAGGTCGGCGAGATCTCCATCGTGGGCTTCGCGCTGCTGCTGCTGGCCATCATCTCCGGCAACTGGGTCGCCGGATCCGGTTGGGGCCGTGACATGTTCACGCTGTCGGGCACCTGGATCTCCTGGATGCTGATCATCTACGGCTTCATCGCCTCGGTGCTGCCGGTGTGGCTGCTGCTCGCTCCGCGCGACTACCTCTCCACCTTCATGAAGATCGGCACCATCACCCTGCTCGCGCTCGGCGTGGTCGTCACCATGCCGGTGCTGCACGCCCCCGCGGTCTCCCAGTTCGCGAGCAACTCCAACGGTCCGTCCTTCGCGGGCAGCCTGTTCCCGTTCCTGTTCATCACCATCGCGTGCGGCGCGCTGTCCGGATTCCACGCGCTGGTGTCCTCGGGCACCACACCGAAACTGCTGGAGAAGCAGTCGCAGGCGCGGATGATCGGCTACGGCGGCATGCTGATGGAATCGTTCGTGGCGGTGATGGCGATCATCGCGGCGTCGATCCTGGATCAGCACCTGTACTTCGCCATCAACAGCCCCAACCTGACCAGCGCGCAGGCCGCGGCCGACAGCGTCAACAAGTTGAATCTGGGCGGCACCCCGACCAACGCGGACTATCTGAACCAGGTCGCGCACGAGGTCGGCGAGCAACGCGTCTACTCGCGCACCGGTGGCGCGCCCACGCTGGCCATCGGCATGACCGAGGTGATGCACAAGTTCATCGGCGGCACCGCGCTCAAGGCGTTCTGGTACCACTTCGCGATCATGTTCGAGGCGCTGTTCATCCTCACCACCATCGACGCGGGCACCCGCGTCGCGCGATTCATGCTCTCGGACGCACTGGGCAATCTGGGCGGGGCGGCCAAGAAGTTCCGCGACCCGTCGTGGTGGCCGGGCGTGTTCATCTGCTCGGGCATCGTGGTCGCGGCCTGGGGTTCGGTGCTGCTGATGGGCGTCACCGATCCGCTGGGCGGCATCAACACCCTGTATCCGCTCTTCGGCATCTCCAACCAGCTGCTGGCCGCCATCGCACTGACCGTGGTGCTGGTCATCGTGGTGAAGAAGGGCCTGACGAAATGGGCTTGGATTCCGGCGATTCCGCTGGTCTGGGATCTCATCGTCACCATGACCGCCTCGTTCCAGAAGATCTTCTCCGGTGATCCGAAGATCGGCTACTGGACGCTGCACTACAACACCATCAAGCAGCACGACGCGGCCGTCACCAAGCACGACGCGTATGTGGCGGCGCAGCAGGCGCATACGCTGCCCGCGGGGGTGCCGGACGTGAAGGCGCTCGACACTCAGATCGCCGCGTTGAACACCACCATCAGCAATACCAACAAGATCATCTTCAATACCTTCGTGCAGGGCACCCTGTCGATCGCGTTCGCGGTGATGGTGTTGATCGTCGCGCTGGTCGGACTCTGGGTCTGCCTCAAGGCGCTGCGCGCGGGCGGCGGCGAGACCACCGAATCGCCGGAGCAGCCGTCGAAGATCTTCGGGCCCAGCGGTTTCCTGGCCAGCAAGGCGGAGAAGGAAGTCCAGCAGGAATGGGACGCCCTGGTCGCCGAGGGCAAGATCCGCGCACCCGGCGCGGCCACGGTCGGCAGCCACTAGCCACCATGAGCACCACCGACACCCCGTCTGCCGCAGGCCCCCTGCGGCAGACGGGGCGCACCCTCTTACAGGCCGTGAAAGCCGTTGCCTGGTGGTTCAACTCGATCCTCGGCGGCAACGACTACCACCGCTACGTCCAGCACCTGACCCTCCATCACCCCGACGCCGAGGTCCCCACCGAGCGCGACTACTGGCGCGAACGGCACGCGGCAGCCGCAAAGAATCCCGCCAATCGCTGCTGCTGACAGCCCTTGACCAGCGGTGACGGATTTCCGCTACGGTGGTGTCCGATATCCGCTAGCGAGGGTGGGCGGGGGCTGACATGGTGGATTGCGTGAGTGCGAACGATCTGGAATTCGAGCGTTGCTACCGCGCCGTGGCGACCCGGGATGCCCGGTTCGACGGGCAATTCTTCACCGCGGTGCGCACGACCGGAATCTATTGCCGCCCTTCCTGTCCGGCCATCACGCCGAAACGGGCCAACGTCACCTTCCTACCCACCGCGGCCGCCGCCCAGCAGCACGGCTTCCGGGCCTGCCGCCGCTGCCTGCCCGACGCCGCACCCGGCTCACCACTCTGGAACACCCGCGCCGACCTGGCCTCCCGGGCCATGCGACTGATCGGCGACGGCGTCATCGAACGCGGCGGCGTCCCCGCCCTGGCCGGGGCGCTGGGCTACTCGCAGCGCCAACTGACCCGGGTCCTCACCAGCGAACTCGGGGCCGGACCGCTCGCGCTGGCCCGCGCGCACCGGGCGCACACCGCCCGGCTGCTCATCCAGACCACCCGGCTGCCCATGTCCGACATCGCGTTCGCGGCCGGATTCGCCAGCATCCGGCAGTTCAACGACACCGTGCGCGAGGTCTTCGCGGTCAGCCCGACCACGCTGCGCGAGGAATCCCGCCGCCGCAACGGCGACACCCTGCCCAGCAGCAACGGCCTGCTCACCCTGCGCCTGCCCTATCGGGAACCGCTCGACAAGTCGTGGCTGGAATGGTTCCTGGCCGCGCACGCCGTGCCCGGACTGGAACTGTGGGAGCACGACGTCTACACCCGCAGCCTGCGAACCCCGCACGGGCACACCATCATCCGACTGTCGGTACAACCCGGGCATGTGCGCGCGTCGCTGTCGCTGCAGGACATGCGCGACCTGGCGCCGACCGTGGCACGGCTGCGGCACTTCCTCGACCTCGACGCCGACCCGGTCGGCATCGACGAAGCCCTCGCCGCCGGAATGTCCGGTGCGGGAGTGGCGGGCACCGGGGTGCCGACCCCGCGCGGCGTCGTGCTGCCCGCGGGCATCCGGGTGCCCGGCAGCCTCGACGGGCCGGAACTGTTGCTGCGCACCATGATCGGGCAGCAGATCTCCGTCGCCGCGGCGGCCACCCACACCGCCCGGCTGGTGCAGAGCCTCGGCGAAGCCATCCCCGGGCCCATCCCGCACCTTTTCCCCACCCCCGAGGTGATCGCCGAACGCGGGTCCGAAGTACTCACCGGACCGGCGCGGCGCGTCGAAGCCATCATCGGCGTCGCCAAGGCGCTCGCCAACGGCGACCTGGTGCTGCACGCCGGACGCACCGCGGGCGAACTGCGCCGCGATCTGCTGGCCCTCGACGGCATCGGCCCGTGGACCGCCGACTACGTCACCATGCGACTGCTCGCCGACCCGGACACCATGCTCGCCTCCGACCTGGTGGTGCGGCGCGGCGCGAACCTGCTCGGCATCGACCTCACCGACACCGCGCGCTGGTCCCCCTGGCGCTCCTACCTGACCATGCACCTGTGGAAGCACGCCCTCGCCAACCCCGCCGCCGAGAACGCGCCCACCGCCCGGAAAGCGAGCATCGCCCCGTGAGCATCCGAACCGCCACCGGCACAGCAGATTTCGCCACCCTCACCACCGCCGCAGGACCGTTCACCGCGCTCGTCGACACCGACGGCACGGTGCTGGCCTCCGGCTGGACCGCCGATCCCGAAGAGCTGCGCGCCCTCATCCACCCCAGCATCCGGCCCGACGACCTGCGCGCCCGCGACTCCCTGGGCCCGGTCTCCGAGGCCATCCGCGACTATCACGACGGCGACCTGACGGCCATCGACGCCATCACCGTCCGGCAGGTCTCCGGGCCCTTCCTCATGCACGCCTGGGAAATCCTGCGCAAGATCCCCGCCGGAGACCCCGTCACCTACACCGACTTCGCCACCGTCTCCGGCCGCCCCGCCGCCACCCGCGCCGCCGCCAACGCCTGCGCCCGCAATGCCGCCGCCCTGTTCGTGCCCTGCCACCGCATCATCCGCACCGACGGCAGCCTCGGCGGCTTCCGCTACGGACTGCCCATCAAACGCTGGCTCATCACCCACGAAACCGCCTGACCTGGCGTTACGTGATTCTGTCGGCTGCCACCGTCGGACCCCCGGCGTAGGCTCGCCAGCATGTGCCGCAACATCCACACCCTCCACAACTTCGCGCCCCCGGCCACCGAGGACGAGGTACGGGCGGCGGCCCTGCAATACGTCCGCAAGATCAGCGGAACCGCCAAACCCTCCCAGGCCAACCAGCCCGCCTTCGACCAGGCGGTAGCCGAGATCACCGCCGCCACCAGCCGGCTGCTGGCCGGACTCACCACCAACGCCCCGCCCAAGGACCGCGAGGCCGAGGCCGCGAAAGCCAAGGCCCGCGCCGCGGTCCGCTACACCCGCTGACGCAGAACTCGTTCAGCCGCCACCGCTGAGCCGCGCGGTGCGGCCGAGTGAATCCCTATGCGCTGAGGATGGTTTCGAGGCGGGAGCCGGTGCGGCCGCGGATCACGTGCAGGCGGCTGGGGATGCGCTGGCGCATCTCGTCGACGTGGCTGACCACGCCCACCACGCGGCCGTTGTCGCGGAGGTCGTCGAGGACGCCCATGACGGCGTCCAGGGTGTCGGCGTCGAGGCTGCCGAAGCCCTCGTCGATGAACAGGGTGTCCATGACGCGGCCGCCCGCTTCGGCGGAGACGACATCCGCCAGGCCCAGCGCGAGGGACAGGGACGCCATGAAGGTTTCGCCGCCGGACAGGGAGCTGGCCGGGCGGATCTCGCCGGTGTAGTCGTCGCGGATGTCCAGGCCGAGGCCACCGCGGCGGCCGTGCGTGCCTTTCGCATCGGTGTGGATGAACTCGTAGCGGCTGCCCGACATGAGGCGCAGGCGCACCGACGCGGCCAGTGCGACTTCCTCCAGGCGGGCGGCCAGCACGTAGGAGCGCAGGGACATGTGGCGGTTGTTCTCGCCGCGACCCGCGACCACGTCCGCCAGGCGGGACAGCTCTTCGTGGGAACTCCACAGGGGTGCGATGTCCGCGACGGCGACAGCCAGCTTCGCGCACAGGGATTCCAGCAGCTCCACCCGGCGCTTGGACTCGGCCTCGGTCGCGATGGCTTGTTTCAAGGACGAATCCGCCTGTGCGACAGCTATTTCCAGCTGGTCGAGATCGCGGGGCTCGATATCCGCGGCAGCCTGGATATCCGGCTCGGCCAGCGTCGACTCGGCGGCGGCGCGATCCTTGATCGCCGACTCCAGCTCCTGCTCGATCCCGGCCTGCTGAGCGGCGGTACGCGAGGCCGCGTCGACCGCGCCCGCGTACTCGGCGAGAACACCGTAGTCCGGGCCGGACTCACCCATCACCGGTGGCACGGACTCCACCAAACCCGCTTCGTAGCAGAGCTTTTCGACGCGCACAGCGGCCGCGGCCACCTGCTCGCGAGCGGCGGCGACCTCGCTGCGCGCCTCCGCCAACGCACTCGCCTCGGCCACCAGCGCGTCCAGGCGGGCGCGACGGCGATCCACCGTGCCGTCCGCACCGGCGGCGGTGCGCAGCCGTTCGCTCAGCTCGGCGAGACGGCGATCGGCCGTCGCAAGACGTTCGGCGGTGGTGCCCGCGCGAGTCTCGCAGTCGCGCAGTTCGTCCTGGAGTCGCGTCTCGTCGGCCCGCAGCCGGGTCAGCTCGGCGGCCAGCCGGTCTGCCCTGCCCGCCAGACCGCGCGCCTCGGCACACTTCGCCGTCGAATCATTCAGCGCGGCAGCGAGTTCGGCCTTGTCGACGTCGCCGCCACGTTCGACCAGTACACCGACCGACTGCTCCAGCTCGGCCACCTGCTGCCCGGCCCGCTCCCGCGCCGCTTCGGCCGCGCGCTCGGCGGCCAGGGCCGCGTCCTCGTCATCCTTGGACACCGCGTGAGCCGCGAGCCGCGCCGGATCCGGATGTTCGAGAGAACCGCACACCGTACAGGGCTCGCCGTCGACCAGCGCACCGGCCAGCTCTCCGGCCATCCCGGCCATGCGCTGTGCGCGCAGCGCCTGCGTGCGCTGCCACGCTTCGGTGTGCGCGGTACGCGCTCGCTCGAACGCGGTGCGCGCGCGATCGAGTTCAGCGCGCCGCCGGTCCAATTCGACCGCCGCCGTGGCAGCCGCCTGCAATCGCTCGTGCTCGGCAACCAGCACCGGCAGCCCGGCAGCCGCATCGGTTGCCGCCCGCACCTGAACCTCCACCGCCGCAATGGTTTCCGGCAGCTTGGCACGCTCTCCCGCGATCCGCGCCGACCGCTTCGACAATTCCTCGTGCTCGACGCGCCAGCGCTTCAGGTCATCGGCCAGCTGTCGCGCCGACGCCACATCCCCGCCCACCGCCTCCAAGGCACCGGCCTGCGCACTCCACCGTTGCACGGCCGCTTCCACGCCCCGACGCGGCGGGGTGACACTCGACGGCGAGGCGTCAGCGGCGCGGGTATCGCATTGCTCGGCAACAATTCCGGCGTCCGGCTCCGAAGTGAGAGCCGATCGCATATCCGACTGCCCGGCTACAACTTCGGCGGGAGTTCCCACCTCGCCGGGACGTGATCCGACCCGCCGCGCGGACGAACCTCCCGGGTCTCGAACGTCTGCCGATCCGCCCCGCGAACCAGCGCTCATCTCCTCGTCCGACAAGTCGAGAAGCGGTTGGAGTTCGTCCACGACCGGCGGTCGCGATCCGTCGGTGTCGGCGAGTCGCCGATCCTCCGACTCGACTGCGGCGAGCTGGAGTTCGGCGGCCGATGCCGCCAAGTCGTCGAGGTCGGCGGCGAGGTCGGTGTCGGCCAGCTCGGTGCGCATCAGATCCGCTGCGGCCCAGGCGGTTCCGGCCAGCTCGGCGCTCGGCGGTTGCAGCAGACGTGCGGCGAGAGCGGTGGCGGCCTTCGTTGCCGCCGAGGTGCGGTGACGGAGGGCGACCGCGGCGGAGCGGGCGTCGGCGACGGCCTCAGCGGCCGGCTCGGCCCGGCGAGCCTGGTCCAGTTCGCGGCGGCGGATGGCGCGGTGGTCGGCGGTCGCGTCGAGAGCCTCGAGGCGGGTGCGGGCGGCGGTCAGGCGGCGTCGGCGGTCGTGCAGTTGGCGCTCGGACTCGGCGGCGGTGCGGGCTCCGGACGAATCCGCTTGGCGTTGGGTGAGATTCGATGTCGACTCGGTGGCGTGAATACGCGCGGCGTCCAGCAGGCGTCGGGACCAGTCGACCGAGTCGAGGATGCCCACGGTGTTGTCGCCGGTGCTGGCCGCCGCGTCGGCGACACGGTCGATGATCCGCTGGATATTCTGCTCACCGGCGTCGACGCGGGTCGCGCTCTGGCGGCGCTGGTCGATGAGCCATTGCTCGGCGGTGCCGAATCGTCCTGTCTCGAAGAGCTTTTCGAGCAGCAGCTCACGGTCCTCGTTCTTGGCGCGCAGGAAGCGGGCGAAGTCTCCCTGTGGCAGCAGCACCACCTGGAAGAACTGTTCGGCGCTCATTCCCATGAGTCGCAGTACCTCGTCGCCGACATCGCTGATGCGCGCCAGGTTCTGGCCGCGACCGTCCAGCCACTCCAGGGTGGCGGCCGCCTGCTTCTTGGTCAGCTTGTTCGGGTCACGCTTGCTCGGGCGCAGGTATTCGGGGGAACGGGTCAGTCGCAGCCGTCTGCCGTTGATGGTGGCCTCCAGCGCCACCTGCGCCGAAACCTGATCGTCGGCATGGTCGGAGCGCAGCCGCTTCTCCCCGCGCGCCCCGGGCACACTCCCGTACAGCGCGAACGCGATCCCGTCGAGCACAGTGGTCTTGCCCGCACCGGTCTGCCCGTGCAGCAGGAACAGCCCGTCGGCTCCGAGCTCGTCGAAGTCCACCACCGCGGTCTCGGCGAACGGCCCGAACGCGGTCAGCTCCAGTCGATGCAGCCGCACCCCGTGCCCCCTTCCCTCAACGCCTCACCCATCCAACAACCCCGCACCCGCCGACACCACGTGACACGCCGAAAACCCCTGCCCGCCAACGCTCACGCGCTCACCCCGGCGGCATCCCCACCCGAATCCTCGTCCCGCCCCGTCCCGAACTCCCCGAGATCGAACAACCCCAGCGCCTCATCCGCCTCCGCCGCATCGGCCCCGCGCGCCGCCCCGTCGAACCCGGCCGCCCGAACCACCCGCACCGCCTCGTCCGATCCGCCGCCGACAGGCTCCGGACTCACGACAGGATCCACGCTCGCCACGGCGTCCGCGGAGAAGAGAGCGTCCTCATCGACGACCGCCTCGGAAGCCACCCGGCCCGCATCGGCATCCGCCCCAGCCACACCAAGTTCCGATTCATCCACAGCACTGTCCGCAGTCACCACGTCGACTTCACCCACAGGACTGCTCGCGGCCTCCTCCGCAACTTCATCCAAAGCGCTGTCGGCGACAACCGCGCCGACATGTTCGTCGGCCGGGGCATCCGGATCCAGATCGATCGCGGGACGGCCTGTCGCTACATCGTATTCACCAGTCGCGGAAGCGAATTCGGGCTGCGTGTGGTGACCTGCGGCAGGCGTCGAGGCGCCATTCCCGGCCCGGGCCGCGGTGACCACAGGTTCCGGCTTCGCGACCGCGCGGCGCGGGCCGTCCTGTTCGCGGGCGGCTACGCCGAGGGCGCGTTCGAGCCAGGTCATCTCACCGGGCGTGGGCGTGCCGCGGACGTCGGTGAGGAAGCTCTCGGCGATCTCGGTGTCGCGGCGGCCTCGGACGCGTTCGCGGTAGCGGAGTTCCGGATTGCCTTCGGGGCGTTGCCATTCGACGTGGACGGCATGCGGGAAGCGGTCACGCAGGCGGCGCAGGGAGTCGATGGGGCGGGCGTGGTCGGTGAGGGTGGCGGAGACGTAATGGTTTTCGGCGTCGGCGTGTTCCGGGGCGGCGAGGAGGTCGTCGAGGGCGCCGGTGAGCTGGGAGAGGCCGCGCACGACGGGCAGGTCGTGGCGACGGACATCGGCCAGGCCGGTCGCGTCCAGGTCGATGATCCAGACGGCCTTGCGATGCGAGCGCTCACCGAACGAATACGGCAGCGGCGAACCCGAATAGCGCACCGAATCCGACAGCGTCTGCGGCGAATGCAGATGGCCGAGCGCTACATAGTCGATGCCGTCGAAGGCCGACATCGGCACCGTCTCCACGCCGCCGACCGAGATCGAGCGCTCCGAACCGGTCGCTTCACCGCCCACCACGAACGCGTGCGCCAGCACCACCGTGCGCGTCCCGGGCCGCCCGGCGAGCTCGGCCCGCACCCGACCCATGGCCGCGTCCAGGATCTCGGCGTGCGAACGCGCCTGCGGCACACCCAGTTCCACCCGGGTTATCTCCGGTTCGAGATACGGGATGCCGTAGAAAGCGACCGTGCCGAATTCGTCATCGAGCAACACCGGGCGATCGACATCGGCGATGCGGCAGCGCAAATGCAATCCGCCCGCGGCCGCGAAACTCCCGAGCGCACCCAACCGCGTCGGCGAGTCGTGATTGCCGGAGGTCGCGACAATGGTCGCCCCCGCTGCCCGAATTGCCTCGAATCCCCGATTGCACACCGCAATCGCGTCGGCTCCCGGAATGGAACGGTCGTACACGTCCCCCGGCAGCACCACCACATCCACCGCCTCCGCCGAAACCAATTCGGCGATCGCCAGCAGCGAGCACTCCTGATCAGCCAGCAGATCGACACCGTGAAAGGTACGGCCGATATGCCAGTCGGAGGTGTGCAGGATGCGCATGACGAAAACGCTAGGCGATCGCCCCGACAAAATCACATGCCGATCCGGACATCTCCCCGCCCCACCCGCGAAATGCCTGGAATCGCCGATAATTCGGCAGTCCGAACGCGCCAGACCGTCGCGGAATTCACAAACTTGTCGGTGGGGTCGGGCAACATCTGCTGCCATGACCGCACCGATGCTGTTCGCGCTGCTTTTGGTGTTCGTTTCAGGGCTGGCCCTCGGCTGGCTGGGCCATGCCGCCCGCGCGGGACAGCGGGCGGCGACGGCGGAGGCCAGACTGGCCGCCATGCACGACAACGAGCGGATGCTGCGGCATTCGCTGGGCGCGGCCAGTGAGGATGCGGCACGGCGGCAATCGCACGCCATCGGGGCGCTGGTCGACCCGCTACGCGAGGCGGTGGGCAACCTCAACCGCCACATCCAGGAGGTCGAGCACAACCGCATCAACGCGTATTCCGGTCTGCGCGAACAGGTTGCGGGCATGCAGCGCACCTCGCACCAGTTGACCACGCAGACCAGCCAATTGGTGGCCGCCCTGCGCGCGCCCCAGGTGCGCGGCCGCTGGGGCGAGATCCAGCTGGAGCGGGTGGTGGAACTCGCGGGCATGACCCGGCACTGCGATTTCGACACCCAGGTCACCCGCCGCGGCGACACCGTGGTTCGCCCGGACCTGGTGGTGCGCTTGGCCGGCGGCCGGTCGATCGTGGTGGACGCCAAGGTGCCGTGCACCGCCTACCTGGACGCCGCCGCCACCGAGGACCCCTCCGCCCGCGACGGCCACCTCGGCCGGCACGCCCGCGCGCTGCGCAGTCACGTCGATCAGCTGGCGGCCAAGGAGTACTGGGCGGCCTTCGAACCCTCACCGGAATTCGTGGTGCTCTTCGTGCCCGGCGACCCGTTCCTGGACGCGGCCCTCACCACCGATTCCGGACTGCTCGAATACGCCTTCGGCCGCAATGTGGTGCTGGCGACGCCCACCACGCTCATCGCCCTGCTGCGCACCATCTCGCTGGGCTGGCGGCAGGAGGCCATCTCGCAGGACGTCGCGGTGATCCAGCAGCTGGGTCGCGAGCTCTACACCCGGCTCGGCACCACCGGCGATCATCTGGACCGGCTGGGTCGCCAGCTGGGCAAGGCGGTGGACTCGTTCAACCAGACCGTCGCCTCGGTCGAGGCGCGCGTCATGGTGACCGCGCGCAAGCTGCACGACCTCGAGGTCTCCGAGATTCCGGTCACGGAGATCGGTCGCGTCGAATCATGGCCACGCGCGGTCGGCTTCGCCGAAGATCGACACCGGTTCACCGAAGATCGACAGCGGATCACCGAGGATCGGCACCGGTTCACCGACTCCGAGCGGCGGGAGGTGAGCCCGTAGGCCACCGAGTCCAGCCTCCCCAGCAACCGCTCGGTTCGGCCGCGGCAGCGCAATAGCAATCCCGCGAATATGCGATTCGGCGTACCCGCGTGATGTCGCCTGCCTCGCGAAACACCGATATGCCTTAGTGTGCTTGACGTGGCAGTTACCCAACGCGAGCGAACCGAGGTGCCCCCGTCGCACCGTTCGATCCTGCCGTCGGTTCCCGGCGTGCCGGCCGGCGCCGCCGTACTGATCGCCGTGACGTGCACCTTCATCGGTTTCCTGATCGACGCTCAGGGTGGTGACGACCTCACCGGTTCCTTCGCGACCGCGTACGTGGTGGGTTGTGTGCTGGCGGTGCTCGCCGTCCGATACCGGGGCCTGTTCACCGCCATGGTGTTGCCGCCGCTGCTGATGTTCGTGGCGGTGCCGATCTCGTATCAGGTCCTACTAGGGTCCTCGGCCAGCTTCAAGATCAAGGACCTGCTGCTGAATCTGGCCGTCCCACTGGTGAATCGGTTCCCGACCATGGCCCTGGCCACGGTGGTGGTCCTGATCATCGGCGCGATCCGGATCGCACTGCACCGCCGCGAGGCCAAGGCCGGGACCGACGGCGAACCGACCGGCACCCGGGCGCGCGCCACCCGCCCGAACAGCGCCCGCGGTCAGCGCACCCGCTCCGCCGATGCCAAGGATCCCGCCAGACGATTCTCCCGTGGCACCGCGGATGCCTCGACCACCGCCGACAGCGTCGGCACCGACACCGCGGCCCGCACCGGCCGCCGTGCGGCCGCCACCCGGGTCGCCGCCGACCCACCGCGGGTGGGCTCGACCCGGCAGCCCCGCACCGGCGCTCAGCCCGCCGCCCGCGCCGGAGCCGCCGAACGCGCCCCGGCCGCCGGGGAAGGTCGTCGCCGTCGCGCCCAGAGCCCGGAGCAGGCCGCCGAACGCACCCGCACCGGCGAACGCCGCGCGGTGCCCGCCGACTCACCAGCGGACCGCACCCGTACCGCAGAGCGCCGTGCCGTCCCGCCACAGGACCGCACCCGCACCGGCGAACGCCGTGCCGCTCCGGCCGACCGCACCCGCGCCCCGCAGCCCGCCGCCGAGCCGACCGAGGGTCGCCGCCGCCGCGCTCAGACTCCCGAGCCGCCGCCCGCCCGCGGCAGCGAACGGCATGCCGCACCCGAACGTCAGCCCGGCACCAACCCGGTGCCCGGCGAGGCCGGTGGCCGCCGTCGCCGCGCCCAGCCCGGCGACATTCCGCCGCACCCGCGCCCGAATGTCCGCTACCGCGAGCGTGATTCGGGCCGCATCGAACGCTGAGGGCCGAAACACCCTGGTCCGGAGAAACATTCGTGCCCCCTGCGTTGGACGCAGGGGGCACGATTCCGTTCGGGGCGGTTACGACCGCGCGGTGCGCAATTCGCGCGGCAGCGAGAAGACCAGGGTCTCGTTCGCGGTGGTGACGGGCTGCACCTCGCCGAAGCCGTGCTCCGCCAGCAGTTCCAGCACACCCTCGACGAGGATCTCCGGCACCGACGCACCGGAGGTGAGCCCGACCGTGCCGACGCCCTCCAGCCAGGCCGGGTCGATCTCACGGGCGTAGTCGACCAGGTACGCGGCCCGGGCGCCCGCGCCGAGCGCGACCTCGACCAGCCGCACCGAGTTGGAGGAGTTGCGCGAACCCACCACGATCACCAGATCGCATTCGGGGGCCATCGCTTTCACCGCGGTCTGCCGGTTGGAGGTGGCGTAGCAGATGTCGTCGCTGGGCGGATCCTGCAGCTTGGGGAAGCGCTCCCGCAGCCGGTTGACCGTCTCCATGGTCTCGTCCACCGACAGCGTGGTCTGCGACAGCCAGATCACCTTGTTCTCGTCGCGCACGGTTACCGCGTCGACGGACTCGGGGCCGTCCACCAGCTGCACGTGGTCGGGGGCCTCACCGGCGGTGCCCTCGACTTCCTCGTGGCCCTCGTGGCCGATGAGCAGGATGTCGAAGTCGTCGCGGGCGAACCGCTTGGCCTCCTGATGCACCTTGGTCACCAGCGGACAGGTGGCGTCGATGGTGTGCAGGTTGCGTGCGGCGGCGGACTCGTGCACAGCCGGGGAGATACCGTGCGCGGAGAACACCACGAGCTTGCCCTCGGGCACCTCGTCGGTCTCGTTCACGAAGATCACACCGCGCTCTCGCAGCGTTTCCACCACGTGGCGGTTGTGCACGATTTCCTTGCGCACATAGATGGGGGCGCCGTGCTTTTCGAGCGCCTTCTCCACGGTTTCGACCGCGCGATCGACACCGGCGCAGTAGCCGCGCGGTTCGGCGAGCAGCACGCGCTTGTCGTGCAGTTGCGGCGTGCCGGCATCACCCGCCGCCGACCGGACGATTCCGACGTTCAAGGGGATAGCCGAGGACATGCCACTCAGAATACGGGTGCGGGGTGGTGCGCATTCGCGCGGAGGTTGGCATCACAATCACATTCCGTGCTCTCCCACCTTTGCATCACAGGACGTTTCGGGCAGGCTAGGGGCATGTTCCGACCTCCGTTCCTGGCCCGGGTCGCCGCCGGGGCTGCTGTCTATGCCCTCGAGGAAACTCGTCGGCTACCGACCACCGCCATCAATTTCCCGATCACCGCGATCAGCCAGATGCTGCAGACCACCATGCATCTCCAGCAGTTCGTGACCAGCCTCGCTCTCAAGGGCGACGCCGTTTTCGACCGTTTGGTCAACCAGCCGGAAGAACAGCCGGCCTGGGCCACCTTCGATGAAGACGAAGCCGACGAGCAAACTCCTGGCTTCACTGCCGAATCGGTACGGCAGAGCCGTTTCGACCTCTTCGACGACCCCGAACCGGTCGCCGACGAGCCGGTCGCGACGGTCACCGAACCGGTTTCCGCCACGCCGGAGCCGATTTCCGCCACGCCGGAGCCGGTCGCCGCCGAACCCGTTGCGGCCGAGCCCGAACCGGTCACCGAATCGGCCGCGCAGGAGGCAGCCGAGCCGGAGACCGCCGAGCCCGCCGCCGAGACCCCGGCCCCCGCAACGGCTTCCAAGGCCGCCACCAACGGCCACAACGGCCACGTGGCGGTCATCGAGCCCGAGGTGGCCACCCGCTTCGACTACGCCAACATGACCATCGCCCAGCTGCGCGCCCGGCTGCGTCAGCTGACGGTGGACGATCTGGCCGCGCTGCTCGCCTTCGAGCAGGGCACCCTCGACCGCGCCCCGTACGTCACCATGCTGACCAACCGGATCGCGACCGTCACCGCCGCGAAGTAGCACGACTCTCGACCAACGCCGGTCGACCGGGTAACTGCCCGGCGGCCGGCGTATTTCGTTCGGGCGGGCGCGCATTGCCGGACACACGGTATTCGCGCGGATGGGCATCGGGCGAATACCAGTCGGTGCGCACTGACAGAATCGTGCGGGTGAGCACCGATACGACACCGCGGCCGCCGAGCTCGTCCGCCGAGAATCCGATGCCGGTGCGCACCATCGCGGTGAAGGTGGCGCAGTGGATCGAGCGGCTCGGCGCGGTCTGGGTGGAGGGGCAGATCACCCAGATCAACCTGCGCCCGGGCACCCGGACGGCGTTTCTGGTGTTGCGCGACACCGCCGCCGACATGTCGCTGTCGGTGACCTGCGATCCGGAACTGCTGCGCAAGTCGGCGGTGCCGCTGCAGGAGGGCAGCCGGGTCGTCGTCTACGGCAAGCTGACCTTCTTCACCGGCCGTGGCACGGTGTCGTTGCGGATCACCGAGATTCGCCCGGTCGGCATCGGTGAGCTGCTGGCCCGCATCGAGCGGTTGAAGGCGCTGCTGGCCGCGGAGGGCCTGTTCGATCCGCGCCTGAAACGCCCGATTCCCTTCCTGCCCAACAAGATCGGCCTGATCACCGGCCGCGCCAGCGCCGCCGAGCATGATGTCGTCACCGTCGCCACCGACCGCTGGCCCGCGGTGCGCTTCGAGATCCGCAACACCGCCGTGCAGGGCCCGACCGCCGTCCCGCAGATCCTGGAGGCGATCACCGCCCTGGACAACGATCCTCAGGTGGACGTGATCGTGCTGGCCCGCGGCGGCGGCAGCGTCGAGGATCTACTCGCGTTCTCCGACGAAACCCTGTGCCGCGCAATCGTGTCCGCGACCACGCCGATCGTCAGCGCCATCGGCCACGAGCCGGACAATCCGCTCTCCGACTATGTCGCCGACCTGCGCGCCGCCACCCCGACCGACGCCGCCAAGCGCATCGTCCCCGACGCCGCCGCCGAAACCGCACTGCTGCGGGAACTCCGGTCGCGGGCCGCGGCCGCGCTGCGCGGCTGGGTCGACCGCGAGTCGCGCGCCCTGACCCAATTGCGTTCGCGCCCGGTACTCGCCGATCCGCTGCGGGTCCTCGATCAGCGGCACGACGAGGTGGAACGGCTGCGCACCTCCGCCCGCCGCGCCGTCGACCACCTGCTCACCGGCGAGTCCACCACCACCCGGCACCTGCGCGAGCAGCTCACCGCGGTCGGCCCGGCCGCGACCCTGTCGCGCGGATACGCGGTGGTGCAGCGCGTCACCGGCAAGGAACGCCATGTGGTGCGCGAGATCGACGATTCCCCGCCCGGCACCCAGCTGCGCATCCGGGTGGCCGACGGCGCGATCTCGGCCGCCGCGCTCGGCTCCCAGTCACTGGTCCCCCGCCCGACCCGAAAGGACACCGAATGACCGACGACGAACGCGCCGAGATCGCCACCTTCGGCTATGAACGCGCCCGCGACGAACTGGTGAACGTCGTCAAGATGCTCGAGCAGGGCGGCATGGATCTGGATGACTCGCTGGCCCTGTGGGAGCGCGGCGAAACCCTCGCCGCCCGTTGCGAACAGCATCTGGCGGGAGCCCGCAAGCGCGTCGAGGATGCGCTGGCCAATCGTCCGGACTCGGACTAGGCCGACAAGAAGGGCAGGCGCGCAACGACTTCCATCGAGGCCCGCGCCCGCCCGACCCGGTCACGAAAAACGCCACCCGTTCGAAGCCGGGTGGCGTTCGGGTATTCCGGGTCAGTTCTTGGGCAGCGGCTGGGCCTGCGACACCGACGTGGTGATGGTGTTGTAGGCGGCCGCGTTTCCGGCCCCCTTCACCAGGATGCGTACATCGCCGAAGTCGGACACCCACGCGGTCTCCGAACCCTGCTCGGCGTAGACCGTCCACTGGTGGCCGCCGCGCTGTTCGGTGCCGCTGGGGGTGCGGGTGTTCGCGTATTTCCTGACCAGCGCGTCCTGGGTGGCGTTGGTCTGGGAGAGTTGCATGTAGGTGCCCTCGGGCGTGATGAACCCGACGGTGCTCACGTCACCGCCGCCCGCACCGGTGATGGTGTCGTGGCTGCCGGAGTTGGCTTCCCACTTGTTCGGATCCGCGTCGGGTAGCGCCGGGAGCCGGATGGAGAACGGCATCAGGTGCGCGTCGTCGGTGAGCGCGGCCTTCGCGTCGAAGTCGGGGATCTTGCCCTGCGTCGGACCGCTCGCCGTGAGCGAGCATTGACTGGCGATGCCCGCGATGACCAGGCAGATCAGCACCAGCGGGAGCAACGACCAGATGAGGTCCTTGTAATCGTGCTGGGTACGCGGCTTTTGGTACGACACGCACACAGTATCCACGCCGCCATAGTGCGACCCGTCTCACATGCCTGTCTCGCGCGTGCCGGTGGCCCGCCGGAGACGGCGCTTTCCGGTGTAAAGACGCGCCACCAGGCCGGAAGTGAAACGTCAGTACTTGCGTGAGGCTCAAAACCGCAATGAGACAATTCACGCAGCAGTAGACAACCAAGGAGGCACCGTAATGACGGCACCCACACCCGCGTCCAGCCGCCGCGAGGCTCCCGACCGTAACCTCGCGCTGGAGTTGGTCCGGGTCACCGAGGCCGGCGCCATGGCCGCGGGCCGCTGGGTCGGCCGCGGCGACAAGGAGGGCGGCGACGGTGCGGCCGTGGATGCGATGCGGCAGCTGGTTGCGACCGTGTCGATGCGCGGCATCGTGGTGATCGGCGAGGGCGAGAAGGACGAAGCGCCCATGCTCTACAACGGTGAACTCGTCGGCGACGGCACCGGTGCGGAACTGGACTTCGCGGTCGACCCGATCGACGGGACCACCCTGATGGCCAAGGGTTCCCAGGGCGCGATCTCCGTGCTCGCGGTCGCCGAGCGCGGCGCCATGTTCGATCCCTCCGCCGTGTTCTACATGGAGAAGATCGCCGTCGGCCCCGACGCCGCCGACGTCATCGACCTGGGCGCGCCGATCGCGGAGAACCTGCGCCGCGTCGCCAAGGCCAAGAACTCCTCGATCTCCGACCTCACGGTCTGCATCCTGGATCGTCCCCGCCACGAGCCGCACATGCGCGAGGTCCGCGACGCGGGCGCCCGCATCCGCCTCATCTCCGACGGCGACGTCGCGGGCGCGATCGCCTGCGCCCGACCCGATTCCGGCGTCGACATGCTGATCGGCATCGGCGGCACTCCCGAGGGCATCATCGCCGCGGCCGCCATGCGCTGTATGGGCGGTGCGCTGCAGGGCAAGCTGGCCCCCAAGGACCCGGCCGAGCGACAGAAGGCAATCGACGCTGGCCACGACCTGGATCGCATCCTGTCCACCGAGGACCTGGTCTCCGGTGAGGACGTCTTCTTCTGCGCCACCGGCGTCACCGACGGCGACCTGCTCAAGGGCGTTCGCTACTACGGCGGCGGCGCGTCCACCCAGTCGATCGTGATGCGCGCCAAGTCCGGCACCGTGCGCATGGTCGATGCGTACCACCGTCTCTCGAAGCTGCGCGAGTACGCCTCGGTCGACTTCATCGGTGACGAGCACGCCACGCCCCCGATGCCCTGACCTGCGAATCACGCTGCCGCCCCGGAGTATCCGCTCCGGGGCGGCCTGCGTTCACGGGTCGGATATTCCGCGCGGCCGGTGTGCGGATCGCCTCAGGCGTGGCACCCCCACGGGCCGCGGAGCGGGCATAGGGTCGAATTCATGACCGATACCGAGTACCGCATCGAGCACGACACCATGGGCGAGGTCCGCGTTCCCGTCGACGCGCTGTGGCGGGCGCAGACCCAGCGCGCGGTGGAGAACTTCCCCATCAGCGGACGCGGGCTGGAGCGGGCGCAGATTCGGGCGCTGGGGCTGCTGAAGGCGGCCTGTGCGGTCGTCAATCGGGATCTGGGTCTGCTGGACAAGGCGAAGGCGGACGCCATCGTCGCCGCGGCGCAGGAGATCGCGGACGGCAGGCACGACGACCAGTTCCCGATCGATGTGTTCCAGACGGGATCAGGCACCAGCTCGAACATGAACGCCAACGAGGTGATCGCGGGCATCGCGGCGCGCGACGGCGTCACCGTGCACCCCAACGACGACGTGAACATGTCGCAGTCGTCCAACGACACCTTCCCCACCGCAACGCATGTCGCGGCGACCGAGGGCGTGGTCAAGGAGCTGGTTCCGGCGCTGGATCACCTGCGGCTGGCGCTGCTGGACAAGTCCGCCGAGTGGGAGCACGTGGTCAAGTCCGGTCGCACCCACCTGATGGACGCGGTGCCGGTCACCCTGGGCCAGGAGTTCAGCGGGTACACCCGGCAGGTCAGCGCGGGTATCGAACGCCTGCTGGCGACGCTGCCGCGGGTCGGTGAGCTGGCCATCGGCGGTACCGCGGTCGGCACCGGGCTCAACGCGCCCGCCGGTTTCGGCGCGAAAGTCGTTGTGGAGCTGAAGAAGG
The DNA here is from genome assembly GCF_045161165.1 of Nocardia sp. NBC_00511. Classification (NCBI taxonomy): domain Bacteria; kingdom Bacillati; phylum Actinomycetota; class Actinomycetes; order Mycobacteriales; family Nocardiaceae; genus Nocardia; species Nocardia sp. NBC_00511. The sequence goes on from NZ_CP107849.1 coordinate 5,569,645, forward strand.
CGACCGACCTCGACGCATTGAGCGAGGCGCGCAATCACTTCGAGGCGCAGGCCGCCCGGGACGCGCTGGTCGAGCTGTCAGGTGCGCTGCGCACCGTCGCCATCAGCCTCACCAAGATCGCCAACGATATCCGCTGGATGGGTTCGGGCCCGCTCACCGGACTGGCCGAACTCCAGCTGCCCGATCTGCAGCCCGGATCCTCGATCATGCCCGGCAAGGTGAATCCGGTACTGCCGGAGGCGGTTACGCAGGTGGCGGCGCAGGTCATCGGCAATGACGCGGCCATCGCGTGGGGCGGCGGCAACGGCGCGTTCGAGTTGAACGTCTACATCCCGGTGATGGCGCGCAATGTGCTGGAGTCGATTCGGCTGCTGGCCAATGTGTCCCGCCTGTTCGCCGACAAGTGCGTGCGCGGCCTGGTCGCCGACGTGGACCGGCTGCGGCACCTGGCCGAGTCGTCGCCGTCCATCGTGACCCCGCTGAACTCGGCCATCGGCTACGAGGAGGCGGCGGCGGTCGCCAAGCAGGCTCTCAAGGAGCACAAGACGATTCGCCAGACGGTCATCGACCGCGGCCTGATCGGCGACAACCTGTCGGTCGAGGAGCTCGATCGCCGACTCGACGTGCTGTCCATGTCGAAGACGCCCGGGAAGGACTGAGGTCGATCGCGGCGGCCGGTCGTCGACTAGCGTTCCCCCGGTAGGAGTCATCGAATTACAGTCTTCCAAAGGGGTTTTCGTGAAACGACGGGTTGCCGCCGCCGCGGCCGTGACACTGGTGGCGCTGCTCTCGGGATGTTCCACGGGCAGCGGCCACCACGATCAGGCCGCGCCCTCCACCACACCCGCGGCGACCACCTCGGCCGCCGCGAAGACCACCACCAGCGCGCCGCCCAAGCCCGCCGATTCGGCGACCTATCGCCAAACCGATACGGTGCTGGGCGTTCCCGGTTATTTCTTCAAGACGCCCAGCGGTAAATTCCAGTGCGGAATCCTGGACCAGCCGACGCACATTTCTCTCGACGGTCCGGTGGCCGCGGGCTGCCAGGGCACGGCGGCCGCGATTCCCAGTGGTGAAAAGGATTGCGTCTCTTCGGGGAACACACAGCCGCCGATGCCCGCGTTCGGAGTAGGGCCTTCCGGAGCACAATTCGCGTGCACGGCCGATGCGGTGTTCTACGGTCACGCCGATGCGCCCGCACTTCCCTATGGTTCGAAACTGACGGTCGGTAATTATTCGTGCCTGTCACAGGAAGCGGGTATCACCTGCACGCTCGACACCACCGGTGCGTATTTCTTTGTTTCGGCGCAGTCGAGTCGAGTGGTGAATTCGAGCGGCGGGAATCAGGGCTCCGGAAAAATCGTGGTGCCCGATGTGCGCGGTGAGCGTCCGGCCAAGGCCACCCAGTTGCTGGGCGATGCCGGGCTGACCGGCAAGACGGTCGGAGGCACTGATCGGGGGCCTGCGGGCGGCCAGTGCGTGGTGGTTTCGCAGCAGCCGGAAGCGGGTTCCAAGGCCGACAAGGGTGCCGAAATCACGATGCAGACCGGCGAGGCGGGCGGCGGTACCTGCTGATTGGCAGGGTCCGGAGAATCTTTCTGAAAGCAGCCCCGGTCAAAGACCTATTTTTCTGATTCTGGATTTTTTGTGAAACGGGCCACTCTTAGCCGCCGATTAGCTGAGTGTCCGCACAACGCGGATGTTCCAGGAAAGGAAAGAACAAAATGTTGCTAGCACTCGCGGGATTCCTCGCCACCCTCGGTCTCGCCGGCGCTGCCGGAACCATCTTCACAATCCTCGGAATCCTCTGAATTTCGTGCATGGATATGGCGGCCCCCGGCCGCCATATCCATGACGGAGGTTCCATCGGATCGTCGCGCATTACCGCGCGGCGATCATTGCCGGATAGTCGACCAGATCGATATCGTTCTTCGCCGAGTCGGTGTACTTCAGCATCAGGCCGAATGCCCGCGACCCGACGAACCAATTGCGGAATCGCAAGCCCAGCGCGGTCTTCGGAGCCAGGAACGGCCCCGGGCGGGAGTCGTCGGCCTTGCGCAGGTACTGCTTCATGATCTCCTGGTAGCGCGGGAACGCGACCTCGTAATCGCCACCGGCAGCGGCCAATTCACCGGCCAGCACGTACGCGCCGACCACCGCGAGCCCGGTGCCGAAGCCGCCCAGCGTGATCCCGTATCCGGCGTCGCCGACCAGCGCGACGCGACCCGAGACGAAATTCTTCATCGACACCTTGCTGAGCGAGTCCAGGTAGAAGCCGTCCAGCAGCGGCAGTTCGGCCAGCATCCCCGGCACCTGTCCGCCGATCCCGGCGAACTTCTCCGCCACGATGCGGCGCTGCTGATCGAAATCGTCTCGGGAGTACTCGAGTTCGGGTGAAGCGAAGATGTACCACTGGTTGGCCTTCGAGCCGCCGGTCACCGCGAGCCGCCCCGGGGTGCCGCAGGCGTAGGAGACCACCCGTTCGCTGTACTCGCCGGTGTTGTTCTCCTCCCAGTGCGACGCGCCCGCCAGCGCGTAGTAGTAGCCGCTGTGGGTGACGAATTCGCTTTCCGGTCCGAAAGCGAGCCTGCGGACCCGGGAGTGGATGCCGTCGCAGCCGAAGACCAGATCGAAGCGGCGGGCGGGGGCCTTCGCGAATTCGACGTACATGCCGTCGTTCAGTTCGGTCAACGCGGTGATCGTGTCGCCGAAGAGGTATTCGCAGCTGCCCGCGGTCCGCTGGTACATGACGTCGGCCAGGTCGCCGCGCAGGATCTCGATATCGCCGCCGGTGAAGTCGCCGGAGATGACGGCCTGCCGCACTCCGGCCTCGTTCACCATCACCATGTCGGTCTTGCCGGTCTGGCGGCGGGCGATGTCGTCCAGGATGCCCATGCGCTCGAGGACGGTCATATGGGTCTCGCCGGTGAAGTCGATGGCCTGGCCGCCGGCCCGCAGTCCGGGTGACTTCTCGACGACGGTGACGTCGAATCCGTAGCGCTGCAACCAGAAGGCGAGGGCCGGTCCGGCGACGCTGGCTCCGGAGATGAGGACGGTGGTGGTGCGCATTTCGGCTACTCCTCGAATAACTGCGTCCCATGGACGCTTTTGATGTAGATCAGCGTATGGTGGACGCAGTTTTGTGTCAAGCCGTGAACCGGAAAGATGTCCCCATGCCCACCACCCTCGAACTGCTCTGGGGCTCCGCCGACCGGCCTCGGCGCGGGCCGAAGCCCTCCCTCACGCTCGAGCGCATCGTCACCGAGGCCATCGATCTGGCCGACACCGACGGCCTGGGCAACCTGTCGATGGCCCGCCTGGCCGAGCGTCTGGGCTGCGCCAAGATGGCGCTCTACCGGTATGTGCCGGGCAAGGCCGAACTCACCGCGCTCATGCTCGACGCCGCGCTCGGCGTCCCCCCGGACAACGATGTCGCGCCGACCGTCGCCGAACCCTGGCGCGCCTATCTGCGGCCCTGGGCCGAGACCTTCTTCGAGCGAGTCCGGGTGCATCCGTGGGCCAACGAGGTCGCCCTCGGCATCCGCCCGATGGGTCCCAATGAGCTGGCCTGGCTGGATTCGGCCGTGGCCGCGCTGGCGGGCACCGGGCTCACCGCCGCCGAATGCTTCGACACCATCGCCCTGCTGCTGGGCCACGCGCGCGGCATCGCACAGCAGACGGCATCGATCCCCGGGCAGGAGGACTTCGAGAGCGGTATCGCCCGGGAGCTCGGTCAGGTGATGGCCGCGCAGGCCGCCCGGTTCCCGCACGCGGTCGGCGCCTTCGCCGAGACCCTGGGCGGATCCGCCGAGGAGACCGGCCGCGACAATGCCCTGGGCTTCGGCATCGACCGCATTCTCGACGGGCTGGCCATGTACATGAGCACGCGAAAGCGATAACCGGACAGGCGAAGCCGACCGCCGCCCCGGGGTGCGAACCCCGCCGAACCCTGTGCTGCGGGCCGGTTTCGACCTACGCTCACTACATGTCCGAGCTACCCGAACTGAAGCAGGATCCGGTCACCACCGTGCGGGAGTTCTTCGCCGCGCTCGAGATGAACATCGTGAACGAGGCCCTGGATCTGGCCGATCCGAACATCGTCTGGAAGAACACCTCCCTGCCGGACATCCGCGGCCTCGATCGCGTCCGCTGGGTACTCAACGGCCTGAGCAACCCCCGCTTCGGCTTCCGCGCCGACATGCACCACATCGCCGCCACCGAGGACGGCACCGTCCTCACCGAACGCACCGACTACCTGCGCGCCGGCCCGGTCGAGATCTCCTTCTGGGTCTGCGGCACCTTCGAACTCCGCGACGGCCGAATCACCCTCTGGCACGACCACTTCAGCTGGGAGAACTTCCTACGCGGCACCGCCGTCGGCATCTTCCGCGCCCTGATCCCCGGCCGCTGACCGCCGCCGAAGCCCTGCCGGTGAGTGCACAGCGGTACCGACGCTGAGCACTCCACGCGAGAAATCAACTGCGCATTGAATATGCGAATGCGCGCGTCAGCACGGCATCCTGGGCGACGTCCGATAACTCCGGAGCCGAGCGCACGCGCAGACTCCCGCGGGAGCTCATCGGACCGGGCGGGACAGCGGTGGCGGATACGACTGTGCCTCGCATGAGATTTCATGCGAGGCACAGGGTTTCGAGTTCGGCGGCTCAGGCCGCCGACTGCGGGGTCAGCCGCGCAGGTGGGCGAGTTCGGCGCGGGCCTTCTCGCCTTCCTCGCCGAAGTCGGTGCGGGTGAAGATGTTCCACTGCTCGAGCAGGGGGCGGAAGACCAGTTCGGCCTCGTTGGCGCGGTCGTAGATGCCGGCCTCGGCGAGGACCTCGTCGCTGGTGCGGCCGTCGGAGAGCTGCACGACCGGGGTGTGGAAGTCGGCGATGCGGTCGGCGATGGCGCGCACGGTCTGGTCGGGGATCAGGTCCAGGGCGGCGGCGACCAGGTTGGCGAAGAAGACGGCCTGCAGTTCGTCGTCGGCCGCGAGGCGGTCGGCGATGGTGGCCACGATGACGTCGCCCGCGAGGGTCGCGGTGGTGCGGTGCCGGATCGCGGCGGCGGACTCCTCGAAGGCCCAGGCGGCGAGCACGTCGGGCAGGTGCATGGGCGGGCGGCGGAAGCCGTCGGTCATGTGCTGCATCCGCATGCGCTCGAGCGCGATCGGGTCGACGGCCCGGGTCACCGTGAGGTAGTTGCGGATCAGGATCTCGTGCCGGTTCTCCTCGGCGGTCCAGCGACCGACCCAGCGCCACCAGTGCCCGGTGCGCAGGTATTTGCCGAGTTCCCGGTGGTAGGCGGGGAGGTTGTCGGCGATCAGCACGCTCACCGTGAGCGCGGTCTTGGCTACCTCACTCAGCTCGGATTGCGAGGGATCCCAATCGGTTCCGCCGAGGAACTCGAAGTTGCGGGCGTCGCTCCACGGCACATAGTCGTGGGGCTGCCATTCGGCGGCGGCGGCGATATGCCGCGCGAGGTTGGTTTCCACCACCGGGGCCAGTGATTCCAGCAGTTCCCGGTCTGACAAAGCGTTCTGCACGCAGACAACCTAGCGGCATTCGGGCAAATGTGGGGACCTTCACCCGGTATTCGAATCGGCTATCGTCCCGGCGTGTCCCGAACCTGTGCTGGCGCTGGGAATCAGCGGAGTGCGCCCGGGGCGGTCCGAGCGGGTGCGGGGCGGGCGGTCGCACCGCCCCGGACCGCGCGGGCTACTTCTCGGTGACGGTCGTCTGTCCGTTCACCCAGGTGATGGAGCCGCCACTGAAATCGCTCTGCTTGCCGCCCGCGATGTCGTACTCGTCGCTGGTCGGGTAGCCGAGCTTGCCGGTGGCGCCGCCGTCGGTGTCCCAGGCCTTGCGGATCTCGCCCCACACCACGTGGGTGCCGTGGGTCGAGCTGGAGTAGATTGCGCCGCCGTCGAATTCCTGGACGCTGCCGCCGTCGGGCGCCTCGGTGGCGGGTCCGGTGGGCAGGCCGAGGGTGCCGGTGGCGCCACCCATCTGGGTGTACTTGTCGAGAATGCCTCCGGCGACGGTGATTTCCGTGCCGTCCTTGCCCGCGATCTTGGTTTCGGCGGCGGCCGTGGTCGTTTCGGCCGCAGCCGTGGTGGTGGCCGCCGTGGTGGTCGAACTGGAGCTCGAGCTGTCGTTCTTGTCCTTGGTGCAACCCGCGCCCATTGCGGTGACTACCGCGATCGCCGCGATGATGCCAGCCGTACGTCGTGCGAAGTGGTGCATTTCCATCCTCCCGCGAATCCTGGCCGACACTCGGCAAATCTTCAGCGAACGGACATCGGCCGCCAAAATTGCTTGCCGAGCACATGTTTCAGCGCAATATACCCCGGGAGAAAGAAAGCGAAACCAATGCTGGAAAGTTGCCTGGTCGGGCGGCACCGCCGCCCGACCAGAGATCTACTTCAGGGAGTCAGCTCAGGAGTTGGGCCCGAACTCCTCCAGCATTTCCGTGACCAGCGCCGCGATCGGCGAGCGCTCACTGCGGGTGAGCGTCACGTGCGCGAACAGCGGGTGCCCCTTGAGCTTTTCGATCACGGCGGCCACGCCGTCGTGTCGTCCGACCCGCAGGTTGTCGCGCTGCGCCACATCGTGGGTGAGCACCACCCGCGACCCGCTGCCCAACCGGCTCAGCACCGTGAGCAGCACATTGCGTTCCAGCGATTGCGCCTCGTCCACGATCACGAACGAGTCGTGCAGCGAACGGCCGCGAATGTGGGTGAGCGGAAGCACTTCCAGCATTCCGCGCGCCTGCACCTCCTCCATCACCTCGGGGCTGGCGAGCCCTTCGAGGGTGTCGAAGACGGCCTGCGCCCACGGCCCCATCTTGTCGGCCTCGGAACCCGGCAGGTAACCGAGCTCCTGACCACCCACCGCGTACAGCGGACGGAACACCACCACCTTGCGATGCGTGCGGCGTTCGAGCACCGCCTCGAGCCCGGCGGTCAAGGCCAGTGCGGACTTTCCGGTACCGGCCCGCCCGCCGAGGGAGATGATGCCGATGCTCTCGTCGAGCAGCAGATCCAGCGCGACCCGCTGCTCGGCGGAACGCCCGTGCAGCCCGAAGGCCTCCCGGTCGCCGCGCACCAGCTGCACCCGCTTGTCCGGGGTCACCCGGGCCAGCGCGCTGCCGCGCGGGCTGAGCAGCCGAATCCCGGTGTGGCACGGCATGTCCCGGGCCTCGTCGAGATCGACGATGGACTCGGTGTACAGCTTGTCCACGACGGTCGCGGCGACCTCGAGTTCGGCCATGCCCGTCCACCCGGAGGTGACGACGTCCTGGGCGTGATACTCGTCCGCGGCCAGGCCGACCGCGCTCGCCTTGACGCGCAGCGGGATGTCCTTGGAAACCAGGACCACCTGCTCGCCCTCGGCCGCGAAGTTGAGCGCGCAGGCGAGGATGCGGGAATCGTTCGAATCCGTGCGGAATCCGACGGGCAGCACACTGGGATCGGTGTGATTCAACTCCACCTGCAGCGTGCCGCCGCCGGTGCCGACGGGCACCTGCTGATCGAGCCGACCGTGTGCGAGGCGCATGTCGTCGAGCATGCGCAGCGCCTCGCGAGCGAACCAGCCGAGTTCGTGGTGATGACGTTTTGCCTCGAGTTCACTGATCACCACGAGCGGCAACACCACACGGTGCTCGCCGAAGCGGGTCAGCGCCCAGGGATCCGAGAGCAGCACCGACGTATCGACTACGAAGGTTTTGAGTCCGGATTCGGACGACTGCGAGGCGCGATCTCCCGGAGCCGTGGATTGCGGGCTCCGGTTGGAGCGGGCGTTCCCGGTGGGAGCAATGACGGAGCGTGCATCAGTCACGGTGGGCTCCTTTGCCACTCGCGCGACACCGCGCGAGCGTTCTCGCTGGGCCGGTCAGCCTTGGAGTCTTGCGACCCGAGAGCCGAGTGCCGGCCCCCTCGCACTGAGTTGCTCAGTCACGATCAGGACCTCCCGTACGAACCACACCTACGCGGCCCGCACAACCGACGCTACCGCCGAAATCGCGATCCGGCTCCCGGACTGTCGGGCGCATTGGTGAAGATCGCGTTAACGCGAGTCCGCTGTGGGCGTTTCGTCCAATTCATCGAGGAGTACCGGGAGGTGGCTGTGCTCCGGGTCTTTCGTGGCCGTGACCAGTGTCAACGGCCCTAGCGCGGCCTGTTTTCGCAAGTGCGACAGCGCCTCCTGTGCCAGGTCCGCGCCGAGTTCGATTCGATACTTGCGCTCGAATTCCGTGCGGCGTGTCTCCGGCGAGGCGTGATACCACTTCCGAAGATCACCCGACGGCGTCACGTCCCTGGCCCATTCGTCTATCGCCGCTTGCTGTTTGCTGACGCCGCGCGGCCACAGCCGGTCCACCAGCACCCGGCGGCCGTCGCCCGGCTCGGGGTCGTCGTACACGCGCTTGACCAGGTACCTCGGTCGCTGTGCCATACCCTCCATTACAGTCGATGCCATGGCCGAAACTCCGGATCTGCAGACGCTGTCCACCAAGGAATTGCACGACCGCGCCGTGAAGCTGGCCGCCCGCCGCGGTGACGTCAAGTTCCTGTGGGAACTGTTGAAGTCGATCCCGGCCGCCGAGGCCGCCGCCGGCGATATCGGCGAGAGCGAGGCCGACATCAAGTACGTGCTGCCCATGCTCGACGACTACGTGCACGCGGGCGAGGGCGAGATCGGCGAGGTCCTCCGCCCCATGTACGTCGACTACCTGGCCAAGCACATACAGCCATGACGGCCTTCAATCCTCCTGCCGGATAGGTGAATCGGACCGTCCGAGGGCGGGGCGGCCGGCGATGGTCGGTTGCCCGCAACCGGCATACACTCCGGACATGAGCGCCGATACCGTCCCCGAACTGATCGTCTATCGGCGACCGGGCTGCCCCTACTGTTCACGGATGCGGCGGGTCCTGAACCGGCACGGCATCATCCACCGCGAGGTGAACATCTGGGAGGACCCCGAGGCGGCGGCCTTCGTGCGTTCGGTGGCCGACGGCAACGAGACCGTGCCGACCGTGGTGCTGCGCACCGGGTCCGGCGAGCGCAGCTGGGTGAACCCGAATCCCAAGCAGCTCATCGCCACTACCACCGCGGACGCCCCGTCGCTGACCGGCGGCCCCCGGCGCTTCTTCACGCTCTGACGCGGTAGGCCGCGAGACCCGCGACCGGGTTCAATTCGGCCCCGCCCCGTCGACTAGTCGAATGGCGTTGCGGGGCAAACGTTTCCGACTAGGGTTCGAGGACGATCTTGCCACGGGTATGACCCCGGTCGAGCTCCCGATAGGCCTCGCGTACCTCGGCCAGCGGATACGTGGCGGCGATCGGGACCTCGAGGGTGCCCGCCGCGACCAGGTCCGCGAGCTCGGCCAGCACATCGATGGTGTCGGCGGCCCCGCTGCCCTCGGCCTTCACGCCGTACTTGCCCACCGCCTCGAAGTCCGCGATGGTGTCGATGCGATCGGGCTTCACCCCGAGCTCGACAGCCAGCGCCACATACCCGACCCCATGGGTATCGATGAAGGCGTCGATGCCACCGGGCGCAAGCGCACGAAGACGATCGGCAAGCCCGTCGCCGTATTCCACAGGGGTTACACCTTTTTCGCGCAACCAGTCATGGTTGGCCGGACCGGCGATCCCGATCACCGTCGCCTTGCGCGCCAGCAGCAGCTGCACCACAAGCGATCCCACGCCACCGGCAGCACCCGAAACCGCGACTACATCCCCTTCGCCGGCGTCCACGGCCCGTACCGCCGCGAAAGCCGTTGAGCCCGCGACGAACAGCGCCCCGGCCACCGGGAACGACACGGCCGCGGGCTTGGGCGTGACCTGATCCACCGGCACCACGACGAAGGTGGCCTGACTGGCCCGCTCGTTTGTGAACCCGAGCACCTCGTCCCCGACCGCGACCCCGCCCACACCCGCCCCGAGCGCACTCACTCGCCCAGCGAAATCACTCCCCTCCCCGGAGGGGAAACTCGCGGGCCACCGATCGTGCAACGCCCCCGACCGAATCTTGGCCTCCCCCGGATTGATCCCCGCCGCGACCACCCGCACCACGACCTCACCCGCCCCGGGCTCCGGTTCAGCCACCTCCACGACCTGCAAGACATCGACATCGCCGTACTCGTCGAACCTGACCGCCTGCGCCATGCTCCGCCTCTTCCGTCAGAAGTCGTCCTGCCTGCGCAACCCGTGAACACCTCCGAGTATTTCCGAAATGAGCGAGCCCGCCACGATCTGGTGATCGTGGCGGGCTCGTGGTCTCGGTGCGTGGAAAGCGGCTCAGCCGAGCAGCTTCCAGTCCTCCAGGCCGTCGTAGAGGGGGAACTGCTGGGCCAGTTTGGCGACGCGCTGGCGCAGGGAGTCCAAGTCGGCGGAGCCGGTGAGGGCGGCGGCGATGATCTCGGCGACCTCGGTGAATTCGGTGTCGCCGAAGCCACGGGTGGCCAGCGCGGGGGTGCCGATGCGCAGGCCGGAGGTGACCATCGGGGGGCGCGGGTCGAAGGGGACGGCGTTGCGGTTGACCGTGATTCCGATCTCGTGCAGCAGATCCTCACCCTGCTGGCCGTCGAGCTGCGAGTTGCGCAGGTCGACCAGCACCAGGTGCACATCGGTGCCGCCGGTCAGCACGGTGACACCCTTGGACTGGGCGTCGGCCTGGGTCAGGCGCTCGGCGATGATCTGCGCGCCGGAGATGGTGCGCGCCTGGCGTTCCGCGAACTCCGCACCCGCGGCGATCTTGAAGGCGACGGCCTTGGCGGCGATGGCGTGCATGAGCGGTCCGCCCTGCTGGCCCGGGAACACCGCCGAGTTCAGCTTCTTGGCGAACTCCTCCTTGGCCAGGATCACGCCGGAGCGCGGGCCGCCGAGGGTCTTGTGCACGGTCGAGGACACCACGTGCGCGTGCGGCACCGGCGACGGGTGCAGGCCCGCGGCGACGAGTCCCGCGAAGTGCGCCATATCGACCCACAGGTACGCGCCGACCTCGTCGGCGATCTCGCGGAAGGCCGCGAAGTCGAGGTGCCGCGGGTACGCCGACCAACCGGCGACGATCACCTTCGGGCGGGTGTCGCGGGCGATCTTGCGGACCTCGTCCATGTCGACGCGGTGGTCTTCCTTGGACACGCCGTAGGCGTGCACGTCGTACAGCTTGCCTGAGAAGTTCAGGCGCATGCCGTGGGTGAGGTGCCCGCCGTGCGCGAGGTCGAGGCCGAGCAGCTTCTCGCCCGGGCTCATCAGCGCGTGCAGCACCGCGGCATTGGCCTGCGCACCCGAATGCGGCTGCACGTTGGCGTATTCCGCGCCGAACAGCTCGGTGACGCGGGCGCGGGCGAGATCCTCGACGATGTCGACGTTCTCGCAGCCGCCGTAGTAGCGACGGCCCGGGTAGCCCTCGGCGTACTTGTTGGTCAGCACGCTGCCCTGCGCCTGCAGCACCGCGCGCGGCACGAAGTTCTCCGACGCGATCATCTCGAGGGTGTCGCGCTGGCGAGCGAGCTCTCCGCCCATCGCGGCAGCGACCTCGGGATCGAGTTCGGCGAGGGACTGGCTGTTGACAGAAGCACTCGTCTGGGTCACACCGGCGAGTGTATTGTCCGTCGCCGCAGCGCCGGTCGGGGGGTTCTGAGTGTCGGCGGCAGCGTTCGGGCTGGCGGAAGTCATGGCATCCTCCGGGCTCGGGTGCCTCGTATCCGGCTCTCGAAAACAAGAGCCGGAATCGGGGCTGCCCAGCACCCAGGCGCGCGGTGCGGGACTTCGGTGCTTCCCGGTGGTTGCTTCCACCTCGAGTGCGCCAGTCGCGGTGAGGCGATCCTATCGCGGGAATCGCACGCGAAATCCCGAGCACCCCGGACCAGGTCCGGGCCACACCTCAGATGCGGCGAATCGCGCCCGGTGTCAGCGGTTCGTCGAGCAGCCGACGGAACCGCTCGGACCGATCCCCCGCATCGGCGGCCTCGTCGAGCCAGCCGCCCAATAGTCGATAGCCCTCCACATACGTGGAGATATAGGCCCGCCACAGCGACGAAGACAGGAACCGCAGCGACTGCCGCGCCCGCTCCGGCGTGGACAGGCTCCAGCGCTGCAGGAATGCCGCCACCTCGTCGGCGTCGCGACCCCGATCGTGCAGCAGTAGCGCGGCATCCTGCCGGACGCCCAGCAGATTCGCCGACGCGGTCGAAATGCGTTCGGCGCGTTCACCATCGAAGCGCAGACCCAGATCCGCGTAGATCTCCTGCGCCCAGCGACCCCAGCCCGGACCCACGATCGACTTCAGGGCCAGATCCGCCAACCCCTCCGCCATCAGGCACTGCGGGGTGTTGACCACGAACAGCGTCTGCTCGTCCTGACCACCCGCCACCAGCCCGGCTTCCTTGCGGCAGTGCTCGGTGTGATGCCCCGGGTACGACTCGTGCGCGATCAGATGCGGCAGCTGCGACATGTGCTGCTTCAGATCGGAATTGATGGCCACCTTGGACTGGAAGTTGCCCAGGTAGTAGTTGAACCCCGACCACGGTTTGTCGCCGACCACCTCGTATTCGACATGCTCGTTGTCCGGCAGCGGATACCGGTCGCGAACCAGTTCGCGCAGTGCGCCGGAGAACGCGGCGACGCACTCGTGCAGGCGTTCCGGCGGGATCTCGTCGGCGTGGCGGTGGGCGGTGATGCGGTCGAACAGTTCACCGTCGCCCGCCAGCACCTCGTCCAGCTGCCGGTGCGCCTCGCGGTAGTCGGCCTCGTCGCCCGGGGCGATGTCGACATCGAAGTAGGCGCTGACCTCGTCCACGAAACCGATGGCCTCGCCCGCGAATTTGCGTCCCGAGCATTCCAGCGCGCGCAGGTGCGCGTCGAGGAACTCGGTGCGCTCCGCCGCGAGTCCGGCGTCGGGCAGTTCCTTGCGCAGCGCGGCGGCCCGATGCGCGAGATCCCGGGGCTCGGGCGCGGGCGCGTTCTGGATCTCGCGGCGTAGTGCCGGATCGCCGGTGAAGGCGTCGACGAAGCCCTCCTCGAGCCGGTCGAAAGCCAGTCCCAGCCGCAGGTATTCGGTGACGAGTGGATGCGCAGCCATCCCCAGACCCTATGGGATGACCGTCGTTTCCGGGATGGAGAACCAGGGTCCGCACCCCCGCGCCACCCCTCGGCCGCGTGGCCTATCTCACTCCGGTTACCGGCGAGTAGGTACACCTGGTGTTCACCGCGATGTTGAGGCCGAGCACAATTCGCCTATGCGTGGAGTGTGGGCCGGATCGCCGGGCACGGCGACGATGCGGCTTCCCGAGTGCTGTTGTTCGCAGACACCAGGATGCTGTTGTTCGCCGGAGCGGGGACACGAGTAATGGCACGGATGAGTGAGCCCAGCCCCTACGTGGAGTTCGATCGCAAACAGTGGCGCACACTGCGTAAATCGACGCCGCTGATCCTCACCGAGGAAGAGCTCGTCGGACTGCGTGGTCTGGGCGAGCAGATCGATCTCGAGGAAGTCGCCGAGGTCTACCTGCCACTGGCTCGACTCATCCACCTGCAGGTCGCGGCCAGGCAGCGCCTGTTCGCCGCCACCGCCACCTTCCTCGGTGAATCCCATCCGGACCGTCAGGTGCCGTTCGTGATCGGCGTGGCGGGCTCGGTGGCGGTCGGCAAGTCGACCACCGCGCGTGTGCTGCAGGCGCTGTTGGCCCGCTGGGATCACCATCCGCGGGTGGATCTGGTCACCACCGACGGATTCCTCTACCCGACAGCCGAACTCACCCGCCGCGGCATCATGCATCGCAAGGGCTTCCCGGAGTCCTACGACCGCCGCAAGCTGCTGCGTTTCGTCACCGAGGTGAAATCCGGTGCGCACGAGGTGTGCGCACCCGTCTACTCGCACATCGCCTACGACATCGTGCCCGGCGAGCACCACTGCGTGCGCCAGCCCGACATCCTCATCGTCGAGGGCCTCAATGTGCTGCAGACCGGTCCCCGCCTGATGGTCTCGGACCTGTTCGACTTCTCCGTCTATGTGGACGCCCGCATCGAGGACATCGAGAAGTGGTACGTACAGCGCTTCCTGTCGCTGCGCGAAACCGCGTTCTCCGACCCGAATTCCGCGTTCCATCACTACGCGAACTTCAACGATCAGGAAGCCACCAACCAGGCCAAGGAAATCTGGCACAACACCAATCGCCCGAACCTGGTGGAGAACATCCTGCCGACGCGTCCGCGCGCAACCCTGGTGCTGCGCAAGGATTCCGACCACACCATCAACCGGTTGCGGCTGCGCAAGCTCTGAGGTTCAGAGTTTCCAGGCGGCGTCCAGGCGCGCGGCGACGTCGATGACGGTCGCGGCCTGGATATTCGGTTTCGCGATCTCGGTGGCGATATAGCGCGAGACGAAGCGGCGGATCTCGTGGTCGACGCTGGCCAGGATGCGCAGCAGTTCACCGCGCCGAGTCGCGCTGGCCACATTGATGCGCACATTGCTGGGCTGCGGTTCGGCGATCTCGATCAGCACGCACAGCGGTTCGGCGGTGCGGACCGTCAGGTGCAGGTGAATGGTGCCGTCCACCCGGAACGGGTAGCGGTCCACGGCGAGGTCGATGAGCAGATCCACCTGCAGCGGAATCACCAGGTCGAACGAAATGGTCTCGTCCACTTCACGTTTCAACCTGGGCTGCCCCAGCCGGACCGTGGCCGAGAGTTTCGCGATCTTGCCCGGACCGGCCCCGATCGGGCCGAAGGCGAACGCCTCACCGGTGAGCTTCTCGAACGCCCCGGCTATCCGCTCGGGCGAGGCCGCGTATTCGAGAAAACGGCGGCCGAATTCCTCGTAGCTGATGTACGGCACCGCCGCGACCTGGGGTTCGATGGGGGCGTCGGTGCCCGCGCTCAGCTCGCTCATGCACTCCGACGGTACGGGAGCATTCCGGGCACGCACGCGGAAGCCGTTGCACTGCAACGCAACCGTTGAGTAACCGTGGCCTAGGGTCAGGTTTCAAGCGCCGAAGCGGCTCGGCTTCAGGCGCCGAAGCGGCGGTGCCGGGCGGCGTAATCACGCAGCGCGCGCAGGAAATCCACGCGCCGGAACTCCGGCCAGTACGCCTCCGTGAACCAGATCTCCGAATAGGCGCTCTGCCACAACAGGAATCCCGAGAGCCGCTGTTCGCCCGAGGTGCGGATGACCAGGTCCGGGTCCGGCTGTCCGGAGGTGTAGAGGTGCTGCCCGATGGCGTCGACGGTGATCGACTGCACCAGGTCCTCGCCGGTCTCCCCGGCGTCCATCTCCTGGCGGACCAGGGAGCGCACGGCATCGGCGATCTCCTGGCGGCCGCCGTAACCGATGGCGACGTTGACGTGGACGCCGGTGCGGCCCTCGGTGCTCTTGGCGGCCTCGCTGAGGTGGCGGGCCATATCGCCGGGCAGCTGGTCGAGCGCGCCGACGATGCGCACGCTCCAATGCTGTTCGGGCGCGGACAGTTCGTCAACGACGTCGGTGATCACCTCGAACAGGGTGCTCAGCTCGTCGCTGTCGCGGCGCAGGTTCTCGGTGGACAGCAGGTAGAGGGTGACCATCTCGATCCCGGCCTCGCCGCACCAGCCGACCAGCTCCGCGATCTTCAGCGCACCGACCCGATGGCCGTGGCTGATATCACTGAACCCGTTCTCCCGGGCCCAGCGCCGATTGCCGTCACACATCACCGCCACATGCCGGGGATGTTGTTTGCCCGCCAACTGCTGCGACAGTCTGGCTTCATATATGCGATACGGGAGTCCACGGACCTGACTCGCAACTTTCACGCCGCAACCCTACGCCCCCGCAACGAATACCGGAGCGCCCGGGACTTTCGACCGAAACGCCCGGGATGGCACGTGACTACACCCACTGGACGGGCTGGTTCGACGCAACCTACGGTACCGTAGGTTACCGAGGAGGAACTTATGTCCGACGCTGTGCAGCCCGTCACGAAGGTGGCGGAAGTGCTCGACGCCGTGCGCCAGGAGGCGGCCGCGATCAAACCCCGCATGCGCGGGTGGATTCACGCCTGGGCGGTGGGTGTGGCGGCCATCGCGGTCGTCGTGCTGGTGTCGGTGGCGGCCACGAAATCGGCGACCGCGACCTGGTCGACGCTCGTGTACGGGATCACCGTGTGCGGAGTGTTCGGTGTCAGCGCGACCTATCACCGGGTGAATTGGCAGACCACTCGCGCGCGAATGTGGATGAAACGCGCCGACCATTCGATGATCTTTCTTTTCATCGCGGGCAGCTATACGCCGTTCGCACTTCTCGGCGTGCGCGGGCGGGCCGGAACCATCCTGCTGTCGATCGTGTGGGCGGGTGCGCTGGCCGGGGTTGCGCTGAAGATGCTGTGGCCCACCGCTCCTCGCTGGGTCGGCGTCCCCCTGTACCTGGTGCTGGGCTGGGCGATCGTGCCGGTCGCGGGCACCCTGATCCACCATGTGGGCTGGGCCCCCGTACTACTGCTGCTCGCGGGCGGTATCGCCTACAGCGTCGGCGGCATCCTCTACGCCGCGCGCTGGCCCGACCCGTGGCCGGAGGTCTTCGGCCACCACGAGTTCTTCCACGCGGCAACCGTTGTCGCGGCCCTGTGCCACTACGTAGCCATCTGGCTGGTGCTGCTCAGCTGACCGGAACATTTGCTCACAAAGGTGCAATGTCGACCCAAAGGTCTCTAAAGTCACCCACGTGACCAGCAGAATGATCCTGTGGGCGCTGCGTGCGCGGTGGGGTCTGTCTGCTGTCGTCATGGCGTGCAATCTGAGTGGTCTCGCGGTGATCAGCATCGAGCTGTGGCTGTCGGGGTTCCTGGGCCGGATCGGGCCGCACTGGCTGCAGACCTTCGGGTGGGTGTCGATCTATCCGGCGATCGGCGCGACGGTCGGCATCGTGCTGGCGGTGCGGGATCGGGAGCACTATTTCGGCTGGCTGGATCAACATCGGCCGCCGAGTGAGACCGAGGCGCAGCGGCTGCTGTCGCTGCCGATCTCGATCACCTTCCGGGCGCTGGCGATCTGGCTGCCCGGTGTGATCGTGGCGGCGATCGTCTTCGCGCACGCCACCGAGGAGCGCAGTTTCCCGGTGGTGCTGTCGATGTTCACGCTCGGTGGGCTGGAGTCGGCGGCGCTCACCTTCCTGATCGTGGATCGGCTCATCCGCCCGACCATCCCGGTGGTGGCGGAAGTGCTGGAGGGCACGGCACATTGGAGCAACACCGTGCTGGCCCGGGTGCTGGTGACCTTCGCGGTGACGGGTGCGGTGCCGCTGTTCATGTTGATCACGGTGCTGGCGGATCCGACTTCGGACCCGCACAGTCGGATTCGCACCGCCATCTATCTCGCCCTCGTCGGACTGTCGGCGGGTTCGGTGGCGACGGCGGCGCTCGCCCGCGCGGTCGCCAGTCCCATGCACAGCCTGCGTGACGCCCTCGACCGGATCGCGGCCGGTGATCTCGAGGTGCGGGTGCCGATCGGCAGCACCAGCGAGATCGGCCGGCTCGAGCATTCGGTGAACGAGCTGGCCGCCAATCTCAGTGAGCGCGAACGCATGCGGGATGTGTTCGGCCGGCACGTCGGCGCCGAGGTGGCCGAGCGCGCGCTGTCGGGCAGCACCAATCTGACCGGCGATATGCGGGTCGTGACAGCGCTTTTCGTGGATGTGACGGGTTCGGTGGCGATGGCCACGGAGCTCGCGCCGCACGACTTCGTCGCCAAGCTGAACCGGCTGCTGACCATCGTGGTGGCCGCCACCGAGGACAATCACGGCCTGGTCAACAAGTTCGAAGGCGATGCGGCACTGTGCATTTTCGGTGCGCCCATCGCACTGGACGACAATGCCACCCCCGCGTTGCGCGCGGCCCGTCGCATTCGTGACGAGGTGGCCGCGCTGGGTGAACTCGAGATCGGCATCGGGATCGCGCGCGGCCTGGTCTTCGCCGGTGACGTCGGCACCGACACCCGGTTGGAGTTCACCGTGATCGGTGACGCCGTCAACGAGGCGGCCCGGCTCACCACCGAGGCCAAGCAGGTGCCGCGCCGGGTGCTGGCGAGTCAGGAAGTGATCACCGCCGCCTCCGACTTCGAGCGCACGAAGTGGATCCATCACGACACCCTCCACCTCCGCGGCCGCAAAGCGCCCACTCCAGGCTGGACCGACCTCGGCTCCCCCGCGCCAGCCCTCCGCAACGGCACCGTCCCTGCGGCCGCCCCTGCCGTGGCCCCACCCCCGGTCCCGGAACCGGCCGCCGATCAGGGCGCCGATCGCTGATCATCGAGCCGCCGCGACTTCCGCCCGCAGGCGGTGTGAGCAGTGGAAATACGCTGTCGGAATATTCGATCTGGACACAGCCGGACTGTAGGGCCGCGCGCATCGCGCGGCAACGGAATATCGCCGGGGCTCGCCTATACGCCTGTCGTACTATGTGATCGGAGGAAAACCGATACTCGCGGGTGATCCGCGCGAGTGTGCCGCGGCGGGACCGTAGTGGCATGAAGGAAATCGGGGCTTTCGAACGCAGTGCTTCGGCGGTCTGGGAGCGGCCGCAGCAGGCGGTGCTGGCTTTCCGGGCGGTCGTGGCGGCGTTGATATTCGGGATCGCCGAGACCCTGATGCGCGCGTCCATCCTGCTCGATCGGCCGGGCGAGACCGTGGCGAGCATCGGTCCCGCACTGCTGATCCGGGTCGCGATCTACGTGGCGGTGTTCGCGGTGGCGGCGCGGATGCTCACCGGAAGTCGTTGGGCGCGCTGGGTTCTCGTGATCGGCCTGGGCACGGTCGGGCTCGCGTCGCTGGTCATCGAGCCGCTGCGCGCGGTGCTGGACGCCGAGCATCCAGGCGACCTGTTCGCCGGGTGGACGTGGCAGTCCGCGGCGCTGGGCGCGTTCCGTGCCGGGCATGTGATCGCGGTGCTGGTCGCCGTGCCCGCCTCGATGGCGGCCGGAAGGGTGCGCGGCGAGCCTTCAGGTCATGCCCACAGCGGCGGTACGAGCCCGGTACGGACATCCTCGGGTGTGGTGACCGGGAGGTCGCAGACCGAGCCGCGGCAGATGTAGGCGGCCGGAGCGTCACCGACCGGCGGGCGGTCCGCCAGCAGGGTCTGGGAATCCCGGGAGCCCACCACGATGACGGATCCGCCGGGCGCGCCGACCCGGGCCGCGTCGAGTAGCGTTGCGGCCGTGGACTTCTCGGCATCCGGAGTGATGGAGATAGCGATCTGGATGGGGCCGCGCAGGGCCGCCTCGGTGACCGCGAGCCAGTGTCCGGCCGAGCGCGGTGCACGCGCCAGCAGCACGGCCGAGCGGGCCAGGGTGCTGTCGGCCAGCGCCCGGTAGCGACCGGCTCGTTCCGGGTCGCTCAGGGCGGCCGCGGTGAGCAGGGCGTCGGCGAGAACGGCTGCGCCGGAAGGGGTTGCGCCGTCCATCGGGTCACGCGGGCGGGTCACCAGGGTTTCGGCGTCGTCGGCGGTATCGAACCAGCTGCCGGGGGTTTCCGGGTCGGCGAAGTGCGCGAGTGCGGCGTCGAGGATGCGGTGGGCTTCGGTCAGCCATTCCCCTTCTGCGGTCTGATGCAGCGTGAGCAGGCCCAGCGCGAGCCAGGCGTAGTCCTCGAGCACGCCGGGCGCGGTGCCCGCACTGCCGCCGAGAGAGGCGCGGCAGACCCGGCCGTCGGTCACGTGCGTGTCGAGCAGGAAGCGGGCGCAGCGGACAGCGGTGTCGATCCATTCCGGATGATGGTGTGCGGCACCGGCTTCGGCGAGCGCCACCACGGCCATGCCGTTCCAGGCGGTCACCACCTTGTCGTCGCGCTCCGGCTGCGGGCGGCGTTCCCGCGCGGCGGACAGCTCTGCCCGAATCCGTTCGAGGCGTTCGGATTCGGCCGCTGCCGGATCGGTGTAGCGGGTCAGCACCGAGGTGCCGTGCTCGAAGGTTCCAGCGGTGGTGACACCGAAAAGCGCTGCCGCCCAAGCCCCGTCGATTGCCCCGAGTACACCGTTGAGTTCGGCGGGCGTCCACACATAGGTGGCACCCTCCACACCCGGACCATCCGGTTCCAGGTGCGTGTCGGCATCGAGCGCGGAAGCGAACGCCCCCTGCTCCGTCCCGAGGTCCGCCAGCAGGAATTCCACCGTCTCGCGAGTTACCCTCAGCGCCAACGATTCCGGCGCGCTCCACGCCGCTTCGCCATCGAATTCCCGCCGCGCGAGGTGCGCGTACACCCTCAGCAACTGCGCGTTGTCGTACAGCATCTTCTCGAAGTGCGGCACCACCCACGCCGCATCCACCGAGTACCGCGCGAACCCACCCCGCAACTGGTCATAGATCCCACCCCGCGCCATGGCCGCACAGCTGAACGAAACAGCCTGCAGCACACCGGGATCACCACTCAACTCGTAATGCCGCAGCAGCCCTTCCAACAGCGCCGAAGGCGGAAACTTCGGCGCACCCCCGAACCCACCGTTCGTCGCGTCGAGATCCTGCAACACGGCCTTCACCGCATGCCCCACCAGTTCGGCCCCCACCGACATCTGCCCCTCCGGCAGTCCCCCCGTCTGCTGCCGCAGTGCGTCCGCCACCCGAGCCGCCGCCGTATCCACCTCGTCCCGCCGCTGCGTCCACGTCTCGTTGACAGCGGTGAGCAACTGCGTGAACGACGGCATCTCCTGCCGCGCCGTCTTCGGGTAGTAAGTCCCGCAATAGAACGGTTCCCCCGCGGGCGTCAGGAAGCACGTCATCGGCCACCCACCCTGCCCCGTCATGGCCACGGTCGCATTCATGTACACCGCATCCAGATCAGGCCGCTCTTCCCGATCCACCTTGATACACACAAAGTTCGCGTTCATGATCGCCGCGGTCGCCTCGTCCTCGAACGACTCGTGCGCCATCACATGGCACCAGTGGCAAGACGCGTATCCGATGGACAGCAGAATCGGCACATCCCGCTCCGCCGCCTCAGCCAGCGCCTCCGCATCCCACTCCCGCCAATCAACCGGATTGTCGGCATGTTGACGCAGGTAAGGCGATGTGGCACTGCCCAATCGATTCACACCTCCACCCTGCCACACCCAGCCGCGCCCTCACGCTGCGAACGGTTGCGGACTACGCGGCGGTTCCGAGCGCCCGCGCGGACTCCACAGCGTCGGCGACCCCTGCCGATAGGGTTGCTGACATGGGACTTCTTCTGACGATCGTGGTGCCACTCGCAGCGATCGCAGGGTTCTGATGCTCCCGGGCTACGACCCAACCGAGAGCAGAGCCGCCGAAACCTACACCGAACAGATCGACGATCGGAATCGGCCGAGCGAGCGGGTTGTCGAGCAGCGACTACGCAATCGCGCGATGGAGGCGCTGGAGGGTTCAACGAATACTCCTCGAAGCCTGCGACGCCACCGCGAACCTCACCTCCGAGCAGTTCATCGCCGCGGGCTGGCCCGCCCGCATCGCACCGATCGCGACCACCGCTTTGGAGTTGGTGCGCCGGCGGCCGGTTCCATGAGGATCACGAGGAAGACCAGCCGCCGATACCCGGCTGAGGCTCATTGCCCCGGTTCAGACCAGGAGTCGAGCCAGTTCAGCGGGTCGCGACAGCATGGCCATATGCCCGCCGCCCATCTCCACCGGTTCGATCCCCAGCCGTTCGCGCACTACCCTGCGCATGAACTCGGCCGGGAAGAACCGGTCATCGCGAAACAATACGAACCGGGTGGGCACGTCCGGCCACGCCGCCAACGGCCAGGGGCGCGCCATCGGAGTGCTCGATTGCCCGCGTTCGTAAAGCTCCGCTTCGACTCGCTCTTCGGCCGTCAGCCCGTTGTAGAAGACGTCCTCATCTCCCGACGTGGCGTGTGCGGTATTCGTCCACCAATCCCCCGGCGCCTCCCCCGCGGCCGGAATCATGGCGGATACCAACACTATTCGCTCGACCGATGCCCGGTCGCACACCAACGGCGCGGTGAACCCTCCGAACGAGTGCGCCACTACGACCACGTCGCGCCGTGACCCGATGGCCTCCACCACCGCGTCGGCGTACTCGGCCAGCCCGGCGCCATCGTCCTCGTTGGGCAACCGCACAGGTACGGCTTCGTGCCCGAGCCCGCGCAACTCGTCCGCGACCTGCCCCCAGTAGCCCGCATCGCATCCCGCCCCCGGAATCAAAATGAACGTGCTCATGGACCTTTGATACCAAGGCCCACCGACGAGGTCAGTACTCGTTCTTGATGACGAAGTACGAGCCGCGAATTGTTCCGGCCAGCTTGGACTTCTGCCGCGCGAACTTGAACGCGTCGAGTTCGGCGGGGACCTCCATGCCGTCGGAGAGTTTGAAGCCGACTGCTCGCTTCCCGGAGTCTTCGAGGGTGTACATGACGTTGATCGACAGGCCGCTCTTATAGAAGATGTAGGCCATTCGGATGCCCTCGACCTGGAACTCTGTTGCCTCGAGCGGCGGGGACGCGATCACGATTCCCCGTTCTTCGGAGAGGATTCGGCTCACCCAGTCGATGGTCGAGACCGCTTCGCTCGCCGGTACCACTGTGAAGACGTGGTTGTACTTGTTCTTGAAGTACCGGGCCTCGTTCGCTCGCAGGCCCGCGAGTGCGTCCGCGACCGGCGACGATTCGAGGCCGACGGTGGACACGGTTTCGAAGTTCACGGCATAGGGCATGGCCAGCTCCTCGGCGTATAGGTCCGTCCGTAACCGGAAACCATGCCAGCATCGCACTCTCACCGAGCTCGCGGCACGATCGACACCCGGACCGTTCAGCCCTCGTTGCTCCCGGGCGGCTGGAGCAACCGGCCGATGAGATCGCGGCGGCTGCGCACACCGACCTTGTCGAAGACGACCTTGAGGTGGTCCTGGACCGTATGCGGGGAGATGTGCAAGGTATCGGAGATGACTCGGGTGGAGTTGCCGCGCAACACCAGCCGGGCGACCTCGGCTTCGCGCGGACTGAGCCCGTAGGCCGACAGCAGCAGCGGAACAGTGGACGCGGTTTCGGCGGCCTTGACCACGACACTGATGCGCTGTTCGCTGGGTGGCCCTTGCAGCCGCGAGGCGTACAGCGTGAGCCAGTGCCCGTCGATGGTGCGAATTCGACTGGTGGGCAACGTCCGTGCCGACGCCGTGCCCTGCTCGATCGCCCGCAATGCCATGGCCACGGTGTACACGGCCAGTGGCAGCGGCAGTTCGATCGACCGGCTCTGCTCGACCAGCGACAGCAGATGCGCGGCCTCCGGCGTGACCGCCACGACGCCGAGGTCTTCGGCGAGCAGCACGACACCCGGTTCTCCGCCGCCCCCGGCCGGGGAACCGTGCAGCAGCACGGCTTGCCGCAGGGCGTGGGCGAGGTGCGGGCCGATGCTCGCGATCAGCGCGGCCTCGGCGTCGGTGAAGCCGAGCGGATGATCCTCGCGATGCAGGCACAGATAACCCCAGCACTGCGAGCCGACGACCAGCGCGGCCCGCAGCTCGTCGCCGAGGCCGAGCGGCCGCATGATCTCGCGATACCGTCCACTGACCCAGCGGTCGGCGTGTGTCGCGGAGTCCAGAGAAGCGACGTGCTCGTTCGAGAGAGCCAGTGCCGCAAACGTATTCACGTCCAAACCACTGAACTCGTTGTCCATGAACAGTGGTGTCGCCGCGTTCAGTGGCTCGTCGGCATAGGCTCCGGTGAACAGCAGGGTCTCGGGGTCGGCGGTGGCGAAGAACGCCGCGTCAACGGGGAGAATTCGCCGCACCGATCGCAGTAGTTGCGCGTGCAGCGCGGGTACATCCGTCCCGTCATGGCAATGGCGGATCAGGTCGTGCACGGCGCGTGCCGTGTCGGATGTTCTCGACACGCATCTCAGTATCCTCGGCTGATTCCGGTTCGGAACCCCCAACTAACTGGGATGGTGCGACACCCGGGCCGGTTCGACGATCGAACCATGACAAACAACGACACCACCCAGAACAAGCAACTCGTCGACACCTTCATCCAGGAACTGTTCACCAAGGGCAACCTCGATGCCGTCGACCGCTTCCTCGGCCCGGATTTCGTCAATCACGACGATCCGTTCCCGGGCGCTCCGGCCGGAGCGGAGGGGCTGCGACTGGCGGCCGCGATGTTCCGCGAAGCGCTGCCGGACTGGCACAGCGACGTCGATGCGCTCATCGCCGAGGGTGATCTGGTCGTCGAACGGTTCACCGCCCGCGGCACCCACCGCAGCGAGCTGATGGGCGTCGCGCCCACCGGAAAGACCCTCGTGCTCACCGGGATTCAGGTTTTCCGCATCAGCGGTGACCGGATCGTCGAGCGCTGGGGTCGCCTCGACGACATCAGCCTGCTCCGCCAACTCGGCCTGATCCCCGGTTGATTCGACGGATGGCGGCGCGTCACGGTCGGCGAACCGTCGGTTCGCGCGCCGCCAACCTCCCACCCACACTCGGTTTTCGGGACGATAGTGGTGGCATGGGCAAACCTGCGACGGTCGCGGCCGCGTTCACACCTCTGCTGCGGCTCGCGTTCGGGGCCGAGCCGCCATTGCGTTTCGAGTTCTGGGACGGGAGTTCGGTACAGCCCGCCGGAGACCAGCCCGGCATCATGCGGTTCCGGTCGAAGGACGCGCTGAGCCATATGGTCTGGGCCCCGGGGGAACTCGGGCTGGGGCGCGCATTCGTCTCCGGGGCGGTGGATCTCGACGGCGATATTTTCAAGATCCTGCGCGCCCTGCAGTCCGCGGTGCCCGACGCTGCCCGCCTCGGGATCGCCGGTGCATTGCAGGCCACCGCTGCGGCCCGGCAACTGGGTGCGCTCGGCCGGCGCCCGAAGCCGCCACCCGAGGAGGCGCAGCCGCCGCGCGGACCCCGGCACACCAGGAACCGCGACGCGGCGGTGATCAGCCATCACTACGACGTCGGCGACGACTTCTACCGGCTGGTGCTCGGGCCGAGCATGACCTATTCGTGCGCACGGTTCGCCGCCCCGGACGACGACGGCCGGGCAGGCGCGAACGCCGCCGTCCCGCTCGCGGATGCCCAGCGCGCCAAACACGATCTGATCTGCCGCAAGCTCGGCCTGGCCGACCGCCCCGGCATGCGCCTGCTGGATGTCGGGTGCGGGTGGGGTTCGATGGCCATGCACGCGGCCTCCGTGTACGGCACGCAGGTCGTGGGCGTCACGATCAGCGGTACGCAGGCCGAGTTCGCCCGCAAGCGCGTCGCCGAGGCCGGATTGTCCGCGAATATCGAGATCCGGCTAGCCGATTACCGCGATCTGCGCGGCGAGCAGTTCGACGCGATCTCCTCGATCGGCATGTTCGAACACGTCGGCGCGAACCGTGCGGCCGAATACTTCGACACCCTGCGCGCCCTGCTCCGCCCGGAGGGCCGCCTGCTCAACCACGCCATCTCCTCGATCGGGGGCTCCAAGATCCGCCCCCGATCCTTCATCGGCCGCTACGTCTTCCCCGACGGCGAACTCCTCGATGTCGGTGAGACCGTATTGGCAATGGAGCGAGCCGGTTTCGAGGTCCGCGACGTCGAATCGCTGCGCGAGCACTACGCCCTCACCCTGCGCGCCTGGGTCGCGAACCTGGAAGCCGACTGGGACCGCGCGGTCGCATTGGCCGGCGAGGGCCGAGCCCGTGTCTGGCGCATCTACATGGCCGCCTCCGCCCTCGGCTTCGAGGACGGAGGCCTCGGCCTGCACCAGGTCCTGGGCGTGGTCCCGGACGATCAGGGCCGCTCGGGGCTGCCCGCTACTCGCCGCGCCTGGGGCTGAGTTCGGTGGCCGCGCGGCAGCGGACGGTTCTTCGAGACTTACGGCAGGTCTATGCGCAGCACCTCGCCGGTCATAGTGCCCGCGACCAGTTCGTGGTCCGTCCCGGGGACGACGGCGAGCGAGGTCAGTGGGTGGGTGACGGCGATCGTGCAGGCGTTGCCGGACGGATCGGAGCGCACCAAAGCGCCTGTGCTGGTGGCGATGTAGAGATCGCCGTCGTTGCCGACGATCAGATCGTCGGGAGATATCGTGCCCGCCGAGGTCAGTAGATCGAGGGCGACGGTGGTGTGTTGCGGGTCGTCGATCGGGATCCGCAGCACCCGTCCGGTCGGGCTGGCGGTGACCGTGACGTAGAGCGCGTCACCGGCGACGGTCAGACCGTTGATCATGGTGCCGTCCACTCCAGCGAGCACGTCGAGATTCTTCGGCGCCCGCGCGCTCCACTCGGTGTCGACGGTCCCGTCGCGCCCGATGCGCAGCACACCGGAAGCACTGTCCGCCACATAGAGATTGCCGTCGGCATCGAACGCCGCCCCATTGGGCAGCGACAGACCGGTGGCGAAGACCTCTGGCATCGGGGACACGGCCGCCGGATCGAAGCGCACGATCGCGCCGCCGTGCAGGCCCGACTTCAGGTTCGCGGCGAGATCACCCGAGTTCACGTACATGAGCCCGTCCGGCCCGAGCCGAATCGCGGCGGGAAACGCGATCGAGACCCGGGCGGTCACCCGCCCCGAATTGTCGTAGCGCAGCACCTCGCTCTGCCACGAGCGCGATACCCACAGATTGCCCGCGCCGTCGTAACCGAGGTTCTCCGACCAGTCCAGCACCGGCGTCTCGGCCGCGACCAGCACGGTGGCCGATGCCGCCGCGCAGCTCGCGGCCTGCGCCTGCGGCGACACCGGTCCGATGCCGACGACAGCGGGTACGGCGAGCAACAGCCCGGCCCAGACGGAGTAGCACGACAGTCGCCGAGCACGGGATGGGTAGCGGTGCAACGAATTCCGCAGGTCCACTGTGAACACTTCCTGACATGACGAGGCAGAGCGGAACGAGCTGATGCTCGACCCCTCAGAGAGCCTTCCACCTTCTCAGACAATTGGCTCGTCGAACGATAGGCAGCGAATCGGCGTCGGGCACAGCGTGTTCCGTCACTCCACCGTTGTCACCCCACTCCGCTGGTCGCCGACCGCCCGGCCCACCTCACCGACGGGTGCGCCCGCACTCCTTCTCGTCACCGCGAAATGCGCTCCGGCTGCCAATTCATCCGGGGTGCAGACGAATTCGGCGGTCACCAGCAGCTCCATGACCTTGCCGTCGTCGGCGCAGACCCGGACACCGCTGCGCGCTCCACACAGGACGAGCGGGGCCACCTCGGCCCACGCTTCGTGCGGGCGGCGTTCCAGGACGACTGAACGCATCCACTCACCGATCCTCGGACATTCCGATTTCACCGGGGTGTGCGAGCATTTTCCGGTGGCCGGTGGAACTCATTTGTGGCCGGTCGTCGACCTGGACGATCTGCTGAGCGTGCTCGATCTCGGGGAGGTCGGGCCGGGGCGATTCCGGGCCAGGAACGTGACCTCGACGCTGCCGACGACACTGGGGAGCCAGACGCTGGCGCAGGCGGTGATCGCGGCCGAGCGGACGGTGCCGGAGATGGCGGTGCAGTCGCTGCACGGCGTCTTCCCGCGCGGCGGGTACGCGGACCGTGAGGTCGATGTGGATGTGGAAGTGGTGCAGTCGGGTCGGGCGCTGGCCACCGTGCAGGTGTCCTTCCGGCAGGACGGACGTGAGCACGCCCGGATATTGGCCATGCTCAGCGTCGACGAACCCGACTTCCTCTCGCACACAGCGACGTTGCCCGACGACGTACCCGGCCCGGACGAGTGCGCGGACCTCCCGTGCGCCCTGCTGCCGTGGGAGGTCCGCACAGTCGGCGGGGCCGACGCGGTAGCCCTCGATCTGTCTGCATCGCCGTCACTGGATGTGTGGATGCGCTGCACCAAGGCCCCCGACCTGCCCGGCATCTCCCGGGCCCTGCTGGCCCACGGCAGCGAGGGCTTCCTCGGCCCGGTCGCCATGCGCCCGTACCCGCAGTCCGAGATCGCCCGCCGCGGCGGCCGCGGAGCGGCGGCCATGCTGGCCCAGACCATCACCTTCCACCGCCCTTTCACACTGCACGAATGGCTACTGCTCCGCTGCGAGAGCCCGTTCGCGGGCAGCGGCCGCATGTACGAGCGAATCCAGATCTTCACCCACACCGGCGAATTGGTGGCCTCCGTGGCCTCGCAGGGCCTGATGCGGAGCGCGGGCCGCTAGCTCAGCGACCGCGCGTACGGTATCCACCCGCTAGCCGGCGGTTTCGGCGGCCGGGGCCCGCCAGCCGGCAGCGCTGTCCAGCGTCGCCCTGCTCGAGGTCACCGCGCTGCCACAGCCCGACCGGCTGATCGAGATCGGGGCCGTCGCCCTGACCCCGCGCTGACCGGCGGGTATCACACCAAGAACACCGACCTGTTCTGTGATCGAAGTGCGCCCCGTAGGGTGAGGTTCAGTCGGCGCGAGTCATTCGGATTCGCTGACCCGGCGCCATTGGCGGGAAGTATTCACATGACCTCTGCACGACAGACCACCCTTCGTCACGAGCAGAGCGAGTTCAGCTTGGCGCGCGCCGCCGAAAAGGCCGCCTGCGAGAAGCAGAACGCCATGGCTTCCCTGACCGTCGCCAGCCACGCGGTCGACGCCGCCGACTGCGCCTACCTGCTGCAGATGCTGGGCCTCACCGGCAACACCGAAGAGGAATAAGCCCGCACTCCCGCGAGGCCTCACTCGACCGAGTTCAGTTCGCCGAGCAGTTGCCCTAATTCGATCCGGGTGACCGTAAAGGTGTTCAGCCTGTTCAACAGCTGGTTTCATCTGGCTTGTTGTCCGGTTCGAGCGAAAGGCCCTCGCATGCCCGTCGATAACCTGTCCGATTTCGGTGGCGCGGTCCGAGTGGTGAAGCTCGGCGCGCACATCGGTGCCCGCATCGAGGGAGTCCAGCTCGGTGGCGGGCTGGACACGCGGACCATCGCGGCCATTCGCGCCGCGCTGCACGAGCACAAGGTGATCTTCTTCCAGGGCCAGCAGCAGCTGACCGAGGACGGGCAGTACGAGTTCGCCGAGCTGCTCGGCACGCCGACCACGCCGCATCCGACGCTGTCCTCGGCCGGATCCAAGAGCCTGGCCATCGACTCACAGCACGGGCGCTCCAACGTCTGGCACACCGACGTCACCTTCGTGGACCGGGTTCCGCAGGCCTCGATCCTGCGCGCGGTCACGCTGCCCAGCTACGGCGGTTCGACCACCTGGGCCTCCACCGTCGCCGCCTACCGGGCGCTGCCGCAGCCGTTGAAGGTACTGGCCGAGAGCCTGCGCGCCCGGCACACCAATACCTACGACTACGCGGGCGAAGGCCGTGCGGCGCAATCGAATTCCGACGCGTATCGGCGGGAGTTCGAGTCGACCTACTTCGAGACCGAGCATCCCGTGGTCGAGGTGCACCCCGAGACCGGCGAACGCGCCCTGCTGCTGGGCTGCTTCGTGAAGGAACTCGTCGGTCTCTCCGGCAGCGAGTCCAAGGCCTTGTTCCAGCTCTTCCAGCAGCGGATCACCCGGCTGGAACACACCACCCGCTGGAACTGGTCGCTCGGCGACGTCGCGATCTGGGACAACCGCGCCACCCAGCACTACGCCATCGACGACTACGACGGCAGCGAACACCGCAAACTGACCCGCATCACCCTCGCCGGTGAAGTCCCGGTCGGCGTCGACGGCCGCTCCAGCACGGTGATCGCGGGCGACGCCGCGGCCTACGCGCCCGCCGACATCGCCCGCGCGGCCTGAAGGGCACAACGGCATAACGGCGATCGGCCCACCGCGCGCCGAGACGGAGACCGACCCGCGCTTTCGGCTAGCGTCGAACGGCTCACGCGAACCCGCCGACAGGAACCACCCGGTCATCGACCGACGAGGGGAATCCCGTGCACTTGTGGAGCTATATCCGAGGGCGTGGCGAGGTGCTGGCATTCCTCACCTATCAGCACGCGTCCCTGGCATTCCAGACGGTTCTGGTCGGGACGGTGATCGCGGTCCTCATCGCGGTCGCGGTCTACCGCCTGCCGCTGGTGTCGGCCCTCACCCTGACTTCCAGCCGGGTGGCGCTGACCATCCCCTCCCTGGCGCTGCTGGCACTGCTGCTGGTGCCGTTCGGGCTCGGGGTGGTGCCGTCGTTCGTCATGCTGGCGTTCTTCGCGGCGCTGCCGGTGATCGGCAACGCGATCGTGGGCCTGCGGTCGGTGCCGGAGTCGGTGATCGAATCCGCGCGCGGGATCGGGCTGTCGCGCTCGCGCATCCTGCTGACCGTCGAACTGCCGATCGCCTGGCCGGTCATCCTCACCGGCATCCGGGTCTCCACCCAGATGGTGGTCGGCGTCGCCGCCATCGTCGCCTACGTGCTGGGCCCCGGCCTCGGATCGCTCATCTTCAACGGCCTGTCCCGGCTCGGCGGCGCGAACGCCCTCGAAATGGCTTTGACCGGAACCATTCTCATCGTCTTGATCGCGTTGGTGTTCGACGCGCTCCTCGTCCTGCTCGGACGCCTCACCATCGCGAAGGGACTGTCATGACCGATGCGGTGACCCGCCGGACCGTACCGGCGGAACGCAATGTGACCGGCGCGTCCATCACCCTCGACGGCGTCGTCAAACGCTATCGGGGACAGGAGAATCCGGCGGTCGAACGCCTGGACCTGGATATCGAGGCGGGCCACATCGTCGCCTTCGTCGGACCGTCCGGCTGCGGCAAGACCACCACCCTCAAGATGATCAACCGGCTGATCGAGCCGACCGAGGGCCGCATCCTCATCGACGGGCGCGACGTCACCAAGGAGGATCCCGACAAGCTGCGGCAGTCGATCGGCTACGTCATCCAGTCCGGTGGCCTGTTCCCGCACTGGTCGGTGGCCAAGAACGTCGGCGCGATTCCGCGCGTGCTGGGCTGGGACAAGAAGCGCATCGCCGAGCGCACCGACTACCTGCTCGATCTGGTCGGGCTCGATCCCGCCGCGTTCGCCGACCGGCTGCCCAAGGACATGTCCGGCGGCCAGCAGCAGCGGGTCGGTGTGGCGCGGGCGCTGGCCGCGGATCCGCCGGTGCTGCTGATGGACGAACCGTTCGGCGCGGTCGACCCGATCACCCGAGTTCGGTTGCAGGACAGCCTGATCGCGATCCAGCACGAGCTCGGCAAGACCATCGTGATCGTGACCCACGATTTCGAGGAGGCCACCAAGCTCGGCGACAAGGTGCTGATCCTGTCCGAGGGCGGGCACATCGAGCAGTACGCGACACCGGAGGAGATCCTCACCGATCCGGCGACACCGTTCGTGGAGGAGTTCGTCGGGTCCGGCGCGAAACTCGCGTATCTGACGGTGTCGCGGGTGCGAGATGTGGAGTACGACAAGGTGATCACCGCGCGCATCGGCGAACCGTCGGGGCAGGTGATCGCGCGGGCGAAGGCGGCGGGGCAGGACTGGATCGTGGTGGTCGACCGGGCCGGGCGGCCGCGCTCGTGGCCCACGCTCACGGAAGTGGCGTCCAAACCGGAGGTTTCGGACTTCCTGGACCGGCGGCTGCCCGTGGTCTCGCGGTCCTCGACCCTCAACGACGCCCTCGACGCCATGCTCGCGGCCAGCCAGGGGGCCACGCTCGTCACCGACGGGCGCGGCGCGGTCGTCGGCGCATTGAGCATCGTGGCGGTGACGGAGCTGATCCGGAACAAGCTGGCGGAGGGGCAGTCCGAGCAGCCCGACCTGTCCTACGAAACCTATGTCGACGGCACCGATCCCGCGCCGACACCGGTGATCGCCGCCGCGGACGAGCCCGGCTCGCTCGCCCCCGCACCCGGGAAACCGGCGGCCGATGAGGACCTCGAATCGGGTGGGCCGTCATGAATCGGTTGCGGCGCATACCGATCGACGTCTGGTTCGAGCCGATCATCATTCTCGCGATCGGGATCGGCTACTTCCTGTGGTACCGGTCCACCACCTTCACCGCGACCGAGCAGGCGTCGCTGGGCTGGGCCAATCTGCAGACCACGATCCTCGCGCACATCAAGCTGACCGTGGTGGCGACGCTGATCGTCGTCGTGGTGGCGATACCGCTGGGCATCGCGCTCACCCGACCGGCGTTGAAGCGCTTCGAACCGGTCGCCGTGAACATCGCCAACATCGGCCAGGCCGCACCGGCGGTGGGACTGCTGGTGCTGTTCACGTTCTGGCTGGGCACCGGATTCCGCACTGCCGTAATCGGTCTCGTCGTGTACGCCATCCTGCCGATCCTGCAGAACACCATCGTCGGACTGCGGCAGGTGGATCAGCGCACCATCGAGGCGTCGCGCGGGATCGGGTTCTCGGCCGCGCGCACCCTCGTGCAGGTGGAGCTGCCGCTGGCGGTGCCGGTGATCCTCAACGGCGTGCGCACCGCGCTGGTGATCCTGGTCGGCACCGCGACGCTGAGCACCTTCATCGGCGCGACCAGCCTCGGCACCCTGATCACCACCGGTGTCACCCTGTTCCTGCCCCGACTGCTCATCTCCGGCGCGATTCTGGTCGGCCTGCTGGCGCTGGTCATCGACTGGCTCGGGCGGCTGGTCGAATGGGCCGCGACCCCGCGAGGTGTGTCATGAGTCCGGTACGGTTCGGATCGATTGCGCTGCTGGTGGTTTCGCTGCTGGCCGGATGCGGGCTGGTGAGCTCTTCGGGCACCTTCCACTCCGCGACGCTGCCCGGCGGGGACAAGCCGCTCGACGGCGCGAAGCTGGTCGTCACCTCCAAGAGCTTCACCGAGGGCGTGCTGCTCGGCAAGATCACCGCGACCTATCTGGCCGCGGCCGGAGCCGACGTCACGGATCTGACCGGCGCGCCCGGTTCGGCGTCCTCGCGGCAGGCGCAGCTCAACGGGAACGCCGACATCCTCTGGGAGTACACCGGCACCGGCTGGGTCAACTACCACAACGAGACCGAGACCATCGCCGACCCGCACGAGCTGTGGCAGCGGGTGCACGACATCGAGAAGGCCGACCACGATCTGGAGTGGTTGCCGCCGTCGAACTTCAACGACACCTACGCTTTCGCCGCCTCCACCCCGACCGCGCAACGGTTGAAGGTCAAGTCGCTCTCGGATGTCGCCGCACTGCCCGTCGGCGACCGCACGTTCTGCGTCGACGACGAATTCTTCAGCCGCTCCGACGGTTTCATCCCGATGCTGGCGAAATACGGTATCCCCTACAACGATTCGAAAGGCGTGCCCGCCGGCAACGTCACCCGGATGGACGCGGGCGTCGTCTACCCGGCGACCGCCAAGAGCTCGCCGTGCAACTTCGGCATGGTGTACACCACCGACGGCCGCGTCAAGAACCTGAATCTGACTGTGCTGGAAGACGACAAGAAGTTCTTCCTGCCCTACAGCGGCACCGCGGTGGTGCGCGGCGTGGTCGTCGACAGGTATCCCCAGATCCGCACGTTGCTCGGCACCATTTCCGAGCGGCTCACCGACCAGCTCATGCAGGATCTCAACGGTCGCGTCGACATCGACGGGGCCGACCCCTCCGACGTCGCCTACGACTGGCTGAAGAGCGAGAAGCTGATCAACTAGCCGGGGCGAGCCAGGTCCGGGCCGCCACCACCAGGGCGTCCACACCGGTGCTCAGCGTCGGTTCGATCTCGGGGGCGAAGAACGGAGAGTGGTTGGCGGGCAGGTCTTCCATGCGCCTGCCCGCCAAATTCATGCCGCCGAAGAACCAGAAGACGGTCGGAATCCCCGCTGCCGCGCCGAATACGCCGACGTCCTCGCTCGCGGTGACGACCGGGATCGGGAACAGTCGGCCCGCACCGAAATACGCGGTGAACGCGGCGATCGTCGCCGCGGTCGCGTCGGGATCACTGATCAGGACGGGAGCGCTGATGTCCCAATCGAATTCGGGTTCGCGCTCCGCCCCGGAGGCCACCGCCTCGGCGCGCACGATGCGTTCGACCGCCGCCTTCACGTGGGCGCGGTTCTCCTCGCTGTAGGTGCGGATATTGACGCCGAGCTCCGCGGTGTCGGGAATGATGTTGTCCTTCGCACCGGCCTGTAGCCGCCCGACGGTGACGACCGCGGTCTCACTCGCGGCGATCTCCCGCGACACGATGCCCTGCAACCGGGTGACGACATGGGCGGCCATCAGCACCGGATCGATCGACGCCTCCGGCCGCGACCCGTGCGAACCACGCCCGTGCAGCACGATCTGCACCGAATCCGCGCTCGCCATGAGGGGCCCGCTGCCGTACCCGATCATTCCGGCGGGCAGCGGGCCGACATGCTGACCGAGCACGATGCCCGGTACCGGAAAGCGCTCGAACAGCCCGTCCTCGACCATGTTCCGCGCACCGCACGCGAGTTCCTCGGCCGGCTGGAACACCAGCAGCAACGTGCCGGACCATTCGCGGGCCGTGCGCGCGAGCCGCCGGGCCGCTCCCACCAGGCACGCCGCGTGCATATCGTGCCCGCACGCGTGCATGACGGGGACTTCCGCGCCGGTGTGGTCGGTGGCCCGCTCCGTGCTCGCGTACGCCAGCCCGGTCTTCTCCGCCACCGGCAGCGCGTCGATATCGGCCCGCAGCATCACCACGGGACCGTCGCCATTGCGCAGCACCCCGACCACGCCGGTGCCGCCCACCGCGGTCGTCGTCTCGTATCCGCACCCGTGAATCGCGTCGGCCAGCAATTCCGCGGTCCGGAATTCCTGGTTGGACAGCTCGGGAAATTGATGCAGCCGCCGATACAGCGCTCCGAGATCGAGATCTGCGTCCGAGGCCGCGGAGGTATCCGGCTGCCGAGTCATCTGACGCCCCTTCGCTGTACCGGACTGTCCACCCCACAGTACCGCTCAGTCGGCTCAGCGAACCGGTGGCAATCGAAAGATCAGCGGTTGCCGATGTATTCGATATAGCCCGTGCCCGTGATCGGCTCGCCCCGGAATCGGCCGGTGTAGCGGTAGCTGCCCGCGTACCCGCCCGCCATGCCGTAGACGTAGTCGTTGTTGGTGACGCCGTGGATCTCGATGAGTTCGTCGCCGTGGTCGTCGTCGACGCGCCAGCTGAAATCGGTGGCCAGGCGCATGGACAGGCCGTTGGGGGTGCGGCGGGAAATCGCTTCCAGGCGTTGGACTTCGAAGGCGAAATTGTTCTCGTAGGTGCCGCCGTGGTCGGTGAGCGAACGCAGGTAGACCGCACGCTGCACCGGAACACCGAGGGGGCCGAGCACTTCGACCATCAGCACCTGGGTGGTGTCGTCGATATTGATGATCTGATAGGTGAAGAAGGTGAACGGGAGTGGGACGGCCACGCCGCGGGCGTATTCGAGGGTGTTGAGGCCGGAGAGCTCGACGGTCTCGCCGTTCCAGGTGACGGTGCCCTCGTAGCTGCACAGCAGCGACCAGTGGTCGTAGAGGCCGCCGCGGAACTTCGCGAAGTGAGAAACCTTGTCGGAGGCGTGAACTCGCAGATCCAGGTCGAACGCCGGGTTCCGGTAGGTGACGGTGAACTCGGGATACGAGCCCTCGAAGCGAAGGTCGTCACCGAAGCGCAGCAGGCTCGAATCCGGAGCCAGTTCCAGATCCCGCGCGACCTGATAGCCCCGGAACTGCCCGGGGAACTCGATTCCTGTCCCGATCAGCAGGGCGGCGCTGTCGGCATCGATGGTCTCGACCAGATGATCGTTGCGCCACAGCGTGATTCGCGGCTGCCCGATCACGGTGATCACATCGAGGAAGTTCAGTGGCGCGGGCAGATTCGGCAGCATCAGCCCGTAATGCGCGGTCCGATACCGGCCTTGCGGCGGGTGGAACGCGGTGTCGGGATCGAATGGCGTGCCGCGCAACGCGTATGAGCCCGAGGCACTGCGCTGCACGGCGTGGAGAACGACATCTTTCAAGCTCACTGACGGTCCTTTCGCAAACCCCTATGTATGCGTAACCGACGGTAGCAGACATAATTGACCCCGAGGTTACTTGATTTGTCATGTTTCATGAATTCGCTGTTCAGACTGCCCGTACGGCCGGTCCTGCCGGGACAGATATCGTCGAGATCTGCGACAGCGACGAGAGCGAGGTGCGAGACGATGGCGCGGAGATCCGGCAGCAAGGGCATGCCACGTGAGGAACGCGAGACGCAGATCCTGGATGCCGCGGCGATCGAATTCGGCACCCGCGGCTACGCGTCGGTCCTGGTCACCGAGGTCGCCACCCGCGCGGGCGTCTCCAAACCGCTGGTATACCAGTACTTCTCGTCGAAGGACGGCCTGTGCGCCGCCTGCGTGGAACGCGCGGGCACCACCCTGTCCACCGGCATCGCCGAGGCCATGCGATCCCCCGGCCCGACCTTCGTCACCGCCGCAACGGCCGTCCTCGACGCCATCTTCACCGCCCTCGAACCCCGCCCCCACGACTGGGCCGTCCTCTACGACCGCAGCGCACCCCCCGGCACCGACACCGCCGCCGTAGCCCGCCGCTTCCGCGCCCTCATCGCCGAACAGGCCGCCGCCGGAGTCGGTTCGGCCTTCACCACCGCCGCCCTCTCCGACCCCCACGATCTGGCCGTCCTGACCCGGGTCTGGATGAACAGTGTCACCGCCATCGTCTCCTGGTGGCTGGACAACCCGGACCAGACCGCTGCCGAGATGAGCGCCCGCGCCCACCGCGTCCTGTCCACTCTCACCCCGGCCGCGCCGAGCCTCGACCGATGATCGAATTCAGTTCTCGGGGCCGCGAATCCGGGCCCTGACTGCCAAAGATCGACAGCAACCCCTCGACCCGCTTCGAGACATCGGCCAGCGTCGCGGTCACGGCGGGATGGTCGGGACCCGTTGGCGCGGTGCCCAATTGACCGGCCAGATAGTTCGGCACCGAGTAGGGCAGCGTGAACCAGCCGTCGACACACGCCGAGAGCAGCGAGTTCGCGCCCAGCCGGTTCGCACCGTGATAGCTCCAGCTCGCGTCACCGGCCACGAAAAGCCCTGGGATGGAGGTCATCTGGTCGAAATCGCTCCACAGGCCACCCATCGAGAAGTGCGCGCCGGGGGCGATCCGCATGGGCGTGCGGTAGGGGTCCTCGCCGGTGGCGTCCTGGTACATCGAGAACAGATTGCCGTAGCGCTCGGCGATGGTGTCGCGGCCCAGCCGTTGCAGCGCGGGAGGAGACGTCACGCGGCGAGAGATTGCCGTAGGACGGGTACATCCGCTCCAGGTCATATGGTCGATCACGCGCGCCGATTCGCGGGCCAGCCGGAAGCAATCCGCCTCGCGGGCCGGGGCGGGATTCAGTAATCCGCGAGTTCGATCGCGTTGGCGGCGTGGTTCAGCGGCTTCATGATCGAGCGCAGGGCCATGCCCTTCCAGGGCAGGTAGCGCATGACCTTGATGGCGGTGATGTGGACCTTCAGCGTGCCCGGGGTGGTGGCGACCATGTCGGTGGCGTTCTTCCAGCCGAGCGCGAGGTTCTCGGTGACGTAGGGGCGCAGGGCTTCCCGGTAGGCGAGGAAGGCGGCGCGGTGGTCGCCGTGGGCGGCCTTCAGCTCACCGGCCAGCACGTACGCGCCGACCAGGGCCATGCTGGTGCCCTGACCCGAGAGCGGTGACGGGCACCAGGCGGCATCGCCGATCAGCGCGATCCGGCCCCGCGACCAGGTGTCGAGGTGGATCTGATCGACCGAATCGAAGTAGAAGTCGGGTGAATTCGGCATGGCGGCGAGCAGACCCGGGGTCTCCCAACCGGAATCGGCGAACACGTCGGACACCAGGCGCTGCTGACCGGCCACATCGCGGCGATCCGGCAACTGCTCGGGAGCCGGGAAGATGAACTGCGCCTTGGCCGCGGCCCCCGCCGTGCTGTACGCCTGCACCACGTGACCCGGGGTGGGGTGCACCAGCTCCCAGCGATCCAGACCCAGATCGTTGGGCACCGTGTAGGCGCAGACGGCCATTCCGGTGGAGCGGACGAACTGCTCCTCGGGGCCGAAAACGGTACGGCGAGTGGCCGAATGCATGCCGTCCGCGCCGATCACCAGGTCGAACATGCGAGCCGCCGCGTGCCCGAAGCGCACCTCGACACCCTCGGCGTGCTCCACCATGCCGGTGATGGAGTCACCGAAGAGGTACTCCACCCCACTCTTGGTGGCGTCGAACAGGATTCGGGCCAGATCGCCGCGCAGCACCTCGTCGTCGCCGGGAGCCCGCATGCCGATCAGGTCCGGGCCCAGGGTGGTGAGGGTCTTGCCGTTGGCGTCGACCCACGCGCCGCCACGCATATCGGTGGAGGCCTTGCGAATCTCCCCGGTCAGGCCCATGCGCTCGATGACATCCATTGCCGCGCCGCGGATGTCGACCTTGTAGCCGCCTTCGCGCAGACTCGGGGCCTGCTCGACGACGGTGACGGTGAACCCGTACCGGTGCAGCCAGTAGGCGAGGGCGGGACCGGCGATGCTGGCGCCGGAGATCAGGACGGTCTTGCTGGTGAACTGCTGTGCGTTGCTCATGACCAAAGCTTCGGCCGGAGCCCTCACCGAACCCTCACCGTCGACTCACCGCCGCTCACCGGCGCTCCCGCAACCGGTCCCGCACCACTCGTGCTGACCGTCACCACCTGCCCCTATTCGCCCTCACCGTCCGTGTTCGCGAGCGCCCGGCGGAAGGCGGCCGGAGACTGCCCGGTCCAGCGCCGGAAGGCACGGGCGAGCACGCGGCGGTCCCGGTAGCCGAGTTGCAGGGCGATCGATTGGATCGACCGGTCCCGTTCGCGCAGCAGGCCGATCGCCGTATCCCGCCGCACCAGTTCGACTTCGGCGCTCCAGGTCGTCCCGTACTCGGCCAGGCGGCGCTGCACGGTGCGCTCACTGAGCCGCAGTCGCCGCGCCACCTCGTCCAGCCGGATACCGTCCCCGCCGTGCTCCGGCATCGAGGCGCGCAGCACCGCCCGGAACGCGGCGGGCCAGGCGGGCTCCGGACCGATCGACTCCTGCAGATGCCGGGCGTGCGCGCGCAGAATCTGCTGTAGCACCGGGTCGTTCGCCTGCGCCGTGGTCGCGGACCCGGTCCCGATGAACGTGATCGCGTCCCGGCCCTGACCGAAGTGCACATTCGCGGTACCGAGCGCGCGGGTCAGGTAGCCGCGATCCACCGGCGCCCGATGCGAGAAGTCCACCCGCACCGGAACAGCGGCCGCGCCGAAGCCCTCCCGGGCCCGCCGCAGCGTCACCGCGACCGCGAACTCCCGGCTGAGCGCATCGACCGGTTCCCGGTGCGGCAGATCGAAATAGCTTGCGGTGAGCAGGGATCCGTCCTCGACCACGGTCAGCGCGACCCGCGGATCACACATGGTGGAGTTGAACCGCGCGGCGTCGCGCAGGCCCTCGGCGAGGGTCGGCGCGAGCGCGATGAGGTAGTCCCAGACGTAGAGGCGGCCCCGCTCGGCGTGCTCGGCCGCCAGCACACCGGCTTCCGGACCGGCGAACTCGCGCAGCAGATCCCACAGCCGCGCGATGGTCACCGTGGGGATCCGGGTGCCGCTGTCCGCCAGCAG
Source organism: Nocardia sp. NBC_00511 (assembly GCF_045161165.1). NCBI lineage: Bacteria > Bacillati > Actinomycetota > Actinomycetes > Mycobacteriales > Nocardiaceae > Nocardia > Nocardia sp. NBC_00511. Next base: position 5,609,058 of record NZ_CP107849.1, read on the forward strand.
CGCCGGGTCACCGCCGAGGATGCGGGTGATCTGCTGCCGGTCGGCGCCCGCGGCCATCGCGGCCTCCGCGACCACACTCACCAGATGCGAGGAGACGGTGCTCACCGAGACTTCACGCCGGTCACGCGCCCGATCCCGCGTGACGGCCTCGTCGATCATCCGATCGGTATCGGAAACGGCCATCTCGTATCACCTTCTAACGGAACATATCTCAGACTCCCGTTAACTCCGTGTCGATGAAACCTATTCCCCGGTCGCCACCGCGGCGGTCACCGGGTCCGGATTACGGCGGAATTCGTCCGGTCCCCGACCCGTCCAGCGATGGAAGGCCCGCCGCAGCGTACGGGCGTCGGTGTAGCCCAACCGGACCGCGATCGACTGCACGGGCAGGCCGGTATCCCGGATCAGCGCGACGGCTCGCTCGTGCCGGACCGCCTCGACCTCCGATCGCCAACTGGTGTCCAGCTCGCTCAATCGGCGTTGCAGCGTACGGGAACTCATCGCCAGCCGCCGGGCCACGCCGTCCAGGGTGAGTTCGCCCGCGTCGAGCGCGGCGGCGATGGCCACCCGCATCAGGTCCTGCCCACTGGGCACGGTCCGGGAGGTGGCCAGCACCAGTTCGGCGTAGTGGCGCAGCATCGCGCCCAGGTGCGCGTCCGCGCCGGTCGGCAGCGCGGCCGCGTCGAGGAAGATGATCTCGGCGTGCTCGGCCCCGAAATCGATGCGGCCGGTGCCGAATTCGTCGACCAGCAGCCGATAGCGCTCCGATCGCTGATGGGTGAACGCGACCCGCACCGGCACCAGCTGCGAGCGGGTGGCCTCCCGCGCCCGCCGCAGCATCATCGAGAGCATGAACTCCTCGATCGGCGCGAGCACCACCGCGGGCTCGATGGGCGCGGCCTCGCGCACGGTCAGCAGTCCACCGCTGTGCACCACCTCCCAGCCGACCGCCGGATCGGTGACGATGCCTCGCAATTCGACGACCGTGCGCAGGCTCTCGACCAGTGTCGGGGCGCTGGTGAACAGGTAGTCCCACACGTGCAGACCGCCGCGATCGGCCGCCGCCGTCGCCAGCAGACCCGACCCCGGCCCGGCCGCCGCGTCGATCAATTCCCAAGCGCGCCAAGCCCATCCGGTGGAGACGCGAAGCAGATCGTCCCCCAGCACCGCCGGCCCGACCGCCGGATCGATGGCCGCCAGCTCGGCGGGGTCGACACCGGCACGCAGTGCGGTGGCGCGAATCAGCGCCGCGATGCGGGTGGGGATGGTGCCTTCGATCACCGCCGAAGCCTACGACCCCGGCACCCCCGCTCTACCAGTCGGTTTGGCGTGAAATGTCCCGAAAACGGCGGGCACGACCCCCGACCCGCCAACCCGTCGCACCTAGATTCCTGGCAGTGACCAGCTACAAGATTCTCGCGATCTCCGGCAGCCTGCGCGCCGAATCCCACAACACCGCCCTGCTGCGCGCGGCCCAGCAGCTCGACACCGGCCTCGACATCGAGATCTACGACCGGCTGCGCTCCATCCCGCCCTACGATTTCGACTTCGACAGCCCGCAGCGCCGCCCCGCCATCGTGACCGACCTGCGCGACCGCATCACCGCCGCCGACGGCCTGCTCATCGCCACCCCCGAATTCAACTACTCGGTCCCCGGCGTGCTCAAGAACGCCCTCGACTGGGCGAGCACCGACTGGACCAGGACCGAGGGCGTCCCGCTCGCCCACAAGCCGATCGCCATCATGGGCGCGGCCCCCACCCAATTCGGTTCGGTCCGAGCACAACTCGCCCTGCGCCAGGTCTTCCTCTGGACCGAGAGCGACGTCGTCGTCAAGCCCGAGGTGATCACCTTCCGCTCACACGAACGCTTCGACGACGCGGGCAACCTCGCCGACGAGACCACCATCAGCCTGCTGACCGGCCTGCTCGCCGCCCTCAGCGCCAAGATCGACCGCGCCGCCCGCACCGAACCCGAAGCGGCGCTGGCGAACCGCTGACCGCTAGTCCGCGTCCGTCGATGCCGTCCGGGATCGACGGACGCGGCGGCGTTGCAGCGCCCACCAGACCTCCAGGGTGCGGCCGGGGTCGCTCAGCTCGACACCGGTCAACTGCTCGAAGCGACGCAAGCGGTAGCGAACACTGTTGGCGTGCAATCGCAGTTCCGCGGCGGTGAGATCCGCGCGCATGCCATTGCTCAGATAGTGTTCGACGGTATCGAGTAGCGCTGCGGCACTGTCACTTTCACCCAGCGGGGTGACATAGCGACGCATGATCTCGTCGCCGACCTCGGTATCGGCCAAGACCGCCGGCAGCAGGCCCAGATCGGACAGCTCGTGAACACCGTTGCGGCCGAACGCATCCGCGGTGATCATGGCGCGCGTGGCACGGCGGAAGGAAGGCTCGATGCGCTCCAGCGGGGCGGGTGAGCCCAGGCCCACGGCCGCCGGAATGTCACCGGTGGGCGCCATCTCGATGAAACCGGCGATGTCGCCGTCGATCACGGCCAGCAGGCCGCGCGGGCGCGCGCCGTCCGGCGCCGCTTCGAGCAGCCGCGCCAGGGTGGCGGCGGGCAGCGCGGCGGTCGGCCGGCCGCGCACCGCCCGGTACGGCACATCGGCGGCGAGGCCGTAGCGCTCGACCTGGATCCGGATCTCGGCCGGGCCGAGGGTGCCGAACAGGATGCCGCGCACCAGGTCCGCGCGCCGATGCTGGTCGTGGCGGGTCTGCTCGGCCTCGGCGATGCGATGACCGTGCGCCATGGCGACAATCGCCGCGTCGGTGATCGCCAGCAGATCCTGGCTCAGTGCGAGCAGTTCCCGATCCGGAACGCCCGAACGCTGGCCGACGGCAACCGTTTCCTCCAGGATCAGCCGAACCGCCATGCGCCAGCCGCGGAACATATCGGTGACCGGAACTCCCTGCCGCCCGCGCGCCTCACCGTGCGCGGTGAGCATGGCGAGTTCGGCGGCACCCAGTTCACGGCGTTCGACGATCGCCCGCAACAGCCGCTGGAAGGTGCTCTCGGCCTCCGGTACCAGCTGCGCCCGATCCAGGCGGCCATAGCTCGGGATCTCGCCACGCATCCGTTCGAGCACGGCCGGAAGCAGCTCGGTGTGCTCGGTCAGCACCAGTTCGAGCAGCTCGTCTCGGGGCGTCGGGACACGGGCCATGATGGTTGGACACTAGCGTCGATTTGTCGCCGTTGACAAATATGCCCAGTGGAACTTCGACACTCGCGCCATAGCCGCGGCCTTGTGTTCTCGGCCATCCTGGGTCAATGGCAACGTGGCCTGCCCACGCGCTTGGACTCGATGACAAACACGTGGGAGGAACAAGTGACGACGGCAACGACGCTGTGCGAGGCATTCCAGCGCACGGCGACCGTCCACCGCGACCGCGTCGCCCTGCGCACCGCGGACGGCTCCGTCGAATACACCTGGGGTGACTACGCCGCCCGGGTGCGATCCCTCACCGCCGGTCTGGCCGCCCACGGTGTCCGGAGGGGAGACACCGTCGCGCTGATGCTGACGAATCGACCGGAGTTCCATCTCGTCGACACCGCCGCCGTCCATCTCGGCGCGGCCCCGTACTCGGTGTACAACACCTTCACACCCGAACAGATCGCCGGAGTCTGCGCCAACTCCGGCGCACGCATCATGGTGACCGAGCAACGTTTCCTGCCGCAGATCCGGATCGCCCTGCCGCACACCATGATCGAGCAGATCGTGCTCGTCGATGCCGAGGCGGCCGACACCATCACCCTCGCGCGACTGGAAGCCGACGCGGATCCCGCCTTCGATTTCGACGCGGCCTGGCAGACCGTCACCGGCACCGACCTGCTCACCCTGGTCTACACCTCCGGCACCACCGGCCCACCCAAGGGCGTCGAGATCACCCATACCTCGCAGCTCGCCATGCTGCGCGCGCTCACCGAACTGGCTCGCGAATTCCCGGACTCCACCGCATGTTCGGTCTCGTTCCTGCCCACCGCGCACCTGGCCGAACGCTTCGGATTCCACTATTTCCCCATGCTGACCGGCACCACCGTCACCAGCGCGCCGGTCCTCGGTGAGGTCATGGACGTGCTGTCTCGGGTGCGGCCGACCTATTGGGGCAGCGTGCCGCGCCTGTGGGAGAAGGCCAAGTCGGGTATCGAGGCCCGCGTCGCCGCGAGCTCGCCGGTGCGGCGGCTGCTCTTCCAGCAAGCTCTGCACCTGTCGCTGCGCCGGGTACGCGCACGGCAGGCCGGAAGCGATCTGCACCCGGCGCTGATCGCCGCGCACCGGCTGGCGGATGCCGCTGTCTTCGCGCCGCTGCGCACGACGATGGGCCTGGACCGCTGCCGGTTCATCATGATCGGCGCCGCCCCCACCCCCGTGGGAGTACTGGAATTCTTTGCGGCACTGGGCATCCCACTCATCGAAGCGTTCGGCATGACCGAGTCCTCCGGCCTGGCCACCATCAACCATCCCCACCGCGCCCGCATCGGCACCGTCGGCACGGCGGTGCCCGGAGTGGAGCTGCGGCTCGCCGACGACGGTGAACTGCTGATCCGCGGCGCGGTGGTGATGCGCGGCTATCGTGGCGAACCCGAGAAGACCGCCGAGACCGTCGATTCCGACGGCTGGCTGCACACCGGCGATATCGCCGCCGTCAACACCGACGGGTATGTGCGGATCGTCGACCGCAAGAAGGAACTCATCATCAACGCCTCGGGAAAGAACATGTCCCCGGCGAATATCGAAGCGGCCCTGAAGAGTTCGCACGGGCTGATCGGTCAGGCGGTGGCGATCGGCGACGGCAGACCCTACAACGTCGCGTTGATCGTGCTGGATCCCGAAGCCGCCTCCGGATTCGCCCAGCGGCACGGCCTCTCGTCCGACATCGGCACGCTGGCCATGGATCCGCGGGTGCGCGCGACCGTCGCCGGCGCCGTGGATGCGGCCAACACCGGGCTGGCCCGGGTCGAACAGATCAAACGCTTCGCCCTGCTCGGCGACGAATGGCTGCCCGGCGGCGAAGAACTCACTCCCACCATGAAACTCAAACGCAAGCCGATCGCCGCCAAGTACGCCGAAACGATCGAGTCGCTCTACGACCGGGCCGAGGAAGGAGCATTGCAATGACCGCTTGGCACCGCATCGAACGAGGCGCGGGTCAACCCCTGGTGCTGCTGCACGGAGCGGGCGCGTCCGCCCGCTGCTGGCTGCCGGTACTGGATCGGCTGGCCACACATCGCCGCGTGATCGCTTTGGACCTGCCGGGTTTCGGTGACACCCCGCCGCCGGGCGGCATGGAGATCGACGCCGAATGGCTGGTGACCGAGCTCGCCGCCGAACTGCGCAGGCTCGGCCTGGACGGTCCCGTCGACCTGGTGGGGAATTCGCTCGGCGGCTTCATCGCGCTCGAGGCGGCCAGGCGGGGGCTGGCCCGATCCGTCGTCGCGCTGGCCCCGGCGGCACTGTGGCACAACGGAATGCCGAAACCCCTGCGCCGAATCTTCCTGACCGGACTGGCCGCCTCCGCACTCACCCGCACGCCCGCGCGGCACGCACTCGCCGTCACGGCGATCCGCCGCACGCTGCTGGATGTCGTCGTCGGCCACCCCGAGCGCATGACCGCCGCGGACGCCATCGCGATGGGCCGTGACCTGCACCGCTCGGGTCCCACCCTGCGCCGGTTGTTGCGCACCGCCGAGCACACGAGATTCACCGGCGGACAGTCGATCTCGGTCCCGGTCACCGTCGCCTTCGGCGATCTGGACCGGATGCTCCCCCACTCCACCAGCCAGGTCCGCGACGAACTGCCCGCACAGACCCGCTGGTTGACCCTGCCCGACTGCGGCCACGTGCCGATGTGGGACAACCCGGAGCTGATCGCCCGAACCATCCTCGAAGGCACCGCCGAACACGCGACCGAGGCCACCGCCTGAGTCGGACCGAGACCTACTACCGAGGGTCCCCGGAACGCCGCAATCGGTCCACCGCCGGGGCGACCCAGGTCTCCAGGTAGGCGCGCAGTTCCGCGCCGGTGCGGGGTGGGCGGCCCGGATCGATGACGAAGGACTGGGCGATGCGCAGGATGTGCTCGACAAGTTCGTCGAGCCGGTTGTCGTCGAATCCCGCTCGGGCCCAGTCGATGTCGAAGCGTTCGAGAATGGAGCGGCCCAGGGCGCGGGCCGGGTCGGAGGTGACGCCCGCCGAGTACACATTGGTGCGGCCGGGGGTGAGCAGCAGGCTGATGTACTTCTCGTTCGGGAGTTGTTCGAGGGTGTAGGCGATGCCCTCGACCACGGCTTCGGCCGGGTCGCGGATCGCGGTCAGGTGTTCGGCCAGCACGTCCAGGAAGTGTCCGGCGCGTTCCAGAGAGGTGGCGATGAGCAGCGCTTCGGCACTGGGGAAATAGCGGTAGACGGTCTGCCGGGTGACGCCGAGATCCCTTGCCACCTCGGCGATTCCGATGTCGGTGCCGGATCGGTCGAGGGCGCGGCGGGCCGCGGCCAGAATCCGCTGCACGGCTTCGGCGTCGTCGGCCGGAGCCGCTCCGGACCATCCGTGTGTGCGCATCGGTCGCCTTCCGCCCTTCCGCTCGTCGCGCCGCACACGATACCGGGCCACCCCACAGGGGCTTGACCATACACATATCTACTGATGTATGGTCTGCGCATGCAGACCTGGGATGCTTCGGCCGACGTCGTGGTGGCCGGATACGGCGGGGCGGGCGTGGCCGCGGCCCTCACCGCCCGCGCGGGCGGCGCCGACGTACTGGCCATCGACCGCTACCTCGGCGGCGGGGCGACCGCGCTGTCCGGCGGCATCGTGTACGCGGGCGGCGGCACCTGGGTGCAGCGCGCGGCGGGCGTCGAGGACGACACCGAGAACATGCTCGCCTACCTGCGCGCCGAGGTCGGCGATGCCGTCAGCGAACGCACCCTGCGGCAGTTCTGCGAGGAATCCGCGAGCATGATCGACTGGCTCACCTCGCACGGCGTCCCGTTCCAGCCGTCACTGTGCCCGTACAAGACGTCCTACCCCACCGACGACTACTACCTGTACTACTCCGGCAGCGAAAACTCCGGCGGCTACCGGGAATTGGCGACACCGCGGCAGCGCGGGCACCGGGCGCACGGGCGCGGCGTCTCCGGCAAGAAGCTGTTCGGTCCGCTCGCCGCGTCCGCCGCGAAGCACGGTGTGCGAGTCGAAACCGGCACCAGGGCAACGAAGCTCGTCATCGAGGACGGCCGGGTCGTCGGCATCGAGGCGATCACCCTGCGGGACGCCCCGGCGGCGGTCCGGCGGCGCTTCGCCGCGCTCGCCCGGATCTCCGCGAAACCCGGTGTGTACCACCAGGGTCTGCGCCGCGCGGTGCAGGCGCTGCTCGATCGCATCGAGCGACGACACGGCACCCCGATCCGCATCGAGGCTCGCTCCGGTGTCATCCTCACCACCGGTGGATTCATCGCCAACGGCGAGATGGTCGCCCGGCACGCCCCCACCTACCCCTGGCGCGAAGGCCTGCCGCTGGGCACCGCCGGAGACGACGGCAGCGGCATCACCATGGCCGTCGCGGCGGGCGCGGACACCGGCAAGATGGACGCCATCTCCACCTGGCGGTTCATCGCACCGCCCAGCGCCTTCTTCGGCAGCCTCGCCGTGAATGCCCAGGGGCAGCGCATGATCGACGAATCCCGCTACGGTGCGACGCTGGGCGCGGCCATCGCCGAAACCCCCGGCAACCGCGCCTGGCTGCTGATCGACATCGAGCTCGAACGCGAGGCGCGACGCCAGCTCGGGCCGCAGTCGGTGTGGTTCCAGCGCATGCAGGCCGAACGACTGCTGCGGCTCGGCCGCACCTCCGGCGGCTCGGTGGAAGAGGTGGCCAGGCGCGCGGGCATCGACCCGGTCGCACTGCGCCGAACGGTGGACGCCCACAATGACGCCATCGACGCCGACCTCCCCGACCCGATGGGCAAACCGGCCGATATCCGCCGCCCGATCCGCACGGGACCCTTTGCGCTGCTGGACATCTCGTTCAAGGCGCACCTCACCTACCCGACCCCGATGCTCACCCTCGGCGGCCTGCTGGTCGACGAGGACACCGGGGCGGTGCGCACCACCGACGGCGGCACCATCCCCGGCCTGTTCGCCGCGGGCCGGGCCGCGGTGGGCATCTGCTCGAACTCGTACGTGAGCGGCCTGTCGCTGGCCGACTGCGTGCACTCCGGCAGGCGCGCGGGCACGCACAGCATCCAGCGCGCCCACACCGCCTGAGCGGTCAGCCGACGAAGTTGAAGGTCTCCGGGTCCGGTCCGATGCGGCCGCCGGGACCGTCCAACGCGGTGATCGACGCGACGTCACCATCGGTCAGCTCGAAATCGAAAACGTCGATGTTCTCGGCGATCCGGGACGGCGTCACCGACTTCGGGATGACGATATTGCCCAGCTGAAGATGCCAGCGCAGCACGATTTGCGCGGGCGTCTTGCCGTACTTCTCGGCCAGCTGCACCAAAACCGGTTCGGCGAGCAGGCTTCCGCCCTGGCCGAGCGGACTCCACGCCTCGACCGCGACACCGAGGGAGGTCGCGAGCTCACGCATCTCCCGCTGCGAGAAATACGGGTGCAGCTCGATCTGGTTGAGCACCGGCACGATATCGCTCTCGGCGACCAGCCGCCGCAGCGTTTCGGGAGTGAAGTTGGAGACGCCGATCGCCTTGGCGCGGCCGTCGGCGTAGATCTTCTCGAACGCGCGGTAGGTGTCGAGGTAGCGATCCAGCGCGGGCGTCGGCCAGTGGATCAGATACAGATCCACGAAGTCGGTGCCGAGCCGCTCGAGGCTCTCGTCGAAGGCGCGCAGGGTCGCGTCGTAGCCCTGATCGGAGTTCCACAGCTTGGTGGTGATGAACACCTCGTCACGCGGCAGCCCCGAGTCCCGGACGGCACGGCCCACGCCGCTCTCGTTGCCGTAGATGCGCGCGGTGTCGATATGCCGGTAACCGGTCTGCAGGGCGGTGCTCACCGCGCTGTACGCCTGCTCGTCCTCGACCTGCCAGACACCGAAGCCGAGCTGGGGAATGACGCTGCCGTTGTTGAGGGTGATCTCCTGCAAGGCCCTGCCTCTCGGGGTAGATGAAACCGACGTTTCGTACTCGAATCGTCAGCAACGACCAACCCGACGGTATTCCGCCCGACCCCGGATAGGCGGGAACCCCGCGAGCCGCGCGCGGGACACCGGCATGATGGGCAGGTGCTTCCCACCGACCAACTGGCTCAGGCGGATCGCCGCCCCGCCGTGATCGACACCCCGCTCGGCATCGTCGGGTTCGCCGTGACGATCGGCACCGAGACGCTACCGGCCGGACCGAATACCGTGTGGCTCTTGCCCAATGGGTCGCGGCTACTGCGCTGGCGGCACCCGAGCGCCACCGTGAACCTGCTGATCGGCAGCATCGACGTACCCGCCTGGGACGGCGGCGCGCCCGTGCCGATGTGGGCGGCCATCTGGCAGGTCGAGGCACAGACGGCGGTCCCCCGGCTCACCATCGCGGCCGACGTCACCGATCTGCCCGCCGACGCGCACGCGGGCCCGGACCCCGGTGAATGCCTCGCCGCCCTGAGCATCGAGAACGACCGCTTCATGGTGTCCGTCGGCGGCGCGGACGACGAACTGCTCGCCATGCAGGCCGCCGACGGCCGCCTGATGCCGCCCGGCTGGGCACACCAGCTGCCCACCTTCGAAAACGACGCCGACTCCGAATACGGTGTGCACTACGAGGATCCGGCCCACATCGCCTGGCACCTACCGGCCCTGGCCACCAACGAGGTGGCCCGCCTGTGCATCGCCACCGCCTGGTGCCCCCAGGACGAGGACCGCCCCGCCGCCTGGTTCGCCGTCGACATCCCCCTCGACACCGCCTACCACCACCTCACCTACAGCCCGCCCGGTAAGCAGGCGTAAAGCATTCGAGCGCACACCGTTTCGCATGGTGTGCGCTCGAAGATGAAGCGGGACAACAACTCAGGTGTTGCCGTTGCTGGCTTCCGGCTTGCGAGTGGCGTCTTCCTCGCGAGCGGCGTCTTCCTCGCGGGTGGTGATGCCCGGCTCGGTGCCGTCATCGGCCTCCTGATCCGGCTCCGGATGCTCCGGGGAGAAATTCGCGGGCAGACCCTTGATGTGCTTGTTCATGCTCCGCACCAGCAGCACGGTCCCGGCCAGCAGCACCAGGATGATGACCAGGCCCAGCGGCGAGGCCTTACCGAATTCGGGGCCGGTGGGCGAATTGGTGGACTGCGCCAGCAGCGTCAGCATCATCGGTCGGCGTCCTTGGTGTCAGCAGCCTCGGTGTCGGTGTCATCGATGCCCGCGAACAGATCGGTTTCCGGGATAGCGGTCTTGACCCGGGTCTTGGCGAGCTCGAATTCCTCGGTGGGCCACAGCCGCTGCTGCAATTCGATCGGGATCGCGAAGAAAGCGCCATTGGGATCGATCTGGGTGGCGTGCGCGCGCAGGGCGTCATCACGCTGCGGGAAATACTTGGCGCACTCCACCTGGGTGGTGACCCGGCCCATGATGTCGCCGCGCTCAGCGGCGTACTTGCGCATCCGGTCCATCCACTCCTGCATGGGGAACGGCTCACCGTTGCGCTCGTATTCGCCGGCGAAGGCTTCCAGGCGGGTGAGGCTGAAACCGTGGTTGTAGTACAGCTTCAGCGGTGTCCACGGCTCGCCCGCATCCGGGAACCGCTCCGGATCACCGGCGGCCTCGTAGGCCGCGACCGACACCTTGTGGCACATGATGTGGTCGGGATGCGGGTACCCGCCCATCTCGTCATAGGTGGTGATGACGTGCGGCCGGAACTCGCGGACCACGCGCACCAGCGCCTCGGTGGCCTCCTCCAGGGGCACCAGCGCAAAGCTGCCCTCGGGCAGCGGCGGCAGCGGATCCCCTTCCGGCAGACCGGAATCCATGAAACCGAGCCAGGTCTGACGCACACCCAGCGCATCGGCGGCGGCAGCCATCTCCTCGCGGCGGACCTCGGTGATGCGGTCCTTGACCCCGGGGGTGTCCATGGCGGGATTCAGGATGTCGCCGCGTTCCCCGCCGGTCAGCGTGACGACCAGCACGTCGTCGCCTTCGGCGGCATAGCGGGCGGTCGTCGCCGCGCCCTTGCTGGATTCGTCATCGGGATGGGCGTGCACCGCCATGAGGCGAAGACCACTCACTTCTCGTTCACCTCAACGATCACGTTTTTCACCTCGTAGCTCTAAGCCGAGTCCAGGCACTGGCGTCAGATATGCATTCCCTATAGTTCCATCCGATCGATGTTTGTTCCGACCTACCCCCCGGGAGCGTCTCCGCCATGAGTGAAAGACCGGCCGACCGCTACGGAGACAAGCCGCGGCAGAATCGCCGCTGGCTCCCGTACGCACTGGGCCTGGTCGTCGTTCTGGCCGGTCTCGGCGTCGCGTACCTGGGCTACAAGACCTACGGACCGCAGGCCATCGAACCCGATCGCGTCGGATACACCATCGTCGACGACTCCAACACCAGCGTGGATTTCAAAGTGACACGCAAAAATCCGGGCACCCCGGTCGTCTGCTTCGTGCGCGCCATGGACGGCGACACCGACGAGGTCGGCCGCCGCGAGGTCCTCGTCCCCGGATCCGACAGCGGCACCGTCCTCGTGACGACCACGATCAAGACCAGTCGCCGGGCCGGTGCGGGCAATGTCTACGGCTGCTCCGACAAGGTGCCGGCCTACCTCCGAGCAGGGTGAAAAGTCCGTTAAGCGACCCGCTTTGACGCTTCTACCTGCGCCTTTCTGAATCGTGCTAAAATGGCGCGATACACGGTTCCGGAGTTCGGAGCCGTGTTTGCTGCATTGACGGCCGGCGCTGTCGGGACTCTCCCCAGGGATCGCTCTGGCTGTCCCCTGTTGTTGTGTCCATCTCCGGATGGGTACTCGCAGCAGGTTCAGGGAATCCCGGCTTGCCGGGGACAACTACTAGGGAGTGATCGAGATGACCGAGACCGTGACTTGGCTGACCCCGGAGGCGCACGAGAGGCTCACGAGTGAGCTCGGCGTACTCATCGCCAACCGTCCCGTCATCGCGGCCGAAATCAACGAACGCCGTGAAGAAGGCGACCTCAAGGAGAACGGCGGCTATCACGCGGCGCGCGAGGAGCAGGGCCAGCAGGAGGCGCGGATCCGCCAGCTGCAGGAACTGCTGAACAACGCCAAGGTGGGCGTCGCCCCGACCAAGTCCGGAGTGGCGCTGCCCGGCTCCGTCGTCAAGGTCTACTACGACGGCGACGAGTCCGACACCGAGACCTTCCTCATCGCCACCCGCGAAGAGGGCCTCAGCAGCGACAACCTCGAAACCTACTCGCCCAGCTCGCCGCTGGGTCGCGCGCTCATCGACTCCAAGGTCGGCGAGACCCGCGAATACACGCTGCCCAACGGCAACGTCATGAAGGTGACTCTCGTCTCCGCGGAGCCGTACCACAGCTGATGCGCCGGGACCGCCCGGACCGGGGACCCCGAATTCGACTGCGAATACACCAAGCGCCGCACCAGATTCTGGTGCGGCGCTTCGTGTTTCACTGATCAGGCGAGGGCGCGCTCGATATCGGCGAGCAGGTCGCTGATGTCCTCGATGCCGACCGACAGGCGGACCAGGTCGGCGGGCACCTCCAGCGCCGAACCGGCGGTGGAGGCGTGCGTCATCGCGCCCGGGTGCTCGATGAGCGACTCGACGCCGCCCAGCGACTCGGCCAGGGTGAAGATCTTGGTCTTGGCGCAGAAGTCCAGCGCCGCTTCCTTACCGCCGTGCACGCGCACCGAGATCATGCCGCCGAAACGACGCATCTGCTTCTGCGCGGTGGTGTGGCCCGGGTGCTCGGGCAGGCCCGGGTAGATGACCTGCGCGATCTTCGGGTGGTTGGACAGGAACTCGGCGATGGTCTCGGCGTTGTCGCAGTGCCGATCCATCCGCAGCGCGAGGGTCTTGATGCCGCGCAGCGTCAGGAACGCGTCGGTCGGACCGGGGACCGCGCCCGCGCCGTTCTGCAGGAACGCGAACTTGACGTCCAGCTCCTGATCGTTGGTGATCAGCGCGCCACCGACCACGTCGGAGTGCCCGCCCAGGTACTTGGTGGTCGAGTGCAGCACGATGTCCGCGCCCAGCAGCAGCGGCTGCTGCAGGTACGGGGAGGCGAAGGTGTTGTCCACGACCAGCTTCGCGCCACCCGCGTGCGCCACATCCGCGATCCCGGCGATATCGCCGATGTTCAGCAGCGGATTGGTCGGCGTCTCGACCCACACCAGCTTGGTGTTGGGCCGCATGGCCGCGGCGACCGCGTCCACATCCGAGACCGGGGCCACCGAGTACTCGATCCCCCACTGGGTGAAGACCTTGTCGATCAGCCGGAAGGTGCCGCCGTAGGCGTCGTTCGGGATCACCAGGTGATCGCCGGGACGCAGCAGCGAGCGCAGCGCACAGTCGGTCGCCGCCATGCCCGAGGCGAAAGCCCGTCCGTAGGTGCCCGATTCCAGCGCCGCCAGGTTCGCTTCCAGGGCGGTGCGGGTCGGGTTACCGGTGCGCGCGTACTCGTAGCCGCCGCGCATCCCGCCGACGCCATCCTGGGCGAAGGTCGAACTGGCATAGATCGGCACGTTCACCGCACCGGTCTGAGGGTCCGGATCGAACCCGGCGTGCACCGCCCGTGTGGAGAAACCCAGCTGATCGCTCATACCCCACAGCCTAGGGACGCCACGAATTCGCCCCCGCCCCGGGGCCGGATCGCACCCGGTCAGCGTGTCGAAACGCACTGCGCGAAACTCTGGACCCGAAACCGTCCGGCTGCGGCGCGGCGTTGTCGGCGCGCCCGGCGCGGTCATATCGTGGGGCGCATGGTCACCGTGGATGAGCTGTTCGCCATCGATTCCCTGCTGAACGACGAAGAGCGCGATATTCGGGATACCGTGCGCGCGTTCGCGGCGGATCGATTGCGACCGCACGTGGCGGAGTGGTTCGAGGCGGGGACCTTCCCGGCGCGTGAACTCGCGCCGGAGCTCGGCAAGCTCGGACTGCTGGGCATGCACCTGGATGGGTACGGCTGCGCGGGGACCTCCGCGACCGCCTACGGGCTGGCCTGCCTGGAGCTGGAAGCCGTGGATTCCGGTGTGCGAAGCATGGTTTCGGTGCAGGGGTCACTGGCCATGACCGCCGTCCACAAGTACGGCTCGGAGGAACAGAAGCTGCGGTGGCTGCCGGAGATGGCGGCCGGGCGCGCGATCGGCTGCTTCGGGCTCACCGAACCGGATTTCGGTTCCAACCCGAGCGGCATGCGAACCCGGGCCCGCCGCGACGGCGACGACTGGGTGCTCGACGGCTCCAAGATGTGGATCACCAACGGATCGGTGGCCGACGTGGCGGTGGTGTGGGCGCAGTCCCGCGAGGGCGAGCGCGATGTCATCCGCGGCTTCCTGGTCCCTACGGACACAACGGGATTCAGCGCCCGGGAGATGCATCACAAGCTCTCGCTGCGCGCCTCGATCACCGCGGAACTCTCCCTCGACGGCGTCCGGCTGCCCGCCGACGCCATGCTGCCCGAGGCGCGCGGCCTGGCCGCACCGCTGGGCTGCCTTTCCGAGGCGCGCTTCGGCATCGTCTTCGGTGCGCTCGGCGCCGCCCGCGACTGCCTCACCGCCACCATCGAATACACCCGTACCCGCGAGGTATTCGACAAACCACTGGCCGCCTACCAGCTCACCCAGGCCAAACTCGCCGATATGGCAGTCGAACTCGGCAAGGGCCAACTGCTCGCCATCCACCTGGGCCGACTCAAGGACCGCCACGAGATCCGGCCCGAACAGATCAGCGCCGGGAAACTCAACAGCACCCGCGAGGCCATCGCCATCGCCCGCGAATGCCGGACCATCCTCGGCGCCAACGGCATCACCCTTGAGTACCCGGTATTGCGGCACGCCAACAATCTGGAATCGGTTCTCACCTACGAGGGCACCGCGGAGGTCCATCAACTGGTCCTCGGCGAGGCACTGACGGGGTCCAAGGCCTTCCGCTGAATCGGACACAGTGCCGGGGCGACGTGCGCTATATCTCACAGCGGCGACTGCTGGAGCCGCTGAATTGCTAGCATCACCAGCGTGTTTCTGCCCGGCTCCGCGCTGCTCGTCGTCTCGGCCCGCAAGACCCTGAATCGTCTGCAGCGCACCCACGGAGCTCCGGCCACCTTGGCCGCCAACGCTTTCCCGGGTGTCGCCGCGGCGATCGATCAGCATGCCGCGGCCGTCCGCGACATCCTCGACCTCGGGGTGGAGAACTCCAGCCTGGTCCCCGCCAGCGTGCTGCTGGCCGGTTACGCGCGCGGCATCCTCGAGGATCTGCGCGAGGCCGCACCCGAGAACCCGTACACCACCGAGGATTGGCAGCACACCGACTGGCTGCACCTGCGCCTCGCGGCCGTCTGCTCCCTGGCCCGCCCGCACTGATCTCGCACGAGCAGCGGGTCAGACCGCAGGGGCAATCGGCTTGCCCGCCTGCGTGATCGGTCGCGCAACGGCTCCGGAGCGGGTGCGCCGCACCGAACGAACGAGGTCGCGGCCGAAGCCGGTGATCAGGACAGCGCCGATGACGACGAGCACCGTGACGAGAATCGGCAGCGTGATCGAGGTGTCGACGCCGATCAGCCCGAGTGCGGCGACAAGTCCTGCGCCCCAGACGAATACGGCGGCGAAGCGGCTCAGCATCGCACCGTGTTCGAGACCGCTGAGCAGGTTCGCGACCTGGTGCTGCACCAGGCGCGCAAGTACAGCGGTGACGACGGCGAGCGCGAAACCCAGCGCCAGCCGAGGCAGCCAGGCGACCACCGAGTCGAAGAAGTCGCTGACCGGATTCGGGCCGAACACGGCGAGACCGAGCCGCAGGGCGATCAGCAGGATCACGGAGTAGACGGTTCCGGCGACCAGACCGGTGGCGTCGAAGCCGCTGCGGCGCGCCCTCCTGCTCACCAGTTCCGTGGTCAGTCGCGCCAGCACGAAACCCGCCAGCAGCACGGCCAGAAAGACAGCGCTCGAGGTGTACATCACCCGTCCCTTCGCTATCCGTTCCGGCCGGATGCCGAAACCGCTACACGGGTGGTTTATACGCCTCGGCGATCTTCGATCAAGACCGTTTGCGAAATAGTTGCCAAATCGGATGCTTGGAGGTTGCCGTCAGCTGCGGATACGCCGATGGCCCGTCCCTCATCGGACGGGCCATCGGTGAGTCTCCACAGCGCCCGGGCGACCGGGCGAAGACGGGTCAGTACGCGCTGTTGACGTTGTCCATCGAGCCGTACCGCTGGGCGGCGTAGTTGCAGGCAGCAACGATGTTGGCGACCGGATCCCAGATGTTCGTGGAGGTGCCGTCGACGTGGTAGGCGTTGAACGTGGGGTCGATCACCTGCAGCAGGCCCTTGGACGGGATGCCCATGGCGGCATTGGAGTCGTAGAGGTTGATCGCCTGGGGGTTGCCACTGGACTCACGCAGCACGTTGCGCAGGATGCCGTCGTAGCTGCCGGGGATGCCGCGCGAGGACATGATGTCCAGCGCCTGACGGATCCAGCCATCCAGGTTGTCCGGGTACACGGGCGCGGGGGGCGCCACGACGACGGCCGGGACGGGCGCGGGGGCCGGCATGGGGGCCGGAGCGGGCGCCTGGACGGGCTTCTCGGCGGCCGGGGCCACAGCGGGGGCTGCGGGCGCGGCTGCGGCGATGGTGGCCTTCAGTGCGGCCGGCTCGACGTCGCCGCTGGCGGAACCGGCGGCGGTGATGATCGAGCCGAAGACGCCGAGCGCGAGGGCGGCGGTCCCGGCCGTGCGAACGGCGGAGATCACCTTGCCGCGTCTGGCAGGGTCACTGAGAGCAGTCTTGGCATTCGTGGGCATGGCGAATTCGGATTCCTGTTCGGTTTCGGGCTCGCAGGCCTGAAGAAGGCAGCGCGGTACCATGTGGACGTCGTTCGACGCTCACCTGCACGCTGCGGGCTGTTGTCAGTTGCTGTTGTGAGACCCGTTACGGGCCAATGGAATTGGCGCTCCGTGGAGCTATGCAGATGTGGTGATCACGTATCGCATGTGTGTTCACGTCTCCTTGCGCCATACAGACTCTCGGTCTGTTTCCTACAAGGTCACAGCTTGATTGCGCTTAGTTAACACAGCCTGAACCAAAAGTGAACAGAAAGTGAACCAGCTCGTGCGGTACCCTTTGGACCTGCATCAATACAAGCGCTGACCTGGCAATTCAATTCGAAACACAAAGTGTTTCAGATCACAGAGAAATTTAGTCCCTGAATCGCGATATACCGTGATTTGCCCTATTTCTCGGCGTTTCATCGGCGTTTCGCATCTCTTCAGCAACCAATCAAGCAATCACTTTCGTATTCAATAATCACATTAGTCACACGAGTAACGCCCGATGCGAAGCTGTGATCTGGAAAGTCTTTGATCTTGCTCGAATCGAGCCCCAATCCGACCTTGACAGGTCGGCACTCTGGCAATTACGTGGCAATTCGAAATCCGGCCGCTGTAACCCCGCACCGTATCTACAGCTGTGGCCCTGAAACCCCGCCTCGTAATCGCTTGCCCGGCAACCTCATTCGGGAGATCGTGAAATGTCCCAGCAGACAAGCGTTCTCACCGCGACCCGACGCAATCTGATAGCCCTCCCCATCCTGCTCACCGGCGCCGCGGTCGCGGTCGTCCTCGGTGTCGCGGGCACCCACTACTTCCCCGGCACCGAACAACTACCCGTCTGGGGCTTCTCGGAACCGCAGACCTTCAAGGCCTACCTGGGCAGCCTCGTACTGCTGCTGGTGATCGGCCAATTGCTCACTGCCGTATGGATTTACTGTTTTCACGCGCCCAGATCTGTGCACATCTATCACCGGTTGTCGGGCGCGCTGGCGTTCCTGCTCAGCCTGCCGGTGGCCTTCTACTGCCTCTATACCTTCGGCTTCCAATTCGGCCACGGCATGCCGCCGCGGGTCGTCGCGCATTCGATCTCGGGCGTCGTCTTCTACGGCGCTTTCGCATCGAAAATGCTGTCGCTGCGGATCAGCGGCGCACCCCGCTGGCTGCTGCCCGTGCTCGGCGGGCTGGTGCTCACAAGCTTCGTGCTGGTGTGGACGCTGGCCGCGTTCTGGTGGTTTCGTACCTACGGATTCGAGAGATGAGCAGCGGCAACAGCATCATCATAACCAGCAGCCGAATCGTCTGCACGCCGGTGATGAGCGGCAGGTCGGCATTCATCTTGTCGGCGGTGGCCAGCACCGCGTTGATGCCGCCGGGCGTGGTCGCCAGGTAGAGATCCGACATCTCCAGATCGACCAGGGTGGCCAGCCCCAGTGCCAGACCCGCCACGATCCCGGACAGCGCCAGCACCGCGACCGTCATGGCCGGGATCATCCGGGCCATCTCGCGCACCACCTCGCGGGTGAAGCGGGTGCCCACCTCGAATCCGATGAGCACGAACAGCAGATCCTTGAATATATGGGTGGGCGCGTAGCCGTGACTGATGCCCAGTCCCGTCACCACGGCGGTGACGAGCATCGGTCCCAGCAGTGCCGCGTTCGGCAGCCGCAGCCAGCCACCCACTCGAATGCCGATGAGGCACAGGATGATCGCGATGGACAGTCCGGCGAGCTGATCCCCGCGACCGACGACCATCCAGTACGGCAGCGACGGATCGGTGACCGAACCGCCGAGGCTCACCGGACCGTAGGCGAGCCCCTCCTTGTCATCGAGCACGGCCGCGATCGCCGGTGCGCTCAACGCCACCAGTGCCACCCGCAGGTACTGCATGAACGCCACCCGGCGGGGATCCGCGTCGAGTTCGTCCGCGGCCGCGACCACCGCCGCCGAGCCGCCCGCCAGCATGCCGAGGGTCGCGGTCGGCAAGTCCACCTTGGTGATTCGCGCGAACACGATGGCCACCAGCACGCTCACCACCACCGTGGCGGCGGTGACCGCCAGCACCGGCAGCAGTCCCCACCCGATCGAAACCAGCAGTGACACTTGCAGATAGCTGCCCATCAGCACGCCGAGCATGGCCTGCACGCCGAGGTTCACCCGGCGGGGCAGCGGCGCGGGCAGTCGCCCGGCGAGGGCCAGGGCCGCGCCGACCATGATGGCAAGAATCATCTGCGGCGCGGGAAACCCGATCCGGTCCAGCAGCGCCGCGCCGCCGAGGACCGCGCCGAGCAGCGCGATCCAGGCGACCACCTGTCTCGGGTTCATACGTACCGATCCTGCCCGGCCCGCATGAACCTTCGGTAACGGTGCAGTTATCGCGCCTGGCTTTCGCACTGTGATCTGGGATGCAAACCCGTACCCGCTTGTCCCAGGCCATAAATCAGATCGGTGAAAGCAGACCGCCCGTCGAATCCGGGATCCGGATTCGACGGGCGGCAACTCTGTGGCAGTGGGTTACACCAGCACGCCGGTGCTCAGGAAGCCGAGCAGGTCGTGGCGGGTGATGACGCCGACCGGCTTGCCGTCCTCGACGACCATGAGCGCGTCGGTGGACTCCAGCAGCTTGGTGGCCGCCGAGACCGGCTCGCCCGCGCCGATGAGCGGGAACGCCGGGCTCATGTGCTGCGCCACGGAATCGGTGAGCTTGGCCCGGCCCTCGAAGACGGCCGAGAGCAGATCGCGTTCGGTGACCGAACCGGCGACCTCGCCCGCCATCACCGGCGGTTCGGCGCCGACGACCGGCATCTGCGAGACGCTGTACTCACGCAGGATCTCGATGGCGTCACGCAGCGTCTCCTGCGGGTGGGTGTGCACCAGGTCCGGCAGTTCACCGGACTTGCCGCGCAACACATCTCCCACGTGGACCTCGGCGGTGCTGCCGTCGAGGCGGTTGCGCAGGAAGCCATAGGAGCTCATCCACTGATCGTTGAAGATCTTCGAGAGGTAGCCGCGACCACCGTCGGGCAGCAGCACGACCACCACCGCGTCGGGATCACGCTCGGCGACACGCAGCGCGGCGACCACGGCCATACCGCAGGAGCCGCCGACCAGCAGGCCCTCTTCGCGGGCCAGGCGACGGGTCATCTCGAAGGAGTCGGCGTCGGAGACGGCGATGATCTCGTCCGGGATGGCCGGGTCGTAGGCGGTGGGCCAGAAGTCCTCGCCGACGCCCTCGACCAGGTACGGACGACCGGTGCCGCCGGAGTAGACCGAGCCCTCCGGGTCCGCGCCGATGACCTTGACCTTGCCGCCGGAGATCTCCTTGAGGTAGCGACCGGTGCCGGTGATGGTGCCGCCGGTGCCGACGCCCGCCACGAAGTGGGTGATCTTGCCTTCGGTGTCGCGCCAGATCTCGGGACCCGTGGTCTCGTAATGGGATTCGGGGCCGCCCGGGTTGGAGTACTGGTTCGGCTTCCAGGCGCCCGGGATCTCCCGGACCAGGCGGTCGGAGACGTTGTAGTAGCTGTCCGGGTCCTCGGGCGCGACGGCGGTCGGGCAGACCACCACCTCGGCGCCGTAGGCCCGCAGCACGTTGCGCTTGTCCTCGCTGACCTTGTCCGGGCAGACGAATACGCACTTGTAGCCGCGCTGCTGCGCGACCAGGGCCAGGCCAACACCGGTATTGCCGGAGGTCGGTTCGACGATGGTGCCGCCGGGCTTCAGCAGTCCGGCCTTCTCGGCGGCATCGATCATCTTGACGGCGATGCGGTCCTTGGAGCTGCCACCCGGGTTCAGGTACTCCACCTTCGCCGCCACCAGTCCCGAGTTCGGCCCCACCACGGAGTTCAACCGGACGAGCGGGGTGTTTCCGATCAGATCGACGACATGGTCAGCAATGCGCATGCCTCTCATCGTTGCAGAAAGGAGATCCGCGCCTTCGCGCACGTCGGGGATATCACGATCCTGGCAACTACCATCGGGGCCATGAGGACGCCGACACGCTTGTCCGCCGCCCTGCTGCTCACCTGTCTGCCCGCCGCGGCGACGCTCGTCGGCACGCCTGCCGTACAGGCACAGTCGTCCCCATTTCCTCAGGTGACGAGCCTTTATCGAGATGCGACGATCTGCGGTGGCACGCTGCGGAGCTGGGCCGAAACCGGCTCACAGTGGCCCGGGCGCGCGATTCTCAACCTGCAGGCGGATCCGGTGGTCGGCTTCGATCCGGGCGAGTACAGCTTCGCCCCGCAGTGCGAAACCCTCACCACCCTCGCCTGGCGCAATATGAACACCGGCGCGACCGGCGAGTACCGCGTCCCGGTGCTGGCCGGTTTCTACGGCAGCGAGCACTACGCCCTCTTCCAGGACACCGGCCCCGGCCACATCGTCGTCACCGTCTTCACCGACATGCCCAACGTCCCGGCCCAATCCGCCTTCGACGTCCCGGGCTAGGACTCGCAGCTCCGGGCCCGATCGGCATGCGGCCCAACCCAATTCGATCTCCCATCGTGCCCCGCTGCCGACCGGCAGCGGGGCACGAGAACAACAGGAGTGCGGTATATCCCACAGTTCATTGGGTGGGATACCGGCATACCGGATGTTTGAGGCTCGACACACCCGTCGTAAATTCGAAGCGGATCACCCCAGCAAAAAAGGAGTCCTCATGGCTGAGGCCGTCATCGTTTCGTACGCCCGCTCGCCCATCGGCCGCGCAGGCAAGGGTTCTCTGGTGAGCATGCGCCCGGACGACCTCGCCGCACAGATGGTGCGCGCCGCGCTCGCCAAGGTGCCGTCGCTGTCGCCCGCCGACATCACCGACCTGCACCTCGGCAGCGGCCAGCCCGCCGGTGAGGCCGGTTTCAACATGGCCCGCGCGGTCGCCGTGCAGCTCGGCTACGACACCCTGCCGGGCGTCACCGTCAACCGCTACTGCTCGTCCTCGCTGCAGACCACCCGGATGGCCTTCCACGCCATCAAGGCCGGTGAGGGTGACGTGTTCATCTCCGCCGGTGTGGAGACCGTCTCGCGCTTCCCGAAGGGCACCGCCGACGGCTGGCCGGACTCGCACAACCCGCTGTTCGCCGACGCGGAGGCCCGCACCAAGGCGACCGCCGAGTCCAACGCCACCTGGGTCGACCCGCGCGCCGAGGGCATCCTGCCCGACGTGTACATCGCGATGGGCCAGACCGCGGAGAACGTCGCCACCTTCACCGGCGTCTCGCGTGAGGACCAGGACCACTGGGCCGTGCGTTCGCAGAACCGCGCGGAGGAGGCCATCAAGTCCGGCTTCTTCGCCCGCGAGATCACCCCGGTCACCCTGCCCGACGGCACCGTCGTCAGCACCGACGACGGCCCGCGCGCCGGCACCACCTACGACAAGATCTCGCAGCTGAAGCCGGTCTTCCGCCCGGACGGCACCATCACCGCGGGCAACGCCTGTCCGCTGAACGACGGTGCGGCCGCGCTGGTCGTCATGAGCGACACCAAGGCTCGCGAGCTGGGCCTGACCCCGCTGGCGCGCATCGTCGCCACCGGCGTCTCGGGACTGTCGCCGGAGGTCATGGGCCTCGGCCCGATCCAAGCCGTGCGCAACACCCTGAAGACCGCGAACATGACCATCGACGACCTCGACCTGTACGAGATCAACGAGGCGTTCGCGGTGCAGGTCGTCGGCTCGGCCCGTGAGCTGAAGATGGACGAGGACAAGCTGAACGTGTCCGGTGGCGCGATCGCGCTGGGCCACCCGTTCGGCATGACCGGTGCCCGCATCACCGCGACCCTGATCAACAACCTGCAGACCCACGACAAGCAGTTCGGTCTGGAGACCATGTGCGTCGGCGGCGGCCAGGGCATGGCGATGATCATCGAGCGCCTCAGCTGAGTCGCGAGATACCCGCTGCTCAGCGGGAATAGGCTTGGGCCGCCCGACCTTACGGTCGGGCGGCCCGAAGTTTTTGGGAGGGCAGGATTTTGGGGGCTTCGCCCCCAAACCCCCGAGGGGCGGGTGGGCCGTCAGCCCACCAACGCGGCCAAAGGGTAGCCGACGGCTACCGCGACGGCGGTCGTCACCAGCCCGGGCAGCATGAAGCTGTGATTGAGGACCAGTTTGCCGAATCTCGTTGTGCCCGAGTGGTCGAAGTTCACCGCGGCGATGCTGGTCGGGTAGACGGGCAGGATGAACAGGGCGCACAGGGCGGGGAGCATGGCGACCAGGTGCGGGGCGGAGATGCCGAGGGCCAGGCCGAGCGGGAGCATGATCTTGGTGGCGGAGGCCTGACTCAGGACGAGGGCCGAGACCAGGGCGAGGACCACCACGAACAGCCAGGTGTGCTGTTTGGCCAGGTCGCCCAGATTGCCGACGATCAGGTCCTGGTTGGATTTGATGAAACTGTCTCCCAGCCAAGCCAATCCGAAGACGCCGACGAGCGCGACCAGACCCGCCTTGGCGACCGGGGTGCCCGGGATCTTCGGGGCCGAGACCTTGCACACCAGCATGATGACCGCGGCGGTCGAGAGCATCAGCACCTCGATGGTCTCGGGCATGCTCAGCGACTTGCCGTCGGCGCCGGGCGGACGCAGCCCCGGGAAGGCGCCCGAAACCACCACTGCCACCACGCCGATCAGGAAGATGAGCGCGGAAAGCTTTGCCTCGCGCGGTAGTTCGGGGCGGTCGGCCGGATTCGTGTCGACCGGCTGCAGTTCTCCGCTCGCCAGCCGACGCTGGTACTCCGGATCGTCGGCGAGGTCCTTGCCGCGACGGCACACCGACAGTGCGCCCGCGACCAGTCCGATCAGCACGGCGGGCACGGTGACCAGCAGGATCTTGACCATGCTCCAGCCGTCGGGGCCGAGCACGACGACAGCGGCGGCCATGGCCGCGGACACCGGGCTGGCGACGATCGCGGACTGACTCGCGATGGCGGCCATGGAGATCGGCCGTTCCGGGCGCACCCCGCCCTCGCGCGACACCTCGTGGATGACCGGCAGCAGCGGGTAGAGCAGGTGGCCGGTGCCCGCGCCGATAGTGAACGCGAACACCACGATCGGGGCGACGAAGGTGATCCGCTTCGGGTTCTTGCGGATCATCCGTTCGGCGATGCGGACCATGTAGTCGACGCCGCCGGCGGCCTCCATGGTGGCGGCCGCGACCACCACCGCCAGGATGATCAGCAGCACATCGACGGGCGGGGAAGTTGGCGCGACCCGGAAGATCGAGGCCAGCGCGACGACACCGACCGCGCCCCACACGCCGAGCCCGATACCGCCCACCCGCGACCCGATCAGGATCGCGGCCAGGACGACCGCTAACTCGAGAAGCATCTGAATCATCGGAAGAACCGCCTCACAACTTATCTTGATCTGTCATGAGTCCTGGGACAAATGCCCTGACTATCAGCTTCGATTCGAAAAGACAGATCTGATTGATTAATAATTTTGCTGACGGTTAGCTCCCGTTGAGCAGAGTAGACCAAATGAGGTAGGAGTCAACGTGGACACCATGCAGAACATGATCGACACCACATCGGTCGCCACCGGGATCGACGCCGCGGACCTTCAGGCCCTGACGTCCATCGCCATGTACCGCGAATACCCTGCGGGCGCAGTGCTTTTCCACGAGTCCACGCCCCGGGACTGGGTCGGCATCGTCATCCACGGCGAGGTGGAGATGGTGACCGGGCTGATCGGCCAGGAGACCGTGATCGGCAAAGTCGGTGCGGGCGGCCTGATCTCGGAGATGACGCTGTTGGACGCGCGCCCGCACATGGCGTCCGCCCGTACTTCACTGGGGGCGGAGGTGCTCACGGTGTCGCGGGAGTCGATCGAGGATCTCGCGGCCGCGCAGCCGGAACGCTACTACCGGATCGTGGCCCGGGTGGCCGGGCTGGTCGGCCATCGGCTGCGCAGCATCTCCGGGCAGCTCGCCGCGGCGGTCAGCGCGCAGCAGCCGGTGGGAGGCATTCGGCGCGAACATGATTCGCTCGGTGAACGTGAGATTCCGGCCGAGGCCTACTACGGCGTGCAGACGCTGCGCGCCATCGAGAACTTCCAGATCTCGGGCATCGAGCTGCGCAAGTTCGGTCATCTGGTGAACGCCCTCGCCTACGTGAAAAAGGCTGCGGCCCTTGCCAATTACGAGCTGGGCGCGCTGGACGTGGAGAAGACCGAGGCCATCTCGATGGCCTGCGACGACCTGCTCTCCGGCAAGCTGCACGGCGATTTCATCGTCGATATGGTGCAGGGCGGCGCGGGCACCTCCACGAACATGAATGCCAACGAGGTGATCGCCAACCGCGGTCTGGAACTGATGGGGCACGCCAAGGGCGAGTACCGGTTCCTGCACCCCAACGACGACGTCAACTGCTCGCAGTCGACCAACGACGTCTACCCGACCGCCGTGAAACTCGGTGTGTACCTGTCGATCCTGGATGTCGCCGCCGCACTGGGCGAGCTGCAGCAGGCACTGCAAGCCAAGGCCGCCGAGTTCAGCGATGTCATCAAGATGGGCCGCACCCAGCTACAGGACGCGGTGCCGATGACCCTGGGTCAGGAGTTCGGCGCGTACGGCGTGATGGTCGGCGAGGCCATCGCGCACCTGCAGCGCATCGCCGAGGACCTGCTGGTGGTGAACATGGGCGCGACCGCCATCGGCACCGGCATCACCAGCCCGCCCGGCTACGCGGAACTGTGCGCGGCCAAACTGGCCGAGGTCACCGGACTGCCGATCCGATCGGCCGAGAATCTGGTGGAGGCCACCCAGGATTCGGGTGACTTCGTGGCCGTCTCGGCGACGATGAAGCGTGCCGCCGTGCAGCTTTCGAAGATCTGCAATGACCTGCGCCTGCTGTCGATGGGCCCGCGCACCGGTCTGGGCGAGATCAATCTGCCTGCCATGCAACCGGGTTCGTCGATCATGCCCGGCAAGGTCAACCCGGTCATCCCGGAGGTCGTGAGCCAGGTCTGCTTCCAGCTCATCGGCTACGACATGACCGTCACCATGGCCGCCGAAGCCAGCCAGCTCGAACTCAACATGGCCGAGCCGATCATGGCCTACGACCTGCTCATGGGCACGCTCATGCTGCGCAATGCCGCGATCACGCTCACCAACCGCTGCATCACCGGCATCACCGCCAACCGCGAACGCTGCCGCGAACTGGTCAACAACAGCATCGGCCTGATCACCGCGCTGGTGCCGACCCTGGGCTACGAGACCTCCGCGAACATAGCCAAGGAGGCATTGCGGACCGGCGGCAGCGTCTACGACCTGGTCCTCGAGCGAGGTCTACTGACGCAGGCGGCGCTCGACGATCTGCTCAGCCCCGAGAAGATGACCGCCCCGCGGGCCCGTTCGCTGTGACCGGGGCACCCGAGCGGGAGCGGACCCGCGCGCAGATCCCGCAACGCACACTGCAGGTGGACAATTGGCTGGCGCAGCCGATCGTGACCGCGAGCATTCTGAGCGCGTTCATCGTCTACGCCGTCTGGGTGATCCTGGCCAACGGCCACTATTCCTCCGGCCCCTACATCTCCCCGTTCTATTCACCGAACCTGACCGATGTGGGCGCGCACGGCTGGGGCTGGGTGTCCTGGCCCGCCTGGATCACCCCGTCGCTGCTGATCATCTGGATTCCCATGGGATTCCGGTTCACCTGCTACTACTACCGCAAGGCCTACTACCGGGCCTTCTGGCAGTCGCCGACGGCGTGCGCGGTCAGCGAACCGCACAGGAAGTACACCGGTGAATCGCGTTTCCCGCTGGTCTTCGTGCAGAACATGCACCGGTACTTCTTCTGGCTCGCAGCGGTTCTCAATGTGGTCCTCACCTACGACGCCGTGATCGCCTTCCGCGACTACGACGGCAACTGGGGGCACATGGGCCTGGGCACCGTGGTGTTGATCGTCAACGCGGCACTGCTGTGGATGTACACGCTGTCCTGCCAGGCCTGTCGTCACGCCATCGGCGGGCGCCTGAAGCACTTCTCCCGCAACCCGATTCGATACCGGCTCTGGACCTGGATCAGCCGCATCAACCCGCATCACCAGCGGATGGCCTGGATCTCGCTGTTCTGGGTGGCGTTCACCGACTTCTACATCCGGATGCTCTCGATGGGAGTGATCAATGACCTCCGATTCTTCTGATCAGGGAAACACGCGCAGCGACAACCCTGTTCGATACGAGTACGACGTGATCGTGATCGGTGCGGGCGGCGCGGGCCTGCGCGCCGCGATCGAGGCCCGCTCGCGTGGACTGCGCACCGCCGTCATCACCAAAACCCTGCTGGGCAAGGCACATACGGTGATGGCCGAGGGCGGGGCGGCCGCGGCCATGGGCAACGGCAATGCGAAAGACAACTGGCAGGTGCACTTCCGCGACACCATGCGCGGCGGCAAGTTCCTCAACGACTGGCGCATGGCCGAGTTGCACGCCAAGGAAGCGCCCACCCGCATCTGGGAGCTGGAGCACTGGGGTGCGCTCTTCGATCGGACCGAGGGCGGCCTGATCTCGCAGCGCAACTTCGGCGGCCACGAGTATCCGCGGCTGGCACATGTCGGCGACCGCACCGGCCTGGAAGTCATTCGCACCTTGCAGCAGCGTCTGGTTTCGTTGCAGCGCAACGACTCCGCTGAATTCGGTGATCCCGAGGCGATGTTGAAGGTGTTCGACGAGACCACCATCACCCGCCTGCTCACCGATGGCGGCCGCATCTCCGGTGCGTTCGGATATGTCAGGCAGACAGGCGAATTCGTCGTGCTGTCCGCCCCGGCGGTGATCCTGGCGACCGGTGGTCTGGGCAAGATGTACACGGTCACCAGCAATTCCTGGGACTACACCGCCGACGGTCACGCGCTGGCGCTGCGTGCCGGAGCCGAGTTGGTGAACATGGAGTTCATCCAGTTCCATCCGACCGGCATGGTGTGGCCGCCGTCCGTACGCGGCGTGCTCGTCACCGAGGGCGTGCGCGGTGACGGTGGCGTGCTGCGCAACAGCGAAGACCGTCGCTTCATGTTCGACTACATCCCCGAGGTCTTCCGCGACATCTACGCCGATTCCGAGGCGGAGGCCGACCGCTGGTACACCGATCCCGAGCACAACCGCCGCCCACCGGAACTGCTGCCCCGCGACGAGGTCGCCCGGGCCATCAACGCGGAGGTGAAGGCGGGTCGCGGCTCACCGCACGGCGGCGTGTTCCTGGACGTCTCCACCCGCATGACGCCCGAGGAGATCAAGCGGCGGCTGCCCGCGATGCATCACCAGTTCGCGGAGCTCGCGGGGGTGGACATCACCGCCGAGCCGATGGAGGTGGGCCCGACCGCGCACTACGTCATGGGCGGGATGCGCGTCGACGCCGACACCACCGCCACCACGCTGCCCGGCCTGTTCGCGGCCGGGGAGTGCGCCAGCGGCATGCACGGCTCCAACCGCCTCGGCGGCAATTCGCTCTCGGACCTGTTCATCTTCGGGGCGCGGGCCGGAGCCGGTGCGAGCGAATACCTCGACGCCCTGGCCGGTTCCAGACCGGTGGTGCACGAGCGGGCGGTGACCGACGCGCTGCGGGAAGCCCTCGCACCGTACGAGAGCGCCGACGGCGAGAACCCCTACGAGGTGCATCAGGCATTGCAGCGCGTGATGACCGAACTGGTCGGGATCGTGCGGGACGGCAGTGAGCTCACCGCCGCGCTGACGGAACTGGAGGCCCTGCGCGAACGTGCGGAAAACCTCCGGGTGCGCGGTGATCGGCTGTATCACACCGGCTGGCACCTCACCTTCGACCTGCGCAATATGTCGCTCATCGCCGAGTGCGTGGCGCGATCGGCCCTGGAGCGCACCGAATCTCGTGGCGGCCACACCCGCGCCGACCATCCCGGCATGGATTCGTCCTGGCGCGGTGTGGTGCTGACCTGCCGTGATCAGAGCGGCCGGGTGCAGCTGTCGCGGCGCATCATGCCGGCCATGCGCGCCGATCTGGTCGAACTGTTCGACCCCGAGGAACTGCGCAAGTACTTCACCGAATCCGAACTGGCCGAATTGGGAGTAGGAGCGGCCCGATGAAAAAGACTGTGACCGTACGCGTCTGGCGCGGCGAAGGCGGGCGCGGCGCGCTCGAGGACTATCAGGTCGAGGTCAGCGAGGGCGAGGTCGTCCTCGACGTGGTGCACCGGCTGCAGGCCACCCAGTGTCCGGATCTGTCGGTGCGCTGGAACTGCAAGGCGGGCAAGTGCGGCTCGTGTTCGGCCGAGATCAACGGGTTCCCGAAGCTGATGTGCATGAGCCAGGCCGCGCAAGCGGTGGTCGGCGATGCCATCACCATCACGCCGCTGCGGGCGTTTCCGGTTGTCCGCGATCTGGTTTCGGATGTCTCGTTCAACTACATCAAGGCGCGCGAGGTGCCGCCGTTCCATCCCGATCCGGCGGTGAAACCCGGCGAGTACCGGATGATGCAGGAGGATGTGCGGCGCAGCCAGGAGTTCCGCAAGTGCATCGAATGCTTCCTGTGCCAGAACACCTGTCACGCCATCCGTGATCACGAGGAGAACCTGCACGCCTTCGCCGGACCGCGCTTTCTCATGCGGGTGGCGGAGTTGCAGATGCATCCGGCCGACATCCTCGACCGTCGCAAGCTCGCGCAGGAAGAACTCGGGCTGGGCTACTGCAACATCACCAAGTGCTGCACCGAGGTCTGCCCCGAGCACATCAAGATCACCGACAACGCCCTGATCCCGCTCAAGGAGCAGGTCATCTCCCGCAAGTACGACCCGCTGGTCTGGCTGGGCAGCAAGCTGCTGCGCCGGGATCACCTGGAGGCCAAGCACATTCCGGGCACCGCGTTACCCGACAGGTAATCGACTCCGTTCCCTGGTGCGGGAAATATGAAGTGCACCGGAAGAACTCGAAACCTGGAGCCCGAAATGCCTGCTTACGCCACCGCCATCCTGTGGAACGTCGACCTGAACAACGAGATCGTGGAATACCTCGAACGCATCGACGGCACCCTCGCGCCCTTCGGCGGAAAGTTCATCGTGCACGGTGCGGCGCAGCAGGTCTTCGAGGGCCCGGCCGACGCGAACCTCATCGTGATCGAGTTCCCGGACTTCGAGGCGGCACAGGGCTGGCACGACTCCGCCGACTACCAGGCGATCGTGCGGCTGCGCACCGACAACTGCGCCAGCATCGGCATTCTCGCCCCGCACTGCGGCGAGAACCACGTGGCAACCGACGTATTGAAGGGGGTGGCTATCGACAGTTGAGCTCTCAGGCTGGCTACACAGCAGTGGGCGGGCACCGGATTCCGGTGCCCGCCCACGTCAGGTATTCAGCTGTGCGACAGCCGCTTTACCGGTTCTGGAAGTAGCTCAGCAGCCGCAGGATCTCGAGGTACAGCCAGACCAGGGTGACGGTCAGGCCGAAGGCCACGCCCCAGGCCGCCTTCTCCGGAGCCTGCGCCCGGATGAGCTGGTCGGCGGCGTCGAAGTCGAGCAGGAAGCTGAAGGCCGCGACACCGATCACCACGAGGCTGAAGATGATCGCGACGGGGCCGCCGTCACGCAGGCCGAGGCCGCCCGCGGTGAAGAAGGACGCGACCAGGTTGCCCAGCATCAGCACCATGACGCCGATCAGCGCGCCGACGACCATGCGGGTCAGGCGCGGGGTGACACGGATCGCGCCGGTCTTGTAGACCACGAGCATGCCGAAGAACACGCCGAAGGTGCCGAGCACCGCCTGCGCGATCAGCGCCGAACCGCCCACGCCACCGAACTTCACGTTGGTGAAGATGAACGAGAACGCGCCCAGCAGTAGGCCTTCGAGGGCCGCGTAGCTGAGCACCAGGGCCGGATTGTCCTGCTTGCGGCCGAAGGTCATGATCATGGCGAGCACGAAGCCACCGAGACCGCCGACGATGACGAACAGCGGAGCCAGCGAATGGTTGGCCGCAGTGAGCGCGTAGGACAGGATCGCGCCCAGGGTGACCACGGCCAGGGTGATGCCGGTCTTCTGCACCACGTCGTCGATGGTCATCGGGCGGGTGGTCGGCACGGCCGGCTGATAGGGCTGCTGGTACCCGCCCGGGTACTGCGGCGGCTGCTGGCCGTACTGGGTGTTGGGCTGTCCGGCTCCAGGCGCCGAGCCGAAGCCGGCGTAGCCGCCCTGCTGCGGCTGCAAATTCCGGAAAACCGGGTTGGATGTGGAGCGCACTGTGCGTCCCTTTCTGGAGTCGCGGCTCACGTAGGTCGTGGCCTGTGAAGCTACTCGTCCAACGTGTCGCGAGGATGCGTAGTTCCCGAATCCCCGCAGAGCGGACCAAACGGACTTTACCTCAGCTTTACCGAACGTGCCGGTGGCTTTACGGGCCTCGACGCCCGGTCAGCCCGACCGACACCCGTCTCAACCGAGCTGGCTCATCACCCGGTGGGCGATCAACTCCAGGTGGTCCAGGTCGCCCAGATCCAGGATCTGGAGGTAGACCCGGCTGGTACCAGCCACTTCCGCGTACCGGCCGATCTTGTCCACCACCTCGTCGGGACTGCCCGCCAGGCCGTTGGCCTTCAGCTCGTCGACCTCGCGGCCGATGACCGCGGCGCGCCGGGCGATTTCCGCGTCGGACGCGCCCACGCAGGCGACCAGAGCATTGGAGAAGGTGATGTCGTGCGGATCACGACCGGACTCCTTGGCGGCGCGGCGCACTCGCTCGAACTGCTCTGCGCTCGACTCCGGCGACTGGAACGGCACATTGAACTCGGTGGCGTAGGTCGCGGCCAGGCGCGGCGTGCGCTTGGCGCCCATGCCGCCGATGATGACCGGGATCCGCGGCTGCACCGGCTTGGGCAGCGCCGGGGAATTGGTAAGCGTGTAGTGCTCACCGGCGAACGAGAAGGTCTCCCCCGCCGGGGTCGACCAGAGGCCGGTGACGATGGCCAGCTGCTCCTCGAAGCGCGGGAACTTCTGTGCGGGGAACGGGATGCCGTAGGCGGCGTGCTCGGCCTCGAACCAGCCTGCGCCGAAACCGAATTCGACCCGGCCCTCGGACATGGCGTCGACCTGGGCGACCTCGATGGCCAGCACGCCCGGGTGCCGGAAGGTGGCCGAGGTGACCAGGGTGCCCAGCCGGATGCGACGGGTCTCGCGGGCCAGGCCCGCGAGGGTGATCCAGGCGTCGGTCGGACCGGGCAGGCCGTCGGCGTCGCCCATCTTGAGGTAGTGGTCGGAGCGGAAGAAGGCGTCGTAGCCGAGGTCCTCGGCGGTCTTGGCGACGGTGCGCAGGGTGTCGTAGGACGCGCCCTGCTGCGGTTCGGTGAAGATTCGAAGGTCGATTCGTCCCATGCCTCTTATTGTGCCGACCGGTCTCCTCAGTGTCCGTCCGAGCCGTCCTCCACGCTGCGCGCATCGTGCAGTCCGCGCACCGACCGGGTCACCGTGAACTTGCGATTGCGGCCCATCACGTCGGTCTTGCCGACCATGCGCTCCATCACCCCGCGGTAGTTGAGGTGCGAGTTGTAGACGGTCCAGAGCTCGCCGCCGGGGCGCAGCACCCGGCCGGTCTGCTGGAACATCTTGATCGCCGAACCGGTGTGCACGGCCGCCCCGACATGGAAGGGCGGATTGCACACCACCAGATCGGCGCTGTTGTCGGGGACGGTGGACATGGCGTCGTCCTGCAGCACCGTGACGCGGTCGGTGACGCCGTTGATCTCGGCGGTCGCCCGGGAGGAGGCCACGGCGGCCGCGGATTGGTCGGTCGCGGTGACCCGGATGCCGGGGCGCGCCTTGGCCAGCGCCACCGCGAGAATGCCGGTGCCGCAACCCAGATCGATGGCCTCGCGGGCGTCGGGCTTCATCCGCTGCAACTGGTCGAGCAGGAAGCGGGTGCCGATGTCCAGGCGCGGGCCGGAGAAGGCGGCGCCGTGCGCGACCACCTCCAGATCCTTCTCCTCGATCCGGTTGTGCATCGGAAAGCGGGGTTCGCCAACGGGTTTGGGCTCCGAGGCGAGCAGGATGCGGGACTTCTGGCGGCCGCGGCTGGCGCGCACCGAGCCGAAGAATTCGGCCAGGATCTCGTTCATGGCCGGGGTCAGGTACTTGTCCCGGCCGCCCGCGAAGACCTCGACGTCGGGTGCGGCGTAGCGGGCGATGGCGTCGGCGGTTTCGGCGAGGCCGGACAGGGCGCGCGGCAATCGCCACAGCACCGTGCGGACATCGGTGAGCAGGGACGCGCCCAATTCGTGGGTGGCGAAACGATCGGAAAGGCCGACAATTCGGGCATTGTTGGTCAGGGCCAATTCGCCGGTGAGTAAATCCTGATGCACGCGCACCCCGCGTAGCTCGTGCGCGGCGATCGCGCCCAGCGTCAGCGCGCCGTAACCGTCGTCGATCACCGCCACCCGACCGTCACCGGCGGCCACCAGCGAATCGGCGGCGACATCCAGCATCAGCCTGTCGGCGGCGTCCACCGCGAACAGGTTCACCGCTTCGACATCCGGGTATCGCCGCAAGCGGCTCAATACGTCCTCGACCTCAACCACTCCTACAGTGTGCTAGATCATTGCCGCGCTGATCCATTCGGCTCGACCATTGGGCATTTGTCGTAATTTATGGCGGCCGGTACTAATCTGCGACAACGCAAAACCCTTGTCGATCTTGTTAGAGCCGAATGGATTTGCCGATTGCCACCGCTTCGCCGGAATCCGGTTCGGCGGGAATCGGTTCAGCGACGCGGCATGCACGCCGTCGCGGCGATCAGGACCACCGCCATCGCGGCCACACCCACGAACACCAGATGGACGGCCGGAGCCAGCTGCGCCGCGGACGGATGGTCGACGCCGCCGATGCGGGCGTTGACCAGCGCGCCGAAGACCGCCACCCCCACCGCGCTGCCCAGCGACCGGGCGAACATATTGGTGGCGGTCACCACACCGCGCTCGGACCATTCGGCACTGGTCTGGGCGGCGATCAGGGTCGGGGTCGCGACCAGGCCCATACCCATGCCGACCACGAAGCATCCGGCGGCCACCTGTAGCAGGCCGGAGTCCTTGTCCACCAGCAACAATGACGCCGCACCGAGGACGGCGAGCACACTGCCGATCAAGCCGGTGGCGCGGAATCCGATGCGCAGGTACACCTTTCCCGCCTGTGAAGCAGTGACCGGCCAGCCCAGGGTGAGTGCGCCCGCGGTGAGTCCGGCCAGCAGTGCGCCACTGCCGAGCACGCCCTGCGCGAAGGTCGGCACGTACGAGGTGAGGCCCAGCAGCACCGCGCCGACCAGCAGCGATGCCAGGCTGCTGGCGATCACCACGCGGCGGGTGAAAACCCACAGCGGCAGAATCGGATTCGCCGCCCGGCGTTCGACCACCACGAACGTCGCCAGCACCAGCAGGCCACCCGCGAACAGGCCGATGCTGGCGGGCGCGTCCCAGGCCCACGCCTGACCGCCCTCCAGGAGGCCGAGCAGCAGTGCGCCCGCGCCGAGGGTGAGCAGTCCCGCGCCCAGGTAGTCGATCCGATGGCTTTGCCGCGGTGCGCTTTCGGTGAATTTGCGCAGGATCATCCAGGCCGCGAGTGCCGCCAGGGGCAGGTTGATCAGGAAGATCCAGCGCCAGCTCACGTACTCGGAGAAGACGCCGCCCAGCAGCGGGCCCAGCACCGAGGAGGCGGCCCACACACTGGCCAGGTACGCCTGCACCTTGGCCCGCTCCTGCACGGTGTAGATATCCCCCGCGATGGTCATGGCGATCGGGCTCACCGCCCCCGCCCCGATCCCCTGTACCCCCCGGAACGCGATCAGCGCGGGCATGCTCGTCGCCACCCCGCACAGCAGCGACCCGAGCGCGAACACCGCGATCCCGAACAGCATCAACGGCTTCCGCCCCAGCATGTCCGCGAGCTTCCCGTAGATCGGCACCGTCACCGCCTGCGCCAGCAGATAGATGCTGAACAGCCAAGGAAACTGCGCGAACCCACCCAACTGATCGGTGATGGTCAACACCGCCGTGGCGATGATCGTCGAATCCAACGCCACCAGCGAAGTCGACAACATCAACGCCCCGAGAATCGGCCCCCGCTCCGACCGCAACCCGACAGCCGAACCCAATTCGGTAGCCACCACCGACACCTCCACCTCATCCGACCCGCCACCGAGTCGAACACACCCCTTTCGTCCCTATTCCATCCGGGGGCGCGGGGTGGGAACGACGCCGGTCAGAGGGTGGCGGCCAGGTCTCGGAGGACCGGGAGGCTCACCGAGCCGGAGCCGAGGACGGTGTCGTGGAAGGTCTTGATGTCGAAGGCGTTTCCGAGGCGGGTGGTGACGGCGGCGCGTTGGCGGCGGATTTCCAGTTGGCCGACCTTGTAGGCGACGGCTTGGCCGGGCATGGCGATGTAGCGGTCGACCTCGACGCGGATCTCGTCCAGGCCGACGGGGGCGTGGGCGGTCATGAAGTCGATGGCCTGTTGGCGCGACCAGCCTTTGGCGTGCAGGCCGGTGTCGACGACCAGGCGGCAGGAGCGCCAGGAGTCGGCGGCGAGCATGCCGATGCGGGCGAGATCGTCGGGGTAGAGGCCCATTTCGTCGGCGAGGCGTTCGGTGTAGAGGGCCCAGCCTTCGACGAAGGCGGTGTTGGAGAACGACATTCGCTGGAAGCGCGGCAGGTGGTCGAGTTCGTTGGCGATGGTGAGCTGCAGGTGGTGGCCGGGGATGGCCTCGTGGTAGGCCACGGCGGCGGTCTCGTAGCGGTTGCGGCCCTTGGGTTCGTGCTGGTTGACGAAGTAGGCGCCGGGGCGGGAGCCGTCGGCGGCGGGCGGGAAGTAGTAGGCGGCGGGCGCGTCGGCGGCCAGGAAGTCGGGGACCGGGACGATATCGCAGGACTGACGGGGCAGGCGGCCGAACCACGAGCCCATTTCCGCCTGCGCGGCAGCGAGATACGCGCGCGCGTCGGTCATGATCTCCTCGCCGTCGCCGTAGCGCAGGGCGGTGTCCTCGCGCAGCCGGGCGAAGATCGCGGCCTGGTCGGTGAGACCGAACAGGCGACCGGCGACGTCCGCGTATTCGGCGCGCAAACCGGCTAGTTCGTCGAGGCCGAGCCGGTGAATCTCGTCCGCGCCGAGATCGGGCAGGGTGGTGTGGCGTTGCAGCAGACGGCGGTAGATGTCTTCGCCGTCGTCACCGAGCCAGCACAGTCCGGCCTGGTCGTCCGGGCGGGAGGCGGGCAGCAGTTCCCCCGCCAATGCGTCCCGGTAGGCCTGGAAGCCGGGGCGGACGACATCGCGTGCCACCTCGGACAGCTCTGCGCGCCAAGCGGTTTCGCCTTCCCAGTCCGGTGGTCCGGCGAAGGTGACGAAAGGGTCGGTGGCGAGATCGGAGGCCAGGTAGCCGTCGAGCTGGTTGATGGAACGTTCGATGGCGATGTGCGCGGGCGTGCGCCCGGCGGCCAACCCGTCCCGGAAGCGCTGCACCGCTTGCGCCAGCAGGACTCCGAACTGCCGGTAGCGCTGCACCAGCTGCCGCGCCTGCTCCGGCTGCGGCGCGTTGGTCTGCGAGGCCAGGGTGAGCAGTTCCGCGTGCACCCCCGTCATCTGATCGGAGGCCAGCTCGGCGGGCCGCCATTCCAGATGCGAGACGGCACCGGCCAATTCGGTGCGCAGCAGGCTGCGCGTGGTCCGGTCCTCGGCGCTCAGACCTGCCGCGTCCAACCGGTCGACCTCGCCGAGCAGCCGCCGCCACACCGCCAGCTGCCGCTGTTCCGCCTCGATCGACAGATCCTCGATCCGATCGTCGAACCGCCTGTCCCCCAGCAGCGTCGCCGCACTCGGCGTGGACTCCATCAGGGCGTCCCAGTACCGGTCGGCCAGTGCGATGAGTTCCTCGTGCGCGTCCATGCGACCCATCATGCCCGCGCCGCACCCCGTTTCGGAGCCCCGGCGAAAGTTCGCACCCCCGTCGGCGTGGAAGCCGCGCAGGTCAGCGAATTTCCCGGCAATACCCGATTGCGCGACCCACGGCGACGGGCACAAGCTGGTGGGGATTCGCCGGATCCACCCCACCAGACGCGCCGCATTCCCGCGGCCCGCCCGACCTGGAGGAATTCGCTTGTCCATACACGTGATTCCACCGGCACCGCCGAAGCTCCCGACTCGCCCCATCGCCGTGCTGACCACCCTTACAGCGGCCCTGATCGCTGCCGTCGTATTCGCGCCGCACCTGCTGGCCGCCGGTCGATCGGAGTCCGGTTTCGCGCACGAGAGCGGCTTGCGCACCGGATTCCGCACCGCATTTCAGGAGTACTGGACCACAGGCGGCCCCGGCTATTCGCCGAGCCTGGCGCGAATTGTGGACTACTGGTTCCGATTCCACGTGGTCAAGGCAGTCGTGGCCGCACTACTGCTGACCGTGTTGATCACCTTGAGCACGGTCCTTTGGAAAGCCTTCCGCAGCACCGCCCCCGGCATCCTGCGTGCCGGCTCCCTACTCGCAGGCAGCACCCTCACCACCTTGCTCGCCCTGATCTCACTACTGATGGTGATGGCCAACATCCAGGGAGCCATCGCCCCCTTCTCCTCCCTCATGCCCCTACTGATGGACACCCCACCGGATGCCCCACTGACCGCTACCCTCGGCCAGGTCAGAGACAGCCTCGCCGAATCACCAGGCCCAGGCGGCCGAACCCCACCCGCCGCCGGCGTGATGATCGACGACTTCACCCGCTACCACGTGGCGATGGCCGTCATCACCGCCACCCTGGCGCTCTGCTTCCTCACCGCATCAGTGATCCTGTGGCGACGATTCGCCCGAACCGCCTCCACCGACCGCCCCGAACGTCGCATACAGGCCGCCTTCGGAACACTGTCGCTGCTGATCGCGGCAGCCGCAGTCGTTGTGGCGGTGGCGAATACCACCACCGCCGCCCATTCGGCCCCAGGCCTACTGGCCCTCTTCAACGGCAGCTGGTGATCCCACGTGCAAGCCAGCGTCCCGAGACTCCGGACCAGCTCTGACGCGTCGATGACGGACGCCACCGACCACTTCTTCGCGCTCGACAACCCGCACGAGCGAGCGCTGCCGCGCCAAGTCGAGACCGGCCAGCCGAGGGGAATACCCGGGACGACATCGAGCGAAAGCTGTTGCCCCACACCGAATCGACGAAGCAGCTGAAGCTTCCTGGTGGGAGCCGAAACTGCTGCGACACAACAATTTCGGTGCGGCGAAATTCAGCGGCGGGGTGGGACGGGGATGCGCATGAGGTCTTCGGCTATCACTATTTCGCCGTCGAAGTGGGCTCGGGCGTCGGCGAGGTGCTGGTCGAGGGTGCGGTAGCGCTGGGAGTAGTGGGTGAGAACCAGTGTGCGGGCGCCGGATTCGGCGGCGACCCGGGCGGCTTGGCCCGCGGTGAGGTGGCCGTATTCGACGGCGAGGTGTTCGTCGGCGTCGACGAAGGTGGCTTCGATGACGAGCATGTCCACATTGCGGGCGAGGTCGTAGACGCCGTCACACAGTCGCGTATCCATGACGAAGGCGAAGCTCTGGCCGGGGCGGTCTTCGCTGACTTCGTCGAGGGTGATGGTGCGGCCGTTCACTTCGACCTGGCCGCGCCGCTGTAGTTCGCCGACCACCGGGCCGGACAGACCGAGTTCGCGGAGTCGTTCGGGGATGAAGCGGCGGCTGTCGGGTTCGTCGAGGCGGTAGCCGAAGGCTTCGACGGGATGCGAGAGGCGGGCGGCGCGCAGGGTGAAACCGGCTCCGGGGGGCGGGAGTTCGCCCGCCTCGGTGATGGGGTGCGGCTGGAGTTCGACCCTGCGGTTGTGCGCCGAGGAGTCGCAGAGGCGTTCGTAGTAGACCTCGCCGGAGGCGGGGAAGTAGACGTCGACGGGGTGCAGTGCGCCGTCGAGGCTGATGCGGCCCAGGACGCCGGGCAAGCCGAAGCAGTGGTCGCCGTGGAAGTGGGTGATGCAGATGCGGGTGATACCGCTGGCGGCCACCCCGGCGAAGCTCATCTGCCGCTGGGTGCCCTCCCCTGGATCGAACAGCAACCCCTCCCGATCCCAGCGCAGCAGGTAGCCATTGTGATTGCGCTGCTTGGTCGGTACTTGGCTGGCTGTCCCCAGAATGACCAGTTCGCGCTGTGACACGGCCGTCAGGCTACCGCCCGGTTCCCGGTTCCTCGCGGTGGCGAGCCGGGCGCGTTCGGTGACAATACCGACAGGGGGTATCCGTTCCGGGTGGATGCCGCCTCCGTAGAATGGCCGCCGTGGTGAAACAGCAGGCAGGGAGCACCCGGTACGCCCGGGCCTTCGGCCTGTTCGCACTGCTGGCCGGGATCGTGGCCATGCACGCGCTCGTGATCGGCATGTCCGGCATGACCCACGACGAGCCCGCCACCGGCGGTTCTCCCGCCATGGCGCAGCACTCTCCCGAGCACGGGATGGCCGAACGCGAGGCCATGCTTCCCGAGATCTCCACACCGGCTGTCCTGATGGCGGTCACCGGTCCGGCACCGGCGGCCATGGTCGCCGACCATTGCGCCGACGGTGGCTGCGGCGGTGACCACAGCGGCATGCACGCCTGCGTGTTCGTGCTGGCGGCGCTGCTGCTCGGACTCGGGCTCGCGCTGCTGGCGTGGATCGGACTCGCCCGCGGCAATACCGCGAACCCGAAGGTGCGCATGCCGCGCGCCGCGCAGGCCCGTCCCCCACCGTGGACGGTGCCCTCCCTGGCCGAACTGTCGATATTGCGGATCTGATGGGCCGCCGCTGCCGCGTATTCCCCACGCGGACGCGGGTTTTCGCCTGCCCATTTCCCGATCGTTCAGCAATCCCCAAGGAGTTCAACCATGTTCAGCACTCGAATGAAGCTCGCCCTGATCGCCGGTACCTCGGCGGTGGCATTGATCTCCGCCGGATGTAGCAGCAGTGACAGCGACACCTCGAAGGCCGCAACCACTTCCAGCACGCAGTCGATGCCCGGCATGGATCACAGCGGCGGCATGACCTCGGCTCCGGCCGCCTCCCGCAGTGATTTCAACGCCGCGGATGTCACCTTCCTGCAGATGATGTATCCGCATCACGCGCAGGCGGTGGAGATGGCGCGGCTGGTGCCGTCCCGCTCGCAGAATCAGCAGCTCATCACCCTGGCAAACAGCGTGGAGCAGGCGCAGGCTCCGGAGATGCAGCAGTTCAGCACGCTGCTGGCGGCGTTCGGCAAGTCCGCCCCGAGCGCCGAGATGAACCATGACATGACCGGCATGATGTCGAAGGATCAGATGTCGAAGCTGGAAGCGAGCTCCGGCGCGGACTTCGACAAGATGTGGATGCAGATGATGATCGAGCACCATCAGGGCGCGATCACTATGGCGAATACCGAACTGGCACAAGGCACCAACCCCGACGCCAAGGCCCTGGCCCAGTCCATCGTGACCGCCCAGCAGACCGAGATCGACCAGATGAACACCATGCTCGCCCAGAGCTGAGCGCCGGAAATCTCACCGACTGAGCGTCTTTGAAACGCGCAGTGCCCGCGATCCGCCGAAAGCGGACCGCGGGCACTGCGAACAGCCCAGCTCTAACTGCCGATTACGGCGTTCATGATCGTCCCGGCGCTCGTGACGGTGGCGCCGCCGATCATGGCTCCGGCCACCATCTTCGGCGACTCGAGCCCACCGCCGCTCCACTTCTCCCAGGCGAAGCGACCGCCACCGTAGGTGATGGCGGTGACGCCGGAAAGCATCGTGAACCAGGTGAAGTAGCGGACCAGTTTCATGAGCTTGTCGGCCACCGGCGGAGTCTCCGGCGTCGGGTTGCCGATCTGCGCGACAACCGTGGTGTAGGCGTCATGCACGGCGAGGAGCATGCTCACGGGCGGTTCCTCTCGGATGCTGAAACAGTGCTGATGGGCGGAACTTGTGGCACAACTCTCACTATTCAGAGCAATTGAACCGCATTCCGCGAGGTGGCGTCGTGACGACACACCACCAGCACCGAACTCGAGCACCCGTTCAGCTACCGGATTTTCCCAGAATCGAATGCCGTCGGCCGTACGCGAAGTACACGACCATGCCGATCGCCATCCAGATGATGAACCGCAGCCAGGTCTCCACCGACAGGTTGAACATCAGCCACGCGCAGGCCAGCACGGCGAGGATCGGCACGTACGGCACCAGCGGGACCCGGAAGCCGCGCTTCAGGTCGGGCCGAGTGCGGCGCAGCACGATCACGCCGAGCGACACCAGCACGAACGCGAACAGCGTGCCGATATTGACCATTTCCTCGAGCGTGCCGAAGTCCACGAATCCGGCCAGCACGGCGCAGATCACGCCGACGATGACGGTGATCCGTACCGGCGTGCCCCGGGAACCGGTGTGCGCCAGCGCGCGCGGCATCAGCCCGTCGCGGGCCATGGCGAACAGCACCCGGGTCTGGCCCAGGAACAGCACCATGACGACGGTGGTGAGACCGGCGAGCGCGCCGATGGAGATGACGTTCTTGGCCCAGGTGACGCCGTGGATGGCGAAAGCCGTTGCCAGCGTTGCGTCGTCGCCCTGCAGGTCCTTGTAGGAGACCATGCCGGTGAGCACCAGCGAGACCGCCACGTACAGCACGGTGACGATGGCCAGCGAGCCGAGGATGCCGCGCGGCACATTGCGCTGCGGATCCTTGGTCTCCTCGGCGGCGGTGGCGACCACGTCGAAGCCGATGAAGGCGAAGAACACGATGGAGGCCGCGGCCAGCAGGCCGTACCAGCCGTAGTGGCTGTTGCCGCCACCGGTGACCAGCGAGAACAGCGTCTGCCGCAGGGTGCTCGAGGCGCCGGTGTCGGCATTGGGCACCGACTCCGGGATGAACGGCTTCAGGTTCGAGGCCTTGAAGTAGGTCGCGCCGACCACCAGCACCACCACGATCACGGCCAGTTTGATGGCCACCGCGACCGCCGACACCCGCGAGGACAGCTTGGTGCCGAGCACCAGCAGCACGGTCAGGATGGCGATGAGAAGTACTGCGCCCCAATCGAATTTGATCGATCCGAGATGCCAGATCGGCTGATGCCGGCCCATCACGGTGCCCAGGTACTGTGACCAGCCCTTGGCGACCACCGAGGTGCCGAGCGCGAACTCCAGGATCAGGTCCCAACCGATGATCCAGGCGATCAGTTCACCGAAGGTGGCGTACGAGAAGGTGTACGCGCTACCGGCGACCGGGACGGTGGAGGCGAATTCGGCGTAGCAGAGCGCGGCCAGCCCGCAGGCGACGGCGGCGAAGACGAAGGCCA
The DNA here is from genome assembly GCF_045161165.1 of Nocardia sp. NBC_00511. NCBI lineage: Bacteria > Bacillati > Actinomycetota > Actinomycetes > Mycobacteriales > Nocardiaceae > Nocardia > Nocardia sp. NBC_00511. Next base: position 5,651,272 of record NZ_CP107849.1, read on the forward strand.
GCGATACCGCGGGGCCCGCGGTCTGCCCGGCGGTGCGCGCGGTGAGGGTGAAGATGCCCGCGCCGACCACCACCGCGACGCCGAAGATCGTGAGATCCCACGAGGTCAGCTCTTTGCGAAGTTTGGCGTCCGGGTCATCGGTGTCCTTGATCGACTGTTCGATGCTCTTGGTGCGGAACAGTCCGGTGGTGCGGTCCGATAGCGCCACTGTCTCTCCTATATTTGGCTTCTCGGCAACAATGCAGTTCAGCGCCGGTGGGTCACCGTCCGGCTCCCGGTCGGTGCGCCTTCACTGGTGCCTTGCAGACAGACTCGCTGGTTCCAGCCCGGTTGCTGCGCTCAGGCCCGGATCGGGGCCGGAGTTATCGGCGTCACACGGAACCGTATCACCAGCTGGTACGTACCAGTTCAGCAACTGGCTGGACAACGAGGTGCGTTTCGCGACCCTCCGGCGCGCCGCGGTGACGCCACGCCGAGGACCGGCACGCCGGTCTAGGGTTTCGCTATGCCGTTCGGGGGAGAGTCCGCGGGCGGCGACAGCCGGGCGCTGGACCGCGTCCTGGCCGCCGCCCACCTGGTCCGGGTCCGGGAGATGCCGGGCGAGTCCCCGGCCCTGTTCGAGGAGCGCAACCCGCTCGCGCTGGCGGCCCTGCGCGAGGCGCTGCACATCGCCGACTCTCCAGGCCTGACCTGCATGTGCTGGGGTGATGTCGCGCTGGACTTCTTCACCACCGGCGACCGCCCGCTGACCACGGTGACCCTGCATCACGGCTATTCGATCCGCTGGGACGGCTGGCCCCAGCACGCCCTGCTGGCCGACGGCCTGCGCGCCCTGGAATGGCTCGCGGTCCGCGGCGTCCCCGCCCCGTTGCACGAGTACCGAGCCGCCGAGCAGCGCCGCATCGACGCCGATCGCACTGCCCGACTGTGGGTTTCGCAGATCCCCGAACCGCTCATGCCGTTCTCCCACCTGTTCCTCGACACCGCCGCGACCGCCGACGGCCTGACCCCGCCCCGCCTGACGGAGGTGCGCGCCCTACTGCTGGCCGCATACCCGAATTCATCCGATCGAATACTGCGACTGTGCCGCTGGCATGCCGCCGGCTCCGGCGCGCACTCCGCCCACCCCGCGCACGAACGCATCCCGGCCCAATTCCTGGACCTCGAACACGCCGCCGACATCGCCACCGCCCTCGAGTTGGCCGACCACACCGCCACCACCGGCCTGATCCGCTACCTGCTGAGCTGGCCCACCCGCAACCGCGTGGCGACCCTCCTCACCGCCCTCTCCCCCACCACCCGCCACACCTTGCTGATCCACACCCGGGACCCCCGATCCCGAATCTGGTTGCAGCGCCGCATCTCCCGGCTGGAGTGACACGGATATCCGCTACTGAACAGCCTTCGTGCGCACCCGCTTCACCGCGCAGAAGCGTTGCGCCGATGAGACATCCATCAGTTCCGGATGCTGCTGCGCATACTCGTCGTTGACGCCGCAGGTGGACCGATGGTCTTCGTTGAGCTCGGTCTTGGTCGCACCGACCAACTTCAGTTGCGAACCCGCGAACTGCCAGAAGTCGCCGTACCAGTATTTCCCCGGCCCTTCGCGAGAGTCACCGATGATGTACGCGCCGTCTTCACTGCGGTCGACGCTGATCCCGGACACCACTCCGGATCTGACGAAGTCCGGCGCGGCATCCGTGGCCCGGTACACCGCGAAGACACCGTTGACGATGCCCCGGTACACCGGGATCACCAACTGGTCTCGGCCGTCACCGGCCAGGTCCAACAGCTCGGGCGCAGAACTCGGCGCAATGCCGAGCTGGTCGGTCCCGGTCTCGACGATCGTCTGCCGCACCTTCCCGTCTCGCCCGATCACCTGCACGGTCATCGCGGGCTTCGCCGAGTCCGGGGCGCTCTTTCGATACCAGGTCACGAACGTGAGTCCCGCGCGGTCGTGCGATACGAGCCGACAGTCGTTCAGCGCGCCGGAATCCGCCCATCTGATATCGCCGCACAGCGGCAGGGCCGCCGGATCCGCAGGTGGTCCGGCAGTCGTCGACGGTGCGACGCTCGATGACGGCCGCGCGGTCGACGACGTCGTCGTGGTCATCGGCGCGGCGACCGGACTCGTCGTCGCCCCGGAAACGGTCGCGGGTTCGTCGGCGGGCCCGCAGGCCACAGTCGATAGAACAAGTAGTGCGATGGCCACTTTCGGCCGGATCCTCCCCATGCGCGTCACCCTAGCTTCAGGCCCGGCCGCGGCCCACCGGATATCTTCCCGACCGGGACCGGTACCGCGGCGGTCCGGCCTGGTGGGTGGCGATTAGCCTGTTGGACATGGTCGAGTTTCCCGAGTGCAACGTCGGTCCCAACTTCAAGGGGAAGCGGGTCGGGTACTTCCGTGAGACGGCGGGGTATCGGCGGTATGCCGCGGCCTATCGGGATGGGTTCGCCGAGTTGCCCTCCGTGCACGAGACGGTCGATGTGCCAACCAGTTTCGGGACGGTGCGGGCCTATCGATTCGGGACGGGCGCGGGGACGCCGCTGGTGTTGCTGCCGGGGCGGCAGGCGGCCACGCCGCTGTGGGCGGCGAATCTACCGGGGTTGATGGCGGTGCGGCCGGTGATCACGCTGGATCTGCTCGGCGAGCCGGGGCTGAGTGTGCAGTCGAAGGCGTTGACCGATGAGGCGGATCAGGCGGCGTGGCTGTCGGAGGCGTTGCAGGCGTTGGAGTCTCGGCCGGTGCACGTGCTGGGGGTGTCGATCGGCGGGTGGGCGGCGGTGAATCTCGCGGTGCACCATCCGGAGCAGGTGGCCTCGCTGATCACCTTCGACGCCCCGTTCGTATTCGGCGGCGTGACCTGGAAGATGATCCTGGTGTCGCTGGGTGCGGTGCTTCCCGGCATGCCAGACAAGGCACGAAATCGGTTGCTGGGCTGGATTTCCGGCGGGGTACGCGCCCCGCAGGAGCTACCCGAGGGGCAGTTGATCGCCTCGGGCATGAAGGATTTCGCCGCCTACCTGCCGGTGACGCAGCAGCCGTCCAAGCAGCAGCTGACGGCGTTGACCGTCCCGTTCCTGGGCGTGTTCGCGGGGCGCAGCATCGTGCACCGGTCGCGCAGGCTGGCCGCGAAGGCGCGAAAGTTGTTGCCCGGCGGGCAGTTCGAGGTATGGCCGGAGGCATCGCACGCGATCAACGGGGAGTTCCCGAAGGAGATCGCGGATCGGGTGGCGCAGTTCCTCGACGGCATCGAACCCGCCGGGAACTGATCCGCCCCAACCGATTACGGAACCAGGACGGCGCGGCCGCGAATCTGCCCGGCGTCCAGGCGGCGCAGCGCCTCGGGTCCGTCCGCGAGGTCGAAGCGTTCGACCTCCATGTGCAGCTTGCCCGCCTGCGCGAGCGCGACGCAGGCGTGCAGGTCACTGCGCGTGCCACCGAGTGATTTCCGGACCGTGGCGCCCCACGGCAGGCCGGGTCCACCGGCGGGTCCGGCGGTGATTTCCGGTGCGCCGCCGCCCAATCCGACCATGCGATAGGCCCCGTTGGGTGCGACCGACTCGCACGCGAGCTTCGCGGTGGAGTCGACCCCGGCGAAGTCGAAGACGGCGTCCACGCCGCGGCCGTCGGTGAGGTCGAGGATCTGCTTGGCGGTGTCGTCGCCGGAGAGCAGGCCGATGTCCGCCCCGCAGTCCCGTGCCAGATCCAGCTTCTCCTGCGCCTGATCGACCGCGATCACCCGCACGCCGGAGATGGCGTTGAGGATCTGCACCCCGACATGCCCGAGCCCGCCGATGCCGATGGCGAGTGCGGTTCCGCCGGGCCGCAACGCTTCTCGCGCGCCACGGATGGCGTGGTAGGCGGTGAGGGCGGCGTCGGCGACCGGCGCGGCCTGTAGGAAGTCGAGGTCGCCGATCGGCACGAAGGCCCCGGCCGGGATGCGCACGTACTCGGACATGCCGCCCTCGATGCTGAGCCCGGGGCACGGCGGCATGGCGAGCCGCCCGGCGGCGAGGCAGACGTTCTCGTTGCCGCTCACGCATTCCCGGCAGGTGCCGCAGGTCCAGAACAGGTAGACCACGCCGCGCTCGCCGATTTCGCGCCCGCTGACGTCGGAGCCGATGGCCTCGATGGTTCCGGCGATCTCGTGGCCGAGGGTGAGCGGGTCCTCGCGCAGCTGGAACGGGAAGTTCACCAGGGTCAGGTCGGAGTGGCAGACGCCCGCCGCGCCGACCTTCACCAGCAGGTCGGTGGGTCCGATCTCGGGGACCGGGATGTCGTTGATCTGCACCTTTTCCGGGCCGGTCCACTGGAGTGCGCGCATCGTGCTTCCTTGCCTAGAGCTTGTGATCTGCCGCACACCGTAACACTCGCTTTACACACCGTCTAGCGAATGACGGAACGTCTATCGAATTCCCGAAAACCCCTCCCGCGCGCAAGACAGGTGTCTAGGCTCGCCCCCCATGAACACACCGCGGATCGCCATCGTGGGCGCCGGGATCTCCGGGATCTGCATGGGCGTCGCACTGCGGCGCGCCGGATTCACCGATTTCACGCTGTTCGAGAAGGGCGCGGACTACGGCGGCACCTGGCGCGACAATGTCTATCCGGGCCTGGTCTGCGATGTGCCCTCCAGGTACTACCAGTTCACCTTCGCGATGAATCCCGAATGGTCCCGGCTGTATTCGACCGGTCCGGAGATCAAGGACTATCTGGTCGGCGTGGCCCACGACCACGGCCTGCGGGAGCACACCCGGTTCGGCGTCGAGGTGACCGCCGCGGAGTTCACCGGCGACGGCTGGCGGGTGAGCGGTTCCGACGGCCGGGTGGAGCGCTTCGATTTCGTCCTGTGCGCCACCGGATTCCTGCACCGCCCGAACCTGCCCGACATTCCCGGCCTGGACGAATTCCGCGGCACCGTCATGCATTCCGCGCGCTGGCGCGACGATGTGGAGCTGACCGGCAAGCGGGTCGGCGTGATCGGCACCGGCTCGACCGGCACCCAGCTGGTGGGCGCGCTGGCCGGGCAGGTGCCGAAGGTGGTGATGTTCCAGCGCACTCCGCAGTGGATCCTGCCCACCGTCAACCGCGCCTACACCGGCGTCTCCAAGCAGCTGTACCGCCGAATTCCACTGCTGGGCAAGGCTTCCTACCATCTCAATCGCGGCTTCTTCGCCGCGTTCTCCCAGGGCCTGGTGCATCCGGGCCGGGTACGCACCTTCATCCAGTGGGTGGTGGCCCGGAATCTGCGTTCGGTCGAGGATCCCGTACTGCGCCGCAAGCTGACCCCCGATTATCAGGCGATGTGCAAGCGGCTGGTGGTGTCGGATCGCTTCTACCGGGCGATCCAACGGCCGGACGTGGAACTGGTGACCGAGGGCATCGACCATATCGACGAGCACGGCGTGGTGACCGCCGACGGCGTGCACCACGACCTCGACATCCTGCTGCTGGCAACCGGTTTCGACTCGCACGCGTTCATGCGCCCGATGGCGATCACCGGCACCGACGGCCGCACCCTCGACGAGGCGTGGGCCGCGGGACCGCGCGCCTTCGAGGGCGTCATGATGCCGGACTTCCCGAACCTCTTCATGCTGGTCGGCCCGCACAGCCCGTTCGCCAACCACCCGCTGACGGCGGTCGCCGAGGCCCAGTCGGCCCGCATCGTCGGCTGGCTGACACGCTGGCGGGCAGGTGAATTCGAGACGGTGGCCCCCACCCGCGCCGCCACCGACCGCTACAACGCCCGCATGCGCGCCGCCGCCCCGAGCACGGTGTGGACCACCGGCTGCCAGAGCTGGTATCTGGGCAAGGACGGCCTGCCGGAACTATGGCCGTGGACGCCGAGCGCCTACGAGAAGCTGATCCGCAGCACTCCCACCGCCGCCGACTACCGACTCTCCCAGCGGGCGGTGACCCGGAAGTGACTGCCGCCCTGCCGATTCCGCCGCAGCGGTTCCTGTCCCGGATGCTGGGCCGCTGGTGGTTCGCTCCCGCGCCGGACTGGGACCGGGTACGGCACCGCGTCACCCTCTCCACCTCGAATTCCCGGGCTCCGCGGGGAGTTCGAGTCGAGACCGGTGACACCGGCGGCATCCCCGCCGAAATCCTCACGCCCACCGCTGCTTCCGAGCAGGCCGCCATCCTGTACCTGCACGGCAGTGGCTTCGTGATCGGCGCACCGCAGATGGTCCGCACCCTCACCGGCGCGCTCGCGGCCGCGACCCGCACCACCGTCTACGCGGTCGACTACCGCCTGGCCCCGGAACATCCGCATCCGGCCGCGGTGGACGACACCGTCACCGCCTACCGCGCCCTGCTCGGCCAGGGAATTCCCGCCGAACGCATTGCCGTCGTGGGTGATTCGGCGGGCGGCACCCTGGCCCTGGATCTGATCGAGCGGGTGTGCGAGGCACGACTACCCGTCCCCGCCATCGTCGGCCTGATCTGCCCGGTCCTGGACCTTTCGGCGGATTCCTCTGCCTTCCACTGCGATCCGAGCCGCGAACCCCTGCTGACCCCGCCCCTGATGGCGCAGTTCATGGACGCCTACCTGCCCGGAGTCCCCGAGGAAACCCGCCGCGCCCTCTCCCCCGTTCACCGCGACCTCACCGGCTACCCGCCCATGGTCCTGCACTCCGCGTCCGACGATCTGCTGGCGGGCGATGCCCGCCGCTTCGCCACCCACGCGGCGAAATTCGCTGCGCCCCTGCGTCATCGCGAATACCGCAACCTGTGGCACGTCTTTCACGCCATGCCCATGAAACCGGCCCACGAAGCCGTCACCGACCTCGCGGCCGCCCTGTCCGACCGCCTCTACGGCCACCACACCGGCTACCGCGCCGTCCCGTGACTCGCGTCAGACCAGCGCGCCCAACACCACGGGGACCACGAATTCCTCGAGCATGGCACGTTCGTCGTCATCGTCACGGCCGGGCGAGGAGAGCAGCGAGACGATGATTCGGGTCAGCCAGCGGGCCAGTCGGCCGCGTTCGTCGTCGGTGAGCTCGGGTGAGGTGAACAGGCCCGCCGCAATGGCTTCGATGACCTCGGAGTCCTGGCTGATGCGTCCGGCCGGACCCGACTCACCGGCCCGGAACCAGGCGATGAGCATCGGTTCGGCCCGCACCTCGCGAACCGCGCCGAGCATGGCGGCGACGACCCGCTCCGCCGGATCGGCGACCGTGGCGACCTGGTCGAGCACGCGGGCCCCGATGCGGCGGGTCTCGCGGTGCACGAAGGCGACCCGCACGGACTGCCGATTGTCGAAGTAGCGGTAGAGGGTCGCGCGCGAACAGCCCGCGGCCTCGGCGATATCGCCCATGCCGACCGCGGTGACGCCGCGATCCGCGAACAGCTGCGCGGCGGCGTCCAGAATGCGTTCGGCAGCCAGTCCGGCACGGTCGTCGGCCAGCCAGTCTCGGCTCATGCGGCGTCCTTTCACACGCGGTCGAGGCTCGTCGGCAGCCCATCGGCTCCCGGTTCGAACCGGACCGTTCCTTCGGTACTCACACTCTGCCCGGGTGCTGCGCGAGCCGTGCGACCGGGCCGACCCTGCGCGGCGGTCGGCCCGGAGTTCAGGGGCACACCGGGTTCCAGCGCACGGATCCCGGTGTGGCCCCCGCCGTCACGTCCTAGGCCGTCGCCCGGAACGGAACGGAGATCGGCCAGCGCACGTAGTTGCCGTGCGCCCACTGCACGCTGTCGAGGTCGACGGTGAACTCGGGGCAGCGCGCCAGCAGTTCTTCCAGGGCGACCCGCGCCACCATGCGGGCGGCGGCCGCACCCAGGCAGTGGTGGTGGCCGTGGCTGAAGGTCATGATCCGCTTGGGGTTGCGCCGCACGTCGAGTTCGCCTGCGGTGGGCCCGAATTCGCGTTCGTCGCGGTTGGCGGACCCGTAGCACAGCAGCACCCGGCGGCCCGCGGGGATGGTGACGCCGTGCAGTTCGACATCGCGGGTGGCGGTGCGGGCCAGGCCCTGCACCGGGGAGGTCATGCGCAGGAATTCCTCGACCGCGTCGGAGATGAGCGCCGGATCCTCGATCAGCAGTCGGCGCTGTTCGGGGTAGGCGGTGAGCAATTGCACCGCGCCGCCGAGGTTTCCGGTGGTGGTGTCGTTGCCGCCGGTGATCATGGTGAAGGCGAAGCCGAGCATGGCCAGCAGGCCCTCGTTGTCACCCTCCGCACCCAGCCCGGAGGCCAGCAGATGCGAGATGGTGTCGTCGCCCGGTTCTTTGCGTCGCCGGTCGATGAGCTCGCTGAAGTAGCCGACCATCTCGCCGACCGCGGTGAAGGCGTTCTGATCGCCCGCCGCCAATCCGGCGCCCTCGACCGCGCCGCCGACGATGTTCTCGGTCCAGGCGTCGAACTTGCCCCGATCCGCCTCCGGCACACCGAGATAGTGCGCCACCACCATGGTGGGCAGCGGCTTGAACAGCTCCTTGACGATGTCGCCCGAGCCCGCGGCACGTAACGCTTCGAGCCGTTCGACGACGAACGCCCGCACCTCGGGCTCGACCGAATTCACTTGGCGCGGAGTGAATCCCGGTGACACCCGGCGCCGGAAATCGGTGTGGTCGGGCGGGTCCATGAACACGAACGGCTTGGCCGCCCCGAACCCGGCGGCCACCAGGTCGATGTAGTCGACGGTGAGCCCGGAGGCGGACGAGTAGACCTCGGGGTCGCGGGAGGCCGCGTACACGTCGGCGTGCCGGGTCAGCACGTAGAAGTCGTCGGATTCGCGGCCCTCGGGGACCACTCGATGTACCGGATCATGCTCGCGCAGTGCGGAATACATGGGCCAGGGGTCACGCCAGGACTCACCCGAGCGAAGGTCGAATCTCACCGCATGAGACGCCGTTGAACTCATGAATCGAAGGTAAGACAAATACGACCGTTTGTCTAGAACTTGTTTCAGTGGCAGCGACCTGTACCGCGTCAGAGCACCCGAAACCGCACCGGCTGCGCCAGCGGGCGATCCGAATCATCGAGGTGGTGCAGCACGTACACGCCGCTCGGCAACGGCCCGGACTCCTCGATCGAGGCGACCGGCGCGGCGGCGGCCCGCGCCGCCGCCAGCACGCTCGCCACCATTCCGGTGCGATGCGTGGGCACCACGTCCGCGCCCGCCCCGACCTGGAGCACGACCTGATCCCGGGTCACCGCACCGTCCAACCGCAGGCTCCGCAGGACCGGCGTCGAGGGCACCGACGCCGCCGGGTCACCCGGATCATCGAAGACGGCCAGCCGGTGGCCGGACACGGCATTCGAAAGGCTGTAGCTGACAACGAGATCGCGCCCGGACTCGTACATCGAACGGTCCAGCAGCAGCCGGTCGAACGGCGCGGCGTCGTCCGCGGTCCGCCCCGGTTGCCCGTTCTCCACGAATCCCCTGACCCGGCAGAGGAATCCGGCGTCCGCGTCCGCCGTCACGGTGAGGTCGTACCAGCCCGCGCCCTGGGCGTCGCTGTCGCAGGGCATGTCCCGGCGCTCGGTGCGTCCCGCGCCGACCGAGATGGTCCACGGACCGTCGTGCCGATAGGCATTGGCCACCACGCGCACGGTCACGGGTTCCGAGCCGAGGTTCTCGAACTCCCAAACCAGCCCTCGCCCAGCGGAATCGGAGGGTACGGCGGTCACCCGCAGCCCGGCACACGGCCCGCCGAGATCCCCCGCGAATCGCCGCTGATACCCGTCCGGCCCGTACACCGTGTAGTCGTAGAGCCCGTTCACCGCGGGCAGGTCCCGCTGCACCCGATCACCGCCGAGCACATCGAAACGACGCGGCGTGAAGTCGTCGGTGAAGGCGTTCGGATACACCGGACAGTGCGCGGCCCCGGTCCCGGCGTTGGCCAGCGACAGCGTCACGACACCGCCGTTCGTTCGGCATCGGGCATCCAGCCGATAGGGCAGCGGCACCCGGGGTTTCGTGCCCACGGGCTGTGCCGGCAGTCGCGGCACGAATGGAAGTGGTTGCGACGCACCGGTTGTCGATTGCACCGCGCGCGGCGCAGTGTTGGGCAGCACCAGCGTGCGCTTGGACTCGAAGTCGAACAGCGAGGACAGATCGCCGCACATGCTGCGACGCCACGGGCTGATATTCGGTTCGGCAACCCCGGTGACCCGCTCCAGGAAGCGGAGAACCGAAGTGTGGTCGAACAATTCGGAGCACACACCCTGTTTGCTCCACGGGGACACGATGATCGCGGGCGTCCGCGCACCCAGCCCCACCGCATGGTCGCCGAAGTACTCGTCGGTGGTCCCGGGCGGCGGTATCGGCGCGGGCACGTGGTCGAAGTAGCCGTCGTTCTCGTCGTAGTTGAGGATGAAGACGGTCTTGTTCCACACCTCGGGGTGATCGCCGAGTGCCGCCAGCAGCCCGTGCACCAGGGCCTGCCCGTTGCGCGGCCCCATCACCGGATGCTCGCAGTCGACGTACGGGGCGACGATCCAGGACACCGTGGGCAGCGTGCCCGCGGCCACGTCGGCGCGGAAGGCGTCGACCAGGGTGCCCGAGCGCGACCGCAGCAGCCCCCGCTCCACCAGCGCCCGATCCGAGGGCGACAGTTCGGCGATGCCGCGCCGCAGTTGCGCGTCGTACGCCGGTTCCAGGCTCGGATTCCGTTGCAGGTCATCGTAATAGCGGAAGAAGTTCTCGAAGGCGAGCCGTCCGCCGCCGTTGGTGTGCTTCAGCGCCGAGCGGGCCGCATCGCGGAACGGCAGGAAGAAGTCGAGGGTGTTGTCGGTGTAGTTGTCCCACTCCTGATACACCCGCCAGCCGACGCCGCGCTCCTGTAGCCGTTCGGCGTAGGTGGTCCACGGCAGCCCCGAGATCACCTCGTTGACGTAGCGTCCGGCGTCCGGGCCCAGCAGTGCGTCGAGCAGGAACAGATTGCCGGTGGGCGGCATGATCATTCCGGCCAGTGCCTGCGGGAACGGTTGCGGCAGTACGTTCGTCACCCCGTGCACCATGCCCAGCACGGTGTCGACGATGGTCGACACCGGCAGGCTGCGCATCCATTCGAGTTTGCGGTCGTCGGAGTACAGCGAGGTCTGTAGCGATTCGGCGAAGTTGTCCAGCGCCAAGGGATTTCGCACGGTCCCGGTGAACAGGTACATCCGGTTCGGGTCGGTGGGCCCGTTGACCGAGCAGTGGTAGCCGTCGCAGAGCGTGAACGCCTCGGCGAGCTGGTAGTAGAAGCCGAGGCTGTCGCGGTCGTAGCCGACCATGGTGCCCTCGCCCTTGGCCGCGATCCAGGCGTCGTGCCGACCGGAGGCGAAGGCCTGGTGCCCGGTCCCGGTGCCGTGGTCGCAGCCGTCGATGTTCTGCAGCGAGGTGGTGTAGGGCAGCACGTGCCGCCCGCCGTCGGGTTGATGGAACACCGAGCGGCCGTTGGACAATTGCAGCGCGTTGAGGTCGGAGTAGCCGCGCACGCCCGGCATCGCACCGTAGTAGTGGTCGAAGGACCGGTTCTCCTGCATCAGCACCACGACGTGTTCGATGCGATCCCAGCCACCCGGCGGAGCCGGTTCGGCCCAGGCTTGCACCAGGCTCGGCGGGAGCATCGACATGGCTCCGGCCGCGCCGCCCAGCATTGCGGCACGCTTCAGAAAGCGCCTCCGATCCATGGCATTCCCCTCGAAGCATAGGAGCGGCTGCTATGCAGCATCTCCGAGCGAGTCGGGGAGAGCGTGGCGGTGTCGTGGATCACCGATGAAAGCTCAGTTAACCATTGTCTTCGCAGGTCGCGGACTGGTCACACGCCATCAACTTTGGTTTCAACCGTTGTTTTCGTGAGCGCGGATGAGCACGAAGACCAGTTCGGTGTCGCCGATGCGCACGACCGTGCCGTCGTGCAGCAAACCGCTGTCCAGCACCCGCTGGCCGTCGATGAACACGCCGTTGGAGGAGTTCAGGTCCTTGAGCACATAGGTGATCCCGTTGTCGATGACAAGGGCGTGGTGGCGGCTGACGCGACCGTCCTGCAGCGCGATGTCGTTGTCGGACAGGCGCCCGATGCGGGTGGCGATCCCGGCGATCGGATAGACATTGCCGTCGCGGTCGCGCAGCAGGGCGTGCGGTTCGTGCCAGCTGCGATCCACGATGGTGGTGGCCCGGGTGGCCGAGGCCGCGCCGACCGCGCGCAGACTCGGCGGATCCTGGCGCAGGATGCGGGCTTCCAGGTCCCGGATCTGCGGACTCGGATCGATGCCCAGTTCCTCGGCCAGCAGCGCGCGCAGCCGCCGCGCCGCCTCCAGCGCGTCGGACTGACGGCCGGTCACGTACAGCGCGGTGATCAGCTGCTCCCACAGCGATTCCCGCAGCGGATGCTCACGCACCAGCAGGGTCAGCTCGCTGACCACGGCGTCGGCGCGGCCCTGCGCGATATCGGCCTCGGCCCGGGATTCGATGACGCCGATCCGCTCGTCGTCCAGCGCGACGGCGTAGGCGTCGGCGAAACCGAGGCCGCGCAGATCCGAGAGCACCGGCCCGCGCCACTGCGCGAGCGAATCCGAGAGGGCGGCGCTGGCGGCCGAGAAGCGCCCGGCGGCCAAGGCGCGCAGGCCGTTCTCGCGGCGGGCGCGGAAGCGGAAGACATCGCAGGCGACGTCGGCGACCACGATCCGATAGCCGGTGCCCATGTGCTGCAGCACGGTGCGCGCGTCGATGCCGCCGTCGCGCAAGGGTTTCCGCAGGTTCGACACGATGGCGTGCAGGCTGACCCGGATATCCGGCGGCGGCGTCTCCTCCCAGACCGCGTCGGCCAGGGCATCGACGGAGACCGGTCGGTTGGCGTTGATGGTCAGATAGGCCAGTACGGCACGCTGTTTCGGCCCGCCCAGCTGCTGTGGCACCCCGTCGATGGTGAGCTGGACCGGTCCCAGCACCCCCACCTGCGCCCGCTCCTCGGACATAGCCGAAATCCTCCCGCTCGGTGGGACCGTCGCTCCCCCACCCGCATTCGTGACAAATGCCTGGACAGCCACCGTAGCGGCGGCTGTCCAGGCATTGTCGCACCGGGGCGCGGTCAGGAGGTCAGCGTGTAGACCTCGATATTGCCGATCCGGGTGGCCTGGAAGTTGGCCTTCACCCACGCGGTGATCTGCGCGGAGGCGGAGTCGTCGGAACCACCGTGACCGGACTGCTGTCCACCGCCCTGCGGACCCTGCTGGTCGCGCTGACGTTCCCGGATCAGGAAGTACCCGATCTGATGGTCGTTCACGTACTGCTGGAATGTGGCCAGGCTCGGCGAATCGTCGCGGCCGCTGAAGCCGCCGACCGCCATCAGCGCCTTGCCGGTGGACAATTCGAGGCTGCTGACGTCCTGCGCGCCGGACGCGGCCGCGGCCCAGCGGGTATCGCTACCGCTGATCAGCGCCTGCACCTGCGGATCGGAGACACCCCGCATGGCCTGCTGGAACTGCGACGGCGTGTCGTCGTCGCGGTCCGGCGGACCGGCCTGCGGGCTGCCGCCCTCGTGCACCTGGGCGACGGTCTCGAGGGTGTAGACGGTCGGGCCGATCAGCGCGGAAACCAGTGCGAACAGCCCGATTACGACGGCGAACCGCTGCAACGCCGACACCAGCAGCAGTACGGCGGCCGCGATCACGGCCAGTGCCACCAGGGTCCAGCGCAGCCACGGCAGCCAGTCCGGTGTGCGATGCAGCAGCACGAACGCCCAGACGCCGGTGCCGAGCGACATCAGGGCGAGGGTGGCGCGGGCCGCGAGATGCGTACGCACCGCCCACAATTGGGTCGCTCCGATGGCGGCCACCGCGGCCACGGCGGGCGCGAGCTCCATCACGTAGTAGGAGTGGAAGCCGCGGCTCATGGTGCTCAGCACCGCGGCGGTGGACAGCAGCCAGCCGCCCCACAGCAGCAGTCCGGCGCGACCGCGATCGGTGCGCGGACCGCGGCGGGTCAGCCAGAGTCCGGCGATCAACGCGATCAGCGCGGCGGGCATCAGCCAGGAGAATTCGGTGGCCAGCTCGTCGTGGAACAGGCGGGTGAGGCCGGGCTGCGAGCCGAAACCGCCCCAGCCGTGGCCCATCTGGGGCGCCTGCTGGGTGGGATCGGGCACCGCGCTCGGGGTGGGCGTCGGGACCGGGGTGGGCTTGGGTCCGCCGCCGCCCTTGTGATTGCCGAGGATGCGGCCCAGGCCGTTGTAGTCCATGGCCAGGTCCCACAGGCTGTTGTCGGTGGAACCGCCGATGTAGGGCCGCGATCCAGCGGGCCACACCTGAACCAGCGCCACATACCAGCCCGCCGAGACCACCACGGCCAGGCCGGCGGTCGCCAATCGGCTTATGCGCGTGAGCCATCCGCCCGCACCGGCCACCAGCACCACCAGTGCCAGACCGGGCAGCACCAGGAAGGCCTGCATCATCTTGGCCAGGAAGCCGAAACCGATCAGGACGCCCGCACCCGCCAGCCACACCGTGCTGCCCGACCACCAGCGGTCACCGGGCGCATCGACCGAACGGACGGTGCAGTAGGCGGCCGCGACCAGCAACAGCACCATGAGCGCGTCCGGGTTGTTGAAGCGGAACATCATGGCCGCCACCGGAGTCACGGCCAAGGCGACACCGGCGAGCAGCCCGGCGGCGGGCCCGGCCCAGCGCCGCACCGCCGCGATCAGCAGCGCCACCGCGGCCACACCCATCACGGCCTGCGGCGCGAACATGGACCACGAACTGAAGCCGAAGATGCGTCCCGACAGGCCCATCACCCACATGGAGGCGGGTGGCTTGTCGACGGTGATGGAGTTCTGCGGGTCCAGCGAGGCGAACAGCAGGGCCTTCCAGCTCTGGGTGCCCGACTGCACGGCGGCCCCGTAATAGCCGTTGCCCCAGCCCGCTCCGCCGAGTCCCCACAGGTAGACGAAGGCGGTGACGACCAGTAGCGCCAGGGTGCCGGGTCGCTCCCAGCGCGGTCGGCCGGGCGGACCCAGCAGCAGCGCCGACCATCTCGGCGCCTGCTTACCCCCGCTCTCACCCGACTGCACCGCATCGCCCTCGACGCCGGTGATGGTCGTCATGCCACCGCCCTTTCCTGTCGTCCCCAACGAATTCCCACTTCGGACGATGCGGAGCCTAGGGGTCACCATTTGAGCGGAGCTGCCAGGAGGCTGGGAGTTCCCTGTGAGAAAAGGGTTGCGGCCGACTCGAATTCGCAGGCTCTCTGACCAGCGGCGCAATGCCTGACAGTTGAGCAATCGACCGCTCGGTGCCAGTTGAGCCATGCGGAGACTGTCGGCGGCTCAGCACCCCCGGGGTGGTGGCGGTCGGCGGCTCGACTGCCCCACCGCGGGGAGGGGCTCGGCGGTTCAGCGGTCCCACGGTGGTGAAGGTTCGGCGCCTCAACGCCCGACGGTTCGACGGCTCAATGCCCGCCGGTGGCGAGGGTGAAGGCGGCGGTGCGGACGGTGTCGCCGTGCTTGAAGTCCAGGAACAGACGGTAGGTGCCGCGACCGGGGACCGCCGTGTGGAAGGCGACGTCCGGGCCGGGGGCGGTCACGCCGTCGCCGGGCTCGCCGTTCGGGTGCACGTGGACGTAGGCCAGATCGCCTTCGCGCACGATCACCAGGTGGCCGTAGGCGGCCAGGTACGGCTGGAGGTCGGTGACCGGCTCGCCGTCCTTGCGCACGGTGAGAGTCAGCAGGCGTCCTTCGCCGGGCACCAGGTCGCCGTCGAGGGTCACCTCGTAGCCGTCCACCGCGAAGGTCCGCTCGGCTGCCGGGACCGGGCGCGGCAGATACTCGCCCGCGATCGCGAAATCGGCTCCCAGCGTGATGGTTTGCCCCAGCGCGGTCGGCGCGATGTCGGTGAAGGCCCGGTACGCGCCCGCCTCGGGGAGGTTCAGGCGTACCGACCAGGTGCCATCGGCGGCGCGCACGGGGTGTACGTGCCAGAACCCGGTCAGCTCCCGCCGCACCACGATCAGGTGCAGTTCCTTGTCATGGATGGGGTCGAAGTCGTTGACGGCGTTGCCGTCCGGGCCGACGATGCGGAACCGGAACTCGTGTTCGCCTGCGGCGACGATCTTTTCGGCGAGCTCGAGGGTGTAGCCGTCCTGGGTGACCTGCAATCCACCGGGCAGACCGGCCGCGTGCTCAGCATGGGCATCGTGACCGCTATCCACGTGCGTCCCATGAGCAGCGTGCTGGGCGACCTGAGCATGCTCGGCGTGCGCCGCGTGCTCGCCATGCACTGCGTGGTCAGCGTGCGCCGCGTGGTCGGCATGCTGGGCGTGAGCGGTGTGGTCTGTGTGCGCCGCGTGGTTGCCGTGTCCGGTGTGCGCTTCGGTGGTCATTTCGCTTTCCTCTCAACCGCTCTCATATCTTGCAGTTCAGAAGTTAATACCCCCCAGGGGTATACGCAACATCGAGGCCTGTGAACTGGCTCACCGCAATGCTTTCGGATCAGCGTGACGGCAACGCTGGTCGCCGCGCCCGGGTTCGACGATCGTCAAACTTATGGCGAGTGACAGCGCATACCGAACGGGCCTGTTCGCGTTGGGAATCGAACTCGACGGCGAGGGTTTCCACCCCGCCGCGGCGCATCGGGCCGGACGTGAACCCGCAGACCTCCTGAACCCGGCGACGCTGACGGCGCGGGTGCGGGCGGCGGAGAACGCGGGCTTCACCTTCGCGAGCTTCGACGATTCCCTGGCCCCGGATTCCGACGGGCCGCCGGGGCGCTTGGACGCGGTCACCCGGGCCGCCTTCACCGCCGCGACCACCAGCACCATCGGACTGGTCCCGGTGGCGGCGGCGACCTACGCCGAACCGTTCCATCTCTCCTCGCAACTGGCCAGCCTCGACTACGCCTCGCGAGGGCGGGCCGGGTGGCTGGTCACCGATGACCCGGATACCGCGCGAACCTGGGGTGCCACGCCTCGGATCACCGCCGAGGAGATTCGGCGGGAGCGGGTCGACTCCGTGGAAGTCGCGCGGCGACTGTGGGATTCGTGGGAGGACGACGCGGTCGTCCGCGACTACGCCACCGGGCGATTCCTGGATCGCGACAAGCTGCACTACGCCGACTTCATCGGCGAGACCTTCGCGGTGAAGGGGCCGTCGATCGTGCCGCGGCCGCCGCAGGGGCAGGTGGTCGTGTTCGGTTACGGCGCAATCGGATCCGAGCGGCCGGATGTCGCACTCGTGACCGGTGCGTCGGTGGCGGAGGCGGGGGAAGCCGTCCGGCAGGCCCGTGCCGCCGGGATTCCCCGGGTACTGGTCGACCTCGAAATCGCGCTGGACACACCGGATGCGACCGCGATCGAACGCCTGGCCGACCTGGATGCCCTCGCGCCCACGAAATCTACTGGGCGACTCCGCTTCTCGGGCTCCGCCGCAGAGCTGACCGCCCTCCTCACCGAGCTGGCCGCCACGGCCGACGGCGTGCGCGTGCATCCGGCCGTCCTCGACGCGGACCTCCCGATCCTGGCCCGCTACGTCATCCCCGCGCTGCTGCGCACCGGTCTCGCGCACCGCCCGGTCCCCGGTTCCACACTGCGCGCGAATCTCGCCCTCGCCCGTCCCGCCAATCGCTACGCCAAGGAGCTCGCCCGATGACCGAGGTCCGTTTCCCCGACGCCCAGGTGCATTTCGGGGTCTTCTTCCAGGGCGTCAATCACCACACCATCTGGTCGGATCCGAGCAGCGGCTCGCAGATCGACTTCGAGACCTTCCGCCGCGTCGCCACCACCGCCGAGCGCGGCCTGTTCGACGCCTTCTTCCTCGGCGAGGGCCTGCGCCTGCGCGAACAGGACGGCCTGCTGCTGGACACCGATATCGCCGGACGGCCCGACGCCATCACGCAACTGGCCGCGCTGGCGGGCATCACCAGCCGCATCGGGCTGGTCGCCACCCAGAACACCACCTACAACGAGCCCGCCGATCTGGCCCGCCGCCTGGCGAGCCTGGATCTGCTCTCCGGTGGGCGCGCGGGCTGGAACGCGGTGACCACCGACAATGCCTGGACGGGCGAGAACTTCCGGCGTGGCGGCTTCCTCGACCACGCGGACCGCTACGATCGGGCGGCCGAATTCCTTTCGCTGGCAAGGGAAATCTGGGATTCCTGGTCGGAGTCGGGGGCGGTGCGCACCATCGAACGCGACAGCGACCACTTCCGGGTATCTGTCACCCCGACCGTCCCCCGCAGCACGCAGGGTCACCCCGTCGTCTTCCAGGCGGGTGTCTCCCCCGCGGGCCGGGATTTCGCGGCCGCGCACGCCGAGGTGATCTTCTCCCCCTTCGGAACCCATTTCGACGCCGCCCTGGATTTCGCCGACGACATCAGTGCCCGACTGGTCGCCGCGGGCCGTCCAGCCGACGACATCCGCATCCTGCCCGGCACCCAGATCGTGCTGGCCGACAAGGAATCCGAGGTGGAGGACAAGCGCCGCTGGCTGCTCGAACAGCAGATCACCGGCGCGACCGCCCTGTCCCTGGCCGGTCAGGTCTGGGGCCGCGACCTCACCCACCTCGACCCCGAGGGCCCGCTCCCCGCCGAAGACCCTGAGCCCTCGGCGATTTCGGCGACTCGTGGCGCGCAACGCGACGGCCAGGACCGCCTCGCCATCGTCCACCAGTGGCGCGCCCTGGCCGACACCGAGCACCTGTCCCTGCGCCAGGTCGCCATCGCGACCACCGCCCGTTTCGGCTTCGCGGGCACCCCCTCCCAGGTGGCCGACGAGCTCACCCGCTGGGTCCGCCACGGCGCCAGCAACGGCTTCAACATCACCCCGTGGCGAGTCCCCACCGGCCTCGACGACATCGTCGACCGCCTCATCCCCGAACTCCAGACCCGAGGCGCCTACCGCACCGAATACACCGGCACCACCCTCCGCGACCACCTCGGCCTGCGCCCGCCCTTCACTCACCGCTAACCAGCCGCTATACCGCGAAAGCGGTTGGCTGGGCCTCGAAATCGGTCGGCTACGCCTCGAATCGGGCCGGGAGCTCACCGGTGGCGTAGCGGGCATAGGTGTGCTCCGGCCACACCGTGATGATGTCGGCGAGCGCCACCAATTCCGAGGGCACGCAACCGTTGTCGAAGTGCTCGACGCTCGGCACGATCACCGCGTCGAGTTCCAGCCGCGAGATGAGCACCCGCAGCCGATGCACCGGCCGATCCGTCCACGGCCCGAAAGCCACCGTCCGGCGCAGGTCGTAGCCGAGTCGATGCGCCAGCCCGCGTATTCGAGCCTCATCCCACTCGCGCTTCACACCGGATATGTCGCTCCGCAACCATCCGATCGCACGGGGTTCGGTAATCATGGCTATCCCTCAGGGTTTTCGTCACCGGCGACTGTGCCGACTTCAACGTTGGTCCGCGCGCCGCGAATGTTCGATGGCGTGCGATGGGGAAAGTACGGGGCAAATCAGGGTCATGACGGCGCGGCAAATCCCTGGAAGACCTATTCTCGGGGTAGGTCCAGTAGGAGAGGCCGCATGCCGTGACCGGACGGAACGAGCTGCTCGCCGAGGCTCGAGCACGCACGGAATCGCCCGGGGCGCCGGGGCAATCGATGACTCGCCGGGAATTGGCGGATGCCGTCAACGACCACGTCTTCCGAGCCACGGGCAAGCGTGGGGCCGTCGACGAACGACACGTCGGCAAGTGGGAGCGAGGCGAAACGACGTGGCCGAGAAAGCATTACCGAGCCGCCCTGAGAGCGGTGCTGAACGTGGCGACCGACGCCGAATTGGGCTTCAGCACACCGCATCGCGCACCGGATGACGAGAGTGTGAACCGCAAGCAGTTTCTTTCCAGCGCCCTGATGGTCACCACGGGCGTGATACTGGCCAATGCCGCGCCGACGGAGTCCGAACTCGCCGAGGTGATGGCCGGGTCGACCGCGAACTATCGGCGGCTGGAGTCGTCGATGCCGTCGGATCGGCTGGCTCCGGTGGTGGACGCGCACCTGAATCTGGTTGCCGGAGTGGTGCGGGACCGGCTGCGGACCTCGAGTGGTTTCCGCGCCCTGTCGGAGATCGCGGGGCTGTCGGCGTGGCTGGCGGCCGACCGCGGTGACGACGCGGCCGCGCGACGGCGCTACGTCGAGGCCATCCGGCACGCCGAGCGCACGCATCACCCGCTGCTGGTGTCGTACATGACGGCCAGTCTCGGGCACTACGCGGTCGAAATGGGTGATGCCCGAGCGGGTTTGACCCTGTTGCGGACCGCCGCCTCGCAGCTGAGCGCGGACGCGCCGGACAGTGCGGGCGCGTGGATGTCGTCGCTGCTGGCCGTCGCCTACGCGGCCGGGGGTGATCGCGCCAATGCCATGGGCGCACTGCGTCGCGCCGAGCGGCTGGTGGATCGCCAGCGCGGAGAACCGCAGTGGCCGTGGGTATTCGCCTTCGACGCCGCGAAAGCGGCCCGCTATCAGGCCAGTGCGCTGACCCGGCTGGGCGACTACCGGGCCGCGCGCGTCGCCTTCGAGAGCGCCGATTCCGCGCTCACCGCCGAGAAGCCACGCGCGCTGGCCAAGGTCGAGCACGCGCAGGTGCTGGCTCGCTGCGGCGACATCGAGGGCGGGTGCGCGCTGGCCGCGGCGGCGCTGGGGGTCGGCATCACCTATCACAGCGAGCGAATCACGCGGCTGGCCAGAGCATTTCGGGCCGAACTGCCGCCGCGAACGGTCGAGGCGAGGGCGCTCGACGACGCGCTCGCGACCCTGTACGGACGAGACGAATCCTGACCGTGGTCGCCGCGCTGCGGTTGCGTTCAGCGGGTCCCGGCAGGTGAGCGCGTAGGGTCGGAGGCGACTGCTCAGTTATCGGCCGTCGTTCCCGGCAGGAGAGGACACAGCATGTCGAACGGGGATTCCGTCATCGTCGCGGTGGACGAGTCGGCGGGTTCCGCCGTCGCCTGGGCCGCCCACGCCGCGTCGGTGCACCACGCACCCCTGCACCTGCTGCGCATCCTCGAGATCACCCCCGATCAGGGGCTGGGCCTGGGCACCACACTCACCAACGAGGACTACACCCGGCTCGAGGAACACGGTCAGTGGCTGTTGGACACCGCCGCGCAGGAGGCCGCCAAGGCCGCCCCCGATGTCACCGTCACCACCGAACTGGCCACCGGCGCGGTCGTCCCCACACTGCTCGAGCGCACCCGCGCGGCCCGCATCATGGTCGGCGGCGCGCGCGGCGGCGGCACCCTGCGCCGCGCCCTGCTCGGTTCGGTCAGCGCGGTCCTGGCCCGGCGCGCGCACTGCCCGTTCGTGGTGGTCCGCGACGGCGTCACCCTCCCGCCCGATATGGCGACCCGCCCGATCCTGGTGGGCGTCGACGGCACCCGCGTGAGCGAACCCGCCATCCAGGCCGCTCTGGCCGAGGCCTCGGCCCGCAATGTCGCCGTCATCGCCCTGCACGCCGAAGCCCCCTCCGACGACCCGGAAATGGACGCCCTCGACGACTACGTCCTGGGCGAGAGCATGGCCGGCTGGCAGGAGCGCTACCCCAACCTCCGCATCGACCGCGAGACCTCCCACGACCAACCCGACCGCGCCCTGCTCGAATGGTCCGGCTCCGCCCAGCTCCTGGTAGTGGGCACGCGCGGCCGAGGTGGCTTCGCCGCCAAGGTCTTCGGCTCCACCAGCCAATCCCTGCTGCTCTCGGTCGAAACCCCCATCATGATCGCCCCCACCCCCTGACCAACATCACCCTCGAGGCTGATACCAGCACGACCGTACGGCTCGGTAGTCTGACCCAGACGCCCCCGTAGCCCAACTGGCAGAGGCAGTGGACTTAAAATCCACCAAGTGTCGGTTCGAACCCGACCGGGGGCACGACAGCTAGAGCCCCGCCAGCAGCCGCACCCCGTGCAGTGTTTTCGGCTGGAACGCCGAGACCCGCAAGCCGACTGCACTGCGCTGATCTCAAATCATCTGCGGCACATAGCCTTCCGACTCCCCGCCGAGGGAAGCGAACTCGTCCACGGCATGCGCTGACTATCGGCATGCACCCAATGCGGGCAGTACCGCCGCGTCGATATAGCGCACGATGAACTCCTGGTCCGGTTGCCGGTCCTCGATGGTCGCGAAGGTAGTGATCGCACCCATCACCATGTATGTGGTGAATTCGATGGCGGGTGCGTCCGCGACCAGTTCTCCACGGGCGACTGCCCGCGCGACGGCGGCCTGGAAGGCACGCTGGGTGGGTTCGAAAATGAGTTCGCGTAATACTTGGTGTAGCACGGGTTCTCGGCTGGCGGCCTCGTTCATCGCGCGGAAGACGCCTACGTCGCGCTGTTCGCCCGCGCCGCGGGTGGCCAGCGCGACCAGGTCACCGCGCAGGGTTCCGGTGTCGAACTCGTCGCCGGGGATCGGACCGATGTGGCGCAGCGCGCTCGCGACCAGTTCGGTCTTTCCGCCCCATTGGCGGTACAGGGTCATCTTGCTGGTGCGAGCGCGGGCGGCGACCGCGTCGATCGTCAGAGCCTCGTAACCGACGTCCGCGAGTAGTTCCAGCACGGCGTCGTACAACTCCCCGATGCGCTCGGGTGTCATCCGACTGCGCGGCAGAGCGGCGGGCTTCGGTGCGGACATGTACCGGCGGTCCTTTCGTACGAGACGGTTGCGTACTCATCCAAGCACGACCGGCGGAATTCTCGAATGCTTCTTGCCAGGGGGTAGCGGAGGAACTAACTGTACGATATCGTCTCGTACAACAACTACCGCCTCAGACTGAAGCCGAGGAACCATGACGAAGCGCATTCCGTACAAGTGGCTGGTGGCCACCGCTTTCGTGTTCGGGTTGTTCATGGAGCTGCTCGATATGACGGTGCTGAACGCGGCACTGCCGACCCTCGGGCGGGAGTTCGATGCGGATGCCGGAATGTTGCAGTGGCCGGTGACCGGGTATCTGGTGAGCCTGGCGATCTTCATTCCGGCCTCGGGCTGGGTGGCCGATCGGTTCGGTGCCCGCCGTACCTTCGGGTTCGCGCTGGCGGTGTTCACGGTGGCCTCGGTGATCGCGGGTCTGTCGACCTCGCTGGAGATGCTCACCGCGGCGCGATTCCTACAGGGTGTCGGCGGCGGCATGCTCACCCCGGTCGGCACCGCCATGCTGTTTCGGGCGTTCCCCGCCGGTGAACGCGCGAAAGCCTCTGCGGTGCTGGTGGTTCCGGCGGCGGTGGCCCCGGCGCTGGGCCCGGTGCTCGGTGGTTGGCTGGTCGATACCGTGTCGTGGCGGTGGATCTTCTTCCTGAATTTGCCCGTGGGGATCATCGCGCTGGCGTTCGTCGTGTTCGCCCTGCGTGATGACGGTCAGGACGTGCGGCCCGGCCCCTTCGACATCGCTGGATTCGTGCTCGCCGGCAGCGCGTTGACCGGGCTGTTGTTCGGCCTCGACCGTGGACCGACCGCGGGCTGGACTGATCCGGTCACCCTGGTCGCAGTGCTCGGCGGCGCCGCACTCGCCGCAGTGCTCGTCGTGGTGGAACTCCGCAAACAGGCACCGCTGTTGGATCTGCGGCTACTGCGTGATCGCCTGTTCGGGCTCGGCAACCTCATTACGTTGGCCTCGGTCGGGGCCATGATGGGGCTGCTGTTCATGACGCCGTTGCTGCTGCAACAGGAACTCGGGTTGACCGCCACACAGTCGGGTCTGATCACCGCGTGTCAGGCGGTCGGCATGGTGTTGGCGATGCCGCTGGCGAGCAAGCTCTACACCGTCGTCGGGCCCCGGATCATGCTCGTGACCGGACTGCTGGTGTCCGCGCTGGCGAATTTGGGTTTCCTTGCGGTGCAAGCCGATACCTCGCTGTGGTACATCCGCGGCATCATGCTCGTCTCTGGTGCGGCCATGGGTTTGGTGATGGTTCCGATGCAGGCGGTCACTTTCGCCACGATCACCAGCGAGGCGACCGCACGGGCCTCGTCGGTTTTCAGCACTACCCGCCAGATCGCTTCAGCGGTCGGAGTCGCCGTGCTTGCGAGCCTGCTCAGTATCCGGTTGAGCACCCGCCTCGGCGCACTGAGCGATACCGCCGATGCGGCAGCCCGGCACACCGCAGCCCTCTCCGCGTACCACGACGCGTTCCTGGTCACCGCCGCGATGGCCTTGTTGGGCATCGTGTTCGCCATCTTCGTGCGCAAGGTTCCGGCCAACGCACCCGAGCCCGATCCCGACCCGACCGCCTCGGCAGCCGCGGTCATCGACGCCGGTGCGGTCCGATGAATCCCGGCCGGCCGGCCACCCGCGCCGATTCCAGGCTGCGGCGGCGAGTCCGGGCATTGCGCACGCACCGCGGAATCGACCTGACGATCAAGACACTCGTCTTGCTCGCGGGCACGGTGATGGTGACGGTGGGGTCCTTGATCGCGCCCCCGGTGGCGCTACTGGGGCTGGGGCTACTGGCCTCGGAATTCGCGGTGGTGCACCGGTCGGTGGCCAGATTCCGGGTGCAACTGCAGCCGCTGCGGAAATGGTTTGCCCGCCAACCCAAGTGGCTGCGAACGGCGCTACCGCTGGTGACCGTTCTTTCCATGCTGTTCGTCGTCTCGATGGTCGTGAAAGCCCTCTGATCCGCACACCCAACCGAAGGAGCAAACAATGACAACCAATGGCGCACACACCGATATCGCCAACACCGTCGGGCTCACCGCCCTCGGCTCGGCAGCCTTCCGGGCAGTGGAATCCACCACTGAGGATGCCCTGATCAGCGACGAGTTCGCGGGAAAGTTCGTCTACGCCTCCGGTGTGGAACATCTGATCGCCATCATCGAGAACCCCACCGCGAAAGCGCACTGGCCTGCGTTCTCGAGCATGGCCGGAGTACGAACCAAGAGCTATGACGACTTCTTCCTCAACGCCGTCGCCGCGGGAACACGTCAGGCGGTGATCCTCGCCTCCGGCCTCGACGCGCGGCCGTATCGACTGGACTGGCCCGCGGATATGGCGGTCTACGAGATCGACCTCACCGAGGTCTTCGCCTTCAAGAAGCAGGTCTACGCCGACACCGGTGCGGTGCCCAAGACGCAATGGACCGACGTCGCAACCGATCTGACCGGGGACTGGACCACCGATCTGATCGCCGCCGGGTTCGACCCGACAATCCCGACCGCGT
The DNA here is from genome assembly GCF_045161165.1 of Nocardia sp. NBC_00511. Lineage (NCBI taxonomy): Bacteria > Bacillati > Actinomycetota > Actinomycetes > Mycobacteriales > Nocardiaceae > Nocardia > Nocardia sp. NBC_00511. The sequence continues at coordinate 5,676,360 of NZ_CP107849.1, forward strand.
GGTCGGCCGAGGGCCTGGTGCCGTACCTGCCGACCGACGCCCAGTACCGACTGTTCGAGAAGATCGATGAACTTTCCACTGCCGGAAGTCATTTCGCGGTCGGCGTCACCTCACCGAGCGTCGATATGCAGAAATTCCTCGCGGCCAGCCAGGAGCACACCAAGGACATCACCGGGGAACGGGAGGGTCCCAGTATGGCCGAGATGATTTTCCTGGAGAACGAGCAGATCGATGCGGTCGGCTGGCTCAACGGGCACGGCTGGACCGCCACCGCGATCGACGCCGCCGACCTGATGAACCGCTACGGACGCGAACTCGCCATGTCCGAGCAGGATGTCCAATCGTTCCGGGATCTGCTCTGCGTGACCGCTGCAAAACGCGCCTGAACCGCCAATCCTCCTGCCACATTCCATCTTTCGATACCTCGAGGAGATCATCATGACGCACCCGATCGGCAATCAGAGTGGTCCGACAATGGGCGGGCTGGACTGGGAGGCGGTGTATCGCGGCGACTCGCCGATCAACGGCGATCAGCCGCCCCCGTGGAACATCGGCAGGCCGCAGCAGGCGATCATCGACCTGGAAGCGCGCGGCGCGATCTCCGGGTCCGTCCTGGACAGCGCGTGCGGGGTCGGCGCGGCCGCGATCTGGTTGGCCCAACAGGGTTATCGGACAGTCGGCATCGATATCGCGGCATCGGCGATCGCCAAGGCCACGGCGGCTGCCGCCGCACTCGAGGTCTCGGACCTGGCGCGCTTCGAAACCGGCGACCTGTGCGCCCTGACCTGTCACGACGGTGAGTTCGACACCATCATCGACAACGCATCCTTCAATTCCTTTCCCCGCGAGGGGCGTTCGGACTACATCGCGTCGCTGGCACGCGCGGCCGCACCAGGTGCCGGACTGCACATACTCTGCTTCAGCCAGGAAGAATTCGACCGGGAATTCACCGGCCGCATGTTCGACGCCCTCACCGACGCCGAGATCCGCGACACCGTCTCCGAACACTGGATCATCGACTCCCTGGTCGAGTCCTACATCGAAATCGAGAACCGCGGCATCCCACCACACGCGGCGGCCATGATGCAGACCTTCGACACCGGAGACAACGGGCTACTGCGCCTCCCGGGCCGCCTACTGTCCGCACACCTCGACTCCTGAACCTCACATCGCCACTACGCCGAGATGCTCATGTCGTCATTCCGGGTCGCGGGCACCACCTGGCAAAACGAGCTCGAGACAGTCCGATACGAACATGCGGTGAATCTGCTGCGCAACACCGACCTGCCGATCAGCACGGTGGCCGCGCGACTCGGATACAGCGACGCCAGAACCCTGCGCCGCGCATTCATCCGCTGGAAGGGGCTGCCGCCGAGCCATTTCCGCGGCGAGCGCTGAGCGCCCGGCCTCCGCAGCGGAAACTTGATCAGTAGGTTCTGAGCCCACCGCTTTTCGCGATCAACGCGGTGTCGTGGGTCAGCCGCTCACCTGCCCGGAAATCCAGCACCCGGTGCCCGGTAAACCATCGCACGGACTGCACCACCTGCCGCTCGTTCAGGAAGACGTAATACCCGAAAGAGGCCGGATCCGAACCACTCCGAGGCGGCAGTCCCTTCCAACAGGTATCAGGCGAGGTCTCCGCCATCTTGTTCAACCAGTCGTCGTCCATCGCCGAAGACACATTGATCATCGTGTCCCACTGGTCGGACCAACCGGCCGCACGAGTGACCTCACCGAAACTGATGGGCTGCTCCATGTTCCCAGCGGTGGTGAACTCAGCCGTCAGCGCCTTGCTCGACCCGAGCGGCTCCGGCGCGGGGTCGAGACGAATTTCGGACCCACACGCCTTCCCAGCGGGCTTTGCCCGTTCGGCGCATCCGGCCAGCAGTGGAAGGATCACGATGCCGACCACGATCATGGCTGTTTTCACTCGCCTCGCACTCACTTTCCCTTGCCCGGGAGTGGGATATCCACTTGCGGGGGACTCTTCGTCTCCGTCCACGGAACGTTATTGCTGAAGCCGATCTGGGCCGGCGCGTCAGGGTTGGGGTCGGGACGGTAGATGACGACGGTCTCACCCTTGTCGACTGCCGCGATGACCGCCGTTTTCAGATCGTCCTTCGATGCGTTCATGTTCGCCAGACCGATCTGACGGCCAACATCATTGTTCTTGAGGTCCATCGCCTCTCGCTGCGGACCGTTTCCGCCGACGCCCTCATGGGCGGTGGCGTACTGTTTCGCCCAGTCAGCGCCGAACTCTTGGGTCATGCGCGCATTCCAGTAAGCATGCCGGGCCGCATCCCCGTGACCGTCCTGCGATGATTCAGCATTCGCCTCGGTGTACTTGTTGTTCGCTCCGAACTCTTCCGCTTCGTCCTTGATATCGTTGAACTTCTTGTAGTTCAGCGGATTACCGCCATGCAGCGGGTTGCAGAGCTCGTCCATCGCGGCCTTTTCCTCGACCGTCATCTCCACCGGCTGCATGTCCGGCTTGTACATCCTGATCAGGTTCAGCAGGGTCGAGTCGGGCCAGACCACGATCTCGGACTTGGTGGCATCCACCTGGTACTTCTGGAGTATGTCCGCCAGTGCGGCGTCGGCGGGTATACCGGCGAGCGCCAATTTGACGTCATCGGAGACATGTTCGAGTTGCGTTGCCAGGTCTCGCGCGCCGATCTTGTCGGTGGCTTGCACATCCCAGTACGCCTGCTTGAGACTCGCACCCAGCCGCAGGCAGTCGGCCGTCTTCCACGCGATGCACACCGGATTGCCCGCGTGCTTCATGGCGGTTTCCCAGTTCGAGTCATGCGACTTCACGTCACCGGTCTCGTCGTCGTAGAAGAGATTCCACTCCGAGTCTTTGACGTCGTCGACGACCGACTGCAAATTCTTGATATCCGATTGCAGTGCGGTAGCGGTGGCGTCGATCTGCCTGTGGATGGCATCGAGGACGTCACCGCTGGTGACCGCTTCGTTCTTCAACTTGGTCGACATCGTGCGGGCGGCACTACCGGCGGCATCGCCGAAGTAGGTGTCGGAACCTTGAATCGCCTTGTCCGCATTGAGGGATTCGGCCTCCAAGGTGATACCGGCGTTCATCGCGTCCGCGCCCGCGAAGCGCGCCGAGTCGAGCTTCCACCCGAGCACCGTGGAGATGGTGATCTTGTCGCTCACTTGATCCCTTTGAACGCGGCCACGTTCGCGTCCTCCATCGCATCGACCGTGGTCGCGGCGTTATCGGTCAGCGTCGCGAATTGCGTGAGCCTGCCCTGATGGAGGACCACCACTCGATCCATGGCCTGGAGTACGTCGTGGACATCTTTCGCGAAGGCGGAGAACGGCATCGCGCCGAGAGCAGCGTCACGATTGTGCTCGCCGATCGGCTTCAACTTGCCGATCGCATCGGAGTGAGTCCGCGCATCGGTCGCGAGCGCGCGCAGCTTGTCAGGGTCGAAGGCCACCATATCTACCGCCCCGCCAACAGCTTTCGCTTCATGAATCCCCCGTCATCGGCCCCAGCGCTTCCGAATGGTATAGCTTAGAATGTGCTGTGAACAAGCTGGGGGATCCGGGAGGGGTCGTCCCAGCGAGCCGGATGAGGGGGACGAGGTACGTGGACCAGCGGCGCGCGCGGGCCGACAAGATCGACGAAGCCATCGGCGTGGTTCGAGCCCAGGCTCGCGCCGCGGACCGGAGCATGGCGATCGAGGTGGACGCCTACGGCCAGATCACCCAGCTCCGGCTGGCTCCCCACGCCGCCGCCGAGAGCACCCAGCAACTCGAGCAAACCATCATCGAGCAGTACCGAGCAGCACGCGCCGACGCGGAAACGCAGGCGCACAAGGTATATGAACAGTTCCTTCGAAACGAGAAGATCGCCGCTCCCCCGGCAATCGCGCAATCCGAATGGGCAGATCCGGACGACATGCAACCGGTCAGGCTCTGGACCAACACGCGGTAGCGAGCCGGTTCTCCCCTTCCGCCACTGGCGTGCGCGACTCGGTATTCGGTAATCAGCTGCCGCAGTAATTGGTCGACGCCGGGGTGCAGAAGGGGAAGTCCTTCATTTTGCCCATGTTCACATGCAGGACGGATCCGGTGCCCGGTACCGACTCGAGGTCGATCAGCACTTGCTCGCCCACCTTGTCGTTCTCGATATCCGTACTGGCGATGACGGTTCCGGCGGCGCCTCCGTTCGATACCGACGTCAAGATGAAACGCACTGTCGCCGCGGGCGCACTGCCGTACGAACATGCGGTCGGGCACGCCGAGAGGTCGGCGTAGGTGAGGCTTCCGGATCCGCTCGGTTCGATCTCGAGGCCCGAGGCATGAGCGTGCCACGATCCCACGAACGGGGTCAGGCCGGGCACATCGACGGCTGTCGAAGTGGAAGTGGACGTGGACGTGGATGTCGCAGCGGACGAAACAGCTTGTGTGGTAGTCGAACTCAGGTCGCTTGGAGCATTCGCCGAGGTAGGCGGGGTGGACGTCGTGGTGGGCCGGTGATTCCACGGCGCCCAAGCGACAACGGCGATGATCACGGCCACCACTGCCATGGCCAGGATCCAGCTCACGATACGAGCTGTCGATCGTGTGTCCTGCTGGCGCGCTGGTGGAATGACGGCCACTGGTGAGGGCGGCCCCGGCGGCACGAACGACGCAGCCCCACCGGTCGCCGACATGGCGGCCACTGCCGCACCGGCGAGATCGGCGCAGCTCTGATACCGATCGCCGGGTTGTTTGGCCATCGCGGTCACGATCACCCGATCGAGCGCTTCGGGCAGCTGCGGCCGCACCGACCGCAGGCTCGGTGGCGGCTCGAACAGATGCGCGGCCATGACGGCAGCCTGATCCTTCCGGGGGAAGGGTGGCTGTCCGGTGAGCAGTTGGTAGAAAGTGCAACCGAGAGAGTAGATGTCGGCACGATGATCGGTGGGCCCGCCCGCGAACCGCTCCGGCGCGGCGTAGGCGAACGTCGCCGTCAGGCGGGAGGCGGTCGCGGTGCCGTCGAGCGTCCGGGCGATTCCGAAATCGGTGAGTATCGCGCGCTCACCGCGACGCGGGTCGTGCTCGATCAGCAGGTTCGCGGGTTTCACGTCCCGGTGCAGAACATTTCGACTGTGCGCGTAATCGAGCGCCTCCGCCGCATCGGTGATCAGTTGAATCGCCCGTTGAGGTTCGAGTCCGTGGGGACGAGCAGCCAGCAGGGAGGTGGCGTCACCACCGGCGATGTAGCGCATCGACAACCACAACGCTTGATCCGCCGGATCGTTACGGTCATACACCGCAACGATATTCGGATGCTCGAGGCGTGCGGCGAGCGTGGCCTCCCGCTCGAACGCCGCACGGGCCGCGCGATCCCCGGCGAAGACATCGTTGATGACCTTCAGGGCGACGCGCCGCTCGAGACGTGGATGGCTCGCGAGGTACACCGCGCCCATTCCGCCGGTCCCGAGTAGCCGCTCGATGACGTATCCGGCGAAGTACGTCCCTGCTCGCAACTCCACACCGTCCCCCGAACCTCTTCTCCGCCAGCAAAGCTCAGGTCATCGCGCTGAAGACCCGCGAATACGAGAACTCTACGTCTCGCGCCGACCACGCGAGAGCATCTCGGGACTACCGACTACTCGACCGTCGAAGCGTGAGCGGCAATGACCCCGGTCGCTCCTTCGACCAGGATCGCCAACTCTTCTTCCACGAGCTTGCTCATGACCTGAGCTCCGGTGCGGTGCAGCTCGAGATCATCCCATGTCCTGGAGTACGTCGTGGACATCTTTCGCGAAGGCGGAGAACGGCATCGCGCCGAGAGCAGCGTCACGATTGTGCTCGCCGATCCGCTTCAACTTGCCGATCGCATCGGAGTGAGTCCGCGCATCGGTGTAGAGCCCATCAGACTCTGGACCAGCACGCGGTAATCAACCGAGCCCCACAACTATTTTCATCAAGTCCGCCACCACACGAAACTCACTGCCGCACCGGCCCTTTCCGTCACTCATCGCCGTTTCCGCAGTGCGGTGCGCAGGCCGCGGCGGCCGGAGGGCGCATCCGGGTCGACCGGGGATCGGGGTCCGAACTTCTCTTCCGAGGCCGTCTCCGGCGCGTCGTCCGAGGTGGCGATCAGCATGCTGTCGGGGAGGGCGAGCTTGTTGATCGTGCGCAGGGTGAGCAGGTATTGCCGGGGCAGTGGGCCGGTGGTGTAGGGCAGGTCGTATTTGTCGCAGAGCGCGCGAACCCGCTCGGCGATCTCCGGGTAGCGGTTGCTGGGGAGGTCGGGGAACAGGTGGTGTTCGATCTGGTGTGACAGATGTCCGCTGAGGAAGGCCAGCACCGGGCCGGCGTCGAAGTTCGCGGAGCCCAGCATCTGGCGCAGATACCATTCCGGCTTGGTCTCGCCCTCGATCGCGGCTGCGGTGAATTTCTCCGCGCCGTCGGGGAAGTGACCGCAGAAGATCACCACGTAGGCCCACAGATTACGCAGCGCGTTGGCCGTCGCGTTGGCGGCGAGGGTGCGGCGCCAGCGCCGTCCGCTCAAGGCTGGGAACAGCAGGTAGTCCTTACCGGTCTGGCGGGCGATCTTACGAATCAATGCCCTGGTGTGCACGGCCTTCTCGGCAGCGGTCGCCGCGCGATCACGTTCGGAGTACAGACCGTGCAGCGCGATTCCCCACTCGAAAGTCGTTGCCAGGAACAGATTCTGCAGCGGCTGCGCCAGCAGCCGCGCCCGCCACGGCTGATCGCGCGTCACCCGCATCACGCCGAAGCCGATGTCGTCGTCGATACCGAGGACATTGGTGAATACGTGATGGCGGTAGTTGTGCGAGTACCGCCACTGCGACGACACGCCCGCCATATCCCATTCCCAAGTGCTGGAATGGATTTCCGGATCGTTCATCCAGTCCCATTGGCCGTGGCAGACGTTGTGCCCGATCTCCATGTTCTCGATGCTCTTCGCCGTCGCCAGGGCGGCCGTTCCGAGCGCCAAGCCGAGTTTTCCACGGCCGCAGGCGATGACGAGTCGCGCCGAGATGTCGAGCACCCGCTGAAAAGCGATCGTCCGGCGAATGTAGTCGGCGTCGCGCGCGCCGAGTCGCGATTCGATGTCGCGGCGAATCGCGTCGAGCTCATGCCCGAGCGCCTCGACATCCTCCGGACTCAAGTGCGCGTAGACCGCAACCCGCGTGATCGCCATTCCTCACGTCTCCCATTCCCGGACAACTGCCGCAGATAAGCCCGAAAAACCCGCGACAATGCCGGTCGTATACCCAGCGTAGACGCCAACTACATGCCATGTCTACGGCGTAGACTGACGGTGTAGATGCGACCCGTCCGCAGAGAGGGCGTCCCACCTGATGAACCGCACCCGAGCCGGACCGGCAGGCACCCCGGACCCCCAACACAATCGACCCCGCAACATCCCCCTGACTCGGGTCGCGATGTTGACCGCCGCGCTGGAGATCATCGACCGAGACAGCGTCGCCCGGCTCTCGATGCGTCGTCTCGGGCAGGCCCTCGACCGCGACCCGATGGTGCTCTATCGACTTGCCGAGAACAAGGCGGCGCTGCTGGACGGGGTCGCCGAACTCGTGTTGGCACAGCTGACCGTCGACCCCGCCGATGCCGACTGGCGCCACCAATTGCGCAGCATCGCACGCGATTTCCGCAAACTCGCCGTCGCCCATCCGAACACGGTGCCGTTGCTGGTCACCCGGCCCCTGGCCACCCCGCTGTCACGGCGACCCCTGGGCACCCTGCGCCCGCTGGAACACATCCTCGAACTGCTCACTCGAGCGGACTTCAGCAGTACCGACGCGCTGCAGATCTATCGCGCGCTGTTCGGATTCCTGCACGGCCACATCCTCAACGAGGTCCAGGAACTCGTCGAACATCCCGAGGAGATCGACGATCTACTGCGTCTGGGCCTGTATCGGCTCCCGATCGCCGAGTTCCCGCTGCTGCGCGGCCTGGCCTCGGACCTGGCCGGCTACGACGGCGCGATCGAGCTCGAACACGGCATGGACATCCTGCTGACCGGCCTCACCACCACCCTGTCCACCAGCCCGACCAGACCGAGAAAGAGGCGACGATCATGACACCACAGCACAATCCGACCACCGCGCACCGACAGACGACGCCGGGTCACCGGCTACGGCTCGAGCTCGACACCGCGGGAACCAGCGACGGCGACGGATTCTGGTGGCCGCACAGCCGAGATCTCACCACCGAACTGCCGGATCTGCTCACCTCGCTCACGCCCAGGCTGGGCCCCATCCAGCGAGTGATCTATCACCTCGACGAATGGGAACCCGCACCGCGAAAGCTGGAATTCGCCGGGCGGCGGGTGCGGCTGGACGGCTATCGAAACCTCCCGGCCCGACTGCTCGAGGTCCACGGTGTCGACATCGGCGCCCGGCTCGTGCTGCGCATCATCACGCCGGGCGAGGACGCCGAAACCGTTGCCGCACGGCAGCTCTGGGACTCCGAGGGCGGCGCGGCCGCACGGGCGGGGGTTATCGGCCGGGGTCGGTCAGTGTCGCGGTGAGACCGGTCAGCAGAATGTCGAGGCCGCGTTCCAGCTCGGCGGCGCCATCGTAGCCGGCCAGCACCGGCGCGAGTTCCCGCACGCGCGGAAACTCGTCGAGGGGTAGCCGGTAGAGCCCGAGCCGCAGCACCTCGTCGGTCTCCTCGGGGCGTTCCACCAGTTCCTGCTGCTCGTTGAGCACATGTCCGTAGAGGAATCCGAACAGCGCGCGGTAGACGTGCAGCGCGTCCGCACCGGAAAACCCGGCGCGGGTGAGCAATTCGAGAATATCCTCCAGCGGGCGCACCACGGCCGGGGCGCGCAGTCCCAGCGGCGTCGCCAGCGGCCGGGTCACCAGCAGCGACACCACGCGCGGATGAGCCCAGGCAAGGTGGCGGAAATCCCTTGCGATCGAACGTAATTGGCCGCGCCAGTCGGTGTCGGTGACATCGACGGACAGCTGCGCGAACACGATCTCCGCGACACCGTCGAGCACTGCGGCCTTGTTCGCCACATGCCGGTAGATGACCATCGGATCGCGCCCGACCACCTCGGCCAGCCGCCGCATCGACAATCCGTCGACACCGTCGCGATCGATCAGCTCGAGGGCCGCGTCCAGTACCACGGCCCGGGTGATCGGACCTTCGGCGCGCGCGACGGCACCGGGGTCGGACCGCCGGTTCGCGGATCGAGCGGGCTTGCGACCGGCAGGGCGTTCGACCATCCGGGAGATCCTCCATTCCCATCGGAACATCTGACGAACCGATCGTAGACATACGGCGTTGACATCATGCCGGGACGCGCGACGATCACAGGGACGCGCAGGCGGCATCGCGATCGTCGGCCGAGGTGACGACGCGCAAAACCACCATGCCACCGGCGACGCCGAAGACATACAGGGTGTTGCCCAGCTCGAAGCGGTAGGCGTCGATCTGCACCACGCGATCGCCGACGATCAACTCGGTGCGGGGACGCGACCAGCTGGCGTGGTCGTAGACCACTCGCCGGGCGGGACCCAGCCGAGGTGTCAGCAGCGCCAGCAGATCCGGCAATTCCGCGGCGAGGTCATCGGAACGTGGCCACCACACGCCGTCGAGATACGAGTCGTCCTCCTCGCGCGGCTTCAGCCACAGGCTGGGCCGGTCGACAGGCGAATCCCGATGCCGCACCGGCCGGTCGCGCCCCCGCCTGCGGCGGGCTCCGTCGAAAATGATCATGAGATGCTGCCTGCTTCCGGAGTAGGTGCGGCATACGGTGCCGCCGAGGCGTTTTCGCGCGCCAGGAAGGCGCTGATCTCACCGATCGCGCTCATCAGCGGCGCGGGGAACACCACGGTGGTGTTCTTGTCGACGCCCAGCTCGATCAGCGTCTGCAGATTGCGCAGCTGTAGCGCGATCGGATGCGCCATCATGATGTCCGCGGCGTCACCCAGTGCCGCGGCGGCCAGCGATTCCCCTTCGGCGGCAATGATTTTCGCGCGCTTCTCGCGTTCCGCCTCGGCCTGGCGGGCCATCGCCCGCTTCATGCTGTCGGGCAGCTGGATGTCCTTGAGTTCCACCAGGGTGACTTCGACACCCCATTCCAGGGTGGTCAGGTCGAGAATGCGGCGGATGTCGACATTGATGCTGTCGGTGTCGGCCAGCGCCTGATCGAGCGTGTGCTGACCGACCACCTTGCGCAACGTGGTCTGCGCGATCTGATCGATTGCCGCGTAGACGTTCTCGATCGCGACGACCGACTTCTCGGCGTCGACCACCCGGAAGTAGGCAACGGCCGAGATGTCGACGCTGACGTTGTCGCGGGTGATGATGCCCTGCGACTGGATCGGCATGGTGACTATGCGCAGCGATACTCGCCGCAGCCGATCGACGACCGGAATGATGAAGTTGAGCCCCGGCTCCCGGACCGCGATCACCCGCCCGAGCCGAAACAGCACACCCCGCTCGTACTGCGTCACCACCCGGATCGACAGTGCCAGCACGATCAGCACGACCACGAGTACGGCGATCGCCACCCCGAGCACGTTCATAGCTCCTCCTCACATTCGTGAGTCTCGCATCCCAGCGCAGGCCGTATCTACAACCTATATCTACAGTGTAGACGCATGGGCTTTTCCGACGCTGCCACTGCCGGTCAGCGCACCGTTTCCGGGATCGTGTCCAGCGCGTGCAGCACCCATACCGCCAGTTCGGTCGCGGCCACGTCGTCGAGCCCGGAGTGCTCTCGCACAACGTCCCGCACCCGGGTCACGCGCCGTTCATAGGGCGTATTCATGATCATTTCGCACTCCTGTCGTGGATGTAGTCCTTTAATGTAGTTCTACACCGTTGACATCGGTTGGAGCCAGGCGTGTACTTGGGGGACGACGATTCGAGCGCAAGCTCGGAGGATCGCCGCGCGATTCGGCATCCCAGTCAGGAGTCTCGATGATCATCTTCATCGCCTTCGCCGCCGGAGCACTCAGCGGTGCGATCGCCGTCGCGGCACTGCACCGCCTCGGCCCCGATACCGCGATCCGGCGTCTGCTCGGCCGACGCCCCGAGGACACCGCGGCCAGCCGCGATATCGACGAGAATGCCGGCGGCTCGCGGCATATCCGCACCTATCCGAGCTGGCGCGACCGGATCGAGCGACCGCGACCGCGACCGGGACCACACCGGGCCTGATTCTTGTCGAAAGCAGCTGAATCCCAACGGAATACGGCCGTAGAATAGGCAGCTGACCGTATTCAGCCGAGCATCAGCGTCGCGGCCGGCCCTGTCGATATCGATATCCGAAACAGGGGAACCGCATGTCCGCACCCACCGATTCCGCGTCCGGTCCGATAGCACTGAGTCCCCCGGAGATCGAAGAGATCGGCCGGCGGCTGGACGCGGTGCGCGCGCGTATCACCGCCGATCTGGGCCAGCGCGATCGCGACTACATCTACTCGATCATCAAGGCGCAGCGGGGTTTCGAGGTGGGCGGCCGCACCCTGATGTACCTGGGTTTCCTGCCGCCCTGCTGGCTGGCCGCGGTGACCGCGCTGAGCCTGTCCAAGATTCTCGACAACATGGAGATCGGCCACAACGTCATGCACGGCCAGTGGGACTGGATGCGCGAACCGGGGCTGAATTCCCGGGAATTCGAATGGGATTCGGTCTGCCCGGCCGACCAGTGGAAACACTCGCACAACTACCTGCACCACACGTACACCAATATTCGCGGGCGCGACCGCGACCTCGGCTACGGCTTCCTGCGCATCGAGGAAGAGCAGCAATGGAATCCGTACTACCTGGGCAACCCGGCGTACGCGTTCATGCTGATGCTGCTGGTCGAGTGGGGCCTGATGCTGCACGACCTGGAGTTCGAGAACATCCTGCGGGGTAGGCGCAGCTGGTCGGATCTTCGGCGACTGCTCACCGGACAGTGGCGCAAGGCCCGCAGCCAGGTGGTCAAGGACTATGTGGCGTTCCCGCTGTTGACCGGCCCGCTGTTCCTGCCCACGCTGACCGGCAACGCGACCGCCAATATCGTCCGCAATGTCTGGGCGTACACGATCATCTTCTGCGGCCACTTCCCCTCGGGGGTACAGACTTTCACCGAGGAACAGACCGCCGACGAGACCCGGGGCGGGTGGTATGTGCAGCAGATGCTCGGGTCCTCGAACATCACCGGCGGCAAGCTGTTCCACATCCTCTCCGGCAACCTCTCCCATCAGATCGAGCATCACCTGTTCCCCGATCTGCCCGCGAACCGATATCAGGAGATCGCACCTGAGGTACGTGCCCTGTGCGAGCAATACGGACTGCCCTACAACACCGGTTCGCTGAGCAAGCAGATCGGTTCGGTGTGGTGGAAGCTCTTCCGACTGGCCCTGCCACCCGTCCTGGCAGCGCGCACCCCGCAGTCCGCCGCCACACCAGCCGATTACTCGACCGTCGAAGCGTGAGCGGCGATTACCCGCCACCCGCGTGCGGCGTCGTGTGTCCACGTGCGGGTGTAGCGCATCCGGGCCGCGAACGGTGACCCGTGAACGGTTCCTTCGACAACACCGAGGAACCAAGTCACCCCGGTCGTTCCTTCGACCAGGATCGCCAACTCTTCTTCCACGAGCTTGCTCATGACCTGAGCTTTGGTGCGGTGCAGCTCGAGATCATCGGCCTTGGTGAAGGTGCCGGGGCCGAAGGTGAAGATCAGCCGATCATCGAGCAACTCGTCCAGCGCCTGGACGTCCCCGGCCAACTGCGCAGCCTGGAGTCGCAGTTCCGCTTCCCGCAAGTCCTTCTCCATTTTTCTGACCCTTTCGATTCGGTGTTTATCAGTGGCTCAAACGGACTACGGCGCTGTACGGCTGATCTCCCGGCGCGCGGGGATCCGGCTGCTGTGCCGCGAGGACTTCGGGTGCTATCGGCGGTGAAAGCCGGTCGAAGCGCCCGGCCCCGGTGACGATCGATTCGAGGTATGCCACGTCCCATCCGAGGTCTTCGAAGTGGGCGACTCCGTTGGCGGGCAGGAAGGTCCACGGCGCACGCCGCAGTAGGCCCTCGTTGCGGTCGGCCATCAGGCGCGCCACCCCGGCCGCGCTGAAATCGAGGCACCACCCGGCGATCTCGGGGCGCAGCAATGCCGAGGACAAAACCGCCACGTCGGCCTCGTCCAGGTACATCACTAAGCCTTCGGAAATCACAAGCGCCGCAGACACATCCGTCAGCACCGAGTCGAGATAGGTGGTGACAGTGACGGAATCGGTGACATCGATTGCGGTTCGCGTCAGGCGGCAGCGGGGCGCCTCATCGGCGAGCAGAGCGGTCTTCTCGGCGACCAAGCCGGGCAGATCGACTTCGATCCATGCGAGGTCCGCCGGCAAGTCCATCCGGTACGGCCGGGCATCAAGGCCGGCACCGAGATTCAGCACCAGATCACATCCGGCAGCGACCGCCTCGGCCACCTGATCGTCGATCAGTTTGGTGCGGGTCACCAGGAACCAGTCATCGGCCATCGCCTGCCCGGCGACCTCTGCGATGACTCGCCCCTGCTGCCCGGCCAGCCGATCGGCCAGCGGGTCGCGGAACAACGCGTCCGGTCGCGTGGACTCGATGGCCCGATGCGCGGCCACCCAGCGTGCGGTGTCGGAAACGTTGGATACCAACGGTTGTGACGACATTGGTTCGCCTTTCGCTCTGCCTTGCGCCAACAAGGCGACTCTACATCTGTAGAGCATGGTGATGTGGGACGGAAAATCGTGGGATCATGCCGGACGTGGAGCTACGGCAGTTGCGTTATGTTCTGACGATCGCCGAGGCGGGTAGCTTCAGCGCAGCTGCGGAGCAGGCCCTGATCGCGCAGTCGGCGCTGAGCCAGCAGATCGGTCGGCTCGAGAAAGAGTTGGGCGCCAAGCTGTTCGAGCGCAGCAGCCGAGGTGTGACACTGACCGCGGCCGGGCGGGCGTTCGTCCCCTTGGCCGAGGACACGCTCCGCTCCGCCGAACAGGCGTCGCTCGCGGCCGCCAGCCATGGACGGCTGGTGAGCGGCAAGCTGACGGTTGGAGTCATCCCCCAACGCAGCAGCCCGGTGCCCGCCATCTGGGTCGCCGAGTTCCATGCGCGCCACCCCGCGGTGGAAATCACACTGCGAGACGGTCTTACGGACGGACTCATACATCTGGTGGAGCGGGGTGAACTCGATGTCGCCGTCGTCGGGCTCAGCAGCGGCATTTCGCTGACCGCGCTCGACCATATCGTCGTCGCCGAGAACCAGGTGGGTCTCGTCGTACCGCCGCAACACGCGCTGGCCGATGCCCACTCGCTGACAATCGATCAACTCGCCGACGGCGAATTCATCGAGGGCGCACCGGGATCCGGTATGCGGATCCTCGCCGACCACGTCTTCCAGCAAGCCGGTATCGACCGTCGAGTGCAATTCGAGGTATCCAATCCTGTTCATTCCGTTCAATTCATCCTCCAGGGACTCGGAATCGCGCTGCTGCCCCACGAGATGATCGATCCGGAAACGTTCAGCCAGCACGACCTTCGCTGGATTCCGGTAGCTGGAATGCCATGCTTTCGCGAAAGCCTGGTCTATCGCAGGGAACGGCTCACCATCGCCGCACACGAGTTCATCGGTATGGTGCGCCGCAAGAGCGGGACGCCGGTCACCAATCTAGCCTGAGGATTCCCCTCCGACGAGACCTCTCCCATATGGATTCGAGATCGGCGCCATCGCCGATTCATATACCGGTGCGCATTGCCCCCGGGTCCTGAAACTGATTGACTTTCAACCGGTTTCGAGTCGAGCGTCGACTCACGATCTCTCTTGCCACTCTCCAGAATTCGGGAGCGCGGCACACGAAAGGAACTACCCCGGCATGGTCCTCATGATCGAAATTCTCTTTTATACCGCGATTGCCCTGTCGGCATGGTTCATCGGATACGTTGCCTACCGCCTGGTGACCGACGACTCGAACCGCTGACGCACCCGGTCCGGTCAGCGCGACGCCGGAATACCACAACAGGTATCGTTGCCGAATGCTGTACCGGGGTGGGGTTTTGGGCTCGGCGATTGTTTCGCTCGCCATGATGTGTCAGGCCAGTGTCGCTGTAGCGGAACCGGATTCGTATCCAGCCACCGAGCAGATCGGCGTCACGACGCTGCGTCTGGTGGACTCCGACAGGGCCGATCCCTGGAAGCCGTCCGCGCGGCGTGAACTCAACGTCACCATCCACTACCCCACCGCCAACGCCGACTCCTACCCGTTGGCCGACACCGTGGTCCCCTGGTCGCCGAATACCGTGCTGCCGTCACAGTCACACCTCAACGCACCGGTCGACGGTGCCGCAGGGGCGTTGCCGGTGCTGCTGTTCCAACCGGGGGCCAATCTGCCTGTGCAGACGGGAACCTCGATGGCCGAGAATCTCGCGGGCCACGGCTACGCGGTGGTGTCGATCGACGATACGCACGGGTCGTTTCCCGGCACCGCCTTCCCGGACGGCCACATCGAGCCGTTCGAAGGCAGTGCTGGAGAGGACTTCGTAACTGCTTCAGCGGCGCGGGTCGGCGATATCCACTTCGTGCTCGACGAATTGTCGGCGCTGACCCACGGAAGCGATCCCGATGCCGACGGAGCGGCGCTTCCCGCCGGACTGGGAACCGCGCTGGATATGAGCAAGATCGGAATGTACGGCCACTCGCTCGGCGGGATTATGACCTTCTACTCCGACCCTCGGGTTCGCGCCGGTGTCAGCCTCGATGGTTGGGCCGATCCGGCGCAACCGGGAGAGCTGACACCGGGATTGGCGGCCGATCCCGAGCGACCCCTGCTGTTCCTGCTCCGCCCCGCAGCCGACCCCGCGACCCGCCGTCAGATCCTGGACCGGATGTGTGCCGGCCGGACCGGATGGACCCGCGAACTCGTCCTCGCCGGAACTCGGCACTGGGACTTCACCGATCTCGACTACCTGCCCCGGTCGGTGATGTCCGCGCCACTGCTGTCCGACCAGGTCGGCGCCATTGCTCCCGAACGCGCCCACGCCGTGGTGAACGCCTATCTCACAGCGATGTTCGATCACTTCCTGCGCGGGCGCCCCGAACCACTCCTCGACAACCCGGACCCAGGGTTCCCCGAGATCACCTTCGGCGCCTGACACCCGAGCATCGAAAGCGCCAGCGGGACAATCACACTCGATCGCACCGAGCGCGGTCGTCAGCCTCCGAAGACGAAGCCGCGCAGGGCCAGGAAGCGCAGGCCGCCGACTGCGGCCATGACTGCGATCACCGCGGCGGCTTCGGCGGTTTCGGTCAGGCCGGGGGCCCAGAATTCGAGGGCGGCCAGGGCCGCGGTGCTGATGGCCAGGCCGATCAGGGCCAGGCCGCCGCCTTCCCACTGGGCGGCGAACCAGCTGACCTGGTCGGTGGCGCGGAAGGTGAGTTGGCGGTGCAGTTCGTTCGCTATCGCGGTGCTGACGATCGAGCCCGCGATATTGGCGATCAGCGGCCCGACTGCGGTCATGGTGGTGAACAGCAGGACGTAGGCGATATTGCTGGCGCCGCCCACCAGGGCGAAGCGGATCAGCTGGGCGACGACGTGGTCGCCGCGCAGGTACCGCTTCAGCTGGGTCAGGCGGGCGGTGGTGTGGGTGCGCAGCAGCGGCAGCGCGGCACCGAGGTCGATGCCGTCGAGGACGGTGGCGTCCCCGTACGTGTTCCGCAGACCGGGGGCGGCGAAGGCTGTGCTGTTCATGGAAACCACTGTCGCCGGGGCCGCTGACACCGGGCTGTCGCGGAGCTGTCATCGGACTGACACGGCGACAGACCGCTGTCAGGGGCGCATTTTCCCTGCTCAGTGGGTCGCTCAGCTGGATCGGTAGATGCTCGGCTGCTGTCCGGTGACGCGGTGAAAGGTCGCGGCGAAGGCGCTGGGTTTGCGGTATCCGACGGCGCGAGCGGTGGCCCCGACCGATGTTCCCCGGGCCAGCAGGGTGAGGGCCGCGCGCATGCGGATGTGGGTGCGCCACTCCGCGAAGGTCATCCGGTCTCGGCGAGCAACAGGCGGCTGACGGTTCGGACTCAGCGTCAACCGTTCGACCCTGCGCGAGATCCTCCTGACCGGGATCGCGGACCGAGTCCATTTCGGCAGGGAACTGGTCCGCACGAGCGAGGCCGAGGATCACGTGATCGTGGAATTCGCGGACGGCACCACGGCCGAGGCGGATGTCCTGGTCGCGGCCGATGGCGTGAATTCCACAGTGCGGCAGCTATTGTCGCTACCTGACCCGCTCGACACCGGCGCGATCTGCACCTACGGCAGAACCACACTCACCCAGGCCACCCGAGCGGCGCTCCCCGCATCCCTGTTGACCGGAACCTCGGTGGTCTTCGCCGCCGACCACGCCGTCATCCTCGACGCGATGCTGTTCCGCCCCAGCGCTTTCGAGTCCGCCGCGCACCTGACCCCGGTTCCCGACTACCTCTACTTCGCCTTCTTCGGTCCCGCCGACACCCTCCGGCACACCGGCCCCGAAATACTCGCCATGATCGACGAATCCACCGCGAACTGGCATCCCGGGTTGCGCGCCGCCTTCGCCGCCGCGAACCCGAATACCCTGGCGGCCAACGTGTTTCGCACCGCCGACACCCTCCCGACCTGGTCCGCGACGCGTATCACCCTGCTCGGCGACGCCGTCCACCCGATGAGCCCGGCGGCAGGTCTCGGCGCGAACACCGCCCTGCGCGATGCCGCGGTCCTGGCGGAGGAACTGACCGGCGGCCACTCCCCCGCCGTCGCCCTCGCCGCCTACGCGAACCGAATGCGCTGCTACGCAAGGGATGCCGTGACCGCCTCGACGGCGGGCACGGCGATGCTCACCTCACGAGCCTGACCCGTGGCCGACCTCGATCAGGCGCTCAGCGGCGCGGCGGTGACGGCGTAGCCGAGGTTGGTCAGCACCTCGCTCGTCGCCTTCGCGAAATTGAGGGTGATGAAGTGCAGGCAGGGGGCGCCCTCGTCGATGAGTCGCTGTGCCATCTCGGTGGCGATCTCGATCCCGGCGGCGCGCACGGCGGCGCGGTCCTCCTCCGGGCCGTCGCCCGCGGCCTTGCGCAGCCGCTCGAGCACCGCGGGGGGCAGTTCGCGCCCGGAGAGTTCGACCGCGCGCTGCACGGTCCGCATCGAGGTGATCGGCATCAGCTCGGGAATGATCGGCTTCGCGCCCTCGATCGGGTCGTGTGCGACGAGCCGATCACGCAGCCGCAGATAGTGTTCGACGTCGAAGAACATCTGGGTGATCGAATAATCCGCTCCGGCACGGAGTTTCGCGGCCAGCCGCGCGGTGTCGGTGGCGAGGTCCGGGGATCGATGATGCCCCTGCGGGAACGACGCCACTCCGACGTGGAAGTCGCCGAGATCGCGCACGATTCGCACCAGCTCGTCCGCGTATTCGACACCGTCGGGGTGCCGGGTCCATTCCCCGAGCGGGTCGCCCGGCGGATCTCCGCGCAGCACGAGCACATTGCGGATCCCGCAGTCGGCGTAGGAGCCGATCAAGGCCCGCAGCTCGGCGATGCTGTGCCCGACCGCCGTCAGGTGCGCGACCGGCAGCACGGTGGTGTGCTGGGCCAGCTGCCCGGTGATCCGGGCGGTGCGGTCCTTGGTGGAACCGCCCGCACCGTAGGTCATCGAGACGAAAGCCGGGTGCATGCGCTCGAATTCGCGCACCGTGCGCCACAGCCGCGCCTCACCGGCGGCGTCCCGCGGCGGATTGAACTCCACGGAGAACGGCACCCGCGTCGCGGAGTGCGTGCGCAGGCTGTCCACCACCGACGAGACGCCGGGGACGATAGGTGATTTCCGGGCCCCTGCGCCGGGAAAGATGCTGTCACAGTTCAACTTCGATGAACTCCTGGTCGGCAGCCGATGGTCGTCCTCGATCACGGACGTACGCGCCGACGGAGCCCTGTAAGCATCTGTCTGGGCGTGCGCCCGATTCACGGGGCGACGACCGCCGGATACGGCGTATCCGGCACAGCGGGCCGTCGGATGGGTCAGGGGCTCCTCATACCCATCCCGGCAAAACCAGCTGCGACCGACGATCTTATCCACAGTCGTGCGGGCAGACCAGCACCGCCTCGAACCCCCTTCCAGTATTCAAATTCCGTTGGTATCTTGATTTTCATGGCCCGAATGACCCGACCCGAGAGTCAGGCGCACACCCGCGCCGCCCTGGTCCGCGCGGCGCGCGACCTGTTCGTCACCGAGGGATTGGCGAACACCTCGCTGGCCCGGGTGGCCGAGGCGGCCGGTTACTCCAAGGGCGCGGTGTACTCCAATTTCCAGAGCAAGAACGAGCTCTGCCTGGAGGTTCTCGAACTCATCCATGCCGAGACGCTCGCCGAGCTGGACGGTCTGCGCACTTCCGCCGGACCGATCGGCGAGCGCCTCACCGCCATGGCGAACTGGGCACGGACGCGGGTCGCGGATGTGGCGCTCACCCGACTCGCCTTCGAACTCGCCCTGGCCGGGCGTGACGACCCACGACTGCGAGATCAGTTGGCCGCCAAGCTCGCCGCCACACGTTCGGCGGTCGCCGGGCTCCTGGGCACACTGGGCGCGAGCGGCGACCGGGACGCACTGGCAGCGACCGCGGCGGCGGTGTTCAGCATGGTCACGGGGTTGGCCGCGCAGCGCACGATCGACCCGAGGGTGTCCGCCGACCAGGTGGCGTCGATACTCCCGAAGCTGCTGGCGGCCGGTTCCCCGGAGAAGTTGAACGATATTCAAATCAAACTCGACAATCCCAATCTTGAACGGTTTTCAACCAAGGCCAAACGCACCGATCGCAGCGGTGCTTCGCGGACCGCACTGCTGGACGCGGCGATCGCGATCTTCGCGGTCAAACGCTTCGACGAGGTGTCCACCACCGAGATCGCACGCCGGGCGGGCGTCGCGATCGGGTTGGTCAACTACCACTTCGGCGGCAAGCGCGGGATATATCTTGCCGCCGCCGACGCGGTGCACACCGACTTCTGGGACAGCCTGCAGGCGCTGCGCGGTCCGGCGGTGTCCCGCCTGATCCAGGGCCTCGATCTGTATTTCGCGCACGCCGAACGATTCCAGGGTTCGCCGCTGGCACTGAGCACCCGCGCCACCGACCCGGAACTGCAGGCCATCCACGAACGCCACTTCGACCAGCTCGTCGCCGCCATGCTGCAGGAGGTCTCGGGCGGACCCAGCACCGCGCTGATCCGCACCTCGGTGGCGGGCTGGCTGGCCTTCGCCGAAGGCGCGGTGGCGGATTGGCTGCGCACCCGGGAGCTGAGCCGCGTGCAGGTCCGAGAGTTGTTGCTGGCCAACTTCTTCGCCGCCGCCCAGGCGGTACTGGCGCTGGATCCGGGCACGCCACTGTCCTCCCGCGCGATCAACGCACTCTTCGACCATGTCCCACCACTCGATGACGAGAAAACGGAGCACGACCGATGACCACCAACTCCCTGGATACCGGACCGAGCAACAGACTCGCGGCCGGACCGCTCGGCCGCGGCATCACCTGGCTGATCGGCCCACGCGGACTGCGTGATTCGCAGCGGTTGCACCGTGAGGTGGACGGCAAGGTCGCGGTGGTGACCGGCGCGTCCTACGGCCTCGGCGAGGCCACCGCGCGCATGCTCGCCGACGCGGGCGCGACCGTGGTGCTGGGCGCGCGCTCGATCGACCAGCTGGAAGTCGTTGTCGCGGAGATCAAACAGGCGGGCGGCAGCGCGGTCGCCATCCCACTGGACCTGGCCTCGGAGGATTCCATCGAGTCCTTCGCCGAGCAGATCCTCACCCAGTTCGGCCGGGTCGACTACCTGGTGCACAACGCGGGCAAGTCGCTGCGGCGCTCGATCCACCTGTCCTACGACCGGCCCAAGGATCTCAACGCCTCCACCGCCGCGAACTACATCGGGCCGATGCGGCTGACGCTGGCGTTGCTGCCGAGCATGCGCGAGCGCGGATCCGGCCACATCGTGAACGTCTCGACCGTCGGGGTGCTGTTCCCGGTCGCCCCGAAATGGGGTTTCTACCTGTCGTCGAAGGCCGCGTTCGATATCTGGATGCGGGCGGTCGGCATGGAGGCGCGCGCCGACGGTGTCACGCTGACCACCTTCTACGCCGGGGCCATGTTCACCCGGATGAGCGCGCCCAGCGGCTGGATCTCCGCCATGCCCGGGCATTCCGCGCGCGAGGCCGGGTACATCATCGCCCGCGCGATCGTGAAGAAGCCGCGCACGCTCACCCCCGCCTACGGTCGGCCGTCGGCCGTGCTGGCGGCGCTGCTACAGAATCCGCTCGAGATCGGCGCCGGCCTCCTCTATCGGCGGCTCGGCGATACCCGGGCGTCGCTGGCCGGTGTCGCGAAGGGGGCCGGCGATGTCGCGTAGCACCAATGGATTCCGCTGGCGCGACTCGGTGATCCCGGTCGCCGCCTCGGGCGTACTGCGGCCGGTCGGGATCGGGTCCGCAGCCCGAATCGCCTCGGCCCTATGGCAATACGGGCCGTCACTGGCTACCGTTCTTGCGATTTCGGCGATCCGCCACGGTGATCGAACGGCCCTCGTCGATGAACGGGGCGCGGTCAGCTACGCGACCCTCCAGCGCCGCACCGAGGCGATCGCGGCGGCGCTGCACGCCACCCGGCCGGGCGCGGAAACCGTCGCGGTGCTGTGCCGTAACCATCGCGGCTTCGTCGAGGCGGCGGTCGCCGGGGCTCAACTCGGTTGCGAGCTGGTGTTTCTCAATACCGACCTACCCGCCGCGCAGCTCGCCCAGATCCTGCATCGGCATGAGCCCGACATCCTGATCCACGACCGGGAATATGACGCCGCGGTCATCGCGTCCGGATACTCCGGCACCCGCGTACACGCCTGGACGGACGAGGCCACACCCGGCACACCGTCACTGGATTCGCTTGCACAGCAATCCAATCCGACACCGCCGCGCGTACGCAAGTCGGTCAAGATCACCCTGCTGACCTCCGGCACCACCGGCCTGGCCAAGGGCGTCTCCCGCCCGATCAGCCAGCGGGTACTGCTCGAGATGGTCGCCACCTCGATGTCGGCGACCCGCTTCACCTCTCGCGACGTGCTGGTGCTGTCCCCGCCGTTCTTCCACGGCTTCGGCCTGGCCGTACTCACCGGCGGGCTGGCCCTCGGCGCGACGGTGATCACCCGTAAGCGCTTCGACCCACTCGACGCGCTCGCCGACATCCAGCGCCATCGCGCCACCGTGTTCGTCGGGGTCCCCATCATGCTGCAACGTCTACTGGCCGTCCCCGAGCACCAGCGTCGCGAATTCCACACCGGCTCACTGCGTTTGGCGGTCACCGGCGCTGCCCCGATCACTCCCGCGACGATCAGCCGCTTCCTGAGCGTCTTCGGCCCGATCCTGCTCAACGGCTACGGCTCCACCGAGGCGGGCGTCATCTCCATCGCCACCCCGGAGGATCTGGCGTTCTCGCCGAAGACCGCGGGCCGTCCCGCGATCGGCGTTTCGGTCCGCATCCTGCGCCCCGATCGCGCCCCGGCCCCGGCCGGTGAGACCGGAACCATCTTCGTCCGCGGCGGTCTCGGCTACAACGGCTATGTGGCCGAGGCGAATTCACCGACCCCCCGGAAAGAGGTGGTCGACGGCTACGTCAACACCGGCGACATGGGCCACTTGGACGCCACCGGCCGGCTCTACGTGGACGGCCGCGACGACGACATGATCGTCTCCGGCGGCGAGAACATCTATCCCAAGGAAGTCGAAGACGTCCTCGCCGACCACCCCGCCATCAGCGAAGTGGTCGTAATCGGCGTCCCCAGTGAGGAATTCGGTCAGTCCCTGCGCGCCTATCTCGTCCCCACACCCGGCTCCCCCGACCCGGCGCCCGAAGATCTCAAGGCCCATATCCGAGGACACCTCGAACGCTACAAGGTCCCCAAGGAGTTCATCGTTCTCGACCAACTCCCCCGCAATCCGAGCGGAAAGATCCTGCGCGCCAAACTGATCGATCAACCTCACCGCACCATGGGCTAGCCGACCGGGAGCGTCTCGCGCACCGAATCGCGCAACGACTACCGGTACGAGTCAACCGACTCGACAGGCACGGTCGGGGCGACGGATTCGGCCGGTTTTCGCGCGATGAAGAAGGCCGACGCGACCGCGCAGACCGCCAGGCAGATCACCGTGAAGTAGAGCGAGTCGGTGAGTGCCGCCGCGTACGGGGCTTTCATCGAGTCCGGAAGGTGGCCCGCCGCAATGCCTTCGGATGCTCCGGCGGGCAGCTGATGCGCAGCGAACCGGGCGGCCAGCAGCGCGCCGATGCTCGCGCTGCCGAGTACCGCGCCGAGCTGACGGTTGTTGTTGTAGACGCCCGAGGCCGCGCCCAGCTGCTGCCAGGGCAGTGTGCGCAGGGAGGTGGCGGTCAGCGGGGCCCAGATGCAGGAGCTGGCAACGCCGCAGACCGCCGCCATCACGCCGATCAGCGCCAGGGATCCGTGCGGGGTGGCCAAGCGGGAGAACCACAGGATGGCGGCGGTGAACAGGGCGAAGCCGAAGGTCGGCAGGTAGCGCGGGGGCCAGCGGTCGGAAAGCTTGCCGACCAGCGGGGACGCGACCATGGTGACGACCGCCATCGGCGCGAAGACCAGGGCCGCTCGCGTGGGTGAAAGCTCGCGCACCGCTTGCAGATAGAAGTACGACGGCACCATCTGCGCGGTCATGGCCGCGCCCAGCGCAGCCGTCGCCACATTGCCGAGCGCGAAGTTGCGGTTCTTGAACAGCGACAGCGGCATCAGCGGTTCGATTGCGGTGCGGGCCTGGTACGCGACGAACGCCACGAGGACCAGTAGACCGCCGATGATCGATGCCCACACCCAGCCCGCCCAGTGGTAGGTGTTGCCCTGCTGCAGGCCGAATACCAACGCCGACATACCGATTGCCACCAGCAGTACACCCGGGATGTCGAAGCGGTGGGTGCTGGTCGGCAGCGACGGGATCAACCAGACACCGAGCGCGAAGGCGATCACGCCGATCGGCAGATTGACGTAGAAGATCCACTGCCAGCCGCCGTTGTCGATCAGGACGCCACCCAGGATCGGGCCGACCAGGGTGGCGACGCCCGCGATCGCGCCCCACGCGCCCATGGCCGCTCCGCGCCTGTCGGCCGGGAAGATTCGGCCGATCACCGCCATCGTCTGCGGTGCGATCAACGCCGCGCCCAGGCCCTGCACGGCGCGGGCGGCGATCAATGCGCCGATGCCGCCCGCCAGGCCGCACCACAGTGAGGCGAGGGTGAAGACCACCAGACCGGCCAGGTACAGGCGCTTGGGTCCGAAGCGGTCACCCAGGCGTCCGGTGATGAGCAGCGGTACCGCGTAGGTGAGCAGGTAGGCGCTGGTCACCCAGATGACCTTCGACAGATCGGTGTGCAGGCCGATCATGATCGCCGGGTTGGCGACCGCGACGATGGTCATGTCCAGCAGGATCATGAAGAAGCCGACGCACAGCGCGCCGAGCACGGCCCAGGGATTACGTACAGCGGACACTGGCGTCCTTGTCTTTCGAAGACCTGAGACGGGAGATATCTTGCGCGAGTGCAGTTTTCGCCGACCGACACACTCCCCTCGATTTCTGTGCCGATCGACACATAAATAGGTATCAGGGCGTCGGCGACAGCGTCAAGGGATATCTTTGACGGACAGCACAGATTTGAGCCGGAAGGCAGGTGAGGCATGGGTGAGCGCGGCCGCCCCCGCGGCTTCGACCGCGATGCGGTGCTGCGGCAGGCGATGATCACGTTCTGGCGCAACGGATACGAGGGCACCTCGATGTCCGATCTCACCACCGAGATGGGGATCGCCTCCCCCAGCATCTACGCCTGCTTCGGCTCCAAGGAGCAGCTGTTCCGCCAGGCGGTCGACCTCTACGACCTGTTCGCGGGCGCACCCTTCCGGCGCGCGCTCGAAGCGGCCCCCACCGCCCGCGCGGCCGTGCACGACATGCTCGCCACCAGCGCCGAATGGTTCACCGACTCCGCGACACCACCCGGCTGCATGATCACCCTCGCCGCCGCCGGGAACATCAAAAGCGCTGACATCAAAGCTTTCCTGACCGAACGCCGCGCCGACACCCTCGCTGCCCTCCGCACCAGACTGCGACGGGCGGTCGACGAAGGCGACCTCCCCGCCACGGCGAACCTCGCCACCATCGCCGCGTTCTACATCACCGTGCACCAGGGCATGTCGATCCAAGCCCACGACGGCGCATCGCACGCCGCACTGGATGCCATCGCGACAGCCGCCATGTCCGCATGGGATGCGCTGGCCGGGTCGAGCTAGCCGGCTCGGAGTGGCTCACACCGCTCCGGCTGTCGCACCAATTCTATTGCTGGACAACGAATGCCCGCCGGAAGTGCTCGGCCAGGTCCAGCGCTGCCGCCTGGTCCGGGGTGGCCCACACGTGGTCGTCGTGTTCGGCGGGGTCGAGAGTCACGGTGCGACGGTCGTTTTCGGAGGTGTCGTAGATGCGAGCGTGGATCCGCAGGGCGCGACCGGCGACATCCATCCAGGAGTGCACGGCGCGTTCGGCGGTGATCGTGACGGCCAGGCCGGTCTCCTCCGCGGCCTCGCGGACCGCGGCCTGCTCGGGTTGCTCACCCGGTTCCACCCCGCCGCCCGGCAACTCCCAGCGACCGGTCAGGAAGACGCCGGGTGCGCGGCGGATCAGCAAGATCGCGCCGTCACGTTCGATTCGGCAGTACGCCAGGTGCTTCTCATCCATCCGACGATCATCCGCCATGCGGCGAATTATTCGGTTTCCCAACCGAATACCCGGTGCTACCGTCGTTGCAACGACCACCGGAACCATCGAAGGAAGGAAGCACCATGACCGGGCAGCAGCTGACGAACCAGCGTAACCGCCGACTCGTCCGCGCCCTGTGCATCCTTCCCGCGGCGGATCTTCGCCAGATCCGCAGCGGCCCCTGAGGTCCCCCCTCGACCTCAGGGCCGTCCCGGGCAATACGCCACGGAACGGCCCTTTTTCGTATCCATTCCCTCGTAGCCCAACGGGAGAGGCAACGGTCTCAGATGCCGTCCAGTGTGAGTTCGAATCTCACCGGGGGAACAACCGACAACGCTCCCAGCAGTGAGCGGATCCCCGGGTCGCCGAAGGAGTTCGGCCAGTGCGTTGGCACCGGGCCGGTCCTACCGGTGTTCGCCGAGGAAGCTTGGAATGTCTGCGGCCGTGGGGTAGTCGGGAAGCGGCGCCGGCTCGTCGTCGAGGAACGCGGTGATCACCGATGCTGCGCGGTCGTTGTTGTCGTCGAGGCCGTTCCAGATGTGATGGCCGACACCGGTGAGGAATTGGGTACGGGTGATCGCGGGATCGGACGCCAGGATGGCTGTCGCCCATTGCCGCAATTGGTGCGAGCATTGGGCCATCACCAGCATCGCCGGTACCTCGGATGCGCGCAGTTGCGGAGCGATCGAGGGCGAGTGGGTGATCGTGTCCTGGACGCGGAGGCTGGCGGCCGGGTTGAACGAGAAGTTCGCGGCACTGTCCTCGACCGGGATGCGCTGGGCGTCCTTGGCGCAGTAGCTGTTCGCCGTGTCGCTGCCGAGATCGGCGGCCCGGAAGGCATTGACCGCTTCGGCCTGGCCGACCATCTCGTCTTGCGGGGACAGTAGCCCCAGCCGCAGCAGCCCGAACGCAACCGCGTAGCGCGGCAGGGAGATTGAGCGCGGGCCGCCGGGTAGGGGAGCAATCCCGGCGGCTGTAGCGCTTCCTGTCCAGCCGTCCAGCTGCGTTGTGGGTCCGTCCATCGGTCCCGGCTCTACGATCACTGCCCGATGGATGAAGGCCGCGCTCGCGGCGTCGGCCAGAGCCCGCGTGAGAGTCACCGCCCCGGAAGAGAACCCGATCACGTCCGAGCGTCGGCCGGGGACGTGCTCCAGCACTGCCATGAGGTCGCGCACCGAGCGGTCGATGGTGTAGTCGTGCATGAGCATTGGATCGCTTCGCCCGCCGCCGGCCTGCTCATAGGCGTAAACATCGAAACCCTCATCCGCCAGCCGCCGCAGAAACGTGTGATCGATCAGGGCGATGCTGCGGACGGGACCGCCGTTGAGATAGAGCAGCGGAACACCACGATGCACGACGCCCGCCGACGGTGCGTAGTGATACACGGCGACACGGCTGCCCGTCGCCAGTGTCCAGCGCTCGCTCGAAACCCCGGGGAGGTCCGGAGGGTAGTGCCAGCTCGTCGGAACGGTTGGTACGCAGGCGCTGGCGGTGACCGCGCAGGCCAGACTCGTCTGAATCAGCGCGTGCACGGCGGAGCGTCGACGGTGACGGGTCGCCAGCAGTCCGGCAGCGGCCGTGCCGATCACGGCGGTGACGGTCCATGCCGCCCATCCGCGCCCGACCCCTCCCGTCAGCACGACGACAGCCAGGAACACCACAACCAATGCCAGTACGGCCATGACGTATATGGCGCTGGTCCGTACCGCTCGCAAGCTGCGTCGAACGAACGTCACGATGATCTCCTCGATTTCAGAACAGTGTTCTGAAACAGTGTTACATGTCGAGGTAGGCTGCGTCTCCATGGGACGTCCGCCAACCAACGATGACGCGACGCGCGACCGCCTGATCAGCGCTGCGACCGATCAGCTGCGCGACCGCTCGCCGGGTCGCTTGTCGATGCGCGAAGTCGCCACTGCCGCAGCAGCTTCGACTACTTCGATCTACACGTTGTTCGGAAGCCGAGACGGTCTGCTCGCCGCCGTGCGCGGACACGTGTCGGCGCAGCTGTTCGAGGTTCTGGCCGCGGTCCCCGCGGGTGACGACCCACTCGCCGACCTGCTCGCGATCGCATCGGCCTATCGGCGGTGGGCCCTCGACGAGCGGCACTTCTACGCGGTGATCTTCGGCGGCGGCACGACCTACACGCCCAGTGGCACCCCGAGCGATCAAGACCCGGCAGCACCGCTCGTCGATGCGATCAGCCGCGTACACGCTTCCCGGTACCCGACCACAGAGGTCAACCGCATAGCGGTCGCGGTCTGGGCGACCCTGCACGGATTCGTCACATTGGAACTCGACGGGACCCTGCCCTCCGCGTACATCGACGGGGTGATGTCGGCGGCCGTGAAGTCATTGGTCATCGGCTGGCACGCACCAGCTTCCAGCCGTATCGAGTCCGGTGAGTTGGGCCGATAGCTCCCGGAACCGCGCGGCCGGATCACCACGGCGGTCGTCGATAAACCCGCCGAACTACCGCCATATCGGCAGAAATCCGCAGTTCACGGCGGGTTCGCATTGTTGTGGATGCTGTCCGCGCCACCCCGATGGAACAACCTGCAAAGCTCCCCCTCATCAGTTGCGCGAGTGGGGGTGTTTTTCGACATTCCACAAGATCGCAGTTCAGTGTGAGCCCGAGATGCTGAAAGCCACCCCGAACTCGACAGTTCGAACTCGGAGGATGCAAGAGCGCGCAGTCGGTCGGTCGGTTCAGGGTGGAGGGCTGGAGTCGAAGGTGGTTGCGCGGGTTTGCAGGTCAGTCAAAGCCGATGCCCGCCCGGGTCGCGGCAATGGCGTGCAGTCCCGCGATACGTCGCGTTCACGCGCCGACTGGCAGAATCCCGCACTCCTGCTTTGAAATTCGCGAAATAGGACACTTGGCCAGTGGATATTGCGGGATTCTGCCAGTCGCACGGAACTCGGCATGTGCGGACGTTCCGCTGGCTACGCGTCAGCGCGTCCGTGCCAGCACGATCTGCGGCGGCAAAAAGCGTTCGGGGAACTGTCTGTCCTATAGCCCACTCTCGGAAATGTCGAACCTGTAGTGAATGAATCGCTGCGTCTGACGATCGCCCGAGGTGTGAAGGTCTTCGTCGCCGTCTGAAAATCGCTTTACCACTTCAGAACCCGTTGCTATCTTGACTCCAACACCACGGCCACGACAACCGGAAGGCGGCCCCACGACAATGCTGAACCAGCACCAGATCACCCGCGGCCAGCGCCGCCTCCGAGCACGCGCCGGTGCGCGGAGCTGTCGCTGAGGTCTCGACTACCGCAGACCAACCAGGGCCGCTCCCCCGCATTCGCAGAAGCGGCCCTCTCGCATTCCTGATACAGCACGGCAGGTATCGCGCACCTCAACGACGAGTAGGCGTCACCGTCGACGCACGCACGCGCAGGCCGCACCTTTCATCGCGAACTACTACCGGACCTGCGAACTGTCCGCCGAACCACGTTGAGATCAGCGGAAATTCGCAGTTCAACACGGGTACGCGCTGTTGTGGGCGCTGTACGCCCCACCCCGAGAGAACCAACCCACCCACACCCCGCGCACCTCGATGACGAGGCGATGTCGACGAAGACATCAGCGCGGGGTCGAGTGCCCGTAGCTCAGCGGAGAGAGCGCCTGCCTACGAAGCAGGAGGTCGGAGGTTCGAATCCTCTCGGGCACACGTACTTTCGATGAAGCGTGGTGTAACGGCAGCACGGCAGATTCTGATTCTGTCAGTTCAGGTTCGAATCCTGGCGCTTCAGCCACAGGCTTCTTCAGCGGCGGACGGGGCAAGGGCGACCACGGACAAGCATCCTGAGTTGAGCTGGCCTCTCACCACGGCGGCCCGTCAGGGCCATGTGCCCGGTGCTCATAACCCGTGAAGGCACCGTCCTGGCACCGAATCATGTTGCGGCCCAACGTGAGCCCGGTCTCAACGTCCTCGGCCCGCTGCGAGCTAGGCCAGTCCCCGCACAACGCGCTCCCAAGCATCCCGAACTGTGGTCCGCGCTTTCTCGGCACTGATCACCAACCTTGTCTGCCCGGCCAGTTGCGCGTTCCAGTCATCTTCATCCGGCGCATGATCGAACAATTGCGGGGCGGGGAGCCGGTTGGTCGGACCGTACCTGCGGTACAGCGCTCCCGCAGCGCCGTCGATCGCCCCGATATCGCTCAGCGCCCAAAGATCCCAGAGGTCGCGTGATGCCCGCCGATCGTGCCAGGTCGCGGTCTTGCCCGCCGCGAAGGCCGGCAAAGTTGGCACCAGCAGCTCGGCTGGTGGCACGTCGCTGTATCGCTGCTCGAGACCACGGAGTTCGGTCGGCCACACCGATCTCCCCTGGGCCGACAGCAACTGGATCTTGACGAACACACCGGATGCGGAGCGAAGATTGGCGGCCCCGGTATCCGGGACGTCACTCAGCCGCGGTGCCCATTCCAACCGGCCGGTAGCTACGGGCGACCGATCGCGGCAAGGCAGCGTCCAGTAGGGCAGTTCCACCGATGAAGTACACCCGATCACCAAACCCGCGACTGATTGCCGCCAGCAGATGGGAGATCAGGTGGTCACGTTCGACCTGCTCCGAGGCAACGCCGAATTGCACTGCGACACTGTCATGTTCGTCGAAACTCATGCCCGACCCAACCTTCCACACGTCGAAGTGCCGCAGCCGAACCTTGATCCGCTGCGAGCTGTGCAAGTCTCGACGAATCGCTTCTGCGGTAGAGCGTTGCGATCGCCGAACGAACCTCCGCCTCGGCATTTCCCAGCCCCGGGCGACGGGCAAGATCGAGCACGGTCTGTTCAGGGGTAGTGACCAGCGCTGGGCCCAATGGCGTTTCGACGCGCTCAGCATCGAGCGTGTCGGTATCACGACGGACGAAACGAACCTGCGCCGAGCGGTCTGTCAGCGTGATCGGCCGGTGTTGGCTTGGAACCGCGACCACCGCCGTCGCCAGCGCGCGAGGTACGGCTCCCAGAACCCGTGCTGCGCTGACGCCCATAACAATCACCTGATCTGGCCCGTAGATCGACGATGCGATGCCCGCAGCGGCTGCTTCGAGCCCAGGCAGCCAGGTCCGGCCTACGTGATCCGGCGGGACGATGATGTAGTAACCGTGAGCAACACGGTGCAGCACACCTTGATCGACAAGCCGCGCGACCTCGGGCCGCGGTTGAGCGTAGATGCCGGCCAAGTCCTGCGGCCGCACTGTCCGGAGCGGTGCCCGCCATAGCTCAGTGGGCAGCAAGGTCTTGAGACGTCTATCCACCAGCATCACCTCTCAGCGACTATGCAAATAGTTGGCTCACAGCCAACGAAATGCATACTAATGGATCTCTGGCCGTGAACCCTGCCAATCGGCGATCCACGGCAACGGGATCGGTGACGCACGCCGCACCGGTCGACTACCACTCGTCATCGCGAACCAGCAGGTACTCCCGTGCTTCCGGATGCGTGAACGGGGAGACCGCGCGCAGCGCCACCGCTCCGATGCGGCCGACCAGGGCTCGTACGCTGATCGTGAGAGATCCTCGGTTCCGGGGTGGTTGACGTGTTTGCCCCACGCTGACGCATTCCGTACTGGCCTGGTAGCGACTGCGAGGCAACACTGAATGTCCGCACCGCGCTGCGTGGTGTGGGCCGTCGGCATCGGTTGGCGAGGGTCGGCTGATCTTGTGTTGGACGGGCATTCGAGACGAGTTGTTTGCGAGGAGATCACGTGCAACATTCCCGAGAACGAGCTGTTGCCTATGTGATCGCTGCAGTGGAAGCCAAGGGCGCGGCCACCCGGGATGACTTCGACGTGCACGGAATCGTCGCCACTTCCCATGCGATAACCGAGGATTGGGACTTCGCCAAGATGGAGCAGTCCATGTTCTGGGGTATCGCGGCCAGCCACCTGCGGGTCTAGTGCGGGGGCGCGGGCGGATGGGTGTGGGCCACCACGGCCCAGCGGAAGGCGGCCCGACGCATGGACGCGGCGTCCGCGTAGCCGAGTAGTTGAGCCTGACGGCTGCGGCTGACCGGGCCACCGGTGGCCGCCGCCATGAGGCGTGCCGAACGCGCCCGGTCGAGTTCGCGACGCCAGGTCGTGCCCGCCTCCGCGAGGCGGCGCTGCAGGGTGCGGGGGCTGGTGGCGAATCTGCGCGCCACCCGATCCAGTGACACCTCACCGTCGTCGAGCGCCTCGGCGATCGCCACCGCGACCCGCTCCGGCCACGCGGCCTCCAGCGGCGGGGGCGGCGGCAGCGCGTCGGCCAGCGGGCGCAGCACCGCGGCGAGCACCGGGTCGGCGGTGATGAGCGGGCGGTCCAGATCCGACGGGAGGAAGGTCATCGCGTCGAGGTCGGCGCCGAATTCGATCGGGGCGTCCCCGAACACTTCCCGGTAGGTGTCGAGCCGACGCGGTGCGGACCGGCGCAGCGAGACCCGGACCGGTGACAGCGGTGCGGCGACCACGCGCCGCGCCCGCGTCAGCACCGCGATCAACCCCACAGCTGGGTGTAGTCGCGGGTCACGTCGCCGCCGTCGACCATGTCGAGCCGCAGCATCGGCCCGCTGCCACCGTCGACCAGATCGAAGCGATGGTTGGTGGTCACCGCGCTGACGTACGGACCACACGTCGCCAATCCGGCGCCGAGGGTGGGAGCGCTGCAGAACAGGTAGTCGTAGAGCCCGGTCGCCTTGAGCTGGTACCGGCTCGCGACATGCAGCGCCACATCCGGATCGTCGAGCCAGCGCGCCCCGACCTCCCACAGCCGCGAGAAGGTCTCGCTGGCCACGTGCACGCCATTGCCGGTCAACGCCCAGTCGGGCACCCGGCATTCACGAACCAGCGCGGCGCGATCCAAACCCATCGCCGTCAGCTGGGAGATCACGAACCGGTGCAGCAGAGTCTGATCGGTGCCCAACGTCCCTCCTGCGCCTCGCCGTCCACCCCGATGGGCAAAAGGCTATACCGCGGTCGCCACCTGGGAACGGTCATCGACGAGGGCTGCGGTAATCCGCGCACAGTAATGTGCACGACCGGACATACGGGTCGTAGACGCGAGGAGAAGATGGCTGTGGAACGTATCGGTGTGATCGGTGGAGGCACCATGGGTGCCGGTATCGCCGAAGTGGCGGCTCGGGCCGGCGGTTCGGTGCTGGTGCTGGAACGCGACAGCGAGGCGGCCGCGGCCGCCGTCACCCGGATCGAGAAGTCGCTGGCGCGCGCGGTGAAGTCGGGCCGGGTCGAGCAGGACGCCGCCGACGCGGCGCTGGCGCGGATCACCGTGACCACCTCGATCGACGACTTCGCCGATCGCGAGCTGGTGATCGAGGCGGCTCCCGAGATCGAGTCGCTCAAGACCGACTTCTTCACCAAGCTCGACGGCATCGTCGCCGCCGATGCCATCCTGGCCACCAACACCTCCTCGATCCCGGTGATCCGGCTGGCCAACGCCACCGCCAACCCGGGCCGCGTGGTCGGCGTGCACTTCTTCAACCCGGTGCCGGTGCTGCCGCTGGTCGAGGTCGTGGTGACGCTCAAGACCGACCGCGAGGTCGTCGACAAGGTGACCGCCTACGCCCGCGACGTGCTGGGCAAGCGCACCATCGAATCCAAGGACCAGGCCGGGTTCATCGTCAACGCGCTGCTGATCCCCTACCTGTGCAACGCGATTCGCATGTTCGAGACCGGCTTCGCCAGCGCCGAGGACATCGACGAGGGCATGGTCAGCGGCTGCGCCCACCCGATGGGCCCGCTGCGCCTGACCGACACCGTAGGCCTCGACGTCACCCTCGCCGTCGCCGAATCCCTCTACGCCGAATTCGGCGAACCCCAGTACGCGCCCCCGGTGCTGTTGCGCCGCATGGTCGATGCCGGGTACCTGGGCCGCAAGACCGGTCGCGGCTTCTACACCTACTGATCGCTGACACCCGGGCGCTGCGGCGCACCGGGTGTCCGGTGCTGACCACCGTGCGGGATCCGAATTATCCGAGCCGCGAATCACTTTCCCTGCCAGCGTGGTTCGCGACGCTCCAGGAAGGCCGCGACACCCTCGGCGGTGTCCGCCGAGGACAGCGTCGCGGCCATGGCGGCCTCGGTGATCCGCCAGGCCTCCTCATCGTCGGCGGAGTTGATCCGCTCCAGCGCGGTCAGGCTCTCGCGCACCGAGACCGGCGCATTGCGTGAGATGCGTTGCGCCAGTTCACGAGCGGACTTCTCCGCAGCACCCGCCTCCGCCAGGGCATTGACGAAGCCGAGCTGGTACGCGCGTTCGGCGGGCAGCGGGTCGCCGGTCAGCAGCAGCTCCTTGGCCACGTTCAACGGCAGCGCCCGCCGGGCCCGGAACAGGCCGCCGCAGGTGGCGATCACCCCGCGCCGGGATTCGGGCAGCCCGAAGGTCGCGGTCCGCCCGGCCACCACCAGATCGCAGGCCAGCACCAGCTCCATGCCACCGCCGAGGGCGTGACCCTCGACCGCGGCGATCAGCGGTTTGCCCGCCCGACGGCGAATGACACCGTATTCGCCGCCGCGCTCGGTCTTTCCACCCGAGCCCGCCGCCAGGTCGGTGCCCGCCGAGAACAGCGCCTCGGTGCCGGTCAGCACCGCGACCCACAGTTCCGGGTCGTCCTCGAACTCGTTGAGCGCCGCGTCCAGGCCCGCGGTCATCTCCGCGTCGATGGCATTGCGCTTGTGCGGGCGGTTCATCCGGATCACCAGGGTCCGGCCGTCGCGTTCTCGTTCCACGGTCATCCGTCGATCATGGCGCAGCGGACGGCGTTCGCGGCCGGGTGGCGGCGGCGGTCAATCAATTGGCCTGCTCGGAGAGTCCGTTCGGGACGGGTGCGACATAGGTTCCATAACGAGACCGTCGAAAGGACCACGGCCGCGATGACGTCGCCTTCCACCACCCCCTCAGCATCCGAACCCGAATCCTCCGAGCCCGATTTCGAGGTCGCCATCATCGGCGCGGGATTCGGCGGGCTCGGCGCGGCCATCGAACTGCGGCGCGCCGGGATCGACTCCTTCGTCATTCTGGACAAGAACAGCGATATCGGCGGGACCTGGCACGCCAACACCTATCCCGGTGTGGCCGTGGACATTCCGTCGGTGTACTACAGCTTCTCCTACGCGGCCCCGCGCACCTGGTCGCGGCTGTTCGCGCCCGGCGGCGAGGTCAAGTCCTACGCCGATCAGCTCGCCGACACCTACCGGCTGCGGTCACATCTGCGCCTGAATACCCGGGTCAACGGCGCGAGCTGGGATCAGCACAGCCACCGGTGGCGGATCGACACCGAACACGACTCGTTCACCGCGCGATTCGTGATCGGGGCGGTCGGCGGGCTCGAAGTGCCGCGCATGCCCGATATTCCCGGCGTGGACGAGTTCGCGGGCAAGGTCGTGCACACCGCCCGCTGGGATCATGACTACGACTACCACGGCAAGCGCATCGCCGTGATCGGCACCGGAGCCACTGCGCTGCAACTGATTCCGGAACTTGCCGAGCAGGCGGCGTGGCTGACGGTGTTCCAGCGCACGCCGATCTGGGTCATGCCGAAGCCCGACTTCCGCATCGATCGTGGGGTGAAGCAGGCACTCGACCTGGTGCCCGGACTGCGCCGACTGGTCCGGCTCGGCGTGATGGCGACCTTCGACGCCGGAGTATCGACCGCGGGCGTGTTCTACCGAACCACCAGTCCGGTGATCGGGCTGAGCGGCCGAATGATCAAGCGCTGGTATGGAACCCAGGTCCGCGATCCGGAGTTGCGCGCGAAGCTGACACCCGATTACGCGCTGGGTTGCAAGCGTCCGTCGGTGTCCAACCGGTACCTGCGGGCCTTCACCCGGTCACACGTCGACCTGGTCACCGATCCCATCGAGAAGATCACCGCGAGCGCCGTCGTCACCGGCGACGGCACCGAACACGAGATCGACGTCCTGGTGTGCGCCACCGGTTTCAAGGTGATGGAGTCCGGCGCGACCCCGCCCTTCCCGATCCACGGCCGCGACGGAATCGAGCTCGGAGAGTTCTGGCAGCAGCATCGCTTCCAGGCCTACCAGGGCGTCTCGGTCCCCGGCTTCCCCAACTTCTTCCTGATCACCGGCCCATACGGCTTCGCCGCCGCCTCCTACCTCGCCATGATCGAATGCACGGCCCGGCATGCCCGCCGCGCCATCACCGCCGCCCACGATCGCGGAGCCACCGCCGTCGAAATCCGGCAGCAGCCCCACGACCGCTACTGGCGCAAAAGCCTGGAACGCCACCGCCAAGCCCTCTGGCTGAACAACGACTGCGAATCCTCGAACACCTACTACATCAACACCCACCACGACGTCGCCGCCATCCGCCCGAGCACGCACTTCGGAATGTGGTGGGGCAACAAGCACTTCCCACTTGATGACTACCGGTACACCGGAGTGCACGCGACCCGCGGTTAGACGACTGCCGCCTGGGGCGACGCGAGACTTGGCCGTGGTTGTCGCGGTACTCCTAGTCTTATGCGTCGCCCTTCGGCGTGTGCACCGAATGCCGGTCACGGGTCGCACGCGACATCCCGCGGGGGCCGCATCGGGAACCGGATGACGTTCGAGCGCTGCCGTGGCTCGTACTTGTCTTCCTCGACGGTGATGATGCGTGACGCCTCGGCCTGCCTGGCGCACTGGTCCGGGAAGCAGTCCCGGTGAATCACCATGGCTTCCAACGCCTCGGCCGGGGTCATCTCGATGTCATTGTCACGAATGTGGCAGTCTTCCAGTCTGTCCAATCGAGGGCCATAGATTTCCATCGCCCCGTCTCCTAGTCCTCCGTACTAATGGGTGTGATTCGGACAATTGGTCACGAGGCCCTCCGATGCCGCCCGTGGCCAGAGACCAGCCGCCCCGCTTCGCGATTGGCGCGCAGCTCCCGGTCGTAACTCGCGTTCGCCCTGATGTCCTCAATGAGGGCACCCACGACGATGACAGTCGAGACCAAGATCAAAATTGTCAAAACCCAAACATCCCAGGTCATTACGACTCCTAGCGATTTTCGGATGAATACCCGAGCGCCGACCTTCCCCGTTGTCGTCGCCAGGTGCTGTGAGATAAGTACACACCCAAAACATTTGGATTGTTATCACCACACTGTGACGCTCAGTAAATACACTGGGATCACAGTCTGAGCTGCAACAGATTGATGCGTCACAGTCCGAACCGTCACTGTTTGAGCCACTCCGGATTAGCGAGGCTAAGCAACAATGGCTGGAAGCACTGTCTCCAGAAGGGCATTCGGAAAGTTCCTCGCCGAACTGCGAAGCAACGCGGGCAAGGCACCGCTTGCTTCCGCGCTATCGATCGAAGTGTCCAAGATGACCTTGCACCGCCTCGAGAACGGCGTGCCAACGAGGATCACGACACCCAGCCTGGAACGCCTACTGGAGTTCTACGAGGTGTCCAGCGAGACCAGGGCCGAGGCCCTCACCCTGTGGAGGGAAGTGCAAGAGCAGGCGAAAGCTGCGCGTCTGCAAGGCAATTCGGGGTCGTGGAAAGAGTATGCAGACCAGTTCGATTCACACTTTCCGCACTACCTCCGGCTCGAGGGAGACACCCACCACCTGACGACTCACCAGCTCGTCCTCATCCCTGGACTGCTCCAGACGCCGGATTACAAGCGAGCGATCGTGAGAATCGACGAACCTGACCTGTCCGCAGTGAACCTCGAACGACGGGTTGAACTCGTCGAGCGTCGCCAAACCCGTTTGCATGACGCCGGGTTCAGGATGGACGCCTTCATCTCCGAGGCAGCGCTCCGACACCAACCCGCCGATGGCCCAGTGATGTTCGATCAGATGCAATGGCTGGCGAGCATTGGCCAGCGCGAGAATGTGAGCATCCGAGTCGTCCCGTTCTCTGCCAAGGCGCACAGAGGGCTGACCATCCAGTCGTTCACCCTGCTGGAATTCCCCCAGCTGAGCCGTGGCCTGGTTGAACCACCAGTGGTGTACTTCGAGGGCGCGTACGGCGCGGGATACCACGAGCGCGACGACGTGATCGACGGATATCGGCACGCGATCTCGGCTCTTGAAGCGGTAGCGTTGACCGAAGAGGACACGCTAGACATGGTTTTGCGGACGGCTAAGGAGTATGCGACGTGATCAACCAGCGGCCCAAAGGAACGTGGTTCAAGTCCAGTCGGTCCGAAGGTTCGAGGGCGTGCGTCGAGGTCTGCCTGGACGATGAGGTGGTCGGCGTGCGCGATTCGAAGGCGCCCGGCGGACCGGAGCTGTCCTTCACCGGTGAGCAGTGGGATAGCTTCCTGGACAGCGGGATCTGGAAGCGCTAGCCCGTCTGCACATCGGCTGACACAAGACACCAGGGACATGGTGCTGACGATCGCGAAGGAGTACGCGGCGTGAGCAAGCCGGTCAAGGGCGAGTGGTACAAATCGAGCCGGTCCAACACTGGCAATCAATGCGTTGAGATCTTCCACGCTGACGATACGACGTTGGTGCGGGACACCAAAGACGGTGGCCGGGGACCGATCCTGACGTTCCCCGCGAGCGACTGGGCGAAGTTCGTCGAGAGCCGCGCCTGGGAGTGCTGACACCCCCGAAGGCGGGGACCCCACGCCCGTGGCGGTTTCGAGGGTGGCGATCCCGCGCCAGACACCTACTCGCACAAGAGCTTCTGGAGTTCGGCGTACGACAGCGGCACCATGTCGCCTTCCAACTTCGGGTGCAGGATCCCGCCGGACGGTCACTGCCGCTTCGGTAGACAGCTCGGCTCGCTGCCTCCGTGAAGTATCGCGGCGAGCACGACATTTGTTGTGACAGCTGGGAATTCGCTCAGCGTGTCACTGAAAGCCTTCTGGCGTGTCTGATCACACCCGAATAGAATCGAACGCGTGAACGAAACCGCTGCTGACAGCCCTACCGCCACCGAGCTGGTGGCGCGGCTGCGCGCGGTGCACTCGACGATCGCTGTCGCCCAAGCCGAAGAGGTCGCGTTGATGACCGCCCTCTACCGGATGCGCCGCGGACAGCAGCTCGAGCGGGGCGTTCGTGCCGTCTACGCAGGCGAGGACGCGGCCACCGAAATCGGTGTTGCCCTGCATGTTCCGCAACGAACAGCCGACAACCTCATCGCCCTCGGACTGAGCCTCGAGCACCAGTTGCCCTGCACGCGTGAAGCATTCGATGACGGGCGTATCGACCTGCCGCGAGTGCGGGCCTTGCACGAGGTGTTCCGTAACATCGACACCGAGCTCGTCGCGGCGCTCGAACCACGCATCGTCGCCTACGCCGAGAACGCCGACCCGTCACGGGTCAAGCGCACCCTGCGACGTTGGTTGCTGGAAACCGACCCCGCCGGACAAGCCGAACGCCGCAAGAGCGCCGAGGCCGACCGGTATGTCAACGTCACGGCCGCCGACAACGGCACCGCCGTCCTCGATGCCGTGCTGCCCGCTGCCGACGGTGTCGCTCTCTACGAACGCTTGCGCGAGATGGCGCAAACCCACTGCTGTGCTGCCGATCCCCGCACCAGCAACCAGCGCCGCGCCGACGCTCTCATCGCTCTCACCACCAGGGCCGGTCGATTGAGCTGCGGCTGTGGGCAGCCCGACTGCCCACGTGCCGGGGCCATGGTCGCACCGGGACGTAAAGCGCTTGTGCAGGTGGGTGTTTCGGCTGAGACCTTGGCGGGTTTGGCTG
This sequence comes from Nocardia sp. NBC_00511, assembly GCF_045161165.1. Taxonomy (NCBI): domain Bacteria; kingdom Bacillati; phylum Actinomycetota; class Actinomycetes; order Mycobacteriales; family Nocardiaceae; genus Nocardia; species Nocardia sp. NBC_00511. The sequence goes on from NZ_CP107849.1 coordinate 5,715,842, forward strand.
ACAATCCCGCTCTGCTGGCCGGTTTCGGTGCGATCGACGCCGACCTGGCACGCCAGTTGGCCCGCCACGCCCGCTTCGAGATCATCCCCGAACACCCCGTCGGCATCGACCACACCGAGCAGGCCGCCGTCGACGGCCGGGCGCGTCGGACATGTATCAGCCACGCCACGCAGGCCACACCCGAGCACCGGGTGCTCCCAGTGGTTGCCGCACCGACCAGCACCGACGACCCCGCAAACCCGGCTGCCGCGTGCGAGACGCGCTACCGGCCAAGCACCCGCCTCGCCAACCGGATCCGCGCCCTCGATGGTGGCTGCCGCGCGCCCGGCTGCGCGATCCCCGCCGCGGCCACCGACATCGACCACCAAGACCGATTCGACCACCGCTCGCCCGAATCCGGTGGCCGCACAATCGAATCCAACCTCGGCTGCCGCTGCCGACGACACCACCGCACCAAAACCCTCGCCGACAACGGACTCAACGGATGGAAAGTCATCCACCACCCGGACCGACGCGTCGAATGGCGCAGCCCCTCGGGCGGATCGATCACCACCACACCCGAGGGAGCGAAATTCCTGTTCCCCAACACACCCGTACCGCCGGTCACCGGCGCGGGCCTTCCGGAGCCGGAACAGGTTGAGCCGCTGTTGAATCCGGGTGGGGCGGTCAACGAACTCACCGAACTCCTCCACGTCTACCACCCACCCGCACAACGCCGACACGCACGGACCGCCCGCACCACACGAGAATCCCGCATCGCACGAGAGTCCCGGGCCGCACGAGTATCTCCGGTCGCACCGGAATCTCGGGCCGCGCGGGAATCCTGGGCCGCACGAGAATCCCGCATCGCGCGGGAATCCGGGGCGGCGGAACACGCGACGGCTATCGGCACGCTCACACCGCAATACGCCGACCCGCCACCGTTCTAGGTCTTGTCTCCCGATGAATCTCCGTCGAGATCCGGGACAGCCGCACGACCGCTTGTGGCACAAGAGCCGGGAGCGCCACCGCAACCCGCTCTGGCTCAACAACACCTGCGAATCCTCCGACGCACCTACTACATCGACGCCCACCACGGCTTCGCCCCATCCGTCCCGCCACCTACCTCGGAATGTGGCGGGGCAACAAGCGCTTCCCACTCGACGACTGCCGGTACACGGCCACCGGCAGGCACCCGACCAGCGGTTAGACGGCCGTCGGGACCACGGTCGCGGCCTCCTGCACTACGGTGGAACCGAGTTCTTGGAGGAGCGATGGCACTGGTGATCCCCGATGTGCTCACTGAATCGTGTACGACCCGGCAGGTGTTGGAGCGGCTGGCCGCGAAATGGCGGATTCTGCTGATTTACGCGTTGCTGGACGGGCCGCATCGGCCCGCCGATCTGCGGCGGCGGCTGCCCGGGATCACTCAGAAGATGCTGACCGAGACGCTGCGCGGGATGATCGACGACGGGCTGGTGGAGCGGCACGTGTACAAACAGACCGCGCCGCAGCACGTCGAATACGGGCTGACCGAGCTGGGCAAATCGTTGCAGCAGCCGCTCGCGGCGATCTGCGACTGGGCGGTGGCGAACGCCGCGCAGGAGGGCTGAGCGATCGTACGGAAGGGCACTTCGAAGTGCCTTCTGTCGGCGGCGCAGGGCCGGATCTATCGTCGATTCCGTGCCGATAACCTGGCACTACCAGAGATCGACGAGAGAACGAGATGACAGTCAGCACAGTTCCGTTCACCTTCGCCCGAGCCGATGACCAGCTGGTGGGCACCCTCTACCTGCCGTCGGGCGACCCGACGGCCGTGGCGGTCACGACCGGGCCGCTGACCTCCGTCAAGGAGCAGGCCGCAGGCGTGTACGCGGCGGCGCTGGCCGAGCGCGGTTTCGCGGCGCTGGCCTTCGACCACCGCACCTTCGGTGAGAGCGAAGGCGTGCCCAGGCAGCTGGAGGATCCGGTCGGCAAGGCCGCCGACATCGGCGCGGCGATCACCGCGCTGCTCGCGGACCCGCGCTTCATCGACAAGCCGGTCGTCGCGCTGGGCGTGTGCGCGGGCGGCGGGTACATGTCGCGCGCAGTCGCCGACGATCCGCGCGTCCGGGCCTTCGCCGGCGTCGCCGGGGTCTACCCCGATGCCGCCGCCAACCCGGCGGATCCGGCCGTCCTCGAGCGTGGTCGCCTGGCCCGCGAGCGCCGGCTAGAGACCGGAGTGGTGGAGACCATCCCGGCGGTGGCCGCCGACAACGGTGACGTCGCCATGCCGTTGACCGAGGCCTTCGAGTACTACGGCACCTCGCGCGGCGCGGTGCCCAACTACACCAATGGGTTCGCGGTCGAATCCTACGAGCACACACCGGTTTTCGACGCGCAGGAGGCCGCGGCCCGGCTGGCCGTGCCGTTCCTGCTGGTGCATTCCGAGAACGCGCTGGTCCCGCCGTGGGCCCGCAAGTTCTACGCCACCGTGACCTCGCCGAAGTCCGAACTGTGGCTGGAATCGGTGGGGCAGATCGACTTCTACGACGATCCGCGCCTCATCGGGCAAGCCGCCGACGCCGCGGCCGAACTGTTCCGGGGCGTAGCGGGCTGAACGAAGGAAGGAGCGCGGCGATGGCAGTGATCGATACTCGGCTCGACGAGCTCGATCTGGCGTTGATCAACGCGCTCCAACTCTCGCCGCGAGCGCCCTGGTCCGCGCTCGCGGGGCCGCTGGGTGTCGACGCCGCCACCCTGTCACGGCGCTGGCGACGCATGCAGGACGCCGGGGTGGCCTGGGTCAGCTGCTACCCCGGGCAGGCGCTTGCCGAGCACGGGATCATGGCATTCGTTCAGATCGACTGCACGCCAATGGATCTGGAGGAGACCGCGGCGGCCATCGCGACGCACCCGCACGCTTCGGCCGTCGAACTGGTCGCGGGCTCACACAATCTGTTGCTCACGGTGATCGCGACCGGCCTGGACGCGCTGACCGAGTACGTGCTGCGACTCGGACGCATCCCCGCCATTCGCTCGATGAAAACCCATCTGGTGCAACACCTTTACCAGGAGGGCAGCAACTGGCGGGCCGACTCGCTCTCACCCGAGCAGCACCGCGAGGTGGCCGCGGCAGCACCGGGCGGCGTATTCCGCACCGGGCCACTAGGCCCCGAGGAACAACAACTCATGCTGGCACTGGGACCGGACGGACGACGCCCGGTGATCGAGCTGGCCCAGCAGCTGGATCGGCCGGAATCCTCTGTGCGACGCCAGCTTTCGGCACTGCTGCACAGCGGCCGCGCGGCGCTGCGCTGCGAGGCCGCGCTCCCCTACACCGGCTGGCGCACCACCGCGACGCTCTGGCTCACCGCGCCACCGCACACCCGCGCCGCGGCCGCGTCCGCGATCGGCAGACAGCGCGAGACCCGCATGTGCGCCACCACCGTCTCCGACGCCGACCTGATCAGCGTCGCCCTGTTCCGCGGCCTCGACGGCGTCGCCGAATACGAGAGCCGTTTGGCCACAGCGGAACCCACCCTGCGGGTCCGCGAGCGCGCGGTCACCCTGCGCTGGATCAAACGCGCCGGGCGACTGCTGGACCCCGACGGCCGCAGCATCGGATTCGTCCCCATGTCGGTGTGGGAATCATCCGCCCCGGTGGAAGCCGGGCCGGACCCGCGCTAGCCTCACCCCATGGGGCTGGCGGTTGCGACGCACGTGTACGCGGATGCGCTCGAAAGTGGTGAATATCCGGACGAACTCGAGGATCATCGGAGCCAACTGCGCGCCCTCAACGAACTACTGATCGCGGAAAACTTTCCGCCCCACCAGGAAGCGACCACCCGTGGTCCGGCGACAGCCCGCAACCACCTCGGCAGCGTCCCCTACAGCTTCGTGCACTACCTGCGCCGCGCCTACGCCCACGCGCACGAAAACCCCACGGAGCCGGTGACTCCCACCGAACCGGGCGAGGACCCCGCCGCCGACAAGGCCGTCGACACCCTCACCTACATGTTCGAATCCCACCTGCTGTGCCACTCGGACTGCGAGGGCTACTACGTCCCCGTCGACTTCCCCGACATCCTCTTCCCCGAAGACGACCTCGGCCTGCCGGGCGGCATGGTCGGCTCCAGCCAGGCCCTCCTACGCGAACTCCACTACCTCGCCCCCTTCCTCGGCATCACCCTCACCGACGGCGAACTCCCCGACACCGAGATCGCCCGCATCCACGCCGAGACCGCCGACGACGAGCACCCCCTGTACCGAGAACTCGTAACCTGGCTGCTCCTACACGAAGCCGCCCGCGTCTCGGTCGCCAACAACACCCTCATCACCTTCTGCTGAGACCCGGGCGGGCACCGCGAATTCCAATTCGTAGGATGTCTGCGTGAGTGTGGAGACTGTGGTCGAGCTGGTGGCGGCCGGGTTTCTCGCGGGCGTGGTCAGTGTGCTGGTGAGCTTGGCTTCGCTGGTTTCGTATCCGGCATTGCTCGAGCTCGGGTTGGGGCCGGTGGCGGCCAATGTGACCAATACGGTGGCGTTGATCTTCACGGGGGTGGGGGCGGCGGCGGGGTCGCGGCCCGAATTGCGGGGGACGCGGTCGGTGCTGCTGCGGTTGGGGGCGATCGCGGCGGTGGGCGGGGCCATCGGGGCGGTGCTGCTGTTGATCGCTCCGGCGGCCACGTTTCAGGTGGTGGTGCCGTTCCTGATCGGTGGGGCGTCGGTGTTCCTGCTGGCGCAGCCGTATCTGGCGCGGCGGTGGGAGCGGGCGGGGAACGCGCACTCGGTGCGGCGGGCCAGGGTTTTGGGGGTGCTGCTGTTCGTGGCGGCCGTCTACGCGGGGTATTTCGGTGCGGCAGGCGGGATTCTGATCTTCGCCATCGTGTCGGCCATGTTCCCGGAGTGGACGCCGCAGCGGGCGAACGCGGTCAAGAGCGTGACGTCCATGTGCGCGAACGGTTCCGCCGCCATCGGATTCGCGTTCTACGGGCCCGTGCACTGGGGGTTCGTGTTCCCGCTGGCGCTCGGATTCCTGCTCGGCGGGCGGGTGGGCCCGCAGCTGGCGCGGCGGCTGCCCGACAACACGCTGCGGGTGATCGCCGCGAGTTGCGGGCTGGCACTGGCCGTGAAATTCGCTGTGTGAGAACCGGATCAGAAGGGCTTGGTCGGCAGATACTTGCCGTCCAGGGTGATCACGGCGCGCTCGCCACCCTCCGGGTCGTCGACCTTCTCCACCTTCAGCCGGAAATTGATCGCGCTGATGATGCCGTCACCGAACTGCTCGTGTACCAACGCCTTCAACGTCGTGCCGTACACCTGGAGCATTTCGTAGAAGCGGTAGATGGTCGGGTCAGTGGGGATGCCGCCGGGAATCGAGCCGCGGCTGGGAATCACCTGCAACAGCGCGGCGGCCTCGGCGCCGAGGCCGAGCAGCTCCGCCACCGCCTCGGCGGCGGGCTTGGGCAGGGCGTGCTGGCCGAGCAGTGCGGCGGTGGTGAAGGCGACCGACAGGCCGGAGACATCCGCGATCTGCTGCCATGACAGGTCTTTGGTGATCTTGGCGGCGACGGCGGTCTCCGCCAGGGCGAGGCGGGCGGTGGGGTCGAAGTGCGCGTGGATCATCAGATGGGTTCCTTTCGGGGATGAGGGATCAGGCGGCGATCGAGGCGACCGCGCCGGTGGGAATGTCGAACACCCAGCCGTGCAGGGTGAGTCCGCGCTCGGCACGCGCCGCGGCCACTGACGGATGGGTGGCCAGATTCGCGAGCTGCGCGGAGACGTTGTGCCGCACCAGCTCCGGCACCGTCATCGGCCCGCGGGCGGTGGCCAGCGCGACCGCCGCGTCCGCGTGCCGCAGCCACTCGGCGACGGCGGGCACGCCGCTCAGGTCGTGTCCGTCGGCCAGGGCGGTCATCGCACCGCACGCGGAATGACCGCACACCACGATGTCGGTCACGCCCAGCACCGCGACCGCGTACTCGATGCTCGCGGTCACTCCCCCGACCGACGCGGGCGAATAGGCCGGGACGAGATTGCCCGCGGTCCGGATGACGAACAGCTCACCCGCCTCCGCCGAGGTGATGAGTTCGGGCACGACCCGCGCGTCCGAACAGCCGATGAACAGCGCCCCGGGACGGTGGTCGCCCGCGAGGCGGGTGAACAACTCGGCCTTGCCCGGGAAGACGTCACGCTGGAAGTGCTGGACACCGTCGGTGAGGTTCCGCATGGTTTTCCTTTCCTGCTGTGCTGTAACTCCACCCTGCCTGAGCACTGTGTATAGAGTCCAAGACTTGCTATCGATAGGTTCGATCGTCGGTGTCTATAGTTCTGGGATGGCCCCCGAACTGCGGCACCTGCGGTACCTGCTCGCCGTGGCCGAGCACGGCAACTTCACCCGCGCGGCGGCGGATCTGCACCTGTCCCAGCCCACGCTCTCGCAGCAGATTCGGCAACTCGAACGGATGGCCGGGATGCCGCTGCTCGATCGCACCGGGCGCACGGTGCGGCTGACCGACGCGGGGACGGTCTACGCCCGCCACGCCCGCGCCGCGCTCGCCGAACTCGCGGCGGCCGAACGCGCCGTCCACGATGTGGAGGACCTCTCGCGCGGTCACCTCCGCATCGCGCTGACGCCGAGTTTCACCGCGTACCTGCTCGGCCCACTGCTCACCGCCATGCGCGAGCGCTATCCGGGCATCAGCGTGGACGTGCGGGAGAGCAGTCAGGACACCATCGAATCCGGGCTGCTGGACGATGAATTCGACCTCGGCATCGCCTTCGCCGGGCCGCATTCGCCCGGGATCGAAGCCGCTCCCCTGTTCACCGAGACACTGAGCCTGGTCACCGCGGTCGACCGGGAACCGCACTCCCCCTTGCCCGTTCACGAATTGGCCCGGCTCGATCTCGCACTGCTCAACGCGGACTTCGCCACCCGGGGCCACATCGACGCGTACCTCGTCGAACAGGGCGTGACACCACGAATCATGCTGGACGCCAACTCCGTTCAGGCCGTCGTCGAAGCCGTCACCCGCACCACGCTCGTCACGATCCTGCCCGGGGCCGTGGCCCGCGAACATCCCGGACTCACGGCCGTCGCGCTCACGCCGCCGATCCCCACCCGCGCCGTCGTACTGCTGAGTCGCGCGGGCGCCTACCGCTCCGCCGCCGCCACCGCCTTCGCCGAACTCACCCGGCGGCTGAACGCGAATGGCCCCGCGGCAATCGCGGGGCCATTCGAATTCGAGACTGGGCGCTGATCGGTGTTCGATCAGCCTCGGGTCAGTCCTTGACCAGCTCCACGGCGGCCAGGTCGGCGGCCTCGGCATCCAGCGGGGACTCCGCGCCACCACCGTGACCGTGCGGGGAGGAATCCCGGTTGGGCAGCAGCACCGCCATCACGATGAGAACCACCGCGAGGGCCGCGGAGACGCCGAACGCCAGCCGCATACCGTCGAGATGCGCGTTGAGCGGGTTCTCACCGCGGCCGGTCAGCGTGGTCGCCCGCGAGGACATGATCGTCACCACCAGGGCGGTGCCGAACGCCGCGGCCACCTGCTGCAGCGTGCCCAGCATGGAGCTGCCGTGCGAGTACAGGTGCGGCGGCAGCGCGCCCAGGCCGAGGGTGAAGACCGGCGTGAAGGTCGCGGCCAGCGACACCATCAGCAGCACGTGCAGGGCGATCAGCACCCAGTAGGGAATGCTCAGCGAGATCTGGGTGAAACCGGCCAGCGCCGCGGTGATGCCGATCGCGCCGGGAATCACCAGGATTCGGCCGCCGAGACGGTCGAACACCTTGCCGACCGTCGGGCCCAGCAGACCCATGGCCAGACCACCGGGCATCACCAGCAGACCGGTCTGCAGCGGGCTCAGACCGCGCAGGTTCTGCAGGTACAGCGGCAGCAGGATCATCGAACCCATCATGGCCAGGAAGGCCACGGCCATCAGCACCAGCGCCTTGGTGTAGGTGGGCGCCAACAGGATTCGCAGATCCAGCAGCGGCGTACCGGAGCGCTGCAAGTTCAGCTGACGGAACACGAAGATGGCGATCAGCGCGACACCGGCGGCCACGATCACGGCCGGAACCGCCGCATTGCCGGAACCGAACTTGCTCAGGCCGTACACCAGGCTGCCGAAACCGAAGCCCGCGAACACCACGCTGAACCAGTCGATGGCACCGGTCTGAGGTTCCCCGATGTCCTCGAGATGACGCAGGCCGAACGCGGTGACCGCAGCGGCGATCGGCAGCACCAGCGCGAAAAGCCAACGCCAGGAACCGATCTGCAGCACCAGACCCGAAATGACCGGGCCCATGGCCGGGGCCACCGAGATGGCCAGCGTGACATTGCCCATCACCCGGCCGCGGTCCTGCTCCGGCACCACGGTCATCAGGGTGGTCATCAGCAGCGGCATCATCACCGCGGTGCCGCCCGCCTGCACCACACGCCCGACCAGCAGCACCGCGAACGACGGCGCGACCGCCGCGATGGCGGTGCCGAGCAGGAACACGCACATGGCGATCGTGTAGGCGCGACGAGTGGTGACCCGCTGCAGGAACCAACCCGTCACCGGGATGGTCGCCGCCATGGTCAGCATGAACGCGGTGGACACCCACTGCGCGCTGCGATCGGAGACGTGCAGATCGACCATCAGCCGCGGAATCGCGTTGATCATGATGGTCTCGTTCAGAATCACCACGAAGGTGGCGAGCACCAATAATCGGATGACGGTAGGTGTCCGCTGCCCCTTCTTGATATCGGATAGATCGGCGGACATCGGTTTACCTCCGGGTGTTCGTCACTAGCTGGTCTGCGGTCCGATGGCGGATCGGCTCCCGCAGCGGCGCTGGGGCCACACAGGAACAGACGGGTACAGGGCCCACAACTCATCGGTCGCGCGTCAGTATTCCCGCTGACACCGACAGAAATCACGCCGATTACGCCGTGCGGAACGCCGCGGACAGCCCGAAACATCGCGTCCACCAGCGGTTTTCGTAGCGGAAAATTCGCTACGTGAGCCAGGTCACCCCGGGTCCCGGACGCCGGGACTCAGCCTTCCAGGGTCTTCTTGAACAGGCTGAGCCCCTGCTGCATGGTGGCGGTGTAGGGCCCGGCCAGCTGCTCCGGCAGCAGATCCCGCGACCAGACCACCCGTGCCGCGCCGTCCCCGTGCGCGGACACCTCGATGACCGCGTTGTCGTGCACCGGCGGCGTGCTGCCGTCGTAGACCGAGTAGACGAAGCGCCGGATCTCGTGGTCGAGGGTGACCAGCCGCTCGCGCACCACGGTGCCGCCGGTGAAGGTCACCTCGCGGGTGCCCTCGCCGGTCGAGGCGCTCGCGGTGACCAGGCCGGGGGCCATCCGCAGCGGACCGCCCGCGAAATCCGAGACCACCGCCCAAACCTGTTCCGGCGCAACATCTATGACGATCTCGGTCACGATCGAAGCCATGGCACTACCTTTCCGTGGTGGAATCCCGACCCGATCATGTCAAGGGATCCACCGCAAGACCCGCGCCATCGGAAACTTCGATCAGTGCACGCCCTCCATATGACGGCTGATCCACGGGGACACACCCCAGACCACGATGCCGACCACGATCGCCACCAGACCGGTGATGCCGAAGTAGGCGAGCTCGTGCGACGGGTCGTAGAACTTCGACAGTACGCCCGACATCGAGGTGCCGATACCGACGGAGAAGAAGTACAGCGCCATCATCTGCGCGCGGAAAGCGTTGGGCGCCAGCTTCGTGGTGACCGACAGTCCGATCGGCGAGAGCATCAGCTCCGACACCGCGAACGCGCCCAGGATGAAGAACACCGCCACGAACGACACCGACTTGCCGCTGGTCCCGGAGAACAGGGTGAACAGCAGGAAGGCCGCACCCATGCCGACCACGCCCAGCGCGAACTTGCGCGGGGTGCTCGGGGCGCGCCGACCCAGCCGGGTCCACATGATCGCGAACACCGATGACAGGGTGATGACCCAGACCGGCTCCATCGAACCGATCCAGTTCGAGGGCGCGGTCCAGCCGAAGATGGACCAGTTCATCCGCTCGTCGGAGTACACCGCGAGCACGGTGAAGATCTGCTGGAACAGCGACCAGAACACCGCGTTCGCGATGAACAGCGGAATGTAGGCGCGCACTCGGGTGCGTTCGACGGCGTCGACCTTGGCGCTGGTCAGCATGATCGCGAAGTAGGCGATCGAGGCCGCCACGATCACCACGGTGGTGGCGTCGGGCAGATTCGACAGGGTCACCAGACCGGTCGCCCACGCGATGGCGATCACCGCCAGAATCGCGACGAACGCGGCGATCACCTTGGGAATCGCGGTGCGCGGCAGCGGATTCGGCACATCGCGACCGTGCTCGCCCAGATTGCGGCGGAAGATCACGTACTGGGCCAGGCCGACCGCCATACCGATCGCGGCCGCGCCGAAACCGTAGTGGAAGCCGACGTGCGACTGCAGCAGACCGGTGATCAGCGGACCGGCGAACGCGCCCAGGTTGATGCCCAGATAGAAGAGGGTGAAGCCGCCGTCCGCGCGCGGATCGTCCTTGTCGTAGAGGGTGCCCAGCAGCGAGGAGGCGTTCGCCTTCAACCCGCCCGAGCCCAGCGCGACCAGCACCAGACCCGCGCCGACACCGGTCAGACCCGGCAGCACGGCCAGCGCGATATGCCCGGCCATCACGATCACGCCGCCGAAGAACACGGTGCGCTCGGAGCCCAGGATCCGGTCGGCGACCCACGCGCCGAGCACGGTGGACAGATAGACCAGACCGCCGTACGCGCCGACGATGCCGGTGCCGGTGGCCTTCGAGAGGCCGAGGCCGCCGTCGGTGGCCGAGTAGTACAGGTAGTAGCCGAGAATCGTGAGCATGCCGTAGAACGAGAACCGTTCCCACAACTCGACGCCGAACAGATTCGCGATACCGATGGGGTGCCCGAACAGGGTTCGTTCGGTGCCCGGTTTCGCCTGGTGTGCTACTCCTGACATGGATCAGACCCTCCCATATTGGGCAATCTGACAGCAACCTGAGGTATTAACCTACGTCACATTCCAGTGAGGAAAGCTCAGGATGAGCTGGGTGTGGGACGTATGTCCCCAGTTCACGACGGCAGCTCTGACCTACCCGCCGTAAAGCGCGCTTGAACAGCGCATTCCACCGTCCACTCAGGCGATGGAGAGCGCGATCCCATCCAGGATGTCGTGTTCGCTGACGATCAACCCGTCGATACCGGCCCGCCGAGCCAGCTCGTCGGCCAGCACCTCGGCAATCACCGCGCCACCGCCGATGACGTCGACCCGACCCGGATGCATGGGGCCCAGCGCCGCCCGCTCGTCGTGGCTCATGCCGATCAGCCGATCGCAGACCGCCCGCAACTCCGAGAGCGGCAAACGGGTGAGATGCACCTTCTCCGAATCGTATTCGGGCAGATCCAGGGCGACGGCGGCGATCGTGGTCATGGTCCCGGCCACACCCACCCAGGTGTGCGCCCGCTCCACCGGCACCACGCCGAAGGCCTGCGCCAGCCGCTCGGACGCGAAGAACCGCGCCGACGCCACCTCCTCGCGGGTCGGCGGATTGCCGCGCAGGCAACGCTCGGTGATGCGCACGCATCCGATATCGGCCGAATACGCCGCGGTCACACCATCGCTGTCACCCAGCACCACCTCGGTGGACCCGCCACCGAGATCGACCACCACGAAAGGCCCCGCCGCACTGGACAATTCACCGACGGCACCGGCGAACGAGAGCCGCGCCTCCTCGTCACCGGTGATCACCTCGGCCTGCGCACCCGCGACCGCGCGGCCCAACTCGTCGGCGGTCATGGCGAAGAAGTCCTCGCGATTGGACGCATCCCGGGTAGCCGAGGTGGCGACCATCCGCACCCGCTCGACCTTGTGCTCGATCATCAGATCCACGTAGTCGTGCAACGCGATCCGGGTCCGCTCGATCGCCTCGGGATTGAACGCACCGGTCGCGTCCACCCCCTGCCCGAGCCGCACGATCCGCATCTCCCGATGCACATCGGTGAGCCGCACCGCACCCTGCTCGTCCCGCGACACATCGGCGATCAGCAGGCGAATCGAGTTGGTACCGCAGTCGATCCCCGCGATCCGCTCCTGCCCACTACCCGGGGCACGTACTGCCGAACTCTGCGCGAACTCTGCACTACCCATCACTGACCTCTGAATTCCATTGGCACTGAATACATATCGGCACAGCGAGAGCGCCGGGTCATTCGGAATCGACTCCCAGCGCCGGGTATTCGGAGCTCTTGGGCCAGTCGGCGGGGATGGCCTTGCCGCGCAGGCCGTGGTCGGCGGCCAGGGCCACCGCTTCGTCGCCGAGCGGGTTCACGCCGGGACCCTTGGCCAGGGAGTGGGCGATCAGCACGTGCAGGCATTTGACGCGGTCCGGCATGCCGCCGCCGGCGAAGTCGGTGCCGAGGTCCTCGATGGCATTGCGCTCGGCGAGGTAGCCGTCGTAGGCGGCGCGGTAGGCGGCCGCCAATTCGGTGTCGTGGGTGAGGCGTTCGCTCATGTCACGCATCAGGCCCGTGGTCTCCAGCCGACTGGCCTCGGCGGTCAGGCGCGGGTCGGTGAGATAGAACAGGGTCGGAAAGGGGGTGCCGTCGGGCAGCTTGGGGGCGGTCTTCACGACCGCGGGCAGGCCGTCGGGGGTGTGATAGGCGATGGCGAGCACGCCGCGCGGCAACCGGCCCAGTTGGTCGGCGACGATCGCGAGATCGCGCTCGCTGGGTTCGGGTGCGGTCACCTGGGTTGTCCTTCGTCAGTGGGGGCGGGGGGCGGCGGAGGCGGCGGCGGGGCGGGTGCCGCGGTGGTGGGCGCTGCCACCGGCTGCGGGGCCGAAATGCTGTGCCACAGCTGCGTGTACCAGGGATCCGGGGCCCGCGGCTTGGCGGCCGGGGTCGGGATGGCGGGCTGCTCGATCTCGGGGATCTGCACGATATAGGGCGTCTCGCCCGGCATCACCAGGCGCAGCCGGTCCTTGGCCTCGGACTTGATGTAGTTCGGATCCTGTTGCTGGGCACGGCGATCGCGCAGACCCGACACCTCGTCCTCGAGCTGGCGATGCTGGGCGGCCAGCGAGGCGGCCTCGGCGCGCTGCGTGAAATAGGTGCGCAGCGGGACGGCCAGGGTGAGCGCGAGCCCGCACAGCACCGCGGCCAGCAGGATCGCGCGGCCGGTGGACAGGCCGAGGATCTTGCGTTCGTGCCGTTCGGATTTCGGCGCGGACCTGGCGCTGATGCGCCGTTTGACCGCGCCGACACCGGTACTCGCGGAGCGAGTCGACTGCTCGGCCCTGGTGGATTTCGAGGCGGCAGTGCTCTTGCCGCCGCGCGCGCGAGTCGAGCGCGACGGGCGGCGGTCACCGCGTCCGGCCGGACTGGTGCCGCGTGCCCGTCGCTCCGTCATCTCACACCCCGAAATTCAGCCGATGGTTCTCAACTCCGCGAGGCACCGATTATTCAGCCTTCGAACGTGAATCGCTGGAAGGCGGCGTCACCGGCGTAGCGCGCCGAGTCGCCGAGGGCGTCCTCGATACGCAGCAGCTGGTTGTACTTGGCCACGCGCTCGGAGCGAGCGGGCGCGCCGGTCTTGATCTGACCGGAGCCGACGGCCACGGCCAGGTCGGCGATGGTGGTGTCCTCGGTCTCGCCGGACCGGTGGCTCATCATCGTCTTGTAGCCGTTGCGGTGGGCCAGGTCGACCGCGTCCAGGGTCTCGGTCAGGGTGCCGATCTGGTTGACCTTCACCAGGAGTGCGTTGGCCGCGCCCTTGGCGATGCCCTCCTCCAGGCGGTCCGGGTTGGTGACGAACAGGTCGTCGCCGACCAGCTGCACCTTCTCGCCGACCAGGTCGGTGAGCGAGACCCAGCCGTCCCAGTCGTCCTCCGACAGCGGGTCCTCGATGGAGACCAGCGGGTACTGGCCGAGCAGCTCGGCGTAGAACTGGCTCATCTCCTCGGCGGAACGCACCGCGCCCTCGAACTTGTAACCCTGTCCGGTGGTGTAGAACTCGGTGGCCGCGACGTCCAGAGCCAGCGCGATATCGGTGCCCAGCTTGTAGCCGGCCTTCTCGATCGCGGAGGAGATCAGGTCCAGCGCGGCCTTGGTCCCGGCGACGTCCGGCGCGAAGCCGCCCTCGTCACCCAGACCGGTGGCCAGGCCCTGAGCCTTCAGCACCGACTTCAGCGTGTGGTAGACCTCGGCACCCCAGCGCAGCGCCTCCTTGAAGGTGGGCGCGCCGATCGGGGCGATCATGAATTCCTGCACGTCCACACCGGTGTCGGCGTGTGCGCCACCGTTGAGGATGTTCATCATGGGGACGGGCAGCACGTGGGCGTTCGGGCCGCCGACGTAGCGGAACAGTTCCAGGCCCGAGGATTCGGCGGCGGCGCGGGCCACGGCCAGCGACACACCCAGCAGGGCGTTGGCGCCCAGGCGCGACTTGTCCGGCGTGCCGTCCAGGTCCAGCAGGGTCTGGTCGACGGTGCGCTGCTCGACGGCGTCGAGACCGATCACGGCCGGGGCGATCTCGTCGAGGACACCCTCGACGGCCTTCTGCACACCCTTGCCCTGGTAGCGATCGCCACCGTCACGCAGCTCGACGGCCTCGTGCTCACCGGTGGACGCACCGGAGGGCACGGCCGCACGAGTGAGGGTGCCGTCGTCGAGAGCGATCTCGACCTCGACAGTGGGATTGCCCCGAGAATCCAGGATCTCGCGAGCTCCGACCTGTTCGATGATGGCCACGAAACGACACTCCTTCGGCTGCTGACTCGGCAGGTCGCACGGGGATCCCGTGCGCCAAAAGCCTAACGTGCCGATCTCACGCGGACACATCCCCCCATCGGCGAGCCCGCAAGATATACGCACCCGGCAATGGGTCGTGACGCCGGTGAAGCGGCCGTAACCGGCACGTGAAGCGTCAGACTCGGCGGCCCACGCTGTACGCGGCGGCGCGATAGCGGACGGTGTTCATGTAGCTGGTGGATTGGTTGTAGGTCATCAGCGCCTGCTGCCATCCGGGAGCGGCGGTGAGGTCGCCACCCATCGCGCACAGGTAGCGGGCGGCGGTCAGCGAGGCGTCGTCGATATTGTCGGGATCGCTCTTGCCGTCGCCGTTGGCGTCGACGCCCCAGCGCTGCCAGGTCTCCGGGATGAACTGGAACGGGCCCATCGCCCGCACGTAGATCGGATCGGCGTCGGTGGACCCGGCATCGAGGATGCGGGCGCGCCCGGGCGAACCGTCCAGTGCCAGACCACGAATCGGCGGCGACACGGTGCCGTCGTCGGCCAGATGCGAACCACCGTGCGAACCGTGCTGGCTCTCCACGCTGGCGATCCCGGCGAGAGTGGTCCAGCGGATGCCACATTCGGGCTTGGACCGGCCCATCACCGCCGCCGCGTACCCGTACGCCTCGAGCGCGGTGATCTGAATACCGGTCGAGGACGACTGCTCGGCCGCCCAGTCGTGCAGCTGAATCGCGCTGCGCCCCGGCGCATCCAGATCGATGGCGGGCAGCGGCGCGCCCGCCCCGGGCGGCATGTCGTCGGGCACCGGCACGAGATGCTCTGTGCCGCAAGCGGTCAGCACCGCGAGGGCAACCGCGGCACCCAGCAGCCCGGCCCGGGTCGTCCGGACGCGGGCGCGGGTCGGTCGTTTTCGTAGGTGCACGGCTGCTCGTTCGCGCAGCGGCACAGGCTGGGTACGCACTCCACTCATCATCCAGATTCATCGGGTCCCCGACCAGCGACGTTGCTCCGACGCGCGCCGGACGGCTGCCCAGTTCGCGAGAGTCGCGAACCCTGAACGAGTTCGGTTACCCTCCCGGCTAGCATTTGATACCTATCAGCTATCTTTTTAACACGCCCTTAGGTAAGCCTTGCCAAATTAATTTGGGGCGCATACGGTTGCCCGAGCCCTGTCCCCGCCCGAGCCAGGAAGGCCTTCCACTTGGTGAAAAGCGTTCTCTCCGAACGTCAGACGCTTCACCCCTCGGACATCGAACGACGCGACCTCCCCGAATCCGCGGCCCGGGCGCTGCGGCACATGGCAGCTGAGATCGCCGTCACAGTCGGTGCCAGCCCGGAGATAGCCACCACGCTCTCGCACCCGGTCCTGCTGCGTCACATCGACGCCAAGTACGGACGGCTTCCCGACGCGCTGCACGAGGCCATGCGGCCGCCCGCCACCGCGTCCGGCGTCACCGTGATCAGCAAGTTTCCGGTCGGCGACGCCGAACTCGGTCCGACGCCGCACGATTGGGGCCAGGCCTGCGCCTGGGCCGGGGACCGCGCGCGGTGCGCGTCCTCGTTCGAGCTGGACGTGGCCATGCTGTTGCTGGCCCGTTGCGCCGGTGAGCCGTTCGGCTGGGAGGGTCAGCAGGGCGGACGCCTGGTCAACAACATCGTGCCGACCCCCGGCCACGAGCACGAGCAGTCCGGCGCGAGCAGCACCACGCTGCTGAGCCCGCACACCGAGGACGCCTTCCACCCGCGCCGCGCCAACCTGCTGATGCTGGGCTGTCTGCGCAACCCGGACCTGGTCGGCACCACGGTGTCCTCGGTGCGGCGGGTGGAACTCAGTGCGGCACAACGCGACACGCTGAGCCGGGCGCAGTTGCCGATCCACCCGGACGTCTCCTACGGCAGCGCCTTCACCGACGCGCCCGCACCGCCGGTGACCACCCTCGGCAGCGACGAGGGCGGGCCGACACTGCGTTTCGATCCGGCGTACACCCCCCTCGACGACGCCGACCCCGAATTCCGCTCCGCCTACCGGCATTTGGCGGACGAGCTCGAAAGGGTGTGCATCACCACCGCTTTGACCCCCGGAGAACTGCTGCTGGTGGACAATGACGTGGTGGTGCACGGGCGGGTGCCGTTCACCCCCCGCTACGACGGCACCGATCGCTGGCTCAAGCGAGTGAACATCCGGCTGCCCCAGCGACGCCGGGCCGCGGCCGAAGCCGCCGAGGACGGGTACGGCCAGCACGTGGTGGCACCGTTCCAGACGAGCCGAGGACCGAATCCGTGAATGCCAGACCAACTCCGCTGCGGATACTCAGCCGCAGCGACCTAGCCGACGTCCCGATCAGCCCGGCGGAGGTGGTGCGCGCCGTCGAGGACGCGTACGTCGCCTTCGCCGGTGGCGCGTCGGACAATCCGCGCAAGCTCAGCGTCGCCCATCCCGACGGCTGGTCGGTCGCCTACGCCATGCTCGGCCGCGACGGCCGCCGCCGGGTGGTGGCGATGAAGACCAGCTACAAGTTCGACCCGCACCACGACCGCTCCACCAAGCGGTACTACACCACCATCACGCTCTACGACGACGCCACCGGCATGCCGATCGCGATGATGGACTGCGCGCGGGTCGGCGCGCTGCGCACCCCCGCGGTGTCGGCGCTGCTGGTGCGCGAGACCGCCCGGCCCGGGGCGCGCAGCGTGCTGCTGATCGGCACCGGCACCCAGGGCCGCAACGCGCTGCCGCACCTGCTGGCCGCCAACCCGCACCTGAACCGGCTGATGCTCTACGGCACCCACCCCGAGGGCCTGGAAGCGGTGTATCGGCAACTGCTGCAACACAATCCGCAGGCCGAGCTGGAGATCGTCAGTGATCCGATCGAGGCGGCGCGGAGTGCGGACGTGGTGCTGGCCGCGGCCGGTCCCGGCACCCGGGTGGCCCTCGAGGCCAAGGATCTCGCGCCCGGCTCGACCGTGGTGCTGGTCGGCTACGGGCTGGCCCCCTCCACCCTGGTCGAGGCCGACCGGGTGGTCGCCACCAGCGCCGAGCAGATGACGCTGACCGGCACCGATATGGCCGGACCCGACGGCCGACTACGCCGGGTCGACGCCGAGCTACCCCAGATCCTCGATCATCGCGCCGTCGGCCGCCTCACCGACGACGAGCGCATCTTCGTCTACAACTCCGGCCTGGTCCTGACCGATATCGCCGTCGCGCACGCGCTCGCCAACCGGGCCATCGCCGAGGGCCGCGGAACCGAGGTTTCGCTGTGGGACTGAGGCGAATTCGGCCATTCGGCGACGGGAGAGCACGCTGACCGACACCGTGAAGACCCTGACCGTGCCGCCCGGCATCTCCGACATCACGGCCACGCCGATGCCCGCGCACCGCGACGACTGGGAGCGGCGACTGCTGCGAGACCCGAACCTGTTGCGCGACATCGCCGATCGGATCGGCGGCCCCTTCCACCTGATGTATCCCGAACGGGTCGAGCACAATATCCGCGCCTTCCAGCGCGTGTTCGATCGCAGCGGCGTGGTGGGCGCGATCTACTACGGCAAGAAGGCCAACAAGTCCCCCAGCGTGGTGCGCGCCTGCGCGAAAGCCGGTGCGGGCGTCGACGTCTCCAGCAGCGGGGAACTGCTGTCCGCGCTGCGCGGCGGGGTGTGCGGCACCGATCTGGTGGTGACCGGCCCGGCCAAAGACGATCGGCTGCTGGAACTCTCGACCACCTACGGCGCGCTGATCGCCGTCGACGATCTCGACGAGCTGGCGCGACTGACCGGGCTGGGGATCCGCTCGCGCGTGCTGCTGCGGGTGCTGCCGCCGGAGTCGCCGAGCCGCTTCGGCATGACCGTCGACGAGCTGGATCTGGCCCTGACCCTCGCGGATCCGGACGCGATTCGCCTGGAGGGCTTCAGCTTCCACCTCTCCGGCTATGCCGCGGAGCCGCGCGCGGAGCTGGCGGGCGCGCTCATCGACCGGTGCCGGGAGGCGCGCGGGCTCGGGCATCCGATCACCACCATCTCGATCGGCGGCGGGTTCGGGGTCGACTATCTGCCCGCCGACGCCTGGGAGACCTTCCTCGACGGCGTGAACCCGCGCTGGTTCCACGGCGATCGCGCGCCCCATCCGGAGCGGTACTACCCCTATCACTGCCCCGTGCCCGGTCCGGCCATGCTGGCCGCGGTGCTGTCGCACGAGAATCTGGGATATCGCCTGCGGGAGGCCGGGATTCGGCTGGCCATCGAGCCCGGGCGCGCGCTGCTGGATCAGGCCGGATGCAGCGTGTTCCGGGTGCAGGGCGTGAAAGTCCGCCGCGCGCACGGGATTCCGTACGCGATCCTGACCGTGAACGGGAGCAGCCTGAGCCTCTCGGAGCAGTGGTTCGACAGTGAATTCCTGCCCGACCCGGCATTGTGGCCGGAGTATCCGGGCGCCGTCACGCCGACCTGTGTGGGCGGTTCGACGTGCCTGGAAGAGGATATGCTCTCGTGGCGTCGCATTCCGCTGCCGCGTGCCGCGACAACCGACGATCTGCTGATTTACCCGAACACGGCGGGGTATCAGATGGACAGCAACGAATCGAAATTTCACGAGTTGCCCATACCGCCCAAAGTCGTGTTGCGAAATTCGGCGGACGGACGACAATTCCAGTGGGCGTCCGAGGACCCCGAAATCTGAACATCCGCGTTTCATCGCCCTCACCCGAGCTCCATCACTTTTCAAGGAGAAGCACCTCGATGCCGGTTATCGCCAGGCGTGTGTCGGAGCTGATCGGACAGACTCCACTGTTCGAACTGGCCGTCAGCCCAACGACCGGAACGCGGCTATTCCTCAAGCTCGAGACCATGAACCCCACCGGGGCGGCCAAGATTCGGATGGCGCGCGCCATGGTGCTCGACGCCGAACGGCGGCAGCTGCTGGCGCCGGGCGGGCACATTATCGAATCGACTTCGGGGAACACCGGTTTGGGGCTGGCGGTGGTGGCGCGCGAACGCGGATATCGATTCACCGCCGTCGTCGATCACCACGCCTGCGCGGCGAAACTCAATGCCATGAAGGCGATGGGCGCGCGGCTGGAATTCGTCTCCGATGAGGGCGAGGACGGGCTGGCCACCTCGGCGCGCGAGGAACGTGCGGCGGAGCTGGCGAGTCAGGAGGGGCCGGGCGCGTATTTCCCTGCGCAGCACGACAATCTGGCCAATGGCGTCGGCTATTACGCACTGGCCGAAGAACTGCTCGAGGATCTCGACAAAATAGACATTCTTCTCGGGGCGGTGGGGACCGGTGGTTCGCTGTTCGGCACCGCGCGCGGGCTGCGCGACCACGGCTGCGACCCGCGCCTGGTCGGCGTCGAACCCGAGGGGTCGATCGCGTTCGGCGGTCCCGCCCACGACTATTGGCAGTCCGGCACCGGCACCCCGCTGGGCGCGGAACCGGGCGCGCACGTCGATCAGGACCTGCATCTGATCGAGGAGAACGACCGGCTGAAGGTCTCCGACGTGGACGCCTTCGCCACCGCACGGGTGCTGGCCGCCGAACTCGGGCTGCTGATCGGCGGGTCCTCCGGCAGCTCGGTGTACGCGGCGCTGACCCGGCTGGGGAGCTACCCGGATCATTCGACCGTGGTGGTCATCATCAACGACGACGGCGAGAAGTACCTCGACACCGTCTTCGACGACGAGTGGATGAGCGACCGGGACCTGCTCGACAAGGTGCGGGAGGGCGAGATCGCGCGCCTGGTGCGCGCGCATCGGCCAGCACACCGCCCCGATCCGCGCGAGTACGCGGTGCTGCGGCATCTGAACTACGCCCTGCCCGACGAGTTCGCGCGGGCGCAGGGTCTGTCCGGGGCGAGTCTGCGCGACTACGCAGATCAGCAGGTGCCGCATCCGGAACTGCTGGAACTGCTGCGGCAGGTGGAGCTGCCCGCGCACGAGATCGGCGAGGTGCTGGCCTCCGGGCACGACGATCACGTCTATCTCGCGCTGGACAAGCACTGGCAGCGACTGACCGATCAGGCCGCACTGGTCAAGCAGGTGCTCGAGCAGCTGCGCGGGACCGGACGCGAGGACACCCACACGATTCTGGTCGCGGACAACGCACCGGTGAACGAGGCCGCCGCCAAATGATCGGCGCGCTGCGGCAATCCGACGGCAGGCAGCTGACCTCGCTGGCGACGCCCATCGCCATGACTCAGCTCGCGCAGGTGGCGGTGTCGACCACCAATATCGCGCTGATGGGCACGCTCGGCGTGCAGCAGGTGGCCGCGGGCGGGCTGGCGCTGGTGCTGTTCAACCAGATTCGCACCATGTGCGTCGGATTGATCACCGGCACCGGCAATCAGGTGGCGACCGTGGTCAGCCGCGCGGAGAAGCAGGGGCGGCGCGCCGACATCCAGGTTCGGGAGGTGGTGCGCAGCAGCTTTCTGATCGCCACCCTCGCCGGAGTGCTCGGCGGTGCGGTGCTCATCGGGCTGGGCTGGGCGCTGCGCTGGCTCGGACAGGACGCGGCGGTGCTGGCCGACGCCCGGCCGATGATGGTGGCGCTGGCACCGGGTCTGGTGCCGTGTCTGTGGTTCCAGGCATTGCGGCAGTACACGATCGGGATGCAGCGGCCGCAGGCGCTGCTGCTGGTGACGCTCGGGTCGGTGGCCTTGAATTTGGTGCTGGCACTGGCGTTCATGCACGGCTGGCTGGGGCTGCCGGAGCTCGGGCTGACCGGGATCGGGGTGGCCACCTCGCTGGTCTTCCTGATCACCTTCGGGGTGTTCTGGGCGATGGTGCGCCGGGACGCGAAACTCTCTGCGACACTGCCGATCCGGATGTGGCCGGTGCACGTGGCGACGGTGCGCGAAGAGCTGCGGCTCGGGACGCCGATCGCGCTCACCTACGGGTCCGAGGCGGGCATGTTCTCGGTGCTGGCGCTGGTGATGGGCAGTCTGGGGGCGGCGGCGCTGGCCGCGCACAACATCGTCTATCAGCTGGTGTACATCGTGTTCCAGGTGGCGATCGGGCTCTCGCACGGGGCGTCGATCCTGGTGAGCCGGGCGGTGGCGCGCGAGGAGTTCACGCACGCGCGGACGGTGGCGTGGCTGGCGCTGCGGCTGGCCGGAGTGGTCGCGCTGCTCACCGGTATCGCCTACGTGGTGGTGCCGGATCTGGTGTTGCGGCCGTTCCTGGTCGACAGCGATCCGGCGACGGTGCGGCTGGCGCACACGCTGCTGTTGATCGCGATCGTGCTGCAGTTCTTCGACGCCGCACAGAACATCGGGGTGGGGCTGCTGCGCGGGCTCAAGGACACCAAGGCCGGGTTCCGGCTGTCATTGGTCGGGTACTGGGCTGTGGGATTGCCCACTGCGTTGCTGCTCGCATTCCCCTTCCACCTGCAGGCCGCGGGGGTGTGGTGGGGACTCACCGCGGGGCTCGCGACTACCGCTGTGCTGATGCTGCGCCGCTACTTCGCCCTGCTTCATGTGCGTGAGCAGGAACATCCGCGAGTGCTGGCCGGTAGCCTCGGGCATTAGGCCGACATCCAAATCTCACCTTCCCGCAAGCATGTCGTCACTGGACACGGGCAACCTGGAAGAAACGACCTTCGCTATTCTGGCGACAAAATCGGCAAGACGAGGTCGAACCACACACGGGGAGGATGTCCGTGCACATCTCGCGAGTCGCCGAACACCCGAGGGCAGACCATGTGCTGTTCCACTTCAGCGACACCCATCTGATCGCCGCCGACGACGAGCTGTACGGCGCGGTCGACGCCGAGGCGCGGCTGTCGGCGCTGCTCGGCCAGGCCGAGGCCAGTCGGATCGCTCCGACCGCCATCGTGTTCACCGGTGATCTCACCGATCAGGGTGAGCCCGGCGCGTACCAGAAGCTGCGGGAGTTGGTGGAGCCGTGGGCCGAACGCATCGGCGCACCCGTGGTGTGGGTGGCGGGCAATCACGACGACCGGGCCACCCTGCGTGAGCACCTGCTCGGCGAAACCGGTTCCGCCGCACCGTTCGACGCGGTCCACATGTTCGACGGCCTGCGGGTGATCGCCCTGGACACCACGGTCCCCGGCCATCACTGGGGCGAGATCACCGACGCCCAATTGGCGTGGCTGCGTGACGTTCTCGCCGAACCGGCCCCCTTCGGCACCGTGCTCGCCATGCACCACCCGCCGATCCCCTGCGTCCAGGACCTGGCCGTCCTGGTGGAGCTGCGCGACCAGCGCCGCCTCGCCGACGTCCTCGACGGCACCGACGTCCGCGCCATTCTGGCAGGCCACCTGCACCTTTCGAGCACAGCCACCTTCGCGGGCATCCCCGTCTCGGTGGCGTCGGCCACCTGCTACAGCCAGGACATGGCCGCCGCCGAGGGTGGCCAGCGCGGCCGCGACGGCGCCCAAGCCTTCAACTACGTCCACATCTACCCCGACACCGTCGTCCACTCGGTGGTCCCCATCGGCCACGGCCCCACCGTCGGCCGCCCCGCCGACCCCACCGAAGCCGCCGCCCGCCTGGCCGAAGCCGGCATCGTCATCCCCCCGGCGGCCCGCATCCCACACGTCCTCCGCCGCCGGACCGAAGCCCCCGAATCCGACGGCGAGTCCATCCTCTGACCCGACCTACCGAGTCTGCCCCGGGAGCCGAAACCCCCTCCGCCGAAGGATGACCCGCCGCCCC
The DNA here is from genome assembly GCF_045161165.1 of Nocardia sp. NBC_00511. Classification (NCBI taxonomy): domain Bacteria; kingdom Bacillati; phylum Actinomycetota; class Actinomycetes; order Mycobacteriales; family Nocardiaceae; genus Nocardia; species Nocardia sp. NBC_00511. Next base: position 5,739,260 of record NZ_CP107849.1, read on the forward strand.
ACGTCTCCGGAGTAACCCACCACCGTCACACGTGCGCGGCGGCGATCACTCGGTGCACACCCATCGCCGGTAGTCGGCTATCCACTGCCTCCTACAAATTCGGGGGCAGTGGACACGGATCGTGTTGGCGCGGAGCCGCATCGGTCAGGCGGTGTGGAGGGCGGCGGTGAGTTTGCGGGCCATTTCGGCGGTGGCGGGGGTGGCGGGGTCGGTGGCGGCGGCGATGGCTACCTGGAGGGTGGTGCGGAAGTTTTCGGCCTCGGTGGGGTTGTGGTGGTCGAGGAGGGTGAGGGCTTCGGTGAGGGTGGGGAGGACCTGGTCGGCGAGGGCGGCTACGGTCTTGCCCTTCAGGTTGATGTCCTTGGATTTGGCGTTGAGGACGTGGCCGATCTCGCCGGTGGCGGAGGTCAGCGCGCGGGTGCCGGAGATGGCGGCCTTGCTCGGCTTGGCGGAGGCGGCGGCCAGCAGGGAGACGGCGCCGTAGGCGGCGGTGCGGATGGTGGCCTGATCCTGGGCGGTGAGGGTGACAGACATGGGGTGCTCCTTCGAAATCTGGTGTGTAGCAGTTGGGTTCGTGGTGAACCCGGTTGCTTCGATGCACTTACTTTGGCGGGGTGCGCTGACAGCGGACTGACAGTCGGCTGACACGTTCGCTGACGCGGACTTCGGGAAGCGAGGACGCGGCGGCGGTAGCAGAGGCCGGGCGGTGTGGCAAGGGCCCGGTGGTCGGATCTTCGGGTCGGAACAGTGGCCGTTGGGAGGGGTTGTCGCAGTTCAGGGTTGGTGAGACTCGGTGGCGTGAAGTGGCGAGGGATAGGGATTACAGGGTTGGTGGTGGCGATCGCGGTGAGCGGTGCGGTGGTCGCACGGATGACGAGCGATCGGAGCGTGACCGCCGCGGGGCTGCCGGAGGATTCGAATGTGGCGGTCGTGTGCGGGGATCGGCGGCCGTCGAAGGTGGATCCGGGGAGCTACGGGATGCAGAACGACGGGACGTTCCTGCATCCGGCGTCGACGTATGTGAACGAGGAGGAGAAGCACCCGTTCCGGGGTGGGGGTGCGGATCTGTTTCCGCAGACGGGCGGGTACGACCCGAACACCTACAAGAGCGACAACGTGACCGTCGAGGCGCACTACGGCGGTAAGCGGTTCACGCCGGATCCGTTCCATTCCTGGCAGAACATCGTCGATTTCGACGGGCGGCGCTACATGTTCCAGTACGACCGCAGTGAGGCTCGCGTGTACGACATCACGGATGTCAAGAACGTGCAGGTCGTGGAATCGCTGACCCGGGACGATGTCGCGGGGGTCGCCGGGAACGACGAGGCTGTCGCGAGCAAGGATTGGGCCGCGCACGACTTCTGGGGTGCTTCGACCATTCAGTGGAGCCAGAAATACGACGGCTACATCATGATTCAGAGCTTCGAGGTGAAGCGGCAGATCCCCTTCTGGCTCGGCGATACGCCGGACAAGAGCAAATACGGTGTGCCGCAGGGAGTTGCGGATGTCCGTGCCGATACCCAGCTCAAAGGCTTCAAGGTCTACAAGCTGAACGGGCCGCGCAAGAAGGACTGGCAACTGCTGGCGACGGTGAGCACCGACGAACATCAGAAGAATGCGTCGCAGCCTGATTTCAGTAAGCCGCAACAGGGTTCGGGCTCGCTGGACGTGCCGCACTGGGACGGCGGCCGCTACATGTTCATCTCGACCGCACCTAGTGACGACTGGTCACTACAGGAATACCCGACCTACCTCTACGCCAACGGTTTCCAGGTATGGGATATGGGCGATCCCGCGCAGCCCCGGCTGCTCGACACCTGGCATCGCAATGGCATGGTGCGCGGCGAGGAAGCCGCCTACCGCGGCAATCCGCGCTGCGGCAACCGGACTTCGTGGATGGGTTCGCGCAATCCGCTCTACATTCCGACTCCGATCGAAGAGGGCGGCAAGTACGGGTTCGCGGCGATGGGCGGGTTCGGCATGTCCATCATCGATATCTCGGATCCGTCGCACCTGCGGGAGGTCGGGCATCTCGACGTGCCGATGTCGGTGTCCGGCACCGAGGCCGACAATGTGGATGTCTCCCAGTTCGAGAAGACGGGAATGGTGTATCTGAGCGGATATCCGCTGTCCGAGGACTGCTACGAGCCGTACAAGGACATCTTCCAGGTCGATGCCACCGATCCCGCGAATCCGCGCATCGTCGGGCGACTGCCGCGACCCACTCCGCCGAAAGATGCTGTGGTGACGGACTTCTGCCAGCGCGGCGGCAGCTTCGGCCCGAAGCGTAGTGGGTATTACACCTCGCCCGGAGATCCGAAGAACGGACTGCTGATCTACGACTTCTACAACGCGGGTGCGCAGTTCTTCGATGTCTCGGATCCCAAGCGGCCGAAGGTCGCCGGATACTTCGCACCCCCGACCTTCGGTCCGGAAACCGACGATTGGGCGCGCAGCAATCCGACGCACGGCGTGTACATCGAGAACGACCGCAAGATCGTCTGGCTGATGACGAACGACGGGATCTACGCGCTGTCCTCGGAATCCCTTTTGGGCACACCGAATCTGGGCGCGCCGACGGTACCGTTCCGGACCAGTGCGCGGTGAGAGCCGACCCCTGCCGTGCCGACCGGATTCGCCGCGCCTATAGAGTCTAGGTTTTACCTTAGATAACGTAGGAGGGTGACGTGTCGCCTCGGGTGGGTCTGACCACGGAGCGGGTGGTCCGCGGTGCGGCGGAGCTGGCCGACGAGATCGGCTTCGAGAAGCTCACGCTCTCGGCGCTCGCCCGCCGATTCGGGGTGAAGGATCCGAGCCTGTACGTGCACGTGCGCAATCTGCACGACCTGCGGGTTCGGATCGCCCTGCTCGCCGGTACCGAACTCAACGATCGGATCGGTGCGGCCGTCGCCGGGCGCTCCGGCAAGGACGCGCTGGTGGCGTTCGCCGACGCCTATCGGTCCTACGTCCTCGAGTTCCCGGAACGCTATGCGGCCACCCAGATTCGGATGGATCCGGCCGAGGTGGCGGGCGAGCCCGCGCTGCTGCGCGGTATCGAACTCACCGCGGCGATCCTGCGCGGCTACGACCTCGGCGAGTCCGAGAGTCTGGATGCGGCCCGCCTGCTGCGCAGCACTTTTCACGGATTCGCGACCCTGGAGGCAGGCGGCGGTTTCGCCGCCTCGCGTCCCACCGGCGACTCCTGGCCGCGGATTCTCGACGCCCTGCACACCACGCTCTCGACCTGGCCGAGCTACCAGGGGTAACTGCTCAACCGACACGGGGAACAGCGTCGACCGCCCGATGGCCGATCCTGGCAGGATGACGGCATGGAACGGGTGCTGGGTATCGGCGGATATTTCCTGCGTGCGGCGGATCCCGCCGCATTGAGCGCCTGGTATCGCGACTGCCTCGGTCTGGATATCGACGCCAACGGGCTGTGGAGCCCGCAGCCCGGACCGACGGTGTTCGCGGCCTTCGATGCCGACACCGACTACTTCGGATCCCGCACCCAGCAGACCATGCTCAACTTCCGGGTCGCCGATCTCGACGCGATGCTCGCGCAATTGCGCGCCACGGGAGCCGAAGTCGCCGACGACATCCAGGAAATGGCGGGCGTGGGCCGATTCGGCTGGGTCACCGACCCCGAGGGCAACCGCATCGAACTGTGGCAGCCCGCCTGATCACCCGGCGGTGGCGGCAGGCGTCCGCTGCGTGGCGTGAATAGCCCTCTCCCGCAGTACTTCAGCAGTCATAGCGTTCGACTCATGTCGCTCGAACAGCCCTCGAACCACACCCATCAGGCTCTCGCCGCTGCCTCTGATGACGTCCCCGCCATCGTCGCCGAACTACGCGACCGCGCCGAAATCACCGACGCCCTATACCGTTTCGCCCTCGGCCAGGACTTGAAGGACAAGGACCTCTTCGCCTCCGCGTTCACCGAGGATGCCGAACTCGACTTCCGCCCCGCCGCCGCCCGCTGGGGCGCCACCCCACCCCTCATGACCGGCCGAGACACCATCGTCTCCACCATCCTCACCATGTTCACCGGCCGAGTGAACACCACCCACCAGATCACCAACCCCCGCATCACCATCAACGGCGACACCGCCCACCTGACCGCCCTCGTAGAAGCCCAGCACCTCCTGATCTCCGCCCCGGAAACCCGTGCCCTACTGAAGAACCCCTACCTCCTGGACCTGCACCGAGACGGCTCCCGCTGGCTCATCCACCGCATGCGCATCGAAAACACCTGGTACACAGGCGACCCCACCGCCATCTTCGGCAGCTGAGGGCGCTCTCTACTGCCGAGGCAGGTCGGCCAGCAAGGCCCGGGTTGCGTCGAGGCAGGGTCGCAGGCGAGCGGCGGGCGGCACTCCGGCCAGCGCCTTTGTGCGGCTCGGGACCTCGATCCCGACGATGATGTCTGCCGGGAGAACGGCCAGCAGAGCTGATAGCGGGAGTTCGCCTTCGCCGGGGACGAGGCGTTCGTACATGGCCTCTTCGGCGTAGTTGTCGAGGCGGGGGTGGAGGGTGGTGTCGCTGATCTGGGCGTAGCCGATGTCGGTCGGGTTCACAGCGGCGAGGTCGGCGACGGTGGCTCCGGAGCGGGTCAGGTGCATGGTGTCGATGAGGAGGCGGAAGTCGGGTCTGGCTACGTGATTCAGGGCGACCTGGGCGGTGGGGAGGTCTGGGATGGGGAGGCCGGGGACCGGTTCGAGGAGGGTTTCCATGCTGCGCTGGGCGGCCAGTTCGGTGACGGTGGCGAGTTGGTCGAGGGTACGGGAGAGGTCGGGGTCCAGGCCGATCGCATTGATTCGGGGGACGCCGAGGGTGGCGAGGAGATCGAGATCTGTTTGGAGAGTGCGCATGTCGAGGCCCGGGTAGAGGAGTATGCCGTCGCCGAGAGTGATCTCGACATCGCGGCCCTTCAGCGCGGCCAGTAGGTCGCGGCGCAGGGCGGCATCGTCGCGGAGGGAATAGGGCGGGTAGCCGAGGGTGGCGAGGGGCTGGAGGAAGACGGTGATGCGGCGGCAGTCGAGGTCCGCGGCCAGATCGACGAATTCGACCGGGGGTAACCCGAATACGCTGAGGGCCTCGATGGCTAGCCGATCCATCCCTCGCACTGTAGCTACAGACCGGTTGTTCCGGAGCGGGATGGTTGACTCGGCGCGGGCGGCGGGCGCACCATCAGCGCAGTGCCGTGCCGGGGTGGGAAGGGGTTCGCCGTGACCGAGAACCATCAGGAATTCTTCGATCAACTCGACTGGTTCGACGAGCGGCAGTGCGCGCGACTCGACGATGAGCTCACCTGGGCGCGGGCGCGATGTCCGGTGGTGCACACCGGATTCGGCGGCGGCATGCATGTGGTCACCCGGTACGAAGACCTGGTCACGGTGGCCGCGCATCCGGAGATCTTCAGTTCGACCATGCCCGGATTGACCTCGGTGCCGGTGGCGTTGCCGCCGATCGACGTGGACCCGCCGCTGCATCACGACTTCCGGGCGTTCCTCAACGGACCGTTCTCACGGTCCGCGCTACAGCGCTACGCGCCCGTGGTGCGGCAGCTCGCCGACGACCTGATCGACGGGTTCGCCGCGCGCGGACAGGTCGAATTCGTGAGCGAATTCGCGATCCCGTTCACCGCGGGCGCGCTGGCCAAGATCGTGCTCGACGACGACAACCCGGAGCGTCTGGCCCGTGCCGTCGACGCCGTCACCCAGGTGTCGGTGCAGAACACGCCCGAAAGTTTCGCTGCCGTAGCGGCATTGGCCGCCGAGCTGATGGCCGAACGGGTGTCGGCGCCACGCCAGGACCTGCTGCAATCCATTGTCGAGGCCACCGTCGGCGACGGGCGACCACTCACCATGGAGGAACGTCTCGGCGTCGTCACCGTGCTGCTGCTGGGCGGTCTCGACACCACCCGCGGCGTACTGGCCTACATCGCCGAATATCTGACCGAGATCCCCGACCTGGAAACACGGCTGCGCGAACCGGATTGGGCCACAGGTGATCTCGACGAGATCCTGCGCTTCACCTCGACCGTGAGCGTGATCGGCAGAGTCGTCATGGAGGACAACGACCTGCTCGGCATCCCGCTGTCCAAGGGCGACCGGGTCGCACTGCACTGGCGCTCCGGCAACCGCGACGTCACCCGATTCGACAACCCCGAACACTTGGACTTCGACCGTAATCGCAACCCGCACATCGCATTCGGAATCGGCATCCACCGCTGCGTGGGTCGTCACTTCGCCCGCATGCAGCTCGACATCGGCATCACGCGACTGCTGGACCGGCTCACCGGATTCCGCCTCGCCCCCGGCACCGAGATCCAGCGGTCGGCCGGGATCAGCGTCGGGGCACCCCGCGAACTACACCTGACCTTCGACCGCGTCACGAATCCATAGGCTTGCCGCTATCGGCAGCAGTTGGGGTCGAGAACGACACAGAGGGCGGAGAGGGCTTCGCGGCGGGGGCGGTGATAGATGTTCATGCCTCGGCGTTCCGACTCGATCAGACCCGCCTTGCGGAGCTGGCCGAGGTGATGGCTGACCGTCGATTCGGCGAGACCGACCCGTTCGGTGAGGTCGCCGGTGTTTTCACCGTCGCCGGTGCCGGCCAGCAGGTGGGACAGCAGTTTCACCCGGACCGGGTCGGCGATGGCCTTGAGGCGCAGGGCGATTTCGAGGGCGGCGGCGTCGTCGATCGGGCCTGCGGCGACGGGGGTGCAGCAGACCGGGGCGGACAGGTCGATCACGGGTAGCGCCTTGGGCATAGATCAACCCTACCGACCTTATTGACATATGTCGAAGAACTGGCGCACACTCGACCGCGCAAGCTCTTCGATATATGTCTCACAAGTGGAGGTACGGTCCATGTCCCGCGTACAGCTCGCACTCAATGTCGACAACTTGGATCAGGCAATCACGTTCTACTCGAACCTCTTTCGCGCCGAACCCACCAAGCGCAAGCCGGGCTACGCCAACTTCGCCATCGCCGAGCCGCCGCTCAAACTGGTGCTGATCGAGAACCCCGGCCGGGGCGGGAGCCTCAACCACCTGGGCGTGGAGGTCGAATCCAGCGAGCAGGTGCACGACGAGATCGCGCGCCTGTCCCAGGCCGGGATGTTCACCGAGGAGCAGATCGCCACCACCTGTTGCTTCGCCACCCAGGACAAGGTGTGGGTGACCGCGCCCGACGCCGAACGGTGGGAGGTGTACACGGTGCTGGCCGACAGCGAAACCTTCGGTACCGCACCGATTCTCGCCTCGGGAGCGGTCGCCGATGACGCGCAGGCGATGGCGGTGTGCTGCGGCGGTGCGCAGGAGGCCAGCGCCGAGGGCCCCTGCTGCGGGACCAAGGAGGAAGCTGCCGCCGAGGGCGCGTGCTGCGGCAGCGCGGCCAAGGCCGCGGCCGTCGCCGCCGACCAGCCGTGCTGCGGCTGAGCGGAGGCGAACCGTGATTGTGCGCCGGATGAAATCATTTGCACCACAGCCGACCTCGATACTGCTCGGGATGCACCGGTGACCCTGACAGCGCGGCGATTGCTCGCGGAATTCATCGGCACCGCGTTGCTGGTGTGTGTGGTTGTCGGGTCCGGTATCGCCGCCCGGCAGCTCTCCCCCGGTGACACCGGCATGCAACTGCTGGAGAACTCGACAGCCACGGTGCTCGGCCTGGGCGTCTTGATCCTGGTGTTCGGCCCGGTCTCCGGCGCACATTTCAATCCCGCTGTGTCGATGGCGGATTGGTTCGCCGGACGCCGCAACGGCACCGGCCTGAGCAGCACCGAACTCGGCGGCTACTGCCTCGCGCAGGTCGCGGGCGCGGTGGCCGGGTCGGTGCTGGCCAACATCATGTTCGACCAGGCCGCACTACAGGTGTCGACGCATCACCGCGTCACCACGGGACATCTGGTCGGCGAGGTGGTCGCCACGGCCGGGCTGATCGTGGTCATCTTCGCCCTCGCCCGATCCGGGCGGGCCGCACTCTCCGCGGCGGCGGTCGCCGCGTATATCGGTGCGGCGTACTGGTTCACCAGCTCCACCTCGTTCGCCAACCCCGCCGTCACCATCGGCCGCATCTTCTCCGACACCTTCGCCGGAATCGCACCCGCATCCGCGCCCGGGTACATCGCCGCTCAAATCATCGGCGCAGCAATCGGTCTCGGACTGATCGGACTCCTGTACCCCGACCCGAACCCGGCCGAGAACGTCGTCACACCACACCCATCGAAAGGATCGCCCCACCCATGAAGCCCACCAAACCCAGCGTGCTTTTCGTGTGCGTCCACAACGCCGGGCGTTCCCAGATGGCCCAGGGCTTCCTCACCCACCTCGCCGGTGACGCGATCGAAGTCCGTTCCGCCGGAACAACACCCGCCGAAACCATCAACCTGTCCGCCGTCGAAGCGATGGCCGAACTCGGCATCGACATCACCGCCCAGACCCCGAAAATACTCACCCCCGACACCGTGCAAACCTCCACCGTCGTCATCACCATGGGCTGCGGCGACACTTGCCCCTACTTCCCCGGCATCGACTACCGGGACTGGAAACTCGACGACCCGGCAGGCAAGGGCGTCGCCGCGGTCCGCCCCATCCGCGACGAAATCCGCTCGCTGGTAACGCAACTCATCGACGAGCTGCTGCCCGCCGGCCGCTGATCAGATCAGCCGAGGATGAGGGCGGCGGCGTGTTCGCCGATCATCATGGTGGCGGCGTTGGTGTTGCCGCCGACGATGCTGGGCATGATCGAGGCGTCGGCGACTCGGAGACCTTCGATGCCGCGTACCCGAAGGGTCGGGTCGACAACCGCGCGGTCGTCGACGCCCATGCGGCAGGTGCCCACGGGGTGATAGACGGTGGTGGCGCGGTTGGGGATCTCCGCGGCCAGGTCGGCGCGGGCGGGGTATTGGGGGCCGGGGGAGATTTCGGTGTCGACCACGTCGGCGATCGACTTGGCGGACATGACTTCTCGGGTCAGTTCCATGCCGTGCGCCAGGGTGTCGATGTCCTGCTGTTCGGCCAGGTAGTTGGGGTCGATCGCGGGGGACGCGGTGGGGTCCGGGGAGGTCAGGCGGAGGGTGCCGCGGCTCTGGGGGTAGATCATGGTGACCAGGATGGTCAGGGAGCGGCGGGGGTCGGGGACGTGGCGGATGGGGGCGTCCTGGTTGGGGCCGGGGTAGCCCCAGGGCAGCACGTGCAGTTGCAGGTCGGGGATGCCGGTCGAGTACGGGGTGCGCAGGAACGAGACCACCTCGAAGACGCTGCGGGCCAGCCAGGTGCTGTTGTTGCGCAACGACTCTCGGACGAACGCGCGGGCGAAGTAGCCCGGCGAGGAGCGGTTCACGGCGGTCGGCATCGCGAAGGACATCGGGACGAAGAGGTGGTCGTGCAGGTTGTCGCCCACCGGGAGGTCGGCGGCGACGTCGATGTCGAAGGCGCGCAGATGGTCGGCCGGGCCGATGCCCGAGAGCATCAGCAGGTGCGGGGAGCCGAAAGTGCCCGCGCTGAGGATCACTTCACGGTCGGCGCGCAGGACCTCGGTGCCGTGGTCGGTGCGGTACTCCACGCCGGTGGCTCGGCCGTTCTCGATGAGAATGCGAACCACCTGCGTATTCGGCAGCACCGTGAGGTTTTTCGGGCGATCGTCGAGGTATCCGACGGCGGTGCTGGAGCGCAGGCCATTGCTGTTGCTCTGCTGGAACAGTGACACGCCCTCCTGTTCCGCGCCGTTGTAGTCGAGATTGCGTGCCGCGCCGGTGGTTTCGGTCAGCGCCTGCATGAACGACTCGGAGGCGGGGGTCAGATCGCGGGCGCGGATCACCTTGATCGGGCCGGCGTCGCCGCGGAACTGGTTCGCGCCGTCCTCGAAGGACTCGAACTTCTTGAAGCTGGGCAGTACGTCGTCGTAGGACCAGCCGGTGTTGCCCTCGGCCGCCCAATCGTCGAAGTTGCGCCGGTTGCCGCGCACGAACACCATGCCGTTGACCGAGCTCGAGCCGCCGATCACCTTGCCGTGCGTCTGCGGAATCGTGCGACCCAGCGCGTGCTTCTGCTCGACCGTGTAGTGCCCCCAGTCGACCATCTTCTTCAACTGCGGCACGCTGTGCAGCGGACCGATCATGCCGGGCTTGCGCACCAGCCTGGTGTTGTCGCGACGCCCCGCCTCGAACAGCGTGACCGTCGCCCCCGAGTCGGCCAGCCGCCGCGCGATGATGGCCCCGGCACTCCCGGAACCGATGACGATGTAGTCAGTAGCCACGATCAGCCCTTCCGCCCACACAGTCCCACCGCGAGTCACCGGCAAAACTGGAATGTGTTGCAGAAAATACTCGCAAACAGCCCAGCAGGAGACCGATTCCGGCTGAACAGATCGAACTCGGAATCAATCCGTCGCGGGGCCGGACTGTGAAGGCCGCTCCAGCCACTCGCGCAGCACCGGCCGGGTCACCAGAAACGCGACGAATACCGGCACCCCGCAACCGATCGCGAGCACCGGGACGACCGTACGCACGATTTCGTCGAACGACTGACCGCCGAACGCGGCATCACGCCACAGCCAGTCGAAGACCACCGACACCACCGCATCGGTGAACGCGACCGCGGTCCCCGCCAAGATCACCGTCCGGGCGAACCGACCCCGCTGATTCAACGCGTACGCGCCATACCCGCACAGCACGAACTGGGCCGCCAGCAGCGGTAGCTGGATCCACGCCCCGAGCACCTGCCAATCGATCCCCGGCAGATGCATGTTGTCGAACCTGAGCATGCTGTACACACCGAACTCGCCATCCAGCGCCGCGAGCGCCCCGAAGACAGCGATCGCGCAGATGACCGCGACCAACGGCGTCGGCTCGGATCCCGGCGCAACAGCTCTACGAGCACTCGAATTCACCGAGCGATCCATGCCACTCCCCCGAACCACTACACCGGAAACGCCCGGCCTGTCCCACCGATGCTGCCGAGGCTCAATCTACCGGTGCGAGATCAGGTTTCGCCGCCCGCGCCGACACTCGCCCCCATCAGTTGAGGTTCACGATGAGAACGAAGTACGTCGCGATCGTGGCGGTCGAGCCGAGCAGACCGAGCAGGGCTCCCACCCCGACCTGACGCCAGAAGCCGGGTGCGAACAGTGCGACCACCCCCGTGACCAAGACGAATGGGGCGAGCAGTACCGCGAGGGCCGCGAAATAGAAATAGATCAGGGTGGGAACAACATTCAGGACCATCACGATCGAGGCCGCGACGAACGACGGGCGACCGAACCAGTCGGTGCTCTCGAGCGCGGGTTGCCGGGTTTCGGCGACCACCGGATACATCTCGGCTCACCTCGGCACGATCAGGCTGCTCGCGACCGCAAGCGGCAGCAGCACAAGGGAATTCGTCAGGAAGCCGACTGCGACGCCACGCGGGACGTCGGATTTCATTCGGCGCAAGACCAGCCAGATCGGGGCACCGACCGCCGCGGCCAGCCAGCACCACCAGCTTTCATCGGAAAGCCACTGCGCGACAACCATACCGATAGCCAACTGCGCACCAAACCCCAAGATGAGCGCCAATGTCGCGCCCGCCCAGTAGTTGGAGCGGTCCGCTGATACATCCCCCACGGTGTCCTCCGAATCGTGGATCTAGACGTATCGACCGTAGTCCATGTAGGGAACTACCAGGCATGATGCCGATCACGCGCAGCAACTCCGACACCTGACGGTCACGCGGGCCAGCGCGTTCGCGGCGACCATCGGGAGATCCTCGCTGTAGAGCTCGCCCACCGCGAATTGATCGGCTGCTTCGAGAAGTTCCTCCATCGCGTCAGCGTCCGTGAACCGGGCGGGGCGGTCAAACGAATTCGCCCGGCATGTCGGGGGTGCTCATTCCGCGTCCAGGTCGCGCTCGGTTTGCGCTGCTCGGTGTTCGAGGGAATCGAGGGTGGCGCGGGCCTCGCGGAAGGTGCGGGCGGCGGTTTGGGCGGCGGAGGCGGCGAAGCGGCGTTGGGATTCGGCGTCGGAGAGGTCGGCTCGGAGAGTGGCTATGCGGGAGTCGAGGGCGGCCAGGGCGGCGGCGGTTCGGGTGTGGGTGCGCTCGGCGGAAGTCAGTGCCGCGCGGGCGGATTCGAGGGTGGGGCGGAGTTCTTCGAGCTGCCGACGCGCTTCGGCCCGCGGGTCTGGGGGTGGTTCGGGGGAGCCTGCGGGGGCATCCGGTGAGGCTGCGCCAGAGGTTGGTACCGCGGCAGGCTTCGACGCGGAGGCGGGCTTCTCGTCACGGCGAGGGACGGAGGTCAGGGTGGCGGGGCCGAAGCCGTCGTAAGTGGCTGCGGTGGTGAGGGTTCCGGTGCGGAGCTGTTCGGCCACATCCGGGTCGGCCAGGGCCGCTTGCAGAGTTGTTCCCACTTCGCGCTGGACCGTGTCGCTCAGGCGCTGGCCTTCGGCGGCGGCGAGGTCGGTGATGCGGCGGACCACGGTGGTGATCACCTGCTGACGCTGGGTGGTGAGGGCGCGCAGTTGGTCGGCGGCCAGGCGGCGTTGCGCGTCACGGAGGGCGTCGGCGAGTTGCAGGAGGGCGGTCAGGTCGGCGGGGGCCGCGCGGGTGAGGAGGTTGAGTGCCCAGGCCGAGACGGTCGGGCGACGCAGGGCGGCGATCTCGGTGGCCAGGGGCTTGTTTCCGGCGTCCCGCGCCTGGCGGGCGCGCTCGGTGCGCATCGCGACGAAACGGGCGGGCGGCACGCCGTAGAGCTCCGCCGCAACCTCGTCGAGGGTCATACCGCCCAAGCCTACGAGCAGGTGCGGAAAAGGCTTGAACCCGACGCTGCGTCAGGTTCTAGCGTGGCTGGAGACGGCGAGAGGAGGGCGCGGTGCGCGAGAAGAGCTGGCGCGTCGGCGAGCTGGCCCGGGAGACCGGTCTGACCGTGCGGACGCTGCACCACTACGACCAGATCGGATTGTTGACCCCGACGGGGCGCACCTCCGGTGGGCACCGCTGCTACGGCGAAGACGATGTGCGGCGGCTGCATCGCATCGTGGCGCTGCGCGGGTTCGGATTCGCACTCGAGGACATCGCGGAACTGCTGCGCGCCGAACCCGACCACGACCCGAGAGCGCTGATCCGCCAGCAGTTGGCGGTGGCCGAGGAACGCATCGCACAGGCCACCGGACTGCGCGAACGACTGCTCGGCGCACTCGACGACCTCGACCGCCTGACCGAACCCTCCACCGCCGAATTCCTGCGCATGACCGAGGAGACCAACACCATGAACAAGCCACTCACCGCCGAGGAATTCACCCGACTGCTGCGACGGCGCGAGGAATACGCGCAAAAGCTGAGCCCGGAGGAGTTCGCGGCCATGGCGAAAAGGCGAAGCGATGCGGCCGCGGCGATGAATCCGGAAGAACGGGAACGTCTGCGGGACGCCCGCGCGCGAATCGTTCCCCGGGAATCGCGATCCGAAGCACGCGCGGACGAATGGGTCGACACCGCACGAATCATCCGGGTGTTCGACAGCTATTTCCGCGCCCTGGACGAACAGTGGTTCGAGCCCGAGCGAATGCGGCGGATATTCACCGCCACCGCGAAAGTCGTACGGCCCAGCGGGGATTCCATGACCGGGCCGGATACGATCGCAGCCGGCCACGCCGAGAGCTTCACCAGGTTCACCAGCACACAGCATCTACTGACCGGCCACGACGTGACCGTCGACGGCGACACCGCCACGCTGCGCGCCAATCTCGTGGCCATCCATATCTGGAAGGACCGGCCCGCCGACGCGGGAATGCGGGAGAACACCTTCACGGCGGGCGGCGTCATCACCGCGGAACTGACGCGGACAGCCGAAGGCTGGAGAATCCACCGGATCGGCAACCGGAATGTCTGGCGCACCGGGTTTTTCGGCGACATGACACCGAAGCGGGACGTCGGCCGATGACCGCAAGGCCACCGGCCGACCCCGAATTGTGCTCAGGCAGCGCCGGATTCGAAAGCCGCCATGCTGCCCGCCGCCGTGTCCGGCTTCTCCCAGGGCGCGGGCTCCGGGAAGTAGGTCTCCAGGAATTCCGAGACGGCACGCACCCGTTCGGTTTCCGGAACCTCCGGGAAACTCCCGTCATTGAGGCAGAAGAAATCGACATTGCGACGCTTGGCCAGACCGCCGAGCATGGCCAGGCCGGTGTACATGGTGGTGTCCACGTAACGCACCTTGGCGGCCTCCTGCGGGACCGCGCGACCGGTCAGCAGGGCGTAGTAGTGGTAGAGCGAATTGGTGACCGAGATATCGGTGGCGGCCCGGAAACGACTGGCTCTGGTGCGGGCGAAATCCTCGGAGAAGACCTGCTCCATCTCCAGTAATACGCTGCGGCGCAGGGGAACCGGGGTGTGCTCGAGATGCCGGGTGATGACATTGCCGAAACGTCCGGCCAGCAGGGCGCGGTTCACCCGGGCGGCATTCTCGAAACCGCTGCGGCGCTCGTTGTTCGCGCCGGGACCGATGCGGGTACCGGCCTCGATGTAGCGGCTGATGCCCGCCGGGGTGAAGAACATGGACGGGCGCACCGGGCGGGCGAAGAACATGTCGTCGTTGGAGTAGAGGAAATGCTCCGACAGGCCCTCGATGTGCTGCAACTGGCATTCCACCGCATGCGAATTGAAGACCGGCAGGCCGCTGACGTCCGGAAAATGGTCCATCGCACGGACAATGGTGACCTTGGGGTCGTCGGCCAGCCAGTCCGGGATACGGGAATCGGTGGCGATGAAGATGCGGCGGATCCACGGCGCGTTCTTGTAGACCGAGCGCAGCGCGTAGCGCAGTTCGTCGATCTGCCGGATGCGGGCGTCGGCCTCGTCGCCCTCGCCGACCACCACCTGCGCCAGCATTCCCGCACGGCGAGCCCGGAATTCGGGATCGGTGCCGTCCACCCAGGAGAAGACCAGGTCGATGTCGAAGCCGACATCGGTCGGGTTGGGGGTGAACATGCCGGCCAGCGTGGGCCAGCTGGCGTCGTAGAGCAGCACGGTGGTCTGCTCGACATCCGCGAGATCGAACACCATGCGCGTCAACGCATTCGGGCGCGGGCACTCCACGGTGTCACCGTGATAGTCCCAGAACTCCAGGTCCACGTGATGGGCGGGATCCAGGTCGCGACCGAGGCGGAAGACGTTGTGCTGCTTCTCGTTACAGGAGAAGCCGGCCACCATGGCCGCACCCAGCACCCGTCTCAACGCGGATCGGTAGCCGCTGTCCACCGCCAGCACCAGGCGATGCTCGGCATCGCGGACCAGCAGGAACGGCACCTCGGCGGCGGTCAGCTCACCACGCAGATAACGCAGATCGTCGATCACCGCGCCCGACACCATCAGATTCATCGCGGAACCCATTTCCACCATCACCAATCTCCGCTCTCTCGCACTCTGCACCACACGTCCCTGACCAGCCCGATACGCCGAAACGGCACACACCGGTCCGGAGGTACGGGACCGGCGCACGCCGCGAAAACTGTTGCGCAATCAGAAGAACGGGGCAGACAGGGCGGTGCGGGGTTTGCTCGACGGTCGTCGCTGATACGGCCGGAATCCCATTCGCACTCACCTCACTCGTTCACATGACGCCTGTCGCGTCGGGTTGGAAAAACATGTCGCGTGCCGTCTACGCCACACAGGGCGGACCGGCTTCGCCGGACGTTCATCGGCCGGTTACTCGCGGGACCTCGATCAGTCGAGGGACTGTAACGAATGATGCAACCGTTACCGCTTCTAGTCAATCCGTTTCCCCGCAGGTCCGCAGGTGTTTTCACAGCCGTAACGGACGAAACGGTCATGCACGGCCCGCCGCGAGCGGCCTTCGGACCCGAGCGAGCCAGCGCGACAACGGCATACACTTGCTGGCAGCGCAGTCCAGCCCGCTGCGCTGAACCGATGGTGAGGTGACGCACATGGTAGCCGAAGCGCGGGAACGTCAGGAGCCCTCGACAGTGCCGGAGCATGATCACCCCGAACTGGACACTCTACCCGACTGGCCGCTCGACACGATCGCGGTCCTGGTCACCACCGATCCCGCCCCGCACGCCATCCCGGTCTCGTGGCCGGTGCGCGCCGGAGATCGGCGAATCCTGCTCAGCCTCAAGTCCGATCGCGGATCGCTGGAACGACTGCGCAATCGCCCCGAGGTAGCGCTGCTGATTCTGGGTGGCGGCAATGTGGCGCTGTGCGCCCGCGGCACCGCTCAGGTGATCGCCGATCCGCTGCCCGGCGCCGATGATTATGTGGCCGTGGAATTGACGGTCACGGTGATCGACGACCACCGTCAGTCGGCTTTCGCGGTGATCTCGGGAATTCAACGCAACGTACTCGACGACACGGAACTACGCTATCTGGAGAAACGGGTCGCGACGCTGAAAGCAATGGCTGCCGACCGCAACTGAGCATCGAAGGAGATCGTGTGTCTGTCAGTCTGGCCAAGGGCGGAAACGTATCGCTTTCCAAACAAGCCCCGAACTTGACCAAGGTCGCGGTGGCACTGGGCTGGGATGTCCGCACCACCACCGGCGCCGACTACGACCTGGACGCCAGCGCCATGGCCTGCGGGCCCGACCAGCGCGTGCTGTCGGACGCGCACTTCGTCTTCTACAACAACCTGCGCTCCCCCGAAGGCACCATCGAGCACACCGGTGACAACCTCACCGGTGCGGGCGACGGTGACGACGAGGTGATCAACGTCGACCTGGCCGCCATGCCGCCGACCATCACCAATATCTTCTTCCCGGTCTCCATCCACGAGGCCGACATCCGTCGCCAGTCCTTCGGCCAGGTGCGCAACGCCTACATCCGGGTCATCGACGCCGCCACCGGTTCGGAACTGGCCCGCTTCGACCTCACCGAGGACGCCTCCACCGAAACCGCCATGGTGTTCGGCGAGCTCTACCGCCACGGCCCCGAATGGAAGTTCCGCGCCATCGGCCAGGGCTACGCCTCCGGCCTGGCCGGTATCGCCCGCGACTACGGCGTCAACGTTTGATCATCGCCCGCTGGGTGTCGGTGCGGACGTAGGCCGCGCCGACATCAGGGCGGTCCCGACACCGCGAATCAAGAGATGCGGTGGCGGAGCCATTCCGGGATTTCGTCGCCCGCGCGGGGGTAGGTGGCGAGTTCGCGGCGGCAGGCATCCACCTCGGGAACGGGGAGCCATTCCGGGATTTCCTTGAAGGACAAGGTGAATTGGGCCTTGGTGGAATCCGACCGCAGGATTACCTGGCCGGAGAGCCAGGTGCCGGTCATCTGGTCGTAGCAGACTTCCTTGAGACGGTTGAGCAGAGCGAGCATCTCCTCGGTGGGCTCGACGTCATCGGTTTCGTCGCCGGGGAGTTTGAGTTGGATTCCGGCGTGACCCTCGTCGCCCACCAGGGAGAACCACAGCACCGCCAAATCCCAGGTGTCCGGAAGAGCGTCGGTGAGGGCGCTGATCAGGGCACTCTCCACCATGTCCCGATCCGGCGAGCGGGCCGCACCACCGGGGGCGGAGTCGGTGTCGTCGTCGGTGGTCGACGCCACCACCAGATCCGGATGATGCTCGCGCATCACCTCCACCACCGCGCCCACCGGCACCCGCAAACGCTCCGCCACGATGAACACCGGACGGTCCGGATTACGGCGGAGCGCGGGCTCGCCGAACGCCTCCACCCGATCCCGGAACACCACCGGATCGTGCAGCACCACCTCGGCGAATCGTTCCGCCTTGCCGCCGCGACCCACCCGGCCGATACCCAGCCGCAGCCGCTCCACCTCGACCCAGGCGATATGCGGATAACCGCGATAGGTGAACCCCTGATCGGTGACGACCAACGTCGGCCGCGGCCGCCACAATTCGGCCAGCTCGGCGTACACACCGAAACCGAAGAGCACCATGGCGAAACCGCCGAACACGCGCAACACCGGATTCTCGGCACCGTCGAACACCACGAAACCCGGTAGCGCGGCCATCAGCAGAAAGAAGACCAGCGCGCCGATAGCACCCGTTTTCGACGGGTAGTACTCGGTGACAGAATCGCGCCCCTCGTCATGCACCCCTCAGACGCTAGCGGAAACGAGCCGAAGGCAACACCGCCGTTATCCCCGGGCATTCACGACGCCGCACCCTGTCCCGGCGTGCCGTACAACGCCGTCAGGCGGGGGGAAAGTACTCTCGCCACTCCGCCGCGCTCAACGCCCGCCGGGCACCCAGACCGATTTCGGCGGCATCCTCCGCGGCCCGGATCCGCGCGGCCAGCGCGAGAGTGGCCTTGCGCAAACGCTCCTCGGCGGATTCCGGTCCGCCGAGCTCCACCACCCGCAGCTCCGCGGGAATCAGATCCTCCGGTAAACCCGCCTTGATACTGCGCGAGCGGACCTTCTCCGCCAACGCCAGCGCGGGCTGCGCCAGGGCGATGCCGTCCAGGCACGAACGCCGTGCCTTCTCGGCGGATTTCCTTTCCTCCCAAGCCTTTTCCTGCGCCGCGATCTTCACCTCGACCGCGGCGTCCGGGTCGATGCCGTTGTCGACCAGATGCGGACTGCGATGCGTCAACTTCGACACCAGCGTCGCCGCCACCTCGGCGACCGTGAATTCGCCTGCGGCCTCGGCGATCCGGGAGTGGAACAGCACCTGCAGCAGCAGATCGCCGAGCTCCTCACGAATGGTGTCGGCGTCCCGCTCCCCGATCGCGTCGAGCAGCTCGTAGGTCTCCTCGAGCAGATACGGGCGCAGCGAATCGTGCGTCTGGGTGACCTCCCAGCCGCCGAAACTCCACAGCCGATCCATCACCCCGACCGCTTCCCCGAGAGCCTCGGTCATCCGCGCGATATCGGCCGGATCCGGATTACTCGCCGCGGCGGACGTCACCGGGCGGCTGCCGCGGCGGTATCGGGCCGAACATCCACTGCGCCAGGGGCTTTGCCGTCGAGCGCAAGCAGGAAGTCGGCGACGAACTGGACGACCTCGATGTCACGGACCCGGGCCGCGCCGACGCTGTCCTCGACGCGGGGCAGGGGTAGTTGGACGATGCCGGTGGTGGGGCGATAGGTGGCGCTCGGGTAGAGACGCTTGAGACGGAGTTGCTTGGAATCGGGGAGCTGGAGCGGGGAGACCTTCAAAGAGGTTCCGGTGACCCCGATCTCGGCGATCGAGTACTCGCGGGCCAGCAGGCGCAACTTGGCCACCGAGACCAGGCGCCCGACCTCCACCGGCAGCGGGCCGTAGCGGTCTACCAGCTCCTCGATGACCGCCGAAAGTGCCGAATGATCCTGGGCGGCAGCGAGTTTGCGATAGGCCTCCAGGCGGAGACGGTCGGAGGTGATGTAGTCGGGCGGGATGTGCGCGTCCACCGGCAGGTCGATGCGCATCTCCCGGGTCTCCTCCTCCACCGTGATCGGGCGACCGTCGGCGGCGGCGCGGTAGGCCTCCACCGCCTCGCCCACCAGACGGACATAGAGGTCGAAGCCGACACCCGCGACATGGCCGGACTGCTCGGCGCCCAGCACATTGCCCGCGCCGCGAATCTCCAGGTCCTTCATGGCGACCGCCATACCCGCGCCCAGATCCGAGTTCTGCGAAATGGTGGCCAGCCGGTCGTAGGCGGTCTCGGTGAGCGGCTTCTCCGGCGGGTACAGGAAGTAGGCGTAACCGCGCTCGCGGGAACGGCCGACCCGGCCACGCAGCTGGTGCAGCTGCGAAAGACCCAGGGCGTCAGCGCGTTCCACGATCAAGGTGTTGGCATTGGAGATGTCCAGGCCGGTCTCGATGATCGTGGTGCAGACCAGCACGTCGTACTCGCGCTCCCAGAAACCCTGCACGGTCTTCTCGAGCATGTCCTCGTTCATCTGACCGTGCGCGACCACCACCCGCGCCTCCGGCACCAGATCGCGAATCCGCTGGGCCGCCTTGTCGATCGAGGCCACCCGGTTGTGCACGTAGAAGACCTGGCCGTCACGCAGCAGCTCACGGCGCACCGCCGCGGCCACCTGCTTGTCGTTGTAGGCGCCGACATAGGTGAGCACCGGATGCCGCTCCTCCGGCGGCGTCAGGATGGTCGACATCTCGCGGATGCCCGCGAGCGACATCTCCAGGGTGCGCGGAATCGGCGTGGCGGACATGGTCAGAACGTCCACGTGCGTGCGCAGCGCCTTGATGTGCTCCTTGTGCTCGACGCCGAAACGCTGCTCCTCGTCGACGATGACCAGGCCCAGATCCTTCCAGCGCACACCCGTCTGCAACAGGCGGTGGGTGCCCACCACAATGTCGACATCCTTGGTGGTCATGCCCTCGAGGATCTCGCGCGACTCGGCGGCATCGGTGAAGCGCGACAGGCCCTTCACCACCACCGGGAACCCGGACATGCGCTCGGTGAAGGTCTGCAGATGCTGTTGCGCCAGCAGGGTTGTCGGCACCAGGATCGCGACCTGCTTGCCGTCCTGCACCGCCTTGAACGCGGCGCGCACCGCGATCTCGGTCTTGCCGTAGCCGACGTCGCCGCAGATGACGCGGTCCATCGGAACAGCCTTCTCCATATCGGATTTCACCTCGGCGATGGCCGAGAGCTGATCGATGGTCTCGGTGAACGCGAACGCGTCCTCCATCTCCTGCTGCCACGGCGTGTCCGGGGCGAAGGCGTGCCCCGGGGCGGCCTGCCGGGCCGCGTACAGCTGCACCAGCTCGGTGGCGATCTCGCGAACGGCCTTGCGCGCCTTGCGTTTCGTGTTCTGCCAGTCCGAACCGCCCAGCTTGGACAGGCTCGGCATCTCACCGCCGACATAGCGGGAGAGCTGGTCGAGGGAATCCATCGGCACGAACAAACGGTCGCCCGGCTGGCCGCGCTTGCCCGGGGCGTACTCGATGACCAGGTACTCGCGGCGCGCGCCACCGATCGTGCGCTCGATCATCTCCACGAACCGGCCGATGCCGTGCTGATCGTGCACCACCATGTCGCCCGCGGTCAGAGCCAGCGGATCGACCTGATTGCGGCGCTTGGCGGGCAACTTCTTGCCGTCGCCCGGCGCGGTGACCCGATTGCCGGTGAGGTCGGACTCCGCGATCACCACCAGCTTGGCGTCGTCGAACACCACGCCGTCGTGCAGCGAACCACACAGCACGCCGACCAGCCCGCGCACCGGTTCCGCCCCCGGCTCCAACGCGGCCGCGGGCACCTCGGCATCACCGAGCCGCTCCAGAATGCGTTGCGCCGTACCGTGACCCGCCACCACGATGACCGCGCGGCCACCGGTGGCGACGTGCGCGCGCAGCGACGCGAAGATGGTCGCGACCAGTTCCTCCGAGCCGCGCGCCGAGGCCGCGGCCAGCACCGGCAGCACGATCTCGTCCGGATCGTCGGCGGCCAGCGGGCTCACCGTCCACCACGGCAGCTCGCGGCGACGCGCGTCCGCGCGCACCACATCCAGACCGCGGTAGGAGGAGGCGGCCAGATCCAGTCCGTGCGCGCCCAGCGGCGCGGCCCCACCGAAGGAGGCCGCCGTCCACGACGCCTCCAGGAACTCCTGCCCCGTCCGCACCAGATCGGCGGCCCGGGTCCGCACCTTCTCCGGATCGCACAGCAGCACATGGGTTTCGGCGGGCAGCACATCCACCAGCAGCTGCAACTCCCCCGGCTGCAACACCGGCAGCAGGGCCTCCATGCCGTCCACCGGCACGCCGTTCGAGATCTTCTCCAGCATCTCCACCAGCGCCGCATCGGCGGCGTTCTCGACCGCCACCGCCGCCGCCCGCTCCCGAAGCGCGTTGGTCAGCAACAACTCCCGGCACGGCGGAGCCACCACCAGCTCGACCGGAACCTCATGAATCGACCGCTGATCCTGCACCGAGAAGGCCCGCAGCTCGGAGACCTCGTCCCCCCAGAACTCCACGCGCACCGGATGATCCGCCGTCGGCGGAAACACATCCAGGATCCCACCCCGAACCGCGAACTCCCCCCGCTTCCCCACCATGTCCACCCGCTCGTAAGCGAATTCCACCAGCCGAGAAAGCAATTCCTCGAACTCGAACTCCGCCCCCACCCGCAACACGATCGGCGCGATCTCCCCCAACCCCGCCGCCATCGGCTGCATCAACGACCGCACCGTGGTGACCACCACCCGCAGCGGCCCCGAGAACCCCGGATCCTCCGGATGCGCCAACCGCCGCAACACCGTCATCCGCCGCCCCACGGTGTCCGCCCCCGGCGACAACCGCTCATGCGGCAACGTCTCCCAGGAAGGGAACAGAGTGACCGAATCCCCCAGCATCTCGCTCAACTCAACAGTCAGATCGTCGGCCTCCCGCCCCGTAGCGGTAACCACCACCACGGGCCGCTCCTGAGCAACGGTCGCCGCCACGAACGA
This sequence comes from Nocardia sp. NBC_00511, assembly GCF_045161165.1. Lineage (NCBI taxonomy): Bacteria > Bacillati > Actinomycetota > Actinomycetes > Mycobacteriales > Nocardiaceae > Nocardia > Nocardia sp. NBC_00511. The sequence goes on from NZ_CP107849.1 coordinate 5,761,609, forward strand.
CCGCACCGCGGAGGGCGCGACCAACATTGCCGACTCGCGCCCGATCAACCCCTTCACCTGCTGCAAAGCGGAATCGGCACCAGCCACCGCAACCAAGCCAGCCAGAGGTGGACGATCGGTGGTCATGAGACGGACTCCTCGGCGCAGATCAGCGTGTGGAACGACCAGCAGAGTCTAATGGCGTCCCCCGACACCCCCCGCAAACGACCCCAACCCACCCCACCCCAGACAATCACCCTCAGCCCGCTCGCGGCCCTCACCCCAGCAGACCCGCACTACGCGATTCCCCACCCAACGAACCCCTGCCCCACGCATGATCCGAATGCCAGGAATCCCACCCAATGGGTCAGCACCCAGGAATCCCCACCCAGCAGTCCGCCGCAGGCGAACCAGAAATCCGCACTCGGTAGATCCGCACCACACGAGTCCACACCCAGTAGGTCCGCACTAAGCGAATCCCCACCCAGCGGTCCGCACCCAGTGAATCGGCTCTCCAGGAATCCCCACCCAGCAGGCCCCACCAAGCGAATCCCCACCCAGCACACCAACTTCAGGTTCGTGGCCCGCCCCGATCTGGACTGAGTGGAGCGGGGGAGCGAAGCGGTGGAGCGGAGGGAGGGAAGATCGGGGCCCAGAGGGCCACGAACCGCCCGGAGCGAAGCGGAGGGCAGAAAATACAGCCAACACCGTCTCCGATTACCAGCGCTTCAGCCCCAGCCCCCACCTACTGCACGTACCGCCGCAACCGCCGCGCAGCGAACTCCCGAAAGTAAGCCACCTTCTCCTCAGGCACGATCGACGGCAGCAGGAAGTACCAAGCCCGCTCCATCCGAGTGGCCATCTGATCAATCGACTCGGTGCTCACCGCGACGATGTGCACCCCAGTCGTCATCTCCTGCAACAACAACCCGATCGTCTCCGGATCCAGATCCGGCGCGAGATCCCCCTGGTTGATAGCCCGCTCCGCCAACACCCGATGCGTCTCACCCCAGGTCTTGGCGATGTTCTCCCCCGCCGCACCCCGGTAGTCCCCGATCTGATGCGTCAGCTTCAGCATCGCTCCCACCATCGGATCGTTCATGGTGAGATCCGCGACCACATACGTGATCCCGATGCACGCCTCCAACGCCGGCACCCGAGGATCGAAGAATCCCTGGCACGCGCTGACCAGTCGCTCGTTGCCCTGATCCACCACGGCCCGGGCCAACTCTTCCTTGGACCCGAAGTGAAAATACAAGGCGCCCTTGGTCACATTGGACTGCGCGATAATCTCGGACAGGGACGCGTTCGCATACCCCAGTCGCAGAAAGACATCGGCCGCGCCCGCGAGCACGGAATCGCGAGTGATCTCCGCACGCGCTTGCCTAGCCATCAGATCCGCCTGTCATCAAACCAGCCATTCCTGAAGTAGACCGACATCCCGAAGTTGACCGACATCACAGTTCGAACAGCACTCGAAGGATGGGTGAACCGTACCATCCGGCTGCGCGCTGCCAGCCGATTCGAGCATTCGGCCCGTCCTCCTTCGCAATTCGCTGGTTAACTGTCCGGTTCTGTCCGGATATCACAGACATATCAGACCAAAATTCAGACCGAGAGGTTCTATATCCCCTTGGCGCTCGGCCATTCCGACGCCAGCACCGGATCCGCCTCCAAATGCGTGAGCCCGTTCCAGCACAGGTTCACCAGGTGCGCGGCCACCACTTCCTTCGACGGCTGGCGCTCGTCCAGCCACCAGGTCGCCGCCGACGCAACCATTCCCACCAGCGCCTGCCCGTAGAGCGTCGCCAGATTCGGGTCCAGACCGCGCCGCTCGAAATCTCCGGCGAGGATGTGCGCCACCTGATTCACGGCCTCGTTCAGCAGACTCGAGTACGTGCCCTCGGCCGCCGACACCGGCTGATCACGCATCAGGATCCGGAATCCGTCGGTGCGCTCCTCCATATAGGTGAGCAACGCCAACGCCACCTGCTCGAGCCGCACCCGCGAACGGTTCTGCCTCAGCGAGGCCGTGATCATCTCCAGCAACATCGACATCTCACGATCGACGACGACCGCGTAGAGCCCTTCCTTGCCCCCGAAGTGCTCGTACACCACAGGTTTCGACACCTGTGCCCGCGCCGCGATCTCCTCGATCGAGGTCGCGTCGTAGCCGCGCTCCGCGAACAGCGCCCGCCCGATCTCGATGAGCTGCTGCCGCCGCTGCGTGCCGGTCATCCGCGGACGCGAAGGCTTGGTCCCCTCGTTCGAGGTCATGCGCTGCGCCTCCCTGCCATGCCGTCCAGTCGGCTACTAACCTTTCCAGACTTCCCGCCGTGAAGCCGACCGGGGACCGTCCGACGCGCCTGACCGATTACCGCAACGGTCATTTTCCCAGCGCAACAACCGATCCAGCGCAATGCTGACGACCCGGGAATCGCCCATCGGCAAAAGACACGTATCGACCCGACGGCACGGTTCGACGATCTGGGGGTGTTCGTGCGAGGATCAGACCCGCGTAACGCTGTAATCCGCCGTGGTGTAATGGCAGCACAACTGATTTTGGTTCAGTTAGTTCAGGTTCGAGTCCTGGCGGCGGAGCTCGCGAGCGGGGTCACTAAGGTTGCTCCCGCACATCGCTGAAACCACCACTGTGGCCCAGCACCGAACAGAGCTCAGCACGATGACCGGCAGCCGAGGGAGATCCATGCCACAGGAGACCGCCGTCGTCGTTCTCGCAGCCGGAGCCGGAACCCGAATGCGGTCCAAGACGCCCAAGGTCTTGCACCCGCTGGCCGGCCGCAGCATGCTCGCGCACGCGCTGCATGCGGCACACGAGATCGACCCGACGTATCTCATCACCGTGATCGGACACGACCGCGAACAGGTCGGCGACGCGGTCGGAAAAGTCGGAGCGGAACTCGGACGCCAGATCACCCTGGCCGTCCAGGAGGAGCAGCGCGGCACCGGGCACGCCGTGCAGTGCGCGCTCACCTCACTGCCCGACGGTTTCACCGGCAACGTCCTGGTCACCTACGCGGACGTGCCACTGCTGGACGGGCACACGCTGCTCGCCCTGCTCGACGAGCACCGCAGCTATTCGGACGGATCAGCCGCCACCGTACTGACTTTCGTGCCCGACGACCCGAACGGGTACGGCCGCATCGTGCGCGACGCGGAGGGTCATGTGCTCGAGATCGTCGAGCACGCCGACGCCACTCCGGCACAGGCAGCTATCTCCGAGGTCAACTCGGGCGTGTACGTGTTCGACGCGGATGTGCTGCGCGTCATGATCTCCCGCATCGATACCGCCAACGCCCGTCACGAGCTGTACCTCACCGACGTGCTCAAGCTGGCCCGCGAGGCCGGGCATCCGGTTCACGGTGCGCGCCTTGTCGATTCGGCCAAGGTCACCGGCGTCAACGACCGGGTGCAGCTGGCCGGGGCGGCCCGCACGCTCAACCGCTACATCCTGGAACGGCACATGCGGGCCGGGGTCACCATCATCGATCCGGCCACCACGTGGATCGACGGGAACGTGGTCATCGGCCGCGACGCGGTCATCCGCCCGGGCGTACAACTGTTGGGCGACACCGTGATCGGTGAGGACGCGGAGATCGGACCCGACTCCACGCTCACCGACGTCACCGTCGGCGACGGCGCGAAGGTGATCCGCACGCACGGCGAGAAGTCCAAGATCGGCCCCGGCGCCAATGTCGGCCCGTTCGCGTATCTGCGGCCCGGCACCTCGCTCGGTGAGGGCGGCAAGATCGGCGGCTTCGTCGAGACCAAGAACGCCACCATCGGCGCGCACTCCAAGGTTCCGCATCTGACCTACGTCGGCGACGCGACCATCGGCGAGCACAGCAATATCGGAGCGTCGAGCGTCTTCGTCAATTACGACGGCGTGAAGAAGCACCACACCACCGTCGGCTCGCACGTGCGGACCGGCAGCGACACCATGTTCGTCGCGCCGATAACCGTGGGTGACGGCGCGTATTCGGCGGCGGGTACTGTACTGCGCAGAAGTGTTCCCCCGGGCGCGCTCGCGGTGTCGGGTGGAGCACAGCGCAATCTTGACGGCTGGGTGCAGCGCAATCGCCCCGGCACCGATGCTGCCCGCGCGGCCGAAGCGGCTCTCGCGGCGATCCCGGAGACGGGAACCACCGAGATATCCAACGAGCAAAAGGATGGCGAACGTCAGTGACCGCGTTCTCTACCGACAACCAGAAGAATCTGATGCTGTTCTCGGGACGCGCTCATCCTGAGCTCGCCGAGGCGGTGGCCAAGGAACTCAACGTCCATGTCACGCCGCAGACCGCGCGTGACTTCGCGAACGGCGAGACCTTCGTCCGGTTCGAGGAATCGGTCCGCGGCTCCGACGCCTTCGTGCTGCAGAGCTTCCCGGCCCCGCTGAACCAGTGGGTCATGGAGCACCTGATCATGATCGACGCGCTCAAGCGTGGTTCGGCCAAGCGCATCACCTCGGTGCTGCCGTTCTACCCCTACGCCCGCCAGGACAAGAAGCACCGCGGCCGCGAGCCCATCTCGGCCCGCCTGATCGCGGACCTGCTCAAGACCGCGGGCGCGGATCGCATCATCACCATCGACCTGCACACCGATCAGATCCAGGGCTTCTTCGACGGCCCGGTCGATCACATGCACGCGCAGGTGCAGCTGGCCGAGCACGTCCGCAACAACTACGACCTGTCCAACATCACGGTGGTGTCCCCGGACGCGGGCCGCGTGAAGGTCGCCGAGAAGTGGGCCAACTCGCTCGCGGACGCGCCGCTGGCGTTCATCCACAAGACGCGAGATCCCTTGGTGCCCAACCAGACTGTCGCCAACCGCGTGGTCGGTGAGGTCGAGGGCCGCACGTGCGTGCTGATCGACGACATGATCGACACCGGTGGCACCATCGCCGGCGCGGTGCGGGTGCTCAAGGAGGCGGGCGCGGGTGACGTGATCATCGCCGCCACCCACGGCATCCTCAGCCACCCGGCCGCCGAGCGGCTGGCGAACAGTGGCGCCAAGGAGGTCGTGGTGACCAACACGCTGCCGATCGACGAGTCCAAGAAGTTCCCGACGCTGACCGTGCTGTCGATCGCGCCGCTGCTGGCCATGACCATTCGCGAGGTCTTCGAGAACGGTTCGGTCACCGGCCTTTTCAACGGCAACGCGTAATTTCCGACGAATTGCCATGGGGCCCCGGCGCTTGCGCCGGGGCCCTCGGTATATGTGGGACGATTTCGGCACAAGGCCCCATCCCGTTCTGAAATACATTTCTTTCAAAATGGCCGCGCGCTAATCCGCAGCTCGGTAGCCTCCGGTACGCCCACACAGTCGTAGGCACGAGCAGGAGCACAGGGAAAACATGCGCATTTCACAGCGAACCGGACTTGCTACCGGACTCTTCGGCGCGGTCGTCACCGCCGCCCTCGTCGCGGCCCCGCAGGCCAACGCACTGGTCACCGACCTCAGCGCGGGCAGCGGCTCGACGTTCTACGTCGGCCAGGCGTACACCGTCACCGCGACCGTCACCGTCACCTCCGGGCTGTTCCAGGTGTCGTTCTCCGACAACGGCACCGACATCGGCAAGGTCAACCCGAGCGGCACCAGCGCCACCATCCAGTGGACCCCGACCACCACGGGCTCCCACGTGATCAAGGCCACCCAGGAACTCATCAGCAGCAAGACCGTGACGGTCAACGTCACCACCGCGCCGGTCACCCCCGGCGGCACCGGATCCGCCAGCGGCAACCCGCTCTCCGGTCTGCTGAGCAGCCTCTCCGCCCAGTAGTCCCCGGCCCGGTCCCCTCGGGCATATCGGCGAGCCCCTGCCCGAGCTACCCGCTCGAGCAGGGGCTTTTCGGGTCTCAGGACTCCCACGCTGGGACGAAACGGACAGCAATTGCTGCCCGGCATAGACAGCAGCGGTAGCGTTGAGGCGAATCACGGATTGCTACTGGTGCGCTCAGGCGCAGAGAGGTGGAGTCGAGATGGCCCAGGCGCCCGACGAGGACGACGCCCGCGTGATGGACGAGGTCTTCGACACCGACCAGGTCTTCGACAGCGATGTCGACAATCTCGACTACGACCTCGGCGACGACGACCAGGAAGACGAGATCCGCGAATACCAGCGCTACATCGCCGACCCGCCCAGCGAACTCGTCATCCGCAACCGCGAGAGCGACGACACCGGGCGACTGGGCATCGACGCCGAACTCGACCAGGAATGGACGCGCAAGCGCGGTCGCGCGCAGACCGACGCCGAGGACGACCGGCCCGCCGAAGTGGCCGCCATGGACATCGTCGACGGACCGGACGACTAGCGGAATGTTGCGTAAGCGGACCGGTTTCGGGATACCTCTAGGAACGCGTTCACTACACGACTGAGGAGGCCGCGCCATGAGCACGCCGACCGACGAACCCGGCTCAGGCCCCAGCGACATGTTCAAGAAGGACGCCCCGCCGTCGGAACCGCGCAGCGACGCGCCGCCGTCCGGACAGACGCCGGACCCGACCGTCTTCAACCCGGCCGCCGACCCGCAGCAGTACCCGAGCGGCGGGGTATACGGATATCCGGGCACCACGCCCCCGCAGGGCGGATTCGACCAGGGCCCAGGCGGATTCCCGCCCTACCCGATGAACCCGGGCCAGCAGCAGTACGGACAGCAGCCCTACGGGCAACAGGGGTACGGGCAGCCGCAGTACCAGCCCTATCCGCAGGGCGGATTCGGTGCGCCCCCGCCGCGCAGCGGAGCGCAGACCTACTCGATCATCGCCTTCGTCTGCGCCGCCATCGCGCTGCTGTTCTGCCCGCCCGGATTCGGTATCGCGGGCATCGTGCTGGGTGTCATCGGGCACAACAAGGGTGAGCCACTGGGCAAGTGGGCGGCCATCGCCTCGGGTGTCGCGCTGATCGTGGGCTTCGGAATCGGACTCGCGATTTACGGCTCCGGGGTCATGCCGAACAATAATTAGCCATGGCCGATTTCACCGGATTCCCGCTCGCCGGGCTCGATTTCTACGAAGACCTGGAAGCCGACAACTCCAAGAGCTTCTGGAACGCCCACAAGACGGTGTGGGAAGACTCGGTACGGGATCCGATGAAGGCCCTCATCGCCGACCTGGAGCACGGGTTCGGCGAGGCCAAGATGTTCCGGCCGCACCGCGACGTGCGCTTCGCGAAGGACAAGTCGCCGTACAAGACCCACCAGGGCGCGGTGGTCTACACCGCGCAGTACTCCGGGTGGTACGTGCAGATCAGCGCGGCCGGACTGCGGGTGGCGGGCGGCATGTACGGCGCGTCACCCGCGCAGCTCACCGCACTGCGGATCGCGGTCGACGACGAGGTGCGCGGGACCGAGCTGGAAAAGCTCATCGCACAACTGGTTTCGGCCGGGTACGGGATCGGCGGCGAGAAGCTCGCCACCAAACCCAAGGGCTACCCGATCGACCACCCGCGCATCGAGCTGCTGCGGCACAAATCCCTCACCGCCGGACGCGATTTCGGCGCACCCGACTGGCTGACCACCCCGCGCGCCGCCCGGGAGATCCGGGCGGCGTGGGAGGAACTGCGGCCGCTCATCGAATGGCTGGCGGCCGTCACCGCACAGCACTGACGGGCTACCGCCGCTGTGCCAGCACCAGGGCGAAGCGGTCGTCCGGGTCGGTCCACACCCGCTCGGTGTCGAAACCCGCTGCCGTGAGCTCGCTTTCGAGCACCTCGCGGCGGAACTTCGCCGAGATCTCGGTGCGCAGCTGCTCACCGGCGGCGAACTCGACGGTCAGGTCGAGTTCCGCGACCGTGACCGTCATGGCGCGAGATGCCTCCAGCCGCATCTCGATCCACTCGTTCTCGGCATCCCAGACCGCCACGTGCACGAACTGTTCGGGATCGAAGTTCGCGCCCAGGCGGGCGTTGAGGACATGCAGCACATTGCGATTGAACTCGGCGGTCACCCCGGCCGCGTCGTCGTAGGCGGGCACCAGCACCGCCGGATCGATGACCAGGCCCGCGCCCAGCAGCAGCTGCTCCCCCGGCTCCAGGACATCCCGGATACCGCCCAGGAATTCGGCGCGCTCGGCGGGCACCATATTGCCGATGGTGCCGCCGAGGAAGGCCACCATGCGACGGCCGCCGCGCGGCAGATTGTCCAGGGTGGCGGTGAAGTCGCTGACCACACCGTGCACCGCCAGGTTCGGGAACTCCTCGGCCACCTCGTCGGCCGCACCCTGTAGGGCGGTCACCGAGACATCCTGCGGCACATAGGCCTTCAGCGGACCGGCCGCCGAGAGCGCGCCCAGCAGCAGCCGGGTCTTGGCCGCCGAACCCGCGCCCAGCTCCACCAGCATCTCGGCCTGGGCGATCTCCGCGATCTCCCCGACCACGCGCTCCAGCAGGGCGCGTTCGGTGCGGGTCGGGTAGTACTCGGGCAGCTCGGTGATCTTCTCGAACAGCTCGCTGCCGCGGGCATCGTAGAACCATTTGGGTGGCAACCACTTCGGGGTCGCCGTCAGACCGCGCCGCACGTCCTCGCGCAGTGCGTCCCGTAGATCGTCGTCGGTCAGATGAATGTCCACCGTCGCCGCACTCATGAACCAGCCCTTCCGAATTCGATATCCAGCGGCGCCACCGACAACCGTCCGCCCCGCACCGTGACCAACTGCCGATCGGCAATCGGCCGCCAGCGCGGATCGTCGTCGTACGGCTCGGAGGCCACCACCATGTACGCGTCGGTCTCCAGGACCGACAAAGCGTGGTGCCACGTCGTGGCCCACAGGTTCTCGCCGTCACCCAGCAGAAAGTTCAAGCGCGCCTTGGGAGATCGCGCCAGCACGGCGGCCGTCACCCGCCGCAACGCCTCGCCCGGATCAATTCCGGTCGCAGCGGCCTCCACGCCCGAACTGCCCGACGCGGAGCTACTGCCCGAACCGGAGCTGGTCTCCGCGCGCGATCCACGCTCCGCGCGCGAACGACTGCTCGCACGCGAGCCGTGGAACGTGGTCTTCGCACCCCGGCTGTCCACCGTGGTGGACCAGCCCCACACCTTGGATTTCGGTGCGCCCCAGGGCATCGAGACCGTGCTGGACCCGGTGCCCCACGAAAAGGTCGATGTCGAGGCCCCGGTTTCCTCCGGTCCCGGTCCCGGTCCCGGCGCTGCGGCGGCCGCACTCTCGGCCCCGGCACCGGACCCGCCGTCGAGCAACCCGCGCAGGATCACCCAGAGCGCCGCCGAATCGGTGAGCGACTCCGCCTCCAACAACGAGGGCGAACCCCACTCCGCCGCAATCGAAGCCAGCACTCCCCGCCACTCCGAAATCGACCCGTTGTGGCTGAAAGCCCACCGTCCGTACGTGAACGGCGCACAGGCCGACCGCTCCACCGGCATCCCCACCGTGGCCGACCGCACCGCCGCCAACACGGCCGTGGACCGAATCTGCGACAGCACCTCCTCCACCGCCGGATCAGTCCAGATCGGCGCGGCGCTGCGATACCGACTCACCACCGGCGAACCAGCCTCAGCCGCACCGGAATCCGGCGTATGCCACCAGGCCGCCCCGAACCCGTCGGCATTGATGGTCCCGCCCCCACGCATCTCCCGAGGAGCCCACGACTGCACCCGCAACGAATGCGGGCCCCGAGTCACCAACTCCCCCACCGGAACCGGCGCACCCAGATAGGCCAGATGTCTGCACATCAGCGCACTTCCGATCTCAGGGCACAGCCCGGACCACAGCAGCCCGCCGCGCCGACCCCGTAGGTGCTCTCCCGACCTGTCTCATCTTCCGGCCGAAGGCGCTGTCCCCCAATCGGGTACGGCGCCCGCGGGCGGGCCCGATGGCCGGACCTCACTGCTCGTCCGATCTCAGGTCTCTGGCCAGGCGGAAGCCGGAGAAGATCTGGCGGCGGATGGGGTGGTCCCAGTTGCGGAAGGTGCCTCGGGCGGCTACCTGGTCGGCGCCGAAGGAGCCGCCGCGCAGGATGCGGTAGTCGCCGCCGAAGAAGACCTCGGAGTATTCGCGGTAGGGGAAGGCGTGGAAGCCGGGGTAGGGGGTGAAGTCGGAGGAGGTCCACTCCCAGACGTCGCCGATCAGCTGGTGCACGCCCAGGGGCGAGGCACCGGCCGGGTAGGCGCCCACGTCGGCCGGTTCCAGGTGGGACTGGCCGAGATTGGCGAGGCTGTCGTCGGGGTCGGCGTCGCCCCAGGGGTATCGGCGGGAGTGGCCGGTGGCGGGGTCGAAGCGGGCGGCCTTCTCCCATTCGGCCTCGGTGGGCAGGCGTTTGCCCGCCCAGGCGGCGTAGGCCTCGGCCTCGAAGTAGCAGACGTGGACCACCGGCTGGTGGGCGCGCAGCGGCTGCATGGTGCCGAAAACCCTTCGCCACCAATGACCTCCGGCGTCCTGCTCCCAGAATTCCGGGGCGGTGAGACCGGCCTCGACGCGATGCGCCCAGCCGCGCTCGGACCAGAGTTCGGGCCGTTCGTAGCCGCCGTCGTCGAGGAAGGCCAGGAACTGCTCGTTGGTGATCGGGGCGGCGTCGATGGCGAAGGCGGGGACGAACACCGGGTGCGCGGGACGTTCGTTGTCCAGCGCCCACGGATCGGTGTCGGTGCCCATGGTGAATTCGCCTGCGGGGACCACGATCTCGCCGGTCACCCGGACCCGGGCGGCGGGTGTGGGCGGGGCCGACAGCACCGCCTCGCCGGTGCGCAGCTGGTGGGTGGCCAGCATGGTCTCGTCGTGCTGCTGCTCGTGCTGGGCGATCATGCCGAAGGCGAAACCGTCGTGCACCAGGTCGTTGCCGCGTAAGGGGCTGTGCGCCAGCACATCCCACACCTTGTCGCGGACGGTGCCGACGTAGTCGCGGGCCTGCTCCGGATTCAGCAGCGGCAGGGCGGGACGGTCGGCGCGCGCGTGCTTGAAGGCGTCGTAGAGCTGATCGATGTCCTCGCGCAACGGTTCTCGTCCGCCCACATCACGCACCAGCCACAGTTCCTCCTGGTTGCCGATGTGCGCGAGATCCCACACCAGCGGGCTCATGATCCGGGAATGCTGGGCGACCAGTTCGGCCTCGTCCACGCATTCGGTCAGGGCGAGGGTGCGCCGCCGTGACCGCCGCAGGGTCTCGGCGATGCGCTCCCGTAGTCGCTCGGTCTCGGCGCGATCCGCGCCCGGTAGCTGAACAGTCATGCGAGAGCTCCGAATTCGGTATCGGTGGGGGCGCGACCGCTGCGACATCGCTCGGCGGCGGCGCCCAGTTGGCGGGCGGCCTCGGCGCCGGCGGCGTGGGCGGTGGCCAGCTCGAGCAGGGCCACCGCGGCGGTGCGCAGTTCCGGATGCGCGAGACCGTGCCGGGCCGCTTCGGACCACAGTTCGGCGGTCGACGCCGAGAGCGCCGACGCCTGGGCCACCACGGCGGGCGTGGACATGAGCGCGTCGATGACATGGACCGGCACCGACCAGCCGTCACCCGGCTGGGTGTCGAGGTAGCGCACCTCCAGGTGCCCGGACGCGCGCACCGGCGGGAACACCGTGGTCAGGTGATAGTCCAGATCGGCGCGGTCGGGGCGGCGGCCGATCTCGTCGTCCAGCGCACCGCACAGCCAGTCGGCGAAGGTGGCGCCGGGCGGGGCCGCCCAGTCCGCGCCCTCGGAGCGGACGCACAGCAGCGGCACCTCGAGCACCCAGCGGGCATAGCCGGTGATCGGATCCGCCCAGTCGTGCACCGGCGGGCGGGTGCGCAGGTGATCGAGCCGCTGCCAGGCCCGCATGCGCTGCGAGGCCCACGCCCCCGGCGGGGCGGTGTGCAACGCCGGGGAGCAGGCGAAGGCGGCCAGCAGCGCCGGGCCGACGCGATACAGGGCCTGCCAGCGGGCGGCGACCTCGGCGGGATCCGCGCCCGCGTCGACGCTCACCTGGGTGGCGGCGGTATTGCACATCATGAGCGCGCCGAAGGGGCCGATACCGGCGAAGGACTGCTCCATCGCCCGGTAGCGCGGCAACTGCAGCACGCGATGCGGCCGCCGAATCGGGTCGGCGGCGGCGGAAAAGGTTCGGATGGCGCGGGATTCGAGTAGCTCCCGCAGGCGGATCGTGTCTGCTCGCAAGCGCTCGCACAATTCGGCGGCGGAGCCGAAGGGGGCGCTGGACAATTCGATCTGACCGCCGGGTTCGATGGTGACCCGGCTGCCGCCCGGCAACGGAACGGCCGGGGAATCTGGAGAAATGGACCGCGGCGCATACGGTCCGAGTGCTTCCGCGAGGACTCTCAGGTCCGGACGCGAATTGGTCGCCGAAAGCTCACCCTGCGCGGTGAGCCACTCGAGTTCAGCGCCGATGAGCTGCGGTGGGCCCTGTTTGAAACAGACTTTTCCGACGTAAGCCTCGGCGGCGGCACGTGAAGTGAACTCGCCGCCCGGCTCCGACTCGGCCAGGCCATTACGCAGCACATCGGTCGGGGACGCTGTGACAGCCATGCCAACCTCCGTTTTGGGTAACTGTCACCGGGCGGGGGCACACGGCGACCCAAACCAGGGTAACGACGGACGGTGACAAGAAATCTGACGAATTGGGAAACACACCAAGCGTTAGGGTCGTGAGCATGCTGGATATCGCTCGTCTGCGTGCCGACACCCCCGGGTGCGAAACCCAGGTTTTCCTCGACAGCGCGGGGTCCTCGCTGCCGCCTCGGGTGGTCGTGGACACCGCCATCGCGCATCTGAAACGCGAAGCGGAGATCGGTGGCTACCGGGCAGCGAACGAGCGGCTCGACGACCTGCACGCGGTCAAGACCGCTATCGGCGAACTACTCGGCGCGGACCCCGCCGCCATCGCACTCAGCGACAGCGCCAGCCGCTCCTGGAGCGATTTCTTCTACTCGGTGCCACTCGCCCCCGGCGACCGCATCCTGATCTCCGGCGCCGACTACGCCAGCAATGCCATCGCCGCCCTGCAGCGCGCGAGACAGACCGGTGCGACTGTCGAGCACATCCCCAGCGACAGCAGCGGCCAACTCGATCTCGACGCACTCGAGACCATGCTCGACGAACGCGTGAAACTCGTTTCGCTGGTCCATGTTCCGACCAACGGCGGACTGGTGAATCCGGTCGCCGAAGCCGCCCGCATCGCCCGCCGGGTGGGCGCGCTGGTGCTGCTGGACGCCTGTCAGTCGGCCGGGCAGCTGCCCCTGGACGTGACCGAACTCGGCGTCGACGCGCTGTCGGCGACCGGCCGCAAATGGCTGCGCGGACCTCGCGGCACCGGCTTTCTCTACGTCCGCCCGGAACTGGCGCTGAGCCTGGAACCCGGGCGTCTGGACCTGCACAGCGCCGAATGGACCGCACCCGACGACTACGTGCTCGCCGCCGACGCCAGCCGCTTCGAATTCTGGGAACACGACGTCGCGGGCCGCCTCGGGCTCGGTGCGGCCGTGCGCTACCTGCTCGATCAGGGCCCGGCCCGCATCTACGCGGCCGTCGCCGAACGCGCCGAATACCTGCGCAAGGCCCTGCCCGAGATCTCCGGGGTGACCGTCCGCGACCGCGGCACCCAGCACGCGGGCATCGTGTCCTTCACCGTCGACGGGCTCGAACCCGTCCGGGTCCGCGACCGGCTGGCCGAGCAGGCCGTCACCGTCACCGTCAGCCACCGCGGCTCCACCCTGCTCGATATGTCGGCACGCGAACTGCATTCGGTGGTGCGGGCCTCCCCGCACGCCTTCGTCAGCTTCGAGGACCTCGACCGGTTCGTCCGCGCGGTCACCACCCTCCACTAGGCGCGAATACCACACTCCACCAGACGAGCGACCACACTCGGATAAACCGACCGCATAACTCCGAAACGGTTAACGGGACCGCCCGCGCGCGGGATATTTGAAGTGCTGGTCCTGCGTTTGAGGAGTCGCTCGTGAGCCGCTTCACCGACGAAATGTATGCCACCGCCCGGGCTTCACAGCGCGGGCTGGTAACCGGGGAACCCACCGCGCCGGTGCGGCACACCTGGGGCGAAATCCACGCTCTCGCACGCCGAATGGCGGGCGGGCTGGCGGCCGCGGGCATCGGTCCCGGGGACGCGGTGGGCGTCCTGGCGGGCATGCCGGTCGATATCGCGCCCGCCTGCCAGGCGGTGTGGATGCGCGGAGCCTCGATCACCATGCTGCATCAGCCCACGCCGCGCACCGATCTGGAGGTGTGGGCGCGCGACACCGAGACCGTGCTCGGCATGATCGAGGCGCGCGCGGTGATCCTGGGCGCACCGTTCGAGATCGCGGAACCCTTGCTGCGCCAACGCGGCATCCCCGTGGTGACCATCGCCGATATGCGGGCCGGGGAACCGGTCGAGCCGGTGCCCACCGACGAGGACGCGATCGCCCTGCAGCAGTTGACATCCGGATCCACCGGCTCGCCCAAGGCGGTCCGGATCACGCACGGCAATTTCTTCGTCAACGCCTACGCCATGTTCGATCGGGTGAAATTCCAGCTCGACGACGACGTGATGATCAGCTGGCTGCCGCTGTTCCACGATATGGGCATGGTCGGATTCCTCAGCGTGCCCATGCAATTCGGCGCGGAGGTGGTGTGCGTGACGCCGCTGGATTTCCTGACCCGGCCGATTCTCTGGGCCGAGCTGATCTCGAAGTATCGCGGGACGGTCACCGCCGCACCGAATTTCGCCTATTCGCTGCTGGGTCGCCGGCTGCGCGCGGCGGCGGACGGCGCCTTCGATCTGAGCAGCGTCCGCTACATGTGGAACGGCGCGGAACCGGTGGACGCCGACACCATGGACGCGCTCGCCGACGCCGGAAAACGCTTCGGGCTCAACCCGATGGCCCTGACCCCGGTCTACGGCATGGCCGAGACCACCCTGGCGGTCTCGATTCCGGACCCCGGGCTCGGACAGGTCATCGACATCGTCGACGCGGACCTGCTGGAGGCCCTCGGCAAGGCCATCCCGGTCCGCGACCCCGGCCATCACCACGGGAGCATCCGCCGTCTGCCCACCCTCGGATATCTGGTCGACAACCTCGAGGGTCGCGTGGTCGACGCCGAACATCATGCGCTGCCGGTGCGCAGTGTCGGCGTCATCGAATTGCGCGGCCCGGCAGTGACTTCCGGCTACGTGACGGTCGAGGGTTTCCGCCCCGCCCAGGACGCCGACGGCTGGCTCGACACCGGCGATATCGGCTACATCACCGAGGACGGGCTGGTGGTGGTCTGCGGCCGCATCAAGGACGTCATCATCATGGCGGGCCGCAATATCTTCCCCACCGACATCGAGCGAGCAGCCTTGCGGGTCAAGGGTGTTCGCCCCGGCAATGCCGTCGCCGTCCGCCTGGACGCGGGCCAGAAACGCGAAAGCTTCGCCGTCGTGGTCGAATCCAACAATCACCAGCACCCCGACGAGGTCAAGCGCATCGAGCACGAGATCGTGCACGCCGTATTCTCCGAAGTCGGCGTCCGCCCGCGCAGTGTCACCGTCCTCGGGCCCGGAGCCCTCCCGAAGACCTCGTCGGGCAAGCTGCGCCGCTCGGCGACCGCGGGCCACCTCGGCTGAGCATGGCGCGGAAGGCTATTCCGCTCCGGCGACCAGCACGTCGAGGGTCAGCTTCGGCAGTTCCTTGACGATGTACTGCAGCCGCCACTTGTCGCTGAACAGCGCCAGCAGCGCGCCGTCGGTGCGGGTGAAGACCTCGACGCCGCGCTGGCGGTTGAGTTCGTCGGCCGATTCGGCGTCGGTGCGCCGGGCCAGCTGGAAGGGCAGGAAGTCGAGCTGGGTCTCGACGTTGAACTCGGATTGCATTCGCGCCGTGACGACTTCGAACTGCATGGGTCCGACGGCGGCCAGCACCGGGGAGGCGTCACCGCGGGCGTCGTTGCGCAGCACCTGCACCACGCCCTCGGAGTCCAACTGGTCCATGGCTTTACGGAACTGCTTGTACTTGTCGGCGGTCTTGGCGCGCAGGGTGGCGAAGTGCTCGGGCGCGAAGGACGGGATGGGCGGGAACTCCACCTTCTTGTCCACGTACAGGGTGTGGCCGGGGGCCAGGGCGGTCGCGTTGACCAGGCCGACCACATCGCCGGGGTAGGCGGTGTCGACGGTGGTGCGTTCGCGGCCGAAGACGGTGAGCGCGTACTTGGTGGCGAAGGGGCGGTTGGTCTGGGCGTGGGTAACCACCATGCCGCGCTCGAACTCGCCGGACACGATGCGCATGAAGGCCAGCCGGTCGCGGTGCGCGGTGTCCATCCCGGCCTGCACCTTGAAGATGACCGCGCTGAAGGGGGCGCTGGTTTCGCGCGGGTCGCCGTTGACGTCCTTGCGGGCGCGCGGCGGCGGCGCCAGCTCGATGAGCGTCTCGAGGATCTGGCGCACACCGAAATTCAGCATGGCCGAGGCGTAGATGACCGGCGAGGTGTGCCCGGCCAGGAACAGTTCCTGATCGTGGTCCTGCCCGGCGGCGGAGAGCAGTTCGCTCTCCTCGGCGGCCGTGACCCACACGTCGTCCTCGCGTTCGAGGGCCTGCTCGGGCGTGTAGTGCTCCTCGGGCGCGATGGTCGCGCCGCCCGCGGTGCGGGTGAAGTGAATGTATTCGGTGGCCGCGCCGTCCTCGCCGCGGCGCAGCAGGCCGCGGAAATCACCGGCGATGCCGACCGGCAGGAACAGCGGGGTGGGGGTGAGGCCGATGCGGTCGACGATCTCGTCGAGCAGTTCCAGCGGCGACTGGCCCGGCCGGTCCCACTTGTTGATGACGGTGATGACCGGGATGCCGCGATCGCGCGCGACCTGAAAGAGCTTGAGCGTCTGCGGTTCCAGGCCCTTGGCGGCGTCGATGAGCATGACCGCCGCGTCGACCGCCGTGAGCACGCGGTAGGTGTCCTCGGAGAAGTCGGAGTGGCCGGGGGTGTCGACCAGGTTGATGACGCAGTCGCCGTATTCGAACTGCAGTGCCGTGGAGCTGACCGAGATGCCGCGGGCCTTCTCCATCTCCATCCAGTCGGAGACGGTGGCCTTGCGTCCGGCCTTGCCATGGATCGCGCCCGCCTCGGAGATGACCTTGGCGTGCAGGGCGAGGGCCTCGGTGAGCGTGGATTTACCGGCGTCCGGGTGCGAGATCACCGCGAAGGTGCGCCGCCGCGCCGCCTCGCCGGCCAGCCGCCCGGAGGTAGCAGAGGTCGCGCTGGCAGTCGGGGAACTCACGGGGGACTCCTTTTGTGCAGACGAGGCAACCGGTCCAGGTTACGCGACCGGCCGATGTGACCTGCGACCAGCCCGGACCGCCGGGGAATCAGCCCGGCGTGCCCAGATACTGCGCCACCGCCGCGATCACCAGCACCGGCACGTCGCTTCCCGGCGCGACAGCCTCGAGGCTGCGGTTGCCCGCCAGCACCGCGACGCCGTGCAGATTCATCCACAGGCTCAGGGCACGCACACCGGTCGGGTCGGGGACGCAGGCGGCCACGATCTCGCGCCAGTGTCGGAACAGCGGCAGCGTGACGGTCTCACGGAGGTTCTCGCCCGCCCCCTCGAGCAGGTCGTGGCGGAACATCAGGGTGAACATCTCGGGGCGGCGACCGGCGAAGTCCACGAAGGCCAGCCCGGTGGCCTCCACCCGCTGCCGAGGCGAATCAGCCTGCACCGCTTCGATTTCGGTGCGTAGATCGCGATATCCGCGGGCGGCGATGGCGGCCAGCAGCGCATTGTGGGTGGGGAACCAGCGCCGGGGCGCGCCGTGCGACACCCCCGCCTCGCGCGCGATGGCCCGCAGTCCCAGCTGCGCGGCCCCGGCCTGTTCGAGCATGGAGACCCCGACGGTGACCAGTCGTTCCCGAAGCGGCTCAACAGAACTCATATCGGCCATTCTCGCCGAATGAGTAGACAGCGTCTACGAGGGTGGAGTAGACCTAGATGTAGACAGTGTCTACGGACGCATTCCGGGAGGGCTTTTCATGTGGTACTGGTTGCTCAAGCACGTGCTGGTGGGGCCGGTGCTGCGGCTGCTCGGCCGACCTGAGATCGAAGGGCTGCACCATGTTCCGGCCGACGGTCCGGTCATCATCGCGGCCAACCACCTCGCCGTGGTCGACTCCCTGTACCTGTGCCTGGTGGTCGATCGACCGGTCACCTTCCTGGCCAAGCAGGAGTACTTCACCGCGGGCGGCTGGCGCGGGCGCCTCAACCGCTTCGTCATGAACGCCACCGGACAGGTGCCGGTGGATCGCACCGGCGGCACGGCCGGATCCGATTCCCTCACCGCGGCCGCGCGAATTCTGGAATCGGGTGGCATCTGGGGAATCCATCCGGAAGGCACCCGCTCGCCCGACGGTCGTATCTACCGCGGCCGCACCGGCGTGATCCGGGTGGCCATGCAGACGGGCGCGCCCGTGATCCCGGTCGTGCTGTCCGGCACCGATCGGGTGAATTCGCGGCATCGCCGATTCCTGCGGCCCGCCAAGGTGCGGATCTCGTTCGGCCGCCCGCGCTATTTCCTGCCCGCCGATCAGGGCGGTGTGCGCCGGGCCACCGACGAACTGATGGCCGATCTCGTGCAGCGGTCAGGTCGGCCCTATGTCGATTGCTACGCAACGACTTTCAAGGCCGCCTAGGCACCGGAAAACGAAACGGCCGGTTGTTCGACCCCGAATGGAATCGAACAACCGGCCGTCGTGCCGGACTCAGTTGGTGGTCTGAGTGCCCAGGCTGTTCAGCAGGTTGGTGATGAGGGGCAGCAGCGTGCTGGCGCTACCGGTCCCGGTGGCGAGCGGCGAGGTGGGGGCGTCGGAAACGGTGACGTCCAGCGGGCCCGGAGTGGGGACCGACTGGGAGCCACTGGTCAGGACGGCCCAGAGGTGGTGCGAGCCCGACGTGGTGGGGGTCCACTGGATCGAGGCCTGGGTGCTGTTGTTCGACGAGACCGCGGTACCGACGGAGACGGTGTTGGAACCGATGGTGTCGTAGACGGCAGCGCTGATGCCGGGCAGACCGGTGACCACATTGATGGTGTACGCGGTGCCGGTCTGGTAGGTGGAACCGACGACGGTCATGCCGTTGTTGGAGGTGTCGGCCGCGGCGAAGGGCGCCGCGAGGGCGACGGTGGCTGACAGTGCGGCGATTCCGGCGGCGCTCAGGCCGAGACGGTGGGCGAGCTTCAAGGGTGTTTCCTTACTTGGCGGACAGGCTGCTCAATGAGCTGATCAAATTACCTAGCACCGGGAAGGATTTCGCGCTACCGGAATTGGGGTCCGGAGCGGCGACACTCACGGTGATCGGGCCGATTTCCGGGAGTGTCGCCGAGTTGAGCGTGACGGTCGCCCAGATCTGATGCGAGCCGACACCGACGGGGATCCACGGGAACGACTGGCGGCTGCCGGAGGTGACGGTCGAGGACCCGATCTGGGTGGTGGACGACGCACCGGCGAGCTGGTCGAAGACCTGCACTTCCGCACCGGTCTGGGTGACGTCGAAGGCGACGGTGTAGACGTTGCCCACCGAATAGTTCGAGCCCAGGATGGTGATGCCGTTGCTGACGGTGTCGGCGGCCGCGAACGGGGCGGTCAGCGCGAGGGTGGCGGAGAGTGCCGCGATTGCGGTCGCACCGGCACCGGAGCGGTGGATGGTCGATGTCTTCACGCGAATGTCCTTATGCTGCAGATGATTCTGTCTGTGGCGGAGGTTTCGAAAGGGCGGCCGTCAGTGCCGGTCAGCCCACGTTGGTGACGATCCCGCCCGCACCGAGCAGTTTGGTGATGACCGAGATCAGGCTGTTGGCGCTGCCGGTGTTGATGGAGGTGCCGCCGCCGGTGGGGGCGGAGGGTCCGGTCGGGCCGCAGTCGTTGGCCGTCACGGGCGCGGCGGTGGGGATGTCCGCGGAGGCGACGGGGGCGGACAGCAGGATGGCGGCGGAAACCGCGGCGGCACCGGTGGTGGCGAGGCCGAGGCGTGCGATGTGCTTCATAATGAAATCCTTGGTGTGAAACGATAGGCGTTCACATTCTGGGATCAATCGAGCATCTTCGCGAGCTTTTCGCCGGATTCATCGCTGCCGATTTTGTTTGCACCCGCGTAATACCCCGACACCGGGGCGCGTGACAAGGCTTCTGCGCCCGCGTGTTAGAGTTCTCGGGTTGTCTCGGCGAGGGTGTGGCACCCAGTTGCCCACCGTGATCGACGCGGCTCGGCCCGTATTTCGGCCGTCCCATGTTCGGTCCTCGCCTGACGAGCAGACCAGAACAGTAGCCAGGTGGCACCGCCCCTGGCCCGCTGACATTACAGCCCGGACGAGCCGTAGGAGTAGACAGTCATGTCCGACGCCAGCCTTCTCGCAGCCAATGTACGCACCGAGTTCGGTAAGGGCGCTGCCCGCCGCACCCGCCGCGACGGCAACGTTCCCGCCGTGCTCTACGGCCACAACGAAGAGCCGCAGCACCTGTCCATCGACGCGCGCGCCTTCGCCGCCATCCTGCGCGAGCACGGCACCAACGCCATCCTGAACCTGGACATCGCGGGCAAGAAGCAGCTGGCGATGACCAAGTCGGTCGTCGTGCACCCGATCCGCCGCTACATCGAACACGCCGACCTGCTGCTCGTGCGTCGTGGCGAGAAGATCACCACCGACGTGCCCGTCGCTCTGGTCGGCGAGGCCGCCTCCGGCACCCTGGTCCAGCAGGACACCATCGTGCTGTCCATCGAGGTCGAGGCCCTGAACATCCCCGACTCCATCGAGGTCTCCATCGCGGGCATCGAGGCCGGCACCCAGATCCTCGCGGGCCAGATCGCGCTGCCGAAGGGCGCCACCCTGGCCGGCGACCCCGAGGCCCTGATCGTCAACATCATCGCCGCCCCGTCGGCCGCCGCCGAAGAGGGCGACGACGCCGAAGCCGCCGAGTAACTCCTACTCCCACAACGGTTTGCGGTAACCGAGGCGATTGGTTCGCGATGACCGAAGACACGGCCGGGCCCGCGCTCGTGGTCGGACTGGGTAACCCCGGAACCGAATACGAGCGCACCCGGCACAATGTCGGTTTCCTGGTCGCCGATGTGCTCGCGGAGCGCGTCGGCGGCCGTTTCACCGTGCACAAGAAGTCCGGCGCGGATCTGCTCGAGGCCCGCCTGGACGGGCGAAAAGTGTTGCTGGCCAAGCCCCGCAGCTACATGAACCTGTCCGGGCGTCCCGTCGCGGCGCTGGCGAAATTCTTCTCGGTGCCCGCCACCGACGTGATCGTCGTGCACGACGAGCTCGATCTGCCCTTCGGCGATATCCGCCTCAAGCGCGGCGGCGGCGAAGGCGGGCACAACGGTCTGCGGTCCATCTCGCAGGCCCTCACCACCAAGGACTATCTGCGCGTGCGCTTCGGCATCGGCCGTCCGCCGGGTCGTCAGGACCCCGCCGATTACGTCCTCAAGCCGTTCTCCGCGCCGGAGCGCAAAGAGGTTCCGGTGATCGTCGAGCAGACCGCCGACGCGGTGGAACTGTTGCTGCGCGTGGGCCTGGAACCCGCGCAGAACCAACTGCACTGAGCCGCTAACCGAGCGTGCCGCTGCCGTCCGAGCTCGGTTCGGTGCGCGGCGCGTCGGCCGGATCGCGGGCGATCAGACCCCAGCGGCTCGAGGTCAGCCGCAGGCTGGGTAGATCCGAGAGCGACAGCACCACCTCGTAGGTGCGTTCGTAGCCGGTGTGCGCGATGCGCCAGCGGCCGTCCTCGCAGAGCACGTAGCGGTCGGAGTAGAAGGCCGCGCCGCGTAGCAGCATGTTGTGGCCGGGGATGAGCACGGTGTCCGCCAGGTACCAGGTGCCGACCGCGGTATCCCCGTCGATGTCGATTTCCGGGTGGTCGCAACGGTGTTCGGTGATCACGTGCGGGCCCAGCGTATTGCGCATGAACGCGAGAAAGGCGTCGCGCGACTCGAATTGGAGGTACTCGCTGTAGGTGGCGGTGGCCTCCGGAATCATGGTGTCGGCGAACTCCTCCCACGACTTGGTGTCCAGGGCACGCAGGTAGCGGAACTTCAGCCGGCTGATCGCCGCGACGGCATCGGAATCCATACCGTCAACAATCCCATCAGGGATACCGAACCTTCACGCATTGGCACAGATATGTACCGGATCGCTATCAGCCCGGGATCAGACCGGCGAGTCCGGAGCCCGCTACCGGGCTCCGCCGCCGCGACCTCAGCCGTTGATGCTGAAGCAGGTGGTGCAGAAGTCCTCGCCGAACTCGGTGAGCCGCAAGCTCTTTCGCACGATCTTGGGAACCCGCCCGGCCTTCTTGAGCGCCTGCTCCACCACCGGCTGCACCTCGAGCACCATGTAGCGGGACAGCACCACCGGATCGTCGGAGGTCATGGTCAGGCCGAGGCGGCTGAGGTTGATCAGGTAGTGGCGCGACCGATCCGGGTAGCGGACGCCGGACTGCTCGGGCACCGAGGTGAGATCCCCGGCGACCAGTTCGGAACCGATGCCCAGCGGCCGGTTGGTGCGCACGTCGACCGACGGCTGCGGGCCCTGCAGGGCCATGAAGCGCAGGATGCGGGCCTCGTCGGGCGCGAGCTGATCGAGAATGCGGTCGTAGGCGGGATGCACGTCCTCGGTGAAGTACACGTCGGCCGAACGCGCCAGCAGCGCGTCACCGCGGCGGCGCAGATCGTCGCTGGTGCCCGAGCGGACCAGGCCGCCGTTGACGAGGGCCTGCTGCGACGGGCCGCCGACCGGGGTGGGGACGTAGCTGACGATCTCGCGCACCGACCCCTCGGTGACGCCGAGCGCGCTGCGCGCGATGGACCGCAGTGCCGCGCCGGTGCGTTCCGCGATATCGGCGGAGGATTCGCCGTCCAACGCTGCCTGGGCGACCTGCTTGGTGATCTCCAGACTGGTGCCGACCGCCCATTCGGTGCCGCGCACCGCGGTGCCGACCGCCAGCCCGGCCGCCCGGAAGGCGCCGCGGATCAGTCGTGCCTCATTGCTGATCTGCCGCTGCTCCACATCCGAGCTGCGTTCCACGGCACGGGGTCCCGGACGGGCCACGTCCTGCCCCGGGATCCTGTCTTCCGCCACGTCCATCTCCGAATATCCGCCAGGTGAACCAATCGTCCACAGATTATTGCCCCCGACAGACCCTCGGGCATGTTGAACCCGCAAGCCATCCGAAGGCTACCCCGTCCATGCCCAGCGTTAACCACTCGACATGACCCCACCGCGTCCCCCTGCGACACCCGCACTCTGCACGATATGGATGTGGTCCCCGCCATTCTCGTGGTCCCATCGTGGGATAGGAACATCGAGACCAGCCAGTGTGACCGAGATCTCCGACTCAGACACTCGCCCGCTGGACTCGGTTCCTAAAGAACCAGTAAGGTCCGAATCGCCGATGGCCGATGGGGTTGTCACGCCGGCGGCGTTCAGGCGGTCGGCAGGAGGGTGTCGTGCTAGAGAGTGTGTTCGGAGTTCATCCGACCCTCCTGTTGGAACTGATTACAATTCCGTTGTTCACGGGTGTGATCGGCTATATCACCAACTGGACCGGCGTGCTGATGCTGTTCAAGCCGGTGCGTTTCCACGGTTTCCGGTTACCCGGGCTGGAGACGGTTTTTCCGCTGCTGCCCAAGCGAGTTCAGGTGCTGCCGCTGCTGCAGTACGACGGGCGGATCGGCTGGCAGGGCATCGTGCCGTCGCGCGCGGACAAGATGGCCAGCATCGCCGTGGACAAGGGCCTGGCGAAACTCGGGAACGTCGCGGATTTCTATCGCGAACTCGAACCCGACAAGCTCGCTGAACATTTTGTTGAAATTGCAGATCTTCAGATTCGCGACATTGTCGAGGACATTCTGAAGCGCGAGCATCCACAGCTTTGGTACAACCTGCCGACGGGCATTCGCGAGATGATCCATACTCGCGTGCGCGAGCAGCTGCCCGACATTCTGCGCGAGCTCACGGCTGAACTCGGCAACAACATCGATCAACTTCTGGACGTGAAGTCGATGACCATCCGGTACTTCCAGGCGCGGCCGCAGATGCTCAACTCGGTCTTCCAGGTACTCGGGGCCAAGGAACTGCGATTCATGCAGAACTTCGGCTTCTACTTCGGCGCGCCCATGGGTCTGGTATTGGTAGCCATTCTGCATATCACCGGCTGGTCGTCGCTGGCCGTGCTGCCGATCGGCGGGGTGATCATCGGCTGGGTGGTGAACTGGATCGGCATCAACATGATCTTCGCACCCGCGTACCCCAAGTGGTGGTGCCCGTGGCGGCAGGGACTGCTCATCAAGCGGCAGCCCGAGATCACCGAGGGCTACGCCGCACTGGTGGCCAGCGAGATCATGACCGTCGCCAATATCGGCGACGAACTGCTCAACGGGCCGCGCTCCGACCGCACCATGCAGATGCTGCAGGACACCCTCAAGCCCGCCGCCGACCGGGCGCTGGGACCGGCCCGCTCGGTGGTCAAGTTCGCGCTCGGCAACGCCGAATACGACTCGCTGCAGGACAGTTTCACCTCCGAGGCCATGACCATCGCGCCCATCGCCTTCGCCGACCCGGCCTTCAACGCCCAGCAGGGCAAGCAGGTGCAGGAGTACATCGCCAAACAAATGTCGGCGCTGCCGCCCCCGGAGTTCGTGGACATGCTGCGATCGGCCATCAAACAAGACGAATGGCTCTTGTTCGTCCATGGCGGCGCGCTGGGGCTCTTCGCCGGTTACGCTCACCTCCTGATCTTTGGCACAGGAGTCGCGACCACATGGATATGACCGAACCCGAATCGGGCACTGCCTCCACGGAACTCGCGATCCGTCCCAAGGGTCCGCTCGCGGTCAGCGGACCCACCTCCGCCGGACCGGTCCGGGCCGCGACCGGCGTGGTCCGGGTGGCGGTGTCGGCGGCGGTCGAGGCCAGTTTCTGGAGTCTGCACACCGCGCTCGGCGTCACCTCGGTGGTGCTGCGCGGCAGCATGGCCGGGCAGGCGCCGCGCGAGATCCTCACCGATGCCGGTGCGCAGGTGCGGCATTCGGTGCGCCAGGCCCTCGGCGTGACCGCGCCCGAACTGGACGAGCAATCCCCCGAACCCAGTCCGACCAGCGTGCTGCGTGCCCGCGGCGCCGAATTGCTGCGCCGCTCAGCCGATTTCCACGCCGAGGACGACAACCCGCACCACCCCGCCTACGCCCGCATCCTGGGCGAACTGGCTCCCGACGAGGCCCGCATCGTGCGCCACCTCTATCTGGACGGGTCACAGCCCGCGGTGGAGGTGCGCACCGGAAGATCCTCCAGCCGGGGCACTTTCAACCTGCTCGGCGAGGACGCGGCGCTGCGCTACCCGAACCGGATCGACGAGTACCTGACCAACCTCGACCGGCTCGGCCTGATCGACGTCTCCCGCGAGGCCCTCGGCAACCCCAACCGCTACCAGCTGCTGGAGGCGATGCCCGAGGTGCGACGCCTGCTCAAGCGGGCCAGCTTCGGCACCAAGGTGCTCTACCGGGCCATCGAACTGACGTCGTTCGGCAGCGGATTCGTGCGCACCTGCCTGCCGGTGCCCGCGCTGGACGCCAGCGCCTTCGAACAGCACGGGTAGCCGCTCCGGCCGCACTGCGGAACCGGGCCACCAATCGCGGCCCGGCCTCGAAAGATCAGCCGTTGTCGGCCAATTCGAGCCAGCGCTCTTCGCTGGCTTCCTTCTCCGCCTGCACCTGCTTTAGCTCGGTACCGAGCGACACCAGCTTGTCCGGGTCGGTGGAAGCCGCGGCCAGGGCCGTGTGCAGCTTCGCCTCCCGCTCGTCCAGCTTCTGGATGGCGCGTTCCAGCTTGGAGAGCTCCTTGCGGGCGGCCCGATAGGCGGCCGAATCCGTGCCGGCGGAATTCACGGGAGCGGCGGTGGGCTTGCCGGAACCGGCGTCGGCGGCGCGCTTGCGCAGGTACTCCTCGATGCCGCCGGGCAGGTTGGTGAGCTTGCCGTTGCCGAACAGCGCCCAGGTGGAGTCGCAGATGCGCTCGATCAGGTAGCGGTCGTGGGAGATCACCACCATGGTTCCGGCCCAGCCGTCGAGCATGTCCTCGAGCTGCTGCAGGGTGTCGATGTCGAGGTCGTTGGTGGGCTCGTCGAGCAGCAGCACGTTGGGCTCGGCCATCAGGATTCGGGTCAGCTGCAGGCGGCGGCGTTCGCCACCGGACAGGTCACCGACGGGGGTGCGCTGTTTGGCGGGGGTGAAACCGAGCCGTTCGGCGAGCTGACCGGCGCTGATCTCTTTGTCGCCCAGCGTCATCCGCATCGCCACGTCCTGGACCGCTTCCAGCACCCGCATGTTCAGCGGCAGGTCGTCGAGTTCCTGGCGCAGCCAGCCGATC
The DNA here is from genome assembly GCF_045161165.1 of Nocardia sp. NBC_00511. NCBI lineage: Bacteria > Bacillati > Actinomycetota > Actinomycetes > Mycobacteriales > Nocardiaceae > Nocardia > Nocardia sp. NBC_00511. The sequence continues at coordinate 5,787,923 of NZ_CP107849.1, forward strand.
TTGACGGTCTGACCCTGAATCCGCTTGCCGGACTGCAGCTCCCGGTCACCGGCCAGGGCGCGCAGCAGCGTGGTCTTGCCGGAACCGTTCACCCCGACCAGGCCGACGCGCTCGCCCGGGGCCAGCCGCCAGGTCAGGTCCTTCAGCAGTTCCCGGCCGTCCGGGATGGCCAGGGTGGCGTCCTCGAGCTCGATCACCACGCGGCCCAGGCGCTTTCGCGCGAAGGAGGCCAGTTCGACGTTGTCGCGCGGGGCGGGCACGTTGGCGATCAGCGCCTCGGCGGCCTCGATGCGGTAGCGCGGCTTGGAGGTCCGGGCCGGAGCGCCGCGACGCAGCCACGCCAGCTCCTTGCGGGCCAGGTTCTGACGGCGCGCCTCGCTGGCGTCGGCCTGGCGGACCCGTTCCGCGCGGGCGAAGATCCAGTCGTTGTAGCCGCCCTCGTAGCTCTCCACCTTGCCGCCCTGCACCTCCCAGGTGCGGTTGGCGATGGTGTCGAGGAACCAGCGATCGTGGGTGACGACCACCAGCGCACTGCGGCGGCTCACCAGGTGTTCGGCCAGCCACTGCACGCCCTCGACGTCGAGGTGGTTGGTGGGCTCGTCGAGCACCAGCAGGTCCAGATCGCGGACCAGGGCGGCGGCCAGCGCGGTGCGGCGGCGTTCACCACCCGAGAGGTTCGCGACGAGGGCGTCCATGCCGAGGTCTGCGATGCCGATGCCCTCGACGACCGAGCGAATGCGGGGGTTGGAAGCCCACTCGTGTTCGGCGACACCGTCGGTGCGCTGGTCCTCGGCCAGACCGGCCAGCACCACCTCGCCGACGGTCGCGTTCTCGGGCAGTACCCCGCGCTGGGTGACGACCGCGAGCCGCAGCCCACCGCGTCGGCTCACCCGCCCCGAGTCCGGTTCCTCGAGCCCCGTCAACACCTCGAGCAGCGTGGTCTTACCGCCACCGTTCAGACCGACGACACCGATCCGCTCCCCTTCCTGCACCCCCAGGGAGACGTTGTCGAGCAACGGCTTCACACCGAAGCTCTTGTTTACGGCTTCGAGGTTGATCAGGTTGGCCACGGAATCCTCTGCATCGTCGATACGTACCCCGGCCAAGCCTACCGAGCTGCGCGGACGCTCCCCGTCCGGGCGTCGACGGCGGGTGTCAGCGCTTGGCGGCGTCGGTGGGTACGGTCACGCGCCGGGCTCCCGGTACCGGGCCGTGGGCGGTGCGGACGCTGCGGCAGACGCCCGCTCCCGCCAGCTCGGCGGCGACGGTGACCGCGGCCTCTTCGCTCTCGCAGAGGAAGGCGCAGGTGGGGCCGGATCCGGAGACGATGCCCGCGAGCGCGCCCGCGCTGGTGCCGGCGCGCAGGGTGCGGCGCAGTTCGGGTTTCAGCGACAGGGCCGCGGCCTGCAGGTCGTTGCCGAGCAGCGGGGCGAGCTGTTTGGCGTCACCGGAGGCGAGAGCGTGCAGCAGGTCCTCGGGCGTGCCCAGGCGCGGCGGGTCGCCCGCCTCGCGCAGCCGGTCGAGTTCGCGGAAGACCTCGGGGGTGGACAGGCCGCCCTTGGCAAGCGCCAGCACCCAGTGAAAGGTGCTGCGGGACAGCACGGGTAGCAGTTGTTCGCCGCGGCCGTGGCCGAGCGCGGTGCCGCCGTGCAGGGAGAAGGGCACGTCGCTGCCGAATTCGGCTGCGATCTCCAGCATTTCGGCGCGGCCCATGCCGATCTCCCACAGATCGTTGAGGCCGACCAGGGCGGCCGCGGCGTCGGCGCTGCCGCCCGCCATGCCGCCCGCCACCGGAATGCCCTTGGCGATGGCCATTTCCACCAGTGCGGGGCGTTCGATCATGTCGGCCAGCCGGACCGCGACCCGCCAGACCAGGTTGCCGTCGTCGGTGGGCACGTCGGCGGCGCCCTCGCCGGTGACGGTGACCCGCAGGGCGGCGGCAGGGGCCAGTTCGACGTCATCGCTGAGCGATAACGCCTGGAAGACCGTGGTGAGGTCGTGGTATCCGTCCTCGCGCAGATCGCCGACGCCGAGGTGCAGGTTCACCTTGGAGGGTGCGCGCACGACTACGGGGCGGGGCACAACTGAGAGCACCGGCACAGCCTAGTGCACGTTTTTGCGGATCGAGTACTTGCGTCAGGTACCCATGGGGGGTATGTTTCTGGATGTCGGGGATACCCCCACACCGTATGAATGAGCGAAGGAGTGCGCCATGGCCACCAGCACCTACACCGTCACCGGAATGACCTGCGGACACTGCGTCGGTTCGGTGCGCAAGGAGATCGGCAAGATCGACGGTGTCACCAGCGTCGATGTGGATCTCGCCTCCGGTCTGGTCACCGTGGAATCCGCCGCCCCGCTCACCGAGACCGACGTGGTGGCCGCCGTCGACGAAGCCGGATACGAGGTGGCGAGGTGAACGACCGACTCAGGTTCGCCGCCTTCGGTGGCGGACTGGTCGTACTGTTCGGAGCCGCGCTCGGGATCGGAGCCCTGGTGGGCGACCGGTCCGAGCCGGTCTCCGGCTCCACCGACCACGGCGCGCACACCGCCGCCGCCACCGGATTGCAGGACACCGCGTCCAGCTACCGGCTCGGCGACATCACCGCGCCCGCCACCCCGAATCAGCAAGGCGCACTACAGTTCCGGATCACCGGGCCGCAGGGCACCGTCACCTCCTACGACAGCCTGCACGAGAAGGAACTGCACCTGATCGTGGTCCGTTCGGACGCGAGCCAGTTCCGGCACGTGCATCCGACCCGGGCCGCGGACGGCACCTGGTCCATCGACTGGAAGTGGGCGCAGCCCGGCAGCTACCGGGTGTTCGCCGACTTCTCCCCCACCGGCGGGCCCGGCGAACTGGTGCTGAGCCGGACCGTCGCGGTCGCGGGGAACGTGAACCCCACACCGCTGCCGCCCGTTTCCAGGACAGCGAACGTCGACGGCTATCAGGTCACCCTGGCCGGAGACCTGACCGCCGCGGGCAGCGAACTGACATTCAACGTCACCCGCGACGGCAAACCGGTCGGCGATTTGCAGCCCTACCTGGGCGCGTACGCTCACCTCGTGGCATTGCGGGTCGGCGATCTCGCCTACCTGCACGTGCATCCCGAGGGCGAGGTCGGCAAAACCGCACCCGGCCCCGACGTCGCCTTCCATGCCCAAGCACCCAGCGACGGGGAATACCGCCTGTACCTGGACTTCCAGCACAACGGCGCGGTGCACACCGCTGAATTCACCACAGCCACTGCCGCATCCGATTCGGCTGCCCCGGCACCGCACGAAGGAGGTCACTCATGAGCACCCCACAGCTCGAGCGTTCCATCGAACTCGATATCGGCGGCATGACCTGCGCCTCCTGCGCGGCGCGAATCGAGAAGAAGCTCAACCGGATCGACGGTGTCAGCGCGACCGTCAACTACGCCACCGAGAAGGCGAAGGTCAGCTTCCCGGAGTCGGTGACCGCCGACGATCTGATCGCCAAGGTCGTCGACACCGGCTATTCGGCCAGCGTGCACCACACCGAACCGGTGAAAAGCGCTGACAGCGAGGCTGATTCGGCCCCGAGCCCGGCCCGGCAGCTGCGCGACAAGCTGCTGGTGACGCTGGCGCTGGCCATCCCGGTGGTCGCCATGGGCATGGCCCCCGTGTTGCAATTCACCAACTGGCAGTGGCTCTCGCTGACCCTGACCGCGCCCATCGTGGTGTGGAGCGGATCGCAGTTCCACCGTGCCGCCTGGGTGAACGCGCGACACGGCGCGGCCACCATGGACACGCTGATCTCGCTGGGCACCCTCGCGGCGTTCGGCTGGTCGGTGTACGCGCTGTTCTGGGGTACCGCCGGAATGCCCGGCATGAAGCACCCCTTCAGTTTCGCCATCGAACGCGGTGACTCGTCCTCGGCGCTGTACTTCGAGGTGGCGGCGACGCTGATCACCGCGATCCTGGCGGGCCGGTACTTCGAGACGCGATCGAAGGAGAAGGCGGGGTCCGCACTGCGGGCGCTGCTGGAGCTCGGCGCGAAGGAGGTGTCGGTGCTGCGTGGCGGCGTCGAGACCCGGATTCCGGTGGCGGAGTTGCGAACCGGGGAGGAGTTCCTGGTTCGTCCCGGCGAGAAGGTGGCCACCGACGGTGTCGTGGTGACCGGTAGTTCGGCGCTGGACATGAGCATGCTGACCGGTGAATCGGTGCCGGTCGAGGTCGGTCCCGGTGACGCGGTGGTCGGCGCGACGGTGAACGCGGGCGGTCTGCTGACCGTGCGCGCCACCCGGGTCGGCGCGGACACCCAGCTGGCGCAGATGGCCGCACTGGTCGAGGACGCGCAGAACGGCAAGGCGCCGGTGCAGCGGCTGGCGGATCGGGTGGCGGGCGTGTTCGTCCCGATCGTGATCGGCATCGCCGTTGCGGCACTGGGCTTCTGGCTCGGCACCGGGGCCTCGGTGGCGACCGCGTTCGGTGCGGCCGTCGCGGTGCTGATCATCGCCTGCCCGTGCGCCCTGGGCCTGGCCACCCCGACGGCCCTGCTGGTCGGCACGGGACGTGGTGCGCAACTGGGGATCCTGATCAAGGGCCCGCAGGTGCTGGAGTCGACGCGCCGCATCGACACCGTGGTGCTGGACAAGACCGGCACCGTCACCACCGGCAAAATGACTCTCGCCGAGGTGATTCCGGCGGCGGACGTGGACAGCGACGAACTGCTGTCCGTGGCCGCGGCGGTCGAGCACGGTTCCGAGCACCCGGTCGCCAAGGCCGTGGTGAGCGGCGCCCGCGACCGCAACCTCGCCGTCGAGACCGTGGATCAGTTCGTCAGCCACGGCGGCAAGGGCGTGCAGGGCCTGGTCGGCGACCGCGCGGTCGTCATCGGCCGCACGGAATTGCTGGAGGATTGGTCGATCGCGCTCCCGGAAGCCTTGGCCCAGGCCAAGATCCGGGCCGAGCAGGCGGGCCGCACCGCCATCCTGGTCGCCTGGGACGGCACCGCCCGCGGCCTCCTGGTCATCGCCGACGCGGTGAAACCCACCAGCGCCCAGGCGATCTCGGAAATGCGCGCCCTCGGCCTCACCCCCATCCTGCTCACCGGCGACAACACCGCCACCGCCCACACGGTCGCGACCCAGGTCGGCATCGACGAGGTCATCGCCGAGGTCCTCCCCAGCGACAAGCTGGACGTGATCAAGCGCCTCCAGTCCGAGGGCAAGGTCGTCGCGATGGTCGGCGACGGCGTCAACGACGCGGCCGCCCTGGCCCAGGCCGATCTGGGCCTGGCCATGGGCACCGGCACCGACGTGGCCATCCAGGCCGCCGATCTCACCCTGGTCCGAGACGACCTCCGCGCGGTTCCCACCGCGATCCGCCTGTCTCGCAGCACTCTTCGGACCATCAAGAGCAACTTGTTCTGGGCCTTCGGCTACAACGTGGCAGCCATCCCCCTGGCCGCCGCGGGCCTGCTGAACCCGATGCTCGCCGGTGCGGCCATGGCACTGTCCAGCGTCTTCGTGGTCAGCAACAGCCTCCGCCTGCGCCGCTTCAAGTAGGCGCCACCTCCGGGCCGGTCGGTACCGTCAGCCACCCGCTGACAACCGACCGGCCCGCTGCTGTCCATCGGCCGTTCGACTCGAGCTGAACAGCTGGTGCGGGCGGGTGCGGCGGTAGCCGGGTCGTGTTGAATGGCGGGTGACCGTCTGTAACCGCTGCCTCGAGGAGCACCGTTGACTGCCACCATCGCTGAATTCCTGACCGCTGCGAAGGTCGATGCCGGGGCGGTCGATCCCGCCGCGGTCGGGGCGCCGAAGATCACGGTCGGGGTGCCCGAGGGCTGGCAGCAGGTGCCCGCCGGGACGTTCCCCGGGACGTACGCGGTGTGGACGCAGGCTCCCGTGAACGGCTGGGCCGACAATGCGGTGGTGGTCGTCGTGCAGTTGGCGCAGCGGGTGGATGCCGGGGAACTGCTGGCGCACGCGTACGGGGATGCCCGGCTGCTGCCGCAGTGGACGGACGCCGAGACCGACACCAGTTCGGTGGACGGGTTTCCGTCGGCGGCGATCACCGGGACCTACCTGGTCGACAAGCTGACGCTGTGGGCCTACAACCGGTACATCGTGCTGGAGTCCGAGGCGGGACAGTTCCTGGCTCAGCTGACCATCACCACGCGCAACGAGAGTGACGGGTCCGACGCCGCGACCATCCTCGAGGGATTGTCCGTCTCGGTCTAGGTGCTCGCGGCACACACGATCTTCCGGACACCTACACCTGGGAGAGTCCACCGCACCCGTGAAAGTCGCTGCGGTCAGGACAGTTTCGCGTTGACCGCTGCGGTGGTCGGGATTCCGCGACGGAGTACGTCGGCGACGAAGCGACGGACCAGAGGATCGCCGGGGATTCCGATGAGGCACAGCAGATCCCGGGAGAGGTTGGGACGCAGCCGTTTCAGGACGCCGGGTAGCGGGGCGGCCAGAGCCGTGACGGGTACCAGGGCGATACCGAGTCCGGCCGCGGCGAGTTGGGCGGCGGTGGCCGCCTGCCTGGTGCGCATGACCGCGGCGAGGGCGACACCGTGGCGAGCGGCCTCGGTGTCGAGCCAGACGGCCAGGCCGTTGTCGGGGTGAAAGTGCACGATCGGCTCGTCACGCAGGTCGGCGAAGGTCAGGTGGTCACGGTCGGCGACGCGGTGGCCGGGTGGGAGCACGACCACGATGTCCTCCTCGCCGATGACTTCCGCCGCACCGGTCCAGCGGGTCGGCCGCGGACCGATGGCGAGATCGGCCCGATCGGATTCCACCAGCCGGGCCAGCTCGTCCGCGCTCCCGGCCTCGACCAGGGATATCTCCACGGACGGGCTGTGCCGCAACCATTTTCGCAGCACCGGGGCCAGTAGCCCGGCGGTCATCGTCTCCGCACAGGCCAGCCGCAACCGGCCGCCGTCACCACGCGCCGCCGCCCGCCCGCCACCGATCACCCGGTCGGCGGCGGCCAGCGCGGCACGGGCATCCGCCTCGACGGCCCGCCCGATCACCGTCGCCCGCACACCGCGCGGCAGCCGCTCCACGACCGGCGCGCCGATCTCACGTTCGAGCGCGGCCAACTGATGTGACAGGGCGGGCTGCGACAGATGCAGGACCGCAGCGGCTTCCGTGATCGACCCGGCATCCAGCACCGCGATCAGGCATTCCAGGGCACGCAGCGTAGGCATTCGATGATTCTATGGGAGCGATAGGAAAGATAAGTTCCACGATGGGATGAACCGGCAGCGCAGTGACGCTGTACCGGACATGACCACACTGAACGGCAAGACCCTGCTCATCGTCGGCGGCAAATCCGGCATCGGCCGCCAGCTCGCCGGCGACGCGGAAAGCCAAGGGGCACAGGTGATCACGGTCGGACGCCCCGAACTCGACCTGACCGACGAGTCGACCATTCGCGCCCTCGCCGAACGCGTCGGCGACCTGGACTATCTGGTGTCACTGGCCGCCGACCCGGCCAACGGCCCGGTCACCGAACTCGACCGCGATGCCGTGCACCGAGCCTTCGACGCCAAGGTGATCGGCCCGATCCTGCTCGCCAAACATTTCGCATCCCGCTTCCGGCCGGGCGGCGCGATCCTGCTGTTCTCCGGCGTCGCGGCTTGGCGGCCCGCGCCCGGCCGCAGCGTGATGGCCGCGACCAACGCGGCCGCCGCCACCCTGGCGCAGGCCCTCGCGGTGGAGCTGGCACCGCTGCGCGTCAATGCCCTCTCCCCCGGCATCGTCGACTCCGGCGCCTGGGACGAAGCGAGCAAGGACACCTTCTTCGCGACTGTGGCACAACGCAATCCGGCCCGCCGCGTCGGCACGGCCGCCGACATCTCCGCCGCCGCCCTGCTGGCGCTGACCAACCCGTTCCTGACCGGCACCACCCTGCACGTCGACGGCGGCGGTCGACTGGCCTGACGACATGCCCGCCCCGCCGGGCCGCGCGCCCGACCGGTACCCGTGAGAATGGTCGGTATGGAGACAGCCCGGCTGGTTGCGGAATTGGTGGAGAAGTATCGGGGCGGTCCGGCCCCGCTGGTGCAGGTCGGGGACCCGGTGCTGCGGAGGGTGGCGGAGACGGTGGACGGGCAGGTGGACGACGACCTGCTGCGCGAGCTGGTGGAGATCATGTTCGCGACCATGCGGGACGCGCCGGGCGTCGGGGTCGCCGCGCCGCAGATCGGAATCCCTTTGCGGATAGCGGTTCTCGGCGATCCGGCGGAGGTGGCGGCGGAGGTGGCGCAGGCTCGGGGGCGGCGGCCGCTTGCCGAGTTCACCATCATCAATCCCGAATACGCCGCCGACGGTCCCGAAATCGCCTTCTACGAGGGCTGCTTGAGCATGCCGGGCTATCAGGCGGTCGTGCATCGTCCCGAATCCGTCACCGCCACTTACGAAGACCTCGACGGCGTCCGCCACACCGAGCGCTTCACCGGCTGGCCCGCCCGCATCTTCCAGCACGAGACCGACCACCTCGCGGGCGCCATCTACATCGACAAAGCCGAGACCAGGTCACTGGCCACGAACGACAACTACACGCAGCACTGGGCCCAGCCGACACCCGAGCGAGCCGCGGCGGCCCTCGACTTCCCGCTGCCCTGAATCGACTGGAACCACCACACCGGACCGACCGCTTTGTCCGAGACAAACTGTCCCGGACAGGTCTTGCCACAGCGGTGTGTTCCAGCTAACCTCCCCCCATGTGAGTCGTGTCGGTCTCACATGAGAGATGGAGAACAGCATGCTCCTGCGGACGACGAGGTCCCGCAGGGTGGCTGTCGCAGCCGTGGCGATCACGGCAATGGCAGCGACCTTAAATGCCGCGAACGCCACGGGTGAACCGGATGGGACAGTTCCGGTCGCCGTCCAACCGGCTCCGGCGATACCGCTACCCCCGGAACTCGATCCCGGCTTCTACCAGCCGCCCGCCGACCTGGTCGCGAGCAAGGCACCGGGCGAGATCATCGCCGCACGCCAGGTCAATGTCGCGAACGCCGGGCTGATCCCGGTGAACGTCGACGCCTGGCAGGTGTCCTACCGCTCGAACAACAGCCGCGACGAGCCGATCGCCGCGATCGCCACCGTGCTGAAGCCGCGCGGGTCCGCGCCGGACAAGCTGGTCTCGATGCAGATCGCCGAGGACTCCCTGGCCGCGTACTGCTCACCGTCCTACGCGGTGCAGCAGTGGTCGGCGGCCACCGCGGTCGGGCAGATCGTCGCCCCGCTGGAATTCGTTGTCGCACAGGCGGAATTGCAGCAGGGCTGGGGCGTGGTGATTCCCGATCATCAGGGACCGAACAACGCGTTCGCGGCCGGACCGCTCGCCGGGCGGATCACGCTCGACGGCATCCGGGCCGCGAAGAATTTCGAGCCCATGCGGCTGGCCGCCGATACCCGCGTCGCCATGTACGGCTACTCCGGCGGCGCGATCGCGACCGGGCATGCCGCCGAACTGAAGCAGAGCTACGCCCCCGAACTGAATATCGTCGGCGCGGCGGAGGGCGGCGTGCCCGCCGACTTCGGTCCGCTGCTGAATATCGGCAACGGCCAGGTCTGGTCGGGCATGATCATGGGCGCGGTGCTCGGCCTCGGCCGCGAGTACCCGGAGTTCGCCGATCTGCTCAACCGCGATCTCAACCCACTGGGACAGGTGCTTTCGGCCATCAAGGGCGGGCTGTGCGTGCAGTACAACACCGCACTGCTGCCGTTCATGAACATCAAGGGCCTGCTGAACGTGCCCGAGGGCGATCCGATGCGCAATCCCGTCGTGCTCGACACCCTGGACAAGACCCGCATGGGCAAGGCGGTGCCCGACATGCCGATGTTTATCTGGCAGGCCAACCCCGACGAGCTGGTTCCGGTCGGCCCGGTCAACACCCTGGTCGACACCTACTGCCAGGATCCGAACGCCCAGATCCAGTACACCCGTGAGCATCTCGGCGAACACATCGCCACCGAGGTGTCGGGTTCGGCGACCGCGCTGCTGTGGCTGCGGGACCGGCTGAACGGTGTCGCGGCGGCACCCGGTTGCAGCACCTCGGACGACGGCCTGATGGCACTGAACCCCGATGGCCTCGCCCTGCTGGGTCAGACCTTCGGTGACACCATCGCCTCGTTCTTCGGCAAGGCCATCGGCGTCAAGTAGGACTGCGCCGCAACAGAAGTCGCGCGGCAGAGCCGACGGATACCGTCAGCTCTGCTCCGCCAGCCGCACGAAGGCGGCCGTATCGAGCGTCTCACCGCGGGCAGTCGGAGCGATTCCGGCTGCGGTGAGGCGCCTTTCGGCTTCCACCGGCGAACCCGCCCAGCCCGCGAGCGCCGCACGCAAGGTCTTGCGACGCTGCGCGAACGCGGCATCGACCACCGCGTACACCCGCTGCCGGAACGCTTCGTCCTGCGGCCAGGGGGATTCGGTGAATCGATCGATGCGCACCAGACCGGATTCCACCTGCGGCACCGGCCAGAAGATCTGGCGGCCAACGGTTCCCGAGCGACGCACGGTACCGAAGAAACCGGCCTTCACGCTGGGGATGCCGTAGATGCGACCACCGGGCACGGCCGCCAGGCGGTCGGCCACCTCCAGCTGGACCATGACGAGAGTCGTTCGGATGCTGGGGAATTCGGCCAGCAGGGTCAGCAACACCGGAACCGCGACGTTGTAGGGCAGGTTCGCGACCAGCGCGGTCGGCTCGGCGGGCAGGTCCGCGTGGGTGACCTTCATGGCGTCCATCAGCACGACGGTGAGCCGGTCCGCGAGCTCGGGCGCACGCACCCCGACGGTTTCGGGCAGATGCCGCGCCAGCGTCGGGTCGATCTCGACCGCGATCACCTTGTCGACGACGTCGAGCAACGCCAGGGTCAGCGACCCCAGCCCCGGCCCGACCTCCAGCACCGTGTCCTCGCGTCCCACACCCGCGGTGGCGACGATGCGGCGCATGGTGTTCGCGTCGTGTACGAAGTTCTGTCCGCGCTGCTTGGTCGGCTTCACGCCGAACCGCTCCGCAAGCTCACGCACCTCGACGGGACCCAGCAGGGCGGCTTGACCGCGACCAGCGGTTTCGGATTCGGACACCCTGCGAAACCTATCAAGCGGCGCTCCGGCTACGGGCGGGTGGGGGTGGCCAGGATGCGGTTGGTGAACTCGTCGATGGCGGCCCACATGGCCGGGTTGAGCTGGGTGTGGGTGCCGGTGCCGAACACGGTGCGGAAGTCCACGCCGCCCGCCGCGAACTCGTTGATCAGCATGAAGTGCAGGGGTGAGGGGACGGTGGTGTCGGTGACGTTGACCAGCAACAGGATCGGGGCGTCGTAGCCGCGGGTGGGGACGGCCATGTAGTCGCGCAGGGCGGCGGGCAACGGGCCCTCCGACAGCGGGCGCGACAGCAATGAGCCGATGGAGATGCCCTGCATGCGCGCGGAAATCTCGGGGAGGCAATCCTTTTCGATGCTCTCGAGCACCCGGCGGCCGAGGTCGGTGAGGTAGCTGTCGACCTGGGCGTCGGGGCGCGCGGCCCGCAGGCCGACCAGGATCGGGGCGAAGAAACTGTCGAGGTCCTCACCGAATTCGCCCGGGATCGGCGGGATGTAGGGGCCCGCGACCGGCAGCGCCTGCTCCACGTCGGAGGCCGGGTCGATGGCGATGGTGCCGCGGAAGTCCAGATCCGGCGCGGTGCGCAGCTGATAGCTGGAACTGCCCAGCGCCGCGTGCCCGCCCTGCGACGCACCGCTGACCGCCCAGGTGCGCGACAGTTCGGGGCGGGCCTGCCGCGCCGCCTGCACCAGATCGATGGTGGCGCTGGCCTCGGTGTTCAGTTCCAGGTACGGGTGCGGTCCGGTGTCGAAGACGCCCAGCCCCAGGTAGTCCGGCGCGACGACGGCGAAGCCCTTGGACAGGAAGTAGCGCATGATGCCGTCTTCATCGCGGCGGAAGCTGGGCTGCACGTCGGGTCCGGGGTCAGCCTGGCAGCCGCAGTGCGCGCCGAGTCCGGTGGTGCCGTGGTCCCAGGCCATGATCGGCCAGCCGCCGGCGGGCGGCTGCCCGGCGGGCACGAACATCGCGCCGCTGGCCTGGACCGCTTCACCGTTGGAGCGGGTGGTCCAGTATTCGACGGCGGATCCACCGGTGAGGTTGTGCCAGCCGTCGGGTTTGCCGTCGCTGGCGATCAGGGTGCCCGCCGCGTCGGCGTGCGCGCTGGTCGCGGGCATCGTCAGCAACCCTCCGGCAGCCAGAGTGGCGGCGGTCAGGGTTCGGGCGAGCAGACTGGCTAACCGCATGATTCCTCCAGCCAAGGCGCCCTGGGGCGGTGGGTTTCGACGGTCTGAAAGTCTATGAGCCACAATCGCTAAACGTTTGCTAGCCCAGAGTGCGGGCGTGGCGGATTTCTCCGCGAATCGCCGGCGACACTCCAGCTTCTGCGAGACACCGGTGAAATCGGCCATCCGGCACGGACTTTCGCGTACCGGCCTGTAGCGTCCTGGCTCGGCACCCGGAAAACGAGGAGGTTCGATGCCGGTCCGGCGTATTCGACGGCTGGTCCTGGGCGTGACGATGTTCGCCGCAGGGGTCGCGCTACCGCAGGGCGTCGCGCACTCGGACACTCCGGACGGACTCGACCGCTTCTACCACCAGTCGCTCGGCTGGGGCGCCTGCGACGACCCGGTGCTCGAGGGCACCGGCGCGCAGTGCACCAACGTGCTGGTACCGCTCGATTACGCGAAGCCGGACGGGCGCACCACGACCGTCGCCATCTCGCGGATCGCGGCCACCGACCCGGCGCGCCGCCGCGGCATCCTGATCGGAAACCCCGGCGGGCCCGGCGGTTCCGGCATGCACATGATGGTCCCCAACGGCAAAGCCATGAGCCCGGACGTGCACGCCGAATACGACCTGATCGGCATGGACCCGCGCGGCATCGGCCGCTCCGATCCGATCAAATGCGCGCTGCCGGTGCCGACCATCCTGTTCTCGGCCGGATTCGACATCTTCGGCTACGCCCGCGACACCGCGGTCGCCAGCGCGTTCGCCACCGCGTGCGTGGCGCCGGACCCGGAGAAGGCCCGCCTCATCACCACCCGCAACACCGCCCGCGACATGGACGTCATCCGCTCCGCGATGGGCGAAAACAAGCTGAACTTCTTCGGCCAGTCCTACGGCACCTACCTGGGCGCGGTGTTCGCGCAGATGTTCCCGGATCGCGTCGACCGCATGATGCTCGACAGCGCCATCGATCCGGACCGCTGGTGGATCGGGTTGTATCAGGACCAGGGCCCGATCAACGAGTACGCACTCGACGACTGGGCGGTCTGGGCCGCGCGGCACGACGACCAATACCATTTCGGGACAACACCGGCCGCGGTCCGGGCATTCGTCGAACTCACCATCCACCAGGCCGCCGGGCATCCGATCTTCGCCAATATGTACCTGGTCGACGAGCACACCGTGCCCATGATGATCTTCGCGCTGCTGTCGAACCCGCAGCTCAACACCAATCTGGCCGATGTCATCACCATGATCTCGGTGGGCGTGAACGGCGGCCCGCTGGACATGGACGCGCTCAAGGCCAAGATCGTGGCCGCGGTGCCGCTGGACGCCCAGGGCATGGCCGCGGTCATGTGCGGCGACAAGGGCGCGCCCCGCGATCCGGCCTGGTACTACCCGCATGTCGAGGCCGCCCGCGCCACCCAGCCGGTCTTCGGCGCGTTCGCCAACAACATCACCGCGTGCGCCTTCTGGCCGGATCCGATCGAACCGGCGACGGAGATCCACAACGCCGTTCCCGCACTGATCCTCGGTTCCACGCACGACACCCGCACCGCGTATCAGGAAGGCCTTGCGCTGCACGCGGATATGACGGGTTCGCGCATGGTCACCTTGGCGGACACCAGGATTCACGGCGCGTTCCGGGTGGGCCTGAGCCCGTGCGTGAGCGATATCGTCAATACCTATCTGGCCGACGGCACGCTGCCCGCCACCGACGTCACCTGCCAGGCGGATCCGAGCTTCTTCCCGCAGTGACCCGCAGACGCGACGGGCGCGCCCTCCGATTCGGAAGGCGCGCCCGTTCGCTGTGTCAGTGGAAGATCAGGGCCGCGTCGGCGTGGCCAGCACGCGATCGGTGAAGGCGCCGATGGCATCCCACATCTGCGGGTTGAGCTGGGTGTGGGTGCCGGTGCCGACCACCATCGAATAGTCGACGCGGTTGGCGGCGAACTGGGCGGCCAGCGCGGCGTGCAGCGGCGACGGCACGGTGGTGTCGGTCGCGTTGAGCAGCAACAGGATCGGTGCGTCGTAGCCGCTGACGGGCACGGTCAGGTATTCGTTCACCACGGCCTGCACGGCGGGATCGTTCAGCGGCCGCGACAGCATCTCGCCGATGCCCATGCCGTCGGTGAGCTTCATGATGTCGGTCAGGCACATGGTCGAGGCCTGATCGACCACGTCGCGACCGCGCGGAGTGAGGTAGCTGTTCAGGTCGACCTCGGGGTGAGTGGCGCGCATTCCGGCCAGCATGCTGACCACGAACGAGTTGACGCCCGCCCCGGCCTGCCCGGGAATCGCCGGGACCCACGGGCCGACGAAGGGTGCGACCTTCTCCAGATCCGATTCCGGATCCACCGCGATGGTGCCGCGGAAGTCGAGATCGGGGGTGATCGCCGATTGCAGATTGGCGGTGCCGAGCGCGGCCTGCCCGCCCTGCGAGAAGCCGGTGACCGCCCAGCTCCGCGACAGGTCGGAGCGGATCTCGCGCGCGGCCTTCACCAGATCGATGGTGGCGGTGGCCTCGGTGCGGATCTCGAGATACGGGTGCGGGCCGGTGTCGAAGCGGCCGAGCCCGAGGTAGTCGGGTGCGACGACCGCGAAGCCCTTGTTCACGAAGTACTGCAACACCTTGTCTTCGGCGGGCCGGTTGACGTGGCTGGTGTCGGTCTGCCCGCCACAGCCGGGTCCCATGCCGGAGGTGCCGTGGTCGTAGGCCATGATCGGCCAGCCCCCGGCGGGCGGCTGCCCCTGCGGAACGAACAGTGCCCCACTGGCTTTCACGGGTTCGCCGTTGGAGCGGGTGGTCCAGTAGTCGACGATGGTGGCGTCGGCGATGCCGCGGAAGCCGTCGGGCAGCGTGGTGGTCGCGACAGTGGTGCCCGCGGGGTCGGCGTTCGCCGGCGTGCCCGGAAGCACCAGTAGCGCGCTCGCCGCCGCGATGCCCGCGGTGAGAGTGCGCGTCCGCCAACCGATCAACCGCATGAATCCTCCATCAGGTACCCGACCCAGAACAAAACCGTACGGCGTTCGATATTAACGATTCGGACAATGGTCCAGTGTGAGAAGACTCTGGCAAATAGCTACGGCGTTGCAGCACGCCGACCATTGACCCACGGTGAAACTTGTTCTAATTTCACGCCATGTCGAGCAGATACGAAGGCCGTCGAGTAATAGTCACCGGAGCCGGTTCGGGCATCGGCCAGGGCGTCGCCCTGCGCCTGCTCCAGGAGGGGGCGCAGCTGGTCGCCGCCGACGTCAACCAGGCCGGTCTCACCGCCACCACCGATGCCGTTCCCGCCGACCAGCGCGATCGCCTGCGCACCGTCGTGCTCGACATCTCCGACCCCGAATCGGTGCGCGCCGCGTCCACCGAAGCCCTCGAATTCCTCGGCGGGCTGGACGTTCTCGTCAATGCCGCGGGCATCCTGCGCGCCGCGCACACCCACGAGATGCCGCTCGAGGACTGGAACAAGGTGATCGGTGTCAACCTCACCGGCACCTTCCTGATGGTCCAGGCCGCGCTGCCCGCGCTCGTCGACTCCGGGCGCGGCGTGATCGTGAACTTCTCCTCCACCTCCGCCTTCGGCTCCAACCCGTACATGGCGGCGTACTCGGCGTCCAAGGCGGGCGTCAACGCCTTCACCCACGCCATCGCGCTCGAATACGTGAAGAAGGGCCTGCGCGCGGTGAACATCGTGCCCGGCGGCATCAGCACCGGCATCACCTCGGGCCTGGCGCTGCCCGCGGACGCCGACTGGAGTCTGCTGGCCCGGCTGCCCGGCTGGATCGAGGGTGGCGCGCTGGGCAAGCCCGAGGACATCGCGGGCGTGGTGGCCATGGTCGCCTCCGACGACGGCCGCTACATGACCGGCACCGAACTGCGGGTCGACGGCGGCGCGTTGATGTAAGTGCTTGGGCGCGGCGGCAACCCGGGCTAGCTGATGCCCAGGCGGGCGGTGCAGGCGGGCCACGCGCCCCAGCCCTGCCGGGCCTGGGTCACCGAGGCGATGGCGATCTGCTCCTCGCGGGTCGCCATGTCCGCGCGCGGGGCGTAGCGGGTGCCGCCCTGGCGCTCCCAGGTGTTCTGGTCGAACTGGATGCCGCCGAAGAAGCCGTTGCCGGTGTTGATCGCCCAGTTGCCGCCGGATTCGCATTTGGCCAGCGCGTCCCAGGTGCCGCCGTTCTGCACGTCGGGCACCTCGGTGCCGGGCTTCGCGCCCTTGCGCACGGTCTTGGGGGCGGCGGGGATGATCACGGTCGACTTGATCGGATCCTTGCCCGCCTCTTTGCCGTTCACGATCGAGACCGCGAAGGTGACGTCCTGGGTGCCGGGCGCGCCGGGGTTCTCCACGACGGTGCGGCTCATGTTCATCGTCTGATCCTCGATCACGTTCTCCGGCGGATCGAGGGGGATCCGCTCGGTGCGGTTCTCGACGATCTTGCGGGTGACGGTGATCTTCATGCCGTCGGTGAGCGGCGTGGTCGCGGCGGGTTCCACGAAATCCTGATTGACCAGCGGGTGACCCTGCACCTCGAGCAGCTGCCCGATGGTCGGCGCGGCCAACCGGACCAGAGACGGGGTACTGCCGTTGTCGGACATCTCGACCGTGCGCGGGTTGGTGACCAGCAGCTGCGCGCCTTCCAGCGGCAGCGGGCTGGGGCGCGCGGGCGAGGTGAAGACGTCGCCGGGCAGGTTCAGCTTGGTGATGGCCTGCGCGACGGTCAGCGCGGTGGTCCACGCCGTGGACGGTGAGCCGTCGACGATGAGCGCGACCTGGCGGGCCCGGTTCAGCGTGATGGTCGCCCCGTCGCCGATATGCGCTCCCGGCGAAGGGGATACGTCGTCGCGACCAGTGAGGGCGTACCCGGCGTCCTTGAGCGCGCCGCGTACGTCGCCGCGCATGGTGCTCTCGGCGACCTGCTGACCGTCGATGACGAGGGTGACCTGCTTCTTGCTCATGATGGCCGCACCCGCACCGACGATGAGCGTGACGAGCATCGCCGCGATGGCGCCGTACAGCAGCGGCGAACGCGACGAGTTCAGCTTCGTCAGAGCGTGCATCGGAAATCCCGGCATGGTCACAGTACGATAACGACAGGGTCAGGGATTGACAACCACCCGGCGCGGAACTGCGGGAACATAAATTACGTCCCGATATCGAACCGCAGGTGGATCACGATCGCGGCTGATCATAGTGAGACAGACCACATGATGCCAACCGGCAGGTTGCTCGCACTATTTCTGCGAGAAACGTTCGGATTGCGGCCTTTTCGGTTTGTCGGCGGCCCGCCCGGACCACCCGCGATAGTCAGATTCCGTAGACCCGCCGGGCATTCGCCGTCGTGATCTTGGCCAGCTGCACCGGATCCTGTTCTCGCAGTTCAGCCAGCGCGCGCACGGTGTAAGGCAGCACGTAGGACTCGTTGGGCGCGCCCCGGAACGGATGCGGGGTCAGGAATGGCGCGTCCGTTTCGACCAGGATCAGGTGGTCGGGAACGAGTTTCGCGGCCTCCCGCAATTCATGCGCATTCTTGAAACTGACGGTGCCCGAGAAACTCAGCACATAGCCCTCCGCCACGCACGCGTTCGCCATGTTCGCATCCGACGAGAAGCAATGGAAGATCACCGTTTCCGGCGCGCCCTCGTCCAGCAGCACGGCCAGCAGATCATGATCGGCCTCGCGATTGTGGATCATCAACGGTTTGCCCAGCCGCTTGGCCAGGTCGATATGCCAGCGGAATCCCTCGACCTGCTCCTCGATATCCGCGCAGCCGTCGAGCTTGCCCGGCCAGTAATAGTCGAGCCCGGTCTCCCCCACCGCGACCACGCGCGGATCCGCGGCCAACGCTTCGAGTTCGGCCTTGGCCGCGTCGTCGAGCGCGTTGGCCCGGGTCGGATGCAACGCGACCGCCGCGTACACCCGATCGTTCCAATTCGCGGCCCGCACCGCGAAGCGCGCGGCCTCCAGGTCGTCGGCGACCGTGACCAGTTCCCGGACACCCACCGCGCGGGCCCGATCCACCAGTGCCGCAACCGATTCCGGATCGGTGGCACCGCAGGCGTCGATATGGGTGTGCGCGTCGACGAGCGGGGCCAACGGCTCCGGCGGCTCGGGCGCGGGTCGGCTGGCTTTCATCGGCGGGCCCCCGCCGGGGGGATATTCACGCGAGTGTCTGCGGGCACGCAGATAGAGTAGACACACCATGAGCGCATCCGACCGCCCCGCCTTTTACCTCACCACGGCCATCGCGTACCCGAACGGTGCGCCGCATATCGGACATGCCTACGAGTACATCTCGTCGGATGCGCTGGCCCGCTTCAAACGGCTGGACGGTTTCGACGTCTTCTATATGACCGGCACCGACGAGCACGGTCAGAAGGTGCAGCAGGCCGCCAAGGCGGCCGGGCTCCCGGAGGCGGAGTACGCGTCGCGCAACTCGGACGTGTTCGAGACCATGGACAAGGCGCTCGACGTCTCCTTCGACCGCTTCATCCGCACCACCGACGAGGACCACCAGCTCGCCTCGACCGCGATCTGGGAGCGGATGGCCGCCAACGGCGACATCTACCTCGACACCTACTCGGGCTGGTACTCGGTGCGCGACGAGGCCTTCTACACCGAGGAGGAGACCACCCTCCGCGAGGACGGCACCCGCGTCTCCACCGAGACGCAGACCCCGGTGGAGTGGACCGAGGAGTCCAACTACTTCTTCCGGCTCTCCAACTACCAGGACAAGCTGCTCGAGCACTACGAGACGCATCCGGAGTTCATCGCGCCCGCGACGCGGCGCAACGAGATCCTCTCGTACGTGAAGGCGGGCCTGAAGGATCTGTCGGTGTCGCGCACCACCTTCGACTGGGGTGTGCCGGTGCCCGGCGACCCCGCGCACGTCATGTACGTCTGGGTGGACGCGCTCACCAACTACCTGACCGGTGCGGGCTTCCCGAACACGGATTCGGCGTCGTTCCAGCGCTTCTGGCCCGCGGACCTGCACATCATCGGCAAGGACATCTCGCGGTTCCACACCGTGTACTGGCCCGCGTTCCTGATGAGCGCCGGAATCGAGCTGCCCAAGCGGGTTTTCGTGCACGGCTTCGTGAACTACAAGGGCGAGAAGATGTCCAAGTCGGTCGGCAACGTGGTCGACCCGATGGATCTCGTCGGCGCGTTCGGCCTCGACGCCGTGCGCTTCTTCCTGCTGCGCGAGATCTCCTACGGGCAGGACGGGTCATACAGCCCGGAATCCATTGTGGGCCGGATCAATTCGGATCTCGCCAACGAGTACGGCAACCTGGCGCAGCGCTGTCTGAAGATGGTGGCCCGCGACTTCGGCAGCGTGGCACCGACTCCCGGCCCGTTCACCGAGGAGGACACCGCACTGCTGGATCGGGCCAACGGCCTGCTCGAGAAGGTGCGCGCCGAATTCGACCAGCAGCAGATCCATCTCGGCCTGGAACAGCTCTGGCTCACCCTCGGCGAGACCAACCGCTACTTCTCCGCGCAGGCCCCCTGGACGCTGGCCAAGTCCGGCACCCCGGAGGACACCGAGCGCGAAGGCACCATCCTCTACGTGACCATGGAGGTGCTGCGGATCGTCTCGATCCTGGTGCAGCCCGTCATCCCCGGCTCCGCCGGCCGCATCCTGGACCTGCTCGGCCAGACCGACCGCAACTTCACCGACATCGCCACCCCGCTGGTCGCGGGCACCGCGCTGCCGGAGCCGGAAGTGGTCTTCCCGAAATACGACCCGAAAAAGGTCTGAGCACCCTGAGACGAGTTCCGGTGCCGCCCGCCCCCCTTCGGCGGGCGGTCACCGATCACTCGGCGAACGCAGAACTGCCCGATCCGAACAGCGGAGTCGGATCGGGCAGCTGCTGATCTCGCGGATCCAGCATCCTGTCTGCGCCCGCGCACGGTCAACGGGTGCGACCGGCACGAATTGGGGCACCAACCGCGCGGCAGGCGATTCTCCGCCGATGTACCGATGGTCAATCGGGTACGGGCACGCTCGGGGAGGGGTCGGCGCGGGGGGTCAGGATGAACAGTTGGTAGTGGCAGTCGTCCGGATGCATGGGGTTGTAGGAGCGCATGGTGAGCGAGAGCTGGCCGCCGGTCTCCGGGTCGCGGACGAGGACCAGCGAGTTGTTGAACTGGTCCTCGCTCATGTCGGTGGTCCAGAGTCGCTCGAATTCCGGGTTGACGCGGCAGGTTTCGATGATCTGGGCGAGGCGTTCGGGCTCGACCACACCCGGGGCGTACATGCGCAGGCCGAACAGCAGCCGGTGCACGATCTCCTCCCAGTTGATCAGTACCTGCTGTGCGAGATCGACCGTCATCATCTGCTCGATGACATTGGCGGGACGCTCGGCGTCGGCGCTGGTGGGGATGAGCCACGGGAAGGCTTGGCGGGCGAGCTGATTGGCCGCGAGGATCTCGTACTCGGGGAACTTGTGATAGAAGGCCGGGTACGGCAGCGCCTCGAGGTGTTCGAGATCCTCGGCCCGCAGTTTCGGCGGCCAGGTGCCGATCGAGACGGACGACAGGTTGGGCAGCGCCAGCGACACCATCTTGCGCAGCAGGAAAAGGGAGATGTCGGTGGCCGCGCACCAGTCGGCCAGCCGGCTCGCGGACAGCGGCCGCTCACCCTTCTCGAGTTTGCGGTAGAGGGAGACGCTGACGAACATGCGCCGCGCGACGTCCTCCTGGGTCAGTGAGAGGCTTTCGCGGCGATATCGCATGAAGATGCCGAGCAGGGGCTGTGCGGGAACCTGGTCGATCGAGCCGATTGCCATGTTTACCTCACCTCCTCACGCGCGCTGCCTGTGCCGATCTACCTAATCAGACGGTCTGCGGGATGCAAACGCGGGGATTTACCTCCTTCTGATGGCACGCGCCCTCAATGCCGGAAAAGTTGGGCGAGTGACCGGTATTGATAATGGCATTCGACGAGGGTGGTTCGACGAGGGAGGAAGTGGATGCGCGATAGACAGGTCCGGGCAACGGCGTTGCAGCGCACCAATTTCGACGAACGGCATCGGGCCGCCCGGGATGCCGTGCTCACCTCGCAGCGTGGACGGTTGCTCGAGGCCATGGTCGAGTGCGTGGAGGAGAAGGGGTACAGCGCCTGCACGCTGACCGATATCGTGGCGCGGGCCCGGGTGTCGCGCAGTACCTTCTACGAGCATTTCAGCAATAAGGAGCATTGCTTCGTCGAGGCGGTGCGCAGCGCGTCGGACATCATCGCCGCGCGGATCATCGACGAGCTGGCGCAGCTGCCCGCGTCGGCGGGCGCCCACGAGCGCATCGAATCCATGGTCACCACCTTCTGCGAGACGGTGGCCTCGGAACCGCAGTTCTCGCGGCTGATGCTGGTCGAGACGTTCAAGGTGGATCAGGAGGCGGTCGGGCTGCGGGATCTCGCGGTCGACCGGTTCGCGGATCTGTATCGGGTCTTCTACGCCGAGGCGCGGGCGATGGATCCCGGGTTGCCGGTGATCGCGGACGAGCTGTTCGCGCTGATCCCGGATGCGATCGGCGAGCGCACCCGCCGGGTGATCGTGGCGGAGGGCGCGCACCGGGTGCCCGAATTGGCGCCGCTGTTCGTGGAATTCGTGAACTCGGTGCTGCGGCTGCCCCACCGGCCCTGACGGCGGCCATGTTGCGATAGGCTGTCGTGTTCGCGTCCACGAGGTGAAATCCACTGCCGCTCAGACAGTTTGCGAATTCGGTGGGTCCGGGCGGGGCAACGGCCGGGGGCGGCGTGAAGTCACTCACAGCGAAAGCTGTAATCCGTCATGCCCATGCGACATGAACAACATGTTCACCCTGATTGCTGAAAGTTGTCTGTCGTCTGCACTTTTTTGGGAAGCCCCACCTCAGAACGCCTGCGGCGCGGCAGGCTGACATGTGAATTTTCACGCAACTGTCGGTAACACTAAGCAAGCGTTCACAATTCGTCCCAGACAGTTACACGGAACGCTTCAGTTCCCGAAGATAGTTACCGTCGGGTAGATTCCTTCGCATCCGAGCTTGACGATCACTTTTCCTCCCACTTTCCAGGAGTCCCCTGTGCCGCAATCTCGATTCGAGTCGATCGGCGCTTATCTACCCGAGAAGCGCGTCACCACCGAAGAACTCATTGCGCAATTGAAAGCAGTCCCCGAGTTCGATCTCGAACGAATCACGGGCGTGAAGGAGCGGCGTTTCCGCGACACCCGGCCGGCCAGCCGGGAAGACTCCTTCGCCCTGGCCATGAAGGCCGTCGAAGACTGTCTGTCCAGGTCATCCTATGCAGCAAGCGATATCGACGTCATCATCTCCACCTCCATCACCCGCAGCAAGCACGGCTCCCGCATGTATATGGAGCCGTCCTTCGCCGGGGCCATCGCCCGCGTGATCGGCGCCCGCGAAGACACCATCGCATTCGATCTGTCAAATGCGTGCGCGGGCATGATGAGTGGCGTCTACATTCTCGACCGAATGATCCGATCGGGCGCGGTGAAACGCGGCATCGTGGTCAGCGGCGAAGCCATCACACCGATTGCCGAGACCGCCGTCAATGAGATCAACAGCAAATACGATCTGCAATTCGCTTCGCTGACCGTCGGCGATTCCGGTGCGGCCGTGGTGCTGGACGAGGCCGTCGACGACGCCGACAAGATCCACTACATCGAACTGACCACCGCGTCGGAATTCTCGCACCTGTGCCTGGGCATGCCCAGCGACAAATCCTCGGGTGTGGCGCTCTACACCGACAACCGGAAGATGCACAACGAGGCCCGGTTCCTGCTGTGGACCGATACCCAGCGCAACTTCATGGAGGCCAACGGCGTGACGTTCGCCGACGAGGGCTTCGACTACATCATTCACCACCAGTTCGGCGCGGCCGCGGTGCCTTTCATGAACGCCATTGCCGAGCGTGAATTCGGCCACCCGATGCCGCCGGATCTGAATGTCATCCAGAAGTACGGAAATACATCGAGCACTTCGCATTTCATCGTGCTGCACGACCATCTGAGTCAGCAGGCGATCCCGACCGGATCGAAGATCTTGATGGTCCCGGCCGCCTCCGGCGTCGTCGGCGGTTTCCTGTCCACCACCGTCTCGTCGCTGAAGGTCTGAGGTTCGTCATGGGCGTGCGCATCAAATCCACCGGAATCAGCCGGGACACCGACACTTTCAGCATCGTGGAGCTCAGCGGCCGGGCCGCGCGGCGGGCCATGGAGAGCGCGGGCGTGGAGCCCGGCCGGGTCGGGGTCATGATCAACGCGGGCATCTTCCGCGACAGCAACACCGTCGAGCCCGCGGTCTCGGCGCTGATCCAGAAGGCGGCCGGGATCGGCCTCGACTACGTCAAGGAGGACCCGCGCTCGTTCTCCTTCGACCTGATGAACGCCGGTGTCGGCGTGCTCAACGCGGTGCAGGTGGCGCAGGCGGTGCTGGCCACCGGTAGCGCCGAGCACGTGCTGATCGTCTCCGGCGACACCCACCCGTCGCTGACGCGGTCGGCCGCCAACGACGAATTCCCTTACGCCACAGCCGGTGCCGCGCTGCTGCTGGAGCAGACCGAGGAGCCGGAGGGCTTCGGCCAGGTGCACACCCGGGCCGCCTCTGGCACGTCCGGTCTGGAGTCCTACGTCGATGTCGACAACATGGGTGATCGCGGCCGCGGCCTGATGACCGTCGAGATCGAGCCCGACTACCAGGATCGGCTGCTGGCCGTGGCCCTGGACGCCGCCCGCGCCGCGCTGGCGGGCGCCGAGACGGCGAACATCGCGCTCATCGCCTCGACCCCGTCCGCGGAGTTCCCGCAGCGGCTCGCGGCCGAACTCGGCCTCGACGCCGACGCCGTGTTCACCCCCGACCTGAGTGCGGGCGACCCGCACACCGCGGCCCTGCCGCTGGCGTACCACGCTGCGGCACAGGCGGATTCGCTCGCGAACTACGAGCACGTGCTGTTCGTCGCCGCGGGTGCGGGACCGTCGGCCGCGGCGGTCGTCTACCGCCTCCCGGCCACCGTCGGAGCCGCGGCGTGACCACCGCGACGTATTGGCAGGCCATCGACCGCTTCCGCGCGGTCGTGGCCGCCGATCCGGACCGTGAGGCGGTGATCTACCCGCAGGGGCAGACCGCCTCCGGCCTGCCGGACTACCGCCACCTCACCTACCGTGAGCTCGACGAGTGGTCCGACACCATCGGCCTGCACCTGGCCGCCGAGGGGGTGGGCCGCGGCACCCGCACCATCGTGCTGGTGCTGCCCAGCCCCGACCTGTACGCGATCATGCTGGGGCTGTTGAAGATCGGCGCGGTGCCGGTCGTCATCGACCCCGGCATGGGGTTGCGCAAGATGCTCAACTGCCTGCGCGCCGCGAATGCCGAAGCGTTCATCGGCATTCCGCAGGCGCACGCGGCACGGGTGTTGTTCCGCAAGTACTTCCGTGACGTGCGGGTGGCGCTCACCGTCGGCCCGCGCTGGTTCTGGGGTGGGCCGACGCTGCGCAGCTGGGGTGTACCCGCCGGTTCCGGCGTGCCCGGCACCCGCACCGACGCCGGATTCGAGACCCGCAACGCGAAGGTCAAGGCGCGCTTCACGGAATTGATGACGGCACTGTCGGATTCGCGGCGCGACAGCGACCATCGCGCCCCGTTCGACTCCTTCACGCTGCGTGATCGGGTCCCCGCACCCGCTGACGAGCTGCTGCTCATCGCCTACACGACGGGCAGCACCGGTCCCGCCAAGGCCGTGGAGATGACCCACGGAAACCTCAGCGCCATGGTCGAACAGGTGCACGCGGCCCGCGGCCGGGTGGAGCCGGGAACCTCGCTGATCACGTTGCCGCTGGTGGGCATCCTGGACATGCTGCTGGGTTCGCGCTGTGTGCTGCCGCCGCTGGTGCCCAGCAAGGTCGGGTCGACCGAGCCCGCGCACGTGGTGGACGCCATCAACCGGTTCGGCGTGAAGACCATGTTCGCCTCCCCCGCCGTGCTGATCCCGCTGCTGCGGCATCTGCGCACGCATCGCACCACCGTGCCCACCCTGCACAGCATCTACTCCGGTGGCGCGCCGGTGCCGGACTGGTGCATCGCCGGGCTGCGCGAGGTGCTGCCCGCCGACGCCGAGGTGCACGCCGGATACGGCTCCACCGAGGCGCTGCCCATGTCCACCATCGAATCCCGGGAACTGCTGGGTGGTTTGGTGGAGCGCGCGCATCACGGTGACGGCACCTGCATCGGACGGCCCGCCGAGAACGTGCAGGCGCGGCTGGTCGCCATCACAGACGATCCGCTGCCCACCTGGGCGCAGGCGGAGGCCCGCGAGGCCGACCTGGTCGGCACGCGTGGCATCGGCGAACTGGTGGTGTCGGGTCCGAACGTGAGCACCCGCTACTACTGGCCCGAGCAGGCCAATGTCGCGGGCAAGATCCACGACGGCGAGACGGTGTGGCATCGCACCGGGGACCTGGCGTGGATCGACGGCGAGGGCCGAATCTGGTTCTGCGGCCGCAAGAGTCAGCGCGTGCACGCCGCCGGTGGGCCGATGTTCACCGTGCAGGTGGAGCAGGTCTTCAACACGGTGCCGGGGGTGACGCGGACCGCGCTGGTCGGTGTCGGTGCGCCCGGTGCGCAGCTGCCGGTGCTGTGTGTGGAGGCCGAACCGGGCGCGAACACCACCGCGCTGTCGGCGCAGCTGCGTGAGCGGGCCGCCGAATTCGAGGTCACCGCAAGGGTTTCCGAGATTCTGTTCCACCCGAAGTTCCCGGTCGACATTCGGCACAATGCCAAGATCGGCCGCGAACAGCTCGCGGTCTGGGCGGGAGAACGCCTCGGGAAGGACGATCGACGATGAAGGTGACTGTGCTGCGGGCGATTCCGGTGCTCGGCTGGCTGTACCTGGTGTTCGGCCTGCTGGCCGCGGCCACCGACCGCGCGCCCGCCAACCGGCTGCTGCGCGCGGTGTTCTGGATCGACGCGTTCCTCAGCGTCGTGGTGCACGCCGCCCAGATCCCGGCCGCGTTGCGGGCCACCGCGAACACCGAGCATTCGGCGGTGCGCACGGCCGTCATGACCCAGATCTTCGGACTCACCTGGTGGAAAACGCAGGAGGCGGCATGAAGGCCCTGGTTACGGGGGCGTCCGGATTCCTCGGCGGGGCGATCGTGCGCCGCCTGGTCCAGGACGGCGACTACGAGGTGGCGATCGTCGCCCGGCCCACCAGCAATCTGCGCGACCTGGCCGAGGTGATCGACCGGGTCGAGGTGATCACCGGCGACCTGACCGATCCGGCCTCGCTGGCCCGCGCCACCGCGGGTGTGGATGTCATCTTCCACAGCGCGGCCCGGGTCGACGAGCGCGGCACCCGCGCCCAGTTCGTGGCCGAGAACCTCACGGCCACCGAGCATTTGATGACGGCGGCACGGGGCAACGGCACCTCGCGCTTCGTGTTCATCTCCAGCCCCAGCGCGCTCATGGACCGTGACGGCGGCGATCAGGTGAACGTCGACGAGTCGGTGCCGTATCCGGCCCGGTACCTGAACCTGTACTCGGAGACCAAGGCCGCCGCCGAGCGTGCCGTATTGGCCTCGAACACAGCGGCTTTCACTACGTGCGCGCTGCGCCCGCGAGCCATCTGGGGTGCGGGCGACCGGTCCGGGCCGATCGTGCGGCTGCTGAGCCGCGCGGCGGCGGGCACGCTGCCGGATCTGTCCTTCGGCAAGCACGTGTACGCCTCACTGTGCCATGTGGAGAACATCGTCGAGGCCGCGGTACTGGCCGCGAAATCCGAGAATGCCGGTGGCAAGGCATATTTCGTGGCCGATGCCGAGCAGACCGACGTGTGGGGTTTCCTCGGCGAGGTGGCCGCCGATCTCGGCTACGCGCGGCCGAGCCGACAGCCGAACCCGCGCGTGCTGGCCGCGGCCGTCGCCGCGATCGAGACCGTCTGGCGGATTCCGTTCGTCGCCACCCGCTGGTCGCCGCCGCTGTCGCGCTATGTGGTGGCGCTGATGACCCGTACCGCCACCTACGACACCGCGGCCGCCGCCCGTGATCTCGGGTACCGCCCGGTCGTCGACCGGGCCACCGGATTGAAGGACTTCCTGGCCTGGCTCGAAACCCAGGGTGGCGTAGTCGAATTGACCGCAGGCATCCGCTAGACCGTACCGCCGACCCACCGCGCAGCAAGGCAGGTTCGATCATGTTCCGTCGTCCCATCTCCCCCACCGAGCTCATCTATTTCCCCATGCGGGATCTGGCTCCGCCGTTCCTCATGCAGCTGGTGGTGGAGGGTGACGGCGTGATCGACGCCGAGCAGCTGCGCGGTGCGGTCGCCACCGCGGCGGCCGCGAATCCCGGTGCACGACTGGTCCGGGACGGTAAGCACTGGGTGGACAGCGGCGTGACGCCCGCCGTGCGGGTCGTCGAGCATGCGCTCGAATACGCTGCGCTGGAGGCGGATCCGGTGCTGAACAGCCCGATCGGGCCGGGCCCGGAGGCCACCGTGGAGGTGCTCCTGCTGACCGGCGCGCCCACCACCCTGGTGTTCCGGGTGTTCCACGGCGTCATGGACGGCATGGGCATGGTGATGTGGGCGACCGACGTGCTGCGCGCGCTGCGCGGCGAGGAACCGGTCGGCGCACCGGACCCGATCGCCGACGCCGAACTGGTGGCGAAGGTGGGTGCGCCCGGGCGGCCCACGCTGATGCTGCCGCGCTATCGGTCCGCGCTCGGGCACGGCCGTCAGCTCCCGGGCGAGCACCGGCATCTGTTGCGCACCCGCACCATTCACGCCAGCGGTCCCGGCGCGCTCATGCGGGTCGCCGCCCTGCTGGTGGAGGAGGGCGGCCCGTTCTCCCGCATCATGATCCCGGTCGATATCCGCCGCCACGATCCGGCCTTGCGTTCCACCGCGAACCTGGCCCTGCCGCTGTTCCTCGACGCCGCTCCCGGCACGAATGCCAAGCAGCTCAACGAGATCAAACGCGCGGGCCTGAAGCAGAACCTGGAACTCAACCAGATGGACAACGGCGGCCTGAAGTACCTGCCGCCCGCCGCTGGCCGCGGCCTGCTGCGCACCCTCAATGTCCTGGGCGCGCGCACCGGCCGGAATCTGGCCTCCGCCACCGTCTCCCACATGGGCCGCTACGACCTCGACGCCCTCGCCGTCCCCGGCTTCGCCCCCACCGCCATCCGCGTCCTCCCTCAGCACAGCGTCGCCATGCCGCTGCTGCTCGGCATGACCGAATGCGGCGGCCGCACCGAACTCACGGTCTCCGCCCGCAGCGGCCAGGGCATCCCCGAACGCCTCGACGCGTTGCTGGACCGCATCGTGCAGACGCTGGAATCCGAACTCACCCCGACGAATTCACCGACCGCCTGAATTCGGCGAGAAAAGTACAACGGATCCACAACCAAGCACAGATCGGAATCCGACGATGGCCTGCTGCAACACTCCACGGACCTGCGGAAACGCATCCAGAAGCCGCGTTGTGGCCCAGGCGGATGCGGATATCTATCAGTGGGCGTCGAACCGCCACAGTCGTACTCAGGCCGCGGCCGCGAGATCGGAGTCCCTATGAGCATCGGTGAGAATCACAGCGCCACAGCGGCATCCGGGCGGATCGTGGCCGGGTGGTCGCGGGTGGTCGTCGCGCGGCCCAAGACCGTGCTGGTGGTGGCGGTGTTGTTCGCGCTGGCCTGCGGGTTGTTCGCGGCCGGGCTGCCGCAGCGGGTGAGTTCGGGCGGGTTCGTGGCGCCGCGCAGTGAGGCCGCGGATGTGGACGGCTGGGTGAAACAGCAGTTGGGGCCGCAGAATCCGGATGTGATCGCGGTGTACACCGCGCCGCCGGGGCAGACGCTCACCGATATCGGGCCGCGGGTGCAGGAGGCGGTGGGTCGTATCGATCCGAGTCTACTGGCCAAGCCGGTCGAAACCTATTGGAACAGCCCGCGTTCGCCGTATCTGCGGTCCTCGGATGGGCGGCAGGCGGTGGCAGTGCTGTTCGCCGCCGGGGATGACAATCAGCGGGTCGCTGAATATCCGAAGATCGCCGAGGCACTGCGAATTCCGGGGATCGACACCAAGCTGACCGGGTTCAGCGCGCTGGCGGACACCATCAGCAATCAGTCCCGCAAGGATCTCGTTGTCGCGGAGTCGATTTCGATTCCGCTGACCGCGATCGTGCTGGTGCTGGTGTTCGGCGGTGTGGTCGCGGCCGCGCTCCCGGTGCTGATCGGCACCCTGTCGGTGGTCGGCGCGCTGGGCGCGGTCGGGCTGCTGTCCCGCTTCACCGAGGTCAGTGTGTTCGCCATGAACGTGGTGTCGCTGTTGGGACTCGGCCTGGCCATCGACTACGGACTGTTCCTGGTCGGCCGGTTCCGGGAGGAGCTGGCCAGCGGCGCGAGCACCGAGGAAGCAGTGGCGCGCACCCTGGCCACCGCCGGTCGCACCGTGCTGTTCTCGGCGCTGCTGCTGGTCTGCGCGTTCGCGGGGACGTTCGTGTTCCCGCTGGCGGTGCTGCGCTCACTCGGCTTCGGTGCCATCGCGGCGGTCGGGCTGGCGGCGTTCCTGTCGGTGACCGCGCTGCCCGCGATCCTGGCCCTGCTGGGTCCGCGGATCAGCAAGTGGAGCTGGCGGGCGGACGCCTTCGACCGGTCCGAGGAACGGGCACAACGGTTCTGGGGTCGAGTGGTGACCGCGGTCATGCGACGGCCCGCGCTCGTCGCCATCGGGGTCGGAGCGATCCTGCTGGTGCTGGCCACCCCGCTGACCGGCGTGCGACTCGGCGACATCGACCACACCGCACTGCCCGCGGGCAACGAAACCCGCGTCGCCGTCGAGGAATTGGCCGCCAACTTCCCGGCCGCCAACAGCGGAGCCACCATCGTGGTGCGCGAAACCGACGGCAGCGCACCGACTTCCGCCGCCGTCAGCACCGCACTGCGGGAAATCAGTGCCGTGCCCGGTGTCCGGCAGGCGCTCGGCCTGGGCACGCACGACAATGCCGCCGTCATTCACGCCGCGCTCGCCGCACCCGACCGCTCACCGCAGGCCCAGGACATCGTGAAGGATCTGCGCGGACTGCACCTGGACGGCCTCGACCTGCGCATCGGCGGTGAGAGTGCCAACACCGTGGACAGTGTCGCCGCCGTGATGGACCGGCTGCCGCTGATGATCGTGGTGATGGTCGCGGTGACGCTGCTGATGCTGGCCGTCGCGTTCCGGTCCATCGTGCTGCCGATCAAGGCCGTGCTGATGGCCTTCTTCAGCCTGGCCGCCACCTTCGGCGTGCTGACCTGGATCTTCGATCAGGGTCACCTGGCGGGGATTCTGCACATCAGTGTCGGGCCGCTGTCGGCGGGAATGATGGTGTTGATCATCGCCGTGGTGTTCGGCCTGTCCACCGACTACGAGGTCTTCCTGCTCTCCCGCATGGTCGAGGCCCACGACGCGGGTGCGAACACCGAGGAATCGGTGCGCATCGGCACCGTCCGCACGGCCCGCGTCATCACCGCCGCCGCCACCCTGCTGGTCCTGATCACCGGAGCCTTCACCATCTCCCCGCTGACCCCGATGCGGTTCCTGGGACTGGGCATGGTGATCGCCCTGATCATCGACGCCACCCTGGTCCGCATGCTGCTGGTCCCGGCACTGGTGAAGCTGATGGGACCGGCCAACTGGTGGACTCCCGGCCGCAAATCCGCAGCCCCACAACCGATCCCGGAGCCTGCCGCGCTGGCGCAGTCCGACCGGTGAGCTAGCTCAGCCGGGTCGGCCCGGTCCGGCGCGCACTCCACGCCCACACCAGCGCACCGACCAGCAGCGCCGCCCCGGCGTAGTAGGCGAGCTGCGGCAGCCCCAGCGTGTCGTCGCCCATCACCAGGTACAGCGCGATATTGATCAGCGCGTGCCCGACCGTCCCAACCAGCACCCGCTGCCCGAACCCGCCGACCGCGAGATACCCGAGCACACAGGCGAATCCGAGCACCGCGCAGACGAAGAGCACCGCCACCACGGGCCCGTGCCCGAACGCCGCGACATGCCACAGCGCCCACACCACCCCGGTCAGCCCGATCGCCACCGGCCGGGCGTACCGCGACTCCAGCACGGGTTGCAGAAACCCGCGCCACCCCACCTCCTCCCCCGCCGCACCGATCACCTGCAACAGCACGAACACCACGAACGGCACCCCGCCCACCGGCTGCGCACCGTGCAGCGTCCCACCACCGACGACGACGGCCCCGGCCACCAGCCCCCACAGCGCGAGGCACGAAACCACCACCGCGACAAGCCTTCCGGCCACAACCTCCCGTGGCACCGCCGATGGCAGCAGACTCCGCAACCGCTCCCGCCACACCATCGCGACGATCGCCACCGCGATCACCGGCCCGAACTGCGTCACCGACAATGCCGCCGGATCGATCCCCGAATGCCCTTGCAGCACGAGCAGACATCCGGACGCCACGAACGCCAGCAGTATGTACGAGGCCACCGGCCCACCCACCTGCGGCTTACGCGCCACGTCAGTACCCATGCACCGATGCTCCCAACCGGCACCCCGCATCCGGAATCACTCCGCCGGGTGAGTTGAGCGCCGCGCGTCATACTGCGGAGCCAGCGGGTCCGACAGACAGCGCCGATGACATCGGCGTAGATCCACCTCGGAGCAGGCGAAGAACTCCCCCAGAGCCGTTGCCACGCAACCGACTCCGCAGACCGGATCGCGGCAAACTCGTTCCCGAGCGTCCGTCGGCCCACGAAACCTCGTAACCCGCCGGCTGCACAGCCACGCAGGAAGCTACGGCGTGGCCTATTCCGCGGCGCGAGCGGCCAGCACGGCGTCGTACAACTCGCGGCGGGAGGCTCCGGTGGCGGCGGAGACCTCCACGCAGGCGTCCTTGAGGCGCAGGCCGGAGGCGATCAGGGATTCGACCTGGTCGACGAGGTCGGCGGGTTCGGCCGAAACCGGTTGTGCGCCTTCCAACACCACGGTGATCTCGCCGCGCGCGCCTTCGATCGCCCAGGCGGCCAGTTCGGCGAGGGTGCCGCGGACGACCTCCTCGTAGGTCTTGGTGAGTTCACGGCAGACGGCGGCGCGACGCGACGGGCCCAGCACCTCGACCGCGTCGGCGAGGCAGTCGGCCAGGCGGTGCGGCGCCTCGAAGAAGACGCAGGCGCGGGATTCTCCGGTGAGGGTGCGGAACCACTCCTTGCGCTGACCGGATTTGCGGGGCGCGAAACCGTCGAAGCAGAACCGCTCGACGGGCAGCCCGGACAGGGCCAGTGCGGTGGTGACGGCGGACGGTCCGGGCAGGCAGGTGATCGGCAGGCCGCGTTCCACGCACGCGGCCACCATCCGATAGCCGGGATCGCTCACCGACGGCATGCCCGCGTCCGTGACCAGCAGCACGGTGTGGCCGGACCCGATCTCCTCGAGCAGCATCGGAATCCGCGCGGTCTCCACGTGGTCGTAGAAGCTCACCACCCGCCCGGTGATCTCCACGTCCATCGCCTTGGCCAGTGACCGGGTGCGCCGGGTGTCCTCGGCCGCCACGATCTCGGCGGTCGCGAGCGCGTCGCGCAGCCGCTGCGAGGCATCACCGATATCGCCCATCGGCGTGGCCGCCAGCACCAGCCGTCCGCCCGCCGCCTGCGCGCTCATCGGTCTCCTGTCCGCTCACTACCCGAAGGCTCGGCACTCCCGGACCCGCATCCGACTCTAGTCAGCGGCCCGGATACCGGAGTCGGGGGTGCGAACTCCGAGACCTTCGCTCACCGAGCGGGACTGGGGGCCGCCCACCGCTTACGATCGACGGCGTGACCCAGGTGACCGATGCGCGACCGGCGGCGACAGGGGCGGGAGCGGCGCTGTCCAGCCCGGCCCCGCTGCTGCCCTCACCCGATTACGGGCCCACCGACTGGGCTCGCGGCTGGGCGGTCACCCTGTTCCTGACCGCGATCGCCGCGATCACCCGGTTCCTGTTCCTGAACTACCCGACCGACCTGCACACCCCGGTCTTCGACGAGAAGCACTACGCGCCGCAGGGCTGGCAGATGCTCACCGGCGGCGGCGTCGAGGACAATCCGGGCTACGGCCTGGTGGTGCACCCGCCGGTCGGCAAGATGATGATCGCCATCGGCGAAGCCATGTTCGGGTACGGGCCGTGGGGCTGGCGGTTCATGGCCGCGGTCTCCGGAACCCTGATCGTGCTGTTGACGATTCGCATCGTCCGGCGCATGACCCGCTCCACGCTGATCGGCGCGTTCGCGGGCATCCTGCTGATCTGCGACGGTCTCACCTTCGTCTCCTCCCGCATCGGGATGCTCGACATCTTCCAGGCGCTGTTCGTGGTCGCGGCCTTCGGCTGCCTGATCGTCGACCGCGACGACATTCGCGCCCGCATCGCCAAGGTCGCGGCCGAGGGCCGCATCGACGACAGCGATTTCGGCCCGCGGTTCGGGGTGCGCTGGTGGCGGTTCGGCGCGGGCATCATGCTCGGATTGGCCTGCGGCACCAAGTGGTCCGGCATGTACTGGATCGCCGGGTTCGCGGTGCTGGCGCTGGCCTTCGACCTGTCGGCGCGGCGCGGCTACCGGGTGCGGCGGCCCTGGACCGGCACCGCACTGCGCGACCTCGGGCCGACGATCTACTCGCTCATGGTCATTCCGGTGTTCGTGTACCTGGCCTCCTTCTGGGGCTGGTTCGCCAACGAGACCAGCTACGACCGCTACGCCGTCGGCGTGAAAGTCGGTCGCGGCGGCGACTTCTCGTGGGTACCGAGCGCCCTGCGCGGCCTCTGGTACTACGGCGGCGAGGTGCTCACCTTCCACGAGGAGCTCACCAACTCGGCGGGCAATCACCATCCCTGGGAGTCCAAACCGTGGAGCTGGCCGATGGGCCTGCGGCCGATGCTCTACTACTACGCCGACACCAATGTCTCCGGCTGCGGCCAGGGCACCTGCGTGAAGGCCGTGATGGCGATCGGCACCCCCGCGCTGTGGTGGGTCGCGTTCCCCATGCTCGGCTGGGCGTTGTGGCGCAGCGTGGTTCGCCGCGACTGGCGTTACGGGGCGGTCCTGGTCGGCTACGGCGCGGGCATCCTGCCCTGGTTCCTGGACCTCGACCGGCAGATGTACTACTTCTACGCGGTCCCGCTCGCGCCGTTCCTGGCCATGGGCGTGGCACTGGCGCTGGGCGACATCCTCGGGCACGCGCCACCCAGTGGGCGACGACTGTCCGGAGCACCGGACCTACAGCGACAATTCCTGCCGCCGAGCGAACGTCAGGGCCTGGGCCTGCTCATGGTCTGCCTCTACCTGGCGCTGGTCATCGCCAACTTCATCTGGCTGTGGCCGATCCTGACCGCCATGCCCATCACCCCGGGCAACTGGCACGACCACCTCTGGCTACCCAGCTGGCGCTAGCCCGGCGGACTCTGCGACTCGCCAAGCGCCGCATACAGATACCGGACCGCGGCCTCGTCGTCGAGACCGAGGCGGCGGATCACCGCGACGTAGTCGGTGGCGGCGCGCCCGGCCAGATCGCGGGTCGGGTCACCGGAGGAGGCGATGAAAGACCCCAGCCTGCCCCGGGTTTCGAGCACCCCGTCCTGTTCCAGCTCGCGATACGCGCGGGCCACCGTGTTCGGGGCCAGCCGCAGGGTCGCGGCCAGCGCCCGGACGGTGGGGATTTTCGTCCCGGCGGCCAGTTCGCCGGAACGAACCCGGGCGATGATGCCCTGGCGCAGTTGCTCGTACGGCGGCACCGTCGAGTGATGGTCGACCGGGATGTCCAGCATGGCTTCTCACACCTCGTCACGCGACAACGGGCAGGACAGGCAGCGCGGACCGCCACGGCCGGAACCCAATTCGGAGCCGGAGATGCGCAACACTTCGATTCCGGCGTCTTCGAGCCGCGCATTGGTGTTCTCGTTGCGTTCGTAGGCGACCACCACACCCGGCGCCAGCGCGAGCGTGTTGTTGCCGTCGTCCCACTGCTCGCGCTCGGCGGTGACGCCGTCCAGGCCGGTGTCGACGACCCGTAGTTTCCCGATCCCCATCGCCTCGGCGGCGGTCCGCAGGAACGGATCCGGCCCGGCGATACTGACCCCGTGACCATCCTGCTTGCGAATGGTGAAGGCGCACAACTCGTCCTGGATGGCGGGGTACATCACCACCGCGTCGACGTCGACCATGGTGCAGACGGTGTCCAGATGCATGGTCGCACGAGTCTGCGCGATCGGCACCACGAGCACGGTGTGCGCCAGATCGTCTTCGAACAGGCTGCGCGCCAACGCTTCCGCACCGGCCGCGGTGGTGCGCTCGCCCACCCCGACCGCCACCACACCCGGGGCCAGCAGCAGCACGTCGCCGCCCTCGATGGGCGCGGTGTGCGATTCGTAGGCCCGCCGCACGCCCAGGAAGCGCGGGTGGAAGGCGTAGATGAGGTCGGTCAGCGAGGTTTCCCGGGCCCGCGCGGGCAGCGCGAGGGAGGTGATGGCCACCCGCCGCCCGACCCAGAACGACGAGTCCCGGGTGAACAGCAGATTCGGCAGCGGATCGATGACGAAGTCGTGCCCGTGGTGCATGCGCCGCACCAGCGAGGTGGCGTCCGCGCCGAAGGGCAGCTCGTCGAAGGTCATGCCGGACATCAGGATCTGCGCCAGCTCGGGTGCCGGCACCGTGCGCAGGTGCGCGGCCAGCTCGTCGGCGAGGGCGTGCCCGAGGCGTCTGGCGTCCACTGCCCCCGAGATGCCCTGGATGCGGGCCGCGCCGCTGACCTGGATGGTCTCGGTGAGCAGATCCGCCAGCAGCAGCACCTCCACCCCGCGCTCGCGCAGCACTCCGGCGAAGGTGTCGTGCTCCTGCTGCGCGCGTTCCACCCATGGAATCGCGTCGAAGAGCAGCTGGTCGTTATTGCGGGGAGTGAGCCGGCGCAGCTCATCTCCAGGACGGTGCAACAGCACCGTGCGCAGCGCCCCGACCTCCGAGGTCACGGAAAACGGTCGCGCCGTGGGTGCGGCCTTTGTTCCCATGACACGACGGTAGTTCCCTTCGGCACGGATGGCATGCAATTCGTGCCCGCGAAAAACCTGGAGTAATGTTCAGGTATGCAGACCGCGTCCTGGCAGGCGAAGGAACTGACGCCCGGTCAACTGGCGCAGCGCGCCGGAGTTTCGGTGTCCGCCTTGCATTTCTACGAACGTGAGGGCTTGATCACAGCCCGCCGAACCAGCGGCAACCAGCGCCGCTATCCCCGTGAAACGCTGCGCCGGGTCGCCTTCATCCGCATCTCACAGCGTGTCGGCATTCCGCTCGCCGAGATCCGCCGCGCCCTCGACAACCTGCCCGACGGCCGCAATCCGAGTCGGCGCGACTGGGAGACGCTCTCGACCACCTGGCGCACCGAACTCGACGACCGCATCGAACAGCTGATTCGCCTGCGCGACAGCCTGACCGGATGCATCGGCTGCGGCTGCCTGTCGCTGGGTGTCTGCAAGATCATCAACGCGCACGATCACCTCGGCGATGAGGGACCCGGCGCCCGCGTACTGGACACGCACGCCCCCGAACACTGCGCCAAACCGCAGCTGTGCACCCCTGAAACCCCCTGAGCCCCACCGGGAGCCGTCACTGCTCGTGCAGTGAGGGCTCCTTCAGCGCGGGCTGCGGCGCCACGGCCTCGGACGCTCCGGCCTCGACCGCCGTCGGCTTGCCCGGGCGCGGCAGGAACGTGGTGAACAGGTCGTTGGCCCGCCGCATGACCAGCTCGTAGGGCCAGGCGAACTTGCGCGCCCACCAGTACCCGAAGCGGATGTCGAACTGGGTGTGGATCAGGTACGTGCCCCGGCGCACGCCGTGCAGGATGGTCTCGGCCACCTGGTCCGGCGACTTGGCGTGCCGGCGGAAACGGTTGATCCAGGCCTGAATTCGCGGATCGTCACGATCGACGCCCACCACGTCGACGGTCTGCACCAGCGGCGTGTCCACCGCGCCCGGCACCACCAGGTGCACGCTGATGTCGTGCCGCTCCAGATCGAAGCGCAGCACATCGGAGACGCCGCGCAGCCCGAACTTGCTGGCGCTGTAGGCCGCGTGCCACGGGAAGGCCAGCAGCCCGGCCGCCGAGGACACGTTCACCAGCGAGCCACCGCGCCCGGCCTTGATCATCGGCGGCACGAAGTTCTCGATCACATGGATCGGGCCCATCAGGTTGACGTCCACCATGCGCTTCCAGTGCTTGTGCTCGAGGTTCTCGACGGTCCCCCACACCGAGACGCCCGCGATGTTCATCACCACGTCCAGCGAGCCGAGCTGCTCGTGCACGCGGCCCGCGAACGCGGTCACCGCGTCGTAGTCGCTGATGTCGAAGGGCTGGGCCAGCTCCACGGTCCCCCCGCCCGCGCGCACCGCCTCGACGGTGGCGTCCAGGCCGTCGGCGTTCACGTCCGTGAGCACCAGCCGAGCACCGTCGCGGGCCGCGGCCAGCGCGGTCGCCCGCCCGATGCCGCTGGCCGCGCCGGTAACCAATGTCTTCTTGCCGTTCAGGCCTCGATCACGCACGCCGACCCATCCTCAACTCGACAGCCTTGTCGAACCGCACGCTACTACGCGAACACTCTTGTTCGCGCGTCGCATGAGTTTCGTTTGCGCCCCATTTTCCTGGGGCTCCGCGCCCCGGTCCGCCGTTTCGCGCGACAGACCGGGAAGGTTAGGGAGTCACCGCGCGAGTCGCGCCCGGAAGGTCCAGATCCAGAGCGATGCGACCGGCCGCCAGATGCGGCTCGACCTCCTCGGCGGGCATCGGGCGCGCGATCAGGAACCCCTGCGCCCGATAGCAACCCAGCGCCACCAGCGTGCGCGCCGCGACCGTGGTCTCCACGCCCTCGCCGACCACGCCCAGCCCGAACGAACCCGCCAGCCCCACAATCGATTTCACGATCGCCAGGTCGTCGGCGCTGGCGCCGAGCCGCTGCACGAAGCCGCGGTCGATCTTCACCGCGTCCACCGGCAGCGCCTTCAAATGCGACAGCGACGAGTATCCGGTCCCGAAATCGTCGATGGCGATCTGCACGCCCATCCGCTTGAGCCCGCGCAGCGTCACCTG
The DNA here is from genome assembly GCF_045161165.1 of Nocardia sp. NBC_00511. Classification (NCBI taxonomy): domain Bacteria; kingdom Bacillati; phylum Actinomycetota; class Actinomycetes; order Mycobacteriales; family Nocardiaceae; genus Nocardia; species Nocardia sp. NBC_00511. Next base: position 5,826,294 of record NZ_CP107849.1, read on the forward strand.
GGTGCGCGCCAGATCCTGCACCACCACATGCTCGGTGATCTCCAGGCACACCGACGAGCCGTCGATGCCGAAGCGCCGCAGGATCCCCTCGATGGTCTCCACGAAATCCAGGCTCACCAGCTGCACCGGCGACACATTGATCCGGATCACCACATTCGAGGCCAGGCCGCGCCGCCGCCACATGGCGAACTGCTCGGCCGCCGTGCGAATCACCCAGCGGCCCAGCTCACCCGCCAGATTGGTGGCCTCCGCGACGCCCACGAACGCACCCGGCGGCAGCAGCCCGCGGGTCGGATGCTGCCAGCGCACCAGCGCCTCCAGCGCGACCACGCGACCGGTCCGCAGATCCACCTCGGGCTGATAGTGCAGCAGCAGCGAACCGTCGGACACCGCGCCGCGCAGGTTCAACTCCACGTCGTCCTGCAGCTCGAACTGCGCGCGCATGGCGTCGGTGAACACCGCCACCCCGTTGCCGCCGCTCGACTTCGCCGACAGCAGTGCGTGATCCGCCCGCCGCAGCACGTCCGCGACCGTCGTCTCACCCGGAATGCCCACGGCCACACCGACACTCGCGCCACGACTGACAGTCTCGCCGCCCACGGTGACCCGCCGCGCGATCAACTGCTGGATCCGGGTCGCCTCCAGATCGGCGGCCGTCGGATCCATCGGCTTCGCGGGCACGATCACGAACTCGTCCCCACCCAGCCGCGCGATCATGTCGCCCGGATCCAGGTTGTCGCGCAGCCGCGTCGCCAGCGTGCGAATGAAATTGTCCCCGGCCGTGTGCCCGAGGAAGTCGTTGAGCGCCTTGAGGCGATCGAGATCCAGGAAGAAGGTAGCCACCGGGCCAGGGCAGCCCGGTCTGAGCCGCTCCTCCATGTATTCGAGCAGGGACCGCCGATTCGCCAGCCCGGTCAGATCGTCGTGCATGGCGATGTATCGCAAGCGCTCCTCGGCGACCACGCGCGCCTGCAACTGGGCGAACAGGGCGGAAATCGCCTTCAGCACATTGAGTTCGCGGGTACTCCACTCCCGGTCCCCGGCCTTGATGAAGCCGAGGGCACCGGTGGACTCACCCCGCGATACGAGAGGTACCGCCGCGACAGACACCGACTCGATCCCGGTGGCCTGCTGGATCAGCTCCTGATAGCCCGAAAACTCCGGAATCGGCCGAATGATGATCGGTTCGGTCGTATGAGACAACTGGGCGAGCGCCGAGTCACGATCGTCGAGATGCGCCACGTGCAGCGGGTCGTCCGGAGACTCTGCGGCACGTCGCGGCCACTCTGCGATCAGGAGGGATTGACGCTGCACCGGATCCGTGAAACGCAGGAAGCTGAAATCGACGTCGAAGTGCTCCACCAACCACGACAGCACCTGCTCGCTCGCTGCCGCCAGGGTGGTCGCATCGACGGCCATCAACTCCGAGGCGACCTGTGTCACCAGTGAGTCGAGCGTTCGCCGAGGCAACTTTGTCTCCGATCTCACTCGCCGCAGGTGCCGACATTTGGTATCGGGAGTCGCCTGCTGCGAATCGCCGGCTTCTCCGCGTACCCGAGGCGCAGTATCGACACCATCATTTCGTGGCCGGGCACTCCCATCAGGTCCAACAAACGGCCCTGAAGTGACGTTAGTGTATCGGCGAACTCCGGGGAAACCGTATGCAAGTCCTCGGGGCGTCGAGCGAAGAGAAAGACCGGCGAGACTGGCTGAACGGCGAGTCCCTGACGCTCGGCTTCGATCCATACTCGCTGCAGTGCCTCGCCGCAACGGGCGTACGCGACCAGCTCCGGCTCGTCCGGCCCCGGCAACGGGGCTGTCAACACCGCTACCGCCGAACTGGAGGCAACCTTCGCACGCGTGCCCTCGACGAGAGCGACACCCCCGGACCACGAGCGCAGCTGCGCCATCACGTCGGCGCGTAGGGCGATGTCGAGTTTGGCCACCTCGTCCGGAGCCAGATCGAGGGTCCGCAAATCCATGCCGGTCCGAAGGTCGTCCCCGGGCCAGCGCAGTTCCGAGACCATCTCCTCGTGCATGGCCGCAGTCAGGTAGCGAACTCGCTCGGAGTCGGCGAGAATCACCGCCGCCTCGTCGATCGAGTCGCGCTCGGTGACCCAGCGCAACCCGCCACCGGCCTGCGCGGCGATGTCCGCCAGCGACCGCATGGCCTCCGCGGGCGCCGGTGCGCCGCTGCCGTCACGCCGATTCGTATGCCGAGCCAGTAGTGCCGACAGGTCGCGGCCGAGCGCCGGATCCGAATCGTTGCCCAATGACAGCGACGCGGTCAGTAGTTCCGTTCCGCCGGAACGCAATTCGCTGGTACCGAGCATTCCCTGCGAGGCCGCAGCGACACGCGCGTTGAAAAGCGCCGCACCCACCGCCAACGCACTCCCGCGAAGGCCGATGTCCATCAGCGAAGAACGTTCGGGGGCAAGCGAAATCGTCACTGTGTCTGACGTCGCGCGCAATGTCCACGGTTGCGCGTTGCCGCCGGACGGCGCTCGCTGCGCGGCGGCGAGAATCATCTCGACCCCGGACTGCGGCAAGCTCTCCTCGGCGTCCTCCGCCCACACCAGATCCTCGAACTGCTCTGGTTCCGCAATCTCGTCCAGGCTGCGATCGATATCCACCCGGGTACGTCCGGACGGAAGTTTCTGCCCCAGTCCGATTCGCCGCACCGCGCCCGCGACGCTGGCACCGCCGAGCAGCACCTCCGAACCCAGCTGTGGCCAACTCCGCAGCGTCTCGCCGACCTCGACCATGCTGGCCGCGAGCTTCTCGGACAGGTTGCGGCCGTCCAGGATTCGCAGCACGTGCGGGGCCTTGTCCTTGGTGGACAGACCACGCAGTTCGGCGGCCTTGGTGCCGCCGAGCATGCCGTGGAAGGGCAGTCGGCTCGGATCCAGGTCGAACCGTTCCACGTCGATCAGGCCGCGATCGTTGGACTGCATGACCAGGGGCAGCCGGTGCCGTCGCGCGGCTTCCCGCACGGACAGCTTGATATCGAGCGAGTCGCACTCCTCGACCACGATCGACAGTCCACCGACGAAGTCGTCGATGTTGTCGTCGTGCACGCCCTCCGCGAACACCTCCACCGGAAGGTAGGGGTCGAGTTCGGCGATCCGGCGGGCGGTGACCACCGCCTTGTTCTGGGCGATGTCGAACACTCCACCCGGGATGCGGTTGAGGTTGGACAGTTCGACGGTGTCGAAGTCCGCCAGCCGCAATCGGCCGCAGATGCCTTCGAGCGCAAGGGTATAGGCCACCGCGTGGCCCACGCTCTGCCCGACGACACCGATGCTCAGCTGCGCGAGCTGGGTCTGTTCGGGGCGGGTGAGGTGGTTACGGTTGCGGTCCAGCCGCACCGCCCGCAACAGCTGCGGGCCGGGCAGCGCAATGACCGCGCGACGCCACGGGTAATAAACCCAGCGATCGAATTCCGGCCCTTCAGACAATTCTGGCTTGCCCAACAAGCCATCGAATTCCGTGCGCAGCAAATCACGCAAATCACTGAATTCGATTGCCGGATCGGCATGTAAGGCAGCCAGTCTCACCGCGTCACCGGGATCGATTTCATCGAGCAACAGCGGTCGATACTCACCGACCGCTGGAGGGAGACCATTCATGCCTGTGCCAGTCCTTCACCCTGAGCACCACCGGCCTCGCCGCTGGCCCGCAATTCCGCCATCTCGATCTCGATGTACCGCGCCTGTTCGGGGGTACCCAGCGAAGCGTAGGTCTCCATATCCCACCACACCGGGCAGGTCACGTAGCGGTCGTCCGGATATCCCGAGGTGGGCACCCACCAGACGACGTTCATCCCGGTGGTGCGGTAGCGGTTCACGACATGCGAGGGCGTGATGCCCGTCGAATACCGCGCCCCGAGCACCAACGTGGTCTCGACACAGGCCCGCGGAATCCAATTCGCCAAGATGTGGCGGTCTTCCACAGAGCGCGAGACCCAGCCCGTCTTGGACTCGACCACGCCGAAGGGGATCTGCTCTGCCACGAACTTCCGAAATGCGGCGTCACCGGGCCGGCCGTCCCAGCTCCGTACTGCGTGCACCTGATCCACATGACTGTGCGGCCCCTCGGCACGCATACCCGCCACTACTTTGCCGTCGGAATCCAGTGCCACAGCGAAGATGGCGGTCGTTGCACCGTCGAGCCACGCGTCGTATTCGACCGCGTCCTCGGCACCGAAACCGCTGTAAACCGCCAATGCGCCGTCGAGGTATTCGCGCCAGAGCTCCGGATCGGCCTGCGGTGGTCCCATCAAGATCGTGTAGCCGGATTGCGCATCTCGACACTGGAGCATCCCGCGACGGGGACCTTCGGCCGGAACGCGCGCGATCGGTTCGACTGCCATAAACTTCCCACTCCACTACAGCGGCTGCACACGATTCCCGCCCGATACGGTCATGCATCGACCGTGCCCGGCTTGGGCACCTAGGGGAGTATCCGCCAGGCAACAGAAATTGTCCAGGCGTCCGGCAAATATCCCGAAACCCTGATGCGCCTTTGGAAATCGACCCCGGTCAGACCATAGCTATCAGTCATGAAACCCAACCACAAGACCAGTTGGTATTCCTTCAGTTAATAATCAGCTATCAGGCCAGGATGGAGATGAAGAGCTCCAGATCGGCAGGGCCCGACCAGATCTCGATCTCCTCACGGTAGGCGCGGGTGATCTCGGCCGAGGCGGTCGCGTCGTCGACCTGCGCCCAGACGTCCTCGGCCGGGTCGTGATAGTCGCCGTTGGGGCGGAAGCGGGCGTAGATGCCCTTGGGGACGCGGATCAGCACGTCGCCCACCGGGACCTCGTCGGGGCCGGGGTATTCGTAGGACACCAGCACGTTGTAGTTGCCGGCCGGGTCCGGGACGTAGACCGTGACCAGCGGGTGCTGGGAGGTGTCGCGGTCACGCAGGCGGTCGCGGAGGAACTCGATGAGGTCGCTGTTGGAGACCTTGAAGCTGGGTCGCACCCGCGGCACCACCAGGCCGCCGTAGACGCCGCCGGAGCGGACCACGATCGAATAGGTCATGACGGCTCGACCGCCAGATACAGATCGATCTTGTAGGCGTGCGGGTAGGTCTCGAAGTCGCCGGTGTGGATGCGCCTGATCTGGTTGTGTTCCTCGGCGTAGGCGATCTGCGTCCAGAGGTCGGTCATCACCCGGGGGAAGTTACCGACCGAGGAGAAGCGGGCGTAGGTGCCGCGCGGTAGCCGGGCGACGAGGTGGCCGCGGGTGACCTCGGCCAGCGACTCGCACTGATAGCCGACGATCTGGGTGTTGTAGGTGCCCAGTTCGGTCGCGTAGTCGGTGTACGCGGAGGCCAGCGGGCCGCCCAGCTCCTGATGCAGGACGGCGGCCCAGGCGACCTCGAGGTCGTGGTCGCGCAGTTCACCGAGGGCGCGTTTGGGACTGCGCACCGGCAGCCCGGCGACCCACGTCTCGTCCCGCTCGACGATCTCGAACTGCATTGGAAGAACTCTCTCGAGGTGTGATTCACAGCCAGTCGGCCAAGCCTTCGCCATGCTATCAATCACCTCCGACCGGACCCTGCGACACGACTGCGGCACGCGACGCGCGACACAACCGAGCCACGCGGGCCGCGGCGGGACGGCGCACGCGGGTCACCCGACGGGCTCAATTCGAGGGGCTGCCGTCGTCGTCGCGGCGGCGATGCGGGCGGGCCATCGGCGCGTGCCAGTGCCGCAGCAGCGCGATCAATCGCAGCGCCACCGCGCCCGCACCCGCCAAACCGCCTGTCCAATAGGTGTATTCGCCGTAGTGCAGCAGCAGCGCGGTCACCGCCGAGCCGAGCAGCGCGGGCACCGCGTAGAGCTCGCCGTCGCTGAGCACGCTCGGGGTGACGCCCGCCAGCACGTCGCGGATGACACCGCCGCCGACCGCCGTGACCACGCCCAGCGCGGCCGCCGAGGGGGCGGACATGCCGTGCTGGAAGGCGCTGACCGTGCCGGTGACGCAGAAGATGCCCAGCCCGATCGCGTCCGCGACGTTGAGCGGGGTGCGGATCACCCGGCCCGGCGGATGCCAGAAGAAGATCAGCAATGCGGACAGCAGCGCGACGCCCGCGTAGGAGATGTCGACGAACGCGACCGGCGGGGTGCGGCCGATGATCAGATCCCGGATGACACCGCCGCCGGTTGCGGTGGCGATGCTGAGCACCGCGATGCCGACCACATCGAAGTGCCGCCGCACCGCGAGCAGCGCACCGGACGCGCCGAATGCGAACACCCCCATCAGGTTTCCCGCGCTCTGCGCCGCGTCGGCCGCGCTGCCGAGCTCGACGAGATCACTCATGTCCGGATTCCTCCAAGGTCGCTAACTCTGGGCTACCGGCGCACAGTATGCCCGGTTCGCCACTCCGCAGCCTTGCCGCACACCGGGACTCGCGCTGTGGTTGAGTCGGCCCGGTGTGCCGCACAATTGCCCAGCTCGACGCCGAAATCACCGCGTGTCGCGCCTGTCCGCGCCTGGTGGCGTGGCGGGAACAGGTCGCGCACGACAAACGGGCGTCCTTCAGTGACGAAAATTACTGGGGTAGGCCGGTTCCGGCCTTCGGGCCGGGCGACGCGCGTTTGCTGGTGGTCGGCCTGGCTCCGGCCGCGCACGGCGGCAATAGAACTGGACGGATGTTCACCGGCGATCGCAGTGCCGACTTCCTCATCGCCGCGATGCACGCCGCCGGTCTCAGCAATCAATCGACGAGCGTCCGTGCCGACGACGGCCTGCGGCTGCTCGACACCCGCATGACGGCCCCCGTGCACTGCGCCCCGCCCGACAACAAACCCACGCCCACCGAGCGTGACACATGCCGCCGCTGGCTGGTCTCCGAACTCACCCTGATGGCCCCGTATCTGCGCGCGATCGTCGTACTCGGCGGGTGGGGCTGGCAGGCCCTGCTGCCCGCGCTGGCCGAATCCGGCTGGGCCATCCCCAAACCGCGCCCCCGCTTCGCCCACGGCGCTCACGTCGAACTGTCCCCCGCCCGGGATCGCCGCTCTCCCCTGCACCTGTTCGGCACCTATCACCCGTCGCAGCAGAACACCTTCACCGGCCGCCTCACCCCCGCCATGCTGGAAGCGGTGCTGCGTGACGCCAAGCGGGCCGCTGACGAGGGTCCTGCCTGAGGACTCGGCTCGGGGTCCGGCCGCCGGGATACGATGCGGTCGTGAGCAGGGCCGATGAGGTGAAGGTGGGCCGGAGACGGTCGGAGACGCGGCAGCGCCTGCTGGACGCGGCATTCGAGGCGTTCGCCGACGAGGGTTTCGGCCGCTGCTCGGTCGAACAGGTCTGTGAGCGAGCCGGATTCACCCGCGGCGCGTTCTACTCGAACTTCACCTCGTTGGAGGAGCTGTTCCTGGCCATGTGGGAGCAGCGCTCGGCCCGCATGCTCGACGAGGTGTCCGCCGCCCTCGACGATCCCGGCACCGCCTGGGATTCCCGCCAGGGCCTCGAACACGTCCTGGCCGCGGTTCCCTTGGACGACAAGTGGTTTCGCATCACCTCCGAGTTCACCGCCCACGCCCTCCGCAACCCCGAACTCCGCGCCGTGATGGTCGCCCGCGAAGCCGCCATAGCCGCCGCCCTGATGCCGGTGGTGGTAACCCTCCTGCACCGCAACGGCCGCCAAGTCCCCGACCCCGCCGCCCTCGGCCGCGCCCTGGTGGCAGTCCACGACGGCACCCTCCCCCAATGCCTCCTCGAACCCGACAACCCCGCCCCCTACCACCACCGCCTGGACCTCTTCCTCAAAATCCTCACCGCCTACAGCACCCCCACCCCCTGAAACCCACCCCAACCAGCCGATTCGGCAACCCCCCACCCCACCTGCTAAGGTTTTCCAGCGCGGGTCGGAAACGAACCTCGCGGGGCTATAGCGCAGTTGGTAGCGCGTCTCGTTCGCATCGAGAAGGTCAGGGGTTCGATTCCCCTTAGCTCCACAACATATAAGCAAAAGGCCGGTTCCTCGTTGAGGACCGGCCTTTGCTTTTCCGGATCGGCAAGGGCGTCGGGCGTCAGGAGCCGGCGAGCGCTATCGACGGCACCGTGCGTATCGAGCAGTCGGTCGGCGCGGGCTGCCCGGCCAGACGGTCGTCGATCCAACGCAGGGCCGAAGTAGTCGCAGCGACTTCGAGACTGGCGTGTTCGCTCATCTGGTCTCGCGTGTAGGTGATCGGCGCTCCGGATGCACACCAGTTCGCGACCGCCTGGTCTATCCAGTCGATGTGGACGATCTCGTCGTTCACGGCGTGATAGAGGAAGGTCGGAATGGTCGGCGCGGTGATGCCGTAGTCGGTCTCGTCGAAGAACGGCTGTACCTGTTCGAACACTTGGGACAAGGGGATCGTCAGGTAGTCGTTCATGTGCAGGAACGGATACTTCTCCACGAGCGGCACCGAGCATGCGTTGTCGCCCTCGGCCATCAATGCTTTACCGGCGGGCGTCAGATAAGTGTCGAAAGCCGCCGCCATGCGTGGATCGGCGCGGATCATGCCCGGCAGCAGCGATAGCAGGAAACCGGAGAACGGGCCGCCGTCGAGCGACAGCAGGTAAGGGCTGATGGGCTCCGTCGGCCCGCCTGCCCCACCACCTCGGGCGACACCGAGCAGCCGTACTTCAGGGGCGTAGGTCGGCTGCAGTTGCGACATCCAACCGCTGGCCAACGACCCGCCGGAATAGCCCGCCGCGACAACCGGAGTGTCGGTCCCGGACAGGCCGAGCGGCGTGAACGCCTCGGCCGCGCGCACCCCGTCGAGCGCGGTGTAGCCCGGCTCGTTCTGGACGATCTCCGCCCCGTTCGACCCCTCCCAATCGGGTACGGAAATCGCGTGACCGGACGACAACATCTGGTCGATCTGCAAGAAATCCAAGGAGGCGTCGTACTTGTGGTCCAGCTGGACCGCTCCCTGCCGGAGCGCATACGAAGGAGCGCATTGCGGGGCCGAGGCGTCCTCGGCGGCCTGATAGCTGATCAAGCCGTTGACCTGCCCGGTTCGCGGACGCAGCACCGTGGTCACGGTCGTCATGGGCCGGCCCAGGTTATCTGTCGTTCGATACAGCAACTGCCAAGCGTCGGCGTCTGCCGCCTCCGGCCGCATCGAGGCCATCTCGACCGGCCGCGAATTCAGAATTGTGCCCGGCGCCGTCGATTCCCAGCCCGACGGCGGTAGGTAGAACGCGTCGTCCTGCGGAATTGGGATCGGATCCGCATTGCCAACCGCTGCCGCAGTGCCGGTGAGGCACAGTGCGGCCGTCGCCGCGATCAGAATCGAGCGCAGTTGCCGACGAACGACCACTGAACCCTCTGTGCCACAAGAAGATACGACTTTACTCATTTGTACTCCCTCCGCCCGGCAGGCTACACGCCCGCATAGACGCACACCGCAATCCGACGAAAACAGCGCGCGATCTGCCGCAAGATAGATGCGCGGTCTGCCGCTGCGGTCGTGCGCATCTTGCCGACGCTGGAGTAGCCGCTTTGCCGGAGTGCTGCACTCACCGTTGGTGCTCGCCGAGCGATACCTGACCAACGACATACTGACGTTGGATGAGAAAGGCTTCCGTAGCTGACATCGGCAGATATTTATGTGATTCACCTGTCCCGCAAGTGAATTCGGCTCGGGATCCGATGCCCGGGAGGATTCTGGACAGTATCGGATCAGGACTGACCGCGGTGGCCCATTCGGAGGAAATCAAACAATCGGCAAAATTGGTCATAGGCAAGGCATGCGATGTCCGAGTACTGGGTCCCGAGGTGGCCCACAACTGCGGCACCGACTGGGATGATCAGGGTCATGGCACGTCGAGGCGGTCTCGCCAGCGCGATCATCCGGGCTTCCAGGGAAGCCGATAGGGCGGCTGCGGCCAGTCAGCGCCAAGCCCAGCGAATCGCCGTAGCTCAGCAGCGCGCAATGCAGGCAGCGGACAGAGAACGCGTCAAGACGGACAAGGCGCGGTATGAGGTCAGCCGTCGCGCCGAAGCTGAGGCGATGACCGCCGAGGTCGACGCTTCGATCGCGGAATTGACCGGCCTGCTGGCCAGTAGTATCGGCACGTCCTTCCGGCTCGACTCGCTTCGTGTGCCAATCCCGAATCCGCCCTTCCATCCAGGCAGCATCGCGCGTTTCACTCCGCAGCCGGATCCGCAGGCGTTTGCTGTGCCGCCGAAGAAGTTGCTGCAGAGCAGATCTGCCTACGACGCAATGGTTCGAGACGCTCAGGCCCGCTACAGCCAGGCGGTCGCCGAGCACCACCGGCTGGAAGCGCAACGGCAAGCCGGCATCGCCAGTGCGCAGGCGACACATCAACAGTACGTTCACCAGTTGCAGGCCGATGCGCAGCACCGGAACGCGCAGGTCGATGATCTGGGCAGGCGTGCGAACGCGGGTGAGGCCGAAGCTATCAGCGACATCATCGAATTGGCGTTGAACTCCAGCGCGTTTCCCGAGTCCTTTCCCAACGCGGTCCGCGCCGCATATGTAGCCGAGTCGAAACAAGCCGTGGTCGAGTACGTGCTGCCGACTGTCGAGGTGATCCCGACTGTCAGACAGTTCAAGTGGGTCAAAGCCGGCGACAAGATCACCGAAAGCGCACGGCCCGCAACGCAAATCAAGCTGCTCTATGCCTCGGTGGTGGCACAGAGCGCGCTGCGGGTGGTGCGGGAAGTATTTGCTTGCGACAGCCTGCATCAAGTCCAGACCGTCGTCTTCAATGGCATCGTCGAGACAGTGGATCCCGCCACCGGGAAACCGGTTCGGCCATGCCTGTTGACCCTGCGGACTACCCGCGACACGTTCGAAGGGGTCGACCTCGCCCATGTCGATCCGTCCAGCTGCCTCAAGCATCTGGGCGCCGGAGTTTCCAAGAGCCCAGCCGAGTTGGCCCCGGTCCGTCCTGTGGTCGAATTCGACATGGTCGATCCGCGATACATCCCGGAAACCGACATTGTCGGCGGTCTCGATCAGCGGACGAATCTCCTCGAGCTGACGCCGAACGAGTTCGAGGGACTGATCCAGAATCTTTTCAGCGCAATGGGTTTGGAGGCCAAACAGACCCAGGCGTCTCGCGACGGCGGCGTCGACTGCGTCGCCTACGACAACCGGCCGATCTTCGGTGGCAAAGTGGTGATTCAGGCCAAGCGGTACAAGAACACGGTGGGCGTTTCGGCCGTTCGAGACCTGTTCGGCACGTTGCAGAACGAGGGTGCGTCCAAAGGCATCCTGGTGACGACCAGCGGGTACGGCAAAGCCTCGTACCAGTTCGCCCAGAACAAGCCGTTGGAGTTGCTCGACGGGCCCAACCTGCTCTACCTGTTGCAGGAGCACCTCGGTCTGGAAGCGAAGATCGTCGCCCCCGACGATTGGAAAGACCCCATCGCCGACTCGGCGCCGTAGCGGACAAAGCGGTCGTCGCCGGCGAGGGCACGACTGGGCGCAGGCACTTCGTGACAGCTCCGAGGACGCGCAAGGCGCTGTGCACCAAATATCCAGTGCCACAATCGAAGACGTGCGTGGTCGGCGACTGTAGGATGTCTATCCGAGCGGCGACAACAGGGGGTTCGATGCTCGATCCACGGGGTGTTGCGGTTGTGATCCGTCGCAGAGGCGGCGGGGTGCCGGTGGACAAGACGTTGGAGATCAGCTTTCTCGAGCAAGGGCCAGCCGGCGTTCGGGTGCGATTCCAGCAGCCCAAGGAGTACACGTTCGGGTGGGATCTGGTGACGATTCTCCAACGGCCGGAACAGATGCCGTCGGGGGCGCGATTGCTCGTCGACGGGGAATTGCTGGAGGCGTCAGAGCAGTACCTGTTCACCGGACCCGGGTCCGACCAGGGTTGGTGGCACGTGCTGACCGATCGGCGCGGATGGGAGGCGTACAGCGCCGACCGTGTGGTCGTCGCGCCCAATGCGTCGATCGGTACTGGTTCCCGTGCGGTGCTGGAGTATTGGCGCACGGTAGTGGAGCAGATGCGCGGGGACGCCGCGGGGGTGTTGCAGCGGAATCATCAGCGCCTGAGCTTCATTCACGCGGAATCCGCGTTGGCACGGATTCTCGGGCGGGCACCGATCGAGCCATCGGCGGAGGACGCGATACCGTTGGCGCTGTATCCGTTCCGAACCAATATCAGTCAGAGCGCTGCGGTGGACAACGCGTTGCGGTATCCGATTTCAGTGATCGACGGACCACCTGGAACGGGAAAGACGCAGACGATTCTCAATATCATCGCGTCGGTGACCTCTCGGCCGGGGACGACGGTCGGGGTGGTGTCGTTCAGCAATTCGGCCGTGGACAACGTCTTCGAGAAGCTGACCCGCGAAGGGTTCGGAATGATCGCGGCGAACCTGGGGAGCGCCGACAAACGGGACGGGTTCTTCGACACGCAGGGACCGCGCAACGCTGCGGTCGATGCACTGGCGGGAGCGGGGCCGGTGGCGGCAGCCGAGGCAGCCGATCAGCTCCGCAAGGTGAATCGGCGACTGGACGACCTGTTGCAGCAGGATCAGCGACGCGCGGAACTGCAGCAGCAACTGCACGGGTTCCGGCTCGAGCAAAGACATTTCGAGTCGTTCTTCGAGCGGGGGGAGGTGCCCGGTGTCAACGAACTGCCACTGCTACGGCGATACCGCGCCGACAAACTCCTGGCGTTCATCGAGGACACCGACCCTCGCTGGATCAGAGAAGGCAGCTGGGGGCGGATGACCGACATTGTGCAGCGTTATTTCAAGTACCGTGCGCTGCGCCAGGTGGATGCGGGGGACGCCGATGTCATCCTGCGGCTCGAACGGCTCTACTACCAGAAGCGGATCGCCGAACTCGAACAGCAGGTCGGCAAGCTGGGTAACACCTTGGCGGGTAAGAAGTTCGAGGAGCTGATGGCCGAGCAAGCATGGTTGTCCCAGCAGCTGCTACGTGATTCGCTGTACACCCGGTACGCCTCGATGGGCCGCAACGTGTATCGCAAGGGGTATCAGCGGCGGTTCGAGCAGTTCGCTCAGGACTATCCGTTGATATTGAGCACATGTCACTCACTGCAGAACAGCATCGGTGCCGCGACGATACTCGACTATCTGATCATTGACGAGGCATCGCAGGTGGATCTGGTGACGGTCGCGCCGGTACTGGCCTGCGCACGCAATCTCGTCGTGGTCGGCGACCTCGAGCAGCTCCCACCCGTCACGAAGGAACTCTCCGGCCTGCCCGCGGCACCAGATCCGATCTTCGACTATCGGAACAGTGTGCTGTCCGCGATCATCGACTGTTTCGGCGATGGGATCCGCCGGACGATGTTGCGCGAACACTACCGGTGCGATCCGGACATCATCGAATTCTGCAATCGAAAGTTCTACGACCGCAAGCTGATTCCATACACGTCCAGCGAAACGAAATTCGCTTCGATGACCGTGGTGCGGACCTCGCCCGGCAATCATATGCGCTACCTCCACGGCAACAACGACCCAACTACGAAGGGGCGCAGCAATCAACGCGAGATCGACGTGATCAGCAACGAAGTCATCCCCTGGGTAAACGCCAACATCGCACCGGACGATATCGGGGTCACGACGCCCTACCGGCGGCAGGCCGACAAGGTCACGGATGCCCTGATCGACTCCATCGAGGCCGATACCGTGCACAAATTCCAGGGCCGGGAGAAGGACGCCGTCATCATGACAACGGTGCTGGACGACACCAAGGGCAGCCGGGCAGCATTGCGGTTCGCTGACGACCCCAAATTGATCAATGTGGCCGTATCCCGCGCAGCCCGGTTGTTCGTCCTGGTCACGCACCCGTCAGAGCTACCGGCGAGCCGCCATCTACGCGACCTGATCGGCTACATCAGATACCGCGATCCCGACAATGCGGTAGTCGACAGCAACGTAGTGTCGATCTTCGATCTCCTCTACACCGAGCAGGCCAAACGCCGTCGCAAACACCCGCATATCGGTTGGGACCGAACCGAATTCCCTTCGGAAGACATCGCCCTGACCCTGCTGGAAGAGATCCTCACCGACCCCGCCTACAGCCACCTGGCCGTACACCGGCAGGTCCCCCTGCAGCATGTGTTCCCACGCGATCGTGCCCTCCTGACCGACAGACAGCGCGACTTCATCAGAAACCGCTCGACCTTCGATTTCGTCATCTACAACCAGATCACCAATGCGAGCATCTGCGCGGTGGAAGTGGACGGCTTCTATCCCCACGAAGGCGATCCCGAGCAGCGTGAGCGCGACACCCAGAAGAACGGTATATGCCAACGCTTTTCGTTCCCGATGCTCCGACTGGCAACCACAGGGAGCAATGAAGCAGCCCGGGTTCGGCACTTCCTCGAGCGGCTATCCTGACCCGCAAGGGTCATCGGTCATCGCCATCGCCTCCCGAGACCGAAAGAGCACCAGGCATTTCCGGCCCCGGGAGGTTGTCACCGGGATGGGTCCCTCGCGACAGCCTCAGGCTCGCTTGAATTCGTAGGTGTGCAGGGCCAGGCCGTCACCGATCTTGCGGGTGGCGGTCAGGTGCAGGGGTTTCGGGTCGCTGGTCTCGTCGAAGAGGCGTTGGCCCGCGCCCACGGCTACCGGGAAGACGACGAGGCGGAGTTCGTCGGCCAGGCGCTGTTCCATCAGGGTGCGGGCGAGCTGATAGCTGCCGTAGATCAGGATTTCGCCGGACACCTTCCGCTTCAGCTCCGAAACCTCCTTTGCCGCATCGCCGTTGAGGACGGTGGTGTTGTTCCAGCCGGGGGCGTCGAGGGTCGATGACACGACGTACTTGGGGATGTTGTTCATTCGATCGGCCCACTCGGGGCTGACGCGGACCTCGGCGTCCGGCATCCGGGAGGCGAACCACTCGTAGCTCCGCCGACCCAGCAGGAGCACTTCGGCGGCGAGGACTTCCGCCGTCTCGTTGACGACCCAGTCGTCGAGGTCCTTGCGCTCCACGAACCGGTGGAACCAGCCACCCGACTCGAGACCTTCCTGGCCGTCCGGGTCCTGAACCACCCCGTCGAGGGTGGCATTCGCGCTGATGACGATCTTTCCCATTTCGTGCTCCTATGACCGTGTTGTCGACTAGCACTGGTCTAGACGCCGCACTGCCGGAAAAGGGGGCGCTGCGCCGGACCGCCCCGTTCGCGCCGCCGCCGACGTCCATACAGGATGGAAATCCATATGCGGGACGAGGTGACGAACGTGGAGTCGGCGAGAACAGATCTGCTCTCCAGGGCGCGAGCCGGTGACGGCGAGGCGTTCCGGGCGTTGACCGAGCCACACCGCCGCGAGCTACAGGTGCACTGCTACCGGATGCTCGGATCGTTCCAGGACGCCGAGGACGCCCTCCAAGACACGATGCTCGCCGCATGGCGAGGTCTCGAACGTTTCGACGGCCGCGCATCACTGCGCACCTGGCTCTACCGCATCGCCACCAACCGCTGCCTGGACACGTTGCGCGCCGCCCGCCGCCGCCCAGCCAAGCAGTGGGACATCCCGGGAATCGATCCGCCGCAACCCACCAGCCTCGGCGAAATCCCTTGGCTGGAACCATATCCCGACGCTCTACTGGATGGTGCGTTCAACGTGCCCCTCGGCCCCGAGGCACGCTACGAGCAAACCGAATCCATCTCCCTGGCCTTCGTCACCGCCCTGCAGATCCTCCCGCCCCGCCAACTCGCGGTCCTCATCCTGCGCGATGTCCTCGGGTTCCGCGCGAGCGAAGTGGCCGAAATGCTGGACACCACAGTCGAATC
Source organism: Nocardia sp. NBC_00511 (assembly GCF_045161165.1). NCBI lineage: Bacteria > Bacillati > Actinomycetota > Actinomycetes > Mycobacteriales > Nocardiaceae > Nocardia > Nocardia sp. NBC_00511. The sequence continues at coordinate 5,842,064 of NZ_CP107849.1, forward strand.
GGTCAAGAGCGCCCTCAAACGCGCCCGCGTGGGCCTGCAGCACACCCCTGCCCGACAGCAGCCTCCTGCCACCGCCTCCCCCGCCGAAGACGCGATCGTCGCGAAACTGGTCACCGCCTACGAATCCGCCGACATCACCGCCCTGGTCGCCCTACTGACCGACGACATCTTCATGTCCATGCCACCGATCCCGCTGGAGTACCAGGGCCGAGACAATGTGGCCCACTTCTTCACCCTCATCTTCGACTCGATCCCGAGATTCGAACTGGTGCCGACCCGAGCCAACAGCCAGCCCGCCTTCGCCGTCTACCGCCACACCCCCACCGGCACCCACGCCTCCGGCCTCCTCGTCCTCACCCTCTCCGGCAACCGAATCGCCACCATGACCATCTTCGAGCACACCGTCCTCCCCAATTTCGCCCTCCCACAATCCCTCCCGAGTTCCAACTGATCAGACAATGAGATTTACTCCCCCTTTACTTATGCTTGCATCGCAACTTCCGGAGGGGGAAACATGGACAGACAGCGAAGTAGGAGCAGACCGACCAAGGCGCTCACATACGCCGCTATATCGGCCGTACTGGCTGCCCTGACTACGTCATGCGGACTGGTGGCACCGCCGAAACAGCATGTGCACGCGCAGGAGTCGCGTGATTGCGGGCGCGGAAGGTTCGACTTCTCCGCCCGCGAGGCCCGGGAGCCGCTGGGATACAGCAAGACTCTGTATCAGAAGATGCTCGATGCGCAGGAGAGCAGGCAGACGGTACCCATGCTGGATATCACCCGTGCGGCGGGGTGGTCGGACGAGTGGGATCGGATGGTTGATGTCTGGGAGCACACCGATGAGGCCGAGTTGAATTCCCGCGCACAGACTCCCGGGTATTGCTGGGACGGACTGCCCGCGTCGGCTCCCGACTCGGATCATCCGTCGGATGGCTTCTATTTGTTCGTTCGAGACGGCAGACCTGTGCAGTTCGTTCGGTATCAGCTCAGCAGGTATCCCATCCAACTGTTGAGGGGTGTGGTGGTGACCAAGGAGACGGTGCTGACGTACCAGGGCTCGAAGCTGAGGCCGCAGTAGCTTCCGCACCGAACCGTCGGCTGAAACCCTTGGCGAAATCGTTGGGGGAGTGCATGTGCGGTTGCGGCCGGTGGACAACGGCAGCCTCACGGATTCGGTTGTGTGATTGGGGATATGGACACGGGTGGAGACGGGGATTCCATTCAGGCGTTATCGGCCGCGACGGGAATTCGGTGCAGGTCTGCTTATACTGACGGCTGTTTGACGACCGTCCGGGAGGGTTTGTGGTGGGGGGCGATTGGCTGCTGGGCGTCGCGTTCGGCGTGACGGCGACCGCTGCGGCGAGTCTGGATCCGGCGCTGCGGCAGGTGACTCCGATCCGACTGCCGAACGGCGTGGGCGTGAACCCGCCGCATGCGGAAGCGGCGATCGCGGCACTGCGGGCGGCATTGATCTCCGGGCAGTTCAGCAGTGGCGGGCAGCCGCCGTCGGGATTGGCGCTGGCATATCCCGACGAGTGGCCGCTGGAGCGGATCCAGCTGCTGTTGCACGCCGCGACGGCCGTCGGCTATTCCGCGAATCTGGTTCGGCTGCTGCCGTTCTCGGAGGCGGCCGGACACCATCGCGAGATCTACCCTGAGGACAACCCGGCCTCGGCCGCGGCACGGGGAGCGCTGTTGGCGGCGACCGGGCCCATCTACGCGAATCAGATTCCCCAGCAACCGGTTCCACTGGGCAGCCCGCCGGCGGTCACGGCACCCCCGACGAATCGAGTGCCGTGGATTCTGGCGGCCGCCTTCGCCTTGGTCGTCGTGATCGCCGGTGCGGCAACGGCGGCCGTCATCCTGACCGGAGGCGACGATGACACCACCGTCGCGACCGCTACCAGGACAACGGGATTCGCCCTGCTGAGCCCCACCGCATCCGCACCGACCACGACGAGTCGTGCTGCGGACCCGTCGGCATCCCCGCTCCCGCTGGCAGCCGCCCCTCCCCCGCCGAGCAGCACGCCCTCACCGGAGCCGCAGCCGACCGCGACGACGCGACTCGCTCCGACCACGACTTCCGATGCACCCGCGCCCGCCGCGCCCAGCTCCGCGGACACTCCCCCGACGACAGACATTCCCGACCTTCACGAAGCCGCCATCCGCGGCTACTGCCGAGGGCTGCTCAACCAGGTCGGCAAATTCCCCGGCGGCCTCCCGGCGATGCGCGCCCAGGTGTCGCCACCACCGTTCACGTCCCCCTCGGATTGGTCCGAGGCCTTCGACCGCGCGGCCAGCGGATCCTGCCAGTAGCTCGGACCGAGGCGATGCCGACCTGGTCAGAGCCGGTAGGGGCGCAGCATGTCCACGATCAGTGACATGCGTTCGGCGTCGAGCTCGGGCCACGGGTACGGGACCGCGGTGAGCGCTTCACCGTCGAAGAAGTGCATGACCATCATCAGCAGGATGTAGCGGTTCTCCGGCGCGAAGTCCTGGAAGGCCGGGACGGCACTGCTGGCCGCGGCCATGGCGGTGATGTACTGCGACATCACCATGTTCAGGCGCTCGCGCAGGTCGGGGTCGGTGCGGGCGGCGACCAGCAGCTCGATCCAGACCGAGTTGATCGGGGTGCGCGCGCCGCTGCGGATCAGCGCGAGGATCGCGCCGATGTCGCTCTGGTCGGGCAGGTTCGCGAAATCCGTTGTGAACTGCTCGATCTGGCGGTTGGCGACTTCCTCGGCGGCGGCCAGGACCAGGTCGAGCAGGGTGGCGAAGCGGCCGAACAGTGCGCCGTGCGAGACGCCCGCGCGGGCGCAGATCTCCTTGGTGGAGGTGCGCGCGTAGCCCTTCTCGACGATCGAGGCGATGGTGGCGTCGACGAGTTTGGCGCTTGTTTCGGCCCGGCGCTCGGCCTGCGTACGCCGCATGCCCGCGTTCGTCATCTGGCGAACCTTACCCTAACGTGCCATTTTCGCATTCTATATTTCGACCACTCGCAATATTTGTTACCGTTCGGGGAGTATCCGAGGAGGGACAGCCATGTTCGACATGATCATCCGCAACGGGCTCTGGTTCGACGGAACGGGCGCGGCCCCACAGCTGCGCGATCTGGGCATCCGGGACGGGATCGTCGAGTCGATCACGGCCGATCCGCTCGAGGCCGATCCGGGCACCGAGGTGATCGACGCGGCGGGCAAGTGGGTCGCACCGGGCTTCGTCGACGTGCACACCCACTACGACGCCGAACTGCTGGTGCAGCCGGACCTGCCGGAATCGGTGCGACACGGGGTGACCACGGTGTTCCTCGGAAACTGTTCGCTGTCCACGATTCTCGCGCCCAACGACGACTGCGCCGACATCTTCAGCCGCGTCGAAGCCGTCCCCCGCGAGGCCGTCCACACCGTGCTCGAGGAGCATCGGGACTGGAGCACGCCCGCCGAATACGCCGCCGCCCTGGACCGACTGCCACTGGGGCCCAATGTCGCCGCCTTCCTGGGACATTCGGATCTGCGTACGCACGTGCTCGGGCTCGGCCGCGCGGTCACCCGCGACACCAAGCCGTCGGCGGACGAGCTGGCCCGGATGCAGGGGCTGCTGGAGGACGCCATCGACGAGGGCTTCCTCGGCATGTCGTCGATGACCAATACGCTCGACAAGATCGACGGAGACATCTACCGATCCCGTTCGCTGCCCTCGACCTACGCCCGCAATCCCGAATTCCGGGCCCTGAACGCGGTGCTGCGGCGGCGCGGCCGCATCCTGCAGAGCGCGCCGACGATCAACTTCCGGCCCAATATCTGGAAGTTCTTCGCCGCCAGCTCCGGCCTGTTCGGGCGTTCCGCGCTGCGGACCTCCCTGCTGTCGGCGGCCGACTCGAAGGCGTACCCGCCGATCGTCTACTTCATGATGTACGCGGCCCCGCTGCTGAATCGCTTCGCGCGCACCGACTTCCGCTGGCAGCATCTGCCGGTGCCGTTCACGGTGTACGCCGACGGCATCGATCTCGTGGTGTTCGAGGAGTTCGGTTCCGGTGCCGCGGCCCTGCATCTCAAGGACGAGGTCGAGCGCGACGAACTGTTGCGGGACAAGGAATATCGCCGCCGGTTCCGCAAGGACTACGACGACAAGTTCAGCCCGCGGATCTGGCACCGCGACTTCTTCGACGCCACCATCGTCGCCTGCCCGGACGAGACCGTCGTCGGCAAGACCATCGGTCAGGTCGGCAAGGATCGCGGCCTGCACCCGGTGGACGCCTACCTCGACCTGGTCGTCGAATACGGCACCAAGCTGCGCTGGCGCACCACCATCGCCAACGACCGGCCCCGCTACCTCGACAAGCTGGCCACCAATCCCGGCGTGCAGATGGGGTTCGGGGACGCGGGCGCGCACCTGCGCAATATGGCCTTCTACAACTACCACCTGCGACTGCTCGAACGCGTGCGGTCCGCGCAGGCCGGTGGCCGCCCGATCATGACCGTCGAGCACGCCGTGCACCGGCTCACCGGGGAGCTCGCCGACTGGTACGGGCTCGACACCGGGCATCTGCGGGTCGGTGATCGCGCCGACATCGTGATCATCGATCCGGCCGGGCTGAACAGCTCCGTGCACGAGCTGCACGAGAACCCGATGCCGGAGTTCGGCCTGGACCGGATGGTCAACCGCAACGACGGCGCGGTCGCGGCGACCATCATCAACGGCACCGTCGCCTACCGCGACGGCGAATTCACCTCGGGATTCGGAAAGGACTGGGGCACAGGCAAATTCCTGCGCGCCCACCGGACCGAACGCACCCCCGTGGCGGTACCGGCCTGAGTCAGTTGAGCGCCGACGTCATCGCCACCGCGATCGGCCCCAGCAGGGGCAGCGCGACATTGGAGAGGGCGTAGACGATCGTGTAGGACATGAGCGGGGTGGCGTTACCCGCCACCTGCTGCACCGCGGTGTCGGCCTTGACGCCGCGATCCAGCCGGTAGCCCAGGGCCGGAACAGCTTTGGCGAGGTCGGCCTTGGATCCGGTGAGCCGCACAACGGGGAATGGCGACTCATTCGAAACCTCCCTCGTAGCTGTGGCGCTCGCGGTCAGTGACAGTTGGACGGGGCGGGCAGACCGGCGAAGCGGTCGGCGAGATAGCGCACCGCGTTCATGGTTCCGGGGAACATCGCGCCCGCGTGGTCGACGCCGGGGATCACGTCGAACTGCACGGGAGTGCCTGCGGCGCAATAGCGTCCGGCGGTGTCCAGCGCCGGTTGCAGCGGCACCTGGTCGTTCCCGCCGTGCCACTGGTAGATCGGGGCGCGCGGAATGCCCGGGAACTCCTCGAGCGCGTTGGCATGGAACGTCGAGACGGTACTGAACTCGGATTCCATTCCGCTGGTGAAGAATTCACCGATGGAGTGACCCGCGCCCGCCGAGATGATGTCGTCGGTGCAGGAATTGGCGAGGCGGTCGCGCATGGCGCGGCCGGCGGGCGTGAGCGCCCGGTCCAATTGCAGCGCGTCCGGGTATTCCCGCTCCAGACCCATGGCCACCGCGAAGCCGAGACCGAACAGCGGATGCGGGTGATCCCCGATCTGCACGGCCATCTGGCCCGGGTTCACCGGCAGGCCGCCCTGCGCGACACCGACGATCGGCAGCTCCGGCGCGTACTCGGGCGCGAGCGCGGCGGCGAAGCCGGTCGACATCGCCCCGCCGGAGTATCCGGCCAGCCCGACCGGCGAATTGCCAAGGCCCGCAGGGGCGAAGCGTTGCACCGCGCGAATGCCGTCGAGGGTGATCTGCCCGCCCATCCGGGCCGCACCGTAGGCGCTGTCGGGTCCGAGGTGATCGGGCACGCTCACCGCCCAGCCGCGCGCCAGCAGCAGGTTCAGCGCGCCGGCTTCCTTCAGCCCGCCGGCTTCCTTCAGCCCGCCGTCGAACAGCGCGTGCGACGGAGCGCATTGCAGGCCGAGGGAATTCACGAATGCCTGATATGACAGCAGCGGGCGGGGCCCGGCTCCCGGGCTGATCAGTGTGGTCACCGCGGCGATCGGGCCGCCGGTGGAGTCGGTCGATCGGAACAGCAGTTGCCAAACCTGCGATCCGGGAAAGCGACCGTTCGCGACCGGCCGTGCACGGAGCACGTCACCGGGCGCGACGCCCGCTAGGTTGTCCGGGGCGGCGTAGAAGCCGTCGGGATCCGGGGCCGGATATACCGGCCCCGCCGAGGCCGCCGGCGCGGCGCTCAGCACCGCGGCGACGATCCCGAGCGTGCAGGCCAGCAGTAATCGCGCCTTCGGGCGTAGGTCCACATTCACTCCGCATCTTCGAGACAAATTGGTCATAGCCAGTTCGCATCACTCATCTCGAAGGTTTGGTGCGAATGTCAGGCCGGTCTCGACCACCTCGCGCCACCCGCCATCGATGGCGAGAGCATCGGCCCCGGCGGCCAATCATGCTGAGCCACTGCGTTATCGAGTTGTTGCTGTCGGTCGGTCCGGTTAGGGTGTGGGCGAAAGTTCTTGTGGGAGGGAATCATGCGCAACACACTCTGGATCTCGCGTGCCCATTTCGGGTCGAAGGTCATGGCAGCGGCGGTCACGGTACTGGCGATCGGGTCCGTCGTATCGGCGGCGCCGGCACAGGCCGCACCGACCAAGGGATCCATCGCGATCAGCCGTGACGGCCGCGGGTTCGCCATCGCGACCGGATACGACAGCTACGAGGATGCCGAGCAGGCGGCCGAGCGGAAGTGCGGGCCGGACTGCGAGTGGAAGACCACCTGGGGCAGCCAGTACAAGTGCGGCGCGGCGGCCATGGCCCCGAACCGGCACTGGGGCTGGGCGCGCGGCGACTCACAGGAGGAGGCCGAGCAGAACGCCATCAACGAGGCCGGGCCGGGGGCCTGGGCTCGGGTGTCGGGCTGCGAGACCATTACTCGCGACCCCGCCTGACCTGCGGTAGCTCGAAAAAACAGGCTGACACAAACAGGAAAGCCCCGCACCGTGAGGTGCGGGGCTTTCCAGCTATCCAAGTCGATCAGATAGCGCGGACGTCCTGGGCCTGCGGGCCCTTCTGCCCCTGGCCGATCTCGAACTCGACGCGCTGTCCCTCTTCAAGGGACTTGAACCCCGAGCCGGACACGGCGGAGTAATGGACGAAGACGTCAGGTCCGCCGCCATCCTGCGCGATGAAGCCGAAGCCCTTTTCGCTGTTGAACCACTTCACACTGCCTTGAGCCATTGCTTTACTTCATTCTTTTCTGTAGATGAGCCGAGCGGATCACTTCGAAGGCCCGGTCTCTGCTTACTAGGGTGCCAAGAAACTTCCGATTAGTCGCTACCTGGACCGAAAATTGTGAGGCAGCCAACCCTGAGCGACCAGGGTGACGGAGGTGATCACGGGCCCGAAACCCGCCTCCGACCGGCCGTTACCGGTCGGAGACAGGGCGTCAAGTGGCCTTGATGAACATTCGGGCGAATCAGTCGCCCTGCGCGGCGATCGAGACCGGTTGCCACTCACGCCAGCTCGCCAGGCGCGATTCGTAGTCCGCGGTGGCGATGATGAGCGGCAGTTCGCCGAGGAACAGGCGCAGCGGCGGCTGCTCGGCGTCGACCACGGCGAGGATGGCGGTGCGGGTCGCGGTGGGTTCGCCGCGCTTGACCGAACCGCGCTGGCTCGCGCGGGCGGCCCGGCCCTCGTCATAGGCCGGATTGGGGGTGGCGTGCTTGGACGAGGGTCCGGCCCAGTCGGTGTCGAAGCCGCCGGGTTCGATCAGCGTGACGTGGATGCCGAAGGGCGCGACCTCCTGGGCCAGCGACTGCGAGAAACCTTCCAGGGCCCACTTGGAGGCGTGGTACGCGCCGAGGTTCTGGAAGGCGGAGATGCCGCCGATGCTGGAAACCTGCAGGATGTGGCCGCTGCCCTGGGCCCGCAGGATGGGCAGTGCGGCCTGGGTGACCCACAGCGCGCCGAAGACATTGGTCTCCAGCTGGGCCCGGAACTCGTCCTCGCTGAGTTCCTCGATCATGCCGAACTGGCCGTAACCGGCATTGTTGACGACGACGTCGAGACGGCCGAAGTGCTGGGCCGCCTGCTCGACCGCCGCGAAGTCGGCCGCGCGGTCGGTGACGTCCAGCCGCAGCGGCAGGAAGGTGTCGGAGTACTTGGCGACCAGGTCGTCGAGCGTGCTCAGGTCGCGTGCGGTGCCCGCGACCCGGTCACCACGCTCCAGCGCGGCGAGCGCCCACTCGCGTCCGAAACCCCGTGATACCCCGGTGATGAACCAGACTTTGCTCATACGTCGACCCTAGCCAGCTGGAGTGCACTCCAAGCAAGGTCGAATTGCCAACGCGCCCAATCAGTTCTCGCACCCGACTCGCCGTGGTGTCCACCTGTGACCGCATTCGCTCACCGGCGGATATTGCGATCGGGGTCACAGGGGTGCCATAGTGAGCGCGGCAATATTGAGACTGCGCAGTCTCACACTGCATGGGCTCATGAAAACGGGGATCAGGGTAAGGAAGTGGGTCGATGAAGACCAGGCGACTGACCGGGCGACTACTGCGATTCGGGACGGTGTCCCTCAGCGCCCTGGTGGTGGCGGCACTGGCCGCCGCACCGGCGCAGGCGGAGCCGGACGCACCGGCGATTCAACCGGCGACGCTGCTGCCGCTGCCGCCCGAATTCGATCCCGCGTTCTACAACCCGGCCGCCGACGTGGTCGCCGCCACCGCCCCGGGCGGCATCATCGCCGCCCGGCAGGTCAATGTCGCCAACTTCGGGCTGATCCCGCTCAATGTCGACGCCTGGCAGGTGTCCTACCGCTCCAACGACTCCCGTGATCAGCCGATCGCGGCGGTGACCACGCTGCTCAAGCCGCGCGGCACCGCGCCGACGCCGCGCAAGCTGCTCTCGGTGCAGATCGCCGAGGACTCGACCGCCGGATATTGCAGTCCCTCCTATGCGGTGCAACAGTTTTCGGCGTCGGCGATCGTCGGTCAGATCGTCGCCCCGGCCGAGTTCCTGTTCGCGCAGGCCGCGCTGCAGCACGGGTACGCGGTGTCGATCCCGGATCACGAGGGACCGAATTCGGCGTACGCGGCCGGGCCGCTGGGCGCGCGCATCACCCTCGACGGCATCCGGGCGGCCACCAACTTCCCGCAGCTGGAGGTGGGACCCGGTGCGCCCGTGGCGATGTACGGCTACTCCGGCGGCTCGATCCCGACCGGGCACGCCGCCGAACTGCACAAAACCTATGCGCCGGAACTGAATATCGTCGGCGCGGCCGAGGGCGGCGTCGGCGCGGATCTGGGCGCGACCCTGCTGATGGCCAACAATCAGGCCACCGCGGGCCTGGTACTGGGTGCGGTGCTGGGACTCTCACGCGACTACCCGGACTTCGCGGCGCTGCTGGATCAGAAGCTCAACCCGCTGGGTCAGCTGCTCAAGACGGTCAAGGGGCCGCTGTGCGTGCAGTACCAGTCGGCGCTGATTCCGTTCCTCAACATCACCGGCTTGATCAACAGCCCGGATCCGCTGAACGAACCGGCGGTCAAGCAGGTGCTCGAGGACACGCGCCTGGGTAAGACGCTGCCGGACATGCCGATGTTCATCTGGCATTCGCGCTGGGACGAGATCCTGCCGTTGCCCGCCACCAACCAGCTGGTCGACACCTACTGCCAGGACCCGAAGGCGCAGGTCACCTACACCCGGGACTGGGCCAGCGAGCATATCGCCGCCGAGGTCACCGGCGGTCCGGCCGGACTGATGTGGCTGTTCGACCGGCTCGAGGGCGTCCCGGCCGCGCAGGGTTGCTCGATCACCGACTCCCCCACCATGCTCGGCACGCCGGGTGAGCTGGGCATGGTCTCCGACATGCTCGGCGAGACCCTGGCCTCGTTCTTCGGCAAGCCGATCGGGGCCTGACCGAAAGATATATGTGGGCCCGCCGGATGCGAATCCGGCGGGCCCACTGCCGTATCCGGGGCGTTGCCGAGAGTGTGCCGGGGGTGACCACTCCCACCCGGAAGTAACGCCCGGGTCTCCCCGAACGACGTGTCCGGTGGTACGCGGCCCGGTTCGACTCGGGCCGCATAGTTCACTGTCGGGGTGAAATGGGGATCTGGTCATGGAGTTTCGCGACCAAGTGAAGAGAAGCCGGGAATTCTTCCGGCGACATCGCATCGCGTCCGCTGTCGCGGCGCCCGCCGTGCTCGGCATCGCGGCGGCGGTTGCCGCGTCGTTCGCGTTGACCTCTCCCGGCCCGAAGTCGGCCGACCCGGAGCTCACCGCCTCGGTCACGGAATGCCATGACATGGTGACGATCTCGGTGGCCGGGCGCAATGACACTCCGGTCGCGGGCACCACCAAGATGTTGCTGGACAAGGACGGCAACGAGCTGCCCGCCGCGCTGTCCGGTGATCACAGCAGCCAGTGGGTCGACCCGGTGGTGAACGCGCCCGCCGGTTCGGTGGACCCGAATTCCTATGCCGCCGTCTACATCGCCTACCCCGCCAACCTCAACAGCTACGAGGACGCGGTGAACACCGGCGCCGCGAACGCCGAACAGGTGATGCGCGATATCTCCGCGGCCTGCCCGGACACCAAGTACTCGATCGTCGGCTACAGCGAGGGCGCCGACGTGGTGCGCCGCGTGGCCCAGGAGATCGGGCACCAGAGCGCCGGTTCGGATGGCAAGTACGGGATCGTCGATCCGGGCAATGTCGCCGGTGTGGTGATCCTCGCCGACTCCGGGCGATCCGCCGGTGAGGGCCCGTTCCCGGGCGCGAAGGATCCGAATCACCCGGACAACTTCGACACCAACTACCAGACCGGCAAGAACGTGGCGGGCGGACAGGGCGCGCTACCGGACCATGCCGGTGACTTCGGCGCGCTGAACGGCAAGATCGCCTCCTTCTGCTCCGACGGCGACCTCACTTGCGCCGCGCCCCAGAACATCTCGCTGCTGCAACTCGCGATCAACGTGGGACGGCAGATCAACGCCGACCAGATGCAGGCCGAGGGGCTGAACCCGACCACCGGCATGGACGTGGCGGTGGTGCTCGGCAAGATCGCCGGAAACGCGTTCGCGGACATCGCATCCCGGCCGAACTGGTGGACCGGCAACGAAACCTTCCTGTCGGTGCTGCTGCGGGTGTCGGCCCCGGACTACAAGCCGGGTCAGCCGGTCGCCGACGCGACTCCGGCGAGTTCCATCGAGGCACAGAACATGTCGCCGCTGGCCTACCTGCCGCAGAAGGTGTTCAACGAGGTCGTGGGTCTGATCACCACCAACCAGAACACGATTCCGGTGATGCTCAGCGATCCGTACAACCTGACCCTGGGCCCCAACGGCACCGGACATCACTTCGACTACTGGCGTGACTCGGATCCCAACAACGGCAAGCCGCTGACCTCCGCCGAATACGCGGCCGCCTGGCTCACCCAGCTGGCGCAGCAGGCCCAGGCGCATCAGTTGACCACCACGCCGACCACGCCGACGACGACCAGCAAGTCGCCCGCCGCCCTGGCCGCCGTGCAGTCCACGCCGACGACCGGATCCACCACGCCCACAACGGGATCCACGCCGACCACCACGCCCGGGGCGACGACCACCACGCCGGCCACCACCACCCCGGCCACGCCGACGACGACGGTCACCCCCGACGCGACGACCACCACCCAGGTTCCGGTGGCCGCCGTCGCACCCACCACCACGACCGTCGCGCCGACCACCACGGTCGCGCCGACCACGACCACCACCGCGCCGACGACCACCCCGACCGCGGCGCACTGATCCACGAAAAATGCGGTGGCCCAGGATCCTTCACGGATCCGGGCCACCGCATTTCGCGTTTCCAGCTGCGAGCGGTCAGCGAATGGTGAACCAGACCAGACTGCCCAGGCCCGCGATCAGGCAGTAGATGGCGAACGGGGTCAGCGTCTTCGTCTCGAAGTACGAGGTGAGGAACTTGACCGAGATGTAGGACGTCACACCGGCGATCACGCTGCCCGCGAACGCCGGGCCGAGAATCGCGTGATTCTCCGGCTTGAACAGCTCCGGCATCTTCAACACCCCGGCCGCGAGGATGACGGGCGTGGCGAGCAGGAACGCGAAGCGGGCGGCGTCGTCGTGCCGCATGCCCTTGAACAGGCCCGCCACGATGGTGCTGCCCGAGCGGCTGATGCCGGGGAACAGCGCGGCGATCTGCGCGGCGCCGATGATCAGCACATCGCGCACGGTCAACCGCGACAGCCGCACATCCGAGGCGCGGTCCGGATCGGTCATCGGCAGCACGACGGTGTCCTCCATGGACAGGTCGGTGGTGCGGCCGGAGGTGGTGGCCGGGACGTACTCGGGTTCGTGCTCGCGCTTGCGCATGATCTCGGCGGACAACAGCACGAAACCGTTGACCGCCAAGAAGATCGACGTCGGAATGGGGGTGCCGAGATAGTTGCGGACCACCTTCTCCAGCGCCAGCCCCGCCAGGCCGACCGGGATGGTGGCGATCACCAGCAGCACACCCAGCCGGGCCTCGGGGGTGCGGATCTGGCGGGTCAGCACAACGTCCCACAGCCCGGTCAGGATGCGCACCCAGTCCCGCCAGAAGAAGATGACCAGCGCGATCGCGGTGGCCACGTGCATGGCGACCAGCAGCGCCAGATATGGGGAGTCCTTGGCCGACATGCTCAGATCGTCGGCCCACTGCCCGCCCGCCCAGGCCGGCAGCAGAATGCTGTGGCCCAGGCTCGAGACGGGGAAGAGCTCGCTCACTCCTTGCAGCGCGCCGACGACGATCGATTCCAGGTAACTGATGGCCATTCGAATTCCTGTCGGAGGGGCGGTGCGGGGATCCGAACACCCCGATTCGGCCGGGGCTGCTCGCCTGGCGAGGCTACTCGATCGGATCGACAGGTGCCTGCGGGCGGTCGATCGGGCAGGATCGGTAGGTCCGATTCGTCGACAATGCGGTGGGAGAAGAGAAATGCGACCGGAACTCACGGACTGGCGCTCACGCGGCGACTACTTCGATCACGACGGCCACCGGATCTTCTACATTCGCGAGGGCAGCGGACCGACTCTGCTGCTGGTGCACGGATACCCGTTCAATTCGTTCGACTGGCATCGCATCTGGCCGGAGCTGACCGCCCACTACGACGTGATCGCACCCGACATGCTCGGCATGGGGTTCTCCGACAAGCCGATCCGGCATCACTACAGCGTGCTCGAGCACGCCGACATGCACCAGGCGCTGCTGAGCAGTCTCGGGGTGAGCGAAACCCTGCTGCTGGCACACGATCTGGGTGTCAGCGTGGCGCAGGAACTGCTGGCGCGGCAGCTCGAAGGCGCGCCCGGACCGCACCTCGACGCGGTGGTGCTGCTCAACGGCGGACTGTTCTACGAGACCTACCGCCCCCGGCTCGCCCAGAAACTGCTGTGCTCGCCCCTCGGCCACGTCGCCGGACCCCTGATGACCTCCCCGATCATCACCGCCGCCGTCCGCGAGATGTTCGGCCCCGACACCAAACCCACCGACGACGAGATGAAGCCGCTCCTCGAGGTCCTCTACTACAACCACGGCCGCTTCGTCTCCCACCTGGTCGGCCGCTTCGTGGGCGAGCGCCAGACCTACCGTGACCGCTGGGTCGACGCCCTCGTCCGCACGAAAGTCCCCCTGCGCCTGATCAACGGCCCCCTCGACCCGAACTCGGGTGCGCACATGGTCGTCCGCTACCGCGAACTCGTCCCGGCCCCCGATGTGGTCAGCCTCCCGGGGATCGGTCACTGGCCACAGCTCGAGGACCCGGCCGGGGTCACCGAGGCAACGCTTACTTTCCTGCGCTCGGTGAATTCCGGCTAGACGCAATCCAATTGCGCGGCGCGGAGGGCGGGGGCGTGGAATACTTCCGCGATATGCAGTACAGGGGATTCGAGCATCCCGACTCCGCCGAGGATCCCGAGTTAGCTCAGGCCCGCATCTTCCTGGATGAATTGGAAAGACATGTAGCCAAGTTGAGCAGGCGATTACAGACCGCGCCGACCGCCGAAGCGCGGCAAACGATCAATGCCGAACTTTCGACAGTGCGACGGTATGTAGATCGTATTCATCGCAGATTCCCGGGAATTGCCGTGGCGAATCCATTCCGGGGCACGCCGCCAGGGGCACCCGCACTCTGAACCGCGAGGCACCCGAGCTCCGAATCACGGTGTGCCGCCTCAGCGTCCGAGTTGCGCGCGCCAGCGTTCGGCCGAACGGACCATGTCCAGGCCGACCCGCTCCAGGTAGTGACTCATGCCCAGCAGTCGCAGTCCCGCGGGGGTGGCAGCACCGAGGCAGGCCGCACCGTCGCGGGCCTTGGCCGCCAGGCGTTCATTGGCGCGCGCGGACGCCAGAGTCGCGCGGTACCAGGCGGATTCGTCGATGAAGTAGCGGTCGCGGCGGGTGCCGGGGTCGCGGTCGCGGCGCAGCAGTTCGCGCTCCTCGAGATAGCCGACGGCCGCGGAGATGGTCGCGGGACTGACCCGCAGCTGCGCCACCAGTTCGGCGGCGGTGACGCTGCCGGTATCCGAGGCATACATCCGGGCCAGCACCGCCGACGCCATCCGCGGCAGGCCGACCTGGGCCAACAGCAATGCGAACTGGTCGCCGAAATCGGCGAGAACGGCTGGGCTGCGGCCGTACTCGTCCACCGCGACCGGCCGCCCGGGCCGCTCCAGCCGCGCGGTGCGGCGGCGGGAACGCACCGCCGTGGCCGCCTGCGCCAGGTCCGCCCGGTAGCGTCCGGGCCCGCCGTTGCGCGACACCTCACGGCTCACCGTCGAGGTCGGCCGATGCAGCTGGCGGGCGATCTCCGCGTAGCCGAGCCCACGTGTGAGCCCCGACGCGATCAGCCGCCGGTCTTCCTGACTGAGTCGTCCTCCGGGCATCGGCCGCAACTCCTTCATCGACAATCACCTATTGCAACACACGATGTGCGTGATTGCCTTGGGCTGCAATGACTTTGCTGCGGAGGATTGCGAATGGACGAGGCGTTGTCCAGCTTTCGGTGGCAGTCGTTCGTAATTCGGATTGCAAACGCAACGTAGCATTCGTGTTACCTCGAACGGCTTTCCCACGGTAGGGCGTTCAAGCCCGGCGCAAGTCCGCAAGGACGCTGAACTCCATGATGTCGGCCCCGGCCAGATACACCGGTTGCGTGGTGTGCGAACCTCGCACCCGGACCTCACCGCGCGGCCCGGCGTAGCTCACCCGGCGCGCCCCCCGTTCGATCACCCACGGATCCAGACTGCGGGCCGCCTCGGCCAGCGAGGCGAACAGCAGCAGGCCCTCGTAGCAGGATTCGCCGATATTGTTCAGCGCCGGGGCCACCGCGCCGAAGCGGGCGGCGTAGCGGCTGCCGAACGCCATCCCCTCGCTCGATACCAGGCTCTCGAAATAGCCGCAGGCGGTGAACAATCCGCGTGCGCTGTCCGGGCCGCCCGCGTACAGCACGTCCTCACCGATCATCATGCTCAACCGGATGCGGCCGTCGTCGAGACCGGCGGCTGCGAAGGCCCGATTGAACGCCGCCGCGTCCGCGCCGACCATGAACAGCAGCACGCCCTGCGCCGGCGAGCTCCGGATCAGCTCGAGGGTGGCGCGAAAATCACGGCCGCCCAACGGCAGAAAGGTCTCCCCGACCACCTCGAGATCGGTGCCCGCCATGAATTCCCTTGCCACCCGGGCGGTCTCACGCGGCCACACGTAGTCGTTGCCGACGATGCACCAGCGGCGCGTGCCGAGTTCGGAGCGCAGCCAGCGCAGCGCGGGAAACAACTGCTGATCCGGCGTCTCCCCCACCATGTACACCCCGTCGGCGTCCTCGCCGCCCTCGTAGAAGGTGGTGTAGACGTACGGCACCCGACCCGCGGTGTGCGGGGTGATCACCTTGCGGGCATTGGACAGATGCCAGCCCACCACCCCGTCGATCATGCCGCGGCTCACCATCCGGTCGATCCGCGCGCCCAGCACCGGCAGCGGCATCCCCGCGTCCACCGTGTGCAGTCGCAGCGGGCGGCCCAGAATGCCGCCGACCGCGTTGATGTCCTCCACCGCCAGCAGCGCGCACGCCTCACACGACGGTCCGAACAGGCCTGCGGGTCCACTGAGCGGCACCACCAGCGCCAGATCGACCGTGCCCCGGCGCAGACCGGGAATCCGGTCGGTCATCGGCTATCACCACACTGTTTGTACGCATCCCAGGACGACCCACACCGCGCGAGCAGCCGATAGTATCGCGCCCCGGCAGCTCTATAGTGACCCCGGTGAACAGTCCTGACGCGCGCGAACTCATCCTGCTCGCCGGTGAGCGCGCCATCGCCGAGCGCGGCCCCGACGTGGCGCTGCGCGATATCGCGGTGGCGGCGGGACAGCGCAACAACTCGGCGGTGCACTACCACTTCGGTTCCCGCGACGGACTGATCGCGGCCATCCTGGAACGGCATCAGCCCGCGCTGGAGGCCCGCCGCACCGAACTGCTCGCCGCACACGAGGCCTCCGGCGCGCCCGACAGTGTGGCCGCGCTGGTCGGCATCCTGATGCGGCCCATGTTCGGCATCCCGTACGCCGAGGGGTCCACCCACTACGGGCGGTTCCTCGAGCAGGCCCGCGCGCACCCCGCCGTCGGCGGACCGGATCTGCACGAGAAGCGCTGGCACGCCACGCGGGTACTGATCGACCGGCTCTACCGGGTGATGCCGGAACTCACGCCCGCGCTGCGCCGGTACCGGCTGCGCGCCATGAGCACGGTGATGTTCGCGCTGCTCGCCGACTACGAGCGGCAGAATCCGCGCACCGCCGCCGAGCGGATCGATGTGCAGGACAACATCATCGCGATGCTCGTCGGCCTGCTCACCGAACCGGTCCCGGCGGCTACCGTCGCGCGCACGCGACGGTAGCGCGGTCCAACCGTCAGGGTGTGGCGGTCACACCGTTGGGATCGAACCCGCCGGGAACCTCGTAGACCAGGCCGGTGAAGGTGATGGCGAACAGGCGGCCCGCCGAGAAGCCTTGCGCGCCACGGCCGTACTGCACCTCGCTGGTGAGCTGCGGTCCGAAACCGAGCACACAGGACTGGCCCGGCGCGTCGATCCGCACCACCTGGCCCGACGGATTGAACGGCAGCACCGGACGTTGCAGCGAATCCAAGGTGAGCCCATCGGGCGCGGCGGTGATGTCACCGCCGAGGTCGAGCAGCGACTGCGGGGCCCACGGCGCGTTGGTCGGGATCCGGCTCACCCCCGGATTGACGAAGGTGCGCGACACGTAGAGGTAGGCGTCGTCCTGGCTCAGCACCGCGCCATTGGCGCTGGGGAAGCTGGCCCAGTCCGCCTGCACCACGCCGTTCGGGTAGACGCGCCCGATCAGGTTGGCGAAATCGTTTGTGGCGTAGACGGTTCCGTCGTGTGCCACCGCCAGCCCGTCGGCCGCGCTGAGCCCGGACGCGAAGGGGGCCATGGCCCCGGTGTCGGGGTCGACGGTCACGATCCCGGCCTGCCGGTTCGAATCACCGCCCAGCACTTGCAATCCCGCGCCGTAGCCGACCAGCAGGCGGCCGTCCGGCAGCCAGGCCAGTCCGCCCGCGCCGCCGCTGGGCACCCGGGCGATCGGGACCGCGGGCGCGCCCGGCGCGTCGATGCGGAAGACCTGACCGCTGACCAGGTCGGTCACGAAGGCCCGCCCGGCCGCGTCCATGGTCAGCCCCTCGAGCGCCGCACCCGGTACCGAGGCGACCACCGCGGTCGGCTGGCCGGCTCCGCCGCACACGGGTGCGGCCTGCGCGGGCGCGGCCGCGACGGTGGACAACGCGGCGGCGGTGAGCGCCGCGAACGCGATGGCCACGGATTTCCTGGTCGACATTTCGCACCTCGTATTTCTGCTGTCGGAGAGAAAAGACGCGATATCCGGCTGGTTTATCTGTGTACCTTATGACGTATCGAGGTGCGAGCGGGTTCAATGTTCGCTGTGCCCGGTCATAAATTTCCCGCTCGCCGAAATCCACTGCGTATCGCGGCCTGCCTATCCCTGGCCGCACTGATCTGGCCCGGGATCCAACTGCCCGCGTCCGCGAATCCTGTTGTGGCACAACAGATTCCACCGACTGTACCCAGCATCAAGCAGTGGCTTCCCGACGAGCACGCGGCCGCCGGATTCACCCTCGGCCCCGAAACCCGCATTGTCGCCGACCGCGACCTGGCGGATCAGGCAACGCGACTGGCCGAAGATCTGACCCGGGCCGGAAAACCCGTGACCGTGGAATCCGGAGCCGACCGGCCCGGCGATATCGTGCTGCGTAAAGGCGACGCCGAATCCCCGGCCGAGGGCGCGTACCGCATTTCCGCCACCGATCGCCTGACCGTCACCGCCGACAGCGCGACCGCCGTCGGCTACGGCACCGAGACGGTATTGCAGTGGCTGCGGCAGCAGAGCACCCTGCCCGCGGGCACCGCGCACGACTGGCCCGACTACGCCGAGCGCGGACTCATGCTCGACACCGGCCGCGAGTTCTTCCCCGTCGAATGGGTCGAGGCCCGCATCCGCGACGCGGCCTATCTGCGGATGAACATGGTGCAGCTGCACCTGTCCGACACCCAGGGCTTCCGGCTGGAGAGCGTCAGCCATCCCGAGATCACCTCGCCCGAGCACTACAGCGCCGCGGATCTGCGCGAAATCCTCGACTACGCCCGGTCTTACGGCATCGAGATCGTGCCCGAGATCGATATGCCCAGCCATATGACCGCCATCCTGGCGCAGCACCAGGATCTGGTGCTGCGCCCGCAATCCACCAGCGCCGCGGACGCGGCACAGGACAATGCCATCGCGGGCGGGATCGGCGGCAAGATCGACCTGACCGATCCCGGTGCCTACCAACTCATCAGCGATATCCTGCGCGAGTTCGTGCCCATGTTCCCGGGCCGCTACTGGCATCTCGGGTGCGACGAGTACATCTCCGACTATTCGCGGTATCCGCAACTGGCCGACTACGCCACCCGCACCTTCGGTCCCGGCGCGCAGCCCGGAGACGTCATCATCGGATTCGCGAACTGGGCCGCCGATATCGTCGAATCCTTCGGCAAGACCCCGCGGGTCTGGAACGACGGCTTCGACCAACCCGGCGTGCTGACCCCGAAACCCGAACTGGTGGTGCAGTACTGGTCGGCGAGCGGCGGCGGGCTGCCGTGGCTGCCGGGCGGGCGGACCCCCGCGCAGTTCACCGGGGCGGGCCATCCCATCCTCAATGCGGCGTTCACGCCCACGTACTTCGCGACGGGCGGTCCGGCCTCGGGTCTCAACGCACCACCGGAACTGCTGTGGGCTTGGGACCCCGGACTTTTCGTGAACGGGCAGCGGCTGCCCGACTCCGATCGGTCCCTGCTGCGCGGTTCCATGCTCTTCATCTGGTGTGATGATCCGACGGTGCTCTCGCCCGCGCAGATCGTCGATCCGCTGCGCGCCCGGCTGCCGATCATGGCCCAGCAGTTGTGGTCGGGCACCGGCGGTATCGGGTATCCGGACTTCCTCGACCGCGTGCACACGGTCGGCTGGCCCTGAGTCCCGGCCCGCGAGCTCAGTAGCGACGCGCTCCGGTCACCGGCATGTTGTTCAGCGGGGAGATCTTCACGCCGGATCCGTAGTCGCTGGCGTGAATGATCTGCCCGTCACCGAGATACAGCGCGGAGTGGCCGCCGCCGTAGTACGACACCAGATCGCCGGGCTCCAGTTCGTCCACCGAGACCGGGGTGCCGGAGGCGAGCTGTGAGTAGCTGGTGCGCGGCACGTCCACTCCCGCTTCGTGATACGACCACTGCACCAGACCCGAGCAGTCGAACGAGTCCGGGCCGTTGCCGCCGGTGCGGTAGTACGCGCCCAGTTTGGAGCGGGCCGCCTCGACGGCGCGCTCGCCCGTGGACCGCTTCGGCATGACGGCCGGGCCGGGCACGGGTGCGGCCGCGGCATCGGTCACGCCGGGAATGCCGGCCAGCGGCGGCAGCGCGCTGGGCACCTGGAAGCTGCCGAGTCCGGAGACCACCACCGAGCGGGACTCCGCCATCGGCGGAACCGCGGCGGGGGCAACGGGTTCGGGAACGACGGCCGCGACAGCCTCCGGCTGCGGCATCACCGGGGCGATCACGATCCAGCCGGGAGCCGTGGTCATGCGCGGCGCCTCGGCGGTGCTCACCTCGGGGAGCGTGGCGTCGCCTACCGCGGGAATCGTCACGGGATGGAACTCCTCGGTGTCCCCGACCGCGGGCTGCAGTGCCGGAGCGATGATTCCGAGCCGGTCCGCGATCTCGTTCGGTACTTCGAAGTCCCCGATGCCGGGAACCGAGACCGATGTCGCGTGGGCCGTGCCCGCCGAGAAGAGTAGAGCGGCGCCGATGGCTGCGGCGCCCAGGACGCCTGCGACCACGGTGCGCGGCGTCAGCCGCGGGAGCAGTCGAACCTTCTGTCTATCACCGATCGTATCCATGAGCGGTCGTCCTCCGATCAAGCCGTGAAAGCTATCCGGTTTCCGTCCTGCACTAGATTTTTCGGTCTTGCCAGCAGATCCGAGAATGCATATTTCGCCGGAATGTCGAACACATCACCGAATGACACGCGTGTTATTCATAACGGAATCGTAAACATTGACGGCTGTGTCCAATTGGACACAGCCTTTCGACCCTTCGGACACAGTCGATTTCGCGTGGTTTTCGCCCCGCCGCGCGCGCCGTTCGAGCCGGAACACCCACCCGTGTGATGCTTGCTCTCGGTAAGAATTCCCTCCCCATCACCCGGAGGACGTATCCCATGACCAATTCTCCCGCGCTACCCCAACTTCCCGAACCGCTCGTCGTGACGCTCGGGAATCTCAAAGGGGGCGTCGGCAAGACGACCTCCGCCTTCTTTCTCGCCTCGTATTTCGCCACCGTGCACGAACTTCGAGTCCTCGTCATCGACGCCGACCCACTGAGCCAGACCGGCTACTCCTGGTTCCGGCGCTTGCAGAAGGCCGACGTGGCGGTGCCCTTCGAACTGATCGCCTTCCCGTCCCGGCACGTGAACGACTGCATCACCGACAATGCCGGGCAGTACGACGTGATCATCGTCGACGCGGGTGGCGAATCCGCCGAGATCTTCAAGGCCGCCGTGCCGGAAAGCGATGAATTGATTCTCGTGACCAGCGTCAGCCCGTCTGAGGTGAAACGCGTCCCCAGCACCTACCGGGCCGCCGAAGAGGCCGCCGCGGAAAGCAATCGGAACATTCGCGTCCGGGTACTCATGACCAAGGTGCCCGTCACCATGAAGAACGGCGTCAACGTCTCCACCGAATTCCGTTCCCAGCGCGGCAATCTCGAGGACGCCGGATACGACGTCTTCGAAGCCTATGTGAGCGCGTGGAAATGGTATCGGGAGTCCGCCGACGGCGAAGTCGGCGATGGGGCCGAGAACCCGATCGCGGACCTCGGCGAATACCGGGAGGTCGGCGAGGAGCTACTGCGGCCGTACCGCAAGACCGACAGCTCCGACGAGGTCGTGATGGAGGTGTCGGCCTGATGCCACCGCAGCGCCGCAAGGGCTCCATCGGCGGCGGCCTCGGCCGCAACCCGCTCGCCGACGAAGCCGAGCACACTCCCCCGGTCTCCCCGCTGCGCGACGCCAAATGGCCGCGCACACCGCAACTCTCACCGGCCGCCACCTCGGTGCTGATGGCACCGGCGAAATCGGCCAAGCCCGCGACCCGACACGCTCCGTTGGTCACGTCCGCGCCACCGATCGACGCGACACCCACGCCGTCGGTGGACCCGACACCGGCGGCCGCAGCCCGGGTGGACCCGACACCGGCACCGGCCGCGCCTCTGACGCCCCCGGTCGCGGAGACGCCCGCACCCGGCGTGCTGGATCTGCCCATCCCCGCCGCCGGTGGGGACGGACCGCTCAGCCATCCGGAACTCGAACAGCTCGAACTCTGCGAATCCTCCATCGACGCCCTGCGAGTGGCGTTCTGGACCGCGGGACGCGCGCTGCAGATCGTGCGGGACGGCCGCCTCTACCGGGCCGGGCACAGCAGCTTCGACGAGTACGTGGAGAAGCGCTGGGACATGCAGCGCTCGTACGCGCACAAGCTGATTCGCGCGTGGCCGCTGGCCGCCCGGCTGCATCCGGTCGCGCCCACCATCAACGAGGGCCAGATCCGTGAGCTGCTGCCGATCGCGGCGGCGCACGGCGAGGACGCGGCCGTCACCGTGTACACCACGCTCGCCGCCGACGCCAAGGTGACGGCGGGCAGGCTGCGGGAGGCCCTCGCGGTGCTGCCCAAGCAGTACGACGAGCCCGAAGTGGTGCGGCGGCTGCAGGCCTGGCTGCGCGGCGATCTCGCCGACGACGATCACCCGCGCGGCGGCGACCTGTTCCGGAATGTCGAATCCCGTTTGGCCGCACTCACCCAGAAGGTGGTCAAGGGCTCCGGCGAGGATCCCGCCGCCGCCCGCGAGTTCGCCGCGAAACTGCGCACCTTCGCCGAACTGATCGAACAGCAACTCCCGGCCACCGCGCGCGGGGCCGACACCGAATAGCTCAGCCAGTCAGTCGAAAAGGGCCCGGCGTACCCGCCGGGCCCTCTCGCTGTCCGCACCGGTCCGGCGGCCGCGCAACGCCCCTCTGCCGGAAATGCGAGAGGGCGTCCCGATCAATTCGGGACGCCCTCTCGTGGAAAACGTTGTGCGGCTTACTCGCCGACCGCGCGGCGTTGCCGGGCGCCCGACGCCCGCTGGCGGGTGGCCCGCGCCTCGGCCGCGTCGAAGAGCTCCAGGTGCTCGAACATCGGATCCTCGTCGTCGGGCTCGACCAGCACCGCGCGCCGCAACTGGGTGCGGGTCTCCTCGCGGTCGGGGCGCGGACGCTCGGCCTCGCGCTGCTGATCCTGCGCCGCCTCCATCCGCGAACGCGACAGTCGCGCCACGCGGCGGCGCCGGATGTCCTCCTCGATGCGGACCTGCCTGCGTAGATACACCAGGTAGCCCACCATCACCGTGCCGGACAGCGCGGCCAGCCACCACAGCGCACCGGAGACCGCGAACCCGGCCGCGGCGAACAGCAGCGTGCTCAGCACCAGGCCGAGCACGGTGCGCTGCCGGAAGCTGTAGCGGGCTACCCGGGCAGCGGCGTCGGCCTCGGGGTCGAAACCGCCGCGGCCCCGGCGGGTGGGGATGAAATCCTCGTCGTCGGAAGCGGTTTCGGGCTCGGGTTCGGGCAGCGGGTCGGGTTCCCGCAGCGCCGGGGTCCGGGCCTGCTGCGGGGGCGGCTGGCGACGCCGCCGGGGTGCGGGCGGCTCGCTTTCACCGTCCTCGGCACTGGTTTCGGATGCTGTTGTGATGGAAGCAGTTTCGGCCTCTTCGCCGACGGTGTCCGCCGTTTTCGCCGAATCCGTCCGAGGCTCGGTGGTTTTCGTATCGAGCTCAGCGGCTTTCATTTCGGGCTCGGTGGCATTCGTATCGAGCTCAGCGACTTCCGCCTCGGACTCGGTGGCGGCGGTGGGCTCCAGGTCCGGGGCAGCCGTGCTGTCGTCCGATCTGGTCATCCGATCCTCCGGATCATCGCTCGGGTGAGGCTTTCTGCGAACCGGCACATAGTCCGGGTCGGTGTCGTGTCCGGAGGCCGGGCCTTTTCTGGAGCGTGGCTCGGCATCTCCGCGATGCAGCACCCGGGTCGCCAGGGCGGCGTCGGTGTGCTGGCGGATGCGCGGGTGCCGATCGGCGAGCATGGGGAACAGCACGAAGACCCAGAGCACGACCAGGCCGATCCACAAGATCGAATTCGGCATCGCACTCACCTCCGTCCCGCCCTGGCTGTTGTCCCTTCGACGTGCACCGTGCCGGATCGTGCACTACGGACGTACGACCGACGTCCGTAGGCTAGTTTCACACAACAGAGAAATCCGGCAGGCGCGCCGACCACACAAGCAACACTAGTCACACGAATTCGGTCCGGGCACTCCACTTTCGCAGTGCACAGCGAGTTCTCAGGCCCTCGTGACCCGACCGGCGCGCACCAGGCGATCCACCACGGTGCCCGACACCTCTTCCACCGTCATCGCCACCAGCAGATGGTCGCGCCACGCCCCGTCCACATCCAGGTAGCGCTGCAGCAAACCTTCCTCCCGGAAGCCCACATTGCGCAGAACCGCCTGGCTGGCAAGGTTTTCCGGCCGCACCGTGGCCTCCACCCGATGCAGGCCGACCTCGTTGAAGCAGTGATCCAGCCCCAGCGCCAGCGCCGCCGTCGCGACCCCGCCGCCACTGAGATCCTCGGCCACCCAGTAACCGATCCACGCCGATCGCAGCGCGCCGCGCACGATATTGCCGACCGTCAGCTGACCGCCGAACGAACCGTTCACCTCGATCACCATCGGGATCATCGCGCCGCGCCGGGCCTCCGCCTTCAACGCCGACCACAGCGACGGCCAGTTGCCCGCGTGATTGCGCGCCTCCCAGGCCCCGCGCCCGGTCGGCTCCCAGCGCTCCAGATAATCGCGATCGCGCACCCGAATCCGGCTCCAGGAGGCCGCATCCCGCAACCGCACCGGGCGCAACGACACCGTGCCCGCCGCCACCCGAACCGGCCCCAGATGAGCGGGCCACCCCGGATGCTGGGCGGCCCGGAAGACATTCATCTCCATCCCTTACCCACGCTGCGCCAGGAACGCCACCCGCACCTCGTCACCGGTGCGCACCTCGGTGACCTCCGGCTCGACCACGATCAAGCTGTTGGCCTCGGCCATCGTCGCCAGCAGATGCGAGGACGCCCCGTTCGGGCCGCCCAGCGGCTGCACCAGATAGTCACCGGTCTGCTCGTCGCGCATCAGCTGCGCGCGCAGATAACCGCGGCGGCCCGGAATCGAGGCGATCGGCAGAATCGTGCGCGCCCGCACCACCCGGCGCATGGGATGTCTGCGCCCCAAAGCGATCCGGATCAGCGGCCGCACCATCACCTCGAAAACCACCAGCGCGCCAACCGGATTCGACGGCAGCAGGAAGGTCGGCACCTCGTCGCGGCCCAGCAGGCCGAAGCCCTGCACCGAACCCGGATGCATGGCCACCCGGGTGATCTCCAACTCGCCCAGCCCCTCCAGGGCCTCGCGCACCTGCTCGGAAGCCCAGCCGCCCACCGCACCCGCGATGACGACCACCTCCGAACGCACCAGCTGCCCCTCGACCACATCACGCAGCCGCTTGGGATCGGCGCTCACGATGCCGACCCGGTTCACGTCCGCGCCCGCGTCACGCGCGGCGGCCGCCAACGCGTAGGAGTTCACGTCGTAGACCTGACCCGGTCCGGGCGTGCGATCGATGTCGACCAGTTCGCCGCCCACCGACAGCACCGACAGCCGCGGCCGCGGATGCACCAGCACCTTGTCCTTGCCGACCGCGGCCAGCAGGCCGACCTGCGCCGGGCCGATGATGGTGCCCGCGCGCACGGCCAGATCGCCGGGCTGCACGTCATCGCCGATGCGGCGCACGTAATCACCCGAGCGGACCGGCTCGAAGACCTTCACCCGGGCCCGGCCGCCGTCGGTGCTCTCCAGCGGCAGCACCGCGTCGGCCAAGGTCGGCAGCGGCGCACCGGTGTCGACCCGCACGGTCTGGCGGGGCTGCAGTCGGATCGGCTGCCGCGAACCCGCGGCCACCTCGCCCACCACCGGCAGGCTCAGATCGACCGAATTGCCTTCCTCGTCGCGGATATTCGCGCCCGCGCCGGACACGTCCACGCTGCGCACGGCATAGCCGTCGATCGCCGCCTGATCGAAACCGGGTAGCGGGCGTTCGGTCACCACGTCCTCGGCACACAGCAGTCCCTGGGCCTCGCTGATCGCGACCCGGACCGGGCGTGGCGCCACGGCCGCCGCGGTCACCTTGATCTGCTGATCCTCAACCGAGCGCATGCCGCCCTTCCCTGATATCGCCCGCCGCCTCCCGGCGCCTGAACATCGCTGAACGCAGTGTCATTCGAGGAGGTCAGCTATTGCTTCCGGCCGTCCCGAGTCGCTGGTGCAGCCACTCGCGCAGCGCGGGACCGTATTCCTCTCGCTCCAAAGCGAAATCGACCGCAGCTCGAAGATAGCCGCCCGGGTTCCCCAGATCGTGTCGCGACCCACGATGGACCACGACGTGTACCGGGTGATCCTCCGCGATCAGCAGGGCGATGGCGTCGGTCAGCTGCAACTCGCCGCCCGCGCCCGGGGTGATGCGCCGCAGCGCGTCGAAGATGGCGCGGTCCAACAGGTATCGACCGGCCGCGGTGTAGGTCGACGGCGCGTCCTCGATGGCGGGCTTCTCCACCATGCCCCGGACCCGCAGCACATCCTGCGAACCGCCCGGCAGCTCCTCGACGTCGAAGACGCCGTACGCGCTGACCTCTTCCTTCGGCACGTCGATCGCGCACAGCACCGAACCGCCGTAGGTGTTGCGCACCTCGGCCATCAGTTCCAGCACCCCGCTGGGCAGCACCAGATCGTCGGGCAGCAGCACCGCGATCGCCGCCTCGTCGGCGTCGAGCACCGATTCCGCCTGTGCCACCGCGTGACCCAGCCCGAGCGGCTCCTCCTGCACCACCGAGGTCACGTCCAGCAACCCCGGCGCCTTGCGCACCTTCTCCAGCAGATGGAACTTCCCGCGCTCCGCGAGAGTGCTCTCCAACACCAGGTCTTCGACGAAATGCGCGACCACACCGTCTTTTCCGGGCGAGGTCACGATCACCAGCCGATTGGCGCCGGACTCCGCGGCCTCGGCGGCGACCAATTCGATGCCCGGGGTGTCGACCACCGGCAGCAGCTCCTTGGGCACCGTCTTGGTCGCGGGCAGGAACCTGGTGCCGAGCCCCGCCGCGGGGACCACCGCGGTCCGGAAGCACGACACGGTTCCGCCGCCACTAGCTGTCATGAATTCACCCTATCCATCCGTCATCTATCCGAAACCGGCTCGCCCGCCGCCTCGATATCCCCGAGAGCCTAAGGGGCCGGGCCACGATGGGCGCACCGAACGCCCCAGCCACCGGCCGTGAGCGCCATAGCCGAGACCGATGAAACCGGTCCTGACGGCGATATCCAGCATTTACGGTATCCAAACCATGCCGCTCACCACACCGTGGCCGCAATTCGCAGACTGACCTGTTCTTTTCACGTTCCGTTCGCCGCGCCGTGACCTGACGCGAACCGGGCCCTTGTTAGCTGGGGACCATGACCGAGCGTGAGGACCCCCACAGCACGTCACCCGAGTCCCCGAATCCCGCACCGGAACCCGCCACCGCGGGCGCCCCGCAGCAGCGCGGCCGCGGCCTGAGCCGCCGCGGCCTGTTCGGCGCCTCCGCGCTCGCGGGCATCGCCGGCCTCGCCGTGGGCGCGGGCGGTGCGGTGGCACTGCGCGGGGACAGCACCTCTTCGGCCGCCGCCTGGCCGCGCTCGGCGGATCTGGTCGCGGGCGTGGATCGCGCTGCCGCACCCCGGGTTTCGGGCTTGCACCTGCAGTACGGGGCGGATGCCGCCCGCGAGGCGATCATCACCTGGCACACCACCGGATCGGTGTCCAAGCCCGTGGTGCGCTACGGCGGGGCCGCCGACGGCTTCGGCACCACCGTGCAGGCCGAGACCAAGACCTACCGGGACGCCAAGTCCGGCATCGAAATTCAGGCCCACCACGCCCGGCTCACCGGCCTGAGCCCCGACACCGACTACGTCTACGCCGCCGGACACGACGGCGCGCCGCCGGAACTCGGCACCCTGCGCACCGCACCGGCCGGACGAGCCGCCTTCCGCTTCACCAGCTTCGGCGATCAGGGCACCCCGACACTGGGCAAGCTCGCCAACGGCACCTGGGTCAACGACAATCTGGGCTCGCAGTACGCGGGCGACGTCACCGCCGCGGTGGAATCGCTGGCCCCGCTGTTCAACCTCGTCAACGGCGACCTCTGCTACGCCAACCTGTCCACCGACCGCATCCGCACCTGGAACGACTGGTGGGCCAACAACTCTCGCTCCGCGCGCTACCGGCCCTGGATGCCCGCACCCGGCAACCACGAGAACGAAGTCGGCAACGGGCCCATCGGCTACGCCGCCTTCCAGACCTATTTCACCGTTCCCGACGCCGGTGCCGAGGACCACGCCAAGGGTCTCTGGTACTCGTTCACCGTCGGCGGGGTGCGGGTGATCGCCGTCGCCAACGACGACATCTGCTACCAGGACGGCGGCAACAGCTACGTCAAGGGCTACTCCGGCGGAGCCCAGAAGCAGTGGCTGGAAGGCGAATTGGCGAAGGCGCGCGGTGACAAGGGGATCGATTGGGTGGTGGTGTTCATGCACCAGACCGCCATCTCCTCGGCCGACAAGTTCAACGGCGCGGACCTCGGCATCCGCCAGGACTGGCTGCCGCTGTTCGACAAGTATCAGGTCGATCTGGTGCTGTGCGGACACGAACACCATTACGAGCGTTCGCATCCCGTGCGCGGCGTGACCGGATCGGCGACGCTGACCCCGAAGCCCGCCGACACCCGCAAGGACATGGTCGACACCTCGAAGGGCACCGTGCACCTGGTGATCGGCGGCGGCGGCACCTCCGCACCCTCGAACCAGCTGTTCTTCCCCGGCGACAAGTGCCGGGTGATCACCGCCGTCGGCGATGTGGATCCGGCCACCGGCAAGAAGGCCCCGGTCTACGTCATGGAGGACGCGCCCTGGTCGGCGTTCAAGGACTCCGAACATCCTTACGGCTTCTGCTGTTTCGACGTCGACCCGGGAAAACCCGGCGGCGACACCACGATCAAGGGCACCTACTACGCCCTCGTCGGCCCGACCAGCGAGCTGACGGCCATCGACACCTTCACCCTCACCCGTCCCCGCTCCGACCGCTAGCCGCGACGATCGCCGTGCCCGGCGCTGCCTATCGTGGTCGGGTGGCGCAACAGCAGCGGGACAAGCGGAGTTGGCGGGCGGAGATCCTCGCGCGGCGCAAGGCCCTGCCGGTCGAGGCCCGAGCCGCCGAGGCGGCGGCACTGGCCGTCCACGCCGGGGCGCTGGCAGCGGACTGGGTCTGCGCCTATGTTCCGGTCGGCAGCGAACCGGGGTCGCTGGCCATGCTCGACGCGCTGCGCGCGGGCGGCGCCCGGGTGCTGCTGCCGGTGACCGGTGAGCCGGGGCCGCTGGAGTGGGCCGAGTACACCGGGCCGGAAGGGTTGCGGCGGGGGCGGTTCGGGCTCGCCGAACCCGACGGGCCGCCGATCGCGAATGGGATCACAATGGCGGCCGCGATTCTGGTTCCGGCACTCGCGGTGGATCGGCGCGGGGTCCGTTTGGGGCGCGGGGCCGGTTATTACGATCGCAGTTTGAACGCCGCGCGGGCCGACGCGCGATTGATCGCCGTGGTGCGCGACGACGAACTCGTGGACCATTTGCCGGAGGAGTCCCACGACCACCGAATGGGCTGGGCGCTCACCCCGAACGGCGGGCCGCACCGCCTCGGAGAACACACCGGGAATTGAGGCCCGATTGGCAGCGTTGGCACTGCCAGCTGTAGAGTGCTAAACCGACGAAGAGCGTGGAGGTTACCCCGATGCCTACTTACTCGTATGCATGCACCGAGTGCGACAACAAGTTCGACATCGTGCAGTCCTTCTCCGATGACGCGCTGACCACCTGCGACCGCTGCAACGGCAAGCTGCGCAAGCTGTTCAACTCGGTCGGCATCGTCTTCAAGGGCAGCGGCTTCTACCGCACCGACAGCCGCAACGGCTCCACCTCCTCCGAGGCGGCCAAGCCGTCGACCCCGTCCACGGACAGCGGTTCCGCGTCGACGTCGACTCCGTCGAGCAACGGCAGCAGCTCCACCGCGTCGAGCAGCACCGGCAGCAGCACCGGGTCGAGCACCTCCGCCGCCTGACACCGGGCTTTTCCACAGGCTCTCAGTTATCCACAACCGGTCCTCTTCGGGGCCGGTTGCGTCGTGTGCGGGCTCTACCTTTGCCCCATGACCGACCGCGCGGGCAAGCCCGGACCTCGTACG
Organism: Nocardia sp. NBC_00511; assembly: GCF_045161165.1. Lineage (NCBI taxonomy): Bacteria > Bacillati > Actinomycetota > Actinomycetes > Mycobacteriales > Nocardiaceae > Nocardia > Nocardia sp. NBC_00511. The sequence continues at coordinate 5,872,117 of NZ_CP107849.1, forward strand.
CCGCATCACCTCGCCGACCGCTTTCTGCCGTTGCTGCGCAGGGGCGATTCCGCGCTGTCGGCCCAGGTCGACACCGTGTTGCTGCGCCGGATCGCCGCGGTCGCGCTACTGCTGCTGGCCGGATTCCTGGCACTGCGGGAAGACCCCGCCGACCGGCACACCGCGGTCCTGGTCGCCGGGCGCGACCTGCCGCCGGGCCATGTGCTCGCCGACGGCGATCTGCGCCCGCTCCCCCGCGAGACCGCCACCCTGCCCGCCGGGGCCGTCCGCGAGCCGGATCGGCTGCGCGGGGCCACCCTCACCGGCGCGGTGGCGGCGGGCGAGATCGTCACCGAACTGCGCGTGGTCTCGCCGCGCCTGGCCGCCCTCGCGGCCGGATCGCCGGACGCCCGCATCGTTCCGATTCGCTTGGCGGACAACGCCGTTGCCGAGGTACTGCGGGCCGGTGACCGGGTGGACGTGGTGGCCGGGGCGGAGTCCGGTCCGGGCGGGCGGCCCGCGCGGCTGCTGGCCGCGGACGGGGCGGTGGTGCTGGTCTCCGGTGGTGAGCCGGGGCCGGGACGCGGCGACCGGGTGGTGCTGGTGGCGCTCGACGCCCGGCGCGCCACCACTGTGGCGGCCGCCTCACTACGGACCGCACTGACCGTGGTGTTTCACTGACCCGGCCCGAATGTGAACTACCATTCGCCCTATCCAGCCAAATGCGCGTTCGATCTCTCCGGTAGAGGAGTTTCGGCAATGCTCAAGGGTTTCAAGGAGTTCCTGCTTCGCGGCAATGTCGTCGACCTGGCCGTCGCCGTGGTCATGGGTACGGCGTTCGTCGCCATCGTCACCGCATTCAGTGACGGCGTGATCAATCCACTGCTCGCACTCTTCGGCGGTAGCAATCAACTCGGATTGGGTTTCCAGCTGGTCGCCGACAAACCGGCCACTTTCGTCGCCATCGGCCCGATCGTCACCGCGGCCCTCAACTTCGTGATCATCGCCGCGCTGCTCTACTTCGTGCTGGTGCATCCCGCGGCCCGGGCGAAGGCGCGCTGGTCCAAGAACGAAGCCGCCCTCTCGGATAATGAAGTGCTGCTTCAGATTCGGGATCTGCTCGCCGAAGGCCGTGAGAACGGTTCCGGCGGCAGGCACGAAAGCTGAAGTAACGCAGCGTAATCGCCGGAAGACAGAAAGGAGCCCGGCACCTCGAGGATGCCGGGCTCCATGTCCACCGAGCTGTTACAGCCCTATCAGCCGATGCTGAAAGGCTGGCCCCACAGCGTGATCCAGGTGATCACGTTCGGGGTTTCGACCTCGACGTTGACGAACGAACGCGCCTGCGCGTAGCCGCCACAGCCATTGAGGCCGATGGTCTCGTCGGACCAGGTCACCGAGCCGTTGGAGCCCGAGAACTTGTTGTAGGTCTTGTGCGATTCCTGGCCGTAGTCGTCCGGCTTCTCGATGTCGAGCACGTAGAACGAGGTGGCCTGGCCGGGACCGAGGGTCAGGTTGCCGCCGCCGTTGACGCCGGCCTGCGGGGTGACGTTGCCCGAGTTGTCCCAGCTCGCGCCGACCGTCGGGCCGCCGTTCGCGTTGGCACCGTCGATGGCCACCTGGCAGCCCACGACGTAACCCGGGTAGATCTTGCCGCCGACGTCGGAGTTGTTGCCCGAGATCGACACCGCCGCCTGGGCCGTGACCCACGCGTTGCGGTGCAGCGGGGTGTCACCCAGCGACGGGTTGATGTTGGCCGACTCGCCGGTCATGGTGATGGTCACCACGGTGCCGTCGGACAGCGTCTTGGTGATGGTCCCGCCCGGCAGCGCGACGAAGGTGTCGGCATTGGCCGCACCGGTGGAGAACAGGCCCAGAGCTGCGGTGGCGACGGCGCCTACACCGGCCACCCGTGCCACAGTCTTACGGATGTTCATGTCTTGTTTCCCTCAAGGGTTGAATTCGCTTGCGCGAGAAAGGATTTGCGGATCGTCCGACACTCAGCCGATGCTGAAGGGCTGCCCGTAGAGGGTGGTCTTGGAGTAGTTGTCGCCGATGACCTCGACCACGGTGTACGCACGAGCCTGCGCGTAACCGGCACAACCCTGGATCTGCATCTCGGCGTCCTGGTATTCGACCGAGTAGGTACCCGAGGTGGTGATGTCCTTGAGGTCGATCTGGACGAACTGCACCTGGCCGGGCCCGATGTTCAGGCCGATCGATCCGCCGATGCTCGCGCTGTTCAAGCTGATTCCACCGGAAACGCCCGCGGAGATGGCGTCGCTCGCGATGTTCACCTGGCAACCGATGATGTAACCGGTGCTGATGTTCGACGAGCCGTGGGTGGACGAATTGTTGGTTCCGGCACCGTTCTTCGCCCCGTTCCAGGGACCGACAGTGCCGTCCGGAGTAACTACGTCTGCGGTGGCATTGCCACTCACCCAGACGGTTCGACCCGCGCCGTTGGACGCCAGTGACGGCGACACGACTGCATGTTCACCAGTGCGCGTGATGGTAACGCCCGGTCCAACCTTCTGTCCGTCCGGCAACGGAAAAAAGGCGTCGGCGTTGGCTGCACCAGTGGAAAAAAGGCCGATGGCCACGACCGCGGCCGCGCCGATGCCCGCAAATTGGGCACCGCGACGGAGACCGTGGGTACGGTTCTCGCTCATACTTCCCCTCATCAGGTTTCTAGCGGCCAGCCTCGACCACCGAGGCTGAAATGGGACTCCTACGAATCCCGGGTTGAGTTTGTCGCCACTTTGTTGCCGCTGTGTTACTGCTTACGAATTCTTTTCGCGTAGCGACGCAGCGCACTTTACATCACCGCTGTGATCCATGAGACGTGAGCGAAGCGAACCGATACCGCCGCGGCACAAACCCGCAGGTATGTCGAGAACGCCGCGGATAGCGAAAGGGACCCGGTGCCAATAGCACCGGGTCCCTTGGAGTTCCGCTCTACGGAAACTGATCGGCCGAGCCGACGAGCTTTCAGCCGAGGCTGAAGGGCTGTCCCCACAACGTGTAGGAAGTGATGACATTCGGGGTCTCGATCTGGACCGCGATGAACGCCCGCGCCTGCGCGTAGCCGGCGCAACCGTTGAGGTTGATGGTCTCGTCCGACCAGGTCACCGAGCCGCTGTTGCCGGTGAACACATTGCGGGCGTTGTGACCCTCGTTGCCGTAGTCGTCCGGGGATTCCTGATCGAGCAGGTAGAACGCCTTCGCCTGACCGGGGCCGAGGGTGAGGTTGCCACCGACATTGGCGCCGGCGCTCGGGCTGGAACCGTCGTAGTTGGCACCCGCCGTCGGGCCGCCGTTGGCGCCGCCGCCGGAGATGTTGACCTGGCAGCCGACCACGTAACCGGGGTAGATCTTGCCGCCGACGCTGCCGTTGGCACCCGACAGGGTGACCCGCGTGCTACCGGAAACCCAGGCGTTGCGGTGCAGCGGGGTGGAGCCCATCGACGGGTTGATGTTGGCGGACTCGCCGGTCAGGTCGATGGTCACCACGGTGCCGTCGTCCATGGTCTGGGTGAGCGACCCGCCGGGCAGCGGGATGAAGGTGTCGGCATTGGCCGCACCGGTGGAGAGCAGGCCCAGGGCGGCTGTGGCGGCAACGCCCACGCCGGCGGCCCGCGCCATCGTCTTCCGAGTATTCATGATGGTTTTCCCTCTAAGGTCGAATTCGCTTGCGCGAGAAATGAATTGGGTGGACTGCCGAACATCAGCCGAGGCTGAAGGGCTGCCCGTAGAGGGTGGTCTTCGAGTAATCGTTGCCGATGATCTCCACCACCGTGAAGGCGCGGGCCTGCGCGTAGCCGCCGCAGCCCTGGACCTCGATCGGCACATCCTTGTAGTCGACCGAGTAGGTGCCCGACTTGGGGATGTCCTTGCCGTTGACGGCCACGAAGGCGACCTGGCCCGGGCCGAGGTTGACACCCAGCGAGCCGCCGACATTGGCGCCGGTCAGGTTCACGCCGCCGGTGACACCGGCCGAGATGGCGCTGTCGGCGATGTTGACCTGGCAGCCGATGATGTAACCGGTGGTCAGGCGGGACGTGCCGTGGGTGGAGGAGTTGTTGGTGCCCGGGGCGTTCTGGGCGCCGTTCCAGGGGCCCACCGTGCCGTCCGGGGTGTTGACGTCGGCGATCGCCTTGCCCGACAGCCAGGCGGTGCGACCCGCGCCATTGGCCGCCATGGACGGCGAGACGACGGCGGATTCGCCTGTGCGGGTGATGGTCACGTTCTGACCGACCTTCTGACCGTCCGGCAACGGCACGAAGGTGTCGGCGTTGGCAGCGCCGGTGGACAGCAGACCCACGGCCACGGAGGCCGCAGCCGCGACGCCCGCGAAACGGGCGGTGCGACGCAAACCGGCAGTGCGGTTCTCGCTCATGATTCCCTCATCAGTTTTTCTGCGGACAACCCCGACCACCGGGGCTGAAGGGGTCACTACGGCCGCGCAACACCACACGAGCAATGTTCAAGCGCACTGGACAAACTCACTTGAGCCGTAGCTTGGCGGACCCGAAGGAGACCTTAGCCACAACAGCTACCCGATGGCAACACATTGATAACGGACCGACGGGATCACGTTTCAAATAATTGGCTACCATTCAGCGAATTATGTTGGCGGGCTGGGAATCCGCACAATTCGCCCAGCTGGCGCGTAATTGAGAACACGGCCGAAACCCAGGGGCCGACCGTGATGTGAACGAGATCGAGCGCGAGATCGAGCGCTACGGGACCGGAACGGTCAACCGTGATGCGGCGGCACCTGCGAACGCAGCCAATCGTCACCGCTGCCGGACGAATCCGGTTCGGGAGTGCGCTCGTCGGAGGTGGTGGCGGGGAGTTCGTCACCGAAGACGCGGGCCAGCCGGGCCCGCTCGGCGGGGGTCAAACGACGAGACCCCGCCCGGCGCTCGGCCGGACGGGGTGACTCGGAAGGAGTGTCGGAGCCGGTCGTCATTCCGCCAGACCGGACAACTCATCGATCACGCGACTGGCCAGCGGGCCCAGCGTCGCCATGCCGTCGCGGACCGCGGCGCGCGAACCCGGCAGGTTCACCACCAGCGTGCTGCCTGACACTCCGGCCAGCCCGCGCGAGAGACCCGCGTCGAGCGAACCCGATGCCAGACCCGAGGAACGCAGCGCCTCACTGATTCCGGGCAGCACCCGGTCGAGCACCTCCTCGGTGGCCTCGGGCGTGACGTCGCGCGGGGACATGCCGGTGCCGCCGACCGAGATCACCAGATCGACACCGCCTATCACCGCGGTATTGAGCGCGTTGCGGATCTCCACCTCGTCCGCCGAGACGGACACCGACGCGTCCACCAGGAAGCCGGCCTCGGTGAGTAGCTCGGTGACCAGCGGGCCCAGCTGATCCTCGCCCCCGTGGGCGGTTCGGTCGTCGACGACCACGACAAGTGCTCGGCCCGCCACAGCGGCATCGATTTCCATGGTGCTCACCGTAGCGTCATTGTCCGACAACAGCTCCCAGCCCCCGTCCGAGGTGACACGGATTGTCGGTACCGGTTCCGGGCCGGTTTTCCGGTCCGACTTGCGCACACTGCCGTGGATCATCATTCGACTCCTCCTACTGCGCCGCCTCGCCGAGGGTGACCTCGACGGTCTTGGGATTCTTGCCCTGGTCGTCGGTGAAGGTCACCTTGACCTTGTCGCCCGGCCGGTGCGAGCGCACCGCGGCGACCAGTGAATTACCCGAATCCACGACCTGGTCATCGAGTTTCGTGACCACCGAGCCCTTCGGGATGCCCGCCTTCGCTGCCGGACTGTCCGGGTTCACGCTGTCCACCGGCGCGCCGTTCACATTGGGGTTGTCCTTGACCGAAACTCCCAATTGCGCGTAGGTGGCCTTGCCGGTCTTGATCAGCTCGTCGGCCACCCGCCGCGCGGTGTCCACCGGAATCGCGAAACCCAGTCCGATGGAACCACTCTGCGCACCCGCCGACTCCGAGGTGCCCATGGTGGCGATGGCGGTGTTGATGCCGACCAGCTTGCCGCTCATGTCGACCAGCGCGCCACCGGAGTTGCCCGGATTGATCGCGGCGTCGGTCTGGATGGCGTCGATGACCGTGCCCGTCGAACCCGGCTCACCGCTGGTCGACACCGGGCGGTTGAGCGAGGAGACGATGCCGCTGGTCACCGTGCCCGCCAGCCCGAGCGGCGAACCGATCGCCACCACGCCCTGACCCACCTGGAGATTCGCGGACTGACCCAGGTCGATGGGGGTGAGCCCGGCCTTGCCGGTCACCTTGATGACCGCGATGTCCGAGATCGGATCCGCGCCCACCACGGTCGCCGACGAGGTGCTGCCGTCGGCGAACGCCACATCCATCTTGGCGTTCTGCCCGGCGCCGCTCACCACGTGGTTGTTGGTCAGGATCAAGCCGTCGGTGGACAGCACGACCCCCGATCCCTCCCCCTCGGCCTTGTTGCTGGCGACCTTGATCATGACCACGCTCGGCAGCACCTTGGCCGCCACCGCCTGCACCGAACCATCCGGCGCGGGCGCGGATTTGCCGTTGCCCGCGGGCTGATCCAGCGAATTGGTCACCTTGGAATTCGAGTTGTGGTCCGACACCACCGCGCCGACCAGACCGCCGACGCCACCGCTCAGCAGCGCCAGCACCACCGCACCGGCCACCAGCCCGGTGCGGAAGGGCCGCTTGGGCGCCCCAGCGGCCGCGTACGGCATTCCCGGGCCGCCCGGCTGCCCCGGATCACCCGCGCCCGGCTGAGCCGGAAACTGGCCTGTCCCATACGGACCCGCCGGATACTGGGCCGTCGCGCCACTGGCGTACCCGGCCCCCGACGCCGCGTACGCCGGGCCGTAGGCCGCGGCCGGGATCCGCTCGGTGCCGACCGGAATCTCCTCGGTGGGATGCGGCTGCGCGCCCGGACCCCAGATCGCGGCCTCCGAATACGGTTGCGCACCACCGAAAGCCGCGCCGTACACCGGGGTGCCGGACGGTCCCGGACCGCCGGGCTGCGTACCCGGGCCGAAGGGCTGCGGGGCACCGGGACCCGGCTGTCCGCCCGGGCCGTAGCCGGGAGCGGCGCCGGGACCACCGAAACCGGGAGCGCCGTGCGGCTGACCCGGGAAGGGCTGGGGCGCACCGAATCCCGGCGCGGGGGCGGAACCGGCGGCCGGTTCACTGCTCTGCACCTGCGAGGCTCCGGACGAGAAGGATTGCGCCGCACCGAAACTCGTGGTCGCCGGATCACCGGACGGAACGCCCGGAGCGGGTGCGGCGGGACCGGCCTGCGGCGGCCGGGGCGCGGCCGGAGCCTGCGGGGCGGCGGGCGGCGACTGCGGGGCGGCGGGCGCGGACTGCGGCGACGAGGCGGCGAACCCGTCGAAGGGGCGGTCGACGGACTCGTCACCGGTGGCGGGCTCGGCCGCGCCGCGCTTGGGTAAGCCGGAGGCGGTGACCGGGGCGGCCGGATCGCCGGGGGCGGCCGGGGCCGGGGCGCTGTCCGCCGCAGGGTCCGGCGACTGCGAACCCGGCGTCACGGGCTGGTTCGACGGGGCGGCCTGGCCTTCGGGTTCGGTGCCCCGATTCTTCGAATCCTCGGTCATTTCTCGTTTTCTCCTCGAGTCTCGTCGCCAAGCCTGGCGGGAACGACTGAGAGTGGACTGAGACCGTGCTTGCTTTTCGCCGAGCGTTCGCGACTGTCCGAGACCGTCTTCAGTTATCCCCTGCCCGGATCGCGTCAATCGTCCGTGACCACCGGCGGTGCGCCTTCTCCAGGCAGCACGATACGGATCAAAGCGCCGCCACGGTCGGATGTATCGATGTTGATCGTTCCGCCGTGTTTGGTGACCACCTGCTTCACGATCGCCAGCCCCAGGCCGGAACCGGGCATCGACCGCGAGGCCGTGGTCCGGTAGAAGCGTTCGAAGACCAGCTCGCGCTCGGCGGGCGGGATACCGGGCCCGGCGTCGTCGACCGCGAACTCCAGGAGGCCGCGTCCGGTTTCGCGCATAGTGACGAAAACCTTCGCGCCCTCCGGACTCCACTTCGCCGCATTGTCGAGCACATTGAGCAGCGCGCGTTCCAGGCCCGGCTCATCGCCGTAGACGAACCAGGGACGCAGCTGCGTCTCGAACTCGATGCCGGTGCGGCGGCGGCGCACCCGTTCCAGCGCGCGCTCGGCGATATCGCCGAGATCGAGTTGCTCGTACACGGTTTCGGGGGCGTCCTCGCGGGCCAGGTCCACCAGATCGCCGACCAGGTTCGAGAGTTCCTCGATCTGCGCCATCACGTCCGAACGCAATTCGGCCATGTCCTCGTCCGGGATGCGCGGCGCACCCGGACGCGAGGAGGCGATGAGCAATTCCATGTTGGTGCGCAAAGACGTCAGTGGCGTCTTCAGCTCGTGCCCGGCGTCGGCCACCAATCTGCGCTGCCGCTCGCGGGATTCGCCCAGCGAACGCAGCATGGCGTTGAAACTCTCGGTGAGCCTGGCCAGTTCGTCGTCACCGGTGACGGGGATGGGCGTCAGGTCGTCGGTGCGGGCGATGCGCTCGGTGGCCGCGGTGAGCCGGGCGATGGGCCGCAAACCGGTGCGCCCCACCGTGGTTCCGGCGGCGGCCGCCACCACCACGCCGCAGCCGCCGACCACGAACAGCAGCCACGCCAGCCGGTCGAGCACCTCGCGGGTGGGGTCCAGTCGCTGCGACACCACCAGCGTGGACCCGGAGTGGGTGCGCCGGGCCAGCACCCGCTGGTTGTCGACGGTGCGCAGCGAGAAGCCGATCTCGCCGTGCGCGACCGCGGTCTCCTGCTTGCCGATCGGCGGGATGGTGGCCTGCGGCGGCACGTACTGCGACTGGTCCGGGAAGATCAGCGCCACCCCGACGTCGTTCGAGTACAGCCCGGCCAGCACGATCGACTGGAAGCCGAGGCTGTCGAAGTTGTTGTCGATCATCAGCGAAGCCCGCGCTCGCAGTTGCGAATCCACGTCCGCGTACAGCGAACGCGCCACCATCGCATAGGCGGCGATGGAGGTGACGGCGACGGCGACGGCCACCACGACGGCGGCCAGCAGCGTGACGCGCCAGCGCAGCGACACCGAACGGGTCAGCGGCATCGGCGGCCGCAGCTCCGAATCGAGCCGCGACCCGAGACCGGCGACCACTGGCCGCCGGGGAACGGTTCTTGCCACGAGCGCGGCTCCTACGGCGGGGTTTCGCGCAGCACGTAGCCGACGCCGCGCACGGTGTGGATGAGCCGGAGTTCACCGTCGGCCTCGGTCTTGCGGCGCAGGTAGCCGATGTACACCTCGAGCGCATTGCCGGAGGTGGGGAAGTCGTAGCCCCACACCTCCTCCAGGATGCGGCTGCGGGTGAGCACCCGGCGCGGGTTGGCCATCAGCATTTCCAGCAGCGAGAACTCGGTGCGGGTGAGGCTGATCTGGCGGTCGCCGCGCTGCACCTCGCGGGTGACCGGGTCCAGCGACAGGTCGGCGAAGGTCATGGCCTCCGAGGCCTCGGAGGAGTCGACGGTGGTGCGGCGCAGCAGGGCGCGCAGCCGGGCCAGCAGTTCCTCGAGCGCGAAGGGCTTGGGCAGGTAGTCGTCGGCGCCGGCGTCGAGACCGGCCACCCGCTCGGAGACCGAATCCCGTGCGGTGAGTACGAGAATCGGCAGATCGTCGCCGGTGCTGCGCAGGCGGCGGCAGACTTCCAGGCCGTCGAGCCGGGGCATCATGACGTCCAGGACCAGGGCGTCGGGGCGCTGGCTGGCGGTCTTCTCCAGGGCATCGAGACCGTCGACGGCGAGTTCGACGGTGTAGCCGTTGAAGGTCAGCGACCGCCGAAGCGATTCCCGGACCGCCCGGTCGTCGTCGACTACCAGAATGCGCATGACCCCCAGTCTGCCCACAGCGACTGAGAGGTGACTGAGAAGGGCCGCTTCGACACGCCGGGCGGGTCGGGCAGGTGACCTGCGTCTTTGACGGAACCCATACGGAAGGTGGTGGCGATGTCACCCAAATCCGTGCGAAACCCGTTGCGGCAACGCCGCATTCGCAGTCGTTTACATCAAGTCGTCCGAATTGCCGTTACTGTGCTCACGCGGTATGTTGCAGGCCGTAAAAGAAGACCTCTAGTTGGTTCCGCGCGGGTTCGTCCCCAAAGCCGTACAACCGCATACGTACCCGGGGGTCAAACGTGAAAGCGGAGGCGACGGAAGCGGGATGGAAGCAGCACCCCGGTCAAGGCAATTCAGCCTGTCCAACTGGCCCGTTACCCGCAAGGTCGGCATCGTGCTGGTGCTCCCGGTGCTCCTCGCCGCGACCTTTGCGGTACTGCGCATCAACAGCGAATTGCAGACCATTTCGAAACTGAGTGCGGCGACAGAACAGCAGGACGTGCTGCGCCCCACGGTCAAATTCATCACCACCACCGACGAACTCGCCGTCGCGGCGATCTCCGGTGCCAATCAGGACGCCGACCCCAACCTCGACGCCGCCACCGCCAAGTTCGATCAGGCGCTGGCCGAACTCGAGACCAGCCTCAAATCCACCAATGCCGACGCGGGCGTGACCAAGGAACTGGGACAGGCGGTCTCGGTCGCCAAGACCATGCGCAACAGCCTGCGCACCAGCTCCCCGCAGACCATCGGTGATCAGGCCGACGAAGTGCAGACCCGGGCGCAGAACGCGCTCGCCGGTGCGCCCACCGTCGGCGACCTCCGAGTCCAGCAGTCGTTCCTGCAGTTCGGCGCGGCACTCACCTCGCTGCGCCTGCTCACCCAGGAACGCATCATGCTCGCGGTGCCCGGCGCGGGCACCAACCCCGCGCTGCGCACCAAGCTGCTCACCGCCATCGGCGCCGAGATCACCATGATCGAGGTGTACCGCGGCCTGGTGCCCGACGGCGCGCAGAACGCGGACGCGCTCAAGGACAACGCGGGCGCACGTGTCGGAATCCTGATGCAGAACGTGCCGGACCCGGGCTCGCTGCCCGCCATGCAGGATTCGCTGCACGGTTCCGCCGACACCTATGCCAAGGAAGTCAGCGCGATCGCCGGCACCATGGGCGTCAAGCTGTCCGAGCTCACCACCGAGGCCCGCAACAACGTGCTGCGCGACACCTCGATCGTGATCGGCATGCTGCTCGCGGGTCTGGCCCTGGCACTGGTGGTGGCCCGTTCGCTGGTCGTCCCCGTGCGACGGCTGCGGCGAGACGCGTTGCAGGTGGCCCACATCGACCTCCCCCAGGAGTTGGAGGTGGTGCGCGCCGGCGGCGCGACCCCCGTCATCATCCCGGTCGACGTGCACACCACCGAGGAGATCGGGCAGCTGGCCCGAGCCGTCGACGACATCCACTCACAGGCGCTGCACCTTGCCGCCGAGCAGGCGCGACTGCGCCTGCAGATCGGCAACATGTTCGAGACCCTCTCGCGCCGCAGCCAATCGCTGGTCGAGCAGCAGCTGAGCCTCATCGAGGAACTCGAACGCGACGAGGACGACTCCGAGCGCCTGCAATCCCTGTTCCGCCTCGACCACCTCGCCACCCGCATGCGCCGCAACGGCGACAACCTGCTGGTGCTGGCCGGAACCGCGCTGCGGCGTGGACATCTCGCGCCGGTGCCGCTGTCGGACATGCTGTGGTCGTCGGTCTCCCAGGTGGAGGACTACCAGCGCGTCGAGATCGGCACCGTGCCCGACGGCATCGTCGCCGGTGAGCCCGCGGTCGACATCGAGCACCTGCTGGCCGAACTGATCGACAACGCACTGCGCTACTCGCCGCCCTCCACCCCGGTGGCGGTGTCGGTGGCGCGCGCGGTCGACGGTGGCTATCTGATCGAGATCACCGACCGCGGTCTCGGCATGAACGCCGATGACCTGCAGGGCATCAACGACCGCCTGGCCTCCGGTGGTGAGGTCAATGTCGAGACCGCCCGCCGCATGGGTCTTTTCGTGGTCGGCCGCCTGGCCAAGCGGCACAACATCACCGTGAGCCTGCGCCGCACCTCGGCCATGGTGCAGCAGCCGGGCATCACCGCCAGCGTGCACCTGCCCGGGACCCTGGTCTCGCCCGCACCGGAACGCAGCGGCGACCCGACCGGACAGTTCCCGGTCGCCGCTCCGCTGCAGATGACCGCCCCGGCCTCGGCCCCGCAGCCGGTGGTCACGCCACCGCGCCTGACCCCGGTGCCGAACCTGCCCGAAACCCCGGCGGCCACCACCACCGGACGCTTCGGCGTCACCAGTTCCGGTCTGCCGCAACGCCGGACACCGGGCATGGACACCGGCGAACAGCCGGTGATCGCCGGCTTCAGCACCGGTGAGCACCCGCAGCTGGATCGTTTCTCGGACGGTTTCACCGACGCCTTCACCGAGGCCGACGACGCCCGCGCCTACAACACGACCCCGCAGCCCGAACCCGCCCCGGAGCCCGCCGCGCAGCCGCGCGTCGACTTCTGGGGTGAGCCCGAGCAGGCGGCGCCGGCCAACAGCGAAGCGCACGCCGGGTCGAACGAGAACGGTTATCCGACAGGCGAGCACCGTTACTCGGAACCGGACCGGCACGACTACGCCGACCAGCGCGAGAACGATTTCGCGGCCCGGGACGACAGCGGGTATCAGGCGGAGAACACCGGCTTCGCACCCCGGACCGGCAGTGGCTTCGCACCGCACAGCGACCGCGATTTCGCGCCGCACAGCGGCAGTGACTTCCCGGCACGCAACGACAGTGATTTCGCGCCGCGCAACGACAGTGGCTTCACCAGTGGCTATGTCCCGCAGGACGATTTCACCGGTCGCGATGAAACCGCCAGTCCCTTCTCCACCGGCGGCTACAGCGCCTTCGGTGGTGACCAGCCCGACAGCGGACGCTTCACCCCGCCCGCGCGCAACACCGGTGAGTTGCCGTCCTTCGGTGTCGAGCGGAGTCCCGAGCCGCCCGCGTTCGGCGGTGGCACCCGCAACCCCGGCAGCAGCAGCGGCAACGGGAACGGCAACGGCGCCAACGGGATCCGCGGCACCGAACCGGCGACCGGGCAGCGACCGGCCGCCCCGCAGTCCGGGCTGCGCCCGGTCGGCGAGGCTCCGACCCCGATCTACCAGCGCATGGTCTCCGAGTGGCTGGTCGAACCCGCCGCCGGTGAACAGACCGGTGCGGCTTGGGCTTCGACCTCGGATGCCGGCTGGGCCGCCGCCGAGGACGCGGCCAATCCCACCAGCAGTAGCCACACCCAGGGTGGGTTGCCGATTCGGCAACCCGGCGCCCAGTTGGTGCCCGGTGCCGTCACCCAGGAGGACGACGGCAGCGGCCGCAACCCGGATGAGATCCGCAACAGCCTGTCCAGGCATCTCAGCGGAGTTCGTTCCGGACGGGCCGACTCCCAGTACAACGACGGAGGGCATGCATGACCGACACCCAGCGCACCACTACCGACGAGAACTTGAACTGGCTGGTCACGCGATTCACCCGGGAGGTCCCGGGGGTCTCGCACGCCGTCCTGGTCTCGGCCGACGGTCTGCTGCAGGCCACCAGCCCGCATCTGCCGTCGGACCGCGGCGAGCAGCTGGCCGCGGTCACCGCGGGTCTGGCCAGCCTGTCCGCCGGTGCCGCACAGCTTTTCGAGGGCGGCAAGGTGATGCAGTCGATCGTCGAGATGCAGCGCGGCTACCTGCTCGTGATGAGTGTCGGCAACGGCTCGCATCTGGCGGTACTGGCCAACAAGCAGCACGACATCGGCCGCATCGGCTATGAGATGGCGCTACTGGTCGACCGGGTCGGATCGGTGGTCCAGGCCACCGCCCGCACTGCCTAGACGAGTCTGCCCATGACCAATCCGAATGGCGGAATCGGCGGCAACAACCGGCCGCCGACCACCCGTGTCCGTCCCTACGCGCTGACCTCGGGCCGCACCGAACCGGCAGTCGATCTGCCGCTCGAGGCGGTCGTCGAAACCCTTTCCTACACGGCCCATTTCGACTGGCCTGCCGGTGATGTCCGTACGGAGATCCTGCGTCTGGGCACCGCCCGGCTCTCGGTCGCCGAGATCGCGGCGCACCTGAGCCGGCCGCTGGGCATGATCCGGGTGGTGATCGGTGATCTCGTCGTCGCCGGAACCCTGCGTGTGCATTCGACTTTGAGCGATCAGGCGACCTTCGACGAGCGCCGCAATTTGATGGAGAGGACACTGCATGGACTCCGCGCCCTATGACGGCGGGGGATACCAGGGTGGGCCGCAATTCCCAGGCGGCGGCCCCCAGTACACAACCGGGCAGTTCCCTAATCCCGGGCTGCAGTATCCACCCCGCCCGGGCGAGGAGATGCGCACCGCATCGACCAAGATCGTCGTAGCGGGCGGTTTCGGCGCGGGCAAGACCACCTTCGTCGGCGCGGTCTCGGAGATCGTTCCGCTGCGCACCGAGGCGATGGTCACCGGCCTGTCGGACGGGGTCGACGACCTCGCCGCCACACCCGGCAAGGAAACCACCACGGTGGCCATGGATTTCGGGCGCATCATCCTGCCCGGCAACCTGGTGCTATACCTGTTCGGCACGCCCGGACAGCGGCGGTTCTGGTTCATGTGGGACGACCTCATCAAGGGCGCCATCGGCGCGGTGGTGCTGGTCGACACCCGGCGCATCGAGGACAGCTTCGCGGCGGTGGACTTCTTCGAGGCCAAATCGCTGCCGTTCCTGATCGCGGTCAACCGTTTCCCCGACGCGCCGCGTTTCCCGGTCGCCGAGCTCCGTGAGGCGCTCAGCGTGCGGGAGGGGGTGCCGATCGTGGACATCGACGCCCGCGACCCGATCGAGGTGCGCCGCTCACTGGCGGCCGTGACCGAGTACGCGATCGAACGGCTGATGGCGGCCCAGCGCGAAACCGCGAAGCGGGGCTGACGGGCAGCAGAAAGCGCGTTCGACGCGGAATCCGTTGCGGGGCCTGAGATCACGAATACAGGGGTGAGCAGATGATCTATTTCTCGATGGGCTACTGGGTCGCGGGCCTCGCGCTGATCACGTCGTTCTCCGGCGTGGCCTGCGGGCTGGCCTGCATCCGGCAGTCCACCAAGTCGGTGACCGCCAAGTTCCGGCTGGTGTGGGTGTTCGTGGCGTCGGTCTCGATCGGCGGCGTCGGCATGGCCATGCCGATCTACCTGCTGATGCTCGGATTCGGGGTGAACGGCAGCCCCGTTCGCTACGAGTCGAGCGTGACCAGCATGTTCTCGGTGCTGGCCGGGCTCACCATGTTCATCGCCATGCTGGTCGCCGGACCCAGACTGAACTGGTGGCGGTTGGTGCTCGGCGCGCTGGTGATGGCGGGCGGGTTCGGCACCGGAGACCTGCTGATGCTCAACGCGATCCGGGTGCAGGGCAGTGTCGAGCGCAGCATGGTCTCGATCATCGCGGTGTTCGTGATGGTCGCGATGATGTCGGGGCTGCTGCTGTGGTTCAGCCGCATCGCGCGCTCGGTGCCGATGGTGCTGGCCGGGGCGGTGATCTACGCGGGGCTGGTGATCGCCATGCACTTCGTGGGCTTCACCGGGGTGCAGATCCATCTGGACCCGAGTGCCGCGGCGCCGCAGGGCCAGGAGTTGTTCAGCTTCTTCGTGCCGTTCTTCATCATCGGCACGCTCGCGCTGACGGTGCCGATCACCGCGATCCTGGTCGCGCCGGACCGGCGGGAGGCGCGCACCCCCGTGCTGCCGAAACCCGATCTCGCGCACAGTCCGTCGCTGGCCACGGCGTCGCAGCACGCACCGGCGCAGCCGGGAATCCGGGCGGAGCCGCCGCGGCGCTGAGCGCGTCCGTCACCTCCCGCCGCGAGCCGGGTCGATGCGCATCGACCCGGCTCGACGCGTCTGCGCGATCAGTCGCGGTCCGCGGGCCGTTCACCGATGGTGGTGGCCGGATCGAGCAGGCCGAACAGTTCTCCCTGCGGGGCGGCCAGGATCGCCATCCGGCCGAACGGTCCGTCGGTGGCGGCCATCAGCACCGTTGCGCCGAGTTCGCCCGCCCGGGTGAGACCGGCGTCGATGCCGTCGAATTGGAACCAGGTCAGCCAGTACGGGCGCGCGGGCGCCGCGCCGCCCCGGCGGTCGTCGTTGATGCCGCCGACCGGCTCGCCGCCGCCGGGCGGAGTGAAGGTGGCGTATCGCATTGCGTCGTCGTCGAATTCGATGAAGGTGAAGCCGAACAGCTCGCCGTAGAACTGTTTCGCGGCATCGAAGTCGCCGGTGTGCAGATCGTTCCAGACGTAGCCGCCGTGCTCGTTGTGGACGGCCGCGCCGTTGTGGGCGCGCGCCTCCCAGACCGCGAACGGCGCGCCCGACGCGTCGGCGGCGACGAACATGCGGCCGAACTCCATCACGTCGAAGGCGGGCACCACCAGGCTGCCGCCCGCGGCCGTGACCTGCTCGGCGGCCTTGTCCGCGTCTGGCACCGCGAAGTAGGTGGTCCACACCGAGGGCACCCCCGGCTCGGGTTTGGGTCCGACGCCCGCGACGGCCTCACCGTCGCGTAGCGCCATCAGATATCCCCCGGAGTCCTCTCCCCCGCCCTGCATGTCCCAGCCGAACAGCGCGCCGTAGAACTCGGCGGCCTTGACCGGATCGTCGACCTGACAGTCGACCCAGCACGGCGTCCCCGCGGGCCAGGCCTCGCTGCGTACAGGCATTCGGTTCTCCGTTTCTGAAGTACTGCACAAGCAATCGGCAAGGGCCGCATCCGCGACGCCTATGCACCGATTCGCCACAGCACAGTGACGCCGCTCACACAGCCGTCCCCAGTCAACCACCGGTGTAGCTGCGTCGGTGCCGGTTCGAGGGGGCCGATTCGAGTTCGGAAATGCCCTGCCGTCGGCGTGTCCGGCGAATTACAGTGACAGACATGCGTTTCGGGCTGGATTACGCCGCAGGTAGGCCCGCCGCGAGTGCCATCAGGGCCGCCGGATACGACTTCGTGGTCCGCTATCTCTCCGACGGCGGGCCGACACTGCCCGGCAAGCTGCTCACCCCCGCCGAAGCGGACGAGCTGCGCGCACACGGTGTTTCGATCGTGTCGAACTGGGAGACCACGGCCGCGCGCATGCTGGACGGCTACGGTGCGGGCGTCACGGACGCGCGCACGGCGCTGGCGCAGGTGCTGCGCTGCGGCGGGCGACCGGATCGGCCCATCTACTTCTCCGCCGACTTCGACGCCACCCCGCAGCAGCAGGCGACCATCAACGACTACCTCAATGGCGCGGCGACCGTGCTCGGCAGCGCGAATGTCGGTGTCTACGGCGGGTATTGGGTGGTCAGCCGGGCGCTGGACGCGGGTGCGGCGAACTGGGCGTGGCAGACGGTGGCCTGGTCGGGCACCAATCTCGAGCCGCGCCGGTCGATCCTGCAGACGGGGCAGCAGGTGATCGTGGACGGCGTCGAATGCGATGTGAACGAGACCGACCGGGTCGATTTCGGCCAATGGGATGTGGAACCGGAGGAACAGGACTTGACACCGGAACAAGACGAAATTCTGCGCGATATCCAGACCCAGTTGCGCGGACCCGGACTCACCGGCTGGCCGCAACTCGGCGACAACCCGCAGGGCCAGCATCGCACCGTGGTGGACGCGCTGGCCTCGGCGCTGACCACCATCGACGAACTACGTACGGAGGTGAGCGATCTGGAGGCCACCACCGCCGAGCTCACCAGTGCGGTGACACGGCTGTCCGGCCACCACTGGCCGTTTCCGTTCTCGCTGGTGGAAGGTCCGGCGACGCTGGTCGCCGAGCAGTTGGCCCGGCTCGAACAACTGCTGCCCGGGGTACCGCTGCCCGGCTGGGGCAGTGCGCCGAACGGGGATTCCGGCAAGCCGACGGCCACAACCGAATTGGGTCAATTGTCGTGATCTGCCGCGACCGTGGAACCGGTGCGAACCTGCCCGAAAAGTGGCGATGAGCGGGTTCTCCGATAGTCAGGAGAACCCGCCCTCAAGGCATGAGAATACCGCTGCCGGGCCACGAGTTCACAACTTTGGGAAGACTTTTTCGCAGCCTCGAGACATTCGGACGACCAGTTCACAGGCTCGCAACACGTACGCAGATCTCTGGTGACACAGCATCATCGAGGGCTAGGGTCAGCCTGTCCGAATCTTGGCTGTTGATTGATGAAGGAGGCCTCATGGCCGTCAGCGTGAATCTCGACAAGGCCCTCGACAAGGCTTACGAAACCAAGTCGCTCACCGAGCTCCTCGCCGCGCCGCCCTCGGCGCTCGCCGGACTCACCGAGAAACACGACACGCAGTTGCTCGAGGCACTCGGCATCAAGACCATCGCCGATCTCGCCAAGAACAAGTACTTCCGGCTCGCCGCCACCCTCGCGGATCTGGCGGCCAAGGAAGGCTGATGCCGTCGGCCTGATCGATCAGAGTTCGCGTGGATCGATCAGGCCCCGCCGCACCGCCGCCACCAGTCGGCGCGGAATCCGGTGCACCACACCACCGATCGTCACCGGCACCAGCTCCGGCACCGTCGCCTTCCACTGCGAACGGCGGCTGCGGGTATTCGAACGCGACATCCGCCGCTTCGGAACGGCCATTACCGGTCACCCTTCTCGATCGTCGAATCCTCGCCCGCGCGAACGCGTTTGCCGTAGCGGCGCTCGAACTTCTCCACCCGGCCCGCGGTGTCGAGCACCCGCTGATTGCCGGTCCAGAACGGATGGGAGTCCGAGGTCACGTCGACCACCAGCAGCGGATAGGTATTGCCGTCCTCCCATTCGACGGTGCGCTCGGACACCGCGGTGGAACGGGTCAGGAAGCACTTGCCGGTGCTCACGTCCTGGAAGACCACCGGATGGTAGTCGGGATGAATTCCCTGTCGCATCACATCACCTTTCGTTCTCGCGTGCGGCGCCGTTCTCGGCAGCCGACGTCGATCTTGTTGTGTCACATGGTTCTTCGTGCTGGTCACCGAACGGGTCGGCCCACAGCGCCACCCGCTCCGGGGCGAAACGCAGCTGCCGCAGCTCGTCCTCGTCGACCAGCGCCCAGTGCAGGGCGTGCCGGATCTCCTCGGCGTCGGAATCGGCGACCAGGATGACCAGCGAGGTGTGCCGGTCACCGAACTGCTCGTCCCAGCGCAGCGACGCCCACGCCAGCCGCTCCGGGTCCACCTCGGCCAGCTCGCGAGAATCCATGGCGGCCAGCCACTTTCCCGCGCCGCCCACCCGTAGACCGCCGCCCGCCGACTCCAGCCACACCACCTGCTCCGGCTGAGTCGCCAACCAGGCCCGGCCGCGCGCGCTCACCACACCGTCGAGCAGCACGTCGATGGCGGAGTGCAGGCGGTCCGGATGGAACGGGCGGTCGGTGGCGAATTCCACCAGTGCCACACCGTGATCGGTGGTGAGCGGCGGTTCACCGCGCAGCAGCGGGGCATGGGGATCGAATTGGTCGCCGCGCCGTCCGTCCTCGGGAATCAGGCGCAGCAGCCGGTTCAGGTCGTCGGCGTCCAGGGTCCCCGGTTCGGCGACCCACGCGACGGGTGCGCGCGGCGCGAGCCGGGCCAGCACCGCGGCGGTGCGTTCCCGGTCCAGTAGATCCGCGCCCGCGTCGAAAGCCACCAGGGCATCGGCGAATTCGACCTGACCGACCGCCAGCTGGGCGATGGTGCGCTCGTCCTCGGCGGTGGCGTGACCGCGTTCGGCGAGGGTCTCGTCACCGGTGGCGTCGGCCAGCCAGTCACGGGCGTCGAGGCAGGTCAGCACCGCCTCGATGCGCACGCTGCGGCCCGCCGGACCGTCCACCCGGCCGACCACGCCGGTCACCGTGACATCGGTGATCGCCTGGCAGACGGCCTCGGCCTCGAACGCCGGGTCCAGTGCGAGCACGATGCGCCGCACCGAATCTCGCGTGGCGAGCAGGCACAGGTAGGGCAGCAGGTCGGCGCGCAGCGTGCAGGAGACGCAGCCGTGCGCGAGCTCGAGGACCGTGAGGTTTTCGCGGCCGTCGGCGTGCACGGTGCGGCGCACCACGCCGTGGTTCAGCTCGGACAGATCGTGTCGGACCACGACGGTGCCGGGTTCTGCGCCGAGCAGCCGTGCGGCGCGATCGACCCCCTCGGCGGCGCGGCCCGGGAGTCCGGCGAGCACCAGTACCGGGGTGCGACGGTCGGACTCGACATGCGGGTGGTGCGTGGGTCGGGACTCCACCGGCCCTCCTTTCGACAATGATTTTCAATTACCGGCTGCCTAGCGTACCTTGGAATAGATTCGTTGTCGAAAACGATTGTCATCTACATTAACCACCGGAAGGGAGTGCCCATGTCGGCCATCTGCCAGGTCACCGGCCGCAAGCCGGGGTTCGGCAAGTCCGTATCGCACTCACACAAGCGGACCAACCGCCGCTGGGACCCCAACATCCAGCGCAAGACCTACTACCTGCCCAGCGCGGGACGGCGCATCACGCTGACCCTGTCCGCCAAGGGCATCAAGACCATCGACCGCGACGGCATCGAAGCGGTCGTGGCCCGGCTGCGCGCCGCCGGCCAGAAGATCTGAAGGAGCTGAAACCCGATGGCATCGAAATCGACCGACATCCGGCCCGTCATCAAGCTGAAGTCCACCGCCGGAACCGGATACACCTACGTCACCCGCAAGAACCGGCGCAACGACCCCGACCGCATGGTCCTGAAGAAGTACGACCCGGTCGTGCGCCGCCACGTCGAGTTCCGCGAGGACCGCTGACGTGGCCAAGAAATCCAAGATCGCGAAAAACGAAGAGCGCAAACAGATCGTGGCCCGCTACGCGCAGCGGCGAGCCGAGCTGAAAGAAATCATCCGAAAGCCCACCAGCACCGAAGAAGATCGGGCGGCCGCCCAGGTCGCGCTGCAGAAAATGCCGCGTGACGCCAGTCCGGTACGATTGCGCAACCGGGACGCCGCGGACGGACGTCCACGGGGTCACCTCCGGAAATTCGGGCTCTCGCGCATCCGCGTACGCACCATGGCCCACCGGGGAGAACTGCCCGGAGTGCACAAATCGAGCTGGTAGGCATCCACCCTTTCGTGAACCTGAAAACGCGCGAGTAAGGAACCGCTGACATGGCAGTGAAGCGAGCACCGTCGAAGAAGGTCCGCGCCGAGCAGGCCCGGCGCCCCAAGAAGAACCCCCTCATCTCCGCCGGCGTCGAAACCGTCGACTACAAGGACGTGAACCTGCTGCGCACGTTCATCTCCGACCGCGGCAAGATCCGCAGCCGACGCGTCACCGGCCTGACCCCGCAGCAGCAACGCCAGGTCGCCGTGGCCGTCAAGAACGCCCGCGAAATGGCATTGCTCCCCTTCACCCACCGCTGACGCGGGACGTGAACCTCCCCTCCGGGAAAGACCAAATACGTAGGGCCCCCGATGTTTACACATCGGGGGCCCTACGCAATGGTGAGTTGAGACAACTCGCGCGACTCTCAGGGACACACCCCCGAAACCCGGAAACGACGTGGCCCGGGCACAGCTCGCAACCCGCCGCCTTCGCCGGTCTCGCCCCTCGCGCTCGCCACCTCCTGGCATCTTCATGCGCTCGGGGGCGAATTCACAGCCCGGCGGAGGCAGTTCACTCTCTCCAAAAGCCAAGCCCCCGAGTGCTTTTGCACTCGGGGGCTTGTTTTCTCGTAAGTCGTGGCGGAGCCGCGGATTACGGGATGGTCAGAACCTGGCCGACGTTGATGGCGTCCGGGTTGTCGATACCGCTGGCGTTGGCGATCTCCTGGTAGCGGTTGCCGTCGCCGTAGAAGCGCTCGGCGACCGCCCACAGGGTGTCACCCGGCTCGACCGTGTAGGTCTGGGCGGCGGGCGGCGGCGGGGGAACCTCCTCGACCGCGGCGGCCTGGGTCTGCACCGGCTCCGGAGCGGGCAGCGGGTTGTCGGTGTTGGTGCCCGAGGCCCACAGCGTGCTGCCGTCGGAGCCGTAGAGCACGACGTTGCGGTCGGCCTGAACCACCAGGCGGTCCGCGCTCTTGCCGTTGGTCTCGGTGGACCAGGCGGCGCCGTCTTCCTTGTACAGGACGAAGTTGCCGTCGTCCTGCAGGGTCGCCCGCACGACGCCCTGTCCGTTGGTGGCGGAAGCCCATTCGACCTTGCCGGTCGGGTCGGACAGCACCAGGTTGCCATCATCTTGCAGAGTCAGGGTGTAGGCACCGCCTTGCAGCGCCTCTCCGCGACCGAGTTCTTCGCCGACCTTCAACGAGTCGCCCACGGTGTGTCCTTTCGGGAGGGGTGATCATGAGATAAGTCGATGGCGCGGAACTGCATTCGCGCATCTGCAACGAGACTACCGATCGGCCGCCGGTCACCGCAGAGTTACGCGCCGGTTCTGCGAAGATTTCGGCGTGTCGTCGCCAGAAATTCGCCAGGGTCACGAAAACAACGCGCGGAACCGGCCGTACGGTCCCGGGCCACTAGGGTGATGCGCATGTACGCGACACCGGGACGCCGCCTCATCGCCGCCGTCGGCGCCATCCTGATCGGCCTGACCGTGACGGCTTGCGGAAACTCCGAAAACGGTGGCGACCAGTCGAAATCGACCACCGCCGCGACCAGTACCACCGCCACCCCCACCGAGTCGCCCGGCGGCCGTATCGGCCGCACCTTCACCGCGAACCCGGGCCTGGTGACCCCGCACGGCATTCCGTTCGACAGCTGGACGCGGGTGGACGCCAACACGATCGCGGTGAACTTCCAGACCGGTTCGCCCGAATGCTACGGCGTGGACGTGAGCGTCGCCGAGACCTCCTCGACCGTCACCGTGGATCTGAAGTCGGGCACGCTGCCGGACGCGGTCGGCAAGATGTGCACCATGATCGCGGTGTTCGGCACCCTGGACGTGCCACTGAAGGCCCCGCTCGGTGATCGAAAAGTATTGAGCGTCAACTGATCCCGTAGTGCGGTCCGAAAATCGGCCGCTGTCCACAACCGGAACAGCCGGTGTGCGATCGCTGAACGATCGCACACCGGCTGCCGAAAAACGCTGTGCCCGTGGATGATCCGAGGACTCGGAGCATCCGTCCGGATCAGTGCGCGAAGTGGCGCGACCCCGTCAGGTACAGGGTGACCCCGGCCTCACGGCACAGTTCGATGGTGTCCTTGTCGCGAATCGACCCACCCGGGTGCACGATGGCGCGCACGCCCGCCGTCACCAGGATCTGCGGACCGTCGGAGAACGGGAAGAACGCGTCCGACGCGGCCACCGAACCCTTGGCCCGGTCACCGGCGCGCTCGACGGCCAGCTTGCAGGAGTCCACCCGGTTGACCTGACCCATGCCCACGCCCACGGCGGCACCGTCGTCGGCGAGCAGGATGGCGTTCGACTTCACCGCGCGGCACGCCCGCCAGGCGAACGCGAGGTCCGCGAGGGTGGCCTCGTCGGCGGCCTCACCGGCGGCGAGGGTCCAGTTGGCCGGATCGTCGCCCGCGGCGTCGAGGATGTCGCGGTCCTGCAGCAGCGCGCCGCCGCTGACCGGACGCAGCTCCGCGCCCTTGCGCTGAGCCGGATCGGCCACCAGCACGCGCACATTCTTCTTGCGCTGCAACACTTCCACCGCACCGTCGGCGTAGCCGGGCGCGACGATGACCTCGGTGAAGATCTCCGCGACCTGCTCGGCCATCTCGACGGACACCTCACGGTTGGCCGCGATCACGCCGCCGTACGCGGACACCGGATCGGTGGCGTGCGCGCGGCGATGCGCCTCGGCGATATCCGTGCCGACCGCGATGCCGCACGGGTTGGCGTGCTTGATCACCGCCACCGCGGGCTCGTCGAAGTCGTAGGCGGCGCGCCAGGCCGCGTCGGCGTCGGTGTAGTTGTTGTACGACATTTCCTTGCCGTGCAACTGCTTCGCCTGCGCCAGCCCGGCCGGACCGGCCTCGTTGACGTAGAGCGCCGCGCCCTGATGCGGGTTCTCGCCGTAGCGCAGCACGTCCTCACGGTTCCAGGTCGCACCGATCCACGCCGGGAAGTGCTGTCCGCCTTCGGTTTCCGGCTCGACGGCCGGAACCGCGACATTGGTCATCCAACTGGCGACGGCCACGTCGTAGGAGGCGGTGTGCTGGAAAGCCTTGGCGGCCAAGGCAGTTCGCTCAGCGAGGGTGAAACCGCCCGCCTTGACGGAGGCCAGCACCTGGTCGTAGTCACCGGCCGAGACGACCACCGCGACCGACGGGTGGTTCTTGGCGGCGGCGCGCACCATGGACGGCCCGCCGATGTCGATCTGCTCGACGCACTCGTCGATGCTCGCGCCCGAGGCGACGGTCTGCGTGAACGGGTACAGGTTCACGATGACCAGCTGGAACGCCTCGACACCCAGCTCGACGAGCTGATCGACGTGCTCCTCCTTGCGGGTGTCGGCCAGGATCCCGGCGTGCACGCGCGGGTGCAGGGTCTTGACCCGGCCGTCGAGGGTCTCCGGGAAACCGGTCAGATCCTCGACCTTGGTCACCGGGATACCCGCGTCGGCGATCTTGCCCGCCGTCGATCCTGTCGAGACCAGCTCGATGCCCGCCTCGTGCAGACCGGTGGCCAGTTCGATCAGCCCCGTCTTGTCATAGACGCTGACCAGGGCCCGCTTGATCGCCTTACGCTCACTCACCGCAGAACTCGCTCATCTGGAATAACTGCCTTTCGTCCATCGGAGACAATGCCTCGGGTAGCGACGGCGGCGACGACCTCCGCCAGCAACCGACGCTCCACAACCTTGATGCGCTCGTGCAGCGCGCCCTCGTCGTCATCCGGCAGCACCGCGACCGCCTCCTGCGCGAGAATCGGACCGGTGTCGACACCCGAATCGACCAGGTGCACGGTCGAACCGGTGACCTTCACCCCGTAGGCCAGCGCGTCACGCACGCCGTGCGCGCCCGGGAACGCGGGCAGCAGCGCGGGATGGGTATTGATGATCCGGCCGCCGAAACGCTCCAGGAACACCGGGCCGAGGATCTTCATGAACCCGGCGGACACCACCAGGTCGGGACGGAACAGATCGACCATCTCGGTCAGCGCGACATCCCATTCGGCGCGCGAGCCGAAGTCGCCGAGCGCGACCTCGAAGGTCGACACGTCGAAGGCGTCGGCATGGTCGGTGGCACCGCATTCGCGGTCCACACCCACCGCGACCACCTGCGCCGGATAACCCGGAGCCCGGGTCGCTTCCAGCAGGGAACGCAGCAGGGATCCGGTGCCGGAGGCCAGCACGACCAGGGTCGCGGGCGCGGTCGGCGGCAGCAGCGGGGCGGGCGTGGACGTCAGCGCACAACTCCCTGGGGTATCGGAGCGGGAAGGGACAGCGGGGGCGAACCGCCTCGTCAAGCCTAGCTGTGCCGCTTTCCCGGACTTGTGCCCACCTCCCCGGACCGCGTCACCGGGCGTCCGGGGACCGGTGTCGGCTCAATGCTCGGCGTGCCCGCCCTCGACGACCTCCGCGTCGACGATGTCGGCGTGATCGACGGAATCGCCCGGGGTGTGGGCGAGTTCGTCGTGATCGTCCATCAATTCGGCTTCCAGGGCGTCGTCGTGATCCGACTCGTCGTACCAGCCGCCGCCGGAGCCGCCCGCGTCGTCACCGGCGTCGTCGTCCTCGTAGTCGTCGAATTCGTCCTCGTACTCGTCGTCCGCCTCGTCGTAGTAGTCGTCCTCGTAGTAGCCGTCTTCAGCGCCGGCGTAGGCCACGGGCGCCGCCGCCGGACCGAACCAGCGCGCACCCAGCATGCCCACGTATCCGGCCACCGCCAGCCACACGAAGGCCGCACCGGCAGCCAGCCACACGTTCGGCCCGATCCAGCCGAAGGTGCCGAGGTCTCCCCCGGCGGTCACCCCGAGCAGCGCCAGCAGCACCGTCGCGACCCCCGCCGCGGTCAGCGTCGCCCACGGCGCGGCCGCTCGATCCGTCGAGGTGCGAGCACATTCCATGCCGGTCAGCACGCCCAGCGCGGCGGGCACCACCAGCAGCCCCATCCACCACACCGCCGCCGGACCCGACGGCACCGCGGCCGCCAGCGGGACCGCGGGCACCGGCGCACCCTCGACCGCGAACAGACTCAACGAACCCGGCCCGATCTGCACCTGGCCGCCGACCAGCACCCCGGCCGCGTCGACCAGCACGTTCGGCAGATAGGCCAGCGACAGCACCGTCAAACCCAGTGCGCCGGTGAAGCTTCCGCCCGCCCGATAGGTGTCGGCGATCCGCGACCAGTGCAGCAGGAACGACAGCACGGTCAGCGCCGCGGCCACCAGCAGCAACCGGCCGACCACCCGCGCACCGGCCCGCGCACCCGCGATCACCCAGTGCGGCAAGGGAATCGGCAGCAGCTCCGCGAGCTCGCGCCAGCTGCGGGAGACGATCCCGGCAGCGGCCGCCGCCAGCATCAGACCCAGCACCCAGGCGAAGGCGACGGTGGTGTCCGGCGGCTGCAACGCCACCACCGCGGCGGCGTCGTCGGCGACGGCCAGGCAGACGGCGGTGATCAGCAGCGGGCCGCCCGCCGCCGCGCCGACGATCCAGCCCAGATCCGCAGGCGTGCAATCGGGTTCGGTCGCCTGCGCGCATTCCCGGGCCACCAGCCACAGCATCACCCCGGTCGGCAGCAGCGGCCACAGGCCGATACCGGTCTTGCCGATCACCAGCGGAACCTGGTGCATGGCAAGCCAACCGGCCGCGATCGCACCGGACGAGCCGTTCATGCTGCTGCCGGCCGCGAACAGGGTGCCGAAGACCAGGATGAAGATCACCAGCAGGGTGATGGCGGACGGTCGCGCCGCGACCGTCATCAGGACTCGCGCCCGTTCGGGGGTCAGCGAGCCGAAACCGCCACCCCCGGACCCGCCCCCGGCACCCGCGCGCACCGGTTCCCGCGGGCGATCCCGCGGGTCGTGGTCGCTCAGGCGAGCCAGGGCAGTTTTCGGGGCACTCATGGACAACCAGCGTGGCAGCATCTCGGAAACCGGGGGGTCAGGCGCGCCGGACGACCGGCGCGCGGGCAAAGAGAACGGCCCCCGGTGCGATACCGGGGGCCGTTCCCGCTTCTGTCGAATCTCCTTGCGGGAGCCGCGAACCTACTTGTCGTCCTGGCCCGGACGGAAGGCGCGGGTGGCGTCGGCCGCCGGATCCGCGGCCTGCTCGCCACCGAAGGGCTGGGCCGGACGCTGCGCGGGCTGCGCACCGAAATGCTGGGTCGCGTCGCCGCTGCCGGCGGGCTGCTGGCCGTAGGGCGACGGCTGCTGACCGTATCCAGCGGGCTGCTGACCATAGGAGGGCTGCTGACCGTAGGTCGGCTGCGAACCGGTGCCGTAACCGGCGGGCTGCGCCGGCTGCTGACCGTATCCGGCCGGCTGCTGACCATAGGAGGGCTGCTGACCGTAGGTCGGCTGCGACGGCTGCGAGGTCTGACCGTACGACGGCTGCTGCGCCTGCTGACCGTAACCGGCCTGCTGACCGAACGACGGCTGCTGGTACTGCGAACCGGTCGACCCGAAGGTCTGTCCCGGCTGGCCGTAACCACCCTGTGCCGCAGCGGGCTTCGGGGCCGGAGCCTTCACGATGCCGATCTCGAACAGCAGCGCCAGCACGGCCGCCACGGTCTGCGCGAACGAGAACAGCAGGATGATCCAGCCGCCCCACTTCAGCGTCACGCTGTCACCGAGATCGAAGGAGGTGAACAGGATTCCGAGGAATCCGGCCAGCGACGCGGCCGCGACGATGCCGGTGTAGGCCTGAGCCTTCGGCAGCAACGCGAGACCCGCCAGCACACCGGCGAACAGCAGGCCGGTTACCAGCGCGGCCGCCCCGGTGTTCTCGAACAGGCTGAAAGTGGTGTCGCCGCCGACCTTCTGGCCACCGATCTCGACCGCCTTGGTCCCGACGTAGGGCGCGAAGCCCAGCAGGAAATTGATGACACCGAGCGCCGCGACCACGATGGCCAGAATGAACGGCAAACCCTTGCCCGCCACGGAAGTCACGCTCGACCCGGTCGTGGGAGAACCCGACGGCTGCGCGCCGTAGCCGGGTGCGTTGGAAGGCGTCGGCTGCTGGGGCGCGTTGTATCCCGAGCCCCCGGTCGGGTATGACATGTCGTCGTCTCCTATCGAGTCGTTCACGAACGAACGTCCACGAACCTCCATCGACGCTACTGCACCGGACGGCCGGGGTCATCCTCTACACCGCCCGTGGCCGTACCGCAATACTCGGTAATCGGCCGCCGAATCCGCAGCATCGACGCATTCGTCCCATGTCGCGAGTGTCTTTTTCGACCGGAACGGCGAAGGCCGCCCACCGAATTCGGCAGGCGGCCTTCACGATCGGACGGTCAGCACACGCCAACCACCCCTCGCCCTGTGCCCCGCTGCTGTCGAGCAGCGGGGCACGAGAACATCAAGCGCTGATGCTTGCCTTCTCCAGGATCTCGCGCGCCAGGGCGGCGGTCTCGGACGGGGTCTTGCCGACCTTCACGCCCGCGGCCTCGAGGGCCTCCTTCT
Organism: Nocardia sp. NBC_00511; assembly: GCF_045161165.1. Classification (NCBI taxonomy): domain Bacteria; kingdom Bacillati; phylum Actinomycetota; class Actinomycetes; order Mycobacteriales; family Nocardiaceae; genus Nocardia; species Nocardia sp. NBC_00511. The sequence goes on from NZ_CP107849.1 coordinate 5,900,590, forward strand.
TGCCCTGCGCGGTGCCCGCACCGTCGGAGACGATGGCGCCGGCGTGGCCCATGGTCTTGCCCTCGGGGGCGGTGAAGCCCGCGACGTAGCCGACGACCGGCTTGGTGACGTTGGCCTTGATGTAGGCCGCGGCCCGCTCCTCGGCGTCGCCACCGATCTCACCGATCATCACGATCAGCTTGGTCTCGGGGTCCTTCTCGAACGCCTCGATGGCGTCGATGTGGGTGGTGCCGATGACCGGGTCGCCGCCGATGCCGATGGCGGTCGAGAAGCCGAAGTCGCGCAGCTCGAACATCATCTGGTAGGTCAGGGTGCCCGACTTGGAGACCAGGCCGATCGGACCCTTGCCCGCGATGGTGGCCGGGGTGATGCCGACCAGCGACTCACCCGGGGTGATGATGCCGGGGCAGTTCGGGCCGATGATGCGGGTCTTGTTGCCCTTGTCCACGTTGTAGGCCCACGCGTACGCGGAGTCCTGCACCGGGATGCCCTCGGTGATGACCACGAGCAGCGGGATCTCCGCGTCGATGGCCTCGATGATGGCGTCCTTCGAGAAGGCCGGGGGCACAAAGGCGATGGAGGTGTCCGCGCCGGTCTTCTCGATGGCCTCGGCCACGGTCGCGAAGACGGGGAGCTCGACGGTGTTGCCGTCCTTGTCCACGTGCGACACGGTGGTGCCGGCCTTACGGGCGTTGACGCCGCCGACGACGTTGGTGCCCGCCTTCAGCATCAGCGCGGTGTGCTTGGTGCCCTCGCCGCCGGTGATGCCCTGGACGATGACCTTGTTGTCCTTGTTCAGGAAAATAGACATGTTGGTTCGTGTCCTTACTTGGCCGCGGCCAGTTCGGCGGCCTTGTCGGCGCCTTCGTCCATGGTCTGGGCGAGAGTCACCAGCGGGTGGTTGAAGTCGGCGAGGATCTTGCGACCTTCCTCGACCTTGTTGCCGTCGAGGCGCACGACCAGCGGCTTGGAGGCGGTGTCGCCGAGGGTCTGCAGCGCGCCGACAATGCCGTTCGCGACCGCGTCACAGGCGGTGATGCCACCGAAGACATTCACGAAAACGCTCTTGACCTGGGCGTCACCCAGGATGACATCGAGGCCCGCGGCCATCACGGCCGCCGAGGCGCCGCCGCCGATGTCGAGGAAGTTGGCCGGCTTCACGCCGTCGTGGTTCTCGCCGGCGTAGGCGACGACGTCGAGGGTCGACATGACCAGACCCGCGCCGTTGCCGATGATGCCGACCTCACCGTCGAGCTTGACGTAGTTGAGGTCGTTCTCCTTGGCCTTGAGCTCGAGCGGGTCGGTCGCGTCGATGTCGGCGAAGTCCGCGTGCTCCGGGTGGCGGAACTCGGCGTTCGCGTCGAGGGTGACCTTGCCGTCGAGGGCCAGGATCTCGTCGTTGGGGGTGCGGACCAGCGGGTTGACCTCGACCAGGAGGGCGTCTTCCTGAATGAAGACTTCCCACAGCTTCTGGATGGTCACGGCGGCGACATCGAGGATGTCGGCGGGCAGGTGGCCCTGCTCGGCGATCGAGCGGGCGAACGCGAGGTCGACACCCTTGACGGCGTCGACGGAAACCTTGGCGAGGCGCTCCGGCTTGGTGGCGGCGACCTCTTCGATCTCCATGCCGCCTTCGACCGAGCACATGGCCAGGTAGGTGCGGTTGGAGCGGTCCAGCAGGAAGGAGATGTAGTACTCCGACGCGATGTCCTTGGCCTCGGCTACCAGGACCTTCTTGGTGATGTGACCCTTGATGTCCAGGCCCAGGATGTTCTGGGCGTGGGTGAAGGCGTCCTCCGGGGTGGCGGCGTACTTCACGCCACCGGCCTTGCCACGGCCACCGGCCTTGACCTGGGCCTTGACCATGACCGGCTTGCCGATTTCTTCCGCGATCGCACGAGCTTCCTCGGCATTATCAGTGACGCGGCCCTCGGACGAGGGCACTCCGTGCTTCACGAAGAGTTCCTTCGCCTGATATTCGAAGAGATCCATGTACTCACCGTCTCGTCTGCGTTGTTGTGACAACGACTTGGTTGGCGGCCCGTTTCAAGAGGCGGGTCGGCTCGGACTCTAATCAGTCACATGGAGCGGAAATCAGCCGCATACAGCCTAAGTGGCGCAGGTCACGGTACTGTCTCTGACGCGGCAAAAGCCCTTGTCAATGCTACTCGTGGGTAGCTTGGAAACGCCGTGGCAGCTCGAGCACACGAATCCCGCAGAGTGACACCGACTACTACGGCGTGTCGTCGAAAAAGCTCACTCGGTTACCCGCAGCACAGTGCGCAGATTCCCGATCGACAAGTGATGAATGTCACACGTTCGTGTCGAACCATGTCCATCGCTTGCTGACCTGCAATCGTTTCGTTACCGTCGATGCGGTCGATGTCACAACCCGGTCACGACAGGAGGACGGCAGGCTTGAGCGAGAGTCCCTTTCCCTCCGCGCACCGCCCCCGACACGGGCACCGGTACCGCGAGGAAGCCGAGCACCTCGGCGGCGCCACCACCTTCGACAACCCGCAGGCCACCATCGGCGCGGTCGCGCACGGCGACTGGAACGCCACGCAGGCCTGGAACGCTCCCGCCGAACCGCAGCAGTGGCACTCCGATGCCGACTGGAACGGTGATCAGGCCTGGGACGCGACGCAGTACCTGCAGCCCGAAACCAGCTGGGACGGCGGGCAATCCACCTGGGGCGAGCAGCCGCAGTGGGAAGCCGCCGCCGAATGGCATCAGCCCAACGGCGAGTCCGGCGAGAACTGGGACAGCCAGACCACGGTGAACGGCTGGGCCGCACCGAATCCCAGCGACTGGGCCGGGCAGTCCCGGACCAACTGGGATCCCACCGCGGACCCGACCCCCTCCGACGAGTACCGGCCGGTCTACACCTTCCGTACCGCGTCCGGCGAGAACCTCACCTTCTCCGGTGACGGCGCGCGCCTGGATCACAAGAAGCGCGACAAGGATTCCGCCGCGGCCGAGTCCCGCTCCGGCGGCAAGCGCCGTGCCGGTGGCTCGCATCGCGTTCCCGCTCCGCCCACCGCGCTGAAGGGCCGCGCCGCGGTCGTCGCCGTGGCGGCCGGTGCGGTGGTGGCGGCCGGTCAGGCTTCCATCGAGTCCTCGGCGGCCAAGCCGGAGACCGTCGACTACCAGGCTCAGGTCAAGGAAGTCGCCGCGACGCAGGTCGTCGGCGAGCCGGCCGCCCCCGGTTCCCCGCAGGTGCTCACCCCGAACGCTCCGGCCAGCCTGGACCAGTTCGGCGACATCCTGCAGAAGGGCCAGAAGTTCGCGTCCGACCTGGCCAATGCCGAGGCGTCGAAGTTCCGCCCGCTGTGGACCAAATTCGCCAACGGCACCTTCACCTCCGGGTTCGGTGTCCGCTGGGGTGTGGCCCACCAGGGCGTCGATATCGCCGCCCCGATCGGCACCCCGATCTACGCGGTCGCCGACGCCACCGTCCTCGAGGCGGGCCCGGCCTCCGGCTTCGGCATGTGGGTGCGCCTGCTGCACGACGACGGCACCGTCACCATCTACGGCCACATCGACACCGCGGTGGTCACCGCGGGCCAGCGGGTGCTGGCCGGTGACCAGATCGCCACCGTCGGCAACCGCGGCTTCTCCACCGGCCCGCACTGCCACTTCGAGGTCTGGCTCAACGGCGTCGACAAGATCGACCCGCTGCCCTGGCTGGCCTCCCGCGGCATCTCCCTCGGCCCCGAACGGGATTGAGCCGCAACACAGGTCTGTAGATACGAAAACGCTCGGCCGGATTTCTCCGGCCGAGCGTTTCTCGTTTCGGGGCTCGCGGTCAGTGCCGGTGCGACCGGTACCAGCCGACCAGGGCGTCGGTGGAGGAATCGCCCTGGGAGGCAGGGCTTTCGGCGGAGGTGAGCAGCGGCTCGAGTTCGAGGGCCTGCTGCTTGCCGAGCTCCACGCCCCACTGGTCGAAGCTGTCGATGCCCCAGATGGCGCCCTCGGTGAAGACCTGGTGCTCATAGAGCGCGATCAGCTGTCCGAGGACGGAGGGGGTCAGCTGGGGGGCCAGAATGGCGGTCGTGGGGCGGTTGCCGGGCATCACCTTGTGCGGCACCAGGTTCGGGGCGGTGCCCTCGGCGGTGATCTCCTCGGCGGTCTTGCCGAAGGCCAGCACCTTGGTCTGCGCGAACAGGTTGCTCATCAGGATGTCGTGCATGCTGCCCACGCCGTCCATGGTGGCCAGATCGTCGGTGGGACGGGCGAATCCGATGAAGTCGGCCGGGACCAGGCGGGTGCCCTGGTGCAGCAGTTGATAGAAGGCGTGCTGACCGTTGGTGCCGGGCTCGCCCCAGAAGATCTCACCGGTCGAGGTGGTGACCGGAGTGCCGTCCGCGCGAACGGATTTGCCGTTCGACTCCATGGTCAGCTGCTGCAGATAGGCCGGGAAGCGGGCCAGGTCGTTGGAGTACGGCAGCACCGCACGCGACTGCGCGCCGAAGAAGTTGGAGTACCAGACGCCGAGCAGCCCGAGCAGCGCCGGACCGTTCTCCTCGAGCGGCGTGTTCCTGAAATGCTCGTCGACAGTGTGCATTCCGGCCAGGAACTCGGCGAAGCGCTCCTTGCCGATCACCGCCATCACCGACAGTCCGATGGCCGAGTCCACCGAGTAGCGGCCGCCGACCCAGTCCCAGAAGCCGAACATGTTGGCGGTGTCGATGCCGAAGTCCGACACCCGCTGCGCATGGGTGGACACCGCGACGAAATGCTTTGCGACAGCGTCCTCCCCGAGCGCGGCCACCAGCCAGCGCCGAGCGGCGGTGGCATTGGTGAGCGTCTCGAGGGTGGAGAAGGTCTTGGAGGCGACGATGAACAGGGTGGTGGCCGGGTCCAGGCCGTCGAGCTTCGAAACCAGGTCCGCCGGATCGACATTCGATACGAAGCGGGCGGCGATCCCGGCGTCGGCGTAGTGCCGCAGCGCCAGATACACCATGGCGGGCCCCAGATCCGAGCCGCCGATGCCGATGTTCACCACGGTGGTGATGCGTTCACCGGTCGCGCCGCGCCACTGTCCCGAGCGCACCGCGTCGGTGAATTCGCCCATCCGGCGCAGCACTTCGTGCACGTCGGGTTCGACGTTCTCGCCGTCCATGGTGACCGTCGCCCCGGCGGGCGCGCGCAGGGCCACGTGGCCGACCGCGCGGTCCTCGGAGGTGTTGATGCGTTCGCCCGCGAACATGGCGTCGCGGTGCCGTTCGACCTCGGCGGTGTGCGCCAATTCGACCAGCAGGTCCAGGGTTTCGCGGGTCACGCGATGTTTCGAGTAGTCGATGTGGAGGTCGCCGACCTGCACGATCAGCTCTCGTCCGCGTTCGGGATCCTCGGCGAAGAACTCACGCAGATGCCGCCCCGCGAGAGACGCGTGGTGGTCCTGCAGTTTCCGCCAGACCGCCGATGCGGTGATGTCGCTGCTCACCTTCGCGAGGTTACAACGTCCCCGAGGCAACGCGCAGGTAACAACGGTAATGGTGTGGCCGGGTGCCTAGGCTGGCTGCATGGTGTCTGAAACCGAGCTACTTTCGACCATTCCCACCCGACTCTGGATCGGCGGACCGGTGGACGCCACCGGTGGCGCGACGTTCCCGGTGCACAATCCCGCGACCGGCGAGGTGATCGCGAACGTCGCCGACGCCACCCCCGAGGACGCGCTGCGCGCCCTCGACGCCGCGGTGGCCGCGCAGGCCGACTGGGCCGCCACCCCGGCCCGGCAGCGCGGGGAGATCCTGCGCGCGGTATTCGAGGCGATCACCGCGCGCGCCGAGGAGTTCGCGCTGCTGATGACCCTGGAGATGGGCAAGGCACTTCCGGAGAGCCGCAACGAGGTTCGCTACGGCGCGGAGTTCTTCCGCTGGTTCAGCGAGGAGGCGGTGCGCGTCCACGGCCGTTATCAGCCCGCCCCGGCCGGGACCGGACGGATCCTGGTGCACAAGCAGCCGGTCGGCCCGTGCCTGGCCATCACGCCGTGGAACTTCCCGCTCGCCATGGGGACTCGCAAGATCGGCCCGGCGCTGGCGGCGGGCTGCACCATGATCGTGAAACCGGCGGGCGAGACCCCGCTGACCATGCTGCTGCTGGCCCAGCTGTGCAGCGCGGCGGGTCTGCCCGACGGGGTGCTGTCGGTGATCACCACCTCGCATTCGAGTGCCGCGACCGCGCCGCTGATCAACGATCCGCGTTTGCGCAAGCTGACTTTCACCGGTTCGACCCTGGTGGGCAAGAAGCTGGTGGAGCAGTCCGCGCACGGCCTGCTGCGCACCTCGATGGAGCTGGGCGGCAATGCCCCGTTCGTGGTGTTCGACGATGCCGATATCGATGCCGCGGTGCAGGGTGCGGTGCTGGCCAAATTGCGCAACGGCGGCGAGGCCTGCACGGCCGCCAACCGTTTCCACGTCCAGAATTCGGTTCGCCAGGAATTCACCGACAAACTGGTCGCGGCCATGGCCGAGTACAAGCTGGGCAACGGTGTCGATCCGGAGACCACGCTGGGCCCGCTCATCAACGCCGATCAGCTCGACACGGTCAGCGAGTTGGTGGACGACGCGGTGAGCACGGGTGCGCAGGTGGCGCTGGGTGGCAAGGCGCCGGGCGGCCAGGGCTGGTTCTATCCGGCGACGGTGCTGACCGATATCCCCGCGCACGCCCGCATCCTGAAGGAAGAAGTTTTCGGCCCGGTTGCCCCAATTGTCGGTTTCGAGACCGAGGCAGAGGGCCTGGCCGCCGCCAACAACACCGAATTCGGGCTCGTCGCATACGTTTACACGCAGAGCCTGGACCGGGCCCTGCGCGTGGCCGAGGGCCTGGAGACCGGCATGGTCGGCGTGAACCGCGGTGTCATCTCCGATCCGGCCGCACCCTTCGGCGGAGTGAAGGAGTCCGGCTTCGGCCGCGAGGGCGGTTTCGAGGGCATCGATGAGTACCTGAACATCAAGTACATCGCCCTGCCCTGATCCGGACAAAAAACAACCGCCCCGGGGTGGATAGACACCCGGGGCGGCTCGGGAAAGCTGCATCCGTGGCACGCATGCAGCAAAGCTCTAGGCCGTGTTCACGGCACACCGCTCGGTACATCGGTCCGAGCGGTCGCCGGTGTTAACACGATCGCCGAATTCGGTCAGTGACCGAGGCGTCCCCGCCCCAGCCGCAGCAGCAGCATGGCGAGAGTGTGGCCCTCCTGGCCCAGTTCGCTGAAGCGCTCCAGCACCTTCATCTCGCGGGAGTGCACGAGCTTCGGCCCGCCATTGGCCATTCGGGTCCGGCCGATGATGCGCGAGACCTCGGTCCGGCGTTTGATCGCGGCAAGGATCTCGGCATCGAGCTTGTCGATCTCCTTGCGCAGCTTTTCGATCTCTGCCTCGGAAGGCAGGGCGGAATCCGACCCGGTGGCAGGCTCGGTGGTTCCCGTCGTCGAGATGCTCATACTTTCAACTCCTCGTGGTCCAGAACGTCGATCGGCAGGTGGACCCAACCTGTTACCAATCTGTTCTTCACCAAGAAAAAGGGCGGGTCGTCAACGAACCATTGTCCCCCCAGGATCGGGCTGAAGCGCAATGCGTCGCGCGCAGGCCGGTCATGGCACGAGTCTGCCACGCATCGTGAGCTATGCAAAACAGGTCTGTTTGTGAAGATCCTGAGTTTTCGCGCCGGCTCGGATTCACCGGAAGTTCGCCGGACCGGCACTTATCGGACACCTGTGCGATCCGACCCGACGTCTGTCGGTGGCCGCCGGTAGCGTGGATGGGCGATGAACACGACGGTGGCAGTGGACGAACAGAAGACCGGGCAACTGCTCGAGGGGTTGAATCCGCAACAGCGTGCCGCGGTGATGCACACCGGCACTCCGCTACTGATCGTGGCGGGCGCCGGATCAGGCAAAACAGCGGTGCTGACGCGTCGCATCGCCTATCTGCTGGCCGCGCGCGGGGTGCGCCCGAGCGAGGTGCTGGCGATCACCTTCACCAACAAGGCCGCCGCCGAGATGCGCGAGCGGGTCGCGGGTCTGGTCGGCCCGCGAGCGGCCGGGATGTGGGTGTCGACCTTCCACTCCAGCTGTGTTCGCATTCTTCGCACCCAGGCCGGGTTGGTGCCCGGCCTCAATTCCAACTTCTCCATCTACGACGCCGACGACTCGCGCCGCCTGCTGGCCATGATCAGCCGGGATTTCGAGATCGACGCCAAGAAGTACACGCCGCGACTGCTGGCGACGGCGATCTCGAACCTCAAGAACGAGCTGATCGGCCCGGAGCAGGCCCAGTCGGACGCCGATACCGAGGACAGTGAGCTGCCGCGCATCGTGGCCAAGATGTTCGGTGAGTATCAGCGCCGGTTGCGCGCGGCCAACGCACTGGACTTCGATGACCTGATCGGTGAGACGGTGTCGGTGCTGCAGCGGCATCCGCAGGTCGCCGAGTACTACCGGCGGCGCTTCCGCCACGTGCTGGTCGACGAGTACCAGGACACCAACCACGCGCAGTACACGCTGGTGCGCGAGCTGGTCGGCCATCACCTGGGCGAGGACGCCGAGGACCGGGTGCCGCCCTCGGAGCTGTGCGTGGTGGGTGACGCCGATCAGTCCATCTACGCCTTCCGCGGCGCGACGATCCGCAATATCGAGGAGTTCGAGCGCGACTTCCCGGACGCGGAAACCATTCTGCTGGAACAGAACTACCGTTCCACCCAGCACATTCTGACCGCCGCCAACGCGGTCATCGCCCGCAACGAGGGCCGCCGCGACAAGAAGCTGTGGACCGATCACGGCGACGGTGACCTGATCGTCGGCTACGTGGCCGACAACGAGCACGACGAGGCCTCGTTCGTGGCCCGCGAGATCGACCGCCTGATCGATCAGGGTGACTACAACTACGCGGATGTGGCGGTCTTCTACCGCACCAACAACAATTCGCGCGCCCTGGAGGAGATCTTCATCCGGATGGGCCTGCCCTACAAGGTGGTCGGCGGCGTCCGCTTCTACGAGCGCAAGGAGGTCCGCGATGTGGTGGCCTATCTGCGCGTGCTGGAGAACCCCGACGACGCGGTGAGCCTGCGCCGCATTCTCAATACGCCGCGCCGCGGCATCGGTGATCGCGCCGAGGCGTGTGTGGCGGTGCACGCCGAGCAGCGCGGCATCGGTTTCGCGCAGGCGCTGCGGGATGCCGCGGAAGGCAAAGTCGCACTGCTCAATACGCGTTCGCAGCGGGCCATCACCGGTTTCCTGGAGTTGATGGACGAGGTGCGCGCGGCGGGCGTGCAGGCGGATCTGGACTTCCCGGATGTGGGTTCGGTGGTGGAGGCGGTGCTGGATCGCAGCGGCTACCGCGCCGAGCTGGAGGCGTCCGACGATCCGCAGGACGGCGCCCGCCTGGACAACCTGAACGAACTGGTCAGCGTGGCACGGGAATTCAGTTCCGAGGCTCGCAACAATGTGGAGGCGGCGCGCGCGGAGGGCCTGCTGCCCGAGCAGGCGGAGGGTGAGCCGGAGCCGGGTTCGCTGGCCGCGTTCCTGGAGCGGGTGTCGCTGGTGGCCGACGCCGATCAGATCCCCGAGGAGGGTACGGGCGTCGTCACCATGATGACCCTGCACACCGCGAAGGGCCTGGAGTTCCCGGTGGTCTTCGTAACCGGTTGGGAGGATGGCCAGTTCCCGCACATGCGGGCCCTGGGCGATCCCGCCGAGCTGCAGGAGGAGCGCCGTCTGGCCTACGTCGGCATCACCCGCGCCCGCAAACGCCTGTACCTGACCCGCGCGGTGGTGCGCTCGGGTTGGGGTCAGCCGGTCTCGAATCCGGAATCCCGCTTCCTGCAGGAGATTCCGGGCCATCTGATGGATTGGCAGCGCCTGGAGCCGACCCCGTCGCAACAGCGCGGTTTCCGCCGTCGCGGCGAAGACGATGGCATGGAACGGGATTGGACGCGCGGCGACGGCTGGTCGGAGCAGCGTCCCGGCCTGCGTGATCGCGGTGAACGCCGTCCGGCTCCCGCCGCCGCGGCAGCGGGTGGCAAGCGCAACAACACCGGTCTGGTGCTCGCGGTGGGTGATCGGGTCAGCGACGACAAGTACGGTCTGGGCCGGGTGGTCGCGGCGGAGGGCTTCGGCGCGTTGGCCACGGTCACCATCGATTTCGGCACCGCGGGCAAGATCCGCCTGATCCCCCAGTTCAGCCGGACCCTGATCAAGCTCTGACCGGCCGGTCGGGCTGCCAGCCCGAGCAGACCAGGTCGAGGGTGTCGACGCGGTCGGTGACGGTGGCGAAGACGTGTTGTTCGGCGGTGCGGCCGGTTTCGCCGGTGCCCGCCGGGTTCATGTGGACGCGCCAGCGCAGATAGACGCGTTCGCCCACCTGTCCGATGGCGGCGTCGACGACTTCGAATTCGTCGGGGCCGCCGAACCATTTCTCGAACTGTCCCGCGACCGCGTCGGGTCCGGTCAGTTCGAAGGGTCCGGGAGGGACCAGGGCACGGAAGCGCACCTGCGTGCCGAGGCAGGTGGCCAGCGTCGGAAAGTCGCGGCGCACAAGGGAATCGAGCAGTGTCGCGGCGGCGGGCCAGGCGCTGTCGGTGGGCTGGGTTTCGAGGTGTGTGGTCATGCCTCTGTTCTACGTCCGCGCCGGGTCCCGGCACATCTGTCGTTCACCCGATCTTCGGGTCCGCTGCCTCCGCGTCGACGAGGCCGTGGCGCATGGCGAACATGGCGGCGGCTCCGCGGGTGCCGACGCCGATCTTGCGGTAGATGTGTTCGATGTGGCTGCCCGCGGTGCGCGGGGTGATCGAGAGTGCGGCGGCGATCTCCCGATTGGTGCGTCCGCGCACCAGCAGGGCGAGCACCGTCACCTCCCGTTCGGTCAGTCCGGCGACCGTGTTCAGCCGCCGGGGCGGCCGATGTCCGGCGGCATCCAGGATCGCCCGTACCGCAACGGAATCCAGTCGTCCGTCCTCGGCCTCGGCGATGAGCAGGCGGGCGCGTTCGGGCCCGGGCAGCGCGACGCGATGCGGCCGGTCCTCGCCGAGCGCCTGATACACCTCGGCCGCCGCGAGCAGGCGGGCCGGGAACGGGAGGGCCGCGCCGGGTAGCCCGCGCGGGTATCCGGAACCGTCGAGCCGTTCGTGGACGAGGGCGGCGAGTGCGCCGAGCGGGGCCAGTCGCGGCTGCCGGGACAGGATGCGTTCGGTCAGGTAGGGCGCGGTGCGGACGTGTTCCCAGTCGAGGTCGGAGAGCGGGCCGGGTTTGGCCCAGATGCCGGCGGAGACGCCGATGACGCCGAGCCTGGAGACCAGGGCGGCGCGTTCGATCAGGTTCACGTCGTCTTCGGGCAGGCCGTGGCGGCGGGCGGCGGTGGCCGCGAGGACCGCCAGTGCGCGTGAATGTCCCAGGAACCAGGGCGATTTCAGGTCGGCGTAGTCAGCGAAGGTGTGCAGGGCCGCGGTGAGTTCGAGGTCGGTGAGGGCGGGGCGCAGCGCTGGGCACCCGGATACGACGGTGCTCCAGGCGTCGACGGTGGCGAGATCACCGAAGAGGGTTTCGGCGTCGCGGCAGCACAGGTCGACGAGTTCGGGATCGAATTCGGTGCCGCTGCGGGCGCGCAGCAGGGTCACGACGGCGGGGATGCCGCCGGTGCGCCAGGAGGCTTCGCTGTCGTCGGCGATCTGCACGATTCGCATGACGGGTTCGATTTCGGGTCCGGGCAGCCTGGTGGGCACGCCCTTGCCGTCCCAGCGTTCGAAGGCCTGGGGCAGTGCCCGCCGCACCTGGTCGGGCAGGCCGAGCCGGTCGGCGATGTCACCGGTCGTCTCGCAGTGCGTCACAAAGGAATTCATGACCTCGCGGAAGCCGCCGGCGAAGAACCGGCCGAGCAGGGTGATACGCCGCAGCCCGCCGTCGGCGGCGAGGTGCCCCAGCAGGAATCGCATGGTGGGCACGGGGGTCAGGTCGACCTGGTAGCTGTCGGAGCGCAGCTGCCGGTCGTCGCCGAACCAGCGGGCCATTTCGTGGGAGTCGGCCACGCAGCCGACCCAGGCCAGCAGCGATACGTAGAAGGCCGCGCCCTGGTCGGCTTCGGAGAGTCCGGCTGCCCGGGCGAGCCGGGTGGCGATCACCGTCTGCCGCAGCACGTGCTCCTGGGGCTGGCCCAGACCCAGGTCGGTGGCCAGTGACAGCGCCGCCACCAGTTCCGCCAGTCGCACTCCCGCTCGCGGTGAGTCCACCCCCTCAAACTAGTCCTGCGGACAGGTCAGGCGAGGTCGAGTCGGGCGAGTTCCACCCGGTTGTTGACGCCCAGTTTCGGGAAGGCCCGGTAGAGGTGGTGGGCGACGGTTTTCGGGCTCAGGAACAGCTGGGCGGCGATTTCCTTGTTGGTGGCGCCGACGGCGGCGAGGCGGACGACCTGGAGTTCCTGGGCGGTGAGGACGGCGGCGAGGTCGTTCTCGGGTTCGGGGACCGAACCCTCACCGGCGGCCCGGAGTTCGTTGCGGGCCTGGTCGGCTCGGGGTGTCACGCCGAGCCGGTCGAAGGTTTCCAGGGCGGCGCGCAGGTGGGTGCGGGCCTCGCCGAGGCGGCGTTCGCGCCGTAGCCATTCGCCGTAGACGAGGGCGGTGCGGGCGTGGTCGTAGCGGCGGTCGGCTTCGGCGTGCAGTTTGAGGGCCTGCGCGAATTTCTCGCCGTCGCCGTGGATCATGGCTTGGCAGCGCAGCAGCAGGGCTTCGGCCCAGGGCTCGGCGAGTGCCGTTGCCCAGGAGTCGATTTCGGCGAGAGCGGCGGCGGCACGTTCGGGGCGGCGGGCGCGGGCGGCGGCTTCGACGAGGTCGCTGAGCAGTTCGGTCCATTGCCCGTGCGCCAGGTTGGGTTGTTCGTGCAGGGCGGTGAGCCGGGCCAGGGCGTGTTCGTAGCGGCCCGCGCCGAGGTCGACAACGGCCAGCGCCCATTCGAAGTGGGTGGTGTCGATGGCGTTGCGGTCGCCGGGTGCGGCGTCGAGGTTGCGTTCGGCCAGTTCCCGGCAGCGCCTCTCGTCGCCGCGGATGGCGGCGGCGAAGGCGAGCACGCCTTCGGCCCCGACCACCCGATTGTGCTGGCCGATATCGGCGGCGACGCGGGCCACCTGGGTGGCGGTGGCCTCGGCCTCCCGGAAGCGACCCAGGATCATCTCGGCGATGGCGAGGGTGCCGCCCACGGACGGGTACCAGCCGATCATGCCGCGGGCGAGCACCAGGTCGACGAGTTCGACCAGCAGCAGGCGGGCGTGCGCCATATCGCCGATGAGCGCGGCCTGCAGGACGAAGGCGAGCCGGATGCCGATGGCGTCGACCGGCACGGTCCGGCTGAATTCGACATTGGCCCGGATCAGCGCGATCCCGGCGGCCAGCTCGCCGTCGAAGACGGTGCGGGCCCCGCGCAGTGCGGCCAGCGGTGCGGCCTCCTCGGGCAGTGGCAGGGCGGCCAGCCGTGCGCCGATGGCGTCGAAGGCGGCGCGGTCGCCCGCGGTGAGGGCGATGCGGCCCGCTTCGACGAGAAACCAGGCGGCGCTTTCGGGTTCGTGCTCGGCCATGTCGACGGCCGCGGCTTCGGCGAGGCGGCGGGCCTTGCCGAGGGAGCCGTCCTCGAAGTCGATGCGGGCGCGCACGCCGAGGATCCGGGCGCGGTACACGGGTTCGGGATCGAGTGCCTCGGTGGCGGACGCGAGTCGCAGGGCGCGTGCGGTGAGCCCGGCTTCTGCGGCGGTTTCGACGGCCAGCACCAGTCGCCGGGTTCGGGCGGCGAGGTCTGGTGTGAGCCAGGCGGCGCGTTCGAAGGCGACGGCCGCCGAGGCGTGCCCGCCGCGCTGCTGCGCCTGTATCGCGGCGGATTCCAATGCGGCGGCGACGTTTTCGTCGGGTTCGGTGCTGGCGGCGGCGAGGTGCCAGGCGCTGCGGGCGGGGTCGGCGGCGAGCACGTCGGCCAGTGCGGCGTGCACGGCGAGCCGCCGGGTGAAGGATGCCCCGTGGTAGGCGGCGGAGCGGCGCAGCGGATGCCGGAAGCTGACGCGCCGTTCGGTGACGGTGAGCATGCCGGATTGTTCTGCCTCGGCGAGGGATTCGGCGTCGAGGCCGAGGCGTCGCAGCGCGCCGAGCACCAGTGCGAGATCGCCGGTTTCCTCGGCGGCGACGACCAGCATGGCGGTGCGGGCGGCGGCGGAGCAGGCGGCGATCTCGCGCTCATAGCCGGTTTGCAGGCGCAGCGGCAGTGGAAGTGGTTCGGCGGGTGAGGCGTCGAGGTCCATGCGCGGGAGTTCCAGCAGTGCCAGCGGGTTTCCGGCGGCGTCGCCGAGTACCCGGCCGAGTCGTTCGCCGGTGAGTCCGGGCCAGCGGTCGGCGAGCAGTGCGGTGGCGGCGGTGGAATCCAAGGGCTCCATCCGCAGTTCGGGTAGCCCGGTGGCAGTGAATTCGCGGCGACCGGCGAAGAGCATGGCGATGTTCTCCGCGCCGAGCCGCCGGGCGGCGAAGCACAGCACGTCGAGGGAGGGGCGGTCGAGCCACTGGGCGTCGTCGATGAGGCACAGCACCGGGATGTCGGCGGACAGTTCGGCGAGCAGGGTGACGGTGGCGACGCCGACCAGGAAGCGGTCGGTGCCCGCGGATTCGCACAGGCCCAGCGCGCAGCCCAGGGCGCGGGCCTGCGGCGCGGGCAGCAGGTCGAGGTGTTCGAGTGTGCCGCTGAGCAATTGGTGCAGGCCCGCGAACGGCAGTTCGGATTCGCATTCGATGCCGGAGCAGCGCAGGATGCGCCAGCCCGGCCCGGCCGCCGTGGCCGCCTGGTTCAGCAGTGCGGATTTGCCCTCGCCCGCGTCGGCCGTGATGGCCAGGACGCCGCTGCTGCCTTGCGCGGCGGCCGTGAGCAGGGTTCGGATCTGCCGCAGCTCGTGGTCGCGACCGTACAGCACATGCCACAACCTATTGCCCCGGGCCATATTTCGGCAAACTTGCGGCTGCCCCCGGTTTCCGGGGCAGCGCGGGTGGCGTCCGCGGCCGCCCCGAAAGCCGGAAGGTCGAGCGCTACAGGATGGCACCGCCGTCGAACGCGCCGGGCAGGGCTGATTCGGCCGCGGTGCCGACGGGCCGCGTCAGGGGGGATTGGGCGGCCCGCTTCCTGTGTGACCGATCGGGTCACTGTTCGATGCTGCGCCGGAAAGTCCCGGCGCGGTATCGGTCGAATTCCTTAATGCTGCCGAAGTTTTCGTCAGTGCAGGGCGGCGAGGGCCAGGGTGGCGGCGGCGAGGGCGAGGAATCCGATGGGGAAGGCGATATTGTGCACCACCCGGGTGCGCAGGTGGACGAGCACGGCCAGCAGGTAGAAGACGGTGAGTCCGATCGCGGCCGCGACGCCCAGGTGCCGCCAGGCCACCAGCCCGCCGATCAGGCCGAGCGCTCCGGCGGTCTTGCACGCGCCGAGGAACGGCAGCAGGGCGGGCGGCAGGCCGATCTCGCCGAGGTTGTCGCGCACGAATTTCGCCCCGGCCAGGGTGGCGACGCCTTCGACGGCATTGGCCGCGATCGCGATCAGGGTGACGACGACATAGGCGATGAACATTTCGGCTCCCGGCTGAATTCTCGAGGGTGTCTCTCGGAACCCAGCCTCGATGGCTTCGCCGGGGAGCTCCAATACCTGTTGCCATAACCGATGGTTATGGCAACAGTCGGGCGGTCAGCGGGGCAGCAGGTCGGCCAGCGCCTCGTCGATGGTCGGGTAGCGGAAGCGGAACCCGTTGTGGCGCAGCACCTCCGAGGTGGCGTGCCGCCCGGTCAGGCCGAGCGCGGGGTCGGTGCGCAGGAAGATCGCGCCGGCGGTGAGCGCGGGTGCCGGGGTCGGCGGCGACCAGGGGCGGCGCAGCTGTCGTCGCAGCGCGGCCATGAGTTCCTTGTTGCGGACGGGGAAGTCGGTGGCGGCCACCACGATTCCGTTCGGCAGCGCGACGCGCGGGTCGAGCCCGAGCCCCGCCCGCACGATGGCCAGCCAGTCCTCGAGGTGGATCCAGCTGAACCACTGCCGCCCGTTGCCGACGCTGCCGCCCAGTCCCGCTTTCGTAAGGGCGGCAAGGCGTTTCATGGCGGGCGCGTCCGGGTCGAGAACGATGGAGGTGCGCAGGATGGTCCAGTGGGTGGCGTTCGCGCCCTCGAAGGCTTCCTCCCACGGCCGGGCCACCCCGGTCATCTGCGGCAGGCCGGGATCGGGCAGCGGCGTCTCTTCGGTGCACCGGATTTCACCGGCGTCGGCCCAGATGGCGGTGGTGCCGGCCTGGATCCAGTAGTCGACGGGGTGGTCGAGCCCCTTCGACGCGATCACCAGCGCCCGCGTGGAATCGACTCGGCTGCGGCGCAATTCGGCGATATTGCGGGCGGTCGGGCGGCAGTCGACGAGCTTGCCGGCGAGGTTGATCACCGCGGTGCGGCCGGGGTTCTTCAGCGCGTCGGCCCACGCACCGACGGTGCGGCCGTCCCATTCGTACTGCGGGTAGGGCAGTTCCGGGGCGGTCCGGCGGGTGAGGATGACGGGCCGCTGCCCGCGACAGGCGAGATCGGCGGCCAGTGTCCGCCCCAGAGCGCCGGTGCCACCGGCGATCACGACGGTGAGCGCGTCTGCGGCGGGCCG
The DNA here is from genome assembly GCF_045161165.1 of Nocardia sp. NBC_00511. Lineage (NCBI taxonomy): Bacteria > Bacillati > Actinomycetota > Actinomycetes > Mycobacteriales > Nocardiaceae > Nocardia > Nocardia sp. NBC_00511. The sequence continues at coordinate 5,917,232 of NZ_CP107849.1, forward strand.
CAGTCCGGCCAGCTGCGCGAGCCGGGCGAACGCGGTGTGGGTGTCGGCCTGCACCGGAGCCCCGGCGACCTTGCGGAAGACGGCGGCCGAGGCCCCGGTGAAGGTGAGCTGCTGTCGGAGTTCGGTGCCGCCGTCGCGCGGAGTCAGGGTCCAGCGCAAGCGCATGGTGCCCGCGGGCTCCGGCTGCTCCAGGGTGAGTTCCCGATCGGGCACGAAGGTGGCGATGGTGAACGGTGCCGCGAAGCGCCCGTGCACGGCCTCGCTGACGCGCCCGCGCGGCAGATAGTCGCCGGTGACTCCGGCCGCCGGTGCCCCGTGCAGGGTTACCGACCCGACGGCCGGATTCCAGTCGGGCCAGCGGGCCGGATCGCCGAGCACCGTCCACAGCTGCCGCGGCGGGAGGGCGATCCACTGGGTGTACGTCGTTGTACGAGGCATGACTCGACGCTATAACCGCGATGATCAGCCCGGAAGCGTGGCGTTGATCGCACTGTGCGCCCGCCCACGGATGGCACTACGCCCAGACTTCGCCGAGCGGGGTGAATTCGGTCGGCGGCGCGGCCGGGGTCGGTGGTGCGGTGCGGGAGAAGCGCGGGGCCGGGGCGGGTTGCAGCATGCCGTCGATTTCGACGAGTGATCCACGGGCCCTGAGGTGTTCGTCGGCGGCGGCGTCGGTCCAGGTGCGGATGGGGGTGACGCAGGCGTCGACGCCGTCGAAGAGGGCGGCCCATTCGTCCTGGGTTCGGGCCGCGAACTTCTCGGTGAATACCTCGCGCAGCACCTCCTGCCCGGTCGGATCCATTTGGCGCGGCAGCGATTCCGAGTCCAGTTCGAGTACTCGGAGCAGTTCGGCGTAGAACTGCGGTTCGAACGCACCGACGGCGAGGTACTTGCCGTCCGACGTCTGATACGTGTCGTACCAAGCCATTCCGGTGTCGAGCAGGTTGGTGCCGCGCTCGTCGGACCAGGCCCCGCCCTGATGCAGGATCCACAGTGAATGCGCCAGCGTCAGCGCCCCGTCCACCATGGCCGCGTCCACGATCTGCCCCTGTCCGGAGCGTTCCCGCTCGAACAGCGCGGTGATGACGCCGAGCACCAGGAACACCGACCCGCCGCCGTAATCGCCGAGCATGTTGACCGGCGGCACCGGCCGCTCCCCCTTGCGCCCGATGGCGTTGAGCGCCCCGGTCAGCCCGATGTAGTTGATGTCGTGCCCGGCCCGATCGGCCCGCGGCCCGTCCTGCCCCCACCCGGTCATCCGCCCGTAGACGAGTCGCGGATTGCGCGCCAACGCCTCCTGCGGTCCGAGCCCGAGCCGTTCCACGACGCCCGGCCGATACCCCTCGATGACCACGTCGGCCTTGTCGATGAGCCCGCGCACCGCCTCGATATCGGCGGGATCCTTGAAGTTCGCCTGCACGATGGTCCGGCCCCGCAGCTGCGCGCGCATCGGCCCCTTGGCCGACCCGTCCCCCGGCCGCTGCACCCGCACCACGTCCGCGCCGAGATCGGCGAGCATCATCCCCGCGTGTGGCCCGGGCCCGATGCTCGCCAGTTCCACGATCCGCACCCCGGCCAACGGCCCCTTCGACGCGCTCATGCGCAACCCCTTCGATTTACCGCCAAGACCTCAAAAGTAGAACACGTTCTACTTTTCCGCACCATTCCACGAGACCGCCGTAGCCCCTGAACTCGGGTCTGGAGACAAGGCGTCACGCCCTCTACCGTCGCTGCCGACAACCATTCGACTCCCGTGTCGCGCCCAGCCATCGGCGACCGGGACCCACAGACCGGAGAACTCCGTATGCCCCGCGCCGCCCGCCTCGCAGTCATCGCCGCCATGTGCGCCGCCGCCCTCACCACCGGTGTGTCCACGGCCTCCGCGGTCGGGTCCTCCGGCTCCGGCTCGGGCACCGGCAGCGGCGCCGTGGATCTCGGTAGCGGCAGCTACTCCATCGGGTATCTCATCGAGCAGGCCCTGATCACCAGTGGATCCGCCACCCGCTGCCAGCTCAGCTCCACCGACGACCCGAGCTGCCTGTTCCACTGACGCCGTCGCGGGCGACCGTGCGCCTAGGCTCTGGGCATGACCGATTCGACTCTGCCGCGCGGTATCGGCGCACCGGCGACGCGGGCGCTGAACGCCGCCGGATATCAGCGGCTCGAGCAGCTCGCGGACGTCCCGGAGGCCACGCTGCGGGCCATGCACGGGGTGGGGCCGAAGGCGCTTCGCATCCTGCGGGAGGAATTGACGGCGCTGGGTCTGGACCTCGGCTGAGGTAGCCGAGGTCCAGGGTCGCGGTCAGTCGAGGTAGCCGCGGGCCAGGATCGCCTCGGTGTCGACGCCGACCGGCAGGGTGCCGAAGGCGATGCCCCAGTCGCCACCGAACCTGGTGCCGCAGAAGGCATCCGCGACGGCCTGATGCCCGTGGCGGACCAGCTGCGCGCCCTGCAGCACCAGTGCCATCAGTTCGACCACGCGCCGCGCGCGGTATTCGATATCGGCGAAGTCGGTGAGCTCCTTGCCGATTCGGTCGATGGCCTCGTCCAGGTAGCGGTTGCCGCCGCGCGCCAGGTTCACCTCGTTGAAGAAGGCTTCGACAGTCTCGGGCTGACGGCCCATGGCGCGCAACGCATCCAGCGCCGCCACATTGCCGGAGCCCTCCCAGATGGACATGAGCGGAGCCTCGCGGTAGAGGCGCGGCATCCCGGATTCCTCGACATATCCGTTGCCGCCGAAGCATTCCAGGGCCTCGGCCGCGTGCGCGGGGGCGCGCTTGCACACCCAGTACTTGGTGACGGCCAGCGCGATGCGGCGCAGGGCGGCCTCGGCCGGATCGCTGCCGGCGCGGTCGGTGGATCCGGCCAGCCGCATCATCACCGTGGTGGCGGCGTCGGATTCCACGATCAGGTCGGCCAGCACGTTGCGCATGGCGGGCTGGTCGATCAGGTTCTTGCCGAACGTCTTTCGATGCCGGGCGTGATGGGTCGCGAAGACCACGCCCGCCCGCATCCCGGTCGCGGAGCCGATCACACAGTCCAGGCGGGTCATGTTGACCATCTCGATGATGGTCTTGACGCCCGCGCCCTCCGCGCCGACCAGCCAGCCGGTCGCGTTCTCGTATTCGATCTCCGAGGAGGCGTTGGACTTGTTGCCCAGCTTGTCCTTGAGCCGCTGCAGCCGCAGCGCGTTGCGGCTGCCGTCGGGCAGCACGCGCGGCAGCATGAAGCACGACAGCCCGCCGGGCGCCTGCGCCAGGGTGAGGAACAGGTCCGACATCGGCGCGGAGGTGAACCACTTGTGCCCGACGATCCGGTAGGTGCCGTCGGATTGCGGTGTGGCCGTGGTGGTGTTGGCGCGGACGTCGGAGCCGCCCTGCTTCTCGGTCATCGACATGCCCGCGATGAGACCGGCCTTCGAGGACGGCTCCCGCAGCCCGTAGTCGTAGACCTTCGAGGCCAGCAGCGGTTCGAAGGTGGCCGACAGTTCCGGGTTGTGGCGCAGCGCGGGCACCACGGCGTAGGTCATCGAGATCGGGCACATGTGCCCGGCGTCGGCGATGCCCCAGGTGTAGAACTTGGCGGCGCGGGCGACGTGCGCGCCGGACCGCTCGTCCTGCCACGGTGAACCGTGCAGGCCATGGGAGACAGCGACATTCATCAGGTCGTGCCAGTACGGATGGAACTCCACCTCGTCGACGCGATTGCCGTAGCGGTCGTGGGTGTGCAGGACCGGCGGGTTCTCGTTGGCGACCCGGCCCCACTCCTGTGCCTCGGAACCGCCTGCGAGCGCGCCGAGTTCGCGCACTTCGGCCTCGGCCCAGCCCGCGCCTTCCCGGTGCAGGCCCTCGATCAGGGCGGGGTTGCGGGAGTTGTCGAACGGGACGATGTCCGGCACCTGGTTGAAGACTTCATGCGTGGGCATGGCGGGGGGACTCCTTATTCCGTTGGGGCGCGGAGAGTTTCGTGGCCGCGAGTTTCGTGGCCGACGCCGAGGGCGCGCAGCGCGAAGGCCACCAGTTCGGGCATCACCGACTCGCTCTGCAGTTGTTCGGCGAGCGGCCCGACCAGCACTTCACCGACCGCGCCGACCAGGGCGGTGGCGGAGGTGCGCGGATCCTGCGGCGGCAGTTCACCATTGGCGACGCCGTCGGCGACCGCGGCGGCGTAGGTCTCGGCGAAGGCCCGCCGGAAACGCAGTCGTTCGACATCGACAGCGGCGTCCACCGGTTCGGCCAGCAGCACATAGGCGAGTTTCGGGTTCTTGAGCGCGCGCCCGGCGAAAGTCTCGACGGCGGCGGTGACCCGGTCGCGCGCGGTGCGACCCTCCCCCGCGGCACCGGCGGCGGCGACCGCGTCGACCTCACGGGTGACGACCTCGCGGAAGACCGCGGTGACCAGTTCGGCCTTCCCCGTGAACGCCTTGTAGACGGTCCCGGTGGCGACGCCCGCCTCGGCGGCGACGGCGGCCATGGACAGTCCGGCGAAGCCGTCGCGGGAGAGCACGGTCATGGCGGCTCGCACGATGGCGCCCGCCTGGGCGTCCAGGCGGGCCTGGACAGCGGGGGTTCTGCGGTAGGCCACCCAAGAAGTGAACCATTGATTCATTTCTTCGTGCAAGAGCCCGTTTACGGCGTATGGTCGGGGCCGTGAGCGTACGAGTGGAGCGCAACGGCCCCGTCTACACCGTGATCCTGCACCGACCCGAAGCCCGCAACGCGGTCGACGGCCCCACCGCGAAAGCCCTGGCCGACGCCTTCCGGGAGTTCGACGCCGACCCCGACGCCGCGGTCGCGGTGCTGTGGGGCGACGGCGGCACCTTCTGCGCCGGAGCCGACCTGAAGGCCCTCGGCACCGACCGCTCGAACGCGGTCACCGAGGACGGCGACGGCCCCATGGGGCCCACCCGGATGAAGCTGTCCAAACCCGTCATCGCGGCCGTCTCCGGCTACGCCGTGGCAGGCGGTATCGAACTCGCGCTGTGGTGCGATCTGCGAGTCGCCGAGCAGGACAGCACCTTCGGCGTCTTCTGCCGCCGCTGGGGCGTGCCGCTCATCGACGGCGGCACGGTGCGGCTGCCGCGCATCATCGGCGAGGGCCGCGCCATGGATCTCATCCTCACCGGGCGCGCGGTCGACGCCGCCGAGGCCCTGCAGATCGGGCTGGTCAACCGGGTGGTGCCGACCGGCGAATCCCGTGCTGCCGCAGAGCAACTGGCGCTCGAACTGGCCGCCCTGCCGCAGACCTGCCTGCGCTCGGACCGGATGTCGGTGCTCGAGCAGGACGGCCTCGACGAGCCCACCGCGATCAGCAACGAACTGCGCCACGGCATGAAAGCGCTGCTGGACGGTGCGCTCGACGGCGCTGCGCGTTTCGCCTCCGGGGCGGGCCGCCACGGCAGCCGGGCCTGAGCCCGCCGGGTGCCGGGCGGACGGCGGCGGGGATAGCCGCGAATATGCCCGGCAGCACATCCCAGAACCGATCGGTACGCTTGCCATTCAATGAATCGGCTGAGCGTGGTGGACGAGATCTTCCTGCGGTCGCATCGGGGCATGGGTACCCCGATCGCCCTGCAGGGCCTCTGGCGCACCGCCGAACCGGTGCACCCGGCCCTGCTCTGGCATATCCACCGTGACCTGCGCACAGGCCCGCTGGGCCGCCGCGTGGTCCGCCCCCGCATCCCCGGCGCGCGGCCCCGCTGGCAGCGCAACGAGAACGCCTATCCGTTCACCCTGACCACCGCGCCGATTCCGGCTGCGGCCGTATTGGATTGGGCCGACCGCCAGGGCGAGGATCTGGACCCGGAACTCGGCCCCGGCTGGCGACTCTCGGCGGCCCGCATCGACGACGGCGGCTGTCTGGTCGCCCTGACCTGCTCACACGCGCTCGCCGACGGCCGCGCCCTGACCCTCGCGGTCGACAATGCCCTCACCGGCACGCCGCTCGCGACTCCGCTGGCAGCACACTCGGATTGGACCGACGCCCGGCGCATGTGGGCCACTGTCCTCGGCGGTACCGCCCGCGCGCTGCGTCAGGGCATCCCGCCCCGGCCGACCCCGGCGCCGACCCGAAAAGCGGTGCGCGGCAGCGTGACCAGCGAAATGTCCGCGCACGCCGCCGTTTTCCGCCCCAACCCGATCGCCGCACCCCGCACCGAACCCGCGCCCACCGCATCCATCGAATCGGTAGCGGCCACCCCGGCGTCGGCGGTCACCCACTCCGCGGTGGTGGAGATTCCGGTGCGCGAATGGAACCGGGTCGCCGTCGCGACCGGCGGCACCGCCAACAGCCTGTTCGTGCAGCTGATCGCGAACATGCTGTGGGCCAGCGGTTTTCCCGGCACGACCATCGCCGCCAGCCTGCCGGTCGACACCCGCGACGAACCGCGAGTGGACAACGACATGTCCATGACCGAGATCGCCATCACCCGCGCCGACACCCCGGCCACCCTGCGCCACAAGGCCCGTACCGCCTACGAGCACCGCATGACCAGTCCGGGCGGCATCCCCGAGGAACTGCTGCAGGTCATCCCCGACCGCCTGGCCTATCGCCTCGCCAAGGGCGCGGGCGAACGAGACATCCTGTGCTCCAACATCGGAAACCTCCCGGACTCGCTGCTGGCCATCGGCCCGCACCCCTGTACCGGGGTGGCGGCTCGCGCCATCCACCCCGGCCTGCGCTCCGAGGCCCTCCCCCGCACCCGCCTCGCGGGTTACTTCACCCGCATCGCCGACAGCTACACGGTGTCACTGGTGAGCCTCGACCCCGATGCGATCCCCGCTGCCACAACGCTGTACGAGCTCGCCACCACCGCCCTCGCCGAATTCGGCCTCACCGGCCGGAATTGGTGACTACCGCACCAGGGCGCTGTCGGTGACACGTCCGGCGACGTATTCGGGCACCTCGACTCCGGCGTCCAGGTCGGCGGCGGAGATCGGCGGGTCGAAAACCTGACGCATGGGCAGCACGCCCGCCCAGACGCCGCCGGTCTCGATATCGCTCTCATCGTCGCGGGGACCGCCGGTGCGGACCTTGACCGAGGCCTCCGTCAGATCCAGCGCCAGCACCAGCGTCGCGGCCATCTCCTTCTTGTTCGGGCTGCGCACGTCGGCCCACGCGCCGGGTGCGGTGTGCTCGACCATGACTCGCATGCCGTGCATCCGCGCGTCCTCGTCGGTGACCACGACCGGGCGGCCGTGGATGACGGCCGAGCGGTAGTTCATCGAGAAGTGCATGGCCGAACGGGCGTAGACGATGCCGTCCACGTGCGTGACGGTCAGGGAGACATCGCCGGTCATCGCGGCGCGCAGGTTGCCCGCGCCGGTGGAGCCGTGCAGGTAGAGGGTGTCGCCGTCGCGGCCGTAGACAGTGGGGATCACCACCGGGCTGCCGCCGAGCAGCACCCCGAGGTGGCAGACCAGGCCCGCGTCGAGCACGGCGTCGAGTTCGGCGCGGTCGGTGCGGCCCCGCTCTTTACTGCGGGTGAGGCTGCTGCGCGGGGTGGGCGACAGGGGCGGCCGGGTCGTGGCTGTCTCACTCATGAGTCCAGTTTCGCGGCCGGAATGGCATTCTTGAATAGCCAATTCCAAGCAAGATTGTCAGACCACTTGCCTAAATGGCATGCTGGGCCCATCCGATCCCCGACCATCCGGGAGTCCACTTCCATGTGCGCGCACCGCCTCGTCGACGACGACCTGCCGTTCACCGTCGACCGGGTCAGCGGCACGCCGCTGGCCGTCCAGGTCGCCGACGGCCTGCGCCACGCCGCCACCACCGGCGCGCTGCGCGGCGGCGACCGGCTGCCCTCCTCCCGCGAACTCGCCACCCGCCTCGGGGTGAGCCGCACGGTGGTGACCGCGGCCTACGACCAGCTGCACGCCGAGGGCTGGCTGGACGGGCGGCACGGTTCCGGCACCTATCTCACGGCCGCACCCGCCCCCGCGACCGCACCGCCCGGCACCCGCGAACACCATGATCCCGCGGCCGGGCTGCTGGATCTGGCGGCGGGCGCACCCTCGATCGACGCCATCGACCCCGCCGCTTGGCGACGGGCCTGGCGCACGGCGTCGGATCGAATCCCGTTGATCCGCAAGGACCGCCGCGGCGAGCCCGCCTACCGCGACGCCGTCGCCGAACACCTGCTTCGGCATCGCGGACTCGGCGCTGCCGCCGGTACCACGGTGCTGGCCACGGCCGGAAGCAGTTCGGCCGCAGGCGAACTGGCGAGCGCACTGCTGCGACCGGGAGACCTGGTCGCCATCGAGGATCCCGGGTATCGCCGTGCCGCAGGCGCTTTCAAGGCGGCGGGCATGCGGGTGACGCCGGTGCCGGTGGACGACGACGGCATGCGGGTGGACCTGGTCCCCGAGTTGGCCAAACTGGTGTACTGCACTCCGGCACACCAGTTTCCGCTGGGCGCGCGAATGCCCGCCGGTCGCCGGGTCGCACTGGTCGAATTCGCCCGCCGCACCGGGGCCGTCGTCATCGAGGACGACTACGACGGCGAATTGCGTTACGACACCGCCCCTTTGCCACTGCTGGCCACCCTGGCCCCCGACGTCGTCGTGCATCTGGGCACCACCAGCAAGATCCTCACCCCCATGCTGGGCGTGGGCTGGCTGGTCGCGGCCCCCGCGATCGCCGACGCGGTGATGGCCTACCGCGAGCTCACCGGTACCGGCCCGGCCCCGGCGGGTCAGCAGGTGGTGGCCGCGCTGGCCCGGCACGGCGATCTGGCCCGCCACCTGCGTCGGCTGCGGCGCGAGATGCCGCATCGCCGCGCCCTGGTGGTCGACGCGTTGCGTTCGCGCGGGCTCGAGGTCCGTGGCGACGACGCCGGATCCCACGTCTTCGTCCCCCTGGCCACCGCCGCGCAGGAGGATCGGGCGGTGGCCGCGGCCCGGCGGCTCGGCATCCAGTTCGACGGCCTGGCCCGGCATCATCTGGGCGCGCGGCACACGTTCGGCATCGCGCTCGGATACGCCGCGCTACCGGCCGCCGAGCTGCCCGGGGCGGTCCGGTCAGCGGGGGACGCACTGGTCGGAGCCGTAGAGTGGTCCGCATGAGCGAAAAGGACATCCAGTCGCGAATCAAGGACCTGGTCGATCGCGAGCACCAGCTGCGCGCCAAGACCACCGGTGGCGAACTCGACCCCGAGACCGAGCGCCGTCAGCTCGCCGAGATCGAGGTCGAACTCGACCAGTGCTGGGACCTGCTGCGCCAGCGTCGCGCCCGTCTCGATCAGGGCCGCAACCCCGATGAGGCGCAGGCCAGCTCCGCCCGCCAGGTCGAGGGCTACCTGCAGTAGGGCCACGCCGTCCGCTCGGGAGGGCTCGAAAGTTGGCCGCGATGGCCATGGGCCCCTCCCGGGTGCGGGTCTACCCTTTTGTGATGGTGGCAACGACAGATATCGCTACCGCGGACGGAGTGGTTCGCGGACTTCGCGGACGTCGCGTTTCACGCTGGCGGTCCATCCCCTTCGCGGCCCCTCCGGTGGGCGAGTTCAGGTTCCGCGCCCCGCAGCCCGTGCAACCCTGGAGCGGGGTGCGCGACGCGACCGCCTTCGGGTTCGCGGCGATGCAGCATCGCGACGGCGCGCGGATCGGCCCCCGGCAGGCGCAGCCGACCGGCGAGGACTGTCTCACCCTGAATGTCTGTGCGCCCAACGCGACTTCGACCACGCCGCGCCCCGTCATGGTGTTCATCCACGGTGGCGGCTACATGATCGGCACCTCGGCGCTGCGGCTGTATTCCGGTGCGCGCCTGGTCCTTCGCGGTGACGTGGTGGTGGTGTCGATCAACTACCGGCTCGGCGCTTTCGGTTACGTCGACTTCTCCGAATACTCCACGCCCGCACAGCGATTCGACTCGAATCTGGGCTTGCGCGATCAGGTCGCGGCCCTGGAGTGGGTGCGGCGCAATATCGCCGCGTTCGGCGGTGATCCCGACAATGTCACCATCTTCGGCGAGTCCGCCGGGGCGCACGCGGTGCTGTCGCTGATGGCGACGCCCGCCGCGGCCGGACTGTTCCACCGCGGCATCGCGCAGAGCCCACCCGCGGACTGGGCTCCCACCCAGGCGGAATCGCGACTCTTCGCCCGGCGCTGCCTGGACAGACTTGGGATCACCCCGGACGAGACCGCCGCGAAGGCGCTGATCACGGCCGGTGCCAACGATATTCGCCGGGCCGTCGACCATTCCGTCTCGCAGGTCATGCACGAGCAGCCGGGACTGTTCCCGATCGCGCCCACGGTGGACGGCGACTACCTGCCGCTGTCCCCGATCGCGGCGTTCGCACAGGGAACCGCGCATCGGGTACCGCTCATCATCGGCACCAACCGGGACGAGGCCACCCTGTTCGTGCGCTTCGACGACACCCTGCCCACCACCCCCGACCGGATGCGCTGGCTGCTGCGGCACGTCGACCAGGCTCTGAGCGACGGCCCCGATTCCGCCCTCTTCACCAAGCTCGGCCAGACCATGCCCACCTCGCCCGAACGCCTGCACGAGACGCTCGGCGACAACGGCGCGGACGTCGAATCCCGGGTCACCGCAGCGTATCCCGGCTTCCCGGACAAGCGCGTGACCGTCCGCATGGGTGGCGATTTCACCTTCTGGCGGCCGTCGCTGCGCGTGATGGAGGCGCACAGCCGCTTCGCCCCGACCTACGCCTACCGCTACGACTTCGCGCCCCGCGCAATCCAATTGGCGGGTTTCGGCGCCACCCACGCCCTCGACCTGATCCCCGTCTTCGGCGCGGTGGACAGTCCCGTCGGCCGCACCATGACGGCGGCGGGCGGTCAGCGGGCCTGGCAGGCGGTATCGCACCAGTTCCAGGACAACTGGCTGTCGTTCGCGAAAACCGGTGCGCCGCTGTCGTCGTGGCCCGCCTATACCGAGGACACCCGAGCCACCATGATCATCGACTCGACGCCCCGGGTGGAGAACGATCCCGAACAGGCCAAACGTCTTGCCTGGCAGGGAGTTCGAATCCCCGCCCTGACCTGATCGACTATTTGAGCAGCCGGGACATGCGGCGGTCGGCGAGGATCCTGCCGCCGGTCTGACAGGTCGGGCAGTACTGGAACGACTTGTCCGCGTACGCGACTTCGCGCACCAGATCGCCGCACACCGGGCAGGGCAGTCCGGTGCGCGCGTGCACCTGGAAACCGGAGCGCTTCTCGCCCTTGAGTCGCGCGGCGTCCTGCCCCACCGAACGCTGGATGGCGTCGGAGAGGCTGGCGCGCATGGCCGAGAACAGCCGCGCCACCTGCTGCGGGTCCAAGGTGGAAGCGGTGGCGAACGGCGACAGTTTCGCGGTGTGCAGAATCTCGTCGGAGTAGGCGTTCCCGATCCCCGCGATCACCGACTGATCGGTGATCGCGTTCTTCACCCGCTGCGACGTCCCCCGCATGAGCTCCGCGAACTCGGGCTCGCTCACGGCCAGTGCGTCCGGCCCCAACCTGGCGATGCTCGGCACCGACAGCGGATCCGCGGTGATCCACACCGCCAACCGCTTCTTGGTACCCGCCTCGGTGAGATCGAACGCCGGGGTGGCCCCCTCCGGCGTGAAGAAGTGCACCCGCAGCGCCAACGGCCCCTTCCCCGGTTTCGGCGGTGTCGCACTCGGCTCGTCCAGCCACCGCAACCACCCGCCCCGCGACAGATGCGTGATCAACCAGATTCCGCCGCAATCGATTCCGAGATGCTTACCCCAGTGCCCGACCCCGGTGACGTCACGTCCGGACAGTGCGGTCACCGGCGGATCGAAGGTCTTCAGCACACTCAGTGCCGCGACATCGACCCGACCCACCACCGCTCCCACGGCGTGCTCGGCCAGGAACTGCTCCAGCGCAACGATCTCCGGTAGTTCGGGCAAGGGATCTCCTCCCGCTTCCGATTCCTTCGCCCATGCACTCTGAACTGGGCGAATCCCGTCAGGGACCACCCTAACCCGGAACACCGACACCCGCCGGAACCAGAGCTGGACCGGCGGGTGAAGATCGGTGGATCAGCTGCCGGGGAAGCCGGCGGGCAGCGGCGTGAACTGGGCGTTGAACTTCGGGCCGGGCGACAGGCCGCGCAGGACGGCGCTGGTCCAGGCGACGGCCGGAATCCAGCCGGTGACCGCGTTGGTGACGTGTTCGGGGATCGGGACGGTGTAGAAGCGCAGGTCCGCGCCGCGGTTCCAGTAGTCGTTGACGGTGGGCAGCACCACCGACGGCGGGATCAGTTCGTCCCACATGCCGTGCCACCACAGGATCGGGGTGTCGGGGATGTACTTGCCGAGACTGTTGTCCTCGAGCACCTTCATGATCTCCGGAGAGTTCTCCAGGGATTTGCCGGGCTGGTAGTAGGCGCTGATCGGACGGTAGGCGCCCTGCGCGGCGATGGTGGCGTAGCAGCGGCTGCCGAAGTCCTTCAGCAACGCCTGCCCGTCTTCGGTGAGCAGGTCCTCCGGCTTGAACACATCCGGGTATTCGCGTGCGAGGCTGGCGAATCCGAGCCACATGGTGAAGTTGCTGATGCCGGTGAGCCCGGGCTCGGCCTGGGTCGCGAACTGCGCCTCACCGACCAGGTTGCCGGGCGTGCCGCCGATGCTGGTGCCCAGCAGGCGAACGTCGGGAGCGTAGGACTCCCGCAGTTCGGCGGCGCGAATGGAACCCGAACCGCCGCCGGAGTATCCGTAGAGCGCGATCCCGGAATCGGTGAGCCCCAGCGAGGTGTCGTTCTTCATGGCGCGCAGGCTGTCGAGCACCATCTTGCCTTCGCCATAGGTGTTGAAGGTGTTGAACTTGCCGTCGAAGTCCGGCACGTTGATCGCGAAACCCTGTGTCAGCCAATAGATCGACAGCGTCGCTTCCTTCATGGTGCCGACCTGCAGGGTGTGCGACGGGTTGCACGCCGAGTCGGTGGAGTCGATGGCCTCCTGGAACGACACCACCGGGCGCGCGCTGCCACTCCACGGGATGCCCGGCACGATCACCGTGGTCGCGGTGACGATCGGATTGTCGTGAACGTCGTTGGACCGGAACAGCAATTGCTTGGTGAACACCGGGATCGGCAGCCCGAGCAGTCGTGTCTGCACCACCCGGCTGCGCACGATGTCACCCGGCGCGTAGTCGGACAGGTTCGCCGGATCGTCGTACCACGGATCCTGATCCGGGCTGGGGATCGGCAGCTGGTCGTAGAGCTGCGGTTCCGTCGGCAGCTGTGGCAGCTGATTCTGATCCGGTGGGAAGGTGGGCGGGAAGGTCGGATCGGCCGCGGCCACCCCCGCCGCGGCCGCCATCAGGCAGACCGACATCGTCAGGACCGTCAGTCGGCGGCGTCGCCGAGTCTCCCTCATCTACCCACTCCTGCATCGTTGCTGTGAAGATGCCGGACCACACATCCCGGCATGACTCAGCTCACATCACCCGGGCAGACTGCACAATTGACGTTATCCCCAGCCTGTCCCAGACATTTTGTGCACATTCACGACCAGCCCCGGAACCAGCCCGATTCAGTCGTTGAACTGCGCACGGAGCAGGAAGCGCTGCACCTTCCCGCTGGGCGTCTTCGGCAACTCCGGGACGTAGTGGATGCGACGGGGATAGACGTGCGCGGCCAGCTTCTGCTTCACCAACTGCTGTAGGTCCGCCGTCAGCGCTTCGTCCGGCCCGACACCGGGCGCGAGGACCGCGACCGCGATCAGGACTTCGCCGCGCAGCTCGTCGGGCACCCCGATGACTGCCGCCTCCGAGATCGAATCATGGCTGGTGAGAACGCTTTCCACCTCGAACGGCCCGATCCGGTACCCCGCCATGAGGATGACATCGTCGTCACGCGACGCGAAGGTCAGATACCCGTCGGCGTCGAGAGCCGCGACATCTCCGGTGAGATACCACTCGCCGTCCGCCGTGAACCGCGCCGCGCTCGACTCGGGCGCATTGCGGTAACCACGGAAGGTCAGCAGCGGACTGGAGGTCGCGATGGCCACCCGCCCCGCTTCGCCCACCGCGGCCGGATCATCCGAATCCAGTTGCAGCACTTGCACTGTGTAGCCGGGCATGGGCTTACCCATCGACCCCGTCTTGATCTCGGCGATCAGATCCGGATGCCACGCGTTGACCACCGTCATCCCGGTTTCGGTCTGCCCGTAGTGATCCCGGATCTCGACACCCAGTGCCTGCCGCGACCACGTGATGACATCGGGTGTGAGCGGTTCCCCGGCCGAGGACAGATGCCGCAGCACCAGCCCGTCCGGAATCGGCGCATGCCGCAGCGCCCGGTAAACCGTCGGTGCCGCAGCGAAATTGGTGATCCCGAACTCTTTCAGCACCCGCCAGGTCAGCGCCGGATCGAAGGCGGCGCACACCAGCAGACTGCGCCGCCCGGTGGCCATGGGCGCGAGGATGGCGATGTAGAGCCCGTACGCCCAGCCGGGATCGGCGATATTCCAGAAGACGTCACCGTCCGCGTAGTCGATCCCGTATTCGAGGTACATGACCACGCCCGCCATGCCACCCAGCCGCATCGGCACGGCCTTGGGCGTCCCCGTGGTGCCCGAGGTGAACAGTTCCACCAGCACGCCGTCCCCGCCGATGGCCACGGATTCCGGTGCCGGACCGGTGTTTTCGAGCAGCGTCTGGAACGCGACATCGTCACCGACGGGCGTGCCGGTGGTGATGATCCGCCAGTCCCGTTCGGCGGGCAGATCCGCACTGGGCGCGAGCTTGTCCCGCTGCGCCCCGTCGGTGATGACGAAGGTCGTCCCATTCCCGTTGACCCGCATGGCGATCGCTCCCGGCGCGAACGCGGTGAACAGCGGCACGTGCACCGCCCCCAAACGCCAGATGGCCAGCAGCGCCACCACCAGCTCCTGAGACTTCCCCATCAGGGTGGCGACCCGATCCCCTTCGCGCACACCGAGTTCCACGAGCGCCGCCGCGACCCGCTCGGAGCGCGCCCGCAATTCCCCGAAGGTCAGATCCACACTGCCGAGGTCGGGCGCCACGAACGTGAACGCCACCGCGTCGGCGGGATGCCGGTCGCACAGCAGCTCGGCCGCGTTCGCGTCGGCCGCGCCGTATTCGTCCCGCAGTTGTCCGGCCCGTTGGATCGGGGTCGTCATGCCGTACCTCCACACGCCGGAGCGCGCCTCGTCGCACGCCCCACTACACCGTCGCCCAACTATTGACGCTCTGCCAATAGTTGGTCAAGGGCTCCGCGATGAACGGTCCGACTACCCCCGTCGCAGCAGGTAGGTGTCCATGATCCAGCCCTTGGCCTCACGCAACGCGGCCCGCCGCCGCGCGATCCGGCCCTCGACCACCCGCAGCGGCCCCTCGACGATCACCTCGTCGGGCATCCCCAGGTACGCACCCCACCAGATGTAGAGGTCGTCACCGGGCACCTCGGTGAACGAGCAGTCGCCGTCCAGCATCACCAGCCGCGCCTCGCCCGCGGCCAGCCCCTCCTCACGCAACCGCCGCCCGGTGGTGATGTGCACCGGCTCGCCGATCTCGTGCAGCACCATGCGATGCGCGGCGGCCAGCGCCTGCACGCTGGTGATGCCCGGGATCACCTCGTAGTCGAACTGGACGCGCTCACGGTCGAGCACCCGCTCGACGATGCGCAGGGTGCTGTCGTACAGCGACGGATCACCCCACACGAGAATGCCGCCCACACCCTCGGTTTCGGCGAACGCGGCCTCGAACAGCTCGGCCCGCGCCTCGTGCCAGTCCCCCACCACATCCCGGTACGCGGCGTCCGCCCCGGTGCCCGGCACACTCCGGTCCCGCGGCGGGTCGGCGATTTCCACGATGGTGTGCGGCCCCGGCACATGCTCGGCCAGGATGGCGGCGCGCACGTCGACCAGTTCCTGTTTCGCGTCCCCTTTCCCGATGACATAGAACACGTCTACCTGGCGCAATGCCTTGATGGCCTGCACCGTCACCTGGTCCGGATCTCCCGCTCCGATTCCGATCACAAATAGCTTCCGCACGATGCGTAAGCTTGCCAGGCGTGAACAGCGGCCGAGATACCCAGTACGAGGACCTGCTCCGACTGGTGCTGGAGTCCGGCACCCCGAAAGCCGATCGGACGGGCACCGGAACCCGCAGCATCTTCGGCCATCAGCTGCGCTACGACCTGTCGCAGGGCTTCCCGCTGATCACCACCAAGAAGGTGCACCTGAAGTCCATCGTCTACGAGCTGCTGTGGTTCCTGCGCGGCGATTCCAACGTGAAGTGGCTGCGGGACAACGGCGTCACCATCTGGGACGAGTGGGCCGACGCGCAGGGCGAACTGGGTCCGGTCTACGGCGTGCAGTGGCGGTCCTGGCCGACGCCGGACGGCACCCACATCGATCAGATCTCGCAGGTGCTGCAGACGCTGCGCACCGATCCGGATTCGCGCCGCATCATCGTCTCGGCGTGGAACGTGGCCGATCTCGACAAGATGGCGCTGGCCCCCTGCCACACCTTCTTCCAGTTCTATGTGGCCGACGGCAAGCTCTCCTGCCAGCTGTATCAGCGCAGCGCGGACCTGTTCCTGGGCGTGCCGTTCAATATCGCCAGCTACGCGCTGCTGACCATGATGGTCGCCCAGCAGACCGAACTGCTGCCCGGCGAGTTCATCTGGACCGGTGGCGATGTGCACATCTACGACAATCACGTGGACCAGGTGCGCGAGCAGCTGACCCGCGACCCGTACCCGTTCCCGAGCCTGCACCTGCGGCCCGCGCCGACCCTGTTCGACTACGTCTACGAGGACGTGGAAATCCAGGGCTACCAGCATCATCCGGCCATCAAGGCCCCGGTGGCGGTGTGAGCGCCGCGTGAGCCGGACGATCGGGCTGATCTGGGCGCAGACGCCGAAGGGAATCATCGGGCGGGACAACACGATTCCGTGGCGGGTACCCGAGGACATGGCGCATTTCAAGGAAGTCACCTGGGGGCATCCGGTGGTGATGGGCCGCCGCACCTGGGATTCGCTGCCGCCGCGATTCCGCCCGCTGGCGGGGCGGCGCAATATCGTGGTGACCCGCCAACCGGAGTGGGCCGCCGACGGCGCGGAACCCGCGGGATCGCTGGAGCAGGCCCTCGAACTGGCCGGGGACGGTCCGGTGTGGGTCGCGGGCGGTGGCGAGATCTATCGCGCCGCAATGCCTTTGGCGACCGAGCTGATGGTCACCGAGGTGGATGCCGACGTCGACGGCGACACGCTGGCACCCGTCATCGACCCCGAGTGGCAAGCAGACGACGAACCCTGGCAGGAGTCCACCACCGGTCTCCGCTATAGATTCCGCCGTTATCGCCCCGCCTCCCCTGGCTTGCGGCAGCCCTGATAACGCATCCATTTCGCATCCAGCAATTCCTGTACACGCCATCCGCGAAACAGCCGATTGGTATGAGCTCGTCCGGCATACTCAGCGATACTCCGGCGAAAGGCAGTCCATGGACAAGAAATCGCTGACCGCGGTTGCTCGCCAGCAACTCAAACTGGCGGCCACCGCCTCGAGCGGCCGCAGCTCGCAGACCATCTACGGCGGGCACGCCCACAGCCTGCGGCAGACGGTCATCGCGCTGACCGCGGGTCAGACGCTCGCCGAGCACGAGAATCCGGGTGAGGCCACCATGGTGGTGCTCAGCGGCGTGCTCGCGCTGATCAGTGGAACCAACGAGTGGAAGGGTTCCGCGGGCGACCTGCTGGTGATCCCGAACGCACGCCACAGCGTCAAAGCCATCGACGACGTGGCGTTTCTGCTGACCGTCGCCAAGTAGCGAGGCACTCACCGGGCAACCCGGCGACGGTTTGCCCGGATCGGGGCTTAGGGTGGAACCCATGGGTGAGCCACAGCCGTTCCTCGACCCGCTGACACCGGCCGCGATCTTCCTCGTCGCCACGATCGACGAGGGTGGCGAGGCGGTGGTGCGCGAGCTACTCGCAGACCTGCCCGGGTTACGCCGCTCCGTCGGCTTCCGGGTGCCCGGCTCCGGTTTGGCCTGCATCACGAGCGTCGGATCGGGCGCGTGGGACCGGCTCTTCTCGGGATCGAAACCCGCACAGCTGCACGAGTTTCCGGGCTACGTCGGTGACAAGCATCAGGCCCCGATCACGGCGGGTGACCTGCTGTTCCACATCAAGGCCGAGTCCCAGGACGCCTGCTTCGAGCTGGCCATGAAGATCGGTGAGCGACTCACCGGGGCCGCCACCATCGTCGATCAGACGGTGGGCTTCCGGTATTTCGAGCAGCGTGACCTGCTCGGCTTCGTCGACGGCACCGAGAATCCGGAGGGCGAGCTGGCGCTGGTCGCCGGTCTGGTCGGCGACGAGGATCCCGAATTCGCCGGGGGCAGTTACGTAATCGTGCAGAAGTACCTGCACGACCTCGATTCGTGGAAGGCGCTCTCCACCACCGAGCAGGAAAAGGTGATCGGCCGCACCAAGCTCGACGACTACGAGCTCTCCGACGCCGACAAGCCCGCGAATTCCCATGTGGCGGTGAACGACCAGGACGAGGTCGGCAATATCGTGCGCGCCAATATGCCGTTCGGCAGCGTCAAGGACGGCGAATTCGGTACGTACTACATCGCTTACGCCGACGACCCCACCGTCACCGAGACCATGCTGGAGCGCATGTTCCTCGGCACCCCGGACGCCGCCTACGACCGGATCCTGGATTTCTCCACCGCCGTCACCGGCACCTCGTTCTTCACCCCGCCCGCGGGGTTCTTCGACGCCCTGCCGGACGCACCCGCGCCCGCGGCGGCGGTGGCCCGGGAATCCCTGGCCGCCAACGATGTTGTCCAGACCAACGGGCACGGATCACTCGGTATCGGCTCGCTACGGCGCTGAATCAAAGGAGCAAACATGAACAACCTGCACCGGGAACTCGCGCCCATCACCTCGGAGGCCTGGTCGGCCATCGAGGAGGAGGCGACGCGAACCTTCAAGCGGCACATCGCCGGTCGGCGCGTGGTGGACCTGTCCGGTCCGCACGGCGACGATTTCAACGCGGTCGGCCTGGGCCGCACCACCACCATCGAGTCCCCCGGCGAGGGGGTGCGGGCGCGGCAGCGCGCGGTGCTGCCGCTGGTGGAGCTGCGGGTGCCGTTCACGCTGTCACGCGAGGAGCTCGACAATGTCGAGCGCGGCGCGCACGACACCGATCTGGACCCGGTGAAGGAGGCGGCCAAGAAGATCGCCTTCGCCGAGGACCGCGCCATCTTCGAGGGCTACCCCGCGGCCGGTATCACCGGCATTCGCTCCACCACCTCCTGCGAACCGGTGAAGCTGCCGGGCGACCCGCGCCTGGCCCCCGAGGCCGTGGCGCAGGCGCTGAGCAAGCTGCGGCTGGCGGGTGTGGACGGCCCGTACTCGGTGCTGCTGTCGGCGGATCTGTACACCGCGGTCAGTGAGACCTCCGACCACGGTCACCCGATCCGCACCCATATCGAGCGGCTCATCGACGGCGACATCATCTGGGCGCCCGCCATCGACGGCGCCTTCGTATTGTCCACCCGCGGTGGCGATTTCGATCTGCAGATCGGCCAGGACCTGTCGATCGGCTACCTGTCGCACGATGCCGACTCGGTGCAGCTCTACTTCCAGGAGAGCCTGACCTTCCTGGTGTACACCGCCGAGGCAGCGGTCGCGCTGGAAGCGTGATCAGTTGAGTCGGAAGCGGTTTCGATACTCCGTCGGCGTCGTGTCGAGCTGACGCCGGAAGGCCCGGGTGAGGGTGTCGGTGGTATTGAAACCGCTCAGGCTCGCGACCCGTTCGAGGGTGTGGTCGGTCGTCTCCAGCTGGTTGCGCGCCACCTCGACGCGCGCCGACTCGATGTAGGCGGCCGGGGTCATCCCCAACTCGGTCTTGAACACCCGCGTCAACTGCCGCTCGCTCACGTGCATGTGCGCGGCCAGGTCCACCACCGTCAGCGATCCGGCGAGATGCCGCGAAATGTAGTGGCGCACATCGTCGATGCGCCGCGTGGTCGACACCGGTTCGAGTGAGACGCTGAACTGACTCTGCCCGCTGGGCCGCTTCAGGAACATCACCAGCTGCCGCGCGACCCGCAGCGCGGCCGCCTCCCCGAAGTCGTCGGCGACCAGCGCCAGCGACAGATCCAGGCAGGCGGTGAGCCCCGCACCGGTCCAGACATCCTTGTCGCGAATGAAGATCGGGTCGGCGTCGACCTCGATCGCCGGATGCTCGGCGGCCAGCTGCTGCGCCGTCGACCAGTGCGTGGTGGCACGCCGTCCATCCAAAAGCCCTGCGTCCGCGAGGATATGGGCCCCGACGCACACCGAGGCCACCCGACGGGTCTGCCCCGCGAGCACCCGCACCCGCTCGACCACGGCGGGATCACTGATCGCCCGCACCCGCCCCTGTTCGTCCACCTCGACCGCGCCGGGCACCAGCAGCGTGTCGATGCGGCGGGATGCCAATTCGTCGAAGGTGATGTCGGGCAGCACCCGCACCCCGGCGGAAGTCGTCACCGGTTCGAGGGTCTCCGCGGCCAGTACCACCCGATACCCGGTCTCGCCGTCCAGCTCGCGTCGCAACAGCGCGAAGACCTCGGGCGGCCCGGTGACGTCGAGCAGATCGACCTGATCGAAGAGCACGATCACGATCAGCCGTTCCACGGTGGTCAAGCCCACTCCTCAGGTCGATGTCCGAATCTGCAGGTTACCTGACATTCCCGACACGCCCCTCGCACCCTAGCGTGGAAGACATCCACCGCACACCGCGGTTCGCGACCCCGACCAAACCACGAAAAGGCTTGCACCCCATGGCTTCCCAGACCCTGCGCGACCTCAACGGCTTCGACTCCACCCCCGCCGCCCTGGCCGACTCCACCCTGATCCTGGTCGACTACCAGAACACCTACACCCACGGCGTAATGGAACTCGACGGCTGGGAACCCGCCCTCACCGCCGCCGCCGACCTGCTCGCCCGCGCCCGAGCGGCAGGCGCGAAAGTTATCCACATCATCAACGACGGCGGCGTCGGCACCCCCTACGACATCACCGCGGAGATCGGTCGGATCCACCCCGCCGTGGCCCCGCTCGAAGGCGAACCGGTGGTGGTCAAAACCGCCCCCAATGCCTTCGTGGACACCGACCTGGCCGACCACGTCGACGCCGCAGGCAACAAGTCCGTGGTCATCGCCGGTTTCATGACCCACATGTGCGTCACCTTCACCACCGAGGGCGCCTTCCTGCGCGGCAACCTCCCCACCGTCGTGGCCACCGCCTGCGCCACCCGCCCCCTCTCCTCCCCGGCTGCCGAGGTCCCCGCCGCCCAACTCCACAACGCAGCCCTGGCCACCATCGGCGACCTGTTCGGCATCGTCGTCGCCACCCCCGCCGACCTGGCCTAGATCGATTCCGGCACAGTGTCTTCGGCGAAGCCGCAGCGCAACGCCGCAGACCGTCCGGGCGATATCGCGGTTCGGCGGATGTCCACAGCCATCCACAGCCCCGCCGGGCGACTCGGCCGGGCCGGGTGACCTCGTGATCGCGGTGGTGGAGGCGAAGCACACCGAGGAGTACGGTGTGCCGCAGTCGGTTGCGGGAGGCGGGATGACTGTGGTGCAGGCCGGTGCGGTGCGGGCTGGTGTGGTGCCGGGGCGGCGGATGGCCTTGTACGCCGTCATCGGGCTGCTGGCGGCCGGGGCGGTGTGCGGGGCGACGGTGGCGCTGTTCGGGCTGAATCGAGTCGTGTCGGGCGCGTTCCTGGGGATCGTCGTCGCCATCGCACTTCAGGTGGTGCTGTTCGGACGGGATGCCATCGTATTGAGCGAGGAATCGATTCAGCGCCGCACGCCGTGGGCGGCCTCGACCATCGAGTGGGGCCGGGTGGTCGCCGGGCGGTTCACCCTCGACGACCGGTCCCGGTGGTCGCTGGCACTGGATCTCAACGGCGGCGCGGAGCCACACGGAGAACTGGTGCTGCTGTCCATTCCGCCGGTGGTGGGCCCGATGGCCGGCGCCTACGACATGCGCAAGCGCGATCAGGTCAACGAGATCCGGAACATGCTGCGGCACAAGCGGATTCCCGTGACAATCCTGCCCGATATCGCGGCGGCGTTGCAGTCGCACTGGAAGATCGCGCCGCCCGCCCGCTGAACCCGCGAATCCCGCGCAACCGCGGCTGGCTAGGCTGGCCCGGTGATTCGCACCGCGGCGCTGGCGCACATCCGGGATCGGCGAATGTTGCAGACCCGGTCCACCGGCAAAGAAGTGTTCTACATGGCGGGCGGCAAGATCGATCCCGGCGAGACTCCGGAAATGGCCCTGCACAGGGAGATTCGCGAGGAACTCGGGGTGGATGCCACCGCCGTCAGCGAGCTGGGCGTGTTCGAAGCCGACGCGTACGGCCACGCGCCGGGCACCCCTCTCCACATGACCTGCTTCCTGGGCGAGCTCACCGCCGAACCCGCGCCCTCGGGTGAGATCGCCGAACTGCGCTGGTTCACCCTGGCCGAATACGCGGCGATGGATCACGTCGCGCCCGGCTCGCTGCTGGTCTTCCAGCGGGTGCGGGCCCTGGGCCTGATCGACTGAAACCGCCCACTGTAACCCCCCGCGCTATTTCTGATTGGCATCTCCGCCAATCGGATTCGCACGAAATCAAGGGTGATTGCAGTGATCAAACCGCTTACTCTGCTCACGACGTTCGTCATGGCCGCGGGCGGCCTCGGGGTGGGAACGGTGGCGGATTCCCGCATCGACACCACCCCGGTGCACCTCGAGGCCGCCGCCTCCTGTCTCTGGGCCGGTGGCGCTCACCCGCAGGGTGAGCAGATCGCGGCCGGGGGCACGACCTACACCTGTGGCAGCGACTCGGCCGGGCCGCGCTGGTTCCCGGGCGGTGCGGCGGGTGTGAGCACCGTGCCCAATCCGGGCGCGAACGCCAATCCGGCGGGCCTGTTCAGCGCGGGCGCCCGCCAGCCCGGCACCGACTACGACGACTACTGCTCGGGCGATCAGCTCATCCCCGGCGTCGGCGACCAGTTCGAGGCGGTCCCGACCAGCGGTGGGCTGCTGTGGAAGTCGGCGGGCCCGATCACCCGCTGGAGTTTCGATCCGGGCGTGGTGTGGCCGCACGATTCGACCCGCTCCACCGGCTTGTGCAGCGACGGCCAGCTGCTCTAGGAACTCTCCTCGACCCCGGTGTATCCCCGGTTGGGGATACGGGTGGCAGCGGCCAGGCCGATCAGCAGGAAGATCGCCGCGGCCAGCAGCGTGGTGCGGGTGGAGTCGGTGAAAGCCCGGCTCAGCGCGTCCACGATGGCGGCGGCCCCGTGGTGTTCACGCACCCCGGAGATGGCGCCGCCCGCGGATTCCCGGGTGGCGGTGGCCAGGGTGTCGGCGGCGTCCTGCTTCAGATCCGGCACCTGTGACAACCGTTTCGGCAGATCGTGGGCCAGGGCCGCGGACAGCAGCGCGCCCACGATCGCGGTGCCGAAGGCCGAGCCGACCTGCCGCACCGTGCTCTGAATGGCCGACCCCTGACCCGAATTGTCCGGCGGCACATCGGCGAGCACCGCCCCGGTCAGCTGCGCCGAGGCCATGCCGAGCCCGAGCCCGTACCCGATCAGCAGCACCGCCAGCCACCAGCCGGAGATGTGCGGGGTGACGAACAGCGCGGCCAGGGCGATGGCCACGGCCTCGAATCCCAAGCCCAGCTGCACGACTCGCACCGGCCCGTGTTTCCGCACCAGCCCCTCCGCGATCCCGGCCGCGAAGAACGCGCCGACGGCCATGGCCGCCAGCACATATCCCGCGCCGAGCGGCGAGAGCCCGAGCACGTTGACCATGAACAGCGGCAGCACGAACAGCAGGCCGAACTCGCCCAGCGCCACCAGGAACGCGGTGATATTGCCCCACCGGAAGCTGGGGATCCGGAACAGCGACGGGTCGAGCAGCGCGGAGCGCCCGATCAGCGCGCGATGCTGCTCCCAGCGCAGGAACAGCACCAGCGCGAGCACGCCGAGCAGCAGCAGGATCGGGATCGGTGAGATCGGCGCGCTCTGCGGCCACTTCCATCCCGCCAACGGGAACTCCCGCAACGGTTTCCACCAGCCGTAGGTCTGGCCTTCGATGAGCGCGAACACCAGCAGCGCGAAACCCGCTGCGCTGAGCAGGAATCCGTCCACATCCAGACCCGGCGCGGTCTTGCCCATACGGGTCTCGGGCACGAAAAGGAACAGTCCGATCAGCACCACCGCACCGAGCGGGATGTTGACCAGGAAGATCCACGGCCACGAGTGGTAGGTGGTGAGCCAGCCGCCGAGCAGCGGCCCGATCGCGGCGACCCCGGAGATCACCGACCCCCACACGGCGAACGCGATGATCCGATCGCGCCCCCGGAACAGCGCGTTCATGGTGGCCAGGGTGCCCGGCATGATCCCGGCCGCGCCGATGCCCTGCACGATGCGGCCCAGCAGCAGCGGCCAGGCCCCGTGCGCGCGGGCGGCGAGCACGCTGCCGAGCAGGAACACCACCACCCCCAGCGCGAACATGCCGCGGCGGCCGAGCCGGTCGCCGAGGCGGCCGCTGGTGATCAGCAGCGCGGCCAGCACGACCGCGTAGATGCTGTTGATCCATTGGGCCTGAGTGAAATTCAGCCGCAGATCGTCGATGATCACGGGCAGCGAGACCGAGACGATGGTGCCGTCGAGCACCACCATGGACAACCCCAGCGCGAGCACGCCGAGCGTGATCCATTTCTTGCGACCCAGGTCGAGCTGCGCTTCCGTCATCCGTCGCTCCCGCCGCTGAGACAGCTGTCCGAAGAATCCGGTATCCGGTCGTGGCCGCCGCGCACGCCGGTGTTGCCACCAATGTGCCGTATGACCGTTTAACAGTGTAGATGCAGGCCCTCGGCCTGCCGAACATTTGCCAATCATTACCCCGAACGGGCGATGTCCGAATCGGATACGTTGGAACCCGTGTCGATGATGAAGGGTTCCAACGTTGCGGTGCCGGCGTCCGAGCTTCGAATCGAGCTCGGCTGGCAGTCGGGACCCGGCGTCCCCGACGCCGATGCCTCGGCCCTGCTGCTGGCCGGTGGCCGCGTCCGCTCCGACGCCGATTTCGTCTTCTACAACCAGCCCCGGCACGCCTCGGGCGCGGTCCGCCACGACGGCAAGCGCCAGGGCCCGCAGGTCCTCGACGTCCTCTCGGTGACGCTGGACCAGGTGGAGTCGCAGATCGAGACCATCGTGCTGGCCGCCTCCGCCGACAGCGGCACCTTCGCCCAGTTCCAGGGCCTGCACGTCCGTCTGATCGACACGGTCGGCACCGAACTGGCCCGCTTCGACAGCACCGACGCCACCACCGAGACCGCCTTCGTCCTCGGCGAGCTGTACCGCCGAGCCGGCGGCTGGAAGTTCCGCGCGGTCGGCCAGGGCTACGACTCCGGATTGGCCGGACTGGCAAGGGATTTCGGCATCTCGGTAGACGACGACCCGGCCGCCCCGCAATCCGGCCCCGCCACCGGCCAGTCCAACCCGAACATCTCTCAACCGAATACCCCTGCACCGCAACCGACTTCGAGCGCATCACAATCTCAGGGCGGATCACCACCGAACCCCGCCATCTCACAGCCGAACCCGGTCGCACCTACCGCATACCCACCCCAGCAGCCGCCGTACCCGGATCAGCCCTGGCAGCCGCCCACACCTGCCCGGCCCACACCGCCGCCGTACCCGGATCAGCCCGCCCCGCAGCAGTATCCGAGCCAGCCCCCAGGCCAGCCGTACTCGAGCCAGCCACCGCAACAGCCCTACCCAAGTCAGCCCGCCGGGCAGCCCTACCCGAGTCAGCCACCGCAGCAGCCATATCCGGGTCAACTCGCGCCACCGCCCTACCCGGGCCAGGGCGGGCAACAGCCGTATCCGGCGGACCCCGCGCAACAGCCGTTCGCGCCGCCTCCTGCCTATCCGCAGCCGACGTACTCTTCGGAGCAGCAGTTCCACGCACCGCAGCCGACTTACCCACCGCAGCAGCCTTATTCGCCGCAGCCGGGCTTCCCGCCGCCCGCCCCGTTCACGGCGCAGCCGCCCGCATCCCAGCCGCCCGCACCGGACCAGCCGCGGGTGAATCTGGGCAAGATCTCCCTGACCAAGGACGCTCCCGCGGTCTCGCTGACCAAGCAGGGTGCGACCGGCGGCATCATGCGGGTGAACCTGAACTGGTCGGTGCCCAGCTCGGGCGGTGGACTCTTCGGCCGGAAGCGTTCCGGCAGTGGCGGACTCGACCTGGATCTGTGCGCGTTCTGGGAGCTGGCGGACGGTTCCAAGGGTTGCGTGAGCGCCCTGGACACCTTCGGCACTCTGCACAAGCCACCGTTCATCGCCCTCGATCAGGATGACCGCACCGGTTCCAGCACGACCGGCGAGAACCTGTCGATCAATCTCGACCACACCGCCGACTTCCGCCGCATCCTGGTCTTCGCGTCCCTGTACGAGGGGGCCCAGGATTTCCGCGGCGTGCGCGCGACCGCCACCCTGTATCCGCGTGATTCCCCGCCCATCGAGATGGAAGTCGGTGGCTGCACCGATGATTCGCGCGAGATGGTGCTGGCACTGATCGAGAACCATCAGGGCGAGCTGGTGGTACGCCGTGAGGGCCGTTTCATCCGGCCGCCGGAGGGCCGCCGCCTGTGGGGCAAGATGGCGGTCGATCAGGCCTACAACTGGGGCCTGAAGTGGGGCACCTCGAAGGGCAAATCCTGACCGGTCTACCGCTCGGGTGTGTGCCGGGCCGCCAGTTCCAGTGCGGCGGTCCGGATTTCGGCCAGTGAGCCGGTGTTGCCGACCAGGCGCAGGATGGCGTCGGGGATGAGCTGTTCGGCGTACTGCGGTGCGTCACCCTCGTCGGAGCGCATATTGATGACCGATTCGACCAGCCGGAAGGGCAGCAGTTCCGCGCCCGCGACGGCCGCGTCGCCGGTGTCGGCGATGACCGCGGCGGCGAGGGTCTCGTAGTGCCCGCGCAAGGTGTCGCGGCGAGCCCGGAATCTGGCGAAGCGTTCGCTGCGTAGCTCGGGTAGTAGATACAGCGCCCCCAAATTCCACCGGCTGGCGCAGAGCTGGCTGACGTCGAACCAGGCCAGCGCGTAGAGCCGGATCACGGCCGGTTCCGGCCCGTCGGCCAGCGCGGTCGCCAGTTCCAATGGGGTGGTGACGGTTTCGGCGAGCAGCGCGTCGAGGATGTCGTCCTTGGCCGCGAAGTGGTGATACAGCGAGGCCTGCCGGATGCCGACGGCGTCGGCGACCGCGCGGGTGGAGGTGTTGCCGTAGCCGTGGCTGGTGAACAGTTCGGCCGCGGCGTCCAGGATTTCGGCCCGCGGCGTCTGGCCCGCGCGCCGACGGGGTTCCAGGCGGGGTCGGCCGGGTCCGAGTTGAGTCACTCCCATATTCTGTCCTACCCGCGGGGACCACCTGCGAGGTGAGTTTTCTGTCACTTGATAGAAATAGCGGCAACACAGAAGTTACGGCGGGCCATCCTTCCGATACTTCGCCGTCACCGCAGACGCGATCGCGCCAGGAAAACTTTCAAGCGATAGATATTCATCTCGCGAAAGATTCGCCGCCATGGTTGCCTCTGCCGAAGCCCTCGTCCCCGACCACCCGCCGAGCACCTCCATTCGCGCCACCGCCGACAGTGCCGACCTGGCCCGCTTCGGCTACGAACCGGTCCTGCACCGCAAGCTCGGCCGCTACGCGTCCTTCGCGGCCGGATTCTCCTTCGTGTCCATCCTGACCACGATCTTCCAGTTCTTCGGCTTCGGCTACTCCTTCGGCGGCGCCGCCTTCTTCTGGACCTGGCCGATCGTGTTCGCCGGCCAGTTCCTGGTCGCGCTGAACTTCGCGGAACTGGCCGCGCGCTACCCGCTTTCGGGCTGTATCTACCAGTGGTCGCGCCGCCTGGCGGGCGAGCTGGTGGGCTGGTTCGCGGGCTGGATGATGATCATCGCCCAGGTCGTCACCGCCGCCGCGGCCGCCATCGCACTGCAGGTGGTGCTGCCCAGCATCTGGTCCGGGTTCCAGCTGATCGGCACCGACAGCGCGCTCACCTCGCACGACGGCGCGTCCAACGCGGTGCTGCTGGGCAGCGTGCTGCTGGTGATCACCACGCTCATCAATGTGGTGGGCATCGACTGGATGGCCCGCATCAACTCCCTCGGCGTGACCATCGAGATCATCGGCGTGATCGCCGTGATCGCGGTGTTCTTCACCCACACCGATCGCGGCCCCGGCGTCGTCATGCACACCGATCAGGCCGCGCCCGGGCCGTTCTGGGCCGCGTTCCTGGCCTCCGGGTTGATGGCCGCCTACGTGATGGTCGGATTCGATTCCGCCGGTGAGCTTTCCGAGGAGACCAAGAACCCGCGCCAGGTCGCGCCGCGCACCATCCTCACGGCGCTGACCGTGTCGGCGCTGGGCGGCGGCCTGATCCTGCTGGGCGCGCTGATGGCCGCCCCGAGCCTGACCGACGGCTCGCTGAGCACCGGCGGCCTGGCCTACGTCATCGAGGCCAAGCTCTCCACCACGCCCGGCAAGGTGGTGCTGGCCTGTGTGGCCTGCGCGATCACGGTGTGCACCTTGGCGATTCAGACCGCGGGCTCGCGCCTGCTGTTCTCGATGGCCCGTGACGGCCGCCTGCCGTTCGCCAAGCGGCTCGCCACGGTGCATCCACGCTTCGGCACCCCGGTGTGGCCCAGCGTCGTCATCGGCGTGCTCGGCATCGGTCTGCTGGCGCTGAACCTGGGCAACGGCGCGGTCTTCGCGACCCTGGCCAGTGTCTGCATCGTGATGCTGTACCTCGCCTACCTGCTGGTGACGGTGCCGCTGCTGCTGCGCCGGATCAAGGGCTGGCCCGCCGACGCGGCGGTCACCGAGACCGGCGGCAAGCTGTTCGGCCTGGGCCGCTACGGGATCGCGATCAACGCGCTGGCCGTGGTGTGGGGCGTCGCGATGGCGATCAACCTGGCCTGGCCGCGCAGCGAGGTGTACACGCCCACCGGCGGCAGCTGGTGGATGCTCTGGGCCGCACCGCTTTTCGTGCTCGTCACGGTGCTGGTCGGCGTGGTCGTGCATCGCCTGGTGACCCCGTCCCGGTCGCTCATCGCGGCCGCTCCCGAACCCCAGATCGCCTGACCCGCAGGAGTTCACCGTGTCGCAGCAGTATCCCGATCCCCGGCTGCGGGGCCGCCCCGAACTGGCCATGCTGCTCGCCGACCTGCTGCGCCGCGCCCACCGCGGGTGGCGGGCCCGGCGCACTCGTCCCGATCTTCGTCCCGGCGACGTCCACGAAACGGAGTTGTAGATGACCACAGCGAATACCACCGGAGCGCGCGAGCACGCCCGCTCGCAGGCGGCCGCCGCCGCCCGCAGTGGACCGGAATTGCCCGCCGGGGTCGACGGCTCGAAAATCACTTATGCACAGCGCATTCCGTCCGGCGGCTACGCCAATACGGTGCTCGCCCGGGGCACCCGGGTCCGACTCTCGGATCCGGAAGGCTCGGCCTGCGCCCACCTGCTGCTGCTGCGCGCCGAATCCCCTTGGGAGCGAATGAATGTCGCCGACACCGTGAAGGTGCCGTGGCAGGCCTACCTGGGGGCCGGGCATCCGCTGCTGTCGGATCAGGGCCGGGTGCTGGCCACCGTGATCGCCGATTCCTCCGGTCACCACGACACCCTGTGTGGCCCGTCACCGGCCGCCCGCGACGGCCTGCACCTGGCCGGTGTCAAGCAGGGCCTGCAACCCCGCGACATCGGACCCACGGTGTCGTTGTTCCGCGGTGTGCGCGTGGAATCCGATGGGGCGCTGTCGGTTACCGGCGGTGCGGGTGCGGGCGCGGCGGTGGAGCTCCTCATCCACCTGCCGGTGACGCTGCTGCTGGCCAATGCCGCACACCCCCTCGACGACACCCCCGTCACCGATCTCGACGTGGTGGCCTGGGCGGCTCCCGAGGAACTGCTGCTCCCGCACGGCACCGACCCGGAATACCTGCGCGCGGTGCAGAACACCGAACAGGACTGGACCGCGAGAACTCTGGAGGCCCACGCATGACCGTCTCGGCCCGCACCCTCGTCCTGGACGAGACCGTCCCCGCCCGCGGCCCCTGGTCGACGATCGTCCGTGCCGGTGAGCAGCTCGAGATCATCGACCTGCACGGCAATCAGGCCGTCGACTGCCTGCTCTACGCCGCCGCCGACCACAGCGACCGCTACAGCGCCCAGGCCACGGTCACCGCGCAGCGCAATATCTTCCTGAGCACCGGCAGCGTCCTGCGCACCGAGGCGGGCACGCCGCTGATGACGGTCGTCGCCGACGAGGTCGGCAATCACGACACGGTGGCCGGGGCCTGCTCGCAGGAGTCCAATACGCTGCGCTACGGCCATCACACCCGCCATCAGCACGCCTGCGTCGAGAACTTCCTCGTCGAGGGCTTGAAATGGGGCCTGGGCAAACGCGATCTGGTCTCCAACATCAACTGGTTCATGAACGTCCCCGTCGAGCCGGACGGCACCCTCGGCATCGTGGACGGCCTGTCCGCGCCCGGCAAGAAGATCACCCTGCGCGCCGAGATCGACACCCTGGTACTGGTGTCCAACTGCCCGCAGATCAACAACCCCTGCAACGGATTCGACCCCACCCCGGTCCGCATGGTGGTGACCCGATGACCGCCGTACTGCTCCAGCCGGAGCAGACCGTGCCCGCCGAACCGGCCCCCGCCGTGCGCGTGGTGCGGCCGGGAATGCTGACCACCGTGCAGGATTGGCCCGCCCGGGTCGGCTACTGGCACGTGGGCGTGCCGCCGTCCGGCCCGATGGACGACCTGTCCTTCCGCCTGGGCAATCGAGCGCTGGGCAATCCGGAGGGCGCGGCCGGACTGGAGTGCACCCTCGGTGGTCCGTCCCTGCGCTTCGAACACGACACCTGGATCTGCGTGACCGGCGCACCGGTGCCGATCACCGTGAACGGACGCCCGGAGGACCAGTGGCGCAGTGTGCTGGTTCCGGCGGGCGGCATCCTCGACGTCGGCATGGTGCGCGGCCCGGGCATGCGCAGCTACATCCTGATCGCGGGCGGCCTGGACGTGCCCGAATACCTGGGCAGCCGTGCGACTTTCACCCTCGGCCGCTTCGGCGGCGGGACCGGCCGGGCACTGGCGGCGGAGGACACCTTCGCCCTCGGCGCACCGGGACGGGTGAGTGCCGGGGTGCCCGGCGACGATCAGCCGGTGCTGACCCGGCGCTGGGAACTGGCCGTCACCGAGGGCCCGCACGGCGCCCCGGAGTTCTTCACCCGCAACGACTTCGACACCATCGTCGGCACCGACTACGAGGTGCACTTCAACTCCGATCGGACCGGTGTGCGGCTGATCGGGCCGAAGCCGCAGTGGGCGCGCCAGGACGGCGGCGAGGCCGGACTGCACCCCTCGAATATCCACGACACCGCGTATTCCGTTGGCGCACTGGACTTCACCGGCGATACCCCCATCCTGCTCGGTCCGGACGGCCCGAGCCTGGGCGGCTTCGTCTGCCCCGTCACCGTGGTCGCCGCCGACCGCTGGAAACTCGGCCAACTCACCTCCGGTGACAAGGTGCGCTTCGTCCCGGTGCGCGCGGACCGCGCCGCCTCGGTGCGCGAGCTCGGACCCGAGCGCCGCGCGAACTGGCCGGTGGTGCTCTCCCCCGGCGGTGACGGCGACGACGGGGTGCTGGCCCGCCGCGACGGCACCGACACCGCGGTCACCTACCGCCGCGCGGGTGATGACGGCATGCTCATCGAATACGGCGACATGACACTGGATCTGGAGTTGCGCGCCCGCGTGCACGCCCTGCACCAGGCGCTGCTGGAGCGCGCCGAGCCGGGCGTCACCGAGCTCACTCCCGGCGTGCGCTCGTTGCAGGTGCGCCACGATCCGCGCCGCCTCTCCACGCGGGGCCTGCTGGATCTGCTCGGCGAGGTGGAGTCGGAACTGCCGTCGGCCGACCAGCTGGTGGTGCCCAGCCGGACCGTGCGACTGCCGCTGTCCTGGGACGATCCGTCGACCCGCGAGGCCATCACCCGCTACATGCACGGTGTCCGCGCGGACGCGCCGTGGTGCCCGTGGAACATCGAGTTCATCCGCCGGATGAACGGATTGGCTTCCGTCGACGACGTTTTCGACACCGTCTTCGCCGCCGAATACCTGGTGCTCGGCCTGGGCGACGTCTACCTGGGCGCGCCGGTCGCCACCCCGACCGATCCCCGCCACCGCCTGGTCACCACCAAGTACAACCCGGCCCGCACCTGGACGCCGGAGAACGCGGTCGGCATCGGCGGCGCGTACCTGTGCATCTACGGCATGGAGGGCCCCGGCGGCTACCAGTTCGTCGGCCGCACCACCCAGGTGTGGAATCACCGCTCCACCGGTATCGGCGAAGATCCCTGGCTGCTGCGGTATTTCGACCGCATCAGCTGGTATCCGGTGAGCGGCGAGGAACTACTGGACCTGCGCGCCGACACGGCGGCCGGTCGCGGCGAGCTACAGGCCGCAGACGGCGAGTTCCGCCTCGCCGACTACCGAAAGTTCCTGACCGCCAACGCCGATTCCATCGACGAGTTCCGGGCCCGCCAGTCCGAGGCCTTCACCGCCGAGCGCATTTCCTGGCGCGAGGCCGGGGAACTCGCCGAAACGCCCTAGCCGCCTGACCAGTCAAGGAGACTCGAGCATGACCGTGTGGATCCACCGCCGATCCGACGCCGACGTCACGGCCGAAACCGCCAGCGCCACCGGCTTTTTGGCCGGTCTGCGGCTGGCCGTGAAGGACAATGTGGATGTCGCGGGCCTGCCCACCACCGCCGCCTGCCCCGATTTCGCGTACACCCCAGAGCAGGACGCGGCCGTCGTCGCCGCCCTGCGTGGCGCGGGCGCGGTCGTGGTCGGCAAGACCAACCTGGATCAATTCGCCACCGGTCTGGTCGGCACCCGCTCGCCGTACGGGGTGGTCGAGAACGCGGTGCGGCCCGGATTCATCTCGGGCGGTTCGAGTTCCGGCTCGGCGGCCGCCGTCGCGCTGGGCGAGGCCGATATCGCCATCGGCACCGACACCGCCGGATCCGGGCGAGTTCCCGCGGCCCTGCACGGACTGGTGGGGATCAAACCGACCCTCGGCGTGGTCTCCACCGAAGGTGTCGTCCCGGCCTGCCGTTCCTACGACTGCGTGACCATCTTCGCCGCCGATCTGGCCACCGCGAACCGGGCCATGGGTGTGATGGCCGCCGGCGCCCCCGGCCGCGCCTGGCCCGCCGACACCCGCCTGGCCGCCCCGCCGCGGCCCGTGGTCGCGGTCTTCGCCGAGCTGCCCGACCTGGATCCGCTGTGGCGCACCGAATTCGAGCGCACCGTCGAGGGGCTGAGGGCGGGCGGCGCGACCATCGTGACGGTGGACCCCACCCCGTTCCTGGCCGCCGCCCGGCTGCTGTACGACGGTGCGCTGGTCGCCGAACGCTATGGCGCCGTCGGTGAATTCATCGACGCCCATCCCGAATCCGTCGATCCCACAGTCGGTTCCATCATCACGGCCGCCCGCGACGTGCCCGCGCACCGACTGGTGACCGACCTCGCCGAACTGGACCGGCTGCGCACCGCCGCCCTGGCGAGCCTCGCCGGTGCCGATGCGCTGCTGGTCCCCACCGTCCCCACGCATCCCACCCTGGCCGAGGTCGCCGCCGACCCGATCGGCGTCAACTCCCGGATGGGTGTCTACACCAACTTCTGCAACCTCTTCGACCTGTGCGCGGTCGCCGTCCCCGGCGGCGGAACCGCCGACGCCCCCTTCGGCGTGACCGTGCTGGCGCGCGCGTTCGACGACGCCGTGGCCCTCGACGTCGCCGCCATGATCACCGGAACCCCGCTCGACACAACGGAACCGGCCTGGCCGCTGGCCATCGCCGCCACCCAGGAGCTGGTGGTCTTCGGCGCGCACCTGCGCGGCCAGCCTCTCGAACACCAGCTCACCACCCTGGGGGCCCGCTGGTCGGGCCCGATCCACACGGCCCCGCGCTACCGCCTGGCCGCCCTCGACACCACGCCGCCCAAACCGGCGGTGACCCGCATCCCCGATACCGAATCCGGCGCGGCGATCTACGGCGAGCTCTGGCTGCTGTCCCCCGCCGCCCTCGGCCGCTTCCTCGCCGCGCTGCCCGCGCCGATGCAGCTCGGCGCGGTCGAGCTCGCAGACGGCACCTGGCACACCGGTTTCGGCTGCACCGGTGCCGCCGCCGATGCAGCCAAGAACCTCAGTGAGTACCCCAGCTGGCCCGCCGCCCTGGCCGCGGGCGCGATCCCGTAGACCCCACCCGCGGGCCGTCGGCTGATTACACTGCGTTGCACTGACGTCGGGAATGTTGGAGCGGGGCCGATGACGAACGTTTACCTCATCCTGGCGATGGTCGACATCGCCCTGTCGATGATCCTGATCGTCGTCTACCGCATCCCGCCCCTCACCCGGGCCGTCACCAATTCCCGAGTGATGCAGCGCTATTGGCAGCCGACCTGGCCCGCGCTGCGCACCGTGCTTCCCTTCCTGATCCTCGCCCTGATCGCCCTGCTGTGGGCGTTCATGCTGCTCATCAAGTACCAGTAGTCGCCTACTCGGAGACCTGGGTGGCCTCCGGGTTGGTGGCGTCGCGGATGATGCGCAGTCCCGCGGTGAGGTGCTCGAGTTGCTCGGGGGTCAGCAGGTTGGTGAACCAGCGGTCGATGCCGTCGAGGTAGGCGGGCAGCACGCGGGCGACGCGGGTGGCCCCGGCGGCGGTGAGGACGGCGTAGGAGCTGCGGCGGTCGGCGGGGTCGGCCTCGCGGCGGACGAAGCCGTTGCGCTCCAGGCGGTCGACGAGGCGGGTGACGCCGCTGGTGGACAGGCTGGTCTGGACGGCCAGGTCGGTCATGCGGAGCTTGCGACCCGTCGAACGGCTCAGTCGCATCAGCGCATTCATGTCGAGACCCGAGAGTCCATTGCTCTTCCAAGCCTCCCCGAGCCTGTTCAGCAGGCCGTCGTGGGCCTCGTAGAGCAGGCCGACCGCGGTCAGCCGGGGGTCGTCGAAGAGATGCTTGGGGTCCACCCGAGCAGCGTAGACCAGACGTTTTCAGTGGGGATAGTTGACACGCGGAGCATTTTCGATATCTTGTTGCTAACGCAATATTCCGCGCAGCAACTAAATGGAGGTGCCCATGTCACAGGCACATTGGGTCGCGAGTTTCCGTGCGCCACTGGTCGATCCGGCAGAGGAGATCCGGCTCGCCGAGCCGCGCGGCTTCGCCGGGGAGACGCTGCGGCAGGTGGTGCGGATGGCCGGAGGCGGGTCGGCGCTGCGCGTGCGCCTGACCAACCGGTATTCCGCGGAGCCCCTGGTGATCGGCGCGGCCCGGATCGCGGTGCGCCACAGCGCCAGCGCGATCTTCGCCGAGACCGATACGCCGGTGCGGTTCGCGGGCGCCACCGCCACCACGATCGCGGCGGGCGCGGATCTGGTCAGCGATCCGGTCGAGCTTTCCGTCGAGCCGGGCACCGAACTGGCGTTGAGCCTGTATCTGCCGGAGCCGACCGGCTTTCCGGCGTTCGCACACCAACCGATCGAGACCGGATGGATCAGCGGCGGGGATCGGACCGCCGACGCCGCGCTGTCCGACGCCGAGGAGACCGCGGAGCGGTTCTTCCTCACCGGAATCGACGTCCTCACCGATTCCGAGGCGCCGGTGCTGGTGGCGTTCGGCGACTCCTGGTTCGAGGGCGTCGGCAGCACGCTGGGCGCGAATCGGCGCGCGGTGGATGTCCTCAACGAGCGAATGGTCCACGGGTGGGCGGTCAATCAGGGCATCAGCGGCAATCGGCTGCTCACCGATCAGGTCGGCGAGCACGGTCTGGCGCGGTTCGCGCGCGATGTGGAGAGCGTGCCGGGCGTCGCTGCCGTGTGGGCCAACTTCGGCATCAACGATCTGATCCTCGCCGGGACCGCGTCCGCTGACTCGCTCATCGCCGGATTCACCGAGTTGGCGCGGTTGGCGCACGCGGCGGGACTGCCGATCTACGCCAACACCATCGGCCCGTTCGCTCGGGCCATCTACCCGGGTCTGAGTGTCGAGGAAGGCATTCCGGTGCGGCGCGTGGTCAACGAGTGGCTGCGCGGCACCGACGTGTTCGACGCGGTCTTCGATGTTGCCGCGGCGGTGGAGGATCCGAGCGATCGCGACCGTATCCGCGCCGAATTCGATTCCGACGGCATGCATCTCAATGATGCCGGGCATCGGGCGATGGCCGCGACGGTGGATCTCGCCGTGCTGCCGGCGGCTTTCCGCGAGCCCGCGCGGGTCAGCGTGGTTTGACCTCCGCCAGAATCTCGGGTCCGCGAGCCTGCAATCTGGTGCTCGCCGTATTGATTCCGAAGATCGCGGCGACCCCGCCAATCGCCAACCCGACCGGCAGTGCTGCCCATTCGATCCACGGGTTGTGCAGCGCTGCCCCGGCGCCCAGGATAGCCAGGACCGGGGCGGTGGCCAGTAGCTGCACCAGGCCGACACCGAGCTGCATGAGCACCTTCATGCAGCCCGGATTGCCCGAGCCCGCAAAGGGATTGCCGCGCTGAGGCGGTAGCGCGAAGGCGGCCCGGGTGGACAGGAACATGACCGCCGCGACACCTACGCCGAGCAGCACCGGCAGCGTGGACACCGCCCACGGGTAGAGGTTCGCGTGACCGGTGACTCCGGGCAGGATCAGGGTGGCGAGCACCGCGAGCGGCGACACCAGGATCAGCCAGGCGATGGCCCGGCCGCGCACATCGGGTCGCGCGGCATTCGGGGTGACCAGGGTCTGCCAGAGGGCGGTGCCGTCGAAGCCGTAGAGGTTGGTGGAGGACATGGTGGCCAGCCAGATCACGAAAGCCCCTGCGAACGCGATGGTTACGGTGCTGTGGTTCTGATAGCCGAGGAACAGCGGCAGCACGAATCCGATGAGCAGCAGTGGCAGCAGTGCGGCGCGGCGGCGGCCGTCACGCCACCAGGTGCGCAGTTCCTTGGTCAGCACGGCCCCGGTCGGGGTAGCCGGTACCAAGCGTTCGAGCAGTCCGCCTCCGGTGTCGACCACCTGCCCCGATGCCGCTGCCGGAGTGGTGAGCCGCCGTTCGAGCAGCACCGCCCACGCCTGCCACAGTCCGAGGGACAGCACGGCCAGGCCGAGCAGCGGCAGCAGTGCCCACAGGTAGTCACCGCGCGCGGCCGATTCGACCGCGTACGGGGCCCAGCCCGAGGGCACCGCACGCAATGTCCCTGCCAGCCTGCCGTTTTCGTCCGCCAGCTTGGGGCCGACCTTCGACACCAGAATGTTCAGCGGGTAGTAGGAGATGCCGATCAGCGCGGCGAACAGCACGCCGAGGTCCTTGCCGCGCCGCGACCGCATGGCCGCGCCCAGCCAGGCCAGCACCACCCGGGACAGCAGCACCACGAACACCAGTTGCAGCACCGCGCCGAGCGCCGCGATCAGCACGGTCCCGACCCCGTACCAGCAGGCCAGCAGGACCAGGCCCGAGTAGGCAAGCAGGTTCACGATGGCCGCGGGGCCGGCGAAGGCGGCGGCCCCCAGTCCGTACGCCAGCTGCCGAGTCGTCAACGGCAGCAACCGGAATTGCTCCGGTTGCAGGGTTTCGTCGCTGCTGCCGGTGAGCACCGGCCCGCAGATCCAGCCCAGATTCCAGGCCGCGAACAGCGCCCCCGCGATGGTGATCGCGCCGTGCAGGTTGTCGTGTTCCCCGGCGATCATGAGCGCGGTGAACAGCGCCGCGATCACCCCGAAGCAGGTGCCGAGCCAAAACCCCACTGCCGCACGGCCGCTCGACATGGTGCGGGCCATCACCCGCAGTTTCATCCGGATCAGGACGCCAACCACGACAGCCCCTCCTCGCCGCCGACGCGACCGCCCACCAGCCGCACGAACGCCTCCTCGAGGGTCCCTTCCCCTCGCACCTCGGCCACGGTTCCACCGGCGACCACTTTGCCCCGGCTGATCACCGCGACCCGATCGCACATGTTCTCCACCAGCGCCATCACATGACTGGACAGCACCACCGACCCGCCGGCCGCCACGAACCGCTGCAAAATCGTCCGAATTGTGCTGGCGGACACCGGATCCACCGCCTCGAACGGTTCATCCAGCACCAGCAGTTTGGGTGCGTGCAACAGCGCGGTAGCCAGCCCGATCTTCTTGCGCATACCCGCCGAATAGTCAACGACCACAGTGTTTTCCGCGTCATTGAGCTCGAGCACATTCAGCAGCTCGTCGGCCCGCCCGACCACGGTCGCCTTGTCCATCCCGCGCAGCAACCCCGTGAAGTTCAACAACTCCCGCCCGGTGAGCCGCTCCGGCAGTGCCATCCCATCCGGCAGCACCCCGACCACCGCCTTGGCCGCCACCGGATCCGCCCACACCTCGGTCCCGAAGATCCGAGCCGCCCCATGATCCGGCCGCAACAACCCGACAGCCATCGACAGCGTCGTGGTCTTACCCGCCCCATTGGGCCCCACCAGCCCGAAGAACGACCCCGCAGGCACCGCCAGGCCCACCCCCTCGACCACCCACGGCCCCCCGAACTTCTTGTAAAGCCCGTCCAACTCCAACGCCAACGTCCCGCTGTACGCCGTCATATGCCCTCCTGGAAGTCCCCGCATACCGTCGTCCACGATACGCACGCGACCCACTCTCAGGCTTATCGTCCACCACCCCCGTGTCCGCAACCATCTCGCCCGAAAATAGCTGCTGACATGCTCGAACGATCAGGGCATCAAGATCGCTGGGTCGATGGTGAGTTCGAAGGGGTGCCGAATGGTGACAGCGTGTCCGGCGGAGATTCGGTACAGGCCTTCGTACTCTCCGTTGTCTGCGAGGACGTGCCCGAAGATCACCGGCAAGGTCTCCTCCGGCAACTGCCGCTTGAACCGGCGGGTCTCGATCCGCCAGTAGTTCGGGATGCCGCCCTCCGCATAGAGGCCATGTTTGACGAGCCGATCCGTGACGGCCTTGGACCGGGAAACCACCTCGACCACCAGCTTGACCTGCTCGGCGGGAATTCCGCGCCCATCCCACGGAATCGGCCCGGTGCACACCATCAGGTCCGGAATCGGCTCGTCCTCACCGATGAGCACCCCAACTCCGAGCATCACGAAATGCCCTTCCGGGACGGCTAGCTCGAGCACCCGCACAAGTTCCCGGACCATCCATTGATGAATCGGCTTGGGCGCGGCGTTCACAACGAGCTGACCATTCAGGACCTCGTACCTGAGTCCGTTCTCGGGAAGATGATCGAGGTCAACGGCAGTCCAGCGGTCGGAAGCAGGCACGTGCATAGACGGATTGTCCGGCTGGGGCACCGGCATCACCAAGGCGAACACCCTCTTCCCACTGACCTGGTATCACCGACAGCCCGAAGCTAACTCAACCCAGCCCCCGACTCGCCGAATTCCTACGATCCGCACCCCTCCCCACGTCAAGTCACGAGGGACACCTGGCCCAAGCGTCCGCGAGGGCTACGCCCGGGCGAGTCTTCCTGCAGGCGTGGTGAGTTGGCGAAAGCTGTCGACGAAGTCTCTCAGCGCGTAGCGATCTTCATCGCCAGGAGGGCGGTGGCCGCGCTCAGCGGTGACCACGACGAGGTCGCCCGCTCGTATCCGCAGAACGTTCCAGCACACCGGCAACACCAGAGCGTGGACCGAGTGCCCGTGGCAACTGACTGTCAGATAGGAGCTGTACCGGCCCGCTACCGCCGCGAGGTCCTCGGCGATGGTCTCGGTCAGCGCTCCGGTCGCCCGGAATTCCTCGAAGTGCATGCCGCCCTTTGCCTTCCTGCTCACGCCACTCCCGCCCCACCTTATGCGCCGCTGTCATTCTTCATACGTGAGTGAATACTTCTGGCCCGACGATGCGGAACTGGGGATGCGGACGCGTGCGGCCTGGGCGGTGGTTGTCGAGGGGTTGCCGGCTGGTACCCGGTGACCGGAGTTGTGATCGGGCGGCAGCCTTTTGGGGTCTTCATCCTGATAGATCAGGTGGCTGATGCGGTTGGGCTGGTGAGGGTTACCGCGTTGCCGCCGGGTGTGGAGCTTCCCAGGAGAGGGGCGCTGGTCGCCGGTGATGTGCTCTGGCACGAGGAAAGCAACTTGCAGGTGACCGTGACACCGGTGGGGTACGAGGGCGTCTGATGTTTCGCATGGACGCCAACGGCCCGAGATAGTCTCGGGCCGTTGGGTTTCGGTTGTCCCATGCGGGGTCAGTTGACGGAGTTGGCGATCCGGTCGGCGTAGGGGGCGACGTACTTGCCGACGACGGGGAGTTCGGCGCGGGCGCCGCCGACCCGGTTGGCCTGGACCATGGCCATGATCCAGATGACGAAGACGAAGAGGCTGAAGACCAGGCCGATGAGGCTGAAGATGATGCTGACCGAGCCGAGGATGCTCAGGACGATGTTGACTATCGTGGCGGCGCCGAAGAAGACGATGGACTGTGCGGCATGGAATTTCACGTCGGGGTCCTTCTTCCCCACGAACAGGAAGATGATTCCGGTGAGCCAGCCCAGCGCGTAGGACAGGATTGCGCTGGTCTTCTTGTCCAAGCCGGCGGACTGCGGCTGACTGGCGGGGGGCTGAGAAAATGTCATGAGGTAAGTAGACGCCGGACGGCCCTCCTACCGATCCCAACTTTCGCTACAAACTCGCAGGTAGCGGTTCAGTCGAGTCGAAGCTGGTATCTGATTGTCACCTGACTGGGGTTCCCCGCTCGACCCCCGGGCCGAAGCCAGTAGCGGTTGTTTGCGAATTGTTCCCGTGGGTGGAGTAGACGTGCGGCCACCCGCCGGTCCGGACTCTTCGGGCGGGCGAACTTCGAGTTGTCGCTGTTAGGGTCTGCCGTATCGGGATCCGTCGCTGGCCGGACCGTTGCGATGAGGAGTGGCGGCGTGACCGATCCGGCCGAGCACCGAGCCGAGGACGGAGTCGATGTTCGGCTGTCGACGATCGCTCGCGAGTGGGGGCGCATCGGTTGCATCGGGCTCGGTGGCCCACCGACCCATATCGCACTGTTGCGACGTCTGTGTGTCGAGGACCGCAAGTGGATCGCGGCCACCGAATTCGAGGATGCGATCGCGACCACCAACCTGCTGCCGGGACCGGCGTCGACCCAGTTGGCGAT
Source organism: Nocardia sp. NBC_00511 (assembly GCF_045161165.1). Lineage (NCBI taxonomy): Bacteria > Bacillati > Actinomycetota > Actinomycetes > Mycobacteriales > Nocardiaceae > Nocardia > Nocardia sp. NBC_00511. The sequence continues at coordinate 5,958,463 of NZ_CP107849.1, forward strand.
CTACTCGGCTTGGCGGCTCCGGGGCACGCTCGGCGCGCTGGTCGGCGGAATCTGCTTCATCGTGCCCGGCCTCGTGATCATCCTGGCGCTGGCAGCCTTCTTCCTCGCCGGCGGGGTTCCGCGCTGGGCTTCGGGTGCGGCAGCCGGTGCCGGTGCGGCGGTGGCGGTGGTCGCCGTGCACGCTGGTATCGGGCTGGTGCCCGCCAGCTGGCAGCGCGCCGGAACACGGCAGGCGGCACAGGTGCGGTGGATCGGATACCTGCTTGTAGGTGGAGTGGCCGCTACCACCATCGGGCCGTGGCTGGTGCTGGTTCTCGTGGGTGCCGGTGTGGTGGAAGTGGTTGTCCGGACGGGTATTCCGAAGCGCTCGCCCTCGGCTGCGGGGCCGGTGCCGTTGGCGATCGCGATTCCGGCGCTGGGCGGATCGGCCGCGGTGGGCTGGGTGGCGTTCAAGGTCGGGGCCCTGTCCTACGGCGGCGGATTCGTGATCATCCCGCTCATGCAATCCGACGCGGTCGGCCGCTACCACTGGATGAGCGATGCCCAGTTCCTGAATGCCGTCGCGCTCGGCCAGATCACCCCGGGGCCGGTGGTGCAGACCGTGGCCGTCGTCGGGTATGCCGCGGGCGGCCTGGCGGGCGGACTGCTCGCCGCGGTGGTGGCCTTCGCCCCTTCGTTTCTGTTCGTCATCTTCGGCGGCCCCAACTTCGACAAGCTCCGTGCCGACCGTCGAGTCCTGTCGTTTCTGTCCGGTGCCGGTCCGGCGGTCATCGGTGCGATTCTCGGTTCGGCCGTCCCGTTGGCCCTTGCGCTGCAACACGTATGGCAATTCGCGGTGCTCGCTGCCGCGGCAGTCTGGTTGTCGGCCGCGCGGCGCGGTGTGGTCAGCGCTTTGGTGATGGCCGCCGGACTCGGAGTAGCGGCCGCGGCGGCCGGATTCCCGATCGGATGATCTACCGGTGGCCGATCACCGACGCGGAGGGCTAGGAGCCCGTTCTGCGATCGGTTTTCGGCACACTGGCCAGAGGTGGCTGCATCGGGATATGGCGCCGACGGTAGCGCCGCAGCACGACCTCCAAAAGCACTGTGGCCACAACGAATGCGACGAAGCCAACCACCACCACCGGACGTGCTCGCGGCGACTGCCATTCGCATATCGACAGGATGATCAACACCACCGTCGACGTGATGAGAACTCGTGTGTACGACGAAACCCGCCGCCGTGCTGACCGACGCCACCCCATGGCACCCCACCCGATTCGACGAAAGCCTTTGGCGCTCTCGATCTTCGGCAAGAATAGACCGGCCCACCGACACCGCAGGCCTGAATCGGGCACCGCACTATCGCCATCTGCCGACGGCGAGCTGGCAGCTGCCTCTGTCTGGGTGTGCCAGCCCGGCATGCCGCTGGTCGAGACTGCGGGAGTGGCTGAAACTCGGCTCTAAGTAGCGGTGCTCTCAGAACGGCGCCGGGTCCGCGTACCGCGATGCGGGCGTGGCGATGGTCGACGCCTCTCGCACCGCTCCGGAGTTCCGGGCGGCTCGTGTGGTGCAGGCGTGTCGGCGTTGTGCGGGTGGGTGGTAGACGTGAAGGAGTTCGGTCAGTTCGTTGACCGTCCCACCCGGATTCAACAGCGGCTCAACCTGTTCCGACTCCGGAATGTCCGTGCCGGTGACCGGTGGTACCGGTGTGCGAGGGAACAGGAACTTCGCTCCCTCGGGTGTGGTGGTGATCGATCCGCCCGAGGGGCTGCGCCATTCCACACGCCGATCCGGGTGGTGGATGACTTTCCATCCGTTGAGTCCGTTGTCGGCGAGGGTTTTGGTGCGGTGGTGGCGTCGGCACCGGCAGCCGAGGTTGGATTCGACTGTGCGGCCGCCGGATTCGGGTGAGCGGTGGTCGAAGCGGTCTTGGTGGTCGATGTCGGTGGCCGCGGCGGGGATCGCGCATCCGGGGGCGCGGCAGCCGCCATCGAGGGCGCGGATCCGGTTGGCGAGGCGGGTGCTGGGCCGGTAGCGCGTTTCGCACGCGGCAGCTGGGTATGCGGGGTCGTCGGTGCTGGTTGGTGCGGCGACCGCTGGGAGTACCCCGGTCTCGGGTGTGGTCTGCCCGGTCCGGCTGGTGTCCATCGGACACGCCTGGCTGTCGACGGCAGCCCGCGTGGTGTGGCTGGTGTCTGTCCGACGTGCCTGGCCGTCGACGGCAGCCTGTCCGCTGTGGTCGATGCGGGCGGGATGCTCGGGGATGATTTCGAAGCGGGCGTGGCGGGCCAACTGGCGTGCCAGGTCGGCGTCGATCGCACCGAAACCAGCCAGCAGCGCAGGGTTGTCGGCCACACCGGCGAGGGTCTGCGCGGAAACACCCACCTGCACAAGTGCTTTACGTGCGGGAGCGGCCGGGGTCCTGACGCGTGGGCAGTCACGGTGGCCGCAGCCGCAACTCAGTCGACCGGTTCCGGTGGTGAGGGCGATGAGGGCGTCGGCGCGGCGTTGGTTGCTGGTGCGGGGATCGGCTGCGCAGCAGTGGGTTTGCGCCATTTCCCGCAGGCGTTCGTAGAGGGCAACACCATCGGCGGCGGGCAGCACGGCATCGAGGATGGCGGTGCCGTTGTCGGCGGCGGTGACGTTGACATACCGGTCGGCTTCGGCGGTCTTGCGGCGCTCGGTTTGACCGGCAGGGTCGGTTTCGAGCAGCCACCGGCGCAGGGTGCGCTTGACCCGTGACGGGTCGGCGTTCTCGGCATAGGCGACGATGCGTGGTTCGAGTGCCGCGACCAGCTCAGGGTCGATGTTGCGGAAGACTTCGTGCAAGGCCCGTACTCGAGGCAGGTCGATCCGGCCGCCTTCGAATGCCGCGCGCGTGCACGGCAACCGGTGTTCGAGGCCCAGGCCGAGGGCGATGAGGTTGTCCGCGGTGCGTTGCTGAACGTGCAGGGCGACACCGATTTCGGTGGCAGCGTCTTCCCCTGCGTAGACGGCGCGTACCCCGCGCTCGAGTTGCTGTTCGCGGCGCATCCGGTAGAGCGCGGTCATCAACGCGACTTCTTCGGCTTGGGCTACAGCGATCGTCGAGTGCACCGCGCGCATCCGCGCCACCAGTTCGGTGGCGCTGAGGCTGTCAGCAGCGGTTTCGTTCACATGTTCGATGATATTCGTGTGTAATGAGACACGCCAGAAGGCTTTCGGTGACACGCTGAGCGAATTTCCAGCTGCACCAACAACTCTCATGTCGAGCGAGGTCCCATATCCCTTTCAGCCGCTTCGATGACTGGAGGAAGATTTGGGTGAACCGTGGTTGTCATCCCCTTCCCAGCGTCGAGGAGAAGTTGACGGGTTGGAGCGTTGGTCGGTGGATAGGGTGCGGGGGTGCAGTTTTATGACTCTGCCTGTCTGATTACGGGTGTCAGCTTGGCGGATATGGACTACACCTATCTGCTGTTGCGGTGGACGGGGCGGCGGTATCAGCCGATCGCGCTCGGGATATTGGCCAGTGAGGTCGAGGGCTATCGGTGTGGTTGCGAGACCGACGAGGAGAGTCTCAACAGCGGCATGGTGGGGGGCTACTTCATCGATGCGTTCGTGGATGGCAGGTTCTTCGCCAAGGATCAAACACGGCGTGGGCCTGGAGGTTTGACGTGTACGGAGGAGTTGCTGGAACTCGTCGAGGTCACCTGCGCGTGCTCCTACGTTTACGGCCACCACTATCGACCGTCGACCTTGCTCGACGGTGATGTCATCGTTTTCGCGACAATCGCGCAGCCGGTGTGGGACGCGTTGACCACCTCCGCCGAGAACGCGTGCGCGGATTCCCCGGTAGTGCAATTCGAGCGGTTGTTCGCGGATTGCCCTGTCGCGCATGAGATCTACCCAGAAGAGCGGCGGCAGCTACTCGCCGACAAGATCAGGCAGCTGGCGGTTGTCGATCAGTTCCTCGCGACCATGAACATGCCTTGGGCACCGCCGATGGAACCGGCTCAACGGTATCCGCGTGGCTATGGCGACCACAGCTACGCCGATATGATCGACTTCCTCGCTCAGGCGAGACACGACTACCGTGACGTGCCCGCGATCCTGGCCGGTCTCACCGAATACGAACGCGACATGCGTGACTCGGATCGGTACGTCCCACCGGAACATTCGTATTCCGGAGCCGTCCCCACAGACCCCATCGGGCCGCGTGTGCGGATCGCCAAGCCAGCGTGAAATCGCCTGCTACCGAAGCAATTTGCCCGTCTACGCGGTGAGGTGAAACGGCAGCGGCGCCGGAACCTGGTGGGTTCCGGCGCCGCTGGCGCAACGAGGGTCAGTTCGCGGGGATTACGCGGACTTCTTCCGGGGCCTCACCGGTCTGGTCGGCCGCGTTCGTGAACCAGTGCGTCACTTCGCCTTCGTCCAGGTCGCCGACCACGTCGTCACCGGGGACGACGGACAGCGCGCCGGCGAGGGCGGAGGCGAGGAACTCGTGGATCGCGGGGAGACCGGCGAGGGTTGTTGTGTAGGTGGTCGATTCGTAGTCGATCTCGTTGTCGGTGCGCAGGGTCGCGGCGCGGTCGAGGGCTTCGGACTGGGTGAGGGTGGCCCAGGTGTCGGAGCCGTTGCGGTAGACGAAGGCGGGGTCGGTTTCGCCGAGGGGGCGGACTCGGTCGGTGTAGGAGACCGGGTGCGCGGGGCGCGCGGCGAGGTCGGCCTGGACCTTCGGGTCGGAGGGCGTCAACCAGCGGACCGAGCTGGCGGCGGGTTCCTGGGCGATGCCGAAATTGGCTCCGGCGGCGAGGATTTCACCGAAGGAGAGGCCGTCGGCGAACAGGGCCGCGGCGCCCGCCTTCTGGATGGCCCAGGTGGCTACGACGGCGTCGACGGAGTGCGGCAGGGCGACGGCGACGATGTCGCCGGGTCCCGCGCCGCGGTCGATGAGCAGTCGGGCCAGCTGCGAGCTGCGGCGGTCCAGGACGTGGTACGCGATCTCCTGGCCGTCGGACAGCAGCGCCGGTGCCTGCGGATCCTCCTCGACCACCTCGGCGAGCGCGTTGGCCACCGTCGCGGTGCCGACCCGGGCCGGTTCCGCGACGGAATCGGCTGTGGTGATGGCACTTTCGGCGAGGATGCGGGCGCGTTCGGTCTCATCGAGGATGTCGATGTCGCCGACCAGAGCATCCGAGTCGCCGAGCAGCGTGTCGAGCACCCGGTTCAGGCGCGCGGCGAGGATCTCCACCTCGTCGGCGGTGAAGCGGCTGTCGAGGTAGCGCATGGAGATCTCGATGGACGCACCGGCCATGACCGCGAGGCTCATCGGGTAGTGGGTGTTGTCGTTGATGCCCACACCGTTGACCGACATGCCGTCGATGGAACTGGCGGCCGCGATCGCGTCCTTGTCGACCGGGTAGGACTCGAACACCACCAGGGTGTCGAATTCGGCTCCGGCACCGGCCAACCGCTGGATCTCGGTCAAACCGATGTGGTGGTGGTCGAGCAGGTCGGCCTGGTCGTGCTGCACCTTCTCCAGCAGTCCGCCGATGGTCAGACGGTCGTCGACGCGGATGCGCACCGGCACCGTGTTGATGAACAGACCCACCATGGATTCCACGCCCGCCAGGTCGCCGGGGCGGCCGGACACGGTCGCGCCGAACACCACGTCGCTGCGTCCGGTGAGGCGGCCGATGAGCACCGCCCACGCCGTCTGCACCAGCGTGTTCAACGTGACGCCCAACTCCTGGGCGCGCTTGGTGAGCGCCCGGGTGCGGTCGGCGTCGATATCCAGGGTGTAGCGGCCGATCTCGTACTGCTCGTCCTTGCGCGGCGCGGGCGCGAGCTGGGTGGGCTCGCTGACCCCGGCCAGGGCCTTCTTCCAGGCCGCGAGGGATTCCTCGCGGTCGCGTCCGGCCAGCCAGGACAGGTAGTTGCGGTAGGACACCACGCGCGGCAGCGCGGACAGATCACCGCGCACCGCGTACAGCACCAGCAGGTCGCGCATGAGCAGCGGCATGGACCAACCATCCACCAGGATGTGGTGGGTGGTGATCACCAGGTGCCACTGGTCCTCGGCGACCTTGAACACGATGAACCGCATCAGCGGGGCCGCGGACAGATCGAAGTGATCGGCCCGGTCCTCGTCGATGAGCACCCGCATGCGCGGATTGCGTTCGGCCTCCGGCAGATCCATCAGATCCACCACCCGGAACGGCGCTTCGACATTGTCGAGCACCACCTGGTGGGCCTGCCCGTCGCTGTCGGTGACGAAGGCGGTGCGCAGGCTCGGGTACCGGTCGACGATGGCCTGCGCGGCCACGGCCAGCCGGTCGGTGTCGACCACGCCGCTCAGGTCGAGCACGGCCTGAATGGTGTAGACGTCCACCGTGTTCTGGGTGAGCATCGCGTGGAACAGCAGACCGGACTGCAGCGGCGAGAGCGGCCACACATCGGTCAGCGCGGGGTAATTCTGTTCCCACACTTCGATATCCGGCTGCGTCACGTCGACCAGCGCCATGTCCGACGGCGTGTAGCCGCCGGATTCCGGCCGTTGCGCGTGCGCGGCGAGCGCGCTCAGTGCCGCCACGAAGTGATCGGCGAACTCCTGCACGCGTTCCCGCTCGAGCAGCCCGGTCGGGAAGGCGAAGGCCGCGCCCAGCTGCGGGCCGTCCTCGCCGTCGGTGACGATGGCGTTGATGTCGAGGGTGGCGTTGGCGGGCATGTCGGCGTCCATCTCGCCGTCGAGGCGACCCAGGTCGTCGACGGGCACCCAGCCGACCTCGGCGAGATCCTCGGGCACCTCGCCCGCGGACACCCGGCCCAGGTAGTTGAAGCTGATCTGCCCGACGTCGCGCAGCGCCGCCCCCGTCTCCGGGTTCAGGTGCCGCAGCAGGCCCCAGCCGAGACCCTTGTCGGGCATGGCGAGGAGCTGCTCCTTGACCGATTTCACGATGTCGCCCAGGGCTTTTCCGCCCTCGAAGGCATCGCCGAGGTCCGCGCCATCGAGGTCCAAACGGACCGGGAAGGCGGCGGTGAACCAGCCGACCGTGCGCGAAAGATCCGCGCCCGGCACGATCTCTTCCTCGCGGCCGTGGCCCTCGAGTTTGATCAGCGCCGAGCCGCCCGCGGTCTCACCGCGCCAGCGCGCGACGGCCATGGCCAGCGCCGAGAGCAGTCCGTCGTTGACGCCGCCCCGGTACAGGCGCGGCACGGCGGTGAGCACGGCTTCGGTGACCGCGGTCGGCAGCGTGACCTCGACCCGCTCGACGGTGGCGAAGGTGTCGATCGCCGGATCGAACGCCCGCGCACCCAGCTGCGGATCGGGGGTGTCGGTGACCCGCTGCCAGAACGGCAGTTCCGCGACGCGTGCCGGTGCGGCCGACTCCTCGACGAGGGCGTGCGCCCAGCGCCGCATGGAGGTGCCGGTCTCGGGCAGCGCGATCGGCTGCTCGAAGGCCAGCTGCGACCAGGCCAGACCCAGATCCGGGATCAGGATGCGCCAGGAGACGCCGTCCACCACCATGTGGTGCGCGACGATCAGCAGCACATCGCGACGGGTGCTCGCCTCACCCTCCGCGGAGCCGAAGGCGAACCACACGAACTGCACCATGGCGGCGTTCGCCGGATCCAAACGTCCCAGCGCGGCATCGAATTCGATGCTGCCGACCCGGGTCAGCTCCTCATCGGAGGTGTCGCCCGGCAGTTCGACCCGATGCACGAGGGCGTCGACATCGACCGCACCGCGCGGCAGCACCTCGAATTCGAAACCGTCCGTGGAGTTCCCGCGCAGCCGCGACCGCAGCACATCGTGGTGGTCGAAGACCGCGCCGATGGCACCCACCAGGGTTTCGCGGGCGATGCCGTCCGGCAGTCGCAGCGGCATGGACTGCGAGAACCGCTGGTACGACGAACCATTCGACAGGATCGCGTGCATGATCGGCGTCAGCGGGATGTCGCCGACTCCCCCGCCGGGCAGTTCGGCCAGCTTCTGCACGCCGGTGTCGCCGCCCAGGGTGGCGACCTCGGCCAGCCCGGCCACGGTGCGCTGTTCGAACACGTCGCGCGGCGAGAACTTGATGCCGCGCGCCTTGGCCCGCGAGACCAGCTGGATCGACAGGATCGAGTCGCCGCCGAGGGAGAAGAACGAGTCGTCCGCACCGACCTGCTCGAGCCCGAGCACATCGGCGAACACCTCGGCGAGGATCGCCTCCAGATCGCTGACCGGAGCCCGGAATTCACGCGCGGTGAACACCGGTTCGGGCAGCGCACGCCGGTCCAGCTTGCCGACCGGGGTCAGCGGGATCGCGTCCAGCACGGTGATCGCGGTGGGCACCATGTACTCCGGCAGGCGGCCGGAGACGTGCTCGGTGAGCTCCGCGATGTCGATGACCCGGCCCGCGACCGGCAGCACGTAGGCGGCCAAAATGGTCGCTCCGGCTTCGAAGCCCGGGGAGGCGGGGCGCTTGTGGCCGACGGTGACCGCGAAGTCGACGGTCTCGTGCGACGCCAGCGCCGCGTCGATCTCGCCGAGCTCGATACGGAAACCGCGCACCTTCACCTGGAAGTCGTTGCGGCCCACGTATTCCACCTCCGCTCCGCCACCCCGCGCTTCGGTGGCGGTCCAGCGGACCACGTCACCGGTGCGGTACATGCGCTCACCGGCAACGTACGGGTTGGCGACGAAGCGTTCCGCCGACAGACCCGGCCGGTCGTGGTAGCCCCGCGAGAGCTGAATACCCGACAGGTACAGCTCGCCCGCGACGCCGACCGGCACCGGCCGCAACCGTGCGTCCAGGATCAGCGACTGCATACCGCGGATCGGGCCACCGATGGTGACCAGCTCGCCCGGCGTCAGCGCGTCACTGATGTTGGTCATGATCGTGGTCTCGGTCGGACCGTAACCGTTGTGGAACGCACGAGTCGTGCGATCCGCCAACGGGATAGCCCACTTCTCCACCAGATCGGCAGGCACCGCTTCACCACCGGCGACCAGCACCCGCAGGCTGTCGAGGCCCTTCGGGTCGAGGGTCGCCAGCGCCGCCGGGGTGATGAACGCGTGCGTGGCGCGCTCGCGCTGGATCAGCTCGGAGAGTTCCTCGCCGCCGTAGATGCCCGGCGCGACGATCACCAGCGTGCCGCCCGCACCGATTGCCAGCAGGTACTCCAGCACCGACGCGTCGAACGAGGGCGAGGCGAAATGCAGTGCCCGCGAACCGGAGTCGAGGTTGTAGCGCACGATCTGCTCGGTCGCGAAGTTGGCCAGACCCGAGTGCGTCACCACGACGCCCTTGGGCATGCCCGTGGTGCCGGAGGTGTAGATCACGTAGGCCACGTGATCCGGCCGCACCACACCCCAGCGCTCGGTGTCGGTGACCAATTCGGCGGAGTGCGAGGCGATTTCGGCCTGCACCATCGGATCGTCGAGCGAGATCCAGCCCGCCAGGCTCTTGACCGGCGGCAGCCCCGACAGCTCGTCGTCCACCGTCAGACCCAGCACCGCGCCGGAGTCGTTGACCATGTGCGCGATGCGGTCGGCCGGGTAGGACGGGTCGACCGGCACGAACGCCGCGCCCGACTTGGCGACGGCCCAGATGGCCAGCACCGATTCGAACGAGCGCCGGATCGCCACCGCGATACGGGTTTCCGGTCCGGCGCCGCGCTCGATGAGCACCCGCGCCAGGCGCGAGGAGGCGGCGTCGAGTTCGGCGTAGCCGAGGGCCTGGCCGTCGAAGACGACCGCCTCGCCGACCGGGTTGTTGGCGACGGCCTCGGCCAGCAGTTCGGGCAGCACGCGCGGCGTGATGGCCGGACCGCCGGTGCGGGCGATCAGGTCGGCGCGTTCGGTGGCGTCGAGGATCTCCAGATCCCCGACGGCCTGGCGCGGTGCGGCCACGATCTGCCCGAGCAGGCGGGTGAAGCGCTGCGCGAACCCTTCGACGGTCGCCTGGTCGAACAGGTCACGGGCGTAACCGAATTCGGCGTACATGCCCGCGTCCGCACCGGATCCGGCCTCGGTCAGGGTCAGCATCAGGTCGAACTTGGCGACCTCGTTCTCGAACTCGACCGCGGCGACCCGCAGGCCCGGCAGCTCGAAGGAGCTCTCCGGCAGGTTCTCGAACGACAGCGCCACCTGGAACAGCGGATGCCGCGCGGTGGAGCGCTCCGGGTTGAGCAGTTCCACGAGCCGCTCGAACGGAATGTCCGCGTGCGCGAACGCCTGCAGGTCGCTGTCCTTGGCCCGGCCCAGCAGCTCGGTGAACCCGCTCTGCCCGTTCACCTCGGTGCGCAGCACCAGGGTGTTGACGAACATGCCGATCAGGTTGTCCAGCTCGGCTTCACCACGACCCGCGATGGGCGCGCCGATGGCGATGTCGGTGGTGCCGGACAGTCGCGCCAGGAACACCGCGAGCGCGGTGTGCACGACCATGAACATGGTCGCGTTGTTGGTGCGCGCGATCTGCTGCAGACCCCGGTGCAGATCCTTGTCGATCGGGAACAGCACCCGGCCGCCGCGGAAGGACTGCGCCATCGGGCGCGGACGATCCGAGGGCAGGTTCAGCTCGTCGGGCAGATCCGCCAGCGCGGTGCGCCAGTAGTCGGCCTGCGCGGAGATCAGGCTGGCCGGATCGTCTTCCGCGCCGAGCGCTTCGCGCTGCCAGAGGCTGAAGTCGGCGTACTGCACGGGCAGCGGCGCCCAGCCCGGGGTGACCCCGGCCGCGCGGGCGGCGTAGGCCACCATCACGTCGCGGGTCAGCGGGCCCATGGACCAGCCGTCTGCCGCGATGTGGTGGGTGACGAAGACGAGCACGTGCTCTACATCAGTACCGCCGTCGACCCGGAACAGCTTGGCGTGCACCGGAACCTCGGTGGTGACGTCGAAGCCGGTGGTGATCAGTTCGGCGATCCGGTCGCGCACCGAGTCGGCGGCCACCACGATCGGCCGCAGATCCGGAACCGCCTGCGCCGCAGGCACGATCACCTGCACGGCAGCACCGTCGACCTGCGGGTACATCGTGTGCAGGGTCTCGTGCCGACCGACCACGTCCGCGACGGCCTGAGCCAGCGCGTCCACATCGAGCGTACCGGTGAGGCGCACCGCGACGGGCACGTTGTAGGCCGCCGAGGCGGTGTCGAACTGGTTGAGGAACCACATGCGCTGCTGTGCCAGCGACAGCGGCACCTGCTCCGGACGCGGTCCGGCGGTGAGCGCCTTGCGATCTCCCGCGCCGGCGTGCTGCTCGACCTTGGCGGCGAGCCCGGCGACGGTGGAGGCCTCGAACACGGCGCGCACCGGGATGCGGGCGTCCAGCGCCGCGCCGAGACGGGCGGCGACCTGGGTGGCCAGCAGCGAGTTGCCGCCGAGGGCGAAGAAGTCGTCGTCCGCGCCGACCCGGCCGTCTTCGGTCAGGCCGAGCACCTCGCCGATGACGCCCGCCACGATCTCCTCGATCGGGGTGGACGGCGCCCGGAAGGCGGTGGTCTCGAACTCCGGCTCCGGCAACGCCTTACGGTCGAGCTTGCCGTTCACGTTGAGCGGCAGCGCGTCGAGCACCACGAACGCCGAGGGCACCATGTAGGACGGCAGTGCGTCCGACAGCGCCGACTTCACCAGTGACACTTCGACATCCGTGCCCGACGGCACCAGGTAGGCGACCAGGCGGTCACCGGTGCGCGCGTCGGAGCGGGCCAGCACGGCGGTCTGCGCGATCTCCGGCAGCGCCAGCAGCGCGGCCTCGATCTCGCCGAGCTCGATGCGGAAACCGCGGATCTTCACCTGGAAGTCGGTGCGGCCCCGGTACTCCAGCTCCCCGCTGACCGGCGACCACGCCACCAGGTCACCGGTGCGGTACATGCGCTCGCCGTCACCGAACGGGCTGGCCACGAAGCGATCCGCGGTCAGGTCCGGTCGGGCGAAGTAGCCGCGCGCCAGCTGCGCACCGGCCAGGTACAGCTCACCGGAGACCCCCGCGGGCACCGGGTTGAGACGCGCGTCGAGCACGTAGACCCGCGAATTCCATTCCGGCACACCGATCGACACCGAACCCAGGTCGGCGTCGGTGACCCGGTGGCTGGTGATGGACACCGCGGCCTCGGTCGGGCCGTACAGGTTGAACAGCCCCGCGTCGGGGTTGGCGGCCCGGAAGCGCTGCGCCACCGCGGCCGGCAGCGCCTCACCGATGGCCAGCACCCGGCGCAGCGAATCGTTGAGCGCCCCACCGGATTCGGTGATCAGCGCGTCCAGCATGGACGGCACCACGTGCAGCGTGGTGACGCGCTCACGCGCCATCAGCTCGTTGAGGTACGCCGGATCCCGGTGCCCGTCGGGCGCGGCGATGACCAGGCGACCACCGGAGACGGCGGCCGACCAGAATTCCCACACCGACAGGTCGAAGGTCGCGGCCGTCTTGAGCAGCACCGCGTCGTCCGCGCCGAGCTCGAATTCGGCTGTCTTCCACTGCAACTGGTTGGCGATCGCCGCGTGCGGCAGCGCCACACCCTTCGGCCGTCCGGTGGAACCGGAGGTGAAGATGACATACGCGGTGTTCCACGGACGCAGCGGCGCGACCCGCTCGGCATCGCTCACCGGAGTGTGCGAGATAGCCGACAGCGCAAGCTGATCCAGGTGCACCAGCGGCGCGATCTCGGTCGAGAACTCGGCAGCGGCGTTGGTCAGCACACACACCGGCGCGGCGGTTTCCAGGATGTACCCGGTCCGCTCCGCGGGCTGGTCGGGATCCACCGGCACGTACGCGCCACCGGCGACCGACACCGCGTACATGGCCACGACCAGATCCACCGAGCGCCGCAGCGCCAGCGCGACCCGGTCCTCCGGGCCCACGCCCAGCGAGATCAGGTGCCGGGCAAGGCCGTTGACCCGCGCGCTGAGTTCCGCGTAGGTCAGCGTCTCACCATCGGGCCCGATCAGGGCGATGGCGGTCGGCTTGGCCCGCACCGCGGTCTCGAGCAGCGACACCAGCGTGGCGTCGGTGTTCACCGCGTGCGCGGTGGCGTTGCGGGCGTCGAGGAGTTCGGTCCGCTCGGCCGGGGCCAGCAGCTCGATCTCGCCGACCGCGGTGCGCGGCGCGCTCACGATCTCGGTGAGCAGGTGCACGAACCGATCGGCGAACCCGCGTGCGGTGTCGTGATCGAAGATGTCCGCGGCGTAGGTCAGGATGCCCAGGATGCCCTGTGCCGCACCGTCGTCGCCGTAGATGTCGGAGACGATCAGGTGCAGATCGAACTGTGAGAGCTCGGTGTCGACGTCCAGACCGGAGACGGTCAGGCCCGGCAGTTCCAGGCTGGAGCGGGTCAGGTTCTGGAAGGACAGACCCACCTGGAACAGCGGATGCCGCGCGGTGGAGCGCGCCGGGTTGAGCACCTCGACCAGGCGCTCGAACGGCACGTCGGCGTTGGCGTACGCCTGGATGTCGGTCTCACGCTGGCGTGCCAGCAGTTCGGCGAACGGCTCGCCGCCATCGACCCGGGTGCGGAACACCAGGGTGTTGACGAACATGCCGATCAGGTCGTCCAGCACCGCCTCGCCACGACCGGCCATCGGAGTACCGATGGCGATGTCGTCGGCATTCGACAGGCGCGACAGCAGCACCGCGAGCGCGGTGTGCACGACCATGAACAGCGTCGCACCCTCGGCACGCGCCAATTCGACCAGCGCCCGGTGCAATTCGGCATCGATGCGGATGTCGATCTTGCCACCGGAGAACGACTGCACCGCCGGACGCGGCCGGTCGGCCGGGAGATCCAGCTGATCGGGCAGCCCGGTCAGCGCCTGCTTCCAGTAGGCGACCTGCTTGGACGCCAGCGATTCCGGATCGTCTTCGCTGCCGAGCAGTTCGCGCTGCCAGATGGAGTAGTCCGCGTACTGCACGGCCAGCGGCGACCAGCCCGGCTTCTGCCGGATCGAGCGCGCCGCGTAGGCGGTCATCAGGTCCCGGGTCAGCGGGGCCACCGAGGAGCCGTCACCGGAGATGTGGTGAATCACCAGTGCCAGCACGTATTCGGCGGGCGCGGGCGCGTTCGGGTCCACGATCGGGTACTGCCCGGTGGGCTCGATATCGGCGAAGTCGAAGGTGTAGGCCGCCGCGTGTGCCGCGGCCTCCGACTTCGGCGCCGCGGCGGGGGCGGCCGGGGCCGCGTCCTCGATGCGGAACAGCGCCACCTTGATCGGCACCTCGACGGTGACGTCGAAGGAGGTCGACGTCAGCTCCACCACCGCGCCGACGACCTCGCCGGAGGTGACGGTGCGAACCTGCAGCTCCGGCACGGCCTGCGCGGGCGGCAGGATGACCTGCACCGCGCCGTCCTCGGTCTGCGGGTAGATGGTGCGCAGGATCTCGTGGCGCGCAACCACATCCGCGATGGCCGAACGCAGTGCCGCCTCGTCGAGCACGCCGGACAGGCGCACCGCGACCGGCACGTTGTAGGCCGCCGAGGCGGTGTCGAAGCGGTTGAGGAACCACATGCGCTGCTGTGCCAGCGACAGCGGGATGTTCTCCGGTCGCGGTGCGGCGACGAGCGCCTTGCGGCCGGCCCCGGCGTCCTGTTCGGCCCGGGCGGCCAGCGCGGCCACGGTGGAGGCCTCGAACAGCAGGCGCACCGGCACCCGCGAGTTGAGCGCCTCGCCGAGGCGCGCCGCCACCTGGGTGGCCAGCAGCGAGTTGCCGCCCCACTGGAAGAAGTCGTCGTCGAGGCCGATGCGGCCGGTCTCGACGCGCAGCACCTCCGCGAACACGCCCGCCACGATCTGCTCGATCGGGCTGACCGGAGCGCGGAAGACCGCCTTCTCGAAGCTGGGCTCGGGCAGCGCCTTGCGGTCGAGCTTGCCGTTGGCGTTGAGCGGCAACGCGTTCAGCGGCATGAACACCGACGGGATCATGTACGACGGCAGCTCCGCGGCCAGCGTGGACTGCAGCTGCTTCTTGTCGGGTTCGCCGTCCGCGCCGACCACGTAGGCCACCAGGCGGTCGCCCAGCACCGGGTCGGTGTGCGCCAGCACCGCCGCCGAGGCGATGGAGTCCAGGCGCAGCAGCGCGTTCTCGATATCACCGAGCTCGATGCGGAAACCACGGATCTTCACCTGGAAGTCGGTGCGGCCCCGGTACTCCAGCTCCCCGTTGGCCAGCCAGGCCACCAGGTCGCCGGTGCGGTACATGCGGGCACCGGCGGCACCGAACGGGTTGGCCACGAAGCGATCCGAGGTCAGGTCCGGGCGGCCGTAGTAGCCGCGCGCCAGCTGCGCACCGGCCAGATACAGCTCACCGGAGACGCCGACCGGCACCGGCCGCAACCGCGAATCCAGCACGAACACCTGGGAATTCCACTCGGCGGAGCCGATGGACACCGACAGTTCGTCGCGCTCGGTGACCCGGTGGCTGGTGATGGACACCGCGGCCTCGGTCGGGCCGTAGAGGTTGAACAGCTCGGTGCGCGGACGCTCCCGCAGCACCCGCTGCGCCAGCGGTCCGGGCAGCGCCTCACCGATGGCCAGGATGCGCCACAGCGAATCCGGCAGCCCGTCGGTGAGCAGCGCGTCGAGCATGGACGGCACCACGTGCAGGGTGGTCACCCATTCCCGCGCCATCAGCTCGTTGAGGTACGCCGGATCCTTGTGGCCGTCGGGGGCCGCGATGACCAGGCGGCCGCCGCAGGCCACGCCGGACCAGAACTCCCAGACCGAGAGGTCGAAGGTGGCGGCGGTCTTGAGCAGCACCGCGTCGGCCGGGTCGAGGCCGAATTCGGTGACCTTCCACAGCAACTGGTTGACGACCGCGCCGTGCGGCAGCGCCACACCCTTCGGGCGGCCGGTGGAACCGGAGGTGAAGATGACGTACGCCGTATTGGCGGCGGTCAGCTCGCGGACCCGGTCGGTGGCGGTGACCGGCGCATCGGAGTGGCCGGACAGGTCCAGCTCGTCGATGCGCAGCACCTGCGCCAGCTCGGTCTCGAAACCGACTGCGGCCGTGGTGAGCACGGCCTTGGGGGCCGCGGTCTCCAGGATGTAGCCGACACGCTCGGCGGGCTGATCCGGGTCGATCGGCACATAGGCGGCACCCGACTTGGCGACCGCGTACATCGCGACCACCAGATCGGTGGAGCGCCGGATCGCCAGGGCGACACGGTCTTCCGCACCGATGCCGCGCGCGATGAGCTCGCGGGCGAGCTGGTTGACCCGGGCGTCGAGCTCGGCGTAGGTCAGCGTGTCCGCGCCGTCGGCGGAGTCGGCCACGATGGCCACCGCCTTCGGGTCGTCGGACACCGCGCGGTCCAGCAGCGAGGCCAGGGTGGCCTCGGAACCGCCGGGCAGCACGGCGTCGACGCTCTGCCCGGTGTTGTTCCAGCGCTGCAGGATCCGGTCGTTCTCCTCTGCGTCGAGCAGGTCGATGTCGCCGACCGGGGTGGTGGCGTCGGCCACGATGGCGTCCAGCACCCGGATGAAGCGGTCGGCGAAGGAGCGCACCGTCGGTTCGTCGAACAGGTCGGTGGCGTAACCGAATTCGGTGAAGATCTCGGCCGGGGTGCCGTCCTCGGCGTACCGGTCGTAGAGCGTCACCTGCAGGCTGGTCTTGGCCAGTCGCGATTCGAAGTCGACCGCGGACACGTGCAGGCCCGGCAGTTCGAAGGCGGTCTCGGCCAGGTTCTGGAACGAGAGGCCGACCTGGAACAGCGGGTTGCGCGCGGTGGAGCGGACCGGGTTGAGCACCTCGACGAGACGCTCGAACGGCACGTCCGCGTTGGCGAATGCCTCCAGGTCGCGTTCGCGCACCTCGGCGAGCAGGTCGGCGAAGCTCACGCTGCCGTCGACCTGGGTGCGGAACACCAGGGTGTTGACGAACATGCCGATCAGGTCGTCGAGTTCGCGCTCACCACGGCCCGCGATCGGGGTGCCGACCGCGATATCGCCGGTGCCGGACAGGCGCGCCAGCAGGACCGCCAGCGCGGCGTGCACGACCATGAACAGCGAGGCATTGCTGGCCCGGGCCAGCTGATGCAGCTTGCCGTGCCGCTCGGCGTCGATGTCGAAGCGAAGTGCCTTGCCGTGGAAGGACTGTGCGGGCGGACTCGGGCGGTCGGTCGGCAGCTCGAGCTGGTCCGGCAGACCCGCGAGGGCCCGGGTCCAGTATCCGACCTGCTTGGCGGCCAGGGATTCCGGATCGCTCTCCGAACCCAGCACCTCACGCTGCCACAGCGCGTAGTCGGCGTACTGCACCGGCAGCGGATTCCACTGCGGCACATCGCCGTTCACCCGGGCCATGTAGGCGACCATGATGTCGCGCGCCATCGGGCCCATCGACGAGCCGTCGGCGGAGACGTGGTGCACGGTGAAGGCCAGCACGTGCTGTTCGGTTATCACGCCCATATCACCCAACGGGCTGTCCGCGATGTGGAACAACTTGACCGCCAGCGGCACCTCGACGGTGACATCGAAGGTGGTCATGGCGAATTCGATGACCTTGCCGAGCAATTCGTCCTCGGTCACCTCCTCCGGCGTCAGCGACAGGTCGATACGCGAGGTGGTCAGGATGACCTGGCGCGGACCCGCGACCGACCGCGGATAGATGGTGCGCAGCACCTCGTGGCGGGCGATCATGTCGGCGATGGCCTGCCGCATGGCATCCAGATCCAGCGCGCCGGTGAGGCGGACCGCCAGCGGGATGTTGTCCACCGCCGAGATGGTGGTGTCGAACTGGTTGAGGAACCAGTAGCGCTGCTGCGCCGGGGACAGCGGCAGGTATTCGGGCCGGTCACCGCGGATCAGGCGCGGGCGCGCGCCGGAACCGGCATTGCGCTCGACCTGGGCGGCCAGCGCCGCCACCGTGGAGGCCTCGAACAGGTCGCGGACCGCCAGCTGGGTGTCCAGGGCCGCGCCGAGGCGGGCGGTGACCTGGGTGGCGATCAGCGAGTTGCCGCCGAGCTCGAAGAAGTCGTCGTCGAGACCGACCCGGCCGACGCCGAGGACGTCGGTGAAGATGCCCGCCACGATCTCCTCGATCGGGGTGGACGGGGCCCGGAAGACCTTGGCCTCGAACACCGGCGCGGGCAGCTGCTTGCGATCCAGCTTGCCGGAGGCGTTGAGCGGGAAGGCGTCCAGCAGCACGAACGCGGTCGGCACCATGTAGCCGGGCAGCGCGTCGTGCAGGCCGGTGCGCACCGCGTCGACATCGACGACGTGGCCCACGGCCGGAACCAGGTAGCCGACCAGCTGTTCGCCGAGCCGCTCGTCGCTGCGGACCACGACCACCGCCTGCGCGATGGATTCGACGGCCGTCAGCGCGGCTTCGATCTCACCGAGCTCGATGCGCAGACCGCGCAGCTTCACCTGGAAGTCGGTGCGGCCCAGGTAATCCAGTTCCCCGCGACCACTCCACTTGACGAGGTCACCGGTGCGGTACATGCGCTGACCGTCGTGGAACGGATCCGCGACGAAGCGATCGGCGGTCAGGTCCGGCCGCGCGACATAGCCGCGTGCCAGCTGGACACCGGCCAGGTACAGCTCACCCGCGACACCCGGGGCGACCGGGTGCAGACGCGAATCCAGCACGTAGACACGGGTATTGAAGACCGGCGCACCGATCGGCACCGACAGCGTGTCGGTGTCCTCCACCTCGTGATAGGTGACGTCGACGGCCGCCTCGGTGGGACCGTACAGGTTGTGCAGGCGGGCACCGGTCAGCTCGCGCAACTTCTGCGCGGTCGGCACCGGCAGCGCCTCGCCGGAGGCGAAGACCTGGTGCAGCGAGGTGCAGGCGGCGGCCTTGTCCGAATCGGCTTCCAGCATGGCCACGAACACCGACATCATCGACGGCACGAAGTGCGCGGTGGTGACGCCGGTCTCGATGATCAGGTCGGCCAGGTAGGCCGGATCGCGGTGACCGTCCGGCTTGGCGATGACCAGGGTCGCGCCGATCTGCAAGGGCCAGAAGAACTCCCACACCGACACGTCGAAGGTGGCGGGCGTCTTCTGCAACACCACATCGTCATCGAACAGACCGTATTCGGTCTGCATCCACACCAGACGGTTGACGATGGAGGCGTGGCTCACGGCCACACCCTTCGGGCGACCGGTCGAACCCGACGTGAAGATCACGTAAGCGGTGTTGTCACCGTGCAGCGGGGCGACGCGGTCGGCGTCGGTGATCGGTCCGTCGGCGTAGCCCGACAGCACGCCGTCGGCTTCCAGCGCGTCGATCAGCAGTGTGCGAGTGGCGGTTTCGAAGCCGTCGCGACCGGTGCTGAGCACGCACACCGGCTGCGCGATGTCGAGCACGTACTGGTTGCGCTCGGCCGGGTGGTCCGGGTCCAGCGGCACGTAGGCGCCACCGGCGAGGGTGACGGCGTACATGCCGACCAGCAGCTCGAAGGAGCGGCGCATGCCCAGTGCCACATAGGTATCCGGGCCGACGCCCTCGGCGACGAGGTGGCGGGCCAGGCGGTGTGCCCGCGACGCGAACTCGCCGTAGGTCAGGCTCTCGCCCTCGAACACCAGCGCGGTGAGGTCGGGGGTCGCCTTCAGCTGCGTCTCGAACATCGACGCCAGGGTGACGCCGACGTCGGAACGCGGTGCGGCCGAACGCTTCTTGCCGCCGAGGGCGACGCGTTCGACGTCGTATTCGGTGGCGTTCCAGTTCCGCAGCACCTGACGGCGCTCGGTGGCGTCGAGCAGTTCGATATCGCCGACCAGCGCGGTCGGCGACGCGATCACGGCCGAGAGCAGGCGCACCAGGCGCGCGCCGAAGCCCGCGACGGTGGCCGCGTCGAACATGTCGGTGGCGTAGGCGAATTCGGCGAGCATGCCGTCGCCGTTTTCCCGCTCGATCATGTTGAGGTGCAGGTCGAACTTGGCGGTGACCACGTCCAGGGGCACGCCCGCGACTTCCAGGCCGGGCAGGGCGAAGGTCGCCGCGCCGGTGTTCTGGAACGACAGCATGACCTGGAACAGCGGGTTGCGGGCCTGTGAGCGGGCCGGGTTGAGGATCTCGACCAGGCGCTCGAAGGGCAGGTCGGCGTGGCCGAAGGCGGCCAGGTCGGTGTCCTTGGTGCGGGCCAGCAGTTCGGTGAACTTCTCACCGGAGTCGACCGCGGAGCGCAGCACCAGGGTGTTGACGAACATGCCGATGGCGTCGTCCAACTCCTGCTCGCCACGACCGGCGACCGCGGTGCCGATGGCGATGTCGTCACCGTTGGACAGTCGCGCCAGCAGGGCCGCGAAGGCCGCGTGCACCACCATGAACAGCGATGCGCCGTGCTCGCGGGCCAGGCCGTTGAGTCCGGCCAGCAGCTCGGCGTCGATCTCGAACTCGTGCACGCCACCGGCATTGGAGGCGACGGCCGGGCGCGGACGATCCGAGGGCAGGTCGATCTGGTCGGGCAGGCCCGCCAGTTCGGTGCTCCAGTAGGAGACCTGCTGGGAGATCAGCGATTCGGCGTTGTCCTCGTCGCCGAGGGTCTCGCGCTGCCACAGCGCGAAGTCGGCGTACTGCACCGGCAGCGGAGCCCAGCCCGGCACCTCGCCATTGGCGCGCGCGGCGTAGGCGACCATGACGTCGCGGGCCAGCGGTCGCACCGACCAGCCGTCGCCGGAGATGTGGTGAACCACGAAAACCAGGACGTGCGTGGGCTCTTCGGCATCGCTGACTCGGAACAGTCCGGCACGCACAGGGGCCGCGGCGGTGACGTCGAAGCCGGTGAGCACCAGCTCGGCGATGCGCTCGCGCAGCTCCGCCTCGGGCACCTCGAGTGCGGCCAGTCCGAGGCCACCGCCATGGATTCCGGCATTGGCCGCGGAGTCCAGGCGGACCTGGTCGGCGGGCAGGATGACCTGCACGCCACGGCCTTCCGCGTTCTCCGGGTAGATGGTGCGCAGCACCTCGTGCCGCTCGAGCAGGTCGCCGACGGCGGCCAGCAGGGCATCCACATCGAGGTCGCCGGTGAGGCGGACCGCGAGCGGGATGTTGTTGACGGCAGAGGCGGTGTCGAAGCGGTTGAGGAACCACATGCGCTGCTGAGCCAGCGACAGCGGGATCTCTTCCGGGCGCGGACCGGCCTTCAGAGCCTTGCCGCGACCGGTGCCGGTGGCGGCCTCGAGGGCCGCGGCCAGCGCCGTCACCGACGGGGCCTCGAACAGCAGCCGGACCGGAACCCGGGTGTCGAGCGCCGCGCCGAGGCGGGCGGCGACCTGGGTCGCGATCAGCGAGTTGCCGCCGAGGGCGAAGAAGTCGTCGTCCAGGCCGACCGGTCGCTCGAGGCCGAGGGTCTCGGTGAAGACCGCGGCGACGGACTGCTCGGTCGAGGACTCCGGGGCCCGGAAGGCCCGCACCTCGAAGGTCGGCGCGGGCAGCGCCTTGCGGTCGAGCTTGCCGGAGGTGTTGAGCGGGAACGCGTCCAGCACCACCAGCGCGGCGGGCACCATGTAGGACGGCAGGCGTCCGGCCAGGTGCGCCCGCAGCGCTTCCTGATCGACCGGTCCCGCCGCGGGCACCACGTAGCCCGCGAGCATGTCGCCGGTGTGCTCGTCGGTGTAGAGCACCACCACGGCCTGGCTGACCGATTCGTGCGCGGTGAGCGCGGTCTCGATCTCGCCGAGCTCGATGCGCTGACCGCGGAACTTCACCTGGAAGTCGGTGCGGCCCAGGTAGACCAGCTCGGCTTCGGCACCCGTGTGATCCCAGCGCACCAGGTCACCGGTGCGGTACATGCGCTCGCCCGCCGCGTCGAACGGGTTGGCGACGAAGCGATCCGAGGTGAGGTCCGGCCGCGCGACGTAGCCGCGCGCCAGCTGGACACCGGCCAGGTACAGCTCACCCGCGACACCCGGAGGCGTCGGGTGCAGGCGCGAATCCAGCACGTAGACACGGCTGTTCCACTCCGGGCTGCCGATCGGCATGACGACCCGGTCGACCTCGCCGGTGACATCGCGGTAGGTGATCGACACCGCGGCCTCGGTCGGGCCGTACAGGTTGTGCACCTCGGCGGCGCTGACCGCGCCGAAGGCGCGCACGGTCTCGGCGGGCAGCGCCTCACCGATCACGTACACCTGACGCAGCGTGCGCAGCGCGGTCCGCACCTGATCCGAATCCGGCTGGGCGGCGAAGACACTCAGCATCGAGGGCACGAAGTCGGTGACGGTGACGCCGTGGCGCTCGATCACATCGGTCAGGTACGCCGGATCGCGATGCCCGTCCGCGGTGGCGAGCAGCAGCGTCGCGCCGACGCGCAGCGGCATGAAGTAGCCCCACAGCGACACGTCGAACGTGCTGGGGGTCTTCTGCAGGTAGATGTCCGCGGCGGTGAGCTGGTACTCGGCCTGCATCCAGTCGACCTGGTTGACGATCGCCTCGTGGGAGACGCTGACGCCCTTGGGCTTTCCGGTCGAACCGGAGGTGAAGATGACGTACGCCGGATGCTGCGGGTGCAGCGGGGCGCGGCGTTCGGCGTCGGCCACCGGGTGCGCGGCCTGGTCGGAGAGGTCGGCGGTGTCGACCTCCAGGACTCCGAACGCATCGGTTTCGACCCGCGAGCTCGAGGTGGCCAGCACGCATACCGGGTTCGCGGTGCCGAGCACGTGGGCGATGCGCTCGGCGGGCTGGTCCGGATCCACCGGCACGTACGCGCCACCGGCGGTGACCACCGCGTAGGCGGCGACCACGAAGTCGATCGAGCGCCGAATGTGCAGGGCGACCAGGGATTCCGGTCCGACGCCCTCGGTGATGAGGCGGCGGGCCAGCTGGTTCACCCGGGCGGAGAACTCGGCGTAGGTCAGCGACACCACCGGCTGCGCGGCGTCGGCGGGTGCGAAGCCGACCGCGGTCGCGTCCGGCGTCAGCGCGGCCTGGGCCTCGAACTGCGCGACCAGCGTCCGGCTCGGCACGTAGTCGTCGCCGGTGGTGGTCTGGTTCGAATCCCGCAGCACCCGGGTGCGCTCACCCGGGACCAGCAGCTCGATATCGCCGATGGCCCGATCCGGCTGCGCGGCAATGCCCTTGAGCAGCAAGTCGAACCGGTCGGCGAAGTCGGCCATGGTGGCCGCGTCGAACAGATCGGTGGCGTAGATGATCTCGGCGGTGATGCCGGACAGGGCGGCACCGTGGCCGTTGCCGGAAACATCGGCGGCACCGAGCTTCTCGGTCAGCACCAGCTGGAGATCGAACTTGGCGGTGTCCAGCGGCAGGTCGACGCCGCTCACGGTCAGACCCGGCAGCTCCAGCTCGTTGATGCCGGTGTTCTGGAACGACAGCATCACCTGGAACAGCGGGTGCCGCGCCTGCGAGCGGGTCGGGTTGAGGATCTCGACCAGCCGCTCGAAGGGCAGATCGGCGTGACCGAAGGCCTGAATGTCGGTGGCGCGCACCGTGTTCAGCAGTTCGGTGAAGCCGGTGCCGCCGTCCACCTCGGTGCGCAGCACCAGGGTGTTGACGAACATGCCGATCAGATCATCGAGGGCACGCTCACCACGACCGGCGACCGGGGTGCCGATGGCGATGTCGCGCTCCCCCGACAACCGGGACAGCAGCACGGCCAGCGCGGAGTGCATGACCATGAACAGCGTCGCACCGCGGGTGCGGGCGAGTTCGGCCAGCGCGGCGTGGGTTTCGGCGTCGATGTCGAACAGGTGCGTCGCGCCGCGCCCGGAGGCGATGGCCGGACGCGGCCGGTCGGCGGGCAGGTCGAGCTGATCGGGCAGGCCGGTCAGCGCGTCACGCCAGTATGAGATCTGCTGGGAGATCACCGATTCGGCGTCGTGCTCGTCGCCCAGCACCGCGCGCTGCCACAGCGCGTAGTCGGCGTACTGGACTTCCAGCGGCTGCCAGTCGGGTTCGCCGCCGGTGACGCGAGCGCCGTAGGCGGTCATCACGTCGCGGGTGAGCGGGCCCATGGAGAAGCCGTCGGCGGAGATATGGTGCACCACCAGCGCCAGCACGTGTTCGGTGGGGCTGACCTCGAAGAGGGCGGCCCGGAACGGCACGTCGACGGTGACGTCGAAGCCGGTCAGCACCAGCGTCGAGAGCGCCTGCGGCAGTTCGGCTTCGGAGACCTCGACCGGGGTCAGGTCCGGGATGACCTGGCCGGTCGGCACGATCTCCTGGAACGCCTCGCCGTCGACCTCCGGGAACCGGGTGCGCAGCGACTCGTGGCGCGCCAGCACGTCGGCGACCGCGATCTGCAGGGCCTGGCGATCCACCAGACCCGACAGGCGCACCGCCGCCGGGATGTTGTCGATGGCCGATTCGGGATCGAACCGGTTGAGGAACCACATGCGCTTCTGCGCCAGCGACAGCGGCAGCCGCTCCGGGCGCTCCATCGCGGTCAGCGCGAGGCGAGTGCCGGTGCCGGAATGGCTTTCGACGCGCGCCGCGAGTCCGGCGACCGACGAGGCCTCGAAGATCTCGCGCACCCCGATCTGCGCGTCCAGCGCGGACGACAGTCGCGCCGCCACCTGGGTGGCGATCAGCGAGTTGCCGCCGAGGGCGAAGAAGTCGTCGTCGAGACCGACGCGTTCGGCACCGAGCACCTCGGCGAACACCCCGGCCACGATCTGCTCGATCGGGGTCACCGGGGCGCGGAAGACCGCCGCTTCGAACACCGGCGCGGGCAGCGCCTTGCGGTCCAGCTTGCCGGAGGCGTTGAGCGGGAACTCATCCAGCGCCAGCAGCACCGACGGCACCATGTACGCGGGCAGGCTCTCACCGATCTCGGCGCGCACCTTCTCCACGTCCACCGTGTGCCCGGCGGCCGGGATGACGTAGGCGACCAGCTGATCGCCGGTGTGCACATCGCTGCGCACCACGACCACCGACTGCGCCACCGAATCCAGTGCGGTGAGCGCGGATTCGATCTCACCGAGCTCGATGCGCAGACCACGCAGCTTCACCTGGAAGTCGGTACGGCCGATGTAGTCCAGCTCGCCGTCGGCGGTCCAGGTGACCAGGTCACCCGTGCGGTACATGCGCTCGCCGTCACCGAACGGGTTGGCCACGAAGCGATCCGAGGACAGGTCCGGTCGCGCCACATAGCCGCGCGCCAACTGCGCACCCGCCAGGTAGAGCTCACCCGCGACACCCACCGGAACCGGCCGAAGCCGCGAATCCAGCACGTACACCTGGGTATTGAAGACCGGGCGGCCGATCGGCACCGAGTCCGCGTCGGCGTCGATCACCTGGTGGTAGGTGACGTCGACCGCGGCCTCGGTCGGGCCGTAGAGGTTGTGCAGTTCCGCACCGGTCAGCGCGCGCAGCTTGTGCGACGGCTTGGCCGAGAGCGCCTCACCGGAGGCGAAGACCAGCCGCAGGCTGGTGCAACGTGCCGCCGACTCTTCGGCGACGAACACCGCGAGCATGGACGGCACGAAGTGAGTGACCGTCACGCCCTCGGTCGCGATGAGGTCGGCGAGGTACGCCGGATCGCGATGGCCTTCCGGCTTCGCGACGACCAGCTTCGCACCGATCTGCAAGGGCCAGAAGAACTCCCACACCGACACGTCGAAGGTGGCGGGCGTCTTCTGCAACACCACATCATCGGCGGTCAGCCCGTATTCGGCCTGCATCCACACCAGGCGGTTCACGATCGCCGAGTGCGGCACCGCCACACCCTTCGGGCGACCGGTCGAACCGGAGGTGAAGATGACGTACGCGGTGTTGGAATCCCGCAGCGGCGCACGACGATCCGCGTCCGTCAGCGGCGCGGCCGAGTAGTTCGACAGCTCCAGCAGGTCGATGCGCACCTGCGCGGTGTCGACCGGCAGGTCGTCACCGGAGGTCAGCACGGTCACCGGGTCGGCGGTCTCGAGGATGTACTCGATGCGCTCGGCCGGGTGATCTGGATCCAGCGGCACATAGGCGGCACCCGCGACGGCGACGGCGTACATGCCGACAACCAGGTCGATCGAACGCCGCATACCCAGCGCGACAAAGGATTCCGCGCCGACGCCACGCTCGACGAGCCAGCGCGCCAGGCGGTGCACCCGCTCGCCGAACTCGGCGTAGGACAGACTCGTCCCCTCGAAGCTGAGCGCGATCGCGTCCGGAGTCCGCTCGGCCTGCGCCTCGAACATCGCGACCAGCGTCGCCGCGTCGGCCTCACGTTCGTTGAGCACGGCCGCGACATCGAAGTCGGTCCGGTTCCACTGCGAGACAACGAGTTCGCGCTCGGCGGCGTCCACCAGCTCGATATCGCCCACGGCCGCACCGGGTGCGGTGGTGATGGCGGTGAGCACCCGCACCAGGCGGTCGGCGATGCGGCGGACAGCCTCCTCGTCGAACAGATCCCGCAGGTAACCCGCGCGAATACGCAGCCGGCTGTCGAGCTGAGCGATGAGGGTCAGCGGGTAGTGGGTGGCGTCGGCGGCGTCCAGACCGGTGACGGCCATGCCGTCGATATCGGCGGCCTTCGCCCGGATACCGTCCGCGTCAACGGGATACGACTCGAACACCACCAGGGTGTCGAACAGTCCGTTGACACCGGCGGCCGACTGGATGTCGGCCAGGCCCACATAGTGGTGATCGAGCAGATCGGCCTGCTCGCCCTGAGTACGGGTGAGCAGCGCGCTCGCCGCCTCGGCCGGGTCGAAGGCGACCCGCACCGGCACGGTGTTGATGAACAGACCCACCATGGATTCCACGCCGGACAGCTGCGCCGGGCGACCCGACACCGTGGTGCCGAACAGCACGTCGTCGCGACCGGTGAGGCGACCGAGCAGGATGCCCCAGGCCACCTGGAGCACGGTGTTCGGGGTGACGCCGATCTCGGCGGCCAGCGTGGTCAGGCGCGCCGTCGCGGCCTCGTCCAGTTCGAAGAAGTACTCCCCGGACAGTGCCGTGATCTCACGGCCCGCATCGGGACGGGTCAGCAGCGTCGGCTCCGACACCCCGCGCAGCGACTGCTGCCACGCGGCGATCGAGGCCGAACGGTCCTGCTGGGCAACCCATTCCAGGAAGTAGCGGTAGGAGCGCACCGGCGGCAGCACCGACGCGTCGGAGTGCGTGGCGTAGAGCACCAGCAGGTCCTGCATGAGCAGCGGCATGGACCAGCCGTCGAGCAGGATGTGATGGTTGGCCACGGCCAGCTGCCAGGCGTCGGCCGCGGTGCGCACCAGCGTGTAGCGGATGAGCGGCGGCGCGGTCAGGTCGAAGCGCGTGGTGCGGTCGGCGGCGATGATCTCCGCCAGCGCGGCGGCGCGCTCGGTCTCGTCGGCGATGCCGGAAAGGTCGTGCTCGGTCCAGGCGACCCGCACCCCGTCGAGCACCAGCTGCACCGAGGTGCCGGAGGCGTCGGTGACATAGGCGGTGCGCAGGATCTCGTGGCGGTCCATCAGCGCCTGCGCGGCGGTCCGCAACCGGTCCCCGTCCAGGCGGCCGTTGAGGGTCAGCACCGCCTGCGCGGTGTAGACGTCCACCGAGGTGACGGCCAGCTGGGCGTGGAACAGCAGACCGGCCTGTAGCGCGGAGAGCGGCCACACCTGTTCGAGGGAGCCGTAATGCCGTTCCCAGCCGTCGATGTCGCGCTGGGTGATGCGCACCAGCCCGAAGTCGGACGGCGTGTGACCACCGGCCTGCGCGGATTCCGCGTGCCGGGCAACGGCTTCCAGCGCCGCCACCCACAGCGCCGCGAATTCGGCGATCTCGGCGGCCGACAGCAACGTGCCGGGGTAGCCGATATTGGCGGTCAGCTTGTCGCCCATGACGATCGCGTTGACGTCGATCGGCGCCATGGCGGGCATGTCGGCGTCGTAGGCGCCGGCCAGGTCGGCCAGTTCCGCGGCCGGGATCCAGCCGAACCCGCGCAGCGCCTCGGGCACATCGCCCTCGGCGACCCGGCCCAGGTAGTTGAAGCTGACCTGACCCGGCAGCTGCTTGGGCAGCGCCGCGGCGGTATCGGAGTTCATGTAGCGCAGCAGGCCGTAGCCGATGCCCTTGTCCGGCACCGAAAGCAACTGCTCCTTGACCGCCTTGACGGCCTCACTCATGGCCGCGCCACCCGCGAGGGCGGCGTCCACGTCGATGCCCGAGAGGTCGAAGCGCACCGGGAAGATCGCGGTGAACCAGCCGACCGTGCGCGACAGGTCGGCACCCGGCACGACCTCTTCCTCGCGCCCGTGGCCCTCGATCCGGACCAGGGCAGACTTCTCCCCCTGGCCCTTACCGGCACGGAACTTGGCCACCGCCAACGCGAGCGCGGTCAGCAGACCGTCGTTCACGCCACCGTGGAACAGCGCGGGCACGGTGGTCAGCAGCGCCTTGGTGACCTCGGCGGACACCTCCACCTTGTGCTTGACGATGGTGCCGGTGACATCGACGGCGGGATCCATGGCGCGCTCGGTGAGCAGCGGATCCGGACCCTCGACGATCTCGCGCCAGAAGCCGAGCTCGGCCACCCGCTCCTCGGTCGCGGCCTCACGCTCGAGCGCGTGCGCCCAGGTGCGCATGCTGGTGGCGGGCGCGACCAGCTCCGGGGTCTGTCCGGCGGACAGCTGTCCCCAGGCGGTCACGAAGTCCGGCACCAGGATTCGCCAGGTCACACCGTCGACCACGAGGTGGTGGGCGGCGACCACGAGACGACCCGCACGAGAGCTGTCGGACGGTTCCAGCCACACGAACCGAATGACCTGTCCGGCAGCCGGATCCAGCTTGTCGAGAGTGGCATCCAGTGCGGCCGTGGCGATCTCGAACAGCTCGGCATCGCTCACGCCCGCGTCGAACTCGGTGCGGTCGATCAACGCGTCGGCGTCGATGGTTCCCGCGGCAGCGGTCTCCACGATCCAATCCGCGTCCGGCACCCGCCGCAGGCGAGCCCGCAGCATGTCGTGGCGATCGATGACCGCCCCGACGGTGGCCGCGATCCCCGCCCGGTCGATACCGACCGGCAGTTCCAGAGCCATGGTCTGGTTGAAGCGCCCGAACTCGCCGGGACGGCCCGCCATGAACCGCACCACCGGGGTCAACGGCATGACACCCACGCCGCCACCGGGCAGCTCGCTCAGCTGCGGAGCCGAATCATCCTGACCCTCAGCGGTCTTCGCGACAGCGGCCAGCCCCGACACGGTCCGCTGCTCGAACACGTCACGCGGACTGAACACCACGCCGCGCGCCTTGGCCCGCGACACCAGCTGAATGGAGACGATGGAATCGCCGCCCAGCGCGAAGAACGAATCGTCGATACCGACCCGCTCCAGCCCCAGCACCTCGGCGAACACCTCGGCGATGGTGTGCTCGAGCGGATTGCGCGCGGCCCGGAACACCACCTCGGTGGCGAACACCGGCTCCGGCAGCGCCCGGCGATCCAGCTTGCCGACCGGCGTCAGCGGCACCCGATCGATGACCATGATCGAAGACGGCACCATGTACCCGGGCAGTCGCGCCTCGACATGCGCGGTCACCGCGGCCACGTCGATCGAATGCCCCGGCGTGGCAACCACATACGCCACCAGCGAGGTCGCCCCCGCCGGGTTCTTGTGCCCGACGGTGACCGCGAAGTCCACCGACTCGTGCGCCGCCAGCGCGGCGTCGATCTCACCGAGCTCGATGCGGAAACCGCGCACCTTCACCTGGAAGTCGGAGCGGCCGACGTATTCGACCCGGCCATCCGCGGTCCAGCGCACCACGTCACCCGTGCGGTACATCCGGGTCCCCGGCAGCGACGGATTGGCCACGAACCGCTCGGCGGTCAGCCCCGGCCGCGCGTGGTAGCCGCGCGCCAGCTGAATACCCGACAGGTACAGCTCACCCGCGACGCCCACCGGCACCGGCCGCAACCGGTTGTCGAGGATCAACGACTGCATACCCCGGATGGGGCCACCGATGGTAACCAGCTCACCCGGCAGCAGCGCGTCGCTGATATTGGTCATGATGGTGGTCTCGGTCGGACCGTAACCATTGTGAACAGCACGAATCGTGCCGTCCGGCAGTGTCCCCTCTCCAATGGGCACAGCCCACTTCTCCACCAGATCGGCGGGCACGGCCTCACCACCGGCGACCAGGACCCGCAGCGAGTCCAGCCCCGCCGGTCCGAAGGTCGACAGCGCGGCCGGGGTGATGAACGCGTGCGTGGCCTGCTCGGTGCGGATCAGCTCGGAGAGCTCCTCACCGCCGTAGACACCCGTGGGCACCACGACCAGCGCCCCACCCGCGCCGATGGCGAGCAGGAACTCCAGCATCGACGCGTCGAACGACGGCGAAGCGAAATGCAGTGCGCGCGAGGAGGAGTCGAGCGCATAACGCTCGGCCTGCTCGACCGCGAAGTTGGCCAGACCGGCGTGGGTGACCACGACGCCCTTGGGCACACCGGTGGAACCGGAGGTGTAGATGACGTAGGCGGGGTGCTCGGGCGACAGCGGGCGCACCCGCTCGTCGTCGGCGATGGCACCGCCGGAAACCTCTTGCAGGTCCAGCTCGTCGAGCACCAGCCATTCGACCGATCCCGGCAGCTCCGCACGCACCGACGCCACGGTCAGACCGACCGGCGAACCGGAATCGGTGACCATGTGGGCGATGCGGTCGGCCGGGTAGGACGGGTCGACCGGCACGAACGCCGCACCGGTCTTGGACACCGCCCACTCGGCGAAGTACGACTCGTCCGACCGCGGCACGGCGACCGCGACCAGATCCTCGGTCCCGATGCCACGCTCGATGAGCAAGCGCGCCAAGCGGTTCGAGCGCTCGTCGAGCTCGCCGTAGGACAGACTCCGGCCCCGGAACACCACGGCGGTCGCATCGCGATCCAGCGCGACGGCATCCGCGATGAGCGCGGGCAGCGTCCGTGCGGGCACGGCGGGCAGCCCGAAACGGGTGGCCAGATCGGCCCGTTCGTCGAAATCGAGGATGTCGATCGCGCCGACACCGATCTCCGGGTTCGCGGCCACGGCCTCGAGCACCCGCAACCAACGCTGCGCGAACCCGGCCGCGGTGGCCTCGTCGAACAGATCGGTGGCGTAGGTCAGCGCCAGCGCCATCCCGGAATCCTGCTCCGACAGCGTGAACTGCAGATCGAACCGGGAGATCTTCTCGTCGAGATCCAGCGTGGACACGGTCAGGCCCGGCAGTTCCAGGCTGGTGCGATCCAGGTTCTGGAACGCCAGCATGACCTGGAACAGCGGATTACGGGCCTGCGACCGCTCCGGTGCGAGCAGTTCCACCAGCCGCTCGAACGGCACATCGGCATTGCCGAAGGCGTCGAGGTCGGTGTGGCGCACCCGATCCAGCAGATCGGTGAACGATTCGGCGGGCTCGATGCCGGTGCGCAGCACCAGCGTGTTGACGAACATGCCGACCAGGTCGTCCAGCGCCGCCTCGCCACGACCGGCGACCGGCGTGCCCACGGCGACGTCGTCGCCACCGGACAGCCGCGCCAGCAGCACCGCGAGCGCCGAGTGCATGACCATGAACAGCGACGAACCCCGCTGCCGCGCCACATCTTCCAGCGCCGCGATCAGCTCGGGCGACAGCGTCCGCTGCACCGTCGCACCGCGATGCGAGGCGATGGCCGGACGCGGGCGATCGGTCGGCAGCGCCAACTCGTCGGGCACCCCGTCCAGCACCCGCTGCCAGTAGGCGACCTGCCGGGCCATGATCGAGGCCGAATCCTCTTCGGACCCCAGCACCTCACGCTGCCAGACCGCGAAGTCGGCGTACTGCACCGCGAGCGGAGCCCACCCGGGCACCGCACCCTGGGTGCGAGCGGTGTACGCCACCATGACATCCCGCGTCAGCGGCGCCATGGAGAAGCCGTCACCCGCGATGTGGTGCACCACGACGACCAGCACGTACTCGTCCGCACCGGTGACCCGGAACAGCCTGGCCCGCAGCGGAACCTGCTCGGCCACATCGAATCCGAGGGTCGCGAAGGCGGTCACGGCGGCGAGCAGCTCGTCCGCGCCCACGCCGACCGGCCGCAGGTCGAGGGCGATCTCCTCGGCCGGAACCACCACCTGGATCGGCGTGCCGCCGTGCTCCGGGTAGCGGGTGCGCAGCGACTCGTGGCGGCGCACCATATCGGCCACCGCGAGTTCCAGTGCGGCGGTGTCGAGTTCGCCGGACAGGCGAATCGCGATCGGCAGGTTGTAGGCCGCCGAGGAGGTGTCGTACTGATTGAGGAACCACATGCGCTGCTGCGCGAACGACAGCGGCACCAGTTCCCCGGCCGTCCGGGTCCGGGCCACCAGCTTGGCACGTCCCGCGCCGCCGGCGTGCGACTCGATGCGGGCCGCGAGGGCCTCCACCGAACTCGCCTCGAACAGCGTGCGCACCGCGACGGTCGTATCGAGGGCCGCGCCGATGCGCGAAGCCACCCGGGTCGCGATGAGCGAGTTGCCGCCCAGCTCGAAGAAGTCGTCGTCCAGACCCACCCGAGGCAGGTCCAAGACCTCCGCGAACACGGCCGCGACGGTCTCCTGCACCGGCGTCTCCGGCGTCCGGAACGCCCGCGCCTGCACCGCCGGAGCGGGCAGCGCACGACGATCCAGCTTGCCGTTGACGGTCAACGGAATCCGGTCCAGCACCACGATGGCCGACGGCACCATGTACGACGGCAGCGACTCGGCCGCACCGTCACGCACGGCATCGGCGGCGAAGGAGACACCGGCTGTTTCCATTTCGCGGCTCGCCGCGGTCGGCACCACATACGCCACGATCCGCTGATCGCCCGGCTGATCCTCACGCACGATGACCGCGGCCTGCGCGACCCCCGCCTGCGCGAGCACCGCGGACTCGATCTCACCGAGCTCGATGCGGAAACCACGCACCTTCACCTGATCATCGGCGCGCCCGAGGTATTCGAGCTCCCCGAAGCGGTTCCAGCGCGCCACGTCACCGGTGCGGTACAGCCGCTCCCCCGGCACACCGAACGGCGCGGCCACGAAACGCACCGCCGAGAGATCCGGCCGCCCGAGGTAGCCACGCGCCAATTGCGCACCGGCCACATACATCTCACCCGCGACACCCACCGGCACCGGGTGCAGACGGTCGTCGAGCACGTACACCCGCAGACCCGCGATGGCCCGCCCGACCAGCGATCCACTGGCCGCGGCGATGGTGTCCGCGTCGAGCACCCGCACCGACACGTGCACGGTGGTCTCGGTGATGCCGTACATGTTGACCAGGTACGGCGACGAATCCCCGTGCCGCGCAACCCAATCCGACAGGCGGCGCAGCTCGAGCGCCTCACCGCCGAAGATCACGTAGCGCAGCGACAGCGGCTGCTCGTCGCCGGCAGCGGACGCGATGCGGTCCGCTTCAGCCAACTGGTAGAACGCCGACGGCGTCTGGTTGAGCACCGTGACGCCCTCGCGGCGCAGCAGCTCCAGGAACTGCTCCGGCGAGCGCGACACGTAGTAATCGACCACGACCAGCTTGCCGCCGTAGAGCAGCGGCCCCCACAGCTCCCACACCGAGAAGTCGAACGCGTAGGAGTGGAACAGCGTCCACACATCATCCGGCCCGAACCCGAACTCCCGATCGGTATTCGCCATGAGCCGCACCACATTCCGATGCGCCACGGCCACGCCCTTGGGGCGACCGGTGGAACCGGAGGTGTAGATGACGTACGCGACGTGACCGTCGTGCAGCGGCGCGATCCGGTCGGCATCGGTGACCGGCCCGTCGGCCGCGTCCTCGATATCCCCGGCCTCGAGCGAGAACCCGTCCAGCAGCACGGTGTGCAGCTCGCCGGGCAGCTCGATGTGCACCGTCGAATCGGTGATCACACTGGTGGGCTTCGCGTCCTCGAGCACGTACGCGATGCGATCGGCCGGATAGGTCGGGTCGATCGGCACGTAACCCGCACCGGTCTTGATGACCGCCAGCAGCGCCACCGTCAGATCCGCGGAACGCGGCAGCAGCACCGCGACCAGCGACTCCGGCCCCGCGCCCTCCGCGATCAGCCTGCGCGCCAGCACATTCGCCCGCCGATCCAGATCGGCGTAGGTGATCTCCTCGTCGCCGAAGCGCACCGCCACCCGATCCGGGTAGGCGGCCGCCGCCCGATCGAACAGGCTCGACAGCGTCGCCCCGGCCGCCGCGAACGGACTCGCGATGGCGGCGAGCGGATTGGCCAGCACCTCGGCCGCCCCGCCCAGCCCGGCCAACGCCGCCGACTCGGCGGAAACTCCGGCACTGCCGTCCAGCACGGCCTGCTCGGCGGCGGCGACCGCGACGCGCGCGGCCCCCGCCAGCTCGACGATGTCCTCGCCCGCCGAGACCCAGTGCTCGGCCACATTGTGGCGTTCACCCTCGCCCAGCAGATCGATGTCACCGATCAGCGCGGCCGGATCCTCGGCCACGGCGCGCAGGATCCGCACCAGTCGCTCGGCGAAGGAGATGACCGTCTCGGCGTCGAACAGATCGGTGGCGTAGTTCCACGACATGCCCAGCGACCCGTCGGCGCGCTCGCTCACGGTGAGCTGCACATCGAACTTGGCGGTGCCCGCGTCGAATTCGACGACCGCGAGATCCAGACCCGGCAGCGACACCGTGCCCAGATCCTTGGCTCCGACGGCCTCGAAGGTGAGTGCCACCTGGAACAGCGGATGGTGCGCCTGCGAGCGCACCGGGCTCAGCACATCGACCAGCCGCTCGAACGGCACGTCGGCGTGCGCGAAGGCGGCCAGGTCGGTGCGGCGCACCTGCGCGAGCAGTTCGCGGAAGGCGGCGTCCGGCGCGACCTCGGTGCGCAGCACCAGGGTGTTGACGAACATGCCGACCAGATCGTCCACCGCGCGTTCGCCACGACCCGCGATCGGCGTGCCGATGGCGATATCGGTGGCCCGCGACAGCCGCGCCGCCCACGCCGCCAGTGCCGCGTGCACCAGCATGAACAGCGTGACGTCGTGCTCACGCGCGACACCGGTCAGCGCGCGCTGCAGATCGGCGTCGATCGAGAAGTCGTAGGTGCCACCGACATTGGTGGCGATCTCCGGCCGCGGCCGGTCGACGGGCAGGTCGATCTGCTCGGGCAGATCAGCCAGCTGGCGACTCCAGTAGGCGATCTGATCGGCCGCCAGCGACGCGGAATCGCTTTCCGCGCCGAGGATCTCACGCTGCCACAGCGTGTAGTCGGCGTACTGCACCGGCAGCGGCGTCCACAGCGGAGCCTCGCCCGAATGCCGCGCCAGGTAGGCGGTCACCACATCGCGCAGCAGCGGCCGCAGCGACGCGCCGTCCGTGCTGATGTGGTGCATGACCAGCACCACCACGTGCTCGGTCTCCGACAGGCTCAGCACGGTGGCCCGGAACGGCAGCTCCCGGGTGACGTCGAAGTGCACCGACGCCAAAGCCACGATGCGGCCGGTCAATTCGGCCGCGGTGACGCTCTCGGTGCGGACCGAGAAGTCCAGTTCGGCCAGCGGCAGCACCCGCTGGTAGCCGTCTCCCTCGATCTCGGGGTAGATGGTCCGCAGCGCCTCGTGCCGCCCCAGCACGTCGCCGATGGCGAGCTCGAAGGCGTCGGCATCGATCCGGCCGGTCAGCTTGAGCGCGACCGGAATGTTGTTGACGGCGGTACGACTGTCGAAGCGGTTGAGGAACCACATGCGCTGCTGCGCCATGGACAGCGGCACCAGCTCCGGCCGCGCCTGCGGCACCAGGGCGGCCCGCGTCCCGGTTCCGACCCGCGATTCCAGGTGCGAGGCAAGGGCACTCACGGTGCTGGCCTCGAACAGCGTGCGCAGCGGGATATCGGCGTCCAGCGCGGCCGACAGCCGCGCGATGACCTGGGTGGCGACCAGCGAGTTGCCGCCCAGCTCGAAGAAGTCGTCGTCCAGGCCGACCCGATCCAGGCCGAGCACATCCGCGATGGTCCCCGCGACGGTCTGCTGCACCGGGGTCACCGGCGCGCGGTAGGCCTTGGCCGCGAACGCCGGAGCGGGCAGCTGCTTGCGATCCAGCTTGCCGGAGGCATTGAGCGGGAAGGCGTCCAGCACCATGAACGCGGCCGGCACCATGTAGCCCGGAAGCCGTTCGGACAGTGCGTCCTTCACCGCGTCGGTGTCGATGAATCCGTCGGCGGCGACCAGGTAGCCGACCAGCTGCTCGCCGGTCCGCTCGTCGCGGTGCACCACGACCACGGCCTGCGCGACCGACGGCAGCGCGGTCAGCGCCGACTCGATCTCGCCCAGCTCGATGCGCAGACCGCGCAACTTGACCTGGAAGTCGGTGCGGCCCAGGTACTCCAGCTCGCCGTGACCCGTCCAGGTGACGAGGTCACCGGTCCGGTACATGCGCTTACCGGTGGTGAACGGGTTGGCCACGAAGCGATCCGCGGTCAGGTCGGGCCGCGCCACATACCCGGTCGCGAGCTGATCGCCCGCCAGGTACAGCTCACCCGCGACACCCACCGGAACCGGCCGCAGCCGCGAATCCAGCACGTACACCTGGGTGTTGAACACCGGCGCACCGATCGGCACCGAACGCAGATCGGCATCGGTGACCTCGTGATAGGTCACATCGACCGCGGCCTCGGTCGGGCCGTACAGGTTGTGCAGCCGCGCACCGGTCAACTCGCGCAACTTCTGCGCGGTCGGCGCGGGCAGCCCCTCACCGGAGGCGAAAACATTGGTCAGGCTGACGCATTCGGCCGCGGCGGGTTCGGCAACGAACACCGCGAGCATCGACGGCACGAAGTGGGTGACCGTCACGCCCTCGCGCACGATCAGCCCCGCCAGATACGCCGGATCCCGATGGCCTTCCGGCTTGGCCACCACCAGCTTGGCACCGACCTGCAAGGGCCAGAAGAACTCCCACACCGACACGTCGAAGGTGGCCGGGGTCTTCTGCAACACCACGTCGTAGGCGGCCAGCCCGTACTGGGCGTGCATCCACACCAGGCGGTTCACGATCGCGGCGTGGCTCACGGCCACACCCTTCGGCCGACCGGTGGAACCGGACGTGAAGATCACGTAGGCGGTGTTCTCCGGCCGCAGCGGATCCGAACGATCGGCATCACTGAGCGGAGTGTCGACGAAATCGGACAGATCCAGCTCATCGATCCGAACCTGCTGCGCCTCAACACCTTCCAGGTCGTACCCGGAAGTCAGCACGCACACCGGCTGAGCCGTGTCGAGAATGTACTGGGTGCGCTCGGCCGGATGATCCGGATCCAGCGGCACGTACGCGCCACCGGCGACGGTGACCGCGTACATACCCGCGACCAGATCGATGGAGCGGCGCATACCCAGCGCCACAAAGGATTCCGGTCCGACGCCCTCGGAGATCAGCCAGCGGGCCAGCTTCCGCACCCGGGCCGCGAACTCCGCGTAGGACAGACTCGTCCCCTCGAAGCTGACCGCGGTCGCATCAGGCGTCAGCGCGACCTGCGCCTCGAACAGCGAAACCAGCGTCGCCGCAGCACCTTCGGTGATCTCCGGCAGCGCCGCGTCCAGCTCGAACGCGGTCTCGTTCCAGCCGACCAGCAGGCGGTTGCGCTCGCTTTCGCTCAGCAGCTCCACATCGCCCACCCGCTGCGACGGATCCGCGACCACGGCCGCGAGCACGGCGGTGAAGCGCCGCGCGAAGGCATCGGCGTACGCACCATCGAAAAGGTCGGTGGTGTAGACGAGTTCGGCGTCCATCGCGCCGTCCCCGTCGAAGATCTCCGACAGCGTCAGCTGCATGTCGAACTTGGCCGACTGCTGATCGATGCCCAACTCGGCCACCGACAGCCCCGGCAGCTCCAGCGCCGTCCGCCCCAGGTTCTGGAACGACAGCATCACCTGGAACAGCGGGTGCCGCGACTGCGAACGCGCCGGGTTGAGCACCTCGACCAGCCGCTCGAACGGCACATCGGCGTGCGCGAAGGCGGCCAGGTCGCGTTCGCGCACCTGCTTGAGCAGCTCACTGAAGGTAGCGCCGCTGTCCACGGTCGACCGCAGCACCAGCGTGTTGACGAACATGCCGACCAGGTCGTCGAGCGCCCGCTCGCCACGACCGGCCACCGGAATACCCACCGCAATGTCGTCGGTGCCACTCAACCGTGCCAGCAGTGCGGCGAAAGCACTGTGCACCACCATGAACAGCGTGGTGCTGTGCGACTGCGCCACCCGGTTCAGCCCGGCGATGAGCTCGCCCGGCACCTGGAAGCGATGCGTACCCGCGTCGTAGGACGCCACCGCCGGACGCGGCGTCGTCGACAGCCGCAGCTCGTCCGGCAGCCCCGCCAGCGTGCCCTGCCAGTAGTCCAGCTGCTCGGTGATCAGCGAGCGTGGATCCTCCTCGGACCCGAGCACTTCCCGCTGCCACAGCGCGTAATCCGCGTACTGCACCGGCAATTCGCTCCAGCCGGGCGCATCGCCCATGCTGCGCGCCACGTACGCCGTCATCAGATCGCGCACCAGCGGATTCATCGAGAAACCGTCGGCGGCGATGTGATGCGCCACCAGCACCAGCACGTAGTCGTCGGCGGCCAGGCGGTAGGCCCGCAGCCGCACCGCGGTCTCGGCGGTCACATCGAAGCCGCGCGCCGCGAAATCGTAGACCGCGGCGAACAATTCGCCCTCGGTCACGTCCATGACCTCGAGCTCCGGGATCGCCCGCGCGGTCGGCAGCACCTGCTGGTACGCCACCCCCTCGTGCGACGGGTACAGCGTGCGCAGCGACTCGTGCCGCGCCACCACATCGGCGATCGCGCCGCGCATGGCGTCGAGATCCAGTGTGCCGGTGAGCCTCACGGCCACCGGGATGTTGTTGGCGGCCGACTCCGGATCGAACCGGTTGAGGAACCACATGCGCTGCTGCGCGAGCGACAGCGGCGGATACTCCGGCCGCGTCCGCACCGCGAGCGCCTGGCGCACACCGGTTCCCGCGTGCGACTCCACCCGCGCGGCCAGCGCCGCCACCGTCGGAGCCTCGAACAGCGCGCGCACCCCGACCTCGGCCTGCAAGGCCGCCGAGAGCCGCGCCACCACCTGGGTGGCGACCAGCGAGTTGCCGCCCAGCTCGAAGAAGTCGTCGTCCACACCCACCCGGCCGACGCCGAGCAGGTCGGCGAAGATCTGCGCGATGATCTCCTCGATCGGAGTCGAGGGCGCACGGAACCGCTTGGCCTCGAACACCGGCGCGGGCAGCGCCTTGCGATCCAGCTTGCCCGACGCGTTGACCGGGAAGTCGTCCAGCACCACGAGCGCCGCCGGCACCATGTACCCCGGCAGCGACGCGCTCAGCGCCGCCTTCACCGCGTCCACGTCCACCACGGCGTCGGACTCACGCACCGCGTAACCCACCAGCTGGTCACCCGCGTGCGGATCCGACCGCACCAAGACCACCGACTGCGCGATACCCGGCTGCGCCAGCAGCGCCGCCTCGATCTCACCCAGCTCGATGCGCAGACCGCGCAACTTCACCTGGAAGTCGGTGCGGCCCAGGTACTCCAGCTCCCCGTCCGCACTCCACGCGACCAGGTCACCGGTGCGGTACATGCGCTGACCGAACGAGAACGGGTTGGCCACGAAGCGATCCGCGGACAGATCCGGCCGCCCCAGGTAGCCCCGCGCCAGCTGATCACCCGCGAGATAGAGCTCACCCGCGATACCCGGCGCGACCGGGTGCAGGCGTGCGTCGAGCACATAGGTCCGGGTGTTCCACACCGGTCGCCCGATCGGCACCAGCGTCACATCCGCGTCGGTCACCTCGTGATAGGTGACATCCACCGCGGCCTCGGTCGGACCGTAGAGGTTGTGCAGCCGCGCCCCGGTCAGCTCGCGCAACTTCTGCGCCGTCGGCGCGGGCAACGCCTCGCCGGAGGCGAACACCTGCCGCAAACGCGGTGCGGCGACAGCGGATTCACCGCTCTCGTTACCCAGCGTGGCCACGAACACCGACAGCATCGACGGCACGAAGTGCGCCGTGGTGATGCCGCGCTCGGCGATGACCTGCGCCAGATACACCGGATCCCGATGCCCGTCCGGCTTCGCGACCACCAGCCGCGCCCCGGTCTGCAAGGGCCAGAAGAACTCCCACACCGACACATCGAACGTCGCCGGGGTCTTCTGAAGAACAGCGTCGTCCGGACCGATCGGGTACTCGTGCTGCATCCACAGCAACCGGTTCACGATCGCGCCGTGCTCGACGGCCACACCCTTGGGGCGACCGGTCGAACCGGAGGTGAAGATGACGTAGGCGGTGTGCTCGGGCCGAATCGCGCCTCCGCGTTCGGCATCCGTGACCGGCGCGTCGGAGTACGCCTCCAGATCCACCGCGTCGATCTCGATCACCGGCACATTGCGCCCGGTCATGAAGTCATCGCCGCGAGTAGTCAGAATCGCGACCGGCCGCGCGGTACCAAGCACGTAGTCGATGCGCTCAGCAGGCTGATCCGGATCCAGCGGCACATACGCGCCACCGGCCTCCAGCACCGCGTACATGGCCACAACCAGATCCAGCGAACGCCGGATCGCCAGGGCCACATGCGATTCCACGCCCACACCCTGAGCGATCAGCTTGCGCGCCAGCCGGTGCACCCGCCCGGAGAACTCGGCATAGGACAGACCTGTCCCCTCGAATTCCACCGCAGGCGCATCACTGCTGGTCAGAGCCTGCGCCTCGAACAGCGAAACCAGCGTCGCCGCTTCGCCTTCCGGCAGCGCGGGCAGCACCGAGCCCAGGTCGAACCCGGTCTCGTTCCACTCGTCGAGCACCTGCTCGCGCTCGTCCTCACCCAGTACGTCGATATCACCGAGCGGCCGATCCGGCTCCGCGACAACAGCTTCCAGAATCAGGTCCAGACGACGCGCGAACGCCGCCACCGTCTCCTCGTCGAACAGATCCAGCGCGTAGGAGAACTCCGCGGACATCCCCGCGTTCTCGCCCCGCTCACCGGCGGTCTCCTGCAACGTGAGCTGCAGATCGAACTTGGCCAGACGAGCGTCGTAGTCGATGCCGTTGACCGACAGCCCCGGCAGCTCCAGACTGGCCTGCCGAGTGTTCTGGAAGGTCAACATCACCTGGAACAACGGATGCCGCGACTGCGAACGAGCCGGGTTCAGCACCTCGACCAACCGCTCGAACGGCACATCCGCATGCGCGAACGCGTGCAGGTCGGTGTCGCGAGCACGCGCCAGCAGATCGGCGAAGCTCTCGGTGCCCTCCACCTCGGTGCGCAGCACCAGCGTGTTGACGAACATGCCGATCAGGTCATCGAGGGCCGCCTCACCACGACCGTGCACCGGGGTGCCGATCGCGATATCGGAGGTCCCCGACAACCGGGCCAGCAGCACCGCGAGCGCACTGTGCATGACCATGAACAGCGACGCGTTGTGCTTGCGCCCCAATTCCACCAGCGCCCGCTGGGTTTCGGTGGAAATGACGTACTGGTAGGTGCCACCCCGGTAGCTGGCCATCGCCGGCCGCGCCCGGTCGGCGGGCAACGCCAACTCCTCGGGCAGATCGGCCAGCGCCTGCGACCAGTAGTGAATCTGCTTGGAGATCAACGACTCCGGGTCGGTCTCCAGACCCAGCACCTCACGCTGCCACAGCGCGTAATCGGCGTACTGCACCGGCAGTTCCGCCCAGGTCGGAGCCTCCCACGAGGTACGAGCGGCATACGCGACCATCACGTCACGCGCCAGCGGCCCCATCGACCAGCCATCGGCCGAGATGTGGTGCACCACCATGCCGAGGATGTACTCGGACTCGCTGATCTCGAAAAGCGCCGCGTGCAAAGGCACTTCGTCGGTCACGTCGAAAGCCATCGACGCCAGCTCGACCAGATGGTCGATCAGATTGTCCTCGGTGACCGGCACCGGCGTCAGATCCGGCACGATCTGCGCCGCGTCCAGCACCAGCTGCACCGGCCCGTACGGGGTCTCCGGGAACACCGTGCGCAACGATTCGTGGCGATCGATCACATCGATCACCGCGACCTGCAACGCCGCCACATCGAGCTCACCCGAGAGCCGCATGGCCACCGGAATGTTGTTCACGGCCGACGCGGTGTCGAACCGGTTCAGGAACCACATGCGCTGCTGCGCAAGCGAAAGCGGGACATCGGCGGGCCGTTCCCGCGCCACCAGCGCCTTGCGCGCGCCCGCGCCCACCTGCGACTCCACCCGGGCCGCCAGCGCGGCCACGGTCGGCGCCTCGAACAGCATGCGCACCGGCACCTTGGTGTCGAGCGCGGTACCCAGGCGCGCCGCCACCTGCGTCGCGACCAGCGAGTTGCCGCCGAGCTCGAAGAAGTCGTCGTGCGCGCCGACCCGGCGGTCATCGCCGAGGTCGAGCACATCGGCGAAGATCTGAGCGACGATCTCCTCGATCGGGGTGGCCGGAGCCTGGAACTCCCGCACCTCGAACGTCGGTGCGGGCAGCGCCCGCCGATCCAGCTTGCCGTTGGGGGTCAACGGAATCTCGCGCACCACCACGTACGCGGAAGGCACCATGTAGGGCGGCAGATTGCGTTGCAGCGCGGCCTTGACCGCGTCCAGATCCAGCACCCCGCTGGTCGGAACCAGGTAGGCCACGATCTGATCGCCGAGGCGACCGTCCGGACGCACGATCACCGCGGCCTGACCCACCTGCGGGTGCGCCAGCACAGCGGCTTCGATCTCGCCGAGCTCGATGCGGAAACCACGCACCTTGACCTGGTCGTCGGCGCGACCCAGGTAAACCAGGTCGCCCTCGACGCTCCACTTGGCCATATCGCCGGAGCGGT
This sequence comes from Nocardia sp. NBC_00511, assembly GCF_045161165.1. Taxonomy (NCBI): domain Bacteria; kingdom Bacillati; phylum Actinomycetota; class Actinomycetes; order Mycobacteriales; family Nocardiaceae; genus Nocardia; species Nocardia sp. NBC_00511. The sequence goes on from NZ_CP107849.1 coordinate 6,001,066, forward strand.
ACAGCCGGGCCCCGGCGTCACCGAACGGACTGGCCACGAAACGAGCCGCCGACAGATCCGGCCGCCCCAGGTAACCGCGCGCCAATTGCTCACCGGCGACATAGATTTCACCCGGCACACCCACCGGCACCGGCCGCATCCGCTGATCCAGCAGATACACCCGCAGCCCCGGAATGGCCTGGCCGATGAGACTCCCGTTGGCCGCCGCGACCGCCTCGCGATCGAGCGGACGGTAGGTGACGTGCACCGTCGTCTCGGTGATGCCGTACATGTTGATCAGCTGCGGCGCATCGTCCGCGTGCCGCGAGTACCACTCGTTCAGACGCCGAAGCTCCAGCGCCTCACCGCCGTACACCACATACCGCAACGCCAGCGGCTCACCACCGGAACCGGCAGCCCGATCCATCTCGGCGAGCTGATAGAACGCCGACGGCGTCTGGTTGAGCACCGTCACCCGCTCCTCGCGCAGCAGCTCCAAGAACTGCTCCGGCGAACGCGACGTGAAGAAGTCGACAACCACCAGGGTGCCGCCGTACAGCAGCGGTCCCCACAGCTCCCACACCGAGAAGTCGAACGCGTACGAGTGGAACATGGTCCACACGTCGGTCTCGTCGAAGTGGAACCAGGCCTCGGTGTTGTCGAAGAGCCGCACCACGTTCCGGTGCGGGATCAGCACGCCCTTGGGGCGGCCGGTCGACCCCGAGGTGTAGATGACGTAGGCGATATTGCCCGGACGCAGCGCGGCCCGGCGCTCACCATCGGTGATCGGCGACGAATCCCGCTGCTCCAGTTCGGGATCCGCGACATCGAGCACGGGAACCGCTGCGGGCAAGGAGATCCCGTGCCGCGCGGTGCTGACCACGCAGGCCGGATCGGCGTCCGAGAGCATGAATTCGATGCGCTCGGCCGGATAGGTCGGGTCGACCGGCAGGTAACCGCCGCCCGCCTTCAGCACGGCCAGCAGCGCCACCACCAGCTCCGCGGAGCGCGGCAGCGCCACCGCGACCAGGGTGTCGGGTCCGACGCCGACCTCGATCAGCGCCCGCGCCAGTCGATTCGCGCGCTCGTCGAGCTCGCCGTAGGTCAGCCGCTCGCCCTCGAAGACGACGGCGGTGCGTTCCCGATGCCCCTGCACGGCGGCGTCGAACAGGTCGAGCAGCGTGCTCTCCCGCGCGACATCCGCACCGGCGGAGGTCCACACGTCCGCGACCAGCGCCCGCTCGGCGGAGTCGAGCAGTTCGATATCGCCGATGATCTGGCTCGGATCATCGGTGACCGCGGTCAGCACCCGCAGCAACCGGGTCACGAGCGCGGAGATGGTCGACTCGTCGAACAGGTCGGTGGCGTACTGCGCGACCGCCTCGATGCCCTGCAATTCGCCTGCGGGACCGCGCTTCTCGGTCAGCGTCCACTGCAGGTCGAACTTGGCGATGTCGACATCGACTTCTTCGGCGTTGATCGTCAGCCCCGGCAGTTCCACCGAGGCGTGCGCCATCTCCTGGAAGGAGAGCATCACCTGGAACAGCGGGTGCCGCGACTGCGAACGCGCCGGGTTGAGCACCTCGACCAGCCGCTCGAACGGCACATCCGCGTGCGCGAACGCCGAGAGATCGGAATCCCGGATGCGCGCGAGGAAGTCGCTGAACCGCTCGCCGCCGTCGACCTCGGAGCGCAGCACCAGGGTGTTGACGAACATGCCGATGAGGTCGTCCAGCGCCTCCTCGCCACGGCCCGCGACGGGCGTGCCGACCGCGATGTCGCCGGTGCCGCTGGACCGCGCCAGCAGCACCGCGATGGCCGCGTGCGTGATCATGAACAGCGTGACGCCCTGCGCCCGGGCCAGCTCGGAGAGGCGGCGGTGCAGGTCCTCGTCGATATCGAAGCGCACCCGCGCGCCACCGAAGGTGGGCTCGGCCGGGCGTGGGCGATCCGACGGCAGATCCAGCTGATCCGGCAAGCCCGCCAAGGTGTTTCGCCAGTAGGCGATCTGACGGGCGGCCATGGATTCCGGATCGGACTCCGCGCCCAGCAGCTCGCGCTGCCAGATGCTGTAGTCCGTGTACTGCACGGGCAGCGGCAGCCAGCCCGGCTCGGACCCACCCACGCGGGCCAGGTAGGCCGCGATCATGTCGCGGGCCAGCGGGCCGAAGGAGAAACCGTCCGCGGCGATGTGGTGCACGACGAACGCCACCGCGAGCTCGGGTTCCGCGGTAGTGCCCTCGATGCGGTAGACCCGCACCCGGATCGGCAGTTCGCGGGAGACATCGAAGCCGGTCGCGGCGAATTGCGCCAGCGCGAACGGCAATTCGGCCGCACCGATGTCGACGATCTCGATGTCGAGGTCGGCGTCCTCGATCGGGATCACCTGCTGGACGCCGCCGTCACCGGACTCCGGGAAGACGGTGCGCAGCGATTCCTGCCGCGCCACCACGTCGGTGAGCGCCGGTACCAGCGCCTCGAAATCGACGGTGCCGCGCAGCCGCAGCACGAACGGCAGGTTATAGGTCGGGACGGTCGGATCGAACTGGTTGAGGAACCACATGCGCTGCTGCGCAAGGGAAAGCGGCACCCGCTCCGGACGCTCCTGCGCCACCAGCGGCAGCCGCCCGGACACCTCGGACGGCCCCGCGGCCTCGACCCGCGCGGCCAAACCGGCCACGGTCGGGGTCTCGAACAGCGCGCGCACACCCAGTCGCGTCGAGAACGCGGCCGAGATGCGGGCCACCACCTGGGTGGCGACCAGCGAGTTACCACCCAGATCGAAGAAGTTGTCGTCGATGCCGACCCGGTCGTGGCCGAGCACATCGGCGAACACGCCCGCCACGATCTCCTCGGCGGCGGTGCGCGCGGCCCGGTAACCGGCGGCGTCGACGCTGAAGACCGGCTCCGGCAACGCCTTCCGGTCCAGCTTGCCGGAGGTGTTGAGCGGGAACGCGTCCAGCACCATGATCGACGCCGGAACCATGTAGGACGGCAGTTTCTCGGCGGCGAAGCGGGTCAGCTCGACCGGGTCGATGCTCTGACCGGGCACCGGCACCACGTAGGCCACCAGTTGCTGACCGGTCGCGGTGTCCATGACCAGTACGGCGGCCTGGCTGACCGCGACATGCGCGAGCAGATCGGTCTCGATCTCACCGAGTTCGATGCGCTGACCACGGAACTTGACCTGGAAGTCGGTACGCCCGATGTACTCCAGCGCGCCGGATTCATTCCAGCGCACCAGGTCACCGGTGCGGTACATGCGTTCACCGCTGGGTGACAACGGATTCGCCACGAACCGATCCGAAGTCAGATCCGGGCGGCCCTTGTACCCGCGCGCCAGCTGACGGCCCGCGAGATAGAGCTCGCCCGCGGCACCGATGGCGGCGGGTCGCAAGCGCGAATCCAGAACGTAGACTTCGACATTCCATTCGGGCACACCGATCGGCACCGTGACGGTGTCGGCGGCGGTGTTCTCCCAATAGGTGACCGAAACCGCGGCTTCGGTGGGACCGTAGAGGTTGTGCAACCCCGCGTCGGTGATCTCCCGGAAGCCCGCGCCGGTCTCCGGCGGCAGCGCCTCACCGATCACGAAAACGTAGCGCAGCGAAGCACACTGGGCGCGGGTCGCGTGCGCGACGAACACCGTCAGCATCGACGGCACGAAGTCGGTGACCGTGACGCCGTGGCGCTCGATCATCTCCGCCACGTACAGCGGATCCCGATGCCCGTCCGGGGTCGCCACGATCAGCTTCGCGCCGACCAGCAGCGGCATGAAGTAGCCCCACAGCGACACGTCGAACGTGGTCGCCGTCTTCTGCAGGTACACATCGTCTTGCGACATCGGATACTCGTCGAGCATCCACAGTTCCTGGTTGACGATGGCGTGATGGGTGACCGCGACGCCCTTGGGCCGACCGGTCGAACCCGAGGTGTAGATGACGTAGGCGGTGTTGTCCGGCCGCAGCGGGGACAGGCGATCCGCGTCGGTGACCGGCTCGGCGGGCCAGTCCGACACGTCGAGGGTGTCGATTTCCAAGCGCCGCACGGTCTCCGGCAGCTCGAGCTCGTCGCGCTCGGTGGTCAGAACACAGACCGGTGCCGCGGACTCGAGGATGTATGCGGTGCGATCGGCCGGGTGATCCGGGTCGATCGGCACGTACGCGCCACCGGCGCGCAGCACCGCGTGCATACCGATCACCAGCTCCAGCGACCGCCGCATCCCCAGCGCCACAAGCGATTCCGGACCGACACCATCATCGATCAGGAACCGGGCCAGCCGGTTGACGCGCTCGCCGAACTCGGCATAGGTGAGCTGCTCACCCTCGAACTCGATCGCGACATTGCCCGGGGTCAGCGCGATCTGCTTGTCCAGCAACGCCGGAAGCGTCGTGACCGGCACCTGGTGGCCGGAATCGTTCCAGTCCAGCAGCGTGCGGTCGCGCTCGTCGGAGGTGGTGATCGGCAGACCCCACACCGCCCGCCCGGCGTCCGCGGCCAGGAACCGGTCGAAGAACTCCAGGAACCGCGAATGATGGCTCTGCGTCTCGCCTTCGGAGTACAGATTCGGGTTGGTCTCGAAATCGATGTGATTCCGGGTGCCCTTCACCGACTGATAGAAGTTGACGCCGAGATCCTCGATGGAACCGGTCGACAGCACGCTGTACTCACCGGTGATGTCCCCGAGCACGACCTCGTTGTGGAACAACATGATGTTGACCCACGGACCGAAGAACTGCGACCCGACCTCACCACCGGTGAACTCGCCCGCACCGGCCGCACGGGACGCCTCGGCGCTGTCGCGGCGAATGTCCTCGGCACGGTAGCGCTGATGGCGCAGCGCGCCCGACACCGCGACGGTGACCTGCGCGAGCAGCTCGGTGACGGTGGTGTCGTGGCCGACTCGCAGCCGCAGCGGCACGATATTGGATGCGGCGCCGCCGGATCGGCGCATGATCGCGGTGGTACGCGCGGTCACCGGCAGGCTGAGGATGACCTCTTCATTACCGGTCCACTGCGCGAGGTAGGCGGCGAAACCGGCGATCAGCAGCCCGGCGGGCGAGGACTCGTGGCGGGCCACGGCCGCGTCCAGCAGCGAGGTCTGATCGGTGGTGAGGGCGCCGTTGGCGACCCGGTTGAGAGCGGCCGGCGCGGCGGAGCGCCCGGCGAGGCTGGTGCCGTCCTCGAGGCCGGCGACCCGCTCGGCCCAGTACTCCTTGTCCGCTTTGAAGCGGCTGCTCTCGCGGTAGGTGAATTCCTGCTCGACCAGCGTGGGTAGGTCGGTGAGCTTGTGCGGTGCGGGTTCGGTGCCCTTGACGAACGCGGTGTACAGCTCGGCGACCCGGGTCAGGTAGGTCACCGCGCCGAAGCCGTCGAGGACGATGTGGTGGATGCGGGCGTACCAGTAGTAGTGCCCATCGGCCAGTTGCAGCATGGCGGTGCGGATCAGGCGGTCGCGGGTCAGGTCCAGCGGCGTGCTGTACTCGTCCCGCATCCAGGCCTGCGCGGCCGCGGCCGGGTCTTGCTCGGCACGGAAGTCGACGTGGTAGATGGTGCGATCGAGCGAGTAGTCGACCATCTGCATCGGCTCGCCGTCACGCTCGACGATGCGCAGGAAGCCGGAACCGAACTCCTCGGAACCACGAACCATGGCTCGTTCGAGCAGTTCGATGTCGAGTTCTCCGCGCAGCTCCACGTACTGAGCGATATTGATCGGTACCTGCGGATCCAGGTGCTGGGAGTACCAGATACCGAGTTGCGCGGGCGACAGCGGGAACAGCTCGCCCGATCCCGGTGCGATTTCGCTGCCAGCATCGCCGTTGCCGCTGAAATCCAGCCGGTCCAACCCAAACCTCGCTTCCGGAGCACCGCACCGCGCAGCGCTCCCCGCAGAAAACCCGAACAGGACGCCACAGCTGGGTCAGCGTGGCGTCCGCTGTTCGGGGATCACATCACCGTATTGTTCCGTGGAGACTCTCTGAGGTATCCCCCCAGCTGGCCGATCTTGTTACATGGGCACGGCCGCACCCACCGGCCTTCGCCGGGTCAACCAAGCGCTATTGGCAATACACACTCGGTCCAATCTACCGTCAGCGCGCAAGCCGTAATCCTAAAGGGCCATAGCGGGTGGCTATCGTCGCATTTCGCACAGTCAGCCAGCGATGTGCGACCGGTCACGTGCCGGGTCGTACAGGTGCGATCGGGCGCAATCGAGCGATTCGGACAGCGCGCGGCCGACCAGAATCACCGCCGCCTGCCGCAGTCCGGCCCCCTCGACACGGTCCGCGATGTCCGCGAGAGTGCCACGGAGAACGACCTGTTCAGGCTGACTGGCCCGATACACAACTGCCACCGGACAATCCGCGCCGTAGTCGGGCACGAGCTCGTCGGCGAGGGTCCGAATGCGCGTGATCGCCAGGTGCAGCACCAGGGTCGCGCCGGTACGCGAGAAGTTCGCCAGCGATTCCGCTTCGGGCATAACTGTCGAGCGCGCGTGTGTGCGTGTCAACACCACGGACTGCACCTGCTCGGGCACCGTCAGCTCCGCACCCAGCAGCGCCGCGGCCGCCGCGTAGGCCGGTACCCCGGGTGTCACGTCCCACGGGATGCCGTGCGCGTCCAGGGCCCGCTTCTGCTCGGTCAGTGCCGAATAGATCGACGGGTCACCCGAACACAGGCGTGCCACATCGTTGCCGTCGGCATGAGCGCGCACACAGTGGGCCACGATCTGCTCCAGATCCAGCCCCTGCGTGTCGATCAGTTCGGCCCCGGGTGCGCAGTGCCCCAGCACTTCCGGATCGAGATAGGTCCCCGCGTACAGACAGACCGGGGATCTCCGCAGCAGCTCCACCGCGCGCACGGTCAGCAGATCGGCCGCACCCGGTCCGGCCCCGATGAAGTGCACAGTCATCCAGCGAGTCTCGCACAGCCGGTCAGAACCGCCCGGCGGCTACCAGTACCGCGATCACGAACAGTCCGACGTTCGACAGCGACCGCGCGTACTCGCCACGGCGCGCATGCGTGATGAACCCGCCGACCATCACCAGCGCCAGCCCCACGGCCGCGATCGGCGTCAGCACGGGCGCGATCCCGGTGGCCCACGGCAGCACCACACCGGCCCCGCCCAGCACCTCGACGGCACCGATCCCGCGCACCGCCTGATCCGACATGTCGTCGACCCACGGCATCCCGCCGCGCAGCTTGTCCTTGGGCAGCACGGCTTTCGCGATGCCGCCGAGGATGAACGAGCTCGCGAGCACGATCTGCCCGACCCACAACCAGATGTTCATGACTACTTTTCCTTTTCATACAGCCAGGACGCGGCAACCGAATCCGCCACCCGGTCGATCAACTCCTCGTCGCCGTCCCCGCCGAGCAGGTTCAGCCAGAGGAAGACGGGCCCCGCGAATTGCGCATGCGCCCAACGCAGATCGGGCAGGCGCTCCAGTTCCCCACGCCGCACCGCCCGCTCCGCGACCGCCTGCACGAGTTCCCGCTCGGGCAGCAGGCAGACCTCGGCGAACACCTGCTGCAGCGAATTGTCGTGCAGCAGATCAGCCATCAGCTCCGGCACCACGGTCCGCACTCGCGGATGCGCCATCCGCCCGACGAAATCCGCCGCCACCTCCCGCAGATCACCACGCAGACTGCCGGTGTCGCGATACTCCCGTGGCCGCAGGTCCCCCACCAGATGATGCAGCGCCAGAGCCGCTTTCGACGGCCAGCGGCGATACAGCGCCGCCTTCCCCACCCCGGCCCGGACCGCCACGTCCTGCACTCGCAGGCCCGCGTACCCGACCTCACTCAGTAGGGCCAGCGTCGCGTCCCGGACGGCCAGGTCGGTCTCGGCCGACAACGGCCGCCCCACCCGCGCAGCACCAGATTCGGAACTCATGGTTCCGAATCTAATACCGGAACTCGTAGTTCCGCAATACCCGAGCCTCAGCCACTCACCGAGAAGACGGCATTCACCTTCGTCGGCCGCAGCCGCACCACCAACTCCCCCGGAACCGCATTCCGCCGCCCGAACTCCTCCGCCCGCTCCGCACCCATATACCGGGCCCCGATCACCGCGGCGGTCCGAAAAAGCTCCTCCGGATCCTCGGAAACCTCAGCAACCCCCTGCACCTGAACGAACGCATACGGCGGCGTCTCCACATCCACACACAGCGTCACCCGCCCATCCCCCGCAACCCACCGCCCCTTGGCCGTGTCCTTCCCCGTATTGAAAACAATCTCGTCCCCCTCCAACACGAACCACACCGGCGCGACCAACGGCCGCCCATCCCCGGCCACGAACGACAACTTGCCGGTCCGAGTCCCTTCGGAAAGAAATTCACGCACACGAGGATCCGCCAGTGAGGTCATGCCGTCAGCGTAAGACGTCGAATACGGGTGCGGCGGAACACCACACCGGGCGTGCGCGGGACATGACGCCAGGAATGGCGATCGAGTGCAGGGAGTAGCACCGGCACACACGATCAGAAATATCCAATTTCCTTATACTGCAACGGAATTCAGTATTCTTTTGCTTGCTCGAGGAGTAGAATGGAGGTATGAATTCGGGGGAATCCTCCAACATGAGCGGTATGGCCGACCTGGTCGCCGCGGTGAATGTTGTCGCCTCCACCGATTTCACCCACTTCAGCGAAGACGAGCTCACCGAGTTCTTGCAGCAGTGCGAGATGTGCAAGCGCGTGTTGTCCGCGATGGATTCACGGTTGATTATCGAAGTCTCCGACCGGTCCATGCCGCAAACCTCCGGTGCGGGAGGAGTTGTTCGGTACCTGCGGGATACGTTGCGGCTCACCAAGTACGACGCCACCTGTCGCGCGAAAGTGACCGAGCAGGTCGGTGAATTCCGTGACCCCACAGGGCATCTGCGCGAGCCTGCGTTGGCGGCTACCGCGCACGCCTACGAGATCGGTGAGATCTCCCGCGATCACGTCCGCAACATCATCGAAGTACTGCACCAGCTGCCCGACGCCGTGGACGCGGAAACGCGTACCGAGGTCGAAACCCAGTTGCTCGACTATTCACGTGAGGGTTGGCCGGATGACCTGCCGCGTATCGGGCGTGAAATCACCGCCCGTTTGGATCCGGATGGTTCTTTGACCACCGACGCGGATCGTAAGCGTATGCGGGGCCTCACAATCGGACGCCAGCGCGCCGACGGAATGTCGTGGGTGCAAGGCTGGATCCTGCCCACAGTTCGCACCGTCTGGGATGTAATCATTTCGAAGTACGCGCGCCCTGGCGTCTGCAACCTCGACGACCCGGAAAGCCCGAACCTGTTCTACGGCAAGGTCGACAAGACTGTGCTCGAGGCTGCCGCGCGCCGTGACATGCGCACCACGGCGATGCGTATTCATGACGCGTTGGCGATGATCCTGAACCCGGACATCGATGCCGCCAAGCTCGGTAAGCACCGCGGACTGCCCGTCCAGGCCGTCATCACCATGAGCCTGGAAGACCTGGAGGACGCCGCAGGGGTCGCGAATACCGCCACCGGCACCCAACTCTCGATCAATGAGGCGTTGAAGATGGCGGCGGGCACCAAGCCGATTCTCGCGATCTTCGACCGTCACGGCATGCCGCTGCACCTGCGCCGCGCCCGCCGACTGGCCAGTTCCGCCCAGCGCCTCGCCCTCATCGCATCTGAAAAGGGGTGCACCCGACCGGGATGCGACGCACCACCGAGCATGTGCGCCGTGCATCACGTCACCGACTGGGCCAAGGGCGGACCCACCGACCTGCGGAACCTGACCTTGGCGTGCGATCACTGCCATGCCCTGGTGAACAACGGCCCGAATGGGTGGAAAACGATTGTGATGGGTAAGGATTCCCCGTTCGCTGGGCGGACCGGGTGGATCAAGCCTGTGCATGTCGATCCGACGCAAACTCCACGCGTGAATCATCTCCATCACAAGGCGGAGCAGATCGCGCAATCGGTGGCACGCAGCCACAATCGGCGCGCCCGCCTGGCTTATCAAGCGCGGATCGCCCACCGCGCACCCGAATAGCGCGCAGCCGCAGCACGGCCCGCCACCACCCACCGCGATGAAGGCTGTCCGGTGTGCGTATCGGAGCGCACACGGCCGGGCACCTCGCGAAGCTATTGCCAGCCAGCCGAACCCGCCTCGGTTCCGGCACTACCGGAGTCCCTAATGCCTTGTGGCACACTCCGCATCAGCGATCAAGCCAGCTCGTACCCTTGGATAAACCCGACTCTCGTTCACAATGCAGGCACAGAGACTTAGCTAGCGTGGTCGCGTTGGGTGCCCTACCGGACTTGGGCTGACGCCAACCCGGGAGCCGTCTCCTCTCGTCCCAGCCCAGGGACTGCACGCATTACGTTCCACCAATCCCTCCCACAGACCACCTGTCCGGGAAAACGCTCGACCACCGCCAGGATTGTCGGATCCGCTCAGCCTCCACATGTTCGCGTACCGCGGTATCAAGGGTGCGAGGTCTCCACCGCGAGAGTGTCTGGGGCTTTTGTCTTTTCGGGGTTTGTCTCGAGGGTTTTGTCTCGAGGGTTTTGTTTTTGCTTGTTCTTGTCCGGGCGGTCTTGGTCTTGAAAGGTGATGCGTGCAGTCCCTGGGCCGGGACCGAGGGTGGCGGCTCCCAGGTCGCGTTAGCCAACGTCCGGTAGGGCAGGCGAGGTAACCACGCTGAACGAAATCTCTGAGCCTGCATTGTGAACCGGGGATGGGTTTATCCAAGGGTACGAGGGCGACCCTCATCCAGCGACTATCACGTCCACCGCTACGGGAGCAGAACGTCATCCGACCCTGGAAACCCCGAACACTAGATCGCCCCACGCTCCCGAGCACGCGCCACAGCCGACGTCCGAGACTTCACCCCGAGCTTCGAATAGATATGCACCAGATGCGATTTGACCGTCGTCTCGGAGAGAAACAGCCGCTTGCCGATTTCCCGGTTGGAGTGACCGTCGGCTACCAGACGGAGGACTTCGATTTCGCGGGGACTGAGAGTGGTGTCGGGTTTGCGGACCCGGGTCATCAGGCGGGAAGCGACCGAGGGGGACAGGACGCTTTCGCCGTCGGCGGCGGAGCGGACTGCGGCCAGGAGTTCGGCGGGTGGGGTGTCCTTGAGGATGTAGCCGACCGCGCCTGCTTCGATCGCACCCAGGATGTCGGCGTCGGTGTCGTAGTTGGTGACCACCAGGACGTTCGGCGGGGCGGGGAGTTCGCGGAGGGCGGCGGTGGCTTCGGCGCCGGACTTGCCCGGGCCGAAGCGGAGGTCCATGAGGACCAGGTCCACCTGGGTGGTGGCGCAGAAGGCTACGGAGTCTTCGGCTGTCGCTACCTCACCGACGACTTCGATGTCGGCGGAATCGGTTTCGGCGAGGCCGGAGTCGAGCAGGGCGCGCAGACCGGCTCGGACGATGGCGTGATCGTCGGCGAGCAGGATGCGGATCATTGGTCCTCCAGGGGGAAGGAGACGGTGACCGCGGTGTGGCCGGGTTCGGATTCCACATCCATGTGACCGCCCTGCTGTTCGACACGGCTGCGCATGGCGTTGAGACCGAAACTGCCGGAAGGAGATTCGGCCAGGACGGCGGGGGCGATGCCGGTGCCGTCGTCGACCACGTCCAGGTGCACGGCGTCGTCGCCGTAGGTGAGGGTGACGCGCATGCGCTGGGCGTGGGCGTGGCGCACCACGTTCGAGACCGCGCCCTGTGTGATGCGGACCAGAGCTGCCTCGACAGGCATCGGCAACCGCTGCGGATCCCCTTCCACCAACAGTTGGGTATCGAGGTCAGGCGTGGCGGCGCGTTCGGTGATCCGGTGCAGCGCTCCCGCCAGCGACTGGCCTTCGAGCGCCGCCGGGGTGAGTTCGGCGATGAGGTGCCGGGTTTCGACCAGGCTGTCGGCGGCGGTCTCGCGGGCCAGCTGGATCTTCTCCAGCGCGGGATGGTCGGGGGCGGCGCGTTCGACGGCGTGCAACAGCAATTGGATGCTGCTGAGCCCCTGCGCGACCGTGTCGTGGATCTCCTGGGCGAGGCGTTCCCGCTCGGCCATCTTGCCCGCGGTGCGTTCCTTCTCCGCGAGAGTGTTTCTGGTGGCGAGCAATTCGTCGATGAGCCGTTGCCGTTCGGCGGCCTCGTGGAACAGCGCCTGATATCCGAGTCCGATGGCGACCGCGACCAGTGCGCCGAGCATCGGGCCGATCACGCCCGCCACGGTCCAGCCGCGATGCGCCGCGAAGCCGACGACCGACACGATGGTGGCCGCCGCCACCGCGAGCAGTCCCCAATTGCGCGGCAGCAGGTGCAGATACAGGAAGAACAGTCCGAAGACCAGGTAGACGGCGAGCGGCGCGACGGTCACCAGCGCCAGCCACAGCACGGTCAGCAGGCCCAGCCACACGCGGGCCGCGACCAGGTTGCGCCGGTATCGGCCGCCCGCGAAGTAGACGCCGAGGAAGATGCCCGCCAGCACCATGACCAGCACCCGGTGCGGTCCGGACACGATCTCCTGAGTGGCCACCACCACGGTGAGCGCGACCACCATGATGTGCAGTCCCACCTGCATGGCGGAGAAGACCGGGGTCAGTGGGGAGGGATGCACGCGACCAGCTTATGCCCGGCTATTGACACGGCATCCATCGAAAGGAGGAAACGCCGACCCACCGTTGGCTGGGCCGGGATTCGTTCGGCAGCGCGATGGAACGAAGGCGTTTCACCGCGAGAGTTGAAGCATGTTCGTAGCACTGCGAGATCTGCGGGCCGCCCGCGGCCGTTTCCTGCTCATCAGCCTGGTGGTCACCCTGGTCGCGCTGCTCGTCAGCTTCCTCAGCGGACTGACGGCGGGGCTGGCGCACCAGAACATCTCCGCGCTGCAATCCCTGAACACCAGCACCGTGGTGTTCGCCGACACCGGGGCCGCCGCGTCCTTCGACGCCTCGACGCTCACCGACGATCAGGTGCAGACCTGGCAGCGAGCGGGCGGCACCGTCGACCCGATCGGCATCAGCCGCGCCCGCGCCACCCTCGATGACCGCTCCCCCACTCAGGTCGCATTGTTCGGAGTCGACGGAACACCCTTCGGCAATCGGACGGCTACCGATTCGGGCGCGGTGGTGCTGTCCAGCGCCGCCGCCAAGGATCTGGGCGCGAGCGCCGGGGACACGGTCACGCTGGGTGCGAACAGCTTCAAGGTGCAGCGGGTGACCGGCGACGACTGGTACGCGCACACCCCCGTGGTGTGGATGACGCTGCCGGATTGGCAAGCGCTCAACGAGCATTCGGGGGCCGCGACGATTCTGGCGGTCTCCGGGGTGAGCGATGTGTCCGCGGTGAACGCGGCCGCGCACACGATCACGACCAGCACCGACGGCTCGCTGTCGGCGATGCCCTCCTATCAGGCCGAGAACGGCTCGCTGACGCTGATGACGGTCATGCTGTTCGCCATCTCCGCCCTGGTGATCGGCGCGTTCTTCACGGTCTGGACCGTGCAGCGGCAGCCCGATATCGCCACCCTGAAAGCCCTCGGCGCGACCACTGGTTCGCTGGTGCGGGACGCGTTGAGTCAGGCGTTGATCGTGCTCACGCTCGGTGTCGGCACCGGCGTCGGAGTGACGGCGATAGCGGGCGTATTCATGGGCGGCGCAGTGCCTTTCGTACTGTCCGCGAGCACCACCCTGTTCCCCGCCGCGGTGCTGATCGTGCTGGGACTCGCGGGCGCGGCGTTCGCCCTGCGGTTCCTGGTCACCACCGACCCGCTCAACGCACTCAACCAGGCCCGCTGATGACCGCAACCCTCATGTCTCCCAGGAGCATCGCGATGACCAACGCACTCACCGTCTCCGACCTGACCCTCACCTTCCCCGACGGCACGGACCGCATCACCGCCCTCGACCACGTGAACCTGCGGGTGCGCGGCGGTGAGATCGCCGCCATCACCGGGCCGTCCGGCTCGGGCAAGTCCACGCTGCTGGCCACCGTGTCGACCCTGCTGCGCCCGGATTCGGGGCGGGTGGAGCTCGAAACGGAGTCCGGCACAGTGGATCTGGCCGCGTTGAGCCGACGTGATGCCGCCACGCTGCGACGCGAATCGATCGGCATCGTGTTCCAGCAGTCCAATCTGGTGCCCGCACTGACCGCCGTGGAGCAGCTGGAGGCGATGGTGCACCTGGGTCAGACCTGGTTCGTCTCCCCCGCCCGTCGCCGCGAAGCACGTTCGCGGGCAAGGGATCTGCTCGATGCCGTGGGTCTGGCCGGTCATGCCGACAAGCGGCCCGCGCAGCTCTCCGGCGGGCAGCGGCAGCGGGTGAACATCGCTCGCGCGCTGATGAACGATCCGTCGCTGCTGGTCATCGACGAGCCGACCAGTGCGCTGGATCAGGAGCGCGGCGCGGCCGTCATCGACCTGATCGTCGGCATCGTGCGCGAGCACCGGGCGGCCACCCTGCTGGTCACCCACGACCGCGCCCACCTGCATCAGATGGATACCGTGCACCGCATGGTGGACGGTGTGCTGAGCCTGGAATCCGAGGCGCTGGCGGCCTGAATGTTTACCCGGGTGTGACGATGGGGACCACGCGCGATACCGGCTCGAGCCACGCTGGAGTGATCGACCAGCGAAGGGAGCGGTGATGCCATTCCAGGTGCCAGTCATCGATATCGCGGCGTACGTCGGCGCGGGATCCGTGGCGGGGCGGCTCGAGACGGCCGCCCGGTTCGACGAGGCGGCTCGCACGGTCGGGTTCATGCAGATCGTCGGGCACGGGGTGCCGCAGGAGGTGCTGGACGGGTTCGCGGCGGCGCTGGACGGGTTCTTCGGGCTGGAGCTCGAGGTGAAGAAGCGGTATCGGACGCCCCCGGCGATCAATCGGGGGTATTCGCCGCCCAAGAGCGAAAGTCTCAGTCTCAGTTTGGGAGTCGAGGCGTCGACTCGGATGAACGACTTCTTCGAGGCGTTCAATGTCGGGGCCAGCACGGCCGACTATCCGGGTGTGGAGTTGCCCGCCGAGGATTATGCCGAAAACCTGTGGCCCGCCGAGTATCCACAGTTCTCCACAGCTGTGCAGAACTACTTCGACGAGGCGGCCCGGGTCGCGCGCACGCTGACCAGAGTCTTCGCCGACGCGCTGGCGCTGCCCGCCGGGTTCTTCGACCGGTTCACCGATCACTCGCTCGATGTGTTGCGGATGAACAACTATGCGCTGCCGCCCGGCGACATCGACCCGGACGCGGATCTCACCGGCATGGGCGAGCACACCGATTACGGCATCGTGACGGTGCTGTGGGCGGATCAGGCACCGGGATTGCAGGTGTTGGGCTCGGACGGCGTGTGGCACGACGTACAGCCCGCCGATGGGGCGCTGCTGGTGAATCTCGGTGATCTGATGGCTCGTTGGACCAATGAGCGGTGGTTGTCCACGCTGCATCGGGTGAAGCCGCCCATCGTGGACGGGACCATTCAGCGGCGGCGCAGTGCGGCGTTCTTCCACGACGGCAATATCGACGCCGTCATCGAGACGCTGCCGTCGTGTGTGGGCGCGGGCAGCCGGTACGAGCCGGTGCGGATCGCCGATCATATTCGGGCGAAGTTGGCGGGTTCGCGCGGGTTGCAGGCGAATTCGAATGCGGAGCGGGAGGCTGCCCGGGTGCTGGCGGCTACCGAGCGGTACTAGATGCCGGCGCGTTCGAGGCGGGCGCGGATCTCGCGTAGTGCGGCGGTCAGTTCCGGGGGTTGATGCACGACGAAGTCGACGCCCAATTCGACGAGTCGCTGTGCGATCCACAGCGGGTCGTCGTCCCGGGCGACGTCGAGGCGGCAAGAGTTCTCGTCGCGGGCGGCGATGTCGCCGGGGCACTCGCCGAGTCGCCCGATCACCTTGTCGGCCGGGGCTTCGATGTCCACCAGGAAGCGCAGTGACGGTGGGCCCGAATCGGTTCGCGCGCCGATGACGAAGGCGGCCGGGTCGGTCGCGGGCAGTTCGCGCGGGGTGAAGCGGGCCGCGGTCGGCTGCGGGCGCTCCAGGCGGTCGACGCGGAAGCTGCGCCAGTCGGCGCGGTCGAGGTCGAAGCCGACCAGGTACCAGCGGTGCCGGTAGGGCACCAGGCCGACCGGTTCGACATTGCGGCGAGTGCTCGCGCCCGCGGCGGAGAGGTATTCGAAGCGCACGCGTTCGCGGTTGGTGACCGCCGCGGCCAGGGTCGTGAGCACCTCCGGGTCGATCGTGTGCGCGGTGGCGGCGGGGGCCATGGTGGCCGCGCCCAGGACTCGGACGCGGCGGCGCAGTTTGGCGGGCAGCACCTGTTCGAGTTTGGTCAGGGCGCGGACCGACGCCTCCTCGATCCCGGCGACGGCGGATCCGGCGGCGGCGCGCAGGCCGATCGCGATCGCGACCGCCTCGTCGTCGTCGACCAGCAGCGGCGGCATGGCGGCCCCGGCGACCAGGCGGTAGCCGCCGGTCGCACCGAGCGTCGCCTCGACCGGATAGCCCAGGTCGCGCAGCCGGTCGATATCGCGGCGGACGGTGCGGTCGGAGACGCCCAGCCGGTCGGCGAGTTCGCTGCCGGGCCATTCGCGTGGGGTCTGCAGCAGCGACAGCAGGCGCAGCAGCCGGGCGGGGGTATCGCTCATGCCTCCAGGTTCCTCTCGAACTAGGACGACAATGGTCCTACATGCAGAGGTGAATCATGACCTACCGGGTTCCGGCGTGGCCTGTCACACTATAAATTGACCGATCGTTCTCGAATTGACTAGGGTCGTGAACATGGCAAGGACCAAGGAGTTCGATCCCGACGTCGCACTGCGGCGCGCACTCGAATTGTTCTGGGCGCGCGGCTACGAGGCGACATCGATCACGGATCTCGTTGCGCATCTTGGGATTGCCAAGGCCAGCATCTACGGCACCTTCGGCAGCAAGCAGCAGCTGTTCGAGCGGGCGTTGCAGCGGTACATCGAGACCACCGATCCGGTGATCATGGCGGAGCTGTCGCAGCCCGGGCAGGTGCTGCCCGCGGTGCACGCGCTGGTGGAGCGTTTCGTGAGCGAAGCTTCCAGTGACAGCCGGGTTTTGGGCTGCATGGTGGTGAACAGCGCGGTCGAGCTGGGTCCGCACGACGCGACCATCGCGCGGCTGGTGGAGTCCAGCTGGGCGCATCTCGAAACCACGCTCACCGCGGCGCTGCTGCGGGCGCGGGCACAGGGCGAGCTGGGTCCGGATTCGGATCCGCGTGCGCTCGCGCGGTTCCTGCTGGTGTTCTTCCAGGGGCTGCGGGTGATCGAGCGGACGCCGGAATCCACTGCCCGACTGCGGGATGCGGCGCGGGTCGCCGTATCCGTCTTGCGCTGAGTCTATTTCGATCTTGAAGTCCTTTTCGGGTCCTTTATCTGGACCGTACGTTCTCGATAGGAGAGTCATGAGCGGGAATTTCGACGCGAAAACTGTGCTGATCACCGGCGGTGCGGGCGGCATCGCGCAGGCCACCGCTCGGGCGTTCGCCGAACAGGGTGCGACCGTGGTGCTGGCGGGACGCGACGGCGATCGGCTGGCTCAGGTGGCCGCCGAACTGAGCGACGCGGGCAAGATCGATTGGGTGACAGCGGATGTCACCGTCGACAGCGAGGTCGAAGCGATGGTCGCGGAGGTGGTGCGGCGGCACGGCGGGCTGGATGTGGCCTTCAACAATGCCGGGATCTTCGGCGCCGCGGCACCGGTCGGCGACCTCGAGGTGAACGCCTGGCGGCAGGTGATGGATGTCAACGTGACCGGGGTATTCCTGTCCATGAAGCACGAAATCGCGGCCATGCGCGGCAATGGCGGCGGGGCCATCGTGAATATGGCGTCGAATATCGGTTCGCACGGACGGCGGCCGGGGCTGGCCGCCTATGCGGCGTCGAAGGCGGCGGTCAGCGTGCTGACCCGGGCGGCCGCGCTCGACCATATCGGTGACGGAATTCGGATCAACGCGGTGAGCCCGGGAGCGACCGACGCGCCGATGTCGCTGCGCCCCGGCGAATCTCGGGAAGACCGGGACGCGCGGCTCGCACCGATAATTCCGGTCGGTCGGGTTGGGGAAGCCGCAGAGATCGCGGCGGCGGTATTGTGGCTGGCCGGAGGCGAATCCAGCTTCGTTGTCGGGCATGATCTCGTGATCGATGGCGGCGCAACGGCATAGCGGTGAGGTTGTGTCGAGATTCCACTCGCAAATCGGTAGCGGGTTGTTGAACGGATAGACATTTTCGCGTCATCTCGACTGACTAATGTGCTCGGAATTCGCACCACGCGGTATTAGGAGCAGTCGGATGAGGAACTCACTTCCATCCAAGAACCAACTCCTTCAGGCTTGCCGAGGTACGGGATTTCCCGGGCATCCGGTCTTGCGGGCAGCGCACGATCTGACCGAGTTACACGAGCGGCTACTCGCCGCGGGACCGGAGCAGCTGCTCGAATTGGATTCCCGCCGCACCGATCTGGTGTTGGAGATCGACTGCTGGGTGACCGCGCAGCTGCCGCCCTCGCACGGCGCGGCCCGCATCCACACCGAGACGCTGGGCGCGGTCATCGACCGGCTGGCGCGGCTCACCGCGGCCGCCTATGCCGCGCTGACCCGCCCGGCCGGGCGGGAACTCACCTCCACCTGGGAGCATCTGGCCGAATTGGCCGTCGGCTATGAGGATTTGGCGTCGGAGGTCTGCACCGGACGGCGGCGGCTACCGGGGGGTCACTGACGTTTGCGGCTCGCGTACCAGTCCAGTAGCTCGGGTGCGTCGACCGCGGTCGGCGCCACCACCTTCGAAACCTCCGCACCCTGCAGCAGTTTCTTGATGGGCACCTCGAGTTTCTTTCCGGTGCGGGTGTGTGGAATGCCCGGGGCCGCAATGATTTCGTCGGGCACGTGGCGCGGCGAGACCTCGGCGCGAATCGTGGTGTTGATGCGGGATTTCAGTTCGTCGGTCAATTCCGCGTCACCGGCGAGCACCACGAACAGCGGCATCCAATACCCGCCGTCGGGCTGCTCGGCCCCGATCACCAGTGCCTCGGCGATCTCCGGAATGCGTTCCACCGCCTGGTAGATGTCGGCGCTGCCCATCCGGATGCCCTGCCGATTCAGGGTGGAATCCGAGCGGCCGTGCACGATGATGCTGTCGTGGTCGGTAATGGTGATCCAGTCACCGTGCCGCCAGACGCCGGGGAACATCTCGAAATAGGCGTCGCGGTAACGGGTTCCGTCCGGATCGTTCCAGAACGACACCGGCATGGACGGCATGGGCGCGGTGATGACCAGCTCGCCGACCTCGTTGCGCACCGGCTCGCCGAGTTCGTTCCAGGAGTCCAGGGCCACACCGAGATACGGGGCGGAGAGTTCACCGGGCCACACCGGGACGGTGCGGACGCCGCCGATGAAGGCCGACACCACGTCGGTGCCGCCGCTGATGGAGGCGACCGGGACGTGCTCACCGACGTTGTCGCGCAACCACAGTGACGACGACGGGGGCAGTGATGAGCCGGTGATGCCGACCAGGCGCAGCTGGGCGAGATCGTGATCGGTGCGCGGGACCGCGCCCGCCTTGGCGCAGGCCAGCACGTAGCCGGGGCTGGTGCCCAACACGGTGGCGCCGGTGCGGGCGGCCAACTGCCACAGGGCGTCCGGGGTCGGAGCCGAGGGGCTGCCGTCGTAGCAGACGATGGTCGCGCCGACGAGCAGTCCGGCGACCTGGAAGTTCCACATCATCCAGCTGGGGCTGGTGTACCAGAAGAAGGTGTCCTCGGGCCCGATGTCGGATTGCAGGGCAACGGCTTTGAGGTGCTCGAGCAGGACACCACCGTGACCGTGCACGATGCCCTTGGGCTTGCCGGTGGTGCCGGAGGAGTAGAGCACCCACAGCGGGTGCGCGAAATCGACCTGCTCGGTGGGGATCTCGACGGCTTCGGGGCCGGGTTCGATCTGTTCCCAGGCCAGCACACCCTCCGGCAGCGGTGCGCCGATGCGCGAGGACACCACGGTCGCGGTCAGGGTGGGCAGTCCGGCGCGCAGGGCGGCCACGTCGGCGGTCTTGTCGTGCACCTTGCCGCCGAAGCGGTAGCCGTCGGCGGTGACCAGCACGGTGGGTTCGAGCTGGCCGAGCCGGTCGAGGGCGGCCTGCGCGGAATAGTCCTGGCCGCAGGCACTCCAGACGGCGCCGAGCGAGGCGGTGGCGAGGAAGGCGATGACCGCCTCGGGGATATTGGGCAGGTATCCGGCCACCCGATCGCCGGGGCCGACGCCGAGCTCACGTAGTCGCCGCGCGAAGGCGGCGGTGGTGGCGAGCATGGCGGCCCAGGAGATCTCGGTGATCTCGCCGGTCTCGTCGACCGAGAGGATGGCGGGCCGGTCGGCGCGGCGCTGCCGCTGCACCCGGTCCACGTAGTTGAGCCGGGTGTCCGGGAACCACTGCGCGCCGGGCATTTCCGTGCTGCCGAGCACCTGCTCGGAGCGGTCGCCGAGGTCGAAGTAGCCCCAGACCGCACCCCAGAAGGCGGGCAGGTCGTCGACCGACCACTGCCACAGGGATCGGTAGTCGGGCACGGAAACTCCGCTGCGCTTCTCCGCGAACAGCGCGAAGCTGGTGATCTGCGCCTCGGCGATATCGGCCTCGGTCGGCGTCCACTGTGGTTCCACGGTTCTACCTCCTACGACGCGAATCCCGCGGTGCCCGCGTCCACGGCCCGCTGCACGATTCGCTCGGCGTGCCGGATGACCGGCATATCCACCATGCGGCCTTCGAAGGTGAACACGCCCCGATGATTGGGGGCTTCCGCCAATACCCTGCGCGCCCAGTCGACTTCCTTGGGCTGCGGGGCGTAGGCGGTCCTGATCACCGGTACCTGCTTCGGGTGGATGGCCACCTTGGCGTCGAAGCCGATGGCGATGGCGTCCTCGGCCTCGGCGGCCAGCCCGTCCAGGTCCTGGATGTCCAGGTACACCGAGTCGAGCGCGAACTTGCCGTATGCCTTGGCGGCCAGCAGGGATTGTGAGCGGACGTGCCGCGCGACGTCCCGGTAGCCGCCGTCGGCGTGGCGGCTGGAGTTGCCGCCGAGCGCGGCCACCAGATCCTCCGCGCCCCACATGACGCCGATGGCATTGCGCACCATGACCGCCCGGCCGACGGCGAGCGCGCCGAGCGGGGATTCGATGAGCGCGATCACCTCGTAGTCGACCAGCCGCGTGATCTGTTCGGCCGATTCGCATTTGGGCAGCATGATGCGCCGGTACTCGGTGCGCACCAGCGCGTCCAGGTCGAGCATGTGCTCGAGGGTGCCCGCCGCGTTGACCCGCACCACGGTGCGTTCCGGGTCGAGCGGGGTGGCGATCAGGGCCTCGCGTGCGGCGGGCTTGTCGGCCTCCGCCACGCCGTCCTCGAGATCGATGATCACCACATCGGCTGTGGCGAGCGCCTTTTCGTAGCGCTCCGGGCGGTCGGCGGGACAGAACAGCCAGGCGGGGCCGGGGAGTTCCCAGGTCATAGCGGTTTGTTCCTCACCAGGGTTTTGCGGACGGCGGTGGCCACGATGTCACCGTGCTGATTGCGTCCGGTGTGCGCGAAGGTCACGATGCCCTCGCCCGGACGGCTCTTGGATGCCCGCAGGTCGGTGACCTCGGTTTCCGCGTACAGGGTGTCGCCGTGGAAGAGCGGCTTGGGGAAGGCGATATCGGAGAAGCCGAGGTTGGCGACGATGGTGCCCTGGGTCAGCTGCGCGACCGAGAGACCGACCAGTGTGGAGAGCGTGAACATCGAATTCACCAGCCGCTGATGGAAAGGCGGCAGCGATTCCGAGAACGCCGCGTCCAGGTGCAGCGCCTGGGTGTTCATGGTCAATGTCGTGAACAGCACATTGTCGGCCTCGGTGACGGTCCGGCCGGGCCGGTGCTCGTACACCACGCCCAGCTCGAACTCCTCGAACCACAACCCGCGCTGCACGACTCGCTTCGGGGAAGCCTGCTCCGGACCGCTCACAGGCCGAGCTCCCGACCGATCAGCATCAACTGCACCTCCGTGGTGCCCTCACCGATTTCCAGGATCTTGCTGTCTCGATAGTGCCGCGCCACAGCATATTCGTTCATGAAGCCGTAACCACCGAAGATCTGCGTGGCGTCGCGGGCATTGTCCATCGCGGCCTCGGAGGCGACCAGCTTGGCGATGGCGGCCTGCTTCTTGAACGGCTTGCCGGACAGCATGAGTGCGGCGGCGTCGTAGTAGGCGGTGCGGGCCATGTGGGCGCGCGCCTCCATGCGAGCGATCTTGAACGCGATGGCCTGATTGCTGCCGATCGGGCGGCCGAACGCCTCGCGGTCCTTGGCGTAGCGGACGCTCTCGTCCACGCAACCCTGTGCGGCGCCGACCGAGAGCGCCGCGATGGCGATACGGCCCTCGTCGAGGATGCGCAGGAAGTTGGCGTAGCCGCGGCCGCGCTCGCCGAGCAGGTTGTCGACCGGCACCCGGACGTCGTCGAAGCTGAGCGGGTGGGTGTCGGAGGCGTTCCAGCCGACCTTGTTGTAGGCGGGCTCGGCGGTGAAGCCGGGGGTGTCGGCGGGCACGATGATCGTCGAGATCTCCTTCTTGCCGTCCGTGGTGCCGGTGACGGCGGTGACGGTGACCAGGCGGGTGATATCGGTGCCCGAGTTGGTGATGAACTGCTTGGAGCCGTTGATGATCCAGCTGTCGCCGTCCTGCACGGCGGTGGTGCGGGTGCCGCCGGCGTCGCTGCCCGCGCCGGGTTCGGTCAGGCCGAACGCGCCCAGGGCCCGGCCGCTGGCCAGCAGCGGCAGCCATTCGGCCTTCTGCTTGTCATTGCCGAAGCGGTAGATCGGCATCGCCCCCAGGGAGACACCGGCTTCCAGGGTGATGGCTACGCTCTGGTCGACCTTGCCGAGCTCCTCGAGGGCCAGGCACAGCGCGAAGTAGTCGCCGCCCATGCCGCCGAACTCCTCGGGGAACGGCAGGCCGAACAGGCCCATATCGGCCATGCCCGCGACGACCTCGTACGGGAAGCTGTGCTCCGCATCGTGTTTCGCGGAGACCGGGGCCACCACCTGGTTGGCGAAGTCGCGGACGGTGAGGGCGAGTTCGCGGTATTCGTCCGGAAGCGTTCCGGTGGACAGGAATTCGGTCATGACGGGTTGTTCTCCTCGACGATGATGCGGGCCAGCGGCTGTTCGAGTTTCACCTGCGCGCCCGGCTGGACCAGCAGTTCGACGCGACCGGCGACGGGGGCTTTGAGGGCGTGCTCCATCTTCATGGCCTCCACGACCACGATGGACGCGCCCGCTTCGACCAGGTCGCCGGTGGCGACGGGGGTGGCGATGACGGAACCTGGCATGGGGCTGAGGATTTCGGCGTCGCCGACGTGTTCGCCGCCGCCGCGCAGATCGGCTTCGGCGACCTCGCGCAGCAGGGCGGTGCCGTCGCGATCGGCTACCCAGAGGCGGCCGGGTTCGGTGGCGACGCGGATTCGGGTGCGCAGGCCGTTCAGGGTGAGGGTGAGGGTGTTGCCGTTGGAAGTGGCTGCGAGGGTGTGCTTTTCGCCGTCTTCGAGCCAGGCGGTGGCGTTTTCGGGGGTACCGGTGAGGTAGACGTGTGCGGTGCGGTCGCCGCCGGTAAGGCGGATGGTGACCGGGGCGTGTGCGCCGACTCGCCAACCCGTGGTCTGCTGCCACGGGTCGCCCGTGGTCTGCGGCATCGAGTTCATCCACAGGTGCGTTGCGGCGGCGAAGAACTGGGCGTCGGTGACCGCGGCAGGCGCGAAATCGACTGCGCGGCGGTCCAACAGCCCGGTGTCGAGGCGTCCAGCCTGGACGTCCGGGTCGTCGAGCAGGAACCGCAGGAAGTCGGTGTTGGTGCGGACACCCAGGATCTCGGTATCCCGCAGTGCGCCATCGAGTCTCGCGAGTGCGGTGCCGCGGTCGGCCGCGTACGCGATGACCTTCGACAGCATGGGGTCGTAGTCGGTGCCGACCACGGTGCCCGCGCGCAGACCCGAATCCACCCGCACGCCGGGGCCTTCCGGCTCCGAGAGCGCCAGCACGGTGCCGCCGGTGGGCAGGAAGTCGCGGCCCGGGTCCTCGGCGTAGACGCGCGCCTCGACGGCGTGACCGGTGAGGCGGATGTCCTCCTGCGCGACGGCCAGCTTCTGCCCGGCGGCGATGCGGACCTGGCATTCCACCAGGTCGACGCCGGTGACCAGTTCGGTGACCGGATGTTCCACCTGTAGACGGGTGTTCATCTCCATGAAGAAGAACTCGTCGGGTTGTTCGGCGGAGACGATGAACTCGACGGTGCCCGCGCCCACGTAGTCGACGCTGCGGGCGGTATTGCAGGCGGCCGCGCCGATGCGGGCGCGGGTCTTGGCGTCCAGCAGCGGCGAGGGGGCCTCCTCGATCACCTTCTGGTGGCGGCGTTGCAGGCTGCATTCGCGTTCGCCCAGATGCAGGACGTGGCCGAAGCGGTCGGCCAGGATCTGCACCTCGATGTGGCGGGGGCGGGTGACGAAGCGCTCCAGGAACAGGGTGTCGTCGCCGAACGCGGCGGCGGCCTCGCGGCGGGCGCTGGCCAGGGCGGCGGGGAGTTCGGCCGGGTCCTCGACGCGGCGCATGCCCTTGCCGCCGCCACCGGCGGACGGCTTGACCAGCACCGGGTAGCCGATTTCGACTGCGGCGGCGATCAATTCGGCGTCGGTGAGGCCGGGCTTGGCGATGCCGGGCACCACGGGGACGCCGTAGGCGGCGACCGCGTTCTTGGCGGTGATCTTGTCGCCCATCACCTCGATGGCCTTGGCAGGCGGGCCGAGGAAGACGATTCCGGCGTCGTCGAGAGCGGACGCGAAGGCCGAATTCTCCGACAGGAAGCCGTATCCCGGGTGTACCGCCTGCGCGCCGGAGCGCACGGCGGCCGCGACGACCTTCTCGATGTTCAGGTACGAGTCACGGGCGGCGGCGGGGCCGAGGCGGACCGCGGTGTCGGCTTCCAGCACGTGGCGGGCATCGGCATCGGCGTCGCTGTAGACGGCGACCGAGCGAATTCCCATGGTGCGCAGGGTGCGAATGACCCGCACCGCGATCTCACCGCGATTGGCTACCAGCACGGTGTCGAAGGCGACGGGCTGTGCTTTGTCGGAGACGAGAGAGTGCACTGCGTTCATCATGTCAATCACATCCGGAAGACGCCGTAGGAGACAGGCTCGAGCGGAGCCTGTGCGCAGACCGAGAGAGCCAGGCCGACAACGGTTCTGGTGTCGGCCGGGTCGATGACGCCATCGTCCCAGAGACGCGCGGTCGAGTAGTACGGATTGCCCTGGGCTTCGTACTGGTCGCGGATAGGGGCCTTGAAGGCCTCCTGGTCCTCGGCCGACCAGGGCTTGCCATTGCCGTCCAGTTGCGCTCCACCTCCCTGCGCTTCGCCGCGCACGGTGGCCAGCACAGACGCGGCCTGCTCGCCGCCCATCACCGAGATGCGGGCGTTCGGCCACATCCACAGGAAGCGAGGCGAATACGCGCGTCCGCACATGGAGTAGTTGCCCGCGCCGTAGGAGCCGCCGATGACCACGGTCAGCTTCGGCACCCGGGCACAGGCCACCGCGGTGACCATCTTCGCGCCGTGCTTGGCGATGCCGCCCGCCTCGTAGTCGCGGCCGACCATGAAGCCGGTGATGTTCTGCAGGAACAGCAGCGGGGTCTTGCGCTTGTCGCACAGCTCGATGAAATGCGCGCCCTTCATGGCGGATTCGCCGAACAGCACGCCGTTGTTGGCGACGATGCCGACCGGGTGGCCGTGGATGCGGGCGAAGCCGGTGACCAGGGTCTTGCCGTATTCGGCTTTGAATTCATGGAATTCGCCGCCGTCGACCACGCGGGTGATGACCTCGCGCACGTCGTAGGGGGTGCGCAGGTCCACGGGGACCACGTCGTACAGCTCGTCCTGCGGCGCGATGGGATCCACGGTCGGGGCGACGTCCCACGGGGTGGGGGTTTTCGGGCCCAGCGTGGCGATGATGTTGCGGACGATGCGCAGCGCGTCCTGGTCGCTTTCGGCCAGGTGGTCGGTGACTCCCGAAGTGCGCGAATGCAAGTCGCCGCCGCCCAGCTCCTCGGCGGTGACGATCTCACCGGTCGCGGCCTTCACCAGCGGCGGGCCGCCCAGGAAGATGGTGCCCTGGTTGCGCACGATGACGGTCTCGTCGCTCATGGCGGGCACGTACGCGCCACCGGCGGTGCACGAGCCGAGCACGGCGGAGATCTGCGCGATGCCCCTGGCGCTCATGTTCGCCTGGTTGAAGAAGATGCGGCCGAAGTGCTCGCGGTCGGGGAAGACCTCGTCCTGGCGCGGCAGGTACGCGCCGCCGGAGTCGACCAGGTAGACGCACGGCAGGTTGTTCTGCAACGCCACCTCCTGGGCGCGCAGATGCTTCTTCACGCTCATCGGGTAGTAGGTGCCGCCCTTGACCGTGGCGTCGTTGGCGACGATCACGCATTCGCGACCGGACACCCGGCCGATGCCGCCGATCACGCCCGCGCCGGGGCACTCGTCGTCATACATGCCGTTGGCGGCCAGCGGCGACAGCTCCAGGAACGGGCTGCCGGTGTCCAGCAGCTGGTCCACCCGCTGCCGCGGCAGCAGCTTGCCGCGTGCGAGGTGCCGCTCGCGCGACTTCTCCGGTCCGCCCAGCGCGCTCACGGCCAGTCGTTCCCGCAGCTCGTCCACCAGCGCGAGATGCGCGGCCCGATTGCCGGTGCGCACGTCCCCAGTGAGGGTCATCGCATCATCCTGCCCACTTGGTTAATCACCAATAACTGAAAAATAAGATAATCTTCACTAACTGAGTTGTCCACTACCGGTGAAGGGAGCATGCGGTGAACAGCACGGAAACCGCGGCACCGACGCGCCGCGAACAGCTCAAGGCCCAGCGACGGCAGCAGCTGCTGGAGGCGGGCGCGCGGCTGATCGCGGACCGCGGTTTTCCCGGTATGCGCCTCGACGACCTGGGTGCGGCAGCGGGGATCAGCGGCCCGGCGGTTTACCGCCACTTCCCCAACAAGGAAGCGCTGCTGGTCGAACTGCTGGTCGGGATCAGTCAGCGGCTACTCGACGGGGGGCGCGCGGTGGCCGGGCAGTCCGACTCCCCCGCTGCGGCTCTCTCCGGTCTGGTCGACTTCCATCTCGACTTCGCGCTGGGCGAGCCGGAACTCATTCGGATCCAGGATCGGGACCTGGAAAATCTGCCCGAGGCAGCGCGCCGCCAGGTTCGCCGGACTCAGCGGCAGTACGTCGAAATCTGGGTGACCGTCCTGCGCGATCTGCACCCCGATCTCCCCGAGGCGGCGGCCCGAGTCCAGGCGCACGCCACCTTCGGGCTCATCAACTCCACTCCCCACAGCGCCCCCGCCGCGCTGGCCACCCGCGCGCGGCCCATCCTGCGCCGTATGGCCCTCGACGCACTGAGCTGAGGCACAACAAGATCAGGGAGCTCTGACCGTGTGGAATCGGGGAGATTCCGACGGTGAGAGCTCCCTGATCTTGGAAACCCTTGGTGGGCTCAGGAACTGGCGATGCGGGTTTTGGCCTGCTCGAGGCAGGCCAGGAACTCCGGGGAGGTCAGGGAGGCCAGCTGGGGGACCACTTCGGCGTTGACCGCTTCGGCGTGGGCCGCGATGGCTCGGGTGGCTCGCATGGTGCGTTTGGTTTCGATGAGCAGTTCGCGCGGGGCTTCGGCTGCGCCGGCGGCGAATTCGACTGCCGCTGCGACCAGTTTGTCGTGGTCGCCGTCGATCACGCGGTGGACCAGGCCCGCGCGCAGGGCGGCGTCGGCGTCGAGGACCTCGCCGAAAAGGGTCATGGCCATGGCCTGTTGCGCGCCGACCGCGCGTTGCAGCATCCAGGTCATGCCGCCGCCGGGGTGGATGCCGAGGCGCAGGAAGCGCGGGTCGAATCGGGCCTGGGGGTTGGCGAGGCGAATGTCGGTGGCGAGGGCCAGGTTCAGGCCCGCGCCGACCGCTTGGCCGCCGACCGCCGCCACCGTCGGGAGGGTGCAGCGGGCCACGGCGAGGAAGCCCTCGTAGATGGCACGCAGGCCCTCCTCGCGGGCCTCACCGAGGGCGGTGAGGTTGGCTCCGGCGCAGAACGCGGGTGGGGTGCCGGTGACCACGAGGGCGTGGATTCCGGTGTCGTGCTGGACTTCCGCGACCGCGTCGGCGAGATCGGCGGATAGATCGAGGGTCAACGCGTTCCGCTTGCCGGGGTCGTGCACCGTCACCAGCGCCACCTTGCCCAGGCGCTCCAGCTTGATTTCCGCCATGGCCCAGATCGTATGCACCGCACCGGTGGTCGGCGCAAGGGGTGCCCGGCGCGGCGGGCATGTCGGAGGTTCAGGACTGTGGCGCAGTGGTTTTGCGGGCGGTGGCCAGGACGGCGGCGACGGCGGGATCGGCCTCGGCGGCCTCGGCGAGGGCGGCGGTGAGGGTGTCCTCGTAGGTGGGGCGGGCCTCGCGGTAGCGGGTGCGCCCGGCCTCGGTGAGGACGGTGTAGACGCCGCGCTTGTCGTCGGGACACAGGTCGCGATAGGTGTAGTCGGCGGTGTTGAGGCGGCCGACCAGGCGGGTGACGGAGCTCTGGTTGAGGCCGAGCTTGGCGGCGAGGTCCTGCATGCGCAGCTCGTTGTCGGGTGCGTCGTCGAGGAAGACGAGCGCGCGGTACTCCGAGAGGCCCAGGCCGTGGCGGCGCTGTAGTGCGGCGGTGAGCCGGGCCTCGACCTGCGCGTGCAGCGTGAGCAGCAGGTTCCACATCGGCGCATCGGTGGTGGGTGTGGCGCTGACCCGGGTCGACATGACCGGCCTCCTCGAGAGCTGACGTGGGCGGCGAACGAGTTCGGCCGTCACCCTTGACAACAGGTTACATGTACATGCAAGCTTCTTCTCGTTCGATGTATTTGCATATACATGCAACTGTTCGCCGGAGGGTTCTCATGGCCTGGATTTATCTGCTGATCGCCTCGGTCTTCGAGATCGTGTTCGCGCTGGCCACAAATGCCACGCACGGATTCACGGTGCTGGGACCGTCACTGCTCACCGCGGCGGCCGCGGCGGGCGGGATCTTCTTCCTCAGCCTCGCGCTGAGAACACTGGATGTCGGTGTGGGATACACGGTTTGGACCGGGATCGGCTCGGTCGGCACCGTGGTGTTCGCCTCGGTGGTGTTCCACGAGGCGATGACACCGGCCAAGGCGGTGGCCTTCGTGCTCATCATCGGCGGCGTGCTCGGGCTCAAGGTCGCCGACAAGCTCGCCACCCGCAAGACCAACGAATCCGACACTCTCGCTGCGGCATAAGGAGTTTCATCATGGCCTGGGGATATCTGCTGATCGCCGCCGTCTTCGAAGTGGCCTTCGCACTCGGCACCAATGCCACCAAGGGCTTCACCCGGCTGTGGCCGTCGGTGTTCACCCTGATCGCCGCCGCGGGCGGGATCTTCACGCTCAGTTTGGCTTTGCGCACGCTCGACGTCGGTGTCGGGTACACGGTGTGGACCGGGATCGGCTCCATCGGCACCGTGATCCTGGGCGCGCTGATCTACAAAGAGACGATCACCGTGCCCAAGCTGATCTCGTTCGCGGCCATCATCGCCGGGGCGATCACGCTGCGACTGGCGGGCGGCGCCTGACGCGCGCCACCCGAATCATCCTCACGCGCCGCGGAGTTCACGCTCCGCGGTGCGCAGCACCATGACGAAACCACCGCGCACCATCGGCAGGGCCAGCCGCGTCCAGAGCGGAGCCAGCGCGGGGGCATCGATCTCGAAGGTCGACGACCAGGTCACCCGGGTGCCCGCGGGGACCGGCTCGAATCTGATGGATCCCTCTTGATGTCGCAGTGGCGGAACACTTTTCAGTAGTCGGTAGCGCATCAGGTGCGGGCGGTCGTATTCGATGATCTCCTCGGTGAGCCGCAGCAGCGGGGTCACGATCAGGCGGACCGCGCCCGCGCCGTGACTGTTGGTATCACCGGGGCGGACCAGCGTCACCCGCCGCACCAGCGGAACCCGTTGAAAATTGCTGGCGTCGGTCAGCCATTCGAACACATCCGGGAGCGGAGCGGGAATCGTCCGCTCCACGTCGACCGTGCGCATGCCCGGCTCCGTTCTGATCGGACACCGATGTAGACCTCTGATTCAGACACCGATGTGCTGGGCAGCCTACGAGATCGGCGGCCCACCGTCGATGCAAACGCTGGTGACTACGATTGCGAACATGACTGTCGAGGAGGAACCGGCGCGGGTGATCCGGCGCCGTCCCAAGAACCGGCGCGCGCAGATCGCCGCCACCTCGGCGGCCGCCTTCGGCTCGCTCGGGTATCACGGGGTGAGCATGGAGGACATCGCCACTCGGCTCGGTATCTCCTCGGCCGCGCTGTACCGGCACTACCCCAGCAAGTACGCGCTGTTCCGCGAGGAACTGCTACGCCTGGGACAGCTGACCGCGCAGGCCGCGGTGCCGCCGGATCCGCAGGAGGGGTGTTCACCGCGCCAGCGGCTGGACCGGGTGCTGGATCGGATGATCACCGAGACCATCGCCAATCGCGCCACCGTGACGCTGATTCGCTGGGAGCGCCGGTATCTGATCGACGAGGATCGGCGCACGCTCGAGGATCAGTTCGCTCAGGCGCTGAGCACGCTGCGCGCGCTGATCAAGGATGTCCGGCCGGAGCTGGACGGGCACGATCGCGCGGTGCGGGCGGTGGCGCTGCTGTCGATCATCTCCAGCATCGGCGACCACCATGCCGCACTGCCCGCGAAATCGCTGTCGGCCCTGCTGCATTCGGCCTGCGACGCGGTGATCACCACCGAGCTACCCCCGGCGGCCACCGGCGCGAGCACGCCGCGCGCGGTGGAGATCCCGCTGTCGTTCAAGCACGAACTGCTGTTGAAGAGAGCCGTGGAGCTCTTCCACGAGCGTGGCTATCCCAATGTGAGCGTGGAGGACATCGCCGCGGCGGCCGAACTGTCCGCGGCGTCGGCGGTCTACCGGTACTACCGCAGCAAGGGCGATCTGCTGGCGGCGGCCTTCCGCCGCGCGGCGGATCGGGTGTCGGGCGCGATCGGCCCGGCGGTCGCCTCGTCTTCGAGTCCCGCCGAGGCGCTGACCAAGCTGGTCGACCTCTATGTCGCCGGTTCGTTCGCCGAGCGCGAGCTCACCTTCGTCTACTACGCCGAATTCAGCCATGTCTCGGCCGAAGAGCGCACCATGCTGCGCAATGTGCAGCGACTCATCGTCGCCGAATGGGTGCGGCTGCTGGTGGCGGTGCGGCCGGAACTGTCCGAGGGTGAGGCCCGCATTCTGGTGCAGGCCGCCTTCGGACTGGTGGTCGATCTGGGGCGGGAGTTCGGCGACGATCCGCGCATCTGCCCGCAGGCCAGGGTGATTCGCCTGATGGAGGTCACCCTGTTCGGGCCGGTGCGGCCCGCGCTCTGAGTCCTACCCGACGAGGGCGTTCATCGGGGTGAAGGGGGCGTAGTCGCGGACGTGCCCGTTGTCCCACTCCCACACCGAGATCGGATCCACCGCGACGCCGCTCTGCAGGATCAGGCGCCAGCCGGCGTCCTCTCGCTGCCAGACATCTCCGTCGCGGTCCCAGTAGAGGCCCATGGTGTGCGGCTCGGCCCTGTCAATCCGGCTCATGGCATTCCTCCCATAGCTATCGGTCAGCGATTGCGTGACATCGGTCGGCCAGGCGCCGGCTCGCATCACTGCCGCCAGCACAGCCGCATAGTCATCGCTCGTGCTCATAACCGTCACCATTGGTGATCCCCTTCCATGCGGTGGTGGCAAAAGTATTCGCCGCCGCACTTCCGGGAGTCTTTCGTGGTGATTAGCGCTTGTCTTCTGAGCAAATATATTTGCCAATCATTCGCCGATGCAGCAACCGAAGTGCGCGAGTCGAATTCGACCACCGGTTTCCGGCGAGTCCGGGGCGGTAACGGGGAATAATCGCGAGGGTTATGGTCGAACCGCGGATACAGGTGCTCGGCCCGATTCAACTCAGCCTCGAGGACCGACCAGTCGCATTGGGTGCCACCATGTTGCGGGCTGTCCTCGCCCGCCTGGTCGCCGCCGGACCCCGCCCGACCACGGCCGAACGCCTCATCGACGATCTCTGGGAGGGCGATCCGCCGCCCACCGCCGCCTCGGTCCTACAGGTGCACATCCACAATCTGCGCCGCCTGGTCGAACCGGATCGTCCGCGCCGCGCGCCCTCGCGCTTCCTGGTCTCGGAATCCTCCGGCTACGCACTGAAACTCGCACCGGAGGCCGTGGACGTCTGGCAGTTCGAGGCGCTGCTGCGCGAATACGAGCAGCGGGTGCGGGCCCCCGGCGGCTGGCCCGATCCGCTCGGCCGTCGCCGACTGCTCGACCGCGCACTGTCCTGCTGGACCGGCTCCCCCTTCGACGGCCTGACCACCTTCGCCTGGGCCGCACACGAGGCCGCACGCCTGACCGAACTGAGGCTCACCGCGGCCGAAATGCGCGCGGGCGTGGAACTCGAGCTCAATCGGCCCGCCGAGGTCGCGATCGAGCTGCGCACCCTGTTCGAGCAGCACCCGGAACGCGAGGAAATCGCCCGGCTGCTGGCCACCGCGCAATATCGGGCCGGGCAGCAGGCGCAGGCACTGGCCACCCTGCGGCGCTCCCGCGAATATCTCGGCGACGAATACGGAATCGATCCCAGCCCCGCGCTGCGCGAGCTGGAACTGGCGATCCTCAGCCACGACGAGACCCTCGCCAATGTGAGCGCGACCCGCCCAGCCGAATTGCGCGCCCGCCCGAGCGGATCGGCTACACCCGCGAACACACCGTGCTGCGCGACACCGCCGCCGCCGCGGGCAACGGCCAGCTGCAGATCGTCTGGATCGCGGGCGAGGCCGGGGCGGGCAAGACCACCCTGACCGAGGTCACGCTGCGCGATCTCGCCGACGCGTCCTGGACCTGCCTGCGCGGCGGCTGCCCCGAGGTGGACGGCGCTCCCCCGGCCTGGGCGTGGGCCGAGATGCTCACCGCGCTGGAACCCGCGGCAGCCGAAAACCTGGCTGTCGCCGACGCTTTCGCCATCGCGCGGGCGGCGGTGGCGCTGTGTCGCCAGCGCGCGGCGAACGGGCCGGTGGTGATCCTGCTCGAGGACGCCCACCGCGCCGACACCGCGACCCTGCAAGTGCTGCGGCAGGTGGCCAACTGGCTGCGCGATCAACCGGTGCTGATGCTGATCACGTTGCGCGGCTCCGAAGCCGGGCCCGGACTGCACGCCAGCGCCGCCGCGCTCGCCCACCACACCGCCGACTGGTTGGAGCTGACCGGGCTGGACCTGGACGCCACCCGGGAAGCCGTGCGGGCGGCCGGGCTGACCGAGATCTCCGGGGAGGCGCTGACCGCGCTGCATCGGCGCACCGGCGGGAACCCGCTTTTCGTGCGGGAGACCGCCAAACTCATGGCGGCGCAGGGCGGCGGGGACGAGGTGCCCGATTCCATCCGGGAGCTGATCGCCACCCGGCTGCGGCGGCTCTCGCCCGAGGTCACCACGGTGCTGGGGCAGCTGGCCATCTGGGGTGAGGGCGTGGACCTGCGAATCCTGGGGCTGGCCACCGCGATCGGCGAGGATCGGCTCATCGACCTGCTGGCCGAGGCGGAGGTGGCGGCGCTGGTGCGCAGCGACCGCACCGGGCGCATCACCTTCGATCACGCGCTCATCCAGGAGTCGGTGTACCAGAGCATTCCCCGGCTGCGACGCGGCCGAATGCACTGGGCCGCACTGGAACTGCTGCTCGCGCATGTCGCGGAGTTCCCGGGGCTGGCACGGGACCCGGATATGCTGGCGCATCACGCGATTCTGGGGGCGCGGCCCGAAACCGCGGGGCAGGCCATCGATTACGTGATGACGGCGGCGCGACGCAGCACCGATCGCGGGATGGCCGCCGATACGGTGGGGCTGTGGCAGGCGGTGCTCGAACTGCACGAGCTGGCCGGGCACGGGGAGCAGCACGCGGCGCGCGACGACCGGATCGCGCTGCTGGACGCGCACTGTGCGCTGGTGTCCGCCATGGCTTTTCAGGCGCGCTGGATCGAGGCGCGGGCGGTGCGGGAGCGCGCGGTGGGGCTGGCGCAGCAGCTCGGCGACCCGGCGCTGCTGGTGCGGGCGCTGACCAGCTGGCGGGCGCCCATCCTGTATCCGGGCATCGAGTTGCCCGATCCGCGGCGGCGGCTGGTGCACGCAGTGGTGGACTGCCTGGCCGAGGAACTGCCGGTGGCCGATCGGGTGCGGCTGCTGGCGGTCGCCTCCTACGAGACCGCGATGGACTATCGAGATCCGGGGCGCAGCAGGCGTTTCGCGCGGGAGGCGCTGGCGCTGGCGCGGACCGACGGCGATCCGGAGCTGCTGTGTGTGGCGCTGGGCGCGAACACCATCCACCGCTTCTGCGGCATCGAGGATGTGAGCGACGCGCGGGAGCTGCTGGCGATCGCCGAGGGCGCGGGGCTGGATCAGTATCGGCCGCAGGCGCATTACGCGTTGTTCCGGTGTGCGCTGGCGGTGGTGGAGCTGCCCGAGGCGTATCGGCAGGCGGAGCTGGCGCTGGCCACCACCACCGATGCCGAATTGCCGCAGTTGCTGCTGGCTTTGAGTTGCTTCGCGGCGACGGTCGCGGTGCTGCGCGATGATTTCGCTTCGGCCGAGAGGCTCTACGCCGAGGCGGACGAGCAGTTCTCACGGCTGGGGTTCACCGAGGACGGGCTGATCCGGGCGCTGCACGTGCTGTCTTTCGCGTGGGTGCGCGGGGATCTGACGCCGTCGGTGCAGCGACTGCGCGGATTGCACGCGGCCGCACCGTACTTCGCTGGTCCGGTGCTCGGGTTGGCGCTGCTGTTCACCGGGGATCTGGAGGGTGCGCGGACGCTGGATGCGGAATGCTCGGCGCAGGAACCGGAATTGTTCCCGTCGGCGGAGTACGCGTGCCGGGCGTATCTGGCGATCGGGCTGGGTCGCACGGATCAGCTCGAACCGCTGTATCGGCGGCTGCTGCCCTATGCGGGGACGATCATCGGGCTGGAGTCGACCGGGCTGGTGTTCGAGCCGATGGATCTGGTGCTGGGGCGGCTGTCCGAGGCACTCGGCGAGAGTGCGCGTGCCGCAGTGCATTTCGCGGCATCGGACGCGCTCATGGTGCGCATCCGGGCCGAGTTGAGCGGGCTGGAACTGCCCGGCCTCGCCCCGGCCGGTCCACGACATCGGCGCACCCCGGTCGACGCGCGCTGAATCGGCAGACCGCGCGGTGTCCAGCACGCGCGGGCATCCGCCGGTATGGTGCTGTACCAGTGCGGGTTCGACGCATGGTCGGGGTGGACTTGTTCGAATAGTGCCGGAAGGCTTTGTCAGTCATGAGAATTACCGCGGGACTTGCCGCCGTCGTACTGGGCGTGACCCTGACCGCCACCGCCACGGCGGCCCCGGATTCCGGGTCGGGGGGAACGCCCACCGCTGCCGCCGGAACCACCATCGAACCACCGATCGATTGCACTCCCACCGCCGCCCACCCGAACCCGGTCGTCGTACTGCCCGGCGGCGACGGCACCACCGCACAGACCGCCGACCAGTGGTCGACGATGCTCGGCGCACTGCGTGACGCGGGCTACTGCACGGTGCTGTTCCAGGGCGGCATAATCGACGGAACCCGTTGGGCCGGAGACATTCCCAGCGAGGCCAACCAGGTCGCCGACTTCATCACCAAGGTGCGCAAGACCACGGGCGCGGACAAGATCGAGCTGATCGCGCACTCCGCGGGCACCATCGTGAGCAACGACTACCTCAAGCTCCTGGGCGGTGCGCCGAACGTGAACCACGCGGTGTTCATCACTCCCGAAGCCCGTGGCTGTGACGGCGCGGGCCTGCTCACCGCCATGGGCATCAAGAACTCGCCGGTGACCCCGGTCCAACTCCTCCAGGCGTTGCCCTTCTTGCCGAGTGTCCTTGCGACGCTGTCCCCGTCCAACGCGGCAGCCATGGAGATGGCCCCCACCTCCGCGATCTACCAGGCCATCTTCGCCACCCAGGTCACCCAGCCCGGCGTCACCTACTCGGTGATCGCCACCCGCAACGACCAACTCGCCACCCCCGCACCCGCCTGCTCACTCATCGACGAGCCGGGCGTGGTGAACGCGGTCTACGAGGACCTGTTCCCCGGTGCGACCCCGGTCGACCACTCCCTGATCCGGTCCAGCACCGACACCGCCGGGTGGGTGCTGCAACAGTTGCAGCGCTGACCCGGCGGCACTCTCGGCTGGTGGGATCCGTTCAGGCTCCGATGTATTCGGCGAGATGCTGGGCGGTGAGGGTGGAGCGAGCGGCTACCAGGGCGGCGGGGGTGCCTTCGAAGACGATGCGACCGCCGTCGTGGCCCGCGCCGGGGCCGAGGTCGATGATCCAGTCGGCGTGGGCCATTACGGCCTGGTGGTGTTCGACGACGATTACGGACTTGCCGGATTCGACCAGGCGGTCGAGGAGGGCGAGGAGTTGTTCCACGTCGGCCAGGTGCAGGCCTGCGGTGGGTTCGTCGAGGACGTAGATGCCGCCCTTGTCGGCCATGTGGGTGGCGAGCTTGAGGCGTTGGCGTTCGCCGCCGGAGAGGGTGGTGAGGGGTTGGCCGACTTTCAGGTAGCCGAGGCCGACATCCGAGAGGCGTTGCAGGATCGCCTGTGCGGCGGGGATTTTCGCTTCGCCGTCGCTGAAGAATTCCAGGGCTTCGGCGACCGACATGGCGAGTACCTCGCTGATGTCGCGCCCGCCCAGGTGGTAGTCGAGGACGGCGGCTTGGAAACGCTTGCCCTCGCACACTTCACAGACGGTTTCGACACCGGCCATGACGGCCAGGTCGGTGTAGATGACGCCCGCGCCGTTGCAGTTCGGGCACGCACCCTCCGAATTAGCGCTGAACAGTGCGGGTTTCACGCCATTGGCCCTGGCGAACGCCTTGCGGATGGGTTCGAGCAGGCCGGTGTAGGTGGCGGGATTGCTGCGGCGGGAGCCGCGGATGGGGGTCTGGTCGACCGAGACCACGTTCTCGCCGGGCGGGATGGAGCCGTGCACCAGGGAGCTCTTGCCGGAACCCGCTACGCCGGTGAGCACCACCAGCACGCCGAGCGGGATGTCGACGTCGACGTTCTGGAGGTTGTGCAACTTCGCGCCGCGGATCTTCAACGCGCCGTTGGGCTTACGCTCGGTGGACTTCAGCTTGGCGCGGTCGTCGTAGTGCCGTCCGGTGATGGTGCCGCTGGTGCGCAGGCCGTCGACCGTTCCCTCGAAACAGACTGTGCCGCCGCCGGTTCCGGCTCCCGGGCCCAGGTCGACGATGTGGTCGGCGATGGCGATGGTCTCCGGCTTGTGCTCCACCACCAGCACCGTGTTGCCCTTGTCCCGCAGGCGCAGCAGCAGGTCGTTCATGCGCGCGATGTCGTGCGGGTGCAGGCCGATGGTGGGCTCGTCGAAGACGTAGGTGACGTCGGTGAGTGAGGAGCCGAGGTGGCGGATCATCTTGGTGCGCTGGGCTTCTCCGCCGGACAGGGTGCCCGACGGGCGGTCCAGGCTGAGGTAGCCCAGGCCGATCTCGACGAACGAGTCCAGGGTCTGCTGCAGCGATTCCAGCAGCGGCGCGACCGACGGTTCCTTCAGGCCGCGCACCCATTCGGCGAGGTCACTGATCTGCATGGCGCAGGCTTCGGCGATATTGATCTTCTTGATCTTCGAGGAGCGGGCCAGCTCACTCAGCCGGGTGCCGTGGCATTCCGGGCAGATCTGGAAGGTGACGGCACGCTCGACGAACGCGCGGATGTGCGGTTGCAGGGCGTCGACGTCCTTGGACAGCATGGATTTCTGGATGCGCGGGATCAGGCCCTCGTAGGTGAGGTTGATGCCGTCGACCTTGATCTTGGTCGGTTCCTTGTACAGCAGGTCGTTGAGCTCGCGCTTGTTGTACTTCTTGATCGGCTTCTCGGGGTCGAAATAGCCGCTGCCCATGAAGATTCGGCCGAACCAGCCGTCCATGCTGTAGCCGGGGATGGTCAGCGCGCCCTCGCGCAGGGACTTGGTGTCGTCGTAGAGCTGGGTCAGGTCGATGTCGTTGACCTCGCCGCGGCCCTCGCAGCGCGGGCACATGCCGCCGGTGACGCTGAAGCTGCGGCGCTCCTTGATGGTCTTGCCCGCCTTCTCGACGGTGACCGCACCCGCGCCGCTGATCGAGGCGACATTGAACGAGAAGGCCTGCGGAGAACCGATATTCGGCTTACCGAGGCGGCTGAACAGGATGCGCAGCATGGCGTAGGCGTCGGTGGCGGTGCCGACGGTGGAACGCGGGTCGGTGCCCATGCGCTGCTGGTCGACGATGATCGCGGTGGTGAGACCGTCGAGGACGTCGACATCCGGACGCGCCTGGTTGGGCATGAAGCCCTGCACGAAGCTGCTGTAGGTCTCGTTGATCAGCCGCTGCGATTCCGCGGCGATGGTGCCGAACACCAGCGAGCTCTTACCGGACCCCGAGACGCCGGTGAACACGGTCAGCCGCCGCTTCGGGATCTCGATGCTGACGTCTTTGAGGTTGTTCACCCGGGCGCCGTGCACGCGGATCAGATCGTGGCTGTCGGCGGCGTGCGGTGCGGGCGACTGCTTGGTCTTGGACGTGGCCATGCGGGTCTCCATCTGTTCGGCGAGGCGGCAGCCCCGGGGTCGTTGCAGCTCAGCCCTGGTCGTTGATGCGTACCAGATTTCCCGCCGGATCGCGGAACGCGCAGTCCCGCACGCCCCACGGATGCGTGGTCGGCTCCTGCACCACATCGGTCCCCGTGGCCTGGATCCGATCGAACGTCTCGTCCACGTCCTTCGTCGACAGAATGATGTGCCCGTAATTCCCCTTGGCCATCAACTCCACGACAGTCTGCCGCTCCTCCTCGGTGAACCCCGGATCCACCGCCGGCGGATGCAGCACGATCGACACCCCCGCCTGCCGCGGCGACCCCACGGTAATCCACCGCATGGTCCCCTGCCCGACATCGGCCCTGACCTCGAACCCGAGGATGTCGCGATAGAACGCCAGCGATGCCTCGGGATCCTCATGCGGCAGGAAACTCGAGTTGATGGTGATATCCATGCCCACCACGCTAAACGCGCGCCGAGACGCAGGCTTCTCGATTCCTGATCAGTTAACTACGCGTGTTCAGCCCTGAACCAGGTCACTACGCAGGAAGGCGTCCCATTCGCTTGCGGGGAAGACCAGCGCCGGGCCGGTCGGATCCTTGGAATCGCGGACACCGACTGCGCTCGGTCCGTCCAGGAAAGCCACCTCTACGCAGTCCGCGTTGGGTTGGCTTCGGCTGCTCTTGAACCATCGTGCGCCGGAAAGATCCACGTTCACGCCGCGTACTCCTTTGCCCTGCTCGTCACCAAGAGTCTGGTGTCTTCTTCGCTCAACGCTAGCCCCTGAATGTCGCTGATCGCCCGTCGATGCCGGGCGATGACCTCGTCCCGCTCGTGAAAAAGCGCGCCTTCGTAGCCCTCGACGTACACGATGGGTGGTTCGACCGTGCGGCCGATCGATGAGGCCGGGAACTCCAGCAGAGTGAAGGTCTGAACGATGAGACCGAGGTGGCCGACAACGTCAAGCGGCACAACGCGAATCGAGACGTTCGGCCGTTCGGACACCTCTACCAAATAGCGAAGCTGATCAGCCATGATCGTGCCGCCGCCCGATCTGCCGCAGATAGTGGGCTCCCAGAGCAGAACGTCGATTCGAAATTCGTTGTTCTCCAGCCGTGTTCGGCGGCGCATCGCCAATTCGACTCCGCGCTCCACATCAACTGCCGACAGGTCCGGTGACGCGATGCGAATCATCGTGCGCCGATACTCCTGGGTTTGCAGAAGACCCGGCAGCAGCACCATCTGGAGAGTGGTCAAATGTGTGGCCACTTCCTCTAGCGCCAGGTAATGGTCGAAGTGCGGAGCGTACTGGTCACTGTAGGAGCGCCACCAACTGCTCTCGATGCCCGCGGCTTTCGCCACCAGATCCTGGTCTTTGACCTCACGCCACAGGCTCAAGACCTCCTCGCGCTCAGAGCCGCTGACCTCGTAGAGGTCGAGAAGGTCCTTGATCTGCGAGGTTGCGATTCTGATCTTGTAGCCCTCTTCGAGCCGACTGATGCCCTGCGGGGAGATCTCCGCAGCAAGTCCGGCAGCGAGTTGGCTCTTGCCGACACGTTCGCGATATCGCCGCAGGGTGCGACCGAATGCCCTACGAGGAAGCGATGATCCGGCCATTCGTAAGCCTCGCTATCGTTTGATCGCCAAACTGGAGTGCCCTGGACGGGGCAGCCGTAGCGGATAGTCCTGGCAGGGTTGCCCTAGCTGAGCACCCATCATTGTCGCTCGAATTGCCCTACCAACGCTCCTCCTTGCGCGAAATTGGTTGGACACCAACAGCGACCGGCGCGCAGTCGCATCGAGGTGATTCGTGAAATCCAATCCACGTTCACTCATCGCAAGGGGATGCGAAATGTCTTGGCAGACATGGGCACTCATAGCACTCATCGGACTGTGCGTAGTCGTCACCATCTGGGGATTCTCCGGCCGGGAGCGTGGCGATGCCCGGTTTCTACGACTCACCTACCTCGACGGCGAACACTGCCTCTACGTCCCCGCCTCCGGAGCGGTCGGCCGATGGCACCGCGGCCAACACCGAGCGGCCTGAAACCCCCGAGATCAGGGATCCGTAGCCGTTCGAAGCTGCACAAAATTCGATGACGAGATTTCTCGATCTTGATTTTCGGTCGGGTACGACATCCGGAACCGGTTCCGCTGTTCGGAGTCGATCTCAGCACCGAGAATCTGAAAGCAGTTGTATCACAATGCGATTCGATGGAACATGCCGCGATTTCGGCGTAGAATCAAGACATGATCCGGGGAGGGGAATCACGCGAAGCGACTGCCGCAGACCATGCGGCAGTCCTCTCCGATGCGGTGGATTTCCTGGCCGAGGACAACCTCGATCCGATGTCGGATTCCGAGATCGTGGAACTGTTGCAAGAGATGGAATCGTGCACCCGCCGGATGGCCGCGGTGCAGCATCGAGTGCTCCATCAGATCGAAATGCGTGGCATCCCGGCACAATCCGGGTTGAAGTCGATGCCGCGCTTCCTCGAACACACGCTGCACCTCGGTGCCGCCGACGCTCGTGCCCGCTGCCGGGCTGCGACTCTGTTGGGTCCGCGGGAGGTTCCCGGTCAGACCCTGCCGCCGTGGCTGCCGTGGACTGCGGCCGCGCAATCCGTTGGTCTGGTGTCGGCTGAGCATGCGCGGGTGATCGGGCGGATCATGGATCGGCTGCCGGTGAAACTCGATGTCGAACAACGGGAGACAGTCGAATTCCAGCTCGCCGAGTTCGCGACCAACACCACCCCGGATGATCTGCCGAAAATCGGTGATCGGATCCTGGCCTACCTCGACCCGGACGGCAGCCTCACTGAAGACGAGGACCGTCAGCGTGGTCGTGGCGTTACACTCGGCAAGCGCCGTGTGGGTGGAATGTCGCCGCTGAGTGGTGAAATCACCACGACACTGCGTGAACTGCTCGAGCCCGTTCTCGCTAAACTCGCGCGCCCCGGCATGTGCAACCCGGCCGATCCGGAAAGCCCTTGGGCTCCTGAGCATGTCGACCGCGACGTTCTCGACGCTGCGGCCGGTCGTGACCGGCGCTCGACCGCGCAACGCAATCACGATGCGCTGGTAGCGTTCCTGCGCCCGGAACGCGGCCCCGCCCGGCTTGGCGAACATCGAGGCTTGCCGGTCTCGACCATCCTCACGATGAGCGTGGCCGAGGTAGAAGCCCGCGCCGGTGTCGCGACCACCGCCTCCGGCGGCAGCATCCCACTCCCGGAAGCGTTGCGGCTGGCCGAGAAATCGACACCATTCTTGGCGATCTTCGACCACAACGGCATGGTCCTGCACCTGGGCCAGGCCCACCGCCTGGCCAATTCGGCTCAACGGTTGGCGTTGATCGCCGCTGAGCGTGGCTGCACCCGTCCGGGCTGCAATGCGCCCGCGACGTTGTCCGCGGTGCACCACATCAGCGCGTGGTCGCAGGGTGGTCCGACCGATATCGAGAACCTGACCTTGGCATGCGATGCCTGCCATGCGCTGGTCAACGACACACCCACCGGCTGGAAAACCGTTGTCATGCCACCGGATTCACCATTCGCGGGCCGCACCGGATGGATCGCCCCACTATCGCTGGATCCGACCGGCACCCCACGGGTCAACCTGCGCCACCATGTAGGTGAGTTGGCCGTGGCCACCCTCACCGACCTGCGCACTCACGCCCGACGCCGCGCAGGCCCACCCCGCGAATAGCCTTCGGGTCACGCAGCGAATTGCCGCCTGCGCAACGCATGTCAGGACCGCCAGCAGTTGCGACCATGGCGGCACATCGTTGTAGATAGACACGGCCAGGGCGTAGTCAGACCATTCCCACGCCCGCACATCGCCCCCACCGATCACCTGCTCGCACTCACCACGATGACGGCTGAGGTTTGCCCGGTCTTGCAAACCTATGTATCTTAGGTTTAATACTAAGGCTTGTAGTTTTTGGTGATGCCTCGTTCCGAGCTGGAGAAGCCCTGATGAAGTCTGATGTCTTGCGCGTGCCCGGCGCGTCGCTCTACTACGAAACACGTGGCGCGGGACCGCTTTTGGTGTTCCTACCCGGTGGAGGTGGGGATGCGGGGACGGTTGACCCGCTCGCCGAGGTACTCGATGAGCACTTCACCGTCGTCAGCTTGGATCCGCGGGGGTATTCGCGAAGCACGCTCGACGGGCCACAGGTCACGCAGCGGGTCGAGGTGCAGAGTGAGGATGTCTTTCGGCTGATCTGCCATCTCACCGACGAACCGGTTTACGTAGTCGGCGGGAGTGCCGGGGCGATCGTGGGGTTGGATCTGCTGGCTCGGTATTCGGAACGGGTGCGGCGGTTGGTGGCGCATGAACCGCCTTGTTTCGGGGTGCTTTCGGATGCGGTGGAGCAGCTCGCCATGATCGATGAGGTGTGCGCGGTGTTCCACGCGGAGGGGCCCGCGGCGGCTGGGGCGCGGTTTCTGGCGGGGATCGGGAATGCGATGAAGCCGTCGCCCGCGCTGACCGATCTGTCGCCACGTGCCGCTGAGATGTGGGCGCGGCTGGCGGTCAATGGGCCGCTGATGATGGAGTACGAGTTGCGGGAATTCACTTCGTACATACCGGATTTCGAGGCGTTGGGGCAGGTTGCCGATCGGCTGGTGATGGCGGCTGGGCGGGAGACGCGGGGTGCGCTGCCCTATCGGCCCGCGGTGGAGATCGCGGGGCGGCTCGGACTCGAAATCACCGAGTTCCCGGGCGCGCACAATGGAATGCGCACCGATGCAACGGAATTCGCCCGCCAGCTGGTCACCGCGCTGTCCGGTGGATAAATCACATTGCCGGACCGCGAGGACCACTGCTATCTTTCCTGAGGCCGTGCAAGAGACCGAGGAGGTGGTACCCGTGAACGTAGATTCGACGTGGGTGCTCCCCTCAGGGGTCATGGTCGGGCGATAGGTCGTCCGGGAGCGCCACTCAGCGCACTCCCGAAAGGCACGACCATGCACTTCACTTCTGAAAAAATCCTCGACGGCGGCGTCGTCGAACGCGAATTCATCCTCGGCGAGATCCCCGGCATCCTGTGGACGTCGGTAACCGCCACCGAACCCGCCCCCCTGCAACTGCTCGGACATCCCGGCGGTCTGGGCAGGATGTACCCCCGGGTGCTGGGCCGGGCCCGAAATGCCGTGGCGGAGGGCTTCGCCGCGGCCACCATCGAACAGCCCGGCAGCGG
This sequence comes from Nocardia sp. NBC_00511, assembly GCF_045161165.1. Classification (NCBI taxonomy): domain Bacteria; kingdom Bacillati; phylum Actinomycetota; class Actinomycetes; order Mycobacteriales; family Nocardiaceae; genus Nocardia; species Nocardia sp. NBC_00511. The sequence continues at coordinate 6,044,979 of NZ_CP107849.1, forward strand.
TGACCGGCCCGTTTCGGCCGCCGCCGAGCAGGCCCGCATCGACCTGCGGCAGGCGATCCAGGCCGGTGGGCCGGTCGACGACGAGATCGTCGCCCGACTCATCCTCCCGCTGGTGGATCAGGCCGTCCCGGAATGGCAGGCGACCCTCGACGCCCTCCTGGAACTGCCCGAGATCGGTGGTCCGGTCGGGTTCGCGGGCGGGGTGATCTCCGTCGCGGTCCGGCTGGCTGCGATCGAACCACGCATCGCGGCGGCCATCCTGTTCGCCGGAAGCTACGTGCCCCGGGCCATGTTCGAGGAGGCCGAGCAGGTCAAGATCCCGCTGCACGTCCTTTTGCAGTGGGACGACGAGGGCAACGACCGGGAGCTCGCCCTCGATCTGTTCGACGCCTTCGGCTCCGAGCAGAAGACGTTGCACGCCAATATGGGTGGCCACACCGGAGTTCCCCAATTCGCGGGCGAGGAGGGAAACCGGTTCTTCGCCCGGCATTTGAAGTGACGCCGGGCACGCGGTCGATCTAGGCTCCACCGCATGTCAGCACCCGTACGCCTACTCGTCCTGATCACCACGCGCGAAGGCCGAGGTCAGGAGCAGATCGATGCTTATGCTCGCCTCGCTCCGATCGTCCGCGCCGAGCAAGGCTGCCTGCAGTACGACCTGCACCGGGTCAGCGATGACCCGGACCGCTTCGTACTCCAGGAGCTGTGGGCATCGAGAGAGGCACTCGCCGCACACGGCATCGCTCCCCACATGATCGAAGCCGCCGCGGCGAACACCGCATTCCGCGCGGGCCCCGTGGAGGTCATCGAATTGGCGACCGAACCGCTGGCCTGAGCGAGCGGAGAGACGGAAATGCGAACGGTCCCGGCCTGAGGCCGGGACCGCTCGTATGTGAATAGGGTGGCGTAAGTGGGATTACCAGGCCTTACGTGCACCCGGCCGCTGAGCCGCCCCAGCCGAGAGCGCCTCATACACCCAGTTGTGGGCCTGCCCCACGGTGATTCGGGGGCCGAGGAGCTCTGCGGTGAGTGACCAGTAGCGGCGGATTCGGGGGTCGGTGTCGGTCGCGTCGCGGAGTAGCCACTCGCGGAAGTGGGGGGAATCGTGTTGGCCGCGTGCAGCGGCGTGGGCGGCGACGAAGCGGTCCAGTTCGGTGCCGCCGTGCGGGCGGACGCCCTGGGCCACGCGGGGAACCACGGCCGTCATGATTTCGCCGACTTCGATGTAGAGGCGGTGGCGGTCGCGGATCAGTTCGGGGCTGCCGCGCAGGAGTTGGTGTTGGACAACGTGTTTCATGTCGGTGGAGGTGGCCAGCGCGGCTAGTTCGGCGTAGGCGATCACCTGGTCGATGGATGGGTCGGGTGGTGGTTCGGGGACGTTCCAGCCGGTGTAGATGTCGACGTCGCGGCGGGGGATGTGGGTCAGGACGCGCCGCCAGAATTGGATGAGGTCGTCGTGTAGGGCGGTGCCGTCCTGGGCGGCGGCCAGTAGGGCCAAGCGGTCGGCCCGTTGTGCCGGGGCGGCGGATTCGACGGCTCGCAGTGAGGCTCGTCGCCATGCCAGGGATCTGAATTCGATGTCCAGACGGGCACTTTCGGCGGCGACCGCTTCGGTGATCGAGCGCGCGCCGTGCAACACCTCGGTGATCGCACCCAACCCGAGACCGAGGGCGCGCAACCTCCGCACCAGCAGTAGTCGTTCGGTGGCGGCGTCCGCGTCGAACATGCGATGACCGCCGGGGCTTCGGTGGGACTCCAGAATGCCTTCGTCGCAATAGAACCGGATCGTGCGCACCGTGAGGCCGGTGCTGCGCGCCAGCTCGCCGATGCTCATCGACGCCTGGGCGTCTGTGTCGTCCGTCACAACCTCTTGAACCTCCACCCCGGTGGAGCTTTTAGCGTACTGGCGTACCGCACAACGGATTACCCAGAGGAGTGCATTCGTGGCTACTACACGTGAAGAGATCGTCGCCGGGATCGCGGAGATCGTCGAGGAGGTGACGGGGATCGAGGCCGCCGACGTCACGATCGACAAGGCGTTCACCGAGGATCTGGATATCGACTCGCTGTCGCTGGTGGAGATCGTCGTGCAGCTGGAGGACAAGTACGGGGTGAAGGTTCCCGATCAGGATCTGGCGAACCTGCGGACCGTGGCCGACGTGGTCGACTACGTGCAGAAGATGGAGGCCGAGAAGCCGGGGCTGGCCGCGGAGATGGAGGCGAAATTCAAGGAAGGACAGGCGAATTGATCGCCGATGCGGAGTTGGATCCGGCGGCGGTCGAGCTGAGCAGCTTCTTCCCGGAGGCTCCCGAGGCGGTGTGGCGGGCGCTGACGGATCCGGAGCTGCTGGCGCGCTGGCTGCTGCGCCCGACCGGGTTCGCGGCCACGGTCGGGACCCGGTTCCGGTTCACCATCCCGGACGCGAGGATCGACGAGATCCGGTGCGAGGTACTGATCGTGCGGCCCTGCGAGCAGTTCACCTGCACCTGGATCTATCCACAGGCCGACTACCCGGCGAACTCGATCATCGACTGGACGCTCCATCCGCAGGGCCGGGGCACCCGACTCCTGTTCACCCAGACCGGGTTCGACATTGCGGACCGTCGTCAGAAGATGGCCCGCAATGCTCTCGAACGCACCTGGAAGCGCCGGCTGCTCCCCCGGCTCGGTGAGGTGATCCACCACTGACACCGGTCAGGCCTGCTCGGACCGCTGCCTGCCGGGGAGGAGCAGGCAGAGCGGGACCGACAGCGCGGTGAGCACGGTCGCCCACCAGAAGGCCTGCTGGAAGCCGTGATTCAGGGCGTCGGCGGTGTGGGCTCCGGCGGCGGTGTTCTGTAGGACGACGATCAGGACGGCCGTGCCGATCGAGCCGCCGAGCTGCTGGGTGAGCCGGATCAGGATGCTGGCGTGCGGGATCTCGTCACGGCTCAAGCCCGCGAAACCCGCACTGCTGAGCGGGATCATCGCCGCGCCCAGGCCGATGCCGCGCAGCAGCAGCACCGCCATCAGGAAGATCTCGCTGGTGCCGGGGGTGACGAAGGCGAAGGGAATCGTTGCGGCGCAGGCGATCACGAAGGCGGCCAGCGCGACGGGTCGAGGCCCGAACTTGTCGGTGTACTTACCGGCGACCGAACGCGACAGCAGGGTGCCGATGCCCTGCGGGATGAGCAGCAGGCCCGCGCCGAGCGCGTCGGTGCCGCGCAGCTGCTGGAAGTACAGCGGCAGCAACAGCATGGTGCCGTAGAGCGCGGCACCGGTGAGCAGCAGCATCACCGACGAGGCGGCCAGCGGGCGATGACGCAGCAGGCGGATGTCGACCAGGGCACGCGAGCGGCGACGCAGGGCCCAGGCAGCGAAGGCGGCGATCAGGACCAGGCCGAGCAGCACCGGTACGAGCACCCGGGCACCGGTGATGCCGGAGCTGCCGTCGATGCGCGAGAGTCCGTAGATGAGGGCGGCGACGCCGGGCGAGAGCAGCAGGAAGCCGATCGCGTCGAGCGGGGTGCGGGTATTCGGTTCGTCGGCGGGCAGATTGCGCACGGCCAGCCACGCGCCGACCACGCAGAACGGGATGTTGATCAGGAACATCCAGCGCCAGTCGCCGAAGTGCAGGATGATGCCGCCCAGCACCGGACCCAGGACCGGGCCGAGCGCGGTCGGCACCGTGATCAGCGACATCAGCTTGCCGATATTGCGACCGCCGGCGGCCTGCATGATCAGGGTCGCGGTGAGGGTCATCATGAACCCGCCGCCGATGCCCTGCACGACGCGAAAGGCGATGAGGCTCGGCGCGTTCCAGGCCGAGGCGCTCAGTATCGAGCCGATCAGGAACAGGCCCAGCGACAGGATCCACAGGCGCTTGCCGCCCAGCGCGGATTGCGCCCAGCCGGCGACCGGCATGGTGATGGCCAGCGCCAGCAGGTAGCCGGTGCTGACCCACTGGATGGTGCTCAGCGGCGCGTGCAGGTCACGGCCGAGATCGTTGATGGCGACGCTGAGGATGGTGCTGTCGAACACCACCGCCAGCGCGCCGATGACGATGGTGACGGCGATCTTCAGTACGTGTGGATCTATCCGGTCGGCATCGCTGCCGAGTGGGGGTTTGGCTGTCGTGGCCATGGGATTACCTCCTGAGCTGGCAGTACATCGTTCGTCACGAACTGTGTTCGTCACGAACAGAGTACGCTGTAGGCTGAAGCTGTCAACAGTCCCGGTCACACCGCACACAGGGAGCCCGCCCACCATGAACGCCACCAGTCGTCAGCGCTCGACTCGCGACCGTCCCGCGAAAGCGCCGCTCAGCGAGGCGGGCGTGGTGGACACGGCGCTGGCGCTGCTGCAGGCGGAGGGGTTGGGGGCGGTCACCATGCGGCGGGTCGCGACCGCCCTGGACACCGGGCCGTCCTCGCTCTATGTCTACGTCTCCGGTCGCGAGAGCCTGATCCACGCGATGCAGGATCGGGTGTTCGCCACCGTCGAGCTGGAAACCCCCGACCCGGCGCGCTGGCGGGAGCAGTTGCATTCGTTGCTGACCCGGCTACGGCAGGCGCTCGCCGATCATCCCGGCATCGCCGCGACGATCATCGCCGAGGCGCCCGGCACCGAGGCGACGCTGCTGTACACCGAGAACCTGCTTGGCATCCTGCTCGCCGGTGGACTCGATCCCCAGGACGCCGCCTGGGCCACCGATATTTTCGCGGTGGTGGTGACTCACGCGGCCGCCGAGGCCGATGCCCGTCGCACCGGCAGCGCGGAGCAGGCGGACACGAACCGGCGGACCTTCGCCGGAGTGTCCCCCGAGCGCTTCCCGCTCATCACCGCCCACGCCGACCGGCTCGTCGCCGGTGACGCGGAGCAGCGCTTCCGCGTCACCGTGGACGTGGTCATCGACGGCCTGCTGGCCCGCACGAAAAACGCTGGGCCGCACACCGTTCGATGAACTAGCCGAGGTGCCGGGCGAAGAAGCGCGCGCCGGTGTCGGGGTCGAGGCCGACCATGCGGTTGTGGCGGCCCGGGTGGATGTGCAGAGTCTTCTCGGCCGAGGCGCACGCGTCGAAGAGATCCAGGCCGGGTCGGCGAGCGATCTCCTCGTCGTCCCAGGCCAGGGTGAAGTCGACCGGGACGGTGATCTTGCGGGCCGCCTCGGCCAGGGCCTCGTAGACGAAGACCGGGCCGAAAGTCGCTGCCTTGATTCGAGGTTCGACCGCGGTCAGCACCAGGCCGATGGCGACGCCGAGGGTGACGCCGCCGTAGCCGATGGGGGCTTCGGGACCGATCTCGGGCAGGGCTTGCAGGGCGTCGATGGTCGCCTGCCATTCCGGCACGGCGCGTTCGGCCAGCGACATGTTGTAGTCGGTGATGATCCGCGCCATCGACTCACCGGCGGCGCGCGCGGCCATCATCTCGGCCACCCACCGCTGGTCGCGCTCGTCGCGCGGGCGGTCGCCGTGCCCGGGGGCGTCGATGGCGGCGACGGTGTAGCCGTACCCGGTGACCAGGTGATGGGCATTGGCCACCAGTCCCGGTGACTTCTTGTGGATGCCGCCGGTGTGGCCGCTGAGGATGAGAGGTGCGCCGTCCGAACCGGATTCGGGAGACCAGAGCACGCCGGTGATGTCGCCGAGGGTGAACAGGCGCTCGACGATGCCGTCGGAAGAAGTTTCGGAGATGAAATGCATGATGGTGCCTCTTTCGGGATTGCCTTGTGGCTCAGGCACTCCCAGCGACACCTAGGTCAGTCGCCGACCGTGACGGCTGAGGGAGCACCCACATTGGATACGACGTACATGGGTCTCACCTCCTCGCGGCGTTTCACGGTCCTCGGCACAGTAACAGCGTGATCGGTATCCGCCAAGGGGCGATCGGCTACTGCATGCACTTGGTGAACAGCAGCAACGTTGTGGCGACTCCCAGCAGGACAACGAGTCCGTAGTGGCCGGGGGTTCTGCCGTAGTCGTAGGTCGAGAGTGCTGCGATGATGGCCAGCACCGAGAAAAGTAGACGCTTCACGGCTTGCTCCCACAGGATTTCCACTACCGTACGGGGATTCGGTTCTGTTGCGCTACAAGGGAATCGGCCTGTGGCAGCGCAGCGGCGGTGAGATGGCATCGAAGCGGCCGGGCGGGACGGAAGTTCACCGGCGTAGCGGTGTGGCGAGAGCGTCCGCCGACACCGGACCGAGCAGATGCTTGGGCGTGTCCGCGATGCCGCGCCGGTCAGGTGGGCAATTTTTCGAAACGGCCCAGTAATTAGGGGCTTGTTTTGTACACTGCCCGCTGAAGTGAACAGATGGCACTTCAGTTTCTGATTCGAGGTACCGATATGTCTGCTACACCGGGCGCGTTCGCCGTACGGGCCGCCGCGGCCGCGATCGGCGGGGCACTGCTGCTCGCCGGGGCTACGGGGTGCGGCAATGATAAAGCGTCGGACGGGTCGTCGGGTGGCACCAGCAGTGTCGTCGCCACTCCGGCCGCGGCCGTGAGCACCACGGTCGCGCCCGCGCCGACCACCCAGGCGCCGGCTCCGGCCCCGGCCGCGTCGGAAGCCCCGGCGCCGCAGGCGGTTTCACCCGAACCGGCCGCCCCGGAGGTGGTCGCGCCGCAACCGGCCGCACCGCAGCCCGCGGCGCCCAAGCCCGCGCCGCAGACCCAGCAGGAGAAGCCTGCGCCGCCGACCCTGGACGCGCCGGGCTTCGAACCGCGCGCCGGGTACTGAGCAGAGACTGGACGACGCAGGTGTTCGGCAATGGTGGACGGTGGCTGTGTGCCGCCGTGGTGATGCTCGCGGCATCGGTGACCGGGGCGAGCAGCGCCGGTGCGGATACCGCTCCGGCGGGCAAGCAGCTGGTGATTCTGGGTGATTCGTTCACGGCGAACGCGTGGGACTTCTTCGATCCCGACAACAGTTGTCTGCGGCACGGCCCGACGGCGTGGCCGGTGCAGCTCGGAACGCGGATGGGCGTCTACGGGACCGACGAGATGGTCGACCCGTCGTGTCCGGGCGCCTCGATCGACAGCGGGCCGGGCTGGACCCTCGGCCAGGAGGCCCAGAAGGCCGACAAGGCCGGTGCGTTCGGGCCCGCCACCAAGTTGGTCGCGCTGCAGTTCGGCATGAACGACAAGTGGGGCCGGACCAAGCAGACGCTGTGGAATTCGTTGCAGGGCTGCGTGTTCGACCTCGTCGACGGATGCGACGCGGAGGCCGCGGACCAGGGGCGGATCACCGATTACACCGGGGTGTCCGGTGCGCTGATGGCCGAGCGGATGCGCAATGCGGTGACCTACATCCGCTATTACGCGCCCAACGCGCACATCGTGCTGGTCGGCTATCCGGAGCTGTTCCCCACGGGTAGCAACGCCGTCTGCCTGGACGTGCTCGGTGTCGCGCCGTTCATCCAGCCGCGCGGGCGCGCGGTGGTGGAGTACCTCTCGCGCATCGACCAGGCGCAGCACGAGGCCGCCCAGCTGCTGGGGATGGACTTCCTCGACGCCCGGGCGCTGACGGCCGGGCACGGATTGTGTTCGGACGAGCCGTGGCTCAACGGGGTGTTCGACCCGCGCACCGATCTGCAGGGACTGTTCTTCCATCCGTCACCGAAGGGCGATGCCGTGGTGGCGAACGCGCTCTATGACCGCTACGCCCAGTGACCGGATCGGCGGGTTGACAATCGATTGCTTCTCGCCGATTTTCCGGGTTGCCCAGGGGTTTTCCAGTTTGCCGAAACCGGCATCGGCGATGCGGCAGCCTCTTGTACACTCCGCGCGCAAGTGAAAATTTCACGCCTCAGTTCGCGATTCGAGGATCTCATGACGATTCGTTCATCCCGTCGGCATTCTTCTCGTCAGACCGCCCTCCGCTCCGCGGTGGCCGTGGTCGGCGGCATCCTGCTCATCGGCACGGCCGCGGCCTGCGGTAGCGACAAGGCGGCCGACTCCCCCGCGTCGAGCACCACCGTCGCCCCGGCGAGCACCACCGTCGCGCCCGCCGCCCCGGCCCCGGTCACCACCGCGCCCGCGAGCAGCAGCGAAGCGCCCGCCCCGGCCCCCGCGCCGGCCGCGGCCCCGGCACCGGCTCCCGAGGCCACCGAAGCCCCTGCGCCGCAACCGGTCGCGCCCAAGCCCGCGCCGCAGACCCAGCAGCCGGAGAAGGCGGCCCCGCCGACCCTGGACGCCCCGGGCTTCGAACCCCGCGCCGGATACTGACGAAACCGGAGAATGCACGTGTCGGGAAACGGTGGACGGTGGCTCTGTGCCGCGGCGATGGCGATCGCGGCGGCCCTGACCGGAACCACGGGCGCGCAGGCGGATTCCACGCCCGCGCCCGCCGCGCCGGAGGGCAAAGCGCTTGTCGTCCTTGGTGATTCCTACAGCGCCAATGCCTGGGCCTCGCAGGACGGCGGGTGCGTGCACGGCACCACCTCGTGGCCGGTGCAGTTGAGCGCGCTGATGGGGGTGGCGGGATCCGACCAGGTCGCCGATCAATCCTGTACCGGCGCATCCCTCGACACCGGCAACAGCTACACCCTGGCGATCGAGGCCCGCGACGCCGACAAGGCGGGCGCGTTCGGGCCGAAGACCAAGCTGGTGACAATCCAGTTCGGCCCCAACGACACCTGGGGCGGTGCGAGCCAAAACCTGTGGAACGCATCGCAGCAGTGCCTGTTCGATCTGGCCGACGGGTGCGGCCCCGACGCCGTCGCCGCGGGCCGGATGCCGGATCCGCAGCAGGTGACGGGCACGCAGTACGCCACGCGTATCCAGAAGATCGTCACCTACATCCGGTATTACGCGCCCAACGCCCACATCGTGCTGGTCGGCTACCCGGAACTCTTTCCCGCCGAACAGAACTCGGTGTGCATGGACTTCTTCGGCATGGTGCCGTTCACGCAGCCGCGCGGGCGCACCGTCGTCGAGTACTTCAACCGCATCGACCAGGCGCAGCGCGAGGCAGCCGCACAGCTGAAGCTCGACTACCTCGACTCGCGCACGCTGACCGCCGGACACGGAGCCTGCACGGCGCAACCGTGGATCAACGGCGTCTACGACCCGACCACCAAGATCGACGGTCTGCCGTTCCACCCGGCCCCGGCCGGTGACGCAGTGGTCGCGAAAGCCCTGTACGAGAGGTACACCCGATGACACGCCCACCCGAAGTCCTGCCCGGCACCCGCGACGACAGCGACCTGCTCACCGCGCTGGAACCCATCGCCGCGAGCCCGGAACCCGCGCTGCGGGCGCCGGTCGTCACCGAGCCGCAGCCCGCGCCCACCGCGCCCGCGACCTCCGAGCGCCGTCCCGGACTGCCCTCGCTGACCGGGGCGCGCTGGTGGGCCGCCTTCGCGGTGTTCGTGCTGCACGCCCTGGTGTTCCTGCCGGTCTACCCGTTCCAGAAGTCCGAATTGTTCCGGCACATCCACGAATTCGTGCCGATGCAGCTGGGCGCGGCGGGCGTCACCTTCTTCTTCGTGCTCTCGGGCTTCATCATCTACTGGTCGTTCAAGCCGGGCATGTCGGTGCGCGGTTTCTACCGCCGCCGGGTGCTGAAGATCTATCCGACGCATCTGCTGGCCGCCGCGGCGTTCATCGCGGTCGCCAGCGTGCCGCTCTCGCGCGCGGTGGTGTGGGTGCCCAACCTGCTGCTGGTGCACACCTGGGTGCCGAAGTGGAGCACCGTCGGCGGCCTGAACGTGCCGTCCTGGTCGCTGGCCTCGGAAGTGCTGTTCTACGCGTGCTTCCCGCTGTTCCTGCCGCTGGTCAACCGCATCCCCACCAAGCGGCTGATGCTGGCCATGGTGCTGCTCATGCTCGGCATCGCCGCGCTGCACACCGGCTACTTCCTGTGGACCGATGGCCCCAAGGGCATCGCGAACGCCTTCGCGCCGCGCCTGGTGCCCGGCAACACCTCGCCGTTCTACGAACTGCACGCCTCGCACGCCTGGTTCACCCGGCCCGATATCCCGGTGGCGCAGTCGTATTGGCTGAGCTACAACTTCCCGCCCTCGCGGCTGCCGGAGTTCTTCCTCGGCGTGCTCGCGGCCCGCATGGTGCTCGAAGGCCGTTGGCGCAACACGAGTATGGTGCTGCCGCTGGCCACGCTGACCGCCGCCTACGCGCTGACCTGGGTGGTGCCGGTCAACTACAAGATGTCGGTGCTGCTGCTGCCCCCGATGACCGCGGTGGTGGCCACCATGGCCGCCCGCGATCTGGCCGGGATCCGGGGCCTCAACTCGCATCCGCGGATGGTGTGGCTGGGCAATGTCTCCTTCGCCTTCTATCTGATCCAGTTCCCGGTGATGGTGCTGATCACTCGATACCTGATCGGCGGCAAGGAGTTCGGCATCCTGGGCTGGGCCGGTTTCGCGCTGCTGTGCCTGGTGGTGTCCACCGCGGCGGGCGCGGTCCTCTACCACTGGTTCGACCTGCCCATCATGAAGCGCTTCGCCCGCTCCAAGCGGCCTGCCAAGGCCTGATCGACCCGCGAGCCTCCGAATCAGGGAGTTCGCACCGCACGGATCCAGCCGGGTCCGGACGGTGCGAGCTCCCTGAAGCTTTGTGCGGGTACGCATATGGCCATACGACGACGCCGCGGCGTACCTACCCCGAAGGGAGGTACGCCGCGGCGCGGTTCGAATCCGCCGCTAGCGCGGCGGGAAGGTGAACGAGGAGCCGGTACCCAGCGCCTTGGCCAGCATTTCGAACAGGCTGTTCACTGCACTGCCACTCATACGACGCTCCTAGACGGCCGGAGTGACCGGAGCGATCGGCTGGGTGGTGGAGAGCGACGAGCCGGAGCCGACCAGCTTGGCGAAGGCCACGAGCAGGTCGGTGAAACCACTACCACTGTAAACGGGCATGGCGTTCCTTTCGAATGTGTTTGTGCGCGAACGCGAATCAGTGAGGGGTGTAGCTGGTGGTGGAACCACCGCTCAGGAACTTGAGCACCGTGCCGAGGATGGCGCCGTAGTCGACGGTGCCGCCACCGGTTGCGGGCGGAGTGGTTGTAGGCATTGAAATTCACTCTCTTTCTTCACGACGCGGACAGAACCCCTCGATCGATTGTGTTCTCGGGACCGCCGCACGAGGCCGGAACGACCTCGGGCCTAACACGCGGAACTGTTGTGCCGCAGATTTATTCGGGGTCGACGGCCATGGCCTCGATCAGCGACTTGGGCCGCATATCGGTCCAGTGGGCCTCGACGTACTCCAGGCACTCCTGCCGACCGGCGGGACCGTGCGCGACGGTCCAGCCTCCGGGAACCGCCGCGAACACCGGCCACAGCGAATGTTGCGTCTCCTCGTTCACCAGAATGTAGAACTGGGCGTCTTCATCGTCGAATGGATTGCTCATTGCGGATCGCCTTTCTCAGCAAGGTCTTTGGTGGACACAGCGTGGTCACAGGTCTTCGGCGGCCGGTCCGGCGTTCAGCACGCGCGCGACCTGGGCCAGTGAGTCCGGCGTCGCCATCTGCCAGTGGGTGGCGAACACCGCGTGGTTGTGCAGCGCGCCGTCGACGGCGGCCGCCCAGCTCGACGCTCCGAGGGTTCCGGTCGGATCGTCCAGGGACGTGAAATACAGCAGGTCACCGTGGAACATGCGGGGCCGGTAGCTGTCGATCAGCGCCAGCGAGGCGACACCCGCCTCGACGATGCGGGCCAGCCGGTCCGCGCCGACCGAGGCGAAGGGCTCGGGCAGATCGGCCAGTCTGGCGGCCAGCTCCTTCGGATCGAGTCCGTCCAGTTCGGTGTTGTCGCCGAGCAGGCCGCCCAGCATCTCCGAGACCGGAATCCGCACATCCGACACCTGCTCGACGAGCGGGCCGTCGCTGTCGAGCGAACTGTCGAGCATGGCCAGCGTCGCCACCTGCTGCCCGCGGTCCTGGAGTCGGACGGCGACCGCGTGCGCGATCACCCCGCCCAGCGACCAGCCCAGCAGGTGGTAGGGACCCTCGGGCTGCACCCGGCGGATCTCCTCGACATAGCGTTCGGCCCAGTCCTCGATCGAATCCGGCAGCGGCACAGCGCTTGCCAGCGTCGGCGACTGCAGGCCGTAGATCGGGCGGTCCTGGTCGAGGTGGGCACTGAGGCCCGCGAACGACCAGGCGACGCCGCCGACCGGGTGGATGCAGAACAGCGGGGCGCCCGCACCGCCGGTGCGCAGCGGCAGCAGCACGTCGAAGGCGCGCTCGACATCGAATTCCGCGCTGCCCAGGCGCGCCACCACCCCGGCGGGGGTGGGGTCGGTGAACAGCACCAGCACCGGGACGGTCATCCCGAGCGCGGCGCCCAGTTCGGCGGCCAGTTGGACGGCGACCAGCGAGTTGCCGCCGAGTTCGAAGAAGTTGTCGTCCAACCCGACTCGCTCGACGCCGAGCACCGAGGCGAAGGCGGCGGACACCGCGAGCTCGACATCGGTGACCGGAGCACGGAACTCACGGGCCGCGAACACCGGTGCGGGCAGCGCGACCCGGTCGAGTTTGCCGTTCACGTTGAGCGGCAACGCATCCAGCACCATGAAGGCCGCGGGGACCATGTAGGAGGGCAGGGCGGACCGCAGTCCGGCCGCCACCTTGTCGGTGTCGAGGACCGTGCCCGCCGCCGGGACCACGTAGGCGACCAGTGCTTCGCCGCTGTGGCCGGAGTGCACCAGCACCGCGGTCTGCGCGATCTCGGGCAGCGCCAGCAGCGCGGCCTCGATCTCGCCCAGTTCGATGCGGAAGCCGCGCACCTTGACCTGGAAGTCGGTGCGGCCCCGGTATTCCAGCTCGCCCTCGCTGTTCCAGGCCACCAGGTCACCGGTGCGGTACATGCGCTCGCCCGGGGTGAAGGGGTTGGCCACGAACCGATCCGAGGTCAGGTCGGGGCGCTCGAAGTAGCCGCGCGCCAGCTGCGCGCCAGCGAGGTAGAGCTCGCCCTCGACCCCGGCCGGGACCGGCCGCAGCCGGGAGTCCAGCACGTAGACGCGGGAGTTCCACTCGGGGGTGCCGACCGGGACGGAGAGCCGATCATCTTCGGTGACAAGGTGACTGGTGATCGACACCGCGGCCTCGGTGGGGCCGTAGAGGTTGAACAGGTCGGCATCCGGGTAGGCGATGCGGAAGCGCTGAGCCACCGCGGCCGGGAGCGCCTCGCCGATGGCGAGTACGCGCCGCATCGGGGCGGCGGGCAGCTCGTTCGCGGCGGCCGTGGTGAGCAGCGCGTCGAGCATGGACGGCACGGCGTGCAGGGTGGTGACGCCTTCGCGAGCCATGAGTTCGAGCAGGTAGGCCGGATCGCGGTGGCCGTCGACCGCCGCGATGACCAGGCGACCACCGGATGCGGTGGCCGACCAGAATTCCCACACCGACAGGTCGAAGGTGGCGGCGGTCTTGAGCAGTACCGCATCGTCCGCGCCGAGTTCGAATTCGGCTGTCTTCCACTGCAACTGGTTGGTGATGGCCGCGTGCGGAACGGCTACGCCCTTGGGCCGTCCGGTGGAGCCGGAGGTGAAGATGACATAGGCGGTGTGCGCGGGCCGCAGCGGAGCACGGCGTTCGGTGTCGGCGATGGCGGCGGTGGAGTAGCCCGCCAGGTCGAGGCGGTCGATGCGCAGCTGCGCGATGTCGATCGGCAGGTCCGAGCCCGAGGTCAGCACGGTCACCGGATCGGCGGTGGCCAGGATGTACTCGGTGCGGTCGGCGGGCTGGTCGGGATCCACCGGCACGTACGCGCCGCCCGCGGCGGAGACCGCGTACATGGCCACGATCAGGTCGACCGAGCGCCGCAGCGCCAGTGCCACCCGGGTCTCCGGTCCGACACCCAGCGAGATCAGGTGCCGCGCCAGGGGATTCACCCGTTCGGCGAGTTCCTCGTAGGTCAGCCGCTCGTGCTCGGCGACGAGCGCGAGAGCCGAGGGGTCCGCGGCGGTGGTGCGGTCCAGGAGTGCGGGCAGCGTGGCGGTGGTGTCCACCGCGTGCTGAGTGCGGTTCCAGGACTGGAGGATTCGCGACCGCTCGGGGACGGCCAGGATCTCCAGGTCGCCGACGGGGGCGGCCGGGGTGAGCGCCACCGCGTTGAGGACGCGGCGCAGGCGCTCGGCGAAGCCGCTGGCGGTGCTCTCGTCGAACAGTGCAGTGGCGTAGGTGAGCTGGGCGCTGAGACCGGCGGGGGCGCCGTCGGCCGTGTAGCGGTCGGCGATCACCAGGTGCAGGTCGAACTGGGAGATGACAGTCTCGAAATCGGCCGCGCCGACCCGCAATCCGTCCAGCTCGAGTTCGGCGGTCTCGACATTGTTGAACGAGAAGCCGACCTGGAACAGGGCGTGGCGGGCGGTGGAGCGGACCGGGTCGAGGGCCTCCACCAGGCGTTCGAACGGGACGTCGGCGTGCGAGAAGGCGGCCAGGTCGGCCTCGCGCACCCCGGCGAGCAGGGTGGTGAAGTCGGCGTTCGGGTCGACCGCGGTGCGCAGCACCAGGGTGTTGACGAACATGCCGACCAGATCGTCCAATTCGTGCTCGCCGCGACCGGCGACCGGGGTGCCGACCGCGATGTCGGCGGTACCGGAGAGCCGGGCCAGCAGCAGGGCCCAGGCCGCGTGCAGCACCATGAACAGGGTCGCGCCGTGGGTGCGGCCCAGTTCGGTGAGGCGGCGGTGCAGGTCGGCGTCGAGCTCGAAGTCGACCGCGCCGCCCTCGGTGGACAGCACCGCCGGACGCGGCCGATCCGCGGGCAGGTCCAGCTGATCGGGCAGACCGGCCAGCGCGCCGCGCCAGAAGGTGAGCTGCCGCGACAGCAGTGAACGCGGGTCGTCCTCGACGCCGAGGCGGGCGCGCTGCCAGATCGCGTAGTCGGCGTACTGCACCGGCAGTGGCGTCCACTGCGGGGCCTGACCGTGGTGGCGAGCGGCGTAGGCGGCCATGACATCCCGGGCCAGCGGCGCCATGGAGGCGCCGTCGGCGGCGATGTGGTGCACGACGACCACCAGGACGTACTCGTCGGTGGTTCCGGCGATCGAGAACAGCTTGCCGCGCAATGGGATACCGGCGGTGACATCGAATCCGGCGGAGACGAAGTCGGTGATGACACCGAACAGCGCCTTCTGCTCGACCGAGATCGGTTGCAGGGAGGGCAGTTCCACCTGGTCCATGGGCAGGATCACCTGCACCGGACCGGATTCGGTGAGCGGGTAGACGGTGCGCAGCACCTCGTGGCGCGCCGCGACGTCGGCCATGGCCGCCTCGAGAGCCGGGATGTCCAGTGCACCGGTGAGGCGGATGGGCAGCGGCATGTTGTAGGCGGAGGAGTCGGCGTCGAAGCGGTTGAGGAACCACATGCGCTGCTGTGGCAGCGACAGCGGCACGGGGCCGTCGCCGGTGCGCGGGGTCAGCGCCGGGCCCTCGGAAATCCGGACCGCGTCCGCGTCGATGGTGCCCGCGAGGCCCGCGACGGTCGGCTGCTCGAAGACGGTGCGCATGGCGACGTCGACACCCAGGCGCGCCGACAGGCGGGCCGAAAGCTTCACCGCGCTCAGCGAATTGCCGCCGAGGGCGAAGAAGTCGTCGTCCAGGCCGACCCGCTCGGCACCGAGCAGTTCGGCAATGATCCCGGCGATCGTGGTCTCCACCAGGGTTTCCGGGGCGCGGAACTCCGCGGTGCGGAAGACCGGCTCCGGCAACGCCTTTCGATCCAGCTTGGACATCGGGTTGAGCGGGATCGCGTCGATCACCATGACCACGGTCGGGACCATGTAGGAGATCAGCGACTGGCCGACGAAGGCGCGCAGCGCCTCGGTGTCGACCACCCGGCCCTCGGCGGGCACCACGTACGACACCAGGGAGACGTCGCCGTTGCGGCCCGTGTGGCCGACGGTGACCGCGAAATCCACACTCTCGTGCGCGATCAGCGCCGCGTCGATCTCGCCGAGTTCGATGCGCAGGCCGCGCACCTTCACCTGATGGTCGGTGCGGCCGATGTATTCGAGGGTCGGCTCGGTCTGTCCGGGGGTCGGGTCGGCCACCCAGCGCACCAGGTCACCGGTGCGGTAGAGGCGTCCGCCCGGTGTGCCGTACGGGTCGGCCACGAAGCGGTCGGCGCTCAGGGCCGCCCGGCCGTGATAGCCGCGGGCCAGACCGGGACCGCGCAGGTAGAGCTCACCCACGCTGCCGTCCGGCACCGGCCGCAGCCGGGCGTCGAGCACCACGGCGGACATGCCGTCGACCAGATCGCCGAGCACCACGCGGCCGTTGGGGCGCAGCGGATAACTCTGGTGGCTGTCGATGGTGGTCTCGGTGGGGCCGTAGCCGTTGCAGAGCTCGCGGCTGCCGCCCCAGCGGTCCACCAGATCCTGACCGTAGCCTTCGCCGCCGACGATGAGATTCGGCATGCCGCGCAGGGTTTCGGGATCGAGGGTATTGAGCACGGCGGGGGTGAAGATGCCGTGGGTGACGCCCTCGGACTCGATGAGCTCCTTGAGTTCCGCGCCGCCGATGGTCTCCACGGGCGCCACCACCAGGGGTGCGCCCACCGGGAAGGCCATCAGGATTTCCAGGATACTGGCGTCGAAGCTGGGCGAGGTGCGTTGCAGCACACGGGAACTCGACGTGACGGGCAGGTGCCGCTGTTGCACGGCCGCGACGCCGATGATGCCCGCGCTGCCGACCACCACGCCCTTGGGGCGGCCGGTGGAGCCGGAGGTGTAGACCATCCAGGCGGCATTGTCGACGCGGACCGGACGCACCAGTTCGGTGGGGGCGACCCGGGCTCCGGGCAGCGCCGCCAGCCGGGCCTCGGTGGCCGGATCGTCGATCACCAGCCAGGTGACGGTGTCGGCGGGCAGCCGGTCGGCGTGCTCGGTGATCGTGATGCCCACGGACGCAGCGGAATCCGAGAGCATGAAGGCGATGCGGTCGGCCGGGTAGGTGGGGTCGACCGGCAGGAAGGCGGCACCGGTCTTGGTGACCGCGAACATCGCCACCACCGACTCCACCGAACGCGGCACCGACAGCACCACGAAATCCTCCGCGCCGACCCCGTATTCGATGAGCAGCCGGGCCAGTCGCGAGGACCGCTCGTCCAGCTCCCGGAAGCTGACCTGCTCGCCTCGATAGATCAGGGCGGGCGCGGCCGGGTTGATATCGACCGCGGCGCGCAGGATCTCGGCCATGCCCATCGGCTCCAGCGCGGCCGGACCGCGGCGGGCGAGGATGCCCGCGCGCTCACCGGGCGAGAGCACCTCGACGCTGCCGATGGTGCGGCTCGGGTCCGCGGTGACCGTGCCCAGCACGCGGCCGAAGCGGCGCAGCAGGTCGTGGGCGGTGGACTCGTCGTAGAGGTCGGTGGCGTAGACCAGCTCGACCATCAGGTTGCCGTCGGCGTCGAGGTCCTGGCCCACCGAGAGGGTGAGGTCGAATTTGGCGACGGTGTCGTCGAATTCGACCGGTTCGAGCACCAGGCCGGGGACCGCGTGGGTGCCGTTGTCGAGATCCAGGTAGTTCAGCGCCACCGTGAACAGCGGGTGCCGGGACTGCTCGGCGGTCACCCCGAGGGCGCTGACCACCTGCTCGAACGGGACGGTGGCGTGCGCGAAGGCGGCCAGGTCGACCGCGCGGCTCTCGGCCAGCAGTTCGGTGAAGGTGCGGTCGGTGCCCGGGTGGGTGCGCAGGGCCAGGGTGTTGACGAACATGCCGACCAGGTGGTCCAGCACCGGCTCGTCGCGGCCGAGCACCGCGGTGCCGATCGCGATGTCGTCACTGCCGGACAGGCGGGCCAGCAGCGTGGACAGCGCCGCGTGCAACACCATGAACGGGGTGGCGTGCTGCCGCTTGGCGAGCTCGTGCACCCGCGCGCCGACGCCGCCGCCGATGCGACCGCGCACCACCGCGCCCCGGAAGGAGGCGGCCGGCGGACGCGGACGATCCGCGGGCAGGGTCAGCTCGTCGGGCAGACCGGCGAGATTGGCACGCCAGTAATCGATTTCGGTCGCGCCGACGGTGTCGAGCACCTGGTGCCGCCACAGCGCGAAGTCCGCGTACTGGACCGGCAGCGGCTCCCAGGCCGGGGCCGCACCGGCGGCGCGGGACAGGTAGGCCAGCACCACGTCGCGCAGCAGCGGATCGGTGGACGCGCCGTCACCGGCGATGTGGTGCACGACCGCTGCCAGCACATGGCTGGTCTCGGACTCGCGCAGCAGCACCGCGCGCAGCGGCAGCTCGGTGGTGACATCGAAACCGCGGGCGGCGAATTCGTAGAAGCGCTCCACCACCGGGCCGGTGACCTGCTCGAGCGGCAGGTCGATGACCGTGCCCGCGGGCAGGATCACCTGGTGGCCCTCGCCATCGGCGTCCATCGGGTGCAGGGTGCGCAGTACCTCGTGACGGGTCATCACGTCGGTCATGGCCGCGCGCAACGTCTCGAAGTCGAGGTCGCCGATCAGGCGGACCGCGAACGGGATGTTGTAGGCGGGTGAGGCGGGGTCGAGGCGGTTGAGCAGCCACATCCGGGTCTGCGCGGGCGAGAGCGGGATTCGCGCCGGACGCGGCAGGGCGAGCAGCGGCGGCAGGGTGCGCGCCTCGGCTCCGCTGACCACCGGAGCCAGGGCGGCGACGGTCGGCGCCTCGAAGATGGTCCGCACGCCCAGATCGCAGCCGAAGGCGGCGTTGATCCGGGCCACCAGCCGCATGGCCAGCAGCGAGTTGCCGCCGATCTCGAAGAAGTCGTCGTCCGCGCCGATCCGGGCGATGCCCAGCAGCTCGGACACGATCCCGGCGAGCACCGCTTCCGCACCCTCGCGGGGCGCGCGGTAATCGGTTGCGGCGACCGTGAATTCGACCTTCGGCAGAGCCGTGCGGTCCAGCTTGCCGACGCTGGTGCGCGGCATGTCGTCGAGGACGACCAGGTGCGCCGGAACCATGTAGGCGGGCAGCGAGTTACGGGCGTGACCGAGCACCGCGTCGGCGGAAAGCCCGGCGCCGGAGACATATCCGACCAGGCATTCGGTGCCGTTGTTGTCACGGTCGAGCAGCACCACCACATTGGCGACGCCGTCGGCCGACAGCAGCGCGGCCTCGATCTCGCCGAGCTCGATGCGCTGGCCGCGCAGCTTCACCTGGAAGTCGTTGCGGCCCAGGTAGACCAGGGCCCCGGCGCGGTTCCAGCGCACCAGGTCACCGGTGCGGTACATGCGGGCGCCGGGCACGCCGAACGGGTCGGCGAGGAAGCGCTCGGCGGTGAGGCCGCCGCGCGCGGTGTAGCCGCGGGCCAGCTGGTCACCGGCCAGGTACAGCTCACCGGTGACGCCGGTCGGCACCGGACGCAGGCGCGCGTCGAGCACGTAGGCGCGGGTGTTCCAGTTGGGCAGGCCGATGGCGACCTCGTAATCCGGGTCGGCGTCGGTGAATTCGTGGTAGACGGCCGAGATTGCCGCCTCGGTCGGGCCGTAGGCGTTGTGGACCGCGCCACCGACCCGCTCGCGCAACGCGCCGAGCAGTTCGGCGGGCAGCGCCTCGCCACCGGTGTGCAGGTGGCGGAAGGAGGCCAGGGCGTCGCCGTGGCCCTCGGCCACCAGGGCCGCCAGCACCGACGGCACGTGCTCGGCGATGGTGACGCCATGCTCGCGCATGCGGGCGGCCAGGTAGTCGAGATCCTGGTGGCCGCCGGGACGCAGCAGCGCCAGCGGCGCACCGGTCAGGGCGGGCAGGTAGCACTCCCAGACCGAGACGTCGAAGGCCAGCGGCGCGCGCTGCATGATGCGGTCGGAAGCGGTGACGTCGTAACGGGATTCGAGCCAGCGCAGCTGGTTCATGATGGCGCGGTGGCTGGTGCCGACGCCCTTGGGTTCACCGGTGGAGCCGGAGGTGAACAGCACGTAGGCGAGGTTCTCGGGCCGCAGCACCCGGACCCGCTCGGTGCCGAGCAGGGGTGCGGGCGAGTACGCGGTCAGGTCCAGGTCGGCGACCGTGAGGGTGCGGACACCCGCGATCTCGGGCACGGTGGCTCCGCCGACGGCCAGCACCAGGCTGGTTCCGGCGGTACCGAGCACGTGGGCGACGCGGTCGGCCGGGTGCGCCGGATCGACCGGCACGTAGGCCGCGCCCGCATTGGTGACCGCGTAGAGGGCGACCATCATGTCGAGGCTGCGCTCGGCGGTCACGCCGACGATGTCGTCGGGGCCTACGCCCTCCTGGATCAGCTTGCGCGCCAGGCGGTTCGCGCGATCGGCCAGCACCGACCAGGTCATGGTCGCACCGTCGAGCTCGACGGCGACCGCGTCCGCGGACAGTTCGGCCCGGCGGTCCAGCAGGTCGGCCAGGGTCTCCCCGGACAGCACCCGCGCGGTGGCGTTGCGATCGCTGAGCAGGATGCCGCGATCGGCGACCGACATCAGCTCCACCTCGGCGACCATCGCGCGCGGGTCGGTGACCAGCGTCCGCAGCACCCGCTCGTACCAGGTGAGGAAGTCGGTGACGGTGGCCGCGTCGAAAAGGTCGGTGGCGTAGTGCAGGTGGACGTCGATGCCCGCGGGCACGCCGTCGGTGTAGTTGTCGCTGAGCGTCCAGTCCTGGTCGAACTGGATGGGCAGCACGCCGGCGTCCAGGCCGCTGATCGACAGGCCGCGCAGCCGGATATCGGGCTGCGCCAGGTTCTGCATGGTGAACCCAACCTGGTAGATCGGCGAATGCGACTGGGAGCGCACCGGATTCAGCGCGTCCACCAGGGTCTCGAACGGGACCGCGGCGTGATCGAAGGCGGCCAGGTCGTTCTCGCGCACCTGGGCCAGCACGTCGGTCAGGGTGGCGTCGGGGCGCACCGGGGTGCGCAGCACCAGGGTGTTGACGAACATGCCGACCAGGTCGTCGAGGGCCTGATCGCCACGGCCCGCGACGGGGGTGCCGACCACGATGTCCGACTGGCCGGACACCCGGGCCAGCAGTACGGCCAGCGCGGTGTGCAGCACCATGAACGGGGTGACGCGGTGCTCGGCCGCGAATTCCACCACGGCGGCGTGCAATTCGGCGTCCAGCACGGTGGTGCGGGCGTCGGCCCGGCCGCTGGCGACCGCGGGGCGCGGCCGGTCGGCGGGCAGGGCCAGCACCTCGGGGGTACCGGCGAGCTGACGCTGCCAGAAGCGCAGCTGGCGGGCCAGCACCGAGGTGACCTCGTCGGGTGAGCCCAGCACGTCGCGCTGCCACAGGGCGTAGTCGGCGTACTGCACGGGCAGCGGATGCCAGGTCGGGGAGGTGGAGGCGCAGCGGGAGACGTAGGCCTGGGCCAGGTCCCGGGTCAGCGGGGTGAGCGACCAGCCGTCGGCGGCGATGTGGTGCACCACGATCAGCAGCACGTAGGTGTCGGGCTCGTCGGTGACGCGCAGCAGCCGGGCGCGCAGCGGCACCCCGGCGGTGACGTCGAAGGTGGTGCGGGCCAGGCCTTCCGCCAGGGCGGGCAGTTCGGCGGCGGACACCGGCTGCGGTTCAAGATCCACCAGGCGGGTGCCCGCGGGCAGCACCACCTGACGGCCGACGCCGTCCTGCTCGGGGTAGAGGGTGCGCAGGGTTTCGTGGCGGTCGATGAGGTCGTCGACCGCGGCGCGCAGGGCCTCCACGTTCAAGGAACCGGTCAGGCGCAGAGCGAAGGGCAGGTTGTAGCCGCCGCCCGCGGTGTCGAAGCGGTTGAGGAACCACATCCGCTGCTGGGCGATGGAGAGCGGGACGATGTCGCCGCGCTCCTGCGGAACCACCGGCGGCAGTACGGCATTGGCGTCCGCGGCGGCGTCGTAGGCGTCCAGGCGGGTGGCCAGGTCGGCCACGGTGGAGGCCTCGAAGATCATCCGAACACCGGCGGCGATGCCGGTCGCCTTGGAGACCCGCGCCACCAGCTGGGTGGCGATGAGCGAGTTGCCGCCCAGGTCGAAGAAGTCGTCGTCGAGGCCGACGCGCTGCACGCCGAGCACATCGGCGAAGACGGCGGCCACGGCGCGCTGGGTCGGGGTCTGCGGATCCCGGAAGGCGCGCACCCGCGCGGCCGGGGCGGGCAGGGCGGCGCGATCGAGTTTGCCGTTGACGGTCAACGGGATTCGGTCCACCGCGACCACGGCGGCGGGCACCATGTAGGACGGCAGCCGCTCCCCCGCGCCTTCGCGCACGGTGGGCAGCCAGTCGTCGGCGGCGACCGACTCGGACACCACGTAGGCGACGATGCGCTGATCGCCGGGCTGATCCTCGCGCACGATGACGGCGGCCTGGGCCACGCCGGGCTGCGCGAGGACGGCGGCCTCGATCTCACCGAGTTCGATGCGGAAGCCGCGGATCTTGACCTGGTCGTCGGCGCGACCCAGGTATTCCAGTTCGCCGAAGCGGTTCCAGCGGCCCACGTCACCGGTGCGGTAGAGGCGCTCGCCGGGGGTGCCGAAGGGACTGGCCACGAAGCGGCCCGCCGACAGGTCGGGGCGACCGAGGTAGCCGCGCGCCAACTGGGTTCCGGCGACGTACATTTCGCCCGCGACGCCCACCGGGACCGGGTTCATCCGGTCGTCGAGGACGTAGACGCGCAGGCCCGCGATGGCGCGGCCGACCAGCGAACCGGTGGCGGCGGCGATGGTGTCCGCGTCGAGCGCGCGGACCGAGACGTGCACGGTGGTCTCGGTGATGCCGTACATGTTGACCAGGGTCGGCGTGGAATCACCGTGGCGGGCAACCCAATCCGAGAGACGGCGCAGCTCGAGGGCCTCACCACCGAAGATCACGTAGCGCAGTGCCAGCGGCTGAGCGTCGGTGGCGACGCGTTCGGCCTCGGCGAGCTGGTAGAACGCCGACGGGGTCTGGTTGAGGACCGTGACGCCCTCGCGGCGCAGCAGTTGCAGGAACTGCTCCGGGGAGCGCGAGACGTAGTAGTCGACCACCACGAGGGTGCCGCCGTAGAGCAGCGGGCCCCACAGTTCCCACACCGAGAAGTCGAAGGCGTAGGAGTGGAACAGGGTCCACACGTCGTCGGGGCCGAAGCCGAACTCGCGATCGGTATTGGCCATGAGCCGCACCACATTCCGGTGCGGCACCGCGACGCCCTTGGGGCGGCCGGTGGAGCCGGAGGTGTAGATGATGTAGGCGACGTGATCGGCGCGCAGTACGGCGCGGCGGTCGGCGTCGGTGATCGGCGCGTCCGAGAAATCGGACTCCGGCGCGGAGTGGCCGACCAGGACGACCGGCAGCTCGGCGGGGAGGTCGACGCGGAGATCGGCGTCCATGACGACACTGGTCGGCGCGGCGTCCGAGAGCACGTAGGCGATGCGGTCGGCGGGGTAGGTCGGGTCGATCGGGACGTAACCCGCACCGGTCTTGATCACGGCCAGCAGCGCGACCACCAGATCGGCGGAACGCGGCAGCAGCACCGCGACCAGCGACTCCGGGCCCGCGCCGTCGGCGATCAGCCTGCGCGCCAGCACATTCGCGCGCCGGTCCAGCTCGGCGTAGGTGAGTTCGTCGGCGCCGACGCGGATCGCGATGCGGTGCGGGTAGGCGGCGACCGCCGAGTCGAACAGGGTCGAGAGCGTGGCCTCGGTGTTCGGGACGGGTTCGCCGGAGGCTACCCAGGATTCGACGACGGCATGGCGCTCCTCGGCGTCGAGCAGGTCGACGTCGCCGATGATCGCGGCCGGATCGGCGGCCGCGGCGCGCAGCATGCGGTCCCAGCGCCCGGCGATGGCCGTGGCGGTCTCGGCGTCGAAAAGCTCGTCGGCATACCGCAATACGCCCGCCAGGCCGCCGTCGACGCCGTCGTCGACCACCAGTTGCAGGTCGAACTTGGCAGTCGGGTCGGTGATCGGGACGGGGCTCACCACGAGGCCGGGCAGGTGCAGATCCGTGGCCTGTCCCGCACCGCTGCCGAAGCTGAGCATGACCTGGAACAGCGGGTGCGCGCCCAGGGTGCGATCGGTGACGAGTTCGTCGACGATCTGCTCGAACGGCAGCTCGGCATTGGCGAACGCGGCCAGGTCGGCGTCGCGCACGGTGGCCAGCACATCGGTGAAGGAATCCCCCGGTGCGACGGCGGTGCGCAGCGCCAGGGTGTTGACGAACATGCCGATGAGGCCGTCCAATTCGCGCTCGCCACGACCGCCGACCGGGGTGCCGATCACGATGTCCGAGGAGCGGGCCAGGCGGGCCAGGGTGGCGGCCAGGGTCGCGTGCACCACCATGAACAGGGTGGCGCCCTGGGCACGCGCCAGTTCGCGCAGGCCGGTGACGACCTCGGCGGGAATGCTGAAATCGACCGCGGCACCGGTGTTGCGGGGCTGCGCGGGGCGCGGGCGGTCGACCGGCAGCGACAGCTGGGCCGGGGCACCGGAGAGCGCGTCGCGCCAGAACTCCAGTTGCTGATGCGCGAGATCGCCCGGGGTGCGGGCGGATCCGAGCACCGCGCGCTGCCAGAGGCTGTAGTCGGCGTACTGGACGGGCAGCGGCGTCCACTCGGGGGCCGCGCCGGACAGGCGCGCGTGGTAGGCGGTCATCAGGTCGGTGACCAGCGGGCGCAGCGACAGCGCGTCACCGGTGATGTGGTGCACCACCACGACCAGGATGTACTCGTCGGCGTCGAGCGGGGCGTCCGGGCCGCGGTCGACCACCAGAAGCGCGATGCGGGAGGGCAGTTCGCGGGTGACGTCGAAGGGAGCCTGGGCGATGGCGGTGACGGCGGCGGTCACCTCGTCCTGGCGCACCGGCACCGGGATCAGGGTGAGACCGATATCGGCGGCGTCCAGCAGCTGCTGGTAGGGGCCGGTCTCGTCCTCGGGGTACTGGGTGCGCAGCGATTCGTGCCGGGCCAGCACATCCATCACGGCCGTCTCCAGGGCGATGGCGTCGAGGCGGCCGGACAGGCGCAGCACCAGCGGCAGGTTGTAGAGGCTGGGGGCGTCCAGCTCGTTCTCGAGCCGGTTGAGGAACCACAGCCGCTGCTGGGCGGGCGAGAGCGCGATCCGGTCCGGACGCGGTCCCGCGACCAGCTCGGGACGCGGTGCGGCACTGGAGATCTGGCTCACGGCGGCGGCGAAACCGGCCACCGTGCCCGCCTCGAAGAGCACCCGGACCGGGACCCGCACGCCGAGTTCGGCACCGGCGCGAGCGGTGACCTGGGTGGCCAGCAGCGAGCTGCCGCCCAGGGCGAAGAAGTCGTCGTCGAGGCCGACGCGCTCGACGCCGAGCACCTCGGCGAAGACCCGGGCGACCACCCGCTGCGCGGCGTCCACCGGGGCGCGGAAACGCTTGGCGGCCAGCACCGGAACGGGCAGGGCGTCGCGGTTGAGCTTGCCGCTGGTGCCGAGCGGGAACTCGGTGAGTTCGACGATGGCGGTCGGCACCATGTACGGCGGTAGCAGGGCGGTGAGCCGGGTCCGCAGCGCCTCGGTGTCGAGAGCCGTTGCCTCGGAGCCACTTTCGGTGAAGTCAGCAGAGCCGGCGGGGATGACGTATCCGGCCAGGTAGTCGCCGGTGTCGCCGGTGATCAGCCGGACGGCGGCCTGCGCCACCTCCGGCGCGGTGAGCAGCGCGCTCTCGATCTCCGCGAGTTCGATGCGCTGGCCGCGGAACTTGATCTGGAAGTCGATGCGGCCCAGGTAGGCCAGCTCGCCGTCCGCGGTCCACTTCACCAGGTCGCCGGTGCGGTACATGCGGGCGCCCGCGACGGCCCCGAAGGGGTTGGCCACGAAGCGATCCGAGGTCAGGTCGGCGCGCTCGTGGTAGCCGCGCGCCAGTTGCACGCCCGCCAGGTACAGCTCGCCGGGCACCCCGATCGGGGCGGGGCGCAGCCGCGAATCCAGCACGTACACCTGGGTGTTCCACTCGGGTTCACCCATGGGAACCGCGGGGGCCAGTTCGTCGGCCTCGCGGTAGGTGACGGTGATGGCGGCCTCGGTCGGGCCGTAGAGGTTGTGCAGGGTGGCGTCGGAGACGGTCCGGAAGGCGGCGACGGTCTCGGCCGGGAATGCCTCACCGGCGACGAAAACGTCACGCAGCGAGTCGAGTTCGCCCGGCTCGGCGTGCGCGGCGAACACCGACAACATGGAGGGCACGAAGTCGGTGAGCGTGACCCCGTGCGCGGCAACGGTTTCCGCCAGGTAGCGGGCGTCGCGGTGGCCGTCGGGGGTGGCCAGCACCAGGGTCGCGCCGACCCGCAGCGGCAGGAAGTAGCCCCACAGCGAGACGTCGAAGGTGCTCGGCGTCTTCTGGAGGTAGACGTCCGTGCGGCCGATCGCGTATTCGGCCTGCATCCAGGCCATCTGGTTGGCGATGGCGCGGTGGCTGACCGCCACGCCCTTGGGCTTGCCGGTGGAGCCGGAGGTGAACAGCACGTAGGCCGGGTGCTCGGGACGCACCACGCCGTGCCGCTCACGGTCGCCGATCTTGCCCGCGGCGAAGGCCGACAGGTCGGCCTGATCCACGCGCAGCAGCGGCGCGTCGTCGGTGTGGAAGCCGTCGGCGGTGGTGGTGAGCACCAGCTTCGGGCGGGCGGTGTCCAGGACATTGGCGATGCGGTCGGCCGGATGACCCGGATCGACCGGCACGTAGGCCGCGCCCGCGCGCAGCACCGCGTACATGGCGACCACCAGGTCCACCGAACGCGCCATGGCCAGCACGACCAGCGATTCGGGGCCGACGCCCGCGGCGATCAGCAGCCGGGCCAGCCGGTTGCTGCGCTCGGAAAGCTCGGTGTAGGTGAGGGATTCGGTGCCCGAGACGAGCGCGGTGGCGTTCGGGGTGCGCAGCGCCTGGGCGTCGAAACCGGCGTGCAGCAGGGTGTCGGCGACCTTCGCGCCGGTGGCGTTCCAGCTGTCGAGCACGTAGTCGAGCTCACCGGCGTCCAGCAGTTCGATATCGCCGATGGCGGCGTCGGCGTTCGCGGTGGCCGCGCTCAGCAGGCGCAGGAACTTGGCCGCGAACTCCGCGACCGTGTGCTCGTCGAAAAGGTCGGTGGCGTAGGTGAAGTCGACGCGGTAGCCCGCACCCTCGTCGGTGACCTCGAGGTTCAGGTCGAATTTGGCCACGGCCTGGTCGAATTCGACGAGTTCGGCCTTGAGGCCCGCCAGCTCGAGCGCGGGGATGCCCTGGTTCTGCATGAACAGGGCGACCTGGAACAGCGGGTGGCGGTTGCGGGCGCGCGCCGGGTTGAGCACCTCGACCAGGCGCTCGAAGGGCACGTCGCGGTGGGCGAAGGCGCGCAGGTCGCGATCGCGGGCGTGACCGACCAGCTCGGCGAAGGACTGCTCGCCGCGCACCTCGGTGCGCAGCACCAGGGTGTTGACGAACATGCCGATGAGGTCGTCCAGCGCGGCCTCGCCGCGGCCGGCCACCGGGGTGCCGACGGCGATGTCGGTGGTGCCGGACAGGCGGGCCAGCAGCGCCGCCAGCGCGGCGTGCAGCACCATGAACGGGGTGGCCTGGCTGCGCACGGCGACCGCCTCGACGGCGGCCCGCAGCTCGGCGGAGACGGCCGTGCGGAAGGTCGCGCCCTGGTAGGTCGAGACCGCCGGGCGGGGACGGTCGACGGGCAGATCCAGCTGAGCCGGGAGCTCGGCGAGTTCCGTTCCCCAGAAGGCGATTTCGCGGGCGGAGGTGGACTCCGGGTCGGTCTCGTCACCGAGCAGGGCGCGCTGCCACAGCGCGTAGTCGGCGTACTGCACGGCCAGCGGCTGCCATTCGGGAGCCGCGCCGGACTGGCGGGCCGCGTAGGCGAGCACCAGATCGCGGACCAGCGGGCCCAGCGAGAAACCGTCGGCGGCGATGTGGTGCACCACCAGCACCAGCGCGTGATCGTCGGCGCCCAGGCGGAGTAGTCGTAGTCGCAGCGGCACCTGCGCGGCCACGTCGAAGCCGCGGGCGGCCGCCGCGTACACGGCCTGCGCCAGCAGGCGCTCGTCCACCTCGACCGGGGTGACATCGAAGGTGGCGGTGTCGAATTCGCTCGCCGGGACGATCAGCTGGACCGGACCGGCGGGCAGCTGCGGGTAGTAGGTGCGCAGGATCTCGTGGCGCTCGACCAGGTCGGCGACGGCCGCGCTCAGCGCGACGATGTCGAGCGGGCCGCGCAGGCGCAGCGCCGCGACCACATTGTCCACCGCTGCCGGATCGAACTCCGTTGCGGTGGAATCGATTTCGGCCTGGGCGAGCCGGTTGAGGAACCACATGCGCTGCTGCGCGGGCGAGAGCGGGAGGTGCTCCGGACGCGGACCGGCCACCAGCGGCAGCACGGAAATCGTCGCGGTGGGCGCGTTCTCGACCACCACGGCCAGGGCCGCCACGGTCGGCCGGTCGAAGAAGTCGCGCACATCCACCGACGCGCCCAGCGATTCGCGGATGCGGGCGATGGCGCGGGTCGCGACCAGCGAGTTGCCGCCCAGCATGAAGAAGTCGTCGTCCGCGCCGACCCGCTCGACCCCGAGCAGATCGGCGAACACCGCCGCCACCGCCTTCTCGGCGGGCGTGGACGGTTCGCGGTAGCCGACCGCCGAGTCCGCGTAGACCGGCTCGGGCAGCGCGCGGCGATCCAGCTTGCCGTGCGCGCTCAGCGGCATCTGCGGCAGCGGGACCAGCAGCGAGGGCACCATGTAGCGGGGCACGTGCGCGTGCGCGCCGGAAATCACCGCGGCAGCGTCGAATTCGAGTCCGCGGGTCGGCACCACGTAGCCGACGAGGGCCTGCTCACCGGTGGCGCGGGTGTGCAGCACCACCACCGCCTGCGCGACGGTCTCGTCACGCAGCAGCGCGGCCTCGACCTCGCCCAGCTCGATGCGCTGACCGCGCAGCTTGACCTGGAAGTCGCTGCGGCCCAGGTACTCCAGTTCGGTCGGGCCGCCGTCGGTGCCGGCCACCCAGCGCACCAGATCGCCGGTGCGGTACATGCGGTCGCCCGCGGGGCCCTCGGGATTGGCGACGAAACGGTCGGCGGTCAACCCCGGACGGTTGAAATAGCCTCGGGCCAGCTGACTTCCGCCCAGGTACAGCTCACCCACCACACCCGGCGGCACCGGGCGCAGATCCTCGTCGAGCACCAGCAGGTCGACATCGTCGCCGGGCATGCCCAGCGGCACCGACTCCACGTCGACGGCGGTCACCTCGTGGGTGGTGACCATGATGACGGCCTCGGTCGGGCCGTAGATGTTGTACAGGGTCGCGCCACTGACGCTGCGGAAGCCAGCGGCGGTGGCGGCGGGCAGGGCCTCGCCGCCGACGATGGTGAAGCGCAGCGAATCGCTGATGCCCAGCGGATCCTCGTCCGCCGCCGCGATCAGGACCGACAGCATGGACGGCACGAAGAAGGTCGCGGTGATCTGCTGCTCGCGCAGGACGCGCAGCAGGTAGTCGGTGTCGCGGTGGCCGTCCGGCTCCGCGATCACCAGGCAGGCCCCGTTCTGCAGGGGCAGGAAGATCTCCCACATCGAGACATCGAAGGTGAAGGGAGTCTTGAACAGCATCCGATCCGATGCCGACAGCGTCATCAGCCGCTGCTGCCACTGGAAGACCGAATGGACCGCCTGGTGCGAAATGGCCACGCCCTTGGGGCGGCCGGTGGAGCCGGAGGTGAACAGCAGGCAGGCGAGGTTGTCGTTGCCCGGCTGCGCCAGCCGCAGATCGTCGGCCGGAGACGGGACGCGGGTCGGATCCGCCGCCAATTCCCTTGCCGTGGACTCGAATTCGTCGATCCGCAGGACCGGCACGGTGCCGTCGAACGCGGGCTGATCGGCGGTCGTGGTGAGCAGCAGCGCCGGCGTGGACACCTCGAGCACGTAGCTGATCCGGTCGGCCGGGTGATCCGGGTCGACCGGCAGGTACGCGCCGCCCGCCTCCAGGATGGCGTACATGCCGACGAGCATTTCGAAGGAGCGCCGGGCCGCGATGGCCACCAGCACGTCCGGTCCGACGCCCAGTTCACGCAGGTGCCGGGCCAGCACCGTGATCCGCGCCGCGAACTGCGCGTAGGTCAGCTGCTCGCCACGGAATTCGAGGGCGACCGCGTCCGGGGTCAGCCGGACCTGGCGGCGGAACTGCGAGGTCAGCGTCTGGACGGGGGCCAGATTCGGTTCCAGCACACCGGAAGCCGCGGTGACGGCGTCGTCGACCAGCGCCTCCAGCACCGCGGTCAACTCGCCCTCCGGACCGTCCATCAGGGCGGGCAGCTGACCGGACACCACGACCTGCACCAGCGCCTCGGCCTCCAGGGCGCCGCCCATGGCCTCGCTCAGCACGGCCAGTTCGGTGGCCAGCGCGCCGTAGGCCACGGCGTCGCCGCCGTAGCGCAGGGCGATCCGGTCGGCGTCCAGCTCGGCCACCGTCGCGATGAGGACCGGCAGGTCACCGACGCCATAGGCTCGGCGCAACACCGAGACGCGGCCGGTACGGCTGACAGCGATCGAGTCTGCGTAGTGCATCAGAAATTTCCTTCCGACGAGCTTTCCGAGCGAAGAACCAGGTCGTGCGCCGCTACCGAGAGCGTGCCGAGCACCTGGCCGAGACCGGCCCCGCCGAGGGCGGTCAGAATGCCGGGCACCAGACCGGCCAATGCGACGTTCACCAGGGCTTCCGGTTTGGCCGCGGCACCCATGGCCCGGGCGGTGACGCCGATCTTGTCGGCGAGCGCCCGGTAGGTGACGGTGTGGTCGCCGTGTACCAGCGCGACCGTGTCGGGAGCGATCGCCGCGGCGGCGGCGATCAGGGCGGGCAGGTCGGCCGGGGGTGAGCCCGCCGAATTCTGCTCGGGCAGCGCGGGTTTCGCGGGCGCCGAGGTGGCACGCGCGGTCCGCTCGGATTCGACTCGAATGTCGATGGTGCGCACCGGGGTGGCCGGGTTCGCGACCACCGCGTCCAGGATCAGCCCCAGTCGCTGCGCCAGCAGGCGCACCGTGTCGGCGCCGAAAATATCGGTGGCATAGGTGAATCGCATGGTCAGGCCGGTCACCCGGCCGGTCGCGTCGAGCCGCTCGAAGACGGTGAGCTGGAGGTCGCACTTGGCTTCCTCGAGGTCGGCGTCCAACGCCTCGACCACCAGGCCCGGCAGTTCCACCGCGCCCGCGGCGATGTTCTGGAAGACGAACATCACCTGGAACAGCGAACTCACCGAGGCCGAGCGCGCGCGACCGGTGGCGGCCGAGACCGCGTCCACCACCCGCTCGAACGGGACGTCGGCGTTGGCGAAGGCGGTCAGGTCGCGGTCACGGACCTCCCGCAGCAGCTCCCGGAACGACAGCTTGCCGTCCACCTGGGTGCGCAGCACCACGGTGTTGACGAACATGCCGATCAGGTCGTCGAGGGCACGCTCACCGCGACCCGCGACCGGCACACCGACCGAGACGTCGCGCTGGCCGGACAGTTTGGCCAACAGCACCGCGAAGGCGGTGTGCACGACCCCGAACAGGGTCGCGCCCTGCTCGCGAGCGAGGGCGGAGAGCCGCTCGGTGGTGGGTTCGTCCACCTCGATCTCGACGTGCGCGCCGTGCGTACCGCGCCGGGCGGGCCGCGGCCGATCCGTCGGCAGGGTCAATTGCTCCGGGGCGGTGGACAATTCGTCGACCCAGAAGCTCAGCTGCCGCGACAGCAGGCTGTCCGCGTCGGTGTCCGAGCCGAGCAGCTCGCGCTGCCAGGCCGCGAAATCGCCGTACTGGATGTCGAGCGGGGCCCAGGCGGGCGCCTGCCCGGCGGCGCGAGAGGTGTAGGCCAGCACCAGATCCCGGGTCAGCGGGATGGCCGAGTAGCCGTCGGCGCTGATGTGGTGCACCACCACGACCAGCACGTGCTCGTCGGCGGCGACCCGCAGCAGTCGCACCCGCACCGGCGGGGCGGCGGTGACGTCGAAGCCGGTCATCACGATCTCGACGACGCGCTCGCGAATCTCCTGCTGCGACACCGTGATCGGGGTCAGGTCGATGTTCAGCTCGTCGAGGCCGAGCACCAGCTGCACCGGCTCGCCGTCCTTCTCCGGATAGCGGGTGCGCAGGATCTCGTGCCGATCCAGCACATCCCGCAGCGCGGTGGTGAGCGCGGCCTGATCCAGCGCGCCGGTGAGCCGGATGGCGGCGGGCACGTTGTACACGCCGGACTCCGGGTTCAGCCGGTTGACGACCCACATGCGCTGCTGCGCGAGGGATACCGGTGCGGGCTCGGTGCCGATCCGGCGGGTCAGGGCCGGACGGAACTCGGCCGGTTCGGCGGTGGCCAGGCGCAATGCCAGCTCCGCCACCGTGGGGGCCTCGAAGATGGCGGCGACCGGAACCCGCAGGCCCAGATCCGAACCCAGGCGCGCGGTCAGGCGGGTCGCCATCAGCGAGTTGCCGCCCAGAGCGAAGAAGTCGGTGTCCAGGCCGACCGTGTGCGCCGCGGTGACGCCGACGACCTCGGCGAAGCCCGCCGCCACGGCCCGCTCCAGCTCGCTCACCGGCTCGCGGTAGGCGGCGACGGTGAAGACCGGCTCGGGCAGCCGGGTGCGGTCCACCTTGCCATTGGCGTTGAGCGGCAAGGCATCCAGCACCGTGATGCTCGCGGGCACCATGTACTTCGGCAGCTCGGCGGTCAGCGCCGTGCGCAGGGCGGCGACCAGACCCGACTCGGTCTCGTCGGCGGCCACGTAGGCGACCAGACGAGCCCCGGCGTCACCGGCGGTGTGCGCCACGGCGACCGCGGCGCGCACGCCCGGCTGCCGCAGCAGCGCCGACTCGACCTCGCCGAGCTCGATGCGGAAACCGCCGATCTTGACCTGGAAGTCGGCCCGCTCGACGTATTCGAGGGTGCCGTCCGCCAGCCAGCGCACGATGTCGCCGGTGCGGTACATGCGACCGGGCACGAACGGGTCCGCCACGAAACGGTCCGCGGTCAGCGCCGCCCGGCCGTGGTAGCCGCGGGCCAGCTGATCACCGGCGAGGTAGAGCTCGCCGGGCACGCCGACCGCAACCGGCGACAGGCGAGCGTCGAGCACGTACACGCGGCTGTTCCACGCGGGCGCGCCGATCGGCACCGACTGCCGGTGGCGTTCCCGCACCTCGAAGGAGGTGATGGACACCGCGGCCTCGGTCGGGCCGTAGAGGTTGAAAAGCGTTGCGGCACCGGTGCTCTGGTCCAGGAACCGGGCGGCGGTGGCGGCCGGCAGCGCCTCGCCGATGGCCAGCACCGTCCGCACCGACGCGGGCAGGTCCCCGCCGGTGAGCAGCATGCCCAGCAGCGACGGCACCGGGTGCAGCACCGTGACGGCCCGGTTCTCGATGACCGTGCGCAGTCGATCCGGATCACGCTCGTCACCGGCGGCGGTCACCACCAGGCTGCCGCCGCTGGTGAGCTGCGACCAGAACTCCCACACCGACAGATCGAAGGTGGCGGGGGTCTTCAGCAGTGCGCGATCGGTGGCGTCGAGAGCGAAAGTGCTTCGCAGCCAGTGCAACTGGTTGACGATCGCGGCATGCGGGATGCTCACGCCCTTCGGCCGTCCGGTCGAGCCGGAGGTGAAGATGACGTAGGCCGGATGCTGATCGCGCAGCGGGCGGGTCCGCTCGGCGTCGGTGATCGGCGCGGCGGACAGTCCGGACAGCTCGATCCGGTCCACCTCCAGCACCGGCACCTCGGCGGTGAACGGCACCCCGTCGGCGACGGTGGTGAGAACCACTGCCGGAGCGGCGGTTTCGACGATGTAGGCGATGCGCTCGGCCGGGTGGTCCGGATCGATCGGCACGTACGCGCCGCCCGCCTTCACCACCGCGTACATGGCCACCACCAGGTCGATGCCGCGCCGCATGGCCAGCACCACACCGGACTCCGGGCCGACGCCCTCGGCAATGAGCCTGCGCGCCAGGCGATTCACCCGGGCGTCGAACTCGGCGTAGGTCAGCTCCGTGCCGGTGTGCGCGTCCAGCAGCGCGAGCGCGGCGGGAGCCTGCGCCACCTGGGCGTCGAGCAGATCCACCAGCGTGCCCCGGGCCACCGGGTGCGCGGTGTCGTTCCAGTCCGACAGCAGTCGCTGCCGCAGCTCCGCGCCCAGCAGATCGATATCGCCGATCACCGCGTCCGGCTGTGCCACAACGGCTTCCAACAGGCGAGTCAGGGCCGCCAGGAAGTACCGGGCGGTGTCCTCGGTGAACAGGTCGGTCGCGTAGGTGAGAGCGACGTCCAATCCGGCGGGCGCGCCGGAGTCCAGGTACCGATCCCAGGCGTACAGGTGCAGGTCGAACTGGGCGATGTGGGTGTCGAAGTCGAGCACCGACGCGGTCAGACCGGCCAGCTCGAGTTCGGCCTGCTCGAAGTTCTGGAACGACAGGCCGACCTGGAACAGCGGGTGCCGGGCCTGCGAGCGGACCGGGTTCAGCACCTCGACCAGGCGCTCGAAGGGCACGTCCGCGTGCGAGAAGGCCGAGATGTCACCCGCGCGGACCCGGGCCAGCAGGGCGGTGAAGGGCTCGGCCGGGTCCACCAGGGTGCGCAGCGCCAGGGTGTTGACGAACATGCCGATCACGTCGTCCAGACCGCTGTCGCCGCGGCCCGCGATCGGGGTGCCGACCGCGATGTCGTCGGTGCCGGACAGTCGCGCCAGCAGCGCGCTGTAGGCCGCGTGCACCACCATGAACAGGGTGGTGCCCTGCTTGCGGCCCAATTCGGTGAGCCCAGCGTGCAATTCGGCGTCCAGGGCCAGCTTCAGCTGCCGCCCGCGCAAGCTCTGCCGGGCCGGACGCGGGAAATCGGTGGGCAGGTCGAGCTGGTCGGGCAGCCCGGCCAGGTTCTCCCGCCAGTACGCGAGTTGTGCCGCGGCGACCGAGGTTTCGTCGGCGTCGTCACCGAGCAGGGTGTGCTGCCACAGGGCGTAGTCGGCGTACTGGATCGCCAGCGGCGCCCAGGCCGGAGCCGCACCCGCAGTGCGGGACGCGTAGGCCACCATCAGATCGCGCACGAACGGGACCACCGAGGAGCCGTCGGCCGAAATATGGTGCAGCACACCGGCGAGCACGTGCTCTCCGGTCGGCTCGCCCGCGGCGTCGGCCAGGCGCAGCAGCTCGATGCGGATCGGCACCTCGGCGGTGACGTCGAAGACGGTGTTGAGGATCTCCGGGATCCGGGCGGTCAGCTCGGCCTCGGTGACCTCGATCGGCTTCAGACCCGAGAAGGCCTGTGCCACCGGCAGAATCACCTGCGAGGGGCCCGCGGCGGTCTCCGGGTACACGGTGCGCAGCGCCTCGTGCCGAGCCAGCACGTCGCTCAGCGCGTCCGCGAGCGCGGCCGCGTCCAGCTCACCCGACAGCCGCAGCGCGACCGGCAGATTGTAGGCCGTGGACTCGCGATCGAATCGGTTGATGAACCACATGCGGCGCTGCGCCGGGGACAGCGGCAGCAACTCCGGACGCGCACCGGCGACCAGCGCGGGCCGCCGGGATTCGCCCGTGCCCGCGGTGATCGCGGCGGCCAGCGCGGCCACCGTCGAGGTCTCGAACAGCAGGCGCACACCGACGGTCGCGTGCAGCAGCGTGCCGATGCGGGCCGCCGCCTTGGTCGCCAGCAGCGAACTGCCGCCGAGCATGAAGAAGTCGTCGTCCGCGCCGACCCGCTCGACCCCGAGCAGTTCGGCGAACACACCCGCCACCACTTCCTCGGCCATGGTGCCCGGCCGCCGGTACCCGGCGGACTCGAACAGCGGCTCCGGCAGCGCCCGGCGGTCCAGCTTGCCGTTGGGGTTGAACGGGAGCGCGTCGAGGACCATGAAGGCGGCCGGGACCATGTAGGAGGCCAGGCGGCCCGCCAGGCCCGCCTTGACCGCGGCCACGTCCGGCCGCTCGCCCTCGGGGACCAGATAGGCCACCAGCTGATCGCCGCGCGCCGCGTCCGAGTGCAGCAGCACCACGGCCTGGCGAATGCCCGGCAATTCGGCCAGCGCGGCCTCGATCTCACCCAGCTCGATGCGGAATCCGCGCACCTTCACCTGGAAGTCGTTGCGGCCCATGTAGAACACGTCGCCATCGGCGGTCCAGCGCGCCAGATCGCCGGTGCGGTACATGCGCTCGCCGGGAGCCCACGGGCAGGCCACGAAGCGATCGGCGGTCAGACCGGGACGGCCCTTGTAGCCGCGCGCCACCTGATCGCCCGCGACATAGAGCTCACCGGGCACGCCGACCGGGACCGGGCGCAGCCGCCCGTCGAGCACCCACTCCCGCACGCCGGCCATCGGCGGGCCGATGACAACCGGACCCTCCAGCGGCAGTGGCGCACTGGCGTTCACGATGATGGTGGTCTCGGTCGGGCCGTAGGCGTCGATGAAGACCCGATCGGCGGCGACCCAGCGCCGCAGCAACTCCGGCGGGCAGGCCTCGCCACCGACCACCGCGACGCGCAGCTCCGGCACCTCATCCGGATCGATGGTGCTCAGCGCCGACGGGGTGATGATCACGTGGGTGACCCGGTGCTCGCGGATCACCTCGGCCAGTTCCGGACCGGCACCGGCCGACGGCGGCGCGATCACCAGCGTCGCGGTCGAATTCGCCGCGAGCAGCAGCTCGGCCACCGAGATGTCGAACGACGGGGACGCCACATGCAGCACGCGCATGCCGACCTCGCCGAAGTACTTGCGGGTCTGCTCGGCGGCCAGCGCGGCCACACCCCGGTGCGCCAGCAGCACGCCCTTGGGCAGACCGGTGGAGCCGGAGGTGTAGATGGCGTACGCGAGGTTGTCCGGGCGGAACGGGCGGACCAGATCCGCGGCCACCGGGTCCGCGGCGGACTCGGGTAGCTCGGCCGCGTCCAGGGTCAGCCAGTCCAGCGAATCGGGCATGGCGGCGCGGGCGGCGGCGGTCGTGAGACCCACCACCGCACCCGAATCCGACACCATGTGCGCGATGCGGGCGGCCGGGTAGGCCGGGTCCACCGGCAGCCAACCGGCACCCGTCTTGATCACCGACCAGATGGCCAGCACCGTCTCCAGGGCGCGTGGCATGCCCACGGCGACCAGATCCTCGGGGCCGACACCGCGCTGGATCAGCATCCGCGCCACGCGGTTCGAGGCCGCCTCGAGTTCGCGGTAGGTGAGCTCACGCGCGCCGTCGACGACCGCGACGGTATCGGGGCCGGTCGCCACGGCGGCGGCGAACATGTCCGGCAGTGCGATGGCGTCCGGGGCCGGGCCGCCGGAACGTGCGGTCAGATCGGCGTATTCGGCGTCGGAGAGGACCGACAGGGAGTCGACGGCGGCGGCCGGGTCCGCGGTGATCGCGGTCAGCAGCCGCACCAGCCGATCGGCGAGAACGTCGATGGTGGCGGGGTCGAACAGATCCGCAGCGAACTCGAACTCTGCGGTGATCCCCGTCGGTGCCGGACCTTCCCCGGGACCGGCACCGACGAAGCTTTCGGTGACCACGACCGACAGGTCGAACTTGGTCACTCCGGTCTCCAGCGTACCTGTCGTGGCAAGCAATCCGGGCAGTTCGATGCGGGTAGCCCCGGGCGCGGCGAACGACAGCAGCACCTGGAACAGCGGATGACGGGCCTGGGAGCGTGGCGGATTGAGCGCATCGACAAGTTCTTCGAACGGCGCGTCGGCATGCGCGAAGGCGGCCAGATCGGTGTCGCGCACCCGCGACAGCAACTCCCGGAAGCTCTGCGCGGCATCGATTTCGGTGCGCAGCGGCAGCGTGTTGACGAACATGCCAATCAGGCCGTCCAGTTCGCTTGCCCCGCGACCGCCGACCGGAGTACCGATCACGATGTCGGACTCTCCGGACATCCGCGACAGCAGCAGCGCCAGTGCGGCGTGCACCAGCATGAAGGTCGAAACACCTTCGGCCCGAGCCGTTTCGGTGATCCGGGCGTGCAGTTCGGCGGGCCATTCGACCAGGCGCTTACCGCCGCGGCCACTGGCCACCGCGGGACGCGGACGGTCACCGGCCAGCTCCAGCAGATCCGGTGCGCCCACGAGGGTCTGCCGCCAGAACTCCAGCTGACTCGCCAGCAGCGAATCCGGGTCGGCGGCCGAGCCGAGCCGATCCCGTTGCCACACCGCGTAATCGGCGTACTGCACCGGCAGCGGCGTCCAGGTCGGTTGTCCACCGCCGAGCCGCTCGGTGTAGGCGCGCATCAGATCGCGAGCCAGCACCGGCAGCGAAAGCCCGTCTGCCGCAATGTGGTGCAGCACCATGACGAGCGCGTAGTCACCGTCGGACGGCGTGTCGACAGACACCGAACCGTCCAGTTCGTTCGCCGCCTCGACCGTGAAAACCTGTGCGCGGAACGGAATCTCCCGCACCAGGTCGAAACCACGACCGGCGATCTCCGCCAGACGAGCGTCCAGATCGGCACCGTCCGTGACCGATTCGTGCGCCACCTCGACGTCCAGCTCGGCCACCGGGAGCACCCGCTGATACGCCGAACCGTCGTCGGTCACCGGGAACACCGTGCGCAACGCCTCGTGCCGGGTCAGCACATCGGTCACCGCGGCGCGCAGCGCGGGCAGATCCGCGGCCGTGCCACGCAGGCGCACCACGAACGGCATGTTGTAGCTCGCGGCCGTCACATCGAAACGGTTGAGGAACCAGATGCGCTGCTGCGCGGGCGAGAGCGGAACCTGCTCCGGACGATCCACGCCCAGCGCCACCAGACGCGCCGCCACTCCGGCATCCGCGTCGGCATCCAGGAACTGCGCGTCGATGACCTCGGCCAGCGCGGCCACGGTCGTCGCGGTGAACAGCTCACGCAGAGTCAGGCGGCAACCCAGCTCGTCGTTGAGGCGCGACGCGATCTGGGTCGCGATCAGGCTGTTGCCACCCAGAGCGAAGAAATCGTCGGTGCGGCCGACCTTCTCGACACCGAGCGTCGCACCCAGCACCCGGGCCACCGCGTGCTCGACCACCGAGCGCGGCTCCTCGTACTGCGTGGCCATCCGCACCGGCGCGGGCAGCGCCGCGCGGTCCAGCTTGCCGGAGCCGTTGACCGGAAGGGCATCCATCAGCATGTAGGAGGTCGGCACCATGTAGGCGGGCAGCGCGCGCACGGCCGCGGCCTTGAGCCGGGTGTCGTCGATCGGCGCGGCCGCCACCACGTAGGCGACCAGCTGGTCGTCGCGCACGATCACCACCGCGCGCGCGACCTCGTCCAGATCGCCGAGCACCGTCTCGATCTCGCCGAGCTCGATGCGCAGGCCACGCAGCTTCACCTGGAAGTCGGTGCGGCCCAGGTATTCCAGCTCCCCGGCCTCGGTCCAGCGCACCAGATCGCCGGTGCGGTACAGGCGACCACCCACGGCGGCGCTGAACGGGTCGGCGACGAAACGGTCGGCGGTCAGACCCGGCTGTCCGAGGTAACCCCGGGCGAGCTGAACCCCCGACAGATACAGCTCACCCGGGGCGCCCACGGGAACCGGCCGTAGACGTGCGTCGAGCACATACGTCCGGGTGTTGAACACCGGCGCGCCGATCGGCACGAACTCGGTGTCCGCGGCAGTCACCTCGTGGAAGGTGACCTCGACCGCAGCTTCGGTGGGGCCGTAGAGATTGTGCAGCCTCGCGGCGGTGAGCGCGCGCAGCCGCTGCGCCGTGCCGGCCGCCAGCGCCTCACCCGAGGTGAAGACCATCCGCAGCGACGCCAGGTCGGCAACCGCGGCACCCGGCTCGGCCTCCAGCCCGGCCACGAAGACCTCGAGCATGGAGGGCACGAAATGCGTGACGGTGACCCGGTATTCGGCGATCACCGCACGCAGGTAGGCCGGATCGCGGTGGCCGTCCGGCTGCGCCAGCACCAGCGTCGCGCCGATCTGCAACGGCCAGAAGAACTCCCACACCGAGACGTCGAAGGTCGCGGGCGTCTTCTGCAGCACCACGTCGTCGAGGGTCAGGCCGTAGGTGCGCTGACCCCAGACCAGGCGGTTGAGCACCGAGGCGTGGCTGACCGCCACACCCTTCGGGCGACCGGTGGAACCGGAGGTGAAGATGACGTAGGCGGCATTGCCGGGCCGCAGCGGGGCGACCCGCTCGGCATCGGTGATCCGCGCGCCGGACAGTGCGGACAGATCCAGCCCGTCCAGGTTCAGCGCCTCGAAGGCCGTGTCCGGCTCGTCGCCGGTCTTGGTGAGAACCAGTGCGGGAGCGGCTGTTTCGAGGATGTGCGCGATGCGCTCGGCCGGGTGATCCGGATCCAGCGGCACGTAGGCGGCACCGGCGGCCTGCACGGCGTACATCGCCACCACCAGCTCCTGGGAGCGGCGCAGATGCAGGGCGACCCGGTCCTCCGGGCCGATGCCACGCGAGATCAGATGGCGGGCAAGACGATTGACCCGATCGGCCAGACCGGCGTAGTCCAGATCCGGCGCACCCGCGAAGCGCAGCGCGGTCGCCGACGGCGTGCGCTCGGCCTGATCGGCGAACTTCGACACCAGGGTCCCGGACGCCACCGGCTGCGCGGTGTCGTTCCAGTCGCGCAGCACCTGCTCGCGCTCGGCATCGGTGGCGACCTCGACACCGTCCAGCGGCGCGGCCGGATCCAGCTCGACCAGGCGCTCGATCAGGTTCAGGAAGCGTGCGTGGTGCGCGCGGATCTCGCTGTCGGAGTAGAGGTTCGGGTTCACCTCGATGTTCAGGTGCACCCGGTCGTTGTCGCCGTAGAAGACATTGAGGTTCATGTCCTCGATGGGCGCGGAGGACAGCGGGTGCAGCTTGGCGACGATGTCACCGAACTCGATGCTGTTGTGGAACAGCATGATGTTGACCGCCGGGCCGAACAGCCCGCGCAGCGGCGGATTGCCCTCACGCTCGGCGTCGCGGTGGATGTCCTCCTGGCGGTAGCGCTGATGCCGCAGCGCGCCGGAGACCTCGACCCGGGTGGCGTGCAGCAGCTCCGCCCAGGTGGTGCCGGGGGCGACCGACATGTGCATCGGCACGATATTGGCCAGCATGCCCGTCGAATTGCGCAGCACGGCGGTGGTGCGGGCGGCCACGGGCAGGCTGACGCCCACCTCGTCCTTGCCGGTCATCCGCGACAGGTACACCGCGAAGGCGGCCAGCAGCACCACGGGCAGTCCCGAATCATGCTGGGTGCCAACGGTATCCATGCGCTCACGCAAACCCTCCGGCAGCGCGGAACCGAACAGCCGGTTGAGCGCGGCGAGCGGGGCGGGACGCGGGTTGAGGGTGGTGGAACCACCGAGGCGGCGGGTGCGCTCTAGCCAGTGCTCACGGTCGGACTGGAAGCGGGTGGTGTCGCGGTAGTCCAGCTCGGACTGCACGACCTGTTGCAGCCCACCGACTTTCACCTTCGCGGACTCTTCGCCGCGGGACAGCGCGGTATAGCGCCTGGCCGACCACTGCATGACGTTCATGGCCGCGTAGCCGTCGCCGAGGATGTGATGGGCGCGGATGAACCAGAACCAGCGCTGATCGGCGATGCGAATGACGGTGGGGGCGAACAGCAGGTCGGTGAGGATGTTCACCGGGCGAACCACCTCGGCGAGCATCCACTCGCGGGCCGCCGCGATGGGATCCGCCTCGGACCGCAGGTCCAGGAAGGTGGTCGGGTCGACGTGGTCGGTCAGGTCCAGGTACTGGTATGGCTGACCATCGGTTTCGCCGAAGCGCTGCTGGGAGGTGCGCCAGATGGGAATGGCCTCGACGCCGACGCGAGCGAGCAGATCCAGATCCCAATCGCCCTGGATGTCGACGTACTGGGCCATGTTGATCGGCACGTCCGGTTGCAGCTGCTGGGCGTACCAGACGCCGACCTGCGCGGGACCGAGCGGGAACGGCGCCGCCAAGGGGTCGCGCTCATCGCTCGAACCCGGAACGTCGCGAGACTCGAAACCACCCAACTCCGTACCCAACACCAGAGCCTCCCTTTTCATGGCGAATTGCTATGCCGCCGAACGCTTCCGGGCATCGCGAAATAGACCTGTGGCGCCGCACGGGAACACGGCACCCAGGCCGCGGAAAACCGCACCGCCCTGGGTGTTTCGACGAATTGCGCGGTGATCCCCGCGCTTGATCCAACTAATGCTCGAAGCGGCCGGGCCTAGTGGTCCGCCGGCCGGGATGTGATTGCCTCCGGGTCATCACATCCGGGTTGTCCTGCTGCCGATCTCCTCCAACTGTCACCTGCATCACAGGGATGCCGTCCATGCATTGCGAACACTAGGCGTTTACACAATAAAAAGGAACTTTTTGCTGAAAAAAAGTTGGACGAGCGTCTAGTTGGGCGCAGAGATACCGCGAAGAACGCGATAAATGTGGGTGCAACCACATGACGAGACCGCGGTGTGACAGACCGCACTTACGAAGGCGAAGACTATGAGTCGAAACGTTGCAACTGCGTTGCATCGGCGCCCAAGCGCCGGTCGAGCACGCGGATCTTGGCCTCGATCTGCGCATACAGCGGAGACTCACGATCAACGGTGGCGCGATAGGCGGCCCATGCCGCGGCATCGTCACGACCCTCGGCGCCCGCGGTCCATCGACTCAGGACCGAGGTGTCACCGGAACGTAATACGGCGGTCCGCAGGCGCACTCGCAATTCATCGCGAATGTCTATAACTCCGGGAGCGGTCGATCGCGGCAACACCGGACCCGAGTAGAGCCGCACCGCGGTGTCCGCATCCCCGGAATCCAGCGCCGCCCGCAGCGCCTCCACATCCGTGGCGATCGGCACTCGCAAACGGTAGGGACGCGAACCGAAGACATTGGAACCGACCACCGACCGCAGCCGCGACATGGCCGCGCGGATCGTGGCGTTGTCCAGATCGGCGTCGTCGAGCAGCAGCGCCAGATGGTCGGCCGACAAGCCCTCCGGATGCTCGGCCAGCAGCAGCAGGATCTCGGCATGCCGCTGCGACAACGGAACTCGCTCACCGGCCACCGTCAACTGCGGCTGCCCCAGCCCGAGTACCTCGAGACCCAGCCGCTCCGGCGCGGGCGCGTCCACGCCGGTCCGGCGATCATGACCCGAACGCACCGCGGCCAACAGCAGATCCATCTCCGCCGCCGTGGCCGCCGCCTTGACCAGCGCCAGAATCTCCGGGCGCGCCACCCGCACGCCGCCCGCGATCATCAGCACCCCGACCAGCCGACCGTCCGGGTCGTGCACGGGCGCGGCCGCACCGGTGATCTGATGCATGCGATGCAGGAAGTGCTCGGGACCGTGGATCCAGGCCGCACGGCCGGTGCGCACCACCAGACCGACAGCATTGGTGCCGACCCGGCGCTCGCTGAGGTCGTTGCCCTCGCGCAGACCCGCCTGCTCGGCGGCCTGCACGCGATCGGCCGTGCCGTGCACCGACAGCACCCGGCCGAACTGGTCCGCGATCACCACGATCAGGCCGGTGCCGGTGGCATCGCGCAGCAGCAGTTTGTCGACCAGCGGCATCACCGCAGCGATCGGATGGGCGTCGCGGTAACGCTCCAGATCCGTGCCGCGCAAGCCACGACCGTCACCGTCGTCCATCGGATCCACACCGCCGCGCACTGTGCGCAACCAGGATTCCAGGACCATCGGGCGAAGCAAACCGGGCAGTTGACCGAGTTGATCGCCGCCCAGACTGAGGTATCCGTGCGCTTGAGCGGCATACGTTTCGAGCGCCCCGAGTTGACTGCCCGGTTCGACGCCAGGGTTAGGGTGCCCCCCACCTGCGAGATTGCTGACCATTTGCCTTTCTTTCCGCCCCAAAGAGTACGGGAGGACCCTGACAGCACAGGCGGAAGCCGGACGTTTGTCCCGCAGGTCACATACCGTACGTATCCACCCGGAATGTGAGCCCGGTCTAATTGCCTCGCCGATGCGCACCCCGGGGATGCCCACCGGACCATCGGGCGAATCCACCGAACCAGACATTCAGCGGCGGTCGTCGTGCAAGGTGTCAGGGGTGGAAGAGATCGACCTGACCGACCTGAACCGGTTCGCACACGGGTTTCCGCACGACGTATTCGACCGGCTCCGAAGCGAACACCCCGTCTGGTGGCATCCACCCACCGCGAACACCCCCGACGGCGAGGGGTTCTGGGTGCTCAGCCGCTACGCCGACATCGTTGCCGCAGCCGGAGATTCGGCCACCTACTCCTCCGAGACCGGCGGCGACCGCAGCGGCGGCGGCACCCTCATCGAGGACCTGCCCGCCGAATGGGCCATCGGGAAACTGCTCAACATGATGGACGACCCGCGCCACGCCGGAGTCCGGCGACTGCTCTCCCCCAGCGTCGCGCCGCGCACCATCCAGCTCATCGAGGACGATCTGCGGCAGCGCGCCGCCACCATCGTCGACACCGCACTCGCCGAGGGCGACTGCGACTTCCTGCTCGACCTCGCCGCCGAACTCCCGCTGCAGGCCGTCGCCCAATTGCTCGGCGTGCCACAGGAAGACCGCCACCAACTCTTCGCCTGGGCCAACGTCGCCCTCGACTACGACGACCGCGAACTCGGCGAAGCCACCGCGCGCACCCAGCGGGCCGTCGCCGAAACCCGTGCCTACGGAACACAACTGCTCGCGGCCAAGACCCGCGAGCCCGGCGACGACCTGCTCTCGCTGGCCGCGCACGCCACCATCGACGGGCAACCGCTCACCGATATGGAGAAGGCCATGCTGTTCAGCCTGCTCATCGCGGCGGGCAGCGAAACCACCCGCAACTCGATAGCCGTCGGCATGCTCGCGTTCATCGAACGCCCCGAGAGCTGGCAGCGGCTGCGGGAGGACCGCGGCGAATTGGGCAGTGCCGTCGAGGAAATCCTGCGCTTCGCGTCCACCACCACCTACAACCGGCGCACCGCCACCCGCGACACCGTGCTCGGCGAACAGCGAATCCGGGCCGGGGACAAGGTGACCCTGTGGTGGTCGGCGGCCAACCGCGACCCCGAGGTCTTCCCCGACCCGCACCGCTTCGACATCACCCGCCGCCCCAACCAGCACCTCGCCTTCGGTCGCGGCGGCCACTTCTGTCTCGGGTCC
The DNA here is from genome assembly GCF_045161165.1 of Nocardia sp. NBC_00511. Lineage (NCBI taxonomy): Bacteria > Bacillati > Actinomycetota > Actinomycetes > Mycobacteriales > Nocardiaceae > Nocardia > Nocardia sp. NBC_00511. Next base: position 6,089,862 of record NZ_CP107849.1, read on the forward strand.
GCGCTGGCGCGCATGGAGATTCGGGTGGTCTTCGACGCCCTGCTCGACCGGGTAGGCACCGTCGAACTCACCGCACCCGTCGAATACACCCGCAGCAACAAGCACACCGGCATCCGGCACATGCCGGTCCGATTGGCGGCCCGATGAGCAGGCCCGCAATCTAGTTGTGCGGCAAGGTCGGACGCAGCGACGCCGCATCGCGGGTCTTGGCCACACCCCACCACAGGCCCGCGCCATAGGCGATATCGTCCAGGCGCTTGCACGCGACATAGCGGGTCGGATCCAGACTGCCCGGCTCCCGATGGGTGAACCAGTCCGCCAGGCCCTCGGCCATCGCCATGGTGATCGCGACATGACGGATGCGGCGCGAACACAGCATGCCCAGCAGCGTCACCGGCCAGTAGTGACGGCACAGCGCCGACGCCAAACGCCAGACGCCGCCGGTGAATCCGCGCGTCATATATATGGCGGCCACCCGGGTCGGGTTGTCCAGCCCGGCGAAGACCCGGCGCAGCCGCACCAGCGTCGCGAACAAGGTCAGCACGCCACCCACCACACCCCAGCCGGACATGGTGCCCAGCAGCAGCGCCGCCACCGCCGTCCAGATCGGAACCGACAGCGGCGCCGCCAGACCCGGATGCCGGGCCGCCAGCGGCGCCACCCCCGTCCCGTGGGTGACCTTGTGGACGAACCACTTTCGCAACGACACCGGATTGCTGTGCGCCACCCGGGCCGCCGGCTCGTAGCGCAGCCGCCAGCCCGCCCGATCCAGCCGCCAGCACAGATCGACATCGCCGCCCGCCGCCATCGACTCGTCGAAGCCGCCCTCGGCCAGCAACGCCGGACGCCGCACCACCACCGCGGAACTCGGCACATAGGGCACCGGGCCGTGCGCGTGCACCGCCGACTCCCGGCGACCCCGATGCACCGAACCGCGCGTGTGCTCATAACGCGCCAGCACGGTCGAATCCGGATCCATCGCCAGAATTCGCGGCGCCACCAGCGCCACCTTCGGATCACTGAAATGGCCGAGCATCACCTCGAGCCATCCGGTCCGCGGCACCACATCCGGATCCAGGAAGGCCACGAATTCGGTTGCCGCGGCCCGCAGCCCGAAATTCCGGGCCGCCGCCACCCCGTGTCGCCGATCCCGCCGCAACACCGTCACCCGGCAGCGATTACGCCGCTCCTCCGGAATATGCACCGGCCGATCGGAACCGTCGTCCACCACGATCACCGTGTGCCCGCGCAATGCCGACAACAGCCGCGACAGTTCGTCGGCATGATTGTGCACCGGCACGATGACGGTGACGTCCTCCAGCGACGGTAAAAGGCGGGGACGCGGATTCGCGACCCCGGAGTCGAGGAGACGTCTGGCAACCCGAGCCGACGCAGGGTCGGTCACCTCGAGGTAGCCGTCACCGATCAAGGCCGCAGCTTCCGGCGCGAGCCGCAACAACCGAGTCGGCGAGCCGCCGACCAGGAGCCGTCCACCGGAATAAGTGCGCACCTTCGGATCGATTCGCACCCCGAAACCATCGGGAAGGCGATCATGGCGCATTCCCGAATGCTAAGTCAGTTCACAGGCAGCAATCATGATTGGCGCGGGCTAATTTTGGATCCGAGACCTTCGGGCCCCACCCCGGCCCGTCCGCGCGGGCCCCAACGCCCAGGTCACGGGTTGTTACTCGGGAGTGGTTGGGGCCGTAGCTCGACCGCACCAGGTTTCCGCGCTCTACACTGCGTGAGGAAAATTGGCGGGTGAACAGGTCGGGGCGGTTATCCGTGCCCTTGGTGGTCGAGGCGGTATGGGAGTCGGGCGTATGCAGACAAGCGGGGGCGGCAACACCCTCTCGGAATCCGAGATCGTCGAAGCCGCGCTGCGGGTGGTGCGACAGGACGGGGTGGAGAAGCTGTCGATGCGGCGGCTGTCGCGGGAACTCGGAGTTTCGCCGATGGCCCCGTATTACTACGTCGCCGACAAGCGCGAGCTACTCGATCTGGTGGCGACCGCCGCGCTGACCGGAGTGCGCAAGCCCGCACCCGAATTCGGCACCTGGCAAATGCGGCTGCGGGACCTGATCGACCAGATCGACGAGAAATTGCGCAAGCATCCCGGGCTCGGCGACGTACTGATCGAGCAGATGCTCGGCAAACAGCTGGATCTCATTGCCGCCGTGATGGAAATCCTCTTCGACGCCGGATTCGACGATCGCAATGTGCTGGCCGCCTACGCCACCATCCACACCGTGCTGTTCGGGCGCTCCAAGGTGAATCCGCGCGACCGCACGGCACTCACCGATCGGGTACTGCCCGAAGCCGTGGAACGCGCCACCAAGCATCTCGGAGATCTGCGCGGGCGCTTCTCCTACGACTTCTCGATGGACGTGCTGATCGCGGGCCTCGAGGCTCAGCTTGTCCGGCAGCGAGACAGCCACGTATAGTCAAACTAGAACACGTTCTAGTTTCGATAGACTGCACCGGCTGACCATCACTGCCGGGTTCGAGAGGACACTATGACCACCGTCGACGTACCGCACAGCTCACGATCGGCCGTGCTGCGGGTCTCCGCGGTCATCAACGAGACGGCCGACTCCTGCTCGCTGGTATTCGACGTGCCCGAGGACCTGCGTGAGCGATTCGATTACCAGCCCGGCCAATTCCTGACCCTGCGCATCCCCAGCGACCAGACCGGGTCCGTCGCCCGCTGCTACTCGCTGGCCAGCTCGCCGCACACCGACGACAAGCCCAAGGTCACCATCAAGCGCACCGCCGACGGGTACGCCTCGAACTGGGTGTGCGACAACGTCAAAGCCGGCGACTCGCTCGAAGTACTGCCGCCCTCAGGCGTTTTCACACCGAAGAACCTCGACGAGAACCTGCTGCTGTTCGCGGCGGGCAGCGGCGTCACCCCGGTGATGTCGATCCTCAAGTCGGCGCTCGCGCGCGGCAACGGACGCATCGTGGTCGTCTACGCCAACCGCGACCACGACTCGGTCATCTTCGCAGGCGAACTGCGTGAACTCGCGGGCAAGCATCCGCAGCGGCTGGTCGTCATCCACTGGCTCGAGCAGCTGCAGGGCCTGCCCAGCGTCGACTCGCTCGCCGCGCTGTGCGCGCCCTACACGTCCCACGAGGCCTTCATGTGCGGCCCCAAGCCGTTCATGGACTGCGTGCACGACGCCCTCGGACAGCTCGGGTTGGCGCGCAACCGCACCCACGCCGAGGTCTTCAACTCGCTCTCCGGCGACCCCTTCGCCGATGTCGCGCCCACCGAGATCAGCGCCGAGGAAGCCGCCGACGCGGCCAGCGTCGAGGTCGAACTCGACGGGCAGACCCACGAGATGAGCTGGCCGCGCAGCCAGACCCTGGTCGACATCATGCTGTCCAAGGGCCTCGATGTGCCCTACTCCTGCCTCGAGGGCGAATGCGGCTCCTGCGCCTGCACCGTGCTCGAGGGGGAGGTCCAGATGGAGAACGCGGAGATCCTCGACCCCGAGGACATCGCCAACGGCTACATCCTGGGCTGCCAGGCGCGACCGGTCACCGACCACCTCAAGATCCAGTTCTGAGCTGAGACGACTTCGGCCGCCGCGTGAATCACGCGGCGGCCGAACGTTTTTCAGGGCTTCGGTACCTTCAGTACGCCGAGAAGACGTTGTCGATCGAACCGTAGCGGTGCGCGGCGTAGTTGCACGCCGCCGCGATGTTCGCGACCGGGTCGTAGATGTCCCACGAGGTGCCGTCCACGTGGTATGCCTGGAAGGTCGGATCGATCACCTGCAGCAGCCCCTTGGACGGGATGCCCGCGGCGGCGTTCGAGTCGTAGAGGTTGATGGCCTGCGGATTACCGCCGGACTCCCGCTGGATATTGCGGAAGATGCCGTCGTAGCTGCCGGGGATGCCGCGCTGGTTCAGCACGTAGATGGCATTGCGGATCCAGCCGTCCAGATCGTTCGGGAAGACCGGCGGCAGCAGCTGCGACAGCGGCCCCGGCAGACCGGAGACGAACTGGCGCACCTGATCCTGTTGCGGCCCGGGCAGCGAACCGTTGAGCTGCACAGCTTGCTGCTGGACCTGCTGAGCGGTGCCCTGGAACTCGGGCGGGACACCGTTGATCTGATCGGCCGAGGCCGGGCCGGACGCGCAGACCACGGCCGAGACGGCCAGGGTGAAGGCGGCCACACCGGTGACGGTTTTGGCGGACTCGAGCGGGAAACGCTGGGAGAACAGTTTTCTCAAAGGCATGGCGATGGGGCGCAGCGCTGACCACGACAGGATCCCGACGACGGGACGACCCGTCGATGCACTGCATGGATCGGGAGCTGTATTGAGGGAGAACGGGATTGGGGAGATCTCCCAGCTATCGCCGCTCGATCACGCTCTCGCCGATGGCGGCGGTCTCCGCGTGATGGGGTGCCCCACTCGTTTCGAGAGGGTATCGGCCGTCGCCGACTGATAACAGAATGATTGCGCCAAATGAACGTAAACTTAACGCAAGGTGAACAATCAGTTCTGATGGCTCGAGCGGTACATCACAGCAACCGAACGGCTCACGATTCGCCCCGGCAGTGGCACGGAACTCAGCGCTGCGCGCGGTAATGCGCCCGCTGCTCGGCCGTCAGATGCTCGGTCGCGTAGCTCAGGGCGGTCCGGCCCATAGCGGCCGCGTGCGCGTCCAGAAAGCCCGTCAGCAGGCTCCGGTCCACCCGCTTGCCGATTTCCCGCAGCATCCAGCCCACCGCCTTCTGGATCAGATCACGGCGATCCCCGAGCAGCCGCTCACACAGCTCCAGTGTCGTCGCGGTATCGCCCGCCTTGATGAACGCGAACGTGGTCAGCAACGCGACCCGCCGCTCCCACAGCGAATCCGCCGCCAGCAATTCGTAGAGCAGCTCCCGCGGCCGCTCCAGCAACCACGGACCCAGCACGAATTCCGCCGAGCCGTCCACCAGGTCCCAATTGTTGACCCGGCCCCGCCGCACCGCGGCCACATACTGTTCGACGATCTCGCGCTGCCGCGCCTCGTCGCCCCCGCGCGTGGCCCGCGCCATCTCGCCGTTCAGAATCACCAGACCGGCCAGCCGATGCTCGTGCACCGCGCTGTCGAGCAATGCGTCGATCTCCGAAAGCGGCAATCCCGCAAACTGTTTCACCACCCTCCGGGTCTGCGGAACCCGGACGCCGATGAAAACATCTCCCGCGCCGTACTCACCCGGCCCGGTCTTGAAGAAACGCTGCAGGTGCACGGCGTCCGCCGGATCCGCGACAGCGGCCAGAGCCTGCTGAACAGACTGGGCCGTCATCGAATTCGGTGTCACGCTGCTTGCGCTCACCGCACCTCCCGCAGTCGGATCGATCGGAGCTGGTCCGAACGAATCCTAGAACGGCATCAAGCGGTTTCAGCCGCGGCCTGTAACAGCACCTCGCCGAATTTCCGCATGTGCTCCGCACCGCCGTACCAGGCGGACACCAGGTCCACCGCCGCGGTCCGGGTGCGGCGCGCGATCCGCGCCAGCTCCTCGACCGTGATCTCACCCGCCTCGGCGGCCTTGACCGCGACCTCCAGATCGTGGCTGGACACCAGCAGGCTCATGATGTGGTGCAGGTCGATCGCGGCCTCACTGCTGCGGAACTCCGCGGCCTTCGACTCGGCCGCGACCGGGCTCTGCTGCTCGACCGCAGCGGGCGCGATATCGGCGACCGCGGGGGCGACCGCGGGGGCCGCCTCCTCCGCCTCGCGCGCCGCCCGGCGACCGGACGGGGCACTGCTCTGATACGCCGGAACGCTGGCCTGATAGGCAGGTGCGCTCTCCTGATACGCGGGGGGGCTCTCCTGGAACAGGCTCTCCGAAACCGTATGGCGGGCAGGCGGTTCCGGGTCCGGGGCGTACCGGCGGCCCACCGGGTCGGAATCCAGGCTCGGGCGCGCGGCGTACAGCTCCTCGCCGGAGGTGGTGCGGGCCGCGTACGCCGAACCATTGGTCGCCGGACGCGACGCGAACGGGTCACTGTCCACGGCGACACCGTAGGACTGGCCGTCCGCGATCGAACCGAGCGAGTACGACACCTGACTGTCCACCGCGGAGCGCACCGCATACGGATCGTTGTCGGCGGTGATCCGCCCGGAGAACGACTCGGCGTCACCGGTGATCCGCGCGGGCACCGCATCGAGGTCGGGAGTGCGGCGCGGCAACGGTTCCGGCTCCGCGGCGATCCGGCGCGGCAACGGCTCCGGCTCCGCCGTGGTGCGCACCGTCACCGGGGCCGAGGACCACTGCACCGACGGCGCGGGCTGCTCGTGGCCGTTGCGGCCCAGCGACGCGTGACCGCCGGTCTCCACACCGGTCAGCACCGGATTCGAGACACTCGCGGAACTGTCCGGGTGAGTAAGGCGGTACCCCGACTGGCGGGCGCTGAGCGAATCCCCCGAGCCGGAGGTGAAATCGGCATCCATGGCCGCCATTCTTACCGGGCCGGGGCACCCGGTGCGAGTCGGGCCGCGGCGGAGCCCGCCGGAAAACAACAGCGGAGACCGCCGCGCAGTGGCCACGAAACCGGCTCACGAGCAACAGTATTGGGGGATTGACCGAACCCGCTGACCTGCGCGATTCAGCAGTTCGAGGGTGCCGGTTCACCCCGCAGCCTGGCATCGACCCAGGCCAGCGCCGACGGCAGGCCCAACACCGCCGCCGACAGATGCTCCGGCGAGACGTTCATATCCATTTGCAGCCGCACCCCGGCCGCACAGTAGCGACGATCGGTATTCACTATGGCGTCCACGGGAATCAGCGGATCACTCGGCGAATGCCACTCGAAGACCGGCATATTCGGCACCCCGTCGTAGAGCTCCAGACTGTTCTCGTCGAGCACCGACAGCACCGCCGGATCATCGATCATCGAAGTGCTGGCGGCGAACTCGCGCGCACTGTGCCCGGCCCCCAGCGCCATGATCTCGTTGGTGCAGCCATTGGCCATCGCATCGCGCACCGCCACCCCCTGCGCATTCATCTGAGAGCTGATCGGCAACCGATCCGGATACTCCCGCTCCAGGCCGATCGCCGCCGCCATCGCCAGCCCGAACGCCGGATGCGGTTGAAAGCCCAGGGAATTCACCATCTTCACCAGGTTCATCGGCACCCCGCCGGTGGCCGCGCCCGCGATCTCCAACTCCGGCGCGTACCGCGGCGCCAGCGCCGCCGCCCACGCCGTCGCCATGCCGCCACCGGAATACCCGGCCATCGCCACCCGGCTGTTGCCGACCGCCAGCTCCGGCACCCGCTTTGCCGCGCGAATCCCGTCCAGGGTGATCTGCCCGCCCAATTTCGCCGCACCGTACGCGAAGTCGGGGCCGAGGTGATCCGGCAGCGCCACCGACCAGCCGCGGCGCAACGCGGCGTTCAACGCGACCGCCTCGCGGACTTGAAGATTCGGATCCGAGGTGTAGAGGACCCGCGACACCGCGCACTGCGCGCCCAGGCCGTTGATGATGTGCTGATAGGACAGCAGCGGACCGTCCGGCTGATGTTCGCGCGGGGTGAGCACCGTGGTCACCGCCGCGATCGGGCCGCCCTGCGAATTCGTGGAACGGAACTTCACCATGGTGACCGTGGTGTCGGGAAAGATCAGCAGCGGCGGCATCGGCCGCACGGCCAGCACGTCACCGGGCGCGTGATCGGCGACATCGGCGGGCCGGGCATAGAACGGGTCCGGATCCGGCTGTGGATAGCTCGGCGCGGCCTGCGCAGTCGGCATCGAACCGGCTATCGCCAATCCGGCCGCCACGGCCCCGAACCCACGCAGCAATCGGTGCGCCCTCATCAGTGTCCTCCACGGCTGTCCCAGTGAGATTCGGGCTCCGTTGCCCCACACCGAGTCTCGTTCGAGAGCCGAGAAGAAGAAATAGCGACACGCCAGCAAACATTTCTCACCGGGTGCGAATCCGGTGCGGACTCAGCCCATCTGGGTCATGCCCGCCGCGACCACCTGCGCCACATTCATGATGTCGTCACCCGCCGGCAGCAGACCGTCCAGCGCGTGCAGCCGATCGGTGCTCGCGATCGCGAACATCGCCGACACCCACGCCGCCGCACACGCCCGCAACGTCCCCGGCTGCACCGGACCCGGCGCACTCGCCTGCAACACCCGCGCCGTCACATCCAGCAGCTGATCACGCATGCGGCGCAACTGTTTACGCACATCCGGATGGGTATCGGCCTCACGCCACATGATCACCCGCAGCACCGAGGAGTGATGATCGCGCAGATTCAACGCGGCATCCATATTGACCAGGCTCTTGGCCGGATCACCCGGCACGATCACCGCGTCGATATCATCGATCGGCTCCGGCGGCACCCGCTCGGCCATCAACGCCGAGAGGATCGCGTCCTTGGTCGGGAAGTAATAGAAGACCAGCCCCTTGGGCACCGCGGCCGCCTCGGCGATGCTCGCGGTCGCGGTGGCATCGAATCCGTGCTCGGCGAACAGCTTTTCGGCGGCATCCAGAATGAGCAGACGGGCATCCCCGTCGACCTTCTTGCTACGCCGACGCCCCACCCGGCGCGGTGCGGGTTCCCCTCGCAGCGGCTCGGATTCGGCCCGTGACGGTCTGGGCACTGCTCGACTTCCCTCCTCACGCATCGCGACGGAGGCTGCCGCCAGCGGTCCGGCGGACGTAGACGACAAGCATATCCCTCGGATACGCCGACCTCACCGGGAGAATGCGAGGTCGGCGCTCCGGAGCAGCTCGATCAGTGGTGCAGCACGCCGTTGACGCGGCCCGACACCTCGGGCATCGAGGCCAGGCCGACCACCAGGGTCAGTGCGCCGACGATCCAGGCGACCCACGAGGCGCCGCTGAAGCCGCGGAAGTCCATCACCCACGGGGAGATGAACAGCAGGATGCCCAGCACACCCTGGGCATAGCCGTTCCACGACGGCGCACGCTTGGCGACCTGCGCCAGGCCGGTGAGTGCGATCAGCACACCCAGCACGACAAGGGACCACAGCGCGTGGTTGCTGTGCGCTACCCAGATGGGCGACAGGGCAGCGACGGCGCCGAGGACGACAGCCACGGCGTCCTGGGCGCGACTCACGGTGAACATGGGATGCCTCCTTCAAGGCGATGAAAGTGTTCTTCTCTCGTTGTATTCCTGATTGACCGGTCGATCAATAAATGGGTGGATACGATTCGGCGGCAGATCGGATGTGACCGGCGACACATCGGTCCCCGACCCCGGGAAACGATATGGTTCGGGGTATGTCGGATTCGGTAGAACAGGTTCTAATTGTCGGTGCGGGCCTCGGCGGCCTGCGCACCGCCGAAGAGCTGCGACGTGCGGGTTACCAAGGCGAAATCACCCTCCTCGGCGATGAGAACCGGGCGCCCTACGACCGGCCGCCGCTGTCCAAGCAGTACATGCGCGGCGAAACCGATGACACCGCCCTGCGCCCCGCCGAATTCTTCACCGAACACGACATCCGGCTGCGCCTCGACACCACCGCCACCGGCGTCGACACCGCCGCCCGCCGCGTCCGGCTCGCCGACGGCACCGACCTCGGCTACGACGCGCTGGTGATCGCCACCGGATTGCGGCCCCGGCGCATCCCCGGCCTGCCCGACGTCCACGGCGTCCACGTCCTGCGCTCGCACGCCGACGCCGCCGCACTGCGCGCCCACCTCGACACCGCCCGCCGGGCCGTCGTCGTGGGCGCCGGATTCATCGGCTGCGAACTCGCAGCAAGCTTCCGGGCCCGTGGCCTCGACGTGACCATCGTCGAACCCCAGCCCACTCCCCTGTTCGCCGCCCTCGGCGCCGAAGTCGGCGAACTCGTCGCACGGCTGCACCGCGGCGAAGGCGTCGACCTGCGCTGCGGCGTCGGCATGGAAGCCCTTGTCACCGAGGGCGATTCCATCAGCGGCATCCAGCTCGGCGACGGCAGCGTGATCCCGGCCGACCTGGTCGTCATCGGCATCGGCTCGGCGCCCGTCACCGACTGGCTCACCGACTCCGGCATCCCACTCGCCGCACCCGCCGACGGCGGCGGCGTACTCACCGACGGCACCGGATACACCGGCGTCCCCGGCGTCTGGGCGCTCGGCGACGTCGCGGCCTGGCCGCACCTCACCGGCCGCCACCGGCGCGTCGAACACTGGACCAACGCGGGCGAGCAGGCCCGCATCCTCACCGAAGCCCTGCTCGGCGTGGAACAGACTGCGGGCGTACAGGTTCCGTACGTGTGGAGCGACCAGTACGACATGAAGATCCAGGTCCTCGGCGTCCCGGCGCTCGCCGACGAGATCCGGGTGATCGACGACCAGGGACGCAAATTCCTGGTCCACTACCTGCGCGAAGGCACCGTGGTCGCCGTGGCCGGCGCGAGCATGACCGGCAAGGTCATGAAGATGCGGGGCCAGCTGGCCGCCGCCCTGCACCCGCAGACCACCTCGGCCTGAGCAGACCCACAACCCATGGCCCGCTGCGCAACTCGGCGGGCGGTGCCAGACTGCCAAGCATGAGCGACAGCGCACCCACCATCAGCTGCGGCACCCGCACCCGGACCCAGCCGGAGGCGCACCTGCGGGCGGGACGACTGGCGGCGGCCCTCGTCGCCACCGGAATCGGGCGCGGTGACCGCGTCGCGGTGATGGCGCGCAACGACATCGAGTTCCTGGAGGTGTCGCTCGCCATCGCCGGGGCGGGCGGCAACCCGGTGCCCGTCAATACCCGCTGGACCGCACCGGAAGTCGCGCACGTACTGCGGGACGCGGACGTGCGGCTGACGCTGGCGCACACCGAGTTCATCCCGGTCATCGAGAAGGCCTGCGCCACAGCGGGAATCAGGCCCTCGATCATCGAGATCGCGATGCCGCCCGAACTCCTCGAGGAAGCCGGGCTCGATCCCGAACTGGCCCGGCCCACCGGCCGCCACCCACTGCTCGAAGAGGCGATCGCCACCCACCCCGAACCACTCGGCCACCTCGAGGGCGCCATCGCCGACAGCATGGGGCTGATCTACACCTCCGGCACCACCGGAAAGCCCAAAGGCGTACTGCGGCAACGACTCACGGCCGAACAGCTGCTCGCCATCGCCGGGGCCACCGCACAGCGCATGGGGCTCACCCCCGGCGGGCAGATGCTCGTCGCCGGACCGCTCTATCACGCGTCACCCAACGCCGTCACCGTGCTGGCACTGCGGATGGGCACCAACATCACCATCATGCCGCGCTGGCACTCCGAACGATTCCTGCGGCACGTCCACGAACGCCGCATCCAGCAGGCCAAGATCGTGCCGACCATGCTCTCACGGCTGCTGAGCCTGCCCGCCGAGATCCGCGACCGCTACGACACCCGCAGCCTCACCCACCTCGTGCACTCCGCCGCACCCTGCCCGCCCGCCATCAAACGCGCCGCCATCGACTGGTTCGGCGACGCGGTCACCGAGTTCTACGGATGCAGCGAATGCGGGCCCCTCACCTGGATCAGCGGCGCGGAATGGCTGGCACACCCGGGCAGCGTCGGACGGCCCGCCGACGGATCCGCCGTGCTCATCGCCGACGAGCACGGCACCGCGCTGCCCATCGGCTCGACCGGGCGCGTGTATGTCCGCGGCCCCGAATTCTGGCCCGGCTTCGGCTATCTCGGCCTCGGCGCGCCGGACACCGAGGTCGAGGGGATGCTCTGGGTCGGTGACCTCGGCCGTCTCGACGAGGACGGATACCTCTACCTGACCGGACGCGACTCGGAGGTCGTCAACCGCGGCGGCGTCAATATCTACCCGGCCGAGATCGAAGCCGCCCTGCTCGGCATCGACGGCATCGAGGACGGCGCGGTACTGGGAATCACGGACCGCACCGGCGACCTCGGCGAGGAGATCGCCGCCTACGTACTCGCCCGGCCGGGCATCGAACTCACCGCCGACGCCATCACCGCCGCGCTACGCGGGCAACTCGCCGCCGACAAGATCCCGAGCCGCATCCGGATCGTCGACACCCTGCCCCGCGACGACAACGGCAAGATCTACAAGAAGCAGCTGCGCGACCGGCTCGAAGACCGCGGCGCCACCCGGCGGCCATAGACCGAACCCGCCGGAATCCGACCCGCGGTTCGCGATGAGCGGGGGTACTTCACTACCGTACGAGGGGTGATCGTCGCGCTCATCGACTCCGGACTGGGGCTGCTGCCAACGGCCGCCTGGTTGCGGACGCTGCGGCCCGAACTCGATCTGCTGCTCCTCAACGACCCCGACGGTGCGCCCTGGGGTCCCAAACCCGAGCAGTGGGTGATCGACCGGGTACTGGACACCGCCCGCCTCGCCCTCGACGAAGGCGCGGAAGTCATTGTGCTGCCCTGCAATACGGCCAGCGTCACCGCCCTGGAACAGGTGCGGGCCATGGTCGGGCCGAACCTGCCGGTGATCGGCACCGTGCCCGCCATCAAACCCGCCGCCGCGGCCTGCCGCACCATCGCCGTCTGGGCGACCGCCGCCACCACCGCCAGCGCCTACCAGGCCGACCTGATCACCCGCTTCGGCGGCGACGCCCAGGTCACCGGGGTCGCCTGCCACGGCTTGGCCGACGCCATCGACCGCGGCGACCTCGCCACCATCGGCACCGCCATCGCCGACGCCGCCGCCCGCACCCCGGTCGGCACCGAAGGCATCGTGCTCGGCTGCACCCACTATCCGCTGGTCCTCGACGACATCCTCGCCACCCTGCCGCCCGGCATGCGGGTCTTCGACAGCGCCGAAGCCGTTGCCGGACAGACCCTGCGCCGCCTCGACGCCCTCGGCAAGGCCGCGAACGGCAGCGGCAGCGTGCGCGTCATCGCCTCCGGGCGGCCCGGGCGGTTGCCCAGCGCCGCGGCCGCTTTCGAATCCGGGCGGCTACTGGGCGCGAGCACCGGCGATCACCAGGCACTTCCCACCACCTGACCGGTTTCACCTGCCGTCATATGGGCAGACCGCGCATATGAGCACCGAAACCGAACACGACGAAGACAGCGGGCCACAGCCGCCGCCGGTAATCACCCCGGAACCCGAAGTGCGGCGCGAACATCGAGAAAAAGCCAAGCAGATGGCCGAGAACTACAAGGATGACCGGCCCACCACCGTGCTGCCCGGCAGCGACGGCATGATCTCCGGCACCGCGGTCACCGACTGGCTCGACGACGAGGGCAAACCGATATTCGGCCGCGAGGGCTGAAAACGCAAGCGGCACCGCCCCTTCCGGAGCGGTGCCGCTTGTGTCAGCGATTCAGGGAATCACTTGATGATCTTGATGACGCGACCGGCACCGACGGTGCGGCCACCCTCACGGATCGCGAAACGCAGGCCCTCGTCCATGGCGACCGGCTGGATGAGCTTGACGATCATCTCGGTGTTGTCGCCGGGCATGACCATCTCGGTGCCCTCGGGGAGGGTAACGACGCCGGTCACGTCCGTGGTACGGAAGTAGAACTGCGGGCGGTAGTTGTTGAAGAACGGGGTGTGGCGACCGCCCTCGTCCTTCGACAGGATGTACGCCTGGCCCTCGAACTCAGTGTGCGGAGTCGTGGTGCCCGGCTTGATGACAACCTGGCCGCGCTCGACATCTTCACGCTTGATGCCACGAACCAGCAGACCGACGTTGTCGCCCGCCTGGCCGTTGTCGAGCAGCTTGCGGAACATCTCGATGCCGGTGATCGTGGTCTTCGTGGTCTTCTCGCGGATGCCGACGATCTCGACTTCCTCGTTCACGTTGACGATGCCACGCTCGATACGACCGGTGACGACGGTGCCACGACCGGTGATCGTGAAGACGTCCTCGATCGGCATCAGGAACGGCTTGTCGGTCTCACGGACCGGGTCCGGGATCGACTCGTCGACAGCGTTCATCAGCTCGATGATCGACTCGGTCCACTTCGGGTCGCCCTCGAGCGCCTTCAGACCGGAGACGCGCACGACCGGGGCGTCCTCGTCGAATTCCTGAGCGGCCAGCAGTTCGCGGACCTCCATCTCGACGAGCTCGAGGATTTCCTCGTCGTCGACCATGTCCGACTTGTTCAGCGCGACCAGGATGTAGGGCACGCCGACCTGGCGGGCGAGCAGCACGTGCTCACGGGTCTGCGGCATCGGGCCGTCGGTGGCGGCCACGACCAGGATCGCGCCGTCCATCTGGGCCGCGCCGGTGATCATGTTCTTGATGTAGTCCGCGTGGCCCGGAGCATCGACGTGCGCGTAGTGGCGCTTCTCCGTCTGGTACTCGACGTGGGAGATGTTGATCGTGATACCACGAGCCTTCTCTTCCGGCGCCTTGTCGATCTGGTCGAACGCGAAGGCCGCGTTCAGGTTCGGGTACTTGTCAGCCAGCACCTTGGTGATCGCCGCGGTCAGCGTCGTCTTACCGTGGTCGACGTGACCAATGGTGCCGATGTTGACGTGGGGCTTCGTCCGCTCGAACTTCGCCTTCGCCACTGTTGTCCTCCTGGACTAGTTAGTGCGTGCTTTTTTTGCAGCAGTGCGGTTTGTATTTCAGGGGGTCGTTCGACGACCGATTCCGGGGCGGGTTCTCGCAAACCCGCCCCGAACAGCGATTACTCGCCGGTCGCCTTGGCGATGATCTCCTTCGACACGTTGGCCGGAACCTCCGCGTACGAATTGAACACCATCGAGAAGTTCGCCCGGCCCTGGGTCTTCGACCGCAGGTCACCGATGTAGCCGAACATCTCCGAGAGCGGAACCAGCGCCTTGACGACACGGGCACCACTGCGTTCCTCCATGGCCTGGATCTGGCCACGGCGGGAGTTCAGGTCGCCGATCACTTCGCCCATGTAGTCCTCGGGCGTGATGACCTCGACCGCCATCAGCGGCTCGAGGATCACCGGACCGGCCTTGCGGGCCGCTTCCTTGAGGGCCGCCGAACCGGCGATCTTGAACGCCATTTCGGAGGAGTCGACCTCGTGGTAGGCGCCGTCGAGCAGCGAAGCGCTCACGTTCACCAGCGGGAAGCCGGCGAGCACGCCGTACTGCATGGCGTCCTGGATACCGGCGTCGACCGACGGGATGTACTCACGAGGAACGCGGCCACCGGTGACCTTGTTCAGGAACTCGTAGGTAGCGCCGTCCTCGGCGTCGACCAGCGGAGCCAGGCCGATGATCACGCGGGCGAACTGACCCGAGCCACCGGTCTGCTTCTTGTGGGTGTACTCGTGCTTGTCCACGGCCTTGGTGATGGTCTCACGGTAGGCCACCTGCGGCTTACCGATATTGGCCTCGACCTTGAACTCGCGCTTCATACGGTCGACGTAGATGTCGAGCTGGAGCTCGCCCATACCACCGATGATGGTCTGGCCGGTTTCCTGATCCAGCTTCACGTTGAAGGTGGGGTCCTCCTGCGCGAACTTCTGGATCGCGCTGCCCAGCTTCTCCTGGTCGGCCTTGGTCTTCGGCTCGATCGCCACCTGGATGACCGGGTCCGGGAAGGTCATGGACTCCAGCACGATCTGGTTCTGCGGATCGCACAGGGTGTCACCCGTGGTGGTGTCCTTGAGGCCGATGACCGCGTAGATGTGGCCGGCGACGCCCTCGGGAACCGGGTTCTCCTTGTTGGAGTGCATCTGGAACAGCTTGCCCAGACGCTCCTTCTTGCCCTTGGTCGCGTTGATGACCTGAGCGCCGGAGTCGACCTTGCCGGAGTACACCCGGATGTAGGTCAGCTGGCCGAAGAACGGGTGCGTGGCGATCTTGAACGCCAGCGCCGCGAACGGCTCGTCGATCGACGGCTTGCGGGTGAGGATCTCGTCTTCCTTGCCGGGGACGTGACCCTGCACGGACTCGACGTCCAGCGGGTTGGGCAGGTAGTCGATGACCGCGTCGAGCATGGGCTGCACGCCCTTGTTCTTGAACGCGGAACCACACAGCACCGGGTACAGCTCGGAGGCGACGGTCAGCTTGCGGATCGCGGCCTTGATCTCCTCGACGGAGAGCTCTTCGCCACCGGCGAACTTGTCGAGCAGCGCCTCGTCGGACTCGGCGACGGTCTCGAGCAGTTCCTCGCGGTACTGATCGGCCCGGTCCTTGAGGTCGGCCGGGATCTCGACGACCTCGTACTGCTCGCCGAGCTTGGTCTCGCCCTTCCAGACCTTCGCGTTCATCTCGACCAGGTCGACGATGCCCTCGAAGCTGTCTTCGGCGCCGATCGGCAGCTGGATGACCAGCGGCTTCGCGCCCAAGCGGTCCTTGATGGTCTGGACGGTGAAGTAGAAGTCAGCGCCCAGCTTGTCCATCTTGTTGACGAAGCAGATGCGCGGCACGTCGTACTTGTCCGCCTGACGCCAGACCTGCTCGGACTGCGGCTCGACGCCTTCCTTGCCATCGAAAACGGCAACGGCGCCATCGAGAACACGCAGCGACCGCTCGACCTCGACCGTGAAGTCGACGTGGCCGGGAGTGTCGATGATGTTGATCTGGTTGTCTTTCCAGAAGCAGGTCGTCGCGGCCGACGTGATGGTGATACCGCGTTCCTGCTCCTGCGCCATCCAGTCCATGGTGGCTGCGCCATCGTGGACCTCACCGATCTTGTACGTGATACCGGTGTAGAAGAGGATGCGTTCGGTAGTCGTGGTCTTACCGGCATCGATGTGGGCCATGATGCCGATGTTGCGGACCTTGTTCAGGTCGGTGAGCACGTCCTGTGCCACGGAAATCTTCCCCGCTCGTAGCTAGTTGGGATTAACGGGATAAGCCCCGGAATGCTCCGAAGCCCTCGGTGTCAACGTCGGGCGCGACGCGGAAGTGCCTCGCTTGCAACAGCTCAGCGGTCGCGCCCGACATGTGACTCGTCTCCCGGCAGCTCCGAACGGAGGGCCGGGCCACAGGTCACCAGCGGTAGTGCGCGAAGGCCCGGTTCGATTCGGCCATCTTGTGGGTGTCCTCACGACGCTTCACCGAAGCGCCGAGACCGTTGCTGGCATCCAGCAGCTCGTTGGCGAGACGCTCGACCATGGTCTTCTCGCGGCGAGCGCGGGAGTAGTTGACCAGCCAGCGCAGCGCCAGGGTGTTGGCGCGACCGGGGCGGACCTCGATCGGCACCTGGTAGGTGGCGCCACCGACGCGGCGGGGCTTGACCTCGAGGGCGGGCTTGACGTTGTCCAGCGCGCGCTTGAGGGTGACGACCGGATCGGTGCCGGTCTTCTCACGGGCCTGCTCGAGGGCACCGTAGACGATGCGCTCGGCGGTGGACTTCTTGCCGTCCAGCAGGATCTTGTTGACCAGCTGCGTCACCAGAGGGGAGCCGTAGACCGGGTCGTTGATCAGGGGACGCTTGGGAGCGGGACCCTTACGCGGCATTAGCTCTTCTCCTTCTTGGCGCCGTAGCGGCTGCGGGCCTGCTTGCGGTTCTTGACACCCTGGGTGTCGAGCGAGCCACGGATGATCTTGTAGCGCACACCCGGGAGGTCCTTCACACGACCGCCGCGGACGAGCACCATCGAGTGCTCCTGCAGGTTGTGACCCTCACCGGGGATGTAGGCCGTGACCTCGACCGCGCTGGTCAGGCGAACACGCGCGACCTTACGCAGCGCGGAGTTCGGCTTCTTCGGGGTCGTGGTGTACACGCGGGTGCACACGCCACGACGCTGCGGGCTCCCCTTGAGGGCCGCAGTCTTGGTCTTGGAGACCTTGTCGCGGCGACCCTTGCGGACCAGCTGGTTGATGGTTGGCATAGACCGGCTTTCCTTATTAGTAACCAGGTGTCTGGAACTTCATGTCTTTGTCATTCGAGCTTTACGCCCAGTTCCCGCGGCATTTCGTTCCCACGAGGTCGGGCGTGTCGTGCGCTGTTGCAGGGCCCAGTCCCGGGCACGCCGAAAAGGTCAGCCGCTCTCGCTGGCCTACGTACTGCACACGAACTTGCCCGAATGCTTCCGGGCACAGCGGTCCACGATACCCGCACGCTCTGAGGGGGGCAAAAAGGGGTCCCCCCGCCGGGGCTGGTAAAGAGCCTATCGGGCGAGGTTCAACGTCAACTCCACCAGCTTGCGGGCCGCATCGCAGGGATCGCCGTGCTGGGATCCGGCGCGATAGTTGACCCACCAGCCCACGATGCCGGTGTCGGCGGCGGGTGCGCTGACCCCGCAGGAGTCGGGGTCGTTGGGCCGATGGGTTTCGACCGAGCGGCGGCCCTGCACCATTATGTCGTTGCTCACATACTTCAACCGGTCGTTGTTGGCCTTCTCGTTGCTGAGCGAGCCGAGTTCGTACCAGCTCAGCGTGACCATGCCGCTGCCCGCGGTGCCGCCGGTGAGATTCCACATGCAGACCGCGCCGTTGAAGGACGGTTCAACGTACATGCCGTCGCCGACCGTCTTGCCGATGTCGTCCACGGCGACCACGGTGCATTCGCGCAGCAGCTTGTCGAAGTTGGTGTTGATCTTGGAGGTGCCGGTGTTGCCGCTGGTGCCGCCCGCGGGCAGCGCGTTGCCGGACACCGTCTTGCCGCAGCCGCCGACCGCGGCGGTCACCGCGAGCACGGCCAGCACGACCCCTGTGCGGACGCCTCGCCGCTTCCCGTCGATCCTTCGCATCCCGGTGCCCCTGATCATCCGAGTCGCTGCACGGTCAGTTCGGCCATCTTGCGGGTGCGGTCGCAGGGATTGCCGAGGTTGCTGCCGCCGAACAGGCCGTAGGAGATCGACCATTCGAAGAAGTCGTCGTCGAGCTGGACCGCGAGGTCGCACACCGCGTTGCTGGGGTCGAGGGCCTGGAAGCCCTTCTTACCGCCCACCTCGATGGTGTCCGGGGTGCGGCCGACGCTGGCGACCCAGGCCTTCTCGCGGTCGATCGGACTGCCGCGGTAGGACGCGAAGGTGACGCTGGCGGAGCTCACCCCGCCCGCCTGCCAGTTGCAGCCGACCGAATTCTTGAAAACCGAAGTGACGGCGCCCAGCCCGCCCAGGTCTCGTACCTCGTCGTCGGTGAGGTGGCCGCACTCCCCGACGAACGGGCCGAGCGTGGCCACTTTGGGCTGCGGTCGCAGGCCCGGTTCGTCGTTGGAATCATGGTTGCCCCCGCACCCCGACAGCAGCAGGACCAGGCTCACGCCCGTCACCATCGCCGACGCCATTCGCATGGGCTGAACTCTACTGGGTTTGCCGGATCCGGCTCGGCGGCCGGGTTAGCGGCCGCGTTGCCGTTGGTTCGCGAGGTCGGGTTGCGGTGCCGCTCAGAGGTTTCCGCGGGACTCCTGTTCGCGTTCGATGGCCTGGAACAGCGCCTTGAAGTTGCCCTTGCCGAAGCCGAGGGAGCCGTGCCGTTCGATGAGTTCGAAGAAGACGGTGGGGCGATCGGTGATGGGCTTGCAGAAGATCTGCAGCAGATAGCCGTCCTCGTCGCGGTCGACGAGGATGCCGCGGCGCTGTAGTTCGGCGACGGGGACGCGGACGTGGCCGATGCGTTCGCGCAGTTCGGGGTCCTCGTAGTAACTGTCCGGGGTGTCGAGGAATTCGATGCCCTCGCGGCGCAGTACGTCGACGGCGGTGAGGATGTCGCCGGTGGCCAGTGCGATGTGCTGGACGCCGGGGCCGCGATAGAACTCCAGGTATTCGTCGATCTGTGAGCGTTTGCGGCTGGGGGCGGGTTCGTTGAGCGGGAATTTGACGCGGTGGTTGCCGTTGGCGACCACCTTGCTCATCAGTGCGGAGTATTCGGTGGCGATGTCGTCGCCGACGAATTCGGCCATGTTCTCGAATCCCATGACGCGCCGGTAGAACTCGACCCACTCGTCCATGCGGCCGAGTTCGACATTGCCGACGACGTGGTCGATGGCCTGGAAGATGCGGGTGGGCTGGCCGGGTCGCGGCGTGTGTTCGGAGCGCCGGGTGACATAGCCGGGGAGGTAGGGCCCGTGGTAGCGGGAGCGGTCGACGAGGGTGTGGCGGGTGTCGCCGTAGGTGGCGATGGCGGCGAGCCGGACGGTGCCGTATTCGTCCGACTCGTCGTGTGGTTCGACGAGGACGACCGCGCCCTGCGCGCGGGCCCGGGCGATGCAGCGGTCCACATCCGGTACCTCGAGCGCGATGTCCACCACGCCGTCGCCGTGCAGATCATGGTGCGCGACAAATGAACTGGTGGGATCCACCGCGCCCTTGACGACGAATCGGGCGCCGCCGCTGCGCATGACGAATGCCTTGTGATCCCGGTTGCCGGTCTCGGGTCCGGAGTAGGCCTCGAGTCGCATGCCGAACGCGGATTGCAGGTAGTGGGCGGTCTGGGTGGCGTTGCCGACCACCCAGACCAGGGCGTCCCAGCCGAGGACGGGGAAGGGGTCGGCGGCGTCGTCGTGGTCGACCAGGCCGACGAGGCGGCGCAGTTCGTTGTCGCCGGGGAGGTCCCCGGATCGGGCGGACGCGGATCCGGTACTGCCCTGGGGTGCGGCCTCGATGCTCATCTGCCCATGGAAAGCCCCGGGGTCGGGACTAGGCAATATCGCGGAATTCCACTGGACACTCTGGTGAATTGCACCACCATCTGCCCACTGGTGCTGGACAATTTGAATAGCAGCGCACGAACTAGCGGAGGTTCCGCCATGTCCCGCACCACCGCTCGGCTGGACGAGCTGGATCTGGCCATCCTGACGGCCATGCACGAGTACCAGAAGGCAGGCATTCTCGAACTGTCCCGGCGTACCCGGGTGGCCCGGGCGACCGTGCAGTCCCGGATCGCGCGGATGGAGGAGTCGGGGGTGATCGCCTCCTATGATCCGCGCATCGATGTGACGGCAGCCGGTTTCGATGTGCAGGCGTTCGTCACCCTGGAGATCGCACAGGGCGCGCTGGACGCGGTGGCCTCGGATCTGGAGGCGATTCCCGGTGTGCTGGAGGCGTACGCGACCACGGGGTCCGGGGATGTGCTGTGCCGCATCGGCGCGGATTCGCACGCCGGGTTGCAGTCGGTGCTGTTGAGCATCGACCGGAGTGGTTCGGTGGTGCGCTCACACAGCGTGGTGGTGTTGTCGACGGTGGTGCCGCAGCGCACCCTGCCGCTGCTGCGGACCCTCGCGCCGACCGGGGCGAGCAAGGCTCCGGCTTACCGCGCGGCGCACTGACTTTCGCTGCGCACTGACTTTCGCGAGTTTCAGCGGCGGTTCATCCGGGTGATGAGTCCGCACACGTGGGCTTCGGCGGCGGCACGGGCGTCGCCGGGGTGCCCGGATTCGAGGGCCTCGAGGATGCGCCGATGTTCGCGCAAGGCGGTGCTGCGGTTGCGCGGATGGTTCCACAGATCGCCGCGGTAGAGGTGGGCCTGCGCTTCGAGGCGCGCGAGTTCGGTTGCGAGCGTGTGGTTTCCGGCGCGATCACGGATGAAGGTGTGGAATTCCAGGTCGAGTTCGGTGTCGCGGGCCGGATCGACATTGTCGAGGAGGTTCTCCTCCTGGGTGGCGAGCAGGGCGGTGAGTTCGCCGAGGTCGGCTTCGGTGAGGCGGGTGGCGGCGGAGCTGGCGGCGAGGCCGTCCAGGACCGCCCGCACGGCGAGTACCTCACGGATGCGGTCGTCGTCGACGACGGCGACGCGGGCTCCGGCGTGCGCGACGGTGACGGCGAGGCCCTCGTAGATGAGCTGCTGCACGGCTTCGCGAACGGGGCTGCGGCTCACGCCGAGTCGCGCGGACAGCGACAGCACGCTCAGTGGCGCGCCGGGTTCGAGTTCGCCGGACAGGACGAGCTGCCGCAACTGCCGGTGCACGGTGGGGCCGAGCAGCTCGCCGTCCGGGTCGGTCATGGGGGTCCTTTCGTCCGGTTGGAAAACTTACCGGTGCGGGCGGTAGTTGGCCGCTACGCGCTGGGTGAGGAATTCGGCGGCGGTGACGGGCGGGTAGACGCCGCGCGGGCCCTGGATGACGGCGTCGCGGTCGGCCTGGGCGAAGAAGGCGATGCTGTAGCGGTCGCCCTGGTATTCGTCGGGGCCGGGACCGCGGACGCGGTGGAAGTTGGACGGCAGCAGGTCGTCACTCCAGCGGGTGAGCATGTCGCCGATATTGCAGGTGATGAGGCTCGAGGACGGGGTGATGGAGGTCCACTGCTGGTCGTCCATCTCCTTGCCGGGGCAAACCTGTAGTCCGCCTTGGCCGTCGCGCTGGAACAGCAGGGTGAGGCAGTCGAAGTCGGTGTGCGCGCCGGCGCGCCAGCGGCCGGGGACGTCGCGGAGTTCGGTGGGGACGGCGAAGTAGTGCAGCAGGCGCAGGGTGGACTGGTATTCGGGTGAGGCCGGGTCGTGGGCGGCGGTGAAGTGTTCGCGGGGCAGGCCGAGCCGGTCGGCGAAGCAGGACAGTACGCGCATGGCGACCTGCCAGCAGTCGCGCTCGAAATCCAGTACGGCACTGTCGAATTCGGGGAGTTCGTCGCCGGTGGGCCACAGCCCGCTCATGTGCGGGCGGGTGACCTGATAGGACTCCTTCTGGTCGGGGACGCCGATGGAGGGCCGTACCTGGCTGAGGCTTTCCCAGCCCGCGTTGTTCGCCTTGACCAGTGGGTACTGCGCCTTGACCGGTTCGGGAAGCGCGAAAAATGCTGCGGTGCGGGCGAATACGTCGTCGATGCGCTGCTGCGGGATGCCGTGGCCGGAGAGCTGGAAGAAGCCGATCACGGTGGCGGCGGTCCAGAGCTGCTCGGTGATCTCGGTGCGGCGGGCGTCGAAGTCGGTGAGGTCGATGACGTGGATCTCGCGGTCGTCGGTTTCCGAGCCGAGGCCGCCCATCCGCTGTTCGCGCGCTACTTCGGTGAGATCGTGGCTGGTGGTCATGGGTTTCCTTACTGGACGTCGCGGTCGAGGAATTCGGTGGTCACCAGCTTTTGCGCGGTGAGGCCGTCGGGGACGGCGGCACCGCCGCGGCGCAGGATCGGGGTGAAGGCGTCGATGACGCGTTGCACGCGGGCGGTGTCGAAGCTGCCGATGACACCGTCGGTGTCGGGGCCGACGAGCCCCTTGTCGATGAGTACGCGGGAACCGAAGGCGGCCAGGTCCGCGCTGTAGGGCGTGAACTTCGGGCTCTTGGCGACCACGTCCACGACGACATCGTTCACATGGCTCGGGTCGGTGCGGAATTGTGCTGTGGCCCTTTGGATCATGGGGACCAGGCGTCGCAAGCAGGGGCGCAGTCCGTCGAGCTTGTCGGCGCGCACGGTGACGGTGCGGGCGTAGCCCTCGTAGCCGACGTCCTTCAGCAGTTGATAGGCGACGGGCTTGTTCCAGGCGCGGACCTCGTGCTCATAGACGTACGGTTCGGAGTTGGCGAAACCCTGCTGCGCGAAGGAGGGGTCGGCTACGAAGCGGGAGGGGCCGTTGTCGTAGGAGGCGTCGATCTGCTTGGCGTTCAGCAGACCTCGATCCACCAGCCAGTCCGGATACAGCTGCCCCTGCGAGACCACCACGGGCGCACCGGCTTTGCCGATATCGGCGATGGTGTGCCAGTCGGGATGCGTCTTCGGATCCCACATCAGCATCTGCGGGCTGTAGCGCAGCAAGGTGGTGACGGCGACGACGGGCTGCGTGGCCGCCGCGGCGATGGCCTGCTCGGAGTGGGTGAGGCCCAGCGTGATCGACGAATCGACGTACATCTGCGAGGGCACGGTCTGGAAGCCGATGGCGGGTCCGCCCGCGCGGATCTCCAGCTTGACGCCGGTGTCCTTGCCGTCGACGACCAGCGGTCCGGTGACCTTGCTGTTGTCGGCGTCGACGCGGTAGCCGGGGCCGAGCAGGCCGAAGATCGGGCCGGAGTCGGTTTCGGGCTCCCATTGCAGTTGGACGGCGACGGTTGCCGGACAGACGCCGGAGAGTTGCTGCTCGGGCGGCGCGGCGGGCAATGCCACTGCCGGAGTGTCGGTTTCGGTGCTGGAGCAGGCCGCGGCGGCGGTCACCGTCAGAACGGCGAGGGCGATGCCGAGGCGGCGCAGGCGGGTGTGCATAGGTTCTCCACAGGCTGTTGATACGAAAGTGGCCGGGGCGCCGGCCGATTCAGCGCCCGGAGGCGTGCCAGCGTCCGACGATGAGTCGCTGGGCGGCGGTGAACACCGCGAACACGGTGACGCCGAACAGGGCGGCGAGGACCAGCGCGGCCAGCAGGTCCTCCGATTGCAGGCGGGCGCGGTAGGTGTCGAGCAGGGTGCCGATGCCGGGCTGTCCCTTGGCGAAGAACATGTCGCCGATGACCGCGCCGGTCACCGACAGTCCGGCGGCGGTGCGCAGGCTCGCCATGATCGACGGCAGCGCGGCGGGCAATTCGAGGGACAGCAACCGGCGCAGTCGATTCGCCCGTCCGAGTGCGAACAGTTCGCGCAGGTTGGCGTCCACGGACTGGATGCCGAACAGGGTCATCGCGATGATCGGATGCACTGCGATGAGCACGCACACGATGGTGCGGGCGGTGGCCCCGTAACCGAACCACAGTCCGATCAGCGGCACTACGGCCAGCACCGGAATGGCTTGCAGGACAACCGCGTACGGGTACACCACCCGCTCGACCACCTTGGCCTGACTCATCAGGACGCCGACGGCCACCCCGATCACGGCCGCCAGCAGCAGTCCGGTCACCGCGATCCGCGCGGTCACCGCGAGTGCCCGCAGCATCACCTCCAATTTCACTGGGTTGGAAAGGGATTCGGTGAACACCCGATCCGGCGGCGGCAGCAGGAACCGTCGCTCCGGCGACAGCAGCACCAGCGACACCAGGTACCAGGCGCCGAGCGCCAATCCCACCGATACCGCCGGGACCAGCGCCCTCCGCAGCGCTCTGAGCACGAAAGATGTTCTGATCGGCGGTATTCCGGTGGTCGCCGCGGGCTCGTCGACGGCGGCGAGGAACGGTGGAGCGATTGCGGGAGCGGCCATCAGGAGGCTTCTTTCAATGATGCGGAGACACGCGCCGCGAGGGCGGTGAAGGCCGGGTCGAAGCGCAGGTCACGGGTGCGCGGCGTCGGGAGGTCGATATCGATGACCCGGTGAATGCGGCCGGGACGGGCCGACATGACCACGACTCGGGAGGCCAGGAAGACCGCTTCGGACACCGAGTGGGTGATGAACAGGGCGGTGAAGGCGTTGTCGCGGTACAGGCGCAGTAGTTCCTCCTGCATACCGAGGCGGGTGATCTCGTCGAGTGCGCCGAAAGGCTCGTCCAGCAGCATGATTTCGGGTTCCAGGGCGAGGGCGCGGGCCAGCGAGACCCGCATCCGCATGCCGCCGGAGAGCTGGCCGGGCAGCTTGTCGGCGAAATCGGCGAGCCCGACCGCGGCCAGTGTGCGGGTGGCGCGGGCACGGCGGGCGGTGCGTCCGATGCCGCGCAGTTCGGCGCACAGTTCCACATTGCGCAGTACCTTGCGCCAGGGCAGCAGGGTGGCGTCCTGGAAGATGAATCCGACCGAATCAGATTGCACCGCCACGGTTCCCGAGCTCGGCTGCTCCAGTCCGGCGGCCAGGCGCAGCAGGGTGGATTTGCCGCAGCCGGAGGGGCCCACCACGGCGACGAATTCGCCGCGCCGCACTCGCAGGTCGATGTCGTCCAGAGCGATGACCGCACCGGAGTCGTTGCCGCCGTATCGCTTTCCGACCGCATCGAAGGAGATCGCCACGGCGGCTGCGGGATCCGACTCGATGCCAGCGACGGTCCCAGGTATCGAATTCGACTGCGCGGTAATCGTTTCGGCGTGGCCGGGTAGCAGTGCCGTGGTGCCGTGTGCCGTGTCGCGAGGAGTCACCACACTCACCTTCTCTCCTATATTGCGTGCAGCTTGTGCGTCCTTTCAGTCTGTTCGAGATTGATTACATGCAATCGAATGGTTGTTTCGGCGCGATTAATACTCATCGCATGCCATTCAGTCGTCGCACGAGATCTCGCTCGTCGACGCGGGTACTGCGGCCGTCGCGCAGCACCGCCTCGCCGTCCACCCACACGCTGTCCACCACCCGGGGTGAACCCGTGGTCAGCAGGCTCGCACCCGGGTCGCGGACGGGCAGGCAGGCGAAGTCGCGGTCGAAGCGGATCAGCGTCAGGTCGGCGGGGTCACCGACCGCGAGCCCGGTCGGCCCGTCCGGCAGGCCGAGGGCGCGGGCCGCGCCGCGAGTGGACAGCCGCATCATGTCGTCGAAGGGCAGCAGATCGGCGCGGCGATGGTGTGCGCGTTGCAGATACGCGCCCATGCGCAGGGCCAGCAGCATGTCCTGGGTGTCGTTGCTGGCGGCGCCGTCGACCCCGAGCCCGACCCGCACTCCGGCGGCCAGCATTTCGGGGATCGGGGCGACGCCGCTGCCCAGGCGCATATTGCTGAGCGGGTTGTAGGACACGGAAACGCCTCGGGCAGCGAAGGTTTCGCGACCCCGCTCATCGAGCTGGCAGCAGTGCACGGCCAGCGTGCGTTCGCCGAGCAGTCCACCCGCGTCCAGGTAGTCGACGGCGGAGCGGGCTGCATGCAGTCGGCACATGTCCTCGTCGGTGCTGGTTTCCAGCAGGTGGATGGAGATGGTTTTGCCGGTCGCCGCGGCATATTCGGCGACGGCGGCCATACCGTCGGGGGTGAGGCAGCGCGGGTTGGGGACGGTCAGTGCCGTGGTGATGCGGGAATCCCGCAGTCGCGCATCGAGATCCGCGAGGTGCGCGAACACCTCCGGAAGCGGTTGCACCAGGCGCGGATCCATACCCCACTTGCGGGTGGGGTCGGCCCGGTCGGCGAGCCCACGCCCGAAGACGACCCGAATTCCCAGCTCCTGCAATGCCCGCAGCGCGGCGTCGTGCACAGCTTCCGACGGATTCGGCCACATGTGTTCGACGAGGGTGGTCACGCCGCTGCGCAGCAACTCGAGTCCACCCGCGAGGGCGGCCAGATACGTCTGCTCCGGTGTCGCCGCAACAGTGAATTCGCCTACACAGTGCAGCCATTCGAGCAGCGGCAGCCCCTCCCCCGCGCCGCGCAGCACGGATTGTTGCAGGTGGGTGTGAGTGTTGACGAACCCCGGAATCAGGTGACCGCCACCGCCGTCGGTGTGCGGCAGCGCGAGCCCGGTCCCCACGCCGGGCGCGACGGCGGTGACCAGACCGTCACGGATCACCACGTCCTGCCCCGGCAGCCAACGTGGCCCGTCTGGAGTGGCGGCATAGACGGTGACATCGTCGATGACGACGGAAACGGGAACAGCAGTGGACGATACGGCGCGCACCATGCGGCATTCCTCTCGGAAATGCGGCTGGTTAGCCCGCCTGATTCCGGCGGTGCGGGTGCGCCCGTTTCAGCCATGAGCGCCGTGCTGCCGAGCCTAACGAGGCATTATTTCCCGGCGGTTAATCCTCGGGCACGTCGCCGAAGAGCGGCAGCTGCCGTGACAGCGAGCCGGACCGCCCGAGTTTGCGCAGGCAACGGGCACAGGTGACCTCTGCCCGGGTCGGTTCCAGTGCGGCGGGCGACCATCCGGCGACCCCGGTGTGGCACAGCAATTCCGGCACCTGCTGCTCGTCGAACCACTGTCCGAGTCCGACCGCGTGCACGGTGCGCCCGGACCGGACGACCGCGTGCACGCCCGGGTCACCGAACGCTTCCCGCGTCGAGGCTGCCAGTGGGGCGATTTCGGTCATGTCCTCAACCATAGGGACAGCCGCCGACATTCCGCCTCGGACGCACCGCGCCGCCGGTCCGGGTAGCCGGGTCACACGCGCCGGGAGCAGCCTCGCACGGCGGGTGCTTCGTCCCGGGCGATCGGTATCGGGTGGCCGTTCCGACTGGACGGGTCAGGGCCGCAGGTCGGCTCCGGGAGCCAGGATTTCGACGCGCGGTTCGCGGTGTGGTTCCAGAAAGTCCAGCAGGGCAAGGGCTTCCGATTCGACGGCGGTCCTGTCCGCTGCCGACCACGGGGCATGCGGGGTGATGCGCAGGCGGGCGGTGTCGCCCTTGGTGAAGACCTTGTAGACGCCGGTCAGGTAGCCGTCGACCAGGATCGGGGAGACCTGGTTGGCGAAGGCGCGCAATGGCGGCGCGTTGCCGTCGGGGACGATGCGGGTGCGGTCCTGGTGGGACAGGATGGCGTTGTCGTACCAGCCGAGCAGTCGGACGGGGGCGGGTAGGTCCGGGTCGGCGAGCTCGGCGTCGGCGGCGTCGTAGAGGGTGCGGCCGCGCTCGTCGGTGTAGGTGCGGACCCGGTCGCCCAAAGACGCGACGGCCGCCTTCATGCCGGTGAGCTTGGACCAGGTCTGCATGTCCATGGTGGTGGCGGGGCCGAAGGCGCGCAGGTACCGCAGCAGCAGTTCGCCGAGCGGATAGTCCGGGTCCGGGTGCGCACCGAGCCAGGGTTGCACCCGCGACCAGACCGGGCGGCTGCTGTCGCCCCAGCGCCCGCGCGGCGGGGTTTGCAGGACGGGCAGCTGATAGAGCCAGGCCTGCACGATCGCACCCGGATCACGGTCGGGGTAGCGGGTGGCGGCGTGCTCGCGCAGGGTGGGGGCCGGTGTCGGATGCTCGCCGAGCACCGATTCGCCTTGGGCGCGAACCTCTTCCGGATCGAGGCCGACCAGCGCGCCGAAGTTGAAGCCCTTGCGGAACGGGATCTTCTCCAGTTCCGGTTGGATGTGCGGGGCGATGCGCAGCGCGTCCGGCGGCGTCACCAGGTGAATGGTGCCGCGCATCAAGGTGATTCGCACCAGGGAGCGGTCCTCGAGCGCCTTCGACACCGTCTCGGGATCGAAATCCCTTATCCGGCTCCACGATGCGATGAACGGCGGCAGCATGTCCTGCGCCTGCAACCCGATCAGGTGGTCACACAGTTCGGGGACGGTCAGCGCGGACCGCTCCAGCAGGTGCTGACGGGCCAGCAGCGTGCGATTGAGAATCCGGTTGGACAGCTTCACAATTCACGCACGCTACCGGTGCCCGGTCCGGCTGTCGTCCGTTCCGGGCGGCGGTGTCAGCGCAGGGTGACGACGACCTTGCCGGTGGCGGTGCGCTTGTCGAGCGCCGAGACGGCCTCGGCGGTGTGAGCCAGGGTGTAGATGGCGGGTTCCGGCGGGTCGATCTTGCCGTTGGCGAGCAGCGGCGCGACTTCCTCCCACTGCTCCTGCAGGTAGCCCGGATGGCTCATCACCCATTCGCCCCAGGCCGCGCCGATCACCTCGACGTTCTTGAGCAGCAGTCGATTCACCTTGACGGTGGGGATGTCGCCCGCGGTGAAGCCGACCACCAGCACCCGCCCGCCGCCCGCGAGGGAGCGGATGCTGTCGGTGAAGCGGTCGCCGCCGACCGGGTCCAGCACGATGTCGACGCCGCGCCCGCCGGTGAGCTCCTTGACCGCGGCCAGCCAGCCGTCGGTGAGCACCACGTCGGTGGCGCCGTTGGCGTGCGCCACCTCGGCCTTCTCCTCGGTGCTGACCACCGCGATCACCCGGCCCGCGCCCAGCGCCCGCGCCATCCGCAGCGTGGAGGTGCCGATGCCGCCCGCGGCGCCGTGCACCAGCACGGTCTCGCCCTCGGCCAGGCGGCCGCGGTTGCGCAGGCAGAAGTGCACGGTCAGGTCGTTGAACAGCACGCCCGCACCGGATTCCAGCGAGACGTTGTCGGGCAGCTTGAACACCATCTCGGCCGGGGTGACGGCGACATCGGCGACGGCGTTGCCGAGCAGGGTCAGCGCGACCACCCGGTCACCGGGCACCACGTGCGCACCCTCGGGGGCCTCGCGCACGATGCCCGCGATCTCGCAGCCGACGATGTACGGCAGCTGCGGCTTCATCTGGTAGAGCCCACGGGTCATGAGCACGTCCGGGAACGCGATTCCCGCGGCGTGCACGTCGATGACGACCCCGCCGGGATACGCGGTGGGCGCGGGAACGTCGAGCACCTCGATCGCTTCCGGGCCTTCCAGCTTGCTCACCACGGCTGCGCGCATACTCGATCAACTCCGATCAATCCACCAGCGGATACC
Organism: Nocardia sp. NBC_00511; assembly: GCF_045161165.1. Lineage (NCBI taxonomy): Bacteria > Bacillati > Actinomycetota > Actinomycetes > Mycobacteriales > Nocardiaceae > Nocardia > Nocardia sp. NBC_00511. The sequence continues at coordinate 6,119,787 of NZ_CP107849.1, forward strand.
AGCCGAACGTAGTCGATGCACCCGGGCGCTGCCAACGATCATTCATCGGGCGCGAGGAATCCGGGCTCAGCGGTGGGCGTATTCGATCATCGATTCATTGGCCGCGACGTTGCCGCCATTGGTGATGACGAGGCTGTAGGCGGTGATCCGGTACTGGGTGCCGTCGGTCGGGTTGGTGACGGAGAATCCGCCGTTCCCGTCCGGCGACGGGTCGTCGATCTGGATGCCCGCACCGTCGCTGACGCGTATGCCCTTGTAGTAGAAGCGCCCGGTGGCGGTGCGGCACACCACCAGCCGGGAGGCCGAGGTGCGGCCGATCGCCATGGCCGGATCGTCGGCGTCGCAGCGCGGCACGGTGTCGACGTAACCCTGTGCGTCCGTACCGGATACCGCGCCGGACAGCGGCGCGAGCGTGGTGGTGACGACCGAGGTGGACGACCTGCCGGTCGTCGACACCGGGCCGCCGCTGGGCGAGGTGTTCGCCTCGGAGTTGCCACTGTCGCTGCCGCGCAACAACACCCAGCCCAGACCGACTGCGAGCAGCAGCACCACACCGAGCAGCGCGCCCACCAGCACCGGCAACGGATTACGTTCCTTGGGCGGCAACGGCAATGGGGCCGAAGGGTGTTCGCGCGGCCCGATCGGATCGGTATAGCCGGGCTGGTAGTTCGATTGTCCCGCAGCGATATTCCGCAGCAGGGTCGGATCGTTCTGCCCGGGCGTCGGGTAGGACACCGGGGCCGACGGGTGCCCGCGCGGGAAGTCGACGGGACCCGCGGGTTGTCCGGTGCCCGGGTAATCGACGGGGCCGGAAGGGTATTCGACCCGCTGCGGTCCCGAGACGCCACCGGTCGGGTTGGGCGGCAGTGGGCGCGGCCCGGTCGGTGCGGGCGGCACCGTGGTGCGGGTGAGGTCGCCGGTGGCGGCCCGCAGCAGCGCGGCGCGGGAGGCGCGGGCGAGCTGACCGGCGGAGGTGTAGCGGCGGCCCTGCTCCTTGGCCATGCCGATCGCGACCACCTGGTCGAAGGTGGCGGGCACGCCGGGCCGGGTGCTGGGATGCGGTGGCGGCGTCAGCATGTGGGCGCGGATGGTGGCCAGGTTGCCGTTGCCGTCGGTGTGGAACGGCGGTCGGCCGGTGAGGCATTCGTAGAGCACGCAGGCCAGCGCGTAGATATCGGCGCTGGGCGAGACGGTGGCATTGTGCTCGAAGCGTTCGGGCGCCATGTACGCGAAGGAGCCGATGGCGTTGCCGGTCCCGGTCAGCTGGGCGTCCGATTCCGCGTGCGCGATACCGAAATCCACCAGGTAGGCGAACATGTCACCGGTGAGCAGGATGTTCGCGGGTTTGATGTCGCGGTGCACCAGGCCGCTCTCGTGGGCGGCGTCGAGGGCCGAGGCGACCTGCTCGATGACGGCGACCGCCTGCTCGGGCGGCAGCGGTCCTTCCTGACTCAGGTAGGCCTTGAGGTCGCGTCCGCGCACCATCCGCATGTCGATGAACAGCACGCCGTCCACCTCGCCCCAGTCGTGGACCGGAATGACGTGCGGCTCCTGCAGTTTGGCGGCGGTGCGGGACTCGCGCCGGAAGCGTTCCACGTAGTTGGGCTGCCGGGCCAGGTCGACGTCGAGGAGTTTCACCGCGACCACGCGGTCGCGCACGGTGTCGTAGGCCTCGTAGACCTCGCCCATGCCGCCGACTCCGAGCAGTCGCCGCAATTCGTACTGCCCGAACCGCGAACCGGCCCTCGCCCCTGCGGCCACCCGCGTCGTCCTCCCTCTGCAACAGGATGCCTGCCTGTTCCCACCCAGAAGGCTACGGCCCCGCCGTCGGACTGTCATGTCCCCGAAAACCACCGGCCTCGGAGCGAAACACTGTCGTTCGCGGAAGAGAAGTACAGACGACTCGACGCGAGCGTGCGCCGTGCGCCCCGTAGAGTCATGTCACAGACTTCGGTCAACAAAGCACCGCCTGCGGTGCTTATCGAGAAAGAAACGCGGCACACCGTGCAGCGCGAGGAGCACCAGTGTCACTCGATGAGCCACTCGCCCCGCTTCCCCAGGAGGGCATGGGCTTCGCTTCCGCGTGGCCCGTCCGGGCCGGCGATGTCGATCCCTATCAGCGCCTGCGTTTCGACGCGGTCGCCCGCTACCTCCAGGACATCGCCTGGGAGGAAATGCAATCGGGGTTCTTCCATCGCACCGATCCGGCTTGGATCGTACGCCGTACGGTCATCGATGTGGTGCGGCCCGTGCATTGGCCCGATCGAGTGGAGATGCGGCGCTGGTGTTCGGCCATGTCGACGCGCTGGACCAATATGCGGGTGCGGATCAGCAGTGAGAGCGGCGGCCTGATCGAGACCGAGGGCTTCTGGATCAATATCAACGAGTTCACCAATATGCCGACCCGGATCAGCGACGAGGGCCTGGCCGAACTGGCCCGCACCACCGATGAGCATCGGCTGCGCTGGCGGCCGTGGCTGACGGATCCGACCCCGCCGGAATCGGACGTGGATCTGCCGTTCCCGGTGCGCGCCACCGACATCGACCAGTACAACCACGTGAACAACGCCGCCTACTGGCAGGCCGTGGAGCAGTACCTGGTCGACTATCCGAAGCTGGTGGCGGGACCGCATCGCGCGGTCATCGAATACATCGCGCCGGTGCTGGCCCGCCAGCACGTCAGCGTGCGCAGCCGCTACGAGCCGGGTGATCGCACCGGGCATCCGTCGCTGCGGCTGTGGTTCCAGGTGGGCGGCTTGACCACCACCGCGGTGCGGATCGGCCCGCTGCCCGGTATCGAGCCGGCCGCCGACCCCGAAATCGGCTGAGCACACGCGACACCTGCAGCGGACCAACACGTTCGCCGACTGTTTGCCTGCGACACTTGCGGCGGGCCGATCACCGGGCGGTGATCGAGAACAGGAGATCGTCGCCATGCGATTCGCACACCTCGCACTACTCGCCGCCACCCCGGCGCTGGTGGTCGGGCTGACCGCGTGCAGCCATTCCAAGGACTCCTCGAAGAGCACCACCTCGACCTCCGTCACCGCGACCAGCACGTCAGCGGCGACCACCACCACCCCGGGCGCGTCCGGCACGACGGTGCCGAATCCGAAACCGAATCCGAAACCGTTGCCGCCCAACCCCACTCGCCCGCCGATCCCGACCACGGTGGTCCCCGCCGACGTCAATTGCGGACCGGTAACCGGAGCCAACGGCCAGAGCGCCGATGTGGTCGCGTACGCCAACCAGGCCGGTATCCCCGGTTGCACCGAAGCCATCACCGTCGCCAGCGATTACGTCAACGCCACCCGCACCGGTGACGCCGTTCAGGTCGACGGCTGGACCTGTGAACCGCAGCCCGACACCGCGGTTCCGCACATCTGCTTCAAGGACGGCTTCCTGCTCGGCCTGCGCGGCGGTGCGGCCCCGAACCCGCCCACCACGCCCCCGCCGACCACGACCGTCCCCGCCGGAAACGTCAACTGCGGCACCGTGACCGACGCGGGCGGCGGCACCCGCACCGTCACCGCCGTCGCCACCCCCGCCGGAACGGTCGGCTGCACCGAGGCCATCAACGTCGCCACTGCCTACGCCCAGCGCGTCAGCGACACCGACGTGGCCACCATCGACGGCTGGTCCTGCAACGCCCAGCCCGACCCGGCCGTCCCCTCCATCTGCGCCAAGGACGGGCTACTCATCGACCTCGGCGCGAACTGAACCGACGAACAGCGCGCAGCTCGAGACGAACGTGATGCGGCCCCACCCAATTGGGTGGGGCCGCATCACGTTCCGAGGAATCCGGCAGGGCAGGCCTACCCCTTGGCGGCCTTGAGCATGTCCTCGAGGCTGGTGAACTTCACGCGGGGGCGACCGCCGGATTTGCCCGCGGTCTTCTCGGCGGCGTCGATGGCCTTCCAGCCGTCGCGGCCGATCTGGTCGGGCTGACGCTCGGACAGCAGCGCGTCCAGCGCCTGGCGATTGCCCTGCGGGGCAGTCAGTTTGCCGGTGGTGAAGTCCTCGATCAGCTGATCGACGGTTTCCTGCGAGTCGACCCGGTTGGAGCCGATGACGCCGCGCGGGCCACGCTTGATCCAGCCGGAGACGTAGACGCCGGGGACCGGCTCACCATCGTTGAGGACGCGGCCGCGGGCGTTGGGGATGACGCCGTTGGTCTCGTCGAACGGCACGTCCGCGACCGGCTCGCCCTTGTAGCCGATGGAGCGCAGCACCAGCGCCGTCTCGAGGCTGCCGGTGCGGTCGGAGGCACGAGCCACCGAGCGACCGTCCTGCTCGACCAGCTCGTTGTGCACGTAGTCCAGCTGCTCGACCTTGCCGTCGCCGGTGATGGCGGTGGGCGAGGTCAGGTAGCGGAACACGATGCGCTTGTGCGCGGGGTTGCGCGGGCCGTTCGAGTACTCCTGCGCGAGGGTGTACTTGAGCTGCAGCGAGGGCTCCACGTCCGGATCGTCGAGCAGCGCTTGCGAAGCCGGGTCCAGATCCAGATCGGACTGGTCGACAATGATGTCGACGTCCTTCAGGTGCCCGAGCGCCAGGAACTCCGACGAGGTGTAGGCGGCCTGCAGCGGTCCGCGACGGCCCAGCACCACCACCTCCTTGATGTTGCTGCGGCGCAGCGCATCCAGGGCGTGGTCGGCGATATCGGTCTTGGCCAGTTCGTCCGGGTTCACGGTGAGCACCCGGGCCACGTCGAGCGCGACATTGCCGTTGCCGACGATGACGGCGCGCTCACCGGACAGATCGAATTCGCGGTCCGCGAAATCCGGGTGCCCGTTGTACCAGGCCACGAACTCGGTGGCGGAGTGGCTGCCGGGCAGGTCCTCGCCCTCGACACCGAGGCGGCGGTCGGTGGCCGCACCGACGGCGTAGACGACCGCGTGGTGGTGGCCGAGCAGTTCTTCGTGCGAGACATGCTTGCCGACTTCGACATTCAGCCGGTACTGCAGCGCCTCGCGCCGGAACGCCGACTCGAACAGGCTCGCCACCGCCTTGGTGCCCGGGTGGTCGGGCGCCACACCGGCGCGCACCAGGCCGTAGGGCGTGGGCAGCCGGTCGAAGAGTTCCACCTCGACATCGGCGCGGCGCAGCAGTTCCTCGGCGGCGTAGCAGGCGGCGGGGCCGGCACCGACGATGGCGACCCGCAGCGTGCCGAGCTCCTTGGGCGCGCGGGTCGGGGCGACCAGCGGCTCGAAGTTGGACTCCAGCGGATGCCGCTGGAAGTAGCTGGCATTGATGTCGCGGAAGCGCGCGAGCGAGGCGAGCAGGTCGTCCTCGGAGAAGATGGCGTCCACCGGGCAGGCGTCGACGCAGGCTCCACAGTCGATACAGGTATCCGGATCGATGTAGAGCTGTTCGGTCGTCGCGAATTCGCGTTGCTCAGGGGTGGGACGAATGCAATCGACCGGACACTCGGGTACGCAGCTGGCGTCGTTGCAACAACGCTGCGTGATCACATAGGCCATATCTCGCAGATCCTCGAAACTGTCGCGTGGTGCTCCTCCGCTCGGGGTTCGAGCGAGGCGGTAGAACACGTTCTAATATAGGCGGCGTTCCATCAGGTGTCGGCACTGCGATGTGACGCCACCTTTCAGTGTGCCTCGAGTGTGAGCACTGTCTCTCGTCGGCTCCACAGTCTCCGGCTGTGAGACCGGTCTCCGAAGCCCACTCGGGGACACCTACCGTAATACCTATGGTGCGGACTCTCATCCTGATGCGGCACGGCAAATCCGGATACCCCGAGGGCGTGGCCGACCACGACCGTCCACTGGCCCCGCGCGGGCAGCGTGAGGCGGCGCTGGCCGGGGACTGGTTGCGCGAGCAGCAGCCCGCCGTGGACGCCGTGCTCTGTTCCAGTGCGACGCGCACCCGGGAGACCCTGGCGGCCACCGGGATCACCGCGCCGGTGTCCTACGAGCAGGCCATCTACGACGCCTCCCCGCACACCCTGATCGAATTCATCCAGCTCGCCGACGACAGCGTCGAAACTCTGCTGCTGGTCGGCCACTCCCCCGGAATGCCCTGGACGGCATGGGAATTGGCGGCCAATCGGGACTCGGACGCGGCGGAGCAACTGAGCGCGAAGTTCCCCACCTCGGCACTCGCGGTCATCGAATTCGATCGGCCCTGGGCAGCCGCCGACCCCGGCACGGGCACGCTGGTGCGCTTCCACGTACCTCGGTAGGTCGGCCGATCAGCCGAGTAGTTTGCCCTTCCACACCACGACGCCGCCGACGACCAGCAACAGCAGCAGTGCCCAGAAGAAACCCGCGACCGCCCAAACCACGCCCAGCACCGCCAGAACGGGCACCAACGCGATCGCGGTGATCACCGGCTGTTCCCTGATCGTTTCCAGCGCCGAACGCGCCCGGGTCCGATCTATGTCTTTACCTGCCATGACCCCAGCGTAGGCGCGACGGCCGCGCATTTCAGCGCAGTCACCGGGTTCGCACCCCCGGGGTCACGTGCGGGGAACTTGCTTGGAGCGCGCTCCAAGTCGGTACCGTCGAGGCAGAGCACGAGGAGGCCGGACGATGGGCACAGCAGCACCGGTGGCGCAGACCACGGGACAGACAGTCGAACAGCACGCCGACCACGAGCGGCGGCGCTACTCCATCGGCGAGGTCTCCGACCGCTGCGGGCTCACCCGCGACACCCTGCGCTGGTACGAGCGGATCGGCCTGCTCAACTACGTGGGCCGCGATCACGCCGGGCAGCGCCGCTTCAGCGACCGCGACCTGGACTGGCTGGACCTGATCGGCAAACTGCGGCGCACCGGCATGTCGGTCGCCGACATGGTGCGCTACGCCGAACTGGTCCGCGCGGGCGAGCACACCTTCCCCGAGCGCCTGGACATGTTCCGCCGCACCCGCGAGGAAGTCCTGGCCCAGATCGAGGAATTGCAGACCACGGTCGCCGTCCTGGACTGCAAAATCGCGCACTACGAGGGCAATCCGGCCGCCGACTGGCGCACCGTCATCAAACAGCGTGCCGCCGAGGCGGATTCGCGCGACTGATCCGGTTCAGCCCGCCAAGCGGATGGTGTGGCCGGTGTGTTCGGCCTTGGCGCGCAGGTAACCGAGGTTCGACGGGGTGGCGTGCACGCCGGTCGGCAGGGTGTCGCGCACCGTGATGCCGAGCCCGGTCAGCTGCCGCACCTTGTCCGGGTTGTTGGTGAGCAGATCCACCCGGTCGACGCCGAGCGCGACGAGCATCTGGGCGGCGGCGGTGTAGTCGCGGGCGTCCTCGTCGAAGCCGAGTTCGGTATTGGCCTGGTAGGTGTCGAGGCCGGAGTCCTGCAGCGCGTAGGCGTCGAGCTTGTTGTAGAGACCGATGTCGCGGCCCTCCTGGCGCAGGTATAGCAGGATGCCGCCGGTGTCGGTGATGCGTTCCACGGCCTCGCGCAACTGGGGTCCGCAGTCGCAGCGGGCGGAGCCGAAGACGTCGCCGGTGAGGCATTCCGAGTGCAGCCGGACCAGGGGTACGGCGCCGAGGTCCGGATCGCCCAGGATCATGGCGAGGTGTTCGCGGCCGTCGGCCAGGCCGTCGAAGGTGATCGCCTCGGCGGTGGTGGAATAGCCGTCGGCGAAGGTCAGCGGAATGCGTACGCGGGTGCGCACGCTCGCGCCGACGATGGTGCTGCTCATGCCTGCTCCTGATGCCAGGGACCGTTTCATGATCTTCGAACAGCACCTTCCGGAGCCTTATTCCGGCAAGCGGGGCGGCCTATGCGGTGATGCCGTCCGGATTCGCTTCCCACGGGGCGGCCAGCACCACGTCACGTTGGCGGGCCAACAGGTCACGGCGGTGCGCGAGTTCGGCGATCCGCTCGTCGAGCCGGTCGAGGCCGTCGCTCACCACCTTCCGCGAGTGGTCGCAGTGCTGGAAGCCGGATTCGGTTGCGCAGGGCAGTAATTCGCGGATGTCGCGGGTCGGGAGTCCGGCGTCGAGGAGTTCGCGGATGCGGGCGACCCGGTCGGGCGCCTGCGCTCCGTAGCTGCGGTAGCCGTTCGAATCACGCTGCGGGACAAGCAGTCCCTGCTCCTCGTAGTAGCGCAGGAGCCGCGGGGCCACGCCGCTGAGCCTGGACAGTTCACCGATCAGCACTGTGACCTCCCACACATCGGCTGGACCTTCTCATCCATGTGAATCCCTAACGTCGCCGTCATGACGAACAATTCCGCTCCCGCCGCTTCGCTCGCCCTCCGCACCACCGTGACCGGTTCGGGCCCGGCCGTCGTGCTGGCCCACGGTGGCGGCGGCGGTATCGAAGCCAATTTCGGCGGCCTGATTCCGCTGCTGGCCCCCGATCATCTGGTGATCGGCTCCGACTTCCCCGACGACGACACCCCGCTCACGGTGGACGCCCTGGCCGACTCGCTGGTGGCGGCGGCGGTCGCGCACGGGGCCGAGACCTTCACGATGGTGGCCTTCTCGCTCGGCACCACGGCGGCGGTGCGCGCCGCGGTGCGGCATCCGGAGCGGGTGCGCGCCCTGGTGCTCACCGGTGGGTTCGCCCGTGCCGACAATCGCGCCCGGCTGAATGTGGAGCTGTGGCAGCGGGCCCTCGCGGCCGGGGATCGAGAGTTGTTCGCGCGCATCGTGCTGCTGGCCGGGTTCAGTGCCGACTTCGTGAATTCGATTCCGGAGCACCAGCTTCCGGCGCTGCTGGCGCAGATCGCCGCCGATATCCCGGGTGGGACGGCGGCGCAGGCGGCCCTGGTGGAGACCGCAGATGTGCGTGCGGATCTGGCCCGGGTGGCAGTGCCGACGCTGGTGATCGGCATGACCGGTGACCTGCTCAGCGACCCGGCCAATGCCCGCCGTCAGGCCGCGGGCATCTCGGGTGCGGAGTACCTGGAACTGCCGGGCGGGCATGTGGTGATGGCGGAGCAGCCGGAGCTCTGGCATGCCGCGGTGCGCGAGTTCCTGGCCCGGCAGCGGTAGCGGACGGACCGCCCGGCGATAAATACCGGGCGGTCAATTTTCAGACCGGAGGGCACAGTTCGACTTCACGGCTTACGATGCAGCCACTATGCAGTCGCCTGTAGCCTCCGACCGGATCTGGATCGACAAACAGACGCCCGAGGCGTTCCACGCCCTCAACGGTGTCGCGCTCGCGGTCCGCAATGCCGCTGCCGCACACGATCTCGACCGCGCCGTCATGGAACTGGTGAACGTGCGCGTCTCGCAGTTGACCGGCTGCCCCTTCTGCCTCGACCTGCACACGCGGGCCGCGCACGAAGCCGGGATCACCCAGCAGCAACTCGACGTGCTCGACGCCTGGCGACGCAGCCCATACCTGTTCACAGCACAACAACAGGGCGCCCTCATCCTGGCCGAAACAACTACGTCATTGCCGGATGAGGAAAGCATGCAGCGTGAGTATGCTGCTGCGCGGCAACATTTGTCGGATGACCAGATATCGGTACTGATCTGGGCGGCGACCACGATCGGCGCATTCAACCGGGTATCGATTTTGAGCAGACATCCGGTGCGGGTGCGGAAGGAGAACTGAACAATGAGCGAACAGGCCGTGGCGGCCGCCGTCGTTCGCAACGACGCGCAACACCGATACGAGGTGTGGTACGGCAACTCGCTCGCCGGGTTCAGCGAGTATCGCGAGCGTGACGACAACGACACCACCTTCATTCACACCGAGGTGGACAAGGAATTCAGCGGTAAGGGGCTCGCCAACCTGCTCGCCCAGGAAGCCGTCAAGGACGTCATCGCCCGCGGCCGCACCATCGTGGCCCGCTGCCCGTTCATCAAGGGCTGGCTCGACAAGCATCCGGAATTCGACGAATACGTGGTGGGCAAGGGCATCAAACGAGAACGGTGAGCGCAGGGAGGAACGGGTATGAGTGACCTGGAGCCGCATCCGGAGGCGTCGCGCTGCGAATCCTCGGGACGACCGGGCCCGCGCACGGAATTCTTTCCGGCACGCGAGGTTCCGCTCGGCGGCGTACGCGGGGTGACCGTTTTCCGGACCCTCCCGCAACGCGATCTGCCGACCGTCGGCGCGTGGTGTTTCCTGGACAATTTCGGTTCCGGATCCGAAGCCAATCCCGACGGCCACGATATCGAGCCGCATCCGCATATCGGATTGCAGACGGTGACGTGGCCGCTGGACGGCCGCATCCGGCACCGCGACAGTGTGGGTTCGGATGTGGAGATCTGGCCGGGGCAGCTCAACATCATGACCTCCGGGCACGGCATCGCGCATTCCGAATACCGGGTGCCCGGACACCTTTCCGGGCACGGATTGCAATTGTGGGTGGCGCTGCCCGGGGAATCACGGGATATCACACCGCATTTCGAGCAGCACCGGGATCTACCGGAATTCACGATCGCGGAGCTGCACGGCATCGTGCTGATCGGTGAGCTGGGCGGGGTCACCTCCCCGGCCGCCGCCTACACCCCGATCGTGGGCGCGGACCTGAAGGTGGCGGCGGGCGGCGACGTGTCCCTGCCGCTCGACCCCGGGTTCGAGCACGCGGTCCTGGTCATCGCGGGCGCGCTGCGCGTCGACGACACCGTCGTCGAGCCGGGCAGCCTGTTCTACCTGGGCAGCGACCGCGACGCGATCCGGCTGCACGACACCACCGGCGCACACCTGCTGCTGCTGGGCGGGGAACCGTTCGGCGAGGATCTGGTGATGTGGTGGAACTTCGTGGCCCGCAGCCACGAGGAGATCGAGCAGGCCCGAAACGATTGGGAGCGCCACGATGTCGCGCGCTTCGCCGATATCGCCGGGCATACTCCGGAGCAGCGGATTCCCGCGCCGCCGCTGCCGGGGCTGCATTTGAAGCCTCGCAAGCGGCGCTGCGGCGTGCCGCATCAATAGCGACCGCGGCGTGCCACACGAATAGACGATCGGCCCCGAACCACTCGGTTCGGGGCCGAATTCGTTTCCCGCCGAACGCTATCGGTGCGACAGGTTCTGGGTTCCGATGACCCGCAACAGATCCAGCTTCTCCTGGGTGTCGCTACCGGGCGCGGGATAGTAGATGAGCACGTGCCGGGTGGCGCTCGGCGTGAGCAGCGGTTCGCAGATCAGTTCCAGCACACCGACTTCCGGATGCACCATGCGTTTGGTGTGCCCACTGCCGGTGCCGACCTCGTGTTCGGTCCACAGCTGCTCGAATTCGGGGCTCTCCGCGCGCAGCCGGGCCACCAGTTCGGTGACGTCGGCGTCGCCGGTCCGGCGCGCGGAGGTGGCACGCAGATCCGCGACGTGCTTGTGGCTCAGGGCATTCCAGTCCTCGCGCGGGAAGATGCCACGCGACTCCGGCTGGGTGAACCAGCGCCACGGAATGCAGCGATCCAGACCGCGACGCTGCGAATAGTCGCCCGACAGCAGCATGTGCATGCGGTTCTGCACCAGCACCTCCCCGAGATCGGAGATGACCAGGGCCGGGGTGTCGTCGAGTTTCGAGAGCACGTGCAGGATGCCGGGGCCGACGTGACTGTCGCCGCCGCGCGCGGGCGGCTGCTGCCCGGCCAGGTGGTAGAGGTGGTCGCGTTCGCCGTCGGTCAGCCGCAGCGCCCGGGCCAACGAGGCCAGCACCTGCACCGAGGGTCGCGGGCCGCGGGCCTGTTCCAGGCGCGTGTAGTAGTCGGTCGACATGCCCGCGAGCATCGCGACCTCGTCGCGCCGCAAGCCGGGAGTGCGTCGCCGCGCCCCCTGCGGCAATCCCACGGTCGCGGGTTGCAGCTGTTCGCGGCGGCGGCGCAGGAAGTCGGCGAGCTCGGTTCGGTCCACCCCACCACTGTCCCCCGTCCCGGTCCCGCTATCCAGGTACCACCGATCCCAGGCAGCGCGCGGGGCGCCGGTCCGTGGATCGAGGCCCGAGCCAGGGATCGCCGATCCCTGGATGCGCGATCCTCTTTCGAGGGTCGGGGGCAGGGCGCAAAGTTATGGACATGACCACGAACCTCAGCACCGTCCAGCTCGGCAAGACCGGGCCCGCCGTCTCCCGCATCGGCCTCGGAGCCATGGGGATGTCCGGCATGTACGGCAACACCGACGACGCCCTCTCGATCCGGACCGTGCACGCCGCCATCGACTCCGGCGCGAACCTGATCGACACCGGCGACTTCTACGGCATGGGCCACAACGAGTCGCTGATCCGGCAGGCGCTGACCGAGCGCAAGCGCGAGGACGTCGTGCTCAGCGTGAAGTACGGGGCGCTGCGCGGACCGGACAACAGCTTCGGCGGCGTCGACACCCGTCCGGCGGTCACCAAGAACTTCCTCGCGTACTCGCTGCAGCGGCTGGGCACCGACTACATCGACATCTACCGTCCGGCCCGGCTGGATCCGAACACGCCGATCGAGGAGACCATCGGCGGGCTGGCGGAGCTGGTGGCGGCGGGCTACATCCGCCACATCGGCCTCTCGGAGATCGGCGCGGACACGCTGCGCCGGGCCGCCGCCGTGCACCCGATCGTGGACCTGCAGATCGAGTACTCGCTGATCTCGCGCGGCATCGAGGCCGAGATCCTGCCCACCGCAAGGGAACTCGGTGTCGCGATCACCGCGTACGGGGTGCTGTCGCGCGGCCTGCTCAGCAATGCGCTGCAGCCGGGACATCAGTTCGCGCCCAACGACTTCCGGGCGCACAGCCCGCGCTTCCAGGGCGAGAACCTGGACGCCAATCTGCGCCTGGTCGACGCGCTGAGCACCATCGCCGCACAGCACGACGTCAGTGTGGCGCAGCTGGCCATCGCGTGGGCGCTGTCGCGGGGCGAGGACATCGTCCCGATCATCGGCACCCGCCGTCCCGAGCGCTGGGCGGAAGCCGTTGCGGCGGTGGGTATTCAACTCAGTGCCGCCGAGCTGGCCACCATCGAGGCCGCGGTTCCGGCCGACCAGGTCGCCGGTGGCCGCTACGCCCCCGCACAGATGGCGATGCTCGACAGCGAGCGCTGAGTCCTATCGGCGGCGCGGCCGGATGACGGCGGTGAAGGCCGCGCGGGCGACCTCTTTGCCGGTGTCGTCGGTGATGATCACCGGGACCTCGAGTTCGATCTCGGTGCGCGCGCGAATGTTCGCGCGGGTCTCGGCGATCGTCGCCGGGCTCAGCTCGGCGGTGGCGCTGAACGGACCGGCCTCGCCCTTGGCGCGGGCCAGGTATTCGATGCGGCCGTCGCGGGCGACGATGAAGGTGTCGGCGAGCAGGTCGACGATGCCGGAGATGGACGCGCCCATAGCGGCGGTCTCGGCGAGCCCGAACAGCAGGGCCGCGTGCACGTCGCCGTTGTGGTTGTAGTGCTCGGGGCCGCCGGCCATCCGGACCACGTTGAGCCCGGACGCGTATTCGACCCCTTCGATACCGGAGAACTGGATGAAGCCGAGCTTCTGGAAGCCCGCCATCACCATTTCGCCCATGGTGGCGCTGTCCATCGCATCTCCTGACAACCGGTAGAAATTGAAACGTGTTCCAATTTCATACCGGTCCGGTAGCCGCTTTGTCCACGACAGCTTGCTGCCACCCGAGGTCAGTCGACCTCGCGACCCGCCAATCCGAGCGTCTCGGCGGTGCGGGCCATGGTCTGCCGGGCCAGCCGCGCGTCATTGGACAGGCTCTGCCCCAGCGTCGGCATCAGCTCCCGCAGGCGCGGTTCCCATAGTCGGCTGTAGCGCGGGAAACACTGGTCGAGCACCTGCAGCAGCACCGCGGGCGCCACCGAGGCGCCGGGCGACGCACCCAGCACCGCCGCGATCGAACCATCGTGCGCGGCAACGACTTCCGTCCCGAATTCCAGCACGCCACCGCGCTCGGCGTCCGGTTTCACGATCTGCGCGCGCTGTCCGGCCGACACCATGGTCCAGTCCTCGGGACGGATGCCGGGCGCGAATTCCCGCAGCGCCGCCAGCTTCTTCTTGCGGGTCATGGTCACCTGCGAGAGCAGCAGCTTGATCAGTTCGGTGTTGTCGCCGAGCATCGCCGAGAGCGGCGCCACATTGTCGCGGCGCACCGAGGTGGCCGCGTCGAACAGCGACCCCTTCTTCAGGAAGCGCGGATTGATCCCCGGATACGGGCCGAACAGCACCGCGCGCTTGCCGTCCACGATGCGAGTGTCCAAGTGCGGCATGGACATCGGCGGCGCACCGGCCGGGGCCTTGCCGTACACCTTGGCGTCGTGGCGCTCGACCACCTCGGGATTGTCGCAGCGCAGGAAACGGCCGCTGATCGGCAGCAGCCCGTAGCCGTGCGCCTCCGCGACCCCCGCCTTCTGCAGGATCTTCAACGCCCAGCCACCCGCACCGGCGAACACGAAGCGGGCATCGACCTTGCGGGTCAGGCGGTCGTTGTCGGTGCGCCAGTCCACTCGCAGCTGCCAGGTGCCGTCATTGTTGCGGCGCAGGCCGCGCACCTCGCAGTTGCGATGGATCTCGACGTCCTGCCAGCGCAGGTGATGGAACAGCTGACCGGTGAGCTCACCGAAATCCACATCGCTGCCGGTGATGTCGCGGGTCGCGGCGATGGGTTCAGCCGATTCGCGGCCGTCGGTGAGCAATGGCGCCCATTCGCCGATCACCTTCGGGTCGTCGCTGAAACGCATATTCGCGAAAAGCGGGTGCGCCGACATGGTTTCGTGGCGGCGGCGCAGGAAATCCACATCCCGCTGCCCGTGCACCAGGGTCAGATGCGGAACCGGATTGACGAAAGTGCCCGGCTTGCCGAGAATTCCGGCCTCCACCAGCGACGCCCACAACTGCCGGGTGAGCTGGAACTGCTCATTGATCTCCACGGCCCGCGTGAAATCCAGTGTGCCGTCCGCATTTTCGACGCTGTAGTTGGGTTCACAGAGTCCGGCGTGACCGGTGCCGGAATTGTTCCAGGCCGCCGACGCCTCCTGCCCGACCTCGGGCAGCCGCTCGTAGACCGCGATCGTCCAGGTCGGCTCCAGATGCTTGAACAGCATCGCCAGCGTCGCGCTCATGATGCCGCCGCCGATCAGCACGACATCATATGGACGCAGGGCCGCTTGTGTTTTCATCACCATCACCGACCGACCCCTGGGACCAACTGTTCATTCCTTCATTCATTCGCCGAACGGCGCGCCCACCTTATCCCCCGAAACTGGGAACTGCACCCGGAGTTGTCCGCGCGACGGTATTGCAAACCTCGGCCGTCAGCGGTTGCGAGCCCGATAGGCGGCGACGGCGTTGCGATTACCGCAGGTGATGGAGCAGTAGCGACGTGAGCGGTTGCGCGAGAGATCCAGCACGATGCCGTCACAGGTCTCGTCGGCGCAGATCGCCAGGCGACTCAATTCGTCGGCGCGGATCAGATCGGTCATGGCCATGGCGGTTTCGACGGCGATGCGGACGTCGAGCGGAGCGTCCGGCCCGACGGCGTGGATGTGATAGTCGAGGTCGTCGTGGCGGACCAGGCGCGGAACGGCGCGGTGGCGCGCCAGGATCTCGTTGACGAGTTCGACCGCGGTGTCGCGATCCGCGGTGAGCAGTCGCCGCAGCGGGGCGCGCTGGGCGCGGACCGCGGCCAGTTCAGCGGCGGTGCGGGCGTGCGCGCCGGTGTAGCCGTGGCGCGCGAAAAACTCGGTCAGCTGGGCGATCTCGGTGAGGGTGTCCGGATCCTCGGCCGAGTTGACCAGCTCGACCGCGGCCGCCATGGACGCCACCGTGTCATCAGCGAAAAGCACGTTGACATATTACACACCCGAACCGTAGCGTCATCAGCCATGGCGACTTTGACTGATGACAGGGCGGCGGTGGCGACCCGGCTGCGCTCGGGACTGCTGTGCGCGGTGCTGTCCGCCGCCTCCTTCGGCCTGTCCGGCCCGCTCGCGCGCGGGCTGATGGACTCCGGCTGGAGCCCGGCCTCGGTCGTCATCGTGCGCGTCCTGCTCGGCGCGGCGGTACTGCTGCCCGCCGCCCTGCTGAAATTGCGCGGCAACTGGAACCTGCTGCGCCGCAACGCCTCCCTGCTGTTCGGCTACGGCCTGCTCGCCGTCGCGGCGGCCCAGCTCGCCTACTTCAACGCGGTCGCGCACATGGCGGTCGGGGTGGCCCTGCTCATCGAGTACACCGCGCCGATCGCGGTGGTGGTGTGGTTGTGGCTGCGGCACAGTCAGCAGCCCGGACGCGCCACCGTCCTGGGCGCGGCGATCGGCATGGCCGGGCTGATCCTGGTGCTCGACCTGTGGTCCGGGGTCACCACCAGCTGGATCGGCATCGCCTGGGCCCTGGGCGCGATGGTCGGCGCGGCCGCCTATTTCATCCTCTCCGCGCACGCCGGGGACGCCGTGCCCGGCACCGTGCTGGCCACCGCCGGACTGCTGATCGGCGGGCTCGGCATCCTGGCGGCCGGGCTGATCGGCGTGGTGCCGCTGCACGCCACCACCGCGCCCGTGGTCTTCCAGGGCATGACGGTGCCGTGGTGGACGCCGCTGCTGGCGCTCGGCGTGGTCACCGCGGCCATCTCCTACGTCTCCGGCATCGCGGCGACCCGGCTGCTGGGCTCGCGGCTGGCGTCCTTCGCCGCGCTCGGCGAGGTGGTGGCGGCGATCCTGTTCTCCTGGGCGCTGCTCGGGCAGACGCCCGCGCCGATCCAATTGGCCGGGGGCGCACTGATTCTGCTGGGCGTGATCGTGGTGCGGCTCGGCGAACCTTTGCGCATATAGGCCATACCCCTTCACATCTCGAGTTGATAACGGTAACTTGTGGCAAATGTCGGGGAACCTGAACGCAACTCGAGAGAAACCACAATGGGTATAACCAAATACATTGCGCCCGCTCTGCTTTGCCTGACCGCGACCACTGTCGCCGGTACCGCGACCGCCGAGCCCGTCGCCGCCACGGCCCAGCCCGCACTGCAGATCAAGGGCACCGACCACAGTGTCGGCTACGACGTGGCACTCTCCGACGACCACCGCGCCGCGGTCAGCACGCTGCAGGCCGGGCGCTTCCTGGCCACCTGGGACGGCGACGCCGTCGTCGTCACCGACGACAGCGGAGTCCTGGTCGGCACGGTGCCGCTGAAGTACGACATCGCCGGTAAGACAGCCGAATTCACGCCGAAGATCGACCAGGACAATCGGCGGCTGACGCTCACCCCGGTCGCCGAGATGGACACCTCGGCCACCCCGGTGGACGCCCAGCAGCACTTCTTCGACGTGGTGAACGCGAACATGCCCGCGGTCACCACCGGCGCCGCGATCGGCGCGGCCATCGGCTTCGTCGCGGGCTTCCCACTCGGACTGTTCGTGCTCGACTTCATCACCGCACCGCTGCTCGCGGTGGTCGGCGGCGTGGTCGGCGGGGCCATCGGACTGCAGATGTCGGGCGGACAGCAGGCCACCGAGGCCGCGCTGACCTACGTCGACAGCCTGATGCCGGGTACCTCGAATGTGCTGCGGCCCATCTTCGCCGCGCTGCCGCAGGGCCAACCCAACTGACCCAGCACGCTTTTCGGCCCGTGCTCCCCTCGTAAGGGCACGGGCCGAACGCTTTTCAGGGCACCCGCTGCTGCGCGCTGACGACCGGGGCCAGCCAGCGGGTCAGGTAGGCGCGCAACTCGTCGTCGGTGCGCGGCGGATCGCCCGGGGACACGAAGAACGACTGCATGGTGCGCAGCAGGTGCTCGACGAGCCCGCGCAGGTCCTCCTCGCCGTACCCGTACCGCTCCCAGTCGACATCGAAGCGCCGAATCATGGTCATGCCGAAGGCATGTGCCTGCTCCGAGGTCAGGTCGCCGGTGTGGTCCTGGCTGTAGGAGCTCGACAGCGTGATGCCCAGGTGCGGGGTGCGGCGGACCTCGCCGACCGTGTAGACGACGCCCTCCACCAGAGCGTCGGCCGGATCGGTGAGACCGTGCACGCGGTCGGCCAGCCGGTCCAGGAACGCACCGGCCGAGGCCACCGCGGCGGCCTGCATGAGCGCGTCCGAACTCGGGAAGTACCGGTAGACGGTCTGGCGGATGACGCCGAGCGATTCCGCGACATCGGCGATGCTGACCACCGCGCCGGTGCGGTCGATGGTCTCGACCGCCGCGGCGATGATGCGCCGCCCGGCCTCCTCGTCATCGGCAGGCGGGCTACCGCCCCAACCGCGTCTCCTCGCCAACGCCCGCTTCCTCGGATCGAATCGTCCGCTGCCGGACCGGTTTTCCGAGGCTAGCACGGGGATCGGAGCACGCCGCGGCACCGACTGCCGGAAAGTTATCATACATTCATACGGAGTCATGTATGTTCGCCGCATGACCGACCTGATCGTCCGGAAACTGGACTTCGCCTTCGCGCAGCACGAAGTCCCGTTCCTCTGGAACCCGGAAAACCCCGCCTTCTCCTCCATGGCCAACGCCGTCTCGTTCCTGGCCATCGGCTTCGAGAAAATGATCGTGAAAATGATCCTGCAGACGAAGGGCCGCATCACCGACCCGGCCGTCGCCGAGGAGGCCGACGCCTTCATGCGCCAGGAGGGCCAGCACTCCACCGCGCATCGCGCCCACGTGCGCGGCCTCATCGAGCACTACCCCGGCCTGCAGCACACCCTCGACGCGGTGATCGCCGAATTCGACCTGCTCACCAAGGACAAACCGCTCGAATACCGGCTCGCCTACACCGCCGACCTGGAGGCCACCTTCACCCCGGTCTTCAAACTCATGCTCGACAACGACGCCACGCTCTTCGCCCCCGGCGACGACCGGGTCGCGTCACTGTTCATCTGGCACTTCGTCGAGGAAGTCGAGCACCGCAGCTCGGCGCTGATCATCTTCGACCACATCGTCGACAGCGACCTGTACCGAATGCGGATGGCCCCCAGCATCTTCCAGCACGTCCTGAAGATGGTGCGGCTGGCCTGCGCGGGCTTCAACCAGCATGTTCCACTGGAAGATCGGCAAGTCGACTCGCTGTCGATGTTCGCCAACTACCGTCGCGGGCAGAAACTGCGCGCCCTGCTGCCCGGCCTGCGCCCCGCCGACAACGGCAGCATGCCACGCGCTTTCGACCACCTACCCCTGGGCGAACAACTCGTCGCGCTGCGCGGCATCATCCGCAGCCAGCTCCCCAAACACGACCCCACCCATGAGAAACTCCCCGACCTCGCCGGAAAGTGGTTCCAGCGCTACGCCGACGGCTACGACGTCACCCGCTGGTACACCGCCCCCGCCGTCGGATCGTAAGAAGGCAGCACCGTGACCGACCACTGCTCCCCCACCTTCGACCAGCTCGCGCACTCCCTGGGCTTCTCCTGCGACACCGCGGGCGGAATCGTGGAGCTGCGCAACCCTTTCGGGCTGGAGAACTGGACCCTGCCGGTCCTCGAAGCCACCGTCATCCTCGGCTCGATCCTGATGCTGATCCACGCCGTGCGCCGCCTGCGCCGCGACGGCGACGCCACCAACCTGGCCCTCTGGTTCGGTGCGCTGGCCTACCTGTTCGTCATCGAACCGCCGCTGTACTTCCCCGCCGCCTTCGGCATCAGCGGGCACGTCGACACCATGTTCGCGCACAACGTGTTCAGCGTGGACTTCCTGTGGGGACGGCTGCCGCTCTACATCGTCGCCATCTACCCGTTCATGGCCACCCTGGCCTACGAGATCGTCCGCATGCTCGGCGTCTTCCAGCGCTACGGCCTGCTCGCGGGCGCGGCCTGCGTCGGCTTCGTGCACCACGCGTTCTACGAGATCTTCGACCAGCTCGGACCGCAGCTGCGCTGGTGGGAGTGGACCACCCACAACCCGCTCAACCAGCCCATGTTCGATTCGGTGCCGCTGCCCAGCGTCGTCGTGTTCGCCACCCTGTGGCCGATGTCGCTGGCACTGTGCGTGTACTACTTCGTCGGCCGCCACGCCGACCGCGGCCGCCGGTTCAGCGGCATCGAAATCACCTGGCGCACAGTGGTGATCGGCCTGCTCGCCTCGCTGGGCACCTTCATCCTCCCGCTGCCGGCCACCGTGTTCGGCGCGGGCAGCGACACCGTGCGCGGCGTGCTCTACGCCGCCGAACTGATCATCATCACCGTCGTCGCCGCCCCCCTGATGTACCGGCGCTGGAAATCGCTGCGCACCGACGACAATCCGCTCTACCGCAACAACCTGGTCCGCTACTACAGCGCCGCCTACCTGCTCATCTTCGCCATCCTCTGGGCTACCGCACTGCCCGACTTCTTCGACGCGACAGGCGGACTGACGAAGCACGGCGACCCGATCGGCAACCTCTGGTACACGCTGGCCTGCTTCGTCGTCGGAATCGCCTGCGCCGCCGCGACCTTCACCGTCTCGACACCGGTGGATCCGCGCCGGGACGCGAATCCGGCTCTCACTGCAGGAAAGTCGCCGAGCTGACCGGCATGCTGCCGCCGGTGTAGTACCACTTCCCGGTCATCTCGATGGCCAGGTTCAAGCGCAGCGCGTGCCCCGCGCCGGGACCGTCCGTGATGCCCCACAACGCATTCGGATACGCGGTCGCGGTGCTCACGCTGCCGTCCGACCACGCGATCGTCACCCGTCCCGGCGGATCGAAACCCAGCCACGGCAGGTCCGCGGTGAAATGCCCCGACACGATCCCCGGCAGCAGCGGACTCGAGCAGTCCCACAGATCCGCCTCGCGATGCACCCCCTGCCCCGCGCTCCCGCTGCCCGGCACCACCGTCCCGGTCAGCACCCCGCCGCGCCCGCAACCTCCGAGCATGGTCACCCCGTGATCGGGATCGGCGTGCGCCGAGGGCGCGGCCGAAAGTGCCGCCAGGCCACAGCATGCCGCGACGATCGCGACCCCACGAGCAGACATCCCAACTCCTCGCATCGGCAGAGCCAGTGAATACCTCGCAATCAGGGTAGACCCGCAGCGCCCCGCCCGTGATCGATCACGCGACTCGCCTCGCGGACCACGGCCGCCGACCTCGATCCGGCGAAAGAGAACGGCCCCCGCTCCGAACGGAGCGGGGGCCGAATCTATTGCCCTACTACTGAATTCAGCGGTAGTCGCTGAAGCCGTAGTCGTCCAGCGGGACCGCGGCACCGGTGGAGGTGCCGAAGCCGTCCGGGCTGTAGTAGCTGTCGTCGTAGGACGGGACAGCGTACGCCGCCTGGCGCGCTTCCTCGGTGGGCTGAACCTGGATGTTGCGGTAGCGGTTGATACCGGTACCGGCGGGGATCAGCTTACCGATGATGACGTTCTCCTTCAGGCCGATCAGCTTGTCGGAGCGGCAGTTGATCGCCGCGTCCGTCAAGACACGAGTCGTCTCCTGGAAGGAGGCCGCCGACAGCCACGAGTCCGTGGCCAGCGACGCCTTGGTGATACCCATCAGGACCGGACGGCCGGAAGCCGGCTCGGCGCCCTCGGACACCACGCGACGGTTCGAGTTCTCGAACTCGGCGCGCTCGACGAGCGAACCGGGCAGGAACTCGGTCGCACCCGAATCGATGATGGTCACGCGACGCAGCATCTGCCGCACGATGACCTCGATGTGCTTGTCGTGGATCGACACACCCTGCGAGCGGTAGACCTCCTGGACCTCGTGGACCAGGTGGATCTGCACCTGACGGGGACCCATCACGCGCAGCACCTCGTGCGGATCGGCGGAGCCCTCCAGCAGCTGCTGGCCGACTTCCACGTGATCGCCGTCGGCGAGCAGACGCTCGGACCCGTCCTCGTGCTTGAAGACACGCAGACGCTGACGCTTCGAGAGCTTGTCGTACAGGACCTCGTCCGACCCGTCGTCCGGGATGATCGTGATCTTGTAGAAGCGGTCGTCGTCCTCGAGCCGCACGCGACCCGACACCTCGGCGATGGGCGCCTTGCCCTTGGGCACACGAGCCTCGAAGAGCTCCTGCACTCGGGGCAGACCACCCGTGATGTCGTCACCCGCGACACCACCCTGGTGGAAGGTACGCATGGTCAGCTGGGTACCGGGCTCACCGATGGACTGCGCGGCGACGATACCGACGGCCTCACCGATGTCCACCAGCTTGCCGGTCGCCATCGAGCGGCCGTAGCAGGTGGCACACACGCCGGTGCCGGTGGTGCAGGTCAGCACGGAGCGGACCTTCACCTCGGTGATACCGGCCTCGAGCAGCGCCTCCAGGGCGGGATCGCCCAGGTCGTGGCCCTTCTCGACGACGACATTGCCCTTGGCGTCGATCGCGTCGACGGCCAGCGTACGAGCGTAGGTGCTGGTCTCCACGTGGGCGTCACGGATGAGCGTGCCGTCGGCCAGCCGCTCCGCGATCGGCACCACGATGCCGCGCTCGGTGCCACAGTCGGTCTCGCGCACGATGACGTCCTGCGACACGTCCACCAGACGACGGGTCAGGTAACCCGAGTCGGCGGTACGAAGCGCGGTGTCGGCCAGGCCCTTTCGCGCACCGTGGGTGTTGATGAAGTACTCCAGCACGGTCAGACCCTCACGGAAGGAGGACTTGATCGGCTGCGGGATGAACTCACCCTTCGGGTTGGTCACCAGACCCTTCATGCCCGCGAGGGTACGAGTCTGGGTGAAGTTACCCGTGGCGCCCGAGTCGACGATCGTGATGATCGGGTTGTCGGCCGGGTAGTGCGCACGCAGCGCCCGTCCGACCTCTTCGGTCGCTTCCTGCCAGATCTTGACCAGGGCGTTGTTGCGCTCCTGGTGATCGAGCGCACCACGCTGGTACTTCTTCTCGATCTGATCGGCCTGCGCGTCGTAACGCGCCATGATCTCGACCTTCTCCGGCGGAACGAGCACGTCCGACATGGAGACGGTGACACCCGAACGCGTGGCCCAGTAGAAGCCCGCGTCCTTGAGCTTGTCGACGGTCTGCGCGACGACGATCATCGGGTAGCGCTCGGCCAGATCGTTGATGATCGCGGCCTGACGCTTCTTCGGCATCGGCTCGTCGATGAACGCGTAGTCCGCCGGGAGCAGATCGTTGAACACGACGCGGCCCAGCGTGGTCTTGGTGAGCCACGCGTCGCCACGCTGCCAGCCGTTCGGGAACTCGGCTGCCTCGACGTCCTTGGGGGGACGCTGCTCGGTCAGCCGGACCTTGATCAGCGAACGCACGGTCAGCTCACCGCGGTCGACGGCCATCTGCGCCTCGGCGGGCGAGGAGTAGACGCCGAACTCGGCCGAATCCTTTGCGGCAGGCCGGTATTCGCCCTTCGCGCCCTCTTCCAGGCGGGTCAGGTAGAACAGGCCGGTCACCATGTCCAGACGCGGCATGGCGAGCGGACGACCCGACGCGGGCGACAGGATGTTGTTCGAGGACAGCATCAGGATGCGGGCCTCGGCCTGCGCCTCCGCCGACAGCGGGAGGTGCACGGCCATCTGGTCACCGTCGAAGTCGGCGTTGAACGCCTCACACACGAGCGGGTGCAGCTGGATGGCCTTGCCTTCGACCAGCAGCGGCTCGAAGGCCTGGATACCCAGGCGGTGCAGGGTGGGCGCACGGTTCAGCAGCACCGGGTGCTCGGAGATGACCTCTTCGAGGACGTCCCACACCTGGGGCCGATGACGCTCGACCATCCGCTTGGCGGACTTGATGTTCTGCGCGTGGTTGAGATCCACCAGACGCTTCATGACGAACGGCTTGAACAGCTCGAGCGCCATCAGCTTCGGCAGACCGCACTGGTGCAGCTTGAGCTGCGGGCCGACCACGATGACCGAACGGCCCGAGTAGTCGACACGCTTGCCGAGCAGGTTCTGACGGAAACGACCCTGCTTGCCCTTGAGCAGATCGCTCAGGGACTTCAGCGGGCGGTTACCCGGACCGGTGACCGGACGGCCACGACGGCCGTTGTCGAACAGCGCGTCCACCGACTCCTGAAGCATGCGCTTCTCGTTGTTCACGATGATCTCGGGCGCACCCAGATCGATCAGTCGCTTCAAACGGTTGTTGCGGTTGATGACGCGGCGGTACAGGTCGTTGAGGTCGGAGGTCGCGAAGCGGCCACCGTCCAGCTGGACCATCGGGCGCAGCTCCGGCGGGATCACCGGGACAGCGTCCAGCACCATGCCCATGGGCGAGTTGCCGTTCATCTGGAACGCGGCGACGACCTTGAGACGCTTCAGCGCGCGAAGCTTCTTCTGGCCCTTGCCCGTACGGATGGTCTCGCGCAGGTTCTCGGCCTCGGCCGGGATGTCGAAGTCCTGCATCAGCCGCTGGATCGCCTCGGCGCCCATGGCGCCGGTGAAGTACTCACCGTAGCGATCCTGCAGCTCGCGGTAGATCACCTCGTCGATGATCAGCTGCTTCTTGGCCAGCTTGGTGAAGGTGGTCCAGATCTCGTCGAGACGATCCAGCTCACGCTGCGAACGGTCGCGCAGCTGACGCATCTCGCGCTCGCCGCCGTCCTTGACCTTGCGGCGCACGTCGGACTTCGCGCCCTCGGCCTCCAGCTCGGCCAGGTCGGCCTCGAGCTTCTGGGCGCGGGCCTCGAGGTCGGCGTCACGCTGATCCGCGACGGTCTTCTTCTCGACCTCCATCTCCGCCTCGAGGGTGGAGAGTTCGTTGTGACGCAGCTCGTCGTCGACGGCCACGATCACGTAGGCCGCGAAGTAGATGATCTTTTCCAGATCCTTCGGAGCCAGGTCGAGCAGGTAGCCGAGACGCGACGGCACACCCTTGAAGTACCAGATGTGCGTGACCGGAGCGGCCAGCTCGATGTGGCCCATGCGCTCACGACGCACCTTGGCGCGAGTCACCTCGACGCCACAGCGCTCACAGATGATGCCCTTGAAGCGCACGCGCTTGTACTTGCCGCAGTAGCACTCCCAGTCCCGGGTGGGACCGAAGATCTTCTCGCAGAACAAGCCATCCTTCTCCGGCTTGAGCGTGCGGTAGTTGATGGTCTCCGGCTTCTTCACCTCACCGAAAGACCAGTTCCGGATGTCTTCAGCGGATGCCAGGCCGATCCGGAGTTCATCGAAGAAGTTGACGTCTAGCACGTAACTTCCTTTCCCCTGTTCGGGTTGAGTATGAGCAAAAGTTCGCTAAATCCGTTGCCAGGGAAGGCCGTTCGATACGGGAACGGCCTTCCCGGACCGATCGCTCTTACTGCGCCAGGTCGTCGATGGTCGCAGGCTCGTTGCGGGACAGGTTGATACCCAAGTTCGCCGCAGCGCGCTCCAGGTCCTCGTCGTCACCGTCACGCATCTCGATGGCCGCGCCGTCCGAGGACAGCACCTCCACGTTGAGGCACAGCGACTGGAGTTCCTTCAGGAGCACCTTGAACGACTCCGGAATACCCGGCTCCGGGATGTTCTCGCCCTTGACGATCGCCTCGTAGACCTTCACGCGGCCGACCACGTCATCGGACTTGATGGTGAGCAGTTCCTGCAGGGTGTAGGCGGCGCCGTAGGCCTGCATGGCCCAGCACTCCATTTCACCGAAGCGCTGACCACCGAACTGGGCCTTACCACCGAGGGGCTGCTGCGTGATCATCGAGTACGGACCCGTCGAACGCGCGTGGATCTTGTCGTCCACCAGGTGGTGCAGCTTCAGGATGTACATGTAGCCGACCGAGACCGGGTACGGGAACGGCTCGCCGGAGCGGCCGTCGAGCAGCACCGCCTTGCCGTTGTCGTCGATCATCTTCTCGCCGTCGCGGTTCGGCAGCGTCGAGCCGAGCAGGCCGGTCAACTCTTCCTCGCGCGCGCCGTCGAACACCGGGGTGGCGATGTTCGTGTCGGCGGGCTGTCCGATCATCTCGGCGGGCAGGTTCTTCGCCCAGTCCGGGGTGCCGTCGACCTGCCAACCGGTCTTGGCGATGTAACCCAGGTGGGTTTCCAGCACCTGACCGATGTTCATACGACGCGGCACACCATGGGTGTTCAGGATGATGTCGACCGGGGTGCCGTCCGGGAGGAACGGCATGTCCTCCTGCGGAAGGATCTTGCCGATGACACCCTTGTTGCCGTGGCGGCCGGCCAGCTTGTCGCCGTCCTGGATCTTGCGCTTCTGGGCCACGTAGACGCGGACCAGCTCGTTGACGCCGGGGGGCAGATCGTCGTCGTCGTCACGCGAGAAGACGCGCACGCCGATGACCTTGCCGGACTCACCGTGGGGCACCTTGAGCGAGGTGTCGCGAACTTCGCGAGCCTTCTCACCGAAGATGGCGCGCAGCAGGCGCTCTTCGGGGGTCAGCTCGGTCTCGCCCTTCGGGGTGACCTTGCCGACCAGGATGTCGCCCACGCGGACCTCCGCGCCGATGCGCACGATGCCGCGCTCATCGAGGTCCGCGAGGACCTCGTCGGAGACGTTCGGGATGTCCCGGGTGATCTCCTCGGCACCGAGCTTGGTGTCGCGAGCGTCGATCTCGTGCTCCTCGATGTGGATCGAGGTGAGCACGTCGTCCTCCACGAGGCGCTGCGACAGGATGATCGCGTCCTCGTAGTTGTGGCCTTCCCACGGCATGATCGCCACGAGCAGGTTCTTGCCGAGCGCCATCTCACCGTTCTCGGTGCAGGGGCCGTCGGCGAGCACATGCCCGGCCTCCACGCGCATGCCCTCGTCCACGATCGGACGCTGGTTGGCGCAGGTGCCCTGGTTGGAGCGCTCGAACTTGCGCAGCCGGTACGAGCGGCGGGTGCCGTCGTCGTGCATGACGGTGATGAAGTCGGCCGAAACCTCTTCCACCACACCAGCTTTGACGTTCACAACCACGTCACCGGCGTCTACCGCGGCACGCAGTTCCATACCGGTGCCGACCAGCGGCGACTCGGAACGGATCAGCGGCACGGCCTGACGCTGCATGTTCGCGCCCATCAGGGCACGGTTGGCGTCGTCGTGCTCGAGGAACGGGATCATCGCGGTCGCGACCGAAACCATCTGGCGCGGCGAGACATCCATGTAGTCGACCGCGCTGGCGGCGACGTACTCCATCTCCTCGTTGCCGTGGCGAGCGAGGACGCGATCCTCGAGGAAGTTGCCGTCCGCGTCGACCGGCGAGTTCGCCTGGGCGCGGATGTGGCGGTCTTCCTCGTCGGCGGTGAGGTACTTGACCTCATCGGTGACGCGGCCGTTCTCGACCTTGCGGTACGGGGTCTCGATGAAACCGAACGGGTTGACCCGCGCGTACACCGACAGCGAACCGATCAGGCCGATGTTCGGGCCTTCCGGGGTCTCGATCGGGCACATGCGGCCGTAGTGCGACGGGTGGACGTCACGAACTTCCAGGCCGGCACGCTCACGGGACAGACCACCCGGGCCCAGCGCCGAGAGACGACGCTTGTGGGTCAGACCCGAGAGCGGGTTGTTCTGGTCCATGAACTGCGACAGCTGCGAGGTTCCGAAGAACTCCTTGATCGCGGCCACCACGGGACGGATGTTGATCAGGGTCTGCGGCGTGATCGCCTCGACGTCCTGAGTCGTCATCCGCTCGCGCACCACACGTTCCATGCGGGACAGGCCGACACGGATCTGGTTCTGGATCAGCTCGCCAACCGTCCGCAGACGACGGTTGCCGAAGTGGTCGATGTCGTCGACGTCGACCGGGACCTCACGGCCCTGGGGCGCGGTCATCATGCGATCGCCCTGGTGCAGACGGACCAGGTACTCGATCGTCGCGACGATGTCTTCCTTGGTCAGCGTCGAACCGGTGACCGGCTTGTCCAGGTTCAGGCCGAGCTTCTTGTTGACCTTGTAGCGGCCGACGCGAGCCAGGTCGTAGCGCTTCTCCTTGAAGAACAGGTTCTCCAGCAGGGTCTGCGCGGACTCCTTGGTCGGCGGCTCGCCCGGACGCAGCTTGCGGTAGATGTCGAGCAGCGCCTCGTCCTGGCCCGGAGTCGAATCCTTCTCCAGGGTGGACATCATGATCTCGGAGAAACCGAAACGCTCGGTGATCTCCTCGGTGGTCAGCCCGAGCGCCTTCAGCAGCACGGTGACCGGCTGACGACGCTTGCGGTCGATACGGACACCGACGGTGTCGCGCTTGTCGACGTCGAACTCCAGCCACGCGCCACGCGAGGGGATGACGCGCACGGAGTGCAGCGTCTTCTCGGTGGACTTGTCGATGGAGGAGTCGAAGTAGACACCCGGCGAACGGACCAGCTGCGACACGACGACGCGCTCGGTGCCGTTGATGATGAACGTGCCCTTGTCGGTCATCATCGGGAAATCACCCATGAAGACCGTCTGAGACTTGATCTCACCGGTGTTGTTGTTGATGAACTCCGCGGTCACGAACAGCGGCGCCGCGTAGGTCATGTCCTTGTCTTTGCACTCCTCGATGGAGGCCTTGACCTCTTCGAAGCGCGGGTCCGAGAAGGACAGCGACATGGAACCGGAGAAGTCCTCGATCGGAGACAGCTCCTCGAGCACCTCCTCGAGGCCCCCGACGGGATTGGTGACGTCGCCGCGCGCGGAAGCACGCTCACGCCAGTCTGCTGAACCGACCAGCCAGGCGAACGATTCGGTTTGTAGATCGAGAAGACCGGGAACCTCCAAGGGTTCACGAATCTTCGCGAAAGACACCCGCTTCGGGGCTCCGGGGATACCGGCCTTGGTCTGGGTGGAGACTGCCAAGATGCGTCCTTCCAGCACCTAACGCGCGTCGCGTGGTGGTCCGCGACCGTCGCTTGTCTGCTACGAATTCCGCTGGTTACGACCCGAACGAACCCGAAGCAGCAAACAGCGGAAGTAACACCGGAAGGGTGGAACTTTCGTGATGCGATCGAGGTATGGACAGGAGGCAGCCAGCGCAACGTCCAAAACTACACCCAAACCTACGGGGGTGTCAAAGTACCACCCGTGGCGATCCGGAGGCGTCAACTTCGCCCCGGTGTGTCTGCGGCAATGCCCACCGGGTGCCGGTGGTGCTGCCCACACTGTGTTGCTGCTCCGACCGCACCTGTTGCCGGTTGAGCCATCAGGTCCTGCTGTCGAGCCACACGGTCTGCCGACTGGGCCGCAGTGTCCGCTGGCTGCGTTCGCAAGGCCCTCGCCGGCGTTCTGTCCCCTGTGACAGCCGCCGCTGTTGTGAATAGCGTGACGTGTCGGGCGAAAGTCGTCAAGTGGCGGGCCGAGTTGACAAACCGCGAGATCGCCTGTCCCCGTACAAGATCACCTCTCGACGTCGCGCTATGCGCGGCGAGCGGGCCGTACGGGGCCGCGAGCGGGGGCTAGATGTCCGGGATCTCCGAGACCAGCCAGGCGCCGTTCTGCTTCTGCATGCGGACCACGATCGGGCCGCCGACGAGCGGTTCGGGCTTGTTGTCCTTGACGGTGTCGACACTCATGTTGATCAGCAGCTCGGCGCGATCGTCGGTGAGTAGCGTCACGCCGATCGGGTCGGCCTTCACCTGGGTGTCGGTCTGCGCCTGCTTGACCGAGTCGATCGTGGTGTCGATGTACTTGCCGAACTGGTCCTGCATGTTCTTGGTCAGCACCGCGTCGGCGGCGGCCTTCCACTTGTCCTTGTCGATGTCGCTCGCCTTGTAGGCGTAGAGGACGTTCAAGGCGTGGTCGGCCGCGGCCTTCACCTGATCGGTGGCCTTGTTGTCGACGTAGGCCCGATTGCTGTCGTCGAGGCCGGGACGCAGCGCGCCCACCACCGCGAGAGCGGCCAGCAGTACCGCCACGACCCCCGCGACCGTCGCCACGCCCCAGTTCCGCCAAAAGCCTCCCGGCCGGGCGGGCTTGGAATACGGTTGCGGGGCAGTAATTTTGGTCCGGCCGAGGCCACGCTGGGTGGAGCGTCGGTCCGGTCGGGTGGAGATCTTGGCGGCAGTGCCGGTCTCGGTGGAACGGGTGGTCTCGGTGGAACGGACATCCGCAGCCGTGGTGCGCGACGAGGTGTTGCGCGCGGCGGCGGGGCGACGCGGAGCGGCGCGGTTGACGGGGCGTTTCCGGTTGGCCATGGTCGCCCCTCCTAGTTGCCGGGTTGCTTGGTCGGTTGCGGCGCGGCCGATTGCTGCGGCGCCGCCGTGGGCGCGGCGCCGGAGTTCAGGGCGACCGGATCCGAGACGACCTGAATCTGATCGGCCTTCCAGACACCCTTGACCACGACCACCTCCACCGACCAGGTGAAGCGAGTCTTGTTGGCCTGCTTACCCGGAGCGGTCTCGGTGACCTCCATCACGATCAGCGCCGAAGCCTGATTGCGCTCGGAGTTCAGGGCCGTGAGCGATCCGCCGACCACCTTCGAGGCGGCGTCCACATTCGACTCGGTGATCTTCTGCTTGAGCTGATCGGCGTTCTTGGTCGACGCGTCGAGCAGGTCGCCGGTCATCGAGGACCGCGCCACCGCCAGCGAACCGTCGATATCGCTCATCTTCATCGAGGTGATGTTGATGGCGGCCTGCTGAGCGGCGGCCAGCGCCTCGTCCCGGGCGTGCGCGCGGGGGCGGTCCTGCACCAGGCCGGTGATCCAGGTGCCGCCGAACCAGGCGGCGGCGACCGCGGCGACCACCGCGAGGGCGACGGCCCCGAGGGTGACGGCCTTGCGTGAATCCATCCCGCTGGACGCGGACGCCTCGACCGGCGGGACGGGCTTGTTCAGCGCGACCGTGGGCTCGGCGTCGGATTCGACTGCGGCGGTGGCGGTTTCGGCGTCGACCGCGTCGGTCGCGGTGTCGTCGGTGACCGCCGCGGTGGTTTCGTCGATGTCCGCGGTGACGTCAGCGGTGGGGCTCGACTCCGGGGTTGTTTCGGGAACCGGCGGGTTCGCCGGTTTCTCGAGGTTAGCCCCCGATTCGCTGTCCTTTTGCTGGCTCACGCCGACACCATACTTTCCTCTCTTCGCGGCCACCCTGGCACTGGTAGGTCACCGACTTGTCGAACCCGTGATTCAGCCCTTGGGCGTGACGCCCATGAGGGTGGCCAGCTGGGTGGCGACCGGGTTCAGGTTGAGCTTGTCCGCGTCGTACTTGGGCTTGTCGTCCCACGGCTGCGGGACGGCCGGATCGGCCAGTTCGGCACGGGCGCCGCCACGTACGGCGGTCTCGCTGCCCTGCGGCACCGCGCAGGTCGCGTTGGTGTTGAACGGGAAGTCGTCGCGGGTGTCGTCGAAGTTCGGATTCTGGGCCTTCATCTGGTCCAGGATCTTCTGCGTCCCCTCGTAACCGACGGTGCACGCGGGCGGGTTGTTGGTCTCGAGGACCAGGCCGAAGTGCGTGGTGCCGTCACCGGGCGCGGTGGACGAACCGCCCAGCGGCAGCAGCGGCAACATCGAGAGCACCGGGCCGAGCGCGTAGAACTTCGGCGAGATGGCGAGCAGCAGGCTGCGCAGGTTGGTCAGGTCCGTGGTGAGCGCGGGCCCGGATTCCTTGAGCAGCTGCTGAATCGAGCTCGCGGCGTCGGTGCCGGTGCCGATCAGGCGGCGGATGTCCGGGTCGCTGGACTTGAGCTGCGCGGTGAGCTTGTCGAGCCCGGCGCTGAACTGGAGCACCGCGGGGGCCTGGTCGACCTGGGTGCCGAGCACGATCTTGGACTGCCGGATCAGCGCGATGGTCTGCGGCAGCGCCTTTATCCCGGTGTCGGTGAACTTGTTGAGCGAGTCCACCAGGATCTTGAGGTCGTCGCCCTTGCCGTCGAACGCCTTGCCGAGTTCGGTGATGGTGGTGTTCAACGCCGCCAGGTCGGTGGTGTTGGCGAAAGTGTCCACGGCGGAAAGCAATTCCTCGACGTGGATCGGGGTCGCCGCACCGGAGATGACCGAACCGTCGCGCAGGAACGGGGCGTCGGCACTGGTGGGCTGCAGGTCCACGTACTGCTCGCCGATGGCGGAGCGGTCGGCGACCACGGCCTTGGCGTTGGCGGGGACCTTGGGCTTGCCGGAGTCCATCTCCAGGGTGATGACCACGCCGTCGGGCGTGATGTCCAGGTCGCCGACCCGGCCGACGGGCACGCCGCGGTAGGTCACCTCCGCGCCCTTGGACAGGTTGCCGGTCTCGGCGGCGGTCACCTTCACCTTGTAGAGGCCGATGCCGACCATGTTGTCCAGGCGCACGTAGCGCGCGCCGACGTAGACGACGCCGAGCACCGCGATCAGGGCGAACGCGATGAGCTGATAACGCACCAGACGGGTCATCGCGGACCACCCACTCCCAGCTGATCGAGGAAGGCACCCAGCGGATCGGCGATGCCGGTGGGCCGGGCCACGGTGGGCGGCAGCGGCAGCAGCGAGACCGTCGGCCAGCCGCCGCGCGGCCCGTTGCCGTTGTAGTACGGGTTGGTCGGATCCACGTTCACCTGGCGGCCCGCGGGCGGCAGGTAGGCCGGATTCTGTTTGCCCACACCGAGATTCGACAGCAGGGTGCCGATCTGCAGGTCCACCGAGAGCCAGGTGTTGACCTGACCGCCGAAGGCCGACTTGATCGCCTCGTCCGGGAACGGGTACGTCGGGATGAGCGGGAACGCGGTCACCAGATCGTTGGCCGAACCGCCCAGCGCCTGCAGCGTCGGCCGCAGCGAGGACAGGTCGGTGATCAGGTTGTCCTTGGAGTGATCCAGTACGTCGACCCCGGCCTGACCCACCCGGTCCAGCTGCGAGAGCATCTGAATCAGTTGCGGCCGTTGCTCGTTGAGGATCTTGATGCCCGCGGGCAGCTCGTCGAGGATCTTGGAGATCTGGGTGGTCTGCTGACCGACCCGGGTGCTCAGGGTGTCGAGGCTGTCCAGGGCGTGGGTGATGCTGTCGACCTGGTCGTCGAGGCCCTTGATCAGGGTGTTGGCCTGGTCGAGCAGGTCGCGGACCTTGCCCTCGCGGCCGCCCAGGGTCTTGTTCAGCTCCGAGATGATCGGCTGCAGCTGCGCCACGCCACCGCCGTTGAGCAGCAGCGAGAGCGCACCCAGCACCTGCTCCACCTCGGTGGCGGTGCGGGTGTTCTCGACCGGGATCTTGGCCCCGTCCTTCAACCGAGCCGAATCGGGATTCTGTGCGGGAGCGGACAGTTCGATGAACTTCTCACCGAGCAGGTTGGTCTGCTTGACCTCGGCGCGGGCATTGGCCGGCAGCGAGACGCTGTCGTTGACCAGCACCTTGACGCTGGCCTCCCAGGCGTTGTCCTTGGCGATCTCGATCTTGTCGACGCGGCCGACGGCCACGCCGTCCACCTTCACCGTCGACTGTGGCACCAGGTCCAGCACGTCGGAGAAGCGGATATCGAGGTGCAGCGGGTGCGAGCCCACGCTCGGGCCGCCGGGCAGCGGCACGCTGAACGCGCCGTCACCGCAGCCCGCGGTCAGCACCGTCACCGCGGCCAGCGGGGTCGCGATCAACGCGGCCCGCCGGACGCCGGTGAGTCGAAAGCGCTTGGCGCTCATCGCTGCCCGCCTTCCTGCTGCGACGGAGCCTGCTGATCGGACGGGGTGCCGGGCACGCTGCCCGGGACCGTGTTGCGCTGTTCGTTGTCACCGCTGAGGATGCCGAAGGGCAGCACCAGGCTCGGCGTCTTCACACCGGCGGCCAGCTGATCGGTGATCGTCTTGCAGTTGTTCAGGATCGGCGCCAGCTGCCGGGAGATGGCCTCGAACTTGGGGTCACCGGGGCGCAGCTGACCGAGGTCGAGCAGCTTGCAGATGGTCCCGAACGGGTTCTGCAGATCGGTGAAGTTGGGGCGCATGTCGAGGGTGCCGGTCTCGCCGTTGTGCACGTTGATCAGGTTGCTCAGCGCGGTCGGGATGAGCGGCAGCGCCTTGGCCAGATCGTCGCGCTGATCGGCGAGGGTCTGGGTGAGCTTGGTCAGCGCTTGCGCGTTGGACTGCACCAGATCCCGGTTGTTGTCGATGAACCGGGCCACGTCGCCGAGCGCGACCGACAGCAGGTTCAGCGCGTCGCCGAGGGTCTGGCGTTCGTCGGACAGGAACCCCGCCAGCGAGCCCAGCTGCGAGTTGAACACCCGCACCTGATCGTCGTTGTCGGCCAGCGTCTTCACGAAGACCTGGAGGTTCTTGACCGTGTCGAAGATGTCGGTGCGCGAGTCCGAGAGCGCGTGCGCGGCCTTGGACAGCTGGGTGAAGCTGTTGCCGAGCGCCTCGCCGTTGCCGGAGAGGTTGTCGGCGGAGGTGCGCACCAGCTGGTTGAGCGCGCCGTCCTTGTTGGCTCCGTTGGGGCCCAACGCATCCGAGAGTTCGGTGATCGACTTGTAGAGCCGGTCCACCTCGACCGGAGTCGCGGTGCGCTCCTTCGGGATGGTGGCGTCGCGGCCCATCTTCGGTCCGCCCTTGTAGGCGGGCGCGAGCTGGATGTAGCGGTCCGACACCACCGACGGGGTGATCTGCGCGGCCTTGGCGTCGGCGGGGATGTCGAAGCGACGATCCACCGACATCACCACCTTGACCACGTCACCCTGCGGGTCGACCGAATCCACATGTCCGACAGGCACACCCAGGATGCGGACGTCCGAACCCTTGTAGATGCCGATGGACTTGTCGAAGTAGGCGGTGATGGTGGTGGTGTTGAGCTTCTGGAAGCCCCACCACGCGCCACCGGCGAGCAGCACGGCCAGGATGACGACCCCGGCGATGACTTTGCTCTTGGTGCTGGAGCCTTTGAGGGCTGTAAGCGGGTTCTGCGCCACGAGTTACCCTCCCAACTTGCGGATCGGCTGGCGGTCACCCGGAATGTCGGGCAGCGCAGGCGGAATCAGGTTCGTGATGACCGCGTCGAACCAGCGACCGGTGCCCAGCACATTGGCGTAGAGGCCGTAGAACGGGGCGGCCAGGCTCAGCGTCTTGGAGAGGTCGGCCTGGTGGTCGTTGAGAATGTCGATGGTCTTGTTCAGGTTGGTCAGCGCGGGGCCGATCTGCTGCTCGTTGTCCTTGACCAGCGCACTCAGTTCCACCGAGATGGTCTTGGCACCGGTGAGCAACTGGTGGATGGCCTGCTGGCGCACGTTCAGTTCGGCGAGCAGTTCACCGCCGTTGGAGATCAGCCGCTCGAATTCCTGATTGCGGTCAGCCAGCACCTGAGAGGTGGTCTTGGTGGCGGCGAACAGCTTCTTGAGCTGATCGTCGCGCTTGGCCAGGGTCTCCGAGAGCCGGGCCACACCGTCGATGGAGCTGCGCAGTTCCGGCGGCGTCGCCGAGAAGGCGTCCGAGAGCACCTGGAAGCTCTGGGCGAGCTGCGCGGTGTTGGTGTCCTCGATGTTCTTGGCGGCGTCACTGAAGGCGTCCACCACGTCATAGGGAGACACGGTGCGCGACAACGGGATTCGCTTGGCCGGATCCAGCGTGCCGGAACCCTTGGGGTCCAGCGCCAGATACTTCTGGCCCAGCAGCGTCTTGATCTGGATGGAGGCGGTGGTCTCGTCGCCGACCCAGGCGTCCTGGGTGCGGAAGTCGACGAGCACCTTGTCGCCGTCGAGGCGGACATCCGACACCGAACCGACCTTGACGCCCGCGATGCGAACCTCGTTGCCCTTCTTCAGCCCGGCCGCCTCGGTGAACTCGGCGGTGTAGCGGGTGCCGGCTCCGATGATCGGCAGCTTGTCGAGGCTGAACGCGGACATGGTCAGCAACAGCACCATGAGCAAGCCGAGCCCGCCCATGAACGCCGGACTGCGTTTACCGAGTATTGCGCGGTCGTCCATCAGCGGCCTCCCTTCCCATGGCAGCGCGGGGCCGGATTGGTGTAGACCGGCTGATTCACCGTCGGCATGCTCTGCAGCGCCGGCGGAATGTTCAGCTGGGGAGCGTCTTTGGTGCCCGGTCCGACCACGATGTCGATACCGCACAGGTAGAACTGGAACCAGGAGCCGTACGACGCGGCGCGACCCAGCTTGTCCAGCTTGATCGGCAGGTTGGTCAGCGCCTCGTCGACTTCGCCCTTGCGGTCGTTGACGGTGCCGGTCAGCTGGTTGAGGCCGGCGATCGCGCCCTGCAGGTTCGGGCGCACCGGCACCAGCAGGTCCGAGGTGGCCGTCGCCAGGTTGCCCAGCGAGGTGATCGCCGAACCGATGGTGCCGCGTTCCGCGTTCAAGCCGGTGACCAGCGCCTCGGTATTGATGATCAGCTGGTTGAGCTGATCGCCGCGCGAATTGATGCTGTCCAGAATGGAATTCAGGTTGGTGATCAGCGAGCCGATCACCGCGTCCTTGTCGGCGACCTTGTTGGTCAGCGACGCGGTGTTGGCGACCAGGTCCGCGATGGTGCCGGATTCGCCCTGGAAGACCTGGATGATCTCGTAGGACAGCTTGTTCACGTCATCGGGCGTGAGCGTCTGGAACAGCGGCCGGAAGCCGTTGAACAGCTCGGTCAGATTGACCGCGGGCTTGGTGCGATCGAGCGGGATGGTGGCGCCCTTGTTGATCTTGCGCCCCTGCTCGCCCGCGCCCTGCTCCAGCGCGATGTAGCGCTGGCCGACCAGGTTGCGGTACTTGATGGTCGCGGTGGTCGAGGCGGGCAGCCAATCCCGGTCCGTCAGTTCGAATTCCACATTGGCCAGGCGCTTGTCCACGATGGACACCTTCGTCACCTTGCCGACGCGGACACCCGCGATGCGCACCTCGTCGCCGTTGTTCAGCGACGTCACATCGGTGAAGCGGGCATTGAACTTGGTGCCGCCGCCACCGTAGTTGGCGATGGTCATCGCCAGCACACCCGTCAGGAACACCGTGACGAGAACGAAGGCGACCAGTTTGATCAGCGTCGGCCAGAGACCGCGCATCAGGTCCTTCACTTGACGCTCACCTCACTGCCGCGGAAAGCCGGGGCGCCGATCCGGGTCACCCAGCTGGGCACCTGATCCGGCGAAACACCTTGCGCGGCACCATAGATCGCACCCAGGGTCCGGGCCTCGGCGGGCGAATTCGCGGTGGACGCCGCCTGCGGGCCGTACACCCGGTACTGCGGTTCCAGCTGCTTGCCGATGTTCTGATCGCCCGGGTTGCGGCTCGGCGGCTGGTAGGAGCCGTCGTTCGCGGAACCGTCGGTGTACTGGCCCGGATCGGTGCCGGGCGGGTACATCGGAATGCACAGCGGCGGACGGGTATCGAACCAGCGCGGCTCGTCCTGGTTGGGGATGTAGCGGCCGCGGTCGTTGACGACCGAGACGCTCACCCGCGAACCCGGCAGATCCGTGCCCTTGCCGAAGATGTCGTCGATGCGTGGCTTGAGCTCCGCGAAACCGGCCAGCGCGCAGCTGTAGCTGGGCGAATACTTGGCCAGCGCCTCGAGCGCGGGCCGCGAATCGGCGGCCACGTCGATGATGTTGTCGCGGTTGGCGACCAGGAAGTCGGCGGTGGTGGCGGCGCTCGGGGTGAGCGTGGCCAGCAGGGTGTCGATCTGCGAACGCTTCTGCACCACGGTCGCATTGGTGGTGCGCAGGTTGTCCAGCGCCGACACCAGCTCCGGCGCGGCATCCGCGTAGGTGGTCGCGACATCGGCGAGGCTGCGCAGATCCTGCTGCAGCGTCGGCATATCCGCGTTCACCTGCGTGAAGATGTCGTCGAGGCGGTCGATGGTCTTGCCGAGCTCCTCGCCCTGACCCTGCAGCGCGTTGGACAGCGCTCCCAGCGTCGAGGACAGGTACTGCGGCGGAATCGCCTGCAGCAGCGGCATGATGTGGTCCAGCAGCTGGCTCACCTCGATGGCGTTGCCGCTGGTGTCCTGATGCAGCGTGGTGCCCGCGGTCAGGTGACCCTGCGGGGCGTCCGGCCACACCAGATCGATGTAGCGCTCACCGAAGAGCGTCTTGGGCAGCAGTCGCGCGGTCACGTTCGACGGGATCTTGTCCGCCTTGGCCGGATCGATGGCCAGATCCAGGTGGACGTTCTTGCCGTCGTAATCACTGGACCGCAGCTCGCCGACCGTCACCCCGCGGACCTTCACATCCGCGTTGCGGGTCAAGGCGTTTCCGACGGTGTCGGTGATCAGGTTGACCCGCACCACCGAGGTGAACTGCTTGTTGTAGATGGCGATGGTCGTCCACAGGAACAGCGCCACCACCAGGAAGAACAGCACGCCGAGGGTGCGGTTGCGCAGTTTCTCGGTGGAACGCCAGAACTGCACCCGCTCAGCAGAAGTGCTCATCCCGCCACCCGCACCGTCGTGGTCGTGCCCCAGATGGCCAGGGACAGGAAGAAGTCAAGCACGTTGATCAGCACGATCGCGGCGCGCACCGCGCGGCCAACGGCCACGCCCACGCCCGCCGGGCCGCCACTGGCGTTGTAGCCGTAGTAGCAGTGCACCAGGATGATCACGAACGCGAAGACGAGCACCTTGACGAACGAATAGAGCACGTCCTCAGGTGGCAGGAACAGGCTGAAGTAGTGGTCGTAGGACCCACTCGATTGCCCGTTGAAGTAGATGCTGATCATCCGCGACGCCAGGTAGGTGCCCAGCAGGCCCACCACGTACAGCGGGATGACCGCGAGGAAACCGGCGATGGCGCGGCTGGTCACCAGGAACGGCACCGACGGCACCGCCATCACCTCGAGCGCGTCGATCTCCTCGGAGATCCGCATCGCGCCGAGCTGCGCGGTGAAACCACAGCCGACCGTCGCCGAAAGTGCCAGTGCCGCAACCAGAGGCGCGAGCTCACGGGTATTGATGTAGCCGGTCAGGAAGCCGGTGAGGACTCCCGAGCCGAGGGCGTCGAGGGCTTTGAAGCCCTGCAGACCCACCACCACACCGACCGACGCCGACATGAACACGATCACGCCGATGGTGCCGCCGATGACCGCCAGCGCACCCGAACCGAAGGTCACCTCGGCCAGCAGCCGCATGACCTCCTTGCGGAAGTGGATGGCGGTCTTCGGAATCGCGGCGATGGCCCGCGAGTAGAACGACATCTGGTCGCCGGCTTTGTCGACCAGGTTGACGGGCGCTTTGAGCACACCGGTGACCCGGCGCGCCGACCGGGAGATGACGGTGGAGCGCTGCGATACGACCATGGATCATCCGCCCTTTGCGGGGACGACCTGAAGATAGATCAGGGTGAGGACGAGGTTGAGGAAGAACAGCACCAGGAAGGTGATCACCACGGATTGGTTCACCGCGTCGCCCACTCCCTTCGGTCCACCCTTGGGATGGAGACCCTTGTAGGCGGCGATCACGCCCGCCACTACACCGAAGATGAGGGCCTTGATCTCGCCGATCACCAGGTCGGGAATCTGAGCGAGGGCAGAGAACGACGCGAGGTATGCGCCCGGGGTGCCGCCTTGCAACCCCACGTTGAAGAAGTAGCCGCCGCAGATTCCGACCACCGACACCAGGCCGTTGAGCAGGAACGCGACCAGCATCATGCCGAGTACGCGCGGAACCACCAGGCGCTGAATGGGATCGATGCCCAGCACCTCCATGGCGTCGATCTCCTCGCGGATGGTGCGCGAGCCGAGATCGGCGGCCACGGCGGAACCGGCGGCGCCGGCGATGATCAGCGCGGTCACCACGGGGGCGGCTTGCTGAACGGTCGCCAGCACGCTGGTCGCACCGGTGAAGTTCTCCGCACCCAGCTGCTTGATCAGCGAGCCGGTCTGCAGTGCGACCACCGCGCCGAACGGGATTGCCACCAAAGCGGCAGGGAGGATCGAGACACTCGCGATGAACCACGACTGTTCGATGAACTCCCGCCACTGGAAAGGCCGGCGGAACGTCTTACGGAGCACGTCCAGGAAAAGAGCGAAGATGTTGCCGGCCTGGGCAAGTCCCGACTCGACAGGGGTACGCAGTCGCGTCAGGGTCGGGTTCACGGCGCGTATGTTACCCGTTGGTCAGGTTCTTGCGCAGAGTGGTGTCGTACCCACCCTGGTAGGCGGGCATGACCTGCGTGTCGGCTTCGTCCCCATTGGACGCCATGGACTCCCGGATGGCTTCCTGGGCGGCCGGCGGCAAGGTGTGCATGATCTGGCGAACCCGCTCGCGACGACGCGCCACAGCGCCACGCACGGGCATGCCCGGCTGCGCCTTCATCTGCGGGATGATGCCCTCGACCTCTTCGGCGCCACCGGCGTGGTGACCCGAGTCGAACATGGCCTGCTCGCGGGCCATCTGGGCTTCGTCCTTCTCCTCGGACATGCCGATCGGGCCCTGCATGCGACCGTTGAGGAACTGCTTGACCACCGGCTCCTCCGAGGTGAGCAGCACCTCGCGGGGACCGAACATCACCAGGTTGCGGCGGAACAGCATGCCGATGTTGTCGGGCACCGAACGCGCCAGGTTGATGTTGTGCGTCACGATCAGGATCGTCGCGTCGATCTGCGCGTTGATGTCGATCAGCAACTGCGAAAGATAAGTGGTACGAACGGGATCCAGACCGGAGTCAGGCTCGTCCACCAGGATGATCTGCGGGTCCAACACCAGCGCGCGAGCCAGACCGGCACGCTTGCGCATACCACCGGAGATCTCACCCGGCAGCTTGCCTTCCGCGCCGAGCAGACCCGTCAGCTCGAGCTTCTCCATGACGATCTTCTTGATCTCGGATTCGCTCTTCTTGGTGTGCTCACGCAGCGGGAACGCGGTGTTGTCGAACAGGTTCATCGACCCGAACAGCGCGCCGTCCTGGAACAGGACACCGAACAGCTTGCGGATCTCGTACAGATCCTTGTTCGAACAGGTCGTGATATCGGTGCCATCGATGTAGATCGAGCCCTTCTCAGGACGCAGCAGACCGATCAACGACTTCAAGAAGACGGACTTACCGGTACCCGACGGGCCGAGCAACGCGCTGACTTCCCCCGGAGGCAGCGTCAAAGTGACGTCCTGCCAAATACGTTGCGAACCGAACGACTTGGTGATTCCTTCGGTCCTGACCTCGACGCCCACGCCAACCTCCACATTCTCCGACGAGCGCACTACGTGACCACGCGCCACATTTTTCGCGCGGTGTGGCGCGTCACAGTAGGTCCGGTCACTGTATCGCATATATACCGTCTCGGACACCGGGACCTGACCGGTCGGTAGAAAGTTTCCCGACACCGATCCGATCACGCCCCGATCACGACGGGACAATACGTGAAAAGAGCGGTCCCCCAAAGGGAACCGCTCTTTTCACAATCCGTATGCCACCCGCGGGCGGCACAGTTGGGGAAATCCCCAACCCGTCTTACTTGACGGAAACCTTGGCGCCGGCCTCTTCGAGCTTGGCCTTGGCGGCCTCGGCGGCATCCTTGGCGACCTTCTCCAGGATCGGCTTCGGGGCGCCCTCGACCAGGTCCTTGGCTTCCTTCAGGCCCAGGCCGGAGACGATCTCACGCACGACCTTGATGACCTGGATCTTCTTGTCGCCGGCACCCTCGAGGATGACGTCGAACTCGTCCTGCTCCTCAGCGGCCTCGACGGGGGCAGCGCCACCGGCGACGGCGACGGCGACCGGAGCGGCGGCGGTGACCTCGAACTTCTCCTCGAACGCCTTCACGAACTCGGAGAGCTCCAGCAGGGTCATCGCGGAGAAGGTCTCGAGCAGCTCATCAACGTTGGCCATTGATATTTCCTTTCGGTGGGTTCGTCATCGGGTGAGCAATGACGAAAAGGTTTGGGTAAGTGACTTATTCGGCGTCGGCCGGAGCTTCGGCGGCCGGAGCGGCAACGCCACCCTCGGCTTCCTTCTTCTCCTGCAGCGCCGCGAACAGGCGAGCGACCTGGTTGCCGGGGGCAGCGAACAGACCCGCGGCCTTCGACAGGTTGCCCTTCATGGCGCCGGCCAGCTTGGCCAGCAGCACCTCGCGCGACTCGAGGTCGGCGATGCGCTCGACCTCGGACACGGACAGCGCAGCGCCGTCCATGTAGCCGCCCTTGATGATGAGGGCCTTGTTGTCCTTTGCGAACGCCTTCAGCGCCTTCGCGGCGTCGACCGGCTCACCCGTGATGAAGGTGATGGCGGTCGGACCGACGAACAAGTCATCCAGGCCTTCCACGCCCGCCTCGGCGGCAGCGCGCTTGACCAGGGTGTTCTTGGCGACGGAGTAAGTAGCGTTCGCGCCGAGCGCGCGACGCAGCTCGGTGATCTTGCTGACCGACAGGCCACGGTACTCCGTGACAACGGTCGCGGTGGACGCCTTGAACTGCTCGGTGATCTCCGCGACCGCGGTGACCTTCTCAGAATTCGCCATACTTCGCCTCCTCTCTGGATGGTCGGATCTCGTATGAACTACCGAGTTCCGCCACAGGGGCCGGCGACAAAGCTAACGCCCCGACCGCAGAGCGATCCGGGGCGCACAAGAAACGATCGCGATCTCTCGCGGGTTTCCCTACCTCGGCTCTCCTGCGTGGGCCGCCGGCAATATCGCCGGACCTTCAGCCACCCAGGGGCAGCAACCAACGGTCTTCGGTAGAACGATTTGGGGTTGGTCCTCGGGAACGCTCCGAAAAGCAGCTCGATGACCGTCGTCCAATATAGCGGACCGGCATCGATACACCAAAACGGGGGTGGAACGGGATGGACACGCCCCCCGATGGACGCGCGGTGCCGTCCGAAAAGCGAAGGGCCGGAACGCTTTCGCGTTCCGGCCCTCGATGCTTTGCGTTGCTACGCAAGCTTCGTGGAGAAGACTCAGTCCTCTTCGGCGAAGTTGCGGGTGCGGTTCGGATCCACCGGGATGCCCGGTCCGGTGTTCGTCGAGAACGTCACCTTCTTGACGTAGCGGCCCTTCGCAGTGGAGGGCTTGACACGCAGGATCTCATCGAGCGCGGCGCCGTAGTTCTCGGCCAGCTTCTTCTCGTCGAAGGAAGCCTTGCCGATCACGAAGTGCAGGTTGGCCTGCTTGTCGACGCGGAAGTTGATCTTGCCGCCCTTGATCTCGTTGACGGCCTTGGTCACATCGGGGGTGACGGTGCCGGTCTTCGGGTTCGGCATCAGGCCACGCGGGCCCAGCACGCGAGCGATACGACCGACCTTGGCCATCTGATCGGGGGTGGCGATCGCGGCGTCGAACTCCAGCCAGCCGCCCTGGATCCGCTCGATCAGGTCCTCGGCGCCCACGGCGTCCGCACCGGCGGCCTCGGCCTCGGCGGCCTTGTCGCCGACCGCGAACACGATGACGCGGGCGGTCTTACCGGTGCCGTGCGGCAGGTTGACGGTGCCGCGGACCATCTGGTCGGCCTTGCGCGGGTCGACACCGAGACGAACGGCGACCTCGACGGTGGCGTCGGTCTTGGTGGTGGCGGTGTCCTTCGCCAGGCGCACGGCGCTCAGCGGGGAGTGCAGCGCGTCGCGGTCGACCTTGGCGGCCGCCTCGAGATAAGCCTTGCTTCGTTTTGCCATGTTTCTCTGTCCTTGTCTAAGTCAGAAGTGGTGCGGGACAGGCGGTCCCTCCCACGCGAGCCCGGTACCGCGTTTCAGCGATACGCGAAAGCTCTACTCCGCGACGGTGATACCCATCGAGCGGGCGGTGCCGGCGATGATCTTCACGGCGGCGTCGAGATCGTTGGCGTTCAGATCTTCCTGCTTGGTCTTGGCGATCTCCAGGACCTGAGCCTTGGTGATCTGCGCGACCTTCAGGCGGTGCGGCTCGGCGGAGCCCTTCTCCACACCGGCGGCCTTCAGCAGCAGACGCGCGGCAGGCGGCGTCTTCAGCTTGAAGTCGAACGAGCGGTCTTCGTAGACCGTGATCTCGACCGGGATGACGTTGCCACGCTGCGACTCGGTCGCCGCGTTGTACGCCTTGCAGAACTCCATGATGTTGACGCCGTGCTGACCCAGCGCCGGACCAACGGGCGGAGCCGGGTTGGCGGCGCCGGCCTTGATCTGGAGCTTGATGAGCCCAGCGACCTTCTTCTTCTTCGGGGGCATCTTTCTTCCTTGGTTTAGGTTCCTTACGGATTCCCGTAAGCCTTCTCCGGACCGTGCCCCGGCAGCGAACCGACCGGGGCACAACCCGTCAAGTCTATGTGAACGCGAAAAAGGCGGTGACACCGGCCCATGAGGGCCGGGCCACCGCCCCGAAACGCTTAAATCTTGGCGACCTGGGTGAAGCCGAGCTCCACCGGGGTCTCGCGACCGAAGATCGACACCAGCACCTTGAGCTTCTGCTGCTCGGCGTTGACCTCGGAAATGCTGGCCGGCAGGGTCGCGAACGGGCCGTCCATGACGGTCACCGACTCGCCGACCTCGAAGTCGACCTCGATGGTCGGCTTGCTGGAGGAGGAATCGCCGGAGCTCTGGGCGGCAGCGGCGGAAGTGGCCGGAGCCGCCTTCTTCTGCTGGTTGGCCGGGACCAGGAACTTCACCACGTCGGCGATGGTCAGCGGCGAGGGCCGCGACGTCGCGCCGACGAAACCGGTGACGCCGGGGGTGTTGCGAACCGCGCCCCAGGACTCGTCGTTCAGTTCCATGCGGACCAGGATGTAGCCCGGCAGCACCTTGCGGTTGACGTTCTTCTTCTGGCCGTTCTTGATCTCGGTGACCTCTTCGGTCGGCACCTCGACCTGGAAGATGTAGTCCTCGAGACCGAGGTTCTGCACGCGGGTCTCGAGATTGGTCTTCACCTTGTTCTCGTAACCGGCGTACGAGTGGATGACGTACCAGTCGCCGGGCGCGCGACGCAGCGCGGCGGTCATCTCGGCGACCGGATCGAGCGGCTCGTCGGAGATGTCGGCGACGGGCTGCGCGGGCTCGGATTCTTCGGCGTCCGCGGAGTCGACGGAGTCTGCGGAGTCCACAAAGTCC
This sequence comes from Nocardia sp. NBC_00511, assembly GCF_045161165.1. NCBI lineage: Bacteria > Bacillati > Actinomycetota > Actinomycetes > Mycobacteriales > Nocardiaceae > Nocardia > Nocardia sp. NBC_00511. The sequence continues at coordinate 6,164,306 of NZ_CP107849.1, forward strand.
TCGGTCTCGTCGGTGGCGGCCTCGATGGCCTCAACCGTTTCGTCGACCTCGATCTCGTCGGTGGTGCCGTTCTCCGGGGTGCTCACTGGGGCACTCGCTTCCTTGTCGTCACGTAACGGATGGTCCCATCCCCGCCTCTGCTCGGGAACGGTTCCGGCGCTGGGGTCTGGGGTCGGCTAGCCGAACAGCCAGTTGACACCCTTGATGAACGCCACATCCAACCCGCTGATGTACGAGACCATGAAGACCACGAACACCAGGACAACGCTCGTATAGGTGACCATCTGCTTGCGGTTGGGCCAGATGACCTTGCGGAGTTCCGCGACAACTTCGCGCAGGAACTTCATCAGGCGCTTGAACGGATTGCCCGTTCCGCTACGAACGGCCTTCCCGGACTTCTTGGCGGTCTTCTCCAAGGAGGTGGGCCGGTCGATGGTCGCGACCGAAGCATCGGATGACGCGGCGCGAGATCGCCGTGCGGAACGCTTGCCGCTCGGCCGAGCCACCGCGGCGGTTTCTTCGCCGTCTTGCGGCGCCCGCTCGTCGCTCACGATCGATCCTCGTTTCCTCGTCGCTAGGCAATCCAGGGCAGGGGCGACAGGACTTGAACCTGCAACCTGCGGTTTTGGAGACCGCTGCTCTGCCAGTTGAGCTACGCCCCTTCGGTCACGCCGAGGTGCGACGCCACCACTGTTCTCACACAACATACGCGCCGCTCCTCGGAGCAGCGCGCATCGGCTGGTGACCCCAGATTTCCGAGTCTACGTTACCTCGCGACACGACCGCCAATCGGGTGTCGCGCCGCGACAGTTCCGAAGCGGGTCCGGCAGCGCCCTCGAAACGCTGCCGGAAGTGGCTCCGGCAGACCGGATTCGCGCCGGTCCGAGCCGGATCCCTCGACTCAGGAAAGCTGGACGGTGGCGGTGGCGCGGCCGAAGATCTTGCGGCCCTGCGACTTCGCGACGATGGCGATCACCGCGGTGCGGGTCTCCGGGTCCATGGACTTCACCTTGCCGGTGTATTCGATCTCGGCGGGGCGGTCGACCGGGACGTAGACGGGACTGGTGAAGCGCACGTTGTACTCCTTCACCGCACCCGGGTCGCCGAGCCAGGAGGTGACGAAACCGCCACCCAGGCCCATGGTCAGCATGCCGTGCGCCACCACGTTTTCCAGACCGACCAGCTTCACGACCTCGTCGCTCCAGTGGATCGGGTTGGCGTCGCCGGAGACGCCGGCGTAGTTCACCAGGTCGCCGCGGGTGAGCTTGACGATGCGCGCGGGCAACTCCTGACCGACGCTGATCTCCTCGAAGCGGACACCGTGCTTGCCCGCGGTGATCTGCCCGGGGGCGGCGGCCACGACGGGGTGCGGTTCGTGCGCGGTGGGGGCGCTGGGCGCGGTCGGGTTGTGGTCGTCCGGGCCGACGCCGTGCATCAGGACATTGCGTACGGCGTCACCGATATTGGGATCGATGTCACCGCCGCTGCGGCCGATCAGGGTGGTGTAGGTGGTGAGCACCAGCTCGTCGTTCTGCGCGACCACGTCGTTCTTGGTGACGATGATGTCGCCGCCGAAGGCCTGCCGGAACGAGTGCAGGTAGACGATGCAGGACAGCTGATCGCCGGCCTTGATGGGCCGGTGGAACTCCAGGATCTGGTCGGTCTGCATGATCTGGCTCAGGTCGTAGCCGGTGACGATCTGCTCGAAGAGCGTGCGCTGGGCCAGGATTCCGACCAGGGAGATGAAGGTGAGCGGCGCCACCAGGCTGTCGTAGCCGTATTCCTGGGCGACGTCCTCGTCCCAGTGCACCGGGTGATAGTCCTGCACAGCGCGGGCGTACTCGCGCACCTTCTCACGACCGACCTGGTAGAAGTCATCGGTGCGGTAGTGGTGGCCGACCATGGCGGCGGCGTGTGCGGCGGGGTCGAAAACCTCGGTGGATTCGACCATTTCGACCTCGGTGTTGATTGTCACGGCAGGAAGTCCCTATCTGATCCCGGAGGGGGATCGGGCGGAGCGCTGAACTACCGCTATATACACCAAGAGCCGGACCGGGGCCAATCTCCCTTTTGAAAGAGACTATCTGGCTTGCCGATCCGGCACTTCTTCCACGCGGTAGATCGCGCGGGGTTAAGTTAGCGAGACTCGCGATGCGCCCGGTGGGTACCGCAGTTCGGGCAGAATTTCTTCAGCTCGAGGCGGTCCGGGTCGTTACGCCGGTTCTTCTTGGTGATGTAGTTACGGTGCTTGCACTGCTCGCAGGCCAAGGTGATCTTTGGCCGGATATCAGTGGACTTCGCGGCCACGATGCGCCCTCTTTCCGGTATGCCTGATGGTTAATCAGTATGGGGTAGCGATGGCCGGACTTGAACCGGCGACACAACGATTATGAGTCGTTTGCTCTACCAACTGAGCTACACCGCCATGCGAGGATTCGCGGCGGCGAGAGCCCGGTCCATCGATCTGGATGCCGAGTGACACCACCGGCAATCCGGCGAGCCCCCTAACGGAATCGAACCGTTGACCTTTTCCTTACCATGGAAACGCTCTACCGACTGAGCTAAGGGGGCATGTCTGTCTTGCTCCGGTCTGGCACCGGGGCGCTGACGACTTGAACGAGATTACACAACACCACGCCGGACTACCAAACCGGCTGCTCAGAGCCGGTTTTGAGGCGCTGCGGCGCGGGTATCCGAAGATGTTGCGCCGCCGGGGTTCCCGAGGGGCGATCACGAATGATCTTGTGCTGAAACAACAAGAACCCCGTGGACCGAAGTCCACGGGGTTCCTGGTGGCAGATGTAGGATTCGAACCTACGTAGGCTTTCGCCGACGGATTTACAGTCCGCTCCCATTGGCCGCTCGGGCAATCTGCCGGGCTACGCCTTGCGGCGCGGTGACGAGAATACATCCAACCCCTGCCCGCAATGCAAACCGGCTGGCCATCGCCATGCGGGACGGGTTAGCGTCGGCGTTGCAACCCCCCGAAATCTTCCGATCCGGACAGGAGCACCAGCGTGGCCGATTCGTCGTTCGATGTGGTCAGCAAGATCGATCGCCAGGAGGTGGACAATGCCCTCAATCAGGCGGCGAAGGAGCTCGGCACCCGCTACGACTTCCGCGGCACCGAGGCGAGCATCGACTGGTCGGGTGAGGAGAAGATCATCCTCACCGCCAATTCCGAGGATCGCGTGAAGGCGGCCCTGGATGTGTTCAAGGAGAAGCTGATTCGCCGCGACATCTCGCTCAAGGCGTTCGACGCGGGCGATCCGCAGGCCTCCGGCAAGGTGTACAAGATCACAGGCGAGCTGGTGCAGGGCATCACCACCGAGAACGCCAAGAAGATCGCGAAGAAGATCCGCGACGAGGGCCCCAAGACGGTGAAGGCGCAGATTCAGGGCGAGGAGTTGCGCGTCACGTCGAAGAACCGCGACGACCTGCAGGCCGTCATCGCGCTGCTCAAGGGTGCGGACCTCGATATCGCCCTGCAGTTCGTGAACTACCGCTAGTCGGTCGGGAGGTGGCCTCTGCCGCGTCAGTAGCGGCGGGGGCCGCCCGCCATCTCCTCCAGGCGCGCGATGCGATCGGCCATGGGCGGGTGGGTGGAGAACCAGCGCGCCATCTTGTCGCCGTTGCGGAACGGGTTGGCGATCATCATGTGCGACTGCGCGGTGAGCTGCGGTTCCGGCGGCAGGGGTGCGGCCTGGACGCCGCGTTCGAGTTTGCGCAGGGCCGAGGCCAGCGCCAGCGGGTCGCCGGTGAGCTCGGCGCCGTCCTGATCGGCCTGGTATTCGCGGGACCGGGAGACGGCCATCTTGATCAGCCCGGCCGCGATCGGGCCGAGTAGCGAAACCAGCAGGATGCCAATCACATTCGGGCCCTCGCCATCGCGATTGCCGCCGAAGATGCCCGCGAAGAAGGCCAGGTTGGCCAGGCCGGAGATGACGGCGGCCAGCGCGCCCGCGACCGACGAGATCAGGATGTCGCGGTTGTAGACGTGCGAGAGTTCGTGGCCGAGCACCGCGCGCAGTTCGCGTTCGTCGAGGATCTGCAGGATGCCGCTGGTGCAGCACACCGCGGCATTGCGTGGATTGCGGCCGGTGGCAAAGGCATTCGGTGCGTTGGTGGGGCTGATGAACAGCCGCGGCATGGGTTGCCTTGCGGCCGTGGCCAATTCGCGCACAATGCGGTACATGGCCGGGGCCTCGAACTCCGTGACCGGTTGCGCGTGCATGGCCTTCAACGCCAGCTTGTCGCTGTTGAAGTACGCGTAGGCGTTCATGCCCACCGCGAGCAGGATCGAGAAGATCAGGATCATCGGATTGCGGAACATCGCCCCGGCGAACACGATCAGCGCCGACATCCCCACCAGCAGCCCGAATGTCTTCAAGCCATTGGCGTACCCGTGCCCGTGCATGCTGACCCGCCTCTCCGCGACTTTTGCCGGCCGTAAGGAGTCTCAGGACCCGGTCACCGGACTCACGTCGGGCGACCGGACCCGTTCTGGGCGTCCCCGGGGAAGTTACCCCGACACTCACCAAATCAGTTGTTTCGTTTCGTTACTCCAGGTCAACGATACGAGAGGCGGTGAAGTTCCCTGGAACCGAGGCCTAACCGACGCGTTCGATGGTGTAGCGGACCAGCTGTTCGAGAGCATCGTTGGCCGGGCCCGACGGTAGGGCGGAGAGTTCGGCGTGCGCGATGTCGGCGTAGCCCTGCAGTTTCTCCTTGGCCAGCACCATGCCGCGGGAGCGGGCGAGCAGGTCGAGGGCCTCTTCCACCTCGAGGTCGGTCTCCAGCGGGCGGGCCAGCAGCTTGCGCAGGCGGTCGCCCTCGGAGCCCTCGTCGCGCAGTGCGTAGAGGACGGGCAGAGTGTGCACGCCTTCGCGCAGATCGGTGCCGGGGGTCTTGCCGGACTGCTCGGACACCGAGGAGATGTCGATGATGTCGTCGGAGATCTGGAAGGCGGTGCCGACCGCGTCGCCGAGGCGGGCCAGGCGTTCCACATGGTCGAGGCCCGCGCCGGAGAAGGTGCCGCCGAAGCGTCCGGCCGCGGCGATCAGCGAGCCGGTCTTCTCCCACACCACCCGCAGGTAGTGCTCGACCGGGTCCTGGGACTGCCGGGCGCCGATGGTTTCCCGCATCTGGCCGGTGACCAGCTCGGCGAAGGTTTCGGCGATGATGCGGACCGCGTCGGGACCGAGGGTGGAGACCAGCCGGGAGGCGTGCGCGAACAGGTAGTCGCCCGCGAGGATGGCGACGCTGTTGCCCCAGCGCGAGTTCACGCTGGGTGCGCCGCGGCGCATGGAGGCCTCGTCCATCACGTCGTCGTGGTAGAGCGTCGCCAGGTGCACCAGTTCGACCACGGTGCCCGCGATGATCAGGTCCGGGCTGGTCGGGTCGGGTCCGAGCTGACCGGTGAGGATGGTGAACAGCGGGCGGAAACGCTTGCCGCCGGCCTTGGCCAGGTGCAGCGCCGCTTCCTGCAGGAACTCCTCGCCGTCCGACAGCTCGGTGATCAGCAGGTCCTCGACCTGAATCAGGCCCTTACGCACGGTCGCCGCGAGCTCAGGATTGCCCAGATCCACCCCCGCGACCACGGTGCTCTCATCGCTCACAGCTGATGCGCTCATTTCTTCTCCCAGTGCCGCGTCCGACCCCACGCCTAAAGAACCTAGCGCCTCGGCCGACCACCCCCCTACGGACACCACGGTAGTGCGACGCATTAGACACCCGCCACGCGAAATGCTTCACGTGCGGCCACGTCGACACTGATCACGATGTGCTGCAAGTATTAACGTCATGCGCTCAGCCGACTCCGACCCGAAGTTGCCGCCCCAGCAAGTTCGCGGCCCGTCTCGTTCTGGACTGAACGGAGCGGGGGAGCGAAGCGGAGGAGCGGAGAGAGGGAAGAACGAGACTCAGGGGCCGCGAACCGCCCCGGAGCGAAGCGGAGGGGCAGAGAAGGCACTGCCCGCGCACGCTGATGTGCTGGTGGTGGGGGCCGGTCCGGCGGGATCCGCGGCGGCCGCGTGGGCGGCCCGGGCGGGTCGCGATGTGCTGCTGACGGATTCCGCGGTGTTCCCGCGTGACAAGACCTGCGGTGACGGTCTGACTCCGCGTGCCACAGCCGAACTCGAGCATCTGGGCCTGGGTGACTGGGTGCGTGAGCACACGGTGAACCGCGGGCTGCGGATGGCCGGATTCGGGCGTGAGGTGCTGCTGCCCTGGCCGGACGGGTCGTTCCCGGCGTACGGAAGTGCCGTTCCGCGTACCGAACTCGACGACAAGCTGCGCGAGACCGCGGTGAAGTCGGGGGCGCGGATGGTCGACGGCGCGAAGGTGGTGGAGGTCGCGCGCGAGGGCGACCGGGTCACCGGGGTGACCATCAAGACCGAGAGCGGTTTGCGCGCGGTGTCGTGCCGGGTGCTGATCGTGGCCGACGGGGTGCGCTCCCCCGTGGGCAAGATGCTGGGCCGGGAGTGGCATCGGCAGTACGCGTACGGGACGGCGGCGCGCGCCTACATCCGTTCCGAGCGCAGTGACGACGAGTGGATCACCTCGCATCTCGAGCTGCGGGATGCCAGCGGCGCGTTGGTGCCCGGCTACGGCTGGGTGTTCCCGCTCGGCAACGGTGAGGTCAATATCGGCGTGGGTTCGCTGGCCACCGAGAAGCGGCCCTCGCACATCTCGCTGAAACCGCTGCTGCAGCACTATGTCTCGGAGCGCCGGGCGGAGTGGGGTTTCGAGGGTGAGGCGCGGGCGGTGGCGTCGGCGCTGCTGCCGATGGGCGGCGCGGTGTCGAACCTGGCGGGCCGCAACTGGGCGCTGGTCGGGGACGCGGCGGGCTGCGTGAACCCGCTCAACGGCGAGGGCATCGACTACGGCCTGGAGGGCGGGCACCTGCTGTCCGAACTGCTGGACGAGCCGGACCTGTCGCGGATCTGGCCGGAGCTGCTGCGGGCCCGCTACGGGCGCACCTATTCGGTGGCGCGGCGGCTGGCGGCGCTGGCCACCCACCCGCGCACGGTGCCGCTCGGCGGGCCGCCGATGATGAGGTCGAAACTGTTGCAGCGCACCGCTGTTCGCGTGATGGGCAATCTGGTCACCGATGAGGACGTGGATATGACGGCCAAGCTCTGGCGGGGCGCGGGCCGCGCGTCGATGCGGTTCGACCGGCTGGCGCCCTTCTCGTGACCGCCCGGCCGGTGCCCGAGGAACTGCTCCCGCATCTGCGGCGGGCACGGGATCTGGCCGACCTGAAGTACGCGGAGCCGCTGGATCTCGACCAGCTGGCGGCGGTCGCGGGGGTGTCGAAGTACCACTTCCTGCGCTGTTTCGCCGCGACCTACGGCAAGACGCCGGCGGTCTATCTGGCGGAGCGGCGCATCGAGCGGGCACAGGATCTGTTGCGCGCCACCAATATCACGGTGACCGAGGCGTGCATGCTGGTCGGCTACAGCAGTCTCGGGTCGTTCAGCCGTAAGTTCACCGAGCTGGTGGGGATGTCGCCCTCGGAGTATCAAGCCAAGTTCGCTGCCGAGGGCGCACCCCATATTCCAGGCTGCTACGTCTTCATGCACGGTCTTTCCGACCGGAAACCGCCTGTGTAGCAGTCACTTCGGTGGCAGCACATGCGCGCCGGTCTTGTCGGTGGAGAGAGCCAGCGAGCTGATGTACTGGATCTCCCCCGCCGGGCCGGGCAGCGCGGAGGCGATCATGTCGGGGCGTTCGAATTCCATGCCGGTGACGGCGCAGGTCAGTGTTTCGCCGGACGGGTTGCCGTGCTCGTCGTGCATGGGCAGCTCGATGCCGTCGTGGTCGCGACGCAGGTAGTACCTGCCCTTGGTGAGGATGGCGGTCAACGGGGTGGCGAGGAACGAAACCACCACGGCCACAATGGGTGAGTACGGCTTCAGGGTCTCGCCGAACAGCCCGAAGAAGGTCATGATCGACAGCACCGCGGACAGTCCGAAGCCGACCAGGCCGACCGGGTTGAAGTCGTAGAGCATGCCGCGGCGGAACTCCGGCTGCTTGGGCGAGATCTTCAGCACGTACTTGTTGATCGCGATATCCGTTGCAACGGTGACGATCCAGGCGATGCCGCAGTTGGCGTAGAAGCCGAGAATGTTGTTGAGGAACTCGAACATGTTGGCTTCCATCAGCACCAGGGCGATGGCCAGGTTCAGGCCCAGGAACACCAGGCGGCCCGGGTAGGTCTTGGTGACGCGGGTGAACGAGTTGGTCCACGCCAGCGAACCCGAATACGCGTTGGTGACATTGATTTTGATCTGACTGATGACGACCAGCGCGACGGCGAGGGTCATGGCCAGCCAGGACGGCATCATGTCGCGGTAGATCTCCAGGAACTGGTGCACCGGCTGATTCGCGATGTCCTGCGCGCCGGGCAGATTCGCGATCAGGTAGACCGCCAGGAACAGGCCGACCACCTGCTTGATCGCACCGAACAGCACCCAGCCGGGTCCGGCCAGCAGCATCCAGCCCCACCACTTGCGCTTGTTCTCAGGGGTTTTCGGCGGCATGAAGCGCAGATAGTCGATCTGCTCGGCGATCTGCGCGATGAGCGAGAGGCAGACGCCCGCGGCGAGCAGCGCGCCGGAGAAGCTGACGCCCTTGCCGTCCTGGCCGCCGTAGGCCAGGAAGGTGCCGACCGAATCCGGGTGGCGCACCAGCAGGAAGCCGAACGGCGCCACCATCAGCACCAGCCACAGCGGCGTGGTCCACACCTGGAGTTTGGCCAGGGTGTTCATGCCGTAGATGACCAGCGGGAAGATCATCAGGGTGGAGACCAGGTAGCCGAGGGCGAGCGGCACGTGCAGGCCCAGTTGCAGGCCCTGCGCCATGATCGAGCCCTCGAGCGCGAAGAAGATGAAGGTGAACGAGGCGAACACGATGTTCGTGATCACCGACCCGTAGTACCCGAAGCCGCTGCCGCGGGTGATCAGGTCGAGGTCGATGTTGTAGCGGGCCGCGTAGTAGGCGAGCGGGAATCCGGTGAGCATCACGATGATCGCGAAGATGCCGATGCCGAGCAGGGCGTTCCCGGTGCCGTTGGCGATGCCGATGTTCGCGCCGATGGAGAAGTCGGCCAGGTAGGCGATGCCGCCCAGCGCGGAGACGCCGACCACCGCCGGACTCCACTTGCGGTAGCTGCGGGGGGCGAACCGCAGGGTGTAATCCTCCAGCGTCTCTTTGGACGCGGCGACCGCGTTCGCCGTGGGGGTTTCGACTTGAACCACCGGCACTCCTCGTTCGGGCTCGTCGCGAGCTGTTTTCCGATTCGAGAGTGGTCAGCGATTGTTGATCTTGGCTTTCCGGATCGTTGCGCGGCGGTTACGTCCGGCTCACCGAGGTTCCGAGTGTGTGAACTCGGCTATTTCCGTGTGAATCGGGGGCGCCCGGGTACTCGAATCGAGCAATTTCGGAGAAGCGCGCGAGCCCTGCGGTTCCATAGCCTGAGGGCATGACGATCATCACCAATGTTTCGCTCGTGACCGTGTACGTGACCGATCAGACCGCGGCCAAGCAGTGGTACATCGACAATCTGGGTTTCGTCGAGACCACCGACATCACCATGGGCGACAACGGTTTCCGCTGGGTCACCGTGGCGCATCCGAATCAGCCGGAGCTGGAGGTCACCCTGATGGTGCCCGGTCCCCCGCTCACCGACGACCTGGCCGATGCCATCCGCCGCTCCCTGGCCAACGGCACGCACGGCGCACTCGGATTGCGAACCGAGAACTGCCAGAAGACTTTCGAGGAACTCACCGCCAAGGGCGTGGAGTTCGTGCAGCCCCCGGCCGAACGCCCGTACGGCGTCGAGGCCATCATCCGCGACAACTCCGGCAACTGGCTGGTGCTGGTCGAGAACCGCGAATTCGACCCGAGCCAGGCGCAGTTCGGCCCGCAGTGACCCGTACCCGTGGATGCGGGACCACCCCCGCATCCACGGTCGCAGAAATCAGGCGTTCTGCGCGGCGAACCAGGTCTCGACGGACTTGCGCTCGCTGTTCATGACCTTCTTGAGCAGGTTCTCGACCAGCGGCTCGATGGCTCCGCCGACCAGCGGGACCTTCACGTCGACGGTGCCGACCACCTCGATCTCGGAACCTTCGGCGGTGGGCCGCAATTCGAAGCTACCCGCCATCTCGGTGGTGATACCGCCGGAGCGGCCGTCGAAACCGCCCTTGGCGATACCGTCCTGGAGCGGACCCCAGGTGTCGGTGCGCTCGAGCATGAGTTCGCTCTTGAGAACCTTCTTGACGATGCCGGGAATCTGATCTTCGGGAGCTTTTTCGGTCATATGGATGGAGATGGTGCCGGGGCCGTCCGGGTGGGTGAGCTCCAGCGTGGCGGTCGCTGCGTCTTTGAAACGGGCCTGCCACATTTCGTCGTTGGTCAGTGCCCGGTGAAGCTCTTCTACCGGGACGCTGTACTGCACCGTGAAGCTGATTTTTCGGGACATGGCGGCAACGGTAGTCCAGTGATGGAATAGCCTGCTGAAGTGTCGGAAACTAGCCAGTCGACCGAGAGTGCGGAGCCGCGGACCATCGATCCGGCACAGCGCTCCCCGCGACGTGCGCAGCGGCTGCGGCGGGCCCGGATCACCATCGCGATCGTCGCCTCCACGGTGAGCGTGCTGTCGGTGCTGCTGGTGCTGGCGGCCTGGCGCGACGACCACCTGATCAGCTCCGATATGGGCGTGACCAGCGCCGAAGTACTGTCGGCGGGCCGCCTGCGCTCCGCGGTCATGTTCGTCACCCCCGACGGTGAGATGCACAACCCGAAAACCGGCGTGCTGTACCCCACCAAACTCACCGCCGGTGAACGCATCAACGTCGAATACCGCCGCAGCGACCCGGATCTCGTGCGTGTCGCCGGACGCGACGCGCGGGTGGCGGTCATCCCGGCCGCCTCGGTCATCGTCGTCGACTGGCTCATCGCCCTCCCCCTGCTCTGGCTCCTCGGCTCGCCGCCCCGCCGCTGGCTGGCGATGCTGCGCATTCGAGTACGCCGTCTGCGAGATAGGCTCCGCCAGTGAAAACTGATCGCCGGGAATCGTTTCGGGCCCAGTTGGACAAGCAGCCGCACGAGGTGGCTTCCATGTTCGACGGGGTGGCCAAGCGCTACGACATCACCAACACCGTGTTGAGCGGCGGTCAGGACTATTTCTGGCGACGCGCCACCCGCAAGGCTCTCGCCCTGCGGCCCGGTGAGCGGGTGCTGGATCTCGCGGCGGGAACAGGGGTTTCGACCGAGGAGCTCGGCAAATCCGGGGCCTGGTGTGTGGCCACCGACTTCTCGCAGGGCATGCTCGCGGCCGGACGGCATCGCAATGTGCCGATGGTCGCCGGGGACGCCATGGCCCTGCCGTTCGCCGACGAATCCTTCGACGCGGTGACCATCTCCTACGGGCTGCGCAATGTGTCCGATCCGGATCTGGCGCTGCGGGAGATGCTGCGGGTGACCAAGCCCGGCGGGCGGCTGGTGGTGGCGGAGTTCTCGACGCCGGTGCTCGCGCCGTTCCGGACCGTGTACATGGAGTACCTGATGAAGGCGCTGCCGCGGGTGGCGACGTCGGTGTCGAGCAATCCGGACGCCTACGTGTACCTGGCCGAATCGATCCGGGCGTGGCCGAATCAGCCGCAATTGGCGCTGCGGATCGCCGACGCGGGCTGGTCGGCGGTGAAGTGGCGCAATCTCACAGGCGGGATCGTGGCCCTGCATCGCGGCTTCAAACTGGGCTGACCTGCGTTTATGCCGATCTCACCGGGATAGATTCCAGCGGTGAGGCGAATTGTCATCTGGCGATAACGTCCGGTAAATCCCCCGCAACCCACGGTGGCTTAACTCGGAACCATGCCCGACACGCCCACTCCCCCGACGAGCACCCGGACCGCGTGCTCGTACTGCGGGGTGGGCTGCGGCATCACCGTCGAAACCCGCGCCGATGAGCGGGGACTGCCGCTGATCGTCAAGGTCAAGGGCGACAAGGAACACCCGGTCAACGCGGGCCGCCTGTGCACCAAGGGCGCGACGCACGCCGAGCTGATGGCGGCGCCGGGCCGCATGGAGACCGCCTACCGCCGCCCCGAACGCGGTCAGCCGCCGGTGCCGCTGCCGGTCGACGAGGCGATTCACGAAGCGGCCGAACGCCTTCGGGTGATCCTCGACACACACGGACCGGATTCGGTGGCGCTCTACGTGTCCGGGCAGCTGTCGATCGAGGCCCAGTACCTGGCCACCAAACTCGCCAAGGGGCACCTGCGCACCGTGCACATGGAGGCCAATTCGCGGCTGTGCATGGCGAGCGCGGCCAGCGGCTACAAGCTGTCGCTGGGCGCGGACGGGCCGCCCGGCTCCTACGACGACCTCGATCACGCCGACCTGTTCTTCGTGATCGGCGCGAATATGGCCGACTGCCATCCGATCCTGTTCCTGCGCATGGCCGATCGGCTCAAGGCGGGCGCGAAACTGATCGTGGTGGATCCGCGCCGCACCGCCACCGCCGACCGCGCCGACCTGTTCCTGCAGATCGCGCCCGGCACCGATCTGGCGCTGCTCAACGGGCTGCTGCACCTGCTGGTCGAGAACGGGACCATCGACGCCGAATTCATCGCCGAGCACACCGAGGGCTGGGCCGACCTGCCGGAATTCCTCGCCGACTACACCCCGGACCTGGTCGCCGCACTCACCGGGCTGGCCGAGGCCGACATTCGCACCGCCGCCGAATGGATCGGGGCGGCAGGCGAGTGGATGTCGCTGTGGACCATGGGAATCAACCAGTCCACACACGGCACCTGGGCCAGCAACGCCATCATCAACCTGCACCTGGCCACCGGCGCGATCTGCCGCACCGGCAGCGGCCCGTTCTCGCTCACCGGGCAGCCCAATGCCATGGGTGGACGCGAAATGGGTTACATGGGACCGGGATTGCCGGGACAGCGCAGCGTGCTGTCGGCGGCCGACCGGACCTTCACCGAGGAGGTGTGGGGGCTGGAACCCGGCACCATCCGCTCGGAGACCGGGCCCGGCTCCATCGAGATGTTCCGCGGGCTCACCGACGGCGAGATCAAGGCCTGCTGGATCGTGTGCAGCAATCCCGTTGCGTCCATGGCGAATCGGCGCACCGTGATCGCCGGACTGGAGGCCGCGGAACTGGTGATCGCGCAGGACGTGTACACCGACACCGCCACCAATGCGTACGCCGACCTGCTGCTGCCCGCTACCCTATGGGCCGAATCCGATGGTGTGCAGGTGAATTCGGAACGCAACCTGACCCTGCTGCGTCGGTCGGTGCCGCCGATCGGCGAGGCCCGGCCGGACTGGCAGCTCATCGCCGGGGTCGCGACGGCGCTCGGCTTCCCCGGTTTCGACTACGCCTCCAGCGCCGAGATCTTCGACGAGATAAGGCGTTTCGCCAATCCGGTCACCGGCTACGACCTGCGCGGCATCGACTACGACGTGCTGCGCGACGGACCCGCGCAGTGGCCGTGCCCCGATCCGGCGCAGCGGCGCAACCCGATCCGTTACCGCAATGACGGCAGCAGTCAGCCGCTGCACACCGACGCGGACGGACACACACCGCGCTTGGCCTTCGCCACCCCCAGCCGCAAGGCCGTGTTCTTTCCGCGCCCGCACCTGCTGCCCGCCGAGATGCCGGACGAGGATCACCCGTTCGTGCTCAATACCGGCCGCCTGCAACATCAGTGGCACACCATGACCAAGACCGGGAAGGTGGCGAAACTGAACAAGCTCAACGGCAAGCCGTTCCTGGAGATCCACCCCGACGACGCCGCGAAACTCGAAGTGCGCGAGGGTGATCAGGTCGAGATAGCCTCCCGCCGCGGCCGCGCCGTGCTCCCCGCCCAGCTCAGTGACCGGGTGCTGCCCGGCAACTGCTTCGCCCCGTTCCACTGGAACGACGAGCAGGGGGAATACCTGACCATCAACGCCGTCACCAACGACGCGGTGGACCCGATCTCGATGCAGCCGGAATTCAAGGTCTGCGCGGTGCGGCTGCGCAAGGTCGCGGTCCTGAGTTCGGACCCGGAACTGCCGGGCGACGGACTGCACAGCGGCGAATCCACCGGGCAGCCGAGCGGCGGTGCGGAAATCACCTCGGGCGCTGCGGAATTCAGTGCCGCGGTGCCGAACCGGACGGGCATCGCGCACGAGTCCGCAGCCGGTCCACACCCGCTGTCGGTGATGCTCGGATTGGAAAGCCCGACCTCGCCCACGCTCAGCGAGGCCGAGCGCATCTACCTGGGCGGCTACCTGGCCGCATTGCAAACGCTGCCGGTGAACGGGGTGCCGGTGCTGCCGGAGACCGCACCGATCTCGCAGCGCAGCCGACTGTGGATCGACGGGCTGCTCGGCGGTATGTATTCGCGGGGCCCGCAGTTCACCTCGACCCAGGCACTTGCCGGATCGCAGGGATTCGCGCCGAACGGACCGAACTCGACCCCGAACGGAGCTTCAGGAACTCCGAACGGACATGTCGACGCGTGGGCCGACCCGGCTGCGACCTGGAGCGGGACCGATGGGAACACCCCAGCTTCGGCGGCGAGCAGGACCCTGACGGTGCTGTGGGCGTCGCAGACCGGCACCGCCGAAGAACTGGCCGCCGCCCTGATGACCTACCTGGCCGACACCGGTTTCGCGCCGCGACTGATCGACATGGACGCCGCCGACCTGGCCGATCTGGCCGAGGACGTGCTCATCATCACCAGCACGTTCGGTGACGGCGGCCCGCCCGACAACGGCGCGGACTTCTGGGAACGCCTGTCCGACAGCGAGATCCGGCTGCCCGGTGTCCGCTACGCCGTCTTCGCACTGGGCGATTCCTCCTACGACGACTTCTGCGGCCACGGCCGCAAACTCGACGAGCTGCTCGCGAAACGCGGTGCGCACCGGCTGATTCCGCGCGTCGACAGCGAACCCGACCACGACGAGCTGTCCGCGGCCTGGTTCGAGGATGTCGCGACAGCGCTGGAGGCCGGATCGGAGGGCGGGAACTCCGTTCCCGGGCCCGTCGGCGGCGCTGCCGAGCCGGGCAGCGGCCCGGCCTCGACCGGACCGTCGGGCTACCCGGCCGGAGCGGACTTCCAGGCCGGTGACGACAACTTCACCGGGCACGCCCACCCCAGCGGCGGCCGTCCCTCCGGAAGAGATCTGCCCGGTGGACCGAACCCGCGAGGCACGTTCGATTCCCCGTCTCGGGGCGGATATCAGCGCACCGGCGCATCGAACAGCTCGGCCGCCTCCGGCGCTCCGGCATGGACCGGGCAGCCGAGCGCGGGCGGCAGCCCGCGGGCGGCCCGAGGCACGACGTCCACGCTGGCTCCGGCACCGTTCACCCGCAACTCGCCTGTCACGGCGAAACTGGTTCGCAATGAATTGCTTTCCACGGCGGGCTCGGGGAAAGAGGTGCGGCAGTTCGGGTTCGATCTCAGTGATTTGGACGCCACCTACGAGGTCGGGGACTCGCTGGGGATCAAGCCGTCGAATTGCGAAGCGCTGGTGGCGGAGTGGCTGGCCGCGACCGGACTGGACGGCAGCTGGACCGTCGAGGTCGACGGGCACGACGTACCGCTGGCGGAGGCGCTGCGCACGCAGTACGACATCACCCGGGTCAGCAATGATCTGCTGACGTTCGTGGCCGCGCACAATTCGAGCCAGCGCCTGGGCAAGCTGCTGCGGCGCGACAATCGCAACGAGCTCGACGGCTACCTGTGGGATCGGCAGGCCGTGGATGTGCTGCGGGACTTCCCGGTGCGCACCGACCTGGTGGATTGGCTGGGCGTGCTGAAAAAGCTGCAGCCGCGCCAGTATTCGATCTCGTCGAGTCCGCTGGTGGATCCGCGCGAGGTGCAGTTGACGGTCGGGGTGGTGCGCTACGGGGATCCGACGGCGATCGGTTCGCGGGCCCGGCGCGGCGGGGTGTCGTCCACCTTCCTGGCCGATCGCGCCGCCGAGGTGCCGATCTTCCTGCAGCGGGCCCCGCATTTCCGGCCGCCGCTGGACCCGAACGCGCCGATGATCATGGTGGGCCCGGGCACCGGCATCGCCCCGTTCCGCGGGTTCCTGCACGAACGGCGCGCACTCGGCTGCCGGGGCCGCAACTGGCTGTTCTTCGGCGATCAGCACGCCAAGGACCACTTCTACTATCGATCCGAGCTGGAGGACATGTTCCGTTCGGGCTTCCTGACCCGCCTGGATCTGGCGTTCTCCCGCGATCAGCGCGAGCGGATCTATGTGCAGCACCGCATGATCGAGCACGGCGCGGAGCTGTGGTCGTGGCTGCGGGACGGCGCGCACCTGTACGTGTGCGGTGACGCCGCCCGCATGGCCAAGGACGTGGACGACACGCTGCTGCGGATCGCCCGCATCCACGGCAAGCTCAGCGAGGAGGCCGCGCTGGCCTTCAAGAAGCAGCTCGTCGCCGAGAAGCGCTATGTGCGCGACGTGTACTGAATTCGACTACACGGCAGGCGGATTGAGGCGCGCGAAGTCCGGCAGCCGATAGTACGGGTAGTAGGGGTACGGCGGGGTGACGGCGCTCGCCTTGTCCAGTCGCGCGAGCTGTTCGTCGTCCAGCCGCCAGCCGACCGCGCCCAGGTTCTGCCGCAGCTGTTCCTCGTTGCGCGCGCCCACGATCACGGTGGCGACGGTGGGCCGGGTCAGCAACCAGTTGAGCGCGATCTGCGGGACGGTGCGACCGGTCTCGGCGGCGATCTCGTCGAGCACGTCCACCACGTCGTAGAGCAGTTCGTCGCGCACCGGCGGGCCCGCCTCGGCGGTGGTGTGCAGGCGGCTGCCTGCCGGAAGTGGTTGTCCGCGACGGATTTTCCCGGTCAGGCGTCCCCACCCGAGCGGGCTCCACACCACCGCGCCCACACCTTGATCACGCCCGAGCGCCATGAGCTCCCATTCGTAATCGCGCCCGACCAGCGAGTAGTAGACCTGATGCGCGACATAGCGCGGGAACCCGTGACGGTCCGCTGCCGCAAGGGATTTCATCAGCTGCCAGCCCGCGAAGTTGGACGCGCCGACGTAGCGGATCTTGCCCGCGCGCACCAGCCCGTCGAGGGCGGCGAGCACTTCCTCGACCGGTGTCCCGGCGTCGAAGGCGTGCAGCTGGAACAGGTCGATGTAATCGGTGCCGAGCCGACGCAGCGCGGCGTCGACGGCCGAGACGAGCCGGGCGCGACCGGTGCCCGCGTCGAACGGTCCGGGGCCGGTGGGCAATCCGGCCTTGGTGGACAGCAGCAGTCGATCGCGACGCCCCCGGATCGCCTCGCCGAGCACCTCTTCCGAGGCTCCGTCGGAGTAGACGTCGGCGGTGTCGAAGAGGGTGACGCCCGCGTCCAGGCTGATGTCCACCAGTCGCCGGGCCTGCTTGGCGTCGGTGTCGCCCCAGGCGGAGAAGAGTTCACCGCGACCACCGAAGGTGCCCGCGCCGAAGCTCAATGCGGGAACCAGCAGACCGGATGCGCCGAGCCGACGGTATTCCATGACAACCCCTAACGGAACCACGGTTTCATTAACAAGACCGACGCTACACTCGATCGCGACAAATGGAACTGGAGACCCGTTATGAACCACGACACAGCCACCCCGGGCTCACTGCGCCCGGGCGGACGCACCGCCCGCGTCCGCGATGCCGTGCTGCGCGCCGCCGGAGACCTGCTCGCCGACCACGGCTTCGCCACCCTCGACCTGACCGAGGTGGCCGCCCGCGCCGAAGTCGGCAAGACCACCGTCTACCGCCGCTGGCGCACCCCCGCCGGACTGGTCGCCGACCTCCTCGTCGACATGGCGGAAACCTCACTGCCGCACAGTGATACCGGCGCCCTGGGCGACGATCTGCTGGCCAATGCCCGTCTGGTGGCGAAGACCCTCACCGACCCCCGCCAGAGCCGCCTGTTCCGCGCCGTCATCGCCGCCGCCACCAGCGACGACACCGCCGCCACCGCCCTGCACGCCTTCTACGACACCCGCCTGACCGAATGGTCCCCCTGCGTGGCAGCCGCCGTCACCCGCGGCGAGGTCCCCGCCGGAACCGACCCGCGCGCAGTCCTTTCCGCCGTCTCCGCCCCCCTCTACTACCGCCTGCTAGCCAGCGGCGACCCACTCGACGACCACACCGTCACAACGGCCGCAGCATCCGCCACCCTCGCCGCCCGAGCAGGCGTGTTCGTCCGAGAATCGCCGTAGTCCTTCCCGCGCAACCGAATCGATTCACAACCATCCACAGGCGTGCACGCCGGAGGTCGGTCGGCTAGCGGGATGGCTTCCAGGACGGATCACGGCCGGTGAGGCCGAGGATGCGGTCGAAGGCGGACGCTTCTGGCGCGACCGTGACCACCGGGCCGAACAGGCCCGGGACGCCCTCGGGCGGGTTGTCGGCGAGCAGGCCGGTGAGCACCTCCAGGTCGGCGGTGGACGGGGTGGCGTAGTCCTGACCGGTGGCTACCGCCAGGTCCCAGCCGTGCACGACCAGTTCGTCCAGGCCGAAGGCGGCGATGCCCGGGGCGGGCATGCGCGCGCCGCCCACCTCGGTGTCGCCGACCCACGCATCGGGTTCGCGCCAGGCCGCGACCAGCGACTTCAGTTGTGCGGGAATGCGAGTGCGCCAGTCGGCCGGGAGTTCCGGCTCCGCGGCGGGCGGCTGGGAGGTACCGAGGCCCTCCTTCGCGGCACCCTGCCGGAACGCCTCGGTGAGGCCGGCGATGTGGGCGATCAGACCGCGGACGGTACGGCCGTCATTCGGCGTGGGATCGTCGAGTCGGTCGTCGGGGACCCCCGCGACCACGGTTTCCAGGCTCGCGGCGGCCGCTTCCAGATCGAAGGGCGGGTTGGTCATGGTGGATCCTCCCGGAGCATGCCGGACCGCCGGGGTGACGAGCCGGTCACCGATGCAGACGGTGCGGGGCTTCGGAATTCATCGCCCAGGCCGCTCAGACGTGCTCGCGGATGTGCGTGCGGCGCCACGTCGCAACCCGTTCGTTAGGTGGGATCCGCGCCGAAAAGTGCTGGTGGGGAGGACAATTGATAGATGAAGGGTGATCGGGTAGAGATCGTGGTGGACACCGGTGACGGGTCCCGTAATTACGAAGTTGTCGCGACCCGGGCGGGGCGGCGGGTGGAGACCCGCATCGCGCGCGGCATCGTGGAGGTCAGCGAGGTGACCAGGACCGGCGGGCCGGTGCGGACCGCGCGGTTCCTGGCGGGGCGGGTGCTCGCGCTGGTCGAGTATCCCGCGGAGGACAAGCTGCTGCCGGGCGAGTGAACGCCCGAAAATCGTTGGGTCAGGCCGAGATTCCGGCGCGCACGGTGGCGTGCAGTTCGCGCAGGCTGGAGCGTTCAGTGGCGACCTCGAGCACCCGGATGCCGTGCGCGGGACCCGTCAGCGCCACGGCCAGCTGCTGCGGGTCGAGCTGGCGGTGCGGAATCCGGTAGGCGGCGCACAGAGCGGCCAGGTCCATGCCGTGCGGGGTGCCGAAGACCCGCTCGAAGACGCCCGCGTACTGCGGGTCGCCCTGTTCCAGGAGTTCGAAGATGCCGCCGCCGTCGTCGTTGGCGACCACGATGGTGAGGTCCTCGGGCCGCGGTTCGCCGGGGCCGATGAGCAGGCCGGAGGCGTCGTGCAGGAAGGTCAGGTCGCCCATCAGCGCCACGGTGCGGCCCGGATGGGTGAGCGCCGCGCCGACGGCCGCCGATACGGTGCCGTCGATCCCGGCCACGCCGCGATTGGACAGCACCCGGATGCCGGGCCGCGGATGCGAGACCAGTGCCGCGTCGCGCACCGGGTTGGACGCGCCGAGCAGCAGTTGATCGCCTTCATGCAGGGCGGCCATCACCACCGCCGCCACATGCAGCCCGGTCGGTTTCGGATGCCCGGCCAGTTCCGCGCGCACCACGCCGGTGGCCTTGTCGTTCAGTTCCCGGCACAGCTCCAGCCATTCGGGCCGCGGCGCGCCGTGCGTGACCGCGCGGGTCCCGGTGCCCACCACATTGCCGGACACATCGGGCCAGCGCGGGCCGGTGGTCAGCGCGAACACCATGACCTCGGGATCGGCGAGCACCCGCGACACCTGCCGGTGCAGGGTGGGCCGCCCGGTGATGATGGCCTGCTTCGGCTTCAGCAGCGACAGCGCCAGCGGATGCAGTTCGGGGCCGTGCATGGGCGCGGTGGGTTCGGCGACGGTCGGCAGCGCGGCCAGTTCGGGCCGATGCCCCGAGCCGTGGCCGGAGATCACCACGGTGTCGACGGTCAGGTCGATGTCGAGCGGCACGTCCAGGGTCGCGTATTGCGTTGCGGTCCAAGGCTGATCGCTGTGCCGCCCCTTGGGCAGCGGGTCACCGGCGGCCAGGTCCGGAACCAGGGGTTCGCGCAGCGGGATGTCGAACTGCACGGGTCCGGCATTGCCGGAGCGGGTGCCGCGGGCGGCGGCCAGCACCCGGCACACGGCCGAACGCCACACGCTGTTCTGCTTGCCGTACAGCTCGTCGCCGGGTTCGACCTCGGCCACGCCGAGGCTGATGGCGGCGCGCACCTGGCTGCCGAAGAGGCCGAACTGCTCGACGGTCTGGTTCGCGCCGGTGCCGAGCATGTCGTAGGGCCGGTTGGCGCTGAGCACGATCAGCGGCAGCCGCGCGTAGTTGGCTTCCAGCACGGCGGGGCCGAGATTGGCGACGGCGGTGCCGGAGGTCATCACGACGGGGACGGGCCGTCCGCTCGCGGCGGTCAGGCCGATGGCCAGGAATCCGGCGCTGCGTTCGTCGATGCGCATGTGCAGGCGGATCCGCCCGGCCTGGTCGGCGGCCTGTAATGCGAAGGCCAGCGGCGCGTTTCGCGAACCCGGGCACAGCACGACGTCGCGGACGCCGCCGCGCGCGAGTTCGTCGACGACGACATTGGCCTGTGCTGTCGAGGGGTTCACGCCTCCAGCCTCTCAGACAGTGGCCGCGTGCGCTGCGTCGCCCCGCTCACACCTATACTGACAAGTTAGGCTTTGCTAACCTAATTCCATGGCGAAGCGCAGCAAATATGTCAAACCCGAGCACCGGGAAGTCCTGAGCGCGGAAGTTCAGGCCAGCAAGCGAATCAGCCCGAATTTCGTGCGCGTCACCCTCGGCGGCGAAGGGCTCGCGGGCTTCACGGCCATGGGCTACGACCAGTGGTTCCGGCTGTTCACGCCCGGCCAGGACGGCACCCTGCGCCTGCCCACCTCCACCAGCAGCCTGGGCTGGTACGCCCAGTACCTGCGGATGGGCAAACTGCATCGCCCGCTGACGCGCAACTACACCGTGCGTGACTACCGGGCCGCCGGTTTCGGGGAGTTCGGCAGCACGGCGGAAATCGACATCGACTTCGCGATCCACGGTGAGGACACCCCGGCGGCGGCCTGGGCCAACACCGCCACCCCCGGCAGCCCGGCCGGTTTGCTGGACGAGGGCATCACCTACCAGCCGCCCGAGCACGCCGAGTTCGCGCTGCTGGTCGGCGACGAGAGCGCGCTGCCCGGCATTGCCGGATCATTGCGCTCCGCGCCGCGAGAGCTGAAGGGCGCGGCCTATATCGAGATCGCGCACGCCGAGGACGCGCAGGAATTGGGCGAACCCGAGGGCGTGGCGGTGCACTGGCTGGTTCGCACGGACGCGCACGCCGAAACCGGGGCGCTGGCCGCGGACGCGGTGCGCCAGGCCGAAATTCCCGCCACGGGCGTCTACGCATTCGTCGCGGGTGAGCAGAAAATGGCGGCCGGAATTCGGCGGCACCTGGCTCAGGATCGGGAAATCCCCAAAGCCGATATTACTTTCACCGGATACTGGCGAGTAGGTAAGTCCCAGGGCTGAATTCGAGCCGGAAAAGCAGACCTGTTCGCGGCCCCTCGCCGGGCCGCGAACCGGTCATCTGATTAACCAGCGTGACGCTGAACCAGGTCACCCAGTCGCGGAAGGGCTTCGGCGACATGCTTCTTCGCCGAGGACCGCATCGAGTTGTAGACCTTGGTCAGGGCCGGACGCGAGGACGCCTCGGCCCGCGCGTCGGTCACCGACAGCAGCGCGTCGGCGACCTCGTCCTGCTTGGAGACCAGCAGATCGGCGAACGAACCCGAGCCGCCGTTCTTGTATTCGCCCCAGTAGGGCTCCAGCTGCTCGACGAACTTGGGCACGAAGGACTCCAGCGCGTCACTCACGATCGACGGGCTGACCTTCTTGATCGCGGCGTAGCCGCCCTTGACGACGAGGCCCGACGCGCCGCCCTTGTCCGACACCTCCTCGTCCAGAACCTTGACCGCGTCGGCGATGAAGGCCGGACGCTTGGTGTCATCGAGCAGGGATTCAGACAGTGCTGCAACCACTTTCAGGTTCCTCCGGATAGTTTTTCGATGAACGAGCGCACGCAACTATACGCATCGCATCCCCCGCGCACACGATGCCAACGTGCTGCTACTGCCACAGCAGCAACAGCACTGTAAAGCACCCGCAATCGATTGGCAGCGTTTCACTTTCGGCAACTGTTCGGTAGGAGTTGGCGGCACCCCGATCGCCGACCGCCACAGAGCTCGTCCGGCAATCGCTTCCGCTAACAATCAGCTCCCTTACCGGATGGCTGAATTCCGCTGACACAACTCGGGTGTGACTCACAAAACACGCCACCGAACTGCGGTGGGGTGTCACCAAGACACGAACGCGATCAGTATGTTCGAGCGCGTGACGTTCAACGAGAAGCTCTGGAGAACGGTCCCCGGATTCGAGGACCTGACCGACATCACCTATCACCGGCACAACGATCAGGGCACGGTCCGCATCGCGTTCGACCGCCCGGAAGTCCGCAACGCCTTCCGGCCGCACACCGTCGACGAGCTGTACCGCACCCTCGATCACGCCCGGATGACCTCCGATGTCGGCGCGGTCCTGCTCACCGGAAACGGTCCCAGTCCCAAGGACGGCGGCTGGGCCTTCTGCTCCGGCGGCGACCAGCGCATCCGCGGCCGCAGCGGCTACCAGTACGCCGACGGCGAGACCGCCGAGAGCGTCGACCCCGCGCGCGCCGGACGCCTGCACATCCTCGAGGTGCAGCGCCTGATCCGCTTCATGCCCAAGGTCGTCATCGCACTGGTCAACGGCTGGGCCGCGGGCGGCGGGCACAGCCTGCACGTCACCTGCGACCTCACCCTGGCCTCCCGCGAGCACGCCCGGTTCAAGCAGACCGACGCCGACGTGGGCAGCTTCGACGGCGGCTACGGCAGCGCCTACCTGGCGAAGATGGTGGGCCAGAAGCGGGCTCGCGAGATCTTCTTCCTCGGCCGCCCCTACACCGGCGAGGAGATGAAGCTGATGGGCGCGGTCAACGAGGTGGTCGAGCACGACCGGCTCGAGGACGTGGCCCTGGAGTGGAGCGCCGAGATCCTCGGCAAGTCGCCGCAGGCCATCCGAATGCTGAAGTACGCCTTCAACCTCTCCGACGACGGCCTGGTCGGCCAGCAGCTGTTCGCGGGCGAGGCCACCCGACTGGCCTACATGACCGACGAGGCCGTCGAGGGCCGCGACTCGTTCCTGCAGAAGCGCGAACCGGATTGGCAGCCCTACCCCTGGTATTTCTGAACTCTCGCCGCGAATCGCGGTGCGGCGAATCAGTTCCAGGAGCCGAGCCCCGGCTGCCATGCTGCACTCATGGAGATACTGAGCAGTCGGGTGATTCTGCGGCCGCGCGACTACGAACGGACCCTCGGGTTCTATCGGGACGCGCTGGCGCTGGCCATCGCACGCGAGTATCCGGGCGGGACGGTCTTTTTCGCCGGGCAATCACTGCTCGAGGTGGCCGGGCACGGGCGGCGCGACGGGGAGCCGGACGGGTTCGCGGGGGCGATCTGGTTGCAGGTACGTGATTGTGACGACACCGCCGCGGAACTCGCGTTGCGCGGGGTGGCGATCGAGCGCGCGCCGAAGCGCGAACCGTGGGGACTGATCGAGATGTGGGTGCGGGATCCGGACGGGGTGCCGCTGGTTTTCGTGGAGATACCGGCGAATCATCCGATCCGGCGCGATGTTCGAGCGGACTGAGCGCAGCGCCGGATCCGGTCGCGCCGCATCCCCGATGGCCTTAGCACGAAGGTAGCTGTTGACGTGTCGCGGGGCACCGGTTAACGCGACGTAAAGGACATAGCGCAAACTGAATCGCGTGTCTGCCGAACTGCTCGTTCTGCTGATCGTCGTTTGCACGGCCCTGGCGTTCGACTTCACCAACGGATTCCACGACACTGCGAACGCGATGGCCACCTCCATCGCCACCGGCGCGTTGCCGCCGCGAATCGCCGTACTCCTGTCCGGGGGACTGAATCTGGTCGGCGCGTTCCTCAGCGTCGCCGTCGCCGCGACGGTCGCCGAGGGCATCGTCGACCTCTCGGAGGTGAGCGGGCGAGCGCTGCTGGACATCGTGTTCGCCGGACTCGTCGGCGGCATCCTGTGGAATCTGTTCACCTGGCTGTTGGGTTTGCCGTCGAG
This sequence comes from Nocardia sp. NBC_00511, assembly GCF_045161165.1. Lineage (NCBI taxonomy): Bacteria > Bacillati > Actinomycetota > Actinomycetes > Mycobacteriales > Nocardiaceae > Nocardia > Nocardia sp. NBC_00511. Next base: position 6,188,846 of record NZ_CP107849.1, read on the forward strand.
TTCCTCGCACGCGCTGTTCGGCGGGATCATCGGCGCGACCATCGCGGCGCTGGGCTGGAGCGGGGTGATCTGGACGGCGGGCAGCAAGGGCGTGCTCGCGAAGATCATCATCCCGGCCCTGCTGTCGCCGATCGTGGCCGCGCTGGTCGCCGCCATCGGCTCCTGGCTGGTGTATCGAATCACCCAGGGCAGCAATGAGAAAACCGTCACCCGCGGCTTCCGCTGGGGACAGGTCGGCTCGGCCTCCCTGGTCTCCCTCGCGCACGGCACCAACGACGCGCAGAAGACCATGGGCATCATCTTCCTGGCGCTGATCGCGCACGGCTCGGCCAAAGCCAGCGATCCGCTGCCGCTATGGGTGATCGTGTCCTGCGCGGTCGCCATCGCCGCGGGCACCTGCCTGGGCGGCTGGCGCATCATCCGCACCCTGGGCAAGGGCCTGGTCGACATCGCACCCCCGCAGGGTTTCGCGGCCGAATCCACCAGTGCCGCGATCATTCTCACCTCGGCGCACTTCGGGCTGCCGCTGTCGACCACGCAGGTGGTGACCGGATCCATCCTCGGTTCCGGCCTCGGACGGCCGGGCGCGGAGGTGCGCTGGTCGGTGCTGGGCCGGATGGTCACCGCGTGGGTGCTGACGCTGCCGCTGGCCGGACTGGTCGGCGCGCTGTGCTGGGCCATCCTGCACGGCATCGGCGGCACCGCGGGCATTCTGGTGGTGTTCGCGCTGCTGATCGTGGCGGCCGCGCTGATCTTCTATCGGTCCAAGCGCACCGCGGTCAACTCACACAACGTGAATGCCGAATGGGAGGGCGAGGACACCCCCGCCGCCCAGCCCCGGCGCAATGACGACACCGTCGGAATCGGCTAGGAGCACGCGATGCACACCCTGCTGACCAACCTGTCCGACCTGTGGCGGGTCACCGTGGCCGCCTTGCTGTTCGGGGCCGGACTGCCCGTCGTGTTCGCCTTCGGCATCCGCTTCCGGGGCCGGGTCGAGGACGGCGCCACCGGCACCGCCCGGCAGACCGCGCTGGCCCTGTCCGTCGCGTGCTTCGCGGTGGTCATGATCGCGGTGGTGGTGGGTGTGCTCTTCATCGCACGCACCTTCCTGGCCACCCGCCTCGGAATACATCTGCTCGGCGCCTGACACCGCATCCCGCCGCATCGAAAGGCATTGCGCATGAGCACCCCGCAACAGCCGAACCGGCCGCCCGGCCCACCGCGAAACTCCCTGCCCGGCGCCAATGTGCTGCAGAAAGTACTGGATTGGCTGCGCGCCGGATACCCGCAGGGCATCCCGCAATCGGACTATGTGGCGCTGCTGGCGGTGCTGCACCGGCGGCTCACCGACTACGAGGTGCACCAGGTGGTGGAGACGTTGATCAGTGAGCGGGTCGCCAGCACGGACATCGAACGCGCCGAGATCGAGGCCGCGATTGCCCGAGTTGCCAAGGAGCAGCCCGGCGAGGACGATATCGCTCGGGTGGCCTCCAGGCTCGCAGCCGGTGGATGGCCGCTGGCGACACCGACGTCCGACTGACCCGAACGACCCGATTCGAACCAGGGCGCCGACCCCTTCGCGCGCCGCCACCCCACGGAATGACACGATCGCGAACGTGAGCAATACCCTCCGAATTCTTCCCATGCCCACCGGCGCAGCGGTGGGCGAAGTATTGCCGCACCTCCGAGAGGCCTTGTCGGGCAACGGTCCCGCCTGGCTCCCGGTTCCGACCGCCGACCGCCGCGAGACCCAGCGCCTCAGCGGCAGCCTGCGGCCCGGCGAGGAGATCGACGACGAGGTCGCCCTGGTGGTCACCACCTCGGGCACCACCGGAAACCCCAAGGGCGCCATGCTTTCCGGGGCCGCCCTGCGGGCCAGCGGCGAAGCCACCCACGAGCGTCTCGGCGGTCCCGGCAACTGGTTGCTGGCGCTGCCCACCCATCACATCGCGGGCATCCAGGTGATGCTGCGCAGCATTCTCGCCGGGACCGAGCCGACCGTGCTCGACGTGTCCGGCGGCTTCCTGCCCGAGGCGCTCGCCGGTGCCATCGCGGGCATGAGCGGTCCGCGCCGCTACACCTCGCTGGTGCCGACGCAATTGATCAAGGCCCTCGACGAACCGTCCGCCACCGCGGCGCTGGCCAGTCTGGACGCGGTCCTGATCGGTGGCGCGGCCACCCCGAAGCCGGTGCTGGAACGGGCGCGCGCGGCGGGCATCACGGTGTTCCGCACCTACGGCATGAGCGAGACCTGCGGCGGCTGCGTCTACGAGGGAATCCCGTTGACGGGCACCAAGGTCCGCATCGAAGACGGCCGGGTGCTGCTCGGCGGCGACATGCTCGCCAAGGGCTACCGCAATGTCCCCGACCATCCCGCCTTCGCCGAACCCGGCTGGTTCCGCACCGAGGACGCCGGACATTTCGACAACGGCGTGCTGACTGTCACCGGCCGCCTCGACGAGGCCATCATGACCGGCGGCCTGCTGGTCATCCCGCAGCTGGTGGAGGCGGTGCTGATCACGCATCCGGCCATCTCCGAATGCGTGGTGCTGGGTCTGCCCGACGATCGGCTGGGCCAGCGCGTGGTCACCGCGATCGTGACCGCGCCCGGCGCCACCGCGCCGACGCTGGACGAACTGCGCGAGCACGTGGTCGCCGAACTCGACGCCATCGCCGCACCCCGGGAGCTGGCCGTGCTCGACGAGCTGCCGCTGCGCGGACCGGGCAAGCCCGACCGCGCCCGGCTGCGCGAATACCTGCTGGCCGCCTCGCAGAACTAGCTCGGCCGCGACCCGTTTCACCGGCCGATTCCCCGTGCAAGCGGGACTTGCGTGGCCGTGCAATAGCTGTGCAAGACGGGTGCAAGGCTCGTCGCGCAAGGTACTCCCATGACTTCTTACACACCTGCTGAGCCACTCGCCATCGAGGCGAATGACCTGGTCAAGGTCTTCGGGGAGCAGCGGGCTGTGGACGGCGTGAGTCTCGCGGTGCCGCGGGGGGCTGTTTACGGCGTGCTCGGCCCCAACGGCGCCGGCAAGACCACGACCATCCGCATGCTCGCCACCCTGCTGCGCCCGGACGGCGGCAGCGCCCGCATCTTCGGCCGCGACGTGCTGACCGAACCGAACGCGGTCCGCAAGCTCGTCGGCGTCACCGGGCAGTACGCCTCGGTCGACGAGAAACTGACCGCCACCGAGAACCTGGTGATCTTCTCCCGGCTACTCGGCCTGTCCAAGAACGACTCTCGCCGCAAGGCCGACGAACTGCTCGAGGAATTCGGGCTGACCGAGGCCGCCAACAAGGCGCTGGAGAACTTCTCCGGCGGCATGCGACGCCGCCTCGATCTGGCCGCCAGCCTGATCTCCCGGCCGCCGCTGCTGTTCCTCGACGAGCCGACCACCGGGCTGGATCCGCGCACCCGCGCCCAGATGTGGGAGACCATCCGGCGACTGGTGCGGGAGGGCTCGACCGTCCTGCTCACCACCCAGTACCTGGACGAGGCCGACCAGCTGGCCGACCGGATCGCGGTCATCGACCACGGCCGCGTCATCGCCGACGGCACCTCCAACGAGCTCAAGGCCTCGGTCGGCCTGTCCGCATTGCAGCTGACGCTGACCGACCGGGATCGCATCGACGAGGCGCGAATCCTGGTGAGCGAGTTCCTCTCCCACGCCGCGGGCCGTGCCGTCGAGGCCACCGTCTCGCCCGAGGCGGGCCGCATCACCGCACCGCTGCCCGACCCCTCCATCACCACCGACATCCTGATCCGGTTGCGCGAGAGCGACATTCGGATCGACGAGATCAATGTCGCCAAGCCCAGCCTGGACGAAGTGTTCTTCGCGCTCACCGGGCACGCGGCCGAGGACGACGAAGACACCGATACCGAACGGAGCGCGGCATGACCACGACTCTCACCGCCCCTGCCACCGGGGCGGACCTGGCGAAGCCCAGGCCCATTCCCGAAGTCAGCAACCACATTCCGTTCCGGCAGACCGTGCAGAACTCCTTCACGATGGCCTACCGGGGCATCCTGAAGATCAAGCACAATCCGGAACAGCTGTTCGACGTCACCGTGCAGCCGATCCTGTTCACCGCGCTGTTCGCCGGCATCTTCGGCGGCGCGATGGCGGGCAGCATCTCGGCCTACCTGCCGATCCTGATTCCGGGCCTGCTGGTGCAGACCGTGGTGCTGACCTCCGTGGTCACCGGCACCCAGATGCGCGAGGATATGGACAAGGGCGTCTTCGATCGCTTCAAATCCCTTCCCATCGCCCGTATTTCGGCGCTCTCGGGTGCGTTGCTCGCCGATATGGTGCGCTACACGCTGGCCACGGTGCTGACCATCACCATGGGCATCATCCTCGGCTACCGCCCGCACGGCGGCCTGGTGGCCATCGTGGTCGCCGGTCTGGTCGTGGTGTTCTGCTCCTTCGCGATCAGCTGGATCTGGGCTCTGATCGGCATCACCGGTAAGAGCGCGGCGGCGGTGCAGGGCATCTCGATGATGATCATGTTCCCGCTGACCTTCATGTCCGGTGCGTTCGCCCAGGTCTCCACCATGCCGGGCTGGCTGCAGGGCATCAACAAGATCAACCCGATCTACTACATGGTCAACACGGCCCGCGAGTTGATGAACACCGGCGCCTACAGCTCGAACCTGGCGTACTCGCTGATCGGTTCGGTCGTGGTGATCGCGATCTTCGCGCCGCTCGCGGTGAAGGCGTACATGCGCCGCGCCTGATCGGCAGCCTCTCGAATACCCGACGCCCGCTCACCGTCCTCGGTGAGCGGGCGTTCTCGTGCGTTTGCCAGAGGTGTGCCGGTACCTGTTATGGTCGGTGCGGTGTCCTCCCCTGCCGCCCCGCTAGGCCGAACCGCTGTTCGGTGGCGTCCGGCTGCGCTGCTGGCGGGCATCGCGATCGTGCTCGGGCTCGTCGCCGCGGTCGCGGGATGGGGCTCGGCACAGCGGGTTTCGCTGAGTACGGCGTCCGTCACGGTGCTCGAGGCCGCGGCGAAGGGGCCGATCGCCCAACTCGCCACCACTCCCGCACCCGTGTGCCGCCAGGGCGAACATCCGCCCGCACCGGTCGGCGATCTCGCCGTCCCGCCGCGCGCCATCGGCGATCAGCTGGTCACGGCCGCGCCGCTACCGGAACCGGAATTCACTGCGGCTCAACTGCTTTCACCCGGGAAACAACCGCGCGCACCGGCCCTGCCGAGGACCGCTCCGCATCTGACGACGGTGCTGATCATTTAGACGCTCCCCCGCGTCCCCGAATGATCCAGCACCCCTTCGTCTGTGCCGATGTGGCCGGTCAGGAGTACCCGCATGTCCCCGAAGACCCCGAAACAGTCCCGTAGAAAGGCGTTCGCCGGTGTCGCGATCGCGGCAGCCGTCGGTTTGCTCGTCATTGCCGGAGTACGGATACTCGAGCACGACCGGGCCGCCGACAGCCCGTCGACGGCCGCCACCGCCGATCGCAATCCGATGTATGCCGAGCTGGCGAAGCTGGCCCGCCGCGACGCGAAAGATCCACTGGCCATGGGCAAACCCGATGCGCCGGTGGTGATGGTCGAATACTCCGACTTCCAGTGCCCGTTCTGCAAGGTGTTCGCCACCAAGATCGAACCGCAGCTCGTCTCCCGATACGTCGACGCGGGCGTGCTGCGCATCGAATGGCGCAGCCTGGCCATCTTCGGACCGGAATCCGAGGACGCGGCGCGCGCCGCCTGGGCGGCCGGACAGCAGGGCCGCTTCTGGGAATACCACTCCGCGTTGTTCGACCACGCGCCCGAGAAGAAGAACACCGGCGCGTTCACCCGCGACCGGCTGACCGAATTGGCCGGTGCCGCGGGGATTCCCGACCTCGACCGGTTCCGTGCCGACCTGGCCTCCCCCGCCGCCACCGCGGCCGTGCAGGCGGACGTGAACGAGGGCCTGTCGATCGGCGTCAACTCCACGCCCGCCTTCCTGATCAACGGCCGCCCCATCCTGGGCGCACAGCCGCTCGAACAGTTCCAGGCCACCATCGAGGCCGCCCGCAAGACCGCCCAGGACTCCGAATGACCGGCGGCATCGGCTTTTTCGCTGCCTTCCTGGGCGGACTGCTGGCCCTGCTGAGCCCGTGCAGCGCGCTGCTGCTGCCCAGCTTCTTCGCCTACTCCTTCGAATCGCCGGGTCGGCTGCTGGCCCGCACCGGCATCTTCTACCTGGGACTGATCACCACGCTGGTGCCGCTCGGCGCGGCCGGATCACTGGCCGGACGGCTGCTGGTCGGCCATCGCGACCTGCTCATCGCGATCGGTGGCTGGACCATCATCGTGCTGGGTGTCGCCCAGATCCTCGGGCGGGGTTTCGCTTTCGGCTTCGCGCAGCGGGCGGCCGCCCGGCAGGGGCGGCCCGAACAGGCCGGAGCCGTGTACCTGCTGGGCCTGGTCTACGGGCTGGCCGGATTCTGCGCGGGCCCGATCCTCGGCTCGATCCTGGCGGTGGCGGCGGTCGGCGGGTCACCGGTGCACGGCGGTCTACTGCTGGCGGTGTACGCGCTGGGCCTGGCCGCACCACTGTTCGCGCTGGCCGCCCTGTGGGACCGCTTCCAGCTGGGACAGCGAAAGTGGCTGCGCGGCAGTAGCTTCCGACTCGGTCGCCTGGAACTGCACACCACCTCGCTGCTGTCCGGGGTGTTCTTCATCGTGCTCGGCGCGCTGTTCCTGATCTTCGACGGCACCGCCGCGCTGCCCGGAATCCTCAGCGCCGACACCGAATTCACGCTGGAGAACCAGGTCCGGCAGCTCGGCGACCTGGTCTCCAACACCACGATGCTGCTGGTCCTGGGTGCGGCAGCGCTCGGAGTCCTGGCCTGGCGACTGCTGCGTACGGACCCACTCCCGGCAGCGGACTCGACCGTCGAGGAACTGTCCGAAAGTCGTTGATCGGCAGTGTCAGAAGGTGCCGTCGATCGCCTCGAGGTGTTCGAGGATGCGGGCGGCGGCGGCCCGGCGGCCCAGGTCGGAGGTCGCCGCCGTGGCGGCGGCGAAGCGTTCGTCGCCGACCACTGGACGGTGCAGGTCGAGGTGGCTGCTGATCCGCATGGACGGATAGTCCTGGCGGCCGAATACTTTCGGCGCCAACAGCAGCAGTTCGAGGCCGCGGTCGAGCCGCCGTCCCGAGGCCAGCAGATAGGTTCCGGCGGCACAGGCCACCGAACCGATCTGCGGCAGATCCCAGTAGTGGCCGAGCTTGCGGACCGCGGCGTCGACCATCTCAGCGGTGGTGCGGCCCATCAGGTCCGCGCGGCCGTGCAGTACGTGCGCGTCGATGACGGTGGCGGCCAGGATGAAACTGCCGGGGCCCGGCACCGCGACATCGTGGGGCCAGTTCATCAGCGGCAGTACCTGACGGCAGCGCAGCAGACCGGCCTCGATGTCCCCGGCGGCGAATTCGATCTCGCTGAGGGCGGAGGCCACCACGGCGAGGCGATGATTGGGCCGCAGCTCCTCGTCGTCGGCGGACAGCTCGCTGCCGAACGATCCGAGCGCGGGTTCGATTGCGCGCCTGGCCAGTTCGGGTTCACCCTGGCCCGCGAGGGCGACCGACAGGTAGGCGCGCATCTCGATGCTCTCGTCCCAGGCGCGCAGCCGCTCCATCAGTTCGACGGCCCGGTCGTAGTAGCCGACCGCCTCCTCGTACCGCGCGGACTGGCCGTACATGCTCCCCAGGTGCTGACAGGTCATGGCGATGCCCCAGGTGTCGCCGTCCGCGCCGTTGAGGGTCAGCGCGGTCTCGGCGTCGCGGATGGAGCCGTAGACCAGGCCCTCGTTCTCGCGCATATTGGCCCGCGCCATCAGCGCGGCCAGCCGCGTCTTGGGATCGTCGGAACGCACGCCCTCGCTGAGTTTGCGTGCCACCTGTGGGAAGGTTCGCGATCTGCCCACCAGTTCACCGAGATAGCGGGCGACCCGGCTCATCGGCGAGCCGGAGTTCAGGATGCGGCGCACCGAGATTCGGATGCGCGCCACCGCCCGCATGTCGTTGTCGCCGAACATCAGGTGCAGGCCCAGCAGCAGCTGACCGTAGATCTTCAGGTCCGAGGCCTCCGGGGAAACGGAGTACGGCTCGGGCGGCAGCGCCAGGATGCGCGGTGACCAGCTCATCAGTTCGGCGTGCGCGCCGCGCATCACCCAGGAACCGGCCAGCGCCGGGAAGACTGCGTGCACGATGGTGGCGTCGTGCTGCTCGAGCGCGTAGCGCAGCACCGCGACCAGGTTGTCCATCTCCGCGTTCAGGCCGAGCAGCGCGGGCACCTGGTCGGCGGTGTGGTAGCGGCGGGCGGTGTCGAGCGCGAACTCGTTGCCCCACTTGGCCATTCGACTCATCACCAGATCCGCCTCGCCGGTGAAGGCGAGCTGTTCGTCACCGAATTCGCGGACCGTCTCCAGCATCCGGTAGCGGATGCCGCTGCCGTCGTCGTCCAGCACGGTCAGCAGCGACTGACTCACCAGACCGTCGACAGCCGTTGCGGGATCGTCGATCTCGGGTCCGGCCAGCACGGTCTCGGCGGCGGACAGGGTGAATCCGGCCGGGAACCGGCACAGCCGCCGCAGCGCCACCCGCTGCGGTTCGTCGAGCAGGTTCCAGCTCCACTCGATCACCGCGTGCAGGGTGCGATGCCGCTGCGGCGAACTGCGATCCCCGCTGCGCAGCAACATGAATCGATGATCGAGGCGGGAGTCGATCTCCTCCACGCTCATGGTGCGGGTGCGGGCGGCGGCGAGCTCGATGGCCAGCGGCAGTCCGTCGAGGGTGCGGCAGAGCCGGGCCACCACCTCCGGATCCAGCCGCACCGACGGTCGCACCGCGCGGGCCCGTGCCTCGAAAAGGTCGGTGGCGGGCGATCCGGCGGCGTCGATCATCAACGGCGGCAATGGATACACGGTCTCGGCGGTGATCTCGAGCGGGGCGCGACTGGTGGTGAGCACGGTCAGCAGATCGCTGGTGCCGACCAGATCGGCCACCACCTCGGCGACGGCCTCGATGAGATGCTCGCAGTTGTCGAGGATCAGCAGCGTGCGCCGCACCGCCAGCGCTTCGCGCAACCGCTGCCCGATATCGCGGCCGCGGACCTGCCGCATCACGTTGGTCTCACGCCCGCTGTCGGCGACGCCGAGGGTGGCCGCGATGGCGATCTCCACCTCGACCCGGGTGTCGGCGGGGTTGTCCACGTCGGCGCGCAGCGAGGCCAGCTCGACCAGCGTCACCGCGGTGTCGTGCGCCAGCCTGGCACCCAATTCGTTTGCGATGCGGGTCTTTCCGGTGCCGCCGGGCCCCAGCACCGTGGTCACGCGCGAGGACCGCAGCAGCTGTTCGAGCTCCGCCAGGTCCTGCTCACGACCGAGCAGCGGATTCGGTGCGGCCCGCAACCCGATGGCCACGGCCTCGGCCGCCTCCCGCGCTTCGAGCGCGTGCTGTGCCCCCGCCACCCGTTGCAGCGGCCGGGCCCGGCCCGGGGCGGACTGATCGGCAACGGATCTCGCCAGCACGGCCGCGCCCGGCAGGTCCGGGGTGGCGGTGTTCGAACCTCGGATCACGGTGCCGCGCCCCGCCGACCCGGCGTCCTGGCTCGCGGTGTCGCCGTTGGCGAAAATGCCGGTCGAGTATCCCGGTGCTGCCGAGACATCGTGCGCCACAGCGATATTCGCGCCGCCTCGCCCCAGGGACACGGGTGCGCCCGGTAGCGGCTCGCCGCGCAGGATCGCGGTGTTCAACGCGACCACGGCCGGGCCGGGGTCCGCGCCGAGCTGATCGACCAGCCGGGTCCGCAGGGTGGCGAAGACATCGAGGGCCTCGTTGGTGCGGCCGCTCGCGGCCAGCAGTCGCATCAGCGTGCCGTGCACGGGTTCGCCCAGCGGGTCGGCGGCGGCTGCGCGCCTGGCCAATTCGATCGCGCCGTCGAGGTCGCCGATCGTTTCGCGGGCGGTGAGTTCGAGGCCGTCGAGGGCGGCGGCGCGGGTCTCGGCGAGGGTGGTCAGCTCGTCGGCGACCGCGCCGGGTGGCAGGTCGGCAGCGGGCTCGCCACGCCACAGGTCGCGGGCCCGGTCCAGCAGCTCCAGGCAGCCGGCGTCGTCGCCCCGCGAATGGGCTTGCCGGGCTTGCTTTTCCAGCTCGTGCGCCAGCGTCAGGTCGACCTGGTCCGGGGCCAGCACCAGGCGGTATCCGGCGGGGCCGATCTCGAGGACGCCGTCGGGCAGCGCGGACCGCAGTCGGGAGACCTGGGTGTGCAGGGCGTTCATCGGGGCGCGCGGCGGATCCTCGCCCCACACCTCGTCGATGAGGGCCTGGGCGCTGCGGCTGCGGCCGGGGTGGGTGGCCAGCGCGGCGACCAGCAACCGCGCCCGGGCTCCGGGTACGGCGGCGAGCGCGCCGTCGCGGCGCAGCGCGACTTCACCCAGCAGGGCGACCAGGGTCGAGTCGACCGTGGATACCGACCGGGCGCTTCCGGTGCTCGAACTGCCTTTTCCCGATTTCATTCCTCGCCAATCGTAGGTGAGTGCCCGGGCCGATGCCCGACTCGCCGGGGCAGCTGTCGCCCGATCCGCCGCAGCGGTGCGCCGGACCCTGCCTACCGGAACCATCCAACCCCGTTCAACAGGTTTTCACCGTGATCGGGCGCAGCGGTCACGCGTGATTCGGCGGATCCGGGCGCACTCTCGCCTAGGCTCATGCCCATGACCGAATTCGACATCGCGCGGGAGACGGTCATCAAGGCCGATCCCACCCAGGTCCAAGCCCTCATCGACGATTTCCACGAGTGGCGCAAGTGGTCCCCGTGGGAGGACACCGACCCGGGTATGGAACGCGTGTACAGCGGTGCGGACCGCGGCATCGGCGCCCGTTACTCCTGGAACGGCAACCGCAAGGCCGGGCGCGGCGATATGGAGATCACCTCCGTCACCGCCGAGGCCATCGGCATCAAACTGACCTTCGAGAAGCCGTGGAAGGCGACCAACCAGGTCACCTTCGAACTGCGGCCCGCGGGTGACACCACCACCGTGACCTGGCGCATGACCGGCAAGCACACCGGTCCGATGGCGCTGATCGGCCGCTTCGTGCCGATGGATCGCCTGGTGGGCAACGACTTCGAGAAGGGCCTGGCCCGGCTCAAGACCGCCGCCGAAGCCTGACCACGCCGGGTTCGGCTGCCCTCGGTCCGGACAGGCGCGGGTGGTGGCACGCGCATTAGGCTGCGGTGCATGGCTACAGCAGCACAGTGGGTCGAGGGCGCGCGGCCGCGCACCCTTCCGAACGCCGTCGCCCCGGTCCTGGCGGGCACGGGGGCGGCCGCCTCGATCGACGGGTTCGTGTGGTGGAAAGCGGTGCTGTGCCTGCTGCTTTCGCTGGCATTGATCATCGGCGTGAACTTCGCCAACGACTACTCCGACGGCATCCGCGGCACCGACGACGAGCGCGTCGGCCCATTGCGACTGGTCGGCTCCAAACTCGCCTCCCCCGCCGCGGTGCGCAATGCCGCCATCGGCTGCCTCGCCCTGGGCGCGGTGCTCGGCATCATCCTCGCCGTCACCAGCGCCTGGTGGCTGATCCTGGTCGGCGCGGGCTGCCTGGCCGGGGCCTGGTTCTACACCGGCGGCCGGAACCCGTACGGCTACAGCGGTTTCGGTGAGATCGCGGTCTTCGTGTTCTTCGGCCTGGTCGCGGTGCTGGGCACCGAGTTCGTGCAGGCCGGGCGCGCGGACTGGGTCGGACTGGCCTGCGCGATCGCGGTCGGCTCGTTCTCCAGCGCGGTGCTGGTCACCAACAATCTGCGCGACATCCCCACCGACACCGAATCCGGCAAGCTCACCCTGGCCGTGCGGCTGGGCGACACCCGCACGCGGACACTGCATGTCGTGCTGCTGGTGGTGCCGTTCCTGGCCAGCCTGGCGCTGGTGGCGCGCACCCCGTGGGCGCTGGCCGGACTGATCGCGCTGCCGCTGGCACTCAAGGCCAACGAACCGGTGCGGTCCGGCAAGAACGGGCCGGGACTGATTCCCGCCCTCGCCGGGACCGGCATCGCGATGCTGGTGTGGTCGATGCTGACGGCGATCGCACTGGCCGTCGCCTGAGGTCGGGCGGGGGCAGGTCCCCCGCACCGGTGTCAGTCCTCGTCGGGGATGAGGACGCCGAGCACCCAGTTCACCAGGGTGATGATGATGGCTCCCCACACGGCGGCCCAGAAACCGTCCACATGCAGCTGGTAGCTGGTGGCCTCGGTGATCTTCGAGGTGAGCCACAGCATGAGCGCGTTGATCACCAGCAGGAACAGCCCGAGCGTCAGCACCACGAACGGTAGTGACAGCAGTTTCACGATGGGCTTGACCAGCCAGTTGACCAGCGCGAACACGACGGTGACCACGGCGATCACCAGAATCTTGTCGGAGGTGGTGTGGCCGGGCCCGTCGACCGTGATGCCCCCCACCCATACCGAGGCCAGCCAGATGGCCACACCGTTGATCACTAAACGGAGCAGGAGCGTCATGCCCCGATCGTAGGGCCAGATCGGATCGACGGGCGGACATAACGGACTCCCCGGTGTGTGACGGTGGATCAGGCCGCGCGGTCGAGGTAGCCGGTGACCGAGCTGCGCAGGGCGTCCAGTGCGGCATCGTCGCCGATCAGCCCCTTGGTCACCGGGTTGGGTGCGCGCAGGATGCCGAGCAGCATGTGCCCGGCCTCGATCCGGTCGTCACCGCGGGCGATGGCCTCGCGCAGCGAGAGTTCGATCACCTTCTTGGCCTCGCGGGTGAACGGAATGTGGCCCTTGGGAAAGCCTTTCGGTGTGCGCAGCCGATCCCGCCAGCCGAACTCCCCCGCCGGGGCGGAGCGGTCCAGCACGTCGGGGCCGAAGGTGGCCTCCAGGCTCTCGCGCACCGCGTCGAGGTCGATTCCGATGGAGCGCAGGGCTTCCGCGTCCTCGGCTCCGAGCGGTTCGGTGGTCTGCTTGCGGGACAATGCTTTCCGAACGTCGTTGGCCGTGATGCCCTGTGCCGCAACCAACTCCCGCAGCCCCTCGTCCGGGGATATCAACAGGCCGAGGAACACGTGCTCGACGTCGATGGACGGCGAGCGCAGTTCCCGGGCCTCCTCCTGTGCCACCACGACCGCGTATTTGGCCGCCTTGGCGAATCTTTCGAACATCAGCGGATACCGCCCTTCCGGTTGTACTTCTGGTGGACCGCCTGCCTGCTGACCTCGAGCGCGTCGGCGATGGCCTGCCAGGACCAGCCCTGATGCCGGGCATTGGTGACCTGGATGGCCTCGAGCCGCTCGAGCAACCGGCGCAGCGCGAGCACCGCGCGGAGCCCGACCTGTGGGTCGGGGCTGCCGGCGGCGGCCGCCAGAGTCGTTGCTTCACTCATGACCGTCAATTTACGTTGACATCCGAGGCTCGTCAACGAAAATTGACAGATCCGGAAAAACCGCTCGTCCCGCGCGCAATATCCACCCCGGCGGCACACCCCCGGTGTGAGTCCGGTTCGTTGTTGTTTCAAACTATTGGGGCGTACCAGTCGGTCATCTAGGTAAGGTCAACCGAAGTAAATGGATGGAGTTCCCACGTTCGGCGAGTACATTCGCCAGCGCCGCACGACCGCGAATCTCACGCGCCCGCAACTGGCCTGGCTGGCCAGCCTCTCGGTGCCCTACCTCACCAAGATCGAAGGCGGCGCCAACCCGTCCCGACGGGTGATCGAATCCCTCGGCACCGCACTGAAACTGCCGCACGCCGAGTTCGAATACGCACTGGTGCTGGCCGATGGGCCGCTGCCCCGCATCGACGCCGACCACCCCACCCCGGTCGACCTCGAATACCTGGAGTTGATGAACCCCAAGATCGGCGCGTACATCAGCGGCCTCTGGGACGTCATCGCGGTCAACGCGGCGCACCGGGAGACCTTCCTGGAACTGGAGGAGGGCACCAACTACCTGGAATGGATGATCTTCAACCCGATTTCGCGCACCATCATGGTGAATTGGGAGGCCGAGGCCCGCCAGACCGCCAGCCGGTTCCGGATGGCGCTGGCCCGCGAGGGTGAGAGCGCGCGCGGGCGGGAGATCCTCCACAAATGCCTGACCGACTCGGATTTCGCCATCATGTGGCGGTCCGACGCGGTCGCGGTGGAGCGGGTGGACCGCACCAAGCTGGTGCGGGATCCGCGCACGCTGGCCATCACCGAGTTGCGGATCAATATGTGGCGCACGCAGTCGAGCCTGCAATCGTGGTTGCTGGTGCTGGTTCCAGCGTCGATCAACCCACCGCGATCACCCGTCCGGTGGTGCGTGAACGGCCCGATCCGTCAAGACCCGTTAACGACTCATGAGGCCTCGAGCGGTCCTTCAAATCCTCGAAAAAGACTGTCCAGGCTAACGATTCGGCGATCCCAGCACACTTTTGGCAACCGATTAGCAAACATCATGATGGGTGATCGACAGTTCTCACCGGATCGCCATGCCGTGCGAAAACTAGCCCGACCAAGTACCGGTGGCGATGAATTCGTCCAGTACCGCAGTCGGCTCGCGTAAGCTCAGCCCCTGGTCGGCAACCCATTCGTCATTGAAATAGGTTCCGGCATAACGGTCCCCACCGTCACATAGCAGGCTCACCACACTGCCGGTACGATCCGCGGCGATCATGTCGGCAATCAGGGCAAAGGCACCCCACAGGTTGGTGCCGGTCGACCCGCCCACCTTGCGGCCCAGCAGCGCACTCGCATGCCGGGTGGCCGCCACCGACGCGGCATCCGGCACCGCGATCATGCAGTCCACCACCGTCGGAATGAACGACGGCTCCACCCGCGGGCGGCCGATTCCCTCGATCCGCGAAGGCATTCCGGTCTGGAAGCCCAGATCACCGAGCTCGTAACCGCCGTAGAAGGCCGAATTCTCCGGATCCACCACAGCCAGCCGGGTCTCGTGCCGCTTGTAGCGCAGATACCGGCCGATGGTCGCGCCGGTGCCACCGGTGCCCGCGCCCACCACCACCCACGACGGCACCGGGTGCGCCTCCAACAGCATCTGCTCGAAGATGGATTCGGCGATGTTGTTGTTGCCGCGCCAGTCGGTGGCGCGCTCGGCATTGGTGAACTGGTCCATGTAGTGGCCGCCGGTCTCGGCCGCCAAACGCGCTGCCTCCGTATATATGTCCGGCGCGCGATCGACCAGATGACAGCGGCCGCCCTGCGCCTCGATCAGCGCGAGCTTCTCCGGGGAGGTCTTGGCCGGGACCACGGCCACGAAGTCCAGGCCCAGCATCTTCGCGAAATAGGCCTCGCTGATGGCGGTCGATCCCGAGGACGCCTCCACCACGGTGGTGCCCTCGGTGACCCAGCCGTTGCAGATGGCATAGAGGAACAGCGATCTCGCCAGCCGATGCTTGAGACTGCCTGTCGGATGCGTGGATTCATCCTTCAGATACAACTGAACGCCCCACTCCGAGGGCAGCGGATAGCGCAGCAAATGCGTATCGGCGCTGCGCTGGGTGTCGGCGTCGATCAGCCGGACCGCGTTGTCGACCCAGTCGCGAGGTGCGCTGCGGTCGCAGCGGGTCACTGTTCTTCCTTGCCCTGCAATCGTGTCATCAGCTGCTGGCGGTCGCTGCGGCGCTTCTCGTCGACCACCGCGATGTCCTTGTTGACCTGCGTGCGCAGCTTCTTGAACAGCACCAGCGACAGCGGCATGGCGATGAGCAGGGCGAACAGCAGGGCGACGATGAGCGGGATGGCGACCTTCACGATCGCGGCCACGCCCAGGATGATGGCGGCGATGACGGCGACCAGGCCGAGCCGGGCCACCGTGTAGAGGGCCAGACTGCGGGCCAGGCGGCGGCCCGCGCTCACGGGCCGGGGTGCGTCACTCACGCCGACAGCCTAGGTGACGGCGTGGTGCGGGCCGCCGGGGCCCTCTGCCCGAAAATCGCTGGAGGTTCGCTACTGGTCGGTAAATCGTGACCGTAAACACATAACGGATATCCGTTTTGTCTATTACTTCCCCTTTACCAAAGCGAGACCGTTCGAACACCTGGGGGGTGCGGTGCAACGATGTCGCTACTGATGAGGGATCTGTCGAAACGGAAAGGTTTGCGAATGACTGCGTTCACCGCGGCGAGCCGCGTAATGGGTTCCGTCACCGGCCAGGACACCCTGCTGACCCCAGGCCAGGTGGCTGCCCTGTTCCATGTCGATCCGAAGACCGTGACCCGGTGGGCTCACGCAGGTCGGCTCGGCTCTCTGCGGACTCCGGGCGGGCACCGCCGGTTCCGCGAATCCGAAGTCATGCAACTCCTGCGGTCCCTCACCACCGAGGCCACCCGCGTGTAATACCGATTTAGACCCGCTTCAAGTGCCCGCGGGTGCGCACACGGATTACCCTCGGTAACAGGAGGTGAGCGACGTGACGTACCTGTTGGCGTTGATCGCGGTGGTGACCGTAGCGATGCTGTGCTGGAAGGCTTTCGGCCCCCAGCGACCGGCCGGCACCGGCCCAGCACCCCGTCGGCGCAACCGCGTCATCGGTCCAGAAGACGATCCGGATTTCCTCAAGCAGATCTCCACCGAACACCGCGACGGGGAATCCACCTGAATTACCGAAGCTTGCCAACCAGATAGCCAGTTAGCCGATAGCCCTTTTGACCTGTCCCCCGCAGCGCCCCGTGCGCCGTGGGGGACGAGTCGTTTCGGGGGTCAGCGCTCGAACCGACTCCGCACCAACTCGGCCGCCGCCCGGGCCATCCGATCGAAGGGCTCGATGTTTCCGGCGGCCCGGCACAGCACGTGCGCACCCTGCAACAGGGTGATCAGGGTGGTCGCCAGATCCATGGCTTCGTCTTTACCCACGCCCGCCGCGGTCAGACGGTCCGCGAGCGTCTCGGTCCACGAATCGAAAGCTGTTGCGGCGACGGTACGCAATTCGCCGCTGTCCGTATCGACGGTGACCGCCGCGACCGCGCACCCCGCCCCGCCCGCCGACTCCTCGACCACCGGGCGGACGGTCGCGAGAAACGCGTCGACCAGACCCACGGGGTTCTCGGCGGGCAACCCCGCCAGATGCTCGCGCACCTGATCACCGTTGCGGGCGAACGCGAAATCCTGCCCCGGCTCACCGCCGCACTCGCCGACATCAGCGGCGGTACCGGAAACGCCTTCTTCACCGGAATCATCGGCGGCACAGTGCATCTGCTGCGACCGCAGGACATCTACGCGGGCGGCGTCAACCGGCCCGTCGTCATGGTCGAACTGAAGCTTCCGAACATCGGCCTGCCCGATCCCGCCGCCCGTGCGGCCTTCATCACCGCCGCCACCGACATCGTCGACGCGCTCACCGAGCCCGGTCACGATCGCGGCGACACCTGGGTCAATATCCTCAACGCGCTCGACGGCGGGTGGGGTATCGGCGGAATCGCTTACACCGGTGAGGCTTTGATCGCCGCCGTCACCGCAGCAGCCGTCTGAGGTTCAGGACCGGGCGCGGTCCGCGGTCTGTTCGGGCTGCGGATCGCGTACCGGGCGGAGTCGCAGTAGCCGCTCCACCGCCCAGACGACGATGCGATAGGCGTAGCAGGCGGGCACCACGACCAGCAGGACCACGCGCAGTATCAGCACCAGGCCGGTGACCACGAGATAGGGCAGCCCGAAGCCGCCCGGTGAATCGAGGCCGTGATCGTCGGACAGCATCGACAAGACCTGGTGCAGAACGAGATACACCCCGATCAGCAGCAGCGGTACGCGAACCCAACGCCACACGGCATGCCATCGAGGACTGTCGGGGAATTTCATCGCGCCAACTCCGGTCCCGAGGTGAGGAAGGCCAGCAGCAGCGCGTTCCCGATCACGCCACCGGTTCCGAATCGCACCCGGTTCCCGCTCCGCAACGGCATGCCGAGCAGGTCGGCGGTCCGGAACACTCGGGTGAACACATCATGTTCACCGAACGCCCGCGCGGGCGCGAGCGCGAAAGCGGTGGCTGACACCGAGATTCCGAGTATCACCGGCCCACTGTCGATATCCCCCGCCCCACTGGATCCGCCACCATATTCGTGAATAGCACTGAACCCGAACAGATTCCGCTCCTGCCGAAACAGCCCAGCTGCCAACTCCCGCGCCACCGAACGATCCGCGAACCCCGCGAAGTAGGCCCCCAACCCCGTCCCCGACGCCCGAGTGGCGTCGTGTGCCCACCCATCGACCCCCATCCGCTGCACCAGAAGCCCTGTGCCCCTGTCGATCTGCACCGCCCGCACCTGCTGCGCCCAATGCGCCAGCACCGCCGAATGATCCTGCCCCGTCGCCCGCCCGTGCACCGCGATAGCCGCCGCGACAGCCGCGATATCCGTCGGATAGGCCTCTCCCGGAAGAGTTTCCAAGAGTGCGGTCGGCGAAGCCAACAATTGCCGCTCATACGCCGCGACCATCGCATCCTGCCGCGCCGCCAGATCAGCCGGAAACGCCGGATCCACCAACCGCGCCATCCCCAGCGCGAGAGCCGGATACGACATATAGGCATGCCCGTGCGGCCCTCCGACCGCAGCCTCCCCATCCTCCCCGTGCCAAGCCGCAGTGAACTCACTGCGCATCCCCGGCAACAAACTCTTCCGAGCAGCCTTCGTAGCCACCCCCGCGAACTCCCCCCGCCACTCCGGATGCGCCAAAACCACCTGCGCCAACCCGATCGCGGTCATCTGATGCGCGAGCAGTCCCCACATCCCCGCGACCTCCCCGCCCGCCCCTGAATCCCGCTGCCGATCATCCGATGCCTCGAACGCCACCATCTCCTCAGCCAGCCCCCGAACCCGCCCCGCATCCCCCCGATACCAGGCATCCGCCTCCCGCCCGAGCCACCAATTCGGCACCAGCACAGCAACAACGAGCGCCACCACGATCCCGACAACAATCGCCACCGGCCGCCGCAACCCACGTACTCGGCCCACCGGACCGGCAGAACTCCCCATCCCCCGAACCTACCGCCGCCGAGACAACTCGGCTCGCGACGCGAAAGACCGCCAGCTGAGATCGGCTTCCCGGCATCACCAAGTTCGGCCCGTACTCTGAGCTCTCGTGGAATCAGATGATGCCAACCTCGAGTCCTTGCGATCCACACTCTCGTGCGTCTACCTCAAGCTCGAAGCCGAAAGCCTCACCGAGCCCGACCGCGTCGAACTGATCGCCCGTGCCGAGGTGGTCCAAGACCAGGTCGACGCGATTCAGGATGTCGTCGACGACGATGAGCTCGCACGCCCGGGAGCTGCGCCGGTGCCACCGTCTTCGGATGATCGACTGTTCTGAATTACGTTTCGCCCGTTGGTAATTGGTCATTTGTCGGCAAGGCGGGATTTCTTGACCTTGTTGCCGCAGGTGTTCATCGAGCACCAGCGGCGGTTCGCGCCGCGGCTGGTGTCGAGGAAGAGACCGGCGCAGCCGGGGCCTTCGCAGGCTTTGATGCGGCCGCGGTCGGGGCCGCCGAGTACTCGGATGGCGTCGGCGGCAAGCACTCCGAGTGCGTCCGGTACCGGCGCTCGCGGGCTGAGGTGCCAGACCGCGATTCCATTGTCGAGTGCGGGACTCGACTGCCCCACTGCCGCAGTCCGATTCAGCAGCGCCACGTCATCCGGATCGGGTTGCCGGGAGACGGCGGCGGCCAGCCCGGCACGGTAGATCGCTTCCCTCAGATCGAGTGCGTGCTGGAATTCGAGGGGCGATACCTCGGGCACAGCGAGCTCTGAGGCGTGCAACCAGAGTTCGAGCCGTCCGGGATCGGTGAGCCGCTCCCGGGGTGCGGTATCGGCCCGGTCGCTGATCGTGGCAGTGAAGCGGAACGCCAGCACCTCGTTGTCCAACCGGAACAGTTGACGGGCCTCCACAGTCATCACCTTCCACACCGCTACGTGAACCATCTTAACCGGTTCGACATCGGAATCGACTCGCGCCATAATCGAACCGTCTTGGACGGTTCACAAAAATGGAGGTTGTGCGATGGGCGAGGTTGCAGTCATCGGTCTGGGCGCGATGGGGCGAGCGATCGCGGGCAATCTGGTGCGGGCGGGCCATGAGGTTGTCGTGTGGAACCGCTCGGCCGGGCCCGCGGAACAGCTCGAACAGCATGGAGCTGTGCGCGTCGCATCCGTCGCCGAGGCCTTCCAGTGTGCGGTGGTGTTCTCGGTCCTGTCCGATGACACCGCCTGTGCGGAGGCCTTTCTCGACTCCGGGGTCCTCGGCGAGGCCCGGCCCGGGGCGGTCCATGTCAACATCGCCACGGTGAGCGCCGGTCTGGCCCGCCGGGCCGCGGACGCGCACGCCGCGCACGGGATCGGCTATCTCGCGGCCCCGGTGTTCGGCCGGGTCAACGTCGCGGAGGCCGGTGCGCTGAACATCCTCGCCGCCGGAGCGCCCGCCCTCATCGACCGGGTCCAGCCGTTGTTCGACATCATCGGATCGCGCACCTGGCGTCTGGGTGAGCGCCCCGAGCAGGCCAATATCGCCAAGATCCTGGGCAACTACCTGATCGCCTGCACGATCCAGTCCCTCGGGGAAGCGGTCAGCGTCGCCGACGCGGCGGGCACCGACCCGAGCCAGTTCATCGAATTGCTCACCGCGACACTGTTTCCCGGCCCGGTCTACTCCGGCTACGGCTCGATGATCGCGCAACGGAAGTACCAGCCCGCCGGGTTCACCACCGCGCTCGGACGCAAGGACCTCCACCTCGCCCTCGAGGCAGCCGCCGACCAGGCCGTCACCCTGCCATTCGGCGAACTACTCAGCGGCGTGTTCGATCAGGCGATCGCCGACGGCCGCGCGGCGGACGACTGGGCCGTGATCGCCGAGCAGCAGCCGCGCTGAGCACGCTGCTCACAACGAAGGGCTAGTTCAGGCCCGCGTAGCTGTGCAGGCCGCTCACCACGATGTTGATGATGAAAAGGTTGAACAGCATCGCGATGAAACCGGCGATGTTGATCCAGGCGGCCTTGGTGTCTCGCCAGCCGGAGGTCGCGCGGGCGTGCAGGTAGGCGGCGTAGAGGACCCAGGCGATGAAGGAGCAGGTTTCCTTCGGGTCCCAGCCCCAGAAGCGGCCCCAGGCGGCTTCGGCCCAGATCGCGCCGAGGATCACGCCGCCGCCGAAGACGGGGAAGCCGATGATCGTGGTGCGGTAGGCGAGGCGGTCGAGGAGTTGGGCGTCGGGGAGGAGGCGGGCGATCTGGCCGAAGATGTTGTCGGACTCGTGGCCCGCGGGCTGCCAGATGCGGTACAGGAACAGGACACTCGCGACACCCGAGACCAGGAAGACGCCCGAGCCGATAGAGATCACGGTGACGTGGATCGGCAGCCAGTAGGACTTCAGGGCGGGGACCACGGGGGCGGCGTCGACATGCAGTTTGGTGCCCGCCAGGAACAGCAGGACCAGCACCGGAATCAGCAGGAACGACCACATGCCGCGGTAGCGCTGATCACGCAGCAGCACCAGACCCAGCAGCATCGCGGCACCGGTGGCCATGGTGATGAACTCGAACATATTGCCGAGCGGGAAGCGGTGGGTTGCGAAGCCGCGCAACACGATCGACAACGCGTGCACACCGAAACCGACGAACAGCACCGCGAAAGCCATGTTGCCCAGGCGTTCCGGGAACGGTCGGCGCGCCTCGACCCGCGGCGCCACCTTGCCGGGCACGTCGGGGGCGGGCGGCTCGGCGGGACCGCCGCCGACCGTCACCAGCTCGCGCGCGGTGGTCGGCACGGTTCGGGTCAGGGCGAACTGCCAGACCAGCATGATCCACACCAGCGCGTAGATCACGATGGCCGATTTGAACGCGAGATCGCTGTAGGAGGCGATGGTCTCGTCGATCGGCATTACTTGTCTCCCGTGTTCTCGGTCAGCAACCGCGCACGCAATCGGTCGAACTCGCCGCCCCACCCGGCCTGATCCGTGCGGGCCAATCCGCCCATTTCTACTACCGTACGTCGTTTTCCATCGGCGTCGGCATCCGGGTACACCCGCAACCAGATCCGGCGGCGCTTCATCAGCAGCGACACCAGCAGGCCCGCCATCATCGTCAACGCCGACACCAGCACCCACTTCTGCGCCGGATCGTGCGAGACCTGCAGGTTCACGAACTCCTCGGCACCGTCGAAGGTCACCTTGGTGCCGTCGGACAGGGCCGCGGACTCACCGGGCTTCAGGTTCACCCGCTGTTCCTTCGTCAACCGGTTCTGCTTGATCATCTCCGGATCCAGCGAGAACAGCGACTGTGCGCGACCGGTATCCAGACCGGTGTCACCGCGATAGATGTCGATCGCGACCGCCGGATCCCGCATCGCCGGATACATGGAGGTCAGCAACGAACCGTGCAGCAGCGCCGTCGGCGCGAACAGACCCTGGATCGCCACCTGATGCTTGCGCCGCTCGTCCTCGCTCGGATACATGCCACCCGGCGGATCGATGCGCAGCACACCCGAGGACAGGAACGTGGTCGCGTCGTCCGGCTTCCACTGGATCGCCTCGGTGCGCGTCTGCCCGTTCGGGAACGTCACCGTGAACTTCGGCGCGAAACCGTGGCCCTGCAGGTAAACCCGGTCACCGGCGACCCGCAGCGGATGATTCACCTGAATGGCGGTGTCCCGCCAGGTACCGGTGTCCAGATCCTTGCCGGTCTGATACTGGATGTTCGAGGTGAACATCGACGCCTGACCATTGGGCAGGTAATCGGCCTTGAAGTCCTTGACCCGCACACACATCGGCGCGAGCCCGGTGCCGTCGTTGACATTGCCCGCCCGGAACGAGTCGAACACCGCGGGCGTGGTGGTGCAGAAACCCGGTCCGTCATCGGCGATCACGACCACATTGCCCTCGTAGCCGAACAGCTTGCCGACCGCGACCGCCGCCAGCAGACCCACCAGCGCCAGGTGGAACACCAGGTTGCCGAGCTCACGGGTGTAGCCCTTCTCCGCCGAAAGAGTCAGTTCCCCTTCGCGATTGCCGGGCTGCACCACCGTGCGCCAACCCCGCATCTGCTTGCGGGCGCGCTCGATCACCTGCTCCGGATCTTCGCTGTCGGAACCCGAATAGTGGTGCGGCAGCCGGGAAAGATTGCGCGGAGCCTTGACCGGCGGCGTCCGCAACGCCCGATAGTGGTCGACGCAGCGCGGCAGAATGCAGCCCACCAGCGACACGAACAGCAGCACGTACACGGCCGTGAACCAGAAACTGGAGAACACGTCGAACAGCTGCAGCCGATCCATCCACGGCCCCAGCGTCGGCCGGTTCGCGATGTAGTCGTCGACCTTCTGCTTGTTCAGGCTGCGCTGCGGCAGCAGCGCACCGGGGATCGCGGCCAGGGCCAGCAGGAACAGCAGCATCAGCGCGGTGCGCATATTGGTGAGGCCACGCCAGCTGTTGCGCAGCAGGCCGATCACACGGCCCGGCAGCGACTGACGCGGCGGCTGAGCGGGCGCGGGGGCGGGAGTTTCGACGGTCGTAGTCATCAGATCGGCAGGGTCACATTCGAGACGAAGGCGTCGCGGACCCACGAAACGAACTGGTCCCACGCTCCGGTCACCAGGGCGATGCCGACGGCCACCAGAAGCAGCCCGCCGATCACCTGAATGGTGCGGGAATTACGGCGCAGCCAGCCGACACCGCGCAACGCGGTCGCCGACCCGAACGCCAGGATCACGAAGGGCAGACCCAAACCCAGGCAGTAGGCCACGATCAACGCGACCCCGCGCACCGCCGTGGTGCCCTGGGTGCCCGCCGACACCGCCATCACACCCGACAGCGTCGGGCCCAGGCACGGCGTCCAGCCGAGCGCGAACACCGCACCCAGCAGCGGCGCACCCAGCAGGCCGCCCAGGCGGCGCGGCTCCATCCGGGTGTCGCGCTGCAACGCCGGGATCAGGCCGATGAACGCCAAGCCCATGACGATGGTCACCACGCCGCCGACCCGTTGCAGCAGATCACGATTCACGTTCAGCACCTGGATCGCACCGAACACCGTCACCGACGCCAGCACGAACACCACGGTGAAACCCGCCACGAACAGCCCGGCCGCACCGGCGACCCGCATTCGCGCCGAATTACGCTGCGCCACAGCGGTCTTCGCACCCTCGACGGTCACCGGCGGGGCTTCCGCGCCCACCACACCGGCCAGATACGACAGGTAACCCGGCACCAGCGGCACCACACACGGCGACGCGAACGACACCAGACCGGCCAGCAGACACGCGCCGAGCGCCAGCAGCAACGGACCCGTCGCCGCCGTCTGCTGGAACGAATCACCAACGCTGGCAAGCACACTCACGTGATTCACGACTGCTCCGCCACCAGCTTGTCCAGCACCGGCTGCAGATCCTCGGCCAGCAGCGCGCGCAGGAACACCGCCGCCACCCGATGCTGCTTGTCCAGCACGATGGTCGTCGGAATGACACTGGTCGGGAACTTGCCGCCGAGCGCGAGCAGGGTGCGCATCGACGGGTCGTAGATCGAGGGGTAACCGACCTGATTGTCGGTCACGAAATCCTGGGCCTTGTCCTTCTGATTGTCACGAACATTGATGCCCAGGAACGCGACACCCCTGTCCTTGAAGGCCGAATACGACTGCTCCAGCGCGGGCGCCTCCGCCCGGCACGGGCCGCACCACTGACCCCAGATATTGACGACGACGATCTTGCCCGGGAAATCGTCCACCGAGGTGGTCTTGCCCGAGGTCATCAGATCCGGGCCCGACAGCTTGCCGATGGTGCCGCGCGCGGACGGCGGATCGTAATAGATCTCCGTCTTCCCGCCCGGTGACACGAAATCGAAGGTGCCGCCCTGCGCCACCGCGTCCTTACCCGCCGTGGTGCACGCGGTCAGCCCCGCCACCAGGCACACACCCGCCAGCAGCGACGCGAAGACGCGTCTCATGCTGCGTCCATCCGGCACGAGTGGGAGCCCTGCGTGGTTACGCGCGCTGCCGCCTCCGGGCTTGACCCACTCATGCCCCGGTCACCGCGGGATCCGAAGCACCCGCGGGCTCGGAGTAGACGATGTCGATCAACGTATCGCCCTGGTACACCAGGGAAGTCAGCGACGCCAGCGAGCACTGCCGGCTGCGCGGATCGTGCCACAGCCGCTGCCCCTGCAGGAACCGGCGCAACGTCCACACCGGCAGCTGATGCGACACCAGCACGGCCTCGCGACCCTCGGCCTCGGTGCGGGCCTTGTTCACCGCGGCCAGCATGCGATGCGCGATCTGCAGGTACGGCTCACCCCACGACGGCGTGAACGGATCGCGCAGCTTCAGCCAGTGCCGCGGCTTGCGCAGCGCGCCGTCGCGAGCCGAAACCCGCAGGCCCTCGAAGGTATTGCCGGCCTCGATCAGATTGTCGTCGGTGCGGATCGCCAGGCCGTGCCCGTTCGCGATCGGCTCCGCGGTCTCCTGCGCGCGCTGCAGCGGCGACGCCACGATCAACGCGATGTCGTGATCGGCCAGCGAGCGCGCCACCGTCTGCGCCTGCGCGCGACCGGTCACCGACAGCTGGAATCCCGACAGGCGGCCGTAGAGGATGCCCTTCGGATTGTGAACCTCGCCGTGCCGCATCACGTGCACGATGGTCTCGACGTCGGAGACCACGTCGCCGGGAAGCGTCAAACCGCTGGTCACAGCTACGAATTCGTCGGTGTCGGGGTCACTGGGCGGCTTGCTCACCGCAGCGGCGGGGGTCGCGGTGGCGGCCTCGTCCGAACCCTCCGGATCGACCTCGACAACCACCTCGGCGGCGAACTCCGCCACGGCGGGCCCTGCGACAGCACCATTCCCTGCTTCGACAGTCGCGAACTCCCCGGCCGCGACGATCGCCGCGTTGAACACCGGCTCCGCCGTGTCATCCGCGAGACCCGATTCGGCCGCGTAGTCGGCGGATTCGACCGCCCACGCCGCTCCGACCGGCGTCACCCCGGCCAGATCGGCCACGATGGACGACGAATCACTCGAAGCGAGTGTGCCGGAAGGAGATTCGACCGCGGCTTCGGATTCCGCGATTCCGTCATCGATGCCCGAGCCCGGTTCGACGGCCGCGGCGGCATCACCGGTGGAGACCGCTGCATCGACGGCGACGGGCGCATCGAAACCGGCGTGTGCCTGCACGACGCCTTCGGCGGAACCCGCGTCATGGGCCGCGACAGCGAATTCGGTTGCGGCGGAAGGAGAGACGGCGATGAGCTCGCCGGTCTGGGCGAGCTGGTCCTCGGCCTGGCGGATCGAGTCCAGGAGGCGGGAGGCGTCGGCGGCGGTCAGCGGGGCCTCGTGCTGGGGACGGGCGGGTAGTCCGGAGTCTGGGGCGGAACTCACGCGGCGGATCCTTCTGGGGTGGCGGCCGCCGCGGCGCGGGCGGCGGCGGGGAGGGCGGCGGCGATGCGGTCGAAAGCGCTCTCGTCGAGGGCGGCGGAGACGAACCAGGCTTCGAAGGCGCTCGGCGGCGCGTAGACGCCCGCGTCCAGCAGCGCGTGGAAGAAGGCTGGGAAACGCCAGGTTTCGGCCGCCTTGGCGGCGGCGTAGTCGGTGACCGGGTTCTCGGCGAAGAACACGCTCACCATATTGCCCGCGAATTGCACCCGGTGCGCTACACCCTCGGCGGTGAGCGCGTCGGTGAGCAGCCCGCCCAGCCGCTCGGAGTTCTTGTTCAACGTCGCGTAGACCTGCTCGTCGGCGGCGGCGAGGGTGGCCAGACCGGCGGCCACCGCGACCGGGTTACCCGAGAGGGTGCCCGCCTGGTAGACCGGGCCCAGCGGAGCCAGGTGGCCCATGATGTCGGCGCGGCCGCCGAACGCGGCGGCGGGCAGGCCACCGCTCATCACCTTGCCGAAGGTGTAGAGGTCACCGGCCACGCCGTCGATGCCGTGCCAACCCGACGCGCTGACCCGGAAACCGGTCATCACCTCGTCCATGATCAGCAGTGCGCCGTGCTCGCGGGTGAGCGCGCGCAGGCCCGCGTTGAAACCGGGGACCGGCGCGACCGCGCCCATGTTCCCGGCCGCGGCCTCGGTGATGACACAGGCGATCTCACCCGGATGCGCGGCGAACGCCGCAGTCACGGCGGCGAGATCGTTGTAGGGCAGCACCAGGGTGTCGGAGGCCTGCGCACCGGTGACGCCCGGCGAGGTCGGCAGGCCCAGGGTGGCCACGCCCGAACCCGCGTCGGCCAGCAGCGCGTCCACATGCCCGTGGTAGCAGCCGCTGAACTTGACGATCTTGCTGCGCCCGGTGAACCCGCGCGCCAGGCGCACCGCGCTCATGGTGGCCTCGGTGCCGGAGTTCACCAGCCGCACCCGCTCGACCGGGTCGACCCGTGCCGCAATGGCTTCCGCGAGCAGGATCTCGGCCTCGGTCGGGGCGCCGAAGGACAGCCCGCCGACCGCCGCCCGCTGCACTGCCTCGACCACCGCCGGGTGTGCGTGCCCGAGGATCATCGGACCCCAGGAACACACCAGGTCGACGTAGTCGTTGCCGTCGGCGTCGGTCAGCGTGCATCCGCGCGCGGAGGCGATGAACCGCGGCGTCCCGCCCACGGAGTTGAACGCGCGCACGGGCGAATTCACGCCGCCCGGAATGACCGCCGCGGCGCGTTCGAAAAGCTGGGCTGAGACCGGCACGGACGCCTGGCTCACACGCGGAGAAGAACTCACGGCCCCCAGTCTGGCAGCCGCCTCCGCACCCGTCGACGACAGGGTGTAGTCGAGTGGCATCTCCCACAGCCCAACCCGTCATCTTCGCACCCGAACAAGAACACCGCGTCCCGAACCAAACCAACCACCCTGAACCCGGCTGCCGGGGTGCGGCCCGCGGGTGCAGCTATCCGGATTGCAAAGGACTGGACGGTCGGGGCAACACGCCGGGTCGGAGATTTCGGACTAATGGGTCGCTGATTGATAGCTGATGCGTAATGTTTTCGACACAGGAGATGGCTTCGAGAAAAGGGCGGACGTATGCGGGTCGTTCGGTTCGGCGTTGGGGTCATTGCGATTTCGGCCGGTGTCGTGGCGGTGGCCACGGCCGGTGCGGGTAGCGCGGCGGCGGGGGTGCCGCTGATCCAGATCGATCAGGGGCGGATCGGGATGTCGCTGTCGCACGACGAAACCGCCGCTGTCGCAGGCGGTCCCGCGCCCGCGGTGATCAGCATGTTCGTGCCGGTGAGCAAGATGGGTGCGGGCTTGCAGCCGGATACCGCCATCTACAAGGACGAGCGCGGCGGCGTGCATGCCTCACTGCGACAGGTGATGTCGGAGGCCGCCGACCACCCGGACGGCAGCGTGGTCGTCTACTTCAATGCCCCGGGAACCCGTGGCGGACGAGTGCTGGACGTTTACCAGAACTGGACCGAACCCGGCCGGTAGCCGAGGCGGCGGCACGGTCTGCGGTCGCGCCGCCGCTCCCCCGCTATGGCAGCGGAATCCCCAGGCAAAATGCCGCCCATCCGGTGGAAATCAGGCAGTCCAGCTGGGGGGGTAGTAGGTCTTGCCAGGACGTCGCGACCAGCGGAGTACTCGGCGCGGGGACGGGAGCGACCGGAGCGGCGACGGCCGGAGCCGCGGCCACAGCGCCGAGCAGCCCCGTGGCCAGTACCGCCGCGGCGGCACATTTCACGAGATCAATGCGCTTCATGGCATCCATCTTCCGCGTCTACCCGGCCCCGGCCAAGACAAACGTGGAGTTCGCACCCCTACGCGCGGTGTGTCGCCCGATTGCGGAACGCCCGGGCCACCAGGTCGACCAACAGCAGCCCCGACACCATGGCCAGCAGCGCGGATCCGGCCAGCCACGGCCCGACATACCGGGTGGCGTCGAACCCCGGTGCGTCACCCTGCGCCTGCAACCAGGTGGTCCGAATTCCGTTGTGCCAGCACCACACCACGCCCGCGACCAGCAGCACGGCCAGCACGAATTCGGCGAACACGGTGAACCACCGCATCACGACGCCTCCTTCTCGTCCTCGGCCCCGGTACCGTCGCGGCGCTCCAGCGCCGCGGTCAGTGCGGCGCGCAGCATGACGTGATCGCGCGCCCAGGCCTGCACCAGCTTGCCATCCTTCAGCTTCAGGCCGATGCCCTTGCGCCGTCGCGGCACGCCGCTGAGCTCGCCCAGCGCCCGCGCCGACTGCCAGTCCTCATAGTCCCAGGACTCCTCGTCGTCCTCGGGCAGCACCTCGCGAATGTCGCGCAACGAGGTCACCTCGGCGCCCTCGCGCAGCGCCTCTTCGGTCAGCTCCACACTGATGTGCCGCTTGCCCGCGACCACCTGCAACCAGACGAATCCGCCGAGCAGGACCGCGCAGAAGACGAGCCCGAACCAGTGCACCGCACCGCCGCGCACCACCTCGATCGCCAGGATCATCGCGCACAGCGCGGGCCCGTAGGTGACAGTCCGCCAGCGAGCACCCGGCTCGTAGAACAGCACGGCCGCGGGGGCGTGGGTGGCCTCACTCATAGGTCGAGACTAGAGATCGCGAATTCGTTCAGTGGGTCAGGCCCGGAATCAACAGCACGGCGAGGGTGAGCAGTCCGAACAGAAACAACAGACTCAACACCAGAACATCCCGCCGAAGGCTGTGCGGCTGCTGGATCACCACTCGCATCGTTGCACCCGCTTTCCCGGGCCGAATGGTCCATGACACAACGCATGACACCCGGCTGCCGGTTCCCGAATTACCTGTGACTGCCCTCACCATACCCGTTAGTACGCCCGTAACAAACTCGGGAGTATCGACCCCGATCGCGGGTTTACCGACCAGCTAGCGCGGGTAATCCGACCCGGGCCCGCGACGGAAGTACGGGTCGGATTCGGCACGGTAGCAAAGGAATACGGCCCCGGCCGCGAGCACCGCCTGCACGATCCCGGCCCCGCCCGCGACCACCGAGGCCACCCCCGTCGCGGACGCGATCCCGAACATGGTCCCGGCCGCGCCCAGGATCAGGAACAGCCCGAATCCGGTGAGCAGCGCACGCGCCCAACCCTTTCCGCGCCCGAGCTGGTACACCACCGCCACCCCGACACCGGTGAGCACCAGCCAGAACAGCGCCACCAGCACGAAGACGATCACCACCCAGACCTGCACCTGCGCCAGCGTGGCCGTCGGCTGCGACGCCTTGACCTGATCGAACATCTGCTGCGCCAGCTCTTCTCGCTTCCCGATCTGCGTGATCAGGGTGGCGATCAACTGCACCACGCCGACGCCGAGCGCGACGTACCAGAGGCGGCACGCGGTGCCCACGTCCTCGGGAACCGGTCGCGGCCCGACCGGCGGAAGCATCGGATTCACGACCGGGTACAGCCCGTTCACGCCAGCCAGTGCGCGGCTTCGGTGGCCCAGTAGGTGAGCACCATGTCCGCACCGGCACGCCGAATTCCGAGCAGCGACTCCAGGATCGCGCCCTTGCGATCGATCCAGCCGCGCTGGGCGGCGGCGGTGATCATCGCGTACTCGCCGGAGATCTGATAAGCGGCCACCGGGACCGGCGAGCGGTCGGCGACCTCGCGCAGGATATCCAGGTAGGACATGGCCGGCTTGACCATCACGATGTCCGCGCCCTCGACCACGTCGAGTTCCAACTCCCGCAACGCTTCCCGGCGATTGGCCGGATCCTGCTGATACGTGCGGCGATCGCCCTGCAGCGAGGAGCCGACGGCCTCCCGGAACGGGCCGTAGAACGCGGAGGCGTACTTGGCCGCGTAGGCGAGGATGCCGGTATCGAGGTGCCCGGCCGCGTCCAGACCTTCGCGGATCGCACCCACCTGACCGTCCATCATGCCGCTGGTGCCGAGCAGGTCCGCGCCGGTTTCGGCCTGCGCCAACGCCATATCGACATAGCGGCGCAGGGTGGCGTCGTTGTCGACCCCGCCGCGCTCGTCCAGCACGCCGCAGTGGCCGTGGTCGGTGAACTCGTCGAGACAGGTGTCGGCCATGACCACCGTCGAGCCGCCGACCTCCGAGACCAGGGCGCGCAGGCCGCGATTGAGGATGCCGTCCGGATCGCTGGCCCCGCTGCCCTCCGCGTCCTTGTCCTCCGCCCGCGGCACCCCGAACAGCATCAGCCCGCCCGCGCCCGCGGCCACCGCCTCCACGGCGGCCTTGCGCAACGAATCCATGGTGTGCTGGAAAACGCCTGGCATGGAAGAGATCTCGCGCGGTTCACCGAGCCCGTCGGCGACGAACATGGGCAGGATCAGGTGGCGCGGCTCGAGACTGGTCTCGGCCACCAGCCGACGCATCGCAGGGGTGCGACGTAACCGCCGTGGGCGGTCGATTCCGGTCATGCTCGCATGATATGCCCGCGTCCACGGGCGAGCGCGCGCGCCCGCGCGGGTGCGACGGATGTCTGCGCGCGGTCGCGATCGATGCCCCTGCGCGGGTGCGATCAATGTCCCCGCGCGGGCGCGATCGATGTCTCGGTGAGCAGCGGATCTTGTCGGTGGGGCCGAGTAGAATCGAAGATGTGTTCGAGGGTGTCGCGGTACCGGTTTTCGATGAACCGGCCACCGCGGACCCGGATCGCGACAGGGAGGATGGGTCGTGCTCGCAGCCGTAACCACTATGTCCGACAAGGTGACCAGGGCAGCCGTACCGAAGCGGGGGGACGTGATCGATCACGCCTGGGCGCCGCTGGCCAAGCAGCCGCTACCGGCCGGTCGGCCGCGGTCCTGGTACATCGCCCACAATCGGCGGTTGAAGGCCATGCGCCTGGCCATCGCCCTGCTGGACTCCGGCGCCTTCGGCCCGGAGGTGGCAACCAACGAAAAGATCCGTGACACAGCCGAATCCATCGGTGTGCACCTGCCCTCCGACGCCACCTGCCGCATGGTGCGCCGAATGATGCAGGCCCAGCGCTGATTTCCGGAACTCGCCGCGGTCCCATACCGGAAGCGGCGATCACCGAGGGCAGCAAACCCCCTGCACGCTGCCCTCGGTACCCGAAAAACACTAGGGCCCCACGTCTTTCGACGCGGGGCCCTACGTGTACCTCGGCTCGCGGCCGACCGGATGCCTCAGCGGCTGCGGCGGCTCTTCTTGCGCGGCGGGGGCAGCAGTCCCTCGGCGCGCAGATGCGCGGCGTGCTCGGCCAGTGCCTCGACCAGCGCACCGACCTGCGCCACCTCCGGCTGCACATCCACGCGCAGGCCGAATTCGATTGCCGTCTCGGCCGTCTTGGGGCCGATGCAGGCGACGATGGTGCGCGCGTGCGGCTTACCGGCGATGCCGACCAGGTTGCGGACGGTGGAGGACGAGGTGAACAGCACCGCGTCGAAACCGCCGGTCTTGATCATCTCGCGGGTCTCCGCGGGCGGCGGGGACGCCCGCACGGTGCGGTAGGCGGTGACGTCGTCGATCTCCCAGCCGCGGTCGCGCAGACCTTCGGCGAGGGTCTCGGTGGCGATGTCCGCGCGCGGCAGCAGCACCCGGTTGACCGGATCGAAAACATCGTCGTAGGGCGGGAAGTCGGCCAGCAGGCCCTCGGAGGACTGCTCACCGCTGGGCACCAGCTCGGGGTTGATGCCGAACGAGCGCACCTTCTCCGCGGTGGCCTCGCCCACGCAGGCGATCTTCACGCCGCTGAAAGCGCGTGCGTCCAAACCGAATTCGCCGAACTTCTCCCACACCGCGCGCACCGCGTTGGTGGAGGTGAACACCACCCACTGGTAGCGGCCGTCGACCAGACCCTTGACCGCGCGCTCCATCTGCGCGGGGCTGCGCGGCGGCTCGACCGCGATGGTCGGCACCTCCATGGGGATGGCACCGTGGTTGACGAGCTTCTCGCTCATCTCCCCCGCCTGCTCCTTGGTGCGCGGCACCAGAACGGTCCAGCCGTAGAGCGCCCGCGACTCCCACCAGGAGGTCTTGGCACGCTTCTCCACCTCTTTGCCGACCGTGACGACCAGCGGGCCGACCAGTTCGGAGGCCGCGTTGTTCAGGGTGGCCAGGGTGGCGTCGATGGTGCGCTGCTGACGGGTCGTCCCGCGCACCGTCACCGCCACCGGCGTCTGCGGGGCCAGACCGTGCTCGACCAGCGCCGACGCGGTCTCGGCCAGATGCCCGGAGGTGGCGTGCAGCACCAGCGGACCCGGCGCAGCCGCCACGGCCGCCCAGTCCACCTCGCCGCGCACATCCACCACGGTGTGGCTGGAACCCAGTTCGATACCGGCGTACGCGGGCACCGTGGTCCCGGCCGAAAGACCCGGCAGCACCTCGAAACTCAGGTGCGAGCGGGTGACGGCGTTGACCTCCTGGATCACCGAATCGGTGGTCATCGGGTCACCGGACACCAGGCGCACCACGTCGAAACCGTTGCGCGCCTCGGTGATCAGCGTCTTCGCCACCTCGGCGGCATCGCCCAGGGCAGGGCGCACGTCGACCGGGCGGGTGCCGTCCGGCTCCTCCTCGACCGCCGAGCCGATCAGGGCGAGCACGCCCTTGTCGACATCGGGATCGGTGAACGCCAGCTCGGCCCGGGCCAGTACCTCGCGGGCCCGCACGGTCAGCAGCGCAGGATCCCCCGGACCCGACCCAACGAACAGGATCCGACCGGGATTCTTCTTCGGGGCTCGGCTCATCGGTTGTTCTCCATTGGGCTGGGTTCGTTGCTGTCAGTGGGCTCAGCGGATTCCTCTGTGACGCTGAGCAGTTCACGCGCCCCCAGCTCCAAGAGCTCGCGCGCCAGCGCCCGGCCCAGTTCCGCGGCATCCGCGACTGAGCCGACCGCCGAGGCCCGGATCACATCCGAGCCGTCGATAGCCGCCGCGCAGGCGCGCAGCGACAACTCCTCCACCACCCGGCCGTCGTCGTCGAGCGATTCGACGACCTCGGCCAGCGCACCGATCGGCGCGGTGCAACCGGCCTCCAATTCGGCCAGCAGCGCCCGCTCCGCGGTGATCGCGGCACGGGTGCCGTAATCGTCGAGAGCGGACAGGATGGTCACGAGTTCGGTGTCGACGCTGCGGCATTCGACCGCCAGCGCCCCCTGAGCAGGGGCGGGCAGCATCTGCACCGGTTCCAGCGATTCGGTGACGGCGTCGAGGCGGTCGATGCGGGCCAGCCCGGCCCGCGCCACCACGACCGCATCGAGTTCACCGTTGGCTACCTTGGCAATTCGGGTATCGAGATTGCCGCGCAGGGGCAGGATCTCGACGCCGAGACCCAGCGCCCGCAACTGCGCGGACCGGCGCGGCGCGGAAGTGCCGATCTTCGACCCCGCGGGCAGCTCACCGAGCACCAGGCCGTCACGGGCGACCAGCGCGTCGCGCGGATCCTGGCGCGGCGGAATCGCGGCGATATCGAACAGCGGGTCCTGCGCGGTCGGCAGATCCTTGTAGGAGTGCACCGCGATATCGACGTTGCCCGCGGCCAATTCCTCGCGCAACGCGGCGGTGAACACGCCGACGCCGATCTTCGAGACCGGATCCGTGGCGTTCTTGTCACCGGCGGTCTTCACGATGACCAGTTCGGCCTGCTGACCGTTGGCGACCAGGGCATCGCGCACGTGCCCGGCCTGGGTGAGGGCCAGCAGACTGCCGCGGGTGCCGATCCGCCACGGCGCGTCGGAAGAACCGCGAACTGTTGTGTTGTTCTCGTGCACCATTGCTCCGGTCATGCGTTCAGCCCCTGTTCGTCGCCCGGGTGGGCGGCCGTGAAGTCATCGGCCAGTTCGCCCGTCAGAGCGGCGATCTCCATCGGCGCGGCAACGGCTTGCGCCGCACCGGGTTTCAGTTCGAACAGCTCCCGCAACGCCTCGGCGTAGCTGTCGCCGCCCGGCGTCGAGGCCAGCTGTTTCACCCGCACGGTCGGTGCGTGCAGCAGTTTGTCGACCACGCGTCGCACGGTACGGGCGACCTCCTCGCGATCGGTGGATGCCAGTCCCGGTAGTCGGGAATCCAGCCGCATCAGCTCGGACTCGACCACGTCGGCGGCCATCTGGCGCAGCGCGGCGACGGTCGGGGTGACCTCGGCCATGCGCTGCCCGGCAAGATATTTCGAAAGCTCGTCGGCCACGATGGTGCGCGCGGCGGCGGTGTCGTCGGCGGCCGCGCCGGCCGACGGATCGCGCTGCAGCGTCTCCATGTCGATGACCGTCACACCCGGCAGCCCCGCCACCGCGTGATCCACATCGCGCGGCAGGCCCAGGTCGCAGATCACCAGTTCGTCACCCGGCCGGGCCGACAACGCGCGATGCACATCCGCGAGCGTCACCACCGTCCCGACCGCGCCGGTACAGGTGACCACCACATCCGCGGCGGCCATCGCCTCGGCCATCCGGTCGATCTCGATCGCCTCGGCGGCGACCCCGTGCATGGTGGTGGCCGTATTGGCCAGGCGCTGCGCCTTTTCCAGCGTCCGGTTCACCACGGCGATCTTCTCGACCCCGCCGCGCGCCAGCTGCGCCACCGCGAGCCCGCCCATCGCGCCCGCACCCAGCACCAGCGCGGTGCGGCCGGCGAGCGGTCCGAGCACCAGCCGCGCCCGATCCAGCGCCACCGACACCACCGACGCGCCCGCGCGGTCGATGCCGGTCTCCGAATGCACCCGCTTGCCGACCCGCAGCGCGTGCTGCGCCAGCTCGTGCAGGGTGCGCCCGGCCGCCTGCTGCGAATCCGAAGCGGCATAGGCGGCGCGGATCTGGCTCAGCACCTGCTGCTCGCCGACCACCATGGAATCCAGGCCCGACGCGACCGCGAACAGATGCTCGGCCGCGGCCTCCGCATACCGGACATAGGCGTGCTTGGTGAGCTCCGGCAGCGGCAATCCCGAATGCCTGGTGAGCATTTCACCGATCTCACCCAACGCCGGATGGAAGGCGTCGACCACCGCGTAGATCTCGATGCGGTTGCACGTGGAGACGATCATCGCCTCGGACACGTGGCTGGAGACCAGCATCTCCTCGGTCAGTTTCGGCCGGTCGTGTTCGGTGATGGCGATCTTCTCGAGCACCGACACCGGTGCACTCCGATGCGAGATCCCGACGAGAAGCACACTCATGGCTGGACCACCGCTCCCTTGCTGGTTGTCTCAGTGCCCGCCGCCGGGCGCCCCGTTTGAATCGTCGCCACTCGGCGGATCGGCGTGGACACCACGCTCACATCACCGGCGGCCGCCGCGCTCATCGCCTCTTCGGCCGCGGATTCCGCACTGCGGGCCCGCTCGAAGGACAGCAGCTGCATCTCCACCGCGAGATCGACCCGCCGCACCTCGACGGTGTCCGGCGCGTTCAGCGCCAGCGCCGAGAAACTCAGCACGCACTGCACCCCGGCGTCGACCAGCAGATCGCAGACACCCTGCGCGGCCTTGTCCGGCACGGTCAACACCGCGATGGTCGGCTCCAAAGCGGCCACGGCACCGGTCAATTCGGCCACATCGCGCACCACCAGCCCACACACCTGCGTGCCGATCACCGCCGGATCGTTGTCGAACAAACCCACCATGGCGAAACCGCGACGGCGGAATCCGCCGTAACCGACCAGGGCGCGACCCAGGTTTCCCGCTCCGACCAGCACCACCCGGTGCCCCTCGGACAGGCCGAGCACATCTTCGATGCGGTCGCGCAGCTTGATCACGTCATAGCCGACACCGCGAACACCGTTGGGGCCGAGGAAGGAAAGATCCTTGCGCAACTTCGCCGAACCGACACCCGCCGCGACAGCCAGTTCCTCACTAGATACGATGGCAACTGCATCGTCGGCAAGTACGGCGAGCACTCGGAGATAGGTAGCCAGGCGGGCCACCGTGGCCTGCGGGATGTCCTTCTGCAGAGCCTTGGAGACGCCGGTCTGCGGCGTCTCGTGCTGCTCTGTCACGTCGCTTGCGCTCCTCGTCCGGCCGGGGGTGAGTGTCCGGGTTCTTTTGTCGACCCGACGCCGGGAGACCGTCGCGGCCGGTACAGGCGAGGTCGAGTCAGGTTCAGGGGGTCGCTTCCGCTGCCGAGAAGGCGGGTTGCGTGCCACCACCGTAACCGCTTGTGAAGCCCTGCACAAAGTCGGTGAATTCAGTCACTTTGCGGCAGGCTCCGGGCCCGGGTTCATTCAACCCTCATCGGCCCGAACCCGCTACGCAACGCGCCGGAAGGCGATTTGCGGTGTTCGCCCGCAAAATCCCACTGATCAGGGGTTACCTACTTGGCCAGATCGGCCCGCAAGCGCGCTTCGTCGACATCGAAATAGCTGTGCTCACGACCATCCAGCAACACCACCGGCAGCCGGTCACCGTATTCGGCGCGCAGGCCGGGATCGGTCGCGGCGGCGACATCAACATCGACCGTCGACACCTCGATCCCGAACTCCGCGCAGATCGGACGCAATTGCTCGAGTGCCGTACCGCACAGTCCGCAGCCGGCCCGGGTCAGCAGTGTCACCGAGTGAGTAGCAGTGGTTTTCGACCGATCGCTCATGCCCTCCATCTAACAACTCTCCGTTAAGTCGTTCACCGTCTACGTTCCGGTCACCGCCGGGCGTTACTGTGGACTAGGCCGGCTCATGCACCAACAGGATTGGTCGCGGGCTCGCCTATGTGTCGGCGAGAACATGGCGGAGGTACTGGTGCCGGAACGTTCGAAAGAGCCGGGCTCGGGTTTCATCGCGGGCCGATTCGGTGAATTCCCGGCGCGTTGGGGGCAGGGCCTGCAGGAACTGCAGGATCAGTTCACCCGTATCACTCGCAGCCCGTTCGGGCCCAGCGAAGAGGAAGTCCGCGCCAACCTGGCCGGTGAGGCCAGTGCCGACGCCGCGCTGGCGCTGCACGACGCCGAGCTAGCGCTCTACGACGACGACACCCCGCTGCCGACGGTCGCGCGCGACCTCACCGCCGCCGCGTTCTTCGACGTCGACAACACCATGGTGCAGGGCGCGTCGATCGTGCACTTCGCCCGCGGCCTGGCCGCGCGCAAGTACTTCAAGACCTCCGACCTGGTCGATATGGCCTGGAAACAGGTCAAATTCCGGATCACCGGCAAGGAGAGCCGCTCGGACATGGCCTCCGGCAAGGAGAAGGCGCTCTCGTTCATCGCGGGCCGCTCCACCGCCGAACTCGCCGCCCTCGGCGAGGAGATCTACGACGAGATCATCGCCGACAAGATCTGGCCCGGCACCCGCGCGCTCGCCCAGATGCACCTCGACGCCGGGCAGCAGGTGTGGCTGGTCACCGCCACCCCCGTGGAACTCGCACAGGTCATCGCGAAACGCCTCGGTCTGACCGGCGCGCTGGGCACCGTCGCCGAGAGCGAGGACGGCATCTTCACCGGCCGCCTGGTCGGCGACATCCTGCACGGCCTCGGCAAGGCCCACGCCGTGCGCACCCTGGCCATTCGCGAGGGACTGAACCTCAAGCGCTGCAGCGCCTATTCCGACAGCCACAACGACGTCCCGATGCTGTCGCTGGTCGGCACCGCCGTCGCCATCAACCCCGACGCCGACCTGCGCGAGGTCGCCAAGAACCGGGGCTGGGAAATCCGCGACTTCCGCACCGGCCGCAAGGCCGCGAAAGTCGGGGTGCCGACCGCCCTCGCCCTCGGCGCCGCCGGTGGCGCGGCCGCCGCGGTGCTCTCCCGCAAACGCGAGGCGAAAGCCAGCTGAACCAAAAACGTTCGGGCCGAATACAATTCGGCCCGAACGTTTTTGCGTCCGCAAACGCGACGACTGATCTCGCACCGGTCGGGGTAACTCACCGGGTACGACCGAAATCGGTTTGGCACCCAACCGGATCGACGGATGCCCAACTCCGACGGCTCCCTGCCGCCCGCTGAAGTTACGGGGAGGCGGGGGAGCATTACCTAGCCGGTGAACGGATTACGGCGCTTGATCAGGTTCTTGTAGAGCGTGCCCTGAATGGTTTCGCGGACCTGATCGGTGACCTCGAACATCGTCATCGGGTCATCGGCGTCCGCCGGTTCGTATCCCGACGTGGAAATCGGCTCACCGAATTCGATGTGCCACTTCGACGGCAGCGGAATCGCACCCAGCGGGCCCAGATGCGGAAACAGTGGCGTCACCGGGAAATACGGGATACCCAGCAGGCGCGCCAGCGGCTTCAGATCCGCCAGTTTCGGATAGATCTCCTCCGAACCCACGATCGAGCACGGAATGATCGGCACACCGGTGCGCACCGCCGCCGCCACGAAACCGCCACGGCCGAAACGCTGCAGCTTGTAGCGATCCGAATAGGGCTTGCCGACGCCCTTGTAGCCCTCGGGGAACACGCCCGCGACTTCGCCTGCGCGCAAAAGCCTTTCGGCGTCCGCCGGGCAGGCCAGGGTGTGCCCGGCCTTGCGCGCGAGCCCGCCCACGATCGGCGTCTCGAAGATCAGGTCGGAGGCCAGGATCCGCAGCGCGCGCTGCTTGGGATGGCGATCGTGCACCGCCAGCTGCAGCATCAGCCCGTCCAACGGCACAGTGCCCGCGTGGTTGGCCACGATCAGCGCGCCACCCACCTCGGGAACGTTCTCCATGCCCGACACCTCCACCCGGAACCACAGGTCCGAGAGCGGGCGCAGCATCGGCAGGATCACCGACTCCAAAAGGTGCTCGTCCAAGCCGAATTCGTCGACCTGGTAGTCGCCGGTCAGGCGGCGGCGCGCGAAATCGGCGGTGAAGCGGACCCCGTCCGCCACCGAACCCCGAATCAGGTCGCCCAGCGACTTGGGCTGGCGCGCTTCGGCTTCGGCGAGCCGATCGGTCAGCGAGGTCACCGGGGTCAGGGTCGGCTCACCCGCCGGCCACACACGGGACGGGCGAACATGCCGCGCCTCGAAATCCACGTCGTGAAGACGAATTACCTTCGCTACATCACTCATTGGTGTGCTCCCGTCCCGGCCCCGAGCAGGCCGAGAAGTTTGTGTTCCGCGGCGTCGATCCACGCGGGATCGATCACGGGCCGCAACGCTGCGCCCCCTATGAAATCGTCGAATGCCTGCACCGTGGTCCAGCGCGGGGAAAATCCGAGCTCGGTGCGCATCCGGGTGGTGTCCAGACCGCAACCGAAATGGAAGTAGTCGATCTGCTCCGCGGTGAACTCCCGCATCACCGGACCCATCAGGGTGCGACCGGCGGTGCGGAAAACCGCGTACGGAACCGGAATTTCGATCCGCCCGGCCCGGCGGATGGCCTGCGACAACGCCATGGCGCCGTCACCCGCGACATTGAAGGTGCCACCAGGAGCCGTCATCGCGCCGTGCACGAGCGCCGCGATACCGTCCTCCTCGTGCAGCAACTGCATACGCGGATCCCGGCCCAGGATGGTCGGCGTGATCGGCGAACGGAAATACTGCACACCGCGTTTCGCCAACTGCGGGCCCACGATCGGCGGAAAACGCAGAATGGCCGCCGAGATATCCGGTCGACGCCGCGCCAAACCGCGAACGAAACCCTCCACCTCGATCATGTCGCGCGCGAACCAGCCGCGCGGCGGCGTGCGCGCACTCATTTCCTCGGAGAATTTCACCGGATCCTTGGCGCTGCAGCCGTATACGGCCGACGAGGACCGCACCACCACGCGGCGCACACTCGACGCCTTGCGGCACACCGCGAACAGCTGCATCGCGCCCAGCACGTTCATGTCCTTCATCGCGGCCCGGCCGCCACTGCCCGAGGGCGGGCGCGACAACGCGGCGGGATGCACCACGGTATCGACCTGATTACCGTCGATCACCTTGCGTATCAAAGGATTACGAATATCGGCGCGCACGAATTCGGCGCGGCCCATGCGGCGCAGCAACTCCCGGCTGGGCTGTTTGGCATCCACCGCGATGATCCGTTCGACCGTGGGGTCGGCCGCCAGCCGGGCCACCACATTGCCGCCGAAGAACCGGCTCGCGCCGGTCACCATGACCACCTTGGGCGCCTGCCCGTCCCGGGTACCTGCCGCACCGGATGCCACTCGCAGCCCCCTATTTTCCGTTTTCCCGCGCTCCAAGGGTAACCGGCCGGTAGGGGGCAGCCGAAGGGTATTAACCAGGATCTAACGATGACTTCAATCACCCGGCATAAAACGAAAGCCCGCCACCGACGGTGACGGGCCTCCAGCTACACAGCGGCTTACTTGCCGAGTTTGCGACGCTGCACGCGAGTACGACGAAGCAGCTTGCGGTGCTTCTTCTTCGACATGCGCTTGCGACGCTTCTTGATCACAGAACCCATAGGGTCGTTCCTCGCTCTCGGGTCATCCCGCGTTCACGGGGTGC
Organism: Nocardia sp. NBC_00511; assembly: GCF_045161165.1. Taxonomy (NCBI): domain Bacteria; kingdom Bacillati; phylum Actinomycetota; class Actinomycetes; order Mycobacteriales; family Nocardiaceae; genus Nocardia; species Nocardia sp. NBC_00511. The sequence continues at coordinate 6,230,070 of NZ_CP107849.1, forward strand.
ACACTGTCTGACCCTGCACAGTCCCTAACCCGATACGGGCCGAGATGGACCCGGCGGCACCACCGGCACGTACAGGATGCCGGTCCATGCTACCGGGCCACTCTTCGGCGAATGGCGGTGGGGGCTACCCCGCGGAGTGCACGGGTTCCCCACCGCCTCGCCTGGTTCGGACTATCGGATGCCTACCCCGCGTCGAAGTAGGACGTCTCCAGATAGTCGTGCACCGCCTTGGCGTGCACCCGGAAGGAACGCCCCACCCGCACCGCGGGCAGCTCTCCCGAATGCACCAGCCGGTACACCGTCATCTTGGATACCCGCATCAGATTCGCGACTTCGGCGACCGTGAGGAACTGGGTCCCTCCGCCGATGACCGATCCTGCGGTGATTGGGCTGTTTCCGGACCTCGCTTGACTGTTTCCAGACATCATTGCGCCACTGACCTCCGGCACGTCCGCGCCGCCGGCTTCCCCACCGGCGGAACAGACACGCACGTGCTCCTTGAAGCTTAGCGGGACCAGTGGGATTGCTGCGACGGGTGTGAGAAATCAGCCTTTGCTGTGGCGAGTCGGCCCTCGGCAGCAAACTAGCTACCGGCCGGTTCGGGAACGTGGCGAGCGCACCCGCCACACCCTCGAGTCTAGTCCGGGGTCGCACCCAGCTCGACGGAACGCCGTTTCGCGGCGTTCAACGCCTCATAGAAGGCCGAACGCACCCCGGCCCGCTCCAACTCCCGCACCGCGGCCGCCGTGGTCCCCGCCGGCGAGGTGACGCCCGCGCGCAACTCCGCGGCAGACTGGCCCGACTCCTCCAGCAGCGCAGCCGAACCCAGCATGGTCTGCGCCACCAACTGCGCGGCCACATCGCGGGCCAGACCCAGGCCCACCGCGGCGTCGATCATCGCCTCGACCACGAGGAAGAAATACGCCGGACCCGAACCCGACACCGCGGTCACCGCGTCCAGCTGCGACTCCGCGACCGTCACCACCTTGCCCACCGACTGCAGCACCTCGGTCACCAGGGCCAGCTGCTCCTTGCGGGCGTAGCGGCCCGGCGCGATCGCGCTGATGCCCTGGCCGACCAGCATCGGAGTGTTCGGCATCGCCCGGACCACCGGGAAACCGGCGGGCAGCTTGGCCTCGAAACGCAGGGTCGGGATGCCGGCCGCCAGCGACAGCAACACCTGATCGCGGTCGTCACCCAGCTCGGCCTTGCCCAGCTCGGTCAGGACGCCGTCCACATCGTGCGGCTTCACGGCGATCACGATGAGATCGGCGGACTTCGCGGCATCGGCGACGACACCGGTAGCGCGGATGCCGAAACGGTCCGCCAGCAACTCCGCACGGGCCGGAACCGGCTCGACCACCACCAGATCTTTACTCGCCCGCCCGGATTCGAGCAGGCCCGCGATCAGCGCCTCCCCGATCCGACCCCCACCGATTACCGCAATCCTCGTCATGGGTATTGAGGCTAGCGGGGGCCGGGAAACCCGAAACGATCAGGCGCGAGGCAGTGAGGTCTGTGCCTCGCGCGGCAATGAGGTCTGTGCCTCGCGCGGCAGTGAGGTCTACACCTGGCGAGGGAGTGGGATCAAGGCCAGTTGACGGCTCTGGGCGACGATCGCGCCGGTGGAGTCGAGGACGAGCTGGTCCTCGTCGAACATGCGGCCGCCGACCTCGCGGGAATGCGCGATGACGCGCAGCCAGCCGGGGGCCGGGCGGCGGCGCAGGTAGGTGGTCAGCTGCACGGTCGGGGCCCAGCCGAAGTGGCCGAGGTTCATCGGGACCGGCGGGCTCATATCGGCGGACATCAGGGCGAAGAAGGCGGCCACGTCCGGGTCCGCCTCGTCGCCCGGACGGGGGCGGATCCACAGGCGCAGGCGGGGTTCGGATTTCTCGCCGGACAGGAAGCGCGCCCACTTCGGGTCGATGGCGACCGAGGAGCCCTGCGCGACATGCACGATCTTGCCCATCGGGTTGCGGTCGTCGTAGCCCATGGCGTCGGCGGGCGGCTCCGGCGGCATGTCGGCCGCGTGGTCGGCGGCGTAGAGCGGCTCGGTGTCGTCGAGGTGGCTGAACGTGAAGGCGGTGTGCACCAGGGTGCGGCCGCCCTGGATCAGGTCGACGTCGAGCAGGCAGATCTGGCGGCCGATCTTGCGGGTGCGAACTTCGTATTCGACCGCGCCGGGTTCGGGAGCGCCGAGAAAATCGGTGCTGGCGGCGATCGGGAACATGTCGGCGCGCTCGGGAGCGGTGCGGCGCAGCCATTCGGTCGCCGCGGCACCACTTCCGGCGACCATGGTCCCGCCGTGCAATTTGTTGCCGATGGTCCAGATGGGAGCGATATGACCGGCATAACGACCGATTTCCGCAGTGCCCGAATCGAGTTCGGTCAGCGTGCACACCTGACTGAACGGCGCATTCGCCAGGTCGCTCGGCGCATCGAGAGCGATGGTCGACTCCGTTGTCATCCGCTGGTCCTTCCACTGTGTTTTGTACAGCGTAAACGGGGAAGGCGCAGCGAATGGACCAGCCGTGGGATGAATCACTCCGGCGGCCGCGCCGGGAAGAAATCAGCCGCGATGCGCGACCGACGGCTCCGGGGTCGGGGCGGGCGTGGAATGGTCGAGATGCTCGCGGGCGAAGGACAGCGCCCGGTTCAGCATCGCCGCGCGGTCCATCGTGGTGCGGGCCATCTGGGTATTGACCTCGATCACCGCCTGACCGTCGAAACCGTTGTGCACCAACATTTCACACAGTTCGGCCACCGGCTGGGTGCCCTCGCCGGGAATCAGGTGCTCGTCGGTCGCCGCGCCACGGCCGTCGGCCAGGTGCAGATGCGTCAGCCCCGAGCCCATCCGTCGCGCCAGCACCAGCGGATCCACCCCCGCCGTAGCGGTGTGCGAGGTATCGAGGGTGTAGTGCCGGAAACCCACGTCGGTCGGGTCGTAGGACGGGCTGAAGGTGGTGATCGACGGGCCGGGCCCGCCGCGGCGCTCCAGGCGCGCGATCGCGTTGCCGCGGAACAGGGTGTCGGCGCGCATCGGGAACATGTTCTCCACCGCGACCGCCACCGGAGACGAATTCTCCAGTTCCAGTACCTGTTTCGCGAAACCGTCGGCGTAGCGGCGCTGCCAGCGGAACGGCGGATGCACCACCACGGTGGCCGCACCCAGCGCCTCGGCCGCGTGCACGCTGCGGGTGAGTTTCGCGACCGGGTCCGACCCCCAGACCCGTTGCGAGATAAGCAGACACGGTGCGTGCACGGCCAGCACGGGCATCGCGTACTTGTGTGCGAAATGCTGCACGGTGGATATGGATTGACTGGCCGGTTCGGCCCACACCATCAATTCCACGCCGTCGAAACCGAGTTCGGCGGCATAGCGGAACGCGGCCTCGGTGTTCTCCGGATACACCGAGGCGGTGGATAGTCCGACCCGGACTTCCCGTCGCCCCGCGTGGTTTTCGATGCTCGCCCCCTGCGCTTGCACGATGTTCCCCACTGCTGCTCCCTGCTCAGGTTGTACTGAGTAGAAAGGCTAGCGGTCCGAACGTCACGAAGACGCCTACGACGACGGCAATCACAGTGCTGAAAATGTCATCGGTGCGGCGCAGCACGCGCACCAATGCGACCAGGCCGAGAATCACGACCACCGCTAATGCCAGGCCAACGAGCGGGAGGATTTCCCACATGCGCTCGAAACCCTTGAACAGCAACATGCCCGCGACGGCCGCGCCGACACTCTGACCGGCGATCACCAGCCACTGGCGGCGATGCTCGTCCTCGTCGGAGCGACCCTTGGCCCGGGCGCGGGCGGGCTTGGCGGCCGGACGGCGCACCTTGTCCTTGAGCGCGCCCAGTCGACCGGCCAGCGTGGGGCCGGGCTCGTCGTCGTAGTCGTCATCGTCGTAATCGTCGTCGTCGACCGGCTCGTAGAAATCGGTGAGATGGTCGTCGGGCTCGGGCTCGACGGCCACCGCGCCACGACGGGTCGAACCTGCCCGGCGTTTGCCACCAGCTCGGGAATTGCGTTCCGCGCGTTGATCATCGCGATCCTGCGCGTCACGCAGCAGATCCCCGGCAACTGTTTCGCCGGAAAGCAGCGGTTGTTCCTCGTCGGCCATCGGGGACCAGGCGGCGGTCGGGACCGCGGCCTGATCGGCACGCCGGGTGGGTTCCGGTTCGGGTGCGGGCCGTCTTCGAGCGGACCACGCGGGCAGGCCGTCGCGGTCGCCGTGGTCGACGCCGCCGCGAGCGGGACCGCCGGGGCCGCGCAGCGGTTCGGGGCGGCGCTGCGGTTCCGGCTGCCGCTGCGGTTCCGGTTGGCGCTGCTGGGTTTCCGCGTGGCGGCGCGCCGAGCGCGAGAGCGGCGGCGGGGCGGGCGGCGCGGACGCGGCGGCCTGCATGGGATCGGGGCGGCCGTTGCGCGGTAGCGGTTCGGGGCCGGGATTGGGTGACCACGCCGGGCTCTGGTTCGGGAAGCGCGCGAGCGACGGGTCCTCGAACGGCGGGCGGGCTACCGGATGGAACTGGGTCCTGTCGTCCAACGCGGGCTGGGCGGTCTCGCCACGGAAGGGGTGCACCTCGTCGGTGGACTCGTCGTCCGGGTCGAAGCGACGGCGGCGGCCACCCTCGCGGGGTGCCGGGGCGGGCGCGGGGGCCAGGCCCTGCAGCTCGGCCAGTGACACGTCGGCGTCCAGCGGATCGGGCTTGCGACGGCGGCCGGACGGCCGGTCGACGGTGGCGCCCTGACCGTTCAGCGCGGAGAGCCGGCCGCCGGGCTGGTTCTCGGCGGGCGGCCAGTCGACGCCGCCCGACCAGTTCTGCCCGGACGGCTCGGGTAGTGACTGCGGCCGCTGGGCCGCGCGGTCACCGGCGAGCGGGTCGTAATACGAGATCGGCCCGGACAGCGGTGAATAGGCGGGCTCCGGATCGGGTACGGAGTATCCGGAGTAGTCCGGCTGCGACTGGGGAGCAGGTGACGAATAGTCCGAAAAGTTCGGGTAGTCAGAATAATTCGAGAAGTTTGAAAAGTTTGAATAGTCCGAATCATTCGAGACCGGTTCGGGCGCGGAATCGGCGACGTCGTCGTCCGACGCGGCGTGCGAGGACGAACCCGGCTTCACCACCGGAAGATCTCCGGTCAGCTCGGCGACCGAAATCCCGCGTCCACTGCGCCGTCTACGACCACCGCCACCACCGGAGGACGAGCCCCCGCCCTGCTGGCCATTGCGTGCCAGCAGCTCGGCAACGGACAGCTGAGATGAATCCTCGGTCATCGAGACACCGTTTCGATCGGGCCCGTCAGACCACCGTTGGGTCCGCCGGTTATCGGTTCGCTATCCAGGTCGGTATCCAATTTGCGCAAGATCAATCCCTCTCTCAGAGCCCAGGGACAGATTTCGAGCGTGTCCAGGGACAGGGCTCGCATACTCGCCTCCGCGACCAGCGCGCCGGCCACCAGTTGCTGTGACCGATCGGAACTCACGCCTTCCAATTCTGCCCGGTCCGCCGCTGTCATTCTCGATATGAACGCAATCAGCTGTCGCAGGCCGGAACTGGTGAGGGTACGCCGAACCCGGGTCCCCGCAACAGAGGGGGCGGCACCCGTCAAACGAGCCAGTGACCGGAATGTCTTGGATGTACCGACGGCCAGATCCGGACGGCCCATATCGAGCAGCTGCTTGGACGGCAGCACCAGCTCGGCGTCGAGCCAGTCCCGCAGCACCCCCACCCGTCGCTTGCCCGGCGGATCGTGACGCAGCCAATCCCGGGTGAGCCGGCCCGCGCCCAGTTGCAGCGAGAGCGCCACATCCGGATCCTCGTCGGCGCCGTTGCTCATCTCGAGCGAGCCGCCGCCGATGTCGAGGTTCAGGATCCGCCCGGCGCTCCAGCCGTACCAGCGCCGCACCGCGAGGAAGGTGTGTCGAGCCTCGTCGACACCGGAGAGCACCTTGAGGTTCACCCCGGTCTCGGCGCGCACCCGCGCGAGCACCTGCTCGGAATTGGTGGCCTCACGGACCGCGGAGGTGGCGAACGCCATCAGCTCCACGCATCCGGAAGTCTTTGCGATACTGGCGAATTCGGCTACGGTCGCGGTCAACCGCGCCGCGCCCACCGCCGTGATCCGACCCTGGTCGTCCATGCTCTCCGATAGCCGCAGGGCGGACTTCGTCGAGCTCATAGGCATCGGGTGTCCACCGCGATGCGCGTCCACCACGAGCAGATGGACGGTATTGCTTCCCACATCGAGTACACCGAGCCGCACAAGAACACGGTACTGGGTGCGTCACGTCTTCAGGCCAGGCGACTGAGCTGTTAGCGTTCCGCGTTGTGACGACAGGGGCATCGGCGAGCGGACCGACCGGGCTGCGACCAGCGGCGAAGATCGACCCGACACCCGAGGTGGATCTCGACTTCCCGCGCGAGTGGATCGAATTCGTGGATCCAGCTAATGACGAGCATTTGATCGCGGCGGATCTGACCTGGCTACTCTCGCGCTGGACCTGCGTTTTCGGCACTCCGGCATGTCAGGGCATCATCGCCGGACGCGAGAACGACGGCTGCTGTTCACACGGCGCGTTCCTCTCCGACGCCGAGGACGGCAAGAAGCTGCACGAGGCTGTGAAAATGCTCACACCGGCCGACTGGCAGCTGATGGACCAGGCCGTGGACGACAAGGGACGGGTCCGCAAGAAGCTGTATCTCGAGGAGGACGACCTCGATGACGAACCCGCGTTGCGCACCCGGCGTGTCGACGGCGCGTGCATCTTCCTGAACCGGCCCGGGTTCGCCGAGGGCATCGGCTGCTCGCTGCACACCATGGCGTTGCGCAAGGGCCTGGAACCGCTGACGGTGAAGCCGGAAGTGTGCTGGCAGTTGCCCATTCGCCGGACCCAGGAGTGGGTGGACCGCCCGGACGGGGTGGAGATCCTGCGGACCGCGATCACCGAGTACGACCGGCGCGGCTGGGGTGCGGGCGGGCTGGATCTGGAGTGGTACTGCACGAGTTCACCGGATGCCCATGTCGGCACCCGGCCGGTCTGGGAGGCTTACGCGCCGGAGCTCATCGAGTTGATCGGCAAGCCCGCGTACGACGAGCTGGCGCAGCACTGCAGGCGCCGCCAGGGCCTGGGCATCGTGGCGGTGCATCCGGCGACGGTGATCGCCGAGGCGAAGGCCGCCGAGGCGAAGCCAACTGGACGCTCGGCCAAGAAAAGTTAGCTGACTGTTCGGTAACTTTCTGAAATTCTGTATTTTCAGACACCTGTTCACTTACTGTGCGACTGACCCAACCCCTCATGGGTCGCAGCACAGGAGAACACATGAGCAAGATTTCCCTCGGCAAGCGACATCTGGGCCTCGGCATCGCCGGACTGGCCGTCGCCACCGGGACCGTCGCGGTGCTGTCCACCACCGCGCCCGACGCGCACGCCGCGGTCGACTCGATCACCATCTCGAACAACAGCCCGGTGGTCGGTCAGACCTACACCCTCAGCGCGGACCTCTCGGGCGCGTCGATCGGGCTGCTCGTCTACTGGACCGACAACGGCAGCAAGCTGACCCCTGTAGGGAAGGTGCCGTGGCCGGTCGGGCACGCCAGCCTGGACTGGACACCCGGTTCCGTTGGGCAGCACACGCTTTCGATCTCCCAGGGCAGCAGCACCAAGACGCTGACCGTCAACGTCGGTGACGGCTCGACCCCGACGACGGTCCCGCCCACCACCACCGTGCCGCCCACCACGACCACGGTCCCGCCCACCACCACGGTGCCGCCGACGACCACGACCGTGCCGCCCACCACCACGACCGATCCGCCGACCACGGTGCCGCCGACCACGACCACCGTGCCGCCGACGACCACCACGGTGCCGCCCACCACGACGACGGATCCGCCCACCACGGTCCCGCCGACCACCGTGCCGCCGACCACCACCACGGCTCCCCCCACCACGACCACCACGCCGTCCGGCGGTGGCACCGGCAGTGCCAACGGCCTGCCGTTCGGTAGCTGACACCCCTCACAGGAGTTCCCATGCGCATCAAGGCTTCCGGGCGCTCGATCGGCGCCGGCGTGGCCGGTGTCACGGTCGCGGCCGCCTCGGCGATCATGATCGTCGGCTCGCCCTCGGCGAGTGCCACCGTCGACACCATCACCATCTCCAGCTCGACCCCGGCGATCGGCAACACCTACACCCTGCACGCCGACCTGTCCGGCGCCTCGGTGGGTCTGCTCATCTACTGGAGTGACAACGGCACCAGCCTGACCCCCGTCGGCAAGGTGCCGTGGCCTCCCGGTCAGGCCAGCCTGGACTGGACCCCCTCGACCCCGGGCCAGCACGTGCTCACGGCGTCGCAGGGCAGCAGCACCAACACCCTGGTGGTGACGGTGAGCGACGGTTCGACGCCGACCACGCCGCCGACCACCACGACGGCGCCGCCCACGACCGTGCCGCCGACCACGGCGCCGCCCACCACGACACCGCCCACCACACAGCCCAGCACCCCGGCGACGACGACCACCCCGAGCGGTGGCAGCGGGAGCAGCGGCAGCGGAACCGGCAGTGCGGGCAAGCTGCTCGGCGGATTGCTGGGTAGCAGCTAGACCCGGGTGACCCGGCTGTTCCGGGTCGCGCGATGGTGGGTGTGACGGTTTTTTTCCCTGGGCCCGTCACACCCACCGAAACCAACTGGACGCTTGCTCGAAAGGCTCGAAACCCTCATGCGCAACACACCACCGAGGATCACCGCGCGCCGCGCCGGCGTGGGGATCACCGGCTTCGCGGCACTCGCCGCCGCGGCCGTGCTCGCGACGCCGTCGGCCATCGCAGCGGTCGACACCGTCAGCGTGGATCAGGCCGGCCTGGTCGTGAACAAGCCGTACACGGTCTCCGCCACCCTCAGTGGCGCCTCGGTCGGCCTGCTCGTCTACTTCAGCGACAACGGCAACGCGATCGGCGCCCCCAAGGTGCCGTGGCCGCCCGGGCACGCCAGCATCGGCTGGACACCCAACAGCAGCGGTCAGCACACCCTCACGGTGTCGCAGGGCAACAACAGCCAGTCGATCGTCGTCACGGTGGCCGACGCGCCGCTCGGCTCGGGCAGCTCCAGCACCGGCAGCGGCTTCGGGCCCGGCGGACCGCTGGGCAGCGGCAGCAGCGGCACCACGCCGAACTAGCAAGCAGGACAGGAACTTTCGCATGAACAGCATTTCCCGCCGGATCGGCGCGGGCGTCGCCGGACTCGCCGGCGTCGCGGCCGTGGCCGTACTGGCCGCACCGCAGGCGAGCGCCACCGTCGACTCCGTCGCCGTCTCCGGCAGCGCCCCGTACACGATCAACACCGGCTACACGCTGACCGCGAACCTCAGCGGCGCGGGCATCGGGCTGCTCGTCTACTGGTCGGACAACGGCACCTCCCTCACCCCGGCGGGCAAGGTGCCGTGGCCGATCGGCTACTCCAGCATCGACTGGAAGCCCACCACGGCCGGGCAGCACGTCCTGACGGCGTCGCAGGGCGGCAACACCAAGACCATCATCGTCACGGTCAGCGATCCGTCGCAGCCGGGCGGCGGCGGTGGCACCACCCCGGGTGGCGGCGGTGGCACCACGCCCGGCGGTGGCACCGGCGGCACCGGCAGTGCCAGTTCGGCGCTGGGCGGGCTGCTGGGCGGTCTCAGCGGTAGCGCGGGCTCCTAGCTCCGGCGAATTCGTGCCCGCCGCCACAAACGGCGGGCACGAACGCCGCGCACGGTCCGGTGCGGCCGTGCTGTGACGAACACACAGGTGTCGGCGAAGTGAACAGCCGGTGCCGGTCGACGACCAGTGAATCAGGCTGCGCGGAAGTATATTTCGCGGCCCGGCAACGCCGATGACCTCACGTTTCGAATTACCGCGAGTTCGCGCGACATCAGCCGGATATTGCGAATTCACCGGAACGTGTTAGACATCCTGGCCATGATCAAGAAAACCCTCACCGTCGCGGCGCTGGCCGCCGGTGCCGTTATCTCCATTGCGCCGCACGCGAGCGCCGATAACACCATCGACACCACGAAGTACAGCGACGCCACCGCCAGTTTCGTCTCCTACGACGACTACCAGGCCGCCCTGGACGCGTCCAAGAACGGCAAGCTGATCATCGTGAGCCCGTACGGCACTCGCAACACCATCGCCTGCAAGGGCAACGGTCAGGACGTCGCCTGGTACGACTGCATGCAGCAGGACCCGGTCGGCTGGACCTACCTCAACAAGTCCGAGCTGCCGGTCGTCGGCACCGCCTGGGTCTACAGCACGAATTCCGACCCGAACGCTTAGTCCCGACCGGCACGGTCGGGGGGAAATCGCGAATCTTGGTCGGGGAGAACGCACGAAAGCCGCCCGCTTCGGAAAGTCGAAGCGGGCGGTTCGTTTTCGTTCTACCGCTTACGCTTCCAGCTTGTAGCCCAGGCCGCGCACGGTGACCAGGTGTTCGGGCTTGGCGGGATCGGATTCGATCTTGGAGCGCAGGCGCTTCACGTGCACGTCGAGGGTTTTGGTGTCACCGACATAGTCGGCGCCCCAGACCCGGTCGATGAGCTGGCCGCGGGTCAGCACCCGGCCGGAATTGCGCAGCAGGTACTCCAGCAGATCGAATTCCTTGAGCGGCAACGTCACCGCCTTGCCGTTGACCTGGACGGTGTGGCGGTCCACATCCATCCGGACCGGTCCGGCCTCCAGCACGCTGGTCTCGCTGCCGCTGTCCGGCTCGTCGCCCGTGCCGCGGCGCAGCACCGCGCGGATGCGGGCGATCAGCTCGCGCGAGGAGTACGGCTTGGTGACGTAGTCGTCGGCGCCCAATTCCAGGCCGACCACCTTGTCGATCTCGCTGTCGCGCGCGGTCACCATGATGACCGGGACGCTGCCGCGTGCCCGCAGCTGCTTGCACACGTCGGTGCCGCTCATACCGGGAAGCATGAGGTCGAGCAAGACGATGTCCGCGCCGGCCCGGTCGAACTCGGACAGGGCAGAGGGGCCGTCACCCACGACGGTGACCTCGAAACCCTCCTTGCGCAGCAGGAACGCGAGCGGATCGGCCAGCGACTCCTCGTCCTCGACGATCAGCACACTCGTCATCGGGTTGCCTCCACACCGTTGGTTCTGGCCCGCCCGAGGGGACGTGAGCCATTTTCTTTCTTCACCGCCGCGTTTCCGGCGGAAAGCTTCTTCTCGCCCGCGCCGTCGAGAACGGCGGGGTGGGACGGGATACGCAGCGTGAACGTCGATCCGGTGCCCAGTTTGCTCCACAGGGTGATCTCACCGTTGTGGTTGGCGGCCACGTGCTTGACGATAGCCAGCCCCAGCCCGGTACCGCCGGTGGCGCGCGAGCGCGCCTTGTCGGCCCGGAAGAATCGTTCGAAGACCCGCTCCTGGTCTTCCTTGGCGATGCCGATGCCGCGGTCGGTGACCGCGATATTGACGTAGCCGCCGCGCAGCGCCCGGCTCACCGAGACGTGCGAGCCGCGCGGCGAGTAGGCGATGGCGTTCTCCACCAGGTTCGACAGCGCGGTCACCAGCAGCGTCTGATCGCCGAGCACCTCGAGGTCGCTGCCCGCGTCGGTGCTGACGGTGATGCCCGCGGCCTCGGCCACATTGCGGGAGCGTTCGATGGCCTGGGTGACGACGGTGTCGACGGGGACCGCTTCGAGCTCCGGCAGCTTCTCCGCGCCCTGCAGGCGGGACAGCGCGATCAGCTCGGTGACCATCTTGCCCATGCGGCGGGCCTCGCCGTGCAGGCGTTCGCCGAAGTGCCGCACCGAGTCCGGATCGTCGGCGGATTCCAGCAACGCCTCGGCCAACAAGCTCATGGCGCCGACCGGGGTCTTGAGTTCGTGGCTCACATTGGCGACGAAGTCACGCCGGGTGGCCTCCATGCGGGCCTGTTCGGAGTCGTCGTCGGCGAACAGCACCACGAAGTTGGTGTTCTCCTGCGACAGCGGGCGAGCAACTCCTCGGACAGCGAGGCGGGCGCGGCCGGGCATGGGGATCTTGGCGGTCAGTTCGAACTCGATATCGGTGCCGCCGGAGAGCACCTGTTCGACCGCGGCCCAGGCGCGTTCGTCGAGCAGGCGGTCGTGGACCACGCCCAGCTCCTCGGCACGCGGGTTGACCAGCACCACGTCGCGATACTGGTCGACCACGGCGATGCCGGATTCGGAGGCCAGCACGATCAGGTCCAGGACCTGGGACATGGTGAGTCCGGAATCGGTGGCGGCGCGACGCTGCTCCTGGCGAGCGTTCACATAGGGAATGAGCAGTCCTCCGACGGCCAGCCCGACTACGGCCGCCAGGACTGCCAAAAGCACGGCCTGTGGAACGCTCACGCTTTGAATCGTACGGTCGCCGAGGCGCTGCCAAACCCCGGGTGTTGGAAGTTTCACGCAGGTCACAGGCACTTCCCTCGGCGTTAGCCCGGTGTTCATGTTGCGTTGGGCCAGCGTGTCGTCGCAGCTGAGCGGCCTGCCAGCAAATATTTGGAGACCCCGACGTCCGGGGGTTCGGCGATGCTTCAGCAACCCGATCTCCGGAGTGTGACGAAGACGGCAAAACAAAACCCCGGGTGTGCACGCCGTTGTGCACACCCGGGGCTTCACTCCCGGAGAAGCGGAATCACCAACCGGTATTACCGCGGACCGGGATGTTCACGAAGCTCGGGCGATCCGGATCCAGCTGCAGATGCTCGGGCTTCAGGCCGGTGTCGATCAACATCGGCAGAATGGGCAGACCCTTGGGGAAGTTGCCCGCGAAGACGTCCACTCGCAACCGGTGACCCGGCTGCAGCACGGCCTGGGTGCCGCCGAGGGCGATGTCCAGGGTGGTGGCCTCGCCGGGCACCGTCTCCTGGCGCTTGTCCAGCGAGGTGAAGGCGCGCGGGTCGGTGTAGTCGCCGTTGGCGGAGCGGGTGCTGTTGGCGTCGTCGACCTGACGCAGCGAGGCCATCAGCTCACCGGAGGTGAGGACGGTGGAGGTGCCGTCAGGGGCGACGTCGTTGACGGTGACGGTCCAGTAGCCGTCGGCGGCGTCCTGAATCGTGTTGAGGTGCACCGCGACCGGACCGGTGATGGTGGTGGCCTCGGCGACCGGGGCACTGGTGAAGGTGAGCGCGTTGGTCTCGGCGATGCGAGAGTCCTTGGCGCACACGTCGATCAGGTTCAGGATGCCCGCGGTGGCCTGCGCCGCGTCGTTGGAGCACACGGTGCTCAGCCCGGGTGCGACGGTGAGCCGGTCGGTGTCACCGTTGGCGGCCGCGGTCAGCGAACCGTCGTGGACGCTGTTCGCGGTGCCCGAGGGCTGTGCCGACAGGTACATGCGCCGGTAGTCGGCCGCCTCGGAAACCGGTGCGGTGGAACCGAATCCGCCCTGGGTGTTCCAGCCGCCGCCCTGCTCCTTGACCGTCACCGGACCGTAGGAGTCGATGCCGTTGTCGATGCCCTTGAGCCACTTGTCGAACCAGGCGCGCTGCAACACGTCCAGGCGCGGCGGTGCGCCCACCCGGTTGACGTCCGCGCCGGAGGTGACGTGGTAGGTATTGCCCATCAGCAGCTGCTTCTGGCCGGGCGGCAACGGAATCTGGTTGTAGATCTTGGATTCCGAGTAGGTGAACAGGTCGTGCCAGCCGCCGGTGACGAAGGTCGGCACCCGGATCTGGCTCGGGTCGCCCAGCCAGTCCTTGCGGTCCTGGGTGAGGCCGTTGAGCATGTCCTTGACCCGCGGGTCGAGGCTTTCCATGGTGGTGCTGGTGTACGCCGACATGAGGACGTCGAGGTAGCCGAACGGGTCGTTGCCCCGGTCCTGCAGCCACTTGAAGTCGAAGGTGCCCGCGGCGATCGAGGCCAGATCCGGCACCCACTTGAGGCCGTTGATGGCGCCGAGCCACAGCGGAATGAAGTTGAAGCCGAAGCCGCCGCCGGGCGCGAGCACATCGTCGATGAGGTCGCTGCCGGGCACGATCGGGAAGATGGCCTTCAGTGCGGGCGGCTGCTTCTCGGCGGCCTGCACCTGGTTGATGGCCGAGTAGGACAGGCCGTTCATGCCGATGCGGCCGTTGCTGAAGCCCTGCTTGGACGCCCAGTCGATGACCTCGACGGTGTCCTGCTGCTCGCGGCCGCGCAGCATGTCCCATTCGCCCTGCGAGAAGCCGGTTCCGCGAACGTCCACCACGACCTGCGTGTAGCCGGACTTGATCAACTGGCGGTCGACGGAGAAGTTGCGGAGTTCGCCGTTGCCCGCCGCGTTGAGCAGTTCACCGAAGCCGGTGAGCGGAGTGCCGTCCAAGCGGATATTGCGGAAGACATCGAGCAGCGCGTCGGACAGGCCCGGAATGGAGAAGGCGCTGTCCGCGATGTTCGACACCAGTTTGGTGTAGGGCGTCAGGTTCACGACGGTCGGCGTCGGGTCGGTGACCGCGCGACCCGCGGCATCGGCCGGGTGGTAGACGTTCGCCTTGAGAACGGTGCCGTCGCTCATGGTGATCGGGACATCCCAATCGATGGCGACGTTCGGGTATTGCTGCGGCCCGTCTTCGGCCGCGGTCCAGGCCGCACCGGCGGCACCGCCGTCGGGGCCGACCGGCAATTCGGCGGCGTGGGCCGCGAGACCGGATATCGGAACGAGCAGGGCGGCCGCCGTAGTGAACACAGTGGCCCGTAGCGCGTGCTTCATCGAACGTGATCTACCTCTCGCTTACGGTCGAACGTCCAGGAGCATATCTACCCGGAAGTAAGTTGCAAACCCCGGTTACACATACAGTTTTTTATCGGAGCAATAGTTCGGCAAATTGGACTGCGGCACAAGGAAATAGCCTACGGTCACGTACTGAGATGCGCATCACAGCGCATCATGACCGAAATCAGCAACCGGGCAACGCACCTCGCGGAGGCGGAAATGAAAAACGCGCCGTGACCATGTATTACGGTCACGGCGCGTTATTCGATTCGAAAGGCCCGGAATAGTCCCGGGCGGGGCGAGCGACTATTTACCGCCCTGGTTCGCGACGGCGGCGGCACCCGCGGCGGCGGCCTCCGGGTCCAGGTATTCACCCTTGCCGATCGGGCGCAGGTTGTCGTCCAGCTCGTACTTGAGCGGAATGCCGGTGGGGATGTTCAGCTCGGAGATGTCCTCGTCCGAGATGTTCTCCAGGTGCTTCACCAGCGCGCGCAGCGAATTGCCGTGCGCGGCAATGAGAACCGTCTTGCCCGCGCGCACCTCGGTGGCGATGGTGTCCTCCCAGTACGGGACCATGCGCGCCACGACGTCCTTGAGGCATTCGGTGGCCGGAACCTCGATGCCCGCGTAGCGCGGGTCGCCGTCCTGGCTGTATTCGGTGCCGCTCTCGATGGGCGGCGGCGGGGTGTCGTAGCTGCGACGCCACAGCATGAACTGGTCGTTGCCGTACTGCTCTTTGGTCTCGGCCTTGTTCTTGCCCTGCAGCGCACCGTAGTGACGCTCGTTGAGCCGCCAGTCGCGAACCACCGGAATCCAGTGCCGGTCACAGGCATCGAGTGCGTTGTTGGCGGTGCTGATCGCGCGCCGCAGCAGTGAGGTGTAGACGATATCGGGCAGAATCCCGGCCTCGGCCAGCAATTCCCCGGCACGCTTGCCCTCGGCGACGCCCTTGTCGGTCAGTCGAACGTCCACCCAGCCGGTGAACAGGTTCAGGGCATTCCATTCGCTCTCGCCGTGGCGCAGCAGCACGAGGGTGTACGTCATGGGGTCATGATGCCACGTGGGATCCGCCCTGATTCCCGGACCCTGACGGTGTCGTGGCTCACCCGTCAGGCGTGCTCGACCTCGTCGATTCCCACGGTCACGCCGTGCCGCCGCTCGCCCTGCGAGATCACCAGGCGCAGTTCGGACCGGTCGGGATCGACGGCCTGGATGACACCGCACAGACCGTCGAAGACACCCATGTTGACGTAGACGACATCACCCGGCACGAATTCGGCGGCACGCACCCCCGCCACGCTAGCCGCCGACAGGGGTGCCTGCACGGAACCGCTTGCCGGACACGCGAAGTCAGTCGCCGAGCGCCAGCAGCGCGGCGCCCTGCAGGGTGGCCTGGTCGGTCAGTTCCGAGGGCACCACCCGCAGTCCGCGCACGAAGCTCAGCCGTGCGTGCGCCGCCGCGGCCGACCGCAGCGGTTCCCACAGCAGCTCACCGGACTGCGCGAACCCGCCGCCGATCACCACCAGGTCGATGTCCAGCAGCGCGGCGGCCGAGGCCACCGCGGTCCCGATCGCCGTGCCCGCGCGTTCCAGTGCCGCCACCGCGACCGGCTCCCCCGCCCGCGCGGCCGCCGCGAGTTCCACGCCCGTGCCCCCCGGCCAGCCCTGCCGCCGCGCCCACCGCACCGAGGACTTGCCGCTGGCCACCGCTTCGACGCAGCCGAACCCGCCGCAGGCGCACGGTTCCGCGTTGCCCGGCACCACGATGTGGCCGACGTGCCCGCCATTCCCGGTGCGCCCCAGCACAACTCGGCCGCCGGAGAGAATTCCGCCGCCGATGCCGGAGGAGACCGTCATGGCCAGCACGTCCGGGACGCCGCGCGCCGCGCCCAGCCGCTGCTCGGCCAGCACCAGACACGCGCCGTCGATGGCGAAGCGAATCTCGGCCTCCGGAAACACTTTTCGCACCGATTCCACGATCGGGAAGCCGTGCACCCACTCCGGGATGTTCAACGGCCCGCAGGTCCCGGCGGTCACGTCGACCGGCCCCGCGGACCCGATCCCCACCGCGGTCACGCGCGTCTCCCCCGCGACGTTCGTCAGGAGTTTCCGGCAGGCGTCCCACACGCCGGTCTCGGGCACCTGGATCCGCTGCGGCTCACCCAATTCGCCGTTCGAATCCACGACCGCCGCCGCGAATTTCGTGGCCCCGATATCCAATGCCAGCGCTGTCATATCGACCGGTCTCCTCGCGTCGGTGGAAATCCGCTCCGATTCTGCCAGCGCGCGACCGGGTCGACGGCGTTATTGCTTGTCGGCCGCTTCCACCAGGTGCTCGAAGGCACGCAGGTTCTTCAGCGATTCGCCGCGCGAGACCCGCCATTTCCATTCGCGGCGAATGGATTCGGCGAAACCGAGTTCGAGCAGGGTGTTGAAGTCGGCGTCGACGGCCTCGAGGATCTGGCCGAGCCAGCGGTCGATCTCGTCGGGGGTGACGCGCTCGTTGGCCATCCGGCCGACCAGGTACATGTCGCCGACGCGGTCGATGGTGTACGCCACGCCGTAGAGGCGGCGGTTGCGGCGCAGCAGGAATTTGTAAACGCCCTCGAAGTTCTCGTCGGGTTTGCGGCAGACGAAGGACTCCATGCGGGTGCCGTGCTTGCCGACGGTGACGCCGATGACGGTCTTGAGTTTGCGTTCACCCGGCAGCACCACCACGAACAGGTCGGGAGCGTCACGGGTGTATTCGATGTCGCGGTCGCGCAGCGTGTCTTCGATGAGTTGTGCGGTGGCGCGGGCGGTTTCGTCGTTCAGGCCGCCGCTGCTGGCGTGTGGACGCGGCGTCCAGTCGCTGCTGCCGATCTCACTCATCTACGCAATGCTCCCGTCCGACGCCGCCAGAGCGCCAGCGATCTGGCGTGGTTGCTGTCGGTGTGCAGGCTACCGGTGCGCGGTCGCGGCGCGCGTGACTGGGCGATGGCGGCCGCATAGCTGTCCAACAGCGCCTCTGCGGTGTGCGCCCACGAGAAGTTGGCGGCGTGCTCGACCGCGGCGCGGCCCATGACCTCGAGCCGAGCGGGATCGTCGAGCATGGAGTGCAGGGCGGCGGCCCAGTCCGGGGTGCGGTGCCCGGGCACCAGCAGGCCGGAGACGCCGTCGTGGACCGCGGTGCCGAGACCGCCGACATCGGCGGCCAGCACCGGGGTGCCGCTGGCCTGCGCCTCGATGGCGACCAGGCCGAAGGATTCGTTGTAGCTGGGCACCGCGACCACGTCGGCGGCCCGGTACACCTGCACCAGGCGGTGCGCGGGCTGCGGCGGCAGGAAGGTGACGCGATCCGAAATACCCAGTGCCGCAGCGAGTTCGATGAGCGCGCTGGGCTGCTTGAGGCCGCTGCCGGACGGTCCGCCGACGATCACCACGCGCAGCGGACGCGCGGGCGGCACGGGTAGCGCGGCCTCCTCGGCCAGCACCTGCGCGGCCGCGCGCACCAGCACGTCGGGGGCCTTCAGCGGCTGGATGCGGCCGACGAACGCGACGATCCGATCGTTCACGGGCAGGCCGAGTTCGATGCGGGCGGCGAGCTTGTCGCCGGGCTGGTAGCGGTTGAGGTCCGCGCCGGGCAGCGCCACGTCGATGCGGTCGGGGTCCGCGCCGTACAGCTCGATGAGCTGACGCGCCTCCTCCGCGGTGTTGGCGACCAGCCGGTCGGCTTCGGCGACGATCTGCTTCTCGCCGATCTCGCGCACCGCCGGTTCGGGGCAGTCGCCCTCGGCCAGGTAGGCGTTCTTGACGGCGGCCAGGGTGTGCGCGGTGTGCACCATCGGCACTCGCCACCGGTCGCGGGCCAGCCAGCCGATCTGCCCGGACAGCCAGTAGTGCGAATGAATGAGGTCGTAGTGCCCGGGCAGATTGCGGGCCTCGGTCCGCAGCACCTCGGCGGCGAACGGGCACAGCTGGGTGGGCAGGTCGTGTTTGTCGAGGCCCTCGAACGGTCCGGCGACCACATTGCGGACCAGTACGCCCGGCGCGGCCTCGACGACCGGTTCGTCGGCGGAGGAGGTGGCGCGGGTGAAGATCTCGACCTGGGTGCCGCGTTTGGCCAGTTCGATGGCGGTTTGCAGCACGTAGACGTTCATGCCGCCGGCGTCGCCGGTGCCCGGTTGGGCCAGTGGTGAGGTGTGCACCGATAGCACGGCTATTCGACTGGGCCGTAGGTCCGGGCGTTGACTCACCACTTCAGTGTGCACGGCTGTATCAACACCTCATGCACGGGTTACCTTCCCAAGTGACCTGCTTCACAAGGATATTCGTCACGGTGAATGCAATTCTGCTATCGCGGCAGGTCCTGTGCGAAGGACGTGATCTCGGCCGCGAAGCGTTCCGGGTCCTCGATGAACAGTCCGTGCTGCGCGCCCTCCCAGTAGGAGGTGTGCGCGGTGGGCACAGTGTCGGCGATGTAGCGGCCGTTGTCGATCGGCACCACCGGATCGGCGGTGCCGTGCAGGACGAGCACCGGTACGTCGAGGGTGCGCAGGGTTTCGGTGTTGTCGACGGTCCGATAGAACAGGGCCTTGCGCACCCGCGGCCGGGTGGCGAGGCTGCCGCCGAACAGGCGTTGCGCGTCCACGCCCTTGTCGCGGCCGGTGCCGGTGTTGGCGCTGCCGAACGCGCCGAAACCGCGAATCGCCTTGCCCGCGTTCTCCTCGAACACGTCGGGGATGGCCTTGCTCATGCCGGGTCCGGTGCCCGCGCCGGGCACGCCACGCCCGATCCCGGCCTGTGAACCGGTGTAGACGACGCCGGCGAGGGCGGCGGTGCCGTGCGCGGTCAGATAGTCGGAGGCGACGATGCCGCCGTAGGACCAGCCGAGCAGGATCGCGCCGCCGGTGACGCCTTCCGCGGCCAGCACGGCGGCGATGTCGGCGGCCCAGTTCTTCGGGTCGTCGTAGCCGGATTCGGGGGCGTCGGAGTAGCCGTGCCCGCGCAGATCCACCGAGATCACCCGGAACGACGCGGCGAGCAGGTCGGCCGCACGACCCCAGCAGCGCAGGTTCCCGGCCCAGCCGTGCAGCAGGATCAGCGGCCGCCCCTGCTCCGGACCGGTCACCCGGTACACGATGGTGGTCTCGTCCGCGCTGACTGCTTCCCGAATCGCCATGACAGTGAGGCTAACCACCCGCGACGCACCGGCGACACGCCCTGCATATGCTCGAGGTCATGAGCATGCGCAGCGCTGTCGTGACCGGAGCCAGTTCGGGAATCGGGGAGGCCACCGCCCGCGAACTCGCCAAGCAGGGCTACCACGTGTACGTCGGGGCGCGCCGCGTCGACCGGTTGCAGCGGCTGGCCGAGGAGATCGGCGGCACCGCGCTGCCGCTCGACGTCACCGACGACGACTCGGTGCGCGCGTTCACCGACGCCATCGACAGCTGCGACGTGCTGATCAACAACGCGGGCGGCGCGAAGGGCACGGCCAGCGTCGCCGACGCCGACCTCGACGACTGGCGCTGGATGTGGGAGACCAACGTGCTGGGCACGCTGCGGCTCACCAAGGCGCTGCTGCCCAAGCTGATCGCCTCCGGCGACGGCCTGATCGTCACCATCACCTCGATCGCCGCGTTCTACGCCTACGACAACGGCTCCGGCTACACCTCCGCCAAGCACGCGCAGGCCGTGCTGCACCGCACGCTGCGCGGGGAACTGCTCGGACAGCCGGTGCGGCTCACCGAGATCGCGCCCGGCGCGGTGGAGACCGAGTTCTCGCTGGTGCGCTTCGACGGCGACGCCGCCAAGGCCGCCAACGTGTACAAGGGCATCGATCCGCTTGTCGCACAGGACATCGCGGAGCTGGTGGGCTTCGTGGCGTCGCGACCGCCGCACGTCAACCTCGACACCATCATCGTGAAGCCGCGTGACCAGGCCGAACCCGGACGCTTCGCCCGCCGCGGCTGAGCCCCGCGGGTCACCCGCGATTTCCTTGCGCCGCAATACCACTCGACCTCGAATTTCCCGGTTTTACCGGACGCGCCGAAACGTCAGCGGATAGCGTCCGGAACGAGAGAACCGACGGCGTCCACGACACTCGATGCGACAACCGGGAATTCGCCGCCGGTAGGGCTGTGCGAATGCGGGGATGAGCATGGGGATCGTGATCGCGGCCGTCACCGCGGAAACCGGGGACGGTGATCCCCTCGAACGGGCCGCGGCCGCCGCCCGCCGCGCCATGGCCACCGCCCGCATCGGTCCGCACCAGGTCGACGCCCTGATCAACACCGGGGGCCGCCCCGGCAGCCAGTTCACGGGCGAGGCGGTGTCGGCGCTGATCGGGCGGCGGGCCGGCATCGGCGACAGCCCCCGCGCGGACGGTCTCCCCTGCCTGACCATCGACCTGTACGACGGCCCCGCCAGCATCCTGCAGGCCGTGCAGGTCGCACACGCGCTGCTGCACACCCCCGCCATCCACCGCGTCCTGCTGGTCTCCGGAGACGATCGACCCGCGAAATCACCGCCGCGCCCGGACTTCCCGGCCGCCGCCGCCATCCTGCTGGAGCACCATCCGAACCACGCCATCGGCTTCACGACGCTGCACGTCAGTGCCGAATCGGCCGCCGAGGGCGGTACCGGCGCTCCCGCAGCAGGCCGGTTCGCCGCAGGCCCGCAAACAGATTCGGACACCGGCGCATCCGACGACGATGGACCGCCCGCGGGCGCACCCCGCCCGCAGTCCGCGGGTCACGCCGCCGTGCCGGTGGAAGAGCTGCTGGGGCATGCGGTTTCGGCCGCGAGCGAGGCCCTGGAAGTTGCCGGGGTGCCCGTGGCCCGGGCCGTGTTGATCTGTGGCGGTTCGGCTCCCGGGTTCGCCGCGCTGCTGGCCGGGCGGCTGGGCATCGCGGCGGATGCGGTGCGGGCCGGGGACGCGGTGGGCGGTGCGCCCGGTTCGGCACTCCCTGTCGCCTATCTGGCCGCCCTCGACAGCGGCAGGCTCGCCGATGCCGACGTAGCCTTGTTCGTGGCCGCCGGGCCGGGTGCCGCGGCCGCCGCGATCGCCTACCGGCTCCCGAAACCGTAAGCCGCCGCACGGAACCCGCCGGAGGAACGCCATGAACGAACCGTGGATACCCGCCGCCCGCCGCGTCGGCCACCATCGTGAACCAGATCCGTGCGAACCAGACTTGGCGGACATTCGATGACCGCCGGGAACGGTTCCGCGGGTGAGGATTTCCTGACCCTGCTGCGGGATCAGGTGCTGCGCACACCCGACGCACCGGCGCTCGGCATGATCGGCGAACGTCCGCTCGGCTACGCGGAATTGGATGCCCGCATCCGGCTGGTCGCGAAACGCCTGCAGAGCCAGGGCTTCCGGCCCGGCGAGCGGATGCTGTTCACGCTGCGGCCGGGCGTGGACTCGGTGGTGCTGGTCTTCGGCACCATCGCGGCCGGCGGCACCATCGTGGTGGTGGACCCGAACACCGGCAACGGGCTGCCCACCCGGCAACTGGAGCGGGTGCAACCCGGCTGGGCCGCAACGGAATCGCTGCCGCACCTGCTCAGCGGGCCACTGCGCGGGGTGGCGCGAAGACTCGGGTTGCCGCTGCCCGCGCTCGGCGATCTGACGTCGGGGCCGGCGGTGCGCCACATCCACGCCGGGCCGCGCGTACCCGGCACCCCGCCCGGGTCGATTCCACTGCGGCACCTGGTCGGTTCCGGGCCGGGCTGGTCGGGCGCGCCCACCGGTTCGACCTTCGACACCCTCCCCGAGGATCCGGAGGCCGAGGCCCTGATCCTGTTCACCGCCGACGCGGAAGCCGTTGTGCACACCCGGGGTTCGGTCGGCGCGGGACTGGTCGCGCTGGCCGCGGGCGGCAGCCTGATGCCGGGCTCGCACCTGCACACCGAACAGTTGATGATGGGCCTGCCCGCGCTCCTGGAGGGCGCGCGGTGGTCGATGCCGCGCTTCCCGCGCTTCGGCACCCACGTGGACCCGATCGCCTTCGCCCGCACCCTCGGTGCGGCGACGCACGCCGCCTTCACCTCCGACACCCTGGCGGTGGTCCTCGACGCCATCGAATCCGGGCGGCTGACCGCACCGGCGACGCTGCGCGAGATCACCCTCACCGGCGTACCGGCCGACACCGAGCTGCTACGCCGCGCGCACGCCGCACTGCCCGACTGCGAATTCCTGATCGTCTACGGCAGACCCGAGATCATGCCGATAGCAATAACTTCCGGCACGCTGAAACTCGATTTCGAGGGCCCCGGCGACCCACTCGGCCCGCTCGCCGAGGGCGTCGACGCCCGCCTCACCGACGAGGGCGAACTCATCGTCTCCGGTCCGCACCTGTGCCACAACTACTTCGGCGAACCCGCGATGAAGGAGATCGCCACCGGCGACCTCGCCCGCTTCCAGGACGACGAACTGATCCTGCTGGGGCGCAAGGGCTGAATCCTGCTGGGGCGCAAAGCCTCGGTCCCACTGGGGCGCAAAACCCGGGCCCGGAATCGCGAAAGGCCGGACGATTCAACGGAATCGCCCGGCCGTCACGTTTGGATCAGCGGCCGCCGACCGGCTGCGGCGGGACGGCGGTGGCCGAAACCACCGCAGCGGGTTCGCCTTTCAGCGCCGAGAGGCTCTTCCAGGTTTCCCAGTCGATGGTCCAGTCGTAGATGTCGCCATCCGCGGCCGAGAGCTGGATGCGGGTGCCGGTGACCTCGACCGGGTCGCCGTAGAGGGCGGTCGGAAAGTAGGCCTGCGCGTCACCGGGGCTGAGGTTGATGCAGCCGTTGGTGACGTTCGAATTGCCCTGCGCGGAAATCGATTCCGGGTTGGCGTGAATGAACTCACCGTTGTTGGAGATGCGTACGGCCCAGCGCTCGCGCGCGTTGGTGTAGAACGGCGGATTCGACATCACGAAGTCCTCGTACTTCTCCGTGACCACGTGGATGCCGGAGCGGGTGACGTTGCGGTCCTCGTTGCCCTCGCCGTAGCTGCACGCGAAGTCGAACACCACGCCGCCGTCGCGCACCACCTGCACGCGGTGGCTGGACGCGACGCCCTTCACGATCTGCGAGCGGCCGATCTTGAAGTCGGAGGTGAGGTCGGAGTCGCCGAACACGCCGCCGCCCAGATTCTGGCCGTACAGCTTGGCGCCCACGTGCACCGCGGTGCCGGGCTGCCAATATTCGCGCGGCCGCCAGTGCGCGCGGGAGCCGCCGTTCTCGTCCGGCAGCCAGGCCCACGAGCCCTCGGTGGCCGGGGTCGCGGTGACGACGAACGCCTTCTCGGCGGCTTCCTTGTCCTCGACGTGGCCCTTGAACTGCATGATGATCGGCGCCGCGATGCCGACCTCCTGGCCGTCACCGATATTGATGGTGGCCGGTGCGGTGACCTTCGGGCTGACCGTGGTGAATTTGCCGTCGATCGGGACGGGCTTGTTGTCGGTGCCGATCGCGGTGCCCGACCAGGTGTAGACGACCCCGTAGCCGAGCGGCTCGTTCACGGTGAACTTGCTGCGGGTGGCGTCGAAGGTGCCGGTCACCTGCTTGCCGTTGGAGTTGGTCAGGGCCAGCTGGTCGATGCGACCGTTGGCCACCGATACCGACGGCAGGGTGGTCGGGTTGACGTTGTCGGTGCCGTTGCCCGGTTCCAGGGTCACCTTGGCGGCCGGGACGGCGGGCTGGGCGGGCGTGCCGCTCTTACCCGACGTCGAACACCCGGCGACCAGTACAGCCGACGCCGCCAGCGCGGCTCGGATGGCCGCCCGGCGGGACAGTCCTCGATTGCTCACTTTCTCGACCCTACCCCCGCAAACCGTGTATCCCGGACGCTGAATGGTGGCGCAAGCCACCCGCTACAGGCTGACTCCCACGGTGACCGGCTCCGGTTCCAAGTGCACTCCGAAGCGTTCAGCAACACCGTCGCGAACTTCGCGGGCGAGGGTGACCAGATCGTTCGCGGTAGCCGCACCCCGATTGGTCAGCGCCAGCGTGTGTTTGGTCGACAAACGCGCCGGAGCCCCGTCGCCGGGAAAACCCTTGGCGAAGCCGGCGCGCTCGATGAGCCAGCCCGCGGAGAACTTTACCCCGCCGTCGCCGGGGTAGGTGGGCACGGCCACCTCCGGACCTGCGAATGTGGCGATCGCCTCACGTACGGCAGCCACCTCACTGTCCGGAATGACCGGATTGGTGAAGAACGAACCGGCACTCCAGGTGTCGTGATCGCCCGAATCCAGCACCATGCCCTTACCGGCACGCAGGCGCAGCACCTCGGCGCGCACCGCCGCCGCCGGACGCGACTCGCCGTCCTGCGCGTCGAAGGCCCGGGCCAGCTCCCCGTACCGCAGCGGCGCACTCGAACCGTCCGTGCGCAGGGCGAATTCGACCGCCAGCACCACCGCGGCCGCACTGTGCTTGAGAACCGAAGTGCGGTAACCGAATCCGAGCTCGGCGGGCTCCACCCAGCGAATCTCGCCGGTCGCCCGGTCCAGCAAACGCACCCGGCGCAGCAAACTCGCCACCTCGACCCCGTACGCGCCCACGTTCTGCACCGGCGTCGCCCCGGCCGAACCCGGAATCCCCGACAGGCATTCCAGCCCGCCGAACCCGGCCTCGACGGTCGCGGCCACCACCGCGTCCCAGTTCGCGCCCGCCTCGGCGAGCACCACACCGTCACCGATCTCGACACCGGAATTCGCGATCCGCACCACGACCCCGTCGAAACCGGCGTCGGAGATCAGCAGATTCGAGCCGCCGGCGATGAGCAGCACCGGAATTCGCGCCTCGTCCAGCTCCCGCACGGTGGCGACCAGCGCGTCGGTGGATGCGCACTCGGCCACCGTGGCCGGGCCGCCCACCCGCAGGGTCGTCAGCTCCGCCAGCGGCAGGTCGGCGCGCACACGGGCGCCGTGAGCCGTGAGCCGGTCACGCAGGTCGTCGAACGCCACCACCCGAGAAGTACGCACAGGCACAGACGGTAGCCTGTCCGACCATGGCGACACCTCTGGCCTTCACTGCGCACTCGACCCATCCCATGGCCGCGGTGCGCGCGGCGTTCGCCGACGAGCAGTACTGGAAGGACCGCATCGAAGCGGTCGGCGGGCCGAACGCCCGGATCGACAGCATCGCCATCACCGGCGACCAGGTGCGCGTCGCGATGGTGCAGACCATCCCGCCGTCGGAGCTCCCCCCGCAGATCACCACGATCAAGCCCGACGGCCTGGTCATTCCGCGCATCGAGACCTGGCACGGCAGCGGCGGCACCGTCGAGGCGCACGTGGACGGCGCGCCCGCCACCGTCAACGGCACCCTCACCGTCACCGACGACGGCAGCGGCTCCACCTTCGTGGTGGACGGCTCCATCGACGTGAAGATCCCGCTGTTCGGCAAGAAGATCGAGGCCGCCATCCAGCAGCACCTGACCGAACTGCTCGAGCGCGAGGCGGAGTTCACCGACAATTGGCTGAGTTCGCACTGACGGGGCCCTCCCGGCAGTAACCTGAGCGATCGTGGCCCGCCGACTCGACTATTCCGCGCGTTATCCGCTGCACACCACGCACGAGGTGTACGCGGCGATGATGAACCGCGATCACTGGGATGCCCGCATCGAGGAACTGCGCAAGCACTCCCCGAACGACATCGTGAGCCTCGACTCCGATGGCGACGGCATCACCGTCGAACTGCGGCACACCCTGCCGCGCGACACCCTGCCCGATATGGCGCAGATGGTCGTCGGCAAGGACATGGTGATCAGCCGCCGTGAGACCTACGGACCCTTCGGACCCGAGGTAACCGGCGAATATACCGCCGAAATCCCGGGCGGGCCCGGCACTCTGGGCGGCACCATGCGACTGTTCCCCACCGAAACCGGGTGCACCCTGCGGACCTCCTCCAAGGCGCAGGTCAACATTCCGTTCTTCGGGCGCAAGCTCGAACAGCTGATGCTGGTGAACCTGGTGGACCTGTTCCGCGCCGAAGCCGAGGTGACCAAGAACTGGCTGGATCAACAGCACCCCGTCGGGTAGTCAAACCGATCGGGACGATCACCCGCGGCACCACCGGCATCAACAGGCTGCGCCGCGGGGATCGATGGATGAGTCACGACCCACTGGTCGCCAGTCGTTTGCTGGATGCCGTGGATCCCCTCGTTGTCGACCTCGGATACGGTGCCAGCCCGGTCACCACGCTCGAAATGGCGGCCCGGCTGCGCACCGTGCGACCCGACCTACGGGTGGTCGGCCTGGAGATCGACCCCGCCCGCGTGGTGCCCGGCCGCGACGGCGTGAGCTTCGCGCGCGGCGGCTTCGAGCTCGCCGGATTGCGGCCCACCCTGGTGCGCGCCTTCAACGTGCTGCGGCAGTACCCGGAATCGGCTGTCCCCGAAGCCTGGTCGACCATCCAGTCCGGTCTGGCACCCGACGGCCTGCTCCTCGACGGCACCTGCGACGAACTCGGCCGCCGCTGCGCCTGGATCCTCCTGGACCGCGAGCGCCCCCTGTCACTCACCCTGGCCTGGGACCCCTTCACCGTCGACACCCCCTCCGATATCGCCGAACGACTACCGAAGGCGTTGATCCACCGCAACATCCCCGGCGAACCCATCCACGCGCTGCTCGCCGCCGCCGACCGCGCCTGGGCCGTCGCCGCACCCCTGGCCCCCTACGGCCCCCGCGTCCGCTGGCGACACGCCGCGAATCTCCTACGCGAACAGGGGTTTCCACTCCGCCCCTACCGCCGCCGCCTGCGCGACAACCTGCTGACCGTCCCATGGTCGGCGGTCGCGCCACTCCCCTGAACCCGCCGCCGGGGTCACGACCGCGAGTTACCCTGGGCCCCTACGGTCCCCGTACTCCAGCCCCTTCGCGGGCAGCATCGGCCGACCGCAGGCTGCAATGATCCGCGCACTCACGCGCGGATCATTGGAGCTTGTGGAACAGCTCGCCGAGAGTGCCGGAGACCGCGGCGGGGGCGAGCAGGGAGCGCGGGGCGAAGGGCTGACGCCACAGACCACCGTGGGCCGCGCCCCGGGTGAACATGGCCTCGGGGTTGAAGATTCGCGGGTCCTGATCCGCGTGCAGGTCGGCGACCAGTTTGGCGGCCAGCAGGGTGCGCGCGGTGGCCGGATCGAAGACCTCGATGCCGAAACGGTTGGCGGCGCGGTAAGCAGCGGTGCGCCAGCCGTTCTCGCGGATCAGCGAGCGCGTCCACGCGGGTGGGGCGACCGTGAAGGAGACGGTGTGACCCGCCGCCCGGGCCCGCACCGCACGCCAGCGCGGAAGTCGCTGGGCCAGCGCGTAATCCGGGCCGGACCAGGCCGGGAGGTTGTCGAACAGGCCCCACGCGCCGCCGTCGGTGTCGAAGATCGGGCGGGTGTAGTTCAAGCGGTAGAAGGAATTCGGGGCGACACGGTGCACCAGGTCCTGTGCGCTGCCGCGAATTCCGCGGCGCGTCAGGTGATCCCGGGCCGCCGCCACCACCGACGCCGGTACCGCGTAGGTGTCGGTCGGCGAACCCAGCAGTGCCAGCGCGGTTTCCGGGCGATGCCGCAGCAGTGTCTCGGCGAGCACATCACCGGCCGCCGCCAGCCGCACCCCGGCCGCACCGGGCAAACCCGCGTACAGGCCGAGCACCGGCCGCACCGGACTGTGCTCGATGATCCATCCGGCCAGCGCCGGAAAACTTCTGGCGATATCCACGCCGGGACCGTTGTCGGACAACGGATACCGCAGCACCCCGGCCCCGGTGGCGGCGATCTCGCGCAGCTTCTCCCAGCGCGCCCGGCCCGGCCGATCCACGGCCAGCACCTCCGCACCCCAGTCCAGCAGCGGCCGCAGCGGGCCGAGCTCCGCGCCCGCACCGGTCACGGTCACCCGGAAACCGTTGAGGCGCAGCCACTCCGGATTGTCGACCACCTGCTCGACGGCGGCCGCGAAATCCGCTTCGACAATGCCTCGGTCACGCCAGTCGGCCAGCTGCCGCCGCAGTTCGTCCTCGGCGAGCACCCGTCCGCGCCAGGGCACTTCGAGGCGGGTCGCCGGTGCGGCGGTACCGGCCACCACGGCCGTCTCCAGCCTCGCCCCGTCGGCGACGGCGTCCACGTCGACCTCGTCCAGCGTCGACACCGTGCGGCCCACCGCGAACCGCAGCATGTGCCGCATCGACAACAGTCCGGCCTCGGCGATACCCAGCGAGATCTCGGGCGAGGTGATCGCCAGGGCGGTCAGCCCGCGGAACACCCGGTGATATCCGTGCCGCCAGTCCCGGCAGGTCTCCACGGATTGCGCCAGATCGGCGTCGTACGGGCGGACGGCGTCGGCGACCACCGCCGCCGAGAACATGTCCGCGATCCGATCGGGAGGGCCGGGCGGAAACACCAGATCCCATACGCCAGCACCGACCGTACCCATGGTCAGTCACCCTGCCACGAATCCGGGCTTCGCAAAACTCGAAACCTGCATGGTGGAATCCCCGCTCCCGCCGCGACCTCAGGTGCGGGTCAGCGCCCGATGCAGGCGGGCCGCCGTCGGCGGGTCCAGAGCCGAACTGGCGGAACGGATCTCGGCGCGCGCACAGCGGTGGATGGCGACCGCGTCGGCCACCACCTCGTCCAGCGCCGCCTGCCCGATCCCGGCCTCGGCCAGATCCAGCACAGTGCGCAGCGGCGTCGTCACCAGGAACGCGCCCGCCGACTCCACATCCTTGCGGGCGAAACTGCGGCGCAGCACCACCAGCCGCGGCGACAGCGGAAACCGGCCCACCCGGGCCGAGAGATGCACGAAACGCGGCCGCAACCGGCCCAATCCGTGCAGTTCGGCGGCACTGTGGTGGGAGACCGCGGCCGCGCCGTCGAACCAGGCCGACCACATGGCGTACTCGTCGAGCGGACCGTCCGGCCAGTCGGCCAGCCGCAGCAGACCCACCCCCGAACGCAGAATGCTGCCGTCGCGCAGACCGTCGCGAATACGGACCTCACACCCGGTGCGCAGCACCTGCCGGGTTGTGAAGTACCCCGCGTGCCGCCCGGCCGTCTCCCGCAGCGCGAGCCATCCGTGTTCCGGATCCGGCTCCGGTGCCGCGTCCCCTGCCATGGTTCTCAAGGCTACGCCGGACCCCTGTGGGTTACGTCACAATCCGGACGTGTGAGCCGACACCTCACTGGAAGCTCAGAGCTCACACAGAAAGCTCGGGAACAATCGCCCCCATGAGTTCGAACCCCACCTCGGACGACGCGACCAACCGCGACGCCGCCACCGGCGCACCCGCCAATGGCACCGGACCCGCCGACCACGGCACCGAAGTGCTATCCGCGGACGCCACCGGGCAGCCGGTCGAACTCGGCAAGCCCGACAGCACCCCCACCGAAGTCCTGGGCGCGCAACAGGATCCGCGCACCGAGGTGATCAGCGGCGGACAGTCCGCCGAATGGTGGTCGGACGCCGCGCATCCCGGCGAACAACCCACCCAGGCCATCCCCGCGACCCCGGCGGCGCATCCCGGCGAGGCCGCCTACGCCGACTCCGCCACCGTATCCGCCGACTCCCCCACCACCGCCTACGGCGAGGCCGGCGCGACCGCCGCGTACGGCAACACCGGCACCGCCGCCTTCTCGGCCGCCACCCCGCAGTCCGGCAGCTCGCAACTTCCGCCCGGCACGCCGCCGCCCGCGAAAGTCGGTGGCGGACAGGGAGGATCGTCCGGCATGCGCCGCAATCGCAAGACCCTGCTGATCGTCGGCCTGGTGGTCGCGCTGCTGCTGGTCGGCGGCCTCGGCGGCGGCGAGGCCTACGCCCGCCATCGCGTCGAGAACTGCATCAGCTCGCAGTTCCAGCAGCAGATGGGCTCCAAGATCGACGTGTCGTTCGGCTGGAAACCGCTGCTGCTCACCATGTTCGACAACAAGGTCTCCTCGGTGACCGTCGACAGCGACGACACCAAGTTCGGGCCCGCGCAGGGCATGGTCGTGCACGCCACCTTCAACGACGTGGTGCTGAAGGACGACGGCAAGGCGGGCGGCACCATCGGCAGCTCCACCGCCGACGTCACCTGGAGCAACGACGGCATCGTGAAAACCCTGGGCGGCCTGGTCTCCGGCGCCACCTCCGACCCGAGCACCGGCACCCTCAGCTTCAGCGTGCTGGGCGGCCTGGCCCAGTTGCAGGTCAAGCCGCAGATCGTCGGCGACAAGGTGCAGGTGCAGACGGTGGCGGCCTCGCTGCTCGGCTTCGGTCTGCCCACCGACCTGGTCTCCGGCATCGTCGACCTGATGACCGAGAGCCTGCAGTCCTACCCGATGGGCCTGACCGCCACCAAGGTCGAGGTCACCAAGGACGGCCTGCACATCGCACTGAAGGGCGGCCCCGCCGACCTGCAGCCCGCCCAGGGCCAGCAGCAGACCAGCGTCACCTGCTAGCCCGGAAACCCTTCCAGCACTTCACGAGACCGTGACAGACCCAGCCGCGTAGCGCCGGCGGCGATCATCTCCGCCGCCTGCGCCGCGGTGCGGATGCCGCCGCTGGCCTTCACGCCCAGCCGCCCGCCGACCGTCGCCGCCATCAATCCGACCGCGTGCGCGCTGGCACCGCCGGACGGATGAAAACCGGTGGAGGTCTTCACGAAATCCGCGCCCGCCCGCTCGGCGGCCCGGCACGACTCGACGATCGCCTCGTCACTCAAGGCCGCGGATTCCAGGATCACCTTCAGCAGCGCCCGGTCACCGATCGACTCGCGCACCGCGATGATGTCGGCCAGCACCGCGTTGTAGTCGCCCACGCGCGCCGCGCCCACATCGATGACCATGTCCACCTCGGCCGCGCCCTGCTCCACCGCCAGCCGCGCCTCCGCGCCCTTCACCAGCGAATGATGTTTGCCGGACGGGAAACCCGCGACCGTCGCCACCACCAGATCCGGCGCGCGCACCGGCAGCATGGACGGCGACACGCAGATCGCGAACACGCCCAGTGACCGGGCCTCCTCGATGAGCGCCGTGACGTCCGCGGCAGTGGCCTCGGGGGCCAGCAGGGTGTGATCGATCATCGCCGCCACATCGGAGCGGGAAATCTCAGCCATGGGCACCGAGTTTCGCAGATCTTCACAATCGGGCCGCGCTCGGGCGAAACCTTTGCGGCCCGCAGCCGCTGTCACGCACACTCTTAGTGTGCTGATCCGTCGTGAACGTACCGGTGATGCCGCCGCGATCGACTCGGTGCACCGCAGCGCTTTCGCCTCGACCGATTCCCCGACCCCCGAATCCGGCGCGCAACCGGCCGAAATCGGGCTCGTCCACCAACTCCGCGACGGATCCGCCTGGATCCCGACGCTGTCACTGGTGGCCGAATTCCGGGACCGCGTGGTCGCCCACGTCTGCCTCACCCGCGCCGGTATCGGGCCGTTCCCGGTGCTCGCGCTCGGGCCGATCGGGGTGCACACCGACCATCAGGGCCACGGCTTCGGCTCCGCCCTCATGCACGCCGCCCTGGGCGCCGCGGACGCCCTCGACGAGCCCCTCGTCGGCCTGCTCGGCAGCCTCGACTACTACCCGCGCTTCGGCTTCGTCCCCGGCACCAGGCTCGGCGTGCTGCCCGACGACCCCGAATGGACCTCGCACTTCCAGGTCCGGCCGCTGACCGCCTACGAAACCGAGATCAAGGGCGACTTCCGCTACGCCGACGCCTTCTACGCGCTGTGACCACGGGCGTCGACTCGCCCCTGTGATCCGGTGCCCGAGGGTTGCTGGGAAGATCGACGGATGAGTTCCACCCCGGACGACCGCCGCTACGTGCTCACCCTGGGCTGCCCGGACCGTCCCGGCATCATCGCCCGCATCACCTCCTTCATCGCCGAATTCGGCGGCTCGATCGTGGAGGCGGGCTACCACTCCGACCTGGATACCGGGTGGTTCTTCACCCGGCAGGCGATCAAGGCCGCGACCGTCCCGTTCGATCTGACCGAACTGCGCGAACGGTTCACCGCCGTCGCCGCCGAACTGGGTCCGGAAACCGATTGGCAGCTGCTCGATTCGGGGGCGAAACGCCGGGCCGTGTTGCTCGTCAGCAAGGACGGGCACTGCCTGCACGACCTGCTCGGACGCGCGCACAGCGGGGAACTGCCCGCCACCATCGAGGCCGTCATCGGCAACCATCCGGACCTGGCCGCCATCACCGAGGCGCACGGCATCAAGTTCCATCACGTGCCGTTCCCCAAGGATCCGGCCGAACGCGGACCCGCCTTCGAACAGGTGCGCGAACTCGTGGACTCCTTCGATCCGGACGCCGTGGTGCTGGCCCGCTTCATGCAGGTGCTGCCCGCGAGCCTGTGCGAGCACTGGGCCGGGCGGGCCATCAATATCCACCACAGCTTCCTGCCGTCGTTCGTCGGCGCGCGGCCCTACCATCAGGCGTTCGCGCGCGGCGTGAAGCTGATCGGCGCGACCTGCCACTACGTCACCGCCGAACTGGATGCCGGGCCCATCATCGAGCAGGACGTCACCCGCATCGACCACTCCGACACCGCGCACGACATGGTCCGCCAGGGCCGCGACATCGAACGCGTGGTGCTGGCGCGGGGACTGCGCTGGCATCTGGAGGGCCGGGTGCTGGTGCACGGCCGCCGCACCGTCGTCTTCGAATGAGATCCGCAAACACCAACGCCCGCCGCCGCTTTCGCGGGGCGGGCGTTTTCGTGCGGCGGTGTCAGCCCGCGACGGCGATCGGGCCGCGGCGCGCCGTATCGATGACCCGGCGCAGTTCGTCGTTGAACTCCCGCTCGGCCTCGATGTTCACCAGGTGCCCGGTGGGCAGGATGGTGTAGCGGTCGAGATGTCCTGCGGCGGCGAGGGTATCGGCGATCTCACGGGAGTGGATCTCCGGCAGCAGCCGGTCGTGCGAACCGGCGATCACCGTGGTCGGCACCGTCAAATGCGCTGCGGCGCCGTGCAGATCGAGTTCCAGCAGACCTCGGGCCACGGCCGCGCGCACCGACGGACGGCACGAGCGCACGATCGAGGTGCCGAACAGGATCTGATCGCGGGTCGCCCGGCGGGTCATCAGTCGGTGCTTGGCGATCAGGTTGATCGCCGGGCCGCCGGGCAGCGGCACCGGGGTGCCGAACAGTGCCAGCGCCAGCCAGTCCGGACCCGGAATGACATCGTTGAGTAGCGGAATCACGGTGGCGCGGTTGGGAATCTGGCGCGCGGCCGTGGTGGCCAGCAGCACCGCGGAGGCGCGCTGGGAGACCTGCTGCGGGTACCGGTCGGCCCAGGCCTGGATGGTCATGCCGCCCATGCTGTGCCCGACCAGGACCGCCCGCTGCCCCGGACGCAGCACCGCGTCGAGGATGTCGGAGAAGTCGTCGGCGAGCTGCGCGGCGCTGAAAGGCCGGGTGCCGCTTTCACTTTCACCGTGACCGCGCTGATCGAAGGCGATCACCCGGTAGTCCCCGGCGAACGCGTTGATCTGCGGATTCCAGTATTCGATCGAGCAGGACCAGCCGTGTGCCAGCACCAGGACGTCACCGTCGGCGGGCCCGTAGGCATGCACCCGCAGGCGGGCGCCGTCCCGGGTGGTCACGGGAACGACGTCGGCGGGGCGGGGGGTATTGAGGGATTCGGTCCGGTACACCCGGGACCGCAGTCCGGTGCGAAAAGGGGCGGTCAGCGCGTCCGCGCCGACTCCTGCCTCCGGCAGTTTCACCAGCATGAGCACTCCTTTGTGTTCCGGACCACAGTACCGCGCTTGCTACGGTGCTTGCTAGTGCAAGCACCCATATATTTCGGCTACGCGCTCACTACCTGAGCGGGAATCCCGAACGCGGACTCCGCAACCCGCGCGAGCTCCTCGTTGAACTCGCGGTAGGCCTCCACATTTCCTAGATGCCCAGTTTTCAAGATCCGGAAACCATCGAGAGTGCCCGTCTCGGTGAGCATTTCGACGATCCGCTCGGAATGCACCACCGGCGTCATATCGTCCTCGGAGCCCGCGATGACCGTCGTCGGCACCGTCAGATTCGCCGCGCCGCGCCCGACGTCCAAGTGCGCCAACAGGGTTCCGAACTTGCCGCGCACCCGCGCCGGACACGATCGCACGATGTTCTGACCGAACGCCGCGATCTCGCCGACCGACGCCAGGCTCATGATGCCGCGACGGAACAGCCAGGTCACCGGTGGAATCGGCGGGAAGACGATGGGCGCGCTGAGGCCCAGCAGACCGAGCGCGAACGGCAACCGCACCGCACCGCGATTGAAGAACGGCATCACGGTGGTCTCGCGAATCAGGTTGCCCGGCGCGGTGTTCGTCAACAGCACGGCCAGCGCGCGGCGGCGCACCTGCTCCGGGTAGCGACCGGCCCACGCCTGCATGGTCATGCCGCCGAGGCTGTGGCCCACCAGCACGGCCCGCTGGCCCGGCCGCAGCACCGCGTCCAAGACGCTCTCGAGGTCGTCGGCGAGCTGATCGGTGGTCAGCGCCGCGCTGCCCGCGTCGCTCTCGCCGTGTCCGCGCACGTCGTAGGCGATGACGCGGTAGTCCCCGGCGAAGGCGTTGATCTGGGGGTTCCAGTATTCGAGGCAGCAGGTCCAGCCGTGCACCAGGACCATGACGTTGCCGTCGGCGGGGCCGTAGGCGTGGACGCGCAGTCGCGCTCCGTCGTTCGCGGTGACCGGGACGACCTCGTAGGGTCCGCTGGGCGGGTTGAGATCCGCGTTGGCGTAGGTCCGGGTCCGCAGGTCCGCCCGATGCCCGCGCACCAGGTCGCGAACCTTCCGGCCGAGGTCAGCTGGGTGAGGCAGCATTGCCCGCATAGGACACTCCTTTGTGTTACTGCTGGATACAGTAACCTGCGCCACGCGGTGCTAGCTAGTGCAAGCACTCGAAAAGTTTCCGAGTCGCAAGCTTCCGCACCCCGGAAACGAAACAACCCCCGACTCCGACGAGCCAGGGGTTTCGACGCTTCGACGGGGTGCTACCAGCGCGGTCCACGCTGGATCTCGTCCACCTTGGGCCGCACATCGGCCAGATAGACACCGGTGGCCACGATCGCCGCGAGACTCAGCAGCTGCACCGGAGTCTGCGCCAGCAGCAGCGCACCCAGTGACGCCAGCAGGATCGCGATCCAGATCGGCTTGGTCAGCTTGTCGACGGCCGTGAAGGCATCCGGACGCTGACGGATGGCATGCACGAGGGCGAACACCGTCATACCGAGTGCGCACAGCTGCAACACCCACAGGATCATTCCGGGGATTCCCATCACCCGCTCATCATACGGAGCGCGGCCGTAGTCACCAGCGCTGAAGACACGACCCCCGCACACACCTGTGGCCCCCGCACGCCGTTGTGCGAGGGCCACAAGCTTTTTCGACTGCGGATCAACCGCGGCCGCTTACTTCTTCGCGGCAGGCGCGGCCTTCTTGGCCGGAGCCTTCTTGGCCGGAGCCTTCTTCGCGGGGGCGACCTTCGGCGCCTCGTCGACCGGAGCCGACTCGGTGGTCACGTCCACGACCTCGGCGTCGACGGTCTCGGCGACATCCTCGACGGTCTCCTTGGCGCGGCCCAGGTACGGGCCGACCTGCTCGGAAACCTTGCCGATCACGTCCTGGGTCTGCGCCAGCAGGTCGTTGTAGCGCGACTCGACCTGCTCGAAACGCTCTTCGAAGGCCGGGTTGGTGCGCAGCTTCTCGACGGTCTCCTCGCCGCGGGCGGCCAGGTCGGTGTAGAGGTCCAGCAGCTGGTGGTAGTACTGGTCGACCAGCTTGCGCAGCTCGTCCGGGGTGGCCTTCTCACGCAGCTCGGCCAGATCCTCGGGCAGCTCCGACGGCAGCGCCTGCACGCGCTGACGCAGGGTCTCGACCTGCTCCTGCAGGTCGGCCGGGAGGTTGGCGAAACGCTCGCGGGCCTCTTCGACGCGGCCGGAAACGTCGGCGCCGACAGCGCGCTCACGCAGCTGCGAGACCAGGTCGAGGGCGGCGGCGTAGATGGCGTCGCCCGCACCGACGGTCGCGTAGATCGGCTTGGTCACAGTGGCGGTCAAGGTGGTTTCGGTCATTGCTCGTTCTCCTGGCGTGGCGGAACTTCGGTTTGGCTGTGCGGAACCTCGTTGTCCCTGTTTCCCCCGGGAACGCCCCCCATCAGGTCCGTTGCGTCCCCTGCGTCCTCCTCGTCCGCCGCGCCGAGACTCTCCGCGTGGAGGGTCTCCGCTTCCCGGCGGAACGATTCGTAGATGTCCAGGAGGACCTGCTTCTGCCTTTCGGTCAGATGCGTGTCTGCCAGCAGGGCATCCCGGACGGGGCCGTGCGGCCTCTGCTCGAGGTACCCGGCCCGCATGTACAAGACCTCCGAGGACACCCGCAGACCCTTTGCGATCTGCGCGAGCACCTCGGCGGACGGATTGCGCAAGCCCCGTTCGATCTGACTCAGATAGGGGTTGCTCACCCCCGCCAGCGTGGCGAGCTGGCGCAGCGAGACCTGGGCGGCCTCGCGTTGCGCCCGGATGAAGCCCCCGATGTCGTGAGCCGCGTTGGCTACGCGGCCTGACCGATCTCCGGCGGCGGACGTCTCCGCTTCGTCGCCCTCGAACGGTTCGGGTACCTCGGGATCGTGCTTCATCACTCACCTTCCGGCGGTTGTGCGGTCAATTCTAGGACTGGGTGCTAACTCTTGCAAGCGCTCTGCTAGCACCATTTCGGCAAACGCCTGGCGCCACGCCGGAGGACCCATTCTGGACAAACGTTCAGCCATTGAAGAGCAAATGCGACACCGCGTAGATCACCAAGCCCGCCAGCGAACCAACGACCGTGCCATTGATGCGGATGAATTGCAGATCCTTACCCGCGGCCAATTCGATCTTGCGACTCGCCTCGTCCGCATCCCAGCGGGCAACGGTGTCGCTCACCAGGGTCGCGACCTCGGCGCCGTAATTGGTGACCAAATATCGGACCCCGCGCTCGAGCCACGCGTCGACTTTCCCGCGCAACTCCGGATCGGCCGACAGGCGCTCGCCCAGCTGTTGCACATTCTCCGAAACCTTACGGCGCAGGGTCGAATTCGGGTCGTCCGCGGACTCCAGGATCATCCGCTTGGCCGCCCGCCAGGTGGCCTGCGCCATCCCGGTGATCTCGTGCCGGCCCATCAGCTCGGTCTTGATCTTCTCGGCCTTCTCGATCATGTTCTCGTCGAATTGCAGATCGTGTGCGAAGTCCTCGAGGAACTGGTTCGCCGCCAGCCGCACCTCGTGATCGGGCTGGGTGCGCAGCTTCCAGGTGAATTCCACCAACTCCCGGTAAATGCGCTCGGCCAGCAGCGTGTTCACGAATTTCGGCGCCCAGGACGGTGCGTCGCGATTCACGATACGGTCCAGCGTCTCCTGTGAGTCGAGCGCCCACTGGTGCGCGCGCTCGGCCAGCAGATCCAGCAGTGGAGCCTGCCGATTGTCGTGGATGAGTTCGTTGAGCACCTTGCCGATCGGCGGACCCCACTGCGGCTCGGCGATGCGTTTCACTATCGTCTGATCGATGATCTGCTCGACGTCCTCGTCGCGCAGCACCCCGACCACCGCGCGCAGCATGGTCGCCGCCTCGTCCGAAACCCGTTCGGCGTGTTCGGGATCCGCGATCCAGCGACCCAGACGTGCCGGGATCTGCGCCGAGTTCACCTTCAGGGCGACCGCGTCGGGGGACAGGAAGTTGGTGCGGACGAACTCGCCGAGGCCCTCACCCACCTGATCTTTTTTCTTGCGGATGATGGCGGTGTGCGGAATCGGCAGGCCCAGCGGATGACGGAAGAGCGCGGTGACGGCGAACCAGTCGGCGAGCGCGCCGACCATGCCCGCCTCCGATGCGGCCTTCACGTAACCCACCCACGCGCCCACGTCGCCACGCGAGCCCAACCAGGCGCAGACGATGTAGATGACGGTGGCGGCGGCGAGGAAACCGGTGGCGATGGCCTTCATCCGCCGCAGCTCACGCTGCTTGCCGGTGTCGTCGAGGAGGTCGGCGAAGACTCCGCTGGGCGGGGCGTTCTTCGGCTTCGGCATGGTCGGCTCGAGTACCCCGGCACTGCCGGCAGGTTGCTCCATATGTTCCATTCTGGCGCGTATCGGTCGCTGATCCGTGTCAGCGGGTGTGACGAACCACCCGCCGCCGCCGTCCCGAACGGCGTCGGGCGGCCCCGCGCGGGGCTTAAGCTGAATAGGCCCAGCCCAGGACTCATCAGAGGAGCCCACTCAGCGTGACCAGCAAAGGCACCGTGAGTGCCGCCGTGGATGCGGCCGCCAGCCCCCGCGGTGGTCGCGAGGACGGCCGAAAGCGCCGTTGGCAGCAGCACAAGATCGATCGCCGGGAGGAACTGGTCGACGGCACCCTCGCCGCGATCCGCGCCCGCGGCGGCGACGCCGGAATGGACGAGATCGCCGCCGAGATCGGCGTTTCGAAAACCGTGCTGTACCGGTATTTCTCGGACAAGCTGGATCTCACCCGCGCCACCATGGAGCGGTTCATCGAGACCACGCTGATGCCGCGCATCTACGAGGCGATCAGCGACGACCTCGACGAATACCAGCTGGTCCGCAACACGCTGGCCGCCTACGTGCACACCGTCGATTCCGACACCGATGTGTACCGCTTCATCATGGGCAACGGTTCGGCCACCGACACCTCCACCCTCGCGGACTTCGAAAAGCTCTTCGCGCAGGTGGTTTCGGCGGTCATCATCGACAAGGCCTTCGACCGCGGCGTGCAGACCGAAGGCGCGATGCTGTGGGCCTACGTGCTGGTCGGCGGCGTGCAGCTGGCGACGGACTGGTGGATCACCAACCGCACCATGTCCAGCGAGGAAATGCTCGACTACCTGACCATGATGGCGTGGAGCGCCGTCGAGGGCATGGTCCGCACCGGCGGTGACCGGCACTGGTTCAATGCCCAGCAGCATTCGCTGCCGGATCCGGAGAACGGTGCGAAGCCGGGTGCGCAAACTAGTGCTAGCTGAGCGCTAGCACCGGAGATCACAGTGTGGTTAGGCTGAACGCGGCGGCCACACAGGGGTGAACCGTCGCGTCGGCACCAACGGGGGTGTTGGCTCCCAGTGGAGGATCACTGATGGCGAAAGAGCTGCCCACATCCAGGCTCGCTCGGGGGACGAAGCTGGGCATTGCCGTCGCGGGCAATGCGATCCGCGCCCAGAAGACCCGCCGATCCATGCGCGGCAGATCCGAGGCGGTACGCGCCCGGATGGCCGAGGAGTCGATGATCCGGGCCACCGAACAGATGGTCATGGTGCTGGGCACCATGAAGGGCGTCGCCATGAAACTCGGGCAGATGCTCTCGGTGCTGGATCTGGATCTGGTGCCGCCCGAGCATCGCGAACGCTTCCAACGACGGCTGGCGGTGCTGCGCGACAGCGCGCCCTCGGTCTCGTTCGAGGTGATGCGCGCGGTCATCGAGGAAGATTTCGGGCAGCCGCTGGAGGCGGTGTTCGCCGAATTCGGTGCGGAGCCGGTCGCGGCCGCATCGATCGGGCAGGTCTACAAGGGGACGCTGCACGACGGGCGTGAGGTCGCGGTGAAGGTGCAGTACCCGGGCATCGATGCCGCGGTGCGCGCGGACCTCAAGAACCTGGCCATGTTCCGGCGCATCCTGCAGTCGGCGATGCCGTGGGTGACGCCCGCGGTGCTCGACGAACTGCGGCTCAACCTGGAGAGCGAACTCGACTACGTCGCCGAGGCCAACACCCAACGGCAGATCGCGGAGCTCTACACCGGGCACCCCTTCATCTTCGTGCCGACCAGCTATCCCGAGCTGTCCACCACCCGGGTGCTGGTCAGCGAGTATTTCCCGGGGCGCGGGTTCGAGGAGATCCGGGAACTGCCCGCCACCGAACGCAATCGGATCGGCGAGATCATCTACCGGTTCTACGTGGGTTCGCTGTTCACGTTCAACGAGTTCTGCGGCGACCCGCATCCGGGCAATCTGCTGCTCGGCGCGGACGGCCGGGTGGCGTTCCTGGACTTCGGGCTCTACAACCGGATGGATCCCGAGCACGTGGAGTTCGAGGCGATCTGTATTCGCGCCGCGGCCGAGGATCGCGCGGAAGACCTGCGCGACTTGATGATTCAGCGCGGCATCATCGAATCACCGGACGAGATCACACCGGAGGAGTGCCTGGAGTACGCGCTGGCCGCGTGCGAATGGGCGCTGGTGGACGAGGATCTCACCATCACCCCCGAATTGGCTTCCGGCGCTTTCGTGCTCGCGGTGGATCCGCGCGGCGGCGACTTCGAGGGCATGAAGCAGCAGAACCTGCCGCCCGAGCATCTGTTCTCGCGGCGCGCGGACTTCCTGACCTTCGGCATGCTCGGGCAGTTGGAGGCGACCGGGAACTGGCATCGCATCGCCCGGGAATGGCTCTACGGCGACGAGCCGGTCACCGAGCTCGGTCGCGAACATCAGCGGTGGATGGCGAGCCGTCCCGCACCGGCCCCCACCACGGGGCCCGCCAAAAAGACCCGTAAGCGCGCCAAGGCGTGAAAGACGACTCGAAAAGGTGAGACACAGTGGCTGACAGGGAATTCGACCTCGTCCTATTCGGCGCGACCGGCTTCGTCGGCAAGCTGACCGCGGAGTATCTGATCC
The DNA here is from genome assembly GCF_045161165.1 of Nocardia sp. NBC_00511. NCBI lineage: Bacteria > Bacillati > Actinomycetota > Actinomycetes > Mycobacteriales > Nocardiaceae > Nocardia > Nocardia sp. NBC_00511. The sequence goes on from NZ_CP107849.1 coordinate 6,271,374, forward strand.
AGGCCGCTCCGGCCGGGGCGAAGATCGCGCTGGCGGGCCGGTCGGCGGAGAAGCTGGCCGCGGTGCGCGCCGAGCTGGGCGCGGCGGCCGCGGAATGGCCGCTGGTGCAGGCGGATTCGACCGATCAGGCCAGCCTCGACGCGCTCGCGGCCCGCACCAAGGTCGTGGTGACCACGGTCGGTCCGTACCTGCGTTACGGCGTCCCGCTGGTGCAGGCGTGCGCGGAGAACGGCACCCACTACGCGGATCTCACCGGTGAGCCGCTGTTCATCCGCGACTGCATCGACCGCTTCGGCGACAAGGCCGCCGAGACCGGCGCGAAGATCGTGACTTCCTGTGGCTACGACTCGATTCCGTCGGATCTGAGCGTCTACCAGCTCTACAAGCGCACCGTCGCCGACAACACCGGTGAGCTCACCGACACCACGCTGGTGGCGTGGCTCAAGGGCGGAATGAGCGGCGGCACCATCGATTCCGGTCGCGCCATGATGGAGGCCATCGCGGCCGACCCGGCCAAGGCGTCGGTGATGTCGCACCCGTATTCGCTGAGCCCCGACAAGGCCCTGGAGCCGGATGTCGGCCGCCAGACCGATCAGGCGCTGCAGCGGGCCTCGAACATCGATCCGAGCCTCAGCGGCTGGGTGTCGACGTTCATCATGGGCGCGCACAACACCAAGATCGTGCGCCGCTCCAACGGCCTGCTGGGTTGGCCGTACGGCAAGAACTTCCGCTACCGCGAGGTGATGAGCGCCGGGTCCTCCCCCACCGCGCCACTGGTCGCGGCCGGTATCGCGGGCGGCATCGTGGCCACCATGGCGGCGGGCGCGGTGCTGTCGCGGGTGTCGGCGGGTCGCAAGCTGCTCGACCGCATCGTCCCGAAGCCGGGCACCGGCCCGAGCGAGAACGCCCGCCGCAGTGGCTGGTTCACCATGCGGACCTTCGCCAACACCACCTCGGGCGCGAAGTACGTGTGCACGTTCGCCGGCAAGGGCGATCCGGGCTACCAGGCCACCTCGGTGATGCTGGGCCAGGCGGGTCTCTGCCTGGCCTTCGATTCGCTGCCGGAGCTGGCGGGCATCCTGACCCCGGCCTCGGCCATGGGTGACGCGCTCACCGATCGGCTTCGCAAGGCGGACATCACCATCGAGGTCGATCCGGCCTGAGCCGCCTGCCCGCGTCGCGCGGATCAGCCGGGTTTCCGGTCGACGAGCGCGGCGAGGGCGGCGCGCAGCGCGGGTTCCGGCTCACCGGAATACAGCTCTGCCAGCGCGATTTCGGCCGCCATCGCCACCACCAGCGCAGCGACGGCGCCGGGATCGTTCCACCCCATGGTGGTCAGGTCGGGCGTGATGAGACCGGCCACCACCTGGTTGCGGGCCTGCACCTCCTCCAGCAGGTCGGTGTCGGTACGAGACTGGGCGAGAAAGGCTTTGGTGCCGACCGTCCGCAGGCAGCCGTCGAGGTAGGCCGTGAGCCCCAGATGCAGTCGCTCCCGCCCGGGTTCCAGGCCCGCGACGACCGTCAGGACCGTGACGGTCAGCTCGTCGTGGTAGCGGCGATGCAGGGCGATCACGTAGCTGCGCCGGTCCGAAAAGTGGTGGTAGAAGGTGCCTTTGGCCATGCCCGCGGCGGCCACCACGGCATTGACGGACAGGCCGCGCAACCCGGTGCGCGCGGCGACCTCCGCGCCCGCCTGCAGGAGGGCGGTGCGGCCCGGTTCGGCAGGTCGGGGCATCTCCGAAATCCTTTCGTGCGCTTGCTCTTCCCTTTCGGGCAGTACGGATATTACCCTGTGACCGACCGGTCGGTCACGCCTGTCGCGCAGGGGGTGTCCGGCGCGACCGACCGGCAGTACGAAACAGGGAGTGCCCATGCGCCTGACCATCCTCGCCGCGATCACGGCCCTGTTCGCGGCCTGCGTCGCGGGCCACGCGGCCGCCGACCAGCCGGATCCGAGCTACAGCTACTTCGGTGGCCTCGCCGCCGAGCTCACCGCACCCGGCCAGGCGCCACCCGGCGCGAACGATTGGACCTGCGAACCCGGTGCGGCACACCCGGATCCGGTGGTGCTGCTGCACGGCCTCGGCAACGACACCATCGCCTGGAACACCCTGGCACCGCTGCTGACGAATGCCGGATACTGCGTTTTCAGCACCACTTACGGCACCGGCGGCCTGGGACCGACCTTCGGCGCGGTCGCACCGATCGACACCAGCGCCCACCAGATCAGCGACTTCATCGACCGGGTGCGCGCCGCCACCGGCAGCGAAAAGGTCGATCTGGTGGCCCATTCCATGGGTGGCGCGGTGTCGTTCTACTACCTGAACCACCTGGGCGGCATTCCGAAGGTCGGTCGCTTCGTCGCACTGGCCGCCCCGTTCCACGGATCGACGGTCAGCGGGCTCGCGGACCTGCAACCGCTGCTCGAATCCTCCCCGCTCGGTGCGCAATTGACCGCGCAGTGCGGTCCGTGCGCACTGTCACCGGGCGCCCGCAACGCGATCGACCTGGACGCGGATCCGGCTCTGGCACCGGATATTCGGTTCACCACGATCGTCACCCGCTACGACGAGATCGCCACCCCGTGGCCGACGGGCCTGCTGACGGGGCCCAATGTCGACCCGGTCGTACTGCAGGATCTGTGCCCGACCGATTTCACCGAGCACAATGAACTGACCGCTGATCCGGTCGCGGTGCGCGTGGTCCTCAACGCACTCGATCCTGTTGCCGCCGAACCGGTTTCGTGCCGGGTGGTGCTGCCGTTCGCCGGTCCGATCGGCGGATAGGCGACAACAGCCCCTGGTTTCACCCTGTGACGCCGCGTTCGGCGATCAGCTCCCGGTAGCGGTCGAACGCGGGTTTCGGCGTGTAATCCGAACGCAGCAAACCGAGTTCGTAGAACGGGCTGCCGTTGTCGCTGTCGGCGTCACGCAGGGCGAAGTGTTCGTAGGTGGTGATGTGCAGCTCGTCGGCGAGTCCGTCGACGGTCTCGACCACCGTGGTGAGCACTTCGGACTGGCGGTCGTAGGGTCGTCCAGCGCTGGTGGCCCAACCGTTTTCGGTGATGTGAATCGGGGTGGTGTCCGGGATGCCCGCCGCGGCGAGGCTGTCGCGCCGGAAGGCGGTCACCACCGCGGTGATGGCGGCCGTGAGCCGATCCCCGGGGATCGGCCGGAAGACGTCGGGGAAGAAGTCGAGGCCCGCGTAGCCGAGGGCGTCGCGGAATTCGGCGCCGCCGCGGCGGCCCAGATCGGTCCAGAACTCCTGTGCCGGATCGAGAGTGGGCGTGGAGTTGCAGCCGACGAGGACAACGAGCCCGAGCCGGTCGATCTCGTCGCGCGCGGCCAGCACGCCTTCGACAATGGCCTGCCGGACCGCCGCGCTCCCGCCGTCGCCACCCGGTCCGTCGTGGTTGGCTTCCTCGGCGATCTGGAGGCTGGTGAGCACCTCGCCGTGGTCGCGAATCTGCTTGCGCAGGAAGGTGAGCCATCCGGTCAGGTCGTGGCCGGGCTCCCGGAAACACACCACCAGGTCCAGCGTCCGCGGCCCGCCGCAGTACTGCCACGGCTCGGGCGGGGCGGATCGGTGCAGGTTCAACGCGTCGCTGTACTGAACGTAGCCGCGCACCACGAACGGCCGGTCGCCGTGCAGCCGGTCGAGTGCCTCGGTGATGCGTTCCGGATTCTCGGCCGGTCCGGGCGTGATGTTTCCGGCCTCGTCGGCCCCGAGTCCGCCCGCGTAGATCCCGAATCTGAGTGTCATGGTCCCGACCGTACGCGGAATTTTGGTGTCACACCAATTTTGGAGTGACCGTATGATCTACCGGACGAAGGGAGGCCGGATGGCCCTGCGCGAGGAGAAGAAGCGCGCCACCCGCACGACGCTGGCCGACACGGCGATGACGCTGTTCCTGGCCAAGGGGTTCGACGGGGTGACGGTCGCCGAGGTCGCGCGGGCCGCGAACGTCTCGGTCAACACCGCCTTCAACTACTTCCCCACCAAGGAAGACCTGTTCTTCGACCGCCAGGACGAGGTCGCCGACCGCCTGGCCGCCGCGGTCCGCGACCGCGAGCCCGGCGAATCCGCGGTCGCGGCGGTGCGGCGCGCCTTCCTCGCTCGACTCGCCGCGAACGACCCCACCCTCGGCCTGTCCGCCGAGGCCACCGCCTTCTGGCGCCTGATCGACGACAGCACCGCACTACAGGCCCGGCTGCGCCACCTCGGCGAACGCACGGAAGCCGCACTGGCACAGGCACTCGCGGCGGCCGTCGACACCGGAGTCGACGATCCGCGCCCGCGCCTGGCCGCCGCCGCCATCGCGGGCCTGGACCGGGCACTGCACGCCGAGATCCGGCGCGGCATTCTCGCGGGCGCGGATCCGGAAGCGCTGCGCGCCAGCATCATCGAGCTCGCCACCGCCGAATTCGATTCCGTGGTGGCCGGACTCGCGGGTTACGCCACGAAAATGCCCGCCCGAGGCGCACACCCGGGACCCGAAGGCGACGCGCCGTAAGAATTCGGTGATAGCAATTCGCGATGCGGGTGCGATAGGTCACAGATCGCGCTGTCCGGTGACAGGGCGCACCCGCAGAAACTCTCCGGTAGGGTCGCGATCGGGACGGAGGGTGGTACCCAAGAAAGGGGGGTCGGCCACGTGAAATGGATCCTGACCCCGGACGAGTTCGCGCTGATCTGGACCCGCGAAACCGGTCTGGAACGGCGACCCTACCCACTCGACACCGGCCCCGCGGGGCCCGGAAGTCCGGAGGGCGCACCGGAATTGCGGCATCGCTACGTGCGGCGCACCGATCCGGATCTGGGAGCCGCACTGGCGCTGTGCGCCCGCACCGACACCACCACGGTCACGCTGTACGGCGAGCGCACCGCGGGACCGCGGGCGCGGCGCATTCTCGCGTTCGCGGCGGTGGCGCAGCAGCGGGCCGGGATCCTGGTGTCGCTACCGGACACGGTGACCGTATTGCTGTGCCCGGCCGAGCAATTGGGCCGGGAGCTGGTGGAGATCATCGGGTCCGCGCCGCCGGGCCGGTCGGCTCCGCTGCGCGAACCGCAGCAGGCGGTGCTGTATCCGGACGCCGGGGTGACCGGTGAGATCTCGGCGGTCCGGGCGGTCGACGAGCGGGTGCGGCGCAGTGATCCGGCCCGGGATGCCGACCGTTTGCGCAATGCCGACAGTTTCCGCCGCAAGCTGCGGGAGCCGGTGGACGGACGCGGATTCATCACCGTCACGGTCGAACCCGCGAATCCGCTGTCGCCGCCGACCCGGCATCGCACCTGGCTGGATTTCTCAGGTGACGGCCGATATCTGCTGACCACGGCCGCCGACCTGTCGCTGACGCCGGTCTCCGACGACGAACTGGCCGCTCAGCTGGAGCATCTCGCGCGGGTGTGAATCGGCGCGGTTGCCTGCGCGAAACTCCGTGTCGTGCTACGCATGACGAATGGCGAAGGCGACATCCTGGTCGAAACCGGCCACCAAGGCCCTACGGGCCGATGGCGTGCAGGTGAACGATGTGAATACAGCTGCGACCCCGGGCTTCAAGGGCGACAAGAAGGCCGGTGAGGCCCTGCTGGCCGAGCGCACCCAGGTGCTCTCCGACCTGCAGGAGAAGCTGTATGCCAACGGCCGTTCCGGCGACACCCGCAGCGTGCTGCTGGTGCTGCAGGGCATGGACACCGCGGGCAAGGGCGGCATCGTCCGGCACGTGATCGGCTCGGTCGACCCGCAGGGTGTCGACCACACCGCGTTCGGTGTGCCGACCCCGGAGGAGCAGCGGCACAACTACCTGTGGCGTATTCGCCGGGCACTGCCCAAGGGCGGGCAGATCGGCGTCTTCGACCGCTCGCACTACGAGGACGTGCTGGTGGTGCGCGTGCACGACCTGGTCGCGCCGGAGGTGTGGGAGAAGCGCTACGACGAGATCAACAAGTTCGAGCGCAAGATCGTCGACGACGGCACCACCATCGTGAAGGTCGCCATGTTCGTCTCCCTCGACGAGCAGAAGAAGCGCCTGCAGCAGCGCCTGGACCGCCCCGACAAGTACTGGAAGTTCAATCCCGCCGATATCGACGAGCGCGCGTTCTGGCCCGCGTATCAGGAGGCGTACCAGGCGGTGCTGGATCGCACCAACACCGAGTACGCGCCCTGGCATGTGCTGCCCTGCGACAACAAGTGGTACTCCCGCCTGGCCGTCACCGAACTGCTCATCGACGCCCTGCAGAATCTGAAGCTGGATTGGCCGGCCGCGAACTTCGATGTGGAAGAACAGAAAAAGCGCCTCAAGAAAGCGTGATCAACGCCTGCGAAAATGCGCGAACACATGCGGCAGGCCGGTGAATTCCGGCGGTCACCCTCGTAAACTCGCTCGTCGTAGTGAACTCGGCCGGGTCCCGGCACGACTACTTCTAGGAAGTTCTCAGGTTCGCGGGCAAAGATGGTGCCCGCATGTGTCGTGACAACGGAAGGCGTGGTGAGCGCGCAGGTGAGCAGCAAACCGGGTGATCGGCGGAACCCGCTGGCACAGGCCCAGAAGGCCGATCGCAATCGCAAGATCTTCATTCAGGTCGCGGTGGCGGCGGTGCTGGTGGGCCTGGTGGCGGCCATCGGCATCGGGCTGGCGATGCGCAAGTCCGACGACAACAAGGACAAGCCGGCGGCCACGAGCGGGTTCGCTCCGGCCGTCACGCACGACGCGAGCGCGGGCGCGGTCCCGCCGAACGTCACCGCGGGCGGCGCCATCGTGATCGGTAATCCGAGCTCGAAGGTCAAGGTCCAGGTGGTGGCCGACCTGCAGTGCCCGGCCTGCCAGATGTTCGAGAAGTCGAACACCGACGCGCTGGCCGCGGCCGCCCAGAAGGGTGACGCGGTGGTCGAATACAACATCATCTCGTTCCTGGATCGCGCCTCCAACGGCAACAAGTACTCGACCCGCGCGGCCAATGCCGCCTATGTGGTCGCGGCCTCGGATCCGTCGAAGTTCCAGAACTGGCTGGGCACCATGTACGCCAAGCAGCCGGCGGAGAACGGCAACGGCATGACCGATGACCAGCTGATCCAGATCGCGACCGACGCGGGCTACACCGATCCGTCGGTGGCCGCGGATATCAAGAGCGGCAAGTACATCGGCTATGTCGGCGACGAGACCAAGGCGGTCTTCGCGACCGGCCTGCAGTCGACGCCGACCGTGTACGTGAATGGCACCCAGGTGCAGGATCCCAAGGCGCTGATGACCACCGGCGGCATGACCTCGGTGATCGCGAACGCGGCCAAGTGATGATCTCGGCCGGACCGCGCTCGGCCTGGGCGCTGCTGCTGGGTGCGTTGATCGGCTGGGGTGCGTCGGTGACGCTGCTGGTCGAGAAGTTCAAGTCGTTGACCGAGCCCGGCTACAAGCCACTGTGCTCGATCGATCAGACACTGTCGTGTTCGACGGTGATGGAGGCTCCTTCGGCGTCGATGTTCGGATTCCCGAATCCGATCATCGGCGTGATCGGCTTCTCGGTGATGGTGACGCTGGCTCTGCTGCTGGTGGCGGGAATCTCGTTGCCGCGCTGGATCATCGGCGGCATGTGGCTGGGTTACCTGGTCGGTGTCGCGGCCATCGGCTGGCTGGTGTGGGACGCGGTGTTCGAGATCCGCGCCCTGTGCCCGTGGTGCATGGTGGTGTGGGCGGTGACGCCCGCACTGCTGGCGGTCACCACCGGATTGCTTTTCGGGCGTTCGCGCGGGGTGTGGCAGATCGTGGTGGAGTGGCGCTGGACGCTGGTCGCCATCTTCTACGCGGTGGTCGTGCTGATCGTGTACATCCAGTTCCAGAGCTACTGGAACAGCAAGTTCTAGTTGGGCGGGCCGACGGTGAGCGTCACGCTCACCGTCCGCTTCGCACCGGTCAGGTCGCTGATCTCGAGCCGCACCACATCGTCGGGTTTATGGGCGTTGAGTGCGGCTTTCAGCGTTTGTGAGTCGGGGATGGGGCGATCGTCGAGGCCGGTGATGGTCTCGCCGTCGGCGAGTCCGGCATTGAAGGCGGGCAGCCCGTAGATCGCGACGTCGATGTGCGCGCCGGCGGGCCGGGCGTCGGAGGTGAGGATGCCGAGGGTGGCGGTCGGCCCGATGTGGACGGTGTCCGTCGGTGTGCCGGAACGGATTTGGCGCACCACGTTCATGGCGGTGTCGATGGGCACCGCATATCCGCTGGGGCCCTTGCCCATTGCCTTCGCGAAGTCGCCGGAGGCGGCGGTGATCACGCCGATGACCGCGCCGTAGCGGTCCACCAGCGCGCCCCCGGACTGTCCGGCGGCGACGGCGGCGGCCACTTCGATCATGTCGTGCAACGACTTTCGCGACAGGTCGGCGGCATTGCGGGCCACGATGTCGGAGTTGAGGCTGGTGATGCTGCCGCCCACCGCGGTCGGCGATCCGGTGCCACCCGCGTTGCCGATGGCCAGCACGTCATCGCCCAGGTGCAGGGGTGCGGAGCTGCCGATGCGCGCGACGGGCAGGCCGTCCGCGCCGGTCAGCGCGAGCAGCGCGATGTCCGCACCGGAGTCGTAGCCCTCGACGGTGGCCGGGTAGACCGCGCCGGTGCCGACATCGGTGACGGACACGGTGTCGGCGTTCTTGATGACGTGATGGCTGGTCAGGATCTCCCCCGCCGCGGTGAGCACGATCCCGGATCCAGCCGCGCCGAGCCCGTACGGGCGGATGCCGGCGGTGATGTTGACCAGCGCGGGCTCGGCGACCCGGGAGATCAGGGTGGCGTCGAGCGGTGGCAGCGGTGGACCGCTGAGGCTGGCGGTGGTGGTGTCGTCGCCGAACACGAAACCGGGTAGCTCGCCGCGGTAGCCGAGGAATCCGGCCACCCCGAGCGCCACCACGACGAGGAAGATCAGCGACCGGCCGCTGCGGCCTCGACGTCTGCCGTCGTCCACGGAGCCTCCCGACTGCCGTTCTCGCCCGCCGGTTCGAGCTTGTATTCCATTGTGTACCAGTTTTTCAGTGACTGAGGGCCGCGATCCCCAGCATGAACAGGACCCCGGCCAGTGTGCACACCAGCGGTCCGCGCGCGGGCTTGCCGGCGTGCGCTTCGGGCAGGATGTCGGCGGTCGCCAGGTAGAGCAGGAAGCCCGCGAAGTAGCCGAGGTAGATGCCCGCGAACTCGGCGGGCACCTTCACCAGGGTGCCGATGATCGCGCCGACGACGGGTGCCAGCGCGTCGAGGCCGAGCATCAGCAGTCCGCGTTTGCGTTCGTTGCCGTAGAGGGTGGTGATGGTGAAAGTGTTGAAGCCGTCGGCGAAGTCGTGGCAGACGACCGCGATGGCGACGGCTGCGCCGATGGACGCACCGGCTTGGAAACCGAATCCGATGCTGAGCCCGTCGAGCAGGCTGTGGAACACCAGCCCCGCGCCCGCGAACAGGCCCAGCGAGGTGAAGTCGTGCTGATGCTGGTGTGCCGCGAATTCGTCCTCGTACCCGGTGTGCAGGGCCATCGAGCGTTCGATGATGTGGACGGTGAAGAAGCCGATGACCGCGGTCAGCAGCGGCACCGGCACCCCGAGCGCGATCCGGGTGTCCTGTTCGAGCGCTTCGGGCATCAGGTCGAAGGCGACGACGCCGAGCATGACGCCCGCGGCGAGACCGAGTACCAGACGTTTGCGATCGCCGATGCGCACCGCGATGAGCCCACCGATCAGGGTCGCGCACATCGACAGCAGGGACACCAGAATCGCCATCCGACCAGCATGCCGACCATTCGCCGAGTGTTCGCCACGCCGCGCCGACCGTGACATTCCGGACGAACGGTTGGAGATTGCGGGGATGCCGGAGTAGGCATGAGTGCATGAGCACCGCTGCCGCCTATGCCGTATCCGCGCCCGACGGGCCGTTCGAGAAGGTCGCCATCGAGCGCCGCGAACTCGGCCCGCACGATGTGCTGATCGACGTGAAGTACGCGGGAATCTGCCACTCCGACATCCACACCGCCCGCAACGAATGGCGCGGCACCGCCTACCCGTGCGTGCCCGGCCACGAGATCGCCGGTCTGGTCGCCGCGGTCGGATCGGAGGTGACCCGGCATCAGGTCGGCGATCGGGTCGGCGTGGGCTGCATGGTCGATTCCTGCGGTCACTGCGAGCCGTGCCTGGCCGGTGAGCAGCAGTACTGCCTCAACGGGATCGTCTGGACCTACAACAGCGCGGTGCCGGAAACCCAGCAGGCGGGCGGCAATACGCTCGGCGGCTACTCGACGCAGGTCGTGGTGACCGAGGGTTTCGTGCTCGCGATTCCGGAGGGCATCGGGCTGGACGCGGCCGCGCCGCTGCTGTGCGCGGGCATCACCCTGTTCTCGCCGCTGCGGCACTGGAATGCCGGGCCGGGCAAGAAAGTCGCCATCATCGGCATGGGCGGGCTCGGGCATGTGGGCGTGAAGATCGCGGCGGCGATGGGCGCGGAGGTCACCGTGCTGAGCCATTCGCTGTCCAAGCAGGAGGACGGCGCGCGGTTCGGCGCGGCGCACTACTACGCGACCGGTGACCGCGACACCTTCAAGAAGCTGCGCGGTTCTTTCGACCTGATCATCAACACGGTGTCGGCGGATCTGCCGATCGAGAACTACCTCAGGCTGCTGCGCCTGGACGGCACCCTGGTGCTGCTGGGCCTGCCCGAAAACCCTTATTCCATCAGGGCTTCCAGCCTGGCCGGGTTCCGGCGTTCACTGTCCGGGTCGATGATCGGCGGCATCCCGCAGACCCAGGAGATGCTGGATTTCTGTGCGGTGCACGGGATCGGCGCGGAGATCGAGGTGATCTCGGCCGATCGCATCGGCGAGGCCTACGACCGGGTGATCGCCAGCGATGTGCGCTACCGCTTCGTCATCGACACGGCCACCATGTAATCGATTGCGGGACAGGGGCATCGCCGTCCACGATGACGGCGACGCCCCGCGCCACTACTGTCCGGCCTGCTCGTGCAGCGCCTTGCGGGCCGCCTCCTGGACCTTGTCGACCTGTCCGGCGAACTTGCCCTCGGTCTTCTCGTCGACCAGGTCACCGGCCTTCTCGATCAACGGTTCCAGCTTGTCGGCGTGCTGGCCGGCCAGCTCCGCCGCCTTGCCCGCCGCCTCTTTGAACTGGTCGAACATTCCCACGGTCCACACTCCTGCCTGGAATCAACGTCGATTCAGGCTAACCCGTGCCGTGATCGGTAAAAACCGTTGTCCCGCAGGGCCACTGCCGCCGTGAGTTACCGCGGGGCCGGGGTGAAGACGCCGAAGCTGTTGCCGGACACGTCGACCAGCTGCGCGAACACCAGGCCGTTGGGCGAGGTGGTGGCTGGAATCTCCACCTTGCCGCCCGCCGCTTCGGCGGCCGCGACGGTGGCGGCGACATCCGGCACCAGGACGAAGAAGATGGCGTGGTTCTCGGATTCGTCGTCGGTGTGGCCGACACCGCCGGCCGGGATCTCGCTGCCCGGGTAGGTGATCAGGTCGTAGCGGCCGGCGCCGTTCGGGTCCGGGACGAAGTTCCAGCCGAACAGCGATCCGTAGAACTCCTTGGCGCGGTCGGGCTGGTCGCTGGCGATCTGGAACCAGGCGACGGTGTTGAAGGCGGGTGCGGTCATCGTGATCTCCCTGAGGCTCGTGGTTTCCCTTGCCTCACTACGATCTCCCGCTCCGGCGACAACCCCCTGTCGGTGTTTCCGGACCTATCCGAGCGAGATCATCCGGACCTCGTGCACCGGTTCGGCCGGACGGCACATCTCGATGGTCCGCTCCGTCCCGACCCGGTCGGTGAGTTCGATGGCCTTGATCCGATCCAGCCGGAAGTTGCGTGGTTCGTCGCGCAGCAGGCACCAGGCCAGCAGATACCAGCCGTTGCTGCCGTGCAGCAGCGCGACGGGTTCCACCTCGCGGGTGCTGTAGGTCCCCGATCTGTCGAGGTAGTCCAGGCGCAGCACGCGACGCGCCAGCACCGCCTGCTCGACCTCGGGTGGGATGGGGATGGGCGCGATGTCCTCGGGCCCTTCCAGAATGCGCACCCGGTCCGCGAGTTGCCGTGCCGCGTCGGCACTCTGGGCCGACATGGCGGCCAGGATCTTGCGCAGCGCGCTCTGCCCCGCCTGCGCGAACGGTCCGTCGCCGCCGCGGGCGATCGCGACGGCCAGCGCCACCGCCTCGGCCGCGGTGAAGTTCAACGGCGGCAGCGACATGCTCTTCTCGAGCGCATAGCCACCGCGCCGCCCGACATCGGCGTAGATCGGGACACCCGACTGCTGGAGCGCGCTGATATCACGCTCCACCGTCCGGACGCTGACGCCGTGGCGGGCGGCCAGGTCGCGCGCGGTGCGCAGGCGCGGAGATATCGCCCGCAGTTCCTCGACGATCGCGTAGAGCCGATCCGTGCGGTTCACGCGCTCACCGTAGCGGGACCCACCGACATCTCGGCTCTACTCATCGGAGCGGGCGCCTACGGCCCGGTCTTCCAGGCCGGATCCTCCGACTGCTGGTCGGACTTGTTCTTGTACGAATCGTCGTACGGCTTGTCCGTCTGGGGATCGTCCGTCGGCTGATCGCTCTTGCCTGTCGGGTCCATGACCGCTTCCTTTCTCGAAACGCTGTGTTCCGAAGGGTATTTCGCGCTTCGTGACGGATTCGTGACGGCGGACACTCCAGAAGCCGCCAACGCATGAACAAAAACGGTGCGGCGGCACAGGATTCACTGATCCCGTGCCGCCGCACCGTGCGAAGGCGAAACGCTCCGGACTACTCCCCCGCGGCCTCGGCCCGGCGGCGCACCCGGCGCGCGGCGGCGACCAGGTTGCGCAGCGAGGGGTCGAGCTGCCAGTGGTGACGGGTCTTCAAACCACCGTCCGGGTTGGCCCACAGCCGCTCCGGGGTGAGGGCTTCGGCTGCGGCGGTGAGCAATTCGTCGAGTTCGTCGATGTCGGGGATGCGCGCCGAACGGCTCTCGTACACACCCGGGCCGACACCGTGGGTGAGGCCGCGCCCCTCGGCGCAGTCCTCCTTCAACGCTTCCAGCACCCATTCGATGGAGCGGGTGGCGACGATGGCGGTGACGTCGGCGTCGAGTTCCTCGATGGCGGCGACCACGTCACCGCGGCTGGAATAGCCGATGTGCGTGTGGATCTGGGTTTCCGGCTTGACCCCGGAGGTGGCCAGCTTGAACGCCCCGACCGCCCAGCGCAGGTATTCGGCCTGCCCCTTCTTGCGCAGCGGCAGTAGTTCCCGGATGGACGGCTCGTCGACCTGGATGATGGCGATGCCCGCCTTCTCCAGATCCACCACCTCGTCGCGAATGGCCAGCGCCACCTGGTCGGCGGTCTCGTAGAGCGGCTGGTCCTGGCGCACGAAGGAACGCGCCAGCATGGTGACCGGTCCGGTGACCATGCCCTTGACCGGCTTGTCGGTGAGCGACTGCGCGTAGGCGGTCCATTCCACCGACATGGCGGCGGGCCGGGCCACGTCGCCGTACACGATCGGCGGTCGCACACAACGGGATCCGTACACCTGCACCCAGCCGAACAGAGTGGAGGCGAAGCCGTCGAGCTGTTCGGCGAAGAACTGGATCATGTCGTTGCGCTCGTGTTCACCGTGCACGAGCACGTCGAGGCCGATGTCCTCCTGCAGCCGGATGGTGCCCTCGATCTCGGCTTCGATGCGCTTGCGGTAGTCCTCGAAGGACAGCTTGCCCTCGACGAGATCGTGGCGGGCCTGCCGGGCGGCGGAGCTCTGCGGGAACGAGCCCAGCGTGGTGGCGGGCACCAGCGGCAGCGGCAGCGCGGCCTGCTGCGCGATCTTGCGCGTCTCGTAGGGTTCGCGCTCGCGCATCTGCGGGGTCACCGAGTACACCCGCTGCCGCACCGCGTGCTTCTGCTTGAAGTGCACGGAAGTGGGGCGCTTGCGCCAGTTGTCCGAGGGTCCCTCGGTGAGCGCCTTGGCCAGCGAAACCACTTCCAGCACCTTCTGTTTGGCGAAGGCGAGGCGGTCGGCGACATTGGCTTCCAGCTCGTGTTCGACGAGCAGGTCGTAGGGCACGTGCAGCAGCGACGAGCCGGTGGACACCACCATGTCGGGGCAGACCTGGGCGAGAGCATTGAGGTATTCGAGGGTGAAGTGCCGATCGGCGCGCCACACATTGGTGCCGCTGATGACGCCCGCGTAGAGCCGTTTGCGCCGGATGCCGGGGATCTTCGCGAGGTCCTCGGGCCGGGCGCGGTGGCTGGCCAGGTCGAGTCCGATGGCCTCCACCGAAGTGCGGCACAGGATTTCGATGGCCTCGCCGAAGTCGCCGTACTGTCCGGTGACCAGCATGCGCGGGCGCAGCGGGGCCTTGGACAGGGTCGCGTAGGTCTTCTCGAACAGCTCCATGGTGGACGGCGAGCGGTCGCTGGTGAAGCAGGGCTCGTCGAGCTGCACACAGGTGGCGCCGCGCTTGGCGAGCACCTCGAAGAGTTCCTCGTACACCGGTAGCAGCTTGTCGAGCAGCACCAGCTTGTCGAATTCGGTTTCGCCGGGCACGTGTCCGGTCTTGGACAGCAGCAGCAGCGACAGCGGGCCGAGCACGACCGGGCGCAGTTCGATGCCCGCGGCCTTGGCGCGATCGAATTCGTCGAGCAGCGCCTCGGGGTGCAGCGTGAATTCGGTGTCGGCCTCGAGTTCTGGCTGCCGGTAGTGGTACGGGGTGTTGAGCAGTTTGACCAGCTCGAGCGGCGGCAGGTCGGGACGGCCGCGAGCCATCAGGAAGTAGAAGTCCAGGGGGTCGGTGCCCGCTCGCTCGGCTTCGAACCGCTTGGGGACCGCGCCGAACAGCAGCGCGTTGTCGAGGATGTGGTCGTAGAAGGAGAAGGTATTGCCGGGGACCTGCGTCAACCCGGTGGCGGCCAGTTCCAGGTACTGGCTCTCCTGGATCTCGCGGCCGACCGCGAGGAGTTCGTCATGGGAGAGCGTGCCGTGCCAGTACGACTCCAAAGCACGCTTGAGTTGCCGGTGTTCTCCGACCCGCGGATATCCCAGGATGCTGGATCCGAAACCATCGGTGACGTTGACCATGAAAGGACACTCCTTCCGAGCTGCCGGTCCCGCTCGACCTGTTTGCAGCTTATGCCCGATAGAGGTAGACGCCGCCACATGCCCGGCAACGCGCACCTTGGGTAAATAACGCAGGCGCAGTTGACAAGCGCCCTGGCCGCACCCGACAAGTTGTCGATTCCGAACGCGGCAACTGATTTCGCAACGGTCGGGGTAACTCGTCGGGTACGTCCAAAGTTGATTCGGCACCCAACCGCCGGCACGGGTTGCCCGCCGCCAACGGCTCTCTGCCGCCCGCTAAATACGCGGAGAGGCGGGGGAGCTGTACTGGTAGAAGCCCGCACCGGCCTTCTTGCCCAGCAGACCGGCTTCGACCATGCGCGACAGCAGCGGCGGCGCGGAGTACAGCGGCTCCTTGAACTCGTCGTACATGGAGTCGGCGATGGACTTGACGGTGTCGAGGCCGACCAGGTCGGTCAGCGCCAGCGGGCCCATCGGGTGGGCGCAGCCCAGCACCATGGCCTTGTCGACGTCTTCCTTGGTGGCGAAACCGGATTCGACCATGCGGATGGCCGAGAGCAGGTACGGCACCAGCAGCGCGTTGACGACGAAGCCGGAGCGGTCGGCGGAGCGCACGACCTGCTTGCCGAGGATGTCGGCGGCGAACTGTTCGGCGCGCTTGGTGACGGTTTCGGTGGTCTTGAGCGTGGTGACCAGCTCGACGAGCGGCAGCACCGGCACCGGGTTGAAGAAGTGCAGGCCGACCACGCGCTCGGGGAGAGTGGTGGCGACGGCGATCTTCATGATCGGGATGGAGGAGGTGTTGGAGGCCAGCACCGCGTTCGGGTCGGTGACGACCTTGTCGAGTTCGGCGAAGATGGCGGTCTTCACATCTTCGTTCTCGACCACGGCCTCGACGACCAGCTGACGATCGGCGAAGTCACCGAGGTCGCTGGTGAAGCGCAGCCGCCAGGCGGTCTGCTCCCGCTCCCGCTCGGTGATCTTGCCGCTGGACACGCCACGGTCGAGGGACCGCAGGATGCGCGAGCGCCCCGCAGCAGCCAGTTCACGGGTCTGTTCGAACACGAGCACATCGACGTGCGCCCGAGCGCAGACCTCTGCGATACCCGCGCCCATCTGACCGGCGCCGATAATTCCAACGCGCTGAATCTTTTCGCTCACGTCCCGCTCCGTTCCGCCTCCCCGCAACTTTTGCGGGGGACTAAATACCGTTGCCACTTCTGCATCCGGACTTACGTCGAGTGCCGAACCGATTTTGGTCGTACCCGGTGAGTTACCCCCACCGTCACGAAATCAGTTGTCTCGCATCGAACGTCGCCAGTAGGCCGTTGTAGCTGTGATGAAGGCGTCGTACTCACTTAACGACCCTGCGCCTTCGTAAGGTCTTCACGTTTGAAGTTATAGGGAAATGCCCTCCCCGTCGGGGCTGTCGACGGGAAGGGCGGGTGAACACCGCCGGGAGGGGCTTGCCATCCCTCCCGGCGGGTTCCGGGTTCCGGTGCGGCGGAGGTTGTGATGCGACTGCCGCGCCGGGTGAAGTTCTCGAAACCTGTTGTCACGCAGGGTGACCGCGGGTTTCAGCAGAACCGGAGTCCCGATCTCAGTGGAACTGGCCCTCTTCGGTGGAACCCTTCAGCGCAGCGGTGCTGGTGTTGGGGTCGACGGTGGTGGCGATGGTGTCGAAGTAACCGGCGCCGACCTCACGCTGGTGCTTGACGGCGGTGAAGCCACGCTCGGCGGCGGCCTTGAACTCGCGCTCCTGCAGGTCGACGAAGGCGGTCATGCCCTCGCGGGCGTAGCCGTAGGCCAGGTCGAACATGCCGTAGTTGAGCGAGTGGAAGCCGGCCAGGGTGATGAACTGGAACTTGAAGCCCATGGCGCCGAGCTCACGCTGGAACTTCGCGATGGTCGCGTCGTCCAGGTGCGCCTTCCAGTTGAACGAAGGCGAGCAGTTGTAGGCCAGCAGCTGGTCCGGGAACTCGCTGCGAACCGACTCGGCGAACTTGCGCGCGACCTCGAGGTCCGGCACGCCGGTCTCCATCCAGATGAGGTCGGCGTAGGGGGCGTAGGCCTTGGCACGCGCGATGCACGGGTCGATGCCGTTGCGGGTACCGAAGAAGCCCTCGGCGGTGCGGGTGCCGTCCAGGAACTCCTGGTCGCGCTCGTCCACATCGGAGGTGATGAGGGTGGCGGCTTCGGCGTCGGTACGGGCGATGATCACCGACGGCACGCCGGCGACGTCGGAGGCCAGACGCGCGGAGGTCAGGGTGCGGATGTGCTGCTGGGTGGGGATCAGCACCTTGCCACCGAGGTGGCCGCACTTCTTCTCCGAGGCCAGCTGGTCTTCCCAGTGCACGCCCGCGGCGCCGGCCACGATCATGGCCTTCTGCAGCTCGTAGGCGTTCAGGGCGCCACCGAAGCCGGCTTCGGCGTCGGCGACGATCGGGGCCAGCCAGTTGGCGACCGAGGTGTCACCCTCGACCTTGGCGATCTCGTCGGCGCGCAGCAGCGCGTTGTTGATGCGGCGGACCACGGCCGGAACCGAGTTGGCCGGGTACAGCGACTGGTCCGGGTAGGTGTGGCCGGACAGGTTGGCGTCACCGGCGACCTGCCAACCGGACAGGTAGATGGCCTTCAGGCCGGCGCGAACCTGCTGCACGGCCTGGTTGCCGGTGAGGGCGCCCAGCGAGTTGATGTAGTCCTCGTTGTTGACGAGATCCCAGAGGATCTCCGAGCCGCGGCGAGCGAGGGTGGCCTCCTCGACGACGGTGCCCTGCAGCTTGACGACCTGATCGGCCGTGTAGTTGCGGGTGACGCCCTTCCAGCGGGGGTTGGTGTCCCAATCCTGCTGGAGTTCCGCAGCGGTCTTCGGGGTGCCGACCTTCGACATCTCTGGCTCCACTTCTTCGTTCGGTCTCGGTAGCCCCGCGGGGCGGACTCTCGCGACGTTTCCGTCTTCGATGTCCGACCACTGCTGGAGCGGCAATTTGCAGACTTGCTAGGCCCGCGAGGTGTACTTCCACACGATGGCACAGGACAAAAGTCCCGTCTACCTGTTGCAAGTGTGAATCCACGCTAGCTTTCACCAGCATTTTGCTAATGCTGCAAAATTTGCTTGTGAATAGCAGCGGCGGAATCTACTTGCCAGTAGCCCTGACATGCAGTTTTGCATAACGCCCGTACTGTTTGCGTGACGACGGCCACTGGTGCATGACGCGCCGACGGCCGTCCCGATGTGAGCACCTTCACAGATCATTGTGATCTTGGTACTTGTGAGACATACCACGGGGGTCCACAAATCAGACCAATCGGTCTCGCCGGGTCGAGTTTCTAGCACCGCTAGACAAACTAGCCGGGCTGCTGTTATCGTTGCTTCAGTTCCTAGCGCCGCTAGATATCAGTAGGAAGAGGCACTCCCCATGCTCATCGTCACCGGTCAGATCCTCGCCGCGGTCGCCGTCCTCGCCAATGCCGTCGTCTACGGCACCGACTGGTCCGTCGCCCTCATCACCCGCTCGGTGTACCGCCGCCTCGACGACGCCACCGTCACCGTCAGCGCGGGCTGGGGCCACTACTACGGCGACCGCCGGATGCCGATCTTCGGTGCGGGCGGCGTCATCACCGCGCTGCTGACCACCGTGGTCGCCGCCGTCGCCGGGCAGACCGCGGCGGCCGTGGCCGCCGGTATCGCGCTGGCCGCCCTGCTCTGCTGGCTCGGCATCTACGTCAAGGTCGCCAAGCCGGTGAACACCGCCCAGACCGCCGCCGCGCAGTCCGGCGTCATCCCCGCGAATGCCCGTGCCCTGCAGGACAAGTGGGACAGCGTCCTCAATGCCCGGGTCGCCCTCCAGGTGGTCGCCCTCTCCGGCCTGCTGGCCGCGCTGGCCCTGCTCTGATCCGGATAGCATCGAATTCCCCTGCCGGACAGTGGAACTCACACGGAAAAGCGGGACCCGCACCGGTTGGTGCGGGTCCCGCTCCCGTTCCGCCGAACCTTCCCCCGACCGATCCCCTCAGCCGGTCAGTGGCAGTTCGGCGGTGGTCGTGGCCGCGATGCAGAACGGCGCGCAGACGGTGGTCAGCGGCGTCGAGCCGATGGCCGGACCCGGATCGGTGCTGACGTGGTCTCCGCAGCTGGTCGAGACCACCAGCATCACCAGGACGGCGAAGGCCAGCACCGCGCCGAAGGCCACGGCGAAGACACCGGGGTGGCAGCGTCGCGGCAGCGCCAGGAAGAAGGCGAAGCCGCCGATGTCGACGATCATCAGATCACCCGCTCCCCGAGCCGATTCCGATCGCGAACGTCCTCGTCGAGCTCGCCGACGCTGTCGCGCAGCGCGAGCAGGCACATGGCGTCGGTGACGGTGAGCCCCAGCATGCCCGCGTGCAGGGCGGCGATCTCGCCGTCGAATTCGCCGCCGGGCCGGAGCAATCCGATGAGGATCATTTCGGCCAGCACCATTCCGGCCATTGCCTGCTCCCGGTTCAGGCGGCGGTCGGTGGGCAGATACGACAGCAACCAGCGGCCGCGGTGATCTTCGGGCACATCGACCCGGAATGCGACCTCGTGCACCTCATCACTGGTGATGAGCCATTGGTGATCGAAAACAGCCATTGATCCGTCCTTACTGCGACGCGGACCCGTCCCCCGTGTCCGTTCCTGTTCGGTAGATCAATGGTCGCGACAATGCGAGCCGCGTTCGATCCCACGGCTTTTCGCGAATTCTTGGCATTGCCCGCCGTCCTTGACCTGGCCGGATTCGCGCAGTACCAAGGAAATATTCACAGCGGTGGGGGGCGGTTTCGTGGCGGCCGCCGCATGGGGGAGGCGCACGATGTCACAGAATGGCGAATCCGAGATCTACGGGGCGGACGCGCGCAAGGAACTGCGCCGGATTCTACTCGGAATCGGCTTGCGCGAGAACGAGATGCTGGAGCCGTTGGCCGCGGAATTGCGGCATCGGGGCTGCCGCCCGCGCAAGGCGTGGCGGCTGGCGAACGAATTCACCCAGCAGCAGGTGGCCGATCGGTTCAATCAGCGCACGGGAAAGCCGTCGGCGCCGATGAAGGCCGCGCGGATCTCCGAATACGAGTCGTGGCCGGGGCCGCGCGGTGCGGGCCGCGCGCATCCGCGCCCGACGCTGGAGGTGCTCAAGACCCTGGCGGCGCTGTATCGCACCAGCTGGGATCGGCTGGTGGACACCGCGGATCTGGCGCAGATGCCGAGCGCGGACGTCGCGGCGTTCCGCGCCGAGGTGGCCCTGCGCACCACCGCGCTGCCCGCTGCGGATTCCGGATTCCCCAGTGGCCTGGTGCCTTTCGTGGGTCGCGCCGAACAGCAGCGGCTGCTGCGGGATCGGGTGGACGCGCATCTGTCCCGGCGCGGTCCGACCGTGCACGTGCTCAACGGCCTGGCGGGCATGGGCAAGACGGCGCTGGCCCGCTGGCTGGTGGAGGCGTTCCGCGATCGCTTCCCGGATCAGGTGATCTGGGAGAACCTGCACGGGCACACCGACGGCCGCCCGCCGCGCACCACGGCGGGGGTGCTGGAGCAGATGCTGTTGAAGATCGGGGTGCCACCGGAGACCATCGAGACCGATACCGAACGCCGCTCGGCGCGCTGGCGGCGTGAGATGCGGGACAGGCGGGTGCTGCTGGTGCTCGACAACGCCCTGGACTCCAAGCAGGTGCGCCCGCTGCTGCCGGAGTCGCGGGACTGCTTCGTGCTGATCACCAGCCGCCACAATCTGACCGGCCTGACCGGTGCGATGCCGTTGCAGCTGGAGCCGATGGTGCCCGCGGAGGCGGAGCAGTTGCTGGTCGAATTGGGCCATCTGCCACCGGATTACGACGTGGCCGCCGCCCGTGAGGTGTTGCGGGCCGCGGGCGGGCTGCCCCTGGCGATCCGTTTGATCGCCGGGCAGATCGCCTATCAGGGTGCGGATCTGCTGGGTGCGGCGGCCGCGGATTTCACCGAGTTGGCGGATCGGTTGCGGGAGGGTCCGAGCCGGGAGCCGGAGGATTCGCTGCTGGAGCGGGCCCTGGATCGTTTCTCCGCCGAGGGCGAGACGCTGCGGGCGGCGTTCGAGCTGTCGTATCAGCGGCTGCCTGATCCGGCGCTGCGGCGATCGGTGCGATTGCTGGGCTGGTTCCCCGGCACCGAGATCACCGCGGAGACCCTGGCGCCGATGGCGGGGGTGCCGAAGGCGCAGGCGTACGGCCTGATCCGGCAAGTGTTCGAGGTGGGTCTGCTGGATCCGGCGGAGAGCGGGCCGAGCGGCCAGCGCTACCGGATCCATGATGTGACAAAGCTTTTCGCGCGGGTGAAGGCCGACACCGAGGACCTGCCGAGCGAGCACACCGCGGCGGTGGGCCGCCTGGTCCGGCACTGTCTGGGGGTGGCGCGGCAGGCGGGTGCGCAGCGCCCCTACGAGGTGGCGGGCAGTTTCCCGGCGGCGCCGATCCCGGATCCGACGGGTGCGGCGGAGCGGGCCCGCGAATGGCTGCAGCGGGAGCGCGAACTACTGCTGGGCTGTGTGCGGGTGACGGGTTCCGAGCCGGACACCGGTGAGCTGGCGCGGCTGCTGGGCACCTATCTGTCGGAGCTCGGCCACTGGTCGGATGCCCGCTGGTTGTTGTTGCGCGCCTTGGATATCGCGCGCAGCGCCGATGATCCGTCGACGGCCTGCGACATCCTGTTCGAGCTGGGCACGGTGCATCGCCGGGCGTGCGGCTACGACGTGTCGGCGGCATGTTTCGCCGAGGCGCATTCCATCGCGACGCTGCTCGGTGACATCCGCCGCCGGGCGGCCTCGCTGTGGGGTTTCGCCGAAGTCACCAGGCACATAGGCGATTACGAGCGCGCCCGGGTCGCCTACTTCGAGGTGCTGGAGCTGGCGCGTGAGCTCGCGAACCAGAAGTTCGAGGGTGACGCGCTGCGCGGTCTCGGCCATATGGAGCGGGTGAGCGGCGACCACGACAGCGCCCGAGCGTACTACGCGGACGCGCTGGTCATCGCCCGCGCCATCGGTGACCACTACAGCCAGGGCTGGTCGCTGTGGGGTCTGGGCAGCATGTTCCGGGTGTCGTCCCGCTTCCTCACCGCCCGTGAGTATTTGAACGACGCGTACCGCATCGGCATCGAGACCGCCGACCATCTGCTGCAGGCCGACGCCCTGCGTGGTCTCGGCCATGTCGAGCGCGACGCCGGTGATCTGGATGCCGCCCAGGAGTTCTACGCCGCCTCCCTGGAGATCACCCGCCGCGCCCTGGACCCGCACGGCGAGGCCGACGCCCTGCGTGCGCTGGCCGGCATCGCCCTGCGGTCCGGGCCGCACTGGCGCCCCTGCGATCTGCTCTGCAAGGCCCTCCACCTCTACGAGGGCATGGGCATCAAACTCGCCGACCAGGTGCGCGTCGAGCTCGCACAGGCCGTTGCCCGCTGTCGCCGCGAATCGATCCCGCTGCCCGACCGGGTCCGGGAGGATCTGCGCCGCCTCGGTTTCGACGCCTGACCGGCCGTCCGGGTGCCCGGCCCGGAAGCGGTGCGGCGACCCGCGACCGCTCGGCGAGCGGACCCGGACATCCGGGACTACCCTGCACGGCGTGACCCCCGAACGCTGCGACGGCATCCTGCTCGCGGCCGGTGCCGGTACCCGCTACGGGATGCCGAAAGTGCTGGCCGAGGGTGGTGCGTGGCTGCGCACGGCGGTGGCCGCGCTGCGCGACGGAGGCTGTGCGCGGATCTTCGTGGTGCTGGGTGCGACCGGGCCCGCGTATCGGGCGGCGGACGGCTCCTGGCTGGTGTCGCAAACCTCCGGCATCGCCTTGCCGGAAGGCGTTCTGCCCGTGTGGGCTTCGGACTGGGAGGTGGGTCTGAGCACCTCCACGCGCGCGGGACTGGCCGCCGCCGCAACCCCCTCGGTGAGCGCGCACCGCGACGGTCTGACGAGTCCGGTTGCCGCCGAACGGGTTTCGCCGGAGCATTTCATTGCGGCACGGACAGAACCATCGGGGAATGTTGCCGCGCGGAATTCCGGCGCGCGGAACGGTGCCGCGGGGAGTTTCGGGGGCCCGCCGGAATTCGTGGCGATCATGCCGGTAGATACGCCGGATGTGGGTGGGGCCGTGGTGTCCCGGGTGATCGCGGCGGCGCGGGTGAGCGAGAGCCGATTGGCGCGTGCGGTTTTCGGGGATATGCCGGGGCATCCGGTGGTACTGGGGCGTGAACATTGGGCGGGAGTTTCGGCGAGCGCTCGGGGAAATTCCGGGGCAGGCACTTATTTACGCCGTCGAACGGATATGGTGTGCGTCACGTGCGATGACCTCGCTACGGGGCTCGATCGGGATTACCCGGCGGACAACGCACGGTGAGCGGGAGCATGTGATGCGGGAAATCGTCGACGACCTTCTTCAGGTGTGGCACAGCGGGCGGACCGGCGGATTGGCCACTCTCGTTCGCTCCCAGGGTGCTACGGCGGTTCCGGCGGGTTCGGCCATGGTGGTCGACGCGGACGGGCGGGCGTTCGGTTCGGTGTCGGCGGGTTGCGCGGAGGCGGCGGCCTACGAGGCGGCGATGGAGTCCGCGCGCACCGGTCGCCGCGGTCTGCACCGCTTCGGCCCGGGCAGCGGCCTGGACGCCCAGATGGATTGCGTCGGCACCCTGGATGTCTTCACGGAACCGTTCTCGCACCGGCATTTTCCCGAGTTCCCGGACGTGGCGGCCGATATCGTCGCGCAGCGGCAGGTCACCGTGTTCACGGTGGTGTGGCATTCGGATCCGGATGTGATCGGCCAGCATCTGGTCACCGATCGCAAGCACGGCACCGAGCTGGTGTCGCTGCCGGATTCGGATGTGTTCGTGTCCTCGTTCGCGCGGCCGCCGCATCTGATCCTGGTGGGCGCCAACATGTTCGCGTCCGCGCTGGCCACCCAGGCCAAACTGCTCGGCTACCGGATCACCATCTGCGACGCCCGTCCGACCTTCGCCAATGCCGCCGCCTATCCGGGCTGCGAGGTGGTGGTGGATTGGCCGCACCGCTATCTGAACACGTTGTCGTCGGCGGGCCAGATCGACGGCAGCACCGCGCTGATCGTGCTGTCGCACGACCCCAAGTTCGAGATCCCGCTGCTCACTGTGGCTTTGCGACTACCCGAGCTGGGATACCTGGCGGCCCTGGGTACCCCGGCTTCGCACGGCCATCGGCTGGAGGCGCTGCAAGCGGGCGGTTTCGACGATGAGATCCTCTCCCGCCTGCACTCCCCCGCCGGTCTGGATGTCGGTGCGCGCACGCCCGCCGAGACGGCCGTGGCGATCGCCGCCGAGCTGCTCGCGGTGCGCAACGGCGCGTCCGCCGAGCCGCTGTCGACCAAGCCGAGCGCCGGGCGGCGGCACGTCCAGCTGGTGCGCTGAACCCGCCGCCGATCCGCGAAACAGCTTCTACCCCTTCAGTTCCGGATGCTCGGTGTAAACCTCTTTGAGCACCGATAGGTCGAACAGCTGGCTGGCCTTGATGTCGATCTTCGACTTGCCCAGTGCGGCGATGTTCTTGGCGATCAGGTCGTCGGTCATGGTGAACAGCCCGTTGGCCTGAGTGTCGGCGGACACCACCAGCCCGTTCTGCGCGGTGGCCTCCTTGGTCTGCTCGTCCTTGTCGAGGCGCTGATCCTTGCCGTACACCTCGACGGCCAACCGCGCGCCTTCGGCCGGATTCGCGACCACGTCCTTCCAGCCCTTGATCTCGGCGACCAGGAACGCCTTGAGCTTGTCGCGTTCGGAGTCGATGGTCTTCTGACTGACGGTCAGCGTCTCGGCGACCAGCGGCAGCCCGAAGTCGGCGAACAGGAAGTTGGCGTTGGCGAATCCCTTGGCGCTCAGGGTGATCGGCTCGTTGGTGACGTAGCTGACCCAGCCGTCGACCTCGCCGCTGGCCAGCGGGGTCGGATCGTATTGCGCGGGCACGATGGTGACGTCGGCGGGTGTCATGTTGTTGGCCGCCAGCAGCGCGTTGAAGATCAGCTGGTTGGTGTCCTGCACGCCGATCTTGCGGCCCTTCATGTCCTGCGGCGTCTTGATCGGTTTGGCCGCGGAGCTCACGATGCAGAACGGGTTCTTCTGATACGTGGTGCCGACGATCTTGGCGTTCAACCCCTCCAGTACGGCGGGCGCGGTGGTCTGCGGCGCGGACATGCCGATCCAGATCTTGCCGGTGCCCAGCCCGGCCTCCACCGAGGTGCTGGCCGCGCCGCCCGCGACCAGGTTCACCGACCCGAATCCGGCGTCCTTGTAATAGCCCTTGGCGTCGGCGAAATACTCGCCCGCGAATTCGATGTTCTTGAGCCAGGACAGCTGCACCGCGACCGTCCCGTATTTCGAGCCGTCGGCGGTGCTGCCGTTGCCGGAACCGGAGGAACTGCTGCCGCACGCCGCGACCAGCCCGGTCGCGCCGAGCGCAAGACCGGAGATGCCGGCGTAGCGGAGGAACGATCGCCGACCCAGGGACATTTGCGTGGCCGCGACCGGCCGGGACATACCACTCATGTGCCGAATCTAGGTTGTTCGGATTTCCACCGCTTTTCTTTCGCGAAGGTATTTGTGTGCGCCGTGTTAACTAATGCCTCAGTCCCGTTCGCGTTCCGGCGCGAATCGCGCGAGCACCAGATTCTCGGCCACGCCGACCACCGCGTAGGCGACTACCGACACCACGGTGACCAGCGCGATCGACGCCCACAACCGGTTGTACTGGAAAGTGGGGATGGCGCGGATCAGGCCCGCCCCCAATCCGGTTCCGCTGCCCAGCCATTCGCCGAGCAGCGCGCCGATCAACGCGCCCGGCACCGAGACTCGCGCGGCCGCGAACACCGAGGGCAGCGCCGCCGGGATCGCCACCATGCGCATGGCGGTCCAGTTCGAGCCGCCGTAGGCCCGCACCAGTTCGGTGGCCTGCCGGGGCGCGGACCGCAATCCGGTCATGATCATGACAAGGGCCGGGAAGAACACCACGATGGCGGCCATCACGGTGACCCCGAACAGTCCGCGGCCGAACACCAGCACGATGATCGGCGTGATGGCGACCAGCGGCACCGACCGCAGCAGCATCGCGACCGGCATGAAAGCCTGTGCGACAGCGGGTATTCCGATGAACAGGGCGGCTACGACCAGCGCCGCGCCCATGCCGGCTCCGAATCCGATGAAGGCGTCGCGCAGGGTGATTCGCATTTCCGCGAAGATCACCTGCCGCGCGGAGTCCGCGCTCGGCCCGGTCACCAGGTAGGTCCACACGTCGCCGGGGCTCTTGCCGACCAGTCCGACCTGCGGGTACAGCTTCAGGAAGCCGTACCACAGGGCTACCAGCAGCAGTAGCGAAACCACCAGCGGCAGTAGGAATCTCCCGATCGGCCGCAGCAGGTTGCGCACCCGCGTCGCCGCCCCGGGCCGCGTTTCCATGGTCCGATCGGTCATCACGCCTCCGCTCGCGTCCACGGCACGGCGACCCGCGCGACCAGCGCCACGATCGCGTACCCGAGTCCGGCCAGTGCAGCGGCGGCCAGCGCCATACCCCAGGTGCGCGGCACGTTGTAGGAGGTCTGCGCGGCCGTCAGCGCGACCCCGATCCCGCTGTCGACGCCGCCCAGATACTCACCGATGATCGCGCCCAGCACCGCCGAGGGCGCGGCGATCTTCAACGCCGCCAACGTGTTCGGCAGCGCCGCGATCAACTGCACCCGCCGCAGCCGCTCCCATCTGCCGCCCCCGTAGGCGCGGATCAGGTCCAGGCTGGTGCGATCGGCCGACCGCAGCCCCGACACGGTGCCGACCATGGTGGTGAAGAAGCAATACATGGCCGCCAGGAACACCGTCGGGGTGCGCCCGCCGAACACCACCAGGATGATCGGCCCGAGCGCCAGCAGCGGTGTGCAGTAGCTGAGGATGGCCAGCTGCGTCACCAGCATCTCGATCGGCGGAATCAGCACCACCAGCACGGCGAGCGCGATGGCCAGCAGGTTCCCCCACAGGAAGCCCTGTAGCGCACCGGCGGCGGTGACCCGGAAGTTGGGACCGTAGAGCGCCCAGCCGTCGCTGTACATGGTGTGCAGCACGTTCCAGGGGCTCGGCACGGTCCCGCCCGCGACCCGCAGTTCGGCCAGCACGGTCCACAGCAGCACCAGTGCCACGATCCCGGCGAGGCCGCCGATCCGGTTCAGCCCCAGGCGTTCTCGAATCATCATTCCGCCACCACCCCGCCCTGTCCGCCGCGCCCGAAGAGCAGTTCGGACAGGTAGTCGTGCAGCTTGTGGAATTCGGGGCTGCGCATCATCTCCGGGGTGCGCGGCCGCGGCAGGTCGATGGTCACCATCTCGACCACCCGCCCGGGCCGCGGACTCATCACCGCGACCACGTCGGAGAGGAACACCGCCTCGGCGATGCCGTGCGTGACCATCAGTGTGGTGGCGGGTTTCTCGGTCCAGATGCGCAGCAGTTCGAGGTTGAGTCGCTGCCGGGTCATATCGTCGAGGGCGCCGAAGGGTTCGTCCAGCAGCAGCACGCGGGGTTTGACCACCAGGGCACGCGCGATCGAAACCCGTTGCCGCATACCGCCGGACAGCTGGGCCGGTTTGGCCTTCTCGAAGCCGTCGAGGCCGACCAGCGCGATCAGGTCCGCGACGAGTTTCGGGTCGGCGGGCAGTCCGGCGACCTGCAGCGGCAGTTTGATATTGGATTCCACACTGCGCCAGGGCAACAGCGCGGAGTCCTGGAACGCGATCCCGAATTCGTGCCGTCGCCGCAGTTCCGCGGGCGTCTCGCCGTTGATCAGCGCGGTGCCGGTGGTGGGCGTGTCCAGATCGGCGAGGATGCGCAGAATGGTGGATTTCCCGCAGCCGGACGGCCCGAGCAGGGACAGGAACGCCCCCTGCGCGGTGTGCAGGTCGACGGCGTCCAGCGCCGGCACCACGCGCCGCCCGGTGCGGAAGGTCTTGCTCAGTCCGCTGATGTGAATGCCTGTTCCCGCGGCGACTTCCGAACTCATACCGTCACGGTAGGTGTCCGCAATTGCACGCAGATTGCGAATCGCGTGACTGGATGACGGACTTGTTACCAGCCCTGGGGTTCGAACCAGTCGCGGGCCTCGCGCCGGAACAGCAGCACGATCACCGCGAGCGAGACGATCGGCCCGAGCGGTCCGGGCGGGCGGCCGTCGGTGACGGACGGGACGGTCCACAGCATGTTCATGGCGGCGACGAGGATCGCGCCGATGCGCACGGATTGGCCTTCGGAGTTGAAGGTGAGCGCGACCAACCCGAGCAGCAGGCCGGGGACGAACGGGATCGCGGTGGCGAGGGCGGGCCGGGTGCCGAGCAGCCAGCCCGAGGACGCGGTGCACGCGATGCCCAGCAGTGCCAGCCCGAGGGCGAGCAGTTGTGCCGCGCGCACCGCGCGCGGCATTCGATACCCGTCGTCCACGTCCGACCCCCGATCGGGCTGAGTCCCTAGGTCCGACACTCCCCCAACCTAACCCGGTCCGCGCCCCCGAATCCGCGCACCACGCCGCCCCGGACCGAGTTCACAGCAGGTGCGCAGGAATGTTTCACACCCTCCGGGCGGGCTCGACACGCCGCGTCCGGGACCAGCTACCGCTCGGCGTGTCAGGAGCGGGCGCCGACGATCTCCAGTTCCCGCACCCGCACCGTGGGCAGCAGCCGCTCGCGCAGCACCCGATCGATCTCCCCGGCAACCGGAATGACAACGGCCGCAGCGGAAGTCGCGACCGCGTCGGCGAGCAGCTCGGGCCAATCCGGGTTCCCGGCAGCGGCCAGACCCGCGATGAGCGCCGCCACCGCGGCATCGCCCGCCCCGGTGGGATTTCCGGCCAGCGGCTTCGGCAGCGCGGCCGACCAGGCCCGGGTGGCGGTCACCCCGACCATGCCCGCTCCGCCGCGGGTGACGACCACCGCGGCCACCCCGTCGGCGAGCAGCGGATCCACGGCGGCGAGGATTTCCGCGACCGTGCCCGCCGGACGTCCGGTGAGCCGTTCGAGTTCCTCGGTATTGGGGGTCAGCACGATGCCCGGCACCCCGGCCGCGACTTTCAGTGCGGGACCGTCGAAGTCGCAGATGGTCGGCACCCCGGCGGCGATCGCGGCGCGCGCGAGTTCCGCGGGCAGCACCGGGCTCACCCCGTCGGGCAGCGAGCCCGCGATGACCAGTCCGCTCATATCCGAGAGCATGCCGTTGACCCTTACCCGCAGCTGGTCGACGGCATGCGGCTCGGTCAGGCGCGGCCCGGGTTCCCACAGCGCGGTGGCGGTGCCGTCGGCGGATTCGCTGATCACCACGGTGCGCCGCACCCAGGGCAGCGCGTGCACGAAGTCGACCGGCATCTCGAGTTCGGCGGCCGCGGCGAAGGCGTGGTCGGCGAAACCGGTGGCGCGCGCGTATTTCCCCAGCTGATTGAGCACCCGGGTGACATTGATGCCGCGCCCGCCGAGGCGCTGGTCGACCGACCGCACCCGCTGGGCACGTCCCCGCTCGAAATGCTCAACCCGATAGGTCATGTCGTATGCGGGGTTCAGCGTCACGGTGAGGATCACTCCACCATCTCGACACGGGACGGCACCGGATGCAACCCCTGCACCGCTATGTGGCACCGAATGTCGTGACGTCGAATGTCGTTGCCATTCGGAGATATTCACGGGGCAGTATGTCGGCCGTGCATTCGCTCCCACCGAAACATCTGCTGCTGCAGGCCTGCCGCGGTCTGCCACCCGACGATCATCCGGTGCTGCGCTGCGCCGGATTACTCGCGGACCTGCACGAGCGGAGACTGACGGCGGCGCTGGGCGCGACCGGGAACATCGATCACGATCGGGCCCTGCTGGTGCACGACATCGACTGCTGGGTGGCCGCGGAGCTGCCGAAGGCCGCGCGTGACGCGCATCTGCACACCGAGACGGTGGGGACGGTGGTGGACCGGCTGGCCCAGTTCTCGGCCCTGGCCTATCTGAGTCTGGCCATGTCGCCCGACGACACCATGCAGGATGCCGCGCAGCGGCTCACCGAATTGGCCGTCGCCTATGAGGATCTCGCGGGTGAATTGGCCGCGGGCCGACGCCGACTGCCGAATTTGACCGGCAATCGGGAATTGGAATGCTGAGCGAGAGGCGCTGAGGAATTGACCGCGGCCGGCGGCGCCCGGCGAGGGGGCGAGGCGCCACCGGCCACAATGGTGGACCATGCGCAATCCACCGTCGAGTTCGAGCTGGACGGCACGGGCTCGCAGGGATTCCGCGTGGGAGATGCGGTGGCAGTTCCTGCGTCCCGTCACCTGACAACCGTCCGGCTCGACGTTTCGACTCTTGAATCTTGATCCCCGAATCTCGGAGCGAACCTGGACTGCGCTGTGAATCGCCTGTGAGGCGGTCTGTTTTGCCAGCTATTTCTGGGGCGGCAGCAGGGCGCGCACGGTGTCGATGGTGTCGGCGTCGGCGGGTTCCTTGTCGGGCCGGTACCTGACCACCCGGGCGAAACGCAGTGCCACACCGCCGTCGTAGCGCGGGCTGGTCTGGACGCCGTCGAGCGCGATCTCCACCACCAGTTCCGGGAACAGATAAACGGTATTGCCGTCGCGACTGCGCTCGTGCCGCGGGAATTCGGCGGTCTGCCACTGCAGCAGCGCATCGGTGAGGCCCTTGAAGGTCTTGCCCACCATGATCGGGTCGCCGCCCTCCGGATCCCGTGCGCCCAGATGCAGATTCGACAGATAGCCGGTGCGGCGGCCGTATCCCCATTCCGCGCCCAGCACCACCAGATCGAGGGTGTGAGTGGGTTTGATCTTGAGCCAGGAGCGCCCGCGCCGTCCCGCCGCGTAGGGCGCGTCCAGATCCTTGACCATGATGCCCTCGTGCCCGGCGGCCAGCGCACCGTCGAAGTATTCGGCGGCCGTCTCGGCGTCGGGCGCGACCAGGGCCGGGATGCTGAGTCCGGGGGCGACCCGGGCCAGTGCGGCGCGGCGTTCCCGCAGCGGGGCGTCGAGCAGGTCCACACCGTCGAGGTGCAGGCAGTCGAAGAAGTACGGGTGCAGCAGCAGTTCCTGGGCGGTGGCCGCGCCGAAGCGGCTCATGGTCTCCTGGAAGGGCCGGGGTCGCCCGGAATCGTTGAGCGCCAACGTCTCTCCATCGAGCACTACACTGACACAGTCCAATCGCCTTGCCAGCGAGACCAATTCGGGGACGCTCCCGGTGATGTCGCGCAGGGTCCGGGTGAAGATCCTGACCTCGTCGCCGTCGCGGTGCACCTGGATGCGCGCGCCGTCCATCTTCACCTCGACGCTGGCCTCGCCGTCGAATTCGCCCAGCGCCTCCTCGAGGCTGGCACCGGGTGAGGCCAGCATGGGCTGGATCGGGCGGCCGACCTCGAGCCGGAAGGCGGCCAGCGCCTCGACCCCGCCGCTGCGGGCGGCGAGCGCGGTGACCGGTAGTCGGCCCGACAGCATGTGGGCGCGGCGCACCGCGGCGATCGGCACGTCGAAGGCGGCGGCGACCGCCTCGGCGACGATGGCGGTGAGCGCGCCCTGGCGCATCTCGCCGGTGAGCAGGCGCAGCAGGAAGTCGTGTTCGGCGGGGGTCGCGGCCACGAACAGCGCGGTCAGCAGGTCGCGGCGGCGGGCGGTGGAGCCGGTGCCGCTGACCTCGGCGAGCGCGGTGAACGCGTCGTCCACCTCGGCGACGGTCAGGCGGGCGGCGGTGGCGGGTGGCACCTCCATGGTGGTGAGGGTTCGCCAGCCGGTGCCGATGCGGCCCTGCGGCAGTTCACCGGAGAGCCAGGCCACCACCTGCGCGAGTTCGTCGGGCGCGGTGAGTTTCAGCAGCCCGGCGAAGGAGTTGATCTTGTTCTTGCGCGACGAGGTCTCCCGCGCATTCCGCGACGCCTCGACCACATCAGACAAGAGCACTGTTCGACGGTAACCGCCGCCACCGACAACGGTTGTGACCCATCGCTCAGCGCGCCTGCTAATTCGGCATTGGCAACGGTGCGAAAACGTCCATAGACTCGGTCACATGGCCAAGACCTATGTCGGCGCACGGCTGCGTCAGCTGCGCACCGAACGCGGTTTGAGTCAGGTCTCGCTGGCCAAGAAGCTGGAGATCTCGGCCAGCTACCTCAATCAGATCGAGCACGACGTACGCCCGCTCACCGTACCGGTTCTGCTGCGCATCAGCGAAGTCTTCGGGGTGGACGCGGGTTTCTTCTCCTCCCAGGACGACACCCGGCTGATCGCCGAACTCCAGGAGGTGGTGCTGGATCAGGAGCTCGGGGTGGAGGCCGACGCGCAGGAGATCGCCGAAATGGTTTCCGCGCACCCGGGTTTGGCGCGCGCCATGGTGAACATGCATCGCCGCTACCGCAATACCACCGCGCAGCTGGCGGCGGCCACCGAGGACCGTTTCGCGGACGGCAGCGGTTCCGGGGCCATCTCGAAGCCGCACGAGGAAGTCCGCGACTACTTCTATCAGCGCCAGAACTACATTCACGAATTGGATACCGCCGCAGAGGAACTCACGCATCGCATGCGTTTCCACGGCGGTGATCTCAAGCGCGAGATCCCGCGTCGCCTGGCCGACGCGCACGGCGTGCAGATCGTGGAGCGCATCGACCTGGGCGACGGTCTGCTGCACCGTTTCGACACCGGTCAGCGCCGCCTGGAGATCGCACCGCATCTCTCCGGCGGGCAACGCGTGTTCAAACTGGCCGCGGAGCTGGCCTACCTGGAATGCGGCGACCTGATCGAGAAGCTGGTGGAGGAGGGCGGTTTCTCCAGCCACGAATCCCGGGTGCTGGCGAAACTCGGTCTGGCCAACTATTTCGCGGCCGCCACCGTGCTGCCGTACGCGCATTTCCACGAGGTGGCCGAGGATTTCCGCTACGACATCGAGCGGCTGTCGGCGTTCTTCACCCAGAGCTACGAGACCATCTGCCACCGGCTCTCCACCCTGCAACGCCCGAAACTGCGCGGCGTCCCGTTCTCCTTCGTCCGCGTGGACCGGGCCGGAAACATGTCGAAACGCCAGTCCGCCACCGGTTTCCACTTCTCCTCCAGCGGCGGCACCTGCCCGCTGTGGAATGTCTACGAGACCTTCGCCTACCCCGCCAAGATCATGACGCAGATCGCCCAGATGCCCGACGGCCGCAAATACCTCTGGGTGGCCCGCACGGTGGAACGCCGCGCCACCCGCTACGGCGAGCCCTCCAAGATCTTCGCCATCGGCCTGGGCTGCGAACTCCGCCACGCCGGCCGCACCGTCTACGCCGACGGCCTGGACCTCAACGACCCCAAACCCACCCCCATCGGCGCCGGCTGCCGAGTCTGCGAACGCGCCTCCTGCCCCCAACGCGCCTTCCCACCCCTCGGCAAATCCCTCGACATCAGCGAACACCGAAGCTCCATCTCCCCCTACGTCATTCAGTGAGACCGGTCCCGGTCACATCGACCGATACGGTGACCTATTCGGGGGTGTAAAAGATGTCGTACCCGCGGCCGAAGATGGCCTTGTGAAAATGAGAAAGATCATCGCCACAGCTGCGCTCACCATCGGCGCCATGGCTATCACGGGGGGCACATCGTATGCGGCGCCGGAATCGAACGCACAGGATGTGCAGGCCATTTCGCATCTGGCCGGAGACCAGGACGGCATCCATTACGACGTGGTTCGTTCCGATGCGGACCACACCGTCACCACCACCCTGACCGGGGGCGCGTTCCAGCTCACCGACACCGCGGTGAACATCCTCGACGGAAACGGCATCGTCACTTCCACGATGCCGCTCTCGGTGACCATCGACGGCACCGACCAGGTGCTCTCGCTGAACCCCGGCATCGCTGAGGACGGCGCCGCACTGGTCGCACACCCGACCGCCACCGCCGTCGCGGCGGGCACCGCCCAAACCGGCAGCGCCAACGCGGCGGCCGGCGCGCTCATCGGCGGCATCCTCGGTCTCGTGGTCACCGTCATCAGCCTCGGTTTCGGGTTCATGGCGATACCCGCCGGGATCCTGGGCGGTGCGATGCTCGGCGGCCTCAGCGGCTCCGGCGCGCCGAGCACCACCCGGCCGTGCTACGTCACCCCGAACACCAACCTGGCGTACTGCTACTGATCGCTGCCGTAAACCCCACCTCACCATCGCTTTCGAGCCGGTGCCAGCTTCCGCTGGTACCGGCTCGAGCCGTTTTGCATACCCTGATCTGCGACGATCCGAGAGACCGCCGGTCGTATCCCGTTGCCGTGAGCGGAAATTCACGCCACCGAAACATGGGAAATCGGACATTCATCGAGAGTCATTCCGGCGCAACACTTCCCGTTTACGGTTCGTTCCACGAATACAGCCGTTGTATACGCGGCGGTATTCGCAAGCGGCGCACGCGGCGTCGCCGAACACCGTTAGTGAGAAGGATCCGCCCAATGCACGATTCTCCCCGCCGGGCCCGACATCGGCGCCTGATGAAGGCGATCACCATCCCGACCGCGCTGGCACTGTCCGCCGTGATGATCGCGGGCTGTGGTTCGCGTGACAGCGACACCGCTTCGGGTTCCAATGCCAAGTCCTGCGTGGACACCTCGAAGGACACCATCAAGATCGGATCCCTGCACTCGCTGACCGGCACCATGGCCATCAGTGAGGTCACCGTCGCCAATGCCACCAAGCTGGCGGTGGATCAGATCAACGCGGCGGGCGGCGTCATGGGCAAGAAGCTCGAGGTGGTGCTCGAGGACGGTGCGTCGGATCCGAAGACCTTCGCCGAGAAGGCCGAGAAGCTGATCAGCTCCGACTGCGTCGCCGCGGTGTTCGGCGGCTGGACCTCCGCGTCCCGCAAGGCCATGAAGCCCAAGTTCGAATCCCTGAATTCGCTGCTGTACTACCCGGTTCAGTACGAGGGCCTGGAGGATTCCAAGAACATCTTCTACACCGGCGCCACCACCAACCAGCAGATCATTCCGGCGCTGGACTACCTCAAGCAGAAGGGCATCACCTCCCTCTACCTGGTGGGCTCCGACTACGTCTTCCCGCAGACCGCCAATCGCGAGATCAAGGCGTACGCCAAGGCCAACGGCATCGAGATCAAGGGCGAGGACTACGCGCCGCTGGGCTCGACGGATTTCTCCACCATCGTCAACAAGGTCCGCAATGCCAAGGCGGGCGCGGTGTTCAACACCCTCAACGGCGACTCCAATGTGGCGTTCTTCCGCGAATACGCCAACGCGGGCCTGAAAGCCGCTGACATGCCGGTGGTCTCGGTGTCCATCGCCGAGGAGGAGGTCGCCGGTATCGGCCCGCAGAACGTGGCCGGCCAGCTGACCGCCTGGAACTACTACCAGACCGTCGACTCCCCCGCGAACAAGGCGTTCGTCGCCGCCTACAAGGCCGCCTACGGCGCGAACAAGCCCACCTCCGACCCGATGGAGGCCGCCTACACCTCGGTCTACCTGTGGAAGAACACGGTCGAGAAGGCCAAGTCCTTCGCGGTCGCCGACATCCAGAAGTCCGCTGGCGGAGTCACTTTCGACGCCCCCGAGGGCACCGTCACCATCAACGGCGACAACCACCACATCACCAAGACGGCCCGCATCGGCGAAATCCACCCGGACGGCCTGATCTACACCGTCTGGGATTCCGGCAAGCCGATCGAACCGGACCCGTACCTGACCACCTACGACTGGGCCAAGGGCCTCAAGTAGGTAGTAGCAGTTCTCGGCGGTCGCCGATGAGGGGCGGCTGGTGCGGGAGCGATCCCGCACCAGCCGCACGGCGCCACCGTCACCCCTGAGAGTCAAGAGGTACGAAATGGAAGTCGTTGTCGGACAGCTGTTCACGGGGTTGAGCCTCGGCTCGATCTTGTTGCTCGCCGCGCTGGGCCTGTCTTTGACCTTCGGTCAGATGGGCGTGATCAATATGGCGCACGGTGAGTTCATCATGGCCGGTTGTTACACCACCTATGTTGTGCAGCAGCTGATCTCGGCGACGGGGGTGGCGCTGATCGTGTCATTGTTCGTCGGATTCATCGTCGGCGGACTGCTCGGTGCGGCCCTGGAAATGGGTCTCATCCGTTGGATGTACGACCGCCCGCTGGACACCCTGCTGGTCACCTTCGGTGTCGGGTTGGTGTTGCAGCAGGTGGCGCGCAATATCTTCGGTGCGCCCGCCAAGAACGTGGTGACGCCCGAATGGCTGACCGGCGGCATCGGGATCGCGGGCACGGTGGTGCCCAAGACCCGCATCTTCATCCTGGTATTGGCGCTGGCAGCGGTGATCGCGCTGGCCACCGCGCTCAAGACCACCCCGCTGGGTCGCCGGATCCGGGCCGTGGTGCAGAACCGGAGTCTTGCCGAAACCTCCGGTGTCTCTTCCCGAATCACCGATATCAGCACCTTCTTCATCGGTTCCGGTCTCGCCGCCGTGGCCGGTGTGGCCCTGACCCTGATCGGCTCCACCAGCCCGACGATCGGCCAGTCCTATCTGGTCGACGCCTTCCTGGTGGTGGTGATCGGCGGTCTGGGCCAGATCAAGGGCACCGTGATCGCGGCCTTCGCCATGGGCCTGCTCAATTCCTTCGTCGAATACTCGACCACCGCGACGGTCGCCAAGGTGATCGTCTTCATCGTGGTCGTGATCTTCCTGCAGGCCCGCCCGCAGGGCCTGTTCACGGTTCGAACCAGGAGCCTGGCATGACCATCATCGGGCGACTCTCATCTCTGAAAACCCTGGGCGGCTTCGCGATTGCCGCCGTCGTACTGTTCCTCGTCGCGCCCGCCATGCTCAGCGATTTCCGGTTGAGTCTGCTGGCGAAGTTCCTGTGCTTCGCCATCGTCGCGGTCGGGATCGGCCTGGCGTGGGGGCGCGGCGGCATGCTGGTGCTCGGGCAGGGCGTGTTCTTCGGCATCGGCGCCTACATCATGGCCATGCATCTGCAGATGACCGATGCGACGAAGGCGCACGAGGACGTGCCGGAGTTCATGAGCATCGCCGGTGTCGACAAATTGCCTTCGTACTGGCAGCCTTTCGCGTCCGCGCCGGTCGCGCTGCTGGGTATCGCGGTGCTGCCCGCGCTGGTGGCGGCGGTGCTCGGGTTCGGCGTGTTCAAGCGCCGGGTCAAGGGTGCGTACTTCGCGATCCTGAGTCAGGCGCTGGCGGCCGCGCTGGCGATTCTGCTCACCGGTCAGCAGACCATCGGCGGCTTCACCGGGCTCAGCGATTTCCGCGCGTTCTTCGGTTTCCGCCTGGATGATCCGGTGAACCGGCGGATGCTGTTCTTCATCGCCTCGGCGACGCTGCTGATCGTGGTCGCCATCGCGCGGCAGCTCATGAACAGCCGGTACGGGGAACTGCTGGTCGCGGTGCGTGATCAGGAGGAGCGGGTGCGCTTCCTGGGCTACGACCCGGCCAATATCAAGATCGTCGCGTACGTGGTGGCGGCGTTCTTCTCCGGGATCGCCGGTGCGCTGTTCACGCCGATCGTCGGCATCATCTCCCCCGCCGACATCGGCGTCGTCCCGTCCATCGCATTCCTGATCGGTGTCGCCATCGGCGGCCGCGCCACCCTGCTGGGTCCGGTGCTGGGCGCGATCGGGGTGGCGTGGGCGCAGACCACGTTCTCCGAGCACTTCCCGTCCGCGTGGACGTATTTGCAGGGCGCGCTGTTCATCGTGGTGGTCGGGTTCATTCCGGCCGGGCTCGCCGGATTCGGCCCGATGACCAGGCAACTGCTGGATCGGTTGCGGCCCAAGGCGATCGACGAGCCGGAGCCGGTCGCCGTCGCGGTCACCCCGGCCGAACCCGTCGCGCCCGCGGTCGAAGAGAAGGTGGAAGCGCGATGAGCGAATACCTCGAAATCCGTGGTCTCAGCATCAGTTTCGACGGCTTCAAGGCCGTCTCCGACGTCGACCTCACGGTGCTGTCCGGTGACCTGCGCTTCCTGATCGGACCCAACGGCGCGGGCAAGACCACCCTGATCGACGCCATCACCGGGCTCACCCCCGCCACCGGTTCGGCCCGCAAGTCCGGCACCGAGCTGATCGGTCGCAAGGTGCATCAGATCGCCCGGCTGGGCGTCGGCCGCACCTTCCAGACCGCGAGCGTCTTCGAACAGCTCACGGTGCTGCAGAACCTCGACATCGCGGCGGGCGCGGGACGTTCCGCGCTGACACTGCTGCGCAAACGCAAGTCGGTGCTGCCCGCCATCGAGGAGGCCCTGGAACTCACCGGTCTCGGCGCGCTGCGCGACAAACCGGCCGGGGTACTCGCGCACGGCCAGAAGCAGTGGCTGGAGATCGGCATGCTGCTGGTGCAGAACGCGTCGGTGCTGCTGCTGGACGAACCGGTCGCGGGCATGAGCGCCGAGGAGCGCGAGGAGACCGGAAACCTGTTGCGCCGCATCGGCGGTGAGCGGGTGATCGTGGTGGTCGAACACGATATGGACTTCATGCGGGCGTTCGCGAACTCGGTGACGGTGCTCGCGGGCGGCAAGGTGCTCAGCGAGGGCAGCGTCGAACAGGTGCAGGCCGACCCGAAGGTGCAGGAGGTCTATCTGGGCACCGCCGCCGCCGGTGAACTGCCACCGGCTGAGTCGGAAACCACTGTGCCGGAACAAGAGTCGGACGAGGCGAAGGAGGACGCCGATGCTCGAGCTAGTTGATCTGCACACCGGCTACGGCCGCACCGAGGTGATCCACGGTGTCTCCCTGACGGTTCCGGACGACGGCGTGGCCGCCATCATGGGCCACAACGGAGCCGGCAAGACATCGCTGCTGCGGGCGGCGGTCGGGCTGCTGCCCGCCAAGTCCGGCCGGATCCGCTTCGACGGCGAGGACATCACCAAGATGTCACCGTCGCGGCGGGTGAAGCGCGGAATCGCCTACGTGCCACAGGGTCAGCAGAGTTTTCCACAGCTGTCCACAATGGAGAATTTGCATGTGGTGGCCGACGGCCGCGCCCGCGCCAAGGAACTGATCGCCGAATCCCTCGACCTGTTCCCGGCGCTGAAGGAACTGCTGACCCGCAAGGCGGGCCTGCTCTCCGGCGGTCAGCGCCAGCAGCTGGCCATCGCGCGCGCCCTGATCACCGAGCCCAGGCTGCTGATTCTCGACGAGCCGACCGAGGGCATCCAGCCGTCGGTGGTCGCCGAGATCGAGCGCACCATCATCGATCTCACCGCGCGCGGCGGGCTCAGTGTGCTGCTGGT
Source organism: Nocardia sp. NBC_00511 (assembly GCF_045161165.1). NCBI lineage: Bacteria > Bacillati > Actinomycetota > Actinomycetes > Mycobacteriales > Nocardiaceae > Nocardia > Nocardia sp. NBC_00511. The sequence goes on from NZ_CP107849.1 coordinate 6,310,688, forward strand.
GGAGCAGCACATCGGTTTCGCGTTGCAGGCCGCGCAGCAGTACTACGTGCTGCGCTCGGGCCGGGTCACCGATTCCGGTGCGGGCGGTGCGGGCGCGGAATCCGCGGTGCGCCTGGCCATGGCCATCTGATCGGACGCCCGGTGAACGCGCGCAGGGGGCGTATTCCGTTGTCCGAGCGGGTCTATCGAGCACTGCGGCACGATCTGGCGGCGGGCGCGCTGGTGCCGACCGAACGACTCGGCGAGGAACGGCTCGCCGAGACCTACGGCGTCTCCCGCACCCCCGTCCGCGAGGCCCTGGCCCGCCTCTACGCCGACGGCCTGCTGGAACGCCACACCGACGGCCTCTACCCCTACCGCCCCCGGGTGAACGAGCTGGGCGACCTGTACGAACTGCGAATAGTGCTGGAGACCAGGGGCATTCAGCGCTTGCAGGCCACCCCGGCCGATATCGCCGAACCGCTGGTCGAAGCCGACACCGATCCCCGGCCCGAGCCGCTCGGCAGACCAGAGAGCGCGCTGCCCGCCGTCACCTTGCACGACATGTCCGAGCTGCGGAGGGAATTGGAGATCTGGCGGCGCATCCGCAACCATCCGCCGGATCCCGGCCCCGCTCTCATCGCGGCCGACGAACAGTTCCACACCACCCTGCTGGCCGCCGCGGGCAATACCGCGCTCGCCGACGCCCTCGTCACCGTGCACGCCCGCGTCCGCCCGGTCCGCTCCCTCGACATGCCCACCCCCGCCCGCATCGCGGCCATGGCCGACGACCACATCACCATCGCCGAACACCTGCTCTCGGGCGACCTCGATCTGGCCCTGCGCACGCTGCTGGCGCACCTCACCAGTTCCCGCGCGCACGTGCTGACCCGGGCCCGCCGCGCCCTCGAGCTGACCCGGCTCGCACAGGCTGTCCGCGAGTGACCTGGCAGCCGACTGGGACAGGGTGTTGACTGGTGGGCATGGTGTCGACGAAGCCACGTATCGCTCCCGGCCGACTGCGGGAGCTGGGCCCCGTGAACTGGGTTGTCTGGCAGGCGCTTTCCCGCGCCGCCGGCACCGAGGACGCGCATCTGTTCAGCACGCTGGGCCGCACCGGCGGCCTGTTCCGCGGCTGGCTGCACTACTCGGGCCGCCTCATGCCCGGCGGCAAACTCCGCCGCTACGAGTCCGAACTGGTCATCCTGCGCGTCGCGCACCTGCGGCAATGCGACTACGAGATGGACCACCACATCCGCCTCGGCCGCCGCGCGGGCATCACCGCCGAAATCCTCGACCGCCTCCGCGACGAGGGCCCCGCGTCCCCCGCCTGGACCGACAAGGAACGCGCCCTGCTCACCGCCGTCGACCAGCTGGTCACCACCCGCGACCTCGACGACGCCACCTGGCAGACCCTCTCCACCCACTACGACGAACGCCACCTCATCGAAATAGTCCTGCTCACAAACCAGTACGAGGGCCTGGCCAGCACCATCACCGCCCTGCGCATCCAAACCGACCACTGACCGAGCCGGACCGCCACACCCGGCCGATGGCGTACGATCGGCCGTATGCAAGGTTCGGCGACGGACAGCGACATCACCGACAAGCGTCTCCTGCGTGGTGCGCGGACTCGGCAGCTGGCCTTGGCCCGCGCCGTGCACATCGCCTCGCTGGAAAGCCTGGAGGGCTTGAGCTTCGGGCGAATCGCCACGGATATCGGGTTGAGCAAGGCCGGTCTGCAAACGCTGTTTCGCACCAAGGGAAGCCTGCAACTGGCCACCATCGACCACGCCCGCGCCATGTTCGCCGACTTCGTGGTCCGGCCGACCGCGGCCGAACCTCGCGGCCTGCCCCGCTTCCGCGCGCTGATCGAGCGCTGGATCGCGTACGCCGAGCAGCCGCTCTTCGACGGCGGCTGCTTCCAATCCGCGAACCTCGCCCAGTACGACAGCCGCCCCGGCGAGGTGCGCGACAAGCTCGCGGCCTATCAAACGGAATGGGTGGCAACCCTTTCCGAGGAACTGTCGATCGCGATCGCACAGGGTGAGATCGAAGAACTGGATCCCGAACTCGCGGCCTTCCAGATCGATGCCGTGCTGCGGTCCGGCAATACCGCGCTGCGCCTCGGCGACGCGACGGTGATCGCGAAGATCCGCCGCGTCATCGAGGCCGTCCTGCACTCACCCGGCAGCTGACCACCGGCTCAGAGCCGCCGCGTAAGCGGCGGGTTGGTCGATCCACGGGTAGTGGCCGCAGTCGGCGATCAGCTCCACCGACCCGTTGGTGAACATCCCGGCCAGCGCCTCCACCGGTGCCCGCCCGGACAGCAGATCCGCCGCACCTCCGATGACATGCACGGGCAGTGTGAGTGCGGGGATCCGCGCCAGCAGCGCATCGGGTATCGGCGCCATGAAGAACGCGCGCAATGCCTCGAAACTCGTTGTCCCCGTGGCGGAGTGCCGCTCGGCCGCCGCGTCCCAGCGGGCGTATCCCAGGGGTGCGGTCACGCGCAACCACTCTCGATACTCCGCCTCGTCGCGGAGATCCAGGGGCGGCGCGGCCAGTGCCGCCACGATCAGCGGCTCGTCCGCGCGGGCCGCCGCCAACGTCTCGACATCGCTCTCGGTCCCGGTCAGCCACGTCGCAGGCGGTGCCACCAGGGCCATCCGCCGCACCGGCGCACCGGATGCCGCGTACGCCAACGCAACTCGTGCGCCGGCGGAGTGCGCGATCACCTCGACCGACGACAGACCCAGCTCGCGCCGCACGCCCTCGAGATCGTCGAACTGATCCCACCACGGCCCCGGCAGCCCACCGGTTCGCGGCGTACCTCGGTAATACACGACGGCGAGCGGCCGACTCACACCCCAGACCCGCACATCCCCCAGATACTCCGGCGACCGCACACCCCCGCCCGGCAGGACCAGGATCGGTTCTCCGCCATCCCCGCCGATCACCTCGACGCCGATGGTCGTCATGCGACCACGGGCTTCAGGAAGTCGAGCAGCTCATTGTTGAGCCGGTCGGCATGCGTGACGTAGAGACCGTGCCCGGCATTCGAATATTCGCGATAGTCGGCAGACGGCACGAGTTCGGCGGTGCGACGGCCGGTGACCTCGATCGGCGCGGAGAAGTCGGCATCACCGTGCACGATCAGCACCGGAACGGTGATGGCGCGCAACGCTTCCCGATTGTCGCTGTGGAAGATGGCCTCCTGGATCTTCAGGATCACCCACGACGGCGTCGACAAGCATTGCCGGTAGGTGAGATCGGCCTGCTCGGGCGAAACCTCGGTGCCGAACTGCTCGGCGAAATACAGCTGCGACTGCCGGGCCATCCATTTCGGCCGATCAGTGCGAATGCGGTGCAGCATATCGTCCAGCACCGCCTCCGGAACCCCCGCCGGATTGTCGTCGGTGAGCTTCAAGAACGGCAGGATCGCCGAGACGAAAGCCACTCGCGCGACCCGGGATTCGCCGTGCCGGGCCAGGTAGCGGGTGATCTCGGCGCCGCCGGTGGAGTGTCCGACCAGGGTGGCGTCGGTCAGCTCCAGGTGTTCCAGCAGCGCGGCGAGGTCCTCGGCCGTGGTGTCCAGGTCGTAGCCGCCGCGCGGCCGATCCGAACGACCGTGACCGCGCCGATCCAGTGTGACGCAACGGAAACCGCGGTCGAGGAAGAACGGCAGTTGGTACTCCCACATATCGGAGCCGAGCATGGCTCCCGCGACGAAGACGACGGCCGGTCCGGTGCCGTAGTCCTCGTAGGCGAGGGTGGCACCGTCGGTGGGTGTGGTGAAGAACATCGAGATTCCTTGTCTGACAGGTGTTTCGGTGGACGGTTCTAGGTGGAGGCCGCGGGCCGCTGCGGCAGCAGGAAGACGAGGACGGCCGCGAGGACGGCGATGACGAAGGTGGCGAATGAGGCGGCGGCGAAAGCGTGACCGGCCGCCGCGACCGGGTCGCCGGTCGTGGGGTGGAAGGAGCCGAAGAAGATCGCCCCGACGACCGCGACACCGAGCGCTCCCCCGCACTGCTGCGCCGTGGACAGGGCTCCCGACGCGACACCGGCGGACTCCGGGCGGACCCGGCTCAGCACCGTGTTGAGGGCGGGAGTGATGACCAGGCCGCCACCGACGCTCTGCCACACCAGGGTCGGAATCACCAGCAGCGGGGTGATCCGCGGTCCGGACACCAGCAGCAGCCCGGTCGCCAGGTAGCCGCTCGCCATGATGACCGCGCCGACCTCGAGCACCCGGCGTCCGTATTTCGGAATGGTCCGGCCCGCAACGAGACTGAACACGAAGAAGGCGACGGCCGCGGGTAGATAGACCAGTCCGGCGCCGAGCGCCGACAGCCCGAGACCCTGCTGCATGGTGACCGACAAGGCCAGGTAGTACGAGTAGATCAGCGCGTACAGGGCGAGCACCAGCACGATCCCGAGCGCGAACGAACGCTGCCGGAACAGCGTCAGCGGCACCAGCGGATCCCCGCCCCGCCGTTCCGAACGCCGCTCGATCACGACGAACGCACCGAATCCGACCGCACTGCCCGCGAAGCACGCCCAGGTCCACAGCGGCCAGCCCGCCTGCTGCCCCTGGATCAGCGGCAGCACCAGCAACGACAGTGCCGCGCTGAGCGCCCCGACACCCGGCAGATCCAGCCCACGGGTGGCGTCCCGGTCGGTCTCCGGCACGAATCGTGCGGCGAGACAACAGATCACCAGGCCGATCGGCACGTTGACCCAGAACACCAGCCGCCACCCGCTGCCGAACAGGTCGGCGGCGATCAGCAGTCCGCCGATGAGCTGCCCGCCGATGGTGGCCAGGCCCATCACGATGCCGAGCACGCCGTACACGCTGTGCCGTCGCGCCGCGGGCACCAGCACGGTCACGTACGCGAACACCTGCGGAACCATCAGTGCCGCACCGAAACCCTGCACCACCCGCGCGGCGATCAGACTGCCCGCCGTCGGTGCCAGCGCGCAGGCGATCGACGACAGCGTGAACAGCGCCACCCCGAGCAGCAGCATTCGCTTGCGGCCGTGCAGATCCGCCAGCCGGGTCGCGGTGATGATGAAGACCGCGTAGCTGAGTTGATAGCCCGCCAGCACCCACTGCACCGCACCGGCGGAGGCGCCCAGATCCGCCGCGATCGAGGGGCCCGCGACCACCACGATGAACGAGTCGAGCACGGCCATGAACAGTGCGGCCAATCCGATCGAGATCGTCAGCCACGGAATGGAATTCGAGTCCGTGTTCGGTACCGTCCGGTTCGCCGCCCGTTGACTATTCGGCATGGTCGGCGATCTCCACGGCCAGTGCCCGCACCATCTCGGCCGCCAGCACCGCCTGTCCCGAGGTCGAGAAGTGAATGCGGTCCGCGCTGAGCAGATCGGCGCGCTCGTTGATCGGATGGTCGTGCATGTCGATCACGATCGCCCCGTACTCGGCGGCCAGCCCGCGCACGATCGCGTTGACGGTCACCACCCGCTGCGCCCAATCCTGGAACACCGGAACGACATACGCGCTGCCGAGAGTGAACGTGGTCAGCACCGCCCCGGTCGCTCGCGCCCGCCGATACAGCTGCCGCAGCGTCCGCTCGATCTCCCCGAAGTCCGGGTTCCGGCGCACGATGTCGTTGGCTCCGCACGGCAGGTGCAGCAGGTCCGGCGCGAAGTCGAGCAGCGGCTCCAGCTGATGTTCCAGGGTGCGGGTGGTGGTCGCTCCGATCTCGGAGACATTGAGGTAGGCCAGGTCCGGGCGGACCGCGCGCAGCACGGCCGCGACCCGGTCCGGCCAGCCCTGGGTCCCGTATCCGGGGGTGGGATCGCCGGTCCCGAGCGAAAGACTGTCTCCGACAACGGCATATCTGGTCCACGGTGCTCCGGCCAGCAGCGCGACGGCGTCCGCCTGATCCAGGCAGAACGGATCGGTCGCCTCGGAGCGAATGACTTGTTCCATATTTCTGAGCATACGGTCGTACGTATTCTTACTCAAGGGTCAAGGTCGATCCCCGTCGGAACACGAGCGGAACAAATCGGGCGAAGCGCGACTCAGCGGCGCAAGCGGAAAACCGGCTGAGTGGCCGGTTCCGGCGGAATCTCCGGGGTGGCGCGACGATGGCGGGCGACGGGCTCGGCATGGCTGTCGGTGCGCACCCTGGCATGCAGGTGCATGTCGTGCCAGCCGTCCTCGTGCAGCCCCGCGCTGCGATTGACGCCCTCGAGGGTGAAAGCGGATTTGGCTGCCACCCGGCAGGATTGGACATTGTGGACCGAGTGCCGAAGTTCCAGGCGATGGAAACCGGCCACTTCGAAGGCCCACTCGGCGAGCGCGTCGACGGCGCGCGAGGCGAGGCCACGGCCGCGCGCGGCGGGGACGACCCAGTAGGCGACCTCGGCTTCGCCGTGCCAGAGCTCCATGTGATGCAGGGAGGCGCGCCCCATCAGGCGGCCGGTGCGGGCGTCGGCGATCGCCCAGTTGGCGGCGGTGCCGCTGGTCCAGGAGCGCGCCCAGGCATCGACCCAGTCGTCGACCTCCTCGGCGGTGTCGGCGCTGCGGACATGCCAGCGGCGAATCGCCGGATCCTGGAAGGCCACGAACACCTCGGGGCCGTCGCGGCGCAGCCAGGGACGCAGCACCAACCCGTCCCCGACAGCGAGCACCGGCTGCGCTGCCCGGCTGAAGGTTTCGGTGGCGACGATTGCCGGTGTGGATCGCGGCATAGCTGGAATTCTGCCCGCGACCGCGGCGTCGCGCCACAAGATTGAGACCATCGTCCCGATCGGTTTGCTCGACCGGATCGTCCGACGCGACCCGAAACCCCTCAGGTCCTGCGGTTTTCAATCAGCCCCGCGAGCCCGCCCGGCGGATAGGTCCTCGACCCGAACGGGCTGATCATCCAGTCGGTCCAGTGGGTCTGGAAAGTTTCTGAAACTTTTTCGCGCGGCGGTGTCGATTCGGCGGGCACTCGTTCGAGGAGTAGGCGAGGGTCGAAGAGAGCGGCCCCACAACCCCGATGCGGAAGGCACCTCCCGATGAGAAAAGTTGTGGCACTCGAGCACGTGACCCTCGACGGCTTCGTCGACTCGCACACCGGCAGCGGATTCGAATGGACCCACCGCGGCTACAGCGAGGAACTGGCCGAATACGGTGACCAGCACATCCGCGCCGATGTGGACGCGGCCCTCTACGGCCGCCGCACCTTCGAGGGCATGCGCGACTTCTGGTCGACCGTCGCCGACAACCCGGAGATGGGCGCGCACGAGAAGGACCACGCCGAGTGGGTGACCGAGGTGGACAAGTACGTCTTCTCCAACACGCTGAAAGAGCCGGGCTGGAACAACACTCGCGTCATCTCGGGCGATGCGGCCGCGCAGGTCCGGGCGCTCAAGGCCCAGGACGGCGGCACCCTGTCGATCTACGCCAGCCCGAAACTGGTGCACTGGTTCATCGCCGAGGGACTCGTCGACGAGTTCCGCGTCATGATCCACCCGCTGACCGTCGGCTCGGGCACACCGCTGTTCCCGGAGAAGGCCGCCCTGAACCTGAACGTGCTCGAGACCAAGGTGTTCGACACCGGCGTGGTCTACGCCCGCTACCAGATCGCCTAGAGAGGATTGCCATCATGCGACACCTCGTGCTGATCCGCCTGGACCCGTCCGCGGCCCCCGAGGGCGGCCCCGACGACCAGCTGATGACCGATATGAACGCGCTCATCGAGGAGATGACCAAAGCGGGCGTCCTGCTCGACACCGCCGGTCTGCGCCCCACCGAGGAGGGCGTGCGCGTGCGCCAGTCCGGCGGCAAACAGACCGTCATCGACGGCCCGTTCACCGAATCCAAGGAGATCATCGGCGGCTACTGTCTGCTGCAGACCCGGTCGAACGAGGAGGCGGTGGAGTGGGCATCCCGATTCTTGCGCGTGCACGGCCCCGAGTGGGAGATCGAGGTCGAGGTCCGGCAACTGGACGGCGAAAGCTGAATCCCCCGATCCCGCAACGGGTCAGCCCGCGCCGGAGCCACCGCGCGTGAGTGCGGACCTGCGCGCCCGCCGGGCCGTCGAGGCGGCGTGGCGCATCGAGTGGCCGCGATTGGTGGCCGGTCTGACCCGGGTGGTGGGTGACATCTCCACCGCCGAGGAACTCGCGCAGGACGCTCTCGTCGCGGCCCTGGAACAGTGGCCGCGCGAGGGCGTCCCGCCGAATCCCGGCGGCTGGCTCATGCTCACCGCGAAACACCGTGCGGTGGACCGTATCCGGCGGGACGCCACCTTCGCCCGCAAGCTCGAGCTGCTGGGCCGGGAGGCGCTGCTCGACGAGCAGTCGCCGCCCGGCCCGCAGCCCGGTGACGAGTCGCCCGCCATCGCCGACGACCTGCTGCGAATGATCTTCACCGCCTGCCATCCGGTGCTGTCGGCTCCCGCCCGCACCGCGCTCACCCTGCGCATGGTCGGCGGCCTCACCACCACCGAGATCGCGCGCGCCTATCTGGTGCCGGAATCGACTGTGGCGCAACGCATCGTGCGCGCCAAGAAGACCATCGCCGACAAACGGATCCCCTACGAGGTGCCCGAGGGCGCGGAACTGGCCGCCCGGCTCGACTCGGTGCTGGAAGTCGTCTACCTGATCTTCAACGAGGGCTACACCGCCACCTCGGGCGAGAGCTGGGTGCGGGCCGAATTGTGTGACGACGCACTGCGTTTGGCGCGCATCCTGGCCGGGCTGCTGCCCGACGAGCCGGAGGCGCACGGCCTGGCCGCCCTGATCGAGCTACAGGCCTCGCGCACGCACGCCCGCAGCGCGCCGGACGGCGAGCTGGTGCTGCTGCCGGACCAGGACCGGTCGCGCTGGAATCGCCTTTATATCCGAAGGGGTTTCGCGGCGCTTGCGCAGGCGCACACCCGCAACCGCACCCTCGGTCGCCAGCCCGGACGCTATGCGCTGCAAGCCGCGATCGCCGCCGTGCACGCACTGGCCGCGACCGCGGGCGACACCGATTGGCGGCGCATCGCCGGACTGTATGCCCAACTGGCACAACGCTTTCCGTCGCCGGTGGTGGAGTTGAACCGGGCGGTGGCGGTGACCATGGTGCACGGCCCGGCCGCGGGGCTGGAGCTGGTGGACGCGGTGGCGGGCACCCTGGACGACTATCACCTGCTGCACGCGGTGCGCGGGGATCTACTGTCGCGACTGGGCCGCGGCGCTCAGGCCCGCATCGCCTTCGAGCGGGCGGCGGAGCTGACCGCCAACGAGACCGAGCGCAAGCTGCTGCGCGGCCGGGCGGAACACGCCGACGGAATCTGAAATGCCCATTGATCAGGCAATTCGCTGCGTGTCGCTGCACCGATTGCGGCAGTGGGGGCGCGTAGCGTCGATGGAATTGAAGACAGATTGGTCTATTTTTTCGTGGCTGTGGTGACCGGCGGGGGTTGAGAACCGACACGGAAGGACCGCACGTTGCACACCTTGTCCCGAAAGCTGCTGCTCGCCGCGATCGTCCCGGCGCTGCTCGTCCTCGGCAGCCCCGGCGCGCACGCCGAGGCCGCCACCGCGATCGCCAACCCGCTCGACGGGCTGAACATCGTCAAATCGCCCGTGGATCCGAGCACACTGCTCCAGCTCTGGGGCATGACGCAGACCTTCTCCAAGGTCGCGCTGCAAGCCTCCGCGCACCTGATCGTTCCGCTCGACCAGTACGAGTCGTTCGATCAGATCATCAGCCACGAGAGCAGCTGGCAGATCTTCGCCATCAACCCCACCTCCGGGGCCTACGGCCTGGCCCAGGCGCTGCCCGCGCACAAGATGTTCAGCGAGGGCCCCGACTGGATGTTCAACCCGATCACCCAGTTGCGCTGGGCCTACCGCTACATGTGCGAGCGCTACGGCAACCCCAACGCGGCCTGGGCGTTCTGGCAGGCCCACAACTGGTATTGATGAGTGCGCCTGCCCGCTCGGTGAGATGCGGCGGCGTCAGCTCAGGGCCGCGCGGAAGACATCGGCGGCCGGGGTCACCGGACGACCCAGCAGGCGCTCGAGATCACCGGTGTCGACGGTGAGGACGCCGTCCGCGATGCCGGTGTCGGCGTCGGCGAGCACCGCGGCGTAGCCCGCGTCCAGGCCCGCACCCGCGAGGGCGGCGGCGTAGTCGTCCTCCGGCAGATCCTGGTAGCGCACCGGCTTACCGGAAACCTCCGAAATGACCTGTGCCAGTTCGGCATAGCTGTGGGTGTCGCCACCGAGCTCGTACACCTTGCCCGCGTGGCCGTCGGTGGTCAGCACGCGTGCGGCGGCATCGGCGTAGTCGACGCGGGAGGCGCCGGATACCTTGCCGTCGCGGGCCGCGCCGTAGAGGACGCCGGATTCGACGGTGTGCGCGAGGCCGCCGGTGTAGTTCTCCCAGTACCAGCTGTTGCGCAGCAGCGTGGTCGGGATCTTCGCCTCGGCGAGTACGGCTTCGGTGCCGGTGTGCTCCTGCGCCAGGATCATCGGGTTGGCTTGGGCCTGCGGAATGCTGGTGTAGGCCAGCAGTTCGACGCCCGCGTTCTCGGCGGCGTGCAGCACATTGGCGTGCTGGTCGACCCGCTTGGAGAATTCGTTGCCCGAGACCAGCAGCACCCGCTGGACGCCGGCGAACGCCCGCTCGAGGGCCTCGGGATCGTCGTAGCTCGCGACCCGGATCTCGACGCCGCGCTCGGCCAGGTCGGCCACCTTGGCCGGATCGCGGACCACGGCCACCACCTGCTGGTTGCCGTCCTTCAACAGCGACTCGACGACGAGCCGGCCCAGCTGACCACTTGCTCCGGTGACTGCGACGGTCATGACTACCTCCAGGTATCGGGAATGAACTGCACTGTCGTGACGTACTAACTAATAGTAAGCACATACTATTCCAGAACCGCTACCTGAACGGAAGGTAATCTGAGTGTCATGACCACGCGGCCTCCCGAACAGTCCTACGCGGACGACCCGACCCTGGAAGCCGACGTCTTCGCCCGCAACTGCCTCTCGCGCCCGGTGCTACAAGACGTCGCGAGCCGCTGGGGCGTTCTCGCCCTGGCCGCGCTGCGCGAGGGCCCGTACCGCTTCAGCGCCCTGCGCCGCCGCGTCGACGGCATCTCCGAGCGCATGCTCTCGCAGACGCTACAGCTCCTGGAACGCGACGGCATGGTCAATCGCGAAGTCCAGCAATCGATTCCACCGGTCGTCGAGTACACCCTCACCGCCCTCGGCGCCCAGGTGGCCGACCAACTCGTCGGCCTGATCGAAATCCTCGAAGCCAACATCACCACCATCACCGCCGCCCAGGACGCCTACCACCGCACCTGAGCCGCGGACTCCACCGCGGCCGCATACGAAAACGGCCCGATGCCAGCAACTTTCGCTGACATCGGGCCGTTCGGCTGTTCAGGATCAGAAGTTGATCATGTGGCCGGCGAGGCCGTGGATCGCTTCCTGCAACGCTTCCGACAGGGTCGGGTGAGTGTGGACGTTGCGGGCCAGTTCGTTGACCGTGAGGTCCCACTTCTGGGCCAGGGTGAGCTCCGGCAGCAGCTCGGAGACGTCCGGGCCGATGAGGTGGCCGCCGAGCAGTTCGCCGTACTTGGTGTCGGCGATCAGCTTGACGAAACCGTTCGGGTCACCGAGGCCGTGCGCCTTGCCGTTGGCGGTGAACGGGAAGGTGGCGACCTTGATGTCGTGGCCTTCGGCGCGGGCCTGCTCCTCGGTGAGACCGAAGGAGGCGACCTGCGGCTGGCAGAAGGTGGCGCGCGGCATCATCCGGTAGTCGCCCAGCGGCAGGGTCTCCGCACCGGCGATGGTCTCGGCGGCGACGACGCCCTGTGCCTCGGCGACGTGCGCCAGCTGCAGCTTGGCGGTGACGTCACCGATGGCGTAGATGCCGGGGACGTTGGTCTTCATGGACTCGTCGATGGCGATGGCGCCGCGATCGGTGAGCTGCACGCCGGTGTTCTCCAGGCCGTAGCCCTCCACGCGCGGCGCGAAACCGACTGCCTGCAGCACCTTGTCGACGGTGACGGTCTCGATGGCGCCGGACTTGTTGTCCTTGATGGCGACGGTGACCTTGGACCCGTCGTCGTCGATGGACTGCACGGCGGCACCGGTGGTGATGGTGATGCCGAGCTTCTTGTACGCCTTGGTGATCTCCTTGGAGACGTCGGCGTCCTCGTTCGGCAGTGCGCGGTCGAGGAATTCGACGATGCGCACATCCACGCCGTAGTTCTTCAGGACGTAGGCGAACTCCATGCCGATCGCGCCCGCGCCGACCACCAGGATCGAGCCCGGCAGGTCGCGGGTGAGGATCTGCTCCTCGTAGGTCACCACATTGGCCGACAGCTGGGTGCCGGGCAGCAGCTTGGTGATGGTGCCGGTCGCGATGATCACGTTGTCGAACGTGATCTCCTCGGTGCCGCCCTTGGTGAGCGCGACGGACAGCGCCTTCGGGCCGGTGAACGTCCCCTTGCCGTCGAACTCGTCGATCTTGTTCTTCTTCATCAGGAAGTGGACGCCCTTGACCCGGCCGTCCGCGACCTTGCGGCTGCGATCGAACGCGGAACCGAAGTCGAAGGAGACCTCCCCGGAGATACCGAAGGTCTTGGCTTCCTTGGTGAAAATATGGGCCAGCTCAGCGTTGCGCAGCAGTGCCTTGGACGGGATGCAGCCCACGTTCAGGCACACGCCACCCCAGTATTTCTGCTCGACGATCGCTGTTCGCAGGCCGAGTTGAGCGGCACGAATCGCGGCGACGTAACCGCCGGGACCAGCGCCGAGAACGACGACATCGTAGTGGGAAGTCACGGCATCGAGAGTAGCGCTGTCGCGCCGCGCTCACCCAGCCATCCCCCGCCCGCGTGAGATGCGGAACACGCCCGGCGGTCAGGCCTGCCCGGTCTCGAACCGACTGATCAGTCCGTCACGCAGGGTGAACCGCCACGCGGTGCGCATCGCACCCCAGCGGTCATTGGAGTATTCGGCCACGAATGCGTCCGGGCCGGAGATGGATTCGAGTTTCATCCGCGCGTTGGTGGCGAAGATCTCCGACTCGGTCCACTGGGCGAGATTCCGTTCCTGCCCGTCGTCGGACATGCTGGCGTCCGCGGTGAGCAGCGCGAACAACGCCTTGGAATCATTGGCGTTGACGGCCTCGACGAAATGCTGGACGGCGGGATCGAGCTCTGTCATCGGTGCATCCCTCTCGGTCGGCGAGCAACGGATCGAGCGTCGAGCAACCTCGCAGCGCGAGTCTAATCACGCCACACGGCGCGGGCCACGCGCGCGAAGTTCCCGCCGAACACCGCGGCCCGGTCGGCCACCGAGAACCCGCGCCCGGCAAGCACTTCGTCGAGTCCGGGGAACTCGGAGGCGCCGAGCAGATCCTCCGGCGGCACCCACTGCAACTGCCCGTAGCCGGTGTACTCCTCGGAGAACAGCTCCGGATTGCCGGCCAGCATGTGATTGAAGTCCTCGGCGTCGAACGAATAGTCCGAGCCGACGCCGACATGCTCGATGCCCAGCAGCTCCACTCCGTGCACGACGTGATCGGCCATAGCCACCACACGCTCGGCACGATCCGCAATCTCGTTGTGCCCCAGGAAGATTCCCACCCCGTTGATGCCGATCACACCGCCGGTGGCGGCGCACGCCTTGGCCTGGTCGTCGGTGATATTGCGCGGATGTGCCCACACCGCCGCGAAATTGGAGTGGCTGTAGATCATCGGCACCGTGGTGACCTCGGCGATGTCGAGCCCCGTGCGCCGCGAACAGTGCGAGCCGTCGGCGAACACCCCGACCTCGTTGAGCTTGCCGATCAACTCGCGCCCGTAGGCGGTCAGCCCGGTGTCCTCGGCGTCGAGACAGCCGGATCCGGCCGCGTTGGCGTAGTTGTAGGTGGGCAGCAGCGAGCGCAGGCCGAGTTCGTAGAACAGTTCGACATTGTCGAGGTCACCCTCGAGCGGTCCGGCGTCCTCGAGGTCGAACGACAGCGCCAGGGTGGCGTCGGTCTCGGCGGTCGGCTGCGACGGCCACGCGTCCTCGATGCTGTGCACCAGCCGGAACCGCTCGTCCGTCAAGGCATCTCGCCGGAACTGGGTCAGCAGTTCGAGCGTGTCGCGGGTGGTCTGCGGCGAATATCCCACGTTCACCGACAGATACGAGCCCGCCGGATAGCGGGTCAGCTCGGCGATATCCGCACCGGGCGACAGCGGCAGGCAGCAGTGTTGTTCCCACAGCCTGGGCCCGAACTCGTGCGGCACTGCGAAACCTCCTGGTTCGGGCGGGCGTCGAAACAGCAATCCTACTGACCGGGCGCGACCGTGCGGAGCGACACGTTCGCGGCCGGCGAACCGTGGACTCGGCAACAATATGGGCATGACCGGTGTTGACGAGAGCGTGACGGATCCTTACCTGTGGCTCGAAGAAGTCACCAGCGAAGCGGCCCTGGCGTGGGCGCGCGAACGAAACGAGGTCTCGCAGCGGCTGTTCGCGTCCTCGGATCGCTTCCACGAGCTCGAGTCGCGCGTACTGGCCATGCTCGACACCGACACCCGCATCGCCTATCCGGCGCGGCGCGGACCGTGGCTCTACAACTACTGGCGCGACGCGCAGCACCCGAAGGGCCTGTGGCGGCGCACCACCTTCGCCGAGTACGCCGAGGCCGAACCCGACTGGGATGTCCTCATCGACCTGGACGCGGTGGCCGCCGCGGAGGGCGAGAACTGGGTGTGGGGCGGGGCCGCGGTGCTGCGCCCGGCCCAGCGGCGGGCCCTGATCAACCTGTCGCGCGGCGGCGCCGACGCCAAGGTGCTGCGCGAATTCGACATCGAGACAAGGGAATTCATCGCCCCCGAGGACGGCGGCTTCTACCTGCCGGAGGCCAAGTCCGACTTCTCCTGGATCGACGACGACACCCTCTACATCGGCACCGACTTCGGCCCCGGCTCACTCACCGATTCCGGCTACCCCCGGGTGGTGAAGCGCTGGCGGCGCGGAACTCCTTTGGAGACAGCCGAATTCGTCTACGAGGGCGAGACCGGTGATGTGGCGGTCTCCGCCGGATTCGACCGCACCCCCGGCTTCGAACGGCACTTCCTGGGCCGCTCCACCGACTTCTTCAACGAGGAGGTGTACCTGCTCGATCCGGCGGACAACGCGCGCCACCGCATCGAGGCGCCCACCGACGCCTCGGTGTCCTGGTATCGCGAATGGCTGCTGGTGCGGCTGAAGTCGCCGTGGGAGACCGGCGGCGAAAGCTATCCGGCGGGCGCACTGCTGGCCACGAATTTCGACGAATTCATGTCCGGTGCAAGCGATTTCGTGCCGGTATTCCTGCCCGACGCGCACACCGCACTGCACGGCTACGGCTGGACCGAGCATCACCTGCTGCTGGTCACCCTCGAGGACGTGCAGACCAGACTGCACGTGGTCACCCCCGGCCCGGGCGGCTGGACCCGCGAACCCCTCGCCGACACCCCGGCCATGGCCACCACCAGCGTGATGAACCTCGACCGGCTGGAGGGCGGCGACGAATTCATGCTCGCCACCAGTGGATTCACCCGCCCCGCCACCCTGCTGACCGGTGCGGTCGGCGGCGCGATCGAGGTGATCAAGACCGAGCCGGAGTTCTTCGACGCCGACGGCATCGAGACCGAGCAGTTCTTCGCCCGGTCCGACGACGGCACCGAGATCCCGTATTTCGTTATCCGCCACCGTGATCGGCGCGGCACGCCCGCCCCCACCATCATGTCCGGCTACGGCGGTTTCGAGGTCTCGCGCACGCCGGGCTACAGCGGCGCGGTCGGCATGGCCTGGCTCGAACGCGGCGGCACCTACGTGATGACCAATATCCGCGGCGGCGGCGAATACGGCCCCGAATGGCACACCTCCGTGCTGAAGGCCAACCGGCACAAGGCCTTCGAGGATTTCGCCGCGGTCGCGCGGGACCTGGTGGCGCGCGGCATCACCACGCACGCGCAGCTGGGCGCGGTCGGCGGCAGCAACGGCGGACTGCTTATGGGCGTCATGCTCACCCGCTATCCGGAACTCTTCGGCGCCATCGTGTGCCAGGTGCCGCTGCTGGACATGAAGCGCTACCACCTGCTGCTGGCGGGCGCGTCCTGGATGGCCGAGTACGGCGACCCGGACAACCCACAGGAGTGGGAGTACCTCTCGAAGTACTCGCCGTACCAGAACACCAGCGCCGACCGGCAGTACCCGCCGATCCTGCTGACCACCTCCACCCGAGACGACCGCGTGCACCCCGGCCATGCGCGAAAGATGGCCGCGCTCTTGGAATCCGAGGGCCACGACGTCCGCTACTACGAGAACATCGAAGGCGGTCACGGCGGGGCGGCGGACAACAAGCAGTCCGCCTACCAGGCCGCGCTGATCTACGAGTTCTTCACCCAGCGCCTGCTGGACCCGAAGGACTGAGCGAGCCGGGCTAGGCGATCAGCGCGGAGATCCCGTAGCCCACGGCGATCGAGACCGCCACGGTGACCAGACCGGGACGCATGAACGAATGGTTGAGCACGTATCTGCCGAAGTGCGTGGTCCCGGTCCCGCTCGATCTGATCGCGACGCGCCGAATCAGCGGTCCCGCAACCACTTCTCGACCCGGTCGAGGGTGGATTCGGGATCGCTGATCCAGCCGTTGTGCCCAAGCCGCGCCGGATTGTGCCAGCTGGTGATGTCGGCATCGGGCAGCTTGTCGAGCAGATGCCGGGCCGAACTCCGCGGGGTGAGTTCGTCTCCGGTCAGCGTGATCGACAGCACCGGCAGCTTCAGCCGCCCGATGCGCTCCTCGTAGTCGATATCCGCCCCGGCGGGCTGGAACCGCCCGGTGCGCGCCAATCGCGCCCAATCGGCGATGAGGGCCTTGGACTGCCGCCCGAACCCGCCCGCGGTGATGGTGTCGCCCGGCCAGAACCCGGCGAGGTTGGCGGTCAACGAGATTGCGGCGCTGCCGAGCAGAAAGCCCGGCGCGGCAAGCCCTTTGTAGCCGCGGTGATAGGGCGTCCCCGACGCGACCAGGATCAGCCCGCCGAGGCGGCCGCGGATCCGGGACGCGTACATGACGGCCAGCTGCCCGCCCATGCTGTGCCCCAGCAGATACGGCGTGCTGTCGGGGAAGCGTTCCCGCACCACCTCGAACATGGCGGGAAAATCCACCGCCACCAATTCCTGATATCCCCAGGAGCTTCCGGGCCCCGGCTTGGGTCGGCTGTCCCCGTTGCCGCGCATTTCCAGCAGCGCCACATCGAACCCGCGGGCCGCCAAGGGATTTCCGAACAGCGAGTAGTACTCGCCGGGCACGCCCAGACCGGGCGCGATCACCACCACCGGGCGCGGGGTGTCGGGGGTGATGGGGTGCCGACGTGAGCGGGCGGCCGGGATGAGCCGCACCGGCACCGTGGTCCCGTCCGGCATCTGGATCGGCACAGTCTCCATGTGCGGCAGGCTACCGGTACAGGTCGCGCCCGGCCGCCAAGCGGCCGGGCGCGAATTCGAGTTGGGGAGAGCGAGTTCGGAATTCAGTGCGTTTCGGTCAAGCGCTTCGATGCTCGGGATCAAGCACTGACCGCACCCATGATGACGCGGCGCAGCACCCGGATCACGTCGTCGAGCGGCTGGCGCGGTTCGGATCCGCTCCACGCGTCGACCACGTAGTTGACCGCGCCGATGATGGCCAGCACGCGCATTTCGTAGTCACCGGGCGGGATTTCGCCGTGCAGCGCGGCGTCCTCGGCGGCGCTGGCCAGCAGCGCGCCCCAGGCCCGGCGCAGCTCCAGGCGGAACTTCTCGACCTTGGGTCCCGCGCCCACGACTTCGACCAGCGCCACTCTGGCCTTGCGCGGATCTCGGCCGATGGATTCGATATAGGCGCGTACGGCTGCGTCGATGATATCGATGGCGCTGGCGTCGGAGTGCTCGGCGATGGTGGCCGCCACGGCTTCCCGCGATTCGCGATCGATCTGCTCGTAGAGTTCGAGCAGCAGCGATTCGCGCCCCGTGAACTCCTCGTAGAACTGCCTCGAGGAGAGCCCGGCGTCCTTACAGATGGCGCCCACCGAACTATTGGCGTATCCATCGCGCGCGAACACCGTCAACCCGGACTCCAGAAAACGCGCACGACGCTGCCGTTGCCGGTCTTCTACGGGCTGCCCGGCGTACATTCTTCCCGCGTTCGTTTCCTGTGACATTGCGCCAGACAATACCGAAGGGCCCGATCCCCTCGTCATGGATCGGGCCCTTCGTTTGTTCCTTCGACATACCGCGCGATAGCCGAAAGATGGCTCAATGATTCAGAACGCGGCGACGCACCCGGAGCGGTGGATATAGGCAGGGGAACCGGCCCGGGTTCGGAACGCGCGTCCGGGGGAAGACACGCGGCCCGATGTCGCTTTGACCCGAAAGTCACTGATCGTTTGCCACTCAACACATTACAGAGCAGGGGAACTGGACGGAATACTTTTCGAGGAAGTTTTTAGCATTAATTGGGCGTGTCGTCCGGACGCGCGGAGACATGAGAAAGGCCCGATCCCCTCGTCAAAGATCGGGCCCTCGCTCGCCTTCCGGCTTCCGCGCAGTAGCCGAAAGGTCGCACTGGTGTGGCAGCTAGGCCGAACCACTCGCCGAGCCGGTTGCCAGCAGCTTCAGGAGAGTTTGCACGAGAACATCGGACAGCAGGTTGGCCATGATGGTGCTCCGATCTCACAGGGGTTCGCCAGTGACGTCACTGACGGTTAGCCACCCGGACGATACCGATTCGAGACCTGACTTGGGAAGATTTATCCGGAAAATTCTAGAACTTTTTCGATAGATCCCTAGACGGGCGTCTACCAGCGGGTTCGGACCGGGCTAGGCGGCGACCTCCGGCTCACCGAGGGTCAGCATGAGCCGGTTCGCCCACGAGAAGGACGCCGCCGACAGCACCAGATCGTGCAACTCCACCGCCGAGAATCCCAGCTCACGCAGCCGCGCCAGCTGCGCCGGGGTAGCCCGCGGCGGGTTGGCTGCCAGCGCGTCCACGAAATCGATGACCGCATCCCAGCGCTGGTCGATCCGCACCGCATTACCCTCGTCCAGCAACCGCTGCACGTCCGCGCCACGCCCGGAGAGCGCGGAAGTGAAACGTGAATGAACGGAAGCGCAGTACACACAGCCGTTGTGCCGCGAGGTCACGGTCGCCGCGAGTTCGCGCTCCGCCCGCGCCAGGCCGTCGCGGCCGTAGAAGATCTCCCTGTCGTTGGCGCTGCGATGCGCCAGCACCTCGGGATTGCGCGCGAGTAGCCGAAAATACGGCCCGACCCCGCGATCCCCGGCGAGCAAAGGTTGCTGCCGGTCGTCCGCGGCGGCCAGCAGGATCGGTTCCACCCACGGCACCCAGTCCAGCTGATCCTGGGTGAATTCGGCTGGCACCCGCGAGCTCTCGACACCGCGCACCTCGGTCGTCTCACTCATCGCCGCCTCCGATCAGACTCAGCCCGGCCAGCAACCGAACCTGGAAGTGCACGAAACCGATCAACTGCGAGACCGTCACGATGTCGCGCGGGGACAGTCCGGCCGCGGCGAGCGCGTCGATGTCCGCGCGCTGCAGCTCCGAGGGCGCGGTCGAGACCCGCGCCGCGTGCCGCAGCAGCGCCGCCAGCACCGGATCATTTTCCGCCGGAACCGTTCCCAGCGTCGCGTAGTGCGCGGCCAGCACCGGCGCGCCCGCCAGTTCCGCGACGGCGACCGCCACCGCCACCAGCCGCTCCCGCCCGATCCCCGCGGACTCCGGCCCGTTCAGCAGCGCCTCGTACACGCCCTGCGTGTGCTCGACGACGGCGGGCCGGGTCTGCCGCAGCGCCCGCACGGCCTCGGCGTCCGCACCGAGCACCGCGTCGATGACGTCCCCGGTCGATGTGGTGGATCGACTCACGCGTGAATCCTTTCCTCGGCATGCCAACCCAGTTGCGGCGCAACCTCGGTGGCGATGAGTTCGATGGAGCGCAGGGTCGCCTCGTGGCCGGGATCGACCGGATGCACCTGCACGATGAAGTCGGTGGCGTGCCGCAGCGCCGAATCCGCCGCCAACTGCGCGGCCACCGCGCCGGGCGTGCCGACGTAGATGTCGCGCAGCACCTCCGCGACGGTGTTCGCGATATCCGGACCGCCGTTGTGGCCCAGTTGTTCCAGGAAGCGCAGCGCACCCTGCTCGGCGAGGGTGCGCGCCGCGTCCGCGTCGTCGGCCACGAAAACGCCTCGGGAAGCACCGATCCGGGGCTCCACCCCGGTCGGCAGCGCATCCAGGTAGGCGTCGACGAGCTCGTTCTGGATCTCCCACAGGGTGGCCTCCGGCGCGGCCGGATCCCGCGGCTGCGACTTCGACAGCAGCAGACCGTCACCGGCCCGCCCCGCCCGCGCCGCACCCGCGGCCGAGAAGGTCGCCTGCCAGATCCGCGAACTCAGCTGTCCCGCAGCAGGATTCAATGACCGATCGCCGACCAGCGGCGCACCCCGCAGCGCCGCCACCACCGTCGCGAGCTTGTCCGCGTAGACCTGCTGCCGATCGGCGGCACCGAACTCGAAGAGCTCGAACGCGTGCCTGGAACCTCCTGCGCCCACGCCCAATTCGAGCCTGCCGCCCGAGAGCACATCCAGCACGGCCGCGTCCTCGGCGAGCTTGATCGGATCCTCCAGCGCCAGTGTGACGATGGCGGTGCCCAGCCGGATGCGTGGAAACCGGGCGGCGGCGTGCGCCAGGAACACCAGCGGCGAGGGCAGTCCGCCCTCGGCCGGGTCCAGATGATGCTGGGCCACCCAGGCGGTGTCGTAGCCGAGCCGCTCGGCCAGTTCGACCTGTTCGAGGGCGTGGCGGTACACCGTGGCCGCGTCCTGGGCCGGATCGGTGCGGACCAGCCGGGTGAAGAAACCCAGCCGCTGCGGTGTCATGTGGTCACCTTTCCCAGATAGGCGTCGCGCACCGCCGGATCCCCGATCAACTCCGCGGCCGGGCCGTGCAGCACGATCTCCCCGGTGCGCAGCACGTTCGCGGTGTGCGCGATGCTCAGGGCCAACTCCGCCTGCTGCTCGACGATCAGGATGGCCAGCCCCAATTCCCGGTTCAACCGGGCGATCTCGTCCAGCACCCGATCCACGAACAGCGGCGACAGGCCCATGGTGGGCTCGTCCATGCAGATGAGCCGCGGTTTGCTCATCAGCGCTCGCGCGAAGGCCAGCATCTGCTGCTCCCCGCCGGACAGGGTGCCCGCCCGCTGGCCTCGACGCTGCGCCAGCCGCGGGAAATGCTCGAACAACTCCGCCGCCCGCGCGGCCAGCACCGACCGGCGCTCCCTGCGGATATAGCCGCCGACGAACAGATTCTCCTCCACCGTCATGGCCGGGAAAACCCTGCGAGCCTCCGGCACCGAGGCCAGCCCCGCCGCGATCCGCGCCGAAGGCGGTGTCCTGTTCACCTCGACGCCGTCGATGCGCACCGACCCGGAGCTGGGTTTGATCAAGCCGAGCGCGGTCTTCATGGTCGTCGACTTCCCGGAGGCGTTGCCGCCCAGCAGCGAGACGATCTCACCGGGCCGAACCCGCAGGGACACTTCGTTCAATGCCCGCGACGTCCCGTAATGCACCACCACGCGGTCGAATTCGAGGATCGGTTCGGTGTTCTCGCGAAAGTTTCCGGGACCGAGGGCCGCCACCGCATTCTCAGACATCCGCCGTCGCTTTCTCTTCCGCGATCTCCCCGACCGGTTCCGGCGCATCCGCCACCGGCAGCCGGCTGCGACCCAGATACGCCTCGATCACCCGCGGGTCGGCGAGCACCTGCGCGGGCGTGCCCTCGGCGATCACCCGGCCCTCGTCCAGCACCAGCACCCGATCCGACAGGTCGTGCACCAGGTCCATCTTGTGTTCGACCAGCAGGATCGTCTGACCCTGCGCCTTCAGATCGGCCAGCTGCCTGCCGATTTCGGCGGTCTCGGTCTGGTTCATGCCCGCCGCGGGCTCGTCGAGCAGCAGCAGCTGCGGTCGCAGCGCCAGCGCTCGCGCGATCTCGGTGCGACGGCGATTGGCGTAGGACAGCGTGTAGGTCGGATGGTCGGCTCGCGGCGCCAGCCGTTCCTCGAACCGCGCCAGCTCGGCATCCACCCGCTCCTCCGCCGCCCGCCGCTCCGCCCGCGCCGCCGGGGTCGGCGCGAGCGCCACCCCGAGTTCGGCCAGCAACGAAATCCACCGCAGCACCGGGATATTCGCCAGACCACGCAGCGGCCGGGTGGCGTACAGCGTGGTGTGCAATCCGACGTCCACATTCTCGCGCACCGTCAGATTCCCGAACACCCGCCCGTTCTGGAAGGTGCGGGCGATGCCCGCCTCCGCGGCGGCCTCGGGGCGGCCGGGCCGAATTCGCTTGCCGCGCACCAGCACCTGCCCGGAATCCGGCTTCAGCACCCCGGAGATCAGGTTCACCGTGGTCGACTTCCCGGACCCGTTGGGTCCGATGATCGAGACGAATTCACCGGGCGCGATGGAGAATTCGACACCGTCCACCGCTCGCACCCCGCCGAAGGCCCGCCGCAGTCCGAGGACGCTCAGCACCGGCTCGTCGGGCACGGCGATACGTTCAGGCGATGACCGGGACACGTTGCCTCCTCAGCACCAGGATGCCCTGCGGCCGGAACCGCACCACCAGCAGCAATACCAAGCCGTACAACACGATTCGCAGCGACGGCGCCAGCCGCAGCGCCTCGGGGACGCCGATCAGCACGATCGCGCCCAGCACCGCGCCGTAGGGCGAGGCGGTGCCGCCGAGCA
The DNA here is from genome assembly GCF_045161165.1 of Nocardia sp. NBC_00511. Classification (NCBI taxonomy): domain Bacteria; kingdom Bacillati; phylum Actinomycetota; class Actinomycetes; order Mycobacteriales; family Nocardiaceae; genus Nocardia; species Nocardia sp. NBC_00511. Next base: position 6,333,488 of record NZ_CP107849.1, read on the forward strand.
CCAGGATCGTCACCACCAGCAGCGACATCGGCAGGTTGAACACCGTCGGATCGATGTAGGAGTACTGGTGCGCCAGCAGCGCCCCGCCGATCCCGGAGAAGAACGCCGCCACCGCGAACGCCAGCGCCTTGTAATCGCGCACCGGCACGCCCGCCGACCGCGCCGCAACCTCGTCCGCGCCGATGGCGCGGATGGCGGTGCCCAGCCGGGACCGCTGCACCCCGATCAGCACCGCGATGGTGATCGCCAGCACCACCAGCTCGAGCCGGAAAAGCTCGGTGTGCGTGGTGAATTCGTGGCCGAACAGGCTGGCGGGCGGAATCCCGAAGATGCCGTAGCTGCCGCGCGTCACCGACTCCCAGTTGCGAATGATCGCCACCGTCACGATGCCGATCCCCAGCGTCGCGATGGCCACATAGTGCCCGCCCAACCGCCACAGCGGCGCGGCCAGCACCGAAGACACCCCGGCCGCGACAATTCCCGCGATGACGACGGCGGGCAGGAACGCCCAGCCGTGCGACACCGTCAGCACCGCCGAGGTGTACGCGCCGATCGCGATCGGCCCCGCCTGCCCGATGGCCAGCTGTCCCGCCGACCCGGCCACCAGCGTCATCGACACCGCGATGATCGCGTAGGCCAGGATCTGGGTGCCGACCGAGATGCTGTAGTCGTCGGCCAACAACGGAATCGCCACCGCCGCAACGCCGAACGCGATCACCGCGTGCCACCAGCGCACCCGCAGCTCCCGCCCGGCGCCCAGGAAGGTGCCGGTCATCGGCTCGGATTCGATGGCGGGCGGGCGGGCCAGCAGCCCACCCGGCCGGACCACCAGGAAGATCACCAGTAGCCCGAAGGTGATCAGGTCGCGGTAGCCGTCGCCGAGCCAGTAGATGCCGAACGCCTCCACCAGCGCCAGCACGAACCCGCCGATCACCGCGCCCGGAATCGACCCGAGCCCGCCGATGGTGGCGGCCACGAAACCGGTCAACCCGACGATGCTGCCGTTGGTCGGCGAGATATTGGAGTTGTAGAGCCCCACGAAGATGCCCGCCAGCCCGCCCAGCCCGGAGGCGATGGCGAAGGCCAGCGACTGCACCCGGCCGACCCGGATGCCCATCTGCGCGGCCGCGTCCGGATCCTGAGCGGTGGCGCGAATGGCCAGCCCGTGACGGCTGTACCGCAGGAACGCCCACAGCCCCGCCATGACCGTGACGGTGATGGCGAACATGGTCACGTCCGAGGTCCCGAATCGCACCCCGCCGACCTGGAAGTTGTTGGTGGACAACACCTGCGGGAACGGCCGGGTGTCCGGCCCGAAGACCAGCGCCACCACGTTCTCGATGATCAGTCCGGCCGCCACCGTCGCCAGCAGCGCCGCGATGGCCGGGGCGCGCCGCAGCGGCCGCACCGCGAGCACGTCGATGCCGACGCCGAGCAGCGCGGTCACCGCGACCACCACGATCAGCGCCGCCCACAGTGGCACCCCGTGCTGGGCGATCAGCCACCAGCCCAGCACCGACCCGAAGGCGAAGATCGCGCCGTGCGCGAAGTTGATGACATTGCTGACCCCGAATATCAGGGTGATGCCCACGGCGATGAGCGCGTACGCGTTGCCGTGGACCAGACCCGCGATGAGCGTGTCGAACATGCGCCGCTACTTGGCGGAGGCGACGGGAACGAACTTGCCGTTCTGCAGCACCAGCTGGATCGGCTTGATGTTGCTGGGCCGACGCGTCTGCTGGTCGAAGGCGAAGGGCGTGGTGAACCCGATGCCGTCGAAGTCCTTGACCTCGCGCAGGCCCTTCAGGATGCCCTCACGGTTCGCGCCGCCGAACTTGGCGGCCTTGACCAGTGCGTTGATCGCGTCATAGGCGTAGACGTTGAAGTCGCCGGGCTCGGTGTTGTACTCGGCCCGGAACTTGGTGACGAAGTCCTGGATCTTCGGGTTGGTGTCCGACGGGGAGAAGACGCCGTTGACGATGTCGCCCTCGGCCGCGGTGCCCGCCAGCTCCACGAACTGCGGGGTGTTCTGGCCACCGAAGAACTGACCCTTGTACCCGACATCACGCAGCTGCTTGACCACCAGCGCGCCGTCCGGACCGTAACCCAGGTGCACCACCGCGTCCGGGTTGGCGTCGCGTGCCTTGATCAGCACCGGCCGGAAGTCCTGCGAGTCCGGCAGGATCGACGACGAGTAGACGATGTCGATCCCCTTCTGCTTCGCGTACTGCTGGAAGAAGCCGAAATCCTGCTTGCCCCAGTCGGATTCGAGATAAACGACGGAAACCCTGGTCGCCTTCGCCTTCACCCAGTCGGTGACCGCGGCCTGCACGGTGTCCAGGGTGACCGACGGGCTCCAGGAGTAGTCGCCGCCCTTGGTGAAGTCGGTCGAGGAGTTGGTGAACCCGTACTGCACCAGCTTGCCGCGGTTGTACACCGGCGAGGCCGCGATCGAGGCGGGTGAGGAGAAGTCGCCGAGCTCGGCGATGATCGACCTGTCGTCGACGAACTTGGTGGCGATCGGCACCGTCTGCTTCGGATCGGACTGGGAGTCCTCCCATTTCAGCGCGACCTTCTTGCCGTCGATCCCGCCCGCCGCGTTGACCTGCTCGAGCGCCAGGTCGAAACCCTGCTGCCAGAGCCGCCCGTACTCGGCCGAGGTGCCCGTCTTCGGCCCCGAGACACCGAAATACACTGTGTCGGAACTACTGTCGGACGAGTTGCCCGCGCACGCCGACAACGTTCCCGCTGCCAACGCCGCCGCGGCGACTCCCACCACAATCCGACGCGCACGCGATCCGGACCATTTCCTGCTCATGACAAACCTCTGCACTCACGCACCGGCGCAGCCGGGCATAGGGAATGAGCTTGCGCTTGCGCCGCCCACTCGGACGCCGCCTGGTCGTCACCCGGGGCACCCCACCGCCGCGCGAGGGTTGCCGATCAGCGAGCCGGGGCTCGAACGTGCTGATACTCGTGACCGTGAGTCGAAGACTAATCCGGGCATCCCGGACACCGACAGGATTCGAATCGGGATGACGCTAACCAGCGTCGGAAAGCTCACTCCCGCATGGTGAGCAGGGCTTCAGCCCGCGAGGTGACCGGCCAGCCAGGACGGGAATCCGGTGAGATCGCGCAGCACCACATCCGCGCCCGCGGCCGAGAGTTCCTCCGCCGCATAGGGTCCGGTGGTCACCGCCACCGACACCGCGTCGGCCACCTTGGCAGCCCGGATGTCGCCGAGATGATCCCCGACATAGATGGCCGCACCGCGCTCGCGCAGCACCTCGCCCTTCTCCTCCGCCCAGGCATTGCCGACCAGCTCGTCCACCGCCAGCCCGAGATGCTCGAGGTGCAGCCGTGCGTTCGGCTCGTACTTGGCGGTGATCACCAGCACCGTGCCCCCGGCCCGATGCACCGCGGCCAGCGACTCCGCCACCCCGGGCAGCGGCAGCGCCGACTCCACCCCGATCTCCGGATACAGCTCGCGGTACATCGTCAGCACCCCCGGCACCTGGTGCTCGGGGAACCAGTTCGCCGCCTCCTCCGCCAGCGGCGGACCCAGCCGCGACACCACCAGCTCGGAATCGATGGGCACCCCGGTCCGGGCCGACACCTCGTCCCACACCGCCGCGATCCCCGGGCGCGAGTCGATCAACGTCATGTCCAGGTCGAATCCGACCACGAGCGCGCCCACCTGATCACCAGCCACCACCCGACCCTACGACGCGGAAAAATGACGGGCTTCGGGAGGACCCGGCGAATTAGGCTCGGGCGCATGGCGAGCAATCAGGGCACACTGTTCTGCGGGGTGGAGCTGGCGGCACGGATCGAGCGGGTCGAAACCGAGCTGATCGAGAAGGGCAGCGCCGCGGCCGCGACCCGGCTGGGCACCGGTTCCGGCTTCGTGATCCCGATCGCGGGCGGCGTAGCCGCCTGTGCCGAGGACGGTTCACCGTTGAACAAGGTGGCGGGGCTGGGCTTCGCCGGAGTACCGGATCCGGCCGAGCTCGACGAGATCGAGCGGCTGTTCGCGGCCCGCGGGGCACCGGTGCAGGCCGAAGTCTCGCAGCTCGGCGATCCCGGCGTCGCCGAACTGCTCACCACCCGCGGCTACCGGCTGGTGTCCTTCGAGAACGTGCTCGGCCTCGAACTGCACGGCGACCGCACCGCCGAGAGCGCCGACGGTGTCGACGTATCCCCCAGCGGCGAAAGCGAATTCGACACCTGGCTCGACGCCGTCGCCACCGGCTTCGCCCACCCCGATACCCAGGGCGTCGCCTCGCACGAGGAGTTCCCCGCCGAGATCATCGCCAATGCCATGCGCGACCTGACCGGCGCGGCCGGTATCCGCCGCTACCTGGCCCGCCGCACGGGCGCGGTGGCGGGCGGCGCGAGCCTGCGCATGTCCGGCGGCGTGGCCCAACTCACCGGCGCGGCAACCCTTCCCGAGCACCGCCGCCACGGCGTGCAGTCCGCGCTGCTGTCCGCCCGCCTCGCCGAGGCCGCCCGGGGCGGCTGCGATATCGCGGTGATCACCACCCAGCCCGGTTCCAAATCCCAGCAGAACACCCAGCGCCTCGGTTTCGCCCTGCTCTACACGCGCGCGATCCTGGTCAAGGACTGACCGGATTCACTCCGGAAGGCGGTGAGCGACAATCGGTTTCAGCTGCTCGCGCAGCTCGTCGCCGTTCGCGCCGAACACCTGCACGTCGGTGTCCACGGCGATCTGCACCCCCTGGCCGACCAATTCCCTGCCGGCGGTGGTGAGTTCGATGCGCAGCACCCGGGCGTCGGCGGGATCGGCGCGCCGCGCCAGCAGCCCGCGCTCCTCGAGCGCGCGCAGCACCTTGGACGCCATCATTCGATCCGACCCCGACATGTCGGCCACCTGCTGCTGGGTCGGCGACTCACCCTGCCGCCCCAGCCAACCCGCCGAGGCCAGCAGGTTGAACTGGGTGGGCGTGAGCCCCAGCGGCCGCAGATTCCGCTCCAGCGTCGCGCGCCACTCCAGCGCGGCGTGGTGCAGCCAGAACCCGGGACTCATGAGCGGTCCGCGCGGGACGCCGACCGGCCCGCGCGGGGTATCCGACGATTCAGCCACGCCGTAGCGCCTCCTGCTCCAATGCCGCGAAGGTGCGCGGCATGTCCGCCCGCATCCCCTTCTCCCAGATCAACTTGAACAGCGGGCCCATCGGACCGTGTACCTCGACATTCTCCGACACCCGCACGGTGCCGTCGCCGAGCGCCTCGTAGGTGCGGTGTCCGCGCAGCTTCCCGAACGGAATCCCGGCCTCGCTGGTCCACGACTGCCCGGCCGCCACATCCACGATGGTGAACGGCCCGGCGGGCGCGCCCTTGGGCTTCACCCAGCCCCGGGTTCCGGCCGCGAACTCCCCGTCGATGCGGGACTTCTCCTCGTGCGGATCCCACTCCGACCAGCGCGCCACGTCGGTGGCGACCGCCCAGATCTTGTCGATATCGCCGGTGATCACGGCCGCTTCGGTGAACGAGTACATCATGGCTTTTCTCCCTGCCGATGAATCTGTTGTCGCGACAACAGTAACTGTTGTCGCGACTACAATCAACCCTTGAGGTATGAGCCACCCTCGCAACGAACCCGGCGGGTACGCGACACAGTCGTCGCCCACCCGCCGGATCGCTACTCACTCACGGCGCGACCGCGTACCCCACCGGGCTGGTGGTGAACGTCCCGCGCCCCTGCGTCCGGCTGCGCAAACGCGTTGCGTAGCCGAACAATTCGGCGAGCGGCACGGTGGCCGTCAGCACCGCGACACCGGGCCGCGACACCGAACCCGTGACCCGCCCGCGACGAGCGGCCAGATCACCCAGCACCGCGCCCACGTACTGCTCGGGCGCGGTCGCCGTCAGCTCGGCGAGAGGCTCCAGGACCGCCATCGTGCTCGCGCGCAAGGCTTCCCGCAGCCCCAGCCGCCCCGCAGTGCGGAACGCCAGGTCCGAGGAGTCCTTCGAGTGCGTGGCGCCGTCGGTCAGGGTGACCCGCAGCCCGGTGACCGGATGCCCGCCCAGCGGACCCGCCGCCAGCGCGTCCCGGCACCCGGCCTCCACCGCGCGCACGAACTCCGCGGGCACCCGGCCACCGACCACCGTCGACACGAACTCGAAACCGGTTGCCCCGGCATCGGATTCGCTCAGCGGCTGCACATCGAGAATGATGTGCGCCCACTGCCCCGAACCACCGTCCTGCTTGACGTGCCGATAGGTGAAGCCCCGCACGCCGCGCACCACGGTCTCCCGGTACGCCACCTGCGGCCTGCCCACCGACACCTCCAGCCCGCGGTCACGGCGCAACTTCTCCACCACCACCTCGAGATGCAGTTCGCCCAGCCCGGCCAGCAGCGTCTGCCCGGTCTCCGCATCGGTCCGCACCACCAGCGACGGATCCTCCTCGGCGAGCCGGGCCAGCGCCACCGCCAGCTTCTCGGTGTCGGCATTGGAACGCGCCTCCACCGCCACCGACACCACCGGCTCGGTCGCCGCGGGCGGCTCCAGCAGCACGGGTTCGTCCGGCGCGCACAGCGTCGCACCCACCCGCGCCGACTTGGGACCGACCAGCGCGACGATGTCACCGGCCGTCGCCACCGCGACCTCCTCGTGCCGATCGGCCTGCACCCGCAGGATGCGCGCGACCCGCTCCCGCTGCCGGGTACCGGCATCGAGCACGGTGTCGCCCTTGGCGAGCACACCCGAATACACGCGGACGAAGGTGAGCCGCCCGGTAGGGGTGGCCTGCACCTTGAACGCCAGCGCCGCCAGCGGCTGCCCCGGCTCCACGGTTCGCGCCGATTCGGTTCCGGCACCGGAGATTCCGGTCACCGGTGGCCGATCCAGCGGCGACGGCAGATACGCGACCACCGCGTCCAGCAGCGGCTCCACCCCGATATCGCGGTAGGCCGCACCGCACAGCACAGGCACCACGGCACCGGTGATCGTCAGCCGTCGCAGCCCGGCCGCCAAGGTCTCGGCGGTCAGCGCCGACTGCTCGACGAACTCCTCGAGCGCCGCCGAATCCCGTTCGGCCACCGCCTCTTCCAGCGCGCGCCGTCGTGCGAGCGCCGCATCCGCCAGGTCGGCGGGCACGGGCTCGTCGACGACACCGGTCGCGGCGTCCCAGCGCAGCGCCCGCAGTGCGACCAGGTCGACCACGCCGGTGAACACGTCACCGGTGCGGATCGGCAGCTGGAGCAGCAGCGGAACCGGGTGCAGCCGTTGCCGAATCGACTCGACGGCGGCGTCGAGGTCGGCCCCGGCCCGGTCCATCTTGTTGACGAACGCGATGCGCGGGACGCCGTGCCGGTCGGCGCGACGCCACACCGATTCGCTCTGCGGCTCCACCCCCGCGACGGCATCGAACACCGCCACCGCGCCATCGAGCACACGCAGGGAACGTTCGACCTCCGCGGAGAAGTCGACGTGCCCCGGCGTATCGATGACGGTCAGCCGATGCTCACGCCAGCGGCAGCTCACGGCCGCGGCGAAAATGGTGATGCCCCGATCACGTTCCTGCGCATCGAAATCGGTGACGGTGGTGCCGTCGTGCACCTCGCCGCGCTTGTGGGTCATTCCGGTGAGGAACAGCATCCGCTCGGTCACGGTGGTCTTCCCGGCATCGACATGCGCGAGAATCCCGAGATTGCGAACGGCTGCCAGGTCTTGTCGAGAAATGTTGGTACGCACGGTCTTACGTCCTTCGTGCTGATCCGGAAAAGAACAGCGCGATTCCCCGGGACCACAGGGTCCGGGGTTCGACTCAGTACCGGCCGCGCAGCCGGCACCGAGCCGGCGAAGACACCAGAATCACCTCGAAGCGCGAACGGGCCACAACGGCGCTGCGGAGATCACGCATGACCGGCCCCTTTCAGACTTCGGATCGACAGCGGGCCCATCCGACCACGCCCTGTGAACGTACCGTGCGACACCGACACTGTCGCGCGAATTTCCCAGCGGGCCAACGACCCTCCGTCACATCGACAGGTGGCCGAGGTGGATGACGAGCAGGTTCACGGCGACCAGCACGGGGAAGACCACCGCCGCCGTCCGATGACCGAGCCGCCACAGTCCGAGGGCCGCGCCACCGAAGACCGCGATCTTGGTGAGCACCGCCGCCGCCGGAATCGAGAAGCTCGCGTGCGGTGCGGCGAACAGGCCCCACAGCACCATGGCCGCGACCGCCGCACCGACGGCCCACGCCAGCTTCGCCACCCGGCCATGTCCCGTGCGGTAGCCCCAATACGCCAGTGCGCCAACGGCGACGAGTTCCGCCCCGAAGGCCACTGCGAGGTTGAAGTCCTGCCAGATCGTGCTCAACATTTGCATCTCCGAGATCAGTGCTCTCTATTGAGACCAATGATCACAGCAATGCCGGTCCGAGTCAAGAGCAGTGCTCTCCATTGCTCCGCTCAGCCGAGCAGCAAGCCGCCCGCCAACCCCGCGGATACCGCGAGCAACCCCGCCTCCACCCAGGTCAACGGCCGCTCCGGCACCGAACCGCGCCGAATCATCCGATACCCCAACACCAATCCGATCACCAGCGAAAGCAGATGCCCGACATTGGTGAACGTCCGCCCCGCCAGCACCCCGTCCACCGCGAAGGCCAGCCACACCGCCGACCACGACCACCGCGCCGCCGCGGGCAACACCGCCACCAGCGCCCCCACCAAAGCGACCGCGCCATAACTGATCCCGACATCCTCGGCATCGGAGATGGAATCCGGCAGCCAGTCCTCCCGCACCGCGGCCCACAGTCCGACAGCGACCACCAGGGTCGCCCCGACATGCCCCGCCAGAAAGACGCGAACCAACCTCCCCGCCCCGAACCGCAGCTCCGCCAACGCGAGCAAGGCCGCCAACATCGCCAGAATCACCCAGGCCGTCACCCCGGTCCCGATGAAGAACGCACTCGACAGCAGCGTGCCCACATGGCCGTGCAGGAGATTGTCGAGATTCGTGCTGGCCCGCAACAGCACTCGATCCATCGTCGAATCATCGATCAGCGTCAACGCCACGGTCGACACCATAAGCAGCACCAGATAGCCGAGCGTCACCCAGAGCCGTCGCCGATCCCCCGGACTCGAATCCGCTTGGCCCGAAACCCCTTCGACAGACTCCGGCACCACAACCATGCTCTATCGAACCTTCCCCGCCCCGGAAAATGTTCCCCAGAAAACGCAGAAACCCCCCTGACCGAAGTCAGGGGGGTTTCGCGAATGATGTTCCGGCGGTGTCCTACTCTCCCACACCCTGTCGAGTGCAGTACCATCGGCGCAGGTGGCCTTAGCTTCCGGGTTCGGAATGGGACCGGGCGTTTCCCCACCGCTATAGCCGCCGTAACTCTATGAAACTGTCACACAGAGAGCCATCCACCCTGCCCATCACGAATGATGGTGGGGCTTCTGTCTTCTCGGTGATCTGTGTGTTGTTTCAGATACCGCACAGTGGACGCGTAGCAACTTTGTTGGTAAGTCCTCGGCCTATTAGTACCGGTCACCTACACCCCTTACAGGGCTTCCAGTTCCGGCCTATCAACCCAATGGTCTGTTGGGGGCCTTAACCCCTCGAGGGGGTGAGAAACCTCATCTTGGAACAGGCTTCCCGCTTAGATGCTTTCAGCGGTTATCCCTTCCGAACGTAGCAAACCAGCCGTGCTCCTGGCGGAACAACTGGCACACCAGAGGTTCGTCCGTCCCGGTCCTCTCGTACTAGGGACAGCCTTCCTCAAGTTTCTGACGCGCGCGGCGGATAGAGACCGAACTGTCTCACGACGTTCTAAACCCAGCTCGCGTGCCGCTTTAATGGGCGAACAGCCCAACCCTTGGGACCTACTCCAGCCCCAGGATGCGACGAGCCGACATCGAGGTGCCAAACCATCCCGTCGATATGGACTCTTGGGGAAGATCAGCCTGTTATCCCCGGGGTACCTTTTATCCGTTGAGCGACACCGCTTCCACTTGCCGGTGCCGGATCACTAGTCCCGACTTTCGTCCCTGCTCGACCTGTCGGTCTCACAGTCAAGCTCCCTTGTGCACTTGCACTCGACACCTGATTGCCAACCAGGCTGAGGGAACCTTTGGGCGCCTCCGTTACATTTTGGGAGGCAACCGCCCCAGTTAAACTACCCACCAGGCACTGTCCCTGAACCCGATCAGGGTCCGAGGTTAGAGGTCCAATACGATCAGAGTGGTATTTCAACGACGACTCCCCAGAAACTGGCGTCCCTGGATCAAAGTCTCCCACCTATCCTACACAAACCGTACCGAACACCAATACCAAGCTATAGTGAAGGTCCCGGGGTCTTTTCGTCCTGCCGCGCGTAACGAGCATCTTTACTCGTACTGCAATTTCGCCGAGTCTGTGGTTGAGACAGCTGAGAAGTCGTTACGCCATTCGTGCAGGTCGGAACTTACCCGACAAGGAATTTCGCTACCTTAGGATGGTTATAGTTACCACCGCCGTTTACCGGGGCTTAAATTCTCAGCTTCGCACCGAAGTGCTAACCGGTCCTCTTAACCTTCCGGCACCGGGCAGGCGTCAGTCCGTATACATCGTCTTACGACTTCGCACGGACCTGTGTTTTTAGTAAACAGTCGCTTCTCACTGGTCTCTGCGACCACACCCAGCTCCAGGAGCAAGTCCCTTCACCAGACATGGCCCTCCTTCTCCCGAAGTTACGGAGGTATTTTGCCGAGTTCCTTAACCACAGTTATCTCGATCGCCTTAGTATTCTCTACCTGACCACCTGTGTCGGTTTGGGGTACGGGCCGTGTACCAACTCACTAGAGGCTTTTCTCGGCAGCATAGGATCACTGAATTCGCCTCAATCGGCTACGCATCACCTCTCAGGCTATATGCTGTGCGGATTTGCCTACACAACGCCCTACAGGCTTACACCAGGTATTCCATCACCTGGCCCAGCTACCTTCCTGCGTCACCCCATCGCTTACCTACTACAGCCAGGGTCGTATGCAGCCACGCTCCCTCTCGCCCGAAGGCTCGATAAGACCGCTTTTGGATACTTAGCACAACTGATTCGATATTTGGCGCGGATACACGGGTACGGGAATATCAACCCGTTGTCCATCGACTACGCCTGTCGGCCTCGCCTTAGGTCCCGACTCACCCTGGGCGGATTAACCTGGCCCAGGAACCCTTGGTCATTCGGCGGACGAGTTTCTCACTCGTCTTTCGCTACTCATGCCTGCATTCTCACTCCCATAGCCTCCACGGCTGGATCACTCCGCCGCTTCCCTGGCTATAGGACGCTCCCCTACCCATCCAGACTCCTGGCTCGAAAGCGGGATAATGTCTGAATGCCGCAGCTTCGGTGGTGTACTTGAGCCCCGCTACATTGTCGGCGCAGGATCACTTGACCAGTGAGCTATTACGCACTCTTTCAAGGGTGGCTGCTTCTAAGCCAACCTCCTGGTTGTCTTCGCGACCCCACATCCTTTTCCACTTAGTACACGCTTAGGGACCTTAGCTGGCGATCTGGGCTGTTTCCCTCTCGACTATGAAGCTTATCCCCCACAGTCTCACTGCCGCGCTCTCACTCACCGGCATTCGGAGTTTGGCTGACTTCGGTAAGCTTGTAGGCCCCCTAGGCCATCCAGTAGCTCTACCTCCGGTGAGAAACACGCGACGCTGCACCTAAATGCATTTCGGGGAGAACCAGCTATCACGGAGTTTGATTGGCCTTTCACCCCTACCCACAGCTCATCCCCTCAGTTTTCAACCTAAGTGGGTTCGGGCCTCCACGACGTCTTACCGTCGCTTCACCCTGGCCATGGGTAGATCACTCCGCTTCGGGTCCATAGTGTGCGACTCAAACGCCCTATTCGGACTCGCTTTCGCTACGGCTACCCCACACGGGTTAACCTTGCCACACACCGATGACTCGCAGGCTCATTCTTCAAAAGGCACGCCATCACCCCACCACAAAGTGGAAGGCTCTGACGGATTGTAAGCGCACGGTTTCAGGTACTATTTCACTCCCCTCCCGGGGTACTTTTCACCTTTCCCTCACGGTACTAGTCCGCTATCGGTCACCAGGGAGTATTCAGGCTTACCGGGTGGTCCCGGCAGATTCACAGCAGATTTCACGGGCCCGCTGCTACTCGGGTGTCTACTACGACAGAGAACACGTTTTCGTCTACAGGACTCTCACCCTCTACGGTCGGCCATCCCAGACCAATTCGACTAACGCATTCTTTTCTGACTGTCGCCCATCACGGCAGTGATGAGAAAGTAGATCCCACAACCCCAAGAACGCAACGCCTGCCGGCTATCACACGCTCCTGGTTTAGCCTCTTCCGCTTTCGCTCGCCACTACTCACGGAATCACTGTTGTTTTCTCTTCCTGTGGGTACTGAGATGTTTCACTTCCCCACGTTCCCTCCACACGCCCTATATATTCAGGCGCGGGTAACACGACATCACTCGTGCTGGGTTTCCCCATTCGGAAATCCTCGGATCTCAGCTCGTTTGACAGCTCCCCGAGGCTTATCGCAGCCTACTACGTCCTTCATCGGCTCCTGGTGCCAAGGCATCCACCGTACGCTCTTTTTCACTTACTAACAAAGATGCTCGCGTCCACTGTGCAGTTCTCAAACAACACACGAGACTGCGCTTTGATCTCAGCACCAGCCCGAGCAAAGCTCGGCGGTATGACTGAAAGCCAGTCTCGTCGTTTGTTGATTTCCTAGAAAGTTCAGACTCGCGTCTGTTCTTTCAGGACCCAATAGTGTGTCGGTATATCCATTCGCGGGTCGGTCACAGAGGACCAACCGCAATGCGATGAAGGTTGTCAGTGTTCCACCCATGAGCGTCCGCCGGACTACATGTGAGTCCGAAACGGTCTCTGCCACAACGTCATTCACCTGTGTGAAGAGTCGTGGAGATGTGCTCCTTAGAAAGGAGGTGATCCAGCCGCACCTTCCGGTACGGCTACCTTGTTACGACTTCGTCCCAATCGCCAATCCCACCTTCGACGGCTCCCTCCACAAGGGTTAGGCCACCGGCTTCGGGTGTTACCGACTTTCATGACGTGACGGGCGGTGTGTACAAGGCCCGGGAACGTATTCACCGCAGCGTTGCTGATCTGCGATTACTAGCGACTCCAACTTCACGGGGTCGAGTTGCAGACCCCGATCCGAACTGAGACCGGCTTTAAGGGATTCGCTCCACCTCACGGTATCGCAGCCCTCTGTACCGGCCATTGTAGCATGTGTGAAGCCCTGGACATAAGGGGCATGATGACTTGACGTCGTCCCCACCTTCCTCCGAGTTGACCCCGGCAGTCTCTCACGAGTCCCCGCCATTACGCGCTGGCAACATAAGATAAGGGTTGCGCTCGTTGCGGGACTTAACCCAACATCTCACGACACGAGCTGACGACAGCCATGCACCACCTGTACACCGACCACAAGGGGGGCCGTATCTCTACGGCTTTCCGGTGTATGTCAAACCCAGGTAAGGTTCTTCGCGTTGCATCGAATTAATCCACATGCTCCGCCGCTTGTGCGGGCCCCCGTCAATTCCTTTGAGTTTTAGCCTTGCGGCCGTACTCCCCAGGCGGGGTACTTAATGCGTTAGCTACGGCACGGATCCCGTGGAAGGAAACCCACACCTAGTACCCACCGTTTACGGCATGGACTACCAGGGTATCTAATCCTGTTTGCTACCCATGCTTTCGCTTCTCAGCGTCAGTTACTTCCCAGAGACCCGCCTTCGCCACCGGTGTTCCTCCTGATATCTGCGCATTTCACCGCTACACCAGGAATTCCAGTCTCCCCTGAAGTACTCTAGTCTGCCCGTATCCCCTGCAAGCTTAAGGTTGAGCCCCAAGTTTTCACAGAAGACGTGACAGACCGCCTACAAGCTCTTTACGCCCAGTAATTCCGGACAACGCTCGCACCCTACGTATTACCGCGGCTGCTGGCACGTAGTTGGCCGGTGCTTCTTCTACAGGTACCGTCACTTGCGCTTCGTCCCTGTCGAAAGAGGTTTACAACCCGAAGGCCGTCATCCCTCACGCGGCGTCGCTGCATCAGGCTTTCGCCCATTGTGCAATATTCCCCACTGCTGCCTCCCGTAGGAGTCTGGGCCGTGTCTCAGTCCCAGTGTGGCCGGTCACCCTCTCAGGTCGGCTACCCGTCGTCGCCTTGGTGAGCCGTTACCTCACCAACAAGCTGATAGGCCGCGGGCCCATCTCGCACCGATAAATCTTTCCACCATCGGACATGCATCCGAAAGTCATATCCGGTATTAGACCCAGTTTCCCGGGCTTATCCCAGAGTGCGAGGCAGATCACCCACGTGTTACTCACCCGTTCGCCGCTCGTGTACCCCGAAGGGCCTTACCGCTCGACTTGCATGTGTTAAGCACGCCGCCAGCGTTCGTCCTGAGCCAGGATCAAACTCTCCGTTGAAGACTCTCAACTCGCTCCGAAGAGCTAATTGGAAGAATTAACCAGAGTCCGAAAACCTTGGCAAAATCAAACGCCAGCAAAAGTATTTGCTGACTAAATGTCCGACCCTCCACACGGGGGTGCGAAAGATCGGAACCAATTAAATAATTGGCACTGACATTCATCGACACACTATTGAGTTCTCAAAGAACACACGCACACACCGAAACCCCGGGCTCTTGTCCCGCTTGTCGGTGAGGCTGCTGGTAAAACATAGCTCATCCATCTCAACAGAACCAAATCCGCTGATCAGGACCGAACCAGTGTGAGCATCAGGCGCTCCTCGTACAACCTCGTTTCCCAGGCCCTTGGGGCTCCGGGTCGGTGTCCGTGTCGCTCTGACCTGGATTAAGTTACGTGTTGCTACGAATCAATGTCAAATCGGCTGGTCAGGACGCTGTTTGTCCATCTTGTCGCGTCCACCCCGCGTATTGATCGACGCCGTCCGCCATTCACTTCGCCCGGTCTTGCCACAAACGCCGCGACAGACGACCTTGGTTGGTGTGTATGTCTGCGATTGGTCGATTACCAGTGCTGTCGTCGGCGAGTTCGCAGAACGCCTACCGGGCCATAAAGAAACCGACTGGCGTGTCAGTTGGCTGCCGGATCGACTACTCACCCGGACCCAGGCCATCGCGGCCATCGAGTTGGTCGAACTCCTCTACGACACCGGGCGCCCCGCCGACGCCGGCGTGCAAGCCCGGGTCGCCGCCGCGGCCGCCGAGCTCGGAATCCGGCCCATCGATGTCGCCGCCACCCTCTCCGCGCGGCGCGACCGACCCTGAGTCGACCCGGATCCGATCTCCACCCCCGGACCGGGTCCGGTACTCCCTACGGGCGATTCCGCGGCGAAACCCTCCTCCTACAGGGTGAATTCCTTTGACATGCGTACCGCCCGGGTCGAGATTGAGGCTGTGACAGCGGTAATCGCAGCGCCCGGCCGATCCGGCGGCACCCCGGCGCGCTGGTTGCGCGGACCCGCGGATCAACCGCGCTGGGCCCGGCCCGCCCTGCTCGCCATCACCGCGACGGCGACAGTCCTCTACGCCTGGGGCATCGGCGCGCAGACACCACACCTGTACTACTCGGCCGCCGCGCGCTCGATGAGCCAGAGCTGGCACAACTTCTTCTTCGCGGCCTTCGATCCGGCCGCCACCATCAGCATCGACAAACTGCCCGGTTCACTGTGGCTACAGGCGCTGTCGGTGCGGATCTTCGGGCCACACCTGTGGGCCTACCTGCTACCGCAGGTCATCGAGGGCGCGCTGACCGTGCTCGTGCTCTACCGCGTGGTGCGCCGACTATCGGGGCCCGCGGCCGGGATCGTCGCGGCACTGGTCATGGCACTGGCACCCGCGGCCGTCGCCCTCGATCGCGGCAATATCTCCGACACCCTGCTCATCCTGCTGCTGGTACTGGCCGCCGACCAGGTGGTCAGCGCCATCCGATCGGGGCGGACCCGGCACCTGATCTACTGCGGGCTGTGGATCGGCCTCGCGTTCCAGGCCAAGATGGTGCAGGCCTGGCTCGTGATTCCGGCGTTCGCGGCGGCCGTTCTGATCGCGACACCGAAAGACGCTCTGCGACAACGGGTTACCGGAATACTCTGCTTCGGTGCGGTCGCGGTGGCGGCATCGCTGAGCTGGATGACGGTGGTGAGCCTGCTCCCCGCCGGAGGTCGGCCCTATGTCGACGGCAGCCACCACAACTCGCTGTTCGAGCAGGTCTTCGTCTACAACGCGGCCAGTCGCACCAATGACGGATTCACCGTCGGCTCGGCGAATTTCTCCACTGCGGGATCTCCGAGTGCGGGTTACCGGGCGGCACTGGTACTCGGGCCCGACAACCGGTTCGACCATGTCTTCGGTGGCGGCGGCGGACGCGAGGCCGGATGGCTGGCACCGCTCGCGCTGATCTGCCTGCTCGGGCTGGCCTGGGCGGCGCGGCGACGGCCACGCACGGACCACGGCACCGCCGCGCTGACGCTGTGGGGCGGCTGGCTGGTCATCCACGTGGCAGTCTTCCTGGTGATCGGCACCGTGAACCCCTACTACCTGGCGGTGCTGATCCCGGCGATCGCCGCACTGATCGGGATGGGCGCGACGGCCGTACTGCGGTCGGCCGATCGGCGGGTGTTCGGGTGCGCCGTCGTCGCGGTGGCGGCGACGGCGGTATACGGCTGGTTCCTGCTCGAACCCGCGCCGCACTGGGTGCGATTCACGGTCCTGCTCGCGACGGTGCTGACCTGCCTGGCTGCGGCCGTGCTGCCCGCCGCCTTCCCGCGCCGCGACCCAGCCGGGGTCGCGCTGCTGGTCGCGACCGCACTGATCGCGCCCGCGGTCGCCGCGGTGTCGGTGGTCGTCAATGGATTCGGGCCGCTGGACACGCCTTTCGAATCCGCGACCGCACGGCAGATCACCCAGGGGTTCATGGCCGCCTCGATCCCCGAGGCCGAAAAGCTGAACCGGGAACTCGCGAAACTGCCGGGCCACCCGAAGTATCCGCTGGTCACCTACACCACGGTGCTGGCCTCGCCGTTCATTCTGACCAGCGGGCAACAGGTTCCGAGCATCGGCGGATTCACCGGCGAGGCCCCGGTGCCCGGGCTCGCGGAGTTGGCCCGGATGATCGACGACCACGAGGTCGGGCTGGTGCTGCTGAGTCCCGGCGACGACGAGCGCGTCACCTGGATCCGGCAGCACTGCGCGGAACTGCCCGGAGACGGGTCCTCGATCGCGGCCTACGACTGCACCCGGCATTAGAGGCGTGCGGGGTCGATTCCCGGGTCGAATCCACCTGTGGCCCTTAGCATCCCTAACCATGAACGAGCTCGGCGAACTGCTGTACCGGATCAAACACGGCCTCGACACCCAGGTCAGCCTCGCGCGACTGCGACGGCAACGCACCCTGCGCGACGCCGTCGCCGACCGGACCGTGCTGATCACCGGGGCCTCCTCCGGCATCGGACGCGCGGCCGCCGAGCAGATCGCGGACGCCGGCGGCCTGGTGCTGCTGGTCGCCCGGCGCGAGGACGAGCTGCGCGAACTCGCCGAACAGATCACCGCGCGCGGCGGACGGGCCGCCGTCTACGCCTGCGACCTCAACGATTTCGACGCCCTCGACGCCGTCGCGGCCAAGGTGCTCGCCGACCACGGCGGCGTCGACGTGCTGGTCAACAATGCCGGACGCTCCATCCGGCGGCGGCTCGACGAGTCCTACGACCGCTTCCACGACTTCGAACGCACCATGCGGCTCAACTACTTCGCCGCCGTCCGGCTGATCCTGGCCTTCGCGCCCGGCATGCGGGAGCGGCGCGACGGGCAGGTCGTCAACATCTTGTCGCTGGCCAATCTCTACGGCGGCCCCGGCTACGCCGCCTACGTCGCGTCGAAGGCCGCCCTCGACTCGCTCAGCGCCAACCTGCAGGCCGAAACCCTCACCGAGAACCTGCGATTCACCTCCATCTACCTGCCGCTGGTGCGGACGCCGATGATCGCGCCCAACCCGCTCTACGGCAATGCCGACGCCCTGACTCCGGAGCAGGGCGGGCAAATCATCTGCGACGCCATCATCGACCGCCCGCGCCGCCTGGCCCCGGTCCTCGGCCGCTTCACCGCCCTCGTCGACAATCTGCTCCCCGAACGCGCCGACGCCATCCGCAGCGCCCGATTCACCGGGAGCGGAATGTGACCGCCAGAGCCAGCATCCAGCCACTCCACAGCACATAGCCCGCGAAGTTCGCCTGCTGGGCGCCCGGGTGTAAGCGATTCCGCCCTGTCGAGATCTTCGGCCGCCTCGACGGCACCATCGCCGCGGTCCCCGACTACTTCGATCACCAGATGAACCTGATCGCCGATCTGGTCGGCTTCGCGCCAACCTACTGATCCGTCCACCGATACGGGTGCCCACCGCTGTCGCCTGCCGCCGCTACTGTGCGAAACGTGGGATATGACACCAGCTTTCACGCTGTGGATATGGGATTGATCGAGCGGCGGGTGCTGCCGTACCTCGCCGGTGCGGGCCACGACACCGACCTCGACGATCTGGTGGGGTACGCGGCCGAACAGACCAAGGTTCGGTTCCGCGCGAAAGCCTGGGCGCTCGGCGCACTGAAGGAAGCCGGTTACGGCGGCAGTTTCGACAGCGGCCTGTACGTGTGGGGACGACCGTACCTGATCACCGCCGAAGCGCCCGAAGAGGTGACGGAATGGGTGCTCCGCTATATGCGCGCCACCCCGGACACCGTCGACGAACTGGCGAAAGCCGCACTGCACCAACTGGATCCGGCGCTGGCCGACCGCACCGAACCGGACGCCAGCGGCGAGGTCCCGGACGACGAGAACCTGCCTACCTTCGTGTTCTGGAAGATGCGCCTGCTGCGCAGCGCCGCCCTCGCCCTGCGCGCCGGACGCACCGAGGTCCCCGACCTCTTCGACGACAGCGTGCACGACGCGGCCGAATTGCTCACCGGCAACCTGCAATTCGTGCTGCTGGAGTTCACCTCCCGGCTGCTCCCCGGCTGGATGGACCGCGGCAAGGTCTGGCCCACCTGGCTGAGCGTCGAAGCCGAGCTGGGCTACCCCACCGGATTCGGCAGCAACGCACCACTACTCGGCGCACTACCCCAGACCTTCCCGAGACTCGAATGGGAATCCGAGGAGAGCATCCACACCAACTACACGGTCGGCGGCTTCGTCCTCCCCGCCGAGGTCGATGCGGCCCGAACCAACCTGCGCGCCAACCACTCCCGCCTCGCCGCCGTCCACGACGACGCCGACACCGCGACCTCCCTGCGCAAGTGCGACGAGGCCTTCGCCCTCGCCCAGCGCATCGGCGGCGGCTTCGTCGAAGCCACCGAGATCTACAGCGGCATGGAAGGCAAGATGAACTAGCGGGAGGCCGACCCCCGAGGGCCGATCACCGACGCGGCGACCCCGCAGACGAGCCGAGGGCCCGGCCACCGTCAGGTGGCCGGGCCCTCGTTGTTCAATTCCGTTGCCGGAGCAGGACTTAGAAGTCCATGCCGCCCATGCCACCGGTCGGGTCGCCCGCGGGGGCAGCCTTCTCCGGCTTGTCGGCGACGACGGCCTCGGTGGTGAGGAACAGCGCCGCGATGGAGGCGGCGTTCTGCAGGGCCGAGCGGGTGACCTTGACCGGGTCGGCAACGCCGGCGGCCAGCAGGTCGACGTACTCGCCCGAGTCGGCGTTCAGGCCGTGGCCCGCCGGGAGGTTCGAGACCTTCTCGGCGACAACGCCGGGCTCCAGGCCCGCGTTGAAGGCGATCTGCTTCAGCGGCGCGGACAGCGCGACGCGAACGATGTTCGCACCGGTGGCCTCGTCGCCGGTCAGGGTCAGGGCGTCCAGCGCGGGAGCCGACTGCAGCAGGGCGACGCCACCACCGGCGACGATGCCCTCTTCGACGGCGGCCTTGGCGTTGCGCACGGCATCTTCGATGCGGTGCTTGCGCTCCTTGAGCTCGACCTCGGTGGCGGCACCGGCCTTGATGACCGCGACGCCGCCGGCCAGCTTGGCCAGCCGCTCCTGCAGCTTCTCACGGTCGTAGTCCGAGTCCGAGTTCTCGATCTCGGTGCGGATCTGCTGCACCCGGCCCTTGATGGCCTCCGGGTCGCCCGCGCCCTCGACGATGGTGGTCTCGTCCTTGGTGATGACGACCTTGCGGGCCTGGCCCAGCAGCTCGATGCCGGCGGTCTCCAGCGAGAGGCCGACCTCTTCGCTGATGACCTCGCCACCGGTGAGGATGGCGATATCGGCCAGCATGGCCTTGCGACGGTCACCGAAGCCCGGCGCCTTGACGGCGATGGACTTGAAGGTGCCACGGATCTTGTTCACGACCAGGGTCGAAAGCGCTTCGCCTTCAACATCTTCGGCGATGATCAGCAGCGGCTTGCCGGCCTGGATGACCTTCTCCAGCAGCGGCAGCAGGTCCTTGACGGTGGAGACCTTGGAGCCGACCAGCAGGATGTAGGGATCCTCGAGGGTGGCTTCCTGGCGCTCCGGGTCGGTCACGAAGTAACCGGAGATGTAGCCCTTGTCGAAGCGCATGCCCTCGGTGAGCTCCAGCTGGAGACCGAAGGTGTTGCTCTCCTCGACGGTGATGACACCTTCCTTGCCGACCTTGTCCATGGCCTCGGCGATGAGCTCACCGATGGACGAGTCGCCGGCCGAGATCCCGGCGGTGGCAGCGATCTGCTCCTTGGTCTCGACCTCCTTGGCGGTGGCGAGCAGGGAGGTGGTGACGGCCTCGACGGCCTTCTCGATGCCACGCTTCAGACCCAGCGGGTTGGCGCCGGCCGCGACGTTGCGCAGGCCTTCGCGAACCAGAGCCTGGGCGAGCACGGTGGCGGTGGTGGTGCCGTCACCCGCGACGTCGTCGGTCTTCTTGGCAACTTCCTTGACGAGTTCCGCGCCGATCTTCTCGTACGGGTCCTCGAGCTCGATTTCCTTGGCGATGGAGACACCATCGTTGGTGATGGTGGGGGCGCCCCACTTCTTCTCCAGCACGACGTTGCGACCCTTGGGGCCGAGCGTCACCTTGACGGCGTCAGCGAGGGCGTTCAGGCCACGCTCGAGTCCGCGGCGAGCCTCTTCGTCGTACGCAATTGTCTTGGCCATTGCGTTGAGATCCTCCAGATCTGGGGATTGACAGGTTCTGGCCAGGCTTGGTGCCCGCGACGGACGACCAGTGGCTCTTTGGAGCCCGGCCTCACCGCCCCGACCTAGCACTCCCAGGTTCGGAGTGCCAATGCCCTTTCTAGCACTCCCACCAGGCGAGTGCAAGGTCAAGGCGCGGCCCCGAGGCCCCTGAACAGGGAACTCCGCGATATTCGAGGGTGCGAATCCCCATGACGCGACGACATTCTGGCCGCGCGAGCACACTCGGCGGCCGATGTCTCGCGAGGACTACGAGAAGTGCGACCGGTCGTCCACGCGCAGCAGCAGCGCGATCAGCGCGTCGGTCCGACGCTCCTCCGGAGTGCGAGGCTCACCGTGCTCGACGGTCACGAGCTCGGCGTCTTGCAGGAGAAGTTCGGCTTCGATGCGCATGATGGCCCGAATGAACGGCGGCGCCACCTCGGGTGGGAGGTCGCCGTTCACGATGTAGCCGCCGTCGGGAGTGTCCTCGGTGGAGACATAACTCAGCGCGCGCAGCAGGTCAGCGCGCAGTTCCCCCGCTACCAGGTCGGAACTTTCGGATCCCGCCATTCCACAATCGTATCTGCCGCATCACGCACACCACGGGACCCGGCGACGCGGGACCGCCCGCTTGCCCTACATCACCAGGTCGGCAGCGTGTCGCAGCGACATGCGGACTTCTGCGTGTCCGCGGCGCGCCGGATATCGGACCTACTTCGGCGTGTCCCCGGACTCGCCGACCGTGGGCAGGGAGGCGAGCAGGGCGGTCAACTCCGCGGTGATCGACTCCTTGTCCAGACCCAGTCCGGACAGCACCCCGGAACCGTCCTCCACATCCAGCAGCGCCAGCAGCAGGTGCTCGGTGCCCACATAGTTGTGCCCGAATCGCAACGCCTCCCGAAAGGTCAATTCGAGGGTCTTGCGGGACTGCGCACTGAAGGGGATGAGCGCGGGCAGCGGTTCGGTCGCGGCGGGCGGCAGCGCGGCGGTGGCGACCCGGCGTACGGCCTCGACCGAAACACCCTTGGCGACGATGGCGTGCACCGCGAGCGATTCCGGCTCGCTGAGCAGACCCAGGATCAGGTGCTCGGGGCGAATCTCGGCGTGCCCGGCATTGCGGGTCTCCTCCTGCGCGGCCACCACCACATGCCGAGCGCGCGAGGTGAAGCGTGCGAATCCGGCGCTGGGGTCGAGGGCCGCCGCCTCGCTCGGGTCGCCGGGGGCCTTGGGCACGAAGCGCTTCTGGGCGGCCTGCTTGGTGACGCCCATGCTCTGGCCGATATCGGTCCAGGAGGCGCCGGAGCGGCGGGCCTGGTCGACGAAGTGGCCGATGAGGTGGTCGCCCACCTCGCTCATGTGCCCGGCGACGACGACGGCGTCGGAGAGCTGGTCCAGGGCGTTGTCGGGGCGGGCTTTCTTGATGCCGTCGATCAGATCGTCGAGGCGGAGAGAGTTCGTCATGCGTCAACTCTAGGTTGACCATCATTCGATGGTCAACCCTTGGTTGACGATTTCTCTCACGGCTTGGCCGCCGAACCCACCGCCCGCACGATGAACTCCTTGATGCCCGCCGCCGTCCGCCCGGTCAGCACCGTGCGGGCGTTCGAATCGTCGGCGTGCATGAACTGGATGATCCCGTCCCGGCGCCCCAGGCTCACGCAGGTCAGCACGAAACGCGGCCGATGCGGCCGCGGCGTCTTCCCGCGCAGCCGCGCGACGACCGCCGCACCCACGTACTTGCCCGCGGGTTGCGCTGCCTGGCACGACATCCGGGCCTCCCGACCGTTCACCCCGACCATCACCGCGGCATCACCCACCGCGTAGATCTCCGGATGCGCCGGCACCCGCAACTGCTCGTCGACCAGGATCCGGCCGCGCGGGTCCACCGGCAGACCCGAGTCGGCCGCCACCGCCGGGACCGCGAAACCCGTTGTCCAGAGCACGGTTTCGGCCGCGATCCGCGCACCGTCGACCAGTTCGAGTCCGGCGGCGGTCACCTCGGCGACCTTCGCGACGCGCACCTCGACACCGAGCCGGTCCATGGTGGCGCGAATGTGCCTGGTGGCCTTGGGCGTCAGCCACACGCCGGGCTCGTCGCTGCTGACCAGGACCACCTCGAGATCGGGCCGCGACTCCGCAAGCTCGGCCGCCACCTCGATACCGGTCGCGCCCGCACCCACCACCGCGACCCGACCGGCCAACTCGGGGATGGCGCGCAGATCCTCGGCGACGGCCACCGAGTGGGCGTGCTCGCCCGCGCCCGGCACACCCGACCGGTTGCCGCGGCTGCCGAGCGCGTAGATCAGGGTGTCGTAGCCGACGGTCGCACCGTCGGCGAGCTCGACCTGTCGCGCCTCGGCGTCCACCCGCGCGGCCCACCCGTTGATGAAGTCGATGCCCTTGTCCTGCAACGATTTCCGCAGATCCCAGCGCGCCACGTCCTGACCCGCGAGGACCTGGTGCAGTCGCACCCGGTCGACGAATTCGGTGTGCGCGTCGATCACGGTGACCCGCGCGCCCTTGGCCTTGACCGCCCGCTGTGCCGCGGCCAGTCCCGCGTACCCCGCACCCAGGACGACGATTCGATGCTGCGTGTTCACGAGAGTGCTCCTTGCCCGGCCCCGTTCGGCGCCGACACCCTCTAGACCACGCAGCCCCCGAATCCCTGACAGCTTCGCGACGTGTGCTGGGTCACATCGCGATCCAGCTCAGATCGGAGCGGTGGTGCGGGCGAAGTACTCGAGCTTGTCCGGGTTCACGATCAGGTGCACGGCGGCGATGGAGTCGCCGGCGAACTCCGCGGTGGCCACCACGACGGGGATGCCGCCGGAGCGCGCCACGAACGCCGGTGCGCCGTTGACCTCGTCGAGGGTGACGGTGAGGTCGGGGACCTCCTGGGCGAACAGCCAGGTGAAGTAGCGGGCGGCCCGGTGCGCGCCGACGACCGCGCGGCGGGCGGCGTTGACGTTGGCGCCGCCGTCGGCCATGGAGACGATGTCGGCGGCGAACATGGCCTCGAGCGCGGCCACATCCCCGGCGTTCGCCGCCACCAGGAACTTCTCCAGCAGCGCCCGCGCGTGCTTCGGGGCGGGGTCGTAGCGGGGTCGATCCTCGCGAACCCGTTGCGAGGCACGGCGATACAGCTGCTGGGAGTTGGCCTCCGACAGTTCGAGCATGTCGGCGATCTCGCGGTGGGCGTAGCCGAAGGCCTCCCGCAGCACGAAGACGGCGCGTTCAGCGGGGGTCAGCCGTTCCATCAGGGTCAGGAAGGCCAGCGACACCATTTCGCGCTGTTCGGCGGATTCCAGGGGGCCGAGTTCGCCGCGGCCGGTCGGCACGGGTTCCGGCAGCCACGGACCGACGTAGCTCTCGCGGCGGGCGCGAGCCGAATCCAGGGTGCTGCGGCAGAGATTCACCAGGATGGTGGTCAACCAGGCTTCGGCGGAACGGATTTCGGCGCGATTGCTGGCGTCCCAGCGCAGATAGGCCTCCTGCACCGCGTCCTCGGCCTCGGCGGCGGAACCCAGCATCCGATAGGCCAGTGCGAACAGTCGTGGTCGATGCCGCTCGAATTCGACCAGTCCGTCGACGTCCATCCAGCCACCCGTTCTCGCAACACTCATTCGTTTGAGCAGGATACGCTCGCGAACACGCCGTATCCCCACAGCCGTCCACACGTCGCCACGATGCGAGAGCGGGCCGACCGGCCGCTGATCCCTGGCCGACCATGGCCGGGATCCAAACTATTTGGCGGACACCCGAATTGCGACGGCGACCGGAGTATCGGTGTAGCTACCGGACAGGCAGGCCAGCTTCGCGGTGCTCAGCGCCGAGTGCGGATTGCCGTCCAGGAACGAGCCGGGATTGGCGGCCAGCACCTGCTGGATGACCTGCTGCTCGGCGTCCTCGCTGAGATTGCGGAAGTCGCCGCAGGTGGTCTGCGCACCGTCCGGCGCGGTCGTCTTCTTGACCACCGTCGCGGTGACCGGCGCGTCGGCGGGCGGCTCGATCACGGGTGCCACGGGAGTGACCGAAGCGGCCGGGACCAGCGGTTTGACCACAGCGGTGGAACTGGCTGCTTGCTTCTGCCCGGTGGCCGCCACGGACTGATCCGAACCGCATCCGGCGAGACTCAAGGCCATCGCACCTGCCGCGAGGGCGACGATCGATAGACGCTTCATGCCTGCTTTCCGAGCTTCCCGGGAACACCTGCGCGCCGGAGCCACCCGGCGCGAGCAGCAGCGTACCCGGCCGGGGCGGGCCCGGGAAGACGAAGCTCAGCGGCCGTCCACGCCGTCGATCAGTTCAGGTGCTGCTGCCAGTCGGCGGGGACCCGGCCGCGCGGACCCGGCACCGGCTGATCCGCCGGATGTGCGTGCGGCGGCGCGAGTTCCGGCCCGCCCTCGTACATCTCCTCGCTGGTGAAGTTGTAGAACCAGTCCTCACCCGGCTCGAAGCTCTGGATGAACGGATGCCCGGTGCTCTGGAAGTGCTTGGTGCCGTGCTGGTTCGGCGACATGTCGCAACAGCCGACATGCCCGCACTGCGCGCAGCGGCGCAGGTGCACCCACCAGCCGCCCGCGGCGTCGCATTCGACGCAGCCGGAACCGCTGGGCGACACCGCGATATCGATGCCTTCGATCTGCTCGGCCATCAGTTGCCCTCCATAATGGTTGCCGCTGAAACGGATTCGGCCACGTCCGCGCCTTCGATCGGCAGCCGGACGATGAATCGGGTGTTCCCGGGCTCGGATTCGACCCGGATATCGCCGTGATGCTTGTTCACCACGATGCGGAAGGAGATGTCCAGGCCGAGCCCGGTGCCCTCGCCGACCGGTTTGGTGGTGAAGAACGGTTCGAAGATCCGGGTCCGGATCTCCTCCGGCACGCCGGGGCCGGTGTCACCGATTTCCACTGCGACACACTCGTTCTCGCGGTAGGTCCGAACGGTGAGCGTACCGCTGCCACCCATGGCCGCGACCGCGTTGTCGATCAGATTCGTCCACACCTGATTCATCTCGGCGGCGTAGCACGGCACCGGCGGCAGGCCGTGGTCGTACTCCTTGATCACCGTGATGTCGTCGCCGATCTTGCGCGCCAGCATGACCAGCGTGGAATCCAGCAGGTCGTGGATGTCCACCACCTGGAAGGGCGCGCGGTCCATCTGCGAGTACTGCTTGGCCGCGTTCACCAGCGACGAGATGCGCTGCGTCGAGTCGGTGATCTCGTTCATCAGCAGTTCGGTCTCGACGGTGTAGTTGAGCCAGCGGATCGCGCCCTCGAAAACATCGGTGCCGCAATCGGTCAGCGTGCCGTGGATCTTCTCCATCCAGTCGATGTCGAAGCCGGCCTGCACGAAGTTGGGCGCGAGATCCCACGGGTTGCCGATGCCGTGGTTCTCCAGCCAGTCCCCGAGTTCGTCCTCGCGGTCGGAGGCTTCCAGGGAGGTCAGCGTGGGCGCCTTGGCGACCTGCGCGGCCGCCTCCTCCTGCAACTGGACCAGCGCCTCGAGGGTCTCGGAGTTGAACTTGCCCGCCGCCATCATCTTGAGCTTGTGCCGCATGCCCGCGACCCGCTCGCGCAGCGAGGAGGTGGCGCGGACCGCGGCGGCGGCCGGATTGTTGAGTTCGTGGGTCAGGCCCGCCGACAGCGAACCCAGCGCCAGCAGCCGTTCCCGCTGTCCGATGCGCTCATTGGCGTTGCGGTTGCCGAAGAACACGCCTTCGAGCAGGTGCAGCGCCATCGGGAACCATTCCTGCACCATGTGCGCGAAGGTTCCGGCGTCGAGGACGAAGAACTTCGACGGCACCGTCACATAGAACGACGCGTTGTAGAGCTGCTCGACCTTGTCGCCCATGTAGGCGGTCCACGCGCCGGAGTAGGACCCGTGATGGCTGGTGCGGACGAGTTCGATCTCCTCGCCGCCCGACATCTTGGTCAGCCGGACCTCGCCCTCCATGAGGACGTAGAAGCAGGTGGCCGGGTCGCCCTCGCGGAAAACCAGTCCCGGCTCGAACATTTCGACCCGGCCGTCGCGGCACAGCCACGCCAGCTGTTCGTCGTTGAGCTTCTCGAACAGGAACAGGTCACGCAGTTCGTTCGGGTCGCAGATCAATCGGGTGTTGCCCATTCGCCTACTCCTACTGTTTCGCGAGCCAGCGGTGCACCAGCATGACGGCCATCGCGCCCTCACCGACCGCGGAGGCCACTCGCTTCGCGGACTCCGACCGCACGTCACCGGCCACGAAAACGCCGGGCACACTGGTCTCGAGATGTTGCGGGGGACGCGGCAGCTCCCAGCCCGCGGGCTTGGCGCCGTCCACCATCAGATCGGGTCCCGCCAGCACATAGCCGTGGTCGTCACGTTCGACCAGGCCGTCGAGCCAGTCGGTTTCCGGTGCGGCCCCGATGAACAGGAACAAACGCTCGGCGTCCACCTTTTCTTCCACGCCGGTGTCGTTGTTGCGCAGCACGATGCGTTCCAGGTGGTCGTCGCCGTCGGCGGAGACCACCTCGGTGCGGGTCTGCACCTTGATGTTGGGGATCTGCTCGATCTGCTGGATCAGGTAGTGCGACATGGACGATTCCAGCGAGTCACCGCGCACCAGGATGTGCACGGCGGCGGCCTTGCGCGACAGGAAGACGGCCGCCTGACCCGCCGAGTTCGCGCCGCCCACGATGTAGACGTCGCGGTCGGCGCAGTCGCTGGCCTCGGTCATGGCCGAGCCGTAGTAGACGCCGCGGCCGGTGTATTCGTCGACGCCGGGAGCGGGGTGGTGGCGGTAGTTGACGCCGGTCGCGATGAGCACCGAGTGCGCGGCCACGGTGCCGCCGTCGGCGAAGCGCACCACGCGGGCCGCGCCGCAGGCCTCGAGGGCCACCACTTCGCGGGCGGTGATCAGCTCGGCCCCGAATTTCACGGCCTGTCGCCGCGCCCGGTCGGCGAGCTGTGCGCCGGAGACGCCGTCGGGGAAGCCCAGGTAGTTCTCGATGCGGGAGCTCTGCCCGGCCTGTCCGCCGGTGGCGGTGCGTTCCACCAGCACCGTGCGCAGACCTTCCGACGCGCCGTAAACCGCCGCGCCGAGACCGGCCGGTCCGCCGCCGATCACGATCAGGTCGTAGAAGTCGCTGGAGGCATCCGTGTTGAGGCCGACACCGGCCGCCAGTTCGGCGTCGGTGGGCATGATCAGCACCTCGCCGCCCGGGTTGATGATGACCGGGCAGTGGTCCGCGTCGGTGCCCGCGGCGGTCAGCAGCCGCGCGCCCTCCGGCTCGTCCACCTGATACCAGCGATACGGCAACTGGTTGCGCGCCAAGAACTCTCGCACCTCGGAGCAGCGGGCCGACCAGCGATGCCCGACCACCTTGGTCTCGGTGACCGGCTTGTGCTCGTCGGAGCGCCAGGCGTCCAGCAGGGCGTCGACGACCGGGTAGAGCTTCTCCTCCGGCGGGTCCCACGGCTTGAGCAGGTAGTGGTCGAGATCGACCACGTTGATGGCCTCGATGGCCGCGTTGGTGTCGGCGTACGCGGTGAGCAGTACGCGACGGGCATACGGGTGCAGGTCCATGGCCTGCTCCAGGAATTCGACGCCGTTCATACCGGGCATCCGGTAGTCGGCGATCAGGACCGCGACCGGCTGGCCGCGCAGTTTCATCTCACGCAAGGCATCGAGCGCGTCCGCGCCCGACTCGGCCCGCAGAATCCGATAGTCCGCCCCGTATCGGCGACGCAGATCCCGCACGACCGCGCGTGAGACGCCAGGATCGTCGTCGACGCTGAGGATGGCCGGCTTCGCGGCAACTGGTGAAGTCACCTAACGAGTATGAATAGGCGACGCAAGTCGGCATACGTCCGAGCGGTCCGATTTCGCGAGAAGCACAACATCGCGGCGGCCCCGATCAAATCCGATGACGCTGAACCAGATCCAGCTCACCGGGGGTCAGCAGGCATTCCAGGCACTCTTCGAGGTCCCCGTTGGACTTACGTCTGAAACGCCGCTGCTGCCCGGTGGAGCGGGGCGGCGGGAGCAGCGGGACCTTCTTGGTCTCGCGATGCAGGAGCGAGCGCAGGTTCACGGCCGATCACCTCACGTTTCCCGATCGGAAGCTGGTGGCAGTGTCTGTTGCTTCGTTTATCCCACATTGTGCGCTGCCCATTACATTTCGGACATCGACACCGCCGGAATGTGATCTAGTTGATTTTCAACTCATGGTCGTTGCCATAGCCATCGATCGAACCCGGTGATGCGGAACACCGTATATACGGTGACCCACACCACCACCCCTACGATGCCTGAAACCGACTCTCGTCCCCGGAGGCAACGTTGCCGAACACCCTGGAAGCCAGCATCGATATCGCGGCATCCCCCGAGCAGGTCTGGGGCGTCGTCTCCGATCTGAAGCGCACCCCGGAATTCAGCCCGCAGACCAAGCGGGTGCGTCCCCTCGGCCGCACCCTGCACACCGGCACCTGGATGGTGAATCTCAATCGCGCGGACGGGTACTGGTATCCGACCACCTCGCGCGTGGTGCGATTCGAGCCCAATCGCGCCATCGCCTTCCGGATGACCGAGAACCACACCGTCTGGAGCTACAACCTCGAACCGACCGCGAACGGCGGCACCACGCTGACCCAGCGTCGCGACGTTCCGGCCAAGCTGCCGTGGTGGCTGCAGAAGGCCATCGACACCGCGTTCGGCGGCGAGGAGCACTTCGAGGCCGCGCTGGTCGACGGCATGCACCAGACCCTCGATCGGATCAAGGTCACCGTCGAGCACTGAGAACCCCGCGTGTTCCGCCGCTGCGCACCGGCGGACATGCGTAGGTTCGAGGGCATGCGACGACTGACAGGCATCTGCGCCGTGGCGACCGGGGTCGCACTGCTGCTCACCGGCTGCGGCAGCTCCGACTCCGGCGACCGGACCGTGACCGTCACCGGAACCGGAAAGGTGCAGGGCACACCGGATGTGCTCAACGCCGACCTCGGCACCGAGGTGAACGCGGCCGACGTGTCCAGCGCCGTCGACCAGTCCAACGCGAAGGCCAAGTCCATCACCGACGCCATGGTGAACGCCGGGGCCAAACGCGAGGACATCACCACCAGCGACCTGTCGGTGCAGCCCAGTTATGGGACCGACGGGCACGCCATCACCGGCTATCGGGCCACCAATTCCATGCACGTGGCGGTGCGCGACCTGCCGAAGGCGTCGGGCATCCTGTCCGCCGCGGTACAGGCGGGCGGCAACGACACCCGCATCAGCTCGGTGGCATTCGCGTTGGAGGACAACACCAAACTGCTCTCCGATGCCCGCGCCCGCGCCTTCGATGATGCCAAGAGCCGCGCCCAGCAGTACGCGGACCTGTCGGGGCTGAAGCTGAAGACGGTGAA
Source organism: Nocardia sp. NBC_00511 (assembly GCF_045161165.1). Classification (NCBI taxonomy): domain Bacteria; kingdom Bacillati; phylum Actinomycetota; class Actinomycetes; order Mycobacteriales; family Nocardiaceae; genus Nocardia; species Nocardia sp. NBC_00511. The sequence continues at coordinate 6,364,032 of NZ_CP107849.1, forward strand.
GACCATCAGCGAAAACGGCAGCGGCGCAACGCCCACCCCGATGTACCGGGACGCCGCCCCCTCGGCCGCGCCCAGCATCAACCTCGAACCCGGCCAGCAGACGGTCACTTTCACGGTGACCGCCGTCTGGGATATCGGATAACTCGGAGCCCGAAGCTACTTCCAGTTCGGGAGCTGGACCACCTGTGCCGCGTAGGACAGGCCCGCTCCGAAGGCGATGAGCAGCGCGACGCCGCCGGGTTTGGCGTCGCCGTTGCGCATCAGCGCCTCCATGGCCAGCGGAACCGAAGCGGCCGAGGTGTTTCCGGTCTCCTCGATGTCGTTGGCGAGGGCGCAGTTCTCCGGGAGTTTCAGCACCCGGGCCATGATCTCGATGATCCGGCCGTTGGCCTGATGCGGGACCATGGCGTCGAGGTCGTCGGTGGTGAGGCCCGCCTTTTCGATGGCGTCGCGGCACACCTTCTCCAAAGAGTGTGCGGCCCAACGGTAGACGGCCGTGCCCTCCATGGCGAGGTACGGGCGGACGGCGTCGGTGCCCTGCTCGTCGATCTCGCGGAAGAACTGCATCCAGTCCTTGTTCTGGCGGATGGCGTGGTGCTGGGTGCCGTCCGAACCCCACACGGTGGGGCCGATGCCGGACTCCTCGGCGGGACCGATCACCACCGCGCCCGCGCCGTCGGCGAACAGGAAGGCGGTGCCGCGGTCGGCCGGGTTCACCGTGTCGGTGAGCCGTTCCACGCCGATCACCAGCACGTTGCGCGCGGTACCGCCCTTGACCAGGTCCGATGCCATGGCGACGGCGTGGCAGAAGCCCGCGCAGCCGGCCGAGATGTCGAAGGCGGCGACGCCGGTGAGCCCGAGCTCGGTGGCGATCTGGGGTGCGGCGGCCGGGGTGAGCAACAGCCAGGTGGAGGTGGCGACGATGACGCAGTCGATCCGGTCGGCCTCGATCTCGGCGGCCTCGATGGCGTCGCGGGCGGCCGCGGTGCTCATCTTCAGGATCGTCTCGTCCTCGGAAGCGAAGCGGCGGGTGCGGATTCCGGAGCGCGACCGGATCCATTCGTCGCTGGAATCTATGGGGCCGGCCACCTCGTCGTTGGTGACGACGCGGGCCGGGCGGTAGACGCCCAGCCCCAGCATTGCGGTGTGCTCTACCCCGCTGATCGAGGCAATTCGAGCAGCCATGGTTCTCTCTCCTATGTACTGCGTGTCGAACGTGACCTTCATCGGGTTCCTCACCCCCCGCGGACCCACAATGCCGCAGACATGAGGCTGCCTCATATTAATCGAGTCGGGCCCGCGTGGTTGTGCTTATGGTCACAATCGAAGGTCATCCGCCGCTGGCTCACACCCCGGTGCGCGGACCGAGAACGCGAGTGCGCGACCGGCTTCCCGTATCGTGTGATCGCGGTCCCTGACCGCCCCCATCCGCGCATGAAAGAGGAGCCTGTGGCCCGCCGACCCACCCCGCCCGGCACTCCGGAACAGACCGGCCTCGGTCACGTCGCCGATCTGATCCGCAAAGCCGTTCCGCCGCTACATCCCGCGGGGCTGCCGTTCGTGGCCGCACCGCTCGCGGTGGCGACCCTGGGCTTCCGGCGAAAGTGGTTGCGCCGCACCGGACTGCTCGCGGCCGCCGCCACCGCCACCTTCTTCCGGCATCCGAACCGGGTGCCGCCGAACCGGCCCGGTGTGGTGGTCGCGCCCGCCGACGGTGAAGTGGCACTGGTCGATACCGCGATTCCGCCCGCCGAACTCGGCCTGGGCGACGCGCCGCTGCCGCGCGTGAGCATCTTCCTGTCGGTGCTGGACGTGCACGTGCAGCGGGTGCCGGTGGCCGGTGTGGTCGAGCAGATCGCCTATCAGAAGGGCAAATTCCTCTCCGCGGATCTGCCCGAGGCCAGCGATGCCAACGAGCGCAATTCGATGGTGCTGGAAACCGAAGCGGGACAACGGATCGTGGTGGTGCAGATCGCGGGCCTGCTGGCGCGGCGCATCGTGTGCGAGGCGAAGCCGGGTGACAAGCTGGCCATCGGCGACACCTACGGCCTGATCCGTTTCGGCTCCCGCGTGGACACCTACTTCCCGGCCGGGACCAGGTTGCTGGTCACCCCCGGGCAGCGGACCATCGGCGCGGAAACGGTGCTGGCCGAACTGGATTCATGATGGAGCAACTCGCGCCCGCGCCGCTCGCGCGCCGCCGCAACCGCACCATCCGGCTGCTGCCGAGCATGGTCACCATTCTGGGACTGTGCTCGGGTCTGTCGTCGGTCAAGTTCGCCATGGAGGGTCAGCTGGCCATCGCGCTGGCCCTGGTCGGCGCGGCCGCCATCTTCGACATGCTGGACGGGCGCATCGCCCGGATGCTGGACGCGACCAGCAAGATGGGCGCGGAACTGGATTCGCTCTCCGACGCCATCGCCTTCGGTGTCGCGCCCGCGCTGGTGCTGTACGTGACGTTCCTGCACGCGGACAGCGTGGGCTGGATCATCGCGCTGATGTTCGCGGTCTGCATGGTGTTGCGGCTGGCCCGCTTCAACACGCTGATGGACGACGACTCCCGGCCCGATTGGCAGCGTGAGTATTTCACCGGCGTACCGGCTCCGGCCGGGGCGTTGATCGTGCTGCTGCCGATCGCGCTGTCGGAGCAGTTCCACGACGGCTGGTGGGTGAGCTTCCCCGCGGTCGCGGTGTGGACGGTGCTGACCGGTCTGCTGTGCGTGAGCACGCTGCCGACGCTGGCCGTCAAGTCGGTATCGGTGGCCCCGCGCAACGCGCCGATCCTGCTGGTGCTGGTGGCCCTGGCCGCCGCGCTGCTGGTCACCTACCCGCTGATCCTGATGATGGCCCTGGTCGCCCTGTATATCGTGCACATCCCGTTCGCCGTGCACTCGGCACGCTGGGTGGCCGCTCGTCCGGAGACCTGGAGCCACAAGCCGGCCGAGCGTCGCGCTCAGCGCCGCGCCAACCGCCGCCAGCGCCCGCTCGCCGGTCGGGTGCCGCGCGTCCCCCGCGTCACCACCGCTCGCCTGCGCCTGCGCCGTCCGGGCCAGCGCTGACCTGGAACCCGGCCGTCGACCTGGTCCGGCCGGGTTCGTAATTCGCACGGGCTGACGTTTCCGGCGGCAGCGGCGGGCAGAATTGAACGCGTGCCGGAACTCGTGCTGACTGCTCGCCTGAATATCTCGGCCGCCGATGCCCGCAGCGGGCTGGTGCGGTTGCATCCGGAGGCCATGACCGCGCTGGGGTTGCGGGAATGGGACGGCATCGCGGTGATCGGGTCGCGGCGGACGGCCGCGGTGGTGGCGGTCGCGCCGCGCTCGACGCCGCGCGGGATCGTGCTGCTCGATGATGTGACGCTGTCCAACGCGGGGGTCCGCGACAGCGCGTCGGTGACGGTCGCGCCGGTGACCGTGTATGGGGCCAAACAACTTTCGGTGACCGGTTCGCCGCTGGCGACCAGCACCATCCCGGAGTCGACACTGCGGCAGGCGCTGCTCGGCAAGGTCGTGACCGTCGGCGACGTGGTGTCGTTGCGGCCGCGCGATCTGGGGCCGGGCAGCGGCACTTCGGCTGCCCGCGAGGCGCTTTCGCACTTCGGGATCGCGACGACCTCGGAGTTGCTGACGGTGACGGCGACCGATCCGGCGTCGGGTCCGGTGAGCGTGCAGCCCAACAGCGCGGTGGTGTGGGGTCCGGGTATCGCCGTGCTGGAGACGCCGCACGACACCTTCGGCGTCGCGGCCCCCGCGCCCGAGGCGGCCCGGCCGCCGTCCGCGGCTCCGGTGGCAGCGGTCGCGGTGGCGGATCTGGCCGGGGTGCAGACGCAGGCCGCGAAGCTGACGGAGTGGCTCAACCTGGCGCTCGACGAGCCCGCGCTGTTGAAAACTCTTGGCGCGTCCTCACATCTGGGGGTGCTGATCACCGGCCCGGTGGGCGTCGGCAAGGCGACGCTGGCCCGGGCGGTGGTCGGGACGCGGCGGGTGGTGGAGCTGGACGGCCCGCTGGTGGGCGCGACCGAGGACGGCAACCGGCTGCGGCAGGTCAGCGCGGCGGTCGACGAGATCTGTTCCGGCGCGGGCGGTGTCCTGATCATCACCGATATCGACATGCTGCTGCCCGCCGAGGCGGGCCCGGTCTCGACGATGATCCTCGCGCAGTTGCGCGGCGCGGTGGCCACGGCGACGGTCGCAGTGCTGGCGACCACCTCGAACGCGGTGGCGATCGATACCCGGCTGCGCGCGCCCGACCTCTTCGATCGGGAGGTGTCGCTGCCGCTGCCCAAGGCGGGGGTGCGGGCGGCCCTGCTCGAGCAGTTGCTGCGCACTGCACCCACCGCGGATCTGAAGCTCGACGAGATCGCGTCCCGCACACCGGGATTCGTGGTGACCGACCTGGCGGCCCTGGTCCGCGAGGCGGCCTTGCAGGCGGCGCTGCGGGCCAGCCGGGACAGGTCGACACCGCAGCTGCGACAGGACGATCTACTGGGCGCGCTGCGGGTGATCCGCCCCCTGTCACGTTCCGGTTCGGAGGAATTGGCCATCGGCAGCCTCAGCCTCGACGATGTCGGCGACATGGTGGAGACCAAGCAGGCGCTCACCGAGGCGGTGCTGTGGCCGCTGCGGCATCCGGATTCGTTCGCGCGGCTGGGTATCGAGCCGCCGCGCGGGGTGCTGCTCTACGGGCCGCCGGGCTGCGGCAAGACGTTCCTGGTGCGGGCGCTGGCGGGGACCGGGCAGTTGAGCGTGCACGCGGTCAAGGGCGCGGAGCTGATGGACAAATGGGTGGGGTCCTCGGAGCGGGCGGTGCGCGAGTTGTTCCAGCGGGCACGCGATTCCGCGCCGTCGCTGATCTTCCTCGACGAGGTGGACGCGCTCGCGCCGCGGCGCGGGCAGTCCAGTGATTCGGGGGTCGCCGACCGGGTGGTGGCGGCGCTGCTGACCGAGTTGGACGGGGTGGAGCCGCTGCGCGATGTGGTGGTGGTCGGGGCGACGAACCGGCCGGAGCTGATCGATCCGGCCCTCACCCGGCCGGGCCGGATGGAGCGGCTGGTGTTCGTGCCGCCGCCGGACGGGGCGGCGCGCGCGGAGATTCTGCGGACGGCGGCGAAGTCGGTGCCGCTGGCGAAGGATGTCGATCTGCGCGCGCTGGCCGAGGCGCTGGACGGCTATTCGGCCGCGGACTGTTCGGCACTGCTGCGCGAGGCGGCGCTGGCGGCCATGCGGCGGGACGTGGACGCCGCGGACGTGACGGCGGCGGATGTGGCGGCGGCGCAGGCGGCGGTGCGGCCGTCGCTGGATCCGGTGCAGGTGGAGTCGCTGCGATTGTTCGCCGCGCAGCGGGCAGCGTCGGATTAGCAAACTTCGCATTGCAGGCGAGTCGGACCGATCGGTAAGCGACTGACCGGTAGTTTCACCCAGGTGAGGTCGTATCAGGTCGCCACCGAGACGATCACGGCTCTGGTGACAGCAACCGTGGCCGGTCTGGCGCTGGCCCTACCCATCGATTTCGGCTGGACTTCAAAGACTTCCGCCCTACAGCTGGATCTGCTGGCCTACAGCCTGCCCCGCGCGATCGCGGCGGGCGCGCTCATCGCCATGATCGTCGCGGTGCTGGTGACCACGCTGGCCAGCACCACCGCCGCCTGGGCCACCACCTTCGGCGGGCTGCTGGTGCTGCTGATCAATCACGTCTTCGGGCACACCACCGATCCGCACTCCTCGCTGTCCACCATGAACTTCATCGACTCGATCGCGGGCGGCGTGGTGCTGGGCGCGCTCGGCGCGGCGGTGCTGCACCATCGGCTGCCCGCATTCGCGTGGACGCTCGGCATCCTGATCAGCCTGCTGCTGGGTTCGGTGAATCCGGTTCCGCGCGTGGGCGGCTCGTCCGACGATCTCACCGGCGAGCACTGGCACGCCACCGACATGCCGCCGATCTGGATGATCGCCCTGGCCGTGGCGCTGGCCGGGATCGGCGTGCTGGCCAACCGACATCGGCCCGCCGCGCAGCGGGCCTCGGTGGAACTGCCGCTGGCGCCGATCCTTTCGGGCGTGGTGCTGGTGATGGTCACCCTCGCCAGCGCGGAGTGGCTGTCCCGGCACGGCGGCACCGCGGCCAGTGTCGGCCTGGCGGTGCTCACCGCGGTCGCCACCGGCCTGATCGCGGCCATGCTGCTGCCCGGCCGGGACGGTGAGGTGGTGCTGACGGCGGTGGCGCTGAGCGCGGTGGGTTCGGCGACCATCGCGGCCGAGCTGCCCGCCTGGTCGATTCCGGTGCTGGTCGCGGTGACGGCGTTCGGCATGTGGACCGGCACCCGGCGCGGTGCGCCGCTGGCCTGTCTGGTGGCGCTGGCGGTGCTGGGTGTGTCGACCGCGCTGACCCCGGACACCAGTCAGGCGTGGCTGATCGTGGGCAGTGCGGCGGTGGTGTCGTGGCTGGTCGGTTTCGGTCTGATGGGAGCGACCGCGCGGTATGTGCCCAGTCGGGTGCTGGGCACGATGGTCATTTTCGTCCCCTCGGCGGTACTCGGCATGCGCGACTTCGTGTCTCGCGGCGAGTACGCCATCCGCTCGGATCAATCGGCGGTGTGCACGGTGAGCGCGCAGGCCACCTCGGCGCCCGCGTGGACGTCGGTGCTGATCGCGCTCGGCTGTCTGGGCGGGCTGATCCTGCTGCGCCGCAATCGCCCGCTGCCCGAACCCGCGAATTCCGGCGTGCCGGAATCGGATTCCGATCCGGCGATCTGAACCCCGGATCAGACCCGGGCGGCGGATTCCACCGTGATCGGCAGGACCGCGGGCGCGAACCAGGTGCGGTAGAAGGCCGCCACGAACGCGACGAACAGTCCGAGCACGAGCAGTCCCGCGGGCGCGGGATGCGCGGCGAAGGCGAACGACAGGTACCGGTAGGACAGCAGCAGTCCGGCGAACAGTGCCGCTCCGGCCGCGACCAGCTGGATCCGGGCACGGTCCCAGCCGCGTTCCGGTGCGCGCAGCGCGGATTCGACGGTCAGGCACAGCACCGCGCCCGCGAGCAGGTCCGCCCCGTAGTGGTAGCCGAAGCCGAGGGTCGCCGACAGGGTGGCGATCAGCCAGAAGGCGCCGCCCCAGCGCAGCCAGCGCGGCGCGGGATTGCCGTCGGCGTCGCGGCGGGAGTGGATGAACAGCGACAGCGCCCACGCGGTGTGCAGCGACGGCATGCAGTTGCGCGGGGTGAAGCGGTCGAAGGTGATGGAGCCCGGGGTGAGGTCGACGGGCGGCACGATATCGGGCCAGTAGTGGCCCAGCGAGAAGGCGTGCCCGTCCGCGCCGAACGCGAAAATCGGCCCCACGACCGGGAACACGATGTAGAAGATGGGCCCGATCAGCCCGAGGGTCAGGAAGGTGCGCACCAGGTAGTGCCGCGGCCAGATCCCGGTGGGCACCACATTGCGCAGCTGCCAGATGGTCACCACCATCGCGCCGACCGGCAGTTCGATGTAGACCCAGTGCAGGACGGCCGAGGCCACCGGGCCGAGGAATTCCAGCGCCTGCCCCATCATCCAGGAGGGGTCGCCGAGGGCGTGGTCGACGAGCACCACGTGTTCGTCGAGGACGCGCGGCCCGGCCAGCACGGTGATGGCGAGCCAGGTGTCGGCGACCTTGTTGGACAGCACCAGCAGCAGGCCGAGCGCGGCGGCGTGCAGGGCGTTGGTCCGTTGCGCGCCTTGCCATTTCCACAGCGCGAGCGCCACGATGCCGGTCAGTACCAGGACGGGCCCGTTGCCCATGGCGAGCGGTCCGCCGTGCATGGTCCGAATCGCCTGGTAGACAAGGTCGATGCCGAGCGCGGCCGCGACGGCGATGCCGCGATTGCGCCAGGACAGTCCGATCAGCGCCAGCCCGAGCCCGGCCCACGGCACGGTGAAGGATTTGGGGTCGCCCACGAAGTCGTTCTTCAGGCTCTCGAGCGGCCCGAAGTAGTGGTGCTGTGAGGAGAAGATCTGCAGTCCGATGAGCAGCACGGGTACCGCGATGAGCACCGCCGTGAGCAACAGCCGCCGCGACGGCATCGTGATCCGGCGTGCCCCACCGCCGAAATCGGGACGCGGATCGTCGAGCAGCACCCAGACATAGTAAACGCCGCGTGAACGCGGGCACCGTGGCCAGTTGAACAGCAACCCCCGAACCGGGTGAACACGGCCCGTTCACGGCGATATCGCCCTGGCCACGGCGTACGGCGGACGCGTCCCTCAGTAACGCAAATCACACAGTGGCAACCCGGGATTCGCCGCGATTCGACCTGCCGGACACCAGGATGCTGTTGCCCGCGGAGTCACCTCCCGAGCCCTGCGGAGCTACTGCTCGAGCTCGTGCACCAGCGAGTCCACCACGGCCACCAGATCGCCCTGGGCGGCCGCGGCGACGCGGCGCTGCCGCTGATAGGACGCGCCCCGCTTGGGGATGTCGGCGACCAGTGCCAGTTCGTTCTCGCAGCCGAGGCTCTTGGCGGTGGGTTCGAGCCGGTTGAGCATGTCCATCAGGTCGTCGGTGACCAGTCGCTCGTTGCTGTCGGCGTCGGTGATGACGATGGCGTCGAGCCCGTAACGTGCTGCGCGCCACTTGTTTTCCTGCACATGCCAGGGCGGCAGGATGTCGGGCAGGGTCTCGCCGGATTCGACGCGGCGGTCGAGATCCACGATGAGGCAGTGGATCAGCGCGACCAGCGCGGACAGTTCGGCCTTGCTGGGGGTGCCGTCGCAGATGCGGACCTCGATGGTGCCCCACTTGGGTGCGGGCCGGATGTCCCAGTGCATGCCGCCGAGTTGTTCGAACACACCGGTTTTGGTCTGGTCGTACACGTAACCCTCGAACTGCGACCAGTTGTCGAACTGGAAGGGCAGTCCGGCGGTGGGCAGCTGCTGGAACATCAGCGCCCGGTTGCTGGCGTAGCCGGTGTCGACCCCGGCCCACATGGGCGAGGAGGCGGACAGCGCCAGCAGGTGCGGGTAGGACGGCAGCAGGTGGTTGAGGATCGGGAACACCTTGTCCGGGTGCGAGATTCCGACGTGCACGTGCACGCCCCAGATCAGCATCTGGCGGCCCCACCACTGGGTGCGTTCGATGAGTTCGTCGTAATGCACACTGCGCGTGAGCTGTTGGGTCGACCACTGCGCGAAGGGGTGCGTCCCGGCGCAGAACAGGTCGACGCCGAGCGGGTCGGCGACGCGGCGCACGGCGTCCTGTGTGGCGCGCAGCTCGTCGACCACCTCGCCGACGGTGTCGTGCACGCCGGACACCAGTTCGACGGTGTTCTTCAGCAGTTCCTTGGTGATCTGCGGGTGGCGGTCCCCGGAGTGCAGATCAGGGCAGGCCTCGAAAACCGCTGCGGCGGTGTTGGACAGGTCGCGGGTCGTCTTGTCGACGAGCGCGACTTCCCATTCCACGCCGAGCGTGGGCCGGGGCGACGAGTTGAAGTGGACCTTCTTCGAATTGCCCGGCCCGGCCATGGCTCACCTCGAGGGGTTAGGCGACGACACCGCACGCGACCCGGGCCCCGGCGTCACCGGTGGCGAGGGTCTCCGCGTCCGGAGCGGGCGCGTAGCGGGTTGGGATGTTCCCGAAGTTGTCCGCGCCGGCGTGGATCATCAGGGCCTTGCCCTTGATGTCGTCCAGGGTGACGGCGTCGGTGGTGGTGGTCAGCTTGGCAGTGCCGTCCTTGAGGACCTCGAGCGAAGTGAGGTCACCGCTGGCCGGATGCGTGTTGTTGTCGCCGACCTGCAGATGGCCACCGGCGGACAGGAAGTCGCCGGGAGCGCCACCCGCGGGGGCGGTGGAGTTGGGCTCGCACTTGCCGATCTGGTGGATGTGCAGGCCGTGGAAGCCGGGCTTGAGGCCGTGCGCCTCGACGACCACCTCGAGGTGGCCACCGGTGTTGGTGAAGGTGGCGGTGCCGATGGTGGCGCCGCTGGAATCCTTCAGGGTCGCGCTGACGGAATCCCGGGGCTCGGACGTGTTGCCCAGACCGCTGGGGGTTCCGGCCGGGGCGGGCGAGCTGGTGAACACCGGCGGGGTCGTCCCCTTGACGTCGCTCGATTCCTGGCTGTTGGAGCAGGCGGTGAGGCCGAGGGCCGCGACCGCGAGCACCGGAGCAACAATTCGCCAGTTCGAACGACGAGTTGTGGACGGGGCCATCGGGGAACTCCTTTACGAGTACCGAGTTCGAGTTTACGGGTACTGCTCGGTAGACATGGGTCGTACCGGACAAGATGATGCCAGAGCGATCACCAGGCCGTGTGCAGGGGCCGGGCGCGGGTCAATTGCCGGTGACGATGACGATGACACCTGCGGGCGAGTCCGAGATTCCGGGGAAGCGGGGTTCCGCCGAGCAGCCGAGTTCGCTCGCGATGGCCTGGGCCAACGCCTGCTCCTTCGGCGAACTGCCGTAGTACACGGTCGTTTTCGAGATCACACCGCCGGGGTAGTTGCCGACCTCGGTGACGTTGAAACCCTCGCCGGTGAGCTGACCGCCGGTCTTGGCGGCCAGGCCCGGGACCACGCCGTTGTTCAAAACCCGTACGGGAAGGGACTTGTCGACCCCGGCCGCCTCGGGCGTGGTGGTCGGCGCTGCCGTCGTGGTCGGCGGGGCCGTGGTGGTGGGCGCCACCGTGGTCGTCGCCGCCGCACTGCTGGGCGCGACCGGCGCGGTGGTGGCCTGGGCCGAATTCTGCTGCGGCGCAGTGGTTGCGGGCGCGGCACTGGTCGAGGACGCACCGGAACTCGAGGCTGCCCCCGCGTCGGAGGAGTCCGAGCTCGACAGTGACATCGCGCCCAGCCCGGCGAAAACGATGGCAAGCGCGATCAGGACCATCGCCAGAGCTCGCAGCGGCGGACCGCCGGCGGGCGAATTCGGGTTGCTCACAGCGCCGAGCCTAGTGGAGTGGACACGCCCTGGCGTGCGCTCACACCTGGAAACCGAGACGGCGTGCGGCCCTGGTCTTCTGGCGGCTGGCGCGCAACCGTCGCAGACGCTTGACCAGCATGGGGTCCGCGGCGAGCGCTTCGGGCTTGTCGACGACGGCGTTCAGCACCTGGTAGTAGCGGGTGGGCGAGAGGTCGAAGAGTTCCCGGATCGCCTCTTCCTTCGCGCCGGCGTACTTCCACCACTTCCGCTCGAAGTCGAGGATGTCGAGTTCGCGCCGGGAAAGGCCGTGTGCGCCATCCACATCGGAGTTGGCGGCGGTGGCCGGGACATCCTGGCTCGCGGAAGGGCCGTCCTCGCTTGCGGAAATGTCGCGTGCCGCTGCGCTGTCCATAGTGCTCCCTCGCCGAGTGGTCACCAGACGAATATGGTGCTTATTGCGTCGTGGCTCATTCAACCACGCGGCCCGGACATCACGGCGCGTACCGCACGGCGTGTTTCTGAGACAGCGCCGGTGTGTCGACCACTGTCCGGCGGGCGTCCGGCACGCGCGCAGAACCGGAGCGAAGGGGCGGCAATCGCACCTAGTACGCTGCTCACATGGCTATTCTCCCGATTGTCATCGTCGGTGACCCGGTTCTGCACAACCCGACCGAGAAGGTCACGCAGACACCGCAGGAACTGTCGGAGCTGATCGCGGACATGTTCGAAACCCTCGATATCGCCAATGGCGTGGGCCTGGCCGCCAATCAGGTGGGCGTGTCCCAGCGACTGTTCGTCTACGACTGCCCGGACGAGAGCGAAGACGGCAAGCTGCTCGCGCGCCGCCGGGGTGTGGTGATCAACCCGATCCTGGAGACCTCCGCGATTCCCGAGACCATGCCCGATCCCGATGACGACGAGGAGGGCTGCCTGTCGGTGCCGGGCGAGCAGTTCCCGACCGGTCGCGCGGACTGGGCGAGAGTCACCGGGACCGACGAGAAGGGCGAGCCGGTCGAGCTCGAGGGCCACGGCTTCTTCGCCCGCATGCTGCAGCACGAGGTCGGACACCTCGACGGCTTCCTCTACACCGACGTCCTGATCGGCCGCAACGCCCGCGCCGCCAAGAAGGCGATCAAGCGCAACGGCTGGGGCACACCCGGTCTGAGCTGGATCCCGGGCACGGTGCCGGACCCGTTCGGCCACGACGACATCGACGACTGATTTCAGATGACCGAATCCGGACTCCCGCCGATCGGCAAGCGGGTGGTGGTTCGCTACCGCCTGCCCGAGGGCTACCCGCAACCGCTGACCGATGTGATCGGCGAACTGATCGCGACCGATCCGCTGACCGTGCGCACCGCGGACGGCCAGGTGGTGGCGGTCGCCGCGGATCGGGTGGTGGCGTGGAAACCGATCGGGCCCAGGCCGATTCGGACCAGCGAGATCCGCGCGCTGGAGGCCGCGGCCGCCGACGGCTGGCCCGGCCTGCACCGCTCCTGGGTCGAGGGCTGGCTGCTGCGCGCCGGTGACGGCTACACCGGGCGCGCGAATTCCGCACTGCCGCTGGGTGGTTCGGACGGGCCCGCGCAGATCACCGCGGAGACGGTGCAGCGCATGACCGAGTGGTATTTCGCGCACGGCCTGCCGTTACAGGTGCAGGTCCCGGACCGGCTGGTCACGGTGCCCGCGGACTGGCGCACCTGGAGCGAGACCCAGGTGCTGGCGGTCGACATCGACACGCTGGTGTTGCCGCCGGGTCCGTCGATGGTGCGGTTCACCACCGAACCGGACGGCGCGTGGCTCTCGATGCACCGGCATCGCGGTGGCGACTCCGAGGTGGCGGCGCTGCCGGTGGTGGAGGTGCTGACCGCGGTGCGCGACGGCGAAGTCACCTTCGCGACAGTGGGTTTGCCCACCCCGCTGGCGATCGGGCGGGCCGCGGTGACCACGGCTCCCGACGGCCGCAAGTGGGTAGGCTTGACGTGTGTGGCGGTGGCCTCCGGGCATCGCAGGCACGGGCTGGGTTCGCTGGTGTGCGCGGAGATGATCCGCTGGGGGCAGGCGCGCGGTGCGACGCACGCGTACGTGCAGGTGAGCAATGACAACGACACGGCGCTGGCGATGTATCAGGAGCTCGGTTTCGTGGAGCATCACGGCTACCGCTACGCCGCCCCCTGACCGGTTCTCTCCCTCGCAAGATCTCGAAAGACCCTGTACCCGAAAGGTTTCCCGTGCGGATCGCAACCTGGAACGTGAATTCGATTCGCACCCGGCAGGATCGGGTGCTGGCGTGGCTGGATCGCGCCGACATCGACGTGCTGGCCATGCAGGAAACCAAGTGCAAGGACGAACAGTTCCCGTTCGAGGCCTTCGAGGCAGCCGGGTACGAGGTCGCGCACGCCGGCTACAACCAGTGGAACGGGGTGGCCATCGCCTCGCGGGTGGGTATCGCGGATGTCGAGATCGCCTTCCCGGAGCAGCCCGGTTTCGACAAGGACGCCGGTGAAACCCTGTTGAGCACACCGACTGTGGAGGCGCGCGCCATCGCGGCGACCTGCGGCGGCGTCCGGGTGTGGAGCCTCTACGTGCCCAACGGCCGAGCCCTGACAGACCCGCACTACACCTACAAGCTGGAATGGCTTGCCGCCCTGCGGACCGCGGGCGCGAAGTGGCTGGCCGACGATCCGGAGGCGCAGCTCGCCCTGGTCGGCGACTGGAATATCGCCCCCACCGATCTCGATGTCTGGTCCCCGGAGCTCTTCGAGGGCAAAACCCATGTCTCCGAACCGGAACGCGACGCCTTCGAGGCCTTCGCCGAGGCCGGTTTCACCGACGTGATGCGGCCCTTCCACCCGGGCCCCGGCGTCTACACCTACTGGGATTACACCCAGCTGCGTTTCCCCCGCAAGGAGGGCATGCGCATCGATTTCATCCTGGCCTCCCCCGCCCTGGCGGCCCGCGTCACCGAGGCGAACGTGGACCGCGAGGAGCGAAAGGGCAAGGGCGCCAGCGATCATGCGCCCGTGGTCGCCGAGCTGGCCGACTGACGGCCGCGCCTACCGCCCGGTTAGGCCGGTCGGGTCTTGATGGCGTCGCGGGAGATGTACACGTCGTAGGTGCCCGGCGTGGCGATGACCGCGTTGCCGTAGGCGGAGCGCACGAAAGGCTTGGTGTACCAGGTCTGGTCCTTCATGTCCTTGAAGAAGTCGCCGTCGCCGCCGTTGAGGAAGATCTGGTTCTGCTTGGTGGCGATGCCGTCCATGCGCTGGCCGTAGACGCGGGTCACCTTGTAGCCGGAGTGGAAGCCCATGGCGTTGACCCACGGCTCGAGCTCCACGATATTGGCCTGCAGCACCCACATGTCGCCTTCGACCTGGTAGGTCATGTGCTGCTCGTCGTGGTCCTTGTCGCCGTAGAGCAGCAGGTCCACGTCCATCATGTGTTCCTGCCCCGCAACGGGTTTGACGATCACGTGCGCGGCCTTGATCTCGCCGGTGAGGCCGAGGAAGGTCTGTAGCAGGGTGGTGATCCAAAGGATCACCACGGCGACGAGCACCAGCCCGACCGCGCCCGTCCCGCGCCCGGCCAGCACCCGCCAGCCGACCTTGCGCGCCTTGAACACCGCGGTGACGAGCAGAACGAGTGCGCCGATGCCGAGCACCAGCAGCAACAGCTGAATCCAGCCGAAGGAAACCGGGAACACCATGCGGTAGTTGTACCCGCTACCTCCGACTCGACACAGCAGGTCACGACCAGAACCAGCGTGTCCCCCCGGTGCGTCGCCGAAACACACCGGGGGGACACGCAAGTCGCGATTTTTGGCCGGGCTAGAAGGCCGCTTCGTCGAGCTTCATGATGTCGTTGTCGATGGTCTCGACGACGGCGCGCACACCGCTGATCAGCGGCAGCTTGTTCTTGGCGAAGAAGGACGCCACGGCGACCTTGCCGGTGTAGAAGTTCTTGTCCTTCTCGGCCGCGCCCGCGTCCAGCGCGGCCTGCGCGACGGCGGCCAGCTCGAGCAGTCGCCAGCCGATGACGAGATCGCCGACGGCGTAGAGGAATCGGACCGAGCCGAGGCCGACCTTGTAGATCTCCTCGACGTTCTCCTGCGCGGCCATCAGGTACCCGGTGAGGGTGGCGGCCATCGCCTGCACGTCGGCCAGCGCCGCGCCGAGCAGTCCGCGCTCGATCTTGAACTGGTCGGGCCCGGCGTCGACGAACTTCTGGATCAGCCCGGAGACGTGCGCGAGGGCCTGGCCCTTGTCGCGAATGATCTTGCGGAAGAAGAAGTCCTGCGCCTGGATGGCGGTGGTGCCCTCGTAGAGCGAGTCGATCTTGCAGTCGCGGATGTACTGCTCGATCGGGTAGTCCTGCAGGTAGCCGGAGCCGCCCAGGGTCTGCAGCGATTCGGTGAGCGATTCGTAGGCGCGGTCGGAACCGCAGCCCTTCACGATCGGCAGCAGCAGGTCGTTGACCCGCTCGGCGAGCTCGGCGTCGATGCCGTAATTGGCCTGTGCCACATCGGCGTTCTGGTGCGAGGCGCAGTACAGGTACAGCGCGCGCAGGCCCTCGGCGTACGCCTTCTGGGTGGCCAGCGACCGACGCACATCGGGGTGGTGGGTGATGGTGACGCGCGGGGCGGCCTTGTCGGTCATCTGGGTCAGGTCGGCACCCTGCACGCGCTGCTTGGCGTACTCCAGCGCGTTCAGGTAGCCGGTGGACAGCGCGCCGGTGGCCTTGGTGCCCACCATCATTCGCGCGTTCTCGATGACCTTGAACATCTGCGCGATGCCATTGTGCTTGTCGCCGACCAGGTATCCGATGGCCGGGACGTCGCCGCCGAAGGTGATCTCACAGGTGGGCGAGGACTTGATGCCCATCTTGTGCTCGACGCCGGTCACCAGCGCGCCGTTCTTGGCGCCGAGTTCCATTGTCTCGGAGTCGAACAGGAAGCGCGGCACCACGAACAGGGATAGGCCCTTGGTGCCCGGTCCGGCGCCTTCGGGGCGGGCCAGCACCAGGTGGAAGATGTTGTCGGCGGTGTCGCCGACGTCGCCGCCGGAGATGAAGCGCTTGACGCCCTCGATGTGCCACTGCCCGTCGGGCTGCTGCACGGCCTTGGTGCGGCCCATGCCGACGTCGGATCCGGCGTCGGGCTCGGTCAGCACCATGGTGCCGCCCCAGCGGTGCTCCCACGCGTGCGCGGCCCAGCGCTGCTGCTCCTCGGTGCCCTCGTCGAAGAGCACCTTGTGCATGAGCGGGCCCATGTTGAAGAAGGAGGCCGAGTTGTTGGCGGCCACGATCATTTCCTGGATGCCCCAGATGAGCGCGTTGGGTGCGGGCACCCCGCCCATCGCCTCGGCCATGCCGAGGCCCGAGTACCCGGCCTCGTTGACGGCGGCGACGGTCTTCTTCAGCGATTCCGGCACGGTGATGGTGTGCTGATCCGGCAGGAACTCGACCGGGTTGCGGTCGCCGTCGACGAAGGACGCCGCGATCGGGCCCTCGGCCAGGCGCTTGGCCTCGGCGAGCATCTCGCGCGCGGTGTCGGCGTCCAGGTCGCCGTAGGCGCCCGAATCCAGCACTTCACCGATGCCCAGGACCTCAAACAGATTGAACTCGATGTCTCGCAAGTTCGCCTTGTAATGGGACACGGAAGGGCCTCCTCGGCTGAGTCTCGACAGATCAAGCGGTCTTTAAGATCAAGCGAAGGTTGCCGTACGCCCGTCACGTTACGCAAGCGTAGGCATGCCTCTTAACCGGAAAAGCCCTCAACGACCGGCAAAAACACCGAAAAGTTAACCGTGCCGTTATCCGGTTGAGCGCGCCGCGCGCCCGTACAGTTCCTTGGCCTGCGCCGGAGTGACCGTCACCGGATTCCGCGGAACCCCGGCTCGCATGTGCTCGGTGAGCAGGCGACCGGTCATGGCACCGATGAAGTTCTTCGCGACGCGGCCCTCGAGCCGGTCGTTCCGCAGCGCCGCCATGGCCGCGCGGACCGCGGGCCGGTAGGCCAGATCGAGCGCGCCGGGCTGGTCGAAACCACCGGTCTCCCGCATCCACTTCGGCAGGGTGGCGATGGCCGCGGGAGCGACCAGACGGCTGCCCGCCCACAGCTTCATGCCCTTCTCCGAGGGCGTGAACAGCAGGTAGTGCATGCCGCGGCGGGCACGTTCGGAGCTGCACAGCTTGGGCCGCACCTGCTCGAAGTACTCGCGGACCTCGGCGCGCGAGGTGGGCACGTCGGACGGGCGGCAGGTCTGCAATTCGGCGGCGACGACGCACTCGGCCCAGTACTGCTGCTCCTCCTCCGGGCTCAGCGGTCCGGGGCCGTACATCTCGTAGCACTTGAGCACCGAGTGCCAGCCGGTGACGTGGATCCACAGCTGCGAGTCGGGATTGTTTGCGCTGTAACGCTTTCCGCTGATCGGCTCGATGCCGGTGGCCTTGGCGTGCACCTGCATCAGGTGCTCGGAGGCCTCGATGGCCATCCGACTGTCGGCGACGGCGGCGATCAGGAAGTAGGCGAAGGTGTGGTCGAGCCGTCCGCGCGGATCGCTGTAGATGCCACCGACATCGGCGACGGCCGCGGTGAGATCCGGGTCGAAGTGCTCGAGGGTGACGGCACGCTGGAAGCCGATGAGCGCGGTGGGTGCGGTCCACACCTTCCAGGTCGGCGAGCCGGGTCCGAAGAACCCGTAGTCGACCTCGCGGATGGTGCGAGCGGGGGCGGCGAACTGGGGACGCGCGGACGTAGTCGTCATCGTGCTGCTCCTTTGCAGAACTGATGGTCGAGTTCCTCGGGGCAGCGCTCCGGCCCCGAGGAACTTTCATTCACGAATGTAGCATTTGCGGGCCGGGGTTGACCGGCCCGCGTCGGGCACGATCAGGGATTCATTTCGTAGACCCCGGCCAGGGCCCGGACCTGCTCAGATACCCGATCGAAGCGGGCCAGGTCGGCGACCGGGCGGCGCACCAGATCCAGGGCGCGGACCTGTTGCGCCTTGGTCGCGGTGGGCTTGGTGTGCAGCGTCAGCGCGTGCTTGGAGAAGTCGCGCACGAACAGGTCGAAGAGCTGGTCGAGGACCGATTCGTCCGCGCCCTCGATCTCGGCCTGCTCCAGGATCAGCTGCGCGTAGGGCAGCTGGGTGAACAGCTCGCCGAGCGCGAAGAGGAAGTCCACGTCCTGCTGCTGCGCGGCGGTCGGGGTGGCGGCGGCCAGCAGCGTCTGCAGTGCGAGCGCCTGCTCCAGGAAGACCGCGACATTCGGGATGTGCGCGAACTTCTCGAAGACCGGACGCCAGTCGCTGAAGCGGATCTTGCCCAGCCCGCTGCTGGGACCCTGCCGGAACAGGAACTCGTCGTCGGCGGCATCGCGCCGCGTCGGCACGGGAGCGTGTGCGGCACGGCGGAATTCGCTCTTCAGCGCGGGCACGGCCTTGGCCGCGGGACCGCTGGCGCGGCGGCTGGTCCAGCTCAGCGCGCCCGACACCGCGCGCACCGCACCCTTGGGCGCGACGCCCGCACCGGGCAGGTAGCGCAGCGCGGCCAGTCCGGCGTCGGCGGGATGGAACATGTAGTTGGGCATGAACTTCAGCGACAGCGCCATGTTCACGTGCACGGTGCCCTCGAGCCGGGGCAGGCCGAACATGCCGGTCATGGCCATCGGGAAGTACATGTCGTTCTCGAAGCCGCGCGCGGCGATCACGTCGGCCAGGTCCTCGTAGAGCTTCTGACCGTGCCGGGTGACCGACATCTTCTCGATGGCGTTGAACAGCAGGTAGCGACGGTCGTCGTCATCGGCCGAGCGCATGTAGTCGATGGCCCGCTCGCTGTAGAGCTTCATGCCGATCAGTCGCGCGTAGCTGTCCGCCAGCAGCGATTTCACCTGCGGGAACTCGGTCACCTTGTGCCCGAACAGGACTCGCTTGTGCGCGTGGGTGACGGCCTCGAACAGCGCGTGCTCACACGAGCCCACCGCGCCGAAACCGAGGTTGAACTTGCCGATATTGACGGTGTTCATGGCGGCGTCGAAGGCGGCCCGACCGGTGTGCAGCACATCGGATTCCGCGACCGGGTACTTGTCGAGATCGAAAGCGGCGACGTACATCTGGGAGTCGACGACGTTCTTGACCAGCTTGTAGTTCTTGTGCCCGGACTCCGCGGCGAAGAACAGGTAGCCGGAGTACTCCTCCTCGGTCATCTTCCGCTGAAAGTCCGCGGAGTCGATGATCGGCTTGTCGGCGCGGCGACCGAACACCGACACCATGCCCGCCAGATTGCCGTTGCCGATGTAGTACTTGCTGCCGGTCGCGGCGTACCCGCCACCGCGCTTGGGCTCGAGCACCATGTCGGTGGAGTAGATGTCGGCGCCGTGGTCGCGTTCGGACAGGCCGAAGGCGAAGATCTGCCCGGATTCCAGCAGGGCGGCGGCGCGCGCCTTGGCTTCGACATTGGCGCTCTGCCAGATCGGCCCGAGGCCGAGGATGGTGACCTGCCAGACGTACCAGTACTGCATGCCGTAGAAGCCGAGGATCTTGCTCAGCATGGCGTTGCGCGCGGTGTCCCAGCGCTTGTTCGGGTCGCCCGCGGCTTCCGCGGCCGGGGTCAGGAAGGTCGCGAAGACCCGTTCCCGCTTGACGAAGTCCAGGAAGTCCGAATACCAGATCCGGTCCCGGTTGTCGGCCAGCAGACGGGTTTTCCCGAAGGCTTCGAAGTAGTCCACGGTGGCGCGCAGCAGGCGTCGGGTCTCGGTGTCGAATTCGGTGAATTCGCAGGTCTTCGGGTTGAACAGGCTCTGGCTCATCAGGATCCGTCTCCTCCGGCCGGGGGCGTCCTCGGCTCCTCCGGGTGGCTTCCTTCGTGAATGTAGCATTTTTCTACACCACTGTAGGAAACGATCTTGTCGGCCGCTGCTATCGTCGGTGCGCATGGGCACCGATTCGGCGACACGACCACGCCAGCGCGCGCGGCATCTGGGTCCCGAACGCCGTCGCCCGCAGGTCCTCGACACCGCGCTGGAGATCGCCGTCGCCGACGGCATCGCCGCGGTCACCATCGCCGCGGTCGCCGACCGCATGAAGGTCACCCGCCCGGTCGTCTACGCCTGCTTCGCCGATCGGGTGGAGCTCATCGAGTCGCTCATCCGGCGCGAGGAGGACTACCTGGTGCACGGCGTGCTCGAGACGCTGCCGCGCCGCCGGGTCGAGGCCGACGAGGCGGTGTTCGTGGAGGGCTTCCGCGCGCTGCTGCACACGGTGTCCGCGCGGCCGGAAACCTGGCGGCTGCTGTACGGGAATCCCGATCCGGCCGTTGCCGATTCGTTCGGCAAAGGCCGCGCACTCGCCCTGGAACGCTGCACCCGGCGGCTGCGCCCGACCCTGAAGGCGTGGGGCACACAGGACGCCGAACGCAAGCTGCCCGCCCTGGTCGAACTGTGGGTTTCCGCCGGTGAGGGCGCGGTCCGCACCATCCTGTCGGAACCGGGCGACTGGGACCCGGACACCCTCGGCGAATTCGTCGGCGCGGCCGTCTACCGCGCCCTCCGCAATGCCTGAACGGCTCGCGCGCAACGCCTGAGCACACCTCTCCGATCCGCGGTCCATTCCGCAACCGGATGGCTACGATGGAAAAGGGGCCATCGGTCAGCGGGAGGCGCGGCGGTGACGTTCTATCGGCAGGTGGGTTCGGTGCCGCCCAAGCGGCACACGCAGCATCGTGACGCGGCGGGCACGCTGTATTACGAAGAGCTGATGGGAGAAGAGGGCTTCTCCGGCGATTCGTCGCTGCTCTATCACCGGGGATTGCCTCCGGCCATTGTGGATTCGACGGTGTGGCGACTGCCCGCGCAGCGGCTGGTGCCGAATCATCCGCTGCGCCACCGGCATTTGAAACTGCACGAACTGTTCCTCGGCGACAAACCGGGCGACAGCGATGTGGTGACCGGCCGCCGCCTGTTGCTCGGCAATGCCGACGTCCGCCTCTCCTACGTGGCGGCGCTGCGCGAATCCCCGCTCTACCGCAATGCCGTCGGTGACGAGCTGGTCTACATCGAATCCGGCAGCGGCCGGGTGGAAACCGTCTTCGGCGCGCTGCCGGTGCGGCAGGGTCACCAGGTACTGCTACCCCGGGCCACCACCCACCGCTGGGTGCCGGACGGCCCGGAACCATTGCGCGCCTACGTGATCGAGGGCACCGGCCACATCGTGCCGCCCAAGCGCTACCTCTCGAAGTTCGGCCAGTTCCTCGAGCACGCGCCCTACTGCGAGCGCGATCTGCACGCTCCCGCCGAGCCGCTGCACCAGGCGGGCGAGAATGTCGAGGTGCTGGTCAAGCACCGGCCCGCCGGTGAAATCGTCGGCACCAGCCTGATTTACGCGCAGCACCCCTTCGATGTGGTCGGCTGGGACGGCTGCCTGTACCCGTTCACCTTCGATATCGCCGATTTCGAGCCGATCACCGGCCGCGTGCATCAGCCGCCGCCCGCGCATCAGGCGTTCGAGGGCAACAACTTCGTGGTCTGCAATTTCGTGCCGCGCAAGGTCGACTACCACCCGCTCTCGATTCCGGTGCCCTACTACCACTCCAATGTGGACTCCGACGAGATCATGTTCTACTGCGGCGGAAACTACGAGGCGCGCAAGGGATCCGGGATCGGCCAGGGTTCGGTGTCGGTGCATCCGGGCGGGTACGCGCACGGGCCGCAGCCGGGGGCCTACGAGCGCAGCATCGGCCTGGAGTTCTTCGACGAGCTCGCGGTCATGGTCGACACCTTCCACCCGCTGCAACTGGGTGAGGGCGCGCTGGCCTGTGAGGATCCGGGATACGCCTGGACCTGGTCGGGTCGCGGCCCGGCGGAATGGATCTGAGTGCGGGTGACTGTGACAGGGGACGAGGTGTGGTGTTGAACAGCCGCGTGCGGATCGAGGTGCCGGCGGGTTCCGGTTTCGGGCGGACCCATCTGCCCTACGGGGTGTTCCGGCCGATGGGCGAGCAGCCTCGGGTGGGGGTGCGGCTCGGTGATTCGGTGATCGATCTGGCTGTCGCGCTGGATGATCCGATGTTCGCCCAGCCCAGCCTGAACGCCTTCATGACACAGGGACCGCAGTGCTGGCGGGAGGTGCGCGAGCGGGTGACGGTGGCCGCGGATGCGGAACTACCGGCGGCGGCGGTGCATCCGATACACGCGGTGTCGCTGGACCTGCCGATCGAGATCGGCGACTACGTCGACTTCTATGCGAGTCTCGACCACGCCACCGCGCTGGGCCGCATGCTGCGGCCGAACGGCGATGCGCTGCTGCCGAATTGGCGTCATCTGCCGGTCGGCTATCACGGCCGCTCCGGCACCGTGGTGGTGTCGGGCACCGAGATCGCCCGACCGAGCGGACAGCGCAAAACCGATTCGGACACACCGGATTTCGGTCCGAGTCGCCGCCTGGACATCGAGGCCGAGCTGGGTTTCGTGGTGGGCGCGGGCTCGCCGCTCGGCACCCCCTTGGGCACCGGCGATTTCGATGCCCACGTATTCGGGGTGGCGCTGGTCGACGACTGGTCGGCACGCGATATCCAGGCCTGGGAGGGGCAGCCGCTGGGCCCGTTCCTGGGCAAGTCGTTCGCAACCTCGCTGTCCGCGTGGGTGACTCCCCTGGACGCGCTGGCGAAGGCGCGCATTCCACTGCCGCCGCAGGATCCCGAGCCACTCCCCTACCTGCGCGACACCGACCCCTGGGGCCTGGACATCGAGTTGACGGTGGCGTGGAACGGTCAGGTGGTCTCGACGCCGCCGTACCGCCGCATGTACTGGTCGCCCGCGCAGATGCTCGCGCACATGACGGTGAACGGGGCGTCCACCCGCACCGGCGACCTGTTCGCCTCGGGCACCGTCTCGGGTCCCGAACGCGCCGAACGCGGTTCGCTGATGGAGATCACCTGGGCGGGCACCGACCCGGTCACGGTCAACGGGGTGCAGCGCACCTTCCTTCAGGACGGCGACGAGGTGGTCATCACCGCGTCGGCCCCGGCCCTGGACGGGACCCGGCTGACCCTCGGCGAGGTGCGCGGCACCGTCAAACCCGCCTGACCTCGGGGCGATAGCCGGGCGCTATGCCCATGACCATCGTCACTGCCCCTACTCCGGTCAGAACCGGAACGTTAACGTTCCGAAGTCGAAGACTTCGGAGGGTGCCGTCAATGTTGACCAGTCTTGCCCGGTTTGCCATGGCGCGCCCACGATTGGTCCTGGTGACCGCACTGCTGCTGATGATCATCTCCGGCGGCTTCGGCGCGTCCGCGCGCGAGCACATGGTCGGCGGCGGCTACCTGACCAATGATCTGGAGTCGGTGCGCGCCAACGGCTTCATCTACACCAACTTCCCCGGCGGCAACCCGAACCTGCTGGTCATGGTGAGCGGCGACAGCGTCGACAGTCCCGCGGTCCGCGATCAGGCCCAGACCCTCACCGACGAGCTCTCCCAGGACCCGACCGTGATCGGCGTGCAGTCTTACTGGACCAGCGGCGCGGAACGGCCCGATCTGGCCACGCAGTTGAAGAGCAAGGACGGTAAGCGCGGCCTGATCATGGCCACCCTCACCGGATCCGATACCGCGGTGCAGAACCGCGCAGCGCTGCTGTCGCAGCAGTACAACGGCGACCACGACGGCGTGCAGGTGCGGGTCGGCGGCATGGCGGGCAGCTTCTCCGACATCAACAATCAGGTGCAGCAGGATCTGCTGCTGGCCGAGACCATCGCGGTTCCGGTGTCGGGTCTGCTGCTGATCCTGGTGTTCGGCAGCGTGATCGCCGCGGCACTGCCGATCGGCGTCGGCCTGTTCTCGATCGCCGCGACACTCGGCATCCTGCGCGGGCTGACGAAGATCATGGACGTCTCCATCTTCGCGCTCAATATGACCAGCGCGCTGGGCCTCGCGCTGGCCATCGACTACAGCCTGTTCATAGTCAGCCGTTACCGCGAGGAGCTGGCCGCGGGCCGCGACAGCCGGGCGGCCGTGCTGCGCTCGGTGCAGACCGCCGGCCGCACCGTCGTGTTCTCCGGTCTGACAGTCGCTTTGGCACTGGCCGCGCTGGCGGTGTTCCCGCAGCCGTTCTTCAAATCCTTCGCCTACGCGGGTGTCGCGGTGGTGGTCGCCGCGGTGGCCGCGTCGGTGGTGCTGCTGCCCGCCGCCCTGGTGCTGCTCGGCGACCGGGTGAACGCCTGGGACCTGCGGACACCGTTCCGCCGCCTGCTGGGTCGCGGACCCGTAGTCGTGAAGCCGCCGGAGCAGACATTCTGGTACAAGCTGGTCACCGCCGTGATGCGGCGCGCGCTGCCGGTCGCGGTGATCGCGGCGGGTCTGCTGATCACCCTCGGATCACCCTTCCTGACAGCACATTTCGGCACCCCCGACGACCGGGTGATCAGCACGACCGCCTCCAGCCGTCAGGTGGGTGACGCGCTGCGGCAGGACTTCGGGGCCGATATGGCGTCGAGCGCGGTGGTGGCGCTGCCCGGATTCCAGGGCGCGCCAGGGGAACTCGCCACCTACGCGCAGGGTCTGTCCAAGGTCCACGGGGTGGCGGCGGTGCTCTCCGGCTCCGGCATCTACGTGAACGGGGCCGCGATGGCCTCCGGGATCACGGAGATGATCCAGCCCGCCGGCGCCTATCTGACGATCGTCACCAAGATCGCGCCCTTCTCCGCCGAGGGGAAGCAGCAGCTGGCGGACCTGCGCGCGGTCCCCGCGCCGGGCGATGCCCTCTTCGGCGGTGCGGGTGCGCTGAACCAGGACACCATGGACTCGGTGATCAGCCGGATTCCCCTGGCCGCCGGGCTGATCGCGGTCATCACCCTGATCCTGCTGTTCCTGTTCACCGGCAGCGTGGTGCTGCCACTGAAGGCGCTGGTGCTCAACCTGCTGTCGCTCACCGCGACCTTCGGCGCGATGATCTGGATCTTCGAGCAGGGCCACCTGTCGAGCCTGCTGGGTTTCACCGCCACCGGCAGCATCGACCTGTTCATGCCGATCCTGATGTTCTGCCTGGCCTTCGGCATGTCGATGGACTACGAGGTGTTCCTGCTCTCGCGCATCCGCGAGGAGTGGCTGGCCTCCGACCGCAGCCCCGAGGCCAACACCCGTTCGGTGGCGCTCGGCGTCGCCCGCACCGGCCGGATCTTCACCGCCGCCGCGGGTTTGATGGCGGTGGTGCTGCTGTCGGTGGCGACCTCCGAGGTCGCGCCCATGAAGCTGTTCGGCATCGGGCTGGCGCTGGCCGTCATCTCCGACGCCACCATCATTCGCGGTCTGCTGGCCCCGGCGCTCATGCGGCTGCTGTCCACCGGCAACTGGTGGGCCCCGAAACCGCTTGCGGCGCTGCACAAGCGGATCGGGTTCGAGGAGGACACCTCAGGCGCGGGCCCGGTAGCCGACGCACACCGTCAGGGCGGCGAGCAGCACCAGTCCGCCGATGACGCCGAGGCCGACACCCATGGCATCGGTGAAGGCGGCCGGGTCATGGGCTCCGGCCCCCGAGTGTGAAGCCATGATGGTGCCCAGCACCGCGACCCCGGTGGCCGCACCGAATTCTCTTGCCGCGGAGTTCAATCCGGCTCCCATCCCGGAGCGGTCGGCTGGCAGGTTGGCCATGACGCCGCCGGTCAGCACCGGCGAGGCCAGTCCCATGCCGATAGAAAGCAGCACCAGGTACACCGCGTAGAGCGGGTACGGCGTGTTCTCGTCCGCGGTGGCGACCAGCAGCAGGCCGGCGCCGATCACGGCCAGTCCACCCGCCGCCGGGAGGCGCGGGCCGGTCCGGGCCTGCAACCGCATGGCCCAGCGCGGGATCAGGATCATCCCGATGGTCAGCGGCACGATGGCGATTCCGGCGGCGGCGGGCGTGAAACCCTTGATGTACTGGAGATATTGGGAGTTCACGAAGAACAGCGCGAACAGCCCGAAGAACGTGGTGGCGGTGCCGAGCACCGCGGCCCGCAGGCCCGGCGACCGGAACACCCGCGGATCGACCAGCGGATGCGGGCTGCGCAGCGAATGCCACACCAGCCCGGCCAGCAGCGCCACGCCGAGACCGAACGCGCTCAGCACCGTCGCCGAACCCCAGCCGTGCGATGGCCCCTCGATGATGCCGTAGAGCACCGCCGTCGACCCGAGGATGAGCAACAGCGCCCCCACCGGATCCTGATTCGCTTCGCGCCGAGGCGTTTTCGGCGTCACCGCCGCGACCACCCCGGCCAGCACCAACCCCAGCGGAGCCATCACCAGGAACAGCGCCCGCCACGGCAGATACTGCTGCAACAGCCCGCCACCGATATTGCCCAGCGCCCCACCGAGTCCCAGTGACAGCGTCCAGGTCGCGAGCGCGTGCGCCCGCGCCCTCGGGTCGGGCGAGAGCTGCACCAGGATCGACAGCGTGGTCGGCGTGATCATCGCCGCCCCGGCCCCCGACAGTGCCCGCCCCGCGATCAGCAACGCGGGCGCGGCCGCCGCCGCACTCAGTGCCGCACCCACCGCGAACAGCATGAGCCCGCTCATCAGTACTCCCTTGCGCCCGAAGCGATCCGCGAGCGCACCGGCCGGAATCAGCAGCGCGGCAAAGACGATCACATACGCGTCCACCACCCACAGCAGTTCCGAGGGTCGCGGATGCAGCGACGACGCGGCCAGCACCGGAATGGCCAGGTTGATGGCGGCGACCATGCTCTGGGCCACCATGACGCAGGCGCACAGGGCGAGCAAGGTGGCGCGGGACGGACCGGCGCGACGCAATTCGTCGGCCGGAGCCGGGGACACGACGGTGGACATGACTGGGACTCCTCGAGATCGGGGGGTGACGGCCGGGCCGTCCCGCTGCCGCCGATCCGACTGCGCCCCGGCGCGTTTCGGCCGGAATCCGCCACCGGCGAGGAGCCGTGGGGTCGAATTCTGTTCGAAACGCGCCGAGACGGCGGTTCCCGGAATCATGCGGTCGCTGGCGGCGCGGCCGGGCCGACTCGGCCGGATACCGGCCGAGCGAGTGGAATGGACTGCGGCACAGACGAATCCGCTCTGGTGTCGGATACTTCGCCTCAGCTGAGCGCCACCTGTTCCACGGTAGGGCCGGAGATCTGATTACTCAAATGCATCTTTATCATCGAATATATGCACGAGACGCAATCGCGCGAGCTACGCGGCCTGGACCTGAACCTGCTGGTGGTGCTGGACGCGCTGCTCATCGAGCACAGCGTGACGGCGGCCGCCGAACGGCTGCATCTGTCGGAGCCCGCGGTGAGCCGGGCGCTGGGGCGATTGCGGCGCACCCTCGGGGATCCGATCCTGGTGCGAGCGGGCCGCGCCATGACACCCACCCCGCATGCCCTGACCATCGAGCCCGAGGTCCGGGAACTGGTGGATCGGGTGCAGCGACTGTTCACGGCGGCACACGCCACCGACATCCGCACCACCACGCGCGACTTCGCGGTACTGGCCCCCGACGCCATGGCCGCCGTGTACGGTCCGGGCCTGATCGAGCGGGCGGCGGTCGAGGCACCCGGTCTGCGGCTGCGCTTCCTGCCGGAGAGCCCGTTCGATCTGCCGATGCTGCGCGAGGGCCGGGCCGATCTCGAGCTCGGCATCATCGATTCACGCGAGCCCGAGATCCAGCTCCGGCCGGTGTTCGTGGATCGGATGGTCGGCGTGGCGCGTCGTGGTCATCCGCTGCTGCGCGACAACCGAATCGAGCTCGCGGACTACGCGGTGGCACGCCCGCTGCTGGTGTCGCGGCGCGGCAGGCTCACCGGTCCGATCGACACGGCGCTGGCGGAGCACGGCCTGCATCGCACGGTGCGGGCCACCGTGTCCGGGTATCCGAGCTCGCTGTTCTTCCTGCTGGACAGCGATCTCGTCGGCAATCTGCCGTCGTGCGCGAGCGGCCTGGCCGAGCGGCTGGGCCTGGTGGTGTTCGAGCTGCCGGTCGAAACTCCGCCGCTGCCATACAGTTTGGCCTGGCATCCGCGCCACGACGCGGATCCCGCGCACCGCTGGCTGCGCGACACCCTGCACGAGCTGATGCTCGCCGGGCGTGGCGACTAGCGGATCGCGGTCCGACCGGCGTCGATCACCGCCATGAAGTGGTTCAGATTGCCGACGAGCCGGTCGACGGAATCCATCGCACCGCCGTCGTCGTGGTGGTGCAGCCAGTCCGCGATCAGTTCGAACAGCCCGCCGATGGTGGCCAGCGCGAGCGCCAGTTCCCTTGCGTCATCGGATATTTCGCCGCCGCGCCACTGCTGCGCCAGGAACGCCGCCGACCAGCGCCGGTTACTGCGCCGCTGGGCCTCGACCGCGGGCGAGATGCCGCCCGCCTCACCGAAGGTGACCTTGGCCAGCCGGGGGTCGTCGGCGATGGCGTTCACGAAGGCGGCCAGCACGGCGTGGCGGCGTTCCGGCCACGGCCGCCCGGCGGTCTCGGTGGCGGCGAGGAGCACGCTTTGCTGGATGCCCCGGGTGATCTGGTCGAGCAGCGCGGTATAGCAGGCTTCCTTGCTCTCGAAGTGGTCGTAGAAGCCTTTGGTACCGACGAAGGCGGCCTGACAGATCTGTTCGATCGAGGTGCCCGAATAGCTTTGCCGGGCAAAGAGTTCGGTGGCCGCGGTGAGCAGTTGACGGCGGCGCTGGGCGCTGCGCTCGTCGGCATCGAGGCCGCGGATCCGGCGCCTGGCGGGAGTCCGGTCGGGCGCCGCGGCAGAGTTGCTGCGGGACATGCCTAGACGATAGCCATCATCATTTCAGAAAGACATCTTGTCGGTAACTGGTCACCGTGTTGTAATCCATGTCACGTCGATGAGGAAGGGAACAGAGACGTGGCTATCAATGGGGATCGCCGAAGACGGGGATGGCGGCGGTACACCGCGGTCGCCCTCGCGACGGCTTTGACGGCGGCTTCGGCCGTGCTGCTCGGGGGTGTCACCGCCGGATCGGCGGCGGCGCAACCACAACCGATCGATGTGGATCCGTTCTATCAAGCGCCCGACGGCTTCGAGGCCACCGATCCGGGCACCATTCTGCGCACTCGCGAAGTCCAGCTGGCGGTGCTCACCGTGCTGCCGGTGCACGTGCGCTCCTGGCAGCTGCTCTACCGCACCACCGACCTGAACGGCCAGCCCGCGGTGGCGGCGACCACGGTCGCGATTCCCGAGGGGGCCGATACCTCGCACGGCCGGCCGCTGGTATCGCACCAGTTCTTCTACGACAGCACGTCACCCGCGTGCGCACCCTCCTACATCCTGCAGCAGGGCGGCGGGCTGCCCGCGCTCGAAGGCATCCACTCGACCGTCGAATACCTGGAACTGGCGGCGTCGATCAGTCAGGGCTATGCCATCAATGTGCCCGATTACGAAGGGCTGCAAGGACATCTGGCGGTCGCCAAGGAACCCGGCTACCTGATCCTCGACAGCGTGCGCGCCGCCGAGAGCTTCCGGCCGCTGGGCCTTGACGGCGCGAATACGCCTGTCGCACTGTGGGGTTACTCCGGCGGCGGCATGGGCACCGGCTGGGCCGCGGAGATGCAGCCGACCTACGCGCCGGAGCTGAACATCAAGGGCATGGCGATGGGCGCGCCGGTCTCGGATGTCGAATCCCTGTTGCACGTCAACGGTTCCATGTTCGCCAGCCTGATCGGCGTCGGCATGGCCTCGCTGCGCAACGCCTACCCGAAGTTCGCCGAGACCGCCGACCGGTACCTGACCCCGGAGGGCCGCGCGATCATGGATCGCACCACCCACCAGTGCCTGGTGCGCAATGTGCTGAACCTGATGTTCACCGACTACCAGCGCATGCTGACCATCCCGATCGCCGACTTCCTGGCCCTGCCCGACATCAAGGAGGTCTTCGATTCGACTGTGCTGGGCAGTAATCCGCCGACCGCGCCGATGATGGTCTATCAGGGCGTCTACGACGAGGCGGTGCCCTGGTACACCAACGACCGCATGGTGCGGCAGTGGTGCGACGGCGGCACCTCCGTGTACTACAAGCGCGATCACCTCAGCGAGCATCTGACGCTGACCACGCTCGGCATGGCGGACGCCTTCAACTGGATCAAATCCCGGCTCGCCCCCGGCGCTGCCGACCCGGCGGGCTGCCGGACCGATGACGTGATCACCATGCTCGGCAGCCTCGATGCCCTCGCCACCCAGACCGAGATCTCACTCAACGCCGCGTTCGGCGCACTCGGCTGGCCGATCGGACCGCAGGAGCGGTAAGCACTCTCGACCGCTTCCGCGACGCATGCCCGGCCGACCATCGGCCGGGCATGCGTGTTCCGTATATCTTCCGGCGCTCGGCCTCGGGGGTTGCGGCGGGCCTGTATGGTCGGCTGCGGAAAGTTACGTATGCCAACGGGGGCTCGCACCAGCGGGCTGAGAGGACGGCTAGGGCCGTCGACCGTATGAACCTGACCGGGTAATGCCGGCGTAGGGAGGATTCACCCCATGTCTTCGAGTCGTGTCCCCAGCAGTTCCGCACCGGTCGACACCGTGACCACCGGCCCCATTCAGGGCAGCGTCAAATTCTACGAGCAGGTCGAGGGCGAGGGCGTGACCCTGCGGGTTCCGCTGCGCCGCATCAACCTCACCAACGGTGAACATTTCGACGTGTACGACACCTCCGGTCCGTACACCGACGACACCGCCGCCATCGACCTCGAGGGCGGGCTGCCCAAGCTGCGCGACGAGTGGGACAAGCCCCGGGTCGACGGCCCGCCGACCCAGCTCAACTGGGCGCGCCAGGGCGTGATCACCAACGAGATGCGCTATATCGCGGCGCGCGAAGGGGTTTCGCCGGAGCTGGTGCGTGACGAGGTGGCCGCCGGACGCGCGGTCATCCCGGCCAACCACAACCACCCGGAGTCCGAGCCGATGATCATCGGCAAGAAGTTCGCGGTGAAGATCAACGCGAATATCGGCAACTCGGCCGTCAGCTCCTCCATCGCCGAGGAGGTGGAGAAGATGGTGTGGGCCACCCGCTGGGGCGCCGACACCATCATGGATCTGTCCACCGGCAAGAACATTCACGAGACCCGCGAGTGGATCCTGCGCAACTCCCCGGTCCCGGTCGGCACCGTGCCGATCTACCAGGCCCTGGAGAAGGTGAACGGTGATCCCACCAAGCTCACCTGGGAGATGTACCGCGACACCGTGATCGAGCAGGCCGAGCAGGGCGTCGACTACATGACGGTGCACGCGGGCGTGCTGCTGCGCTACGTGCCGCTGACCGCCAAGCGGGTCACCGGCATCGTCTCGCGCGGCGGGTCGATCATGGCGGCGTGGTGCCTGGCGCATCACCAGGAATCGTTCCTGTACACCAACTTCGCGGAACTCTGCGAGATCCTGGCCCGCTACGACATCACCTTCTCGCTGGGTGACGGCCTGCGTCCCGGCTCCATCGCCGACGCCAACGACGAGGCCCAGTTCGCCGAACTGCGCACCCTCGGCGAGCTCACCAAGATCGCGAAATCCTATGGCGTGCAGGTGATGATCGAGGGCCCCGGCCACGTGCCCATGCACAAGATCGTGGAGAACGTGCGCCTCGAGGAGGAGCTCTGCGAGGAGGCGCCCTTCTACACCCTCGGCCCGCTGGCCACCGACATCGCGCCCGCCTACGACCACATCACCTCGGCCATCGGCGCGGCCATCATCGCGCAGGCGGGCACCGCCATGCTCTGCTACGTCACGCCCAAGGAGCACCTGGGCCTGCCCAACCGCGACGACGTGAAGGTCGGCGTGATCACCTACAAGATCGCCGCCCACTCCGCCGACCTGGCCAAGCAGCACCCGCGCGCCCAGGACCGCGACAACGAACTGTCCAAGGCGCGCTTCGAATTCCGCTGGACGGACCAGTTCAACCTCTCCCTGGACCCCGACACCGCGCGGGAGTACCACGACGAGACGATGCCCGCCGAACCCGCCAAGACCGCGCACTTCTGCTCCATGTGCGGCCCCAAGTTCTGCTCCATGCGCATCTCGCAGGACGTCCGCGACTACGCCGAGAAGCAGGGCCTAACCGACGTGGCCGCCATCGAGGCGGGCATGGCCGAGAAGTCCGCCGAATTCGCCACCACCGGCAACCAGGTGTACCTGCCGGTCGTGTCGTGAGCTAGTTCGAAACCTGTTCGGGGCGGATGACTTTCGGGTCGTCCGCCCCGAATCATGTTCAGGGGCGGGTCGAGATCTGCTGCACGGCCCAGCTGTTGCCGTCCGGATCGTCGAAGAAGATGAAGCCGACATTGTCGAGGGGGTCGGCGACGTCGGCGGGGTTCTCGCCGAGCACCTGGATCTCGCCGCATTCCACACCGCGCTCGACCAACTCGGCGTGGGCTCGCTTGATATCGGGCACGATCAGCTGCATGCCCTTCAGGTAACCGGGCTCCATCTTCGGGACCGCGCCCTCGCCGATCACGATGGAGCAGCCGGAGCCGGGTGGGGTGAGCTGGCAGATGCGCACGCCCGGAGCGGGCTGCACATCGTGGTCGACGTGGAAGCCGAGCTTGGTGCTGTAGAAGTCCTTGGCGCGATCGATGTCCGTGACGGGGACGACGAGCACTTCGAGAGTCCAGTTCATGACAATCCTTTCCGGTCCGGTATTCCTCGACCGTTGGTCGGAGCCGCGCGACGGAAATCGACAGCTTCAGCGAACGGGAACCAGCGTGTTCTCGGATCGGCGGCCGGACAGGTAGTCCTCGACATTGCCGACGGTGGCGTCCACGATCTGTCCGACCGCGGTATCGGTGAAGTAGGCCTGATGCGAGGTGACCAGCACGTTCGGCATGGTCATCAGCCGGGCCAGGGTGTCGTCGGCGATGTCGGATTCGGCGAGCAGTACTTCCAGCTCGGTGTACTTCATCCCCAATTCGTCACGGCAGCAAGGATTCTCGGCCACATCCCAGCCCAGCAACCGGGTACCGAACCCGTGCGCGATGCGCGCGAAGCACTCGCCGATCTTGCCGGTGCCGATCACGCCGACCGTCATGCCGTGAATATCACGGCCCATCAACCCGTCCAGGCGGAAATCGAACTCACGGGTGCGGTTGGCGGCGCGAATCAGCCTGCGGTTCACCGCCATTGCCAGCGTCCACGCGAATTCGGCCACCGCGTACGGCGAATAATAGGAGACCCGCGCCACCGTCAGCCCGAGCTCCGCCGCCACCTCCAGGTCGATATTGTTGAAACCCGTTGAGCGCTGGGCGATCATGCGCGTCCCGCCCGCCGCCAGGATCCGCAGCACCGCGCCGTCCAGCTCGGCGTTGACGCTGGTGGAGACGACCTCGTAGCCCGCCGCGAGCGGCGCGGTATTGCGGTTGAGGAACTCCTCCAGCAGCCGCAGCTCGTGCTGCCCCGCGAAGGCGGCCCGCAGCAGCGGCTTCTCGTCGACCTGCACGCCGTACGCCAGGATCTCCATGCCGCCCACGCTATCCGGTGCGCCGCCAGCGGCCCGCGAACTCGCCGGGCACGGGCGGGGGGCCGGGGAGTTCACCTCCGGCGGCCAGGCCGTCGACGAGCAGGGCGAGGACGCGGCGGCGCAGCTGGGTGGTGCGTTCGGCGTCCGGGAGCGTGACCGCGGCGCAGGCCTCGAGGATCAGGCCCAGGTCGGCGGTGGTGACGCCGGGGCGCAGGCGGCCGGCGGCTTGCGCGCGGCGCAGCAGTTCGTCGTTGAGTTCGGCCGAGCGCATGACCTCCGGCAGAATCGATTCGTCCGGGGTGAAGGTGCCCGCCAGGTGCACCGTCAGGGAGTGCACGTCGGCGTCGACCACGCGGCGCAGAAAGTCGACCAGCGCCGCCCAGCCGTCCGGAATCTCCAGGGCCGCTTCGGCTTCCGTGTTGTAGCGGCGCAGCCCGTCGTAGCAGAGGGTGCGCAGCAGCTCCTCCTTGCTGGGGTAGCGGCGATACAGCGCGCTGATGCCGACGCCCGCGCGTTCGGCGACCGCCGAGATCGGGGCCTTCGGCTCGGACAGGAACACGTCGCGGGCGGCCGCCAGGATGAGTTCGTCATTGCGGGCCGCCTGCGCCTTGCGTCCGGGCAAGGCGCGCTGAGCTGCGACTTCGGTGGTCTTCGGCATGAATCCGAGAATACCACTTGAACGGAATGGTCCGTTCCGTTACGGTTGGAACAGAACGAAACATTCCGTTCCACAAAGGAGAGAATGATGACCACCACCGCGATCCGCCCCTTCACCGTCGCCATCCCGCAGGCCCAGCTCGACGACCTCGACGACCGGCTGCGGCGGGCACTGTTCCCGAACGAGCTGCCGGGTGTCGGCGACGCGTACGGCGTCACCAACGACCGCGTCCGGGGACTGGCCGACTACTGGCTGAACGAATTCGACTGGCGCGCACTGGAAACCAAGCTGAACGCCTACCCGCAGTTCACCACCGAGATCGACGGTGAGGACATCCACTTCCTGCACGTGCGCTCCAGCCGGGCGGACGCCACCCCGGTCATCCTCACCCACGGCTGGCCCGGCTCGGTCCTGGAGTACCTGGACCTCATCGCCCCGCTCACCGAGCCGGAATCCGCCGACGCCCCCGCCTTCCACGTGGTGCTCCCGTCGCTGCCCGGCTTCGGCTTCTCCGGTCCGACCCGCAGCGGCGGCTGGGGCACCCGCCGCACCGCCCGCGCCTGGGTCGAGCTGATGGACCGGCTCGGGTACCAGCGCTACGGCGCGATCGGCAACGACGGCGGGTCCATGGTCTCCCCCGAGATCGGCCGCATCGCCCCCGACCGGGTGCTGGGAGTCCATGTGACGCAGCTGTTCTCGTTCCCGTCGGGTGATCCGGCCGAGTTCGCGGGCCTGTCCGAGGACGATCAGGCCGGGCTCGCCCACCTGCAGTGGTTCCACGAGAACAAGATGGCGTTCAACACCCTGCACAGTCAGCAGCCGCAGACCCTCGCCTTCGCCCTCGCGGACTCACCGCTGGGCCTGCTCGCCTGGAACGCCCAGCTCTTCAGCGAGACGCTCGACGCCGAGTTCGTGATCGGCAATATCGCCCTCTACTGGCTCACCGCCACCGGCGGCTCCTCGACCCGCTCCTACTACGCGGACGCCCACGACACCGACCGCCCCACCGAACCCACCACCACCCCCACCGCCCTGGCCATGTTCAAGGGCGACTTCCAGTCCATTCGCCGCTTCGCCGAACGCGACCACAAGAACATCGTCAGCTGGCACGCCTACGACGTGAACTCGGCCCGCTCGACCAGCCCCAACGATGCCGCCGGGCACTACGCGGCGCACGAGGCCACCGACGTCCTGCTCGCCGATATTCGCGAATTCTTCAGCGCCCTGGCCTGATTCGGGACGCGGTGCCGTCACGATTCGGCGAGCACCACCAGGTAGGAATCCGGGTCCCGCAGCCATATCTCGCGGTGCCCGGAGTTGGGATTGAGGTGTGCATCGGTCGCCACCGATGCACCGAATTGGCGGATGCGACGCACCGCGGCCTCGAAATAGTCCGTCTCGAACCACAATGCGATGCCATTGCCCACCGGCAGCGCGGGATCCCCGATCGTCCCGTGGTGATGCCCGCAGTCGAGCCGGTGCAACTGCATGATCAGCTGCCCCTCCACCAGCAGCTGCTCGTACTCGTCCCCGCCGTGTCCACTACTCGCCCCCAGCACCCGCTGGTACCAAGCACTGGACGCGCGCACATCGCGAACAGCGATCATCGGCTGTGGGCGCATCGAGAGCCCCGATCGGGTAGCCATATTCCGAACAATAGCCAGCGGCGCGCCAGCTCCACTTGTACGAATGGGAACCGCGAGCATTCCCTTGCGTGCGAACGGCTTCGGGCTGTGGTTGGATTGCCGGGTGATGTTGGTGGCGCAGTCCTGGTGGTGGCCGGAGTTCCGGCGGCCCTGAATCGCGCTTGTGTATCGGCCGTCGCGTGCGACAGCCGATCCGTCACGACGCTTCCGGCTGTGCGCCAGCGGCGGTCTCGAATCGAAAGGATCGAGACCCATGTCTCTGGAAGATGTCCGCCGCGAAATCGACGGGATCGACGCCCAGATCATCGAATTGCTCGGCGCCCGACAGCAATTGGTGATGCGCGCGGCGACCTTCAAACGCAACCCCGAAGAGGTCCGCGCACCCGACCGGCGCATCCGGATGATGGCTGGACTCCGCGAGCTGGCGGTACAGCACGGTGTGGATCCGACGCTGGTCGAACGGGTCTACACCACGCTGATCGACGGGTTCATCGAACTCGAGCAGCTCCGCCACCGCGCCCTCACCGAGGGGCGGGTCACGGGGTGAGAGTGAAGGTGTCGTCGAAGTGGGCGATGATGCCGACGCCGGTGCCGTTGGTGCCGGCCATCAGCGGGGCGATCGGGGTGCCGGGAGACGTGGTGGCGGAACCGATTCCCATGCTCGCCGTGTAGCCGAGGCGGTTGTTGCGCAGGGCGGCGGCGCCGTGCCAGGAGGTCGCCAGCGGTAGCGGGACCGGGGTGGACATCGGTGCGCCGACCTGGATGGTGAGGCCCTCGGCGATGCCCGCGCCGTTGGCGGTGGCGAGGATGTTCGGGGTGAGGCGGGCCGGGAAACCGGCGGCGTCGAGGGCGTGCACCAGATCGGGTGCGGTTGACAGGAAGTCGACCGTGTAGAGCTGGAGGCCGGGGGTGTTGTCGCGGGCGCGGACCACGATGCCGCGGTCGCTCTCCTGGAAAGCGCCGATGTCGGCGCCGTCGAGGATGCCGTGGCGGCAATCCAGGGTGCCGACGATCAGGCCGCCGGGGCCGGGGAGATCCGGTGCGCTGGAGGTGAATCCGGCGAGGCTCTCCGGAACATAGCCCGCGGGCAGGGCGGCCGCCGCCTGCTCGATCGGAATCGGCAGGGTGGTGGTGACTTCCGTGCAGTCGGTGGCGACCATGGTGACCGGTGCGGCCACCGCGTCGGCGTGCGCGGGCGACGCCATCGACGTGAGCAGCACCACCGCCGCACCCGCCCCGAACGCCGCGACGTACCCGAACTGACCCGAACGCCGCATACCCGGTCCTATCGACAACCGACCCCGTCAGCCGTTCGACGGGATTCGCAGACATTCGTAACGACCGTCACACGGGTTGTCAACGGATTCGCCCCGGACCCGCAGCGAACTCCAAGGTCACCACCTTCGCCACGCCGGTGGCCGAACACGCGGTGGCGCTACGCGTGCTCGTGGGCCTCGCCCCAGGACGGGAACGGGTCGGCGTAGGTCAGCCATTCCTGCTGGCCCGCAGCGAGTTCGGCATCGGTGAGCAGCGCGGAGGTGAGCAGATCCCGCACGTGGGGACGGTCCAGCTTGATGCCGATGAACACGATCTCCTGGCCGGGAGTCATGTCCAGCGCCGACCAGTAGGCCCCCGCCTCGAAGGTGAGATTGGGGCCCGCCTGCGACCAGATGGCGGCGAGGCCGGGACGGCTGGCCAGCCAGAAGAAGCCCTTGCTGCGCAGTAGCCGATTGAGCTGGGACAGTGCGTTGTCCAGTCGTTCGGGGTGGAAGGGACGGTCGGCGGTGAAGGTGAGGCTGCTGATGCCGTACTCCTCGGTCTCGGGCGGGTGCCCGCCCGCGAGTTCCTCGTCCCAGCCGTCGAATTGGGCCGCCAGGTCGGGGTTGTAGCGGCCGGTGCCGAGCACCTCGGCGAGGTCGACGACGCCGCGGGTGGAACGCAGCACGCGCGCAGTGGGATTCAAGCGCCGGATGGTGGCTTCGACTGTGCCGACGGCGTTCTCGCTCACCAGGTCGGTCTTGTTGAGCACCAGCACATTCGCGAATTCCACCTGGTCGATGAGCAGGTCGGCGATGGTGCGCGCGTCACCCTCCCCCGCCTGCATATCGCGTTCGGCCAGCGCCTGACCCTTCACGATCTCCGCCAGGAACGTGGAGGCGTCGACCACGGTCACCATGGTGTCCAGCCGCGCGAGTTCGCCGAGCCGGAAGCCGTCCTCGAACTCCCACTCGAAGGTCGCCGCCACCGGCATCGGCTCGGAGATCCCGGTGGATTCGATGACCAGCTGATCGAAGCGGCCCTCCCGCGCCAGCTTCCCCACCGACTCGATGAGGTCCTCGCGCAGCGTGCAGCAGATGCACCCGTTGGTCAGCTCGACGAGCTTCTCCTCGGTCCGATCCAGGTGCCCCTGCCCCGCGACCAGCGCCGCGTCGATGTTCACCTCGCTCATGTCGTTGACGATGACCGCCACCCGGCGGCCGTCCCGGTTGGCCAGGATGTGGTTGAGCAGGGTGGTCTTGCCCGCCCCGAGAAATCCGGAGAGCACGGTCACGGGCAGGGCGGGAGGCTGGGCTGCAGTCATGTTGCTAATGGTAACCGTTTTCATTTAGACCGGAACGCGGGGGCCGATACCGGCCGACTAGGGTCTGTGACGTGGAACTCCTACCGCTTGCCCCCAACGGCACCACTCCGGTTCGCGCGCTCACCATCGCCGGGACCGACTCCGGCGGCGGTGCCGGAATCCAGGCCGACTCCCGGACCATGGCGCTGTGCGGCGTGCACGCCTGCGTCGCGGTGGCCGCGGTAACCGTGCAGAACACGCTCGGCGTCAGCGCTTTCCACGAGATCCCCCCGGAGATCGTCGCCGGGCAGGTGCGAACCGTGGTGGGCGACATCGGAATCGGCGCGGCCAAGACCGGCATGCTGGCCTCCACCGCCATCATCGAGGCCGTCGCGGGCGTCTGCCGCGAGGTCGGCATCGGACGCCAGGGCGGCATCCCGCTCGTCGTCGACCCGGTCGCCGCCTCCATGCACGGCGACGCCCTGCTGCACGCCGAAGCCCTGGACGCGGTGCGCCACACCCTGATTCCGCTGGCCACCGTCGTCACCCCCAACCTCGACGAGGTCCGGCTCATCACCGGCATCGACGTGATCGACGACGCGTCGGCCCGCAAGGCCGCCGAGGCGCTCATCGCGCTGGGCCCGCAGTGGGCCATCGTCAAGGGCGGGCACCTGCGCACCTCCGAGCAGAGCACCGATCTGCTCTTCGACGGCGACACCTTCCACGAGCTGCCCGCCCGCCGCCTGGCCACCGGGAACGATCACGGCGGCGGCGACACCCTGGCAGCCGCCATCTGCTGCGCACTGGCACACGGCTACTCGGTTCCGGACGCGGTCGGCTTCGCCAAGGAGTGGACTTTCCGCTGCTTGGAGGCCTCTTACGACCTGGGTGCGGGCCACGGTCCGGTCTCGCCGCTGTGGCGGCTGAGTGTCGATCCGAAATAGCTGAGGTCACGCCTCCCAGGAACCTCCCAGCTGGACCGCAGCTCGATGTGAGTTCGATGATCGAGTTTGGTCAGTATGAACGACACCGTGACCGCCGTGCGGGCGGCGGAACCCGCATCAGCAGTGACCGCCCCCGTCGTGGACGTGGTGGTCCCCGTCTACAACGAGGAGACCGACCTCGGTCCCTGCGTTCGCAGACTGCACGCGTTCCTGAAGCTCAACTTCCCGTTCACCGCGCGAATCACCATCGCGGACAACGCTTCCACCGACACCACCCTGGCCGTCGCCAAGGAGCTCTCGGAGTCCCTCGACGGCGTCCGGGTGGTGCACCTGGACCGCAAGGGCCGCGGTCGCGCCCTGCGCGAGGTGTGGCAGAACTCCGACGCCGAAGTCGTGGCGTACATGGACGTCGACCTCTCCACCGACCTCAACGCGCTGCTGCCGCTGGTCGCGCCGCTGGTGTCGGGCCACTCGGATCTGGCCATCGGCACCCGGCTGGCCAAGTCCTCGCGGGTGGTGCGCGGTCCCAAGCGCGAGTTCATCTCCCGCTGCTACAACCTGATCCTGCGCACCTCGCTGCAGGCCAAGTTCTCCGACGCGCAGTGCGGTTTCAAGGCCATGCGCGGCGAGGTCGCCAAGCTGGTGCTGCCGCTGGTCGAGGACGGCGAATGGTTCTTCGACACCGAACTGCTGGTGCTGGCCGAGCGCATCGGCCTGCGCATCCACGAGGTCCCGGTGGACTGGATCGACGATCCGGACTCCAGCGTCGACATCGTCGACACCGCCCGCAAGGACCTGCTCGGCGTCTGGCGGGTCGGGCGCGCGCTCACCTCCGGGCACATGCCGATCAACGATCTGCGCGCGGCCATCGGCCGTGAACCGCTGATGGAAGGCGTTCCGCTCGGCATGGTCGGACAGCTGGTGCGTTTCGGCATCATCGGCGTCACCTCCACCCTGGCCTACCTGCTGCTGTACGTGGTTCTCCAGGGCTTCACCGGTGCGCAGGTCGCCAACTTCCTGGCGCTGCTGGTCACCGCGGTCGGCAATACCGCCGCCAACCGCGCCTTCACCTTCGGCGTGCGCGGCGCGACCGCGGCGGTGTCGCATCACTTCCAGGGCCTGATCCTCTTCGGCATCGGCCTGTTCCTGACCAGCGGTTCGCTGTTCGCCCTGCATCACTGGGCCCCGGATTCCGCGGTGCACCTGGAGCTGGTGGTGCTGGTCGTGGCCAACCTGGTTGCCACCCTGCTGCGCTTCGTCGGCCTGCGCTGGGTCTTCCGCAATGCCGGCGCCCCCAAGCATCGGACGCCCACCGAGGGCGCTCTTTGATCCCGTTCTCGCCTGTGCCACAGGCGAATACGGACGACGGATTCCACACCGCACCGGTCCGCTTCCGCGGCCGGTGCGAGCCCGAACACGGGCGGTTCCCGCTGTGGGACATTCCGGCCCGGTCCGCCGAGACCGCGACCGGTCACGAGAACAGAGGAGGCGAACGATGACCGCGACCCTGATCGAACCACCGCTCGTCTCGCCACCCGCGCAGGCTCCGGCCCTGCGCGCCGATCGGCGCGAATACTTCGCACTGGCAGCACTGCTCGTCGGCACCGCCGTCGCGTACCTGTGGAACCTGTCGAGCAACGGCTGGGCCAACTCGTTCTACGCGGCCGCCGTGCAGGCCGGATCGGTGTCGTGGAAGGCGTTCTTCTTCGGCTCCTCCGATGCCGCCAACTCCATCACCGTCGACAAGACGCCATTGTCGCTGTGGCCCATGGAGATCTCGGTCCGGATCTTCGGTCTGCACAGCTGGAGCATGCTGCTGCCGCAGGCACTGCTGGGCGTCGCCGCGGTGGCCCTGCTGTGGGCCACGGTGCGAAAGTCGTTCGGCCCCAGCGCCGGACTGCTGGCGGGCCTGGTGCTCGCCGTCACGCCGATCGCGGCGGTGATGTTCCGGTTCAACAACCCGGACGCCATGCTGGTGTTCCTGATGATCGCGTCGGCCTGGGCCATGACCCGCGCCGTCAGCGACGGCCGCTGGCGCTGGCTGGTGATCACCGGCGTGCTGATGGGATTCGGCTTCCTGACCAAGCAGCTGCAAGTGCTGCTGATCGTTCCGGCGCTGGCCCTGACCTACCTGGTGGCCGGTCCCCCGAAGCTCGGCAAGCGGATCGCGCAGCTGTTCGCGGCGGGCGCGGCCATGGTGGCGGGCGCGGGCTGGTGGGTGCTGATCGCCGAGCTGTGGCCCGCGAGCGATCGCCCGTACTTCGGTGGCTCGCAGCACAACTCGATCCTGGAGCTGACCTTCGGCTACAACGGCCTGGGCCGCCTCAACGGCGACGAGGTCGGCAGCACCGGCGGACGCGGCGGCGATATGCCCACCGGGGGCGGCGGCATGTGGGGCACGCCCGGCATCGGGCGGCTGTTCGAACCGGCGCAGGCCGGTCAGATCGCCTGGCTCATCCCGGCCGCACTGGTCGCGCTGGTGGTCGGACTCGCCCTGCGCGGCAAGCTGTCCCGCACCGATCCGCGCCGCGCCACGCTGATCCTGTTCGGCGGCTGGCTGCTGGGCACCGGGCTGGTGTTCAGCTTCATGAAGGGCATCTTCCACCCGTACTACACGGTGGCGCTGGCCCCGGCGGTCGCCGCCCTGGTCGGCATCGGCATCGTGCAGGCCTGGGAGCACCGCGAGGTGCTGTGGGTGCGGCTGAGTGCCGCACTGGCACTGGGCCTCACCGTCTGGACCGCGTGGATCATCCTGTCCCGCAGCGACTCCTTCGTGCCGTGGCTGCGCTGGGCGGTGCTGATCGGCGGTATCGCGGTCACCGCGCTGCTGCTGATCAAACTGCCCCGGCGGGTGGCACTGGTGGCCGGTGCGGCCGCGGTGCTGGTCGCGCTGAGCGGACCGATCGCCTACGCGGTCGACGGTCTCGCGACCGCGCATCAGGGGCCGATGCCCTCGGCCGGGCCCGCGGTGCGCGGCGGCTGGGGTGGCGGCGGTCCGCGCGGCGGCGGCGAACGTGGCGGCATGCCGAACGGTGGCATGCAGCACGGCAACGGCGCGCCGGACGGTGGCATGCAGCACGGTGGCCAGGGCGGCTTCGGCGGCCAGGGCACCGGCGCGAACCACGGAAACGAGAGCGGCACCGGCGGTTTCGGTGGCATGGGCGGCGGCGCGGCCGGTGGCGTGATGGGTGCGAGCAATCCGAGCGCCAGGGTCACCGCGCTGCTGGAGGCCGACGGCTCGGACTACACCTGGGTGGCGGCGACCGTGAGTTCCAATGCGGCGGCGGGCTTCCAGCTGGCGGCGCAGCTGCCGGTGATGCCGGTCGGCGGCTTCAACGGCAGCGACCCGTCCCCGACGCTGGCGCAGTTCCAGGAATACGTGCAGGTGGGCCGGATCCACTACTTCATCAGCGGCTCCCAGCAGGGTCCGGGACGCGGTGGTGACAGCGGTGCCGACCAGAGCCAGAGTGCGCAG
Organism: Nocardia sp. NBC_00511; assembly: GCF_045161165.1. Classification (NCBI taxonomy): domain Bacteria; kingdom Bacillati; phylum Actinomycetota; class Actinomycetes; order Mycobacteriales; family Nocardiaceae; genus Nocardia; species Nocardia sp. NBC_00511. The sequence goes on from NZ_CP107849.1 coordinate 6,406,639, forward strand.
ATCACCGCATGGGTGAAGCAGCACTTCAACTCTCAGGACGTGGACGGGGTCACCCTCTACGACCTGACCTCACCGAAGACGTAGAGACCCGGCGGGCTCGTCAACCGTCGTCAGGAAGGAGCGTTCGTACCCTCCGGTACGGACGCTCCTTTTCCATGTCTTCCCTTGCCCGGCGCGACGATTCGGCAGCGGGATTCGCGATGATCTCTACGATTGATTGTGACGACGGTCACGATCAAGGGATGCCGTATGGGCACGCCGTACCCCCTCAGCGATGAGCACCGAGAAGCCTTCTGGCGCAGCGTCGGCTGGGATCCCGGACTGCCCGATCCCGAACGGGAAGCCATCGAACACTGCTGGGACGACGAATTCATCTGCCTGGCAGAGGTTTTCGGCTTCTGACGCGAGACCGGTTCAGCGCGGGGCGGGCAGCGCCGCGTGCAGCGTGGACGCCCACTGCTGCACGATCTCCTTGCGGCGCACCGAATCATCGGTGAGCACGTCGGCCAGCCCGAGACCGCGCGCCAGATCCAGGGTGGCCTGCACCAGATGGTGGGTGACCGGATCGGAGTCGTCGACGCCCAGCGCCTCCACCGCCATCCGATGCGAGATGCGACCGAAGCGCGCCTCCATGGGGACGATGCGTTCGCGCAGCGCCGGATCGGCCGCGGCATGCGTCCACACCTGTAGCGCCGCCTTGAACAGCGGGCTGGTGTAGGACTCGACCAGCCCCGAGACCAGCGCCTCGGTGCGGGCCACGCCCTGCGCCACCTCGGCGACCGAGAGGGCGTCGGCCTTGGCCTGGTCCATCCGGGTATCGAACATGTACTCCAGCGCCGCCGTGATCAGATCCTCGCGGGTCGGGAAATGATGCTGGGCGGCACCGCGCGACACCCCCGCGCGCTCGGCGACGACGGCGACCGTGGCGGCCGCCCAGCCGGTCTGGGCCAGGCAGTCGATGGTCGCCTCCAGCAGCCGCTGCCGGGTGGCCCGGCTGCGGTCCTGCTTGGGTTCGTGGGGTGTGGCCATGGTTGCCTATTCTGCCCAGCTGGGCGGACGGCGCTGCATGAAGGCCGTGATGCCCTCGATCACCTCGGGGGTGCCGAAGAAACTCGCGGAGCGTTTGGCCAGCTCCTCCGCACCTCGGTCGAAGGCCGCGAGCAGGTCGGCGTTCACCAGTTGCTTGGCCTCGGCCAGGCCCTGCGGTGCGCCCTTGCGCAGTTCGCCGAGCAGGCGCGCGGTCTCGGCGGCCGGGTCGTCGGCGGCCACACTGATGAGGCCGATCCGTTCGGCCTCGGCCGCGTCGAAGGTCTCGCCGGTCTGGAAGTAGCGCGCCGCCGAGCGGGCGGTCATGCGCGGCAGCAGGGTCAGCGAGATCATGAACGGGGCCAGCCCGATCCGCACCTCGGTGAGCGCGAAACTGCTGCCGCGCCCGGCGATCACCAGATCGCAGGCGGCGATGATGCCCATGCCGCCCGCGCGGACATTGCCGTCCACCTGCGCGACAACGGGTTTCGGCATGGTGAGGATGTCGCGCAGCACCGAGATCATCCACCGGGTGCGGATATCGGCGGCGGCCGCCGGATCCGCGTCCACCGCCTCCTTGAGATCCGCACCCGCGCAGAAGGTATTGCCGGTGTGGGTGAGCACCACGCCGCGCACCGCGTCGTCGACGGCCGCTCGCCCCAGACCGGCGAGCAACTCGGTCACCAGTCGCGAGGACAGGGCATTGCGGTTGTGCGGCGAATCCAGGGTCAGCACCGCGAATCCGTCGCGCACCTCGTAACGCACGAACGGCGCGTCCGGTGTCTCACTCATCGAATACTCCTGCTGCTGTTGGTTTTCGGCGATCAGTACGACCGGGGCAGACCCAGCGAGTGCTGGGCCACGAAGTTGAGAATCATCTCCCGGCTGACCGGCGCCACCCGCGCGATGCGGGACGCGGCCAGCATGCCCGCCAGGCCCACGTCGGAGGTCAGACCGGCGCCGCCGTGCGTCTGGATGGCCTGATCGAGGGCCTTGATACTCGCTTCGGCCGCAGCGTATTTCGCCATGTTCGCCGCCTCGGCCGCGCCGAAGTCGTCGCCGGAGTCGTAGAGGAACGCGGCCTTCTGCATCATCACCTTGGCCAGTTCCAGCTCGATCTTCACCTGCGCGAGCGGATGCGAGATGCCCTGGTGCGAGCCGATCGGCGCGCCCTTCCACACCGCGCGCTCCTTGGCGTAGGTCACGGCCGCGTCGATGGCGTAGCGGCCCATGCCGATCGCCATGGCCGCGCCCATGATGCGCTCCGGGTTGAGGCCCGCGAACAACTGCGCGATGGCCGCGTCCTCCTGACCGACCAGCGCGGTCGCGGGCAGCCGGACGTCGTCGAGGAACAGCGTGAACTGGTTGTCCGGCTCGATGATGTCCATCTCCTGCTTCGTCTTCACGAAGCCGGGGGCGTCGGTGGGGACGATGAACAGGGCGGGCTGCAGGTTGCCGGTCTTGGCGTTCTCGGAGCGGGCCACGATCAGCACGGCCTCGGCCTGATCCACACCGGAGATGAAGATCTTGCGGCCGTTGAGGATCCAGTCGTCGCCGTCACGGCGGGCGGTGGTGGTGATCTTGTGCGAGTTGGAGCCCGCGTCCGGCTCGGTGATGCCGAAGACCATCTTGCCGGAACCGTCGGCCAGCTTGGTCAGCCACTCCTGCTTCTGCGCCTCGGTGCCGTACTTGGTGATGATGGTGCCGCAGATGGCCGGGGAGACCACCATCAGCAGCAGGCCGCAGCCGCGCGCCGCCAATTCCTCCTGCACCAGCGCCAATTCGTAGATGCCCGCGCCACCGCCGCCGTACTCCTCGGGCAGGTTGACGCCCAGGAAGCCGAGCTTGCCCGCCTCGTCCCACAGCTCGTCGAACGGCTCGTTGCGGCGCGCCTTGGGTCCGGCGTAATCGCGGAAGTTGTACTTGGCGGCCAGCTTGGCCACGGCTTCGCGCAGCGCCTTCTGCTCGTCGGTCTCGATGAAACTCATTGGGCTACTCCCGCTCTTCGCTGTGGACAACGGCCAGCACCGTGCCGACCTCGACCTGCTGACCTGCTGAAACGTTCAATTCGGTGAGGATGCCCGTGGTGGGGGCCGCGATGGTGTGCTCCATCTTCATGGCCTCCAGCCAGAGGATGGGCTGCCCCTTCTCGACCCGGTCACCGGCCGCCGCGCCGAGGCGGATGACCGCGCCCGGCATCGGGGCCAGCAGCGAGCCCTCGGCCACCTGATCGGCCGGATCCTCGAAGCGCGGCAGGCGGCGCACCGCCACCGGGCCCAGCGGGGAATCCACGGCCACCAGGTCGCCGTAGCGGGCGATCCGGAACACTCGGCGCACACTGCCGCGCTCGCCGGGCACCAGCAGGGTGACGGAATCCGGTGTGGCCTCGACCAATTCGAGCCCGTCGAAGCCCTCGGCCGCGAGACCGGCGCGGGTGACGCGGTAGCGCACCTCGTGCTTGCCGGTCAGGCGCGACTCGTAGGACTTGGACTGCGGCTGCGACGGCAGATTGCGCCAGCCGCCGGGCAGACCCGCGCCGATTCGGGCCACAGCGCGGTTGGCGGCCGCATCGGACAGGGCCGCCGCCACGATGAACAACTTCTCGTCCGCCTCGGAAACCAGTGGCGCGGAAAGCTTTTCCAGATCGTGGGTGGCGAAGAACGCGGTGTCGGTGTCACCGGCCAGGAACGCCGGATGCCGCAGCACCCGCACCAGCAGGTCGCGGTTGGTGACCAGGCCGTGGATCTCGGCGCGCTGCAACGCACTCGCCAGCAGATGCGCTGCCTCGTCGCGGGTTTCGGCGAAGGAGATCACCTTCGACAGCATGGGGTCGTAGTGCACGCCCACCACGGAACCATCCACGATGCCGGTGTCCAGGCGCACGCCCGGCTCGGTCAGCACGGTGAATTCGCCCAGCGTACCGGGGATTCGGAGCCGGTGGACGGTGCCGGACTGCGGCTGCCAGTCGTGGGCGGGATCCTCGGCGTAGAGGCGCACCTCGATGGAGTGGCCGCGCATCTCGGGCTGGTGTGCGGGCAGCGGGCGGCCGGAAGCCACCTGCAACTGCAACCGCACCAGGTCCAGGCCCGTCACCTGCTCGGTGACCGGATGTTCCACCTGGAGACGGGTATTCATCTCCAGGAAGAAGAAGTCACCCTTCTCGTCGGCCAGGAACTCGACGGTGCCGGCGCCCTCGTAGCCGATGGCCTCCGAGGCCAGTCGCGCCGCCTCGAACAGCCGCGCCCGCATTCCGTCGATCTTCTCGACCAGCGGCGACGGGGCCTCCTCGACCACCTTCTGATGGCGGCGCTGAATCGAGCACTCACGCTCGCCGACCGCCCACACCGTGCCCTGGGTGTCGGCCATGACCTGCACCTCGATGTGACGGCCGGTCTCCAGGTAGCGCTCGCAGAACACGGTCGGATCGCCGAACGCGGAGGCGGCCTCGCGCTGCGCGGCCTCGATCTGCGGTGTCAGCTCCGACAATTCGCGCACCACGCGCATGCCGCGACCGCCACCGCCCGCCGACGCCTTGATCAGCACCGGCAGCAGATCGGCGGTGACCTCGGCCGGATCCAGCTGCTTCAGCACCGGGACACCGGCGGCGTCCATCATCTTCTTGGACTCCACCTTGGAGCCCATCTGCTCGATCGCCGCGACCGGCGGACCGATCCAGGTCAGCCCGGCGGCCAGCACCGCCTTCGCGAATTCGGCGTTCTCGGAAAGGAATCCGTAGCCGGGGTGGATCGCGTCGGCACCGGCGGCCAGCGCGGCCTCGATGATCAGGTCGGACCGCAGGTAGGTCTCGCCAGGGGTGTTGCCGGGCAGGCGAATCGCCGCGTCGGCCTCGGCGACGTGCGGCGCGTGCGCGTCGGCGTCGGAGTACACGGCGGTCGTCGCGATGCCCATGCGACGGCAGGTGGCGAACACCCGCCGCGCGATCTCGCCGCGATTGGCGACCAGCACGTTGGTGATCACGGTGCCCTTCGGGTTGCTCATCTCGGCCCTCACATCCGGAAGACGCCGAAGCCCTCGGCGCCCTTGATCGGGGAATTGTGGATGGCGGACAACGCCATTCCCAAGACCGTGCGGGTGTCACGCGGGTCGATGACGCCGTCGTCGTAGAGGCGGCCCGACATGAACATGGGCAGCGATTCGGCCTCGATCTGCGCCTCGATCATGGCGCGCAGTCCGGCATCCTGCTCCTCGTTGAACGGCACCCCGCGCGCCTCGTTGGCGGCACGGCCGACGATGGAGATGACGCCCGCCAGCTGCGCGCCGCCCATGACGGCGGATTTCGCGCTCGGCCAGGCGAACACGAAACGCGGATCATAGGCGCGACCGCACATGCCGTAGTGGCCCGCGCCGTAGGACGCGCCCATCAGCAGCGAGATGTGCGGCACCTTCGAATTGGAGACCGCGTTGATCATCATCGCGCCGTGCTTGATGATGCCGCCCTGCTCGTACTCCTTGCCGACCATGTAGCCGGTGGTGTTGTGCAGGAACAACAGTGGCGTGTTCGACTGGTTGGCCAGCTGGATGAACTGGGTGGCCTTCTGGGCCTCCTCGGAGAACAGCACGCCGCGGGCATTGGCCAGGATGCCGACCGGGTAGCCGTGCAGCTCGGCCCAGCCGGTGACCAGGCTGGAACCGTAGAGCGGCTTGAACTCGTCGAAATCGGAGCCGTCGACCACGCGGGCGATGACCTCGCGCGGATCGAACGGGATCTTCAGGTCGCTCGGCACGATGCCCAGCAGTTCGTCCTGGTCGAAGAGCGGTTCGATGATCTGATCGAGCGGCCGCGCCGCCGGACCCTGCTTCTGCCAGTTGAGGCGCTTGATGATGTTGCGGCCCAGGCGGATCGCGTCCTGCTCGTCGACGGCCAGGTAGTCGGCCAGACCCGAAGTGCGGGCGTGCATTTCGGCGCCACCCAGCGACTCGTCGTCGGACTCCTCACCGGTGGCCATCTTCACCAGCGGCGGGCCGCCCAGGAACACCTTGGAGCGCTCCTTGATCATGACCGTGTAGTCCGACATGCCGGGGATGTACGCGCCACCGGCGGTCGAGTTGCCGAAAACCAGTGCGATGGTGGGGATTCCGGCCGCCGAGAGCCTGGTCAGATCCCGGAACATGCGGCCGCCGGGAACGAAGACCTCTTTCTGGGTCGGCAGATCCGCGCCGCCGGACTCGACCAGGCTGATGCACGGCAGGCGATTCTCCATCGCGATGTCGTTCATGCGCAGGGTCTTGCGCAGCGTCCACGGGTTCGAGGTGCCGCCGCGCACGGTCGGATCCGGTGCGACGATCATGCACTCGACGCCCTCGACCACACCGATACCGGCGATCACGCTCGCACCGACGTGGAAGTCGCTGCCCCAGGCGGCCAGCGGGGCCAGCTCCAGGAACGGCGAATCCTCGTCGACGAGCAGTTCGATGCGCTCGCGCGCGGTCAGCTTGCCGCGCTTGCGATGCCGCGCCATCTTCTCGGGGCCGCCGCCCGCGATGTTCTTGGCGTACTCGACCTCCACCTCGGCCAGCTTGGCCGTCATGGCCTCGGCCGCCGCCTGATAGTCCGCGGAGTTCGCATCCAGGGACGTGCGCAGAATACTCAAGACTGGAACCCCAATCGCTTGGCCGCGAGGCTGGTCAGGATCTCGTTGGTGCCGCCGCCGATGCCCAGGATGCGGACATCGCGGTAGTGCCGTTCGACTTCGGACTCCCGCATGTAGCCCAGGCCGCCGAAGAGCTGCACCGCCTGGTGGGCAACCCATTCCGCGGTCTCCACGGCGGTGTTCTTGGCGAAGCACACCTCGGCGATGAGGTCGGTCTCACCGCGCGCGGCCCGCTCCGCCAGCTGATGCGTGTACACGCGCGTCACGTCGATGCGACGCGCCATCTCCGACAGCGTGTTCTGCACGGCCTGGCGGCTGATCAGCGGGCGGCCGAAGGTCTCGCGATCACGCACCCACCGCAGGGTCAGGTCCAGGCAGCGCTGCGCGTGCCCGTACCCCTGCACGGCCAGCCCCACCCGCTCACTCACGAAAGCCTGTGCGATCTGGGCGAATCCGCTGTTCTCCGCACCCACCAGGTTCGAAACCGGCACCCGCACATCCACATACGACAGTTCGGCGGTGTCGGAGCACAGCCAGCCCATCTTCTCCAGCTTGCGGCTGACGGTGAATCCGGGCGTGCCCGCCTCCACCACCAGCAGCGAAACACCGCCCGCGCCAGGCCCACCCGTGCGCACCGCGGTCACCACGTAGTCGGCGCGCGTACCCGAGGTGATGAACGTCTTCGACCCGTTGACGATGTACTCGTCGCCGTCACGTACCGCGGTGGTCCGCAGATGCCCGACGTCCGAACCGCCACCGGGCTCGGTGATGGCCAGCGACCCGATCTTCTCGCCCGCCAGCGTCGGCTTCACCCAGCGCTCGATGTGGTCCTCGTTGCCCGAGGCGATGATGTGCGGCACCGCGATTCCACAGGTGAACAGGGAGGCGAACAACCCGCCCGAGCCGCCCGCGTAGTGCATCTCCTCGGCCACGATGGCCGCGTCGATGCCGTCGCCGCCGGAACCGCCCGCGGACTCGGGGAACTGGATGCCGAGCAGCCCCAGCGCACCGGCCTTCTTGTGCAGGTCGCGCGGCAGCTCGCCGGCCCGCTCCCACTCGTCGAGATAGGGCAGTACCTCGCGCTCCGCGAATCCGCGCACGGTGGCACGCAATTCCCGCCGCTCGGGCGTCTTCCAGGGGTCTACATAGGTCATGGCAGCAGCTCCACGGGGATCTCGATGTGCCGGGCCCGCAGCCATTCGCCGAGCCCCTTGGCCTGGGGATCGAAACGGGCCTGATAGGCCACGCCCTCGCCGAGCAGGCCCTCGACGATGAAGTTGAGTGCCCGCAGGTTCGGGAGCACATGGCGGGTGACGGGCAGTTCGGCGGTTTCCGGGAGCAGGCGACGCAGTTCGTCGACGGTCAGCGTGTGCACCAGCCAGCGCCACTGCTCCTCGGTGCGGACCCAGACGCCGATATTGGCGTTGCCGCCCTTGTCGCCGCTGCGGGCCAGCGCGATGGTGCCCAGCGGGACGCGGGTGGTGTTGCTCGCCGGAAGCGGTTGCGGCAGCGCCGGTTCGGCGACCACGTCGAGTTCCAGGGTTTCCCCGGCCGGGGCGATCGCCACCTCGGAGCCGTCCGGCAGCACCGCGGTGTGCGGAATCTCCTTGGAATCCACGTATCCCGGGGTGAACACGCCGTACGGGCCGCCGTTGCCGGGAGGGGCCGTCAGGGAGAAGCCCGGGAAGCTGGCCAGCGCCAATTCGACTGCGACACTGGAGAAGCTACGCCCGACCTTGTTCGGGTCCGGGTCGCGGACCACGCAGCGCAGCAGCGCGCTGGCCTGCTCCTCGGTGTCGGCGTCGGGACGGTCCAGGCGGGCCAGCGTCCACTCCAATCCGGCGGGCCGCACCGTCAGCCAGGATTCCAGCTGACGCTGCGCCAGTTCGGCTTTCGCCTCGATGTCCAGGCCGGTGAGGATGAACTCCATCTCGTTGCGGAACCCGCCGATGGTGTTGGTGGAGACCTTGGTCAGCGGCGGTGGCGCCTCACCGGTGACACCGCTGATCAGCACCCGGTCGGGGCCGTCCGGGCTCACCTGGATGCTGTCGAGGCGGGTGGTGACGTCCGGTCCGGCGTAGCGCGCGGTCTGGATCTCGTACATGAGCTGGGCTTTGACGGTGTCGACCGTGACCGCGCCGCCGGTGCCCTCGTGCTTGGTGATGACGCTGCTGCCGTCGCGGCGCACCTCGGCGATCGGGAAACCGGGGCGACCCAGATCGGCGATCTCGGTGAAGAAGGCGAAGTTGCCGCCGGTGGCCTGGGTGCTGCACTCGATGACGTGCCCGGCCACCACCGCGCCCGCCAGCGCGTCGTAATCGCTTCGGCCCCAGCCGAAGTGCGCGGCGGCGGGTCCGACCACCACGGAGGCGTCGGTGACCCGCCCGGTCACCACGATGTCCGCGCCCGCGGTCAAGCAGTCCGCGATGCCCCACGCGCCCAGGTAGGCATTGGCGGTGAGCGGTGCGCCCAGCCCCAGTTCCCCGGCGCGTGCCAGCAGGTCGTCACCGGTCACATACGCGACCTTCGGTGCGAGCCCGAGCTTCTCGGCCACCTCGCGCACCCGCTGCGCCAGCCCGGCCGGATTCAGTCCGCCCGCATTGGTGACGATCTTGACGCCCTTTTCCAGGGCCAGGCCGAGGCTGTCCTCCAGCTGTCGCACGAAGGTCTTGGCGTAGCCGAGGTTCGCGTCCTTCATCCGGTCGCGGCCCAGGATCAGCATGGTGAGTTCGGCCAGATAGTCGCCGGTGAGCACGTCGAGCTGACCGCCCTCGAGCATTTCGCGCATGGCGCTGGCGCGGTCGCCGTAGAAGCCGGAACAGTTGCCGATCCGAATCAGATCCGGGTTTTCGGCGAGCTGACTCATGGCGGGCCTCCCTGTGCACCCATGCCCGGCATGGGAGCCGTCGGCGCAGCTGCTTCGCTGCGGTCGGTTACAGGGTCACATCAGGGCATGAAAAAATCAAGCCTGCGTGCTTGTTATTTGCCGGAAACCCAGGTCAGGACCGGTCGTCCGACCTACCGCACTCTTCGGGCAAACTATCCGGGTGTCCTCAGACGTCACCACAGTCATTCTGCTCGCGCTCGCCGGATTCCTCTTCGGCGGCGCGTACTCCTTGTTCAAGACTTCGCGCCCGGTTGCCGTCGCACTCGGCGTCTGCGGAGTGCTCGCGGCAGCGGGCGCGATCCTGTACCTGGTGAGCTGAACTATTCGGCCTCGAGCCGGAAGATCCGCAGGTCCTCGGGGACACCGCTGAGCGGGGCCGCGAAAAAGCTGCGGCGATAAGGCTTTACGCCCATCCCGAGCTCCTCGAGGGTCTCCGGCTTCAACGAGTCCAGCGTCACGCCCGAGATCATGGTGTTGCCGTTGCCGCCCGCCTCCATCACGCGCGCGGCGATATTGACGTCGATGCCGAGCCAGTCCCCGCCGATCTCGCGCGGGCTGCCGGTGTGCAGGCCCAGGCGCATCTGCGGCCGGTAGCCGTCCACCGTGACCGCCGACAGGTTCTCCTTGGCCGCCACCGCGGCACGCACCGCCCGGTCCGCGGACGGGAACACCGCCATCACGCCGTCACCCATGCGCTTGACCACCTGGCCGCCGCGATCCACGATCGGCGGCTCGATGGCCTTGGCGACCCGGCGCAGCAGATCCAGGGTGACCTCGTCACCGGCCGAGAGCGACCAGCTCGAGAAGGCCACCAGGTCGGTGAACATGATGGTGATCTCCTGGGTGCCGCGGCCCTTGCCGACCCGCTCCAGCATCGCCTGCCACACCTGTAGCGCGCCGAAACCCAATTCACGTGCGGCACTGGGCGAGTCGCCGACCAGCTTGTCGGCCGCGCGCGCCATCGCACGGGCGCCGCCGGGACCGGACACCGACAGCGGATCACCGAAGGCCGGGTCGCCCGGCAGATTCTCGCGGGCCTTGCGGACCAGACCGATGATGTCGTTGCGCTGATTCGCGGCATTGACGACGGCCGAGAGCTGCCCCGAGAACCGTCCGCCCCGGCGGCGGCCGGATTCGGATTCCTCGAGGTCCTCGGAAAGTTCGGCCGGGACCAGCGGGATCACCACATCGGGATCGATGCGGGGTTCGCGCGCCCGTCCCCCGTTCGCGCCGCGTCCGCGGCCACGATCGGTTCCCAAACCTTCCGAGCGGTTCGCGTCGGAGGCGCGTTCACCGCCGTCGGAGGGTCGTTCGCTCACGCCCAGAGCGTAGCCCAGTGCTTGTCCCTGGGACGGATTAATGATTGCCACCTGACACCTCCCGATCGGTGCGGGCGGCCACATCGTTGGGCCCGCCGATAGCTCGAGTGTTTGGTTGCTGAGGCGATGCTACCGACCGGCCAGGGGGACGGCCATACCCTTATCACCCGGTGACAAAACCTTCACGTTCTGTTAGCACTGGCTGTGACGCCGGTCGCAGCCGGGTCAGCGAGATCCCCGAGCATGACATCGGCCCGATACGGAGATTCCGTATCGGGCCGATGCGCGCCGCCGTGCCGGGCAGTGGCCGGCGGCTCCCCGGGCAGGGTCTATGCGTCGCGCTTGTTCAGGGTGAACAGCGCGGCGGCGAACACGACCGCGACGAAGGCCGCGAAGTAGATCAGGCTCCCCCACGGGCCCCAGTGCCAGTTCCCCGACACGTCGCCCATGGTGTAGAACCGCTGCACATTGTGGAACGGCAGGAACGGACCCACATTACGTCCGAAGGTACCGAACGCGCTCAGCAGGGACTCCAGCACCAGCGGCCACAGGATGAGCAGCGAGATCGCCGCCGCCGACTGCCGCAGCAGCACACCCACGCCGACCGCCAGGAACACGCACAGCAGCGCGTAGATCGGCACCCCGAGCAGCGCCCGCCACTCCTCGGAGGTGGACAGCTGCAGGCCCGGCGCGGAGCCGTACACCGCGCGGGTGATCAGGTAGGCCGCGACGCACAGGACCGCGGTGAGGACCAGGGCGTAGCCGCCCAGCAGGGCGGCCTTCACGGTGATCACCTTGGTGCGCTGCGGGGTGGCCAGGAAGGTGGTGCGGATGATCCCGAAGCGGTACTCGCTGGTGACCGACAGGGTCGCCATGATCATGAGCACCAGGACACCGAAACCACTGACACTTGTCACAGACGAGGAAACATCCAGCAACTGTGAATGTTCACCGGTCTTGGTCGACCGCGACACCCCGGCGATCAACGCCGAGAGGCCCAGTCCCAGCGCCACCACGATGGCCGAGCACCACCACGGCGACCGGGTCGAGGTGAGCTTGATTCGTTCTGCCGCAAGCACTCCCATCAGAGCGCACCTCCCATAACCTGATCGAAGCCTGCACCGTGGTACTGCACCGCACCACCGGTCATCCGAATGAACGCCTCCTCCAGCGAGGCCCGCTGCGGCGACAGCTCGTAGAGCGTGATGTCGTTGCCACCGGCCAGCTTGCCGACCGCGTCACTGGTGACACCGGCGACGACCAGGGCCGGACCCTCGGAGTCGGCGCCGTCCTCGCGGACGGTCATGCCGTTGGAGGTGAGCAGGCTGCGCAGCTGATCCAGCTGCGGGCTGCGCACCCGCACGGACTGCTCCGAAGCCTTCTCGATGAATTCCTTGGTGCTCATGTCCGCCATCAGCTTGCCCATCCCGATGACGATGAGATGCTCTGCGGTCAAAGACATCTCGGAGAGCAGATGGCTCGACACCAGCACGGTGCGACCCTCCGCCGCCAGCCGCTGCATGAAGCGGCGGATCCACAGGATGCCCTCCGGATCGAGGCCGTTGACCGGCTCGTCGAACAGCAGCACCTGCGGGTCGCCCAGCAGCGCTCCGGCCAGGCCGAGTCGCTGCGACATGCCGAGCGAGAAGCCGCCCGCGCTCTTGTTGGCCACCTCGGAGAGGCCGACCAGGCGCAGCACCTCCTCCACCCGGGAGGCGGGAATGTTGTTGGACGCCGCCATCCAGCGCAGGTGTGAGCGCGCGGAACGGTTGGGATGCACCCACTTCGCGTCCAGTAGCGCGCCCACGCTCTCGAGTGGACGCTTCAGCTCTTGATACGGCTTGCCGTTGATCAGCGCGGTACCGGAGGTCGGCTGGTCCAGCCCGAGAATCATCCGCATGGTGGTCGACTTGCCCGCCCCGTTCGGGCCGAGGAAGCCGGTCACCTGCCCCGCGCGAACCGTGAACGACAGGTCCGACACCGCGACGGTCTGGCCGTAGTGTTTGGTCAGGCCCCTGAGTTCGATCATGCGGACCAGTCTTCCTCGAGTCGGGAGCGCGCACTATCGATCGCTGGTCGCGCGTCGCTCATACCTGAGGATGAATACGTCCCGGACGGTCCTGGGGGTTCAGATCAGAATCCGGGCGAGGAGGCCTGCGCCCAGAATCGCTTGGGAATCCGGCCCGCCTGCCGCGCCAGCCGGCCGCCCTCGACCGCGCGGGCCATGGCGGCGGCCATCAGCGCGGGCTGCCGGGCCCGGGTGACGGCCGTGGCCAGCAGTACCGCCGAGCAGCCCAGCTCCATGGCCAGGGCCGCGTCGCTGGCGGTGCCGATTCCCGCGTCCAGGATCACCGGGACGCCTGCCGCGGCCACGATCATCTCGATATTGTGCGGATTGCCGATGCCGAGGCCGGTGCCGATCGGCGAGCCCAGCGGCATGACGGCCGCGCAGCCGATGTCCTCGAGGCGTTTGGCCAGCACCGGGTCGTCGGTGGTGTAGGGCAGCACGATGAAGCCGTCGTCGACCAATTGCTCTGCGGCGCTGACCAATTCGATGGCATCCGGGAGCAGGGTGCGCTCGTCGGCGATGACCTCGAGCTTCACCCACTCGGTCTCGAGCGCCTCGCGGCCGAGCTGTGCGGTGAGCACGGCCTCGGCGGCGGTGCGGCAGCCCGCGGTGTTCGGCAGCGGGGCGATCTCCAGGCGCTTCAACAGATCCAGCACACCGGTGCCGCCCGCCGCGTCCACCCGGCGCATTGCGACGGTGGTCAGTTCGGTGCCGGAGGCGAGCAGCGCTTCCTCCAGCACGGCGAGGTTCTCCGCGCCGCCGGTGCCCATGATCAGGCGGGAGCCGAACTCGCGGCCCGCGATCACCAGCGGGTCGATCAGCGGATCGCTAACCACCCTGCACCGCCGTCAGCACCTCGATCTCCCAGCCGCGACCGACCGGCTCGTCCCAACGCGACTTCGGGAACAGCGCGCCGTCCACGGCCAGTGCCACGCCCTGGCAGGGCAGGTTCAGCCGGGTCAGCAACTCGCGAACGCTCAGCGGGTCGGGGAAGACGTGGTCCTCCCCGTTCACGGTGACGCCCACCGGAATTGCGGTCATCGAACTCCTCCTGAATACAGCGGTGCGGCAGTGAAACGGCTCGGGTCCGCGGCCTTGGCCTCCGGCAGTTCGCCGTCGGCGAGCAGTGCCAGCACGGCGTCGGCGGTGACCGGGGTGTCGAGAATTCCGTTGCGGCCGTGGCCCGTTGCCACCAGCACGTGGTCGTCCAGGTGGCCGATCAGCGGCAGGTTGTCCGGCGAGCCCGGGCGCGCGCCCGCGATGGCCTCGGCGAACTCGTACTCCCCGATGCCGGGCAGCACCGATTCGGCATCGGTGATCAGGTCGCGCACGCCGGCCACGGTGACCGCGCTGTCGAACCCGACTTCGTATTGTGTGGCACCCAGCACCAGTCCGTCACCCCTCGGCACAAGATATACGGGGCGGCCGTGCACCCGGGCCCGGATCACCCGGCTCGGCGGGGGCGGGGCGCTGGGGCGGCGGCGCAGGCGCAGGATCTCGCCCTTCACCGGACGCACCGGCAGGCCCGGCCAGAGCGCGGCGCTCGCCGCACCGGCGGCCAGCAGGATCCGGTCGTGCGGCAGCTCGGCCAGGTCACGGACGGTTTCGGGACGGAACTCGACACCGGCTGCGGCGCAGGCGGTTCGCAGCGCGGTGACCAGGGCGCGGTTGTCGACGGCGGGTTCGGCGGTGGCCAGCAGTCCGGCGCGCACCGCGCGGCCCAGGCTCGGTTCCGCCGCCCGCACCCCGGCGCGATCCAGCAGGCGCAGTGGGGAATCCGATTCGGGCCCAACGGAATCCGCGAGGGCGGGCAGCCGGTGGGCGTTCACGAAATCGGCGATGGTGCGCAGGTCGGCCGCGTCGGCGGCGTCCAGGGCGACGGTCAGGGTCTGGTCGGCGACGAAGACGTCGACGCCGGTGCTCGCCCGCAACTCGGCGGCGAAACCGGGCCAGCGCAGCAGGGACGCGGCCCCGAATTCGAGGGCGGCGTCCTCACCGGGCCAGCCCTCCGAGAGCGGGGCCAGCATGCCGCCCGCAACCCAGGAGGAGCCGGATCCCACGGCCGGGTCGAAGAGGGTGACGGTCCAGCCCGCCGCGGCGGCACGCCATGCCGCCGACAGCCCGATCACACCGCCGCCGACAACGGCCAGAGTCCGCACGCGAATCCACCTAACTCGCCCGGGCACGCCCGGGACCTGCATATATCTTTCTCGAAACATGGCGTCCGGCAAAGGCTCGGAGCAACGCCACGCCGACGACGCGCCACCGCGCCGGTTCGCCACACCACGGTAGCGCGACTACCGTCGAGCCCGTGCAACCCTCCCACCCGAACCGGCCGATATCGCCGCGGGAACGCCTGGCGACCGCCCGGCTCTACCTCTGTACCGATGCCCGCCGGGACAAGGGCGACCTGGCCGCGTTCGCCGAGGCCGCACTGGCCGGCGGCGTCGACATCATTCAGCTGCGCGACAAGGGCTCGCCCGGGGAGAAGCAGTTCGGCCCGCTCGAGGCCAAGGCCGAACTCGGGGTGCTCGCCGAACTCAAAGCCGCCGCCCGCCGCCACGGGGCGCTGGTGTCGTGCAACGACCGCGCCGATATCGGACTGGCCGCCGGAGTGGATGTGCTGCACCTGGGTCAGGGTGACCTGCCGCCCTGGTACGCCCGCCAGATCCTGGGCCCCGACGTGGTCATCGGCCGCTCCACCCACAATCGCGCGCAGGCCGGACTGGCCGCCGTGGACGAGCACATCGACTACTTCTGCACCGGACCGGTGTACGCCACCCCCACCAAACCCGGCCGCACCCCCGCGGGCATCGACCTGGTCCGGTCGACGGCCGACTCGCACACCAGCCGCCCGTGGTTCGCCATCGGCGGCATCGACGACGCCCGCCTGCCGGAGGTCCTCGACGCGGGCGCGACCCGAATCGTGGTGGTACGGGCCATCACCGAGGCCGCCGACCCGACGGCCGCCGCGCGCGCCATCAAGCAGCGAATCTTGGAGAACGACAGCCTGGAGAACGACGGCCGCTAGGCGGGCAGCGGGTCGAGGCGGATGGGGACGCCGTTCAGGTTGGACATGCCCGCGAGGCGTTCCACGTCGGCGACCGCACTCGACATCAGCTCGTTCACGTTCGCGCCGCCCGCCGCGTTGGCCCGCCGCCAGCCGCCGCGGTGACCCCAGCCGTGCGGGATGGCGACCGCGCCCTCGATCATCTCGTCGGTGAGCCGCGCGGTGATCTCGATGGTGCCGTGCGGGGAGCTGACCTGGCAGCGCTGTCCGTCGGAGATGCCCGCTACGGCAGCGTCTTTGGGGTTGATGCGGGCGGCGTGCTCACGGTCGCCGCGCATGAGCTGCTCGGCATTGTGCATCCACGAATTGTGGGATTTGAGTTCGCGCAGGCCGATCACCCGCAGCGGGTAGGTGGGGTCGGCGGGCAGTTCGGTCAGCTCACGTAGTTCGGCGATGATCTCGGCGGGAGCGAGCTGCACCCGATTGCCTTTGTGCTGCACTACTTTTCGGAGCACCCCGGTGGAGATTCCGTCCGCCAGGATCAGGCCGTGCGGGTGACGGCGCAGCATGCGGAGGCTGATGCCCTTGCGGCGCAGGCCGAATCGGTCGCCGTAAGGACCGGTGCGCACCGCCAGGTCGACCAGCAGCTGCGGAGTGGGACGAGCCGAGGACAGACCGGGCACGCGGGTGCGCAGGCCGCTCAGCAAGCGTCCGAAGGGGCGCGCGGGCCCGGCGGCGAAGGGCTGCACGCCGATTCGGGTGGCGATGGCGTCGATGATCCGCCATTCCTCCCGGGCCTCACCGTAGGGCGCAACCACAGCCTCGGTGTACTGGGTGTACGGGATCGGCGACAGCGCGGCGAACGGCAGCGGGATGTCGTCGCGTTCCAGGAACGTGGTGGCCGGCAGGATGTAGTCGGCGGTGCGGTTGGTCTCGTTGACATACAGGTCGATGGACACGAACAGATCCAGTTGCCCCAGCGCGGCGGACAATTCGCGGCCGTTGGGGACCGAGGACACCGGATTGCCCGCCGACGTGAACAGGGCACGCAGCTGCCCGGATCCCGGGGTGGTGATCTCCTTGGCCATGATGGCGGCCGGGAAGGTGCCCAGCACATCCGGGAATCCGCCGACCCGGGAGCGATGCTTGCCGTAGCCGATCAGGCCCAGGCGGGCATTGAGTTCCGAGACAGCCACCAGTTCCTTACCGAACACCGAGCCGCCGGGCGAATCCAGATTCCCGGTGACCAGTGCGAGCGCGTCGAGCAGGAAGGCGACCAGGGTGGCGTGACGGCCCAGGCAGGTGCCGGTGCGGCCGTAGACCGCGGCGGACTTCGCGCGGGCGAGGTCGCGGGCCAGCTCCCGGACCCGATCCGGGTCGACACCGGTCACCGCCGAGGTCTGCTCGGGCGTGAATCCAGCTACCGCGTCCCGCAATTCGCGCACACCCGCCGCCTGCTGCCGCAGCGCCGGGGCATCGGCGAGATCCTCCTCGAAGATCACCTGCAGCAGCGCGGCCAGCAGCCAGGCGTCACCGTCGGGGCGCACGCCCACGTGCTCGAACAGTCGCGCCGTCTCCGAATGCCGCGGATCGACCACCACCACCCGGCCGCCGCGCTTGGTGATCGCGGTCAGCTTCTCCCGGATGCGCGGCACGCTCATCGCGCTGCCGTGCGAGACAACGGGATTCGCACCCACCATGAGCAGGAAGTCGGTGCGGTCCAGATCCGGCACCGGTACCGAGGTCGGCGAACCGTAGAGCAGCTGGCTGGCCACGAACCGATTGTTGATGTCCTGCGAGCCAGCGGAATACACGTGCCGCAGACCCGCGGCGAGCTGGAAACCCAGCATCCACAGGGTGTGTGAATAGGAGAACGAGGAGGGATTGCCGAAATACCAGCCGAGGCTTTCGTTTCCGTGCTCGCCGATGATCCCGCGCAGCCGCGCCCCGATATCGTCGAGCGCCTCGTCCCAGGAGACCCGTTCGAACTCGCCTGCCGCCGAATCGGATTCACCGCCGCCCCGGACCCGTCGCAGCGGGTACAGCACCCGGTCGGGATCATTTTGAATCTCGGTGAACGCAATGCCCTTCGGACAGGCGTTGCCGCGCGAGAGCGGATGCTGCTTGTCGGCTCGCAGCCGCACCAGCTTCCCGTCCTCGACGGTGGCGACGAGTCCGCACAGCGGCTCGCAGATCCGGCAGTAGGTGGGAACCTCGCGCGTACTCACGCCTTCAAGACAACACCTGGGCCAGAGTGAGGATCAACACATTTCCGGCCAAATCGGCCGGTTCGGTGGTCGGGTCCGGCTCGCCGAATCGGGCGGTGCGCCCGCCGCTTCCGTTCGCCGCGTGGCCGTTGGTCCCCGGCTGGCTATAGAGCCAGACGAAGCCGTGGTCGGCCAGATCCAGGGTGCGCGGCAACGCGGCCGCCACCGCCGCGGTGTCGGGCAGGCCGTCGAGGCTCACCCGGGTCGGGGTGGCGCGCAGCGCGGGCCAGGCGGCGGCGAAACCGGGATGCAGCGCCCGGTCCTCGACCTCGTCCTCCGGCACCCAGACCAGTTCCTTGCTCTCCAGGTTGCCGCGGGTGCGCAGGCGGTCGGCGGCATCGGCGATGACCGTGGTGTACGTCCAGCCGCTGGGGGCGGTGGCGGTGACCCGGGACCCGCGCACCCGAATGGAACCGGCGGCGATGCCCGCCTCCTCCTCGGCCTCGCGGACGGCGGCGTGCACGGTGGTCTCGTGGCTGTCGCGGGCGCCGCCGGGCAGCGCCCAGGTGCCGCCCTGATGGGTCCAGGCCGCCCGATGATGCAGCAGTACCGCGGAGCCGCCACCGGTCAGCGGGGCGCGCAGCAACAGTCCAGCGGCCCCGAAGCGGCCCCACTGGCGGGTGCCATCGGGGCTCTCGGCCCAGCCGTCGCCGTCACCACGCATCTTCGCAATCCCATCTGTCACCGCTTTCCCGGGCCGGGCGCGCGGCGGGTGCTCCCACGGCACGGCATCGGTACGTCCACAATAAGCTCATCCGATATCAGCAAGTCGGTCGTTCGATTCGGCCAGTGGGAGGTGAGGATGACT
This sequence comes from Nocardia sp. NBC_00511, assembly GCF_045161165.1. Lineage (NCBI taxonomy): Bacteria > Bacillati > Actinomycetota > Actinomycetes > Mycobacteriales > Nocardiaceae > Nocardia > Nocardia sp. NBC_00511. The sequence goes on from NZ_CP107849.1 coordinate 6,425,636, forward strand.
CGCACCGAGCAGTCGAGTGCGGACGAGCTGCCGCCCGACGCGGCCGCCTCGGCCTGGCGGGAACGCCTGGCGACCACCGAGATGCGCACCTTCGTGCGCTCCTCACCGGCCCGGTTGATCGCCGTCGGACTGGTGCTGTTGAGCCTGTGCGGGGTGGCGGGCATCGTGACCGCCACGTCGGTGACCAACCGGCAACACGCCCTCGACAGCCTGCTGGATCGCTCCGAACCGGACGCGTATTCGGCGCAGCGGCTCTACACCTCGCTGTCGGTGGCCGACGCCTCCGCGGGCACCGCGTTCATTTCCGGTGGCGTGGAACCGAAACCGGTGCGTGACCGCTACAACCAGGCACTCGGCGAGGCCGCCGACGAACTGGTGACCCAGTCCAATCGCAGTGGCGGCGACGCGGATACGCAGTTGCGCAGCGGGATCGCCACCGCGCTTCCGGTGTACAGCGGCATCATCGAGACGGCGCGCGCCAACAATCGCAGCGGACAACCGGTCGGGGCGGCGTATCTGAGCGAGGCGTCCAACCTGATGCAGGGCACCATGTTGCCGAAAGCCCAGGAGCTGCAAGAACATCGGGCCGCGGCCATCACCGCCACCCAGCGCAATCACGTGCGACCGCCGTGGGCAGCGATCATCCTGCCGCTGCTGGCGGTGGCGGCACTGGCCGCGGCGCAGTACTTCCTGTTCCGGCACTGGCAGCGGGTGCTCAACCTGGGGCTGCTGCTGGCCACCGCGACCATGGTGGTGCTGCTGGGTTGGACGGTGATCGCCGGATTCATCTCCGCCGTCGACACCGTGCACTCGCGCGACCGCGGCAGCACGCCGACCGCCGCACTCACCACCGGGCGGATCCTGGCGCAGCAGGCCCGCACCGCCGAAACCCTCAAGCTGGTGCGCCGCGACACCAGCGCCGACTACGACCGGACCTACGACGCCGCCATCGTCGAACTGCGGAACATCCTGTCGCACTACGGATCCGATCTGCCGGGCGCGGGCGACGTCAAGACCGCGAGCACCGCGCTCGACCAGTGGCAGGCCGCGCACCAGCGCATGAACGACGCACTCTCGAAGGGCGATTTCGTCGGTGCCGCCGCCGTCGCGACCGGGCCGGGCGCGGCCGAGGCCGCCGCGCAGACCGACGCCCTGGACCGGGCCCTGGGCGAGGGCATCACCGAATCCCGCGACATGCTGCGCACCGACAGCTCACACGCCGCCCGCACCCTCGATCTGCTGGGCCCCGGCGCGCTGATGCTGAGCACCGCCGCCGCGGTGCTGGTGGCGGCGGGACTGTGGCCGCGACTGCGGGAGTACCGATGACCCGGATCTCGTTGCGCGCCTTGATCATTCCCACCCTGACCGCGGCGGTGGCGCTGACCGCCGCCTGCGCCGAGGATGGCGCGCCGCCCGCACCGTCCTCGCACGCGCCCAGCTATGTGGAACCGCCGCTGCCGTCGGGCGCGGTCCCCGTCCAGACCCAGGTTCCGGCCCCGCCCGCCCCCGCGACCTGCGGGGACCCGACGATCAGCCTGCGCCCCGACACCGCCCGCGGCGGCCCCGACATCGATGCCATCCGGGCGCGCGGCCGGCTGCTGGTCGGCCTCGATCCGGGCAGCAATCTGTTCAGCTTCCGGGATCCGACCTCCGGCACCCTGTCCGGCTTCGACGTCGACATCGCCCGCGAGGTGGCCCGCGACCTGCTCGGGGATCCGGGCCAGATCGAGTACCGGATCCTGGGCTCCGCGGATCGCGAACGCGCGCTGCAGGAACACACGGTGGACGTGGTGATCAAGACCATGACCATCAATTGCGAACGGCGACAGACGGTCACGTTCTCCACGCCGTATCTGCAGGCGCATCAGCGGATCCTCACGGTGCCCAGCTCCGGCATCACCGGGCTCGCCGATCTGGCGGGCAAGCGGGTGTGCGTGGTCAGCGGCACCACCTCGCTGGATCTGTTGCGACGCGAGCAACCCGCCGCGTCGATCCTCACCGTGCCAAGCTGGGCCGACTGCCTGGTGGTGCTGCAGCAGCGGCAGGTCGACGCGATCAGCACCGACGACACGCTGCTGGCCGGTCTGGCCGAACAGGATCCGGCCACCTCGGTGGTGGGTCCGAACCTGAGCACCGAGGAGTACGGGATCGGCATCGCCAAGGGTGCCGACGACCTGGTCCGATTCGTCAACGGCACCCTGGAGCGCATTCGCGGCGACGGCACCTGGAATCGCCTCTACCAGCGCTGGCTGAGCACCGAACTCGGCACCGCCGCCGTCCCGCCGCCCCCGAGGTACCAGGACTGACGATGACCACACCGTCCGAGCCCGACCACCCCGCCGCCGACGGCGAATCCACCCGCGCCACCGAACGATTCGGCGCGGGCGTGCCCACCGCTGCCACCACGCGCACCGAAACCGAGGCGACCCGGCGGGTCAGCACCGGGGAATTCGATCCGGCACCGGCCGAACCCGATCTCGATCCCGGCGTCGCGGGACAGGGTGAGTCGGCCGTTGCGGGACAGGATGATTCGGCGCGCGACCCCGAGACCCGCACCCCCACCCGTCCCTCGCAGCGGACCGCGCGGATGGCCCGCACCCGGCCGACCGTGCGCCGACTCGGGGCCGGGCTGGTGCCGATCCCGGCGGTGGCGCCGGTGGATCCGGAAGCCGCCGTCTTGGACGATCCGATGGTCGCCGAGGGGCGGCGATTCTGCTGGCGCTGCGGCAAACCGGTGGGGCGGGCCACCGCGGTCGGTCCGGCCGCCACCGCCGGCACCTGCGAAACCTGCGGCGCGCCATACGATTTCCGGCCGTCGCTGCACCCCGGCGACCGGGTGGCCGGACAGTACGAGATCCAGGGCTGCATCGCACACGGCGGCCTGGGCTGGATCTACCTGGCCATCGACCGCAATGTCAGCGACCGCTGGGTGGTGCTCAAGGGCCTGCTGCACGCCGGTGACGCCGAGGCGCAGGCGGTCGCGCTGGCCGAGCGGCAGTTCCTGGCCGAGGTGGTGCATCCGAGCATCGTGAAGATCCACAACTTCGTGGAGAATCCGGGGCCGGACGGGGTGCCCATCGGCTACATCGTGATGGAGTACGTGGGCGGGCATTCGCTGCGCGATCTGCTCGACCATCACAGCGCCACCGACCGCATGCCGGTCACCGAGGCCATCGCCTACCTGCTGGAAATCCTTCCGGCACTGGACTATCTGCATTCGGTGGGCCTGGCCTACAACGACCTCAAACCCGACAACATCATGATCACCAGCGATCGGGTCGAGCTCATCGACCTGGGCGCGGTGGCGCAGTTCGAGGCGTACGGAAACCTGTACGGCACCAGGGGATATCAGGCCCCCGAGATCGGGCACACCGGGCCGACCGTGGCCTCCGACATCTACACGGTGGGGCGCGCGCTGGCCGTGCTCACCCTGCGCATGCCGATGCAGCAGGGCGCCTACTGCGACGGCATCCCCGATCCGGGCACCCAGCCGGTGCTGGCCCGGCACGAGTTCCTCTACCGGCTGCTGCTGCGCGCCACCCACCCCGACCCGGACCGCCGCTTCCCCACCGCGCGGGTGCTGGCCGGGCAGCTCACCGGCGTCCTGCGCGAGATCCTGGCGGTCGAGACCGGCACCGAGCATCCGCAGCTCTCGTCGCTGTTCAGCCCGCCGCGCACCAGCTTCGGCACCGGCGAGGTGATCGCGCAGACCGACGGCATCATCGACGGCATCCCGCGCGACACCCTGTTGCGCCCCGCCGACGTGGTGGCCGCGCTGCCGGTGCCCATCATCGATCCGGGCGATCCGTCCGCGCCGCTGCTGGCCGGAGCCGCGCACCCCGAACCCCGGCACGCCCTCGACGAGCTGCGGCACGCCCGGCAACGCGCCGGAGCCGAACCCGGCGGCGCACCTGAGACTTTCGAGGTCGAGGTCACCCTGGCCGAGGTTCGTGCCCACCTGGATCTCGGTGAGCCCGCCGCGGCACGGATGCTGCTGGCCCGCCTCGACGACGAACCGCGACCGGCCGCACCGGACTGGCGCGTCGACTGGTACCTGGGCCTGACCGAACTGCTGGAGCTGGAATTCGAGCGCGCGTTCGCCCGCTTCGACGCCGTCCTGGAGGCGCTGCCCGGCGAGATCGCGCCCAAGCTGGCGCTGGCGGCCACTGCGGAACTGATTCTGCAACACTGGGATTCCGACGATCCGGAGCAGTGGCGGGTCTACGCCGAGAACTACTACGCCACCGTCTGGCGCACCGACCGCGGCGTGGTGAGCGCCGCCTTCGGGCTGGCCCGGCAACTGGCCGCGGCCGGGAACATCACGGCGGCGGTGCACGCGCTCGATCAGGTGCCGCCCGCCTCCCGGCACTACGCCGAGGCCCGGATGACCGCCATCCTCATGCTGCTGACCTGTGCTCCCGCAACGGAATTGGACGAGTCGACCCTCCAGGTGGCGGCGGCGCGGGTGCAGGGACTGCCGCCCGGCGAAGGGCGTGCGGCGCAGCTGCGGATCCTGGCGCTGGGCATCGCTCTGGGCTGGGTGCAGGGCGGGAACACACCGAAGTCGGTGGAGGCCAAGCTGTTCGGATCGCCGTTCACCGAAACCGACCTGCGGCGCGGCATCGAAACCGGGCTGCGCGGGCTGGCCCGCTCCGCACCCGCCCGCTCGCACCGGTACGCCCTCGTCGACCTGGCCAACGCGGTGCGCGCGAAATCCTGGTTCTGACAACGAGACCGGAAGGATCCCGTGTCGCGGACCGCGGCGATCCCAGGGGCAGCCGGGGATCGACGGAACAGGCGAGGGAAGTCGTACCTACCGCGGTTGTGCGTGGTGCGACACGGGTTCCGGGCGGCCCGGAGGAACCGGAGCCGGGTATCACCCTGCCGGGATGATCATGATGTTTTCATGAACCTGTCCCGGCAGTAAGTCGTTCAGCCGACCAGCTCGGCCGAGGCGCGCGCGATGGCGAGCTCCTCGTTGGTCGGCACCACCAGCACCGCGATCTCGGAGTCGTCGGCCGAGATACGCCGGGCCACCCGGCTGCGCTCCGCGTTGCGGTCCGCGTCGACGCGGATGCCGTAGCGTTCCAGCCCTGCCAGCGCCTCCGCCCGCACCCGGGCGTCGTTCTCGCCGACCCCGGCGGTGAAGGTGATGGCGTCCACCCGGCCCAGCTCGATCAGGTACGCGCCGATATAGCGGCGCAGCCGGTGGATGTAGACGTCGAACGCCAATTTCGCGGTGGGATGGCCGGTTTCGATGAGCTGGCCCAGCTCCCGGAAGTCGTTGACGCCGGAGATGCCCTTGATGCCGGAGTGCCGGTTGAGCAGCGCGTCGACATCGTCCACATCCATGCCCGCGGTGCGGATCAGATGGAAGATGATGCCCGGATCCAGATCACCGGAGCGGGTGCCCATGACCAGGCCCTCCAGCGGCGTCAGGCCCATGGTGGTGTCCACCGCCCGGCCCGCGCGGATCGCCGAGGCGGACGCGCCGTTGCCCAGGTGCAGCACGATCTGGTTGAGATCCGCGCGCTCGCGGCCCAGGAATTCGGCGGCCTGCCCGGACACGTAGTCGTGCGAGGTGCCGTGGAAGCCGTACTTGCGGATCCCGTGCGCGGCAGCGACTTCCGCGTCGATGGCGTAGGTCTTGGCGGCCGCCGGCAGCTGATGGAAGAACGCGGTGTCGAACACCGCGACCTGCGGGACGTCCGGCAGCAGCGCGCGAGCGCTCTCGATGCCGATGACGTTGGGCGGATTGTGCAGCGGGGCAAGGGCGGACAGGTCCTCGATGGCCTTCACCACGGTGTCGTCGATGACGGTGGGCTGGTAGAACACCTCGCCGCCGTGCACCACCCGATGCCCGACCGCGCCCAGATCGGCGTGCGCCAGATCCTGGCCGGCGGCGGTGAACAGATCGAACACCACGTGCAGGCCCGCCGCGTGATCGGCGATGGAACCCCGATACTCGAAAGTCCGGTCGCCACAGCTGTGTTCGACGGTCACCACATCGGGCTCGACCTCTTCGCCGATGCGCTGCACGACACCGGACGCGGCGACCTCCGCGGTCGCCGGATCCACCAGCTGGTATTTGATGGACGAGGATCCGGAGTTGATCACCAGAACCTTCATGACGCCTCCTGTTGCGCTTGAATGGCGGTGATGGCAACGGTGTTCACGATGTCGGCGACGAGCGCGCCGCGCGAAAGGTCGTTCACCGGCTTGCGCAGCCCCTGCAGCACGGGGCCGATGGCCACCGCGCCGGCGCTGCGCTGCACCGCTTTGTAGGTGTTGTTCCCCGTATTGAGATCCGGGAAGATGAAAACCGTCGCCTGACCGGCCACCGCGGAATTGGGCAGCTTGGTCTTGGCGACCGCGGGCTCGATCGCCGCGTCGTACTGAATCGGGCCCTCCACCAACAGTTCCGGCGCACGGTCGTGCACCAGCTTGGTGGCGGAGCGCACCTTGTCCACATCCGCACCGGTCCCGGACTCACCGGTCGAGTAGGAGAGCATGGCCACCCGCGGCTCGATGCCGAACTGGGCGGCGGTGCGGGCCGAGGAGATCGCGATATCGGCCAGCTGATCCGAGGTCGGATCCGGCACCACGGCGCAGTCGCCGTAGGCCAGCACCCGATCGCTGAGGCACATCAGGAACACACTGGACACCGTCGAGACGCCCGGCTCGGTCTTGATGATCTCGAAGGACGGCCGGATGGTGTGCGCGGTGGTGTGCGCCGCACCCGACACCATGCCGTCGGCGACCCCCATGTGCACCATCATGGTGCCGAAATACGATATGTCACTCATGAATTCGCGCGCGCGATCGACCGTCATGCCCTTGTGGGCGCGCAGCCGGGCGTACTCCTCGGCGAACTCGTCGCGCAGCGGACAGGTGTGGGGATCGAGCACCTCGGCGGCCTCGATGTCGACGCCGAGTTCGGCGGCCCGGCCGCGCACGCTGGTCTCGTCACCGAGGATGGTGAGATCCGCGATCTTGCGCTGCAGCACGCGACCGGCGGCCCGCAGGATGCGGTCGTCGTCGCCCTCGGGCAGCACGATGCGCTTGCGGTCGTTGCGGGCGCGCTCGATGAGCTGGTATTCGAACATCTGCGGGGTGACGATGTTGGGGATCGGAATCTCGATCTGCTGCAACAGTTCCCGCGGGTCGACCCGCTCCTCCATCAGCGCCAGCGCGGTGTCCACCTTGCGGATGCTCGACAGCGACACCCGGCCGCGGGTCAGCGCGGTGGCCTTCGCGGTCTCGTAGGTGCCGAGCTGGGTCGAGAGGATGGGCAGCTTGGGTTTGAGGCCCGCCATCAGCCGGGCGATGGACGGCTCCGGCAGCATGTCGCCGTTCATGATGATGCCCGCCAGCGACGGAAAGCCTTCGGCCTCATGGGCGTTCACCAGCGCCAGCAGCACGTCGGAGCGGTCGCCGGGGGTGATGACGGCGACGCCGTCGGTGAGCCGTTCCAGAATGTGCTCGGCGGTCATGCCGCCCACGATCACCTCGAGGGCTTCGCGCTGCATGAGTTCCGGGTCGCCGCTGTACATCTGGCCGTCGATGGCCTCGCGCAGCTCCTCCATGGTGGGGGCCTGCAGCAGCGGCACCTCCGGCAGCGCCCAGGACGGCACCGCGCAGGCCGCCTTCAGAGCGGCGGCGTCGGCCTGGAGCTGTTCGGGCTCGCAGCGGTTGGCGATGACGGCCACCAGTTTGGCGTGCTCGGCGACGAGTTCGCTGCGGCACAGCTCCACCAGATGCGTCAATTCCTCTGAGGTGCGGCCCATTCCGCGCACCACCAGCAGCACGGGCGCGCCGAGGTTGACGGCGATGCGGGCGTTGTAGCGCAGTTCGCTGGGGCTGGCGACATCGGTGTAGTCGCTGCCGACGATGAGCACGGCGTCGCACTGCTTGGCGACCGCGTGATAGCGCATGACGATCTCACTGATCGCCGCGTCCGGATCCTCGTGCACCTGTTCGTAGGTGACGCCGGTGGCCTGGTCGTAGTCGACGTCGGCGGTGGAGTGCTCGAGCAGCAGCTCGACGATGTAGTCACGGCCCGTCGCCGAGCGCGTGATGGGCCGGAAGACTCCGACCCGCGGGGTGGTGGCCGCCATGGCCTGCAGGACGCCGAGGGCCACCGTCGACTTGCCGGTGTCGCCCTCGGGGGACGCGATGTACACGCTGGAAACCGTGGTGGCAGCCATGAGCGAAAGACTACCGACCGTTATGGGCCGATTTCCGCGTCTGCCGGACAACACGACAGGTGAGCCGATTGATGCATGTCAGCTATCAATCCCGTTCGGCCGGTCTCAGCAGGGGTTTCCGGCGCGACCGATACCCGGGACGCTGGTGAAGCGACTGCAATCACATGACATATGTCCCGCTCGGAGCCCGGTTCCGAAGCGCGAAACGGCGTCCGGCGGAGGACATTTGCCCATAGCCTCCGGGCCCGGACGCCGTCGCGTCGGCTGTGTCGTGCGGTACTTATGCCAGCGCGCGCAGGCGCGGTGCGAGGTCGCGCTGGAACAGGTCCAGGAAGCGCGGCTGATCGTGGCCCGGCGCGTGGAAGACCAGGTGGTTGAGCCCGGCGTCCAGGTACGGCTTGATCTGCGCGACGGCCTCGTCCGGATCGCTGGCCACGATCCAGCGCTTGGCGATCTGCTCGATCGGCAGCGCGTCGGCGGCGGCCTCCATCTCGATCGGGTCGGTGATGGAGTGCTTCTGCTCCGGGGTCAGCGACAGCGGGGCCCAGAAGCGCGTGTTCTCCAGTGCCAGAGCGGGATCGGTGTCGTAGGAGATCTTGATCTCGATCATCCGGTCGATGTCGTCGATGGTGCGCCCGGCCTTGGCCGCGCCCTCCTCGACGGCGGGCATCAGCTTCTCGGTGTAGAGGTCCATGCCCTTGCCCGAGGTGCAGATGAAGCCGTCGCCCGCGCGACCGGCGTAGCGGGCCACCAGCGGACCGCCCGCGGCGATGTAGACGGGGATGCCACCCTTGGGCACGTCGTAGATCGACGCGCCGACGGTTCGGTAGTACTGGCCGTCGAAGTCGGTGCGCTCACCGGTCCACAGCGCGCGCATCAGGTCGACCGACTCGCGCAGGCGCGCGAAACGCTCCTTGAATTCCGGCCATTCGCCCTGGAAGCCGGTGGCGATCTCGTTGAGCGCCTCACCGGAACCGACACCGAGCATGATGCGGTCGGGGTACAGGCAGCCCATGGTGGCGAAGGCCTGTGCGATCACGGCCGGGTTGTAGCGGAAGGTCGGGGTCAGCACCGAGGTGCCGAGCTGGATGCGCTTGGTGCGCTCGCCGACCGCGGCCATCCAGGCCAGCGAGAACGGCGCGTGCCCGCCGTTGTGCCGCCAGGGCTGGAAGTGATCGCTGACCGTGGCGCTGTCGAGGCCGTGCGCCTCGACCGACACCGCCAGCTCCACCAGTTCGCGCGGGCCGAATTGTTCGGCCGATGCCTTGTATCCGAGCTTGAGGTTCTTCACCTGCGGCACTCCTGTCGCGTTGCTGCGCTTGGGTTGTACGGGCCCAACCTCCCGCTCGACCGTCCTGAGTGCCGGGCATCGCGCGTGGTGACAAACCGGCATGGAACGGCCATACCTCGCACCATAGGTCAGCGGCGGGACGGGATGCGGCAGGGGTCACACCCGACGGGTCGAACCCGGGGTCGGGGGACGATATTCCAGGGATGAGACTGGTCGGACGGTCAGTCAGAGCCGGAATATATGAGCACTCCCCCGCCCGATAGCGGAGAATGTGCGGCGTGACCACTTCTAGCGCAGACCCGATCCTGTCCTACCTCACCGACATGGACGGTGTGCTGGTCCACGAGAATCACATGGTCCCGGGAGCCGACCAGTTCCTCGCCGAACTGCGCGACAACGCCATCCCGTTCCTGGTCTTGACGAACAATTCGATCTACACCGCGCGCGATCTGCAGGCCCGGCTCAAGCACACCGGCCTGGACATCCCCATCGAATCCATCTGGACCTCCGCGCTGGCCACCGCCAACTTCCTGCACGAACAGCGCCCCGAGGGCACCGCCTACGTGGTCGGCGAATCCGGCCTCACCACCGCGCTGCACGAAATCGGTTACGTACTCACCGATTCCGATCCGGACTACGTGGTGCTCGGCGAAACCCGCACCTACAGTTTCGAAGCCATCACCACCGCCATCCGGCTGATCGCCGCCGGCGCCCGCTTCATCGCCACCAACCCCGACGCCACCGGTCCCTCCCGCGAAGGCATCCTGCCCGCCACCGGCTCGGTCGCCGCCCTCATCACCCAGGCCACCGGCAAGAAGCCCTACTACGTCGGCAAGCCCAATCCCCTGATGATGCGTTCGGCCCTGCGCCGCATCGACGCGCACTCCCGCTCCACCGTGATGATCGGCGACCGGATGGACACCGACGTCATCGCGGGCCTGGAGGCGGGCATGCGCACCATCCTGGTCACCACCGGCATCTCCACCCCGGCCCTGGTCGAACAGTTCCCCTACCGCCCGACCTCGATCCTGCCGTCGGTCGCCTCGCTCGTCGGCAAGACCAAGGATCCGTTCTCCGCCTGAGCTGTTCGCTTGTCCCCCTGAGCTATTCGAGGGCGTCCAGCGCGGCGGACAAAGTGGTCAGCGCGTCCACGATGCGGGCCAGCTCATCGATTCCGAGCTGCGCCACCAGCCGCTTCGCCATGGCGGCATGCTGGGGATCGATGGCGCGCACCGCGTCGTGACCGGCTTCGGTGATGGCCACCAGTTTGGCGCGGCGATGCGCCGGGTTCGGGTGATACTCGGCGAAGCCCTTGTCGACCAGCAGATCGGCGACGCGCTGCACGCTCTGTCGGGTGATGCCCATCTCCCGGGCGATACCGGCCACCGGCAGCGGTTCGTGCAGCACCGCGCCCAATACCTGCCACCAGGCCACCGTGATACCCGACGGCTTGGCCAATTCCTCGGCGATGGAAAGGAATTGGCCGTTCAGCTTGAACGAGGTGACCGCCGCGGTGGCGAACAGCCGCTGACCGTCGGCCGTCATACCGTCGCGGCCGTACGACCGGCCTCGTACTCGGCGAGCGCGAAAAAGCCTGCGGGATCGTTGTTTCCGTAGAGCTGGTACCAGGCTTCCAGGATGTGCGGTTCGAAGATGTCGAGGCGGCCCAGGATGGCGCGGGCGAATTCCACCGGGCGGGTGCCGGTCGCGGTGATCAGATCACCGTCGGTGACGGCCGGTTCGTAGACGAAGTGTTCGCCGCCCGAGTATCCGCTGTAGGCAAGGTATTCCGCCGCGTTGCTGGTGTGCGGGCGGTCGTTCAGCAGGCCCTCGGCCGCGAGACCGAAGGTGGCGCCGCAGATGGCGGCCACCGGCACACCGGCCGCCAGGAACTCGCGCGCCTTCGCGCCGAAGGGGCCGAACGCGGCGGGATCCGCTTCCAGGGCCAGGCCCGGCAGGATCAGCATGGCACTGTCGGCGGGCTTCAGATCCGCGAGCACGACGTCCGGCGTGACGCGCATGCCACCCATCGAGGTGACCGGTTCAGCGGTGGGTCCGACCGTCTTCACCTGCCAGGTTCCCGGCTCGCGATGCCACAGCGGGCGGTTGATGTGCGCGGTCGCGTGGCCGGGCTCCCAGTCGGAAAAGGTGTCGTAGACGGCCAGGTGCACGGTCTTCATCATGACAGCATACTGTCATCTTTGACAGGATGCTGTCAATGGCTCTTCGAAACGCGAGAAAGGCCGGAACCCTCGTGGGTTCCGGCCTTTCTTGGACAGTTTTCGATCAGCCCAGGGCGCGATCGAGGTCGTTGAGCAGATCCTCGATGTCTTCCAGCCCGACCGACAGCCGCACCACGCCGTCCGTGATGCCAACGGCCGCACGGCCTTCCGGCCCCATCGCGCGGTGCGTGGTGGTGGCCGGATGGGTGATCAGCGACTTGGCGTCGCCCAGGTTGTTGGAGATGTCGATGATGCGCAGCCCGTTGAGCACCTCGAAGGCGCGCTTCTTGGCCTCGTGCTCGGGAGCCTTCAGTTCGAAGGTGATCACCGTGCCGCCGCCCGACATCTGGCGCTGGGCCAGCTCGTACTGCGGGTGCGAGGACAGGAACGGGTACTTCACCCACGCCACGGCCGGGTGGCTCTCCAGGAACTCGGCCAGCCGCAGCGCGGACTCGACCGACTGGCGCAGCCGCAGCGGCATGGTCTCCAGACCCTTGAGCAGCGTCCAGGCGTTGAACGGGCTCATGGCCGGACCGGTATGGCGCATAAGGGTTTTCACCGGGCCGTCGATGTAGTCCTTCGGCCCGAGGATCGCGCCGCCGAGCACCCGGCCCTGGCCGTCGATGTGCTTGGTGCCCGAGTACACGGTGATATCCGCGCCGAGATCGAAGCCCCGCTGCAGCAGCGGAGTGGCGAAGACGTTGTCCAGCACCACTTTCGCGCCCGCCGCGTGCGCGAGGTCGGAGACCGCGCGGACATCGGTGAGCGCCTGCATCGGATTGGACGGGGTCTCGAAGAACACGGCCTGGGTCGGCACCGACAGCGCCCGCTCCCACTGGTCGAGGTCCTCGCCGTCGACGAAGACGGTCTCCACGCCCCAGCGCGGCAGGATCTCGTTGGCGACCACGAAGCAGGAGCCGAACAGGCTGCGCGCGGCCACCAGTCGATCACCGGCGCCGAGCAGCGCGCCCAGCGCGGTGAACACCGCGGACATGCCGGAGGCGGTGGCGAAACACGCTTCCGCGCCGTCGATCAGCCGCAGTCGCTCCTCGAACATGGCGACCGTCGGATTGCCGTAGCGCGAGTAGACGAAGTGCTCGATCTCGCCGGTGAAGGCGGCCTCGGCCGCCTCGGCGCTCTCGTAGACGAAACCCGAATTGAGGAACAGCGCCTCCGAGGTCTCGTCGTAGCCGCTGCGCCGGGTGCCGCCGCGCACGCCGAGCGTGGCGGGGCCGACGCCCTCGGGCAGCGGACGCTCGAACGAACCACCGTGAATCATGACTGCCTCCATGGCAGGCCGTCGGCACGCCAACCGGTGACGCCGCGATGGCCCTGCCCGTCCAGCCCGCCCTCGAAACCGTCGACGACGTTGAAGGACGGTGCGATGCCGAGGGTGGTGGCGGTGGTGGCCGCGCCGATGGAGCGCTGGCCGGACCGGCAGATGAAGATCACCGGCGCGTCCGAGTCGGCGGCACGCTCACCGAGCGCCTGCTGCAACTGGTCGGTGAAGCGATCGTTGCGCGTGCCGGTGGCGTCGACCCACTCGATCAGCGCGGTGGGTCGGCCGATGCCGCTGGTGTCGGGCACGCCGACGAAACGCCATTCGGCTTCCGTGCGCACGTCGATCAGCACCGCGTCCGGGTTGTCGCGCAACAGCTCCCACGCCTGTTTGGGCGTGATATCACCCGCGTAGCTCACCTGTACCTCCTGTGAATCCGCACTTGCCGCGTCGTGGTTCGACGCGTGGCCAGGTCGTCACCCGGAGCACCCCACCGCGGAGGAGGGTTGCCGATCAGCGAGCCGGGGCTTGGCGCTGATACTCATGACCTGGGATGAGATTGCCCAACCCGAGGCCCCGGTGTCAAACGTTTCCATCGGTCAGCGGCCGAAATCCCTAATTACACACCGACCAGGCGGAATCCGCCCGGGTGAAGTGCCATGTCGAGGTGGATTGCAGCCCGTCGACGGTGAAACTCACCTGGGCAGTGGCCTTGTCGCCGTCGACGGCGGCATCGGTGAGCTTGTCGAAGGTGATCTGGCGTCCGGTGGCCTGCGCGACGCGCAGCGGGGAGCGGTTCGCGTCGAAGTCCTTGCAGGCGTAGGACTCACCGGATTTGTCGGTGCCGTCGGCGACCGCGATGAACCGGGTGGCCACGAGCGAGAGCCGATCGGAATCTGTGACATTCTTCTCAACCGGCGACACCAGGGTCGCTATCACGATGCCGAGCACCACGAAGACGATCAGACCGGCCGCGACCAGGAACGGCCACATGCTGCGGTTGTCGCCCTGATCGATTTCGGCCGGGGTTTCCTCGACGTCGCTCATGGCTTGATCATGCCTGGTCGACGCCCGCCCGGACGCACGGCATTCCCACAGTTCACCGCCCTGCGCGCGGAGCACGGCGTGAGTCACCGATAGAATCAGCACAATTTCCGCCCCAGGTGCGGAATAGCAGTACATCGCAGCAACGCTGCAGCGTCGGGGGCCAACGAGGGTACCCGGAGCCAGGGCGTCAACTTAGCCTAAGCTAAGAACGACGGCTGAGTATTGACGGCAAGTTAGTTTCGACCCAAAGGGTGCGCGGAAGAATGACCGAACAGAGTGCAGCGACCCGCCCGCTACGCATTGCGATCGTGGGCGCCGGACCGGCCGGTATTTACGCCGCCGATGCGTTGATGAAGTCCGATGCGGACGTGAGCATCGATCTGTACGAGCGCATGCCCGCGCCGTTCGGCCTCATCCGCTACGGCGTCGCCCCCGACCACCCGCGTATCAAGGGCATCATCACCGCCCTGCACAAGGTGCTCGACAAGGACCAGGTCCGGCTGCTGGGCAATATCGACTACGGCGTCGACATCACCCTCGAGGATCTGCGCCGCTTCTACGACGCGGTCATCTTCTCCACCGGCGCGAATGCCGATCGGGCCCTGGAGGTTCCGGGCATCGACCTCGACGGTTCCTTCGGTGCCGCGGACTTCGTGTCCTGGTACGACGGCCACCCGGACGTGCCGCGCACCTGGCCGCTGGACGCGGAGAAGGTCGCGGTCCTCGGCGTCGGCAACGTCGCCCTGGACGTGGCGCGCGTGCTGGCCAAGACCGGCGACGAACTGCTGCCGACCGAGATCCCGCCGAACGTCTACGACGGCTTGAAGGCCAACAAGGCCCTCGAGGTGCACGTGTTCGGCCGCCGCGGTCCCGCGCAGGCCAAGTTCACCCCGCTGGAACTGCGCGAGCTCGATCACTCGCCGACCATCGAGGTCATCGTCGCGCCCGAGGACATCGACTACGACGAGGGCTCCGAGGCCGCGCGCCGCCACTCCAAGCAGGTCGACATGATCTGCAATACGTTGGAGCAGTGGGCCATTCGCGATGTCGGCGACCGCCCGCACAAGCTGTTCCTGCACTTCTTCGAGAGCCCCTCGGAGATCGTCGGCACCGACGGCAAGGTGACCGGTCTGCGCACCGAGCGCACCCAGCTCGACGGCACCGGAAACTGCAAGGGCACCGGCGAATTCAAGGACTGGGACATCCAGGCCGTCTACCGCGCGGTCGGCTACCTGTCGCAGAACATCCCCGCGCTGCCCTTCGACGAGCAGGCCGGGACCGTCCCCAACGAGGCCGGCCGCGTGCTGGTCGACGAGGACGCCGACGGCTCCGCCCGCTACGAGCCCGCCACCTACGTCACCGGCTGGATCAAGCGCGGCCCGGTCGGCCTCATCGGCCACACCAAGGGCGACGCCAACGAGACCATCGCCTGCCTGCTCGACGACGCCGCGAACTTCGCCCCGGCCCCCGAGCCGGAACTCGACGCGGTCACCGCGTTCCTGGAGTCCAAGGGCGTCCCGTTCACCACGTGGGCCGGTTGGTACCGCCTCGACGCGCACGAGCGCGCCCTGGGCGAGCCGCAGGGCCGCGAGCGCGTCAAGGTCGTCGAGCGCGACGAGATGCTCGCCGCCAGCGAGCCCGGCAAGATCGTCACCGCCGACTGACCGAGGAGACCGAACCGGCGGGCGGGGTGCTGTGACCAGCACGAATCCGCCAGCCGGACAAGGTCATCCACACATGTCACCGTTCTGAGGCATGCTGATCTGGTGTTCGATGCCCATGTCCACATCATCGATCCGCGGTTCCCGCTGATCGAGAACGAGGGCTACCTGCCCGACCCCTACACCATCGCCGACTATCGCCGCCGGATGGCGCGCTTCGATATCGACGGTGGTGCGGTGGTCAGCGGCTCCTTCCAGGGCAACGATCAGAGCTACCTGCTGGCCGCGCTCGGCGAACTCGGCGACAACTGGGTGGGCGTCACCAACCTGCACATCGACACCTCCGACGCGGAGATCATCGACCTGAACCGGGCCGGGGTGCGGGCCATCCGCTTCAACCTCAAGCGCGGCGGCGGCGACATCGTCGGGCTCACCATGCTGGCGCTGCGCGCCTACGAGCTGGCGGGCTGGCACGTCGAGCTCTACATCGACGGCTCCATGCTGGGCTCGCTGGAACCGGTCATCACCAAGTTGCCGAAACTGTCCATCGATCACATGGGCATGTCCGACGACTGCCTGCCGTACCTGCTCAACCTGGTCGACCGCGGGGCCAAGGTGAAGGCCTCCGGATTCGGGCGGGTGTCGATGAATATCGGTGCGGCACTGCGCAAAATCCACACCGTCAACCCCGAGGCGCTGATGTTCGGCTCGGACCTGCCCGGCACCCGTGCGGGCCGCCCGTTCCG
Organism: Nocardia sp. NBC_00511; assembly: GCF_045161165.1. Taxonomy (NCBI): domain Bacteria; kingdom Bacillati; phylum Actinomycetota; class Actinomycetes; order Mycobacteriales; family Nocardiaceae; genus Nocardia; species Nocardia sp. NBC_00511. The sequence goes on from NZ_CP107849.1 coordinate 6,442,089, forward strand.
CAATACCGATATCGACCTGATCGGCGACGCGGTGGGCTCCGACCTGCGCCGCGTCCTGGACGACAATGCCCGCGCCTTCTACGGCCTGCCCGCCCGGGTGACCCGGCTCGCGGATCCGGACCGCACCCCGCCGAGGGCCACCGGGGAATCGCCGACCCTGCGGCTACCGGTCGCGGACCTGGCGAAACAGCCTGCGCCGGACACCCTTCCGCTGCCGATCATCGACCCGCGCCGCCGCAAACGCGGCTAGTCCGGAAGCGCTCGGCTCAGAGCGCGATCTGATCGAGCTCGTGCACCGAGGTCGCCTCGGGATGCTGCAAACTCTCCAGCGCGCCCCGGGCGCAGCCCTCGGTGAAACCGCTCCACGCGCCCGCCATCCCGGCCAGCGCCGCCGCGGTCAGAATGCCGACCGGGTTCAGCGACAGCACCGCGAGCAGCCCACCGGTGATGGCGGCGATGAGGCCCGCGACCACCGCGGTCGACAGTCCCTTGTCGACGCAGGCCTCCGCGGCCGCACCCGCCCGCCGCACTCCGCTCGCCGCGATCCGCGCGCCCTCGGTGACCACACCCATCACCCGTGCCGAAAGTTCCCTGCCCGCACCGCCGATGGTCAATTCCAGCGGCATCACCACGCCGTCGACGAGGACCTGCGGCACCACCTGTTCGACGAGCCGACCGTTGCGGTCCACCACGTCGATCCAGCCATTCGCGGTGTCCTCGACGAACTTTCCGGAGGACAGGGCCAAACGAGCGCCCGCGCCTTCGACATTGGTGGCCAGCAGGGTCGCACCGTCGAAGACGGGACCGGCGGTGGCGGGCTGGATCGGCAGCAGCATCGCGGCCGCGATCAGCGCGGGCAGGACGACCGGCGACAGCAGGGTGTCGCGGGTGAGCGGAAGCGACGGGCCGCGCATGAGTACCTCCCTCGGGCGCAACCCAATAGAACACCGATCGGTCTTCTTTATCGGGCAGCACACCGCCCGGGCGGCGAGTCGCGCCGTCCCCCGTGCGCTAGATCAGGACCGCGCCCAGCAGCCAGGTCCCGGCCGCCAGCAGGCCGCCGAAGAGTTCGATCAGCATCGACAGACCCGCGCCCTTGAGCGCGTGCACGGTGGAGGTCCAGGCGGGTCCCTGGGCGCGCAATCGCCAGAGTTCCCAAAGGTAAACGCCCAGAACGAAACCCAGGAACAGGCCGACGACCGGGACCATGAAGAAGCCGACGATGCCGAACACCGCGCCGACCAGCAGGGCACGGTTCGGCACTCCCGCGGCCTTCAATTTGCGACCGGGCCAGGTGTACTTGATGACACCGCTGAGCACGAGAAACACTGTGCAGACGGCGAATACGGTCCAGGCGGCGGACCCGCCGGTGAGGATCGCCCAGACCAGCACTGCCGCGAAGATGAGAATCACCCCGGGCAGGATCGGCACCACGATGCCCGCCAACCCGATCAGGATCGCCAAGCCGACCAGCAGCTCGCCCCACGCGCTCACCCGGACTCCTTCGTTCGCCTCGTCCCCGCATTGTCGGGCATGCGCGCGGAAACGGACAGCCGACCGGGTCCCCGGATGGCCGTGCCCGGCTTGCCAGGCCGCACCGGGTCCGCGTTATTGTCATAGCGTCAATACCGGCGCTGTGAGCCGGTGCGCCGATTCGACGATGAACGAGGCAGAACGTGAGCACTTCATCCACCAGGCAGGGCCCGCTCGCGGGCGTCCGCGTTGTCGAACTGGCCGGGATCGGGCCCGGCCCCCACGCGGCGCTGCTGCTCGCCGACCTCGGCGCGGACGTGGTGCGGGTACAGCGCGCCGGGCAGTTCCCGGGCTTCATGGAACGGCCGCAGTGGCGCGGACGCACCATCGTCGAGGCCAACCTGAAGGATCCCGCCGACATCGAGAAGGTGCTCGGGCTCATCGAGAAGGCCGACGTGCTGCTCGAAGGCTTCCGCCCCGGCGTCACCGAGCGCATGGGCCTGGGTCCCGACGTTGCGCTGCAACGCAATCCGCGCCTGGTGTACGGCCGGATGACCGGCTGGGGACAGTTCGGCCCGCTGTCGGACCGCGCCGGACACGACATCAACTACATCTCGCTGACCGGTGTGCTCAACGCCATCGGCCGCAAGGGCGAACGGCCGGTCCCGCCGCTGAACATGGTCGGCGACTTCGGCGGCGGCTCCATGTTCCTGGTCTTCGGCATCCTGGCCGCGCTGGTGGAACGGCAGAACTCCGGGCAGGGCCAGGTCATCGACGCGGCCATGATCGACGGCGCACTGTCGCTGTCGCACATGATCTGGGGCATGAAGGGCATGGGACTGTGGTCCGATGAACGCGGCACCAACCTGCTCGACACCGGCATGGCGTTCTACGACACCTACGAGACGTCCGACGGCAAGTACCTGGCCGTCGGCTGCATCGAGCCGCAGTTCTACGCGGAATTCCTGAAGGGCCTCGAGATCGATCCCGAAGGCCTGCCGCATCAGCTGGATCCGGCCGGGCAGGACCAGCTGCGCAAGCTGTTCACCGACAAGATCAAGACCCGGACCCGCGACGAGTGGTGGGCCATCTTCGAGCACACCGACGCCTGCACCACACCCGTACTGACCTTCACCGAGGCCGAGCAGAACCCGCACATCCAGGCCCGCACCGGACTCATCGAACTCGACGGCGTGGTGCAGCACGCACCCGCGCCGCGGTTCTCGCGCACCCCGTCCGCCGTGCCGACCCCGCCGCCGAACGAGGGCACCCCGATCGAAACGGTCTGGGCCGACTAGAAAATCCCGAAAACAGCCGAGCGGCGGCATCGTAAACGATGCCGCCGCTTGATGATTCGGGGTCCGAGCGTCGAAGCTTACGCGTCCGGCGCGACGAGCTGGATGTCCAGCTCGATGGCGATCTTGTCGCTGAGCATGGCGGTCGGCAGGCCGGGGGCCACCTCGAACTCGCTGCGCTTGATGGTGCCGGTGGCGTTGAAGCCGGCGTGCTCCTTGTTGTCCTGCGGGAAGACCTGCACGCCGCCCCACTCGACGTCGAGGGTGACCGGCTTGGTGATGCCGCCGATGGTGGCCTCGCCGACGACCTGGAACTCCTCGGTCAGCGCGACCGGCTCCGGTACGCGGAAGGTCAGGTGCGGGCGGTTCTCGACATCGAGGATGTCGGCGCTGCGGACGTGGCCGTCGCGCATCTCGTTGCCGGTGTCGAAGGAGTCGAACCAGATGGTGGCCTCGATGGCGGCGGCACCGGTGTTGTCCACCACGAAGGCGGTCTCGAACCGGTTGAAACGGCCGCGGACCTTGGAGATGCCCAGGTGCTTCACGGTGAAGTTGACCGAGGAGTGGGCCGCGTCGAGGGTCCAGGCGCCGGGTGCGAGAGTGGTCTGCTCGGAAGTCGTCATGTCAACCACCATAACCGGACTTCGGTCCGCTTATCCACACCGTGGTGATCCAGGGACTGACAGGGCTGGGATAACAAGACCGGGAACAGGCACTATGGAGTGGTGTCCCGATCCGACTTCGCCGAATTCCTGATCGCCCGGCGCGCCCAGCTGCAACCCGAAACCGTCGGCCTGCCCGCTGGCCGCCGCCGGCGCACCCCCGGCCTGCGCCGCGAGGAAGTCGCCGCCCTCGCCGGAGTCAGCGCGGACTACCTGGCCCGCCTGGAACAGGGACGCGACACCAACCCCTCCATGGCGGTGCTCGGCGCACTCGCGGAAGCCTTGCGGCTCAACGAGATCGAACGCCATCACTTCGGGCAGCTGGCCATGAGCATGGAACAGAAGACCAGCTGCCCCGCCAGCGGGCAGGCTCGCGAAGAGGTCTCCGAGACCGTGCAGGCCGTCATCGACGCCCTCCAGCCCACCCCGGCCTTCATGATCGGCCGCTGGCAGAACCTGCTGGCCTACAACCCGGCTTGGCGCGACTTCGCCGAACCCCTCGGCCTTTTCGACGACGAGATCCACGGCAACTTCGCGGTCTACGTCTTCGCGCATCCGGCGGCGCAGAAGGTCTTCCTGAACTGGTCGGCCCTCGCCGACCTGGTGGCCTCCGCGCTGCGTGCGGCGCAGACCCGCTTCCCGGACGACACCGCCATCGAATCGACCATCGCCACCCTGAGTCGGTACCCCGAGTTCGATCGGCGCTGGCGTGAGCACCTGGTCACCGATCGCCGCTCGCTGGTGCTGACCGTCGCGCACCCGCTGCGCGGCGAGGTCGAGATCGAGGTGGCGACCCTCGACCCGGCCGCCGACCAGACCGTCATGGTCTGGCTGGTCGACCGCCGACAGGTCCGCAGCCCCGGATTACGGCTGGTCAACGAATAAATCGCCGGTTCCCCCGGCGGTCGTTCCCACTGCTCACGAAGCCCTCGCGCACTACAGTTGAACCCATGGCTCGGAACTGGCCGATGGTCGAGCGGGAGAGCGAACTCGAAGCGATCACCTCGGCACTCACCGGCAACGACGTGGTCGGCACCGTCCTCACCGGCGACGCGGGAGTGGGCAAAACCACCCTCGCCCGGCAGGCCACCGCCGCCGTCGGCGGCAATATCCGCTGGGTCGCGGGCACCGAATCCGCGCGCAGCATCCCACTCGGCGTCTTCGCGCACATGGTCGGCGTCTACACCGCGCACGACCCGGTCACCTTCATGGCCGCCGCCCGCGAAGCCCTGCTCGCCGACGGGCACACCATCATCGGCGTCGACGACGCCCACCTGCTCGACCAGCTCTCCGCCACCCTGCTGCTGCAACTGGCCATCGACAAGGCCGCCCACATCGTCGCCACCGTGCGCAGCGGCGTCCAGGTGCCCGACGCGGTCACCTCGCTGTGGAAGGACGGGCACCTGCTGCGCATGGACCTGCGGCCGTTCACCCAGCGGCAGAGCATCGAACTCGCGGAATCCATGCTCGGCGGGCAACTCGAAGGCTTCACCGCCAACCTGATGTGGGAATCCTCCGGCGGCAACGCGCTTTTCCTGCGTCACCTCATCGAGGGCGCGCTGGAAGCCGGGACGCTGCGGCAGGTCAACGGGGTGTGGCAGCTGCGCGGGCGGGCCGCGGTCACCTCGGAACTGGCTGCGCTGCTGGAGGATCGGGTGGAGCAGCTGCCCGAAGCGGTACTGCGGGTGCTGGAACTGCTCACCTTCTGCGAACCCATCGACCTCGACGTGCTGTCCGAACTCGCCGGGGACGAGGCCGTCGAATCGGCCGAATCACGCGGTCTCATCAGGATTGTCGAGCACAGCCGCCAGCTGCTGGTGCGCTACAACCACCCGCTGTTCGGCGAGGTGATCCGGCGGCGCCTGGGCATCGCGTCGGCACGGCGACTGCGCGGACGGCTGTACTCCTCGCTCAAGGACCGGCCGGTGCACTCCGCCGCCGAACGCATCCGGCTCGCCGAATTGGCTTTGGACAGCGACAAATCCGCGGACCTCGAACTGTTCGAGGCCGCCGCCGCGGACGCCATCGGACTGGCGAATCTGCCACTGGGCGAACGCTTCGCGCGCGCCGCCGTGGAACGCCGCGGTGGCGTCGAGGCCGCCGACCTGCTGGCCCGGGCCCTGCTGTGGCAGGGGCATCGCATCGAAGCCGAACGCACCCTCGCCGGATTCGACCCCGACCAGCTGAACGAGGTGCAGCTGGCCCGCTGGGGCAGCACCCGGGTCTCCAACCTGCTGTGGTCCATGGGCGACGCCGACCGCGCCGACGCCGTCCTCGAACAGGTGCGCAGCCGGGCGAAACACCCGAAAGTCGTTGCCACCCTGGACGGTCTGGCCTCCGCGACCGCGGTCAACGAGAACAAGCTCGACGAGGCGTTCGCGCTCGCCGAACCCGTCATGGCCGCCACCGACGCACCCCCGTGGGCGGTGTGGTGGGCGGCCTTCGGCGGCGGACTCGCGCTGGCGCTGATGGGGCGCGGCGAGGCCGCCAGCCGGTACGCGGCCCGCGGGCACGCGGTCGAATCGCATATCGACGGGCTCAACCGGTTCATGTCCACGCACGCGGAGGTGCTGGCGCTCACCTTCACCGGCGAACTCGACGCCGCGAGACGTTGCGCCAGTAGCTCTTACGGCTACTCCTCCCCCGGCCAATACCTGGCCTGGGGCATGACCAAGATCCTGCAGGGCACCGTCGACGTGGCCCAGGGACACTTCCCGCAGGGCATCGACAACCTGGAACAGGCCCTCGCGGCCCTCACCACCGAGGGCGCGGCCGCCTGGATGTTCCCGGCGAGACTCCGCCTGGCCGAAGCGTATTCGGCGCTGGGGCGGGCCTCCGACGCCGCCGAATCCATCGCCGCCGCGGCCGAACGCGGCGGACGGCACAGCGCCGTCTACGAACCCCTGCTCGAACTCGCGCGCGCCCAGCAGGCCGCCGCCGAGGGCACCGTCACCCCGGCCATCCGGCTCGCGCTCAGCGCCGCCGACCTGGCGGCACGGTCGCATCAGCACGCCATCGAGGCCATCGCGCTGCACACCGCGGCCCGCTTCGGCGACCACACGGTGGCCGGGCGGCTCGCCGACCTGGCCGCCCGCATCGACGGCCGCCTGGTGCAGGCGCAGGCCCGGCACGCGGTCGCCGTCGCCGCCCACGACGGACCCGGATTGGACACCGCCGCAGCCGAATTCGAGGACATCGGGGCGCTGCTGTCGGCGGCGGACGCGGCCGCGCAGGCGGCCGACGCCCACGAACGCGCCGGGGATCGGCGGCGGCTACTGGAGTCCGCGGCCGCCGCCAACCGGCTGGCCGCCGCCTGCGGCGGGGCGTCCACGCCCGCGCTGCGACAGTCCGCGCAACCGCTCCCGCTGACCTCGCGGGAACGCGAGATCGCCAACCTGGTCGCGGCCGGACTGTCCAACCGGCAGATCGCGGATCGGCTGACGGTGTCGGTGCGCACCGTCGAGGGGCATCTGTATCGGGCGTGCATCAAGCTCGACGTCACTGATCGGGAAGCGCTCGCGGATCTCATGCGGAGCGGGTCATCTTCGGGCAAATTGGATAATTAAGCCCGGAAGGTGGTTGACACGTCGACTACCTGGACTTATGTGTGAAATGTCTCGCCCTTTTACGTCACGGGTGCCCTAGCCGATTTCCGCACTGGATCACACAGCTTCCTATCAGTTAACATCCCGCCGAGTGGCCTGCTGGACGCCACAGGGGAGACGTTCCAATCTGATGAGGGTGGTGTTTTCGGCGTGACCCGTCGGCATCGAGAAATGAATACCGGCGTATTCCGCAACGCCATCCGTCCCGCCGTCGGCGTGCTGCCGGTGGCCATGGCCATCGCCTGCGCCTCGGTCGCGCAGGCCGTGCCGCAGCCCGGGGTCATCGCGCCCGGCGCGGGTTCACCGGGTGCGGCCGGTAATTCCGAATCGCGGCAGCCCGGCACCACCGTCGGTCCGACGGCACCGACCTCGCCGCAGGTCGAATACGTCGTGCCGGAGAACCACCGGCCCGTCCCGGTCCAGACCGAACCGGCCCCCGCCGTGAACTGGCAGGAACTGCACTACCCCGAGCCCGTGGCACCGGTCGCACCCATCGCGCCCCCGCCACGCACCGTGCGGATCGGCGACTTCTACACCCCGGCTCCCGACGAGGTGCCGGACGACATCCTGAACCCGGTCAACGACGCGTCCGCCAATCTCGAAGCGGGAGCATCAACCTTCTTGCAGTCGGTCGGCGTCAACCCGTCGCGCTCCGACAAGATCTCCGCCATGGGCGCTGCGGGCGCGGTCACCGGTGCCGCACTGCTGGGTGGTGCGGCCGCTATCGGCGGCGGCTTGGTCGGAGCCGGCATCGGCGGCCTGGCCGGCGCGGCCGCGGGCGCGGCCATCGGTGCGGGCATCGGCACCGGCGTGCTCGTGGCGACCGCGGGCGCGGCAGCCGCCGCCACCGGCGGGATCGGTGCCGCCATCGCGGTGCCCGAGGCACCGGCGATGGTCGGCGGCGGCGCGCTCATCGGACTCGGTGTCGGCGCTGCGGCCGGGGCCGCGGCCGGTGCGGCGATCGGCGCTGCGGTCGTGGGCATTCCGGTCGCGGTGGTCGGCGGTGTGGTCGGCGGCGGCATCGGTGCGGTCATCGGTGGCGCGGACGTCGACACGGTCGTCAACGGCGCGTTCTAGTTCTTCGGCCGCCGCCCGAGCGCGGGCGGCGGCAGGTTCGCACCCCTGAAATTACGGCGAGGAGCGGTCCGGCGGCCATCGGCACGACAATCGCCAGGTCGATCCAGAAGCGCTGTCCGGTAAGCCGATTCGCTGATCGAGTGCGGTTCTCGGCAGGTCCTCCGATTCGTCTTCGCGCGGATCGGACGGCCCCGCCTACCGGAAGTGCGGCACGCCGGCCGCCAGCCGAGTGCGAATCACCAAATGTGACAGGACGGCCCGCAGGGCCGAGTCGATCGAATAATGTTCGGAAGGTGGGTGTTTCGACGTGAGTCGTCGGCATCAGGGAATGAAGGCCGGAATCGCCCGGCGCATCGTCATCGCGGGCGCGATCCCGCTCGCGGTCGCAGTGGGCTGCTCCAGCACCACCGACCACGCGGCCGACACCGCCGCGCCGAATACCGCAGCGGGGCAGTCCAGCTCGCCGCAGACACCCGGCCACCCGGCACCCGGCCACTCGGGCCCCGAGGCCGCCGCACCCGCCGAAGGCGCACAGCCGCCCGCCGCCGGTAACCCCGGCGACGGCATCACCGGCCCCCGCGCGATCACCTCCAGCCCCGTACAGCCCGGCGTCACCACCCCCGCCGCCGACCAGGACCGCCTCGGCCACCAGCCCCGCCCGGTACAGCCCGGCGTCACCACCACCCCGAATCCCCTTGCGCCGCAGGTCCAGCCGCAGCCGCAATCCGACTACCCGATCCCGGCCAACTACCGCCCGATCCCCAACCGGGACGTGGCCCCGGCGGTCGACCTGGGCGCCCTGCACGCCCCCGCCCCCGTGGCCCCGGTGGCCCCGATCGCCCCGCCGCCCCGCACCGTCCGCATCGGCGACTTCACCGCCCCCGCTCCGGACCAACTCCCCGACCCGGCCCTCGACACCGTGAACGGCGTAGCCGCCAACACCGAGGCCGCCCTCGCCACCGGCCTGAACTCCATCGGCGTCAACCCGAGCCGCTCCGACAAGATCGCCGCGGGCACCCTGGGCGGCGGCATCATCGGCGCCGGCCTCGGCGCAGCCGCCGCAGGCATCCCCGTCGCAGTTGCGGGCGGAATCGCGGGCGGCCTGGCCGGTGCCGCCGTCGGCACCGCGATCGGCTTCGGCCTCGGCACGATCAGCGCCACCGTCCTGCCCTGGACCGCCCCCATCGACATCCCCGGCGGCATGGCCGGCGGCGCCCTCATCGGCGCCGCCGTAGGCGCGGCCGCCGGAGCCGCGGCAGTCGGCCTCCCCGCAGCAGCCATCGGCGGCGCCCTCGGCGGCGCGGCCGGCGGAAGCGCCGGCTTCTTCCTCGGCGGAGCCCTCTGACCGCCTCGAATCAGCCAGCGGCACCGAGCTTTTCCGCCGCCCGACCACACCATTGGGGAATCGAATGAAAACCGCACTACGTACCGCAGCCCTGACCGGAGCCGTCCTCGCGACCGGCCTCCTCACCGCCCAGACCGCTTCCGCCACGCCGGTTCCCACCCCGGAACCCGGCGGCGTAATCCGCATCGACGTCCCCGAGAACGAGTGGTGGAACTGCGGCGGCTGGAGCCTCCAACCCCCCTTCGTCGGCTCCGACCCCGTCACCGGAATGGTCACCAACCGCCCGCTCTACCTGCACTTCACCCCCGGCGCGGACGTCTGGGTCTTCTGCACCGGCACCGGCTTCCCGGTCGTCTACTACGGCCCGATCGTCAAAGCCGGAGCCTGACCGCGCGATTCAGAACAGGGTGGGTTCGCCGAAGCCGGGGGTGCGTTCGATTTCGAGTAGGCGCACCTTGGTGTCGATGCCGCCGGGGGCGGAGAAGCCGGTCAGGGCGTTGTCGGCAGCGAGGACTCGGTGGCAGGGGATGATCAGGGGAATGGGGTTGCGGCCCAGGGATTGTCCGACGGCTTGGGCGCCGCCGGGGTGGCCGATGCGGGTTGCGACGGTGCCGTAGCTGAGGGTGTGGCCGGGGTCTATGGCTCGGGTGACGGTGTAGACGGCTCGGTCGAAATCGTTGAAGAGGTTGGGGGCCAGGGGGATCCAGCGGAGGTCGTCGAGGTTGCCGGCGAGGTGGGCTCGGACTCCGTCGATCACGCGGGTGATCTCCGCGTCCGGGGCGGTTTCCTGGATGTCTACGAGTCGGTGCTTGTGCAGGATGTAGTCGCGGACGTCTTCCAGGTCGGGTTCCGGGAAGGCGAAGCGCAGTACGCCGGTGGCGCTCCAGGCGATGGCGCAGGTGCCGATCGCGGTGTCGAAGAGCGTCGCCGACGCCTGGGGGCGGGCCGGGGCGGACATGCCACCCAGTGTGCCTGCTGGGTCCGACAGACCGCGCAGCACGATCGGGTGGGCAGGCCAGTCCGAGCAGGTGGACTTGTTGCGGGCCAGTTGGTTAAAACTGGACCGTTTCTCCCCGGCACGGGATTTCGGAGAGGCGAGAGACCGCGGGGGCGGCTCGGCGCAGACGGCGGGGCCAGGCGGTGGGGTTCGGGTCGGGTTGGCGGGCGGCCAGGGCGGCCAGGTCCGCGTGCTGGCGCGACGATTCGAATTCGCCGACTGACCAGTCCGACATGGGGGCGTGCGGGCGGTAGCGCTCCAGCATGACACCCCAGCGTTCGCCGGATTTCGGGGCGAAGTAGTAAACCGCGCCGGCGAACACGGCGACGATCAGGAGGGAGGCGAGCAGTGCGAGCATGCACCCAATGGTGAATCCAGCTGGACTTGAAGAAAATATCCAGTGCCCTGATACTGGCCTGTATGGCAACACGAGTGATCGGGGCGGCCAGCCTCACCCGCGACCTGGGCCGGTGGCGGCACGACGAATCCACCGCTCCGACCGAGCCCACCCGGGCCGCGGACAATGGCAAGCGGACGGCACGGCCCGCGTATGTGGCACTGGCGGAGAGCATTCGACTGCTCATCCACGACGGGCGCGCACCACTCGGAGTGGCGCTACCCAGCGAACGCGACCTGGCCACCAGCCTCGCCGTCAGCCGCACCACCGTCACCTCCGCGTACACGCTGCTGCGCGAACACGGCTACCTGATCAGCAGGCAGGGCTCGCGCAGCACGGTGGCGCTGCCGCCGACCGTCGTGCACGACGGCACCAAACCGGCACGCAGCATCCTGGCCATGATGGCGCAGCCGGAGGTCCCGACCATCGACATGACCTATGCCGCGATGGCCGCCCCGGTGCAGATGACCGAGGCATACTCCTTTGCGCTGCAAGGTCTTCCGACCTACCTCGGCACCCACGGCATGGACCCGGTCGGCGTGCTCATGCTGCGCGAGGCCCTCGCGCGCCGCTACACCGACCGCGGCCTGCCCACCGAACCCGACCAGATCCTCATCACCCTGGGCGCACAGCACGGCCTGCGCCTGCTGCTCAATGTGCTCACCACCCCGGCCGAACGGGTCCTCATCGAGCACCCCACCTACCCGAACGCCATCGAGGCGATCCGCGATGTCGGCGCGCGCCCGGTGCCGGTGCCGATGCGGCCCGACGGCTGGGATCTCGACGGAATCCGCAGTGCCGCAAGGCAGACCGCGGCCAGCGTCGCCTACCTGATCCCCGATTTCAACAACCCCACCGGCCACCTGCTGGACGTCGAGGGCCGCGCGGAACTCGCGGCCATCGCCCGCGAGACCCGGATGACGGTGATCGTCGACGAATCCATGGTGGACCTGAACCTCACCGAGCTCGAATCCCCGCCGCCCGTGGCGGCTTTCGCGCGCGGCTCGGAGATCGTCACCATCGGTTCGGCGTCGAAGTCGTTCTGGGGCGGCCTGCGGGTCGGCTGGGTGCGCGCCAATCAGCCGTTGATCACCAAGCTGCTCGGCACCCGCTCCACCGTGGACCTCGGCACGCCCGTCATGGACCAGCTGGCCACCGTCCACCTGCTGCGGCACGCCGACGAGATCCTCACCAACCGGCGGCAGCAGCTGCGTTCGCGCCGCACCACCCTGCTCGACGCGCTCAGCGAGGACCTTCCCGACTGGCGGGTCACGCCGGGCGTCGGCGGCATGTCGCTGTGGGCGCAGCTGCCCGCGCCCGTTTCCACCGCGCTCGCCGCCACCGCACCCAATCACGGTGTGCTGCTGGCGGCCGGACCCCGGTTCGGTGTGCAGGGCGCGTTCGAGCGGTTCATCCGGCTGCCGTTCACCCACGAGGAAGCCGATATCCGCATCGCGGTGAAGTCCATCGCCGCCGCTTACGTGGGTCTCACGCCGCACGCCGGAGACCCGTTGTCGCCGCTCACCTGCTACTGATTCCCGGCGCGAAGTCTCACAGCTTTCTCGCAGCTGGCTCACCGTATGCAGGCAGCCCCCGAACGATTAACCAGGTATGAGTCGAAACCGGAAGCGTGCGGGGGTGCAGTGGCGGCGGGCGGTGCCCGCCGGGGTGTGCGTGGCGGCGGTGTCGGCTGCGGCACTGTGGGGTGCGCCGATCGCCATCGCGGACGCACACCACACCGTGGCGACACCCGCCACGACCGCTGCGACGGCGGCGATCGCGGCCAAGTCCGGCACCGGTTCCACCACCGCCGCGAGCGCGCAGTCCGCGACGGCGCTGACCCCGGCCGCGGCGACCCAGCTGGCGCAGCAGATGCAGGCGGCCATCCAGTCCGCCGAACCCGGCACCCAGGTCGGCATCGACGTCACCGACACCACCACCGGCGCGACGCTCGTCGGCCTCGACACCGGGCAGCAGTTCTACACCGCGTCCGTCGTGAAGCTGCTGATCGCCCTCGACGCGTTCGACAGCCAAGGCTGGCAACCGGATTCGGATACCGCGGCGGAGGTCTCGCAGATGCTCTCGGCCAGCGACGACGACATCGCCGACGGCCTGTGGGATGCCAACGGCGGCAACGACATCGTGAACCGGATGGTCGACCTGATCGGCCTGACCGGCACCCAGGCGCCCACCGACCCCGACGAATGGGGCGAGACCCTGATGACCCCGGCGGACGTGGTCAGCGTCTACCACTACATCACCACGGTGGTCCCCGAACCGTCCCGCGACATCCTGATGAACGCGCTCGGCGGCGCGGAGCAGACCGCCGCCGACGGCACCGACCAGTTCTTCGGCATCCCCGACGGACTCACCGGTGACAGCTGGGCGATCAAGCAGGGCTGGATGACCCTCGACGACGAGACCACCCTCGACACCACCGGCCTGGTCGGCACCGGCGCCGGCCAGCCGCTGCGCTACGCCGTGGTGGTGCTCACCTCGCAGCCCGCGGGCGTGAGCTGGACCGACGGCGGCGACGCGCTCACCGCGGCCATCGCGCCACTGCAGAGCGTGCTCGAACCGACTACGGCGGCCACCCAGAGCCGGGCCTGAAAACGACTCGCCCCCAGCGCAATCGAATGCGCCGGGGCGAATCACGTTGTACGACCGTTGATCAGGCCAGGATGTCGTGCCGGACGATGGTCTGGTCGCGGCCCGGGCCGACACCGATGCACGACATGCGCGCGCCCGAAAGCTCTTCCAGCCGCTTCACGTACGCCTGCGCGTTGGCGGGCAGATCCTCGAAGGTGCGGGCCCCGGAGATGTCCTCCCACCAGCCCGGCATCTCCTCGTAGATGGGCTTGGCGTGGTGGAAGTCGGTCTGCGTGGTCGGCATCTGCTCGACCCGCTCGCCGTCGATCTCGTAGGCGACGCAGATCGGGACGGTGTCCAGACTGGAGAGCACGTCCAGCTTGGTGAGGAAGTAATCGGTGATGCCGTTGACGCGGGTGGCGTAGCGGGCGATCACGGCGTCGAACCAACCGGTGCGGCGCGCGCGGCCCGTGGTGACGCCGACCTCACCGCCGGTCTTGGCCAGGTAGGTGCCGGACTCGTCGAACAGTTCGGTCGGGAACGGGCCCGAGCCGACGCGGGTGGTGTACGCCTTCAGGATGCCGAGCACCGTGGTGATCTTGTTCGGGCCGACGCCCGCGCCCACGGCCGCGCCGCCCGCGGTCGGGTTCGAGGAGGTCACGTACGGGTAGGTGCCGTGGTCGACGTCCAGCAGGGTGCCCTGCGAACCCTCCAGCAGCACGATCTCGTCGCGCTCCAGGGCCTCGTTGAGCAGCAGCCGCGAGTCGGCGATGCGGTGCTTGAAGCCCTCCGCCTTCTCCAGCACCTCGTCCACCACCTGCTGCGGGTCCAGCGCGCGGCGGTTGTAGATCTTCACCAGCACCTGGTTCTTGAATTCCAGTGCGGCCTCGACCTTCTGGGTGAGGATCTTCTCGTCCAGCACGTCCGCGACGCGGACGCCGACGCGCGCCACCTTGTCCTGGTAGCAGGGGCCGATGCCACGGCCGGTGGTGCCGATCTTCTTGTTGCCCAGGAAGCGCTCGGTGACCTTATCGATGGCCACGTGGTACGGCATGATCAGGTGCGCGTCCGCGGAGAGCAGCAGGCGGGAGGTGTCCACGCCGCGCTCTTCCAGACCGGCCAGTTCGGCCAGCAGCACACCCGGATCCACCACGACGCCGTTGCCGATGACGTTGGTCACATCGGGGGTGAGGATGCCGGACGGGATCAGATGCAGCGCGAAGCTCTCACCGTTGGGCAGCACGACGGTGTGACCGGCGTTGTTGCCGCCCTGGTAGCGGACCACCCATTGCACGCGGTCGCCGAGCAGATCGGTTGCTTTGCCCTTGCCTTCGTCGCCCCACTGGGCGCCGATCAGCACGATTGCCGGCATGTGGTGTCTCCTACGGGATCGACGCGCAGCACCCACGATGCTGCAGCTACCCGCCGTCAGAAGGCGGTGGCCGGAGGGTCAGTTTACTGGATGGCCACATCCGGGCAGGTGTGCGGCCCGCCCACTGGCGAATCAGACGTAACGGATGCGCATTGAGAACGGCACGGCCTGTGCGACAGAGCTATGGTGGCACGGGGAGAGGGAGCCGGCAGGGGGTTCCATCGAAAGACGCAGCGAGGCGAGTGGTGTCCGTGATCCAGAGGAGGGTGTTCGGCAGTTGAGTACCCATGTTCTCCGCTGCGACGGCGCGCCCGTACCCATTGCCCTGGCATCCCTGCCCCTGACCCAGACCGCGGCGATTCCCGATACCAGCGCGCTGGACGAACTGCTGCCCGTGATGGCCGCCGACAGCCTGCCCCGGCTGATCGTGCTCGGTGAGGACGCCGGACTGGCCGCGGTGCTCACCCACCTGCTGCGCACCGAACGCCTGCACGTCGAGATCGGCTACGTGCCCGTCGACCGCACCTACGGGTCGCGCGCCTACGAGACCGGCACCGGATCCGCGGCCGCCAAACGCGCCATCGACGGCAAGGCCACCGAGACCCCGCTGATCCGCGACGACACCGGCAAGGTGCTGATCGGCCGCGCCACCATCGTCGGCGAACAGGGCGCGAAACTCGAGGGCGAGGCCTACGTCGACGACACCCGGTTGTTCACCGGAAAGGTTGCGGCCCTGCACATTTCGCCGATGCCGGAACTGCCGGGACTACAGGCCACCGTGCAGCGCGGGCTGCGCAAGAAGCGCTGGGTCGAAGGCCGGGCCGTGCAGCTGGGGACCAGCGGCGGCATCGTCACCCGGGACGGGATCACCACCGATCGGGTCGTGAAACGATCGACTTTCTATCGCAACCACGAGCCGTGGCTGCTGGTTCGCTGATCACCCCGCAGAATGGGGACGCGGACGACCGGTCCGTAACCGACCGCGCCATCCGGCCGACCGCTCGACGGGAGCAGCAGACGTGAACTATCCGAGCGCCGTGGGGCGGGCCACCGGAGCGATCCGGCCCAGTCCGATCTTCCTGCTCGTCGTGCTGATCACGGTCGCGGGCGGGGCCCTGGCCTGGGACGCCGAATACGGCACGCGGCAGGCTCAATTCGGGGTCTTCATCATGGTCGTCGCGGGCTGGATCGTGACGGTCTGCCTGCACGAGTTCGCGCACGCCTTCGTGGGGTGGCGGGCCGGGGACCGCGAGGTCGAGATGCGCGGGTATCTGACGTTGAACCCGTTGAAATACAGTCACCCGCTGCTGTCGATCGGGCTGCCGGTGCTGTTCATCGCGCTGGGCGGGTTCGCGCTGCCGGGTGGCGCGGTGTACGTGCACTCGCACAATTTCAGTCCACGCACGCAGCGGATCCTCAGTGCGGCCGGACCTGCCGTGAACGCGGTGTGCGCGGTCGTGCTGCTGGTGATCGTGCGGTTCTACGGAAGCCTGAATTCGCACGAGTCGTTCTGGTTCGGGCTGAGTTACCTTGCGTTCCTGCAGATCACGGCGACCGTGCTGAACCTGCTGCCGATCCCGGGCACCGACGGGTACGGGATCATCGAGCCGTCGCTGAGCTATCAGACGCGGCGATCGCTGGATCAGATCAAGCCGTTCGGCATTCTGATCCTGTTCGCGCTGCTGTTCACGCCGCAGCTCAACCAGATCTTCTTCGACTCCATCAACTGGCTGTTCGAACTGTCGGGGCTGCAGGGCGGCTGGTGGTCGATGGGCAGCCGGTTGACCCGCTTCTGGACCTGACCCGCGGGTGGGCCGCCCGGATGACTCCGAAGAACCGGGCGGCCCCATTCGCGACGGCGCGGTCGCGAATCCGGGGAGCCGGGCTTACCCCTCGTGAGTCCGGCCTGTGCTTCGAACGGTAGAGCGGCACAGTCGGATCGGCGCGAGTAGTGCGCTACTCACGTTTCAGTCGATCGGCGTCACGTACGGGTGCGGGACCGTCGGCGGCAGCAGGGCCATCGCCGACAGGCGGCGCATGCCGCACACCTGCATGAGATCGACCACGATGGAACGGGTTTGCGCGAACACCACGTGCGCGGACAGGCCCGCGCCCTCGACCAGGTCCTTGGTCGCGGCCTTGCCGACCGAGCGCAGCACGCGGGTCGCCTCCGCCGGATCGGGTTTCTCGTCCGGGTCGGCGAGCATCATCCGGCGCACCACATCGACTGCCTGACCGAGCTTCTCGACCTCGACGATCAGGCCGGGATTGAGCACCTCGTCGTCGCGCACCGAGGTGAGGGCGCGGCGCAGCAGGACCCGCGAATTGCGGACCGCGTTGTCGAGCGGATCGGAGGCGTCGCGCAGCCGTTGCAGGCGTGAGCGAGAGTTCCAGTACAGCGGGGACATTCGAATGATCTCGCGGCTGCCCTCGAGCGTGTTGCGGAGCGCGTCGATGGAACCCTGGGTGCCGCGAGCGGCCTCCAGCGCGGTCTTGATCTTCGTCGAATCCTGTTCCAGCAGGCCGTCCGCGCATTCGGTGAGAGCGGCGCCCATCACCCCGAGGATCCCGGCCGCCTGCTCACGGGCTCGGCGCACCGGATGCAGCGGGATGGCGGCCACCACCACGATGCCCACCAGGCCGCCGACCAGCGCGTCGATCATGCGCAATGCGGCACCGCCGTTGCCCGGTGGATAGAGGGTCGCCACCAGCACCGCGGAACTTGCGGCCTGCATGGTGATCACCGGGCCGCCGTCGAGGAAGACGGCCGCGCTCATGGCGATCAACACCAGCAGCACGATCTGCCAGCCGCCGGTGCCCACCTGGGTGACGAACAGGTCGCCGATGCCGATGCCGACCGCCACCCCGACGATCAACTCGACCGCGCGCCGCAGCCGGGCGCCGAAGGAGACACCGATGGAGATCATCGCCGCCATCGGTGCGAAGAATGGATGCTCGTGGCCGATGACATCGTGCGCGATGAACCAGGCCACTCCGGCGCCGATCGCACACTGGGCGATCGGCAGCAAGGACGACCGCACCCGGTCGGCCGCCTTGCGCATGCGCATGACGCTGCTCTCGCGGGCAGCGTCGAGGGTTTCGCCTAGGCCACTGGTCAATTCAGTCCAGGCCGAGTTCGGCGGCGGCCCGCGGGTCGCAGTCCTCCAGCAGGTCCAGGCAGCGGGCGTACTCGTCGGTCTCGCCGATGGCGCGGGCCGCCTTGGCCAGCACGCCGACACTCCGCAGAAAACCTTGATTCGGCTCGTGGCTCCACGGCACCGGGCCGAATCCCTTCCAGCCGTTGCGACGCAACAGATCCAGGCCGCGGTGGTAGCCGGTGCGGGCGAACGCGTAGGCCGCGATAATGTCGTGGTTGATCTCGCCGTCGGCGGCTTCACCCCGCTCGAAGGCGGCTTCGGCCAGGTAGGCCCAGGCTATCGACGCGGTCGGATGAGCGGCCGCGACCTGCACCGGGTCCGCTTTCTCGAGCAGCGCGTCTTCCGCGTCGGTGAATTCCGGAAGGAGGACGGGCTGCGGGCCGAGCAGGCCACCGAAGGAGGTCATGCCGATCATTCTGCACCGACGCCCGGAATGCTCAGTAGGCTGACCGTCGAATCACATCTCCGCCGAAGTGAGGGGTAGCGCGTGTCCGACACGAACGACGACCAGCAGCCACAAGGCCCTGCCCACCCGGCAGGCCGCCCTGAAGGCACTGGCACGGACACGAACGCGAGCACCCCGGCCCCGGCGGACCAGGCGGCCCCCGCCGCCGAGACCCCGGCCGACTCCCCCGCCGACACCGCCGCCACCGAGGTGATCCCCGCCCGCGGCCCGGCCCTCCCCACCCGTGGCACCGCGAATCCCGCTCCGGCCCAGGCCAACCCGCCCGCCAAGCCCGGCTTCGCCACCATCCACTACGAAACCCCCCGCGCCGGGGGCCCCACGGCAACCCCCGCCAACAAGGCCAACCGCCCAGTCTCAACTCCCCCGAGCAACCCCGCCCCGGAGCCCCCGGCCGACAGCACCACCCAGATGATCCAGATCCGCCGCCCCGGCCAGGGCGCCTCCGGCCCCCAGCCCACCCCGAACCAGCCGACCGCGAGTGGCAACCAGCCCTCGGGAGCCCCCGGACAGCCGAGTGCGCCGAACACGCAGCGCCCGGGCTCCGGTAGCCAGCCTCCCGCCGCAAGAAGCCAGCAGCCGAATGCCGGTGCGTCGCAGGGTGGCCCGGGCGGACAGCGGTCGAACCTCGGCGGACAGTCCGCTCCCGCCGGACAGCAGTCGGGCCCCGGTGCCGGTGCTCAGCAGTCGAATTCGGGTGACAACCAGCCGGCAGGAGTTGGCGGGCAACGGCCTGTCCCCAACGTGCAGCGACCGGGACAAGGCGGGCAGCCGCCGGTCGCGGGCAATCAGCAGTCGAATCCTGTTGGGCAGCAGTCCGGTCCGGGTACGCAGCAGCCGAACTCGGGTGGCAATCAGCCCTCCGGAGCCGCTCGCCAGCAGCCTGTGACGAATATTCAGCGCCCCGGCGTCGGCGGGCAGCAGCCCGTGTCGAATGTTCAGCGCCCAGGTCAGGGCGGACAGCCGTCTGCCGCGGGAAACCAGGCCTCGAACACTGATGCGCCGCAGGATGCTCCAAACGGTGGTGGACAGCAGTCCGCTTCGGGTGGGCAGCAGGGTGCGTCTCGCGTGCAGCAGCCCGGAGCCGGTGGACAGCAGTCTGCCCCGGGCGGGCAAGGGGCGAACGTGGGCAAGCAGCAGTCGGGTGGTGTGCGTGCGGGGGCGGATGATGCTCCTACGCAGTTCATTCCGATTCAGCGGCCCGAGCGGGGTGGGGCGGCGAAGGCTGGGCAGCAGAGTGGAACGCCTGCTGGAGAGGGTAAGTCGGGGCAGGCGGCGGGTAAGGGCGCTGACAGTGTGGCGGGGCGGACTGCTGCCGCGGCTGCTGCCGGTGCGGCTATCGCGGGGCGGACTGTCGGTGGCGGCGCGGACGCGGGTGCGGCCGGTGGCGGCAATACGGCAGGCAATGGTGGAACCGGTGACCCAACTGCGGCCGGGAAGAGCCAGGCGTCGGGAGGTTCCGGGGGCGCTACCGATAACGGTGGTGCGACTGAGAAATCCGGCGCGGCGGGACGTGAAGGGGCGCAGGGCAGCAGCAGTGCACCGGGCAACAGCGGCGCGGCCAACAGCGGCGGGGCTGCGAATGGGCCCGGAGGTGTTGGGCAGCAGGGTGAGTCGGCTGATGGCGGCGCGGGTGCGCGGCAGAGTGAGGCCGACGGGGAAGGTGACGGCGGGCAGCAGGGGTCGGGTGGGGACTCGGAAACTGTTGTGATCAAGAAGTTCCCGGCGGGGATGGATGACGCCACTACTGCGTTGCCGATCGTCACCGGGGATCAGGCGACGCAGAAGATGCGGGTTTCGGGGCCGCAGGGGCGGGCGGTCAGCAAGTTGCCGCAGTCGCCGCGCGGCAATGTGGGGCCGCGGAATGTCGGGCCGCAGGGGAATCGGCCGGAGGAGGGTGGCGTCGACGAGACTCGTCCCGCACCGCCGCGGCCGCCCATGGGGCCGCGGCGACCGGCCAGCGCGCCCTCACCCGCGGATATGCAGCCGACCATGCCGGGGCAGCCGATCGGCGGGCCGCGACTGGTGGGGCCGCAGCGGGTCGGTGCGGGTGCAGCGCAGGGTCCCGGTGGGCCGCAGGGGAACAACGGTGCGCCCGGCGGTATCGCGCCCGGGCAGGGCGGGCCCGGACCGGTCGGTGCGGGTGCGCAGGGACCGGCGGGTGGGCCGGGTCAGGTTGGGCCGCAAGGGGTTCCCGGTGGGGATCGGCCGGTGGCGCAGCCGTTGCGGGTGCCTGCCGCCGGTGAGGTGGCCGATGCCGCCCCGGCGCAGGCCGGGCGCGGGTCGAAGAAGCTGTGGATGATCGTGGCGGCGGCCGCGGTCGCGGTGATCGCCATCGCGGGCGTGGTGTTCGGAGTCGTGCAGCACAGCAACAACAATTCGCCGGAAGCGTTGGTGCAGAAGTCGATCACCTCGTACACGGATGCGCTGTCCAGCGGCAATCTGGATACCCTGCGGTCGGTTACCTGTGGCGCGCAGCACGACTTCTACCAGAACATCTCGGCGGATCAGTTCGCGGGCGTGTACCGAACGTCCAAGGACCAGAAGAGCATTCCGCTGGTGAAGAGCGTCGACGCGGTCAAGGTCACCGGCGATACCGCGATGGCGCAGGCCACCGTGTACACCGCCGCGGACCCGTCGAAGACCTCGGCGCGCACCTTCGATCTCCGCAATGACGGTGGATCGTGGAAGGTGTGCGACCCGCAAACCGGTAAGTGAAGCATTCGCGGCCCCGGTCGCGATGAACATCACAAAGCCCTGGTCACTGGTCCAACCCGCCGGTAATATACGTCGGATTGTCTGGGCCAGCCATGTCGGCCCGTTCCGCGTTCGCGGAACGGTGCTGCGGCTGCAAAGCCGCCGCGCTGTAGTGCACGCCATCGGATCGCCGTGCACATGCCGCACCGACGCGGGCCCACCGGGTATCGATTTGCAGGGAGAAGACACCATGCCGGAAACGGCAGCGGACATCATGCCGGAAACGGCAGCAGAAATTCTGGCGGCGGTCGCCGCAGCGGAGACCGGCCCCACGGCAACCGAACTGGTCGGCCGTCACTTCCGGGTTCGCGACCACTACGACGTCGGCCGGGAGAAGGTCCGCGAATTCGCGCGCGCCGTCCGCAACAACCACCCCGCCCACCACCGCGAGGCCGCCGCCCTCGAACTCGGCCACGGCGGCCTGATCGCCTCGCCGACCTTCGCGTCGGTGATCGGCGCGGCCACCACCCGCTCGCTGATCGGCACCGTGCTCACCGAGTACGACGTCTCGCAGATCCTGCAGACCGATCAGGTCTTCGAATACCACCGCCCGATCCTGGCCGAGGACCGCCTGGGCGTGGACGTGGTGGTCGACAGCATCCGCAGCTTCGGCGACAACGACTTCATCAGTGTCAAGGTCACCCTCACCGACGCCGACGTGCTGCCGGTCCTGGTCGCCACCACCACCATCGTGGCCCGCAAGGGCGTCGAGATCGATCCGGCCATGGTGCAGACGGTGACCGGCGTGGTCATGCACGGCCATGTCGCGGTCCCCGGCGAGTCCGAGGCCGACCCCAACGCCCTGATCCTGCTGGCGCCCGACGAGGTGGCCGAGCTGGCCGCCCCCGCGCCCGCCCGCCCGGTGCACACCGTCCCCACCCGGGACACCGTCGCCGCCGGTAGCGAGCTACCCGCGGCCAAGGTCCCCGTCACCCGCGGCGACCTGGTGAACTACGCGGGCGTCTCCGGCGACCCGAATCCGATCCACTTCAGCGACACCGCGGCCAAACTGGTCGGCCTGCCGACCGTGGTCGCGCACGGCATGCTCACCATGGGCCTGACCGCGGGCTACCTCACCGACTGGCTGGGCGACCCGGCCGCCATCGGCAAGTTCAGCGTGCGGTTCTCCGGCTTCGTGCCGGTCGAGCCCACCGCGCCGACCGTCGTCGAGTTCACCGGCAAGGTGAAGTCGGTCGACACCGAGAACGGCACGGCCACCGTGGTTCTCGGCGCGACCTCGGAGGGCAAGAAGCTCTTCGGCCGCGCCGTCGCCGAGATCCGGCTGAGCTGAGATCCCGAAAACATCGAGCGGGCCGCGCGTTTCGCGCGGCCCGCTCTGTTTTCGGCTGTCCCGCAACGCGACTGATCAGCCCAGCGTCGCGTGCATCAGGTAGACGTTGTAGTCACTCCAGGTCGACATGGTGAAGTACAGGTCCTTACCGGTCGACCAGGGGTGGATGAACCCGCCGTACAGCTCCGGGAATTGCAGCGCACTCACGGTGACCGCGCTGTCGGACCAGACACCCTGCGGCGAATCCGATTCACGCACCACCAGAGCGGCTTTCGCGGTGTCCAGGTAGCTCATCTGCCACACCTTGCGGTCGGCGTCGTAGCGCACCGAAAGTTCGGCGGCCGGAGCGTCGACCACCGGTGAGACGTCGACGAGCCCGTCACGCGCCGGAATCCACGCGCCGTCTTTCCAGTACTGGTAGGCGGTGACGTTGAGGACCTGGTCGCGGGGCACCCGCGCCAGCCCGACCGAGCCCAGGCGGGTATTGGGGATGCCGTACATGTACACCCAGTCGCCCTGCGGCACCATGGCCGCGACCTGGAAGTTGGAGACGCCGAAGATGTTGTCCCACTTGGCGTACGGGTCCTTGGTCCAGTGTTCGCCGTGGTCGTCGGAGTAGGCGATGCCGCCGTAGTTGGTGTACCAGGTGCCGGGAATCGAGTTCCAGGTGCGGATCGACATGTAGCTCATGTACTGCCGGTCGCCGATGGCGAAGCCCGAGGTCGGGATGGTGGTGATCTCGATATTGTCCATCTTGCGGCTGCTCAGCAGTTCCGAGGCGTGGCAGCGGTCGTCGGTCACCATGTGGTCGAAGGTGACGCCCTGCGACAGGTCGCGATTCTTGCTGAACGCCAACAGGTTCGAGCGCCAGTCGTCGCCCATGCCGCCCGGCGGATGGAAGTCGTGGCCGACGGTGTCACCGAAGGCGATGGCGATCTCGTCGGGCGCGGACTCCCACATGATGCCCAGATCGGTGCCCTGCACCTGCCAGCGCTTGTCGGTGCGGTTCACCGAGTTCGCACCCGTCAGCTTGGCCGTCTCGGTGACGTTCGAGATCTGCGGGACCGCGCGGGCCGGAACCTGCGGCGCGGCCTCGACGGGCGGGTTCACCGGGGCCGGTCCGGGCGGCAGCGGCTGCGGATTCGGGTTGGGGAACGCGAAATTGAACGGTTGCGGCCGCAGGATCAGGCGCGGCAAACCCAGCTGTTCGGGCAGGGTCGGCGCGGGGGCCGGGCCGTCGGTGAGATCCGGGCACGGGTTCACGCACGGGTCCGACGGCAGTTCCATCTTGACCCGCTTGGTGTTCTCCGGCAGCGGCCCGGTGTCGACGGTGACCACCGGATACGACAGCGGCATCTCGATGGTCTTGGGGACCAGCGATTCATGCTGCGGTTTCGCGTCGGTCGAGCAGGGCCCGATACCCGGAACGGTCGCGGCCGCAGCGGGATCCGGATCCGCCGCCGCGATCGGCCGACCGAGCCCGACCATCACTCCCGCCCCGAAAACGACTGCCCCCGCAGCTGCCAGCAGCCGCTTGGCCATGCACTCAACCTCTCGACATTCTCCGCTTCCCGGACACATCCGGGCGCGACCCTACCCCCGGAACCCGGCGAATCACCGGCACTGCGCCGATCTCGACCGAATCGAGACACACGCCGTACCGCTACCACCCCGGGTACCGAAACCAACGGTGCAGCAGCGTAATACAGCGAATGCGCCCGGTCAGCGCAGGGCTTGGAAGATCAGCACCGTGCTGCCGATGCGGATGGCGTCCCCGTCGGCCAGCACCGCCGCCGACTCGATCGACTCCTCGTTGATGAAAACGCCGTTGGCCGAATGCAGATCCTTGATCAGCAGCCCGGCCCGGCTCGGAGTGATCTGGGCGTGATAGCGGCTGGCCTTCGGATCCTCCAGCACCAGATCGTTGTCGGTCATCCGGCCGATCTTCATGCCGGAAGCCGCGATCGGGGCGACCCGGCCGTCGGCCATTCGCAACTGCCCGGCCCGCACCGCCCGCGGCATCTCGGTGACGGTCTCGGTCATGGCCTTCGCCATCCGCTCGACCTCGTGAATCTGGCCGGTGCTCAACGGTTCCTGACGCAGCACCTTCTGCTCCAGCGCGACCAGCGCCGGACCCGGATCGATGCCGAGCTCGTCGGCGAGCACGGTGCGCACCCGGCGGCACGCGTCCAGCGCGTCGGCCTGGCGGCCGGAAAGATAGAGGGCGGTGATCAACTGCGCCCACAGTGGTTCCCGCAGCGGGTGCGCGTTGGTCATCGACACCAGTTCGCCGACGACCGAAGAGGCTCGGCCCAGCGAGATCTCGGAGTCGATGCGGGCGGAGGCGACCAGCAGCCGCTCCTCGTCCATGGCGGTGGCGAAGCTCTCCGCGAACCCCAGCCCCGACAGATCGTCGAGGGCGCGGCCGCTCCATTCGCCCAGCGCCTCACCGAAAAGCCGGGCGGCACTGTTGGGATCGCCGACGGCGGCCGCTTCCGCGCCCTCGCGGCGCAGCGTCTCGAACCGTCCGAGATCGCATTCGTCATCGTCGATTTCGAGGCGATAGCCGGAGGATTCGGTGCGCAGCAACGCCACCGGATCGACCCCGGCCGTGCGCAGCGTCTTGCGGATGTTCGAGACGAACACCTGCAGACTGGCCTGATAGGAATCCGGTGGATCGTCGTTCCAGACGATATCGGCCAGCGCCTGTGAGGACACCGCACGCCGCCGGTTCACCGTGAGCGCCGCCAGCAGCGCACGCGGCTTGGGGCCACCGACCGGTACGGACCGGCCGGCGACCAACAGCTGCACGGGGCCCAGGACCCGCACATCGACAGTCATGCCACCTGCCTCGATAGAGACCGCGGCGCGCCCGCCGCTCGAAAATTGCCCGGATCGAACCGATTTCAGCACGATCCCGACCGTTGAGCTTACTTGGCGCTGATCGAACGTCCCGCCGAGTTCAGGTCGTTGCACGCTTCGAGCACGCGGGCGGCCATCGAGGTCTCCGCCTTCTTGAGGTAGCTGCGCGGGTCGTAGACCTTCTTGTTGCCGACCTCACCGTCGATCTTCAGCACGCCGTCGTAGTTGGCGAACATGTGCCCGGCGACCGGACGGGTGAAGGCGTACTGGGTGTCGGTGTCGACGTTCATCTTCACCACGCCGTAGCGCAGCGAGTCCTCGATCTCCGACTTCAGCGAGCCCGAACCGCCGTGGAAGACGAAGTCGAACGGCTGCGCGTCCGCGCCCAGACCCAGCTTGGCGGCGGCGACCCGCTGGCCCTCGGCCAGCACCTCGGGCTTGAGCACCACATTGCCCGGCTTGTAGACGCCGTGCACGTTGCCGAAGGTGGCGGCCAGCAGGTACTTGCCGTTCTCACCGGAACCCAGCGCGTCGATGGTCTTCTCGAAGTCCTCGGGCGAGGTGTAGAGCTTCTCGTTGATCTCGGCCTCGACGCCGTCCTCTTCACCGCCGACGACACCGATCTCGACCTCGAGGATGATGTTCGCCGCGTGCGCCTGCTTCAGCAGTTCCTTGGCGATTTCCAGGTTCTCGTCGATCGGGATCGCGGAACCGTCCCACATGTGCGACTGGAAAAGCGGCAGCTGACCGTTCTTCACGCGCTCGGCCGAAATGGCCAGCAGCGGACGAACGAAGGTGTCCAGCTTGTCTTTCGGGCAGTGGTCGGTGTGCAGCGCGATCGTCACGTCGTAACGCGCCGCGACCACATACGCGAACTCGGCCAGCGCGGTCGCGCCGACGACCATGTCCTTGACGCCCAGACCCGAACCGAATTCCGCACCGCCGGTGGAGAACTGGATGATGCCGTCGCTGCCCGCGTCCGCGAAGCCCTTGATGGCCGCGTTGATGGTCTCCGAAGACGTGACGTTGATCGCGGGGTACGCGAAGGAGTTCTGCTTGGCCCGAGCAATCATCTCGGCGTAGATCTCCGGAGTCGCGATGGGCACAGTGACCTCCATTGTGTGTGGCGCGTACGACAAATTCTGTCAGCTGACACGATAAGGCAGCACGTTTTCTCCTGGCCAATGGCCTCTGATACCCCACAAGTTCGTGAGGTTGCTTCGAGGTTGGGTGTGATGTCCGAGGTACCGGTACTGTGGTGGCCGTGACCTTGCTGGCCGTATCCGATGCCGTGACGACCAACGCCGCGCTGCCCGCGATCTTGGACCCCATGCACCTCCTGACGGAGACGTGGTTGTCGCACGCGGTGCTCCCGGCGATCCTCGTCATCGTTTTCATCGAGACCGGTCTGCTGTTCCCGATCCTGCCCGGCGACTCGCTGTTGTTCACTGGCGGTCTGCTGGCGGCTCAGGCGCATCCGCCGGCCGGGATGAACATCTGGTGGCTGGTGCCCGCGACGGCCTTCGTCGCCTGGCTCGGCGATCAGAGCGGCTATTGGATAGGCCGGACCATCGGGCCCGCGCTGTTCAAGAAGGAAGACACCCGCTTCTTCAAGCAGCGCTATCTCACCGAGACGCACGCCTTCTTCGAGAAGCACGGCCCCAAGACCATCGTGCTGGCCCGCTTCGTGCCCATCGTGCGCACGTTCATGCCGGTGCTGGCCGGTGTCTCGAAGATGGACTACCGCAAGTTCGCGCTGGTCGACATCATCGGCGCGGTGCTGTGGGGCGGCGGCGTCACCATCCTCGGATACTTCCTCGGCAACGTCGAATTCATTCGCAAGAACGTCGAAGCCATCTTCCTGCTCATCGTGTTGATCTCGATCCTGCCGGGCATCATCACGGTGGCGAAGAGCCTGCTGCACCGCGGATCCGTCCCCGAGCAGCCGGAGCTGGCCGCCACGGCGAACGAGCCGAACCGCTGAGCCATCGGTGTCCACCACCCCGCTAACCTTCGCCTCCGGCGGCTTCGGACCGCTGGAGACAGCCGGGCCGGTGCTGGTCTGGACGGTAGTGCTCACCTTCGTTTTCCTCGAGTGCGCGCTCATCATCGGATTGTTCCTGCCCGGTGACTCCATGCTCATCACCGCCGGTGTCGTGATGGCCTCCCAGCTCAACGGCGAGGCCCAGGTGTGGGCGCTGGCCGTCGGCACCATGATCGCCGCCATCGCGGGCAATCAGGTCGGCTATGTGGTCGGGCAGCGCACCGGGCATCACATAGTCGCGCGCAAGAACGGCAAATACATCAACACCCGGAATCTGGGCCGGGTGACGGAATTGCTGCACCGCCACGGGTTCCTGGCCGTGCTGGTGGCCCGCTGGATTCCGTGGGTGCGCACGCTGTGCCCGCTGGTGGCGGGCGCGGCCGGCATGGACCACCGCAAATACACCATCGCCTCGACCGTCGGCGCGATCATCTGGGCTCCGGTACTGCTGCTGATCGGCTACTACGCGGGCAGTTTCCTGGAGAACATCTCCTGGCTGATGCCCGTGGTGATCGGCACGCTGATCGTCGGGCTGGTGCTCGGCACGCTGCTCGGTCTGCGCCAGTACCGGGCGGAAATGGCGCGCCCCGCAGAGGATTTCGACCTCGACGGGTCGGAAGCCGCGACCGTGCCGGACGTGTGGGGACGCGGAGCCTAGAGTCCGGCGGCCGTCACCGTGTGCGCGGCCTCCATCAGTTTCCAACCCGAAAGCTGAACGGACAGATCGCGTTCCGGGCTGCGCGAGGCGCTCACCGAACCGCCCTCGAAGATGCCCGCGCCCGCGATGCCGGGCAGCCGGGCGGGCTGCCGCCAGTCCGCGCCGAACAACGGCTCCCCCTCGACGTCGAGGCGGTGCTCCCAGGCGGCGGTCGCGGACCTGCGCACGATGGTGGCGGCCTTGCGCCGGGCGTCGATGTGCACGGTCTCGTCGCCGGGCAGCATCACTGCGGCCAGCGCGACGTAGCGGATCAGGATGCCGTTGAACAGGCCGCCGTCGCCGCCACCGTCACCGGTCACGATGCCGCCCGCGGTGAGGTGCTCGTCGATGGCGTCGATCAGCCGCAGTGCGCGCTCGGTGTGGCGGGGTTCCCCGGTGTGCACGGCCAGTTCGGTTTCCAGGCCCAGCACCACGCCCTGGCAGTAGCTGTAGACCGGGGTCTCGACCTCGCCGGAGGGTAGGTGGATACCGTCGAAGATGAGACCGGTCTCCTTGTCGCGCAGGTGTTCGTCGAGCCAGTCGGCGATCTCCTGGGCGCGGCCGTAGCGACCCAGCCGGGCCATCGCGATACCGACCGGACCGTTGGCAGGGGCGTTGAAGAAGTCCGAACCCTTACGCCACGGCACCGCGCCGAACTGCGGTTCGAACCCGTTGACCAGAGCCTTCTCCAGAGCCAGCAGCGCACCGCGCACCTCGCTGACCCCCTGGGTGCGCTCGGCGCGCTCCAGAGAGATTGTCAGCCAAGCCATATCGTCGTAGTAGTTGTTGGTCCAGCCGGTGATATTGCGCATCCGCATGCCGTGCGCGATCGACCACAGCCGACGCTGCCGCGCGGGGGTCGGGGCGCGGTTCGCGGCATCCACCGCGCAGTCGACCAGGTGCGCCTGCCACCAGTAGTGCCAGAAGGCGAACAGCCGCTCCCGCTTGGTCGCGGGCCAGCCGACCACCCCCAGCTGGGTGCCCGGCACCCCCACCAACGTGCGCAGATGTCTGGAAAGGATGGCCGACTCCGCCAGATCCGCCCGCTCCGACCAGAGGGCAGCGGTCGGCTCGATATTGCGCCCGGTCCGCGAAGTCATAGGACTTATCTTGCCTGCCGGATGCCCCCGACTGTGGCCATTTTGTTACGACACTCCTGAATACCGGCGCTACCAGGCGGTCGTCAGGTCCGCGTGCTGTCGAATCCAGGCGTGCATGGCTATACCTGCGGCGACACCCGCATTGATGCTGCGGGTGGACCCGAATTGCGCGATCGAGACGGTCTGGCGGGCGGCCTGTTTGGCGGCATCGGTGACGCCCGGACCCTCCTGGCCGAACAGCAGCAGGCAGTCGCGCGGCAGCTGCGCGGTCTCGATCGGCACCGAACCGGGCACATTGTCGACCGCCACCACGGTGAGCCCGTGCGCGACCGCGAAATCCAGCAGCGCGGCGGTGTCCTCGTGATGATGGATGTGCTGATAGCGGTCGGTGACCATGGCGCCCCGGCGATTCCAGCGCTTGCGCCCGACGATGTGAACCGCGGCCGCCGCGAAGGCGTTCGCGGTCCGCACCACCGTGCCGATATTCGCGTCGTGGCCGAAGTTCTCGATGGCGACATGGAACGGGTGCCGGCGCGCGTCGATATCGGCCACGATCGCCTCCCGCCGCCAATACCGGTAGGCGTCCACCACGTTGCGGCGGTCACCGTGCGCCAGCAACTCCGGATCCAGGCGCGGGTCGGCGGGCGGCTCGGTGTCGTACTCCGCACGCCAGGGGCCCACCCCGTGCGGATGCTCACCCCATTCGGTCGGACCGGGGGTGTCATCGGCTGTCGGGGCGGAACTCACCCGGGCGATGCTAGCGGCCGCCTCAGCTGGAGGCCGCACCGATCACGGCCAGGACCACGAAGAACACCACCGCGGCGATCATGATGCCGGTCGCGACGATGCCGCAGATCCACCCCGCGGTCACCATGCCGCTGCCGCCGAGCGCGCCGTTGGACTCCTGGATCTCGCGGCGCGCCTTCGCGCCCAGCACCCAGGCCACCGGTCCGATCAACTGGCACAGCACGATGCTCAGGACGCCGAGGATCAGCACCATGATCGCCATCGGATGATCTTGGCGCGCACCGTAATACGCCTGCCCGGGGTAGTAACCGGCCGCGCCCCAGTTCTGGCCCGGCGCGGGCGGATACGGGTTCGGCGGCACGTAACCGGGTGCGCCGTAGCCCTGCTGGCCGTACGCCTGCGGTTGACCGTAGGCCTGCTGGCCGTATCCCGGCTGACCGAATTCCTGGCTCGCGCCGTAGCCCTGCGGGGCGCCGAATTCCGGTGTCGCACCGTATCCCTGCGGTGCGCCGTAGCCCGGCGGAGTGCCGTACCCCTGTGGTGTGCCGTACGGCTGCTGTCCCGCACCGAAGCCCGGCGGCAGGTCGTAGCCGCCCGGGGTTCCGGTGCCCGCGTCGTAGCCCGGTGCCGGAGTTCCGTATCCCGGCGGGGGCGCGTCGTACGCGGGTGCGGACCCGGCGCCGTACTGCGGGTAGCCCGGTGTTTCCGGTGCGGTCCCGGACTGGGCAGCGGCCGGGCTGTCCTGCACGCTGCCGGGGTTCTTCTCCAGCGACGGCCCGCCCGACGGCTGACCGTCCTCGGGCTTGGGCTTGTCGTCCTCCGGCTTCGGGCCGGCGCCCGGCAGGTCGTAGGTCATGGCGTCGATGCTAGGGGGTGGTGCTGGCTACACCCCGGATTTCCGGGCCCGCACCATCGCCCGCGCACCCACCCGACCGCCACGATGTAGGCATGACCGAGACGGCCGTTCCACCCCATATCGCGCCCGATTCGACGGGTTCACCGCACGGCGCGACTCCGGCACAGTCCGCGCTCGGCGGGCTGCGCGTCTTCCTCGCGACCCCGTTCCGAGCCCGGACCTGGAAGGAATTCGGTTATCTGCTGGCCGTTTTCGCGCTGGGCCTGGTCGCGACCGTCTACCTGTTCGCGGGTTTCGGTGGCGCGCTGTACCTTTCGATCCTGGTGATCGGTGTCCCGGTACTGGCGACGGTGCTGCTGGGCGGACGGGTCTGGGGCCGCGTCTATCGCTGGCTGGCCCGGGCGCTGCTCGATACCGTGCTGCCCGAGCCGCCGCCGTTCGTGGCCGCGCCGGGCCCGATCGGCTGGCTGCGCAGCGTTTTCACCGATCGCGCCAGCTGGCGGGCGCTGGCCTTCCTGCTGTTCGAGTTCGTGCTCGGCGTGGTGCTCGGCTACACGGTGCTGATCGTGGTCGCGGTCACCGTCCTGGTCGCCGTCTCCCCGATCGTGTGGGCGGTGTTCAACCCGACCAATGTGGATTCGCACGGCGTCGCCCACCATTCGATGATGCAGTTCGGCGACGTCTACGTCGAAACCTGGCCGCGGGTGCTGGGTGTCGCGATCGTCGGGATCCTCGGCTGCTTCCTGCTGCCGTGGCTGGTCCATGGCGTCTGCCTGCTGCATCGGGCGCTGTCGTACTGGCTGCTCACCCCGACCGCCCGCGACCGCAGGGTGGCCGAATTGCAGGAGAGCCGTCGCGCCGTGGTCGACGATTCCACCGCCACCCTGCGCCGCCTGGAACGGGACCTGCACGACGGCACCCAGGCCCGGCTGGTCAGCATCGCGATGATGCTGGGCCGCGCCGAGGAACGGATGGTGGTCGGCGACGACGCCATCGAACTGGTGACGCAGGCCCGCATCGGTTCCAAGGAGGCGCTGACCGAACTGCGGGAACTGGTGCGCGGCATTCACCCGCCCGCACTGGATCTCGGGCTGGGACCGGCGCTGGAAACCCTGGCGGCGCGGTGCGCGATCCCGGTGGAGCTGCGGGTGGTGTTGCCGGTGCGGCCGAGTCCGGCCATCGAGACCATCGCCTACTTCTCGGTTGCCGAGCTGCTCACCAATGTGGTGAAACACGCTGGTGCGGAACGGATCTGGGTGGCGGTGCTGCCGTCGGGTGCGGACCTGCTGGCGGTCAGCGTGCGCGACAACGGTCAGGGCGGTGCACTGCAACCCACCGAGGTTTCGGGGGAAACCGTTGTGGTGGGCGGTCTTTCGGGACTGGCGGCACGGGCGCGCTCGGTGGACGGGTCGCTGCTGGTGGACAGTCCGGTGGGCGGTCCGACCGTGGTCACCCTGCTGCTGCCGATCGCGGGCCCGCGATGATCGGGGGCATGGACACGACGGATCGACCGCTGCGCGTGGTGATCGCGGAGGACAATGCCATCCTGCGCGACGGGCTCACCGCGCTGCTGGCGGAACGCGGGTTCGAAATCGCCGCCGCCGTCGGCGATCCGACCGGTCTGCACGCGGCGGTCGCCGAACATGTGCCGGATGTCGCCGTGGTCGACGTCCGGATGCCGCCCAGCTTCACCGACGAGGGTCTGCTGGCCGCGCTCGCCCTGCGCCGCTCACATCCGAGCACCGGCGTGCTGGTGTTCTCGCAGTGGATCGAAACCCGCTACGCCACCGAGCTACTGGCCTCCGGCGCGAGCGGCGTCGGCTACCTGCTCAAGGACCGGGTCGCCGATATCGGCGACTTCGTCGACGCCCTGCACCGGGTCGCCACCGGCGGCACCGCGCTGGATCCCGAGGTGGTCAGCCAGCTGATGGGCGCTGCCCGGCAACAGGATTCACTGGCCCGGCTGACCCCGCGCGAACGCGAGGTGCTCGAATCCATGGCCCAGGGCCTGTCCAATTCGGCCATCGCGCAGGCACTGACGGTGAGCGAGCGGGCTGTGGAAAAACACATCGGCAATATCTTCAGCAAGCTCGAACTGCCGCCGTCGGATTCGCATCACCGGCGAGTCCTGGCCGTTTTGCGGTTGAAGGGTTGAAACGTCGCTGCGTAGTTGCCGAGCGTGGAAGACTGGGTCCATGCCTGCGTCGAGTTCCGCGGAATTGCTGAAATCGGTTGCGTATTGGCCGAATCATCTGATCACCCTGGCCGAGTGGTCGCTGCTGCCGGAGAACAATCGGCACTGCCGCGAACTCGTGGACGGGGTGCTGCTGGTGGCGCCGCAGCCGCCGCGGCATCAACTCGCGGTGTGGCGCTTGGCCGCTCAGCTGGAGCCGGCGCTGCCGCGGCGGGTGGCCGCCATGGCGCGCATCGAATTGATCATCGACGACGGCACGCCGCCGACCGTGCGGGTGCCGGATGTGCTGGTGGTGGGCGGTGACGCAGGGGCCGACCACGCCACCCGGGTGCGGCCGCCGGATGTGCTGGCCGCCATCGAGATCGTGTCGCCGGGTTCGCGACGCACCGATCGGGTGATGAAGTTCGCGGAGTACGCGGAGGCCGGCATCGCGCACTACTGGCTGCTGGACATCGAGGCGACGTCGCGGCTCACCGTGTATCGGCTGCGGCACCAGACCTACGAACCGAACGGTGTGTACACCGGCCGGGTCACCCTCGATCTGGACGGCCTACCCCTGCCCCTCGACCTCGACGCGCTGACCGCGCTACGAACCCCAGCCTGACCTCGACCGATACCGCCACCCCGCACCGCATTCGGGACTATCCTGGAGTTCCGGCAGCCGTGGTTGGAGGGTGTCATGGACCACGCGCGCATTGCCCGCACCGTGCTCGGCGTGACCGCCGCATACCTCTTGGCCCTCGGCCTCTGGCTGGGCTGGCTGATGCCGCTCACCCCACCCGGAACCGTCCCCGTCCAGGTGATCACCCTGGTCGGACTCTTCGGCACCTTCGCCGGACTGGGCATGCTGCTCGCCCAGCGCCCCACCCGTTCCGACCGCCGCCTGCGCCGCCGCGGCCTCGAGGGCTGGGCCAATATCGAAGGCGTGCATCCACTCCAGCGCACCGACCACTGCACCGAGATCACCGCCCTCGACCTCGAACTGGTGGTGCCGGGCTCGGAAACCTATTACGGCAGCATCGTCTTCGACGTGGAACCGGTGGTGAAGCCGAGAATCGCGGTGGGCGGCACGATTTCGATCCGCGTCGACCCGCACAACCGCGACCGCATCATCCTGTGCCTGTGACCTCGTGAGATATATGCATCGGGCAACAGGGCTGGCTGCCCGATTCGCCCCATCCTGGTCGTAGCATCGGACACCATGACGATCGCCGACAAACCGGACCACCAGGAAGCGCCGCTGGTGCTCGACACCGCGCCGCCACGCACCCTCGGGTTCACCGATCAGGCGGCGTTCTGGCTGAACCTGGGCGTCAGCCTGATCGGCTTCAGCGGTGCGGCCGTGGTGCTGCTGCCCGCCGGACAGACCCTGCCGCTGCCCATCGCGGGCGCCCTGCTGGCCACCGTGCTCGGCACCGTCCTCGGCGCGGCCATGGTCGCCGGACCCGGCGCGGTCGGCACCCTCACCGGCGCACCCGCCATGGCGGTGCTGCGCGGACTGTTCGGCACCAAGCTCTCCTACCTGCCGACCGCCGCGAACATCGTGCAGTGCATCGGCTGGGGCGTGTACGAGCTGACCGTCATCGCGCTGGGTGTCTCCGCGCTCACCCATGACAAGGTCCCGCACTGGATCGTCATCGTGGCCGCGGGCATCCTGTCCACCACCATGGCCATCTGGCCGTTGAGCTCGGTGCGCGCACTGCGCAAGTACGTGTCGGCGGCGGTCGCCATCGCCATGCTCTACTTCACGGTTCAGCTACTGCGCCAACCGATTCCGGCGCAACCGCAGACCAGCTGGAGCGGCTTCTGGCCCGCCGTCGACTCGGCGCTCGCGGTGTCGATCTCGTTCGTGCCGCTGGCCGCCGACTACACCCGGCACTCCCGCTCCGCCAAGACCGCCGCCGGGGCCACCGTCACCGGCTACTCGATCGCGCAGATCTGGTGCTATCTGCTGGGCATCATCGCCATCCTGCAATCGGGCGGCGACTCCGGCAAGATCTTCGACTCGTTCCTCGGTGTGACCGCGGGCTGGCTGTTCTTCGCGGTCCTGGTGCTGCGCGAATCGGATCAGTCCTTCGCCAACATCTACTCGACCGCCATGTCGATCCAGAACCTGCTGCCGCGCGTCGACCGCCGACTGCTGGCCGGGCTGGTCGGGCTCGCGGTCACGCTGCTGGCGCTGCCGGTGCACGACTTCACCAGCTACGCCAACTTCCTGGTGCTGATCGGCTCGGTGTTCGTGCCGCTGTGCGCGGTGCTCATCGTCGACTACTTCTTCGGGCGCGGCCGCCGCGGCTGGGACCTCACCCAGCATTCCCCCGCCCGGCCGCTCATGCTGCTGCCGTGGGCCATCGGATTCGTCACCTACCAGCTGTTCAATCCGGGCTCCATCAGCTGGTGGACGAAATTCTGGACCGACGCGCAGGACACCCTGCACGTGCATCCGGGCTGGTGGTCGTCGGCCTCGCTGTTCTCGTTCCTGATCGCCGCGGCGGTGACCGCGCTCCTGGTGTCCGTGCAGCGGCAGCGAGCCTGACCCGGTGACCGCCGGGGCGGATCGAGTGTTCGGCATGGGGCACGACGCCCTGGTCGAACCCGATTGGCCACCCCTGACAGCCGCCGAGGCGAGTGCGGCGGTCGGCGTGGAAACCGTTGCGGGACATACCGATGCCGCCGGGCGCGCGGTCATCGAATGGCGCAGTCCGCGACCGCTCTCGGCGACCGCGCG
The DNA here is from genome assembly GCF_045161165.1 of Nocardia sp. NBC_00511. Lineage (NCBI taxonomy): Bacteria > Bacillati > Actinomycetota > Actinomycetes > Mycobacteriales > Nocardiaceae > Nocardia > Nocardia sp. NBC_00511. Next base: position 6,477,798 of record NZ_CP107849.1, read on the forward strand.
GGTCCGGCTGCCCGACGGCCGCGCGGTCATCGTCAAACGCCTCCCCCGCGCCCTGCGCGACGCCGAAGCCCTGAGCGAGGAACACGGCTTCATGGATCACCTACGCGCCCGCGGCATTCCGATCCCCGCCGTACCGCGCACCCTCGAACGCGGCGAATTCACCTACGAGGTGCAGGAATTCGGCGGCGGCGTCGACGAATACGCGGGCGTCTTCTCCTGGACCCCCTACCGTTCGCTCGACGACGCCGCAGCGGCTGGGAGGATGCTCGCCCGCCTGCACCTCGCCGCCGCCGGATACGACGCACCGGCCCGCCGACCCCGCCCACTGCTCGCGGGCCTCGCCCTGTTCGCCGCCACGGATCCGCTTGCCGCGATACAGGTTCGCGCCGAACAGCGCCCCGCGCTCGGCGGGTTCCTCGCCGCCCGCGACTGGCGCGGCGACGTCACGCGCGTTCAACTCCCCGCCGCCGAGCGACTGCGTCCGCTGCTCGCCGAGCTGGAACCGCTGTGGACACACAACGATTGGCACGGCACCAACCTGCTGTGGCGTGACCGCGAGGTCTCGACCGTCATCGACTTCGGCCTCTGCGACCGCACCACCGCGGTCCACGATCTCGCCATCGCCGTCGAACGCTGTGCCGTGGACTGGATTTCGATTCGCGACGGCGGACCCGCGCGGATACGCACCGATCAGGTGCGCGCACTCGTATCGGCATACGAATCGGTACGCCCCTTGACCATTCCCGAACGAAATGCATTGCCGGCATTGATTCCACTCGCCCATTGCGAGTACGAACTCTCCGAGATCGACTACTTTCTCGGCGTCATCCCCGGCGGGAATGAGAAGAACGCCGAAATCGCCTATGCCGACTACTTCCTCGGCCACACCGCCTGGTGGGAAGAATCCGCCGGTGGACGCGACCTTTTGACCGCGATCTCCGCGCACTGACCGGAGACGGTGGCGGCGAACACAATTCCGCTTTCACCGAATAGCAGGGAACAGACTTGATTCGGTGAGAGCTTTCGGATAGAACTTGTTCCGTTGCATTGGCAACTCGAAACGTTTTGCACGCCATCTGAGTTCAGCGTGCGGGGGCCTGGAGGACAGGAAAAATCATGCGTAACACCATTGGGAAGTTCGGCCGTAAGGCTCTCGTCGCGGCGATGCCGCTGGCCGTCGCCGCCATGTTCGCGAGCTCGGGCACCGCTTCCGCGGCCGCGCCCGTCGCCGCCCAGCAGCCGGTCGCCATCGTCCAGACCATCGCCGATGCCGCCGTCACCCCGGACGCGCCCGCCGCCCCGGAATCCGCGCAGCCGGTTGCGCTGCAGGACATCACCACCAATCCCAATGCCGCCAACCATGATCCGCTGGGTAATGGCGCGGCCGCCGGCGCCATTGTCGGCGCGGCGTTCGGCGCCGTGGTGTGCGGTGTGACCATCATCGGAATTCCGCTCATCCCGCTGTGCATGCTCGGCCCGGCCTTCCAGGGCGCGCTGGTCGGCCTGATCGTCGGCGCGGTGGCCCCGGATGTCATTCCGCAGGTCCTGCCCTGATCCCTCGGGGATAAACGAACAACGAGATCCGGCAGTCGAATCCAATTCGGCTGCCGGATCTCGTTTCGGAGCAGGAGAACTCGTTATCCGCGGTGTGCTCGCGGATCCGCGAGCAGATACTGCGCGGCCGCATACGTCCCGAGAATGACGCCCTCGGTGACCCGCCGCGACTTCTCGCCGCGCGCGAAAATTCGCCGCAGCACGATCAATCCGTCGGACAGCGTGAACAGCAATGCGCCGACCGCCAACCGGCTGCGCGGATCCGAGTTCGGAATGTTCACGCCCGCGATGTTCTTCGCGTCCCGGGCCAGCCCAGGATCGGACGCCAGCGTCGCCGCGGTGCCCAGGGTCGCACCGTAGACGGTGAGCGGCAGCGCCACACTCGGCGCCTTGAACCGCATCAGCGTCGCCGCACCCAGCCAGGCCGCCACCCGAGGGCCGGCGATCTGCGCGCGCGGCCGACCGCCGCGCCGGAACCACAGCCACGAGTACCCGGTCTGCATGACCGCGAAAGACGAAGCGCCCGTGATCAATCGGCGATCGTCGTCCGGGTCGATGAGCAGCACGTCGCCGACGGTCGCCGCAGCCAGCGCACCCAGCAGCACGGCGCGATCGGCCGGATCCAGGTCCCTACCGTTGACCGCCACATCGGCGGCCAGCAGCGGCATCAGCAGCGGCTTCGCGGCCCACTGGAGTTTCTCGCGACCGGTGACCGCGCCGAACACCGTCAGCGCGGCGGCACCGGCGAACGCGGCGCGAAAGAGGTTGGGCATGAATCAGAACGACGGCTCGGCCGGGGCCGGGGGCAGCACCGCGACCTGACCCGCGTAGGACAGGCCCGCGCCGAAGCCGAGCAGCAGCGCCAGCTGGCCACCCTTGGCCTTACCGGTCACCAGCATCTCCTCCATCGCCAGCGGGATGGAGGCGGCGGAGGTGTTGCCGGTGTTCTCGATGTCGTTGGCCATCGGAATGTCCTCGGCGAGACCGAGATTCTTCTTCATCAGCTCGTTGATGCGGGCATTGGCCTGATGCGGGATGAACACCTCGATGTCCTCCTTGGCCACCCCCGACAGCTCGATGGCGCTGGAGAGCGCGCGCGGCAGCGTGACCGCGGCCCAGCGGAAGACCTTGGGGCCCTCCATGTGCAGCGACATCCGGCCGACCGCCTCGACCGCCGGGTCGGTGCCCTGCAGGCGCTGCGCCTTGTTCATGAATTCCAGGAAGTCGACGTCCTGCGCGATGGCTTCGGCGTTCTCGCCGTCGGAGCCCCACACGGTCGGCGAGATGCCGTTCTCCTCGGCGGGTCCGACCACGACCGCGCCCGCGCCGTCACCGAAGATCATGGCGGTGCCGCGATCCTTCGGGTCGAGGCCGACGGTCATCGTCTCCGCGCCGATGATCAGGATGTATTCGGCCGAGCCGGAACGGATCATGTCCGCCGCGACACCCAGGCCGTAACCGAAACCGCCGCAGCCGGAGACCAGGTCGAAGGCCGGGACGCCGTTCATGCCGAGGTCGGCGGCGACGCTGGGCGCGCCGTGCGGGGTGAGCTTGAGCCAGCTGGAGCTGGCCAGGATCAGCGCGCCGATCTTGGACCGGTCGATGCCGGTGTTCTTCAGCGCCCGCTCGCCCGCCGCGACCGCCATGCTGCGCAGCGTCTCGTCGCCGGAGATCCAGCGGCGGTTACGAATTCCGGTGCGTTCGAAGATCCACTCGGGGGTGGAGTCGAGGACCTCGCACACGTCGGCATTGCTGACGACGCGCTGCGGACGATAGGCACCGATGCCGAGCATCGCAATATTCGAATGACCCTTGTTGATTGCAATGCTCACCACTGGTGACTCACACGACCCTTCACAACACCATTGTCGGACGTAAGACCAGGACACAGGCTAACCCAGAGCAAGGGTTCAGCACAGAGCCAAGTCGGGTTAACCCGAGAGTAAGGACATTTGTCCCGAGACCTGCTGTGTTCCCGGTCTCGGGACCCGCTGCGGTGTCAGCTCAGCGACAGGTCTTTCAACCCGAGAATCGACCGATATTCCAGACCTTCACCGGCGATGACCTGGTCGGCCCCGGTCTCCCGGTCGACAACGGTGGCCACGCCGACCACGATCGCCCCGGCCTCGCGCAGCGCGCGCACCGCGGTCACCGGCGAGTTGCCCGTGGTGGTGGTGTCCTCGACCACCAGCACCCGCTTGCCCACGATGTCGGGGCCCTCGATCTGGCGCTGCATGCCGTGCGTCTTGGCCGCCTTGCGGACCACGAAGGCATCGACCGGACGGCCGGGCGCGTGCATCACGGCCGCCGCGACCGGGTCCGCGCCCATGGTCAGCCCGCCCACCGCGTCGAAGTCCCAGTCCGCGACCAGTTCGCGTAGCAGCTTGCCGATCAGCGGCGCCGCCTCGTGGTGCAGGGTGGCCCGGCGCAGGTCCACGTAGTAGTCGGCTTCCTTGCCCGAGGAGAGCGTGACCCGGCCGTGTACGACGGCGAGGTCGCGCACGAGTCCGGCGAGTCTGTCCCGGTCGGTAGTCGTTACCTGCATTGCTGTGTCTATGTCCTTCCGCGTGCGTTGAACAAGCCCCGGTTGAGGCGGGCCGCCAGGGAGCGTGGGATCAGTCCGGCGACCGCGACGATCGCCTTGTACTGCATGCCGGGCACGCTGATCACCCGGTCTCTTTCCAGATCACGCAGCGAACCGGCCACCACCTCGTCCACGCTCAACCACAGCGGCCGCGGCAGCGAGGCCATGTCGATCCCGGCTCGCCGATGAAATTCGGTGCGAACGAATCCCGGGCACAAGGCCTGCACCCGGACTCCGGTTCCGGCCAGCGCGCCCGCCAGCCCTTCCGAGAAGGATACGACGTACGACTTGGAGGCCGAATAGGTCGAACCCCTACCGGGTATCAAACCGGCCGTACTGGCCACGTTCACCACCGTGCCCTTGGCGGCGTGCACCATGGTCGGCAGCGCCGCGCGGGTGAGTTCCACGACGGCGCTGACATTGACTTCCAGCTGGTTGTGCAGGGCATCGGGTTCCAGCGTCCAGAACTCGCCCGTCATCCCGAATCCCGCGTTGTTGACCAGGAATTCGACGCCCTCGGACAATCGCGCGACCACCCGGTCGCGTTCGTGCGGGCGAGCCAGATCCGCGGGCAGCACCTCCGCCCGGGCGCCGAAACGCACCTGGGTCTCGTGTGCCAGCGCGGCCAGCCGATCCTCGTCCCGCGCCACCAGCACCAGGTCGTAGCCCAGTGCCGCCAGCCGCAGCGCGTAGGCCTGGCCGATGCCGGAGGTCGGGCCGGTGACCATGGCCACCGGTGGAGAGCTCGCGGTCATCCGGAATCGCCTATCAGTCGCACGACAGGGAACCGGTCGGCGATGACCGAGATTGCGCCACCATTCTGGTGCCTGGCGGCTGCGCGCGGAGGGATTACCCGCATAAAAATGCCTCGGCGATCCTCCGCGCGGCGAGTCACCGGGGAGCGGGTCCCTGGTAGGGCCGGAACCCCGGATGGAACGGACCGCCGGGCGGGGCGCTGCGACCCTGATCCTTGCGCCAGCCCTCCTCGGGCTCCCGATCGGATTCGGGGTCCTCGTCCTGCCAGTCCTGGTCGTCGTCGCGGGGCGCGTCCTCGCCGTCGAAATCCCGGTCGCCCTCGGCGGCGGGCGGCCAGTTGCGGCGCGGGCGGTTGCGCGGGTCGGGCACGACTTTCAGTGCGGGACGCCAGCTTTCGGATTCGTCACCGGATTCGGCGGCCCCGGCGATATCGCCGACCAGCGGGGATTCGTAGTCGTCGACGTCGGGGCGGGGGCGCGGCGGCAGGTCCGGCCGCGCCAGTTCGTCGTCGGCGTAGTCGCCGTATTCGTCGTGGCCGTCGTAGCCGTCGTCCTCGGGCATCGGACGCGAGCGCCCGGGCTCGGGCAGTTCGTCGCGGCCGCGCTCGGAGTTGATGACCGGCGGCAGCACGTGCAGCAGACCCGAGAGTCGCAGCACCGCGTCGATGGCCATCTCCCAATCCTTGGAGACCGACCCGACCGGCAGCATGCCCAGGGTCCAGTTGCCCTCGGACCACAACTGCTGCACCTGATCCGGCAGCGACTCGATGAACGCCACCATCCGCTGATCGACCGCGTGCCGCGCGATGTCCGGGTTGGTCGCGAACACCACCCGGTCGCCGATCGCGCCGAGCAGTTCCAGGTCGTGATCCTTGGGTGGCGCAGCCGTTTTCAGCCGCAGGTCGATATCGATGTCCGAGCCGATCTGCCGGCGCACCGCGACCAGGGTGGCGGCGTCCTCCAGATCGAAGAGCACGAACTTCTCGCCCTTGCGGTTACCGGAGACCACGTCCACGGCGGACAGGTAGCCGAGTTTGGCCAGGGCGCCGCGCCGCCAGGTGGAGGCCAGCGCGGGCTCCACCGAAACATAGGTGTAGCCCTGGGTTTTCGCCCAGACCTGCCGCACGTGCCCGGTGCGCTGCCGTTGCAGCCGATCGAAATAGAGCAGCACGATCGCACCCACGAGTGCGATCGCCGCCAGCCCGAACCATATCGCCGTCATCGCCGCCTACCCTGTGTTATTTGCCCTACGCTTCGCTTCGGGCGGTTCGCGGCGCCCAAGTCACGATTCTTCACTCCTCCGGTCAGTCGCTGCGCTCCCTCCCTCCGTCGCTGCAGAATCGTGACGCGCCGCGAACATGACGGTGCTGGATTTCGTGATTCATTGTGGCGCATAGGTTATCGAGGTCCGCTCGGGAGGGAGGTGCTGAAGATCAGCTTGGCTTGGACTGAGCCGTCGGCGTTCTTGTCGCCCTGAACCATAACGACTTCTCCGACAGGCAGATCCGCGACCTTGCTACTGCCGAGGGAGATCACCTGGGTCTTGGCATCCGTCTTCACGGTGAGCGAGCCGCCGGAGAGGGTGGTGATGGTCAGCGTGGTGCCGTCGTTGGTGGCGATGGTGCCCATGTTCGCGCCCAGCTGATCCATGTCGCCGAGGCCGGGGATGGTGGGGATGCCACCCGGTAGTTGCTGGACCGTGCTGTTTCCGCTGGGGAACACGAAGCCGGTGGTGGTCGTGCCCGAGGCCGTGTTGTCCGACGAATTCTTGTTCGCCACCAGGGTTCCGATCAGCACGCCCGCGATCGCGACGACCACGACGGCGGCGATGCCCAGCACGACCCAGAGGGTGGTGTTGCGCTTGGGCGGCGGCGGGGTGGGGTTCTGTGGGAAACCGGCGGGCTGATATCCGCCCGGTCCACCGGGACTACCGGGTGCGCCTTGTCCGGGATAACCGGGTGCGCCCTGCTGCGGGTAGCCGGGTGCGCCCTGGGGCGGATAGCCCGGTGCCGCATAGCTACTCGTGGGTGGATATCCGGTGGCGGGCGTGTAGGTCGGCGGCTGCTCGTAGCCGCCGCCGGTCTCGTAGCCGCCCCACTGGGCATCGGCGGGCGGCATCACGCGGGTCGCGTTGGGGCCGGGCGGTTGCCCGAAGTACTCGGTCGGATCGGCCGCACCCGGTTCGCCGGGCCCGTAGGCCATGGGTTGGTCCGAGGGGTGGCCGCTGCCGGAGGGGTGGCCACCCGGCCCGACCTTTTCGGTCGGCCCGTCGTCCGGACCCTGCTCCGGCCGCCGTGACCACGGATCGCTCGGATTTGTCATGCCCTCCAGCGTAGGCGGCCTGCCCCCTTCGAGCCGCGAACTCGACCGGACGGTCCCTTTAGCGGCGTGCCCCCGCCGAGCCGGAGCTCGACGGGGGCACGATTCGATCCGCGATCGAGGCGCAGGTCAGCGGCCGACGATCAGGGTGTCGCCGTCCGGGCTGACGTTCACCTTCACGGTGTCGCCGTCCTGCACCTCGCCCGCCAGCAGTTCCTTGGCGAGGGTGTCGCCGATGGCCTGCTGGATGAGGCGGCGCACCGGGCGCGCGCCGTAGGCCGGGTCGTAGCCGCGCACGGCCAGCCAGAAGGTGGCCGAGTCGGACACGTCCAGCTTCAGGCGACGGTGGGCGAGCCGCTTCTGCAGTTGCGCCAACTGGATGTCGACGATCTGCTCCAACTGCTCCTCGTCGAGCGGGTGGAACATGACGACGTCGTCGAGCCGGTTGAGGAACTCCGGCTTGAACGCCGTGCGCACCGCGCTCATAACCCGGTCCTTGTCGCCGCCCGCACCCAGATTGGAGGTCAGGATGAGGATGGTGTTGCGGAAGTCGACGGTGCGGCCCTGGCTGTCGGTGAGGCGACCTTCGTCGAGCACCTGCAGCAGGATGTCGAACACGTCCGGGTGCGCCTTCTCGACCTCGTCGAACAGCACCACCGTGTACGGCCGCCTGCGGACCGCCTCGGTGAGCTGACCGCCCTGGTCGTAGCCGACGTAGCCGGGGGGCGCGCCGACCAGGCGGGCCACCGAGTGCTTCTCGGAGTACTCGCTCATGTCGATGCGGACCATGGCGCGTTCATCGTCGAACAGGAAGTCCGCCAACGCCTTCGCCAGTTCGGTCTTGCCGACGCCGGTGGGGCCGACGAACATGAACGACCCGGTGGGCCGGTTCGGGTCGGCGACTCCGGCGCGCGCCCGGCGCACCGCGTCCGACACCGCCTGCACGGCGTCCTGCTGGCCGACGACCCGGTTGCCCAGTTCGTCCTCCATGCGCAGCAGCTTCTGGGTCTCGCCCTCGAGCATGCGGCCGACGGGGACGCCGGTCCACGCGGACACCACCTCGGCGATGTCGTCGGGTCCGACCTCCTCCTTGAGCATGACGTCACCGTCCGCGGAGGTCTTCGCCCGGGCTTCGGCTTCGCCGAGTTCCTTCTCCAGCTTGGGGATTCGCCCGTAGCGCAGTTCGGCGGCCGTGTTGTAGTCGCCGTCGCGTTCGGCCCGTTCGGATTCGCCCTTGAGCGATTCCAGCTGTTCCTTGAGTTCGCTGACCGCGTCGATGGCCTGCTTCTCGTTCTGCCAGCGGGTCATCAGCTGGTTGAGCTTCTCGCGGTCGTCGGCGAGTTCGGCGCGCAGCTTCTCCAGGCGCTGCTTGGACGCCTCGTCGGTCTCCTTGGCGAGCGCCACCTCCTCGATCTCGAGGCGGCGCACGACGCGTTCGATCTCGTCGATTTCCACTGGGCGGGAATCGATTTCCATCCGCAGCCGGGACGCGGCCTCGTCGACCAGGTCGATGGCCTTGTCCGGCAGGAACCGGGAGGTGATGTAGCGGTCGGACAGGGCGGCGGCGGCCACCAGCGCGGAGTCGGTGATGCGCACGTGGTGGTGCACCTCGTAGCGATCCTTGAGCCCGCGCAGGATGCCGACGGTGTCCTCGACCGACGGTTCGCCGACCAGCACCTGCTGGAAGCGGCGTTCCAGGGCGGCGTCCTTCTCGATGTACTGCCGGTATTCGTCGAGCGTGGTCGCGCCGACGAGGCGCAGTTCGCCGCGGGCCAGCATGGGCTTGATCATGTTGCCCGCGTCCATGGCGGATTCGCCGGTCGCACCCGCGCCCACGATCGTGTGCAGTTCGTCGATGAACGTGATGATCTGTCCCGCAGAGGATTTGATCTCCTCCAGCACGGCCTTCAACCGCTCCTCGAATTCGCCGCGGTACTTCGCGCCGGCGACCATCGCGCCCAGGTCGAGCGAGACGAGCTTCTTGCCGCGCAAGGATTCCGGGACGTCACCGGCGATGATGCGCTGGGCCAGGCCCTCGACGATGGCGGTCTTGCCGACGCCGGGTTCGCCGATGAGCACCGGGTTGTTCTTGGTGCGGCGGCTCAAAACCTGTACCACGCGCCGGATTTCGGTGTCGCGGCCGATGACCGGGTCGAGTTTGCCGTCGCGGGCGGCGGCGGTGAGGTCGGTGGAGTACTTCTCCAGCGCCTGGTAGGAGCCCTCCGGGTCGGCGGTGGTGACGCGGGTGGTGCCGCGCACGGCGGTGAAGGCCTCGCGCAGCGCGTCGGCGGTCGCACCGTACTTCAGCAGTAGTTGCGACACGTCCGAATCCCCGGCGGCCAGGCCGACCATGAGGTGTTCGGTGGAGACATATTCGTCGCCCATCTCGGTGGCCAGTCGCTGCGACGCGGTGACCGCGGCCAGCGCCTCGCGCCCGAGGTTGGGGGTGGTGGTGGCGCCGGAGGCCCGCGGCAGCCGGTCCACGATGTCCTGGGCCTCGCGCCGGACCGTGGCCGGATCGGTGCCGACGGCCTTGAGCAAGGGTGCGGCGATGCCGTCGGTCTGATCCAGCAACGCCACCAGCAAGTGCGCCGGACGGATCTCCGGGTTACCGGCGGCGGACGCCGCCTGCAGTGCGGCGGTCAGGGCCGCCTGGGTCTTGGTGGTGGGATTGAACGAGTCCACAGTCACCTTCCTACTAGTCGATTACTCGGTCCAACGCGGGAGGAGTTGAGTCTGTTCCGCTCAAGTCTGACTAGTTTTCGGCACCGGTACCAGAGCCGAATGGCCTCTGTCACGCTACGCGTACAGTTGGCCCCATTCGTTGACGCATCACACCAGCTCATCCGTGTCAGACCACTCTCGGACCGTGAAGGAGCACCATGCGCGCGATCGTCGTCCGTGAATTCGGCGGTAAGCCCGAAGCAGCGGAGATGCCCGTCCCGGCGCCCGGCCCGGGTCAGGTGCAGATCCAGTTGGAGGCGGCCGGGGTGAACCCGGTGGATCAGCGCATCATCGACGGATTTCTGGATGGCGTGGTCCCCCATGACTTTCCGATGATTCCCGGAGTGGACGGCGCGGGCACCATCAGCGGGATCGGCGTGGGTGTGGAGGGTTTCGGTATCGGTGATCGGGTGGTCGGCAAGTTCCTGGTCCCGCCGCTCGGGCACGGCACCTTCGCGGAGTACATCGTGGTCCCGTGCGACGGCACGCTGGCCAAACTGCCCGACGAGGTGACCGCCATCCGGGCCGCCGCCCTGCCCACCGCGGGCCTGACCGCACTGGATCTGCTGCGGGCCGCCGAGGTGAGCAAGGAGCAGCGGGTCCTGGTGATCGGCGCGTCCGGCGGGGTCGGGTCGTATCTGGTGCAGCTGGCCGCGCTGGCGGGCGCGCACGTGCTGGCGACCGCGCGCCCCGACGACACCGACCGGATGATCCGGCTGGGCGCGAGCGAGGTGGTGAACTACGGGCGAATCACCGTCACCGATTCGCCCACGCACGCCGAGCAGTCCGAGTTGTCGATAGCCGACGCGGTGCGGACCACCCATCCCGGTGGTATCGACATCCTCTTCGATCTGGTCAGCGCGGCCCCCGGTTTCGCCGTCAACGCGAGCCTGGTGCGCTCGGGCGGCGCGGCGTTCTCGACCATCGGCTCGGCCGACGAGACGGAGCTGAAGGCCCGCGACATTCGCGGCGGAAACCTCGAATCCCACGGTGGCGCAGCCGAATTGCGGGAGTTGCTGGCGCTTGTCGGCAATGCCGATCTGATGGTCCCGATCAGCGCCATGCCGCCGCTGGCGGAGGCTGTCACCGTGCTCGGCGCCCCGGGTGCGCGCGGCAAGACCGTGCTGGTTATCTGAACCCCGGGTTCGCCTCACACCTCCCAGCGGCTTGCAAATCGGTCACCCTCCGCTATATCCGTGCGACCACCAGCTTTTAAGGGATACTTGACGCGGAGGACCGCCTGACACCAGGCGTTCCGGGGTAGTACCACAGGAAGGAAAGCTCGACGTCGTGGATGCGCGTTCTGCAGCGCTGGTCCGCGCAAACTTTCGGACAGTCGTCGAAGCCCCGCAGGGGCCCGAACGGCTGATCAGCGCGTTCTACGGCCATCTTTTCGCGGAGATACCCGCACTGCGGGAGCTGTTCCCGTCGGCCATGGACATGCAGCCCAAACGGTTGGTCACGGCGATCATGTTCGTGCTCGACAATCTGGAGAACTGGGATCGCGCGCAGCGCTTCCTGGAACAGCTGGCGCGCGATCACCGCAAGTACGGCGTGGAGGCGGCCCACTACGACATCGCCGGCCGGGCGCTGCTCTCGGCGTTCCGCAGCTACAACGGCACGGCGCACTGGAGCCGGCAGCTGGAGGCGGGCTGGCGCGATGTCACCATCCTGATCTCGGCGTCCATGGCGATCGGCGCGAACTCCGATAAGTCGCAACCCTATTGGGAGGCGACGGTGGTCGGGCACCGCCGCGTGGTGGACGATCTGGCCATCGTGCGCCTGCAGACCGATACGCCGATCCCGTATCAGGCCGGGCAGTACGTGCCGATCGCGATCCCGCAGCGGCCCAAGATGTGGCGCTACCTGTCCCCCGCGATCCCCACCAATCCGTACGGGGAGATCGAGTTCCATGTCCGCAAGGTCCGCACCGGCTGGGTGAGTCCGGCCATCGTGAACGAGACCGCGGTCGGCGACCGGTGGATGATCGCGGCCCCGCTGGGTGGCCTGCACGTGGATCTGGGTGGCCGCAAGGATGTGCTGATGATCGGTTCCGGTACCGGGATCGCCCCGCTGCGCGCCCAGTTGATCGAGATGGGGCGGCGCGGCATCAATCCGCGCGTGCACCTGTTCATGGGCGGCCGCTACCCGTGCGACCTCTACGACGTCGACAATATGTGGCAGCTCTCGCAGTCCAATCCGTGGCTCACCGTGATTCCGGTGTGCGAGAACGAGACCAACCCGTGGTGGCATCCGTATCCGCCCACCGACCCGCCGTTCGGCATGCACCGGCGGTTGATCGGTAACCTCGGTGCGGTGGTGGCCAGTTTCGGCGCGTGGACCGATCGGCAGATCCAGATCGCGGGTTCGGCCCGGATGATCGCCGACACCAAGCGCGCCCTGCTGGCGGTCGGCACGCCGGAGTGGGCCATCGACTCGGATCCGGTGTGAGGCAAGTACTTTCGAAGCTGGTGCGGCGATGATCAGGAGTGTGCGGTGACCCTCGGCCCCGACGAGACCGGTGAACTCGCGCTCGGCGCGCAGACGGAGTGGACGGCGACGGTGGTGGGGGCGCACCGGTTGCGCGAGGACACCACCGTGGTGCGGCTGATCGGCGAGTTCGTGCCGTTCGCGGCGGGCCAGTCGGTGGAGGTGCGCACCCCGCAGCATCCGAACATGGTGCGCCGCATGTATTCCGCGCTGCCGCCGTCGCTGGACGGCAAGCTGGAGTTCCATGTCCGCACGGTGCCGGGCGGCTGGTGCAGCGGTTCCATCGTGTCGGATTCGCGGCCCGGTGACGAGTGGCGAATCAGCGCGCCCGCGGGCTGGCTGACGGTGGAGCCGGACGTGACCGCCCTGGTGATGATCGCCGACAGCATCGGGCTGGCCCCGATGCGCGCACTGCTGCTGGACATTTCGCGCCGTCCCGAGCCGCCGACCACCCATCTGTTCGTGGGCGCGCGCTTCCCGCGCGACCTCTACGCCTCGGACATGCTGTCGCTGCTGACCGGTGAATTGCCCTGGCTCACCGTGGTTCCCGTGGTCCACGACGAGTACGACCCGGATCGTCCCGACCCCTGGTACGAGCAGTGCCGTAACGACATCGGCTTCCGCCCCGAGGAAATGATGCCGGGCACCATCGCCGACATCCCGGACCGCTTCGGCCCGCTGGACCACCAGCAGATCCTGGTCTGCGGTGCGGCGGCCCAGGTCCGCAACACCATCGACCAGCTGGTGGCCATCGGCGCACCCGCCGAAGCCATTCGCTACGAAGGCTTTTGAGCGGGAGCTAGAACAGCGGGTCGTGGCGGATGTTCTCCGTCGGGGTGCCCGCGGCCATCAGCCGGAACTTGGTGGTCTGCACCATCGACGGCGCGCCGACGATCTGTACGTCGCGATCCTCCCAGGAGCCGTGCGCGGCGACGATCTTGCCGATCTGGCCGATCTCGCGCGGTTGCAGGCCCGGGAACTCCGGTGTCTCTTCGGAATTGTCGAAGTGCCACCAGGGGTTCTCGTCGCTCTCGGTGACCGGGGTGACGGTGAGCCACTTGTTGGCGCAGGCCAGTTGGCTCAGTACCTCGAGGTCGTAGAGGTCGCACGGGTAGTGGCCGCCGACGAACAGGTCCACCTTCGGGTTGGAGCGGCGGGCGGCCATGGCCATCAATTGCGCACGCAGCGGGGCGATTCCGGTGCCGCAGCCGATCATCAGCAGTTTGCGGCGGGTGTTGCGGGGCACGCCGAGCCCGCCGAGGGCGGAGCCGATCAGCCACTGTTCGCCGACCCGCGTGTGTCCGACCATGGCCGGGCTGACCCAGCCGCCGGTGACGCCGCGGATGTGGAATTCCAGTTCACCACCGGGATTGGCGGGGATGGCCGGGGACAGGTAGCGCCACATGCGGGGCCGGGACGGGATCTGCACGCTCATGTACTGGCCGGCCGCGTACTGCATGGGCTGGTCCAGCTTCAGGCGTACGACGGCCAGATTGCGCAGCACTTCCCGGTGCTCGATCACGGTGCCGGTCCACACCGGCGGCGTGGTCTCCTGATTGGCGGCGGTGATCATGGTGTCGGCGATGACGCCGATGCCCTCGTCCCAGGCGCGGCCGATCTCGTCGGTCCACAGTTCGGTGCCGGCGTAGGCCTCGAGCGCGCTCTTGAGTGATTTGCCCACGGCCGCATAGTGATCGGCGACGACACCGTACTTGCGGTGGTCGCGGCCGAGTTGCGCCAGGAAGGGCAGTAGCCGGTCGGGTTCCTCGAGCCGGTCCACCACGTAGGCGATGGCCTTGACCAATCGGTCTCGTTGGGCATCGAGGGCGGCGGGGAAGAAATCGCGTACCTGTGGATACTCCGTGAAGAGGATGGAGTAAAACGATCGGGCGAGTTTCTCGGCGCCGCCATCCTCCGCAGCTACCGCCTTGAACGTCGTTCTAATCAATGCGACGGTCCGCGAATCCATTTGTGTCACAACCCCATTTCGCAATCGAACGCAGGCGTGACGGGCGAGTGAAGTTGCCGCGGGACACTCGACAGCAGCCGTTGCTCAGCAAGTGTAGGCGAGGTTAGCCAGCTACGGAACGGGACGTTTCAATATCACGCCCTTTATTCCTCTGAAACATGAACTTTGCGGGGTATCTGAGCCGAAAACCGACTGCTCAACTGGAACACGCCGCCAGACACGGGGTTTCGGACGTCGATCATGGCTGATCCGTTTTGCAAGACTCAGGAAAACAGCGATCGTGCCGCAACCATGCCCCGCATCGAATTACCTTGCAGCATACGGACAAAACTCATGATTAGAAGTTTTCGTCTACCTACCGGTCTGTTTGTATTTCGCAATGCTAAATCACTTCGCGAATCCCACTGCACCACCCGATGACTCAGCACATTGCTCGCAACAAACCGCAACCGGGCGAACACCGAGACTCGTCCGCCCGGAGCACCGCCACGAAGACCCATGGCATGCAACGCGAAAGCAGACCGCCCGCAACACGAAAGAAGAGGCCCGGAGACCGTGGTCTCCGAACCTCTTCTGCTACAGCGCTACCCGTGGACTACGGGAGATTTCGGCGGTTGCGGGGCTGCCACACCACGAGAGCCGTACTGCGCTGCGGCGGTGTCAGATCCGGACGGTACCCCGCCCGCAGTCTTTCCACCTCCGCGGCCAGCTCGCTCACCTGCTGCTGCAACTCCTCGACCTGGTTGGTGAGTTCGATGATCCGTTTGATGCCCGCCAGGTTCACGCCCTCGTCCTGGGACAGCCGCTGCACTTCGCGCAGCAGCTCCACGTCCCGGTCCGAATAACGCCGCCCGCCGCCCGAGGTGCGTTGCGGCGTAACGAGACCCAGTCGGTCATAGGTGCGCAGCGTCTGGGCGTGCATGCCCGCCAGCTGCGCGGCCACCGAGATCATGAAGTAATGAACCTCGGTCTGCTTCGGATCGGAACTCATTACGCACCTGCCCATCCCGCACGTGGATCGAAGCCGCTGGTCTTCTCCGCCTCCGCATAGCGCCGCAGCGCCTCGGTGGCATTGTCGTCCAGCTTCTGCGGCACCGCGACCTTCACCGTGACCAGCAGGTCACCGGCTCCGCCGTCGCGCTTGGGCACACCGCGTCCACGCACCCGCAGGGTGCGGCCGTCCGCGGTGCCCGGCGGCACCTTGACGCCCACCCGACCCTCGAGGGTCGGCACGGACACCGTGGTGCCGAGCACCAGTTCGGCGTAGCTGACCGGCAGCACCAGGGTCAGATCGTCGGCATTGCGGCCGAAGACCTTGTCCTGGCTGACGTGCACGGTGACGAACAGGTCGCCCGGAGGCGCACCGCGCAGGCCCGCCTCACCCTGACCAGCCAGCCGGATCCGCTGCCCGTCGCGCACGCCCGGGGGAATGCGCACGGTGATGGTCCGGGTCCGGTTCTGGATACCCGAACCCCGGCAGTCGACACACGGATCGTCGATGATCGATCCGGTGCCGCGGCAGTCCTCGCACGGCTCGCTGAATCCGAACGCACCCTGGTTGCGGCTGACCACGCCGGTTCCGTTGCAGTGCGGGCAGACTCGCGGGCTGGTGCCCGGCTTGGCGCCACTGCCGTGGCAGGTGGTGCAGGCGGCCGGGCTGGTCATGCGCAGCGGGACGGTCACGCCCTGGGCGGCCTCGCGGAAGCCGAGGGTCGTCTCGGTCTCCACGTCCGAACCGCGCCGCGGACGCGACGAGGTGCGGGTGCCGCCCCGGTTGAACAGGCCACCCAGGATGTCGCCGAGGCCACCGTCGGAGGCGGAACCGGCGGCCCCGCTGCCGAAGATGTCCCCGATATTGAAGTCGCTGGAGAAGCCGCCGCCCTGCCCGTACTGCGGGCCGGGGGTGAAGCCGCCGCGGCCGAAACCGCCGCCCGCGAACAGCTTGCGGGCCTCGTCGTACTCCTTGCGCTTGTCCGGGTCCGAGAGCACGGCGTGTGCCTCGCTGACGGCCTTGAACCGCTCCTCGGCCGCGCTGTCCCCGGGGTTCTTGTCCGGGTGCAGATCACGGGCGAGCTTGCGGTAGGCCTTCTTGACCTCGTCCGGGTTGGCGCTGGAGGAAATACCCAGCTCTTTGTAGAAGTCCTTTTCGAGCCACTCACGATTCACCGGGCATCTCCTCCTTTCCTGGGTGTCGGCGTCGGCGTATTACGCGGTGCCGACCGAATCGTCTTAATTACTCGCGGCGGCATCGGGGCCACCGTTCTTCGCATCCGGTTGCGCCGCAACCGAATCCGCCACATTGTCGGTGACGCCGACCAGTGCGTGCCGCAGCACGCGGTCGCCGAAGCGGTAGCCCTTGCGCATCACCGTGCCGAGCACGGGGTCCGCGCCGCTGCCCTCGTGCTGCACGGCCTCGTGCAGCGTCGGGTCGAAAGGCTCACCGGTGGAACCGAATTCCTCGAGGCCCTGCTTCTGCAGTGCGGTCTCGAGCTTGTCGGCGACCCCCTTCAGCGGGCCGGACTCCAGGTCGCCGTGGGCGCGGGCGCGATCGAGATCGTCGAGCACGCCCAGCAGTTCGGCGACCACCGAGGCCTTGGCGTTGTCGATGGTGGCCTTGCGGTCCCGTTCGACGCGGCGGCGGTAGTTGGCGTATTCGGCGGTCAGACGTTGCAGGTCGGAGGTGCGCTCCGCCAGCTCGGCGCTGATCGCGTCGGCGATGATGTCCTCGCCGACCTCGGGATTCCCCTCGGCACCGAGGGCCGCGGCATCCGCCGCGGCCTCGAAGACCTCACCCGTAGGCGCGAAGCGCCCGTCGAACGCGGCCGGATCGACGTTGTGTTCCGGGTTCTGGTTCGTCACTTCTTCTCAGGCTCCTCGACGACCTCGGCATCGACCACGGTGTCATCGGTGGTCGGTGCGCCCTGGCCGTTCTCCGACTGGCCCTCGGCCGCGGCCGACGCGTCGTAGATGGCCTGGCCCAGCGCCTGCGACTCGGTGGCGAGCTTCTCCACCGCGGCCTTGATGACCGCGATATCGGTGCCCTTGAGCGCCTCGTTGGCCTCGGCGATGGCCGCCTCGACCTTCGACTTGATGTCGGCCGGGACCTTGTCCTCGTTGTCCTTGATGAACTTCTCGGTCTGGTGCACCAGCGACTCGGCCTGGTTGCGGGTCTCGGCCTCCTCGCGGCGGGCCTTGTCCTCCGAGGCGTGCGCCTCGGCGTCCTTGACCATCCGGTCGATCTCCTCCTTGGACAGGCCGGAGCCGTCCTGGATCTTGATCGTGTTCTCCTTGCCGGTGCCCTTGTCCTTGGCCGTCACGTGGACGATGCCGTTGGCGTCGATGTCGAAGGTGACCTCGATCTGCGGCACGCCGCGCGGGGCCGGCGGGATGCCGGTCAGCTCGAAGGATCCGAGCAGCTTGTTGTGCGAGGCGATCTCGCGCTCACCCTGGAAGACCTGGATCTGCACGGACGGCTGGTTGTCGTCGGCCGTGGTGAAGGTCTCCGACCGCTTGGTCGGAATGGTGGTGTTGCGCTCGATGAGCTTGGTCATCACGCCACCCTTGGTCTCGATACCCAGCGACAGCGGGGTGACATCGAGCAGCAGGACGTCCTTGACCTCGCCCTTGAGCACACCGGCCTGCAGGGCGGCGCCGACGGCGACGACCTCGTCCGGGTTCACGCCCTTGTTGGGCTCACGGCCGCCGGTCAGTTCCTTGACCAGGTCCGAGACGGCGGGCATACGGGTCGAACCACCAACGAGGACAACATGATCGATGTCGCCGACGGCGATGCCCGCGTCCTTGATGACGGACTGGAAGGGCTTGCGGGTGCGGTCCAGCAGATCGGAGGTGATCTTCTGGAACTCGGCGCGGGTCAGCTGCTCGTCGAGGAACAGCGGGTTCTTGTCCGCGTCGACCGTGATGTAGGGCAGGTTGATCGAGGTCGACTGCGAGGACGACAGTTCGATCTTGGCCTTCTCGGCGGCCTCGCGCAGGCGCTGCAGGGCCATCTTGTCCTTGGTCAGGTCGATGCCGGCGCTGGCCTTGAACTTGTCGACCAGCCAGCCGACGACGCGCTCGTCCCAGTCGTCGCCACCGAGGTGGTTGTCACCGGAGGTGGCGCGAACCTCGACGACGCCCTCGCCGATCTCCAGCAGGGACACGTCGAAAGTGCCGCCGCCGAGGTCGAATACGAGGATGGTCTGCTCTTTGTCACCCTTGTCGAGGCCGTAGGCCAGCGCGGCCGCGGTGGGCTCGTTGACGATGCGCAGGACATTGAGGCCCGCGATCTGTCCGGCTTCCTTGGTGGCCTGGCGCTGTGCGTCCTCGAAGTAGGCGGGGACGGTGATGACGGCGTCGGTGATCTCCTCACCGAGGTAGGCCTCGGCGTCGCGCTTCAGCTTCATCAGCGTGCGCGCGGAGATTTCCTGGGGGGTGTACTTCTTGCCGTCGATCTCAACCGACCAGTCCTCGCCCATGTGGCGCTTGACGGACCGGATGGTGCGGTCGACGTTGGTGACGGCCTGGTTCTTGGCGGGCTGACCGACGAGCACCTCGCCGTTCTTCGCGAACGCCACGATCGACGGCGTAGTGCGCGATCCTTCCGAGTTGGCCACGACGACCGGCTCACCGCCTTCGAGAACGGCGATGACCGAGTTCGTGGTCCCGAGGTCGATACCGACCGCACGAGCCATGGTGTTTCCTCCTAGTTGTGCTTACCTGCTTCGAGTGCCGGACCGCGGCTCCTGACACTTCGAGGAGCATGGTCCGCAGTAACACTGAGCGTGGTCGGCTCAATCCTGCCCCCGTCGCGCGTCTCGCGCAACTTGAACTTGAGTCCGAGTCACTCAACCTTGTACTGATCGGTCCCAACCCGCGCCGCAAACGGTCTATTCCCGGGGTCACGAAATTTCTTCGGAGGGCGCGGGCGGGCCGCCGCCATTGTGTCCATACCGCCCGGTCTGCAACCAGGAACGCGCCCGGATCGTGACGATCGGGGCGCACGACTACGGGCAGGTACGAATCAGCTCGGTGGATAGATGGCGATCGGCTCGCCCTTGGCCGTCACCTTGAACCAGCCCCCGCGCGACTGCCCGCCCGCGGCATCCACATAAACACTGACCTCGGGGCCGCCGTCCGCGCCGCGTTCGATACCGATATGCGCGATCTGCCCGCCCGGCACCCCGGCCGACTCCGGCGCGCCGGCCAGCAGCGCGGCCAGCTTGCGCAGATCCAGCGCGGCCAGGTCGAAGGTGTCCTCGCCGGACGAGCGCGCGCTGTCGGAGAAATTGGAGAAACCGCCGTCGTAGCGAATGCTCGCGTCCCGGCCGGTGTCCGGGGTGCTGCGCCGATCCACCATCACATAGGTGGGGAACAGCAGCACCTGATCGGCCTTGGTATCGCCGAAGTGGGCCTGATAGGCCGCCACGAAACTGGCCAGTCCGGCCCCGGTGGTCGGATCGGGCAGCGGAGGCTTGGGAGCGGCGGTGTGCGCGACACAACCCGCGAATCCGCCCACCACGGCCGCGACCGCGAGCACGATCACCGCCAGCCGCCAGCGGGTGGACGGGGTGCGCCGATCCGGCCGCACCACTGGGGAATTCACCAGATTGCGCGGAATCTGCAGGTCCCTCAGCACGTCGTCGAGTTCGCCGAAGAGCTTGGCGGCCATGGCTTTCGAGGTGCGCTGAGCGTGCTCGTCGGCGCTCAGCTCGCCGGAGTCCCGGGCGGCGTCGAGCAGGGTGCACGCGTCCACGCGATCACTGTCACGGGCTCGGAGCAGCTGGCTGCGCATATCGGTCATCGTCTCGCCTATCTGCCGAAAGTCGCAGTGCGCACGATCTGGCCCGCGAACGACACCTCGAGGTAGCCACTCTCATTGGCCTTGTTGCCCACATAGATTCGGACGATCGGCCCCTTGGCGCTCGGTTCGATGTCGAGGTAGTTGATGACGCCCTGATCCACCTTGGTGAGCGCGGGGGCCTGGCTCAGCCACGGCGCGAGCGCCGCCACGTCCAGGGCCGCCAGGTCGGCGGTGGCGGTGGCGACCGGGCGGGTCTCGGGGGTGGTGCCGTAGCCGAAGCCGCCGCGATATTCGTAGCGCACCTGGCGGTTCGGCGCGGTCGCCCGGGTCACCGACGCGTAGCCGGGGAACAGGTCGGCCTCGTCGACGAGGGTGTCGCCGAACTTCAATCGGTAGGCGTCGCGGAAGTAGGTGATGCCCTCGACCGTGGTGAGATCCGGTCGCGGCAACACGATCTGGCGGACCACGCCCAGATCCACCGAGGGCGGACCGGCCTGGGGCGTCGCGGGTCGATCGACCGCGATGAAGGCTCCCACCGCGACCGCGACCGCCGCGGCGGCGACCCCTCCGACGAACCAGCCGCCCCGGCGCGAACGCGGTGGCGCGGCATCCGGCGGCGCGTCGGCGGATCGTTGCAGATCGTCGGTGAGCTGGGTCAGATCCCCGAGAGTCCGTGCCTCCCCGGCGAGTTCGGTGAGGGTCCGATGATCGGGTTCGCTGAGCTGGCCGTCGGCGAGCGCGGCGTCGAGCAGCGCGCAGGTGGCCTGCCGGTCGGTGTCGCGGGCGCGGGTCCCGGGCGGATAGGCGTCGACCCGGCGGCGCCGTCGCGACCCGGGGGTGGGGATCTGCGCCGCGGTCTTGTTCGGTTGCAGGTCACCGACCAGCGCCTGTAGTTCGCCGAGGGTCTGCGCGGCCTGCGCCCGCTCGGAGCGCTGGTGGTACTCCGCGGCCCCGAGTTCGCCCTCTTCATAGGCGGCGTCGAGCAGCGCGCGGGCGTTCACGCGGTCGATATCGCGGGCCCGGGTGCGTCCGGACGGGGCCGAATTCCCGGCCGATCCGGACGAATTGGAGCTCACGCGGGCATCGTATCGGCATTGGGGTGGGCTCGCCCGGGGTGATCTGCAATCAGACACGCCCGAGCGCGGGCGCGGACGTCCGAAATGCCGGATATAGCCGGGGTGGCCCATCAAGATCTGACTCGTCGATTCCCGCTGGTGAGGAGGTCGGATGCAGGCCCGCTTCGGAATCTCGGTCGCACCGGTCGCCGCCGCGCTGCCGGACGTCATCGACATGGCCGTGGCCGCCGATATCGAGGGCCTCGACCTGGTCGGCATCCAGGACCATCCCTACAACGCCGAATTCGCCGACGCCTTCGCGGTGATCGGCTCCTGCCTGACCGCGACCGGTCGCGTCAGCCTCTACCCCGGCGTCGCCAACCTGCCGCTGCGCACCCCCGCCATGATCGGCAAGCAGGCCGCCACCTACGACCTGCTCAGCGGTGGCCGCTTCGAACTCGGCCTGGGCTCAGGGGCTTTCGAGAGCGGCGTGATCGGCATGGGCGGTCCGGCGCGCAAGGGCACCTCCGCGCTGATGGCGCTGGCCGAGGGCATCGCCATCATCCGAGCGGAATGGCGGCCGGGACAACTGGTCTCGGTGGTCGGCAGCGAATACACGGTGCAGGGCATCGAGGGCGGGCCCGCCCCGGCGCACCCGATCGGCATCTGGCTGGGAGCCATGGGCCCCAATACCCTCGACCTGATCGGGTCGGCGGCCGACGGCTGGGTCGCGCCGCTGCCGAACTGGATGCCGTGGGAGCAGTGGGCCGCCGCCAATGCCCGCATCGACGCCGCCGCACGGACATACGGCCGCGATCCCCGCGACATCCGCCGGTTGGCCGCACTGCCCGGCGTGGTCAGCGATCGGCCGCTGCACCCGAATCCCCGTGGCTCCGAACCGATTCACGGCTCACCGCAGGAGTGGGCGCAGATCATTCTGGAGCTGGCACGCGACGCCGGATTCGACACCTTCGTCTACTGGCCGCCCGGCTTCGATGTGGACCAGGTCCAGCGTTTCGCGCGACAGGTGGTGCCTCTCGCGCGAAAGCTGCTGGCGGACCTGTGAATCCGGTTACGCCCGGGCGGCTTCGGCGCGGGCCTCGACCTCGCCGGAGAATTCACTGGGCTGACCGACGCCGGTGGCGACGAGGTCGCGCAGGCTCTCGGTGATATAGAAGGCCCAGGCGGTGGAACAGGCGTCGTAGCACTCGAATTCGGGCACCAGGCCGACGTGGGTGAACCGCAGTTCGGTGCCGTCGTCGACGGGGGTGATGTCGAAATGGATCTCGGTGCCGGTCCATTCGCCGGCGTCCTGGACGAAGGTCATCACGGTCTCGCCGATGTGCCAGACCACCTTGCGATCCGGGATCACCTCGGCGAGTTCGATATCGCTGCGGTGGACGCCGGGGACCTCGAAGACGAATCGGTCGCCGATGCTCGCGGTGCCGCCGCGGATGCCGGGTGACCACCAGCCGCGGGCGTTGAGGACAGCGGCGAAGACCTCGGCCGGGGTGTTGTCGACGGTGATGGCGGTCGTGAAGCTCTGCTCGGTCATGGGTATCCCGTTTCGCGGGTCGGAGTGGACAGCGCGCGCGATTTACTTTCATCACGATAGTGATATTGCTTGCACCACACAAGCGATTGCGCCAATCTGGAGTCATGTTGGGACGCCTGTACGAGGGAGAGGTCTGTTCGGCGGCACGCACCCTCGAGGTGGTGGGCGAACGCTGGAGTCTGCTCATCGTGCGCAACGCCATGTTCGCGGGCATGACCCGCTTCACCGAGTTCCAGCGGTCGCTGGGCATCGCCCCCAATATCCTCACCAAACGGCTGGCCGAATTCGTCGAGGCGGGCATCTTCGAACTGCGGCCCGGCGAGAACGGCGGCCACGGCGAATACGCCCTCACCGCCAAGGGTCTGGACCTGAAACCGGTCATCCTCGCCCTCACCGCCTGGGGCGACCGGTGGGCCGCACCCGACGGGCGGCCGGTCACCTACCGGCACACCGGCTGCGGCGGGGAAGTCGGTGTGAGACTGGACTGTTCGGCCGCCGACCACACGCCGGAGCTCACCGAGGTGGTCGCGGAACTGGCCCCGTGGGCCTATGAAAAGAAGTACGGGACCTCAGTCCAGTAGCGGGAACCGCCCCGAGTGCAGCAGTCCGGCGATGACCTCCACTTTCGCCTGCGGCGCAGCGTAATCCGGGTGTGAGCCGATCACGGCGGCCGCGTCGTGCAGCCGCACCATCTGCCGTTCCGCCTCCACCACCGTGCGCCCGCCCGCCGTCACCGGATGGGCGGCGTAGGCCGGGCGGCGCGGGTCCACCCGGCCCAGCTCCACCGCCCGCGCCACCCGCCGCGAACACCGGCACGCCGCTTGCGGATTCGCCAGCCCGCAGGACGCGTTCATGAAGTTGCCGAGCCGTTTCTTGGCCCGTTCCAACCGCTTTCGATAGGCAGCCGGGGTCGCGTCGACGATCCACGCGGCCTCCTCCGAACTCACCTCGAACACACTCGACAGCACGTAGGCCACCCGCTCGTCGCGGGCCAGGCATTGCAGCATGGCCTGCGTGCAGTTGAGCCGGGTCTCGCGGGCCAGCAACTCCGCCTCTGGACCGAGGTAGTCCGCTTCCGCCAGGCCGTCTTTCAGGTCCTCGCCGAATTCGTCGAAGGTGGCCCGCGACGTTTCCTGCGCCGATTGCCGCTTCAGGTTCAACAGGTAGTTGACCCCGATCCGGTATGCCCAGGTGGTGAGCCGGGCCTCGCCGCGGAAGCCGTCGAGGTGGCCGAGGACGCGCAGCAGGATCTCCTGCGACGCGTCCTCGGCGTCGGCGGGCCGCCCGGTCATCCGCAGCGCCAGCCGGTAGATCGGATCCTGGAGCAGCCGCACCACATCCGTGATGGCGGCCCGATCCCCACCCACGGCCCGCGCTACCAGGTCCCGCTCCGGCGCGCGTACGGCCACTGTCTCGCGAGGGTCGACGCGCTGCGGCTCGCTCTGCATTCCGCCAGCTTGGCCGGGTACAGGTGCGGCGCGCAACCTTCGGGAGCGGGTGTCACGCGGTGGCGGGACTGCCGGTGAGGGCGTGGCGGCGCGCCCAGTCGGCGACCGCCTGCCCGATGGCGTCGGGCTGATCTTCCGGGCAGTGGTGCCCGGCAGGCCCGATATTCGCCGTTTCGGTGGCCGCGAACGTGGTCGCCGCCCACTCGATGACCTCGGCCGAACCCAGGCCGACGCCGTCCTCCACAGCCATCACCAGCTTGGGGATATCCGGGGTGTCGGCCATCCAGCGGTCGTAGTTCTCCACAATCGCGACCACATCGGCCGGTTCGCCTTCGAGCGGAAATTCGCGCGGCCACACCAGCATCGGCTTACGGGATTCCGGGGTCGGGTAGGGCGCGCGGTAGGCGTCGAGCGCCTCCGGGGTGAGGGTGCGGGTGGAGGCGGGCATGTTGAATTCGATGAACATATTGCGTTCCAGGACCATCTCCTCGCCTTCCGGGGAACGCATGCGGCGGAACATCTCCGCGCCCAGCGGCGGCATCTCCGACCACCGCATCGGGCGCAGGAAGGTCTCGACCACTGCGACACCGCGTACTCGACCGGGATGCCGTGCACCCCAGTCCATTCCGAGCGCGCCACCCCAGTCGTGGCCGACGATGACGACCTGATCCAGGCCCAGCGCGTCGAACCAGGCATCCAGATAGCGGGCGTGATCCACGAAGCGGTAGTCGCTGTCGGGCTTGCCGGACGCGCCCATGCCGATGAGATCCGGTGCCAGCACCCGATTCTCACCGCTGAGGTGCGGAATCACCTTGCGCCAGATGTAGGAGGAGGTGGGATTGCCGTGCAGCAGCACGAGGGGGATCTCGCCGCTGCCGACATCCGTGTAGTCGATGAACGAGTCCAGCACGTCGATGCGAGCCATGGGATGTGTCCTTCCGGGTGAATTGCCTACACCTGGTTGGACACGCGCCGGCGGCGGCTGTGACAGCCCCCGTCAGTGGTCTGCGTCACACGACGGGGCAGTGCCCGGGGCCGCCGTCAGACCCGGATGGATTCCGGGCGTGAGCCCGTTGCCGTTGGCGGCACGCTGGAGCATCGACACCATCACAGCCTGTTCGGCCGGGTCCAGAGCCGACAGCATCTCGGCGTCCAGCCCGCGAGCGAGTTCGGCCGAGCGAGAGAGCAATTCGCGCCCGGCGGGCAGCAGATGCACGGCGTGAGCACGGCGGTCGGCGGGATTTTTGCGCCGCTCGACCAGACCGCGCTTCTCCAGGTCGTCGACCAGGCCGACCATGACATTGCGATGGATGCCCAGCGCCTCGCACAGCTGCTGCTGAGATTGGCCGTCGTTGGCCTCGAGGATGCGCAGCGTGCCGTGCTGCGGCGGCTTGATGCCCAGTGGCGCGAGCAGTTCGACGAAGCGGGTGCCGGAGTGAGAACCCAACTGCGCCAACAGGAATGCGGCGCTCTCGTACAGCAGCGGGTACTTCGGATCGACGTCGGTCACCACCCCAGCGTACAGCAATGCACACTCCATGATTGCCCTCTTGATTGATAATCACTTCAGGTGCATAGTTTGGTCAGTCGAACCATCCACCCACATCGAAGAGAGCTCGCCGTGGACACCGACAACACCCCACCCCTCGACCCCCGCCGCTGGATCGCCTTCGCCGTCGTGCTGGCCGCCGGATTCATGGATCTACTCGACGTCACCATCGTCAACGTGGCGGTCCCGAGCATCCAGCGCGACCTGAACGCCGCCTACTCGCAGATCGAATGGATCATCGCCGCCTACGTGCTGTCCTTCGCGGCGGTCCTGATCACCGGCGGCCGCCTCGGCGACATCTACGGCCGCAAACGCCTCTTCCTGCTCGGCATGGCCGGATTCACCCTGGCCTCGCTGGCCTGCGGCCTGGCCACTTCACCCGGCCTGCTGATCGGTTCCCGCTTCGTGCAGGGCGCGATGGCCGGGCTGATGGTGCCGCAGATCCTCGCCATCATTCGCGTCACCTTCCCCAAGCACGAGCGCGCCAAGGCCATCGCCGTGTACAGCGGGGTCGGCGGATCCGCCTCGGCGGTCGGACTGTCGCTGGGCGGACTGCTGGTGCAGGGCAACCTGTTCGGCCTGGAATGGCGGCCGATCTTCCTGGTCAACGTCCCCGTCGGGATCTTCGCGCTGGCGGCCGCGGCCGTGGTGATGCGGGATTCGCGGGCCCCGCACGCACCCAGGCTGGACATCGTCGGCATGGTGCTGTCGGTGTCGGCGATCCTGCTGCTGATCTACCCGCTCACCGAGGGCCGCCGATTGGATTGGCCCGCCTGGACTTTCGTCATGATCGGCGCGGCGGCCGCCGTCTTCGCGGCCTTCCTGGTCTACGAACGGTGGCGTGCCCGCACCATCGGCTCCCCCCTGATCGACCTGACCCTGTTCCGCTCCCGCCCGTTCACGGTGGGCCTGGCGAGCTGGCTGCTGTTCTGGATCGGCTTCGGCGGCTTCTTCCTCACCTGGACCCTGTTCATGCAGGCCGGTCTGGGCTGGTCCCCCATGCGCGCCGGCCTCACCTCGGTCTTCTTCGCGGTCGGCGCGGGCATCGGCGCCGGAGTCTCGGTCAGCGCCCTCGCACCCCGCTTCGGCAAGTGGGTCCTGCTGGCCGGAATCCTGGTCACCGCGGCCGGTTTCGGGCTGTACGGCGGCCTGGCCTCGCACTACGAATCCAATTTCGCGTCCTGGCAGATGGTGCTGCCGCTGATCGTCACCGGCATCGGCTTCGGCTTCGTGGTCGCGCCGACCATCGACATGCTGCTCGGCCAAATCCCCGACGGCGAAGCCGGAGCCGCCTCCGGCCTCCTCAACACCGGACAGCAACTCGGCATGGCCCTCGGCGTAGCCCTGGTCGGCATCCTCTTCTTCGGCCAACTCGACCACGACTCGTCCCGAGGCGTGGAATCCGTTGCCGCACAAACCCGCACCGAACTCACCGCAGCCGGAGTCCCCGGTCCCGCCCAGGACCAGATCCTCGCCGGATTCGCCGCCTGCGTACAAGCCCGCTCCGCCGAATCCGACCCCTCAGCAGTCCCCGCCAGCTGCCAATCCACCCCACCGACCCCCGACGTCGCCCGAACCCTCGCCACCGCAGGCACCGAAGCCAACGCAGTCAACTTCGCCCACACCTTCGACCACACCCTGACCTGGGGCATAGCCCTCATGACCCTGGTAGGCATCGGCTTCCTGGCCCTGCCGCGCAGTACCCGCCTGGAAGTCCACGAGGAGGCCGATGACGAGTTGATCAGCGTCTGAGAGGTTCCCGGCCCGCCGCCCGGCTGGCAGGATACGAACGAAGCAACCGCGGGTTCGGTGCGATCACCGGACCCGCGGCTCGTGGCGGAGAACAATCAACTCCGTCACCATCTGCCGAGGGGAGTCCACATGCGCGCGGCTGTTGTAACCAAGGGCGAATTCCGGGTCGAAGACCTGCCGACACCGGTGCCAGGGACCGGCCAAGTGCTGGTGAACGTCACCCGCTGCGGGATCTGCGGCTCCGACCTGCATGCCCGCCTGCACTGCGACGAGCTCGCCGATCTGGCCGCCGCCACGGGGTATGACAACTTCATGCGGTCGGGTCAGTCGATCGTGCTGGGGCACGAATTCACCGGGGACATAGTCGAATACGGGCCCGGAACCCGCCGCCGGTGGCAGACCGGGACGCCGGTGGTCGCGATGCCGATCGTGCGGCAGGGGCGGGCGCCACAGCTCACGGGACTGTCGGCGGCTGCGTCCGGCGGGTATGCCGAGCAGGTGGTGGTGCAGGAATCGGTGACGCTGGCTGTTCCCAACGGACTGTCCGCCGACCATGCGGCGCTGACCGAGCCGATGGCGGTGGGGTGGCATGCGGTGCGGCGCAGTCGAATCGGTAAGGGGCAGACCGCGTTCGTGATCGGGTGTGGGCCGATCGGCTTGGCCGTGATCTCCATGCTGAAGGCCGCCGGCGTGCGCACCGTGGTGGCCAGCGACTTCTCGCCCCGCCGCCGCGAACTCGCGACCCGCTGCGGTGCGGATGTGGTGGTCGACCCCGGTACCGAATCACCTTGGGGCGCATCGCCGAAGAAGATTCGCATCAATGGCGCGAACGACCTCCTCAACCTGGCCTTCGACGCCATGGACAAGCTCACCCGGGTGCCCGGGGTCCCGTGGTGGTACCTGTTCCGTGCGGCGCACACCTTCCAGCAGGGGCCGGCCGGTCCGGTGGTGTTCGAATGCGTCGGTGTCCCGGGCATGATCGACCAGATCCTCACCGACGCACCGCCGATGACGCGGGTCGTGGTGGTCGGCGTCTGCATGCAGACCGACACCTTCCACCCGGCGACGGCCATCAACAAGGAGATCGACGTCCGCTTCGTGCTCGGCTACGACCCGGGCGAATTCCGCGACACCCTGCACATGATCGCCGACGGCAAGGTCGATCCCTCCCCACTGATCACCGGCACCGTCGGCCTGGACGGCATCGACACCGCCTTCACCACCCTGGCCTCCCCCGAACACCACGCCAAGATCCTCGTCGACCCGCGCAGCGACCGAACCACGCCCTGACCGGCTGAACGCATCACCGCAGGTCAGGGCCGATGAACCTCACATTGACAACGTATGAGATCAGCCGGAAAGGTGGTTAGCTGAAAGTTACCTGAGGGGAAATCATGCGCCTGCCCACCGGAATCCTCCGGACGCTCGTCATCGCCACCGCCGGTCTGTCGATCGCGGCCGGGTCCGCCGCCGTCGCCTCGGCCGATATCGTCGCTCCGACACCGCCGCCATTGGGTCTGGCGCCCGCGTGGCAGAACAGCTTCGTCTTCGGCGACAACGCCGCATGCCGGATCGACTATCGGATCTGGGCCGAAACCGATCCCGCCAACCCTGGCCACCTGAAGGTCAATCTGCAGTCGCTGGGCATCGGCGCCTTGGCGGCCGGGTCGGCGGAGCCCGACACCTGCAATCAATGGATGGTGGTGCGATCGACCTCCGGTGCGGTGAACGATCCACTGCCCCAGTGGAATGAGCAGCAGGTGTACCTGCGGGCGACCCGGACGCCGGGCGACCCGATCCCCTTCGACGTCGACGTGACGCGCCTACCCGCGGGCACCACGGCCGGTGTCACGATAACGGTCTTCACACCGTCGGCGTACGTGCCGTTCCTCGCCTGGGTCGAACGGTCGGTGCTGGTCCCCTATCAGTTCACCGTCTAGCACCCGACCGGTACGCGGCAGGTTCGGTGCGGCGGACGCCCGCGTGATCGGTCAGTGGTTCGGACGGATGGCGCGGAAGGGCGTGGTCGGGGGCTCGTGGAGGATTTCCAGGAGCCCTTCGGCGCTGCGGGCGGCGGTCAGGCAGGCGCTCGACAGCTGCTGATCGGCGAGG
This sequence comes from Nocardia sp. NBC_00511, assembly GCF_045161165.1. NCBI lineage: Bacteria > Bacillati > Actinomycetota > Actinomycetes > Mycobacteriales > Nocardiaceae > Nocardia > Nocardia sp. NBC_00511. Next base: position 6,507,467 of record NZ_CP107849.1, read on the forward strand.
GGGTGCCGGGCCCGGGAACGCCATTTGTGCACGGCGGCAAGGGCTTCACCGCGCTGCGTCTCCAGGTCGGTGTGGGGTGCCAGACCCAGCCGCAGGGCCGGGGCCACGCCGGTGCCGCCGACGAGGCGGTGCATTTCGGCGAGATCGGCTGGGGGAAGGGGTAGTTCGTCGGTGCGCAGGGTGGACAGCAGCCGGAGTTCGGCGAAGCCGTGGACATCCGCGAGCAGCGTGCGCACCCGGGGCAGCAGGGTGTCGGCAGCGGTGCCGGGGTTGGCGGTGAGGATGCGGGCCAGGGCGGTCAGGGCCGAGTGCGCCTTGAGTTCGTCGGCGCGCTGGGCGAATTGGACGTCGAGGACGGTGCGGAGTTCGTCGAGACCGCTGCGCTGAGTGAGTTCCGAAGCCAGCGCCTGCGCGCCACGTACACCCAACCGGATCAGGGTGACGGCCAAGCGAATTCCGAACAGGCCGAAGCGCGCCGCCAGATGTGCCCGCAGCTCCGGCGGCACCGGCAGCGGCAGCTCCGGATGCGCGAAACGGTCCGCCGACAGCAGGGCCGCGGTGAGGTCGTCGGTGGGGACGGCGGCCAGCGCCTCGAAGGCCGCGTACTCGCGCTGCCGCAGCGTGGCAGCCGCGAAGGCGAGCAGGCCCGCGACCGGAATCACCGACTGGCACAGGCCGGTTCGCTCCAGCTCACCCGCGAACCGGGCGGCCACGTCCCGCGCCGAATGCAGGGCGTCGATGCGGCCCGCGCCGATCTCGTCGGCCCGCGACACCACGCCGATCACCCCGAGCGGACCGGAGGCCCGCGCCGGAAGCCCCTGTCCCACACCGGATCCCGCACCGTTCCCGCCGATCCGCTCCAGGAAGTCGACATCGGCGGTGTCCAGGCGGCGCAGCAGATAGAGCACGGCGTCCGCGCTCGGCAGCTCGGTCCCGTGCCCGCCGGGCGTGAGCAGCTGCGAGGTGCGCGCCGACACCTCCCGCGACAGCGACGAGATGCCGGGCGTATCGATGATGGTGGTCTGGGTGAGCTCGCTCGACGGCCATTCCACCGACAGGTGATCGACCTCGCGGGGCGCGGGCGCGTTCCAGCGCAACGTCGACAGGTCGAAGGTGAGCCCGTGCGCGCCCGGCAGCCCGTCGGCCCCGCGACCGCGCCGCACCACCACATCGGCGCGAGCCCCGTCGCCCGCGTAGGCGGTGACCCGCGGTGCGGCACCGTTGCGGTACCAGGTCACCAGCCGGGTGCACTCGGTCGCGTCGGTGGGTGCGATGTCCTGTCCCACCAGCGCGTTCAACAGTGTCGACTTACCCGCTTTGAGCTGGCCCGCGAGCGCCACCCGCAGCGGCTCGTCCAGTCGTCGCGCGCATTCGTCGAGCTGTCCGCGCACCCGCTGCCGGTCGGCCAGCGCCCGGCGTGCCGCGGCCACCAGGCCGCGGGTCTCCGGCACCAGCCCATACCCGACACCACTCGCGTCGTCCCTCATAGGCTCCCGATTCCGAAGCACTCCGCACCTCCACGCATTCGCCTGGCATTCGCCCGCGCTCACGCAATCGTTAGCAGATCTCCCCCACCCTCACAGCCGACTCCCAGATGTGAACCACACCCGTTTGCCGAGTGGATCGGGACAGGCGCGCGAGCGCGTCTCACCGCCGGGGCAATCGTAGGCGGGCAGGCGGCCGTCCGCGTGAACCGATCAGGCCCGGGCGGGCGGAAGCTGCGGTGCGGCGGGAGGCGCGGCGATGGCAGCCGGTGCGGGGGCCGCGTCGCCGAGCAGCGCGCCCGCGTGGCGGCGCAGTTCGGCCACCACGCGCAGGCGGCGGTCGAGTTCGGTGGCGCGTTCGGTGCGGCGGGCGGCCTCCAGATTGGCGGCCTCCTGCGCGGCGCGCAGTGATTCGTCGAGGGAGCGCAGGGTGCGCTCGGCGATGGCGGTGAAATGGTCGCGCAGCATGCGGTGGATGCGGTGCAGCCGGTCCTTGGTCTCCTTGCCGGTGTGGAAGGCGATGTCGTCGAGATAGCGGCGGACCGCCATCTTGGCGTCGGCCCGGCGCTTGGCCAGTCGCGCCGCCTTGTCGTCCCGGAAGGCCTTGCCGCCCAGCAGGACTCCGGCGCCCAGTGAGATCGGGTTGATCAACGCCATCCCCGCCATGGTGCCGACCATGCCCGCCATCACCACGCCGCCGTACGAACCGCGCACCCCGACCAGCACCTTGTGCCCGAAACCGAGGTCGGGTTCCAGGTCGGCGAGGGTGCAGGCCTCGGCGCGGGAGTCGCCGTCGAGGGTGTCGCCCACCTCGGGCAGGTCCACCGAACCCATTTCGGTGAAGTGCGCGGCGACCTGCTCGGCGAGTTTCACCGCGCGGGTGCCGGTCCACACCAGGTTGTCACCGACCGCGGAACCCACGGTGGCGGTGATCCATTCGTCCATCCGCTCCCAGTGCCGACCCGGATCGGTGGTGTCGATCCAGTCCTCGGCGGTGCGGGCGATATCGCGCAGCCGGTTGCGCAGATCGTGGTCGATGTCCCCGGCCAGATCGGTGATGCCGTCGCCCAGCGTCTGCTGCCAGGCCGCGGTGCTGCGGTGCAGCTGCTCGGCGGTCGCACGCGCGGACTGCAATTCGCGGATGGCTGCCGCGCCGCGCTCCGGATCCCGCAGCGCCACCAGTTCACTGCCGATGGCCAGCGCCAAATGCTCTGCGGCAGAGGAGATATCGAGGGCGACGGTGCGCTGCATCGCCGCTTGATCCCGCGCCACCACCTGTTCGCGCAGGAACTGGAACACCAGCCCGAACCCGGACTCACGCCCCAGGCCCTCGTCCTGCAACCGCATGGCGTGCGCGCGCAGCAGTGCCGACACCGGCAGCATCGGGATCTCGATATCGTTGGCGCGCAAATGTTTCCGGTTCGCCTCGAACACCTGCCGCCAGTGCGGATACAGGTCGATCTTGGTCACCACCACCGCCACCGCCGGGCACAGTTCCCGCAGCTGCCGCAGGAAATCCACCTCCGGATCGGTGAGTTCGGTGGAGGCGTCGGTGAGCACCAGCACCGCGTCCGCGGCGGGCGCCTGCCCCAGCACACCGGCCGTTCCGGTGCCGCCGTGCGCGCCCAGTCCCGGGGTGTCCACCAGCACGATGCCGTCCGCCAACAGCGGACTGGGCGCTTCCACCTCGAGCCGCAGCACCGCCCGGCCCTGCGGGGTGCGGGCGGTGACCAGGCCGATCTGCGAGAACGGCACTGCTTCCCGGGTGGCCTCGCCGCCGTCGGATCCGGCCACCACCACGGTGGCCCGCGTCTCGGACCCGTGGGTGAGCACGGTGGTGACGGCGGTGCCCACGTCGTCGGAGACCGGGCACACCTCCAGGTTGATCAGCGCGTTCACGAACCGGCTCTTGCCCTGATTGCCCAGTCCGGCCACCACGATCCGCCGCCGCGGATCACGCACCTTCCCGGCGACGGTCTCCAGTCGCGCGATCAGATCCCCGCGTTCGGCGGCGCGCGCCATCGCGATGGTTTCCGTCAACATCGTCAGCAGCGGGTTCGCCGCCATCATGCTCGTCACGTCTCTACCGAACCTATTCCCGCCGTTGCCTTCTCGTCCCGGTTGTCGCTCACCAGTGGCGGTGAGCGACTCCCGCATCACCCGACCTGTCTACGAATGCAGCATGTCGCCGATGATGTCGCCACCCGGATGCGTCCCGAGGTCGACCCCGGTGTGCGAGTCCCCGCCGCCGAACAGCGACGCGTCCCCGCCACCCTGCACCCCGGCCCCGAACGCCTGCGAAACGTCCACGCCCGCCCAGGGATTCGCCGCGGTAACCCCGTGCAGCCCGGCATCCACCGAAGCCCCGGTATGCGCGGTCGTGTCCAACCCACCGACCTGCACCCCGGCGGTACCAGCCGAAGACAACCCGGTATCCAGCCCACCCCCGAGCCCCGCCACCGCGTTCCCGACCCCGGTCAACCCGGTATCCAGCCCCGTCCCGAGCTGCGCCCCGGCATCGGTCGCGGTATGAATCCCCGCGTCCAACCCGGTCCCGACCTGAGTATCCAGCCCCGCCCCGATCCCGGTGGCCCCATTGAGCCCGGTCTCGAGACCGGCCCCCACCTGGGTCCCCGCCCCGACCGCGTCATGAATCCCGGCATCAAGACCGGTCCCGACCTGAGTACCGAGCCCCACACCGGCATTCCCGACCCCGTTGAGCCCGGTCTCCAGCCCCGCACCCAGCTGGGTCCCCGCACCGATCGCGTTGTGGATCCCCGCGTCCAGACCCGCGCCGACCTGAGTGCCGAGCCCGGTTCCGACGTTCCCGGCACCGTTGAGGCCGGTCTCCAGACCCGCACCGAGCTGATTGCCCACTCCGATGGCGGAGTCGAGTCCGGTGTGCACACCCGCACCCAGGTCACCCACCCCGGAAAGCCCTGTGTCCAAGCCGGTTCCGAGCTGCGCACCCAGGTTTGCCGCACCATTGAGCCCGGTGTCCAAGCCCGCGCCCGCATTCGCCAGCCCGTTGATTCCCACGTCGAGCCCGGTACCCAGCTGCGCACCCGCATTCGCGGCACCGTTCAGCCCGGTCTCCAGGCCCGCGCCGACCTGCGTACCCGCGCCCAGCGCGCCGTTGATTCCGGTGTCGAGCTGACTGCCCGCGCCGACCAGTGCGTCCGCCGCACCGGAAAGCCCGGTTTCCAAACCACTTCCGAGCTGCGCATTCAATCCGGCACCGACATTCGCGGCACCGTTCAGTCCGGTCTCCAGCCCACCGCCGAGCTGAGTTCCCGCCCCCACCAGGCCATTCAGGCCCGCATCGAGTCCGGTACCCAGCTGCGCGCCCGCGTTCACCGCACCGTCGAGGCCGGTGGAAAGCCCTGTGTCCAGCCCGGTTCCGAGCTGCGCGCCCAGTCCACCGGCCGCGTTCACCGCACCGTTCAGACCGGTCTGCAGATCAGCACCCACGCCGGTCGCCGCACCGAGTGCTCCATTGAGACCCGTCTGCACTCCCGCGCCCGCGTCCAGTGCTCCATTGAGTCCGGTCTGCACGCCCGCGCCGAGGTTCGCGGCCGAGTCGAGTGCGCCGCCGAGGCCGAGTCCGGCGTTGGCGGCGGCGTTCGCGGCGGCCGAAAGGCCCGCGCCCAGACCGGTTTCCAGGTCGGCTCCGGCGCCGATGGCTCCGGCGAGGCCGGTGGTCAGGTTGGCTCCAGCCTGGGTGACCGCGTCGATCGCGCCCTGCAGACCGGTTTGCAGGCCCGCGCCCGCGTCGAGGCCGCCGGTGAGGGTGGAGGTCAGGTCGGCGGCGGCCTGTGCTCCCAGGACGCCGCCGAGGTTGGCTTCGAGGCCGGTGGCCACGTCACCGGCGGCGGCGAGTGCGCCACCGAGACCGGTGGTCAGACCAGCGCCGAGCCCGGCGGCCGCGTCGACCCCGGCGCCGATCCCATTGGAGAGACCCAGTTCCAGGCCGGTTCCGGCATCGCCGGCGAGGCAGACCTGGGTGGCGGTCGCGGTCGCCGCGCCGAGGTTGAGCCCGGCATTGGCGCCGATGTTCGACGACGCACCCGCATTGACCGCGGTGGTCGCGCCGAGCCCGGCGGACCCGTTCAGCCCGGCGTCGCCGCCGAGCGCTCCACCGATCGCGCCGGCGCCGCCCGCGGCGATGATGTCGGAGAGCTGTGAACCTCCCGCTACCAGTGCGGACTCGGCCACCATCGGCGCCACGGCGGCGATGTCCTCCGGTGTCACCGCGTCCAGTCCGGCGGCGGCGAGGGCCGCGCCCGGATTGGTGCAGTAATTGACCGCCGCGTCGTGGTCACGCAGCAGGTTCAGGATGAACTCGAGAATTGCGTTGGGGCTCATGGCGAATCGTCTCCCTCGGTGGGCGGGCCCCAGTGACCCGCGCTGCTCGAATTTCCTTTCACGTTAGGAACCGGAACCGTTACGCCGTAACGGGGCGAACTCCCCCCGCGTCCGCGGCGGGCGCCTAGGGGGGTGGGTGAACATTAGGGGAATTTCCCCAAAGTCGGCTTCGAGACGGTAACGACAACCCCCGGGCAACCGACAGGCTCGGTGGGCCACCTGGCCCGGCATCACGATTTCGTACATATCGGACCGAACAGCTTTCGAGCGGCGTGCGATTCACCCGGCGCGCGCTTGGTAACGACAGGGGAACTCGAAATGAGTCAGGGGCTGGCGCTCGGCATCACCGTCGGAGCGTCGAATACCGTCGCCGTGACGACTTCGGGGGGACAACGCAGACTTCATATCGGCCCCAGCACGCTGGGGTCGGAGCCGGAGGTTCCGGAGAGCTTCCTGTCCCGGGTCGGGGACCCCGTGGACATCCGCACCCGCGACGGATCCGCTGTTCGCGCAGCGGATCTGGTGGCGGCGGCGGTCGGGCGCGCGGTGGATACCGTGACCCGTGCGGCGGGTCCGGCGGCCGCCACGGTGGCCTGCTACCCGGCCTGGTGGACCCAGCACACGGTGGAGGTGCAGCGCACCGCGCTGCTCGCCTCCGGCCTGGATTCGGTGGCCCTGGTCCCGGAACCGATGGCGGCGATGCGCTGGCTGCAGGAAGTACACGAATCCAGTCATGATGGCGCGATGGTCGTTTACGATCTCGGCGCGACCGGTTTGACCGTTTCAGTGGTACGTACCGGTGCCCTGTCCGGACTGCTCGGCGAACCGGTACGTACCAGTTCGGTGTCCGGTTCGGAATTCGATCTGCTCACTATGCGGTACGTGCTGGATTATGCGATCGGCGAAAGAGATTTCGATCCTTTCGACCCCGCGGTGGAACAGGAATTGGCCACCCTGCGGATTCGCTGCAAAAATGCGAAAGAATCGCTTTCCAAAAATACCGCCACGGTGGTTTCGGTCCGTTTGCCCGCTCTCGGCGCCACCGACGTGCGGCTGGTTCGCGACGATGTGGAAGAACTCTTCCGCGGCCCGCTGCTGAAGTCCACCGAGCTGGTCCGCGAGGCCCTGCGCCGCGCCGGTGTCAGCGGCGCGGACCTGGACGGTTTCCTGCTCACCGGTGGTGGCGCCAGCATCCCGCTGGTCACCGAGCTGCTGTCCACCGAGTTCGGCATCCCGGTCGCGGCCGCCGCCGACCCGGCGCATCTCAGCGCGCACGGCGCGGCCCTGCTGGCGGCCGACCTGCTCGCCGATATCGCCGAGACACAGGCGAATCCGGCCGTCGTGCCCGCGGGTGCGCACGCCGCGCCGGCACTCGCCGAGAATCATGAACCCGCCGATATCGGGAATGTCCCAGCGGCACCGTCGCATTCGGCGAGCGTGGCGCTACCCGAGCGCACCGTCGACGAGGTACCGCCGGTGCGCACGCCGACCCCGGCCCTGCCGACCCTCCCCACCGAAGCACCCCCCACCGGCTTCCGGCACTGGAAGCGGGTGGCCGTGATCGGCGCGGCCGCCCTCGCGGTGGCGGCGGTCGCCACCGGCACCCTCGCCATGGGCACCGGCGCGCAATCCGCGCCCGCCAATACCGTGACGCCGCAGGCGACTTCGACCACCACCGCCACGGCTGCCGCTCCGGCGGCCCCGGGCACGGTCACCACGCAACCGGCCGCACCCGGCCAACCGGCGGCCACCACCAAGGCCACGCAGCCGGGCAACGGTAAGCCCGGTACGACCACCGTCGCCGCGGCTCCGGGTGCGGCGGTCCCCGGCGGTCAGGCGAATTCGCCCGCACCGCAGCAGAATCCGGCGGGCGATCAGCAACCGGCCAACCCGGCCCCGGCCCCCGCGAATCCAGCGCCCGCCAACCCGGCGCCCGCGCCCGTGCAGACCGTTCCGGCGCCACAGCTGCCGACGTTCCAGCAGCCCACCGTGCCCACCGTGCAGGTGCCGGTAGTTCCGGGCCTCCTGAACGGCCTCGGCAACGCCGTGGGTTCGGTGCCCGATCAAATAGTTCCGCACACCGGCGGTTGAGAGTTGGTTCTTCGTGACAGGCAGCACCCCCGTCGCACTCGATTCGCTCCCGTGCGCACGAGAGATATTCCGGGAACTGGATTCCGAGGACTCCACCCCCCTGCTCTATCTGATCCGCGGCCGCTCCGGCACCGGTAAGTCGACCCTGCTGGGCGCGATCCGGGCCCGGTTGCGGGCCCGGGGCGTCACGCTCACCGACAATCCGGCGCACGCCCTGCCCTCCGGTTACGAGGATTCACCGCGGCCGGACGGCTATCCGGCGACCGCACGGTCTGGACCGGCGGGTCGGCCCGGTGAAGGCGCGCCCGCGCGTGGTTTGCCGGCCGGACCGCCGGAATCCGGTGTGACACACCGATCCCTGGTGCGGACGATGGGTGGCCGCACCGCGCTGGTGATCGACGACGCGCACAGCCTCAGCCCCACCGCCTTCGACCTGCTGTGCCGGGCGGCCGAATCCGGCGTCTGCTCGGTGGTGATCGCGCTGCGGCCCCGGCCGCACGACGCACGACTGCGCGCACTCGCCGATCTGGTGGCGCGGCGTGGCCGGGTGCTGGATCTGCGCGCCCTGGGCGCGACCGAGATCGCCCCGTTCGCAAGGGAACTCGGCATGATGGTGCCGCGCGGCCTGGCCCAGCACATCCACCGCCAGACCGCGGGCATCCACGGCGGCGTGGTGGCCGCGTTGACCGCGGCCTGCGCCACCCGCCTGGACGCGGGCGTGGCCGCCGTGGACACCGCGGTGGCGGCGTGGGCGCGCGCCCGCCTCGACGACGCCGCCCCCGACCTGCTCGACGCCCTGGTGGTCGCGGCCATCGGCGCGGGCCTGGACACCGGCGAACTCACCGAGGTCCTCGATCTGTCCCCCACGGCCGCACAGGATCTGGTGGATCGGGCCCGCGGCAGCGCGCTGGTCACCGACGCCGATCTGCTGCTGACTCCGGCCGTCGCCCCGCTGCGCACCCTGGTCGGGGATCGCCGTTTCCTCACCGTCGCCCGGCGGCTGCTGCATGCCCGGCTCGACGCGGGCCTGCTGCGCGACAACACCGCCCTGCTGCTGGCCGAGTCCGGGGTCCGTGATCCGCGCCTGGCCGAATTCCTTTGCGCCAGTGCGGAGAAGGCCGGCGACGAGGCGGTCCGGCACTATGCCGCAGCGGCCGCCGCCGGCGCGAATCCCGAGGGGCTCGCCATCCGCTGGGCCGATGCCGCCGCCCGCTGCGGTGACAGCGACACCGCGCTGCGCCTGGCCGAACCCGTGCTGGCCCGCGCCTCGGTCGCACCCGCCGATCTGGCTGCCGCCGTGCGCATCTGCGCGGGCGTGTGGACTCGGCGCGGCCTGACCGCCCGCGCCGCCCAGCTCTACACCTGGCTCGGCCCCGCCCGGGTCGGACCGGACTGGGCGGTCGCCGCCACCGTGCTGTCCCTGACCGGCGACGCGCCTGGTGCCCGTGCCCTGTCGGCCACGGCGGCGCACTGGCCGCCCACCGGGGCGACCGCCCGCGCGGGCCAGATCGCCGACGCTCTCTGCGATTCCATCTCCGTCGGCGCACCCGGCATCGTGGCGGACCTCGGCGTCCCCGCCGAGCCCGGCCTGCCGATCGTCCCTGGCCTCCCGCTGGTGCACGCGGCCACAACAGATTTCGCACACCCCGCGGTCTCTGCCACACCGGACGGCGGTCGGAATCCGTACACCGATCCTCGCGGCATGAAGGCGGTGCCGAGGACGAACAGTGCGGCGGCCCGTACGAGCAACCCCGACGCCGACCCGAACCGATTCGGAGCGGTCCGCGCCCCAACGGGTTTCACCGGCGAGATGCAGGCACTGGCGACCACACCGAGCCGTCCCACCCGTTCGGCCGCCGCCGCGCCCGCGGTCGCGTCCCGGCGGGGTGCGGCGGTGGCGGCGGTGTCGTCGCTGATCCAGGCCGCGCACTCGGGACTGAGCCCGGCCGATCAGGGCGGCGATCGATTCCTGCCGTGCTCGGCGGTGTCCATCGCGGTGCTGCTGTCGTTGAGCCTGGGTGATCCGCGCCGGGCGGCGGACGCGCTGCGCGGCGCGGGCCGGGATCCGCAGTCGCTGGTGCTGGGCGCGTGGGTGGCGATGCTCGGTGGCGACGAGCAGTCGGCGGCCGCGCTGCTCACGGAAGTCAATGCGGCGGTGCTGGATCCGCGCGATCGGCTGCTGGCCTACGGGGTGGCGGTGGGCCTGGCCCGCCGCAGCGGCGATCACACCGCGCTGGCGCTGGCCTGGCAGCAGGCGTATCCGCTGTTCGACGAGGTGGGCGCGGATCTGTTGACGCTCTTGCCGATCGGTGAACTGTGGCTGGCCGGTATCCGGCTGCGTGACGAAAGCCGGGTGTCGGCACTGGTTTCCGCGGCGGGTGAACTGCTGCGCCGCCTCGACGAGCCGCCCGCCTGGTCGAATGCCTTCCACTGGTACGCGATTCAGGCTGCCCTCGCCCAGGAGAGCCCGGAAGCTCTGCTGCCGCACGCGTTTCGGCTCAAGACCGCCGCCGCGACGGGCGACCCACAGGCCGCGGCCCTCGCCGACGCGGGGCGCACCTGGGTGCTGGTGCTGCGCGGCCAGGTCGAACGCGAACCGGTGGAGGCCGCGGTGGCGCGGCTGGCCGGTCTGGGTCTGAGCTGGGACGGCGCGCGGCTGGCCAGTGAGGCGGCGCTGGCCGCCCACGATTCCGCGACCGCCACCGCGCTGCTGAAACTGGCCCGCATGGTGCGCGCACAGTCCCGCCCGCCGGAGTCCCCGGCCCGCCCGCCGGTCCCGGCCGCCCCGCAGCCGCGCCCCGAACCGATCTCCGATACCGTGCTGAGCGAACGCGAGCGGGAAGTCGCCGAACTGGTACTCCTCGGTTTGACATATCGGGAGATCGGCGCCCGCCTCTACATCTCGGCCAAAACCGTGGAACATCACGTGGCCCGGATGAGACGTCGAATCGGTGCCGGGTCGCGTTCGGAGTTATTGTCAATGCTTCGCGCCATGGGTCACGGTTCGCTCCTCGTTTGACCTCGGCGCGAGCGAGGACCCGGACGCATCGAATGAGGTAACGACGATGGCCACTGGCGTGGGCCTGCGGATCGCCGACGACGAATCTGTCGTCGCCGTGGTCACCGGCGACGACGCCACCCTGCCCGTCCACTACATCGTGCGCGAATCCGTGCTGCACATGTCCGACGACGGGGATGCGGTGCTGGGCGGCGACCAGCCGGACGGGCATTCGCATTCCATCCGGGGTTTCGTCACGACCGTCGGCGATCCGGCCGGTATCTCCGTCGACGACGGCGAGGCCTACCGGGCCGAGGATCTGATGGCCACCGCCGCCTTCTGCCTGATCAATCTGGCGGCCGATCACCTCAACGGGCCCGCCGAGTTCTACGCCACCCACCCGACCGGCTGGCCCGAAGCCAATATTCGCGCCCTGCGCGAGGCCCTCGACTACCTGGGTCTGAAGGCCGTGGTGCTGGTCAGCGAACGCGACCTACCCCAGCCGGACTCGGACACCGGCAAATCCCTCGCCTACAACGCCGCCCGGGCGGCCCTGGCGGCGGTGCTGTCCACCCCGGCCGGCCTCACCCCGCCCGATACCTCCACGGCCACCGCCAATGCCGCCGACGTCACCGACGTCCTGCCCGCGCTCGAGGGTTATCTGCCGCTGGCACAGGCGTATTCGGCCGCCGTGCCCGCGGTCCCCGCCGCCACCGCCGCCGAACCGGTGGTCACCCGGGCCTCGCCCGCGGTGGTGCTCGGCCGCCCGCGCGGCTCCCGGGGCCCGTACATCATCGCCGCCGCCGCGGCCGCGATCGGTTTGCTCCTGGGTGGCCTCGGAGTGGCGACGGTATTGCACAACGACGACTCCACGCCCGGCCCGCCGCGCGGCGAGGTGCGTTCGGAACCGGTCGCCACCGCGGGCACCGCGCCCCCGCTGCTGCCGCCGACCGGTTCGGAGAATCCGACGGCCGCCGCGCCGCCGCCGGTGGATGTCGCCGATGTGCCGGTGACGAGCGAGGTCCCGATCACCACGCCGCCGCCCACCACCGACCCGCCGTCGGCCACCACCCGCCCCGCGCCGCCCACCACCACGCGCCCGTACCCGCCGGTCTACCAGTATCCGCCGGTCCCGACGTTCTCGTTGCCGACGCCGCCGGAGGTACAGGATCCCTGGGGACAGATTCCCCATTGATTTCGTAGAGACCTTCCGAGGTTTGTGCCCTAAAGTGGTGCGCTGACCGACCTTCCGGGAAATAACCGGAACGGTCGGTCTGCTGGTGCACTACGAAGGGACTCCATGCGCAAGTTCATGGCGCGCCGCGCCACGGTTCGAGCAGCCACCATCGCTTTCGCCTCGACCGTTCTCGTCGGACCCCTGCTCAGCACCGCATCCGCGGAACCCGCGGCGCCCGATCAACTTGCCGCCGAGAAACTTCCGCCCGAGCTGGTCACGGCCATTCAGCGCGATCTCAACATGACGCCCGCCGAATATCTGGACCGTGCCTCGAAGGCTCAGCAATTGCGTGGCTACGCAACGGAGTTCCGCACCCAGCGCCCCGACGACTTCGCGGGCGCCTGGCTGGGCAACGACGGCAAGCCGGTCCTCGCGGTCACCTCGGTCGACGCCGCGCGCATCGCGGCCGCCGACGGCTACCAGACCCGGCTCGCCCCGATCAGCGCCGACACGCTGGAGAACGGGGCCGATCAGCTCGAGCGCTGGGTCAGCAGCCTGCCGAGCGACATCTCCAATGCCATCAATTCGGTGGCCATCGATTTCCTCAACAGCCAGCTGGTGCTCAGCGTCGCGAATACGCCCGCCGGACATCTGCTGAACCTGCCCACGCTGATCGCGAATATCAAGGTGATCCTCTCGCCGAACAGCGGCGGCCCGGTGGAGCGGCGGCCGATGGGCGGCGACACCTATATCACCGCGCCGACCGCACTCAGTGATTCCGCGCTGCACACCGTGGATGTCTGCTCGTTCGGATTCAACAGTGTGGATTCGGCGGGCAACGCACTCAACATCAGTGCCGGACATTGCAATCCGAATGTCGAGAAGGGCGCCCCGGCGGACGTGTATCTGCCGAATACCAAGAATCTGCTGGCGAGTCCGCAGGTGGGCAGCTTCGTCACCTCGAACCTGGGTGGCCGCAGCGGCCTGGACTATTCGGTCATCAAGCTCAACGACGACGCGGTGCGGGGCGGCATGGATCAGCCGTCGGTGCGCGGCGCCAACGGCACCACCCTCACCATCACCGGTGTGGCGGACCCGATCACCGGCGCGCCGGTCTGCAAGTCGGGTCAATCCTCCACGTTCACTTGTGGTTTCGTGGTGGCCGACCGGGTGGAGACCCAGTTGTTCACCGCGGAGGGCCAGTCCAAGACGGTGCGCGGCTTCGCCTCCAGTGCCTGCACCCTGGGCGGTGACAGCGGTGGCGCGATCGTGACCGGCACCCTGGCGCTGGGCATCACCAGTGGTTCGAACGCGGCCGACGCGCCGAACTGCAACGAGGCCAATACGCAGCTGGCGCAGTACGGTGGAACCGCCTCGCTGGGTATCCCGGTGCGCCCGATTCTCGCGGAAATCGACGCCAATTCCGGCGGCGGTATCGGTAGTGGAATTCAGGTGCGGACCCGTTCCACCACCTGAGCGATCGCGGCCCACCTCGTGGGCCGCGAACTCACGCGAGCCGGATGCGCGAGAATCGGACAAGTTTCGCAATGTGCTTGAATCCGACACGCCCGCTGTTTGCCGCGCGAATACCGAAACGTCACCTCGCAATAAGTAGGCATAACGGTCCCGACACCATATAGTCGGCTCATGCTCCTGCCACGTATGCGTCTTTCCATGCCTTCCGCAGGCCCACGCCCGCGGTCCCTAGCCCGTTCAGCAGCGATCGCGGCCTCCGCGATTCTCATGGCCGGACCCCTGGCGGCAAGCGCACACGCGGAACCCTCGAGCCCCGCGACCCCCGATATGCCCGCCGAACTCATCCAGGCCATCACCCGCGACCTGAAGATCTCCCCGCAGGACTACCTGCACCGCGCCGACGTCGCGCAGCAGGTCGCCACCTTCGCCACCACCGCGCAGCGGCAGTTCCCGCAGGCGTACGCAGGCGCGTGGCTGGACGAGACCGGCAAGGCCATCGTCGCGCTGGCCCCCGGCGACGGCACCGACGCGGCCCGCAAGGCCGCCCAGGACGCCGGTTTCACCGTCAAGGACGTGGCCAAGAGCGAGAGCACGCTGCGCGGCGAGAAGAACGCCTTCCAGACCTGGCTCAAGGATCAGCCCGCGGACGTGTCGAAGTCCATCCGGGGCGTGGCCATCGACGCCATGAACAACACCATCGCGGTCCGCGCCGACAAGGCCGACCTGCCGCTGCCCGGCTTCGTCGACCCGACCCGCGTCATCGTGATGACCGCGCCCCCGGCCGGCGGCGAGAGCGTCGACGTGCCGCAGGCGGGCGACATCGCCGGTGCGGGCCCGCGCCAGCTGGCCGCCGGTGACTCGTTCGCCTCGGTCGCCGGTCGCATGTCGCTGCGCTGCTCGCTCGGCTTCAACGGCACCGACGGCAACGGCAACGTCGTGAATATCACGGCGGGCCACTGCAACCCGAACATCGCGGCCACCCCCGGCGCCAACTCGCCGGCCGTCTACCAGCTGGCCGGCAGCGACACGCTGGGCCCGCAGGTCGGCGTGTTCGGCAAGTCGGTGCTCGGCAACGAGGACTACTCGATCATCTCGGTGAACGACCAGTCGCGCGACAGCTTCACCAACAACCTGGTTCGCGTCCCGAACGCCGCGCCGGTCGCGATCACCGGTGTGGCCGTGCCCGTGGTCGGCGCTCCGGTCTGCAAGTCGGGTTCGCGCACCGGCTTCAGCTGCGGCGTGGTGAACGCCGTCGACCAGACCGTGCAGGTCGGCGACCGCATGCTCACCCAGTCGTTCTCGGCCAATATCTGCGCCCTGCCCGGTGATTCGGGCGGCCCGATCGTCACCGGCACCCTGGCCCTGGGCATCTCCAGCGCCTCCTCGGTCGCCGACTACCCGATCTGCGAGATCCCCAACCTGATCGGCCTGATCACCGGCAACACCCCGCAGCTGTTCGCGCAGCCGGTCAGCACGGTGCTCTCCGACAACCCGGGTCTGCGGGTCAACACCAACTGATCCACGCCCTTCGAAAAGGCCGGTAGCCCAGCGCTGCCGGCCTTTTCGCGTATCCGGGGGTCCGCGCGGCGTTCCGGGCGCGTCGCAGTGACAGCGGCGGGGCGGCAGGGGTGCGTGGTGCGGGCGGGGTTGGGCATGGGCCGGAACCGCCGCGGTCGGGCATGCTGGTGGGTATGTGTTTGGTGTTGCTCGGATGGCGGGCCCGGCCGGGCTACCGGTTGATCGTGGCCGCCAACCGGGACGAGTTCTTCACCCGCCCAACCGAATCGCTGCGCTGGTGGGACGAGGTTCCCGGACTGCTGGCCGGGCGTGACCGGGGCGCCGGCGGCCCGCTGCCCGGTACCTGGCTGGGCGTCGAGCGCGACACCCACCGTTTCGCCACCGTCACCAATGTGCGCGGACCGAACGAGGCCCGCCCCGATGCCCGCTCCCGCGGCGCGCTCATGATGGATTTCCTGCGCGGCGAAACCGTGCCGGAGAAGTTCGCCCGCGGGGTGTCCGCCGCGCCCGACGATTACAACGGTTTCAATCTGATCGTCTCCGATCTGGAAACGCTGTGGTGGCACAGCAATCGCAGCGACCGCGCCCCGCGCGAACTCGCGCCCGGCTTCCACGGCCTGTCCAATGCGGCCCTGGTGGGCTCGCTGCGGCCCGATGGGACCGTCGACAGCGGTCTACCCACCCCCGCGTGGCCCAAGGTGCGCAGCGGCGTACGAGCGCTGCATCAGGTCGCGGCGGACGATCCCGAGAACGTCGACGCCCATCTAGCGGTGCTCGCCGACCGCGCCCAGGCCCCCGACGCCGAACTCCCCGAGTCCGGCTTGGACCTGGCGGCCGAACGCGCCGCCTCGGCCCGCTTCGTCTCCCACGAGATCCATGGAACCCGCTGCAGCACAGTGCTTCTGGTCCGCGAGGACGGCACCTTCACGATGACCGAGCGCACCTTCGACCGCTTCGGCCACGCGCGCGGCACGGTGTCCTTCGACGGCGCGGTCCCACTGCCGGAGTGAATGCGCGCGGACCGCGAAAAACTTTGTCCGGGAACGCGTTCGGCCCGCCCCTGAAAAGGGACGGGCCGAACGACTGTGCGATTCCGCTCAGTTGGCCGTAGGGGCAACCGGGGTAGCGGTGGACGCGGGGCCCTGCTGCGCCGCCTGCGCCTGATCGGACCAGCGGGTGGTGCCGGGCGCCGCCGACACCGTGTTGAGCAGGTCGATGCCCGCCGCCAGCAGCGTCGGTCCACCGAGGGCGATGGTGCCCAGGATGCCACCGATGGCCGCACCGGTCGGCAGGCCGAGCAGGCCGCCGACACCGAAGAGCGGCAGACCGAACAGGAACCCGACGATCGCGCCGACGGCGGTGCCGACGAAGGTGCCGATCCCGACCGCGAGACCGAACTTGGTCGAGAAGTCGTTCATCGCCCGGGCGTTCTCGGTGTCCGAGGCGATGGGCTTCAGGTTCGCGACCAGCTTCTGGTCACTCGGCTGGAAGCCCGCGGGCTTCTCCGGCACGACCTCGAGCACCTTGGCGTCGTTCTTGAGGTCGGCCTTCACCGGAATATCGGTGCCCTGCACGCTGAAGGACAGCGGGAAGGACACGACCTGCGCGCCCTGTCCGTCCTTGACGGTGACAATCGTCTGCTTCGGCGCGTCGGGAGTGGCACCGTCCTGCTGTGCCAGCTCGAACGTGCCGTTCTTCAGCGTCGATACAACGGTCTTGCCGTCCACCAGCTTGGTCGAGTAATCGATTCCCGCGGGCTGCGCGGGAGCATCATCAGCGTGGGCCGTCGTCATGCCGACGGTCATTGCGCCGATGACCAGGGCAGCAGCCGCAGTGGTACTGCGAAGCTTCATTCGGTTGGTTTCCATTCCGTCATCAGGTAAAGCGTCGTGCGCACCTTCGCCACGCGAGGCCCGGCTTCCCTCGGGCCATGCCACGCGCTAGGACGTATCCTCCCCGAGCATGTGAAGGTACGCACAGCTGTCGGACAGCGTGAGCCTAGTCCAAGACCCTACGATTTGCGAGATTCGTTACTTCATGCGTCACACCAGGTTTCGAAGTAAGCCTGCCCTTTGTTAACGCTGCGATTTGCCGGGATTTACGGTGTGGGAAACCCTGGACAGTTAAGTTACCGGCGAGTAACTTACTGTCCATTAGGATACGTGCAACCCGAGGTGGAACCAGGCCACCTCGTCATCGCTCGTAGAACCGTAAGAGAGGTCGCGACATGAATGCCCTGACGATTACGTTGGGCACGATCGCCGTGCTCGTCAGCATTCCATGCTGGGCATCGTTCGTTTGGGGTGTCCGCAACATCGTCCAAACGATCCGTGTCGGTCAATCAGCACCGGACAGATGGCGCCCGTTCGGCCCCCGAATCACCACCATGATCAAGGAATTCGCGGCGCACACGCGAATGGTGAAGTTCCGCACCGTCGGCTGGGCCCACTGGCTCGTCATGGTCGGCTTCCTACTCGGATTCATCCTGGTATTCCAGGCATACGGGCAGGTATTCACACCGACGTTCACCTGGCCACTGGTGGGCGACACGCTCGTCTACCACCTGGCCGACGAACTTCTCGGCATCGCGACGATCGTCGGTGGTGTCGCGCTGATGATCATTCGCCAGCTGAATCACCCCCGCGTTCCGGAGCGACTGTCGCGCTTCGGCGGCTCCAACTTCCTCGCCGCGTACTTCGTCGAGTGGGTCGTGCTGATCGAGGGCATCGGCATGGTCGGAGTGAAATCCGCCGTCCTCGCCTACACCGGCGAATCACACGCTGCCAGTGACTTTCTCACCATGCAGATCGCCAAGGGCCTGCCCTCCAGCGCTGCGCTCGTCTCGATCTTCGCCTTCATCAAGCTGATGTCCGCGATGATCTGGCTGCTCGTCGTGGGCCGCAGCATCACCTGGGGTGTGGCATGGCACCGCTTCGCGGCGTTCTTCAACATCTACTTCAAGCGTGAGGCCGATGGTTCGGTCGCGCTGGGCGCGCTGAAGCCGATGCTGTCCGGCGGCAAGCCGATCGACATGGAGACCGCCGACCCGGACAACGACACCTTCGGTGTCGGCAAGTTCGAGGACTTCTCCTGGAAGGACATCCTCGACGTCACCACCTGCACCGAATGCGGTCGCTGCCAGTCGCAGTGCCCGGCCTGGAACACCGGCAAGCCGCTCTCGCCGAAGCTGCTGATCATGTCGCTGCGCGACCACGGCTACGCCAAGGCCCCGTACCTGCTGGCCGGTGGCCGCAAGGACATGAGCGGCGACGAGGTCGGTCTGGTCGACGCCGAGGGCAAGCCCAATGAGCGTGCGCTGAACCAGATTTCGGAGGCCGCGCGCACCGAGGCCGAGCGTCCGCTGGTCGGTGGCGAGGACGTGCACGGCATCATCGATCCCGAGGTGCTGTGGTCGTGCACCACCTGTGGCGCGTGTGTCGAGCAGTGCCCGGTCGATATCGAGCACGTCGACCACATCATCGACATGCGCCGCTACCAGGTGCTGATCGAGTCGGAGTTCCCCTCCGAGCTGGCGGGTCTGTTCAAGAACCTGGAGAACAAGGGCAACCCCTGGGGTCAGAACTCCAAGGACCGTCTGAACTGGATCAGCGAAATCGATTTCGAGGTACCGGTTTTCGGTAAGGACGCGGACTCGTTCGACGGCTACGAATACCTGTTCTGGGTGGGCTGTGCGGGCGCTTACGAAGACCGCGCCAAGAAGACCACCAAGGCCGTCGCGGAGCTGTTGGCCACCGCGGGCGTGAAGTTCATGGTGCTCGGCCAGGAGGAGACCTGCACCGGCGACTCGGCGCGCCGCGCGGGCAACGAATTCCTGTTCCAGCAGTTGGCCATGCAGAACATCGAACTGCTGAACTCGGTGTTCGAGGGTGTCGAGCAGGCCCGCAAGAAGATCGTCGTCACCTGTGCGCACTGCTTCAACGCGCTCAACAACGAGTACCCGCAGGTGGGCGGCAACTACGAGGTCGTGCACCACACCCAGCTGCTCAACCGCCTGGTGCGAGCCAAGTCGCTGGTGCCGGTGTCGCCGGTGGCGCAGAACGTCACCTACCACGACCCCTGCTACCTGGGTCGGCACAACAAGATCTACAACGCGCCGCGTGAGCTGATGGAGGCCTCGGGCTCCACCCTGGTCGAAATGCCGCGCCACGGTGAACGTTCCATGTGCTGTGGCGCCGGTGGCGCGCGCATGTGGATGGAGGAGAACCTCGGCAAGCGCATCAACGTCGACCGCGTCGACGAGGCCCTCGACACGCTGAAGGGCGGCAACGAGCCGTCCATGATCGCGACCGGCTGCCCGTTCTGCCGCGTCATGCTCACCGACGGCGTCACCGCCCGCAAGGACGGCGGCGAGGTCGGCCAGGGCGTCGAGGTCGTGGATGTCTCGCAGCTGATGCTGCAATCCATCAGCCGCGTCGAGGCCGCTGTGCTGACCGAGAATCTCAAGGTCGTCCAGCAGCCCAAGGTCGAAGAGCCCGAACCGGAGCCCGTTGTGGCCGAGGCCGAGATCGCTGTCGAGGAAGCGCCCGCCGAGACCGCACCCAAGGCCGCTCCGGCCGGTGGCGGACTGGGCATGAAGGGTGGCCTCAAGGCCCCCGGTGGCAAGGGTCTGGCCATGAAGGGCGGCCTGAAGACCCCGGGTGCGAAGGCCGAAGCCGCCGCACCCGCTCCCGCCGAGGCGGCGACCGAGGCCCCTGCGGCCCCCGCGGCCCCGGCTCCGGCCAAGGGCCTGGGCATGAAGGGCGCCGCGAAGGCACCGGGCGGCAAGGGTCTCGCCATGAAGGGCGGACTGAAGGCTCCCGGCGCGAAGGCCGCTGCGGCCGAGACCGCCGAAACCGCTTCCGCCGCAGCCGCTCCCGCCGAGTCGGCCGCACCGGCCGAGCCCGCGGCCCCGGCCGCCAAGGCGGGCGGACTGGCCATGAAGGGCGGCCTCAAGGCGCCCGGTGCCAAGGGTCTCGCCATGAAGGGCGCGGCCAAGGCTCCGGGTGCGAAGCCCGCCGAGGCGGCCGCTCCGGCGGAATCGGCTCCGGCCGAGGCTGCTCCGGCCGAGGCGCCGGCGGCTCCCGCGACCGAGGCTCCGGCCGAGGCCAAGCCGACGATCGCGCCCAAGGGTCTGGCCATGAAGTCCGGCCTCAAGCGCCCCGGACCGAAGGCTCCGGGCTCCGCTCCGGCGGCCGCGGCTCCGGAAGCGCCTGCGGCTGCGGCTGATTCGGCTCCGGCTGATTCGGCTGCGGCCGAGTCCGCGCCCGCTGCGGCCGAGCCGGCCGCGGTCGCCGAGCCGACTGCCACCGAGGCGACCACGGCTGCGGCCGCGGGCACCAACGGCGGTAACGGCAGCAACGGCGACAACGGCGCGGCCAAGCCGCCGGCCTCCAAGCCGGGTGGCCTCGGCTTCAAGTCGGGCATGAAGGCGCCGGGCAAGAAGAACTAGTCGACGGCCCGAAACACCGGGCGGCCGAACCTGATTGAGCTGGGCGGCGCTACCGATTCGGTAGCGCCGCCCAGCTCGTTTTCGGTGCCCCGACCAGGGGTTCACCGGCGGATTTCACCGACCGTTCCGTGCCAATTGGCAAATCTCGGGCAACATGTTCGGCGCGGATTCGCCATACTGCAAGGTATGACGGATGCGCGGACGGTACGGGTCGAGATCGGGGTGGAGTCCCTCGGCGGGGTCCGCATCGCCGAGCGAGCAGGGGTCACCCGGGTCGAACTGTGTTCGGGCCTGACCATCGGCGGACTCACCCCCGGCCCCGGTCTGATCGAGGCCGCGGTGGCGGCGGCCGGGCACACCCAGGTGCATGTGCTGATCCGCCCGCGCCCCGGCGACTTCCGCTATTCGGCCGACGAGGTGGCGACCATGCGCACCGATATCGAGCGGGTGCGCACGGCGGGTGCGCACGGGGTGGTGATCGGCGTGCTCGACGAGGAGGGCCACGTGGACCGGGCCGCGAATACCGAACTGCTCGCCGCGGCCGAGGATCTGGAGGTCACCTTCCATCGCGCGTTCGATGTGTGCGCGGATCCGTACGCCGGTTTCGACAGTTTGCTGGAACTCGGTTTCACCCGGCTGCTGACCTCCGGCCGCCAGGAGTCGGTGCTCGACGGGGCGGCGCTGATCGGCCGATTGGTGAGCCTGGCCGACGGCCGCATCGACGTGATGGCCTGCGGCGGTCTGCGCGCGGACAACGCGCGCCGGGTGATCGAACTGACCGGAACCCGCGATCTGCATGCGGCGGTGCGCATTCCGGTGCCCGGACTGCCCGGCCACGACACCGAGGTCGACTTCGCCGAGTTCGGCGCGCCCGGTGGCTTCGACCATTTCGAGACCGACGCCGCCGGAGTCGCGGCGCTGTGCGACGCGGCGCGCACTGCGAGTTAGCGGAGCCCTGTCACTCCTGCGTCAGCGCCCGATCCGAATGGCGTGATCGCGACCCCCGAAAGCGACCGCACAGCAAGGTAAGTGGCTGATCTTGCCGCGCCCGCGGCGCGGAATGCCCGGTTTCTCCCGATACTCGTGCGTCAAGTTTGCTGCGCCCGTGCTGAAATTTGCTGCGCCTCAACGGTTTCTGGATTGCCCCAGTATAGGACGCTTGACCAAAGCGTTGCTGGGTCATATCTTTTGAAGCACGTTCTTGCTACAAAGTGGTCTGGATCACATCTCGGATCCATCACGGGACAGCATGCCGGCTCCTGCTGACCCCATCTCTCACGCTCTCTCGCAAGGAGTTTCAGGTGATCGGTAGAAGAAGCATGTCCGCGCTCGGGGCCGTCGCACTCGCACCCTTCCTGGTGGCGATGCTGCCCGATGCGACCGCGTACGCCCACGGTTACGTCTCGTCCCCGCTCAGCCGCCAGGCGCAGTGCGCCAAGGGTCTATTGCCCTGCGGCGACATCAAATACGAGCCGCAGAGCGTGGAAGGCCCCAAGGGCCTGCACAATTGCAGCGGCAACGTCTCCCGCTTCGCCGAGCTGGACGACGACACCAAGCCCTGGCAGGTCCAATCCGTCGGCAGCACAGCCGATTTCACGTGGACGTTCACCGCGCTGCACCGCACCCTCAACTATCAGTACTACATCGGCGACACCCTGCTCACCACCGTCGACGGCGGCAACAACCCGCCGCCCGCCAGCACCGTCACCCACACCGTGAACCTCGGCGGCTTCACCGGCCGCCAGAAACTCCTGGCGATCTGGAACATCGGTGACACCGCGGACGCCTTCTACTCCTGCATCGACCTCCAGATCGGCGGCGGAGGAGGCGGAACCCCTTCCACCACAACGACTCCCCCGACCACGACCACCGCACCGCCCACCACCACCGCGGCCCCGCCGACCACCACGGTCCCGCCCACCACGACCGTCGCACCGACCACGACCGCCGCGCCCCCGAGCACCACGCGTGGTCATCAGCCGCCGACCACGACCGCGCAGCCCGCGGGCAACCCGTGGAAGGTCGGCGCGCACTACAGCGTCGGTGACGTGGTCACCTACGACGGCATGCAATACCGCTGCCTGCAGGCGCATACGGTCTACGACCCCGGCTGGACCCCCACCGCCGCGCCCGCGCTCTGGCAGATGATCTGAGAGACCCCGTCGCCGCGACCGCGGACTCGGACCCGTCGACCCGAGCCCGCACCCCGCCGAATCGCTTGCGCCGCAGCTTCGTTGCCGCCGAATTCCCTGCGGCCACCCGATTCGGTACCCACCGCGGCTGACGGAGAGGGGCGTGTTCCCGATCGGGAACACGCCCCTCGTTTTCATGTCCGCCCGCTAGTACCGGGAATGCCGCCCGCTGCCGGGCGCTTCGGGCGGCCAGCCCTCGTCGTCGTCGCGGGGGTCGGGGGCCCAGCCCTGGTCACGGGGTTCGGGGGCCGAGTTCGACCACTCCTCACCCGGGTTGAACCACGACGAGGTATTGGGACCGGAGTCCGGTGTACGGGCATTGCCGGACCAGCCCTGATCGCCCGACCCCGGCTCGGGATAGCCCTGATTGGGATGCGCGATGTCCGGGCGCGGCCGGGGCACCCGACCCGAATCCTGTCGCGGCGAATTCGGTTGCACCACACCGGTCCTGGGCACCGTCGAGGAGTCGGTCGGCGGACCGGGCCGAGCCGGTCGCGGCACCGCCGGCTGACCTCCGGTGCCGGGTCCCGCCGTCGGACCGGAGCGCCGGGCGGCCGGTTGCGCACCGGTGCGCGGGCCCCCGGGTTGGGCCCCGGCGCGGGGTACCGCCGCCTGGGCGCCGGTGCGCGGACCACCGGAACGAGCCCCGGCCCGCGCGGTCGCCTTCTCCCCCGGCCGCCGGGATCGATTCGACTGTGCCCCTTCGCCGCGTGCGCGGCGTCCGGTGGCGGGCGGCGTCGCGGGCTTGGCGCCGAAGGGCCGGGCCAGCACGACCGCGATGGCGGTGGTGAGCGGCACCGACAGCGCCAGCGCGATGCCACCGACCGCCGACCGCGCGATCTCGATGCCGACCGCGTCGCCGGTGAGCACATCGTGGATGGAGCGTCCGGCGACGCTGAACAGCATCAGCAGCGGCAGCGCGCCACCGGCGTAGGCGAGCACCAGGGTGTAGACGGTGCTGGCGATGTGATCGCGCCCGACCCGCATGGCGGCGGCGAAAATGCCGCGGCGCGTGGCCTTCTCGTCCAATGCCGCCAGTTCGAAGGCGGCCGACGCCTGGGTGATGGTGACGTCGTTGAGCACACCCAGCGAGCCGATGATGAACCCGGCCAGCAGCAGCCCGGTGATGCTCACGTGCTGGATGTAGGCCGCGACATTGGTGTTCTGTTCTTCCGACAGCCCGGTCAGGTGGGTGATCTTCAACGCCACCCAGGACAGCACCGCCGCCAGCACCATCGAGGTCAGGGTGCCCAGCAGCGCCGAACTGGTGCGCAGGTTCACCCCGTGCGCCAGGTACAGCACGGAGTACAGGATCATCGCACCCGCCACCAATGCCACCGGGATGGCGGGTTTTCCGTCCAGCAGGGCGGGCAGCATGAAACCCACCAGCACCCCGAACGCGACGACGAGTCCGATCAGCGCCCGCAGACCGCGCCAGCGCGCCACCGCGATGACGACCACCGCGAAGGCGACGCCGATGAGGATCAGCGGCAGGCCGCGCGCGTAGTCGTCGAAGGAGTAGATGACCACCTTCTGGTGCGAGACGGGATCCGTATTCTCCTGGCGCACGATGCGAAGTTTGTCGCCCACATGCAGATTGGGCTGATCGGGCGTCGGTGAATTCACGAAGAGCGTCCAATTGCCCTTCTCCACACCGGATTCGATGGAGACGACGCTGCGCGGGCACTGCTGCTGCGCCTGCGGCAGCAGATCCGGCTCGACGGCGAAGACCTTGCCGTTGTTGATGTCCCCGCACTGCCCGAGATCCTGTTTGACCACGGTTCCGGCCTCGGTCTGCACCGCGCCGCCGCTGCCGTTCTGCATGGGCAGCGGGATGTCGATGTGCTGGGCGCTCGGCCACAACCAGATCAGTCCGGCCACCACCGCGACCCCGATGACGGCGAGCAATCCGACGACGACGCGGGCCGCCGTCTCGCCGATGGCAATGGGCCCGGAATGGTCATGATGATGGTGATGGTGATCGCTCACCCGGCGAGCGTAGACGAAAACCGTTTCTGAATTCCTGAGAGGTTTCCGGGCTGGAAAAGGACACGACAAATCCCTCGCGAGAATCCGAAACAACGGATTTGCGAGGGAATGCCGAAAAAAGTTTAGGGGGGCGGCGGAGAGCAGGGGGATGTCTCCGCCGCCCGGGGTCAGCGGCCCAGGGGGGGTAGGCCGACTAACCAGGGCCGGACGGCCCAGGGGGGGTAGGCGGTCCGACCGGGCACTCTGAGTGCCGAGGACCACTGTACACAAAAGACGGTTCTTTGCGCTAGCTAAGTCTCTAAAAACCCAACTTTTTCGTACTAGCGGTCTGTTTTAGCCAGGGTCCCAACTGCGACAGCACCCCTAACGGGCATTGTCCGCGACCGGACACCCAGGCATAGCCGCAGGTCAGAACGAAAACGCGGGGTACTTGACAGTACCCCGCGCGGACGCTCGGTCGGAATTTCCGGACAGAACCTACTGCCGGTAGCTGGCCAGGAAGTTACCGAAACGCTCGATCGCGACCGACAGATCGCGCGCCCAAGGCAGCGTCACGATCCGCAGATGATCATGGTGCGGCCAATTGAACCCGGTGCCCTGCACCATCAGGATCTTCTCCTGCAGCAGCAGATCCAGCACCAGCTTCGAATCGTCGTGCACCTCATGGACTTCCGGATCCAGCCGCGGGAACGCGTACAGCGCGCCCTCGGGCTTCACGCACGAGACGCCCGGAATGGTATTGAGCTTCTCCCACGCCACATCCCGCTGCTCGAGCAGCCGCCCGCCCGGCAGCACCAGATCGTCGATGCTCTGATGGCCACCCAGCGCCACCTGAATGGCATGCTGCGCAGGCACATTCGGACACAGGCGGGTCGAGGCCAGCAGATCGATGCCCTCAATGAACCCGGCCGCGTGCTCCTTGGGCCCGGTGATCACCAGCCAACCGGAGCGATAGCCCGCCACCCGGTAGGCCTTGGACAGACCGTTGAAGGTCAGGCACAGCAGATCCGGGGCCAGCGTGGCCAGCGAGATGTGCTTGGCGCCGTCGTAGAGGATCTTGTCGTAGATCTCGTCGGCCAGCAGCAGCAGATTGTGCTTGCGCGCCAGGTCGACCACCTGCGCCAGCACCTCGGCCGAGTACACCGCGCCGGTCGGGTTGTTGGGGTTGATCACCACGATCGCCTTGGTCTTCGGGGTGATCTTGGCTTCCATGTCGGCGATGTCCGGCTGCCAGCCGTTGGACTCGTCGCACAGGTAGTGCACCGGGGTGCCGCCCGCCAGCGAGGTCATCGCCGTCCACAGCGGATAGTCCGGCGCGGGGATCAGCACCTCGTCGCCGTTGTCCAGCAGCGCCTGCATGACGATGGTGATCAGCTCGGAGACGCCGTTGCCCAGGTAGACGTCGTCCACATCGAATTCCGGGAAGCCCGGCACCAATTCGTAGCGGGTGAAGATGGCCCGGCGCGCGGGCAGGATGCCCTTCGACTCGGAGTAGCCCTGCGCGTACGGCAGCGCCGCGATGATGTCGCGCATGATCACGTCCGGGGCGTCGAAGCCGAACGGCGCGGGGTTGCCGATATTGAGCTTCAGGATCCGATGCCCCTCGGCCTCCAGCCGCGCCGCGTGTGCGTGTACCGGCCCGCGGATCTCGTAGAGCACGTTCTGGAGTTTGGTCGACTGCTCCAGGACGCGAGGGGACCGCTGCGGTGGCTGGTTAGACGGCGTCACCCGACCAATGGTGCCATCCGACCGCAACGAGCTTCGTCAACGGGACGTATCGGGCGGCAATACGCTCCTGGCGGCGGTGGATCCGCAGAAGTCCTCGATGCGCTCGTCGAGGTCGGTGGCCTCACCGGCGTCGCGGAACTCCGGTCCGGCCAGGCGCTGGCGGACGGCGCTGAGGCGTTCCTCCAGCTGGGCGATGCGTTTGTCCTCGTCGAGTTCCAGTACCGGTTCCAGGGCGGCGGCCGCGCCGTCGAGGCTGCCGTTGATCAGGTGGGCGGCGGCGTTGTCGACCCGGGCCAGGGCTTCCGCGCCGTAGGAGCGCTTGTCGGTCGGGCCGTTCACGTACAGGTCGATGGCCCGGCGGGTGGCGTCCAATGCCGGTGTGGCCTGGCCGAGATGGATGTAGGTCGCGCCCGCGTAGTAGTGGCTCTTGGGCTGGGTGAAGCCGAAGACGCCGCCGACATCGTCGTGCAGGCTGTCGCTGGATTCGGTGTCGCGGGCGTCGTCGGCGGCGCGGATGCAGCGTTCGGTGTCGGCGGAACTGCCCAGCCGCGACCAGATCCGGGCCTCGATGTTCAGCAGTCGGACCCGGGCGGTCGCGGATTCGGCGTAGCGCTGGCCACTCTGGGCCAGCAGCACCGCGCGGCGCGGGCGTTCGGCCCGGTATTCGATCAGCGCCTGCATGCCGCGGGTCCAGGACCGCAGCCCGTTGTGCTCGCAGAGTTCGGCGTAAGCCCAAGAGGCCCTTGCCTGTTCGCCCGCCGCGTCGAAATATCCGAGGTCGGTGCTGGCATTGGCGAGCAGCCCGGACAGGGTGCCCGCCAGCAGATACAGGTGCGCGGTGTCGGCGGGCCGCTGATGACCCTCGAGCAGCCGGTAGACGCGGCGGCGCACCCGCAGCATCTCCACCATCATCGGCACCGGTGCCATGTGTACGTAATCGTTGGCGATGCGTGTGACATCGGCGTCGAGCTGTTCCAACATGGTGGCACCCACATTGGTGCCCTCCGCCCTGCCTGCGTGGTCGCTCGCCTCGTGGGCAGCCGCCATGATCAGATCCCTCTCCGAAATCGCCGCTAACGCATCGCCCCTCATCGCACCCGTGTCGACGAGTGCCAGCAGTTCCGCGTCGCTGGAATAACTGGCTTGCGCCCCACCGGCGTTCCACAACTCGGAACTGCCTTGGCGCACATCGAAACCGGGAACGGCGGGGCGGTCAGTCGAGGGCTGGTCGATCAAGGCCGCGAACCGTGCCCGCACCACATCGTCGGACCTGGCCAAAGACGTGTCCAGGGCAGCCTGGTTGATGGGACGCGGATGCACCCGATCCCCCCCGGCCTCCCATTTGGACACCAGGCGCTCGTGCACACCCAGATGTGCGGCGAACTCCCGGATACTCATCCGCTTGGCATCGCGGAGGGCCCGGGCCTCTTTGCCTGACCAGTGCCGGACCACGATGCCATCCCTTCGGAACGAACTCCGAACTCCAGGGTACGAGTGGAACATGGTCGTTGCCACAGCCGAAACCTAGCTGGTACCAGGCTTTATACGCATCGGTAATTGTGGCGGCGGAAAGGCGGCGGAAGTAGAGCGCGCGGGCGTTATCCCCGAGCGGTCCGCACGCGACCCTGGAATCGGGAGGCAAGGAGGGCGGGATGTGAACGCGGACAAGCTCAGAACCGTCCAGGACTGGGTTTCCTACTACCGGCACGAGTTCGGGCTGCCGGTCACCGAACGCGGCGGGTTCGTCATGCTTCCCGTCACCGGTGCCGTCGCCGTCGTACACCTGCCGGTGGCGCGCGCCGAACAGGTGCGCGCGGCGCTACAGCAGCATCAGCGCACCGGGCCCATGCTGGCGCGCCAGATTCGCTGGAGCTTTCTGGCGGAACCGGATTCGCGTCCCGGCGCCCAGGTGATGGAGGTGCTCGAACGCCTCGACATCGGGATCCCGGCGATCGGCAGCGCGGTCATGCTGCCCACCGGACTCGGCCGCTGGACCAGGGAGGGCTGTCACTGGATCAAACCGCCCGCCCGCGATATCGAACTCCCACCCCTGTCGGCGATAGTCACGACAGCTCTGGCGGTGGGATCCGGAAGCGGAGGCTGAACGCAGTCGGCCTCCGCACCGGCGCTGCCCGGCGCCGGTCCCACCGAGTCCGCCCCCACCCGGCAGTCGACGGGGGCGGATTCGGTGCCAGCTCAGGGCTTTCGAGTCAGTGCTGTTCGGCGGGCGCGGGCGGGAACAGCGGGGGCAGCGTCGGCACGATGACCGGCGGCAGACCCGGAATGATGGTGATGGTGTTGGGGCCCGGCGCAGGCGGGGGTGGCGCGTCCGTCGTGGTGGGTGCGGCGCGCGGCGGCGGTGCGGCCAGCGACTCGTTGGTGGCGTCGGTGGTGGTGGTCGCGGTGGTCACCGGTGCCACCGCGCTGTGCGTGGTGCTGGGTGGAACCGAGCTGGTCACGGCGTCCTGACGCTGCGAATCATGTTCCAGCACTTGCGGTCCCCAGCCCAGGGTGACGCCGATGGCGGCGACCACGACCAGTGCGCCGACGGCCACCCCGGCCAGACTGATCTCGCGGCGACGGCCGAACTTCTCGACCGCGCCCGGCGTGGACAGCCAGGAGGCGGATGGTTCGGGCGCGGAAACGGTGTTGTCGTCGCGGGCATCCGGGAAGGGCGCGGGGGCCGGGCGCTGCGGCACCGGGCGCGCCAGGCGGGCGGCGCCGCGGGTGGCGATGGTCTCCGGGGCGCCGGGCACGATCACCGGGACGCCGAGCCAGCGCCGTAAAACCCTGGCCACCAGTGGAATCTGGGCGCAGCCGCCGAGCAGGGCGACCGCCTGCACCGGCTGTTCGGAACGCAGGATGACATCGCGCGTCATCCGGGCCGAGGATTCGACGGCCAGCATGATGAGCGCTTCGAAGTTCTCCTGCGACAACAGGACCAGGCCCTCGGTGGAGGGCAGCGCGACCGCGCTGTTGGCCGACAGCTGCTCCTTGGCCTCGCGGCACAGCGTGTCCAGCGCGACCAGACCGGCGTGATCCGGCGGATGCGCGATGCGGCCGGAGGCGATCTGCTGTTCGCGGATCAGCGAATCCAGGTACTCGCCGCTGATGTCGCTGGTGCGCTCGCTGTGGGTGATCTGCCGGGAGGCGGTGTCGATCACCGTCACCGAAAGTCCGGACGCACCCAGGTCATACAGCGCGACAGTGCCGAAACCCGGCATATCGCCGGTGTATTGGAGGTAGTCGAGCGCCGCGATCACATCGGGCACCAGCTCGTAGTTGGTGAGCTGGCGGCGGGCCAGTTCGGCGCGAATGTCGCGCGCGTGCTGTTCGTCGCGATAGGCGATGGCGGTGGCGCTGATTCGCGGATCCGCCGCCAGCACCGCGCCGACGACATCGGCGACCAGTTCGCCCACGCGGCGCTCACCGACGGGGACGGCCTGCACATCGAATCCGTCCGGCACGGGCGGGGCGGTGTGCGGTGCGGCCGAGAAGGCGTGGCGGGCCGTGGGTTCGGCGGGATCGCCGGTGGTCGGACGTGCGACGCGAACCGCGCCCGTCCCCACCGAAACTCCCAGTACCGAACTCATCTGCTGCCCATCTCGATTCCCACACTCACCCGCGTACGAGGGCACCGCCGCCTGCGGAATACTGCCAGGCGCAGGAGGTGGAGCCGCACACGCTCGGGGTGGGGTCACTGTACCTGTTCGCCGTCACCTTACGACGTGACGAGCCATCCGTACACCCGCCGGACCCACCTGGCGGACGGCGTATTCGCGCCATCGCGGGCAAGGTCGAACGTCCAGGTAATGACCGAATGCCGCCGATCCGATGCCCGAAAAGTGCTGGACCGGCAGGCTTCTCGGACCGACCGGCCCGCTCAGTTGACGGTGGGCTGCGGAAAGTTCAGATACGCGCGCGACGGCGTCGGCCCGCGCTGCCCCTGATACTTCGACCCCACCGCGGCGCTGCCGTACGGGTGCTCGGCCGGGCTGGTGAGCCGCAGCAGGCACAGCTGGCCGATCTTCATCCCCGGCCACAGGGTGATCGGCAGATTCGCGACGTTCGACAGTTCGAGGGTGATGTGACCGCTGAAACCGGGATCGATGAAGCCCGCCGTCGAATGCGTCAGCAGACCCAGTCGGCCGAGGCTCGACTTGCCTTCGAGGCGGCCCGCCAGATCGTCGGGCAGCGTGCACAGCTCGAGTGTCGAACCGAGCACGAACTCGCCCGGATGCAGCACGAAGGGTTCGCCCGCTGCGGGCTCGACCAGCGTGGTCAGTTCGTCCTGGCGCTGCGCCGGATCGATATGGGTGTACCGGGTGTTGTTGAACACCCGGAACAAACCGTCCAGCCGCACATCGATACTCGACGGCTGCACCAGCTTCTCGTCGAACGGCTCGACCCCCAGCCGTCCCGAGGCGAGCTCCTTACGAATATCCCGATCGGAAAGCAGCACGGGAAAGAGGGTATGTCAATGTTCGGTCGGTGAATCGACTGGGCCGTCGGTCCCGGTGGCCTCGATGACCTGTTTGGGTTTTCGGATACTCCAGCCCGCGTGCGCTTCGGCGCGCATCCGTTCGACCATGTGTGGATAGTGCAGTTCGAAGGCCGGGCGTTCGGAACGGATGCGGGGCAGTTCGTAGAAGTTGTGCCGCGGTGGCGGGCAGGTGGTGGCCCATTCCAGCGAGTTGCCGTAACCCCACGGGTCGTCGACGACGGCCAGTTCGCCGTAGCGGTAGCTCTTGAAGACGTTCCAGGCGAACGTGATCATCGAGAACCCGAGAATGAACGAGCCGATGGTGGAAATGGTGTTGAGCGTGGTGAATCCGTCGCTCGGCAGGTAGTCGGCGTAGCGGCGCGGCATGCCCTTGTTGCCCAGCCAGTGCTGCACCAGGAACGTGGTGTGGAAGCCCAGGAACGTGGTCCAGAAATGTATTTTGCCGAGCCGTTCGTCGAGCATCCGGCCGGTCATCTTCGGGAACCAGAAGTAGATGCCCGCGAAGGTCGCGAACACGATGGTGCCGAACAAGACGTAATGGAAATGCGCGACAACGAAATACGAGTCGGACACGTGGAAGTCCAGCGGCGGCGACGCCAGGATGACACCCGACAGCCCGCCGAACAGGAACGTCACCAGGAACCCGACCGAGAACAGCATGGGTGTCTCGAAGGTCAGTTGCCCGCGCCACATGGTGCCGATCCAGTTGAAGAACTTCACGCCCGTGGGCACCGCGATCAGGAACGTCATGAACGAGAAGAACGGCAGCAGAACCGATCCCGTCGCGTACATGTGATGCGCCCACACCGCGATGGACAGCGCGCCGATCGCCAGCGTCGCGTACACCAGCGTGGTGTAGCCGAACAGCGGCTTGCGGCTGAACACCGGGAAGATCTCCGTCACGATGCCGAAGAAGGGCAAGGCGATGATGTAGACCTCCGGATGCCCGAAGTACCAGAACAGATGTTGATAGAGGATGGCCCCGCCGGTGGACGGGTCGAAGACGTGCCCGCCCAGATGTCGGTCCACCTCGAGGCCCATCAGCGCGGCGGTGAGGATCGGAAAGGCAATCAGCACAAGCACACTGGTGACCAGGATGTTCCAGGTGAAAATGGGCATCCGCCACATGGTCATGCCCGGGCAGCGCAGGCAGATCACCGTGGTGACCATGTTGACGCCGCCGAGGATGGTGCCGACACCGGAGACCGCGACCCCCATGATCCACAGGTCCGCACCCACCCCCGGGGAATGCTCCGCCAGGCTCAGCGGCGTGTACGCGGTCCAGCCGAAGTCGGCCGCACCGCCCGGGGTGATGAAACCCGCGGTCGCCATGGTCGCCCCGAACAGGTACAGCCAGTAGCTGAGTGCGTTCAGGCGCGGGAACGCCACATCGGGCGCGCCGATCTGCAACGGCAGCACCGCGTTCGCGAACCCGAACACGATGGGTGTCGCGTAGAACAGCAGCATGATGGTGCCGTGCATGGTGAACAGCTGATTGAACTGCTCGGGTGAGAGGAACTGCAGCCCCGGCCGGGCCAGCTCGACCCGCATCAGCAGCGCCATCAGGCCCGCGATCAGGAAGAACACCACGGCCGTGAACAAATACATGTTCCCGAGCACCTTGGGATCGGTGGTGGTGATGGCCTTCCACAGATAGGACCCCTTGGGTCCCATCCGACGTGGATATGGCCGGACGGGCTCGAGTTGCGGGATCTCGCGGGCGGGCACTGCGGTCATACGTCCTCCTCGACCGCCGAGCAGGACACGCGGAACCAACGCCAGCAACAGTTCAGCGCATCCAAACTACCTGTGGTGGACGGGTTTTCGACCCTGCGGCACAGTCTACGACCGCCCGTAATCGAAACTCCGTGCTTCGGCGAAACATCTCGCCGATCTTCGGCGCGCCGCCCCCGACGCGCCCGGAGATCACCCATCCCACCCGCCCTCGATCACCCGACCGGGTCCGGACCTGCGTGGATGAGGCGAAGTTGGGTCGCCCGAGACCCTGTCTGATAGAGTCGCGAACGCGAGAAAGTCAGCCATGCCGATGTAGTTCAATGGCAGAACTCCTGCTTCCCAAGCAGGTAGCGCGGGTTCGATTCCCGTCATCGGCTCCACGACAAGGCCCCCGCCACCCAGCGGGGGCCTTGTCCGTTTCCGAACGAATCAGCGCACTACTTCACGCATTCGGTGGCGATGCGTTTGGTGGCCTTGCCCGCTTTGATCAGGTCTTCGGTGCTGAGGCTGAGTTTGCCCGGATCGGCGCCGTTGGCGCTGTCGATGATCTTCTGAATCCCGCTCTGCGAGAGACCTTCCTGGACATAGATGCCTGCCACGCAGTCCGCATTCTGCTGGCTGAGCTTTCCCTTGTCCTGTAAGGCCTTCGACACCTGATCGACGCTGAGGCCGCCCGAGGTGGCGGTGGTGCTCGCACCGGGGCCGACCGACGCGCCGGAGCTGGGTGTCGCGCCCGGTGTGGCGGTGGGCGTGCCCGAGACGGTGGTGGCCGAGGTCACCGCGGCGGGCGCGGTGCTCGATGTGGGCGAGGCCGCCTGCTGGCTGTTGCTGCAGGCCGCCAGCAGCGGCAATGCCGCGAATGCCACGACGGCGATGGATTTCTTCATGGTTCCCTCCCGGAGCCGGATCGCGCGCCGGCGCTACTGCCGGTGCCGGTGCTCAATGCAGAGATTGCACACCGGCACCCGGGAGTTAACAAGGGGAGATCGGAAATCGCGGGCCCCCAACGGCTCCGCGCCGATCACTCCTGCTTGAGGCAGTCGGTGACGATCTTGCTGGTGGCGGCGCGGGCCTTGTCCGCGTCGTCCTTGGACATGCCCATCGACTCCGGATCGGTGGCGGTGGCCGTCTTGGCGTCGTTCTTGATCATCAGGCGCAGGCCGGACTGCGAAATCCCCTGGTCCACATAGATCTTCGCGGCGCAGTCGGCCAGCTTGACGTCCTTGAGGCCACCGTCCTGCAACGCCTTGGAGACATCGCCCTGGCTGACGTCGGCCTGCTTGTCACCGCCGCTGCTGCCGCACCCGGTCAGGACGGGGAGCGCGACCAGCGCGGCGGCGGCCAGAGTGACGCCACCAACAACTGTGCCCTTCAAGGGATTGCGCACGGAAACCTCGATTCTCAGGTAAGGCGAAAACTGCCGCAGGCACGATCTCACAGATCCATGGCGGCGCGCAGCGCTGTGTCGATTCGCTCCGCCGTCTCGGTGTCCACGGCGTCGATGCGCTGCGCCAACCAGCCCCGATAGATGCGGCCCAGATTCCCGGCGTGCACCCAGCCGTGGCCGGGAATGGGCACGGCGAGAATGTCACCGGGGTCCTCGGCCTCGACCTCGGCGGCGATCAGCCAGGGTCGCGGCGACTCGTTGATGCCGTCGCTGGAGATGAGGACGATATTGCGGGTTCGGGTGGTGCCGTGCGGGTGGTAGACCCAGAGTTCACCCCTGCGCACGCAGCTCCTTCTCGGCGGCCACGATTTCCGCCTCGTCGGCCGCGGCGAGTTCGACCGGGTCCGGCACCGGTCCGACACCGAGGCGGACGGCTTCGCGACGTGCGGCGCGGGAGATCCACGCCGACGGCGACATGCCCGCGCGAGCGGCGGCATCCTGTGCGTACGACCAGGCCGCCTCGTCCAGCGACAGTGTCACTTTCCGGGTTGCCATACCTTTTATCGTACCGCCGGACCAGGCCTTCCCGTCGCTGTTGGCGACACGTCAACAACGGTAAGGTGAGGCGGAACCACATCGGGCAGGGGAGTCGCCATGACGAAGTTGAACCATCACCGCACCGGCAGCGGCGAACCGCTCGTGCTGGTGCACGGCGTCGGCAGCCGCTGGCAGGTCTGGGAGCCGATCATTCCCGCACTGGCCGAATCGTTCGACGTGATCGCGGTCGACCTGCCCGGCTTCGGCGGCAGCGAGCCGCTGACCACCACCACCGTCTCGACCCTCGCCGACGCACTGGTCGGCTTCCTTGCCGACGAGGGCATCGAAAACCCGCATCTGGCAGGCAATTCCATGGGTGGCGGCATCGTGCTCGACCTCGCCGCCCGCGGTCTGGCCCGCTCGGTCACCGCCTACTCCCCCATCGCGTTCTGGGACACCCCCGGCCGGATCTGGTGCCAGCAGTCGCTCGGACGCGCCAAGCAGCTCACCCGAGTACTGCGTCCGGCCGTCCCCACCCTGCTCGGCAACGCCGCCGGGCGATCCACCTTCCTGGGCCTGGTCTTCGGAAAACCGTGGGCCCTCGACGCTCAGGTCGCCGTCGACACCGTCGAAGGACTGCTCGGCGCAAGCGGATTCGATGCCGCCCTGGCCTCCTTCACCGAGTTCCGACTCCCCGACCGCAGCACCCTGGATGACATCCCGATCACCATCGCCTGGGGCAATCGTGACATTCTGCTCACGTACGCCACCCAGTCCCGTCGGGCCCGCGAGGTCCTGCCCGGGGCGCGGCACGTGACCCTGCCCGGCAGCGGCCACACCCCGTTCTACGACGACCCGGACGCCTGCGCCCGCCTGCTGCTCGACCAGCTCGGATAAGGAATGACCGTGAGCAACAACGTCTCTGTGACCTTCGACGGCGACCGCGCCCACGTCGCCCTGGATCGGCCCGACAAGCACAACGGCCTCACCATCGAGATGCTGCGCGAACTGGCGAAGGTCGCGGGCGACATCGGCAAGCGCGACGAGGTGCGCGCGGTCATCCTGTCCGGCAACGGACCCAGCTTCTGCTCCGGCCTCGACATCGCCAAGGCCATGGGCAATCCCCTCGACGTGGTGCGCGCCTTCGTGCCGCTGCCGTGGCGCGGCACCAATGCCTTCCAGGAGGCCTGCTGGGCGTGGAAGCGACTGCCGCAGCCGGTGATCGCGGTGGTGCACGGCCGCTGCTACGGCGGCGGGCTGCAACTCGCGCTGGCCGCGGACTTCCGATTCGTCACGCCCGATGCCGAATTCGCGGTGATGGAGGCCAAGCACGGCCTGATTCCGGACATGACGGGCGCGGCCACGCTGTCGCAACTCATCGGTCTCGACAAGGCGCTGCTGCTGACCATGACCGCCGATCCGGTGGACGCCGCCTACGCCGAACGCATCGGACTGGTCACCGAGGTGACCGCGGACCCCCTGGCGGCAGCCGAGAAGCTGGCCGACCGAATCGCGGCCCGACCTGCGCGAACCATCGCGAGCGCGAAGCAGCTGTTCGACCGGACCTGGCAGGCGTCGGTGCGCCGCACGCTGGCTGTGGAACGCGCCACCCAGCTGCCGTTGATCGTGCGGCAGGCACTCGGCCGTGGTACCAATACTGAGAAATAAGCCAATTCATGGCAAACAATCCGGTTTGAAGCCGCATTTGCACGGGTAGCGCTGTTAGCATTTTCACACTTTGCCAACGAGTCGAACGCATTGTGCGGCCCGTCACATACGGTATGGGGCGCGCATTATTCGGCGAGACCCGGAGGAAGCACCGCATTGACCAAAGCCGCTCCCCTGCTGCTGTCCGCTATAGCAGGCGCCACGGCCTTGCTCCTTACCGTGACCCAACCGGCCGCAGCCAACCCCAACGCCATCAACCCGATTCCGGTGCTCAACGGCACCAATGGTTTGCCGCAGCTGCCCGGCCGCACCAAAGCGGTGTTCCAGGTCACCGGTATGCAGAGCCCCAACAACACACAGTCGTACAACGTCCTGGGCACCGACCTGGGCATCATGTGGGACAACGGAAATGGCGAGATGCTCACCGCGTTCGGTGACACCGCCGGACTCGGACTCCCCAACCTGCTGGTCGGCAGCACCTGGGCCTGGCGCTCCAACATTCTGGTCCGCTCGCACTCCCAGCACCCCGAGAACGGCATCTTCTTCGACAGCGTGGTGCGCGACATCTTCGGCCAGGCTCGGGATCTGATCCCCAGTCCGAAGATTCCGTTCATCGAGATCAGCCGCATCCCGACCGCGGGGATCGCGGTGGGCAACACCCAGTTCCTGTCGATGATGTCGGTCAAGAGCTGGGACGACGTGGGCCAGTGGACCACCAACTACTCCAGCCTCGCGGTCTCCGGCGACAACGGTGAGAACTGGGTCGAACTACCCGCCACTCGCCGCGGCGACGACGGCGGCAACGCCAACTTCCAGATGAACGCCTTCGTCAAACGCGACGGCTTCCTCTACGAGTACGGCACCGAGTCCGGCCGCAACCATCCGGCCTTCCTGGCCCGGGTCCCCGAACCGGCCGTCACCGACCTCGGCGCGTACGAGTACTGGGACGGCGGCAAGTGGCAGAAGGACGTCAACGCGGCGCAGCCGGTCATCGGCGGCGGCATCGCGGAGATGTCGGTGCAGTGGAACGACTATCTCGGCCAGTACGTCATGGTCACCACGGATCCGTGGAACTCGGTGGTGATGTACACCTCGCCGAATCCCGAGGGACCGTGGAGTCCGCCGCAGGTGCTCATCGACACCCGGGAACTGCCGACGGCCTACGCGCCCTACCTCTTCCCGTATCAGACCGGGCGCGACCTGTACTTCCTCACCACCGTGCACAGCCAGTACAACGTGCTGCTCATGCACACCACGCTCTGAGCCTTCGGTAATCCGCTTCGCCGCGAAGCACTTCGGATCGGCCGCGAACTCGACTCGGGTTCGCGGCCGATCTGCGTCGCGGTCCGGGCTCCTAGACTCGAACCCATGAACGCCGCCGAATGGGACGAGCACTACGCCGCCACCGAACTGGTGTGGGGCGCGCCGCCGAACGACACGGTGGTCGAGCAGGTGTTCGGGCTGGAACGACGAGTACCGATCGGCGGCTTCGGAATCGGCGAGCCCCGCCCGGAACTGCCCCGCGTGCTGGACCTCGGTTGCGGTGACGGCCGCAATGCCCTGTGGCTGGCCACCCACGGCTGGCAGGTGGACGCGGTCGACTTCTCCCAGACCGGCATCGACAAGGGCCGCACCGTGGCGTCGCGACTGTCGCGTTCGGTCCGCACCCGCATCCGCTGGCAGCACGCGGACGTGACCGACCTGAACGCGGCCGGCATCACCGGTCCCTACGAATTGATCCTGCTGGCGTTCCTGCATCTGTCCCCCACCGACCGCCGAGCGCTGCTGCTGCGCGCCGCCACCATGCTCTCCCCCGAGGGCACCCTCCTGGTGATCGGGAACGATACCCTGAATATCACGGAAGGGTATGGCGGAGAACAGGATCCGGCCCGCACCTTCACCCCGGCCGACATCATGGCCGACCTCGGCCCCGCCGGGCCGGACCTCCGTATCCGGCTGGCCGACCGCGTGCACCGCCCCACCGAGGCCGCCGACGCCATCGACGCCCTGGTGATCGCCGTCCGGCCGGGCCCGGAGCAGCCGGTGGACCCGCTCGCCCTCGAGATTCCGCAGCCGCCCGCCCTGCTCTGACGCGTCAGACGCCGCCCCAGCGCCGCAGCCACGGGGTGACGACCTCGACGATCCGGTCGAAACCCGCGCGATACGAATGCGCCTGGCCCGCAATGATGTTCACCTCGGTCGCATCGGCGGCCTCCGGGATGCCGAACGGATCACGCGCGCCGTTCACCACGACGACCTCGATATCGCCCGGGGCGAGGAGTTCGTCGCGGCGGGACTTCTCCGGCTTGCCCGGTGGGTGCAGCGGGAACGACAGCGCGAGCACGCCCCGAACCTCGGCCTCACGCGCGGTACGGCAGGCGACCCGGGCCCCGTTGCTGCGGCCGCCCTGGACCAGCGGGACACCGCGCACCTTCTTGCGCAGTGCCGCAACGATTTCCAGCCAGGCGGCATCCTGCACGTCGGCCTTGCCGGGGGCCCGACGCCCGGCCACCCGGTAGGGCTGGGTCACCAGCGCCACCGCGCCACCCAGTTCGACCGCCGAATCCCGCACCGCCAGCAGGTCTTTCGCATCGACACCGCCGCCGGAGCCGTGGGTGAGCACCAGCAGGAACTTCGGCTTGTTCCGTCCGGGGCGATCGATCTCCACTTCCGCCGGTCCGGCACTCGTCTCGATGCGCATGAGGGAACGGTAGCCAGCCGCCCGATCGGGAAAATCACCAGGTCCGGGGTAGTGCGGTGAGGTTGCCTACGCCCGGTCGGCCGGGTCTGTCGAGGGACTCATGTCCCATCGCTCCCGATCACCCCGCAGCGTTCCCAGCTGCGACGACGGGATCCGCACGGGCTCAACGGAACCGCCGGTCCCGGCAACCGGCGTGCGATCGGTCACATTCGGCCCGACTGACCTTGGCGACCCTCCTACCGGTCGGTAACATGGGGCGTAAGTTACCCGCCAGTAGTGCCGCTTTACGGTGTCTACCCGGTGGAGACCTAACGGGCGGGAACGGGAGCACACCGAACCGCACCCATCTCAATGGAGAGTGAGTACGACCATGGGTCACTACAAGAGCAACGTCCGCGACCTCGAGTTCAACCTCTTCGAGTTCCTGGGCATCCAGAAGCTGCTCGACGCGGGCGCCTACGGCGACCTCGACGCCGACACCGTCAAGGAGATGCTGAACGAGGTCCGCCGCCTGGCCGAAGGCCCCCTCGCGGACTCGTTCGTCGACGGCGACCGCAACCCGCCGACCTTCGACCCGGAGACCCACACGGTCACCCTCCCCGCCTCCTTCAAGAAGTCCTACCGCGCCCTCGAGGACGGCGGCTGGTCCAAGGTGCCCGTGCGCGAGGAGCTCGGTGGCCTCGGCGCCCCCTCCGTCGTCGGCTGGGCCCTGGGCGAGATGATCCTCGGCGCCAACCCGCCGGCCCAGA
Organism: Nocardia sp. NBC_00511; assembly: GCF_045161165.1. Lineage (NCBI taxonomy): Bacteria > Bacillati > Actinomycetota > Actinomycetes > Mycobacteriales > Nocardiaceae > Nocardia > Nocardia sp. NBC_00511. The sequence goes on from NZ_CP107849.1 coordinate 6,547,217, forward strand.
TGTACGCCGCCGGTGCGGGTTTCGCGCAGGTCTTCTACAACAACGGCACCGATGAGCAGAAGAAGTGGGCTCAGATCATCGCCGACCGCAACTGGGGCGCCACCATGGTGCTGACCGAGCCGGACGCCGGTTCCGACGTCGGCGCGGGCCGCACCAAGGCGATCCAGCAGGAAGACGGCACCTGGCACATCGAGGGTGTGAAGCGCTTCATCACCTCGGGTGACTCCGACGACCTGTTCGAGAACATCATGCACCTGGTGCTGGCTCGCCCCGAGGGCGCCGGACCGGGCACCAAGGGCCTGTCGCTGTTCTACGTACCGAAGACCCACTTCGACTTCGAGACCCAGACCCTGGGTGAGCGCAACGGCGTGTTCGTCACCAATGTCGAGCACAAGATGGGCATCAAGGTCTCGGCCACCTGTGAGGTCACCTTCGGCGGCCACGGCGTGCCCGCCAAGGGCTGGCTGGTCGGCGAGGTCCACAACGGCATCGCGCAGATGTTCGACGTCATCGAGAACGCTCGAATGATGGTGGGCACCAAGGCCATCGCCACCCTGTCGACCGGTTACCTGAACGCGCTGGAGTACGCCAAGATCCGCGTGCAGGGTGCCGACCTGACCCAGATGACCGACAAGGCCGCCCCGCGCGTCACCATCACCCACCACCCGGACGTGCGTCGCTCGCTGGCGATGCAGAAGGCGTACGCCGAGGGCCTGCGCGCCGTGTACCTGTACACCGCCGCGCACCAGAACGCCGATGTGGCCGAGCTGGTTTCGGGCGCCGACAAGGACACCGCGTTCCGCGTCAACGACCTGCTGCTGCCGATCGTCAAGGGTGTCGGCTCCGAGCGCGCCTACCAGTACCTGACCGATTCGCTGCAGACCTTCGGTGGCTCCGGCTTCCTGCAGGACTACCCGATCGAGCAGTACATCCGCGACGCCAAGATCGACTCGCTCTACGAGGGCACCACCGCCATCCAGGCGCAGGACTTCTTCTTCCGCAAGATCGCCCGCGATCGCGGTGTGGCCCTGGCCCACGTGGCCGGCCAGATCCAGAAGTTCCTGGACCGCGAGGGTGGCAACGGCCGCCTCAAGAACGAGCGCAAGCTGCTCGCGACCGCGCTCGAGGACGTGCAGGGCATGGCCGCCACCCTGACCGGCCACCTGTTCGCCGCCAAGGAAGACGCCAAGGAGCTCTACAAGGTCGGCCTGGGCTCGGTCCGCTTCCTGATGTCGGTCGGCGACCTGGTCATCGGCTGGCTGCTGCTCGAGCAGGCCGAGATCGCCATCAACGCCCTCGACAGCGGCTCCACCGAGGCCTTCTACCAGGGCAAGGTCGCGACCGCGCAGTTCTTCGCCCGCAACGTGCTCCCCGAGCTGACCGCGACCCGCACCGTCCTGTCGGCGCTCGACAACGACATCATGGAGCTGGACGAAGCCGCGTTCTGAGGCTGAGGCACACGGGTTTCATCCCCTGACAGCTGAACAACCAAGGAGGCCCGGGATTTTCCCGGGCCTCCCTGCTGTCCGCTGTGACGACGTGACGCTGTGGCTCAGTGCCCCATGACATCCCGGACCAGGCGGTGCGCCTCGGGCAGTTCCAGCGCGTGGGCGCCGGTGCTGGGGAAGTGGCCACCGGTCGCGGTAACCGTTGCGGTGGCGCCCAATTCGGTGACGAAGCGCATGATGTGGTCGGGGGTCGCGGCGGCGGTCACCGGGTCGTCGGCGGCGTGCAGGATGCGGAAGGACTCCGCCGCGGCGCGAATTCGAGGCCAGTCGAAGCCGTCGAAGAACGGGGCGAGGGCGTCGTAACCGACCTCACCGGCCATGGACGCGACCAGGACGACACCGGCGAAGCGCCCGTGGGTGGCGACATCGTGGCGTTGCAGCAGGCGCAGCACGTTGACTCCGCCGAGACTGTGGCCGACCAGGACGGTGTCGCTCGGCCGGACATCGACGACCTGCTTCTGTAGGACCGAAAGCCAGTCGGCGGCATCGGGGTTCGCGGGTTCGGGGAACTGCGGGATGCGCACCTCCTCGCCGGTGGCGGCCAGCCGATCCCGCAGGTAGGGGTACCAGTGGTCGTCGTTGGCCATGCCGTAGCCGTGGGATACCACGATCGTGCTCATATCTGTCTCCATCAGGTGGTGCCGTTCGGCTGACAAATCGAAACGCTACGTCGCGTTTGAATTGCAGTCAAGCGCCCGGTACCGTGACCCCATGCCGACCAGCGACCATCCCGCCCGCACCGGCGGCCGGGTGCGCAGCCAGGACGCTCACGACGCGGTACTGCGCGCCGCCGCCGAACTCCTCGAAGAGATCGGGTATCGGCGAATCACCATGGAGGGTGTGGCACAGCGGTCCGGCGTCGCCAAGTCCACCGTCTACCGCTGGTGGAAGTCCAAGCCCGAGTTGGTGATGGAGGCCTTCGGGCAGCTGGTCGAGCAGCGGGTACCCGCCCCCGATACCGGCGACCTGCGTGCGGACCTGCTGGAATTCACCCGCGGGCTGTATCGGATCGACGCATATCCGGTGCGGGCCAAGGCACTTCGCGGGCTGATGGCCGAAGCCCAACTGGATCCCGGGTTCGCCGTGGCGTTCCGGGAGTGGACCGACAGTCGACGCGGCGTCGTGGCGGAATTGCTCGAAAGAGGCGTGGCGCGAGGCGAACTCGCACCCGGACCGGATAGCGAGGAGATCGCCGATCAGCTCTTCGGTGTGTTCTGGTACCGCCTGCTCACCGATCGGCCACTGACACCCGAGCAGGCGACCGGGCAGGTCGATCGCCTGCTGGCCGGACTCACTCGCAGGTGACGACCGGGATGGGGTCGTATTTCACGGTGCGGGTGTGGCGGGAGATCTCCTTGCCGGACTTGTGGTCGGTGATGACGCGGGTGTTCGAGGTGGTGAAGCCGGGGGCTCCGGCGGAGGCGATGCAGTCCTTGCCCGCGGGAAGGGTGACGGTCTTGGGGTCGGTGGGCTTGGTGCGGGCGCCGGTGATCGATTCCACGTCAACGGTTTTGGTGCCCCACAGGCGGACGGTGATGGAGGAGCTGTCGGTGAGGGTTTCGATGACCGCGCCGTAGGGGGAGGTGTTGCGGAACTTCAGGTCGATCGCGCCGTCGAAGACCGTGGCCTCGCGGGCCTCCGGGTAGCGGGAGATGTAATAGCTGTGCTCGGTGTGGCCGCCGTCCTCCATGCCCGCGAAATAGGCGGCGTTGTAGAGGGTGGTGGCGAACTGGGAGATGCCGCCGCCGACGGCCACGGCGGGGCGGCCGTTGTTGATGATGCCGGACTCGACATAGCCCTGGGCGGTGCCGCGGGTGCCGGTGAAGTCGTTGAGCGAGAAGGTTTCTCCCGGTTTGATCAGCGCACCGTCCACCTTGCGGGCGACGGTGTGGATATTGGTGCCGGACGGCCCACTGAAGCCGCCGGTGGTGAAGGTGCCGACCACCTCGGTGATGCCCAGCTTCTCGGCGGCCTCGGTGGTGAGGGCGGGCTGGGTCTGGTGATAGGCCACCGGCTTCGAACGCTTCGCGGTCGACTTCAGCACCGGCGCAAGGTCTTCCAGGGTCTTGTCCCAGTCCACCGTGTTGCCGACGACGGCGGGGACGATACTCGCCCGGCCACCGGCGAAGTCGAAGTTGGCGTCCCGCGGCTGCACCTCGGTGGGCACCAACTGCGGGGCCAGCACCGCCATCAGCACCTCGTCCTTGTACGAAAGTGTTAGTCCACCTTGGCCATCGGGATGGAACGAGAGCGCACCGGCCAGCTGTTCGGCGTCGATCACGCCGTCACCGCCCTTGCCGGTGAAGGTGACCGGTCCCGACACCGCGGGTTGCGCGATCTCGCGCAGCGCCCGGTCGACCCCGTCTGGCCGGACCCGCGCGGGCCAATCGGTGACCGGCAGTTCGAGCTCGGATCCGTCCGCCCAGTGCTCGGTCAGCGCGGTCCGGGCGGCCGCCACGTCGAGGGTGCGGCCGGGCACCGGTCGCACCGGAACCGGTTGCGCCCCTTCGAAGCTGATGCCGCCCTCGACCGGCTGGCGGTCGTGCGCGCGCAGCGTCCCGACTTCCCGGGTCAGCGCGGCGTCGTCGACGAAGACCGCGGGTTCCACCGTCCGGGTGCCGAACAGCGACCACAGCCGGGTGAACGGATTGTTCGGCTGCTCCCCGATCCGCGCCCAGGTGCCGTCCCAGTCCACCCGCAGGCCGATATCGCGCGGCACCAGGTTGGTGCGCACATCGCCGACGCGCACGGTGAGCGGTTGCGCCACACGCTGATTCAGCGCCGCCTCCAACCGATTGCGCGCGATCGGTTGATCCAGTCCGCCGATGTCGACTCCCGCGACCCGCACCCCGCGCGGCACCTCCCCCGAGGACATCGCACGGTCGACCGCGTAGGCGAGTCCGCCGAGGGCCAACACCACGCCCGCCGCAATTCCGGCGCGCCGCACCGCCGCCGAGTTCAGAAACCGGTTTCCGTCGCTGGTCACCCACCCATTCTCACCATGCCACAGGGGAACCGGCAAATTGACAGCTATCAGCGAACGAATGCGCTCCACCACGCACGGGAGTCCGGGACCGGACATAAAGGTGGCCCCGTGCGGTTGCCGGGTCGGGGGTCTGGCAACAGCACGGAGCCACCCCTTCTATCGACACCTGTTCCAGGGCGTTACACACCCGTTCCACACAGCCGAAAACTTTTTCGGGCAGGCTAGGGTCGTAAGCGGAACGCGACATCTGATCTCGTGGAATACGGGCAGAGAGGCGGCACAGCATATGCAGCTCGGAATGATCGGTCTCGGACGGATGGGCGCGAATATCGTGCGCCGGATCGTCCGCGACGGGCACACCGCGGTGGGCTTCGAACGGCATGTCGAGAATATCGACCAGCTCGCCGGGGAACTCGGCGAAAGTTTCCAGGGCAGCACCGAACTGCCGAAGTTCCTCGCCATGCTCGACACCCCGCGGGTGGTGTGGGTGATGATCCCGGCGGGCGCGACCGGCGCGGTCATCGACCAGCTGGCCGAGGCGCTGGAGCCGGGCGACATCGTCATCGACGGCGGAAACAGCCGCTACCACGAGGACATCGCGCGGTCGAAACAGCTGACGCCCAAGGGCATTCACTACGTCGACATCGGCACCTCGGGCGGCGTCTTCGGTCTGGAGCGCGGCTTCTGCCTGATGATCGGCGGCGAGGACGAGCCGGTGGCCTACCTGGATCCGCTGCTGAAATCCATCGCGCCCGGCGTGGGTGCGGCCGAACGCACGCCCGGCCGCACCGGGGAGCCGTCCGCCGCCGAACAGGGCTACCTGCACTGCGGACCGGCGGGTGCGGGCCACTTCGTGAAGATGGTGCACAACGGCATCGAGTACGGCGCGATGGCCGCCTACGCCGAGGGCATGAACATCCTGCACAGGGCGAATGTGGGCAACCAGTCCGACACCGAGCATTCCGCCGAGGTCACCCCGCTCGACAACCCCGAGTACTACCGCTACGACATCGACATCCCGGAGGTCACCGAGGTGTGGCGGCGCGGGTCGGTGGTCGCCTCCTGGCTGCTGGATCTGACCGCCGCCGAGCTCTACGCCGACCCGAACCTGGATTCGTTCAGCGGCCGGGTGTCCGATTCGGGCGAGGGCCGCTGGACCCTCGACGCCGCCGTCGACGAGGGCGTGCCCGCGCCGGTGCTGGCCGCCGCACTGTTCGGACGCTTCTCCTCACGCGGGGAGGCGCTGTACGCGGACAAGGCCCTCTCGGCCATGCGCCGCGCCTTCGGCGGCCACCACGAATTGCCCGGGCAGTAGCGCGAATTCGCTACAGCAGGTGCAGGGCCTGGCCGACCAGCTTCCAGACGGCCAGGCCGCCGAAGGTCAGCAGATAGCCCACGCCGGTGAGGGCCGAGTTCAGGATTCCCATGTCGAAATGTCCTCTCAGTGGAAGTTGGCGTCGATCCAGTCGATGGTCTGCATGCCGAAAAGGTCTGTGCCCCAGCCGTAGGGGTCGGTGATGAAGCGCGGCATGCTGCAATCCGTCGGCTGGTAGGTGACGTCGGTCCCGCCCGCGCGGTAGCGCTGCGCGAGATCACGGGCATCCTGCGCGGGCACCAGCGACATCGGCGAATCGTCGGCCACACAGGAGGCGATCAACACCTTCGAGCGCGGCGTCCCGGAGACACCGAGCAGATTGTCGTCGAACACGTGCTGGAAGTCCGGTTCGTCCACCGGGTTCCGGCCCGAGTCGAACAGGGCGTTCATCGGCACGAAGGGCAACCCGAAGTAGGCGGGCACCTGGCACTGCGTCCGGAAGGCGTTCGCGATGGCCTGCCCGGCCGGGTTGAGCTTGTCGTCCAAGCGCATCTCCGGGTACCACGGTTCGAGCCCGAGCAGGGTGGCGAAGACGAATCCGGACCCGACCGAACCGCTGGCCGAACGCAGGAAGTTGCGCTGATCCACCACCATGCCCTCGAGCATGGTCGAGGTCAGATCGATCTCCGGCGCGTAGGTCGGCTGTAGTTCGGCCGCGAAGGCCGCCCCCACGCCGCCGCCCGCGACCCCGAACGCGGCGACCTGAGCGCGCGGATCCAGTCCGGCCTCCGGCAGTCCGAGCGCGGCGCGCACGCCGTCGAGCAGCGCGTGCCCGCCGAACTTCCCGGCGAACACGCCGTGCGGGCGGCGATCGCCGTCATTGCCGACGTCGGAGATCATCACCGCGTAGCCCTTGTCGAACATCATCGCCAGCGGGCCCAGCGCCGACCAGGACGAGCCGTCGAGGGGCGCGCCGCCGGTCCACTGGGTGCTCGGATGGCACGACCAGCCGACGCTGTCGTTGGCCTCCTGGTACGCGATCAGCTTGCGGTCGGAGTTCGACCGGCCGTCCTGCGGGATCATCAGGATGCCGGTGCTGATCACCGGGGACTGACCGGCATTGCCGGTGGTCACGTACATCAGCTTGTAGGCCTCGAGGTTCGCGGGCTTCACGCCCAGGAACATCACATCGACCTGCTTCGACTTCAGGATGGTGCCGGGCCGCTCGGCACCGGTGAGCGGCGGCTCCTGATAGAAGGGGTCGTCGGCCATCAGCGCCTGGAAGTTCTCCTGCGGTGACGCGGCGGTCGCGCCGTCGAGCGCGCCGATCACGAACCCGTTGAGCACCTGGTCCGGGCTCGGTGTCCGCGGCGGAACCGGTTCGGCCGCAGCCGTTGCGGCGCTCCAGGACAGGGCGGCGGCCACCAGGCCGACGGTGAGACTACGACGCATTTCCGGCCTCCTGCGCCGGGGCGACGCTGAGTTCGGCCGCCGCGGAGCGCAGCAGCTGTGGGATGTTCAGCAGCGGCCGCTTGGACTCCATCTGGATGTCATAGGGCGTGCGCAGCGCGGCTTCGAGTGCGGGCCAATCGTTTTCGAGCTGGTTGCGGTATTTGGGCAGCAGTTCGGAGTTGATGTAGTCCCAGCGGCTCTCGAAGTCCGACCAGTTCCAGTCCGGCAGCGGCAGGGTCAGCGTCATGGGGCGGCCGTCGGCGGCGGTGAAAGGCACTCGTACCGGCCGGAATTCGCGCATCGGCCGCACCCCGGCCACCGAGGGTGAGCCGGCCGCGCCGGTCAGGTAGGTGATGGCCGTGCCGACGTCGCCGCGATAGGCGCGCAGGTCATCCCACTGTCGTCCGACCACCCACTGCTGTTCGCGGCGCAGCAGCGTCCGGTTGCCCGCCGCGACGCGCTCGCCGTCACCGGAGGCGACATCGCGCCAGGCGCCCATGATGTCGTCGCCGAACAGTCCCGCCGCCTGGAATTCCGCGAGCGCGGGCAGCCCGCCGACCACGTACGCGTCGTGCATGGGCATCAGGTCGGAGAAGATGTTCTTCTGCATCACCAGGATCATCCCGAGGATGTAGCTCAGGTCGCCGGGGGTGATCCGCGAACCCGCCCGCGCGAGGGCGGCCAGGCCGTCGGGCAGCTGCGCCACCGCGTCGGGACCGGCGGTCCGGGTGACCGAATCCACCACGGCGCGGGCGGATTCCGCGATGCCGGGCAGCGAGTACGCGGTGCTCATCAGCTCGAAATCGATCAGGCCGCCGCCGAAGTCGGCCCCGACCTGACCGCCCATGCCCGCCCACTGCAATTCGCGATGATCGAGTTGCAGGTTCTCGTAGTAGCGGTAGGACTTGACCAGGTTGTCGCGGTTGGCGGCGACCCCGGCGCGCGGATCCCAGGAACGCAGGTCGATTCCGGCGCGCTCGGTCACGTCGACCAGCCAGTACTGGTAGAGCAGGGCGGCGTAGCGGGTCGGCGGCACTCGTTCGGCGCGTGCCTCGTCGAGCAGCCTGCCGAGTTCGGCGCGGCCGTAAGGCAATTCGGGATTCACCCCGCCGGGCCCCTGTTCGGCGTCCCGGTTGCTCAGCGGCAGATCCAGGTAGCGGTCGATATCCGCCGCCGCGACAGCGGTTTTCGGAGTGGCGAGTCCTACTCCGACCACGGCCGCGAGAACCAGTCCCGTACTGCGTAAAAGGGTGCCCAATCGCATGACTCCGTAAAGCCTTCCTCCCACCGCGCCACCGGGCACGGCCTCGAAAATCGAAATCGCTGAAGAGTTGCTGTTACGTCAGGTAATGGGTCAGCACGCTACATTCTGCGACCGTGTCGAAGTCAACCCTCGAGATAGCGAGTTGAGCGCGCTTGATATGACCGCGAGAATTCATTTCGAATGGAAATTGCCTGCTGATTGCGGTAATTCGTTCCACATCGTCCGGTGCGAAAACATTCACACGCGCAGGTTTCAATGAGACATGTCACATCGGCGGCGAACCGGTGCCGCGCTGGGTGCCGGGCCGCCGGGCGACTACCGTCGGGTGCCATGCGCACACTTCCCGGGATCGTGCTCGCAATGACCGCTGTCGTGCTGGCCGCCTGCTCGAACAATGGAAGCGGTTCGAACGAATCAGCCTCCAGCACTACGGGATCCGCCACGACCACCACCACCGCACCGACCACCACACCGGCCCAACAGGATTGCGCCGCAGGCTATCTCGCCCAGTTCACGATGCGACAGAAGCTGGCGCAGCTGCTCACCGTCGGCGTCACCGGCGAGGCCGACGCCGAGAACGTGGTGAAGACCGAACAGGTCGGCGGCATCTTCATCGGCAGCTGGACCGACAAGGCGATGCTGGCCCAGCATCAGGTGGACGCGGTGAAGACGGCCTCGCGCACCCCGCTGATGGTCACCATCGACGAGGAGGGCGGGCGGGTCTCGCGCGCCAAGGATCTGATCGGCGTCTCGCCGTCACAGCGGGTGATCGCGCAGACCATGTCGGTCGACGACTTCTACAAGTTCAGCCTCGACCGGGCACAGAAGCTCAAGGCGCTGGGCATCACCGTCGACTTCGCACCCGACACCGATGTCAGCAGCGAGCCCGACGACGCGGTGATCGGCGACCGGTCCTTCTCCGATGATCCCGAGGTGGTGACCCAGTACGCGAGCGCGTTCATCCGCGCCTACACCGACGCCGGGGTCGGCACCGTGATGAAGCATTTCCCGGGTCACGGCTCCGGCAACGGTGATTCGCACACCGGCGCGGTGCAGACGCCGCCACTGGATCAGCTGCAGAACAAGGACCTGGTGCCGTTCCGCAAGCTCATCGATTCCGGCGCCGCGGTCATGGTCGGGCACCTGGACGTGCCGGGCCTGACCACCGCCGATGTTCCGGCCAGCATCAGCCCCGAGGCGATGGCACTGCTGCGGCAGGGCACCGGCTACGGCGCAGCACCGTTCGACGGCGTGATCTTCACCGATGACCTGGGCGGCATGGCGGCCATCACCAAGCGCCTCACCATCGAGCAGGCGGTGGAAGCCGCGCTGGTCGCGGGCGCGGACAACGCCCTGTGGATCACCACGGACGCGGTGCCGAAGGTGCTCGATCAGCTCGTGGACGCGGTCAACAGCGGCCGCCTGCCGGGAAGCCGGGTGGATGCTTCGGTGCTGCGCATGGCAAAGTTCAAGGGCTCCGCTCCGCACTGCTGACGGCCGCTTCGGCGAATCACCGGCAATTCGCACTGACGGAACTTACCTTGGAGTAAGATAGGAGCTTCGACACCCGCCGACGGCGGCGATAGTGCGTCTAGGAGTGTGAATGGCAGGCGGAACGAAACGGCTTCCGCGCGCGGTGCGCGAGCAACAGATGCTCGACGCCGCCGTGGAGGTCTTCTCACGCAAGGGCTACCACGACACCTCCATGGATTCGATCGCCGCCGAGGCGAAGATCTCCAAACCGATGCTGTACCTGTACTACGGCTCCAAGGACGAGCTGTTCCGGGCCTGCATCCACCGGGAGAGCATGCGGTTCATCGAGGCCGTCGCGGTCGCGGGCAACCCCAAGCTGACCCCGCACGAGCAGTTGCGGGCCGGGCTCGAGGCCTTCCTGTCCTACGTCGACCAGAACCGGCTGTCCTGGCAGGTGCTCTACCGGCAGGCGCTCGGCCAGCAGCCCTTCGCCTCCGAGATCGCCAACAGCCGCGACCGGGTCATCGAACTCACCGCCAAGCTGCTGGAATCCAGCGCCAAATACGCCGAGCCGGGCACCAATTTCGAGGTGGTGTCGGTGGCGGTGATCGGTGCCGGCGAGGCCATCGCCGACCGGATCGCCGCCGGCACGGTCGATATGGGCGTGGCCGTCGACCTGCTCGACGATCTGGCCTGGCGCGGTCTGTCCGGCAACAAGAAGAAGACCGAAGCGGTCTGATCCGAGTCCCAGGGCGGGCTGCCCACCGTTCCTCCGGGTTGCCACCCGGCCGCCGGGCTGCCACAGTCGCTGCGATCGTGTTGTAGGACAGCCGGGTTCACCTCCCGGCTCGGGAACGGGGATCACGGCTTTGTTCGGTTTGCTCACACCGTGCGCGCACAGCGCCGCACGGCACGGAATCGACCCTTCGGCATGGCAGACCCACCTGTGCGGACTGTGCCTGGGACTGCGCGACGGGCACGGGCAGCTGGCCCGCACCGCCACCAATACCGACGCCCTGGTGCTGGCGGCGCTCACCGAGGCGCAGCAGCCGGAGCCGTCGCAGCGCAGCACCGCCGGGCCCTGTCCGGCGCGCGGCATGCGGCGCGCCTCGGTGCTAGCGGCCGATTCACCCGGCGTCCGGCTGGCCGCCACCGCGTCACTGCTGCTGGGCGCGGCCAAGATTCGCGACCACGTCGAGGACGGCGACGCCCATCGACTGGCCCGCCGCCCGCTGACCCGCGTCTCGGCCCGCTGGGACACCCGGGCTCGCGCGGCCGCCGCGCCGCTCGGCCTCGACGTCGAACCCCTCATCGCCGCAATCGATTCGCAGCTGGCCCTGGAATCCGCTCCGGGCACGTCGCTGGCCGAACTCACCGGCCCGACCCAGCTGTGCGCGGCGGAGTTGTTCGCGCACACCGCGATTCTGGCCGACCGTCCCGAGAACGCCGACGACCTGCGCGCGGCGGGCTGGCATTTCGGGCGCATCGCCCACCTCGCCGACGCCCTCGAGGACCTCGACGACGACCGCGCGCAGGGCCGGTTCAACCCGCTGCTCGCCACCGGCACCACCCCCGCCGAGGCGCACGCGCTGCTGCGCGAATCGAATTCGCTGCTGCGCGCCGCACTGACCCGCGTCGCCATGGATCGCGTCGCCACCATCCGCTGGATCCTGCTCGACCCGCTGACCGGCGTGGTCGGCAAGCTCGGCCGCGTCGCCGGTGTCGTCCACACCTGCACCGGCCGCGCCTGCTCCACCCGCACCGAACACGCCACCGTCGAGTCCCTCTCACCCACAAAGCAATTCGTCTCCCTGTCCCCGCGCAACAGCGAACAGCCCGGCTGGGGACAGCAGGTACCCGGATACGGCGAATCGCAGCAGTCATCGTCACTGCGCCCGAACCTGCTCAACGGGCTCGGCATCATCTGCACCCAGTACTGCACCGGGTACGCGTGCTGCGCCGAACACACCAATCCGTGTAGCGGCAAGCGCAAGGATCCCCTGCTGGATTGCGATTGCTGCGACTGCTGCGACGGGTGCGATTGCGACGGATGTGACTGTGGCGGTTGCGATTGCTGCGACTGCGGGTGTGACTGCGGCTGCTGATCGCCGCAGCGGTCAGGCGACGCGGCGGACCGGGGTGGTGGCCGCCGCGGCCGGATCCGACATGCGGTGGCGGCCGGGAAGTGGTGGGGCCCAGACCGGGAGCGGGATGGTGGGTGGGTCGATGAAGTTCGGCGGAGCCGAGAAATTCGGTGGGGCCTTGGCGGCGGGTGGGTCGGCAGGTGTGCGCAGATGGGCGCAGAAGGCGTCGATGGTCCCGTAGCGGTTCAGGATCTCGGCGAGCAGTTGGTGAGCGGTCGAGCTGGTGAGCATAGGTGTCTCCTCAACCCCCCGGCGCGGCACTGCTGTCGATCCGCCGGGGCGACATGATCGTTCGCTTCGCATTGTGCACGACCGCGCCCGTCAGGTAGCTACTTTTCCGAAACCTGCGACAGGCTGCGCCAGCCGGGGATCAATTCGTGCCGTACTGACAGGATCCATCCCGCTCATGTCAAGGGTTTCGCTAATGTTCGATACGGATGGACGGCAGCGGACTGGTTGGTATCGCTTGCAACCGCTATCGACCCGCATCCGACGTCCGGACCATCCGGCCGCCCTGCCCTGGCGGTTGTAAGGTGCCCGCACCTACCGGATTCGAACCGGTAACCCGCGGAACAGTGTTCGAAGGCAGGCGGATCAACCCGCAGATCCGTCGTGATCCGCCTGCCCGAACCACCGCCGCCGCGAGCGCATGTGAGGCGTGAGCGGGGTGCAAGGCGGGCGCAAGACCCCCGGCCCACGCTGAGGTCATGACAACGGCACATGCTCCCGTCCTGGTGGTCGGTGGCGGCCTGGTCGGCCTCTCGACCGCCCTGCTGCTCGAATACCACGGCGTCCCTTACGTTCTGGTGGAGCGGCGGGCGACCGCCTCGCCGCTGCCTCGGTCGCGCGGGCTGCACACCCGCACCGGTGAGATCTTCCGGCAGCTCGGCCTCACCGAGCCGATCGAGCAGGCCGCCCGATCCGCGTTGAAGGCGGGCAAGTTCGGCGGGGCCTGGCAGGGCGAAACCCTGCGCACCGCAGAGCCATTGGACCTCTCCGGGATGGCGGGCGCGCTCGGCGCGAACCCGGACGGCCCCGCCAGGTTCGTGTTCCTGCCGCAGGTGCAGCTGGAGCCGGTGCTCGCCGCGGCCGCCCGCGAGCGCGGCGGCGATCTCCGATTCGGTACCGAGCTCACCGAATTCACGGCCGACGACAGCGGCGTCACCGCGACCCTGCGCGACGAGTCCGGGCAGCTCTCGCAGCTGCGCGCCGACTACCTGATCGCCGCCGACGGCGCGGGCAGCCCGATCCGCACCGCACTCGGCATCACCGGCTGGGAACTGCCGCCGACCAACCACTACATCAACGTGTTCGCGCGCACCGATCTCACCGGCCTGCTGCACGGCGGCAGTTTCAGCCAGTGCGACATCACCGGAGCGGTGCGCGGACTCGTGTTGTCCAAGAACAACACCGACGAATGGTCCTTCCACCTCGAATACGATCCGGCCGCCGAGACGCCCGCGGACTATCCGCCGCGGCGCTGCGCCGACGCCATCGCGACCATGGTCGGCGCCGACGACCTGCCGATCGAGGTGCTGGGCCACAGCGCCTGGGACACCGGCACTTTCGTGGCCGACGAGTACCGGCGCGGCCGGATCTTCCTGGTCGGCGACGCCGCGCACCGGCACGCGCCGTGGGGCGGATTCGGCGGCAACACCGGGGTCGCGGACGCGCACAATCTGGTGTGGAAGCTGGCGGCGGTCCTCGACGGCGAGGCCGGGCCCGGACTGCTGGATTCGTATGCGGCCGAACGGCGTCCGCGCGCGGTGGTGGCCGTCGAGCAGGCCCGGCTGGGCACCGACTTCCTGGCGCGCTACGGCATCCTCACCCCGGAGAACTCGGCGGGCCAGGAGCATCGGCTCGACGCCGGACAGGTGATGACCCGCTTCCGCTACACCTCGGCGGCCGTGCTCGACACCCGGGGCGACGACTCCCCGAACCCCGAGGGCACGCCGGAGCACGTCGGAGCGCTGACCGGACAGAGCGGAACCCGCCTGCCGCACTGGTGGATCGACGCCGCGCAGACCGTCTCGACCCTCGACCTGTGTGGTCCCGAGCTGACGCTGCTGGTGTCGGGGCCCGCCGAATCCTGGCGTGAGGCCGCCGCGCGGGCGCAACGCGCCACCGGCGTCGAACTCACCGTGCACGCGCTACCCACCGCCGATTGCGCCGCGCACCTGGGCCTTTCGGAGGGCGGCGCGGTGCTGGTCCGCCCGGATCAACACCTCGCGGCGGGCGCGGACGCGAGCCTGACACCCGCCTGGCTCACCGAAACCCTGTGCCTGCTGCTGGATCTCGAACGGTCCCCCATTACCAGTCGGTGATGATCCAAAACAGGCGGTGACTCGAAACAGGCTGCGACTCGAACAGAAAAAGCCGCACATCGTTCCGGTCGGATGTAGAAACCCCTGCGTGGCGACATCCGAGGCGGAACGTGTGCGGCTCTTCACCCCCTTCGGGCCGGATCACACCGCGGTGATCCGTCCCGAGTTCATGGGCGACTGCTTGTTCTGCGCTGTGCGGTCACTCAGCGAAGTGCTGGGCAGTTACTCAGCGAAGCGTAGCCGTCAGGTGCGGGAACCCCTTCTTCGGGTTCTTCAAGGATACGTCCCATCCACCGGACACCTGATCGGCGTACAGGTTGACGGTGGACGGCAGGAAGATCGGCTTGCCGAACTTCACCGCGTAGGTGACCTTGTCCGGGATCCGGCCCTCCAGCGCGCCGAGCACGGTCGCAGCCGACCACATGCCGTGCGCGATCGGCTTCGGGAAGCCGAAAGCCTTGGCCCCCAACGCCGAAGTGTGGATCGGGTTGTGGTCGCCGGAGGCGTTGGCGTAGCGGCTGATCGTCTGCTGATCGACCCGCAGCGCGCGCAGCGGCGGCGGCGGCACCTCGTCCGGCTTGGGCTCCGGACGCGGACCACCCGACAGCGAGGTGCGCTGCTGGTGCAGGAAGGTGGTGACCTGACGCCACACCAGCTCGCGGCCCACGCTCACCTCGGTGATGGCGTCGACCAGCAGGCCCTTCGGGTGCTCGCGCAGGTTCTCGACATGGGTGTCGAAGTCCAGCGGCTCGGCCACCGAGATCTCACGGGTGCGCTCGATGACGTTCTCCGCGTGCACCGCGCCGACCGCCACGAACGGGAAGTCGCGGGCGACGACCAACTGCATCGCCAGCGGGAAGCTGAGCACGAACGGGTAGGTCAGCGGCAGCGCGTCGCTGAAGCGCAGCCCGGTGGCCCGGCAGTACGCCGAGAGGTGGTCCGGGTCGACCTTGAAGCCCTCGAGGCGGACGCGACGGTCCGGCACGGTGGACTTGCGGGCCGACAGCCCCGGCACCGGCAGCGCGCCGAGAGCGGCCTTGACGAACAGTCCGCTGTTCTTGGGCACCTCGGTGAGGTTGATGGTCTGCGACATCATGCTCCGATCAGGGCCTGGCCGCAGACGCGAACGATGTTGCCGGACACCGCGTTCGACGCCGGGGAGGCGAAGTAGGCGATGGTCTCGGCGACGTCCACGGTCTGCCCGCCCTGCAGCAGCGAGGACAGCAGCCGCCCGGCCTCACGGGTGGTGAGCGGGATGGCGGCGGTCATGGCGGTCTCGATGAAGCCGGGGGCCACCGCGTTGATGGTGATGCCCTTCTCGGCCAGCTTCGGCGACTCGGCGTTCACCATGCCGATGACACCGGCCTTGGACGCGCCGTAGTTGGTCTGGCCGCGGTTGCCCGCGATACCGGCGATGGAGGACACGTCGATGACGCGGCCACCGGACTTCAGCGCACCGGAGGCGACCAGGCCCTCGGTGATGCGGTGCGGCGCGGCCAGGTTCACGTTGATGACCGAGTTCCAGCGGCCGTCGTCCATGTTGGCGAGCAGCTTGTCGCGGGTGATGCCGGCGTTGTGCACGACGATGTCGATGCCGCCGAAGCGCTCGGTGGCGAACGCGGCCAGCTTCTCGGCGGCGTCGGCGGCGGTGACGTCCAGCGCCAGCGCGGTCGCGCCGACCTTGTTGGCGGTGTCGGACAGGGCCTCACCGGCGGCCGGGATGTCGGCGACGATGACGGTCGCCCCGTCACGGGCGAAGACCTCGGCGATGGTGGCGCCGATGCCACGCGCGGCACCGGTCACGACGGCGACCTTGCCGGCGAGCGGCTTGTCCCAGGAGGCCGGGGCGTCGGAGTCGTCCTTGCCGACGCGGAAGACCTGGCCGTCGACGAAGGCCGACTTGCCGGACAGGATGAAGCGCAGGGTGGAGGCCAGACCCGTTGCGGCGGTGGCGGCTTCGGGGTGCAGGTACACCAGGTTGGCGGTGGCGCCGCGCAGCAGCTCCTTGCCGACCGAACGGGTGAAGCCCTCGAGCGCGCGCTGCGCGATCTGCTCGTCGACCGAGGCCGACAGTTCCGGGGTGGTGCCGACGACCAGCACGCGGCCGGAGGCGGCGATGCTGCGCATGGCGGGCTGGAAGAACTCGAACAGCTGCGCCAGCTCTTCGATGGACTTGATGCCGGTGGCGTCGAACACCAGCGCGCCGAGCTTGGTGCCCGGGGTGACGGCGTCGGCGAAGCTGTAGTCGCCCAGCAGGTTTCGCACGGCGTCGGCGACGCGGCCCTTGCCGCCCACCAGGATCGCGCCGGGGAGCGCGGCTTCGCCGGCCCGGTAGCGGCGCAGGGTCTCCGGCTGCGGCAGGCCGAGCTTGCCGGCCAGGAACGAGCCCGGGGCGGAGTGGATGAACGATCCGTACAGGTTGGGAGCGCCCTTGCTCTTGCTGGCTGCCACGTTTCCTACCTTCTCTTGTCTCGGCCCGCGACAGGTATGTCGCAAGAGCGGTGTTGCGCACACGTGCGGGGTACGGTGTCGACAAAACAACTTACTCCAGAGTAAGTTTAATGTAAACCGACTGACGCCGGTCCCGCCGGACCGTAAGTGCCGGAAATTCCACCGACGAGACACTGGAGACTCGAGTGACCACCAAAGCCCGTTCGGCGAAGGCCGCGGCCAAGACCACCAAGCAGGCCCGCCCGGTTGCCATCCTCGGCGGTAACCGCATCCCGTTCGCCCGCTCGGACGGCAAGTACGCGCACGCCTCCAACCAGGACATGTTCACCGCCGCGTTGAACGGTCTGGTCGCCCGCTTCGGCCTGCAGGGCGAGCGCCTGGGCATGGTCGTCGGCGGCGCGGTCCTCAAGCGCGTCGGCGAGCACGGCATGATCCGCGAGAGCGTGCTCGGCTCCACCCTCTCGCCCTACACCCCGGCCCACGACCTGCAGCTCGCCTGCGGCACCGGCCTGCAGTCCATCGTCACCGTCGCCGACGGCATCGCGCTGGGCCGCCTGGAGAACGGTATCGGCGGCGGCACCGACACCACCTCCGACGCGCCGATCGGCGTCAGCGAGGGCATGCGCGAGTGGATGCTCGACGCCAACCGCGCCAAGAAGAACTCCGACTACGTGAAACTCGTTGGCCGCCTGCGTCCCTCGATGGTCGGCATCGAGATCCCGCGCAACGCCGAGCCGCGCACCGGGCTGTCGATGGGCGAGCACGCCGCCGTCACCGCCAAGGAATTCGCCATCGCCCGCGAGGCGCAGGACGAGCTGGCCTACCTGTCGCACCGCAACATGGCGGCCGCCTACGACCGTGGCTTCTTCGACGACCTGATCACCCCGTTCCTGGGCCTGACCCGCGACGACAACCTGCGTCCGGGCTCGACCATCGAGAAGCTGTCCACCCTGAAGCCGGTCTTCGGCGTCAAGCTGGGCGACGCCACCATGACCGCGGGCAACTCCACCCCGCTCACCGACGGCGCGTCCGCGGTGCTGCTGGGCTCCGAGGAGTGGGCGGCCTCGCGCAACCTCTCCCCGCTGGCCTACCTGGTCGACTCCGAGGTCGCCGCGGTGGACTACATCCACGGCCCCGACGGCCTGCTGATGGCCCCCACCTACGCGGTGCCGCGCCTGCTGGCCCGAAACGGCCTGACGCTGCAGGACTTCGACTACTACGAGATCCACGAGGCCTTCGCCTCGGTGGTGCTCGCCACCCTGCAGGGCTGGGAGTCCGACCAGTACTGCAAGGAGCGCCTGGGCCTCGACGGCGCCCTGGGCTCCATCGACCGCTCCAAGCTGAACGTGAACGGCTCCTCGCTCGCCGCGGGCCACCCGTTCGCCGCCACCGGCGGCCGCATCATCGCCCAGACCGCCAAGCAGCTGGCCGAGAAGGGCGGCGGCCGCGCCCTCGTCTCCATCTGTGCCGCGGGCGGCCAGGGCGTCGTCGCGATCGTCGAGCGCTAGCAACCGACCGAAAAGGCGGTGTCCGTACAACGGACACCGCCCTTTTCGCTTTCCGGGATATTCACTGGCCCGAAATAACCTGCGGCGCTAGCTTTGTCGCGGTCGTGGAGTAGATCAGCGGGTAGATCACCGTCTCGACACGGCGGAGGGCGCGGGTTCGAATCCCGCCTCCACGACTACATTATTCGCGGCGGCACACCGAAATTCGTCGCCTCAGCGCACCAGGGCGACGGTGCGGCGGGCAAGGTCTTCGATGCTGCTGGGGGTATAGCCGCCGACCGCGCTGTGCAGGGTGTCGTGCAGCGGGTCGGTCCAGTGGGCGGGGATGGCGGCGGCTCCGGTGAGGATGCCCGCCACCGAACCGGCGGTCGCGCCGTTGGTGTCGGTGTCCCAGCCGCCCTGGACGGCCAGGGCCAGGGTGCGGGTGAAATCGCCTTCGCCCCAGAGCAATCCGGCCGCCGTCAGGCAGGCGTTGCCGATCGAGTGCACCCAGTTGTAGTGCGCGTGGCGGGTGTGGACGGCGGCGGTCGCGGCCTCCCAGGTGCGGCCGTTGGCGTGGTCGTCGAGGACGTCGGCGAGGGCCAGCGCCAGTCGTGAGTTCGGCGGGGTCACCTGCTGCGCGATGGTCAGTGCGGCAGCGGGATCCGGGGCGGTGAACGCGGC
This sequence comes from Nocardia sp. NBC_00511, assembly GCF_045161165.1. Lineage (NCBI taxonomy): Bacteria > Bacillati > Actinomycetota > Actinomycetes > Mycobacteriales > Nocardiaceae > Nocardia > Nocardia sp. NBC_00511. The sequence goes on from NZ_CP107849.1 coordinate 6,566,305, forward strand.
GGACACCAGGGCGGCGGCCCACATGGCGGCCCAGGATCCATTGCCCACGTGCGAGATCGAGACATCGCGGGCGGCGGATTCGGCGGCCCGGGCCGGACGGCCGGGATTGGTGTAGCCGTGGATGTCGGCGCGGATCAGGCCACCGACCCACTCCCGGTAGGGGTTTCGGAAGGTGGCGGTGTCCGGGGGTGCGAACCCGTCGATCAGATTGCGGTAGGCGACGCGCTCGGCGGTGTAGGTCTGCAGGAACGGCAGGCGCTCCATCCACAGCGCCGCGACCTGATCCGGGGTGAAGTTCGGGCCGTGCTGTTCGAGCAGGTGCAGACCCAGCACGGTGTAGTCGAGGTCGTCGGCGCGCGGGACGCCGTCGATGCGGCCCAGGGTGGCGTTGTGCCAGGCGCGGCGGCCGTATGCCGCGGGCGGCAGCGGATCCGGCACCGGCACGTAGTCGCGCAGCGGGTAGGCCCCGAAGGACTCCAGGTACTCGCGGATCCGGTGCGGCGTCCAGCGGAAGCCGTTCTCCAGCGGCTTGCCCAGGGTGCTGCCCACGCAGCGGCCCAGCCAGCCGCCCAGGATCCGGTCGGGCAGTGCGGCGGTATCCAGCCCGAGGTCCGAATCACCTTCCAGGTCAAGCTCATTCACGAAGTCGGGAGCGTCCACCCATTCCGTGAATCGCCGGGGTGTGGACCTGGGCGCGGCCTCCACCCGGTCCAGCAGCCGCCAGCAGGCCTTGGGCACCGGATGCCCGGTATGCGTCAGCTCCCGCACCTCCTCCTCGAATTCGGCTACCTGGTAACCGGATTCGGTGCGCTGACACCATTCGAAGAACAGCAGGGCGCGGGGGTCGGCTTCATGGTGGCCGAAGAAGGCCGGTTCGATTGTCACTGTGGCACTCTCGGTGGTCACAGCACCGCCTGGGTGGCCGCGACGACCTCCGAGAGCAGTGGCAGGGATTCCTCGCGCTGCGGAACGCGCGCCCACCACCGGCCCTCATGGGTGTGACGGCCGAAACCTGTGGGCAGGATGACATTACTGCGATGCGGCCCGATGTCGACACTGTTGCGCTCCAGCAACTCGAGGCATTCGTCCGACGGGTAGCCGTCGAACACCGCGAGGAAGGTGCGGCGCGGCGGCTTGTCGCGGACCAGGACCGGGCCCGGGACGCCGCGCGTGATCAGTTCGTCAAGTACCAAGGACCCCAACGCTTCCGGAGTGTTCAACGCCGCGATCGTGTCGACCAGGGGCAGTACCACGAACCCCGGGGTGGTCACGTGCACGTGGGGCAGACCAAGTAGGGACCGGTAGACCCGGGCCCATTCCTGTGGAGTCGTCAGCTCGTCCAACCGCACAATCCACCCCTCGTTCGGGCCTGCTCCCACGACGGCGATGTCGACCGCCGGCAAAAACGCCGACGCTTTTCAGTGAAAACCCGTACCGCCCATAGCACCACTGGTTTGGGTGAATCGTGAGCGAACTGTCGAATACCAGGGTAGCCAAGCCGCGAACCGCAGCGCTGCACGAATTCACAACGAACCGGTCGGCTTCCGGTGTCGCGAGGCAATTCCGGGGTAGCCTCCGAGTACGTGACAGACGCACCTACCAGGAGGTTCGTCATGCCCTGCGATTTGATGCTGATCGCATACGACGGGTCCGAGAACGCGCGCCGCGCCGTCGAATACGCGGGCAGGTTCCTGGCCGCCGACCGAGCCGTGGTCGTCACCGCGTGGGAACCCATGGTGCGCCAGGCCGCTCGCCTGTCCGGGCTGTCCGGAGTCATGCAGCCGGAGTGGATGAGCGACGACGACATCGAGGACATCGCCTTCGCCGACGCCAAGAACATCAATGCCGAGGGCGTGCGCCTGGCGAAGATCGCCGGACTCAACGCCGAGGCCCGGACCGTCGAATCCGGCAGCACCATCTGGAACGCCATCGTCGAGGTCGCCGACGAACTGGATGTGGACATCATCGTGGCGGGCACCCGCGGCGCCACCGGACTGCGCGCCCTGCTGCACTCCAGCGTCGCCGACGCCGTGCTCAAGCACTGCCACCGCCCGGTGCTGGTGGTGCCGCCCTGCGATCGGCCCGCATCGAAAAAGCCCTGACCGGAGCCTGATCGGACCCGCGACGCGATGAGAGATGCGTCGCTCGAATACCGTCCGGCCCGCGGGCGCGGACTATCGTCGGGATCATCATGGACGGTTTTCTGCTCGCTATGCCGGACGGTGTCGTCCGCGCCACGGGCACCCGCGCGGCCTTCGATTCCGCGGGTGCCGCCGGGTCGGCGCTGCGTTCCGGGACGGCCGAACTGATCGTCGGCGCACTGCCCTTCGATCCGCGCCGCCGCACCGCGCTGGTCGCGCCCGAACAGTCCACGCACACCGCCGGACCGTGGCGCCCGGCCGCGCTGCCGGACCTGCCCCGAGTGCGCGTAGTGTCTGAAATGCCCAGTGCCGCAGAGCATGTGGCACGGGTGACGAAACTCGTCGAACAGCTCGCCGATCCGGGGCAGCCGCTGCGCAAGGTGGTCGCCGCCCGTTCGCTGCTGGCCGAGGCCGACGCCCCGCTCGAACCCGAGGTGGTGGCCGCGCACCTGGTCACCCGGCATCCGCGCGCCGCCGTCTACGCCGTCGACCTGACCGCCGCCGGACGCCCCGGCGAAACCCTGCTCGGCGCCACCCCCGAGGTGCTGGTGTCGCGGCGCGGCCGCACCGTCACGCTGCGCCCGCTGGCGGGCACGCTCGCGCGCTCGGCCGACCCGGACACCGACGCCGTCCAGGCCCGGGAACTGCTGGCCAGCACCAAGAATCGCGAAGAGCACGCCTACGTCATCGACTGGATCCGCGACATCCTCACCCCGCTGTGCGTGGAGCTCGCCATCCCCGACGGACCGGAACTGCTGAGCACGCCCGAGGTCTGGCATCTGGCCACCCCCATCACCGGCGTCCTCGCCGACCCCGCCACCACCGCCCTGGACCTGGCCGTCGCGCTACACCCGACCCCGGCCGTCTGCGGCACCCCGACCGACCTGGCGCTGGACGCCATCGCCGACCTCGAGGGCGACCGCGGCTTCTACGGCGGCGCGGTCGGCTGGTGCGACGCGAGCGGCGACGGCGACTGGTTCGTGGCCATCCGCTGCGCCGAACTCGCCGCCGACGGCCGCGGGCTGCGCGCCTTCGGCGGCGGCGGCATCGTCGCGGCGTCGGATCCGCAGACCGAACTGGCCGAGACCACCGTCAAGCTGCGCACCTTCCTGGGCGGGCTGCACTGCGAGATCTCCGGGTAGTCGCAGGAGATCACGCGGTCACCGGCAAGCCCGCCCGCCGGGACAGCCGTGCCCGCGAGAAAACCTGCTAGGTTGGCTCGAGTTACGCATGCGTCCGATGTAGGGAGTACCCGCGATGAAGTTTGCCGTACCTGGTGCAGCGAGTGCTGTCGGTGGAGCCCTCATCGGGCTGGCGGCGGTCCTGGTCATCACGATCGCGGCGTCGCAGGACAAGCGGCCCGACATCGATCGCAGCGGCGACGCGGGTTCCTCGCTACTCAACAACGTTGAGTACGGCTCTCGCTGACCGGCAGGCCTCGCCGAACACCACACCGCTTGGCCGCCGCTGGCTGCTCGGCAGCGTGCTCGCCGCATTCCTGCTGACCTTCCTGCAGGCACCCGGCCGCACCACCGCCGACACCAAATACGACCTGGCACAGAATCCGCTCGGATTCCTCTCCCGCGCCGCCCACCTGTGGAGCAGTCAGGCCCCGATGGGGCAGGTGCAGAACCAGGCGTACGGATACTTCTTCCCGCACGGCGCGTTCTTCTCCCTCGGGCACCTGCTCGGGCTGCCCGCCTGGATCACCCAGCGCGTCTGGTGGGCGCTGCTGCTGCTGGCCGGGTTCTGGGGCATCATCCGGCTCTGCGAAACCCTCGGGCTCGGTAGCCGCGGCTCCCGGGTGATCGCGGCCGTCGCGTTCGCGCTCTCACCCCGCGTGCTCACCACCCTCGGCTCGATCTCCTCGGAGACGCTGCCGATGATGCTCGCGCCGTGGGTGCTGCTGGCCCCCGCCGCGCTCGGGATGGCGATGAACCGTGCCGCCGCGGACGAAAAGGCCGGGGCGGCCGACACTTCCACACGTTCGGTGTGGCGGGGCGCGGCCACGCCCGCCGGGAGCGCCCTGGCGCTGGCACTGATGGGTTCGGTGAACGCCGTCGCCACCGCCGCGGCCTTCCTGCCCGCCGCACTGTGGTGGATCTCGTTGCGCCCCAACCGGGCCTGGTGGCGCTTCACCCGGGCCTGGATCCCGCTGCTGGCGCTGGGCACCTTCTGGTGGGTGGTGCCGCTGCTGCTGCTCGGCAAGGTGAGCCCGCCGTTCCTGGACTACATCGAATCCGCCGGGGTCACCACCCAGTGGGCCTCGCTCGGAGAAGTGCTGCGCGGCACCGACTCCTGGACCCCGTTCGTCTCACCGGAACGCATCGCGGGCGCGGTGCTGGTGACCCAGCCCGCCGCCGTACTGGCCACCGGCATGCTGGCAGCCGCCGGAATGGCCGGAATCGCACTGAAATCCATGCCGTATCGCGGACGGCTGGCGCTGATCCTGCTGGTCGGGCTGGTCGGCATCTGCGCGGGCTACGCCGGTGAACTCGGCGGGCCGTTCGCCGAACACGTGCGGCTGTTCCTCGACTCCGGCGGCGCGCCACTGCGCAACGTGCACAAGCTGGAACCGCTGATCCGGCTGCCGCTCGTACTCGGCCTCGCGCACCTGCTCAGCAAGGTGCCGCTGCCCGCCTCGGTGCCGATGCCGGTGTGGCGCAGCGCCTTCGCGCATCCGGAACGCAATCGGATGGTGGCCGTCGGCGCGCTCATCCTGACCGCGCTGGCACTGTCCACCTCACTGGCGTGGACCGGGAAACTCGCACCCAGCGGCGACTACGACCACGTGCCCGGGTACTGGCAGCAGACCGCGGACTGGCTGGCGCACAACGCCTCCGACACCCGCGCGCTGGTGGTGCCCGGCGCACCCTTCGGCAGCCAGATCTGGGGACTGACCCGCGACGAACCCCTGCAAGCACTGGCGAGCACACCCTGGGCGGTCCGCGACTCGGTGCCGCTCAACCCGCCCGGAGCCATTCGCGCCATGGACTCGGTGCAGCGACTGATCGCCGACGGACGCCCCTCCACCGGACTCGCGAGCACGCTGATCGGGCAGGGCATCGGAATCCTGGTGCTGCGCAACGACCTCGACCCCGAGACCTCCCGCTCGACCCGGCCCATGCTCGCGCACCGCGCCATCGAAGGCTCGCCGGGACTGACCAAGGTCGCCGAATTCGGGGACGCCGTCGAACCCGGGCAGGTGGAAGGGCTCGTCGCCGACGAAGACCTGCGGCCCGCGTATCCGGCCATCGAGATCTACCGGGTGCAGGCGACCACGCCCGGGACCGCGACGCAGGTGCACAGCGGCGTCGGCGCGCCCGGATCGTTCCCCGGCGCGTACACGGTGCCCCTGGAAAGCCTGCCGGTCGTGCAGGGCGGACCCGAGGTTCTCGAACGGCTGCACCGGGATCCGGATGCTACGTCGGGCCCCTCACTGCTGGATGTCGACGCGAAACGCGCAGGGCTACCGGTCAACTCCGTCACCGTCACCGACACCCCCATGGACCGTGAAACCGACTTCGGGCGCGTCGACAACCACAACTCGGCGCTGCGCGCACCCGGCGACCCCCGCCGCACCCACAACCTGGTGCCCGACTATCCGGTGCCCGGCGCGGCGCTGGTCGAGGGCGAATGGTCGGGCGCGACGGTCACCGCCTCCAGCTCGGCGGCCGACGCCACCCAACTCGGCGGGGCCGCGCCCGGCAGCTCCACCGCCGCCGTGGTGGACGGCGACCCGGCGACCGCCTGGATCAGCAACGGCACCGAACACGCGGTGGGGCAATGGCTTCGGCTCGACCTCGATCATCCGGTGAGCTCCGCGGTGCTGCGGCTGACTACCAGCGCCGCCGCCATCGGCAGCCCGGTGAAATGGGTGGAGGTGGAATCCGCGCGGGGCACGGTGTCCGCGCGGATCACCGAACCCGGTAAGCCGGTGTCGATCTCGCTGCCGCCGGGCAAGACCGACTGGATCAAGGTCACCGCCATGCACACCGAAGACGGCAGCGCCGGTGGGCAATTCGCGATCGCCGAGATCGGCCTAGACGACTACGCCGACCGCGACAACCCGGTCACCGTCGACATCCGCCACCGCACCGTGCTGCCGCCCGCGCCCGCCGGAGCCCAGGTGCGCGGCTGGAACCTGGGACAGGAATTCCCCGGCCGCAGCGCCTGTTTCGACTCGCCCGACCGGGTGCGGTGCAGCAAGGGCCTGGCCCTGGCCGCCGAGGAACCCGGACTGTTCGAACGCACCCTGCGGGTGCCGCAACCGGTCACCGTCACCCCGGGGCTGACCGTCCGCACCCGGCCCGGACCCGCCCTCGAAGCCCTGCTCACCGATGCCGAGCGGCCCATCGCCCGCGGCCGGGCCGACGTCGGCGACCCACGCGGCTCCGCCCTCGCCGCCACCGACGGCGACCCGCGAACCAGCTGGACCGCACCGGAATCCGTGATCCGCACACCGGCCGGCGGCAAACCCACCCTCGACATCGAACTGCCCGCACCGACCCTGGTCACCGGTCTCGAGGTGACGCCCTCGCGCGGCGACCTGCCCGCTCACCCGACCTCGGTGTCGGTGAACCTCGGCAACGGTCCGCAGGTCCGCGACGTCGACCCCACGTCCGGGACGCCGACCCGCATCGAGCTCGAGCCGTACGTCACCGACCACATCGTGCTCAGCATCCAGACCTGGGATCCCGTACTCGACCGCACCGCACTGGGTTTCGCGCAGGAGCAGCCACCCGGCCTCGCCGAGGTGAACGTCCTCGGCCCCGACTACCCGGCCCCCGCCGCCCCGGACCGCCCCATCACCATCGACTGCGCCCACGGCCCCACCATCGCCGCCGCGGGCCGCACTCTGCACACCATGCTCACCGCGACCGCCGACGAATTGCGCTCCGGCGCACCGATTCCCGCCACCGTGTGCCCGGCAGACGACTCGGCTGCGACGGACGACACCGCTACGGACTTCGACCTCCCCACCGGCAAGGTGGACGTGGCCGTCGCCCCCACCGACCTGTTCAGCGTCGACACCCTGCGACTCGACCGGACCACGCCGCTCACCACGGACACGGCAGCCGGGACACAGGTGCTGGTGCTGCCGCTGAGCACGAATGTGGGGTGGGAGGCGAAGACCGCCGACGGGGTGGCACTGAAACCCGTGGTGATCGACGGCTGGCAGCAGGCGTGGCTGTTGCCGCCCGGCACCAAGGGGCCGGTCACCGTGTCGTTCCCGACCGACCGCTGGTATCGACTCGCCATCTTCGGCGGGCTGCTGTTGCTGATTCCCTTGGCCTGGCTGGCTTTCCGGGGCGCCCGCTCCAAGTGGCCCGAGGACGGGCCCGCGCCACGTACCTGGCACAGCCGGACCGCCGCGTGCCTCGGGCTCGCCGCGGCGGCGGGAGTCATCGCAGGTCCGGTCGCCCTGGTACTCACCGCACTCGGGCTGATGGGTGCGTACCTGCGTCCACCCTGGTGGCCGCAGACGCTGGTGTGGCTGGCCGGAGGTGGCACCGCACTGTGCGCGGCGGCATTGTCCACCGGGCCGTGGCGATCGCTGGACGGTTATGTGGGCGGTTCGCTCTGGGTGCAGTTCCCGGCATTGGTCGCGGTGATCGCGGTCGGCCTCGCCGCATTGCCGCAGCGGCCCGATCAGCCCTGAAACACCCTCACCCGGTTGTCATTTCGCGCCGAATTCTCGGGGCCGCTCAACCGAAACGGCGACGCGTCCACTGCCGGATCGGTTCCTCGATCAACGCGAAACTCGCGGCCGCCAACGGCAGTGTGAAGGCCAGCGTCAGCAGATACACCAGTACGAAATGCCCGCAGAACGGGATGATGCCGAACACCGGGAACACGATCGACAGCACCGCCAGATGCCAGATGAAGATGCCGAAGGACCAGCGGCCCAGCGTCGCGGCGACCGGGCTCTCCAGCCAGCGGTGCCGGACCTCCGGCCGCAGCACCAGCGGGGCCAGCAGGCCGAAGCCGATCACCATGCCCAGCACCATCTTCAACGCGTACTGCCAGGGCTGCCCGTGGGTCAGCCCGCGCAGCCCGGCCAGGTCCGTGGTCGACAGCAGGAAGGCGGCCAGCGCCAGCGGCCACATCAGCCGCAGGTCACCGGCCACCCGCCGCAAGCGGGGCGCGGGCCGATCGCCGAGTTCGGCCAGCAGCATGCCCACCGCGAACCACGGCAGGTACGCGGGCACCCAGTTGTCGGCGTGAATGCCCTCCGGGGTGGGGACGGGCAGCAGATTCCAGGTCAGCAAGACCATCGCGAAACCCAGCACCGCCGGGACCCGCAGCCGGGCTCGCTTGCCGCGCAACCACATCAGGGCCAGCGCCAACACCGGCAACAACAGATAGAAGGCCACCTCGACCGACAGGCTCCACATCTGGGTGAGGCCGTCGGTGAGGGTGTAGGGCACGAACACCTGCAGCAGCGCCAGATTCGACACCCACACCCGCAGCCCGGCGGTATGCGCGGCGCTGGGCAGCAGGATCAGGACCGCGCACACCACCACCCAGTACGCGGGCAGGATGCGGGCCGCGCGGTGCAGCAGATAGCGTCCGGCCTGCGGCGCCTTCCCCAGTCCCCAGGCGGCAGCCGCGTGCGGACGCCAGAGCAGGAAGCCCGACAGCGCGAAGAACACCGCGACCGCCATATCGAAGCGCTCCCACACCCGGCCGAAGATCGGGTGCCCGCTCGCGCCGGTCTGGAAGGCGACGTGGGTGAGCATGACGCCGAGGGCGGCAAGCGCGCGCATGCCTTCGAGTGCCGGAACGAACCGACCGAGCAGCACGGTAGGACCGGTGCCGGAGTCGCGAAGATCGTCGGCGGGGTCGGCACTCGGACCGACCGGTGGGACCGGCTCGGCGGCTGGGTGCGCGGTGGTGGTCATCGGGTATCAGTCTGCCCTGCGGCACTGCATGTGAGCACCCGCCGTTTGACTTGGGGGTATTTCGCGGAGTTTTCCTGCCTCGGCATCACTCTGGAACCGTTCGGACTGTTAGTGTCGGGGCTCACGAGCGCCGTGCGTCGACCGCCGCGCTCGACGAAACACGTGTTCGACGACGAGGAGAACCTGCATGGCACTCAGTGCCGGTACCAGACGGACGGTAGCCTGCCTGCTCGTGGGGCTCGGTGCGATGCTGCTCGTCGCCGCGATCTTGATCCCCACCTATACGGTGAGCAGGCTCGCGAAAACGCCGCTCGACCTGGAGATCACCACCGTCGCGAGCAATCCGCAGAACGCCCCCAGCGAGGTGCTCGACTCCAAGTCGCTCAGCGCCCCGACCGGCGCGGCCCACGTGGACCAGAACGTTCCGCTCGTCTCGCAGCGCTTCGTCACCGTCGAAGACCCGTCGAACGCCTCGGAAATGACCATCCAGGCCGGTCAGACCCTGCGTCGCACCGACAAGCAGGGCGACACCGGCCTGCTCACCGCGACCGTCGACCGGGTCACCATCGACCGTAAGAACGGTATGCCGGTCGACTCGGTGGACGGTGGGCCCAACGGTTCCATCGCCGTCACCGTCGACAAGAAGGGCGACAGCGTGCTGGACCCGGTGCAGCACACCGGTCTGCAGTACCGCTTCCCCATCGGCACCGAGAAGAAGTCCTACCCGTACTTCGATCTCAACGCGCGCAAGACCTCCGACATCAACTATGTCGACGAGAGCGAGATCAACAGCCTGAAGGTCTACCACTTCCAGCAGACCATTCCGGCCACCGATCTCTCCACGGTCGCGAACTCGCCGACCAATAAGCTGACCTTCCCCGCCGCCAAGTGGGGCGTGGACGGCGACGGTGATGTCACCATGGCCCGCTGGTACACCAACACCCGCGATCTGTGGATCGAGCCGGAGACCGGCACGGTCATCAAGGGCCAGGAGCAGATTCACCTCTACTACGCCCGCAGCGGCGACCAGCCCGAGGTGACCGCCCTCAAGTCCACCCTCGTCTTCGACGAGCCGACCATCGAATCGCAGATCTCGGTGGCCAAGGACAACATGGACAAGATCTCGCTCTACGGCCGCACCCTCCCGATCATCCTCGGCATCGTGGGCCTCATCGCCCTGATCGCGGGCCTGGTCATCGGCTTCCTCGGCAAGTCCGGCAACGGTCCCACCCCGGTCCGCCGCGTCACCCCGACCCCGGCCGGTGGCCCCGCCCCCAGCCGACCGGACCCGTTCGCGGACGCCCCGACCCAGCAGATCGACATCAGCAAGACGGATCTGAACAAGAACCCCTGAGTTCCGAATCCTGACAGTGGCCCCGCACCCGAAGGTGCGGGGCCACTGTCGTTTCCGGACCTCCCCGCCGCGGTGGCCAGCCGATGGCGGCGGGCCCGGGTCCGAAGTCGCGAGGGGTACGCGCAACGGGACAGCCGCCGGGTGGCAGCATTGCGGAGGTGTCCGTTGTACGCCGTCTGCCCGTGGTCGCGGACCTCACGCTGGTGACAGCGGGCGCGATGACGGCGAACGTCGCCGGATACCTGCTGCAATTGCTGGCCAGCCGCTGGCTCGGGGTGGCGGGCTACAGCTCCTTCGCGAGCCTGCTGGCCGTCCAGACCCTGTGCGCGGTTCCGGCGCTCGCATTGCAGAACGTGGTCGCGCGGGAAGTGGTGCGCGGCGCGAGCACCGCGGCCGCGCGCCGGCTGGCCTACCGCTGCGCGGGACTGGTCGCGGTGGCCGCCGTGGTACTCGCACCGCTGGTGAGCGCGGTGCTGAAGGTGGGGATCGCGGGCGCGGCCGGGGCGCTGTCCGCCGCACCGGTCCTGGTGCTCCTCGCCGGTGAACAGGGAATCCTGCAGGGCCGCAGCCGATTCCGGGACCTGGCCCTGGTCCTCGCAGGCGGCATGATCGCCCGGGTGACCCCCGCGCTGCTGGTGCTCGCCGGTGGCGGCGGATCCGCGACGGCACTGTGGACAGGCGCGGCGGGTGCCACGGCGGCCGTGCTGATCGTCCGCTGGCTCGACGACACGGCGTGGGCCGGACACAGCCGGGAACCCGCGGCGGACCCGAACCGGCCGGGCGCACAGTCACATTCGGATCGGAGCTGGCCGGGGCTCGGGGTCGTCCCGGTGTTCCGAGCCGTCCAGGTGCAGGCCGCACTGATGGCGTTGTCGTCGGCGGACCTGATCGTTTCGCGAATCGTGCTGGACGAGAACGATGCCGGGCGCTACGCACTCGGCGCCATCGCCACCAAGATCGCGTTCTGGCTGCCGCAGGCGGTCGGCGTGGTGCTGTATCCGCGCATGGCGCAGCCGCAGCATTCGGCGCGCGCCATGCGCTCGGCGCTCGCGGTGCTGATGGGGATCGGCGCGATCGCCGTCGCCGGAGCCGCGATCGCCGCGCCCCTGGCCCCACTCTTCGCGGGCCACGACTACGCGCCGATCGAGGGTCTGCTGTGGCTGTTCGCTCTCGAAGGCGCACTGCTGTCGGTACTCCAGGGCGCATTGCTGTCCGCGATCGCGACCGACCGCACGGCACCCGCCGCGATCACCTGGATCGGACTGGCCGCGGGCGTCGCGGCCATGCTCACCCTCGCCCACTCGGTCCTCGCGCTGATCGTCACCGCGACGGTCACCGCAGCCGTCACCACCCTGGTCATCACCGCGCTCGCCCTGCGGACCGCCCGCACCACCGAACCCGATTCCACCGTCCCGGGATTCGAAGCCAGCGGCACCCAGCAGGGCTGATCTCGGATTCATCCACAACCTTCCACAGCCCTGCGGCGGCGTCCCCGACAGCCACGCTACGGTTTCGTGGTGCGCACGATGATCACGCAACGGCGCTGGACCGCACTGATACCCGCCGGGTACAGCCTCGCGCTGGCCCTGCTCGTCACCGGCCCCCTGCTCGGCCCCGGCTATCTCCTGCTGCGTGACGCCGTCAGCACCCCCAGGTCCTATCTGACCGATTCCGCCCTCGGCCTCGGCGACGCCGCACCCCGCGCCGTCCCCCAGGACGCCCTGATCGCCGCCCTCTCCACCGTCATCGACGGCGGCATCCTCGTCAAAACGATTCTCCTGCTGGCCATCTGGCTAGCGGGCTGGGGCGCGGCCACCCTCACCCGACACCTCCTGCACGTCGGGCTCGGCCCCCGACTGGTGGCCGCCACGGTCACCATCTGGAACCCCTACGTCGCCGAACGCCTGCTCCAGGGCCACTGGAGCCTCCTCACCGGCTACGCCGCCCTCCCCTGGACCGCCCTGCTCGCCACCCGCTTACGCGCGCGATCGGCCGAACGAGCCGCGATCACGCCAGCCCAAGGCGCAAACAGTCAGCGCGACACCGAAACTCCGCTGCACGAATCGAACTCACCGACTGCGAATACCACGGACCGAGTCGACCCTGCTGCCGCGACAGCGCCAGCCGAGGGCACCGGCAGTCGCGCGGACGTCGAAATTCCACCGGGTGTGGATGAACCGGTTGTGGATAACTCGGGCACTGTGGGTCGCGCACACCCGCCGGCCTCGGCCGATCGCCGGGGAACGCACTGGCGTGCGGTGGGAAGCTGGGCCGCACTGGCCGGATGCTTCGCGGCGGCCGGATTGACGCCGACCGGGTCATTGCTGGCCGGATGTGTGGCGGCGGTGCTGGTGGGCAGGCGGAATCTGCTTGGTGCGGCGGGACTCTGGGTGCTGTCCGCAGCGCCGTGGCTGATCGCGACTGCCCTGTCCGGAGCTGGGAGTGAGCCTTCGGACCCGGCGGGGGTGGCGGCATTCGCGGCGCGGGCGGAACCATGGCTGGGGACGCTCGGCAGTCTGGCCGGGCTGGGTGGGTTGTGGAACAGCACCGCCGTACCCGATTCGCGCACCACGTTTTTCGCCGCCATAGGCACCCTGCTCCTGCTCAGCGTCGTAGCGACCGGAGTTCGAGGCGTTCTCGGCGGCCGCGATGGCAAAGCCCACCCCCTGAGGACTTCCAGCTCCGAGAACCTCGGTGGCACAGCGGCGCAGGCCGACGGCTCCGGCAGCGGAGACGGCGCGGTCGAATCAACCGCGCGGACAGCTCTGTTCGAGCAGGTGCGGTGGACCGCGCGTCGACGGCTGCTGGGGCTGGCGGTGGTCGCGGTGGTGGTGCCCGCGCTCGGGGCGACCGGGTGGGGACTGTCGGTCGGTGAGTTCTTGATGACTCGAGTGCCCGGGTTCGGGCTGGTGCGGGATACACAGAAGTTCGTGGCGCTGGCGGTTCCGGCGTACGCGCTGTGTGCGGCGGCCGGGTGCGTTGCGGTGACGCGGTGGGTCGCGAAGCGATCGGAGAGTGCGAGCGGCTCGGCGGGGCAGGTCCGAATTGCTTGGGTGGCAGCGGTTTTCATGGTGTTGACCGTGGTGGCGCTGCCGGATCTGGCGTGGGGTGTCGGTGGGGAGATGCGGGCGGTGCGGTATCCGGCCGGATGGGAGCGAGTGGCCGAGATGGTGGATGCGCCCGGGGATGTGGCGGTGCTGCCGGGTGGGATGTTCCGGAAGTTCCGATATTCGGGGAGTGCGCCGGTGCTGGACCCGGCGCCGCGGACGCTGAAGCGAGATGTGTTGCAGACCGGGGAGCTGCCGGTGCGCGGCGGTGTGGTGTCGGGCGAGGGCGCGCGGGCGCGGGAGGTGGAACAGCTGCTGCTGCACGGGGGTTCGGCCGCGGCATTGGCACGGTCGGGGGTGGGATGGGTGCTGGTCGAGGGGCGCACGCCCGGACCGCTGGGTGAGTCGAAAACGACGCTGGCCCAGCTGGATTCCGTCTACAGCGACGGGGATCTGCAGTTGTACCGGGTGCCGGGGACGATCGTCGCCCACGACGCGACGGCCGCGAGCCGCCGCGTGTCCGGCACGGCGCATCTGGTGTGGGCCGTGCTGCTGGTCGGCGGATTCGCTACCGCCGCAGGGGTTTCCGGGTCGCGGCGGCCGCGCTCAGTCCCGGGGGAAGCCGGTGGCGAAGCCCGCCCCGATCACGAGAACACTGACTAGCGCGATGACGAGAATGATCCACATTCATCCAGGCTAGGAACGGCCCGGGTCCGGCCGAGGCGGTTCGGGGAACTGCACAGCCGCCCCGCAGAAACCGTCGCGGCCGCGAATCACGAACGGACCGGGGCGATCAGCCCGGCGATCCGCTCACCGCGCGTCACCGCCGACAGCACTTCGTACACCCCGTTGCCGGTCTGCTCCCACGAGAATTCCCGCGCCCGAGCCCGCGCCTTCTCCCCGAGTACGGTGCGCGCCTCGGGATCCCGCAGCAGTTCCCCGACGGCTGCGGTGAGCTGCTGCACGTCGTCCACCAGCTGTCCGGTGACACCGTCGACGATGGAATCGGTGAGCCCGCGCGAACTCCGGTAGCCGACCGTCGGCACCCCGTGCTGCGCGGCCTCGATGACGGCCAATCCCCAGCCCTCTTTGCGCGAGGGCAGCACATGCACCCAGGCCCGCGCCAGCAACCGGTGTTTGCGGTCCTCGTCCACGTGCCCGTGGAAGGTGACCGCGTCCGAGATGCCGAGTTCATCGGCGTGCGCGCGCAGGTTGGCGTCCCACCAGCCGCCGCCGATCACGTCCAGGCGCAGTCCGGGGAGATCGGCGCGCAGTCCCGCGACCGCGGCCATGGCGTCCTCGATCTGCTTGTGCGGCACCAGCCGCGACAGCACCACGATGCTCGGATGCGCGGTCCGGGTGCTGTCGTCCCCGGCGGCCACTCGATCCGGCACCGGCTCGGCTCCGTTGCGCACCACCGCGATTCGCGGTCCGCTCACCCCGAGCCCCGCGAGTTCCTCGGCCGACGGCAGCGACACCGTCAGATACTGATTGTCCCGATGCACGCGCGGCGACAGCCGGGATTCGATCCACCAGCCGATCCGCCCGACCAGCCGACCCGCTACCGGCCACTGCTCCCGATGCCCGTGATGCACCAGCACCACCGTCGGCGCGGCGGTGGCGGCCCGCGCGAAGAAGGGGATTCCGTTCTGGGTGTCGATCACCGCGTCGGGTCGCAGACCCCGCAGCGGCCCGAACCCGATCCGGCCCAGCGCGATGGCGGCCAGCGCCCGCGGATACACGGTGAACCGCCCGCCACCGCGACTGATCTCGATCCCGTCGACCCGCTCCCGCCTGGCGGCGCCCGGATAGGCGGCCGTCCGCAGTGTCACCCGCACGCCGCGCGCGGCCAACTGGGCGCCGACCTGCTCCAGATACCGCTCGCTGCCGCCGCCCTGCGGATGCCCGGTGTCGCGCCAGCACAGCAGCAGCACTTCACGCACGGGGAGATCTCCAGGGGTCGACTATGCGAAAGGGGGACGAACAATGGGATCCACCATATAGCGCGAGGGCCGGATCCGGACCGTCAGTGGTCATCCGACCTGCTCCGATCGGATCCGGCCGGTCATCGGGCGGGCGTGTCGGCGGCGCGGCGGCGAGCCGGGCGCGCATCGGGGGGTGCGAGGTTGCGGGCAGGCCGCCGAGCGGGGTGGAACCTGTGCGAGACTGGCCGCCGTGCTTCGAGCTGAGCGGACCGCCGCCCTCCGAAAGGGCATCGCGCGCCGGGCGAGCGAGCGTCCGCGATTCGCCCGCCGGGCCACGCTGCGCCGGTCGCTGCGACTGCTCGGCAGCTTCCGCTTCGAACAGACCAATCCGGCCGTGTTCTACGGCGGCGTCGCCGCCGACACCGCGGATCTGGTGAGCGACTTCTACCGCGACCTCACCGGCGGTTCCCTGCGCGACACCATCGTCCTGGACGTGGGCGGCGGGCCCGGCTATTTCGCCGACGAGTTCGGCCGGGCCGGGGCGCGTTACCTGCCGGTCGAACCGGATCCGTCGGAAATGCACGCGGCCGGACTGCGGGTGGCGGGCGCGGTGCGCGGATCCGGCATGGCGCTGCCGTTCCGCGACGACGCGGTCGAGATCTGCGTGTCCTCGAATGTGGCCGAGCACGTGCCACACCCGTGGGTGATGGCCGAGGAGATGCTGCGCGTCACCAAACCCGGTGGGCTGATGGTGTTTTCGTACACGGTGTGGCTGGGGCCGTTCGGCGGCCACGAGACCGGGCGCTGGCACTACCTGGGCGGAGAATTCGCGGCGCGACGGTACCGGCGCAAGCACGGCCGGGAGCCGAAGAACCGATTCGGGCGGTCACTGTTCGCGGTGAGTGCGGCCGAAGGCGTGCGCTGGGCGCACGAGACTCCGGCCGACGTCGAGATCCTGGCGGTGTTCCCGCGCTACCACCCGCACTGGGCGTGGTGGATGGTGCGGGTGCCGGTGCTGCGGGAGCTGCTGGTCAGCAACCTGGTGGTGGTGGCGACCAAGCGACCCGGAGCTACCGCGCCGGAATCAGCGTTCGAGGTGGCCGCGACGCCAGATTCGGCGTAGCCCATTGCCACCGCGATCGGGTTCGCCCCACGGTGACTCCTGGGTAGCCAACCCGACGGTCTCCATTACCGTGAGGCCGACTTGGCAAGCGAGAGCATTCACGGCAGCTACCGCTTCCGCAGCCTGTAGCGCAGCGGTGGCCTGCTCGGTGGTGAGGGTGCGGCCCGGCAGGAACGACACCACCCAGCCGCCGATGCCAACGCTTTTCGCCTGATGCGGGGTGAGATCACTGGTCATCAGCGATCTACCGACTACTTGGACCGCCATGACTCGGACTCCCCTGTGCGCGAACGGATCCCTGTACTAACGAGCTATCCACGGTAGCTATAAAGCATGCTCGCTACGGGTTCCGAATGCAATAGTGCGTTTGACGAAAAGCGAACCGACAGGTTGGAATTCGATTTTGCGGAGTGCTGGCCGTTTGCCTGAAGTATGCGGAAACGATTGCGGCACATCACTTTCGCGTCCGCACACCAGGTCGGACGATCAGTCCTCCGGAAGCATCAACCGCAGTGCGGGTCGACCGGTCCGCGCGGTCGGGTAGGTGGCCTCGGCGACCTCGACCTCCCACCCCGGCGGCAGCACCTTCCGCAACTGGCTCGCAGCCCGCTGCATCGGAGTGCTGATAGGCATCGCGTCGAGCTCCGCTAACTCCGGGAGAACGAAATCGTCGATGTCCAGATCGGTCATGCCATCGCCTACCTTTCGCATACGAACACAGCGCACACAAACACAGCAGAGGTGAAGCATCAGAGGTAACGGACGAGCGGCCGAACACCGAGAACGCGATTCGCAAGCGGTCGCGCTAATGAAGATACCCCGAGTTAATGGGTAGCAAACGACCAGATCGGCGTCGGAAAGAAATTCGAACCGACTATAAGCCACCGGCAGGCAACCGGAATCGAGAACCGTCTTTCACATGCGGCTCAATTGGCGCACAGTCCCGCTGAGTGGACACCAGTCCGGGCTTGGATCCAGACAAGGATCGACCCGAAATTGTAACGTGTTCTCATGGAGTACCAGAGTCTGTTCATCGGCGGCCAGTGGACCACACCGGCCGGCACCGACACCCTGCCCGTCGTCTCACCCGCCACCCTGGAAACCGTCGGCAGCGTCCCCGTGGTCACCAATGCCGACGTCGACGCCGCGGTCGCGGCCGCCCGGCGCGCCTTCGACAGCGGCCCCTGGCCGACCACCCCGCCCGAGGAACGCGCCGCCCTGCTGACCCGCGTCGTCGCGCTGCTCGATCAGAAGGCCGGTGACCTGACCGCCGCGCTGTCCGCCGAGATGGGCGCGCCCACCATGGCCGCCAGCACCCTGAACTACATTCCGGCGCGGGCCACCCTCGACTTCTACGCCGGACTCGGAAAGTCGTTCCCCTGGACCGAAACCCGCACCGGCGTATTCGGCACCACCCGGGTTTCCCGCGAACCCGTCGGCGTGGTCGCCGCGGTAATCGCCTGGAATGTCCCGCTGTTCCTGGCCGTGAACAAACTCGCGCCCGCATTGCTCGCCGGTTGCAGCGTCGTGTTGAAGCCCGCGCCGCTGACCCCGCTGGCCGCGAACCTGCTGGCCGACCTCTTCGCCGAGGCCGGATTGCCCGAGGGTGTGCTGTCGGTGCTGCCCGCCGGGCCGGAAGCCTCCGAATACCTGGTCTCCCACCCCGGCGTCGACAAGGTGACCTTCACCGGCAGCACCGCGGTCGGCCGCAAGATCGCCGCCATCGCGGGCAGCCAGCTCAAGCGCTGTTCGCTGGAGCTCGGCGGCAAGTCGGCCGCGATCCTGTTGCCCGACATGGACATTGCCGACATGCCGAAGCTGGCGTTCGCGGGTCTGATGAACAGCGGGCAGGCCTGCGTGGCCCAAACCCGCATCCTGGCCCCGCGCAGCCGCTACGACGAGATCCTGGAATCGCTGACCGCGTCCATCGCCGCCTTCCCGGTCGGCCTGCCCGACGATCCGGCCGCCCAACTCGGGCCGCTGATCTCACAGGCGCAGCGCGAGCGCGTCGAGGGCTACATCGGCAAGGGCAAGGACGAGGGCGCGCGCCTGCTCACCGGCGGCACCCGCCCGGAGGGGTTGCCCGGCTGGTACGTGCAGCCCACCGTCTTCGCCGATGTCACCAACACCATGACCATCGCCCGCGAGGAAATCTTCGGACCCGTCCTGTCGGTGCTGCCCTACGACACCGAGGAGGAGGCCGTCGCCATCGCCAACGACAGCGACTACGGCCTCGCGGGCTCGGTCTGGACCACCGACATCGAGCACGGCGCGGCCGTCGCCTCGAAGGTCCGCACCGGCACCTACGCCATCAACTGGTATGCCTTCGACCCGTGCGCCCCGTTCGGCGGCTACAAGACCTCCGGCATCGGCCGCGAGAACGGCCCCGAGGGCCTGGACGCCTACTGCGAGCAGAAGTCCCTGCTGATGCCCTTCGGTTCCTGATCTGAGATACGAAAAAGGCCCTGCCACACCGGAATCGGTATGGCAGGGCCTTTTCGGCAGGTCTTTTAACCCAGACGCTCCTTGAGCGCTTCGAACTCGTCGCGCAGGCCCGAGGGCAGCTTGTCGCCGATGAAGTCGAACCACTCCTCGATGGAGGGGATCTCGCGCTTCCACTCCTCGACGTTGACCGCGAGGGCCTCGTCGACGTCTGCGGCGTTCACGTTCAGGCCCTCGAGGTCGAGGTTGGCCGCGTGCGGAACATTGCCGATCGGGGTGGCCACGGCGTCCGCGGTGCCCTCGATGCGGTTGACGACCCACTCCAGCACGCGGGAGTTCTCACCGAATCCGGGCCACAGGAAGCGGCCGTCGTCGCCACGACGGAACCAGTTGACGTAGAAGATCTTCGGGAGCTTCTGGGCATCGGCGTTCTTGCCCAGGGTGATCCAGTGGTTGATGTAGTCGCCCACGTGGTAGCCCATGAACGGCAGCATGGCCATCGGGTCGCGGCGCACGGTGCCGACCTTGCCCTCGGCGGCGGCGGTCTGCTCGGAGCCGACGGTGGCGCCCATGAACACGCCGTGCTGCCAGTCGAAGGACTCGGTCACCAGCGGGATGGTGGTCTTGCGGCGACCGCCGAACAGGATGGCCGAGATCGGCACGCCCTGCGGGTCGTCCCATTCCGGAGCCAGGGTGGGGCACTGCGACATCGGGGTGCAGTAGCGCGAGTTCGGGTGCGCGGCCAGGGTTTCCGACTCACGCTCGAACCAGTCGTTGCCCTTCCAGTCGATCAGGTGATCGGGGTGGCCCTCCAGGCCCTCCCACCACACGTCGCCGTCGTCGGTCAGCGCGACGTTGGTGTAGACGGTGTTGCCCGCGTCGATGGTGGCCATCGCGTTGGGGTTGGAGGAGTGGTTGGTGCCGGGCGCGACGCCGAAGAAGCCGAACTCCGGGTTGACGGCATATAGTCGCCCGTCCGCACCGAAGCGCATCCACGCGATGTCGTCGCCGAGGGTTTCGGCGCGCCAGCCCGGGATGGTCGGCTGGATCATGGCGAGGTTGGTCTTACCGCAGGCCGACGGGAACGCCGCGGCGATGTAGTACGACT
Organism: Nocardia sp. NBC_00511; assembly: GCF_045161165.1. Taxonomy (NCBI): domain Bacteria; kingdom Bacillati; phylum Actinomycetota; class Actinomycetes; order Mycobacteriales; family Nocardiaceae; genus Nocardia; species Nocardia sp. NBC_00511. Next base: position 6,586,350 of record NZ_CP107849.1, read on the forward strand.
TGTTCTCCGGCGAGATGAGCTTGAGGATCAGCATGTGCTCGGCCAGCCAGCCCTCGTCGTGCGCCATCGCGGAGGCGATGCGCAGCGAGTAGCACTTCTTGCCCAGCAGCGCGTTGCCGCCGTAACCCGAACCGTAGGACCAGATCTCGCGGTCCTCGGGGAAGTGGGTGATGTACTTGGTGTCGTTGCACGGCCACGGCACGTCGGCCTGGCCCTCGGCCAGCGGGGCGCCCAGCGAGTGCAGCGCCTTCACGAACGGGCGGTCGGTGCCGAGCTTCTCGAGCGCGTCCTTGCCGGCGCGGGTCATCACGCGCATGGAGACCACGACGTACTCGGAGTCGGTGAGTTCGACGCCCAGCTTGGGGTCCTCGGCGCCGAGCGGGCCCATGCAGAACGGCACCACGTACATGGTGCGGCCCTTCATCGAGCCGCGGTACAGCTCGGTCATGGTGGCGCGCATCTCGGCGGGGTCGACCCAGTTGTTGGTCGGACCGGCGTCGGCCTCGGTCTTGGAACAGATGTAGGTGCGGGATTCGACGCGGGCGACGTCGGACGGGTCGGAGAGCGCCAGGTAGGAGTTGGGCTTCTTCGACTCGTTCAGCTTCTTGAAGGTGCCGGCGGCGACCAGCTGCTCGGAGAGGCGAGCCGCTTCCTCCTCGGAACCGTCCGACCAGACCACGCGGTCGGGCTGGGTGAGTTCTGCGACCTCCTGTACCCAGGCAAGCAGTTCCTTGTGCTCGGTGGGCGCGGTGCCATCGTGAAGACCAGGAATGGTCGCTGAGGTCATGAAAACTCTCCTGAGACGGGCGGGCACGGTAACCATGAGCCCGAGTGCGGCTCGCGACACCGAGTGCCACCAATTGCGGCGAGGCTTCCGTGACGAGGCTGCGACGGACCGTCCCGGGTTGGACGGGCGTACAACTGCGACGCGGATGCCCTAGTTCCTGCCATAGAGGTTAACGCCATATATCGGGGTGTACGGAATCGGGTTGTCCACTCGGTATCGGGTCGAAACCTCCGACCAGCCGCTATCTGAATTCGAGTGCGGCCAGGTCACGTTCGCATGCCGCCTGCAGAGCGGGGCGGCGCTGGGCCGCCTGGCGTAATCGCGCCTCCAGTTCACCGACCCGCAGATCGGTGCCGACCAGGCGTGCGGTGGCGCTGCCGAGCACCTCGTCGGTGAGCCGTTCCTCGGCCTCGACGAGGGCCGTGGCGACCCGCTGTTCCAGCTGCGCCTTGGCGTCGACCAGCGTGTCGGCGACCCATTGCTGCAGGTGAACGCCCTCGGCGAGGTGACGCCGGGCGCGCACCACCCAGCCCGCGGCGGCGGCACCGAGCAGCAGACTGACCGGCATGATCGCGTAGTCGAAGGCCTGCAGCAGGGCCAGCGGCGTCACCAGCAGACGGCCCAGTCCGAACCCCGCCGAGGCCCCCAGCGCGACCACCAGATGGTCCTCCGCGCCGCGGCAGCGCGGGCCCGGCACGGCCATCGCCCGTGCTGCGCGTTCCGGCGGTGTCGGAAAAGATATATGCCATTCCGCCGCGACGGATTCCTCGACTTGACGGCACAATTCGGCCATCCGGGAACGAATCGTGCGATCCATCTCGAGTGTGAGTTTTTCCACAGCGGCGTGCGCGTGGCGCGGAAATTCGGCGTGTGCGCCCCGCGCCAGCCGTTCTATATCGGCCCGAAGACCGGTGTGCGCGGCCCGAATCCGCGCTCCTACCTCGTGCAACAGCTCAACCCGCGCCAATTGCACCCGATTGCGCACCACGGCCATCGCCGTCCCGCGCCCGCCGTCCCCCACCGCCAACAGCCGCGCCCGCTCCTCCCGCAGCGCCGCCACATCCCCACCCCCGAGCAGCCTCCCCAACTCGCCCTCGATCCGCCGCCGGGTATCGGCCAGCACCCGCTCCCGCACGATCGCCCCCTGATCCCCCACCGCCCCCGCCCCCACCGCCGCCACCAGCCGCGCATGCAACAACCCCACCCCCGACCGATCCAGCAGCGCCCCATCCCCTTCCGCGCGCCCCACCGCCGCCAACCGCCCCGACACCGGCACGATCTCCACCCCGCCCCCGCCCTCCCCCTCCAGCAGTTCCGAATCCGCCCGCCACACCTCCCGCCACTCCCGATGCGCCTGAATCCCGTCCAACGCGAACACGATCCGAGTCCCCGCCGCCCGTAACCCCCGCACCACCCCCAACCCCTCCGCCCCGATGACCGCCCCCGCGTCCAACACCACCAGCGCCACCGCGGCGGGCCCCCGCACCTCACCCGCCTCCGACCCCATCGTCATCTCCACCCGCGGCCGCATCCGAGCTAATTCGACCCGCAAAACCGCCGCCCCCGATTCATCCCCAGCCATCAACAGCACCGACGGCTCCCCCTCCCCCACGGCTCCCACCACCGCCCGCAACAGCGCCAGCCCATGCGGATTCCACCGCATCACAACATTTTCCGCCGCCGCGGACACCCCACTCGCAGTGGTTCGCACCCCCTTCGATTCAGCATCGGGTGGAGGTGCTGTGCCAGGAGAATCCGACCGGTCCGCTGGTACCGCCTGCGCCACAGCCTCTTCCGGGTCCGGGGGCTCTGCCGATTCTCCGCGTTCCGGAGGCCCGACCGGCGGCAGGTTCAGACCCGGCAGCACATCGTCCGCACTCGACCGCACCTCGACCGGCGTGCTCACGACTTCGGCCCGCGAGCGCTCGATCGGCGGCAGATCCAGGGTCAGCCCGTCATCCACAGGCAATCCCGCCACAACCGCTCGCAGTGCGGACGTGGGAGGCTGCGCCGGGGGGACGACGGAGTCGGTGGGGCGGGGTTCGGGCATCAACATCGCTGATTCGTTCCCGATGTGGGGTTCGGCTGGGTGCTCAACGATGGCGAAGTCGGGCGGCGGTCGCTTCGTACCGATGCTGGAGTTCCCGGTGGAGGGGCTCTATTCCGCTGGCGCAGTGCAGGATCTGCAACAGGGCGGGCGGAGTGAGGGTGGGGTCGTGGTGCAGGGCGGTCAGCGCGCAGGAGATGCCGTGCAGGTCCCAGCGGTCGAGCAGGGCGCGGCGGTGCTCGGCGTCGGGTCCGGCGGGGTCGGCGAAGAGGTCGTGGGAGAGCAGACGACGCGGGTCCGGGTGGGCGAGCAGTCGGCGCAGCGTGCGCAGGTCGGGATCGGTGAGGGCGCCGGTACGGGTGTGGACGGCGAGATCGGCGATGAAAGGGAGGGTGAGCAGGCCGAGTTCGGTGGTGAGGGTATCGGCGGCGGTGGCGGCGTCGGACCAGCGCGGCGCGAGGGTGTCGGCTTTGTTCAGGATTACAAGGGTGGATTCGGGTGGGAGGGTGGCGAGCAGGCGGCGGTCGGCGGGGTCCGCGCGGGCGGGGAGGATATAGAGGACAAGGTCGGCGTCCAGGGTGGGATCGGTTTGCCGGGGCTGATCGACCGGTCGGGTTTCTTCGGCGGAGATGAGCGACAAGGCATTTCGCACGGTGGTTTTACCCGACCGGGCGCGGCCCGTGACCTGGATGCGCGGTGGTCGCCCTGCCGACACCAGGGCAGAATAATCGCAAGGTCGCAGCGGCCGTGGACGATTCACCTCACCGTGCCGGGAATGCCGTGGTGAACAGGAAGTATCCCAAAACGGACTCGAGACCTTCTGTGCGCCAGCACAATTCGCTGCAACTACTCTTCACAGATACCCGGAATTCCCATACGCTGGCCTTTCAGTCGGCGCCAAGGCCGATGCGCGGCTGCGGCGATCTCCGTCGGTCCGAAGCCGGACTCGACCAGGAGGTGGGCGATGACCGTCAATGCCGACGTCATCCGAAATTCCGATACCGCGCATCCGCTACCGCCGGTGGCGATCACGGCCGACGCGCTCCCCGACACCGGTCGCGAACGCCCGCTGCCGCCCAGCCAGGATCCGTTCTTCCATCCCCCGCGCGGTTTCGCCCGCCAGGCACCGGGCACCATCCTGCGCACCCGTTCGGTGGAGATCGCGCTGTTCGGCGTGATCCCGCAGCGGGTCACGGCCTGGCAGTTGCTGTATCGCAGTCAGGATCTGCACGGCGTCCCCGAGGTGGCGATCACCACGGTGCTGCTGCCCGAGGGCGCGGAGCCGGATGCCGAACGCCCGCTGCTCGCCTTCCAGACCGCCATGGACGCGGTGACCGATCGCTGCGCGCCGTCGTACGCGCTGCGCCGCGGTTCGCTCTCGCCCGGTTCGATCACCCAGCTGGAGTGGCTGCTGGTCGCGGGCGCGCTGCGGCGCGGCTGGGCGGTGAGCATCGCGGATCACGAAGGGCCGCAGGGCGGTTTCGGTGTCGCCCGCGAGCCCGGCTACCGCGGCCTCGACGGCGTCCGGGCCGCACTGCGTTTCGCGCCGCTGGCGCTGCACGCGGGCACCCGGGTCGCGGTGTGGGGCTACTCCGGTGGCGGCATGGCCGCGTCCTGGCTGATCGAGATGGCCCCCGAGTACGCGCCGGAGCTGAATATCGTCGGCGCGGCCCTCGGTGCGCCGGTGGGTGATCCGCGGCATGTGTTCCTAAGTTTGAACGGCGGCGCGTTCGCGGGCTTCCCGGCCATCGTGATCGCGGCACTGCAGCAGGTGTATCCGGTGCTCGCGGAGGTGATGGCCCGCGATCTCACCGCCGACGGCCTGCGGGTGCTCGAGCGCGCTCGGAGCCTGGGCCCGCTCGCGGTGCTGCCGATGCTGATGGGCCGCGATATGGACGACTACCTGAAGCGTCCGCTGGCGGAGATCCTGCCGGACCTCGAGCCCATGTTCGACGAGATCCGGCTGGGCAATCGCGCCCCGGCCTGTCCGGTGCTGGTGGTGCAGCCGGTGCACGATCAGGTGATCGATGTGGCGGGTGTGGATGGTCAGGTGGCGCGGTACCGGGAGCGCGGCGCCGCGGTCTGGTATCTGCGTGATCGGCTCAGTGAGCATTTCTCGCTGCTGCCGCTGGCGACCCCGCTGAGTCTGGATTGGCTCGCCGATCGATTGGCCGGAAGAACTCTTACCGAACCCACAACCAAGACTGTCTGGTCGGTTGCGCTGCCGCCGACGCAGTGGCGCGGCCTGGTGGAAATGGCAACTACCGCAATGCGTGTCACGTTCGGACTGCCATTGCGGCCGGTCACCGTGCGGCCGTCCGACGAGGTGTCGGGCCTGGCAGCCTGAGTGCGACGCGGCGGCGCAACCCGTGGTCGAATGCTGCGCCGAAGATCCAATACTGGACAATGGACGCCGTGAACGACGCCGCGAACCACACTGCCGAGCCAGTTCCCGGGCCGCGGTCCGACGACCACGCCGGTGACGCCGATCACCTCGAAAGCACCGACGCCGTACTGGATCGCAACGGAGGCCACCGCCTCTATCCCCGGGTCACCAGTTTCCGCGCCCGCCGGGGCGCGGTGAGTCCGTCACGTCAGGACTCCTGGGACCGCATGTGGCCGGTCATCGGACGCGACGTCGCCGACGAAAAGCTGGACGCCGACGCGTGGTTCGGCCGCAGCGCACCGGTGATCGTCGAGATCGGCTGTGGCACCGGCACGGCCACGGCGGCGATGGCGCTGGCCGAGCCGCAGTTCAATCTGGTCGGCATCGAGGTCTACAAGCCGGGCCTGGCGCAATTGGTGCAGCGCATCGAACGCGACGGCATCGACAATTTGCGAGTGCTGCGCGGCGATGCGGTGGATGTGCTGGAAAATATGGTTGCTCCGGAGTCGCTGACAGGTGTTCGCGTGTTCTTTCCGGACCCGTGGCCCAAGGCGCGCCATCACAAGCGGCGACTGTTGCAGCCGGAGACCTTCACACTCATCGCAAGTCGCCTGATTCCGGGCGGCGTTTTGCACGTTGCGACCGATCACGCGGATTACGCGGAGTGGATCGGCCGGTACGGCAATGCGGAACCGCAGCTCATCGGCATGAACGAGCCGACTGGCGGCGATCCCGACACCTACCGGAACAAGGCACCGATCGGTTTCGAACGTCCGGTTACCAAATTCGAAAACAAAGGACTCCGCGCGGGTAGCGCCATCACCGAGTTCATCTGGGGGAAGATCGAATCATGAGCGTCAGTGAGATGTCCCCCGAGGTCGCGGAAGTTGCCGGAATTGTGCACGGCAGCGCCTCGACCGAACTAACGGGCTCGGCTGGCCTGGGCGGCACCGCAACTGTCGGCCTGGGTGGCACCACCGCCGACGTGCGTCGCGTCCTGCTGGTCTGGGACGCGCCGAACCTGGATATGGGACTCGGCGCCATTCTCGGCGGACGCCCGACCGCCGCCTACCGTCCGCGTTTCGACGCGCTCGGCCGCTGGCTGCTGGCCCGCACCGCCGAACTCTCGGTCGGCAGCGTGACCCGGGTCGAACCCGAGGCCACCGTATTCACCAATATCGCGCCGGGTACCGCGGACGTCGTGCGACCGTGGGTCGAGGCGCTGCGCAATGTCGGCTACGCCGTTTTCGCCAAACCCAAGATCGACGAAGACTCCGATGTCGACAGCGACATGCTCGGACATATCGAGCTACGCCGTCGCGGTGCGGGTTTGGCCGGAATCATGGTCGCCTCTGCCGACGGACAGGCATTTCGCGCACCGCTCGAGGAAATCGCCGCCTCCGGTATCCCGGTTCAGGTGCTGGGTTTTCGCGAGCACGCGAGTTGGGCCGTCACGTCGGATATTCTCGAATTCATCGACCTCGAGGACATCCCGGGCGTGTTCCGTGAACCGCTGCCCCGGGTCAGCCTCGACTCGCTGCCCGACGAGGGCGCATGGCTGCAGCCGTTCCGGCCGCTGTCGGCCCTGCTCACCTCCCGCCCCGCTCAAGGAGTCGCTTAGTGTTCACCCGCTGGGGCGACCTGGTCTACAAGCTGCGCTACACCGTCCTGGGTGTGGTCGTCGCCGCCATGCTCGGACTCGGAGGATTCGGGTTGGGGCTGGAGAACCATCTCAGCTCCAGCGGATGGTTCGATCCGAACGCGCAGTCGTCTCAGGCTGCGGTGCTTCAGGATTCGGTGTACGGCCGCGACCACAACAGTGACGTGGTGCTGCTGTACACCCCGCCCGATGGCAAGACCATCGATGATCCGGACTTCCAACAGAAGGTCGTCGCCAGCCTCAACGCCCTGCCGGAGAAGTACCCGCAGATCGCGAAGGTGAACGTCTCCCCGTGGAAGACGAACACCGGGCAGCAGCTCGCGCAGGCGGCCAGCCCGGATCGTAAGCACGCGTTCGCGACCGTTGCGATCAAGGGCGACAACGACACCGAGATGGTGAACAACTATCGCGCGGTGAAGGGCGTCTTCGGCGTCCCCGGCGTCACGGTCGAGGTCGGTGGTCTGCAACCCATCGCGGGCACCCTGAACGACACCATGGCGCAGGACCAGAAGCGGATGGAGATGATCGCCATCCCGGTCGTCGCCGTGCTGCTGTTCTTCATCTTCGGCGGTGTGGTCGCCGCGGCGCTGCCGCTGATCATCGGTGGTCTCACCGTGCTCGGCGCCAACGGCATCGTCATGGGCATCACCAAGTTCACCGAGGTGAATTCGTTCGTCTCGCCGGTGGTTTCGATGATCGGCCTGGGTCTGGCCATCGACTACGGCCTGTTCATAGTCAGCCGATTCCGCGAAGAGGTGGCCGACGGGTACGACACCCGTGCGGCCGTCCGGCGCTCGGTGCAGACGGCCGGACGCACCGTGGTGTTCTCGGCGACCATGATCGTGGCCGCCAGCGCGGGCATGCTGCTGTTCCCGCAGGGCTTCCTGAAGTCGGTCGCCTACGGCACCATCGCGACGGTCATGCTGGCGGCGCTCTCGGCGCTGACCATCCTGCCCGCCATGCTCAGCATTCTCGGCAAGCGCGTGGACGCGCTGGGGCTCAAGTGGTTCCGCAAGTCCAAGACCAGCGAGGAGATCGAGAACGGCTTCTGGGGCCGGATGACCGCGTGGGTGATGAAGCATCCGCTGAAGGTGGCGATCCCGCTCACCATCGGCCTGCTGCTGCTCATCATCCCGGTCAAGAACCTGCAGTTCGGCGGGATCAGCGAAACCTATCTGCCGCCGGACAATCCGACCCGGTTGGCGCAGCAGCACTTCGACGAGATCTTCCCGCTGCGCAAGGCCGATCCGGTGCAGCTGGTGATCGTCACCGACAATTCGCGCGATATCGGCACCGTTCTCAACGAGGCCAATCAGGCGCCGGGTCTGCAACCCAAGACCACGTTCTCGATTCCGTCGACACCGCCCAACGGCTCCAATGTCTGGCAGACCTCGCGGCCGATGGAGACGGGTGCGGACGTCAACGACACCGCGAGCTATCTGCGCTCCATCGACGTGCCCGACGGCGCACAGGTTTTCGTGACCGGTCAGCCGGTGATGATGCAGGACAGCATCGATTCGCTGCTGGACCGCATGCCGCTGATGATCGCGCTGGTGGTGCTGGTGACCACCATCCTGATGTTCCTCACCTTCGGTTCGCTGGTGCTGCCGATCAAGGCGGCATTGATGTCCGCGCTCGGCCTCGGGTCGACGCTGGGCATCCTGACCTGGATCTTCATCGACGGTCACGGCTCCGGACTGCTGAACTTCACCCCACAGCCGATCATGAGTCCGGTGCTGGTGCTGATCATCTCGGTGGTCTACGGCCTGTCCATCGACTACGAGGTGTTCCTGCTGTCTCGCATGGTGGAGTCGCGCACCCAGGGTGCGTCCACCACCGAGGCGGTGCGCGCGGGCACCGCGCAGACCGGCCGCATCATCACCGCGGCCGCGCTCATCCTGCTGGTGGTCACGGGCGCGTTCGCGTTCTCCGACCTGGTGATGATGCAGTACATCGCCTACGGCATGGTGGCGGCGCTGTTCATCGACGCGACCGTGCTGCGCATGCTGCTGGTCCCGGCCACCATGAAGCTGCTCGGCGACGACTGCTGGTGGGCGCCCAAGTGGATGAAGAAGATTCAGCAGCGGATCGGGCTGGGCGAGCCCATCCTCGACGATGAGCGGCCCGGCGGCGGTGAAGTGGTCGACCTGGTGAAGACCACCCCCATCACCGACCCGGTCACCATGCAGATCCCGATCCTGCCGGAGGGCGCCGCACCGGCGCACCGGCGCAAGCCGCGGCCGGTGCGCACCGTGGATGTCGACAGCGAGGCCCCCACGCAGCGCATCGACACCCCCGCGACGCCGGAGGCCACCCCGCCCGCACCCGAAATACCCACCGGCACTTCGCGTCCCGGTTCCGGTGTGACCCCGTCCACCACCACTCCGCCGCCCTTCACCAAGACCAGCCCGGAGCCGGGCCCGTCCAGCAGTTCGCTGCTCGGTGGATCGAGTTCGCTGCTCGGTGGATCCGGTTCGCTGCTGGGCAATTCCGGTTCGCTGCTCGGTGGATCGGACAGCACCTCGTCCGAGGCCCCCGACCTGGTAGATCTCGGTGACGACGATGCCGTGGATCGCGGCAACCCGGTCGCCGGTCTCCTGAGCAATGGCGTTCCGAACGGTCCGGCCGGCCCCGGACGCGGCGATATCGGCTCCGGCGCACGCGGTTTCACCAATCTGGGCGCCGGATCGGCCGCGGCCGCCGCCGATGCCCCGACCACGGATTTCGGAACGATCCCGCCGAGCCGCGGCACCGATTCCGACGTCTCGGAGCGTGACGCGCAGGCCCCGAGGCCGATCGGTGACTTCGGTTCGCCGACCCGGACTCCGGCGAATCCCGCGCCGATCCCCTCGGTCGCACCGCCGGTGCCATCGGTGTCACAGCCGGAATCGCCTGCCGCACCCGAGGATTCGGACGCTCCCGCCGTGCCGGTGGGTGCGGATAGGGTGTTGCCGCCGCCGTCGATGAAGGTGCCGCCGCATCCGGCCACCCGGGCGCAGCTGTATCAGCCGCACCCGGCGCAGCCGGTCGAGCAGCCCGAGCAGGCCGCGGATTCCGGTGCCGCCGAACCGCATCCGACGCATCACGCCGCCGAGGAGCAGCAGCCCGGCGGGCGCAGCAATATCGAGCAGTGGATGTCGGACCTACGGTCCAACCGCCGCAAGCCGAAGCCCGAGGACGACGAGGACGCCAAGCATCGTGGCGGCGACGGTCGTCAGGTCAGCGTGAACGAGTTGTTGCGCAGGCAGAATCGGGACTGATCAGGACAACGCGAACGCCCGGCCGGATGATCCGGCCGGGCGTTCTTCTTCCCGCTGTGCCCGTGGGCATTTCCGCTATGTCGTCGGTGCGCCGCGGTCGGCGGCCTCGGCGAAGGCCCGCGCGTACCGGGTGCCGACCAGGAGCAGCAGCACGCCAACCACCAGGAACGCGCCCGCCCGCACCAGCCCGTCGAGGGTGGCCAGGTCGAACAGGAACAGCTTGGCCAGCGCCGCCGCGGTGAGCGGCAGTCCCACGCCGAGAGCCGCTTTCGCGCGCTGCGGCGTCCGGGCCAGATTCCGCAGCCCGTACAGCATGCCCGCGGTGGCCGCGACCATCCACACCACGGTGGCGATGCCGTGCCCGGCCAGGAACCCGTCCTTGGAACCGGTCGCCACGCCCAGCGAAACACTCAGTGCCGTCACCGCGTACAGCGCCGCGATCCCACCGGCAACCGCGAGGGTGGTGGCGTCGTGTTCACGGGCCATCATCCCCAGTCGCCGCGCGCACCACAGTCCCACCGCCACCGCGGCCAGCACCGCGACCGCCCCCAGCGCGGTCGAGATGCCCAGCCGCGCTTCGGCTTCCGACTGCTCGGCCAGCACCGTCGGATGCACCCGCACCAGGTAGACCAGCATGCCCAGCCCGCCGTACGCCACACCGATGACGGCCGCGAGCCGCGACCGCAGCTGCCCGCCCACCGCCAGGAAGCCCAGCGCCACCAGCAGCAGCGCGATCGGCAGCGTCTGCACCCGCGTCACCCCGAGGCAGGCTTCCAGCAGCGCGAACGCCCCGGCGACCGCCGACACCACGGTCAGATGGCCCGGAATACGCACCCGCTCAGCGAGTTTCGGAATCAGCGCGACCGCTGCCACCGCCAGCAGTACCGCCGCGAACGACCCCGCGACAACTACCGCGCCACGTCGATCGAACATGCCGGGCGCGACCAGCAGCGGCAGCGTCGCCGCCGCGAAGGTCAGGCTCGCGGTGACATCCCCGCTGCGTCTCCGGGTGGCGAGCAGCGCACCGACCAGACCCACCGCCGCAATGACGATGGCGGCCAGCAAAACTCGAACCCACGGCCCGTCACCACTCGAATCGAACTGGCGACCGACGGTGGTCAGCGCCGCCACCGCGAAGGTCGCGAGCACCGCGGGCAGCGTCCGAACCACATGCAGCACCGGCCAATCCCGCACCAGATGCACCGGCAGTGCCGCGATCTGCAGCACGATCAAGAATCCGATCAACGCGATATCCGTGCTCAGCGCGGGCGCCAACACGGCCGCCCCCGCCACCACCAGCACCGCCAGTGTCTGCGACCCCCAGCGCACGGCCAGCCACACCCCGCCCGCCGCGATCCCCAGCGCCACCACATACCCGGCCACCGCGGGCAGCCAGTGGTAGAAACCGCTCACCGCGACCACATCCAGATATCCCCCCGCGATACCCGTGGCGGCCAGCGCGACCGCTCCCACCTGCCCGCCCGCTTTCCCGTGCACCCGCAACCCCGCACCCACCAGCGCCGCCGAGAACACCGCCCCCGCAACCACTCTCGGCACCGGCCCGAAGAACCCCGCCTGCGCCGCCAGCACCAAAAGCATCACCACCCCGATCAACGTGACGGCCACCCCCGCCACCGCCAGCACCCGGCTGATCACCCCTTCCCGCTGCCACCACGGCGTCCGCGCCGGCACGGGCCGCCACTGCTGTTGCCGCGGCAGCGACGGCATCGGCTGATACCGCCCCTGCTCCCACCGCACCTGCCCTCCGGGCATGCCGACCCCGGGTTGTCCCCAACCCATCCCCACACCGGGCCCCGGCTGAGGACCCGCGATCCCGGCACCGGGCCCGGGCTGCGCCCCCGGACCGGGCGCAGACTGAGGACCCGGTCCAGCCGACGCGACAGCGGGACCCACACCTGGCGCAGCGGGGTCGAACACCGACCGACCGGCACCCGCACCGGCAGGTGCACCCGGAATATGCTGCCCGCCAGTGGTTTCCGGAGGCCTGACCTGCTGTCCGCCGGGCATTCCCGGCTGCGGAATCGATGGCGCACCGACTCCCCCGACCGGTGACTGCGCCCAGCCGGGCGCAGCCGGTCCGGTGTGCGCCGGCGTCACATCGGTCGAACTTGCTGAAGCGGGAACAGGATTCACGGCAGCTGTGGCACCCGGCGGAACCGGCTGGGCGGCCCCGAACACGGCCGCGCCCGTCACCGGTGGTGCGGGGACGGGCGGGACGGGGACCACGGATTGCGGATGGTCGGCGACGAACTGGTCGTGCAGGGTTTCGAGGTCGCGGCCGAGGACGTTCAGATGCTCGCTGAGCGAGGTGAATTCAGTCGACAGCCGCGCGATCAGGCGAGGATCGATGGCGAGATTCATGTCCGCCATCCTGTCGACCCGGACCGGTCCGGCTGATGAGTAGAAACACTCGATCAGCCCTACGGTTCCTACCCGCTCACCGCCTGCGCGACTACTCGACGCCGGGAAACGGCCCGGTCAGGACGATTGGGCCGGGGCCGGCGCGCGGGCGATGGTGGCGCGGATCTCGGCGGTGATCAGGTCCGGCGCTTCGAGCATCGGGACGTGGCCGAGGTCGGGCAGGTGGCGGATCTCCACGGTCGGGGTGGCGGTCAGTTCCGAGTAGAGGTGGGCGGGCAGGACTCGGTCGTATGCCGGGAGCAGGACCGTGGTCGGGGTGCTGAGGGATTCGAGGGTGGTGAAGCCGGTGGACAGGCCGGGGTCGGCGGCGAGGTCCTCGGCGATGTCGCAGCGGGTGACGGCCTCCGCCATGGCCTTGGCCAGGGTATTGGGGACGTCCGCGGGACGGTGGGCGAGCAGTGGGACCAGCAGGCTGCGCACCAGGGAGGGGACGGCGGGGCGGTGACCGGGGCCGATGCCGAGGATGGGGCCGAAGGCGCGGAACTTGCGCAGCAGGGCTTCGGAGGCGGCGGGTGTGCGCCAGAATCCGGCGGGGGCGATCGCGGTGCAGGAGCGGGCGCGGCCGCGGGCGGCGAGTTCCAGCGCGATCCAGCCGCCCAGCGAGTTGCCCGCGATGTGGGCTGTCTCCCAACCGGATTCGTCCAGCAGGCGTTCGCAGTGGTCGATCAGCGAGCCGACGGTGACGGGGTGGGCGGCCTCGGGGCCGCCGAAGTGGCCGGGCAGGGTGGGGGCCAGCAGGGTGTGGTCGGCGGCCAGGTCGTCGAGCACCGCACCCCAGGACTGCCAGGTCAGCAGCACGCCGTGCAGCAGGAGCAGGGGTTCGCCGTGCCCGGACCGGTGCACCGCCGCCGGGATCTGTTCCGCCGGTATGCCTTCCGCCATGAGCGAGACGATACCGGCCGAAGAGTCCTGCGGCTGCCCCCTATTCACGCGGGTGGGGGGCATCACGTCAGGCGCCGTTGAGGAAACGCTTCCAGTTGGTACCGAACGGGTGCTTGGCGGTGATGGAGCTGAAGCGCAGCGTGCCGTGCACGATGATGTGCAGCGGGCCCATGGGCGGACCGGTGCGGACCTTGGTGTTGACGCTGGAACCGATCAGGTCGACCGCGTTCATGTCGACGGTGGCCTCGGCGGGCACGAGCAACTCCATGGAACCGCAGGTGGCGTTGATATGGATCTCGACCACCTGGGTGGACATCACAGCCTGTGTGAAGTCGAGATGCACACTGCCCATCGAGCTCTCGACCACCAGCGCCGGCGGTACCTGCCAGCTGCCCTGCCGCCGCACGCTGGACATGCGGGTGCGAATGAGGTTGCCGGGCGTGGCAACCGGGCGATGTCCGGGCGCATAGCGCGGCGCGTACGCCGGTTGCGCCTGCGTGAACTGCTGAGGTGCGGGCTGCCCGACCAACCGGACGCCCGGCAGATCGACCAGCACCGAATTGAGCTCGCCCCGGGTCTTGGCCGCGAGCGCGGTGTCCATGCGCTCGGTGAACTCACCCAGCGACAGCATGCCGAGCCCTACCGCGCGCTGCAGCAGCCGGCCGACGTGTTCGCGTTCGACATCCGATACCCGCATGTCCCGGTCGCCGATGACGGTCTTGCCGTGCTCGGGGGCCGAAACCATTTCTGGTCCTCCCATGCCTTCGAGATTAGGAGCCGACGCGGCCGAACGCATCAGGGCAATCCCTGATCCGCGCCCCCACTCGTCGTGCCCTCAGTCCTCGTCGAGGCCCTGTTCGATGGCGTAGCGGGTGAGCTCGACGCGGTTGCCGAGCTGAAGTTTGCGCAGCGTCGACTGCACGTGGTTCTCCACGGTGCGATGGCTCAGGCTCAGGCGGGTCGCGATCTGCTTGGCGGACAAGCCCTTCGCGACCATGCGCAGCACCTCGGTCTCCCGGTCGGTGAGCGCCGGACGATGCGGTTCGTCCCGGTCGGGCGGGGTGTTGGCGATGCGCCGGAACTCACCGAGCACCAGCCCGGCCAGGCCCGGGGTGAAGACGGCCTGCCCGGCGGCGGTGGCGTGCACGGCGGCCAGCAGCTCGGTCGCCGAGGCGCTCTTGACCAGGTAGCCGGTCGCCCCGGCCTTGATGGCGTCGAGCACGTCGTCGCGTTCGGCGGAGGCGGACAGCACCAGCACCCGGGTGCGCGGCGAGACGCGCAGCACCTCGGCGGTGGCGTCCGCGCCGTTGCCGTCCGGCAGCTGCATGTCCATCAGTACGACGGCGGGTTGCACGGCGGCGGCGCGGGCCCCGGCCGAGCGCACGCCGTCGGCGGTGGCGAGCACGTCGAATCCGGCTTCGGCCAGGTCGCGGGCGACGCCCTCACGCCAGATGGGGTGATCGTCGACCACCATCACGGTGATCGGTGCCGATTCGCTCATGTCCGCCTCCCTCACTCGGTGCTGTTCATTGTCGGCCGCGGGGCAGCCGGAATTCCCATTCGGCCCCGGCGTCGTCCTCGCCGTCGGCCGGTGGCGCTTCGAACAGCAGCTGCGCGGTACCGCCGAGGGCCTCGATGCGGCCGACGATGGAACGCGAAACACCCAGGCGCCCTTGATCTTCGGCCTCCGCGAGGCGGCCGGGCGGGATGCCGGGGCCGTCGTCGCGGACGCTGACGATGATCTCCTCGCCGGTATCCTCCAGCAGCACATAGGCTTTCGCACCGGATCCGGCATGCTGGGCGACATTGGCGAGGGCGGCGGCCACGGCCGCGGCGACCTCGCGCGCCGCCCAGCGGCCCAGCGGTACCGGATCACCGGGGGTGGAGACGAGGACGGTGGGCGTGACCTGGGCGGTCAGCAGGGGTCGCAGATCCTGTTCGGCTCCGCCGGTGTCCGCGTGCTCGCCCTGTTCGGAGATCAGCACCCGCAGCGCCACCTCCTGCTCCCCGGCCCGATCCGCCAATTCCGCGGTGGGACCGCCGATCTCGTTACCGCGCCGCTTGATGTAGCTGAGCACTTGCAAGACGCCGTCGTGCACCTCGCGGGCGAGTCGTTCCCGCTCCTGGGCCGACGCGGTCAAACGGATCGCCCGCTGTAGTTGATCGTGGGCTCGGCGCGCGGTGTTGGACGCCAGGCCCAGCGCCAGCCCCACCGAGATGAGCACCGGCGCGGTGGCGTCGCGCCAGATGTCGAACTCCCACTGGGCGCGAGCGGTGATGACGGCCGCCGACACCAGCAGCCCGGAGCAGATGCCGCCGAACGGACCCCACAGGATCGCCGCTGAGACAACGGCATTGGCCGCCCACAGCGTGGTCGGCACCGTCTGATGCCCGTGATACCAGTCGTAGGGCGCGACCAGGCGGGTCGCGAAGATCAGCGCGATGACCACCAGGTGATCGCCGAGCACGACGGCGGTGCGCACGCGCGGCAGATGCCGAATCCGCCACTGCGTCAACAGCAGTGCGGAGACCCCGGACCAGACCGCCATGATCGCGATCAGCGCCCAGCTCAACCGCTGGTTGGTGTAGTGCGGGACCGAGGCCACCTGCTGGCCGACCGCGTACAGCAGGGTGACCAGCCGGAAGGCCTGCACGGCGCGCCACAGTGGCGCGGTCGCGGCGAAGACCGGATCCGGTTCGGCGTCCAGCGGCGTACCGCCGGCTGTCACTCGCGGGATTCCGTCTGGTGGTCGTCGGAGCCGTCGACCGGCGCGGCGACCCGATATCGGCTCTCGTCCGGGTCGTCCGGATCCGCGTGGAACATGGGCGAATCCGGGTCACCGGTGTGCAGTTCCTGATACAGCTCCTGCGGGGAATCCGCGAGCAGGGAACGGATCGCGGTATTGAGCACCGCGACGAACGGCACCGCCAGCAGACCGCCCGCCAGCCCGGCCAGCACCACGCCCGCGGCGATGGCGAGCACCACGGCCAGCGGGTGGATGCGCACCGCCCGACCCATCAGCAGTGGTTGCAGCACATGGCCTTCCAGCTGCATGACCGCGATCGTGATGCCCAGCACGATGAGCGCGGTGACGACGCCCTTGGTCATCAGCGCGATGAACACCGCCACCGAACCGGCGATGAAGGAGCCGATGATCGGGATGAACGCGCCGATGAACACCAGCGAAGCCAGCGGAAGCGCAAGCGGCACACTGAGAATCGCCAGCCCCGACCCGATGCCGACCGCGTCGACCGCCGCCACCATGACGGTGGCGCGCACGAACCCGGTGAGCGTGCCGAAGCCCAACCGCCCCGCCTCCCGCACCTTGGCCCGGTGCACGGTGGGAATGATGCGGGTGATGAACTCCCAGATCTGATCTCCGCCGTAGAGGAAGAAGATCAGGATGAACAGGGTCAGGAACGCCCCGGTGAAGAATTCGCCGATGACGGTGGCGGTGGTCAGCGCCCCGTTGGTGAGCGCGTCCTTGTTGGATTCGATGGTCTTGACGATGGTGTCGCCCGCATTGCGGATCTGCTCGTTGCTCAGATGCATCGGCCCGTTGATCAGCCAGTCCTGGATCTGATGCACGGAGGTCTTGAACTCGTCCGACAGCTGCGGCACACCGGTGACGAACTGCTCGACGACGAAGGTCATGATCCCCGCCAGCAATCCGAGCGCGCCGATCAGCGCCACGAACACTCCGATGGCGCGCGGCACGCCCAGCCGCTGCATCCAATTCACCAGTGGCGCCATCAACGCCGCGCCGAGCAGCGCGATCGAGATCGGGATGGTGACGGTCGACAGCTTGCGCGCCAGATAGGCCAGCGCCAGCACCGCCGCGAACACGATGAGCAGCCGCCAGCACCATTCCGCCATCTGCCGCACCAGCGGATGCACGGCTGCCGCGTCCTCACGGCGCCCGGCGCCGGATCTCCCGGATCTGCTGGACGTTGCCTCGGCCTCGCTCACGCCTGTGAGCCTACTGGGTGGAAACGGACATTCGCCTGCCCTGAGAACCCGCGTGGCCACCCCATCCGCCCGCTGGAGGTTCATCCAGCCCGGGGCTCCCGCTAGATTGGTGATCGTGTCGGCGCCTCTGGAAGCGGTCAAACAGACCATGGGAACGCGTTGGCCGCTGTACCTCGGATCGATGCTCGCGGCCAATGCGTTCGGTGCTGTCCTGGTGTGGGCGTTCATTCAGTACGGACTGCCCGTCCCCCAGGGCGATACCAGTGCGACCCGGCAGACCGGGCTGTTGATCCCCGCACTGGTGTTCCTGGTCGGGGGACTGCTGAGCATGACCGCCTCGGCGCTGATGCTGCGGCCGGTGATGCGCTGGCAGTTGCGCGGCGGGCCGCCGTCGCGGCAGGAGCAGATGGCGGCATTGCACGCGCCGCTGCGGCAGGCCATCGTGCACCTGATCCTGTGGCTGGTCGGCGGTGGCGTGCTGGCCTCGCTGATCATCGTGCGCACCCCGGAGCTGGCGGCGGCGGTGATCGTCACCGAATGTATGGCCGCCACCATCGTTTTCGGCTTCACCTACATGCTGGGTGAGCGGATTCTGCGGCCGGTCGCGGCCGAGGCGCTGACGGTCGGCGCGTTCGATCACACCCTGACGCCGGGTGTCGGCACCCGGATGGCGATGACGTGGGGCATGGGCACCTTCGCGCCGACGATCGCCATCGTGCTGTTGTGCGTCACCCAGATTTCTTCTCGCGTACAGTTTTCCGCCCAGTCGCTGGCGGTATCAATTCTGCTGCTGTGCGGTGTGGTGATCATGCAGGCGCTGGCGCTTTCCATGCTCACCGGTTCTTCCATTTCCGATCCGATTCGCCAGCTCAGCCAGGCCATCAACAGCGTGCAGGAGGGTGCGCGGGATGTGCAGGTGGAAGTTTTCGACGGTTCGGAAATCGGTCTGCTGCAGGTTGGCTTCAACCGAATGATGGGTGAGGCGGCCAAACGCCGGGACCTCCAGGAATTGTTCGGTCGGCACGTCGGTGAGGATGTGGCGCTGCGGGCCCTGGAGTACGGCACCGAACTCGGTGGTGAAACCCGGTTCGTGGCGGTCTTGTTCGTGGATATGGTCGGTTCCACCGCGACCGCCGCGGAACGCCCGCCGACCGAAGTGGTCAGCCTGCTCAATGAGTTCTTCCGCGTCGTGGTGGATGTGATCGATCGCCATCACGGACTCATCAACAAATTCATGGGTGATGCCGCGCTCGCCATCTTCGGTGCGCCGCTGGACCGTCCGGACGCCCCGACCGCCGCCCTCGCCGCCGCCCGTGAGCTGCGCGAAGCCCTGCGCGAGGTGTCGGGTCTGGATATCGGCATCGGGGTTTCGGCGGGCCTGGCGGTGGCGGGAAATATCGGTGGCGCGAATCGTTTCGAATACACCGTGATCGGTGATCCGGTGAACGAGGCGTCCCGGCTGACCGAACTCGCGAAAGATCGCCCGGAACGCGTGCTGACCTCCAGTAGCGCACTGTTTTTCGCCGAAGAGGACGAACAGCGCCATTGGCAGACCGGTGAAGAGGTACAACTGCGGGGACGGCGTCGGAAAACCCGCTTGGCCTGGCCCGCGGAAAGTCCCGACCCGGCTGATGCAGACGAGGCGGCAGCTCGTTCGTTAGGCTGACGACCGTGACGGCCCATGGTGAGCTGGCCGGCGAACCTGCGCCGCCCGCAGAACACTCACACCGCGGCAGGTTCTGGTGGGCCAAATGGGTTCTCGGCGCCGCGCTGCTGTGTCTGCTGATTTCCGAAGGCGTTTATCTATATCCGCGCCTGCACGAATCCTGGAAGAACCTCACCGAAATCCATTGGGGATGGGTCGCCGCCTGCATCTGTATGCAGGCGTTTTCCATGTCCGGGTTCGGTCGGATCCAGAAACAGCTGATGCGGGCGGGCGGGGTGGAGGTCAGCCAGCGCAAATCGGTGTCGGTGGTGTACGGCGCGACCGCCATGTCGGTGACGCTGCCTGCCGGACAGGTGTTCTCGACCGCCTTCACCTACCGCCAGACCCGGCGCTGGGGCGCGAGCGCCATCGTGGCGTCCTGGCAGCTGGTGATGTCGGGTGTGGTGGCGGCGGCCGGGCTGGCGCTGCTGGGCCTGTTCGGGACGGTGCTGGCGGGCGACAAGGTGGGCCCGCTGAAGGTGACCCTGACGCTGGGCACCCTCGCGCTGCTGATCTTCGCGGTCAACTACATCGCCCGGCACCCGGGCGGCATCGAGGCGGTGCTGCGGCGAATCCTGCACCTGGTCAATCGGATTCGGCACCAGCCCGAGGACGCCGAGATGGACAAGGTAGCCGAGATCCTGGGCCAGCTGGAGTCGGTGGATCTCAACAAGCGCGACGGCGCGTGGGTGATCGCGTGGGCGCTGGTGCATCGGCTCGCCGATGTCGCCTGCCTGGGTTTCGCCTGCTACGCGGTGGGCGCGGACCCGAAGATCGCCGGGCTGATGCTGGCGTTCGCGGCCGGAAAGGCCGTCGGCACCATCCCTTTGGCGCCCGGCGGCATCGTCTACGTGGACGCGACGCTCACCCTGTCACTCACGGTGGCGGCCGGATTGCCCGCGGCGCAGGCGGTCGCGGCGGCGTTCATCTACCGGCTGATCAGCTTCATCCTGGTGGCGATCGTCGGCTGGATCGTGTTCCTGTTCCTGTTCCGGACGCCGCAGGCCGACGATGCCGAGTACGAGAAGGAATTCGAGGAGCGCGGGGCGCCGCTGGTCACCGAGCGCCGTCGCCCCAATCCCGCGGCCGAGGACGAGGGCGGCGCAACCTGATGTCCCGGCACGAAGGTCCCGCGGCCGCCCGATAGCCTGTGGCCCGTGAAGAAAATGGTGCCGTTCGTCGTCGATGTCGTGCTCGTCGTCGTGTTCTGCGCGATCGGGCGCCGCAGCCACGACGAGACCATCGGCACGGGTCTGCTGCACACCTTCTGGCCGTTCGGCACCGGCCTGCTGCTGGGTTGGGTGATCGCCATCGCGGTGGCGGCGGGCCGGGAGGGGGCCAGCGCGGCAAGGCGTTTCGACGGCCGGGCGGTGTGGCCGACCGGCGTCATCGTCTGGCTGAGCATCCTGATCGGCGGCATGCTGCTGCGGGTGGTGTCGGGTCAGGGCGTCGCGGTCAGCTTCGTGATCGTGGCCGCGAGTTTCCTGGGTCTGTTCGTGCTCGGGTGGCGAGCGGCACTGCAGTTCCTGCGCTGAACAACACTGCGGTTCCCGCGTTGATCAGCCCTGGTCCGGGGAGGCCAGTGACTGGAGCATGCGGGCCGCGACCCGGGCGGTGAGGTCGCCGCTGTCGGGATCGTCGACGTGCACGGCGAAGGCCAGGTCGCCCATGGTGGCGATGAGCCAGCCGTTGTTGCCGGTGGTCGCGCCGAAGGCCTGGACGTCGCGATACCGGTTGAGGCTCACCATGTCCGGCGCGCCCGCGCCGTCGTGCAGCATGGCGCGCAGCCGGTCGGTGGCGCCGCCGGGCAGCGCGGCCAGGTCGGCCTCGGTGGTGGCGGGCTGGCCGATGGCGATCATCGGCTTGGGCACCTGACCGTTGGCGATGGCGGCCGCGGCGATGGCCATGCCCCACGGGCTGGCCAGCAGCGAGTCGGCGGCATTGCCGCGGCCCACGTTCTCGGCGGCGTTCTTGGCGGTGGGCAGGCGACCGGTGGTCTCGTCCAGGCCGGGGATCTTGAAGTCGATGCCGACCCCGAGCAGCCCGGCCGCGTCGGCCGCGTCGCCGACCGAAACATCCTGCGGCGCTTTGTTCTTGGTGACCGCGGCAACGTTCTTGAACAGTTCGATCATGCCGCCGACCGGATAGAGACCGGTGAAGGCGACCGAACCGCGGGCACTGGCCTGACTGTTCTGGGCGACCGCGACCACGGCCCCGCTGGAGGGCTGGATGGCGACCACAGAGGTCGGCGAGCCGGTGCTGACCACGGCGTCCTCGGCGGCGCGCTGCAACCGCTGGTCCATGGTGGCGGCGATATCCGGTCCGGGCGGGCCCTGTTCACCGGCGAGCTGGGTGACGAAGGAGCCGTCGGGTTCGAAGAGCTGAACACCCCAGCCGGAGTGCTGATCCCGATTGTCGTCCCAGACCTTGGACAGGGCGTCGAGCATGGGCGACCACACCCGCCGGTCGGCCGCGACCAGCTTGGGCTGCTTGGTCATCACGACACCGGGGATGTTGGCCATCCGCGGTTCGAGGATGTTGAAGTCGCCGTCGCGCAGATTGACCGCGACGAAGGGTTTGCCCTGCGCGGCCGAAAGCTGTTGCATCAGCGCGGGTCCGTCGATGAGCGGGGCGACCGGTGCGATGGCGTCGGCGAGCGCGTTGGTGGAGGCGACCGGGTCGGTGACCTTGGCCGGGTCCACGGAGATGACGTTGATGGTCTGCTCGGTCATCAGCGGCTGCCCGACGATGTCGTTGACCTTCGGTGAGGGCTGGGCGCTGGTGCGCACCAGTTTGGCGCTGCGCTTGGCGTCCAGCTGCGGCATCACCACCGCCGGATCCCACGAGATGCGCCAGCCGACACTGAGTTTGCGGACGGTGCCGTTGAGGTCGTACTTCCAGTCCCGTTTGTCGCCGAAGTTCCAGGCGCCGGTCATGGAGAACAGACCGGTATTGCTGTCCAGTCCGATGTACTGGGTGATCTTGTAGTCCGGCTTGCCCGGATCGAGGCCCGCGAAAACTTGCTTCAACGTTGCCGAGGCGCCACTCGGGTACGAGGTGAGCTCCGCGGCTCCGTCGTAGTCCTTCTTGTCGAGCAGCGTCGTGAATCGATCGACCACGGCCTCCGCACCGGTCGCGCGCTCCCGAAAACCACATGACCCCATCGCAATCGCGACGGCAGCCACGCCCGCGAGTGCGATCGCACCCCGTACCCGGAAGCGGCGGGATCCCCACACATCCATATCGCCCACTCTTCACTCTGGCAACAACAGCAACAGGTCCACGGTACCGCGTGCCGAACCCCCGCGGTTCCACCTTTCCCACCAGGCGTCCTTGTTCTGAGCACCACCATAGTGCCGAAAACGGTCAGCAGTGACCACTTACATGATCACCGGTCGGTTACAGAGCCTGACGTATTCGAGACGCGAGCGACCGGCCGGTTCTCACTCGGGACACCGATTCCGGGCCATCGCCGCCGACCTCCCGAACCCCGTTCTCCCAGAGCGGAATCCGATCGGGCCGAATCGACGTAACGTTGTAATCAGCATTACAACTCCATACACGAAGTGAGAGTGACCAATATGAGACACGGACATCGCGGACCCGGTTTCGGGCGCACCGGCGGTTGGCAGCAGGCCGACCTCCCCGCCGTCACCGACGCCGCCGACTGGTTCGCTGGACGATTGCCAGCGGACTGGTTCACCGGCCCCGCAACCCTCGAGATCGACCGCGACGAGATCGTCGTGATCGGCGAACTACCCCTCCCCACACCCGAACCCGCCGACGCCGCCCCGGGCTCCGACGCCCCCGCCGACGCCCCCGCCGAGGTTCCGACCGCGACCCGCGAGGGCGCGCTCGCTCGCTTCCGCGAGTCCACCCGCCCGGCCCGCATGCGGATCGCCCAGGAGGCGCAGGCGCGCTACGGCCGCAACGTGGCCTGGGGCGTCACCGTGGGCGGCGAGCGAATCATGTTCACCCACCTGGCCGTTCCGGTGATGACCCGGCTGCGGCAGCCGGAACGCAAGGTGCTCGACACCCTGGTCGACTCGGGCGTGGCGCGCTCCCGCTCCGATGCCCTGGCCTGGACGGTCCGGTTGGCGGGCAAGCACGCCGAGGAATGGCTCGAGGAATTGCGCTCGGCCATGAGCAAAGTCGACGACCTGCGCTCGGAAGGACCGCGCGGACTCTAGGTTCGCGCCGCGCCCGGGCCCGCCGCGAGGGGCAACGGACCCGGGCCACCCCGGCCCCATACAGTGGTCGCATGGCAGCGACCGGTCCCATCCTGGTGCTCAACGGCCCGAACCTGAACATGCTCGGCACCCGCCAGCCCGAGGTCTACGGCTCCGACACCCTCGACGATGTGGTCGAGCTGTGCCGCAAGACCGCGGCCCGCTTCGACCGCGAGATCGTCGCCTTCCAGTCCAATCACGAAGGCGCGCTGATCGACCGGATCCACGCCGCCCGCGGCATGGAGTCCGCGATCGTCATCAATCCCGGCGGCCTCACCCACACCTCGGTCGCGCTGCGCGACGCCCTGGTGATCCCGGAGGTCCCGATCGTGGAGGTGCACATCAGCAATGTGCATGCCCGCGAGGAGTTCCGGCACCACTCCTTCGTCTCCCCCATCGCCACCGCGGTGGTGGCGGGCATGGGTATCCGGGGCTACGCCGCGGCCATCGAATTCCTCTGCGCCTGATTCAGGCGTTGCCGGGGACCGCGCTCATCAACTCGTAGGTCGACACCGCCGACCCCGCCGCCGCGCTGGCCGTGACCGCTCGCCGCCAGAAGGCCTGCGCGGTATGCGAGAACGTGGCGTCCACGCCGACCTCCTCACTGGCCTCGATGATGTGCTGCGCGCCCGCGTCCATCATCTTCAGCGAGGCCAGGTCGGCCCAGCCGCCCTGCTGGTTGGCGACCGAGAACTGCTCCATGAAGACCGGGAACGCGGCACTCGAGCGCACCGCGAACGGCACGAACCGGGCAATGTCGTGGCCGGAGCGGGCGATCATGGCGGTGGCCTGGTCGAAGGCCAGCAGCCAGGGATGGAAGATGGTGAGCAGGCCCTGGTAGAAGACCTGCGCCAGACCGTCATCCACGCCCAGGTACTCCTGCGGGCTCAGCGGCCGCAGCAGTTCGGCGTGCGTGTCGAAGACCGGGCGCGGACCGCTGTAGAAGATGTACGAGGCCGGGTGCTCGATGTCCGCGCCCGCGGACATGACTCCGCCGGAAAGGAATTCCGCGCCGTGCCCGCGCACCCAGGCCGCGCCCGCCCGGGCGTGTTCGGGGGAATCCGAGGACAGGTTGGCGATCACCTTGCCGGGCAGCCGATCCGCCACCGGACCGAGCACGTCGTACATGGCCGCGTAGTGGGTGAGGCTCAGCACGATCACCCGGTTGGCGTCGAGCGCCTCGGCCAGCGTGGCCGCGTGCTTCGCGCCGAGTTCGGTCAGCGCCGCGGCCTTCTCGGGGCTGCGGTTCCAGACGGTCACCTCGACACCGGCTTTCAGGAAGGCCGTGACCATGGCCCGGCCCATCGGGCCCAGCCCGACGACGGTCACGGATCGCTGCTGCTCAGACATGGTGTGTGCCCTTCGATTTGCTCGCGTGAATGGGTCGGCGCCGAAATCGATGGTGACCCGCGCGGCGCGGCCCGGGAAGACCGCACCTGCGAGTGGGGTTGCTTACCCACAGGTTCGGAATCTGGTCAGGAGGATGCGATGCGGGACGACGGTGACGCGGATCACCAGGTGTGCGGCATGTCGGTGGCCATCGACGCGGTCGGCGGCAAATGGAAGCTGCACCTGATGTGGGTGCTGGGCGAGGGCCCGGTGCGCTTCGGCGAGATCCGCCGCCTGCTGACCGGGGTGAGCGAGAAGGTGCTCGCCGAGAACCTGCGGCAAATGACGGCGAGCGGCATCGTGCACCGCGAGATCTACGCGGAAGTGCCGCCGCGCGTGGAGTATTCACTCACCGCGCTGGGTGAGGAGCTCGCGACGGCGCTGCGCCCGCTGGAGCAGTGGGGCGACCGGCACCAGGTCCGACTGCTCGCGGGGACGCTCACACCCGCGAGCTGACCGACCTCCGCGAACAGCCCCCGTGCGGACAGTGGGCGCTACCCGACGGCGATCCGCTCGCCGATCCGCTCGACCAGCGCGGCCGCGTTCACCATGCTGCGCACCGGGTCCGGTTCCAGCTCGGACAGTGCGTACGCGGCGGTGAACCCGGCCGCGTGCAGCTGGTCCGGGGTGAGCGCCACCCGGCCCGCCACCGCGACGACCGGGACTCCGGCCGCCCGGGCGGCCTGGCAGACGCCGATCGGGGCCTTGCCGGAAAGGCTTTGGGCATCCAGGGAGCCCTCACCGGTCACCACCAGGTCGGCGTCGGCGAGTTGGTCACGGAAGCCGATCAGGTCCAGCACCAGGTCGATGCCCGAGCGCATGCGGGCGTCGAGCACGGCCAGGGCTCCGAATCCGGTGCCGCCCGCCGCGCCCGCGCCCGCCTTGTCGGCCCATTCCGGGCCCAGCACGGCGGCCCAATTCTTCAGTGCCGCTTCGAGTGTCGTGACCTGTTCGGGATCCGCGCCCTTCTGGGGCGCATAGATCGCGGCCGCGCCGTCGGGTCCGAGCAACGGATTGTCCACATCGCTGGCGAGGGTGATCCGCGCGTCGGCGAGACCGGGGTGCAGATCGCTGCGGTCGATCCGGATGGCACGCGCGAGTGCCGCACCGCCGCAAGGTAATTCGCGGCCGTCGACGTCGAGGATGCGCAGCCCGAGCGCTTGCAGCAGGCCCGCGCCGCCGTCGGTGGAGGCGCTGCCGCCGAGGCCCAGCACGATATCGCGCAGGCCGCGGTCGAGCGCGTCACCGATCAGGTCGCCGACGCCGTAGGTACTCGAATGCAACGGATCCTCTTGTCCGCCGGGCAGTTTCACGTACCCACTGACGGCGGCGAGTTCGACGACCGCGGTGTTCCCGCGGACGGCGTAGGAGGTGGTGACGGGTTGCAGGGTCGGCCCGTAGCTGTCCACCTCGACCCGCTCCCAGCCCGCGGCAACGAAGGCGTCGACGGTCCCGTCCCCGCCGTCGGCGACCGGTGTCCGCCGCACCTCGGTGCCGGGCGCGGCGCGGGTGAGGCCCGCGGCCAGTGCGTCGGCCACCTGCGCGGCGGTGAGCGAACCCTTGAACTTGTCCGGGGCCAGAATCACCCGGCGCGGCCGTGCGTTGGTCATCGCTACAGTGTGGCCTTTCCCGGTGCGAGCGACACGCCCGGAGCCACCCTTCCGGCAAACGGACAAATAGGTGTGGACGGCCGACTAGCGTCGATGCCATGTCGAGTAAGTCGATCGAGGTCCGCAAGAACGCCGCACTGGATCGATTCGAGTTGTTCGTCGATGAGTACCTCGCCGGTGTCACCTCGTATCAGGACACCGCCAACGAGCGCGCGTTCGTGCACACCGAGATCTATCCCCAGTTCGAGGGCCTGGGCTACGGCCGCAAACTCGTTCAGGGCGCACTGGATCAGACCCGTGACGAGCACCTCGGCATCCTGCCGCTGTGCCCGATGGTGCACCACTTCGTCGAATCCCGGCCGGAGTACCTGGCTTTGGTGCCGCAGTGGTCACGGCAGCGGCTGAACCTGCCGCAGAGCTAGCCGACGCGCCCGGACCGACGTCCCGCTAGTACGCCGCGACCGCGCCGTCCAACGCCACCTGAAGTTCGTCGCGCACCACCCGGGTGATCTCCGCGGGCTTGGTCGGCAGTTCCGGCACCGGCACCCCGAAATAGAAGCTGGCCGATTTCACCTGCTCCTTGGTGGGCTCCACCTTCGGGTCCGGGCGCGGTCCGTAGCTCAGTCCCAGGCTCACCAGCACCGGGTTCGCGCCGAGCTTCTTGGCTCGGAAGGCGATGTGCCCGATGCCCGTTCCCACCGTCTGCACCTGATCCGGGTCGACGTCGTTGCAGGTGCCCTCGGGGAACACCGCGATCCCGTCACCGCGCGCCATGCGTTCGGCGCAGATGTCGATCATGCGCTGACCCGCCGCGTTGACCGCCCGGATGCCGTGGTCCTTACCGCGGAAAACCGGGATGCCGCCCATCATGTCGATGCGCGAGCGCAGCTTGGGTTCGACGAACAGTTCATCCTTGGCGAGCACCCGGGTGCGGCCGATCACCGGTCGCAGCACGCTGCGCCAGGCGGTCGCGGCCACCGTGTACGGGTCCAGCTGGGAGAGGTGATTGACCGAGATGAGCAGCGGCCGCCCCTGGGAGATGAACTCGCGCAGGCGCTCCCGCGCACCGGGCGCGTAGGAGACGCGCGGCTGGTAGCGGCGGCCGAGCAGCCAGTAGGCCGCCCGTGCCTTCACGAGATTCTGCCGATCGTCACGATAGAAGTCGTAGACGGTGTCGCTGTTCTCGAGGATCACCTCGGGACGTTCCATACGGCCACCCTAGCTACCAACCGCAAGGTATGCGGGACAAGTTTTTCCGGGCGGGCGACGGCACAAATTCGCACTCAGCAAATTATGCACAGCAATTACCTTGTCTCAGTGCGATGATGGCTTGGTGGCACGTGCAGAGGAACACGGTGATCGTTCTCGACGCGAATCCCGGCACGAGGACCAGGTCGTAAGGCCCGGCACCCTGCTGGTGTCGGCGACCGATCTGGTCGAGCCGTCCTTCCGGCGGACCGTCGTGTACATCATCGAGCACAATGACGCGGGCAGCCTGGGCGTGGTGCTGAACCGGCCCAGCGATACCGCCGTCGCGGACGTCCTACCGAACTGGGCCGAGCTGGCCGCCGGACCCCGCTCGCTGTTCATCGGCGGTCCGGTGAAACGCGATGCCGCCCTGTGTTTGGCGACCGTCAAGGTCGGCACCTCCTTCGCCGGAATTCCCGGTCTGCGCCGGGTCGACGGCCGGGTGGCGCTGGTGGATCTGGATTCCGATCCGGATCGGGTCGCCCCGCTCATCGAGGGCCTGCGGGTGTTCGCCGGATACGCGGGCTGGACCTTCGGGCAATTGGAAGGCGAACTCGATCGCGGCGATTGGATCGTGCTCTCGGCGCTGCCCACCGACCCGGTGGCGGGCCGGATCGACCTCTGGGCGCAGGTGCTGCGCCGCCAGCCGTTGCCGCTCTCGCTGCTGGCGACACATCCGATCGAACTGGAACGCAACTAGAAACGTGGATCCGGTATGAGTACTCCGCGGGAGGTGGGGCGCTAGTGCCGGACGATCAAGCGGCCCTGCTGCGCGCGCTCTACGAAGAGCACGCCGCGGCGCTGTGGCGCTACACCTACGGTCTGGTCGGCGACCCCGGCCGGGCCGAAGACATCGTGCAGGAAACCCTGCTGCGGGCCTGGCAGCGGCCGAATGTGCTGGACCAGTCCACGTCGTCGGCCCGGGCCTGGCTGTTCACGGTGGCACGTAACCTGGCAGTGGACGAGCACCGCAGCGCACGCAGCCGGCGCGAGTTCCGCACCGACAACCCGCCCGAGGTGCCCGTACCCGACAAGACCGATCGGGCGCTGGACGGCTGGATGGTCGCGGACGCGCTGGCCCGGCTGAGCATCGACCACCGCGATGTCATCGTGCGGGCCTACTACCGCGGGCTGTCCACCCACCAGATCTCCGAGGAGTTGGAGATTCCGGAGGGGACGGTCAAATCCCGTATGCACTACGGCATGCGGGCGCTGCGTTTGGTGCTACAGGAGATGGGGGTGACGAGATGACCGAGGGCCACGAACTTTGTGACGGCTACACGACCTGGGACGGCGCATATGTTCTCGGAGCTCTCGCCCGCGACGACCGCCGCGAGTACGAGGAGCATCTGACCGGGTGCGACTCCTGCCGACTGGCCGTGTCGAAGCTGGCCGGGCTGCCCGGACTGCTGGCGCTGGTGGACACCGAGACCGCGTTTTCGATTGCGGCACAGGAGGATCCGCCCTCGACGGTACCGCCGCCGCCGGAACGGCTGCTGCCCACGCTGGCGGCGCAGACCGCCAAGCGGCAGCGGCGTGTCCGCTGGCGCAACGCGGCCGGGGTGATCGCGGCGGCCGCCGCGGCGGTGGCCATCGCCGTCCCGGTGACCACCTCGCTCGCCGATCACGACACCGCACCCGCCATCCAGCAGGTGGTGGCGCAGGGTCCGTTGCAGGCGCAGACCGACACTCCGATCGTGGCCACCTTCAAGGTGATCTCGATCGCGGGCCAGACCCGGGTCGACATGTGGTGCAACTACCCGCCCTCCGACGAGGAGTACGTGTGGACGCTGTCGATGTGGGTGACCCGGGCCGACGGCGTGCAGTCCAAGCTGGCCGAGTGGACCGCGAAGCCGGGACAGGTGCTGACCCCGGACGGCACCACATCGGTGTCGCCGGAGCAGTTGAAGACGGTCGAGATCCGCAACGGATCCGGGAAGGTCCTGCTCGCAGCGGGACTCTGAACACAACGGTGGCGCATCCCGACCCGGGATGCGCCACCGTCGTTGCGCCACAGTCGAATTCGGCTACTTGATGCGGCGTCGGAACACGCTCGTCGACCAGAGGTAGCCGAACGCGCCCAGTGCCACGCACCAGCCGACGGCCAGGATGCCGTTGTGCCCGATCGCGCCGCCCATCAGCAGCCCGCGCAGGGTCTCGGTGATCGGGGTGAACGGCTGGTATTCGGCGAACTGCTTGACCCCGGCGGGCATGGTGTCGGTGGGCACCAGGCCGCTGCCGAGGAAGGGCAGCAGCAGGATCGGCATCGGCATATTGCTGGCGCTCTCCGGCGTCGAGGCGATCAGGCCGAACCCGACGCCCAGCCAGTTGAGCGCGAACAGGGTCAGCGCGATCAGGCCCAGGGCCGCGATCCAGCCCACCGCGTCGGCGTGCGGGCGGAAGCCGACCGCCAGCGCCACCAGGGTCATGGCGCTCACCCCGAGCAGGCCCTGGATCCAGGTGCCGACCACATGCCCGGTCAGCACCGAGGGCTGCGAGAAGTGCATGGTGCGAAAGCGATCGATGATGCCCTTGGTCATGTCGCTGGCGACCGACACCGCGATGCCCGCGACCATGTAGGCCGGAATGATCAGCATCATGCCGGGGGTCAGGTAGTCGATGTAGCTGCCGCCGGTGGACGACTTCAGCGCGCCGCCGAACACGTAGTTGAACACCAGCAGCAGCACCACCGGCATCACGATCATGCTGACGGTCATGCCCGGATATCGCTTGGCGTGCACCAGGTTCCGGCGCACCATGGTGCGCGAGTCGGTGAGGGCGGTGGTCACGGTGGTCATCGGATGGCCTCTTTCTCGGGAGCGTGGCCGCCGGTGAGGGCCAGGAAGACGTCGTCGAGGTTGGGGGTGTGCACGGACAGGCCCTCGGGTTCGATGCGCTCGGCGTCGAGGCGGTCGATCACCTCGCGCACCGAGCGGACCGCGCCGTCACTGGGGATGGCGAGGGTGAGATCGCCGTTGACCTGCGAGGCGGTCTCGAAAGCCCTTGCGGCGGAATCGAATTCGGCGCGCTCGGCGAAGTCGAGGCGGATGTAGCCGCCGGGCACCAGGCGCTTGAGCTGATCGGCGGCGCCCTCGGCCACCAGCCGCCCGCCGTGCAGTACCGCGATGCGGTCGGCCAGCTGGTCGGCCTCCTCCAGGTACTGGGTGGTCAGGAAGATGGTGACGCCGCCGCCGACCAGTTCGCGGATGATGTCCCACATGCCGCGGCGGCTGCGCGGATCCAGGCCGACGGTGGGTTCATCGAGGAAGATGATCCGGGGTCGGCCGACCAATGTCATGGCCAGGTCCAGACGGCGGGTCATGCCGCCGGAGTAGCTGGAGGCCACCTTGTCGGCGGCCTCCTCCAGATCGAACTTCTCGAGCAGATCGGCGGCGCGCCTGCGGTTTTCACCGCGCGGCAGGTGCTGGAGATCGCCCATGAGCAGCAGGTTCTCACGCCCGGTGAGCAGTTCGTCGACGGCCGAGAACTGGCCGGTGACCCCGATGACCGAGCGCACGCCGTCCGGATCGGTGGCGAGATCGTGTCCGCCGATGACGACCTCGCCGCTGTCGGGATGTTTCAGCGTGGACATGATCTGCACCGCGGTGGTCTTGCCCGCGCCGTTCGGCCCGAGCAGCGAGAACACGCTGCCCTCGGGCACGTCGAAGTCGATGCCGTCGAGCACCAGGTGCTCGCCGAAGGATTTGCGCAGGCCGGTGACGGATATCGCCGCCGGTCGTGGGTCGATGGTCATGGTTCCCCTCTGATCAATAGATACGCATGAATGCATGCGTCAGCTGAGCCGTGACCGCCGAGGCGTGCGATCAAGGTGGGTGGTTACGCGATTGTGTTGTGCTACAGGGCCTTCGGGACTACGAAGGAATCAGATATCGAGGTCCTCGACCTGCGGGTGTTCGGTGGCGTCGACGACGCGGGCGTAGAGCCGGTCGGGCACCTTGCCCTTCAGCTCGGCGAGGGTCTCGGCGACTTCCAGGTCGAAATCGCCCCAATTCTGTTCACCCACACCGAGGAAGCGCCGCCACTGCCGCCAGTCCTTGAGGATGTTGGTGTCGGTCGGGAACTCCGACCAGTTGGAGTAGTGGCTGTGCACGGCATACGCGCCCTTGCGTGTGCGGTACACCCGGATGTCCTCGATGCGCTCGTTGGTCACCTGGTGCCAGTCGGCGAGCAGCGAGCCGGAGAAGCGGACCTGCCGCACGCCGTCCTTGCCCACCTTGAGGACCACCTCTTCGTAGCCCTCCCTGCGTCCTTCCTCGAGCTCGATGAAGCGTCGCAGTGCCGTCACGATCGCGCCCGAGAGATTTCCGCCCACCAATTCCTGCGCGCGCGAGAACAGCTTCAGGTCATCATCGGATACGTAGATCGTCTTGTTCGGCATGTTTCCAACTATACGTAGACGTATACATACATACAAGACCTGTCGCGAAGCGCGGTGATTGAACCGCTGACGACTCGCATTCGTATCCCGGATTGAAGGCACGCGGGCACCCGGTGGAACCCACCGAAAGGAAGACGCCCATGCACAGCGGTACACGGGTCGCTGACCACCTGGTCAGAGCTGTTTCGACCCTGGGCGTCCGACACCTGTTCGGGGTCGGCGGAGCCAATATCGAAGACCTCTACGACGCGGCCTTCGACCATCGCCACCTGATCACCGCGGTGGTCGCCAAGCACGAGTTCGCGGCGGCCACCATGGCCGACGGGTACGCCCGCTCCACGTCCGGGCTCGGCGTCGTCTGCGCCACCTCCGGCGGCGGGGCCATGAACCTGGTCGCCGGGCTCGCCGAATCCTTCGCCTCCCGGGTCCCGGTGCTGGCCCTGATCGGTCAGCCACCGACGGTCCTGGAAGGCAAGGGCGCCTTCCAGGACACCAGCGGGCAGGCCGGCTCCTTCGACGCGGTCGCGCTGTTCACGCCGATATCGCGGTACTGCGCCCGCGTCGAAGCCCCCGCCGACCTGCCCGCCCATCTCACCCGCGCCGTCACCGCGGCGTATCGCGGCGGGCCCGCGGTGCTGCTGCTGCCCAAGGACATTCAGCAGGCCGACCTGGTCGCCTCCGACTTCGTGCCGCCCACCCGCGCCTACCGCCGCGAGATCGAGAACCTGTGGCGGGTGCTGCACCTGGTGCGCGCGGCGCGCGCCACCGGGAAGGTGGTGCTGATCGCGGGCGATCAGGTGGCCCGCGATGATGCCCGGGCCGAACTGGCCCGCTTCGCCGCCCTGCTGGACGCGGCGGTCGGGGTGGCCCCCGATGCGAAAGATGTGTATCACCACGCGGATCCGGGATTCTGCGGGGTATCCGGGAGCATGGGCCACCCCGAGCTGATCGACGCGCTGCGTGGCGCGGCGCTGTGCGTGCTGGTCGGGACCCGATTGCCGGTCACCGCGAGCGCCGGACTCGACGACGCGCTGCGCGAACTGCCACTGGTGAGCATCGGCGACGCGCCGCCGTTCCCATCGGCCGTGCACGCGCACACCAACGACCTGGCCAGGACCCTCGACGAACTGTCGAGCGAATGGCACACCACCACCGGGGAGAGCACCGCCGCGGTGATCCCGCTGCGACCCCATCGCGCCGCCCCGACCGCGCTGCCGGTGCCACCGGCCGACGGTCCCGGGCTGCGCTACCGGGAGGTGGTCGAGACCATCAACAACGGCTTGCCCGACGGCGCGGATGTTTTCGCCGATGCGGGCAACACCGGCGCGGCCGCGGTACATCACCTGCGGTTGCCACGCGCCGGACGCTTCACGGTCGCCCTCGGTATGGGCGGCATGGGCTACGCGTTCGGGGCCGGTATCGGCTCCGCGTTCGCCCGGCACCGCCGCCCGGACGGCAGCACCCGCCACACCTTCGTGATCGCGGGTGACGGCGCTTTCTTCATGCACGGCATGGAGATACACACCGCCGTCGAACACGAGCTGCCCATCACCTTCATCGTCCTCAACAACAACGCGCACGCCATGTGCGTCACCCGCGAACAGCAGTACTACGGAAATCGGTACAGCTTCAACAGATTCCGGCCGGCGTATCCGGGCGCCGGAATGGCGGTCATGTTTCCGGAACTGTGCGTCCACACCCCGTGCAGCACGGCCGAACTCGCCGCGGCACTGCGGCACTGCGTCGGCGACCCGGGACCGTCACTGATCGCCATCGACTGCGATCCGGACGAAATCCCGCCCTTCACACCGTTTCTGACGGCCCCCAGGAGGCAACCGTGACCACCAGCGCCCTGCCCGCACTCAGCGATATTCCCGGCGTCGTGCCGGGTGTGCTGCGCATCGAGAACTCCGATCGCGAACAGACCACCCCGATCATCCTGGACATGCTCCGATCGGTGTACCCGCACGACCAGATCTTCGGTGACTATTGCCCGGTCCAGGGCTATATCGACGCGCCGCCGCGGGAGCTCTACGAATATCTCTCCGACACCCGCTCGCTCGAGGAGTGGACCTACAGCCTGCGCGGCTTCACCGAGACCGGCGAGCCCGGACTGTGGGAGTCCTACGACCGGCTCGGCGACAGCACCCGCATCTACACCCGCACCGTCGCCAACCCGGACGCCATGACCGTCGACTACCACTGCGCCTGGGACCAGAGCGAGCACCTGTGGATGATCTACCTGATGCGGGTCGTCGACGCCCAGGTGGTTTTCGACAAGCCGGGATCCGTTGTGCTGTGGACGAATTGCCGTCACCCGTACTACGACAAGAACCCCTACAAGGACGTCGCGCCGGAGGGCCGCAAGGTGTGGGTCGGCGACTTCTGGGAGATGTTCGCCGCCGGGCATCAGCTCGAGCTCGACAACCTCAAGGTCATCGCCGAATATCGCGCGTCGCACGGCCTGCCCCTCACCCCCGCCTGGATGCGGGCCTCGTCGGATCAGAAATGAGCTGTGGCGCCATGGATTTCACCGAACCGTCCCTGCGGACGCCGCCTGTCAGCCTGGTCGACGTGGCCGGGTACCTGCCCGGCGAACCGGTCGGGACCGAGTACTTCACCCAGTTCTCCCGCTCGGATCGGATGGCCAAGAACGTCATGTTCCGCGCGCCCAAGGGCCGACATCACGTCGCCCGCGGCGAGACGGCGGTGGACATGGTCGAGCGCGCGGTCGCGCCGCTCGTGGAACGCCATGGCAGCCAGGAGATCTCGAATATCGACGTGCTGCTCACCCACACCCAGCTGCCCGACAATCCGGTGCTGGGCGCCGGGCCGGAGGTGGCGCGACGCCTGGACATGAAGCCGCGCTACGTCTTCGACGTGCACAACGGCGGCTGCGCGGCCTTCGTGCACATGATGTGGCTGGCCCGGATGATCCTGCAGACCACCGACGCGCGCTCCGCGCTGATCGCCTGCTCACAGAACTGCGCGGGACCGGTGTTCACCCAGTCCGACATTCGCGGGCTG
Organism: Nocardia sp. NBC_00511; assembly: GCF_045161165.1. Taxonomy (NCBI): domain Bacteria; kingdom Bacillati; phylum Actinomycetota; class Actinomycetes; order Mycobacteriales; family Nocardiaceae; genus Nocardia; species Nocardia sp. NBC_00511. The sequence goes on from NZ_CP107849.1 coordinate 6,621,391, forward strand.
GCACAGGCTCCCGTGCCCGGTGACGGCTGCGGGGTCGGGCTGATCGTGAAGAACAATTCCGCGCCGATCCTCGACATCGAATGCCGGACCTATCCCGAATTCGCCGGGGACATGGAGTTCAGCACCAACAGCGAACGCAAGTACTGGGAGCCAGGTGAAGGCCAGGGCTGCGTGACGTTCTCGGAATCCAAGGTGGCCAAGGTGTTCTCGCGTGGCAACCGGCTGGTGCCCGAGGTGGCGCAGGCGGTGTGCAAGCGGATCGGGGTGAAGAGCCGCGACCTCGACACGCTGATCACCAATCAGCCCAACCGGCTGTTCCTGCGCAACTGGAACGACGCCCTCGAACTGCCGGCGGAACGACATCCCGACACCTTCGACTCCTGCGGAAACCTGTTCGCCGCAGGCATTCCCGTCACTCTCGACGCCGAGAACCAGGCGGGGCGGCTGCGCAACGGTTCGGTCGTCATGATGGCCGCCTTCGCACACGCCGGAGACTTCGCGGGTGCGGCGGCCGTGCGCTGGGGGGCGGCGCGATGACCGGCAACGATGCGGGAGACCGCGAGCGCCCCGCGCCCCGAATGGCCGCCCCGGTGCATTGGCCGACCGGGTTTCGTGGCGCGGAACTGCCTGCCGGACCAGCTGATTCGGCACTGTCGCAGTCGCGGCGCGACACCATCCGCTTCGATCTGAGCCTGAGCGAGAATCCGTTCCCGCCGCTGCCGTCCGTCGTGGCGGCGCTCGACGACTGTCTCGGCGCGGCCAACCGGTATCCGGAATTCCTGCCGACCCTGCTGCCCACGCTGATCGCCGATCACCTCGGGGTGGATCCGGAGCAGGTGGTGGTCGGCTCCGGCGCGACCGGGGTCGCCATGCAGATCATGCAGACCCTCGCCGCACCCGGCGACGGATTCATCTATGCCACACCGACATTCGACGGTTATCCGATCATGGCGGAGATGATCGGGCTGCGACCGGTGGCGATCCCGCTGGATACCGGTGGCCGCCAGGACCTCTGGGGCATGGCACGGGCCATCGACGCGGACACCGGACTGATCGCGGTGTGCCGCCCGCACAACCCGACCGGCACCGTGGTCTCGGCCAGCGAGCTCAAGGCGTTCCTCTGCTCCGTGCCCGCCCACATCCCGGTCCTGCTGGACGAGGCCTATGTCGAATTCCTCGGCGTGGCAGACACTCTCGACGTCCACGAGCTGATCCGGCGACATCCCAACGTGCTGGTGCTGCGCACCTTCTCCAAGGCGTACGGGCTGGCCGGACTGCGCATCGGCTACGCCTTCGGCGCCCCCGACCTGGTACGGCGCGTACACCGGCTGCAACTGCCGTTCGGCGTCCCCGCTACGGCGGTGGCGGCGGTGCGCGCCTCCTACGCCGCCGCGGCCGAATTGGGCGCGCGCATCCTGCGCATCACCACCGAACGCGAACTGCTGCGCACCGAACTCCGCCGCGGCGGCATCCGAGTACCCCGCAGCAGCGCCAACTTCCTGTTCCTGCCCGGCCGCGATATCGCCCCCACCCTGGCCCGGGCCGGGATCGTGGCCAAACGCTATCCCGACGGCAGCGCCCGCATCGCGGTCGGCGATCCGGGCGCGGACCGCGCCGTCCTGCACGCCCTGGCGACCCGGCCGTCGGCGGGCAAACGCACCCTGCGCCGCGACGACAGCCGCCTGCTGTCGGTCACGGCGCGCTACGAGCAAAGCGTTGTGCGAGGGCCGCGCAGGTGATCAGCTGAATCTGGTGGAACATCATGAGCGGCAACACGATCAGGCCCACCGGGTGACCCGAGAACAGCACGGTGGCCATCGGTAGTCCGGTGGCCAGGCTCTTCTTGGAACCGCAGAACACCACCACGATCCGGTCGGCGCGATCGAATTTCAGGGACTCGCCCAGGAATCCGGTCGCGGCGATCACGATCGCCAGGATCACGCCGCACACCACGGCCAGCAGCAGAATCCGCCACGGCGACATGGCATGCCAGATGCCCTCCACCATGCCCGCGCTGAACGCGCTGTAGACCACCAGCAGGATGGAACCGCGATCCACCAGCTTGGTCGGCTCGGCGTAGCGGGACAGGAAACCCTTCACCTTCGGGCGGATGAGCTGACCCAGGAAGAACGGGACCAGTAGCTGCAGCACGATGTCGATCACGGCGGACGGATCGACCTTGGCCTGGCCGGTGGTGTTCATCAGCAGGATCACCAGGGCGGGAGTCAGGAAGACGCCCAGCAGGTTCGACACCGTGGCGCTCACGATCGCGCCCGCCACATTGCCTTTGGCGATCGAGGTGAAGGCGATCGAGGACTGCACGGTGGACGGCACCAGGCACAGGAACAGCACACCGGTGTAGAGGTCGCTGGTGAGCACATGCGGGACCAGCACCCGCGCGCCCAGGCCGATCAGCGGGAACAGGATGAAGGTGCAGGCCAGCACGGTGGTGTGCAGTCGCCAGTGCTTGAGGCCCGCGATCGCCTCCTGCGGGGCCAGGCGCGCGCCGTAGAGCAAGAACAGCAATCCGATGGCGATCTTCGTCAGCCAGTTCACGATCTCGGCGGCATCGCCACGGGCCGGGAAGATACTGGCCACGACGACGACAGCGAGGATCGACAGGATGAACCCGTCTATGTAGAACTTGCTGAGAAATCGCACCAGAGCAGGCTAATCGGCCCGGATTGTCCCGATTAACACAGCACCCGTGCAGCGGCGATACTGATGGTGATCGACTGTCTCGACGACTCCCGAGGGGAATCGCCATGGTCCCGTGGACCACCATCTCGGCCGCCCCGGCCGCGACCCAGACCTGGGGAATCTCCGGTCCGGCCTTCCTCCTGCTCTATGTGATCGCGGTGGTCGCGGCCTTCGTTGCCGGACTCGTCTGGCGCTCCAGGATCTTTCGCGCCGCCGATCCCGGCCGCGCCGCCGCCGGAGTGCTGCGCCCCAGCGAGACCGCCCTGCTGGTCGACGACCGGCGGCCGGTGCTGGCCGGGCTGGCCCAGCTGCGCGGACACCAGATCATCGACTCCACCGGTCGGCCCGTGCGCACCCCGCAGCCCGACGAGCAGCAGCGGCTCGACCCCATCTCGGGTGCGCTCTACTCGCATCTGCTGTCCTCCGACAAGCGCCACGTCGCCGATCTCACTGCGGCAGCGGCGCCTTCGGTGGCGCGGATGCGCGAGGATCTCTCCGATCGCGGCTACATGGTCGGCGAACAGCAGCGAAACTCGCTGCGGCTGGTCACCCTGCCGTTGCTGCTGCTGATGGCGCTCGGTGTGGTGCGGCTGTTCGCGGGCATCGCCGGACGCCATCCGGTCGGGCTGCTCATCCTCGCCCTGATCGCCACCGTCCCGCTGTGGTTGCTGCTGCGGCGCACCCCGCGACTGACCAAGCGCGGCAAGGAGGCGCTGCTCGGCGCGGCCACCCGCAACAGCCATCTGCGCCCGGGCAATTCGCCCTCCTACAGCTCCTACGGACCCGACAGCGCCGCCCTGGCCGCGGCCCTGTTCGGCGGCATGGTGCTGTGGACGCTGGACCCGGCGCTCGCGGGCGCGGCCAGCGTCGCGGCCGGCGGCATCGGCGGCGGGGGTGGGGGCGGCGACAGTTGCAGCTCCGGTTCGAGTTGCAGCACCAGCTCCAGTTGCGGATCCAGCGACAGCGGCGGGGGCAGCAGTTGCGGGAGCAGCTGTGGCAGCAGTTGCGGCGGTGGGTGCGGCGGATGAGCACGTCACCGCTGCCCGCGGGCGCGGTCGGCATCGGCTGGCGGCGCGAGATCTGCGGCATCATCGCCGAACTCGACGGCATCGGGTTCTGCGAGGTGATCGCCGAGACGCTGCCCCGGCAGGGTCGCCGCGGCGCCGCGAGCCGGCGGGTGGCGGTGCCCGAGGAACTCGCCGAACTCCTCGCTGGTGGCATACCCGCTGTGCCGCACGGCATTTCACTGTCGCTCGGCGGTGCGGAACCGGTGGACGAGCAGCGCGCCCTGCATCTCGGTGACTGCGCGCGAGCCCTGGGCGCGCCGCTGGTGAGCGAGCACATCGCCTTCGTCCGCGCGGCCGGGCTGGAGGCCGGCCACCTGCTGCCGGTCCCCCGCACCCGCGAGGCCCTGGACGCGTTGCAGCGCAATATCTTCCACACCGCCGTGCACCTGGACGTGCCGCTGGCCGTGGAGAACATCGCGACTCTGTTCGAATGGCCAGACGCCGAGTACACCGAGGCCGAATTCCTCACCGAGCTGGTCGAACGCACCGGCGTCTACCTGCTGCTGGACATCGCCAACGTCTACGCCAATGCCCGCAACCGCGGCCTCGACCCGCTCACCGAACTGCTGCGCCTGCCCACCGAGCGCGTCGCCTACTGCCATATCGCGGGCGGCTCCGAATCCGGTGGCCGCTATATCGATTCGCACACCCACGCCGTCCCCGCCGAGGTGCTGGCCCTGGTCGCCGAATTCGCACCCGGCCGCAGCACGCCGCTGATGCTGGAGCGCGACGGAAACTACCCGCCCGCAAGCGAACTCGCCGCCGAACTGGCGGCCATCGCCGCCGCGGCCCAGCGCACCCCGATCACCCTGCGCACCGACCCGGCCTACCGATGACGCGCCGGACCCTCGAGGAGCAGCAGGCCGAACTGGTGCGGGCGCTGGTGACCGGCGCCGAGGTGCCGCCCGGCTTCGACCGCGCCGACGTCACCGCCGCCGCGCACGGCCTGCTGCACAAGCGGGCCGAGGAGGTGGCACACCGGTTTCCGCGACTGGTGCACGCGGCCGGACCGGAGTTCCGTGCCCGCTATGTGGAATGGGCGGCGCGACGGCCGAAGTCGACCACCGCCTCGGATGCCGCGGCGTTCGCCCACGACCTCGGACTCCCCGAGCCGCTGCCCGCGCCCGGGCGCTGGACGCGACTGCGGGCCCGGCTGCGCTGAGGGTTCACCCGGCTCGGGCATGCTGGGCACATGATCGAGGTAGTCACCGTCACCACCGAGCAGGAGCTGGCCGACGCGTACGCCGTGCGGATGCGGGTGTTCGTGGACGAGCAGGGCGTGCCCGCGGAGATCGAGATCGACGAACTGGACGAGATCGCCGACCACTTCCTGGCCCGGCTCGACGGTGCACCGGTCGGCGCGGGCCGGCTGCTCGTCCGCGACGAGGTCGGGGTGCTCGGCCGATTGGCGGTGCTGGAGCAGACCCGCGGCACCGGACTCGGCGCGGCCCTGGTCCGGGCGATCGAGGAGCGCAGCCGCGCGCGCGGACTGCGCGCGGTGGAACTGCATTCGCAGACGCAGGCGCGCGGCTTCTACGAGAAGCTCGGGTACGAGGCGTACGGGGAGATCGGCATGGACGCGGGCATCCCGCACATCTGGATGCGCCGCGAACTCGTGAACTGACTCCGCGAGCTCAGTGGAACCGATTCGGAATCAGGCGGGTTCGCAGGCGTCGCGCAGCGAGCACGAGCCGCAGGAGCTACCGCAGCCGCCGACCTTGTCCTCGGGGAACGCGGTGGTGAGAGCCTTCTCGGCCGCCGCCGCACCCGCACCCAGCGTGAACAGCGAGATGAGCACGGCGAGCACCGCGATCACCAGGGCCGGAATGCCGCCCGCCACCAAAGCCACCGCGCCCGCGGCCGCCAGCAGCAGACCTGCCACGATGGAGGTCGGCGCAGCCACCTTGTTGGCCAGCTTGAAACCCTCCTCGGTCTTCAAGGCGGCCTCGGAGTGCACCCCGAAATACCGGTTACCGGGCAAGGTGCCGGTGAACCCGAGCACGCCCGTGACCACGGCCACAGCCGCGAAGACAAAGAGGATCAGCGCCACGAAGAACACCCCGTCACGGTACACGGTGCCTATTTGCCCTCCGCTTCGCTCCGGGCGGGTTCGCGGCCCAAAGTCTCGATTCTTCCCTCCTCCGCTCCTCCGCTTCGCTCCCCCGCTCCGTCAGTCCAGAATCAAGACGGCCGCGAACCACCCAGCTCTATCTCGCTGACAGTGGGGGTGCGGGGGGCGGACCCCTTTTGGGGCCTGAGGTATGGGCGTTTTACCCTGGTGAGCGACCTTATCGGGGATTGGCTGGACAGAAGGCAGGGCCGTGCAGGACACCCGTGCAACCGAAACACCCACCGCGACCGCGGCGGGGGGCGGCGACGTTCCCGCACACCGCTACAACGCCGACCTCGCCGGGCGCGTCGAGCAGAAGTGGCAGGCGAACTGGCAGGAGCGCGGCACGTTCTACGCGCCCAATCCGGTCGGGCCGCTGCAGGGCGAGACGCCCGCCGACAAGCTGTTCATTCAGGACATGTTCCCGTATCCGTCGGGCGCGGGCCTGCACGTCGGGCACCCGCTGGGCTATATCGCCACCGACGTGTTCGCCCGCTACCACCGCATGCGCGGCCGGAATGTGCTGCACGCCCTGGGTTATGACGCCTTCGGCCTGCCCGCCGAGCAGTACGCGGTGCAGACCGGCGCGCACCCCCGGGTGACCACCGAGTCGAATATCGCGACCATGCAGCGGCAGCTGGACCGGCTGGGGCTGGGCCACGACCGGCGACGTTCCTTCGCGACGACCGATCCCGAGTACTACAGGTGGACGCAGTGGATCTTCCTGCGCATCTACAACGCCTGGTTCGACGAGGGCCAGGGCAAGGCCCGGCCGATCGCCGAGCTGATCGCGGAATTCGAGCAGGGTAAGCGCGCCACCGTCGAGGGTCGTGGCTGGGCGGATCTCTCACCCGCCGAACGCAATTCGGTGATCGACTCCCATCGTCTGGTCTACCAGACGGATTCGATGGTCAACTGGTGCCCCGGTCTGGGTACCGTGCTGTCCAACGAGGAGGTCACCGCGGACGGCCGCTCGGAGCGCGGCAACTTCCCGGTGTTCCGTAAGCGGCTGTGGCAGTGGATGATGCGCATCACCGCCTACTCCGATCGTCTGGTCGACGACCTGGACGAGCTGGACTGGCCGGACAATGTGAAGTCCATGCAGCGCAACTGGATCGGCCGCTCGCGTGGCGCGCAGGTCAAGTTCGAGGCCGGCTCCGACATCGTCGAGGTGTTCACCACCCGGCCCGACACCCTGTTCGGCGCGACCTACGTGGTGGTGGCCCCCGAGCACGAGCTGGTCGACACCCTGACCGGTACGTCCTGGCCGTCGGGCACCGACGCCCGCTGGACCTTCGGCGGCGCGGACACTCCGGCCGAAGCCGTTGCGGCGTACCGCAAGTCGATCGCCGCCAAGTCGGATCTGGAGCGTCAGGAGAACAAGGAGAAGACCGGCGTCTTCCTGGGCACCTACGCCACCAACCCGGTCAATGGCGCGCGCGTGCCGGTGTTCATCGCCGACTACGTGCTGAGCGGCTACGGCACCGGCGCGATCATGGCCGTCCCCGGCCACGATCCGCGCGACTGGGAGTTCGCCACCGCCTTCGGCCTGCCGATCGTGGAAGTCGTTGCGGGCGGCGACGTCTCGGCGGCCGCCTACACCGGTGACGGTGCGCTGGTGAACTCCGGCTACCTGGACGGCCTGGACATCGACGCCGCCAAGGCCCGGGTGATCACCGAGCTGGAGACCAGCGGGCACGGCACCGGCAAGGTCCAGTACAAGCTGCGCGACTGGCTGTTCGCGCGCCAGCGCTACTGGGGCGAGCCGTTCCCGATCGTCTACGACGAGGACGGCGCACCGCACGCACTGCCGGAATCCATGCTGCCGGTGACACTTCCGGAGATGGAGGACTTCGCGCCGGTCACCTTCGACGCCGACGACGCCGCCTCCGAGCCGTCCCCGCCGCTGGCCAAGGCCACCGAATGGGTGCACGTCGAACTGGATCTGGGCGACGGGCCCAAGAAGTACCGCCGCGACACCAATGTCATGCCCAACTGGGCGGGCAGCTCCTGGTATCAGCTGCGCTACGCGGACCCCACCAACACCGAAACCTTCTGCGCCCCCGAGAACGAGCAGTACTGGCTGGGCCCGCGCACCGCCGAGCACGGTCCGAACGATCCCGGCGGCGTCGACCTGTACGTGGGCGGTGTGGAGCACGCGGTGCTGCACCTGCTGTACGCGCGCTTCTGGCAGAAGGTGCTCTTCGATCTGGGTGACGTCTCCGGTTTCGAGCCGTACCGCCGCCTGTTCAACCAGGGCTACATCCAGGGCTTCGCCTACACCGACGCCCGCGGCGCGTACGTGCCCGCCGCCGAGATCGTGGAGCGGGACGGAAAGTTCTTCTGGACCAACGCTTCCGGCGTCGAGGAGGAGGTGTTCCAGGAGTACGGCAAGATCGGCAAGTCGCTGAAGAACGCCATCTCCCCCGACGAGATGTGCGACCTGTACGGCGCCGACACCTTCCGCTTCTACGAGATGTCGATGGGCCCGCTGGACACCTCGCGCCCGTGGGCGACCAAGGATGTCGTGGGCGCGCACCGCTTCCTGCAGCGGGTCTGGCGTCTGGTGGTCGACGAAGAGTCCGGCGAGGTCCGCGTCACCGACGAGGAGCCGAACTCCGAAACCGCACGCCTGCTGCACAAGACGATCGCGGGCGTCGACGACGACTACGCCAACCTGCGCGACAACACCGCGGGCGCGAAACTGATCGAACTGACCAACTTCCTGACCAAGAACTACCCTCAGGGCGCGCCGCGTTCGGTGGTGGAACCCCTGGTCCTGATGCTGGCCCCGATGTCCCCGCACGTCGCCGAGGAACTGTGGGAACGCCTGGGCCACACCACCGCCCTGGCCCACGGCCCCTTCCCGGCCGCGGATCCCGCCCTGCTGGTGGCGGATTCGGTCGAGTACCCGATCCAGGTCAACGGCAAGGTCCGCTCCCGCATCAGCGTCCCCGCCGACGCCGACCAGGCCGCGGTCCAGGCCGCCGCCCTGGCCGACGAGAAGATCGCGGAACTGCTCGGCGGCAAGGACCCCCGCAAGATCATCGTGGTCCCCGGCCGCCTGGTGAACATCGTCGCCTGACGCCGTAGTACGAAAAGGCCCGCCCTGCTTCCGAATTCGGAAGCGGGGCGGGCTTTTTCGCGGTCGCCTCGGGTCAGGCGACCTTGCGGGCGGGCTCGCTGCGGTAGCGCGAGACACTGCCGTCGATGCGGCAGATGCGCCACAGCAGGCGGGCGACGGGATTCATCAGGTCGAGTTCGTGGGCGAGCATGCGGACGTCGGCGAAGAAGTCGCGCAGCATCTTCCGGGCTTCGGGGTTGCGCCAGAAGACGTCGCGGACCACCGAGCGCGGGACGTCGCAGTCTTCGCGGAACTTGCGGGTGGGGACGGCGATCAGGTCGCAGATGATGCGCATGGTCGGCGCGAAGACCAGCGAGAGGATGAACTTGCGCACCGGACCCAGTTGCGGCACATGGTGTTCCAGGTACTGGTGGGCGAAGCTGATGTGCCGCGCCTCCTCCGCCACGTGGATGGTCATGACGCGTTCGAGCATGGGGTGGGTGCGGTCGCCGCCGCGCAGCACGGTCTTCTGGGCGTGGTCGATGGGTTCCTCACCGGCCAGCACCATGACGAAGAACCACTCGGGGAACAGCGAGGCCAGGAACGGGACCAGCGGGCCGACCACCCGGACCCAGGAGCGCATGCCCGCCACGTCCATGCCGACGCGGTTGACCACCTCCTGGAACATCATGGTGTGGTTGCACTCCTCGATGGCTTCGTGTGTGCAGTAACGGTATTCGGGTGACCCGTTGGGGATCGAGAACACGTACTGCATGAGGCCGCGGATGAGCAGGTTCTCGAACTGCAGGCCGACCTTGGCGACATTCGCCTGCCGCCACATGCCGATGTGGATCTGCCGCTGCCGGGGCAGCGCCTGATACCAGGGGTGCGCGCCGAACGGGTCGGTGGGCGGCAGGATCCAGCGGTCGTCGTCGCGGCTGACGGCGAAATCGGGGCTGTCCCAATCGATGTCGAGGTAGGGGTCGAAGCGGCGGTGGACCGATCCGTCCGAGAGCGTGGCCAGTGATTCGCGGTAGGCGTCGTGGCCGAGGTGTGCGGTCACCGCATTCTCCCTGTCTCCAGTGATCGCGACATGATGTCGCGGTAACTCGACGGTACCGCTCCGGACAGCACGAAACAAGGGTGATCGCGACACGATGTCACGCACGAAAAAAGGAGGGGATCAGGCCTGCGCACGCGGCGGCGGATTCGCCACCAGCTCCGCGATCGGCACATCCGGGTCCACGACGAAACCCATGGCCCGCGCGTGCCCGTCGAAGACGAACCAGATCGAATCGGTCAGCAGCCGGGTCAGCTCGTCGGCATCCAGCTCGCTCGGTGTCGTATCCAGCCACCGCGTGACCGCACCGTCCACCGCGGACACCACGCTGAACGCGGCCACATCGACGGCCGGGTGCGTCAGCTCCACCACACTGCCCGCGAAGGTGAACAACGCCGCGATCTGCTCGGCGATGGCGGCCTTGGTCCCCACCACCACCGCCTTGCCCGCGGGATCCCCACTGCCCGGGCCGCGTTCGATCCAGGCGTGCAGGCGGGCGTGCACCGACACCCAGCCCACATAGGTGCCGATGATGCGGAAGACGGTGTCGCGCAGGCTCTCCGCCGGATCGAAGCTGGGCATCACCAGCTCGACCACCTGCTCGACCGCGAACTCCCGGGTCTTGGCGTCGAGGTCACCGCGGTCACCGAAATGCCGGTAGACCACCGAGCGCTTGACCCCGGCCCGATCGGCGATGAGCTGCAACGGGATCTCGCCCGCCGTCTCGGCCTCCTCGATCAGCTCGATGGTGGCCGCGATGATGGCGCGGCGGCGCTCCACGTTGTGATCGCCCCAGCGACCACCCGTCGCCTCCGCACCGTCCGCCACCATGCGGTCAAGCATCCCATTGCGGGCCACCGGACCGGGCGACCGCCCTAGCTGGGCGCGAGCAGCACATCGTTGAGCGTCACCAATTGCAGATTGCGCTCGCGGATGATGTCGGTGAGCTGGTCGTAGAGGTGGGTGACGGTGGGCCGGTTGGCGTGTCCGATCACGATGGCCTGCGCCCGGAACCACTGCCGCGCCGCGGTGAGCACCATGTCCTCGTTGATGATGGTGTTGGTGTCGTTCAGATTGCCGTACCACATGGTGGGCACGGTGTAGCCGCAGTCGGCGGCGATCGCGTCCACGGACCCGTTGTGGTAGCCGAAAGGCGGCCGGTAGTAAGGGGTTCCGTCGGTGCCGAACTGATTCCAGAGGAAGTCCTTGCACCGGTTGAGCTGGTCGGCGACCGCGCCGCCCGACAGCCGGGTCAGGTCCGGGTGATCCCAGGTGTGGTTGCCCAGCTGGATCTGACCGGAATCGACCAGGGGCCGCAACGCATCCCGGTGATCGAGCCAGCCGGGATAGTAGGCGGTCACGAAGAAGGTGAAGCGCGACCCGGTATTGCGGGCGAAATCGATGAAGGCGCCGACGGTTTCGGAGCTCGCGCCGTCATCGATGGTGAGCGCCATCCGGTTTCCGTCGCCGGGCAGCGCGCTGATGGCGCCCCGGCCGATCGGGGTCTTGGGTCCGAAATCCGGTGTGGTGACCCCGGGAATGCCGGGGAGGGTGCCGCCGGAGGATCCGGTGTCGAAGGGGAAGTCCGCGCGGGCTTCGCCGCTTCCCAGCAGGGTGGCGGCCGTGCCCGCCGCCAGCATCGTCAGCAGCCGTCGTCTGTCCATCTCGACCCTCATTCACTCGCTGCCGGTCCCGATGGAACCGGAACTTTCTCTCCCCCGGCGCATTCCGCTACGTCGGCGACACCAGCACGTCGTTCAGCGTGACCATCGACAGCTTGCGCTCGCGGATGATGTCGATGAGCTGGCCGTAGCAGTGCGTGACAGCCGGATGATTGGCGTGCCCGATCACGATCGCCTGGGCGTTGAAATACTGACGCGCGCACTGCATCAGGTAGTCCTCGGTGATGACACCGGAGTCCGACAGCGAGCCGTACCACATGACCGGGACGGTGTAGCCGAGATCGGCGGCCACCTTGTCGACCGTGGCATTGTGGCGGCCGTAGGGCGGCCGGAAGTAGGGGGTCCCGTCGACGCCGAAGGTGTTGTGCAGGAAGGTCTTCGCCCGCGAGAGTTGCGAGGCGATCGCGGTGCCCGACAACGTGGTGAGGTCGGCGTGGTCCCAGGTGTGGTTGCCCAGCTGGATCTGACCGGACTCGACCAGCGGCCGCAGCTCGTCGCGGTGCACGGTCCAGGAGTCGTAATAGGCGGTGACGAAGAAGGTGAACCGCGCGCCGGTGTCACGCGCGAATTTTATATACGCGCCCACGACTTCCGGACTCGCGCCGTCGTCGACGGTGAGTGCCAAGTTGTTGCCCGAACCCGGCAATGCGGTAATGGTCCCGGCCGGAATAGCGGATTTCGGTCCACTGGTCGGCGCGGGAATGATCGGGGCGGCCGAGGTGGTCGGCGGCACAGTGGTTTTCGAGCCGATCCGGGCGCCGGGGATGGCGGGAGTGTCCTGAGAGCACCCGGTCAGGGCCGTCGCCGCGCCCGCGGCGAGCACCGCGAGCAGCGTTCGTCTGTCCATCTGTACCGATCACTCCGAAATATATCTTTTGGGCCGTTTACCTCCCCGCAGGCCCATCAGTTATATCGGCGCACCGTGAACCCGACACTAATTGTGTGCGAAATGATCTGAATTCATCGCAAAAGTTAAGGCTGCTCTCAGTGTCGGATCGGTGATCGTCAGCGCGCGATGGGCCGCAACACGATTTCGGTGGGATGTGCGTCACGCGGTGTCTCGACCGCATTGCGCACAGTCCGCGCCACGGTCTGCGCGGTCAGGAACTCCTCGGGCCGGTACTCGCGTCCCTCGCCCGCGATGATCTCGCGCTGCATGTCGGTGTCGATGCGTCCCGGATGCACCGAGGTCACCCGCAGCGCCGGTTCCTCCAGCCGCAGTGCGTCTCCGAAGGCGCGCAGCCCGAACTTGCTGGCCGCGTAGGCGCTCCACCCCGCGTTGGCGCGCAGGCCCGCGCCCGAATTGATCAGCACCACATGGCCTTCGGCGGCGCGCAGCGCGGGCAGCAGCAGCCGGGTCAACTCCACCACCGCGATCAGGTTGGCTTCCAACGTGTTCCGCCACTGCGCGACCGAGGAATCGGCTATCGTTCCCAGGTCGGCGATTCCGGCGTTGTGCACCAGTACCTCCAACCGTTCGATCGGTTCCACCGCGCGGGCCACCGCGTCGTAGTCGGTGAGGTCCACCGGCCAGCCGGTGGCGCCGGGCAGCTCGTCCAGGATCGGTGTCAGCGCCTGCGGCGTGCGCGCCCCCAGCAGCAGCCCATGGGTGGGCGCGAGTTCCCGCGCGATGGCGGCGCCGAGACCCCGCGCGCCGCCGGTGATCAACGCGGTCGGACGGTCGGTGCTGGTCTTCGCGGAATTCGCCATGCGTTCACGGTAACCGGGTGCTGCCCGCCTGCGATGCTTCGGTCAGGCACACCAACGCTCAGCTGATTCACGAGAAGGCGAACGAAGTGCAATCTGGCGATCAGGAGTCGGCCTCCTGGCACAACGCGCAGTCCATCGATCCCTCGTCACAGCCCACCCACCGCGCATACCTGCGGGTTCCGGCGCAGAATAGGGCGATGACTCACCCGGGCTTCACGCCAACCCAGCTCGCGGCCCGCGCCGCCTATCTGCTGCGCGGCAACGACCTGGGAACCATGACGAGCGCGGCCCCCAGACTCTATCCCCACATGTGGAGTTGGGATGCGGCATTCGTAGCGGTCGGTTTGGCACCGCTGAGTGTGGAGCGCGCCGCACTCGAACTCGACACCCTGTTATCCGCGCAATGGCGCAACGGCATGATCCCGCACATCGTCTTCGCCAACGGCGTGGACGGCTACTTCCCGGGACCCGCGCGCTGGGAGTGCCGCCGCCTGGCCGCCGACGCCCCGGACGGCCCCGACACCTCCGGCATCACCCAGCCGCCCGTGCATGCCATTGCGGTGCAACGCATTCTGGACCACTCGCGCCGCCACGGCCGCTCCACCCGCGCGGTCGCCGAGGACTTCCTCAACCGCCGCTGGCCCGATCTCATGCGCTGGCATCGCTGGCTGGCCTACGCCCGCGACCCCAAGCAGCACGGCCGCATCACGCTGTACCACGGCTGGGAATCCGGGATGGACAACTCGCCGCGCTGGGATCGCGCCTACGAGAACGTGATTCCCGGTCCGGACCTGCCGCCCTACGAGCGCGCCGACCTGCACGTGGTGGGCGACCCCACGCAGCGGCCCTCCGATCGCGAATACGACCGCTACCTGTGGCTGCTCGAGCAGATGCGCCGCGCCGGTTACGACGACTACCAGCTCGCCTCCACCATGAGCTTCGCCGTCGAGGACGTCTTCGTCACCGCGATCTTCGCGCTGGCCTGCGATGTGCTGGCCAATATCGGCGAGGACTACAAGCAGCCGCTCGCGGACGTGCGCGAACTCTACGAGTGGGCCGACTACTTCCGGGCCGGGGTGGTCGCCACCACCGACGCGCGCACCGGCGCGGCGCGGGACTTCGACATTCGCGCCGACAGCTGGATCGACACCGAGACCCTCGCGGTGTTCGCGCCACTGCTGTGTGGCGGGCTGCCCCGGGACGCGGAACGGCGACTGCTGCGCCTGTTCGAAGGGCCGCGCTGGTGCGGACATCCGGATCTGCGCTACGCGCTGCCACCCTCGACCTCGCCGGTGTCCAAGGACTTCCGCTCGCGCGAGTACTGGCGCGGCCCGGTCTGGCCGGTGATGAGCTGGCTGTTCTCCTGGGTGTTCGCGCGGCGCGGCTGGGCGGAACGCTCGTTCATGCTGCGCGCGGAGGGTCTGCGCCAGGCCAGTGACGGCAGCTTCGCGGAGTACTACGAGCCGTTCACCGGGTCGCCACTGGGCAGCATGCAGCAGTCGTGGACGGCGGCATCGGTGCTCGACTGGCTGGGTTGAGGCGCACGGGTAGACCGGCACAGAACGCCTTAAACCTCAATGAGCTAACAGTTGGCGAATATCACAGCCGCGCCTGACGGGGTATAGCGCTCACCCTGCCTAGCCTTTTTGTGCATGAACAGAAGAAGCCTGATGAAGGTGATAACTGTCGCATCAACTGGCATCCTCATGGCAACCCCGGCCGGGCTGGCGCACGCCGACGTCCAGGGTCCCGATGTCGCCTCCTGGCAGCACCCCGGCGGGGGCGGCATCAACTGGTTCGCGGTCCGCGGCGCGGGATACTCCTTCGCCATGCTCAAGGCGACCGAGGGCCTCAACTACGTCAACCCGTTCTTCATCCAGGACAGCCTGGCCATGCGAGTGGCCGGAGTCGCCCGGGGCACATACCATTTCGCGCGCCCCGACGCCTCGCCCGAACTGCAGGCCGCGCTCTACGCGGCGACCGTCCTCGGCCAGAACGGGCCCCTGGACCTCCCCGCCGTCCTCGACCTGGAGGACTCCGGCGGCCTGCCCCCGGACGCCCTCATCGACTGGACCCACCGCTACCTCAACACGGTGCAGGCGCTGACCGGCCGCCAGCCGATCATCTACACCTACCCGCGCTTCTGGCAGACGGCGATGGCCGACACCAACCAGTTCACCGCCTACCCGCTGTGGATCGCCGACTACCGCGGCAACGATCAGCCGGAAGTGCCGGGCGGCTGGCCGAATTGGACGTTCTGGCAGACCACCAGCTCAGGCAATATCCCCGGCATCGGCGGCGCGGTCGACCTGAACATCTACAGCGGCGCGCGCGGCGACTTCGCGCAGTACGCGAACTTCCCGTTCGCGGGCAGCTCGCGCGGCAGCAGCTAGTCGCCGCGCCGCGAGATCGTCACAACACCTGCGAGAGGAACTGGCGCAGGCGCGGGGTTTCCGCGTTCTCGAAAAGCTGGTCGGGAGTGCCGGTCTCGACCACCTGCCCGTGATCCATGAACACCACCCGGTCGGATACCGAACGGGCGAAACCCATTTCGTGCGTCACCACGATCATCGACATGCCGCCGCCCGCCAGCTCCGACATCAGCGCCAGCACGCCCTTCACCAGCTCGGGATCCAGCGCCGAGGTGGCCTCGTCGAAGAACATGATCTCCGGCTTCATGGCCAGCGCCCGCGCGATGGCCACCCGCTGCTGCTGCCCGCCGGACAGATTGGCCGGGCGCACATCGGCTTTGCCCGCCAGCCCGACGGTCTCGAGCTGCTGCACGGCCAGGGTGCGCGCCTGCTCCTTCGACAGCCCGTGCAGTTTGCGCGGGCCGAGCGCCACATTGTCGGCGACGGTCATGTGCGGGAACAGGTTGAAGTGCTGGAACACCATGCCGATGCGCTGGCGCAGCCGGTCCGGCTTGTCCGCGAGCACCGATTTCCCGTCCAGCAGGATGTCGCCCTGATCCGGTTCGTGCAGCCGGTTGAGCACCCGCAGCAGCGTCGACTTGCCCGATCCCGAGGGCCCGATCACCGTGGTGGTCTTGCCCGCGTCCACGTGCACGTCCACGCCGCGCAGAATCTCGTTGTGGCCCAGTGTCAATCGCAGGCCGGTGCCGGTGAGGGAGGCACTCATGCTCCACGCCCTTCCGTGATGGCGGCCGCCTCGACCGGCTCCGCGGCCGCCTGGGGACGGCCGGTGCGCATGCGGTTGTCGATGTAGTTGACCAGGTGGGTGAGCGGCACCGTCAGCAGCAGGTACACCAGACCCGCCGCCACCAGCGGCGAGAGGTTTCCGGTCTGCGCGTTGAGATCCCGTCCGACAGCGAACAGTTCGCGCTGACTGGCCAGCAGGCCCAGGAAGTAGATCAGCGAGGAATCCTTGATGAGCGCGATGAACTGGTTCATCAGCGCCGGCAGCACCCGGCGCACGCCCTGCGGGATCACCACCAGGGTCATGGCCTGCTGGTAGCCGAATCCGATGGCGCGCGCCGCTTCCAACTGCCCGGGCTCCACCGACTGGATGCCGGAGCGGAAGATCTCACCGATATACGCGGATGCCAGCAGTCCCAGCGCGATCGCGCCCAGCCAGTACGGGTTGTTCCCGGTGACGCTCTTGACCACCGGACCCACGCCCAGGCCGATGATCAGGATGATCACCACGGCGGGCAGGCCGCGGAAGATGTCGGTGTAAATCCTTGCGGGCCAGCGTAACCAGCGGGTGCGCGAGATACCGGCGACGGCGAGCAGCATGCCGATCAGGGTGCCGAGGATGCCCGAGACCACCGCCAGGATCAGGGTATTGGGCAGACCGGTCTTGATCAGGTCCGGGAATGCCTTGCGGTACAGCGACCAATCGAAGAACGTGTCCTTCAACTGCGCGAGCGTCGATTTCGGCGCGGTCGCTCCGGTGTTCTGATGATCGCCCGCGTGTTCGGCGGCGATCTTCGCGAAGTCCGGCAGCTGCGGTGTGACAGCGGCTTTCGAGCCCGGCTTCCAGCCCGGCGGCAGTTCGCGCGGCACCCAGTCGGTGTAGAGCTTGGCGTAGGTGCCGTCCGCGATGACCGCGTCCAGCCCGGCGTTGAGCGCGGCGGCGAGTGGCTGATTGCCCTTGCGCAGTGCCCAGGCCGTGAAGTTGTTGACGCTGAAGGTGTTCTGCACGATCGAGGTCGGATCGCCCGCCTTGATCGCGCCGATCGCCTGCTGCGAGGGCGCGACCCAGGCATCGATCTGCCCGGTCTTGAGGTTCGCGTAGGCGGTGTTGTAGTCGGGGAACTTCACCGGATCCAGGTGCAGTTCGTTGACCACGTACTCGTCCTGCACCGTGCCCTGCACGACGCCGATGCGCTTGCCGCCGGTCAGATCCGAGAAGCCTTTGATGCCACTGCCGTTCGGCACCACCAGCGAGAAGTAACCGAAGTCGTAGCCGTTGGTGAAGTCGACCAGCTGCCGCCGGGCATCGGTGGTGGTGATGCTGGAGGAGCCGATGTCGAAGCGGCCGTTGGCTACCTGGGCCAGCAGGCCCGCGAACTCGGTGCCGCTGAACTCGACCTGCAACCCGAGCTTCGCGCCGACCGCCTTCAGCAACTCGTTGTCGAAACCGGTGAACACGCCCTTGGAGTTGACGCAGATGCTCGGTGGCGCGTCCGAAAGGGTGCCGACGCTGAGCTTGCCCGGGGTGAGCAGGCCCAGCTTGTGGATGTCGATCGAGTCGAGCGGCACGGTGGTCGCGGTGGTGAACCGATCGGACGCCGGGTCCCGCTGGCCGGTGGCCAGATTGGTGGGCGCGGCGCTGGCCGCGGCCACACCCGGCGGCGAACACTGATCGTTGTCGTCGGCGGCGGCACCGCCCGCACCGACCATCACCGTCCCGAACAGGCCGACCAGCAACACTCCCGCGATTGCCAGGATGCGGGCCGATCGACCTTGTCGTCGTGCCACGACCGGGCGCAAGGGAACCATGGCAAACCACCCTAGTAGGGGTGACCTGCAAGTCCGGGGTTACCCTCGGCTCGATTCGGCGGAAATCACACTTCAGGCGATTCCGGCCACCGATTCCGGGTTGAATTCGTCGCGCCAGCGCACCGCGTCGGCGACCACGCTCAGGTCGTAGTCCGGGCCGCCCACGCCGACCGTGAACAGCGTCGCCCCGGCCGCCACGAAGGTGGCCGCCTGATCCGCGCCCGGCCACGACACCGACTTCTCGATGACCGCCGCGTCCGTCCCGACCTCCGCGCAGTGCTCGGCCAGGATGCCGGATTTGCGCTTCAGCACCTCCAGATCGGCGAAGCTGTGCCAGATGTCGGCGTACTGGGCGACCAGCCGCAGCGTCTTGCGCTCGCCGCCACCGCCGATCAGGATCGGGATGTCGCGCACCGGCTGCGGGTTCAGCTTGGCCAGCCGGTCGGTGATGCGGGCCATCGAGTCCTTCAGCAGCGCGAGACGGCTTCCCGCGGAATCGAATTCGTACCCGTACTGGTCGTAGTCCTTCTGGAACCAGCCCGCGCCGATGCCGAGCACCAAGCGCCCGTTGCTGATGTGGTCCACCGTCCGGGCCATATCGGCGAGCAGATCCGGGTTGCGGTACCCGCCGCCGGTCACCAGCGCGCCCAGCTCCACCCGTTCGGTCTGCTCGGCGATCGCGCCCAGCATGGTCCAGCACTCGAAGTGCGCGCCGTCGGGATCGCCGTAGAGCGGGTAGAAGTGATCCCAGTTGAAGACGATGTCCACCCCGATGTCCTCGGACCGCCGCACCGCGTCACGGATCAACCCGTAGGCCGGCGCGTGCTGGGGCTGAAGCTGAACTCCGATACGAACCGGTCGGCTCATGACAGGCACTCCTCGTCGCGTGATGCGGATTCCGTCCCGAGGCTACCGGGACCCGACCCACCCCGCCGGGCACCGATTACGATCGTGCCGTTCCACCCCTTACTACGGATCGTCCGGCACGTTCCTGCCGGTGAAGGGATCGGTGCACCGTGGGAACGGTGACTTTCGACAAGGCCACCCGGCTGTATCCCGGCTCGGCCACCCCCGCCGTCGACGCCCTCGACCTGGAGATCGCCGACGGCGAATTCCTGGTCCTGGTGGGCCCGTCCGGCTGCGGCAAGTCCACCTCGCTGCGCATGCTCGCGGGACTAGAGGAGGTGAGTTCCGGCCGAATCCTGATCGGCGACAAGGACGTCACCGACGCGGAGCCCAAGGAACGCGATATCGCGATGGTGTTCCAGAACTACGCGCTCTACCCGCACATGAGCGTCGCCGAGAACATGGGCTTCGCGCTGAAGATGGCCAAGGTCGCCAAGGCCGAACGCGAACAGCGGGTCCTCGAAGCCGCGAAGCTGCTCGACCTGGAGCCGTACCTGGACCGCAAGCCCAAGGCGCTCTCCGGCGGTCAGCGGCAGCGGGTCGCCATGGGTCGCGCCATCGTGCGGCAGCCGCACGTATTCCTGATGGACGAGCCGCTGTCCAACCTGGACGCGAAACTGCGGGTGCAGACCCGCACCCAGATCGCGCAGTTGCAGCGCCGCCTGGGCACCACCACCGTCTACGTCACCCACGACCAGGTCGAGGCCATGACCATGGGTGACCGGGTGGCCGTGCTCAAGGACGGCCTCCTGCAGCAGTGCGCGGCCCCGCGCGACCTGTACCGCGATCCGGCCAACCTGTTCGTGGCCGGGTTCATGGGCTCGCCCGCGATGAATCTGTTCACGCTGCCGGTGACCTCCGGCTCGGTCGCGCTGGGCGGCTGCCCGCTGCCGCTGCCGCGTTCGGTGGCCGCCGCCACCGGCGACAAGGTCGTCATCGGCATCCGGCCCGAGCACCTGGAGTCGGTGGGTGACGGCGCGGGCATCGCGATGGAGGTGGACGTGGTCGAGGAGCTCGGCTCCGACGCCTACATCTACGGCCGCACCCTCGGCGACGGGGAAACCATTGTGGCGCGGGCGGATTGGCGCAACCCGCCGACCAAGGGCACCCGCATCACGCTGGTCGCGGACGCGGAGCACACCTACTTCTTCCATCCGGAGGACGGCAGCCGCCTCAACTGAGACGGACGGGAGTCCGGTGGTGCGCCGGACTCCCTAGCCCTCGGTGCGGGCACGTTCGCGGCGTGCCCGCCGCCAGTCGTCGTTCAACCGGACCCGCACATTCTCCAGTGGCACTTGGTTTCCCGAGGCGCTGCGCAGTTCGACGTGCACCGGCTCACCGGTGGAATCCTCCACCCGTTCCAGTGGCGCGGGACCGCCCTGTAGGTACGCGTCGCCCCACTGCCACAGCGCGATCACCGCGGGCAGCAGATCCGAACCCATTGCGGTGAGCACGTATTCGTGCCGGGTGCGCTTGCCCTCCTCCTGGTAGGGACGCTTCTCGAGCAGTCCGGCGTCGACGAGTTTGCGCAGCGCGCTCGACGCCGCGGCATCGGTGATGCCGATGCGGGCGGCGAAGCCGTCGAAGCGGGTGGTGCCGTAGTAGCACTCCCGCAGGATGAGGATCGCCGAGCGCGTCCCGACGATGTCCATCGCCTTGGCGATCGAGCATTCCTCGGGTTTCCACGAGCTCAGGTCGCTGAGCCTGCCTTCCAGTACTGCGGACATGGCGTACATCATACCTCGCTGGCTTGCCTTCACTATGGCCAGCTTCTAATCTGACTATAGAGCGATCTAGTCAGACGCCGAAGTCGGACAAGAAGAAGGAACGGCCATGAGAGACGCAGTCATCGTCGAAGCGGTCCGCACTCCCATCGGCAAGGGCAAGGCCACCGGCGCACTGCACGGCGTGCACCCCGCCGACCTGCTCGCCCACAGCCTGCGGGAAGTGGTGCGCCGCAGCGAGATCGATCCCGCGCTCATCGACGACGTGATCGGCGGTGTGGTCACCGCGGTCGGCGAACAGGGCTCCAACCTCACCCGCCGCGCCGCCCTCGCCGCCGGATATCCCGAATCCGTGCCCGCCACCACCGTGGACCGGCAGTGCGGCAGCAGCCAGCAGGCCATCCACTTCGCCGCGCAGGGCGTCATCGCCGGGGCCTACGACATCGTGGTCGCCGCGGGCGTCGAGTCCATGAGCCGGGTACCCATGGGCGCCAACCTGATCGGCGCGCAGGACATCGCTGGTGTCGGGTTCGCCGAGCGCTATCCCGAAGGCCTGGTGCCGCAGGGCATCAGCGCCGAACTCATCGCCGCCAAGTGGGGGCTCTCACGCACCCAGCTCGACGAGTTCGCACTGGCCAGCCATGAAAAGGCCGCCGCCGCAACCAAGAACGGGTCCTTCGAAGCCCAGATCTCGCCGGTCGACGGCCTGGACACCGACGAGGGCATCCGCCTCGGCAGCACCGTGGAAACCCTTGGCGCACTGCGCCCCGCGTTCTACAGCGAGGAGATGGCCGCCCGCTTCCCGCAGATCGGCTGGAACATCACCGCCGCCAACGCCAGCCAGATCAACGACGGCAGCGCCGCCACCCTCATCATGACCAGTGAACGCGCCGCCCAGCTCGGCCTGCGCCCGCTGGCCCGGGTGCACAGCTTCGCCGTGGCCGGTGACGACCCGCTCTACATGCTCACCGCCGTCATCCCCGCGACCCGGAAACTGTTGCAGCGCTCCGGACTCCAGCTCTCCGACATCGACCTGTTCGAGGTGAACGAGGCGTTCTCCTCGGTGGTGCTGGCCTGGGCCCACGACACCGGCGCCGACCTGTCGAAGGTGAATGTCAACGGCGGAGCCATCGCCCTGGGGCATCCGCTCGGTGCGTCCGGCGCGCGCATCGCCACCACCCTCGTGCACGCCATGCACGAGCGCGGCGCGCACTGGGGCCTGCAAACCATGTGCGAGGCAGGCGGTCTCGCCAACGCCACCCTCTACGAACTGCTCTGACACCGTGGAACCGGTGCCCCGGTGGCCGCGCGCCGCTGGGGCACCACTGGTTGCGCACCGGCGGTGACCTGGGCGCTTACCGTCGTAGGATGGCTGGGACTCCCACCACGAAGGATGGCCACCGTGTCGGAAGCGTTCGACTGGTCCGCGCCCAAGACCTACAGTCAACCCGTCGACCTGGACGATTACCTGGCGATGCCCGAGGAGATCTCTCGAACCGTCGAGATCAAGGACGGCATGATCGTCTTCTGCGAATCGCCATCCCCGAACCACAATGCCGTCTCCCGCAATATCGAGCGTGCCCTTTCCCAGGGTGAGGCCGAGCGTCCCGATCGGCGGCCCTGCCTGCGGGTCAACCGCGACATCGACATGCTGGTGTCCGAAGTGCCGTTTCACTACAAGCGCCCC
Source organism: Nocardia sp. NBC_00511 (assembly GCF_045161165.1). Taxonomy (NCBI): domain Bacteria; kingdom Bacillati; phylum Actinomycetota; class Actinomycetes; order Mycobacteriales; family Nocardiaceae; genus Nocardia; species Nocardia sp. NBC_00511. The sequence goes on from NZ_CP107849.1 coordinate 6,644,065, forward strand.
GACGCCATCGTCTACCGCTGCATCGATCGGCCCCGGCCGCGATGGACGACCAAGCCGACCGTCGCCGACACCATCCTGGTCGTAGAGGTCGTATCGCCTACCACTATCACCGCAGACACCATCGACAAGCGCGCCGAGTACGCCCGGTTCGGCATTCAGCACTATTGGATCGTTCGGATGGCCAACGACGATGGCCCCGTGATCTCCATCGAGATGCTGACCCTCAACTCGGCGGGCAGCTATGTCGTCGGCGGACATCACAATCGGGGCCTCGACGACCTGGCCATCGACACCCTCACGCCGTTCGAGATCCGCCTGACTTGGGACCAGCTCGACGAAGGTCTGGACTAGCGACGCGAGGGGAACACACTTCAGATCGAGCTGACGACGATGGTGACGAGCAGGCCGACCGCCCAGGATTCGATCAGCAGTGGGAACGCGGTGAGCGCGGTCGGCCAGGCCTTTCCGCGCAGCGCGATCGCGCGCAGCGTCCACAGCGGAACCAGCAGCAGCGTCGCGATCATGCCCAACCAGGCCACCGCCTCCGCCAGCGGAATCCAGCGCAGCGCCGCGGCGTCCGGGGCCAGCAGGCGGTAGTCCGGCACGAAACTCGCTGCCACCCAGGCTGTTCCACATGCGACGAGGTAGATCAGCACGGTGACGACGAAATCGGATGCCGCGACAGGCGGCCGCCTCCACCCGGCCATGTCTCCAGGATGCCGGGCGCGACGCACGGCGACGAGCACAGGAGGGACAAGGTTCCTGGTGAATTGCCGGTGAGTCAGGCGGTGCGATCCGGTCGGGGGACGAACTCGGCGAGTGCCGCGCGCAAGGTCGGAACCGGGCCGCCCGCAGCGGCTTCCAGCAGCGCGGTCTCCGAGACCAGGCGCACCCACAGGCGGGCGCTCTCGACCGGATGGGTGACCGCCAGCCGTTCGAAGTCCACCACGCAGAGTTCGGCGCTGCGTTCGGAGCGACGCTGCACCGACGCCGTCACATCCGGCTCGGCGCGGGCCTCGGCCAGCAGGGCGCGCACGCTCCGATCCCGCACGCACACATCCAGATACGTGATCGAACCGGCGATCAGGCGGTCGGCGCCCGGCTCCATCGCGCCGATGGTTTCGAGGATCTCGGCTTCCAGGCGGTCGTGGAAGCTGTCGTGCAGGGCCACGAGATAGTCGGCGCGGGTGGGGAAATGGTGGAAGAAGGTGCCCTTCGAGACCTCGGCGGCGGCCACCACGACATTGGCGCTGAGTTTCTTCAGCGGGGTGTCCTCGGCCAGGCGGAAACCGGCGTCGATCAGCGCGTCCCTGGTCTTGGCGGCCGCTGCCGCGCGGCGGGTGCCGGGTTCGGGGTGCGCTGTCATCGAGACTCCTTCACCGATCGAGCGTATCGTTTTCATTGACCGACCGGATGGTCAACGAAATTACGAAGGGACCGTCATGGACCGCTCGATCAGCACCCGCGCCGGCCGTGTCTCCTACCGGGACACGGGAAGCGGACGACCGATTCTGCTGCTCCACGCCAACCTGCACGATAGCCACGACTTCGACACCGTCATCGGACCGCTGGCCGAACGGCATCGCGTCATCGCCGTCGACTGGCCCGGACACGGCGGCTCCGACACTCCCGCCGAGGTCACCGCACCGCTGCTGGCCGACACCCTCGACGACATCGTCGACGGGCTCGACCTGGAACCGGCTGTGCTGATCGGCAATTCGGTCGGCGGATTCGCGGCCGCCCGGCTCGCCATCACCCGGCCGGAACGCGTCGCCGGACTGATCCTGATCAACACCGGCGGATTCGCGCCACTCAACCCGTTCACGCGCACGTACTTCCGAATCATGGGCACCCCCGCGGTGGCACGGCGCGCACTACCCCGCCTGGTCAACGGCTACATGAAACCGAAGAACGCCGACGACCGCGCCATCGCCGACCGCACCGCCGCCCGGGCCCGCACCCCGGAGGGCACCGCCGTGGGCGCTTCCCTGTGGCGCAGCTTCGCCCGCCCCGCCGCCGCCCTCGGCTCCCGAGCCGCCGAATTGACGGTGCCGACCCTGATCGTCTGGGGCACACAGGACATCGTCTCGCCGCTGTCCTACGGCCGGCGGGTCCACCAGCAGCTCCCGCACGCCGAATTCCACACCCTGCCCACCGGGCACGTCGTATTCGCCAGCGCCCCTGACGAATTCCTCGCCCTCGCGCTCCCGTTCGTCGACTCGATCCCGGTCCGAACCCCCTGAATCATTTGATCGCGGTCGCCACCAGCACATGCCCAGCGCCACCGGCGAGCACGATCACCGGCAATGCGACGGCGGGCCAGAGCCAGGCCCGCCGCCCCGTCATTCCCGCCACCGCCGCCAGCACCAGCGCGGTGACCAGCGCCAGAAACATGCCGCCACCACCGATCAACAAGCCCCACAGCGCCGACGAGGGCGGCCGGATCACCACACACTCGACCGTGAAATCCTTCTTCGCCGAACAGCGGTTGTGCACCAGGTCGAACAGCTTCGAGAACAGGTCGTAGGCCCACGCGAAGGCCACCGCGACGCCGACCAGATACAGCAGTACCGAAACCAGCACATCATTGCGCCGCAACGGTTTCGCCACCACCGCAGCCTGCACCGCGGCCTGCTTCTCGATCTCCCCCGCGGCCGACGCGGGCGGCGGCTGCCCCGGCCAGGTCAGATCGTTCTCCCCGAACGCCTGCGGTTCCCCTTGAATCACATTGTGCGGCAACGAATCCGGTCCACCCGGATAGGCAGGCTGCGGACCCTGCTGATACCCCGGCACCCCGGTCTCGGCCGGTCGCCCAGGCGTACCAACCGGTCGCTGCTGAACCTCCCCGCGCTGCCGTCCGCCCGAATTACCGACGGGCGGCGGCCCTTCCGACCCCGGCCCAGGACCCCGCTGCGGCCCGGCTCCCCGCTGCGGCGGCCGATACGGCCCACCGGGCGGCGCCGGAGGCGCGGGCGGCGGCGGAGCCTGCCGCCCACCGGCGGGCAGGGTCGGCCCGGCCGGATCATCCGCCGCCGGACGACCCTGCACCGGCGGCCGCTGCCCCGGCCCCACCGGATTCCGCGGCCCCGAGCCCGGATTCCGCTGCGGAGGCGGTTGCCCCGGACCGGCGGGCGGTAGCGGCGTGCGGCGTGGCTCGCTGGGTGGCTGCATGATGTTCGATCTCCCCCTGTGAATCGTCTCTTTCGGCATTGTCGCCCCGGTCGAGCGACGCCGCCACCCGTTACCGGCGCGGGCGGTGCGGCGACGCATCCGATGCTGTCGCCGCCCTCACACTTGAACATGTTCAACAAAAGCCTTAGCTTCATAGTTGAACACGTTCAAATATGTAAGGAGCTGGGAAGATGAACCTCATCGTCGCCACCTACGCCGCCTACGCGGCCATCAGCTTGGCGGTCACCTTCTGGGTGGCGCGCACCCTGCACCGCACCGGCGCCCGGTTCCTGGTGGATGTCATGAACGGCGACAGCGATCTCGCCGAAACCGTGAATCATCTGCTGGTCGTCGGATTCTGGCTCGTCAATGCCGGCTTCGTGGCGCTGGCCCTGCGCATCAGCGGCCCGGTCGTCGATGCCCGCGCCGCCATCGAGGAACTCGCCGTGAAACTCGGCATGGTGCTGCTGGTGCTCGGCGGCATGCACTTCGCGAACCTGATCGCCCTGAACAAGATTCGGCGCAGCCGGCACCGGGAGAAGCAGGACGCCGTCCCGCCCATCCAGATTCCGGTCGCCGCGGCCCACTAGCGTGAGCCGTATGCCCCGCCCCGAGCCCGCGACCGCGCGCGGCGAGGAAACTCGCCAGCAGATCATCGATGCCGCCCTGCGCCTGTTCGAGCAGAACGGCTTCACGAAGACCACCATGCGCGCGATCGCGGGCGAAGCCGGTGTCAGCGTCGGCAACGCCTACTACTACTTCGGTTCCAAGGAAAACCTGGTTCAGGGCTTCTACCAACAGATCCAGACCCTCCACGAACAGCGGGTCGAGCAGACCGTCCGCGGCGACTCGCTCGCCGCCCGCTGGCAGACGATGGAACTGGCCTTCGTCGACGTGGCCGCCCCGTACCACGAGTTCGGCGGCAAATTCTTCGCCAGCGCCGCCGAGCCGACCAGTCCGCTGAGCCCGTTCAGCGACGAAAGCCGCCCTGCCCGAGAGTCATCCACCGCGATCATGCGCAACCTGGTCATCGGCGACGACATCAAGGGTGACAAGCGGCTGCTGGCCGAACTGCCGAATCTGCTGTGGCTGGCCCACATGGGCATCGTCCTGTTCTGGGTTCACGACCGCAGCCCCGACCAGGAACGCACCCGGCTGCTGATCCGTCGAATCGCCCCACTCGTCGAACGCGTGGTGGCGCTGTCGAGACTCCGTCCACTGCGCGCTGTCCTGTACCCGGCCTTGGATCTCATCGACGACCTCGGCAAGTGAGTAGGGTGCGGAGGGTGAGTGACAGCGGTGCTGGGCTGGACTTCGATTCCGCGGTGGTTTACGCGATTCCCATGCGGACCCGGTTTCGGGGGATCACGGTGCGGGAGGGGATGTTGATTCCCGGACCGTTGGGGTGGGGTGAGTTCTGCGCGTTTCCCGAGTACGACGATCGGGAGGCGGCCGCCTGGCTGGCCACGGCCGTGGAGCAGGCCAGCGTGGGATGGCCGGAGCCGGTGCGAGAGCGGGTACCGGTCAATTGCATTGTGCCGGCGGTCGGGCCGGAGCGGGCGCGGGAGATCGTGGTGGCGTCGGGGTGCCGGACCGCCAAGGTGAAGGTAGCCGATCATCCGGATTCGCTGGCGGAGGATCTGGTCAGGGTCGCGGCCGCGCGGGAGGCGCTCGGGCCGGGTGGGGCGGTTCGGATCGATGCCAATGCGGTGTGGGATGTGGAGACCGCGGTCGATCGGATCAAGCAGATCGACAGGGCCGCAGGGGGTTTGGAGTATGTCGAGCAGCCGTGCCGGACCGTCGAGGAATTGGCCGAGGTGCGACGGCGGGTGGATGTGCGGATCGCCGCCGACGAATCCATTCGACGGGCGGAGGATCCGCTGCGGGTCGCGGTCGCGGGCGCGGCCGATGTCGCGGTGCTGAAATGCACTCCGCTGGGCGGGGTTCGGCGAGCCTTGGCGGTGGCCGAGGCCGCGGGACTGCCCTGCCTGGTGTCCTCCGCGCTCGAGACCAGCGTCGGGCTCAGTGCCCAGATCGCCTTGGCCGCAGCACTTCCCGAGTTGGACTTCGCCTGCGGTCTCGACACCCTGTCGCTGCTCACCGGCGATGTCGTCACCGCGCCGCTGCGCCCGGTCGACGGCTACCTGACGGTTCCCCGCACCGCCCCGATTCCCGATCCGGAACTCCTCGAACGCTTCCGCCACCCCGACCCGGAGCGCACCGACTGGTGGCGGCAGCGCGCGGACCGCGTCCGAAAGCTGCTGACCTGATCAGGCGATGCGCGCGCCACACGAATACAGCGTGGTGCGCAGCAGCAGCGCGGCCTCCGCGCCGATGACACCGTCGACCAGTTCGACGTAGCGCGCGCAGAACTCCGGCCCGTGCGCGGCGGTCTCGGCGGCGTCCGCGTCCAGATGATGCGCCAGCTCGTGCAGGATCACCAATTCCCGCAGCGCCCAGGAGGTTCCGTGGGCGTGCAGCGGCACGGCCAGCACCGCGACACCCGTCTCGTAGTGGGCGGCCTTCGCCCCGGCCCGCGCCCGCACCGTCACCGGCACGCTCGCCCGATCCCATTGGGCACGAACCCAATTCAACGCCAGCACCCGATCCACGTACGCCTGCACCGATTCCACCGAGGCGAACTTCCGCTCGACCGGCAGCGTCAGCTGCGACCCGTGCACCTCGACCGTGCGCGCGCCGAACTCGTCGGCACGCTCGAACATGCCGCGCACCAGCCCCTCGGCGTCATACACCTTGGCGCGCTGCGTATCCCGGACCGTCATGCCCCGGCCGTCATTCGCCGCGGCCGGAACCCAGCTGACCGCGGGCCGCACCCAGTTCCGGTGCGCCGCCGAGGCGCGCGGCCTTCCCGGCCCGATCACCCGCGCGGCGGGCGGCCGCCGAATATCCGGCCGACGCCTGCGGTCCACGCCAGGTGCCGCGCGCCTCGGAGGTGCCACGGTAGAAGTCGGTGAGTTCGAGTTCCTTGTTGCGCAGCGCCAGCGCCGTTCCGGTGGGCACGGATTCGGCCGCGTCGGCGCGCACCGCCTCGGTCTCCACATCCTGCTTGACCTCCGCCAGGCGGCGGCCGATGCGGGCGGCGAAGGCCATCTGGAAGTTCAGGCGCGCGGTCACCGCCGCGACGGGGGCCTGCACCCGGCGCTGCACCTCGCGCCGACCGCCCCAGGCGCGCTCCACCACGATCTTCTCGACCGTCGCGGACTTGTAGGAGCCCGACTTGATGTATTGGTCGGAGGCCCGCACCATCTGCACCAGCAGGCTGGCGTAGAGCGCCTCGCAGGTGTCGAGATCGGTGTCGAAACCGTAGGCGTAGACGGTCGTCGAGGTGCGCGCCACATCGCAACGCACATCGTTGGCCGCGGCGATCGCCACGAACAACTGCACGTAGGTGCGCAATCCGCGTTTACCGGGCTCGCCGATCGGCACCACCCGCTGTAGCGGCGTCGGCCTGCGCTCCCGCGTGGCGATATGCGCCCGCGCCACCGCCAGATCAACCGACGAGCGCGTCGCCAGCTTCTGCGCGGCCGCCAGGAACGCCTCGGCCTCATGTTCGTTGTCGGTGGATTCGGCCTGCCGCAGCAGCCCGCCGATACGCGTCAACATCTTGTCTGAGTTCATTTGCCCTCCGCTTCGCTCCGGGCGGGTTCGCGGCCCCGAGGTCTCGATTCTTCCCTCCTCCGCTCCTCCGCTTCGCTCCCCCGCTCCGTCAGTCCAGAATCGAGACGGCCGCGAACCATTCAGTGATCAACTAGGCAGCGCGGGCAACTGATAGCTCGACCATGTATCTTCCCTTGTGCAACCGGCTGGGTGTGCCGCCGCTCACGTCTCGACCCCTGGAGTATTCGCGATGGCTTTGAAGAAGGTGTCGTCCCTACGATCTGCGCTCGCCCTGAGCCCGTCGAAACGGACCATGAGCGCCGTCCTGGCGGTGACGTCCGCCGCCCTGATGACAGCGACCTTCGCCAGCGGCTGCTCATCGAGCAGCGGCAGCGGCAACGCCATCTCGCAGAACCTCACCGGCCGTGGGCCGATCACCTACGTCGAGGGCAAGGACACCACCGAGACCGGTGCCGTCAAGCAGCTCATCGACCGCTGGAACACCGCGCACCCCGATGAGAAGGTGACGTTCAAGGAGCAGTCCAACGACGCCTCCCAGCAGTACGACGACCTCAAGCAGCACCTGCAGGCCAAGTCCGCCGACTACGACGTGGTCGCCCTCGACGTGCCCTGGACCGCCGAGTTCGCCGCCAAGGGCTGGATCCAGCCGCTGAAGGACTCCTTCGCGCTCGACACCTCCACGCTGCTCTCGCCGCCGGTCGCCTCGGCCACCTACAACGGCACCCTCTACGCCGCGCCCCGAAACACCAACGGCGGCCTGCTGTTCTACCGCAAGGACCTGGTCCCCGAGCCGCCCAAGACCTGGACCGACCTGCTGGCCGACTGCCCGAAGGCCAAGGACGCCGGAATCGGCTGCTACGCAGGCCAGTTCGCGCCCTACGAGGGTCTGACCGTGAACGCGGCCGAACTGATCAACGCCTTCGGCGGCAGCTTCGTCGGCCCCGACGGCAAGACCCCCACCGTGAACACCCCGCAGGCCAAGGCCGGACTGCAGACCCTGGTCGACGCCTACAAGAACGGCGACATCCCGAAGGAAGCCATCTCCTTCAAGGAACCGGAGTCGCAGAACGCCTTCGAGACCGGCAAGCTGCTGTTCATGCGGAACTGGCCGTCCTCCTTCGGTGACGTGGGCTCCGACGCCTCCGCGGTGAAGGACAAGTTCGGTGTCGCCCCGCTGCCCGGCAAGGACAACATCGGCGCGTCCACCCTCGGTGGCTACAACGCGGCCATCAGCTCCTACTCGAAGAACAAGGCGACTGCCCTGGACTTCCTGCGCTTCCTGATCAGCGAGGACGCCCAGCACATCGTCGCGTCCGGCGCGCTGCCGTCCGTGCGCGCCTCGGTCTACGACGACCCGGCCCTGATCGCCAAGATGCCGTACCTGCCCGCGCTCAAGGACTCCATCGCCTCCGCGGTCCCGCGTCCGGTCACCCCCTTCTACCCCGCCGTGTCGAAGGCCATCCAGGACAACGCATATGCTGCGATGACCGGGAAGATCTCGGTCGACGACGCCATCTCCGGCATGCAGAAGGGCATCGAGACCGCCGGATCGTAGGCGCTCGAAGACGCAGTAGGAGAAGAGAACAGGTGTCACGTCCTTCGGGAGCGACCGAGGTCGCGTCGCCCGATCTGCCGGAGCAGCCCGTGAAATCCCAACCGCCGCAGTCGAAACGCCGCAGCCCCGCGCTCGGCGTCTCGGCCCGGGCCTGGGTGTTCGTCACCCCGGTCCTGCTCGCACTCGCCGTGGTGATCGGCTACCCGGTGGTCCGGGCACTGATCATGTCCTTCCAGAAGGACTCCGGCCTGGACCCCGCGACCGGCATGTTCATCGACGGCGGCGGCGCGGGCTTCGACAACTACAAGCACTGGCTGTTTCAGCAGTGCACCAACGGGCTCGGCGAGACCGTCAGCTGCCCCAACGGCAACCTGGGCTCCCAGTTCTGGACCGCCATCGGCATCACCCTGCTGTTCACCGTGGTGACGGTGGCGCTCGAGGCCACCATCGGCCTGGGCATGGCCGTCATCATGGGCAAGACGTTCAAGGGCCGCGCCCTGCTGCGCGCCGCCGTGCTCATCCCGTGGGCCATCCCCACCGCGGTCACCGCGCGCCTGTGGGAGTTCATGTTCCAGTACGACGGCGTCGTCAACCGCGTGCTCGGCACCCACGTGCTGTGGACCGCCGACCCGTGGCCCGCCCGCTTCGCGGTCATCGCCGCCGACGTCTGGAAGACCACGCCGTTCATGGCGCTGCTGATTCTGGCCGGGCTGCAGGTCATTCCGGGCGACGTGTACGAGGCCGCCCGCGTCGACGGCGCGTCCGCCTGGCAGCGCTTCTGGCACATCACCATGCCGCTGCTCAAGCCCGCGCTGCTGGTCGCCGTGCTGTTCCGCACCATGGACGCGCTGCGCATGTACGACCTGCCCGCCATCATGACCCAGAACAACCCGGCCACCCGGACCATCTCCATGCTGGTGGTCGACCAGGTGCGCCAGGGTCCCAACAGTGCCTCGGCGCTGTCGGTGATCACCTTCCTGCTCATCTTCGCCGTCGCGTTCCTGCTGGTGAAGGTGTTGGGCGCGAACGCGGTTCGCACTCAGGAAGAACAGCGGAAGGCGCACTGATGAGCACGAACGTCATCGAACCGACCGCGAAGACCCCGGTGCGGCAACCGGTTTCGTGGGGTAGGCGACTCACCTCCGGACGCGTCTACCTCGGCGCGCTGATCGTACTGGTGTGGGGGCTGGGACCGTTCTACTGGATGGTCGTCACCGCGCTGCGCGATCCGGCCTACACCTTCGACAACACGCCGTGGCCCACCCACGTCACCCTCGACAACTTCCGCGACGCCTTCGACACCAGTCGCGGCAACAACTTCGGGCGCGCCCTCGGCAACAGCGTGATCATCGGCTCGGCGACCACCGTGGTGGCGCTGCTGATCGGCATCATGGCCGCCTACTCGCTGGCCCGGCTCACCTTCAAGGGCCAGTACCTGGTGTCCGGACTCATCCTGTCCGCCTCCATGTTTCCGGTCGTGGTGCTGGTGACGCCGCTGTTCCAGCTGTTCACCGACCTCGGCTGGATCGGGCACTACCAGGCCATGGTCATCCCGAACATCTCGTTCGTGCTGCCGATGACCGTCTACATCCTGGCGTCGTTCTTCACCGAACTGCCCTGGGAGCTCGAAGAAGCCGCGCGCATCGACGGCGCCTCCCGCTTCCAGGCGTTCCGGCTGGTCATGCTGCCGCTGGCCGCGCCCGCCGTGTTCACCACCGCGATCCTGGCGTTCATCGCCGCGGTCAACGAATACCTGCTGGCCCGACTGCTTTCCAGCGACAAGACCGAACCGGTCACCGTCGCGGTGGCCCGGTTCTCCGGCAACAACCCGCTGGTCCAGCCGTACGCGGCGATCATGGCGGCGGGCACCATCGTCACCATTCCCCTGGTCGTCATGGTGCTGCTGTTCCAGCGCCGGATCATCTCCGGGCTCACCGCGGGCGGCGTCAAGAGCTGACCGCCGCCGCGCTCCCGGCGGGATGGGCCACGCCAATTCCGCCGGGGCATAGGCAACGTCGATTAGCATGGGTCCCGCCGCGCGCAGCCGCGGCTGACTCTGTGTGCGCGGACACCGATGCAATGCGCACAGGGTGGGGATCATCGCGTTTTCGACGCTCCGGAAGGAGATGCTCGTGAGCTCGTCCCGTAAGCGGCACCGGGGACAACCGGCGCCCGATTCGGCCGCCGCAGGGTGGCACGAACTCGCGAAGAACTCCGCGAAGACCCCACGCCAGTCCGCGCACAGCAGGCCCCGCCGCCGCACCCGGCCGCCGCGCGATCCCCAAGCGCCACAACCGGCTTCCCGCGCACCCCGCACCCGCGGCCAGCGTTTTCGCCGCCTGGTGCTGGCACTGTTCCTGGTCCTGGTGGTGATGCCGACGATGCTGATGGGCATCGCCTACTGGAGCGCCGAGATCCCCGACCCGACCACGGTGCAGACCAATCAGATCGCCACCATCCTGGCCTCCGACGGCACCTCGGTGATCGCGAAGGTCGTTCCGCCCGAAGGCAATCGGGTCCCGGTCCCGCTCTCCGACGTGCCCGAACCGGTCCGGCTGGCCGTGCTCTCCGCCGAGGACCGCAACTTCTACAGCAACCCCGGCTTCTCCACCAGCGCGTTCCTGCGCGCGGCCCGCGACAACCTGCTCGGCCGCGACGACGCGGGCGGCGGCTCCACCATTACCCAGCAGTACGTGAAGAACGCCTTCCTGAGTTCGGAACGCACGCTCAGTCGCAAGATGCGCGAACTCATCATCTCCGCCAAGATGGCCCGCGAATGGAGCAAGGACGACATTCTCGCCGCCTACCTCAACACCATCTACTACGGCCGGGGCGCGTACGGCATCTCCGCCGCGGCCCGCGCGTACTTCGGAAAGCCCACGCCCGAACTGACTCTCGCCGAGGGCGCGGTACTCGCCTCGGTGGTGCGCACCCCGTCGCTGCTGGACCCCGAGAGCCACCTCGATCAGCTCAAGGCCCGCTGGAACTACGTCCTCGACGGCATGGTCGACATGGGCGTGCTGAACCGGACCGACCGCACCGCCACCCAGTTCCCGAACATCGTGCCCGCCAGCGAGGTCGACGACAGTTCCCCGCGCGGGCCCGAAGGGCTGATCCGCACCCAGGTACTGCGTGAACTGCGCTCCTCCGGCGTCAGCGAGCACGACCTGAATACCGGTGCGCTGCAGATCGTCACGACCATCGACGCCAGGGCGCAGCAGGCCGCGCTCAACGCGGTCGCCAACAACCTCGGCGGGCAACCCGGCGAACTGCGCACCGCCGTGGTGTCCATCGACCCGCGTTCGGGCGCGGTGCGCGCCTACTACGGCGGATCCGACGGCGTCGGCTTCGATTTCGCGCAAGCCCCCTTGCAAACCGGTTCCGCCTTCAAGACTTTCGCGGTGGTGGCCGCGCTGGAACAGGGAATCCCGTTGTCCTATCGGCTCGACAGCGCACCGCTGACCGTCAACGGCGAGAAGATCCAGAACGTCGGCGGCGAATCCTGCGGCACCTGCTCGCTGGCCGAGGCCTTCAAACGCTCGCTCAACACCAGCTTCTACCGCCTCACCCAGACCCTGTTCTCCGGCCCGAAGGGCATCGCCGACGCCGCGCACGAGGCGGGCATACCCGACCAGATTCCGGGCGTCCCCGGCAAGACCCTCACCGAGGACGGCGCACCTCCGCTGCCCGCGATCGTGCTGGGCGCGTACTCCGTTCGCCCCATCGACATGGCCTCCGCCTACGCCACCCTGGCCGCCTCCGGCGCCTACCGCTCCCCCTACTTCGTACAGAAGGTGACCACCGCCGACGGCCGCGTACTGCTCGATCGGGGCGCGGATCCGCGCAAAACCGAACAGCGCATCCAGAATTCGATCGCCGACGCCGTCACCGGCGCGATGACCCCGATCGCGGCCTACTCCAACAACCACAACCTGGCGGGCCGCCCGTCGGCCGCCAAGACCGGCACCACCCAACTCGGCGACACCGGCCAGAACAAGGACGCCTGGATGGTCGGCTTCACCCCGTCGCTGTCCACCGCGGTCTGGGTGGGAACCGAACAGTCCCAACCCATCCGAACCTCCCGCGGCTCGATCATCTACGGCTCCGGCGTCCCCGCCGATATCTGGAAACAAACCATGGACGGCGCCCTCGACGGCACCCCCGTCGAACAATTCCCGGTCGGAGAACCGGCCGCCGGAATGCCCCAGGGCAACGCCAATTACGACATCCTCAACCCCGGCCCGGCCCCCGCTCAAGCCCCCGCCCAGGCCCCCGCACCCGGGGCTCCGCAAGAACCATCCATCATCATTCCGCCCGCCCCGGACCCCAAACAGGTCGAAATCTTCCCCGGCCTCAGCATCCCCGTCCCCGGTTAGCCCCCCGAATCCCCTACCGGTTCAAATCCATACCCCCTCGACCAAATCCATCGCACCCGACCGGTCTCCGATTGCCGAGACAACAACTGATTTCGCACCGGGTCGGGGTAACTCCCCGGGTATCCCGAAATAGGTTGTGTTCTCAACACCACAACGCATGCCCGAACCCCAACGGCTCCCATGCTGGCGCTAAGGTCTCGGGGAGGCGGAAGAGTGCCCATCTCGGCGCGGCCGCGGATATTGTGGAGACCGCCACCGGGTCCAGCGACTCCGGATCACGGTGGATGATGCGGGTTGGGAGCAGGGTGGGGTCGGAGACAGTACGAGACATAGGGGCGACGCCGGTGGATTTCAATGTCGTTGAACGCCACGAAACGCTGGTAGCCGGAACAGTGCTACGCAGTCCGGCCCTCGCGGTGGAAGGACCGCGCCGCGCGAAGGTCGAAGAGGCTTGGAAACGTAATCTCGCGCGCGATCTGCCCGGTCCACCCGCGACCGCGTATGTCGATCACGCGCCCGAGATCGGTTCGTATCTGACCCATATCGTCGGATACGAATGCAAGAGTGCGGACGATCTATTGCCGGGCGATGTACTCGCCCGTATCCCGGCCGGGACTTTCGCACGGTTCATTCGCACCGGCGACAATGTCGGTGACATCATCGTGTCGATCTGGCGCACGGTGTGGGACCTGGAGGCGGCGGGTTCTCTGGTGCGCGCCTACACCGGGGATTTCGAGCACTATCCGGACAACCGGACGGTGGAGGTTTTCGTGGCGCTGGATCCGGCCGGCGCGGACGGGTAGGGGAGCAGTGGACTTCGAAATCGTCACCCTCGATGAATTCCTGGTCGGCGGGCTCACCATCCCCCTGGCCGGACGCGAGGTCACCGCGCGCGACCTCGACCTGGTCAACTTCACCTGGGATCGCTATCTGGCCCGGGAGAAGAAGGCCGAGCGGGTGGCCGCCTACATCGGCCAGAACGACCATGCCGTAGCGGTTCTCGGCTATCAGCTCGCGGGGCCGGGCGACCTCGACACCGGCGATGTGGTGACCCGCATCCCGACCGGTCGCTACGCGAAATTCGTTGTCTCCGACAAGCCTTACGACCTGCTGCGCACCGCGTGGGCCCAGGTCGCCAAGGCCGAGAACGCGGGCACCATCACCCGCTCGCACGCCGCGGAGATCGAACGCTACACCGGCCCCACCTCGGTCGAGGTCTACGTCTCCCTCGACTGAGCCTCGGGCCGGGAAAAGCCAAGGGCGGCATCGCGATCGGATCGCGATGCCGCCCTGAGCGCTATCGGGGGAGTTACTCGGCCCCGATGATGAACGCCTCCAGCTGTGCGCGGGCCACATCGTCGGGCAGCTGCTTGGGCGGGGACTTCATCAGGTAGGCCGACGCCGGGATGACCGGTCCGCCGATGCCGCGGTCCTTGGCGATCTTCGCCGCGCGCACCGCGTCGATGATGATGCCGGCCGAGTTCGGCGAGTCCCACACCTCGAGCTTGTACTCCAGGTTCAGCGGCACGTCGCCGAAGGCGCGACCCTCGAGGCGGACGTAGGCCCACTTGCGGTCGTCGAGCCACTCGACGTAGTCCGACGGGCCGATGTGCACATTGCGGTCGTGCACCTTGCCGCCCAGCGGACCCTCGAGGATGGAGGTGACGGCCTGGGTCTTGGAGACCTTCTTGGACTCCAGACGCTCACGCTCGAGCATGTTCTTGAAGTCCATGTTGCCGCCGACATTGAGCTGGTAGGTGCGGTCCAGCACGACGCCGCGGTCCTCGAACAGCTTGGCCATCACGCGGTGGGTGATGGTCGCGCCGACCTGGGACTTGATGTCGTCGCCGACGATCGGGAGACCGGCGTCGACGAACTTCTGCGCCCAGACCGGGTCGGAGGCGATGAACACCGGCAGCGCGTTGACGAAGGCCACACCCGCGTCGATCGCGCACTGCGCGTAGAACTTTCCGGCTTCGTCAGAACCGACCGGAAGGTAGGAGACCAGGACGTCGGCCTTGGAATCCTTGAGCGCCTGCACGACGTCGACCGGGTCGACATCGGAGAGCTCGATGGTCTGGGCGTAGTACTTGCCGATCCCGTCCAGGGTCGGACCACGCTGCACGGAGATACCGCTCGGCGGCACATCAGAGATCTTGATGGTGTTGTTCTCGCTGGCGAAGATCGCGTCGGAGAGATCGAAGCCGACCTTCTTGGCGTCCACATCGAACGCGGCGACGAACTTCACATCGCGCACGTGATAGGGACCGAACTTGACGTGCATGAGACCGGGAACAGTCGCGTTCTCGTCCGCGTCCTTGTAGTACTGCACACCCTGGACCAGGGACGACGCGCAGTTACCCACACCAACGATGGCCACGCGAACTTCGGTGGCTCCTTCAGCCTGATTGATGTCAGTCATGGCCGATATTTCCCTCTTTCTGTGGTGCCGCCTTCGTCGATTGCTCCGCAGCAATCAACTCGTTGAGCCAACGCACTTCGCGCTCGCTTGATTCGAGACCGAGCTGATGGAGCTGGCGGGTATAGCGATCCAGCTGCCCGCTGGCTCGTTTGATCGCCTCCCGCAGTCCTTCTCGGCGCTCCTCGACCTGCCTCCGCCGACCCTCCAGGATTCGCATCCGCGCTTCCGCGGGGGTGCGGCTGAAGAAGGCCAGATGAACGCCGAAGCCGTCGTCGGTGTAGTTCTGTGGACCGGTGTCGGCGAGCAGTTCGGAAAACCGCACTCGTCCCGGTTCAGTCAGCTGATAGACCCGCCGCGCGCGTCGCGTGGCCAAACCCTGTGGGCTCTCCTCAGCGATGAGACCGTCCGCCTGCATGCGCCGCAGGGCCGGATACAGCGACCCGTAGGAGAAGGCGCGGAACGGTCCGAGCAGGCCGGTGAGCCGCTTGCGCAGCTCATAGCCGTGCATCGGTGATTCGAGGAGCAGCCCGAGGATTGCCAACTCGAGCACCGGGCCTCACCCCCTGACTGTCGTTTCCAGATCTAACCGATGGATGCAGTTCCAAACTATATCGCGCCGATATAAACGGCGCGCAGTTCCCACGTCCTGGATGTCTGAAGCGCTCCTGAGAGTCCCTCGGGGGAGTGCAAGGGAAGGGGGGCCGCAAGTACTCTGGGTCGCGTGCGAATACAGCGGCAGGTGGTGGACTATGCGCTCCGGCGTAAGTCGCTGCTGGCCGACGTCTACGCGGGGCGGGTGGACGTCTCCGAAGTCTGCGATGCGAATCCGTACCTGTTGCGTGCGGCGAAGTTCCACGGGCGCGGGAGCGAGGTCACATGCCCTATCTGCCGGAAAGAGCAGTTGACTCTCGTATCGTGGGTCTACGGCGACGGGCTGGGGCCCGTGGCGGGTTCCGCCCGTACTCCGGAGGAACTGCTGCGGCTGGCCGAGTCCCGGGAAGAGTTCTCGGTGCACGTCGTCGAGGTATGCCGCACGTGCAGTTGGAACCATCTGGTGCAGTCCTATGTGCTGGGCTCGGTCCCGGCACCGACAGGACGCCGGCGCACCGGCGCCCGTCGTACGGCCGCCGAGTGAAAGGCCACGCCGACTGCTGATCAGCGGGCCCGGCCGGGCCCGCCCCGATGCAACGCGTGACCGCATCGACACTCCCCTACGCACTGCGGGGACCCAGGACCGTATCGAGTAGTTATTGGAGATCCAGGCTGTGACATCGCCCTATGACGACGGACCGCACGGCGGCCGCCCCCGTGGCGGTTCGCAACCCGGCCCCGGCGGCTACCCGCCGCCCGCACAGGGTGGACGGCCCGGCGGTCCGCCGCCCGGGGCCCGGCAGCCGGTGGGTCGTCCGGGGCAGGGTCCGGGCGGTCCGCAGCGCGTGCCCAACGGTGGTCCCGGCGGTCTGCCGCCGCGTGGACCCAATGGGCAACCGCCGCAGCGCGGTCCGCTGCCGCCCAACGGTCAGCCGCCGCGCCGTCAGGGTCCGCCGCAGCGTCCGGTCCCGGACTCCGATGCCACGCAGAAGGTGAATACGGGTGCGCGCCAAGCGGTGCCCGACCACATCCAGCGCGCCGCCACCTCCGATCGCGCCCAGCGGGTCTCCGATCGCGCGGTGCGCGGTGGTGCGGGAGCCGGAACCGCCGGCACTCGCCCGCGTCCCGCCGAGGACCGCACCCGTCCGCCGTCTGGCGGACAGGAGGCGGTGCGTCGTCCGCAGGGTGGCGCGCCCGGCGGTCCGCCGCCGCGGCGGCCCGGCGGCAACGGTTCCGGCGGTGGCGGCACGGGAGCGCCGAAGAAGCGTTCGTACTGGCGCATCGCCCGGCGGTTGACGTATGTGCTGATCGCACTGGGTCTGGTGCTGCCGAGCGCGATATTCCTGTTCGCGTATTCGACGGTGAACGTGCCGCAGCCCGGTGACCTCAAGACCAATCAGGTCGCCACCATCTTCATGGCGGACGGCAGCTCGGTGCTGGCGAAAGTCATTCCGCCCGAAGGCAACCGGTCCGATGTGACCATCGACCAGATTCCGCCGCACGTGCGCAACGCGGTGATCGCGGCCGAGGACCGTTCGTTCTACACCAACCCCGGCTTCTCGATCCAGGGCTTCGGCCGTGCCATCGTCGGCCAGGTGACCGGCAATACGGACGCCGGTGGTGGTTCGACGATCACCCAGCAGTACGTGAAGAACGCGATGGTCGGCAACGAGCACTCGCTCACTCGTAAGCTGCGTGAGCTGGTGATCTCGGCCAAGATGGCCAAGCAGTGGTCCAAGGATCAGATCCTGACCGCGTACCTCAACACCATCTACTTCGGTCGTGGCGCGTACGGCATCAATGCCGCGGCCAAGGCCTACTTCGACAAGCCGGTCTCGGATCTGACCGTGGCCGAGGGCGCGATGCTGGCGGCGACGATTCAGCAGCCGTCGAATCTGGACCCGGAGAAGAATCCGCAAGGCGCGCAGGCGCGTTGGAAGTACGTGATGGACGGCATGGTCGACGGCGGCAATCTGTCGGCCACCGATCGCGCCGCGGCGCAATACCCGAACGTGATTCCGGCCGCGCAGTCGCAGCACGACAAGACCCTCGATTCCGGGCCGGAGGGTCTGATCAAGACCCAGGTGCTCAAGGAGCTCGAGGCCGCGGGCATCTCCGAGCACGATCTCAATACCGAAGGCCTGCAGATCACCACGACCATCGATCCCGCCGCGCAGTCGTCGGTGGTGGACGCGGTCACCAAGGTGATGGACGGCGAGCCCGACCAGCTGCGGACCGCGGCGGTGTCGGTGGATCCCAAGACCGGTGCGGTGCGCGCCTACTACGGCGGTTCCGACGGTCAGGGTCTGGACTACGCGAATCAGGGTCTGCCGCCGGGTTCTTCGTTCAAGGTGTTCGGTCTGGCCGAGAACCTGGAGCTGGGCAAGCCGCTCTCGACGATGTACGACTCCACGTCGGTCGTGGTGAACGGCATCAAGATCACGAACGTGGCCAACGAGAACTGCGGCATGTGCACCATCGCGCAGGCGCTCAAGATGTCGCTGAACACCAGCTTCTACCGCATGATGCTGGACATGCAGGGCAACGGCCCGCAGAAGATCGCCGATATGGCGCACCGGATGGGCATCCCGGAAAACATTCCGGGCGTTGGCAAGTCGCTCACCGAGGCGGACGGCAACGGCCCCAACAACGGCATCGTGCTGGGCCAGTACCCGGTGCGACCGCTCGATATGGCCTCCGCGTACTCGACCCTGGCCGCCTCCGGCGTCTTCCACGCACCGCACTTCGTGCAGAAGGTGGTCAGCTCCGACGGCACCGTGCTGCTGGACCGCGGCACGGTCGCCGGTGAGCAGAAGGTCTCGGCGGCGGTGGCGGACAACGTGACCGACGCGATGAAGCCGATCGCGCAGTACTCCAACCAGCATCAGCTGGCGGGCGGGCGGCTCTCGGCCACCAAGACCGGCACCAACCAGCTCGGCGACACCGACGAGAACCGCGACGCGTGGATGGTGGGTTACACCCCGTCGCTGTCCACCGCGGTCTGGGTCGGCACCGACCAGGGCACCAAGCTGCGTAATGCCAACGGCGGCATGATCTACGGCTCGGGTCTGCCCGCGGACATCTGGAAGAAGACCATGGACGGTGCGCTCAAGGGCACGCCGAACGAGAACTTCCCGAAGCCGGGGGCCATCGGCGGACAGGCGGGCGTGCCCTCGTGGACCGCGCCGTACACCCCGCCGTCGACCACCGAGCAGCCGGTGCTGCCGCCGGTGATGACCACCAGCCAGATGCCGATTCCGGGCCTGCCCGGGTTCTCGATCCCGGTGCCGGGCCTGGCGCCGAACCCGCAGAACCAGCGGCAGACCCCGCAGACGACGCAGCAGACCGCTCCCGGGGATGGTGGTGACGGCGGTACCGGTCCGATGCCGGGTCAGCCCGTCGCTCCGGCCGACGGTTCACAGCCGACGACGGCGGGTGCCTCGCCCGGCGGTTACAACGGCAACGGCGACGGAACGCGAGCGACTCGGTAGCCTCGAGCCGTGATCGAGCAGGATATGGAGCACCGGCCGACCGCCCCTGGCGTGTCGGCCGGTGGCGCGCTGGAGCCCGGGGAGGCAGCGTTGGAAGAGGCTCGCACACAGGGCGATTCATCCGAGTCGCCGGTGTTGTACGACTCACCGGAGCCGCTGGCCGCGGATCTGCGATCGGTGGATGATCGCGACGAACCCAGCCGCACCGACGTGCTCACGGCACAGCTGTGCGATCTGATCGGCGGACCGGTCGGCGATCACGCGGTGATCGGCCGGGTCCGGTTCTGGACGCCGATGCGGGTGCTGATGGCGTTCGCGGTGCTGTTCCTGGCGTTCAGCTGGTTCGGCAAGGCCGGTTGCATTCAGCAGCGCCCGGACGCCGACGGGACGCTGGGCCTGGACTGGGACAACGGCCGCCAGTACATCGCCATGTGCTATTCGGACACGGTGCCGCTCTACGGCGCGGAGCATCTCAACGAGGGCGCGTTCCCGTACAAGAAGAAGTGGGTCGACTTCGCCGACGGGGTTCCGCAGGACCGGTACATGGAGTATCCGGTGCTGTCGGGCGTCTACCAGTACGCGTCGATGGGAATCGCCAAGGCGTGGAAGATGTCCGCGCTGCCCGGCCACAGCGCGCTCGAGGTGGTCATCTACTTCAATGTGGTGGCGATCGGGTTGGCGCTGGCCTGGCTGGTGACGGTGTGGGCGACCGCACTGCTGGCGGGCCGCCGGGTGTGGGATGCCGCGCTGGTGGCGTTGTCGCCGCTGGTGCTGGTGCACGCGTTCACCAATTTCGACGCTCTCGCAACGGCTTTCGCGGCAGGCGGCCTGCTGGCGTGGGCGCGCAAGCGGCCGGTGCTGGCGGGGGTGCTGCTGGGGCTGGGCGGGGCGGCGAAACTGTATCCGCTGCTGCTGTTGGGCCCCATCGTGATTCTGTGCCTGCGCGCCCAGCGCGTCGACGATGACGACGACGCGGACTGGGGCGGGTTGCGCCCGCTGCGGGCGGCGGGTGCGGCGGTCGGCGCGGCGGCGGCGAGCTGGGTGGCGGTGAACGCGCCGATCGCGATCCTCTACCCGCACGGCTGGTGGGAGTTCTTCCGGCTCAATACCCAGCGGCACGCCGACCCGGATTCGATCTACAACGTGATCACCTCGTTCACCGGGTGGAAGGGGTTCGACGGGGCGCTGACCGCACAGCAGTCGCCGACGACCCTGAACGCGGTGTCGCTGCTGCTGTTCGTCGCGGTGTGCGCGGCGATCGCCTGGATCGGGCTGACGGCCGCGCGCCGTCCCCGGGTGGCGCAGCTGGCGTTCCTGGTGGTGGCGGCGTTCCTGCTGACCAACAAGGTGTGGAGCCCGCAGTATTCGCTGTGGCTGGTGCCGCTGGCGGTGCTGGCGCTGCCGCAACGCCGAATCCTGTTGGCGTGGATGGCGATCGACGCGCTGGTCTGGGTGCCGCGCATGTTCTACTACCTGGGCGTGGACCACAAGGGACTGCCCGAGCAGTGGTTCACCAGCGCGGTGGTGCTGCGGGATCTCGCGGTGGTGGGGTTGTGCGCCTTGGTGATTCGCCAGATCTACCGGCCGCAGGAGGATCCGGTGCGCCGCGACGGCGTGGACGATCCGATCGGAGGCGTGTTCGATCACGCCCCCGATCCGCAGGAGCGGGGCTGGCTGCCCACGTGGCTGCGGCCGCGCCCGCCGGCGAGCGCGGCCGGTTACCCGGCGAAGGTGGGCGGCTAGTCCGGTCTAGAGGAAGCGGCCGAGCTGCGGTACCGCCTCACCGGGGTGCTTGGCCGCGAAGCCCTCACCGATGGCCTGCAGCTTCCAGTCCGAACCGGGGTTGGGCCGGAACACCTTCGCCATCACGATGCCGGTGAACGGCATGCCGCCCGCGAGGGTGTAGCGCGCGAGTTCGGCATTGTTGCCGCTGTCTACGAGCCGGGTGTAGGCGTTGGCGATCTGCTCGAAGGTGTGACCCTTGTACGAGGTCACGATGAACACCAGCGTGGTGACCGACGGCGGGATCCGGGTGAGGTCGACCAGGATCTCCTCGTCGTCGCCCTCGCCCTCACCGGTGAGGTTGTCGCCCTGGTGGCGGATGGCCCCGTCCTTGGAGGTGAGGCTGCCGTAGTAGACGACGTCGACCGGGTTGGGTCCGGCGAACATGACCACCGAGGCGTCGAGGTCGACGTCGACGGACTTGCTGCCGAAGATGCCGCCGCGCTTGACCGGATCCCAGCCCAGGCCCATCTTGACGTAACCCAGTGCGCTGCCGCCCTCCTTGCGGAGGTTGATGCGCTGTCCCTTGACCAGGCTGACCGAGTGGGTCGCGGGCAG
Organism: Nocardia sp. NBC_00511; assembly: GCF_045161165.1. Classification (NCBI taxonomy): domain Bacteria; kingdom Bacillati; phylum Actinomycetota; class Actinomycetes; order Mycobacteriales; family Nocardiaceae; genus Nocardia; species Nocardia sp. NBC_00511. Next base: position 6,665,650 of record NZ_CP107849.1, read on the forward strand.
GTCCCGATCCTCGGCGGGCGCCTGCGCGGCGGGCGCCGGGTACCCGGGCTGCTGCTGATAGCCGGGCGGCGGCGGAATGTCCTGTGCCGGATAGCCACTCGGCGGCGGAGGCGGGTAGCCACCGGCGGGCGCGTACTGCTGCTCACCCGGTGCGGGCGGCGGCGGGTAGCCGACGGACGGCGGGTACTGCCCGGACGGCGGCGGATAGCCACCGCTGGGCGCGAACTGATCCGGGGCGGGCGGGTAGCTGCCCGCGGGCGCGAACTGCCCCGGGGCGGGCGGCGGATAACCGGCGGGGTCCGACGGCGGCGGGAAGCTCGGGGCGGGCGGCGGGTAGCCACCGGCGGCCGGGGGCGGCGGTACCGGCGCGGATTGTGCGGGCGCGGGCGCGGATTGGGGCGTCTCGTTGACCTGGACGCCGTGATCGGTGACCAGCGCGGCGAATCCGCCCGCGTAGCCCTGCCCGACGGCGCGCACCTTCCAGTCGCCTTGGCGCCGATACACTTCCAGCGCGATCACGATGGATTCGGTGGACAGCCCCTCGATCCGGTACTCGTACAACACGTTTCCGGCGTTGTCGCTCACGTACGCGACCGGCGGGGCGGTGCGGCCGAAGCTGGAGTTGGCGTCGTCGAGGGTGACGACGGCGCGAATCTGCTGGATGTCGGCGGGAATCGCGGCGAGGGTGATGGCCAGCGCGGCGGGCTGCCCGGCAGCACCGGGGGTCAGCGTCACTCCGGGCCCACTGGGCTGGTTGAAGAAGACGAAATCGGCGTCGGAGCGCACCGTGCCGCGCTCGGTGACCAGCAGCGCGGACAGGTCCGCGGGGGCGGCCAGTTGCACGCTGATCACGAGATCGTGGACGCTCACAGGACCGTTCTGGCCCTTCACCAGTACTGCGGACAAGGATCGACCCTTCGCTTGTCGGTGTTGACGTTGCCAACTCTACGAGAAATCGCCGACGCCGGTCACCGGAGCGGCGCGCGGACCGCCGCGACGCTGGAGGCACGCCAAAAAATAGCTGCCGTTACACAGGTCCGCCGCCCACCCGTGGCAGTATCGGCTGGGTGAGCGACGGTGAAGTCGATTCCGGGGAAGCGCACGAGCAGTATCTGCGGGCCTTCCGGCATCCGGCCGTGTCTCGTGACCAGCTGCGCGACCTGCTGGACGCGGTGAACGCCTTCTTGGATTCCATCACCCCCAAGCAGGGCGAATTCGTGCCGAACGGCGGTTGGGCGCCGGAGTCCACGGCGATGGCCTTCCAGATCGGCCGGGCCGTGGAGCAGGTGCTGTCCGAGCGTGAGGACGCGGATCGGGAGTTGGTGCGCCGCCGCGACATTCGTGATCGCCTGGTGGCGGCGCTGGACGCGGTGCTGGACTGCCTGCGCTCGCTGCCCGAGCTGGCCGATCACGAGGTGTCGCTGGGCACGGTGGCGGTGAACGAGGGCTTCCAGGTGTTCGAGGACGGCTCGGTGCGCACCACGGTCGCCCAGGAGGTGGACGCCGATGTGGGATTGCTGGAATTGCGCCGCGCCGAATTGGACGACCAGATGACCGCGGCGGTGGCGGCCCGGACCGGGTTGATCGACGACACCACCGATCTGGTCCGGGAGCGGCTCGGGGTGGCCGATGTCGGGATTCCGTGGGTGATTCTGGCCGCCACGCAGGGCGGATTGGATGTGTCGGAGCCGTTCGAGTTCGCAGCGCATCATCTGCCGGACGGTGAGCTGCGGGATCTGATGGTGCAGTTGGTGACCGATATAGAACTGGCGCGAACCCTGGAGGAAGTGCCCGACCAGCCGCGCGGAGTACCCGAATAGCCCGATTTCGCGATATCGGCCGGGCGGCGGTGCCAGGGTGACCCGCAGGGCTGTGTAGCCCGCCGGGATGCACAACCGCACGCCGAGGGGAGAATTCGGTGAAGAAGCTCGTCAACGATCCGGCCGAGGTGGTCGACGCCGCGCTCGCGGGTATGGCCGCCGCGCATCCGGAACTGCGGGTGGACGTGAAGCGGCGCATCGTGGTTCGCGGTGACGCGCCGGTCAGCGGCAAGGTGGGATTGGTGTCCGGCGGCGGGTCCGGGCACGAACCGCTGCACGGCGGTTTCGTCGGCTTCGGCATGCTCGACGCCGCCTGTCCCGGGGAGATCTTCACCTCACCGGTCCCCGATCAGATTCTGGCGGCCACCGCGGCCGTGGACGGTGGTGCGGGCGTGCTGCACATCGTGAAGAACTACACCGGCGACGTGATGAATTTCGAGATGGCCGCCGAACTCGCCGCCACCGATACCGGCACCGAGGTGCGCGCGGTGGTGGTGAACGACGATGTGGCCGTGCAGGACAGCCTGTACACGGCGGGGCGGCGCGGCGTCGGCGCGACGGTGATCCTGGAGAAACTGGCGGGAGCGGCGGCCGAGCAGGGCCGTCCGCTGGCCGAGGTGGCCGCGATCGCGGAGCGGGTGAACGCGGCCTCGCGCAGCATGGGTATGGCGTTGACCTCGTGCACGGTTCCGGCGGTCGGGCATCCGACCTTCGAGCTGGGCCCGGACGAGATGGAGATCGGGATCGGCATCCACGGTGAGCCGGGTCGTCGCCGGGTTCCGCTCGCGCCCGCGCGTGAGGTGGCGGCCATGCTGGTGGAGCCGATTCTCGCGGATCTGCCGTTCGCACACGGTGATCGGGTGCTGTGCTTCGTCAACGGCATGGGCGCGACACCGCTGCTGGAGCTGTATCTGATGTTCGACGAGGTGGCGCGGATCCTGCGCGGGCACGGCGTGACGATCGAGCGATCCCTGGTCGGTCCTTACATCACCGCCCTGGACATGGCGGGCTGCTCGGTCACCCTGACCAGGCTGGACGAGGAGTTCACCGCGCTGTGGGACGCACCCGTGCGAACCCCGGCGCTGCGGTGGGGTATCTGATGGCGGCGGTCGACGCGGCCACCTGGGTACGGGAGTTCGCGGCCCTGGTGGATCGGCACGCGGACGAGTTGACGGCCTTGGACGCGGCGATCGGTGACGCCGACCACGGCACGAACATGCGGCGCGGAATGACGGCAGCGGTTGCGGCACTGGATGATTCCGCGCCCTCGGATGCGGCGGCGGTCTACAAGCAGACGGCGATGGTGCTGATCCGCACCATCGGCGGGGCCAGCGGTCCGCTGTACGGCACGTTCTTCCTGCGTGCGGCCGCGGCCATCGGAACCGATTCGGATATCGGTGATTTCGCGCGCGCGTTCCGCGCCGGACTCGACGGTGTGGTGGCGCGCGGCAAGGCCGAACCGGGCGACAAGACCATGGTGGACACGCTGACCCCGGCCGCGGACGCGCTCGACGCGCAGGCGGCCGCCGGTGCCTCGGCACGTGCCGCGCTGGATGCCGCGGTGAGCGCGGCCGACGCCGGTCGCGACGCCACCATCGCGTTGACGGCTCGCAAGGGTCGCGCCTCCTATCTGGGGGAACGCAGTGCGGGACACCAGGATCCGGGCGCGGCCAGTGCGGCGCTGCTGGTGCTGGCGGCCCGCGAGGCGTTGGCATGATCGGCCTGGTGGTGGTCTCGCACAGCCGCGCGCTGGCGGAGGCGGCGGTGGCGCTGGCGGCCGGGCTACTGCCCGAGCAGGGTGTGCGGGTCGAGATCGCGGCCGGACTGCACGACGATGAGCTGGGCACCGACGCGGTCGCGGTGGCGGACGCCATCATGCGCGCCGATTCCGGAGCCGGAGTGCTGGTGCTGGTGGATCTGGGCAGCGCGGTGCTGTCCGCGCAGCTGGCCCTGGATCTGCTGGAAACTCCGGTGCTGGTTAAGATTTCGTCCGCTCCGCTGGTGGAGGGTCTGGTCGTGGCGCTCGCGAGCGCCGGGGGCGGGGCCGAATTGGCTGCGGTCGCGCGGGAGGCGGAACAGGCACTGGATGCGAAACGCACACTGCTCGTCGAATCTCCCGATGCCGCAATCGAAAACCATCCACAATCATCCACAACCCTTGTGGCTGTGGATAACTCCGTCATCGCGACGATCGAGGTGACCGATGTGCATGGTCTGCACGCGCGCCCGGCCGCCGAACTGGTCGCCGCGCTGCGGGATCTCGATGCCTCGGTGCTGCTGCGCAATGCGACGACCGGTGCGGGGCCGGTACCGGGTGAAAGCCTCACCCGAGTGCTCACCCTCGGGGTGCTGGCGGGGCAGTCCCTGGAGGTGAATGCAACGGGTCCGGACGCGACGCGCGCGGTGGATCGGGTTCGCGCCCTGGTCAGCGGCCGGTGACAGCACGCCGGTGCGAAGTGCTGGCAGGATCGATGCCATGACCAGCATCGGTGAGAAAGCAACGAACTTCCTGGCCCTGCATCGCCCCGGCGATCCGGTGATCGTGCCGACGGTGTGGGACGCGTGGTCCGCGAATCTGGTGCAGACCGCGGGTTTCCGCGCCCTCACCATCGGAAGTCATCCGCTGGCGGATTCGCTGGGCAAGCCGGACGGGGAGGGTATGTCGTTCGCCGACGTGCTCGGCCGGGTCCGGGAAATCACTGCCGCCGTGGATATTCCGGTATCGGTGGATCTGGAGTCCGGGTACGCCCAGAAGCCGTCGGCGCTGATCGACGGGCTGCTCGAGGCGGGCGCGGTGGGTTTCAATCTCGAGGACACCGTGCACAGCGAGGGCGGTCGGCTGCGCACTCCGCAGGAGCACGCGGATCTGGTCGCCGAGCTGCGCGCGGCGGCGGACGCCACCGGTGTGCACGTGGTGATCAATGCCCGCACCGACCTGTTCATGCGTCCCGACGGCGGGACGGCGCAGGAGCGGCTGGCGGGCGCGCTGGAGCGGCTGCGGCTGGCCGCCGCGGCCGGGGCGGACGTGCTCTACCCGGTGGGTCGCCACGAGCCCGAGGTGCAGCGCACGCTGTGCACGGAGCTGCCGCTGCCGGTGAACGCGATCGGGATTCCCGAGCAGGGCTCCCCCGCCGCGTTCGCCGAATTGGGTGTCGCCCGAGTCAGTTTCGGGCCGTTCCTGCAGCGTGCGCTGTCGGCTGAGACCGATCGCCTGCTGGCCGCCTGGCAGTGACGCGCAGGAAGTAGTCGATGATCTCCTCCCCGGCGCGGATGCCCGCGGCGGAGGTGACGGTGACGTTCGGGTGGCTCCAGTTCAGCTGCTCGAGCTCGCCGTGGCGGGGGCGGATGGCGGCGTCGGCGATGCGCAGCATCTCGGCGTCGAGCGCGCCGTCACCGGCGGCGTAGAGCCGCGCCTGCGGGTCGAGGTCGCCGGATTCCACCAGGCGTCGCCGAACCTCCTGCACCGCACGGCTTTTGCAGACCGGTGCGGGCATGGCGTAGATCTTGCGGCCCTGTCGGGACACGCTCCAGCCGCGCGGGCGGCACCAGGCGTCCCACTCGGCGACGAAGTCGGCGGGTAGTCGTTCGAGGTCGACGACCAGGTAGCAGAACAGGTCGTCGGCGTCGCGGAGCTTGAGCGCGAAGGATTCGTCCACGCGTGCACGCAGTTCCGTGCGCACCTCGACCAGGGTCGCGCAGTCGGCGCGCACCTGGGCGTCGAGGGCCGAACGCCAGCGCCGGTCGGGCAGGCCGTTGCGCAGGATGCTGCCGCCGTTGCTGGTGACGGCGTAGCCGGAGGGCGCGCCGGGCAGTCGGACGCGCTGGAACTGTTCGATGGTGCGGGTGGTGACGGGGATCAGCGCGACCACGTCGGCGAGCGCGTCGAAATGCGATGCGGCCGTTACGGTCATGTACGAGAACGGCTGTCCCTCATAGTGTTCCACGCAGACGGTGGCGGGTTCGCTGCCGTCTCCGAAGGCCGCCCGGGAGTAGATCATCGTCCGATCCAGATCCGTCGCCACCATGGCCCCGCGTATCGACCGTTGCACCACTTACCCCTTCACATCCTTGATCAAGCCCATACAGGCATATGCGAGATCCGGCACCACTTCGACCGGGACGCCGCGAGCGGCGGCCAGCATCCGGATGTGCGCGTGCTCGGGTGCGTCGGCCTCGCGGACCAGCACCCGCCACGGCACCCGGCGCAACAGCACCCGGGTGGTCTCGCCCACACCGGGTTTCACGAAGTTCACGCTGGAGATGCCGTAGTCGGCGCGCACCCGCTCCACCGACGCCCAACCCGCCCAAGTCGGGCTGCGATCGGCCGCCAGCAGGGCTTCGACCTGGCCGGGGACCTGCGGTGCGATGGTGTCGAAGCTGTCGGTGACGGCATCGAGCAGCCGGTTCGACACATCCTGGTCCGCCAGTTCGCGATAGAACTTCGCGCCGTGGAACTCCCCGGGCCCGATCAGCTCGGCATTGAGTACCGTGCGTGAGATGAGCCCGGACACAGTGGAATTCAGGCAGGCCGAGGCGATCAGGAAGTCGTCGCGCGTGCCGTAGGTGCGCACGCACCCACCGGGATCCGCCAGCACCGCCAGCTCCCCGTTGAACCGCGCCCCGCCCGCCGCGTGATACTCGTCCAGCGCATCGTTCAGCTCACGAGTGATGGCCCCCTTGCCGGTCCACCCGTCAACGAACACCACCTGTGCCGAATCATGATGCCGTGCAAGATAATCCAACGCGACCGAGTCGATCCCCCGTTCCCGCACGATCGACACCGCGTAATGCGGCGCGTCTACTCCCCGCCGAGCCAGCCACCGCCGCATCAACACACCCACCGGAGTCCCGGCCCGCGCCAACGAAACCAGCACCACCTGCTCGCCACGCTCGGCCACCACCAGCTCCGCGACGGTAGCGACGGCCAGCGCCAAGCGCTCCGCACTCTCGGCGAGCACCTTGTCGAACAACTCCCGATAGCCGGCATCCGGCTGATACTCCACCGGCAGCGACTCCGCGTAATGCGCCACCCCAGCCTGAATCCGCCGCTCCCGCTCCCCCACTTCGGCTTCCAGCGCCACCGCCGAAAGATCCTGCAACAGCCAGCCGACCTCATCCGCGTCATACGACCCGAAAGCCGGACCTCGCAACGGTTCCGGCAATGTGGCCTCACGTGCCTCGAGCAATGCGCGTGGATCAGCGGCTGGCAGCACCGCGACCACGACATCCGCGCCCGAGGCGGTGAGAACGTCGATCAGACCGCCTGTCGCGGTGAGGCGTTCGGTGTCGGCGGGGTCGTCGAGGACCAGCAGCAGACGCGGGACCGGATCTCCTGGCGCACGGTCGGGCCAATCGGCGTTGTAGACGAAGCGCGGGGCGGATTCACCGAGTTCCGGTGCGGTGAAACGGAATCCGCGGCGTAGCGGGTAGCCGGGCTCGTCGAGGACGTAGGCCGGGGAACGCGTCGTGGTCTGGTACAGCGTGGGAACGCCGCGAGCGGAGAGCGCCGCCGCCAACCGCAGTGGCAGGTACATGAGTTCTTCGTGGGCGATGACGATCGCCGGTCGGTCCGCGAGCGCATCCAGTAGGACGGTCACCGCTTCATCTACGGCCTCATCGAATGCTGTTGTGTCGGAATGCAGGAAGCCGTGGCGGCCGCCTTCGGGGACGGCCTCCGGCCACGGTAGGTCGACACGAATGACGGTGCCGCGCACCGCTGCGACCGGGTTCAGCTCCGGGTCGGGCAGAGCCTGCACGGCGTCGAGAAGGTCATCGGGGAGGTGGGTCTGTCCGGCGGCCAGGCAGACGGTGTCAATGCGGACGCCGAGTTCATCTGCGGCGGCCTCGAAGGCCCGCTTGTCGGCTTCGGTGCGCATGTCCACCAGGGAGGCGAGGACGTAGTGCGGGCGCGGGGTGAAGGCGTGCAGGGCGCGGATCGCGTCGAGTGCGGTTGCGCCGGTGGAGATCTCGTCGTCCACCAGGACCATGGGCAGCTGGTTGCGGAAGATCGCGGCGGGTGCGGGTTGCAGCAGGTGTGAGGTGGCATGCGAGTGCCCCTCCTCGAATCCGGTGAGGGTTTCCGCGGTGGGCACGTCGCGCCGGGTGGAGTGCAGGTAGCACTGCGCGTTCATCCGCGCCGCCACCGTGTGACCGAGCCCGGTCGCGGTCTCCGCGAAGCCGAGCACGACGGCCGCCGTCTCCGCTTCATCGTCCAGCTCGACGCTCACCCCAGCGCCGGAATCATGCTGGCCAGCAGTGGTTTTCAACACATCCAGCACCAGGTCGCCGAGGCGGTTGCCCGCGTCCAGAACGCGGTGTGGGTCGGTGGGGAGGTGTTTGCCGAGGACGGTGGAGACCAGCAGGTGGGCGCGGCGGGGGTTGCGGCGCAGGCCGGGCTGGATCAGCGCGGGGATGTCCCAGGCGTCGGCGGGTACCCAGCTGCGCAGGTGGTGCAGGGTGAGGCCGAGGGTGCGGGTGGCCCAGGGTAGGGCGGGGTCGGTGGTCATGATTCCACCAGGGCCTTGAGCAGATCCACGAAGGAGACTCCTCGGTTGGCTACGCCGAAGATCTTGGCGCGCAGGGTGATCTGGTGTGCCCAGCTGCGGTGCGGCCGCATCTCGTTCATCTTGTTGCGGTACTCCGAGGCGGCGACTCCGCCGGCGTCGGTGCCGAGGATGTCGAGGGCGTCGGCGTACTCCTCGTGCGACACCACCGACATCGCGTGCACGACGGCCACGTGCGAGGGGTGGATGACGGTCTTGCCCTGGATGCCGTTGGCACGGTCGAGGCTGATCTCGCGCAGCAGTCCGTCGAGGTCGCGGCTGACCAGGTACTGCCGGAACGGCACGGCGTCGATCTCGGCGAAGGGCGAGGTGCGCAGTTGCGGCCGGAACATGCGGGCGTGGTCGGCGAAGTACTCCCAGACCGGCCCGGTGATGGTGAATCCGGTGCCGTCCGCGCGGCCCAGGTAGTTGACGATGTCGGCGATGACGTCGGCGACCACCCGCACGTCGTAGATGGTGAGGTCGCGGTCGCGGCGAATGCCGAAGGTGGAGCACATGTCGGTGGCCCCGATGCGGACGGCGAGGATGCGTTCGCGGTGTTCGGCGAGCAGCGCGCCGATGCGGTGCAGTTCCCGATCACGGGTCTGCCGGTGCACCAGCACCGGTGATTCGAGCACCGGCATGCCGAAGACGTTGCGGCCCAGCCGTTCCGAGGCGACGGTGAGCGCCTCGAGGTATTCGGCGGCGCAGGAGCTGTCGAATTTGGGGAGCACGAATCCGGTGAGCGCGCGGGCGTCGGTGCGCACCCGGTCGATGATCTCGCCGATGCCCGCGGCGGTGCGCACCCGCACGAACAGCAGCGGGTACGGCTCGACGCTCTCGGAGAGTTCGTCGATGGTGGTGGCGGCGTGGCCTTTTCCGGCTTCCAGGGCATGGTCGGCGACGGCGTCCTCGAGGTCGATGACCATCGAGCAGACCCCGTCGGCGGCCTGACGCAGGATGCTGGTGGTGAGGCCGGGCCGGGTGGCGGGCACGTACAGGGTGGCCCCGAGCGCCATGGACAGCAGTTCGCGGTCGCCGGAGCCGCCGAAGGGTTCGGGCAGCCGGTGGAACAGCCGTCGCAGTTCGGGTCCGGGCACCTGCTGGAAGTGCCGCAGCGGGAAGCGTTTGCGCAGTGACACCGGGGTGGGTGCCACGGCGGAGGCGAGGCCGGGCACCGGATCGGTGGTGATAATCGCGGTCATCGGTACCCGTGGTTCTCCTGGTGGCTTTCGGTCTATCTCTCGGTATTTCGCATGCGATCGACGACTCCGGCGATGAACGCGGAGATGGCGTCGAGTTCGGACACGTAGGTCCAGTAGTCGGGGTGGCGTCCGACCAGGGCGCCGGTGACCCGGTCCAGGCGTTCGGCCTGGGCGTCGAGGACCGATCCCCACTGCGGGACGAGCCCGTTGTTGACGGCCAGCATCTGGGCGTCACGCAGTTTGAAGCGGACCGTCTTGGCGCGTTCCTGTGGCTGGTCGCGGACCTGGCGCAGCAGGGTGAGCCGGTCGGTGACGGCGTCGGCGCGTTCCTCGGCGGTGGCGAGGTGGCCGCGGGCGGAGGTGGTCAGTTCAAGTGTTTGCTCCGGGTCGTGGTTGTTCAGGGCGGCCCGGGCTCGCGACAGTTCCGCGTCGGCGGTGTCGACGGCCTGCTGGGCTTGCCGCCCATTGTTGGCCAAATCGTTCGATGATGCAGCGGAGAATTCGCGGAGCAGCGCGGACATGGCCGGGCCGACGCGCTGCATCCGGTTGCGGGCGGCGTCGAGGCGGGTGGCCGCGGAGGCGAGTGCGGTGCCGGCCGAATGCTGTTTGCCCGGTGCGTCTTCCAGGGCCCTCGACAGCGCGGCGGTGCTGGTCTCGAGCCGGGTGGCGGCCTCGCGCGCGCCGCCGACACCGCCCGCGACGGCCGCCTCGAGTGTGATCAGACCCTCATCCACGGCGGCCGCCGATTGCCGGATCGAGGGGTAGCTGGCATACGGGGAGGCGTCGGCGGCCTGGCGCTGCTGCTGGGCGGCGGCGCGCACCTGGGCGACGAGTTGCGGTACCGAGCCGTAGACGGCGACGGCGTTCTCCAGGTGGGCCTGATTGCCGCGATAGAACTCGTCGACCGCGCGGGCGGCGTCGGCCAGCCGGCGGATCTGGCCGTCTATCTCGGGTTGCGGGATGACCGTGCCGTCGCGTTCGGCTGTTTCGAGCCGTTCGTCGAGCGCCAGGTAGGCGCCGGAGGCGTCGTAGCAGCGAGCCCGCACAGGTTCCCAGCGTGCGGTCATGCCGCGGTCGGGGAACATGGCCGCGGACGCGGCGACGGCGGCCTCGGCGATGCTCTGCCGCCGGTCCATATCGAGGAAGGCGGCCGTCAGCGTCTGCCGGGCCTGCTGAACCCATTCGTTGTTCCGGGGAGTGTTGCCCCGGAACCATCCGCTTCGACGGCCTGCCACGCCACGATCGTAGGAGAACGTTCACAACATCGGCGACCTCGACGATCAACTACGCGAACCTGGCATGTGCGAATGCTCGTCATGTGCCAGGCTGGAACTGCCGGATGTCTCCGATCCGTTCCTACACAAGGTGCGGGTGACCTACTACTGTCGTTCGTAGCGGAAACCGACAATTCGGACATGCCGCACCGCAGCAAACGCTCCGAACGCTTTACAACGAAAGGGATTCCCGCATGGGTGTCAGTTTGTCCAAGGGCGGTAACGTTTCACTCACCAAGGCGGCCCCCAACCTGACCCAGGTTGCCGTCGGCCTCGGCTGGGATGTCCGTACCACCACCGGTACCGATTTCGACCTCGACGCGAGTGCCATCGCGACCGGCGCCGACAAGAAGGCGTTGTCCGACAAGCACTTCGTCTTCTTCAACAACCTGCAGTCCCCCGAGGGCAGCATCGTGCACACCGGTGACAACCTCACCGGTGAGGGCGAAGGCGACGACGAGGTCATCAACGTCGACCTGGCCAACACGCCGCCGACCATCGAGTCCATCTCCTTCCCGGTCTCGATCTACGACGCCGACGCCCGTGGCCAGAGCTTCGGCCAGGTCCGCAACGCCTACATCCGCGTGGTGGATCGCTCCAACGGCACCGAGCTGGCCCGCTACGACCTCTCCGAGGACGCCTCCACCGAGACCGCCATGGTCTTCGGCGAGCTGTACCGCAACGGGGCCGAGTGGAAGTTCCGCGCCATCGGTCAGGGCTACGCGTCCGGGCTCGCGGGTATTGCCCGCGACTTCGGCGTCAATGTCTAATCGACATAACTGATCGCACCAGGGAGGGCTCGGGCGCACGGGCCCTCCCGCGTGTGTGCACACCCGCTTCACCCCACACCTGACCCGGCACTACGAAAGGCCCTCCGCGGTGCGAATATTCGGCCTCTCCATAATCGTCACCGTGCTGGCGCTGCTCGCGGCGCTGATCTACGGCGGCCCCACGGCACTGTTCCTGTGCGCGATCCTGGGCATCCTCGAGGTGTCGCTATCCTTCGACAACGCCGTCATCAACGCCAGTGTGCTACAGCGGATGAGCGAGTTCTGGCAGCGCATCTTCCTGACCGTCGGTGTCGTCATCGCCGTTTTCGGTATGCGCCTGGTGTTCCCGCTGGCGATCGTGTGGGTCACCGCGGGGCTCAGCCCCGTTCGCGCTTTCGATCTCGCGATGAACCCGCCCGCGGACGGCGCGCTCACCTTCCCCGACGGCAGCGCCTCCTACGAAAAGCTGCTCACCGACGCGCATCCGCAGATCGCGGCCTTCGGTGGCGCGTTCCTGCTGCTGCTGTTCTTCAACTTCATCCTCGAGGAGCACGAGGTCACCTGGCTGGGCTGGATCGAACGGCCGCTGGCCAAACTCGGCAAGCTGGACATGCTCGCGGTGGTGCTCACCCTGCTCGCGATCGTGATCGCGGCGGAGGTCATCGCCGACGCCGATGACCGCGGCACGGTGCTGCTGGCCGGCATCCTGGGTGTGATCACCTACATCCTGGTCGACGGGCTCGGGTCGATGTTCCATGCCGAGGAACACGCCGAAGAGCAATCCGCCGCAGGCCCTTCCGGGATCGCGAAGGCGACGGGCAAGGCGGCGTTCTTCCTGTTCCTGTATCTGGAGGTGCTCGACGCGTCGTTCTCCTTCGACGGTGTCATCGGCGCGTTCGCCATCACCTCCGACCCGATCCTGATCGCGTTGGGCCTGGGCCTGATCGGCGCCATGTTCGTCCGATCCATCACCGTGTACCTGGTCCGCAAGGGCACGCTCTCGGAGTACGTGTACCTCGAGCACGGCGCGTTCTGGGCCATCGGCGCGCTGGCGATCATCCTGTTGATCACCATCGGCGTGCACGTCAACGAGGTGATCAGCGGCCTGGTCGGCGTGGCGTTCATCGGCGCGGCGTTCATCAGCAGCGTGATCCGCAATCGCCGGGAGGCCGCCGCGGGCGGGGACGAGGACGGCGAGGACATCAGCCTGGAGAAGTCCACCGTCGGCTGACAGCTCTGACAAACGAAGCCCGCCACACGATCTCGTGTGGCGGGCTTCTTGTTTTCTCACGCGGCTTCTTTTCTCACGCGGCGGCGACCCGCTCACGGACGGCAGGCTGCGGTGCGACGCCCAGTTCCGGCGCGGCGGGCCGACGCGAGGCGAGCACCAGCCCGACCAGTCCGACGCCGAGCCCCGCGATGGTCAGCGCGTGCAGCGGCTGATCGATCACCAGCCACGCCATCACCGCGGTCACCGCCGGGATGGCGAAGAAGAAGCGGCTCACCCGGGTGGTGTCCCAGCGCTGCAACATCGTATTGAGCAGCAGGAACGCGCCGATCGAATTCACCAGCACCATCCACACCATGGCCCCGCCGAACCGGGCCGGATCCGCGATGTGAAAGTTGCCGCCCGCCAAGGCGAATGCGCCCGCGAAGGGTGCGCTGACCGAGACGTGCACGGCGGTCGCGGTCCGCGGATCGACGCCCGGGGTGAAGTGCTTCTGGTACACCGTGCCCAGGCTCAGCCCCGCGAGCCCGACCACGCACAGCAGCAGTCCCAGCACCGAGAAGGTCGAGCGGTGATCGAGCACCGCCAGCGCGACACCGACCCCGCCCACCCCGAACCCGAGCCACTGCACTTTGCTCACGGATTCGCCCAGCACACCGGCGAATACGGCGATCACGACCGGGCTCAAGCCCTGCATCAACGAGATGACCGCGGCGGTGACGTGCTCGTGCATGGCGGTGTAGAACGCCCCGAACTGCACGATCTGCATGAGCAATCCGGCAACGGCGGTGTGCGCGAGCAGCCGTCCGTGCGGCCAGGGCGCCCGCACGATCAGCGCGTAGGCGATCAGCACCAGGCCCGCGATCGCGAAACGAGCGAACAGCACCAGCATGGGCGGGGCGGTGCCGACGCCGATGATCCCGGCGATGAACGCGCTGCTCCACATGAAGATGAGGGCGGGCGGGCCAGCCACTTCGAGAAGCCGGTTGTTCATGAGTCCTCCAAGGTGCGTAACCACTTGAGCTGGTTACTACGGTGGCACTCCATTGCATAACCTGTCAAGGGGGTTACTATCGAAGACATGTCCACTTTCGACCCGCACCTGTTCGTCAGCGGCGACCTCGCGTTGAACTTCATCGGCACGGTGGCGGAGCGGCGCACCACGTTCGAGGATCGGCTCACGGGCCCGGGCGATCTCGGCGCGTGGTTCGTGGCCGCCGGACTGCTCGACACCGCACCGGACGCCACCGCCGACGATCTGGAAACGGCTGTGCGCCTACGCGAAGCGACCTGGCGGCTGATGCTCGCGGCCCTGGCCAGCGACCCCTTCGCCGACGCGGACCGGCGACTGGTCAACCGGCACGCTCAGCAGCCGCTCCCGGAGCTGACCCTGCGCGCGGACGGCAGCGTACGACGCGGCGGCACAGTCGATTCCGCGCTGGCGGCCATCGCCCGCGCCGCCGTCGAACTACTCGGCGGACCCGATCGGGAACTGCTCAAGGAGTGCGGGCGGGACGCCTGCACCCGCCTCTACCTGGACACCTCACGCGGCGGTTCGCGCCGGTGGTGCGATATGGCGGTCTGCGGAAACCGGGCCAAGAGCAAGGCCTTCCGCGCCCGCGGCACCGAACCGGCCTAGCGGCCGCGGTCGCGCGGTCGCGAACAGGAAGAAGAACACCACCAGCAGCGCGGCCCGGCCCCACACACCCACCTGCACGACGTGCTGTTCGAACTCCGCGGAATGCCCGGAGCCCAGAGCATGGAAGTACCGGAACACCCCGATCCCGATGCACGCGTCGGCCACCAGATACGCCGCCACCAGCGACCACCGCACCCGCAGCAGCACCAGGAACGGGATCAGCCACAGCGTGTACTGCGGCGAATGCACCTTGTGGAACAACAGGAATCCACACAGCATGGCGCCGCTGACGCCGATCCACGGATACACCCCGGACAGCTGCCACCGCCGCAGGCCGAGCCAGCAGGCCACCAGGAACGCCGCCACCACCAGCAGCGGCGAGGCCGCGGTCACCCACTGCTGGAAGGCGTTCTCGTCCTGCTGCGTGCTGCCGAACAGCGGCCGCAATCCCCAGTACCAAATGGAATTCGTGGTGATGTCGGCCTGCCGCAATTGCTGAAAGGTGATCGACGCCCGCCAGCCGTCGTAACCGGCCAGTGCGAACGGCAGATTGATCGCCACCACCGTGCCGATCGCGGTCGCCGCGACCAACACCGCACCACGCACATCGAATCGACTTCTCCGCAAAGGGAATTCGCCGACCAGCACGTGAAGCAGCAACGGCAGCACGAAGATTCCCGGATACAGCTTGAAACAGAAGCCGATCGCCAGGAATACCGCGGCCGCGATGCCGCGATCGCGCAACGAATACCGGGTGAGCATGGTCACCACATAGAAGGCGGCGACGGTGGTGAAAACCACCGGGAGTTCCCAATTGTGGAAGGCGTAGAGCACCAGCGGCGGCCCGGCCGCCCACAGCAGCGCCGCCCAGCCCGCCATCCTGGCCAGCAGATACGCGGTGAGCAGCGCGAACGGGGCGAGCAGCAGCGCCGAATGCAGCAGGAAGTCCGCGTCGGTGTGCGAGCCGATGCCGCCGATCCACATGAAAAGACCACTGAGCACCGGGTATTCGACCGCGCCGCCGGTCAGCTGACCGTCCGGGGTGATACCGCCGCTGATATACGGGAAGACGTGCTCGTCGATGCCGCGGCCGAGCCACAGGTACTGAATATCGGAGTAGCAGACATTCGAGTCCTTGATCTGATCGAAGATCAGGCTGCGACCGGACCCGTCGACCGCGCCGCCCGCACAGCGCGCCTTGTTCCAATATCCGATCAATACGGTGATCGCGCACACCATCGTCGATACGAAGGCGATCAGCGTGAGACCCGTTTCGCGACGGCGGGAAACCGTTTCGCTGACGACGGGTCGGTTCGACATGGGCATCACCCTAGGCCGCCCTCCCCTATACCGCTCGGCACAACTCATCACTGGCCCGAATTGCCCGGAGGTGCCGCTTCCCAACCCTGTCGACGCCCGATTTCTGCTGGCCGGAGCGGGTCATGTAGCCTTGGCGGGTTGCTGACGCAACGAACCCTCCTGCCCACGGACAGTCCGTGGGCCGTTTACAGTCCACAGGAGGTGATGAGGTCCGTGCGTCATTATGAAGTGATGGTTATTCTCGATCCAAGCCTGGACGAGCGCACCGTCGGCCCGAATCTGAACACCATGCTCGGTGTTGTCGGTGCCGAGGGCGGCAAGGTCGACAACGTCGACATCTGGGGCCGCCGGCGTCTCGCCTACGAGATCACCAAGCAGGCCGAGGGCATCTACGCGGTGGTCACGCTGACCGCCAAGCCCGAGACCGTGAGTGAGCTCGATCGCCAGCTGGGGCTCAACGAGTCGGTGCTGCGCACCAAGGTGCTGCGCCTCGACAAGAAGTAGTCCAGTCCTCCCGCAACGTCGCTCGTAACCGTCGGTGCCTGTCTCTAGGCTGACTGACAAACCGTGTCTCGAACACGGCGAGCGCATTGCGGACTGCACCGGAAAGCAGGAGGAACCATGGCCCAGGGCGACACGGTCATCACCGTCATCGGCAATTTGACGGCTGACCCCGAGCTTCGATTCACGCCCGCGGGAGCGGCCGTCGCGAACTTCACCGTCGCGTCGACTCCCCGTGTGTTCGACCGTAATACCAATGAATGGAAAGACGGCGAAGCGCTGTTCATGCGCTGCAACATCTGGCGTGAGGCTGCGGAGAATGTCGCTGAGAGCCTGACCCGCGGCTCACGAGTGATCGTGAGCGGACGACTCAAGCAGCGCTCCTACGAAACCCGCGAGGGTGAGAAGCGCACGGTCGTCGAGCTCGAGGTCGAAGAGGTGGGTCCCTCTCTGAAGTACGCGACTGCGAAGGTCAACAAAACCACCCGTGGCGGTGGTGGCGGAGGCGGCGGCTTCGGCGGCGGCAGCGGTGGCGCACAGGGCGGCGGCGGCCAGCAAGGCGGCGGCGGCTTCTCCGGTGGCGGTAACAGTGGCAGTGGCGGGGGTCGTGGCGGCCAGAGTGCCGGCGACGACCCGTGGGGCTCAGCCCCCGCGGCCGGTTCCTTCGGGGGCGGCCAAATGGACGACGAACCGCCGTTCTGACCCAACGGAATACACCTTTCGGGGTGTCGATTCGGTTGTGCGGGAACGGCTCTCACAGGGAGTGACCTCCCCCAGAAGTTTTGGAGAGTAAGACCATGCCCAAAGCACCGGCACGCGAAAAGGTGCTCAAGAAGAAGGCCTGCACCTTCTGCAAGGAAGACAAGGCAGGCAAGAAGAACAACACGGCCGGCGCCAAGATCGATTACAAGGACACTGCGCTGCTGCGCAAGTACGTCTCCGATCGTGGCAAGATCCGTGCGCGCCGGGTGACGGGCAACTGCGTCCAGCACCAGCGCGATATCGCCGTCGCCGTGAAGAACTCGCGTGAGGTGGCCCTGCTGCCTTACGTGTCCACCGCTCGCTGAGAAAGGAAGGCACAGCAATGAAGCTCATCCTCACCGCTGATGTCGACAACCTCGGTGCGCCCGGCGACACCGTTGAGGTCAAGGACGGCTACGGCCGTAACTTCCTGCTGCCCCGTGGCCTGGCGATCACCGCCACCCGTGGTGCCGAGAAGCAGGTTGCCGGCATCCGCCGGGCGCAGGACGCCCGTCGTGTGCGCGACCTGGACCACGCCAACGAGCTGAAGCAGGCCCTCGAGGGTCTGACCGGCGTTTCGCTGTCTGTGAAGACCGCGGGCACCGGCAAGCTCTTCGGCTCGGTCACCGCCGCCGACGTCGCTTCGGCGATCAAGGCCGCCGGTGGTCCGGTTGTCGACAAGCGCAGCATCGAACTGCCGAAGGCTCACATCAAGAGCACCGGCAAGCACGGCGTCGTGGTGCACCTGCACCCCGACGTGAGTGCCAAAGTCGACCTGCAGGTCGCCGCCGCCGAGTAATTCGGCCTATCGCTTCGCCCGGTCGACAATCGTGTCGGCCGGGCCTCGCGGAGTTTTCGTATCGCGTTCTCGCGGTCTCTGATTCGGAGGCCACCTCGGTATCGGGTGGTCTCCGAATCTGTTTGCCAATTGATTGCTGTTGCCAGGTCGGGGGATTGGCCCGTAGCATCGGCGCGCAAGGTTCGGACTGTTTGCCCAGGTTGTGGATTGCTCAGCAAACCAACCGTTCTCATTGTGCGACCGGTCACAAGCTAGTGGTCTGCCGTTCACCCAACACGCCCGGAGCGCGCTGTCCAGCGACACGCCGCACAGGTTTGATCCACAATTGCGCGAAGTGAGAAGTCGGCCACTACCTGCGGCTGAACCGAGATCGCCGACTGTTGTCCCCAAGTAATACACAGGGGGTGCACAACGGTTGGTGAACAATACCCACGTTATCCACAGCTGTGTGCACAGCACCGTTTGGCGCGTTCCCATCCGGTCGCCTAGGTTCGCATTCATTGTCGTGTCCACAGCCCGGGGACGGCACGATCGACAGGTGCTCCACATCCACCACGGGTTTGCCGCTGCGCGTTCACAGTTCGGCGCGGCGGCCCGCGTGGCTGCCGAAGTCTGTCGGTGCGCAGGCGTACAAACGGTCATGCACGTCGTTGCGGGCGCGAGCAGAGAGGACGGTCGAGCCAGATGGCAGTCGTCGACGATCGCGGGCACGACGATCACGGCCCGTCGGATTTTCCCGAGGCCCCCGGTGAGGATTTCGGCCGCCAACCTCCGCACGACATGGCCGCCGAACAATCGGTCCTCGGCGGCATGCTGCTGTCCAAGGACGCCATCGCCGACGTCATCGAGGTAATCCGCCCCGGCGACTTCTACCGCCCAGCCCACCAGGCCGTCTACGACGCCATCCTGGACCTCTACGGCCGCGGCGAACCCGCCGACCCCGTAACCGTTTCCGCCACCCTCGACCGCAAGGGTGAACTCAAACGCATCGGCGGCCCGCCCTACCTGGTGACCCTCACCCAAACGGTCCCCACCGCCGCCAACGCCGGCTACTACGCGGAAATCGTTGCGGAGAAGGCAATCCTCCGCCGCCTGGTAGAGGCCGGCACCCGAATCGTCCAGTACGGCTACGCAGGAGCCGACGGCCAAGACGTAGCCGAGGTCGTAGACCGAGCCCAAGCCGAACTCTACGAAGTAACCGAACGCCGCTCCAGCGAAGACTTCGCCGCCCTCACCGACATCCTCCAGCCCACGATGGACGAACTCGACTCCATCGCCAGCCGAGGCGGCATCTCCCTCGGCGTCCCCACCGGCTTCACCGAACTGGACGAAATCACCAACGGCCTCCACCCCGGCCAGATGATCATCGTCGCGGCGCGTCCCGGCGTGGGCAAGTCGACTTTGGGAATGGATTTCATGCGCAGTTGCTCGATCAAGCACGGCTTGGCGAGCGTCATGTTCTCCCTCGAAATGAGCCGCACCGAGATCGTGATGCGTCTGCTGTCGGCGGAGGCTCGAATCAAGTTGGGCGACATGCGTTCCGGGCGCATGACCGATGACGACTGGACGAAGCTGGCTCGCCGGATGAGTGAGATCAGCGAAGCGCCACTGTTCGTGGACGATTCGCCGAACCTCACCATGATGGAGATCCGCGCCAAGGCCCGCCGCCTCAAGCAGCGGCATGATCTCCGCCTGATCGTGGTGGACTACCTCCAGCTGATGAGCTCCGGCAAGAAGGTCGAATCCCGCCAGCAGGAAGTCTCGGAATTTTCCCGAAGCTTGAAGCTGATGGCCAAGGAACTCGAATGCCCGGTGGTCGCCATCTCCCAGCTGAACCGTGGTCCGGAACAGCGAACCGATAAGCGCCCCATGGTGTCCGACCTTCGTGAGTCGGGCTGCCTTCCGGCGTCCACGCGGATTCTGCGCGCGGACAACGGGAGTGAGGTGACGCTCGGCGAATTGCTGGAAACCGGAGAGCAACCGCTGGTGTGGTCGCTCGACGAGCGGATGCGGATGGTTGCCCGGCCGATGGTGAAGGTGTTCCCCAGCGGGCAGAAAGAGGTCTTCCGGTTGCGGATGGCTTCGGGGCGTGAGGTCGAAGCAACCGGGAATCACCCGTTCCTGACCCTCGACGGGTGGATTCCGCTGGACAGGTTGTCCGTCGGCGATCAACTGGCCATTCCGCGCGTCGTGCACGAGCCCGCCCGCACCGAGCGCCTGACGCACGATGAGGTCGTGGCGTTGGCGCATACCGTGGCCGCAGGCGCGGACTGCGTTCCCGCAGAGGTTTTCTCGCTTCCGAACGACCAGGTCACGCTGTTCCTGAAGGAGCTGTGGACAGTCGGCGGGTCGATTCGCTGGGATGCGGCGCACGACCACGGCCGGGTGGAGTACACCTCGGCAAGTCGTCGACTGATCGATGACATCGGGCAGCTCCTGCTGCGTTTGAGCGTGCACAGCGTGATCAAGCGCGCGAAGACCGCCGACGCGGGCTGGTTGATCAAGGTTGCCAGTGCGGACAACCAGACAGTGTTCCTGACCGCGATCGGCGTGCCCGGATTCGTTCAGACCTCGGCGGCGATCGCACCGAAGCCTGTTGCGAAAGCGACCACGGTGGACGCGGTTCCGAGCCAGGTCGCGGACAAGGTCCGAACCCTGCTGGCAACCAAGGAGATCGCTCCCCCGGACATCCGGTCCGCGATGGGCTCCCGCTTCTGCGGTTCCACCAAGTCGAAGCACTCGGCGGCCCGATCGCGCATTGCCCGGATCGCCGCAGTGCTGGATGACGCGGGTATCGACATGTACGCGACCAACGACGTCCGCTGGGACCACATCGTCGAAATCACCAGCCTCGGTGTGCAAGACGTCTACGATGGCACCGTCGCCGAGACGCATAACTTTGTGGCACAAGGCATTTCGACCCATAACTCCCTGGAGCAGGACGCCGACATGGTCATCCTGCTGCACCGTCCGGACGCCTTCGAACGCGACGACCCCCGAGGCGGCGAGGCCGACCTCATCCTCGGCAAACACCGAAACGGCCCCACCGCAACGATCACCGTCGCCCACCAGCTGCATCTCAGCCGCTTCGTCGACATGGCGCGCGGTTAGCCCGGATTCGTACTGGTCTCAGTCGCAAGAAGATTCGGTCGGCGAGCTTTGCTGGTCGGCCAGGGCAGGCATGCCCCGCGATTCGAGTCCATCAGGTCAGCCCAGTGCCGACAGCGGGTATTTCTGTGCGTTGGTCGGCGGCTGTGATCAGGTCGTCGAGGCGGTGTAGGGCGTTGGTCATGGTGCCGATGTGCCCGGCGAGGCGGCCGCGTTCGGCGACTAGTTCGTCGCGTTGGGTGGGGGTGGTTTTGCCGGTGTCGATGCAGGGCAACAGCTTTGCGATGGTGCGGCTGCTGAGTCCGGCCGCGTAGAACAGCTGGAAGATGCGTACCCGCTCGACTGCGTCCTCGGTGTAGATGCGCTGGCCGGAGGCGGTCCGCTCGGGGATGAGTAGTTCCTGTTCCTCGTAGTACCGCAGGGCGCGCACGCTGACACCGGCGCGGTGGGCGAGTTCTCCGATTCGCATGCGATGTGCCGTCTTTCACGCTGGATCGGCTTGCCTCTCACGCCGACGTCAGGTTTTAGCGTAGCGCTCATGGAACTCGAGAACTCGATCGCACTGGTGACCGGCGCCAATCGTGGCATCGGCCGACGCTTCGTCACTGAATTGCAGAGCCGGGGTGCAGCGAAGATCTACGCGGCAGCCCGCAATCCGGAGGATGTGGATCTGCCCGGGGTGGTGCCGATCCGGCTGGATGTCACCGACGATGCGTCCGTCACGGCCGCGGCGGCAGCAGCGGGGGACGTGACGCTGTTGATCAACAACGCCGGTGTTTCGACGTTCGCGAAACTGGTGGACGGCGCGATGCCCGATATCCGGAAAGAGATGGAGACCAACTACTTCGGGACCTTGCGCATGGTCCGCGCGTTCGCGCCGGTGCTGGCCGCGAACGGCGGTGGCGCGGTACTCAATGTGTTGTCGGTGATGGCCTGGATGGCGTACGAACATTCCAACAGCTATTCCGCCTCCAAGGCCGCCGCCTGGGCGCTGACCAACGGCATCCGCGTCGAACTCGCCGATCAGGGCACCCAGGTCACCGGGCTGGCCATGGCCAGCGTCGATACCGACATGATGACCGGTATCGACGTCGACAAGACCGACCCGGCCCTGATCGCGCGCCGCGCACTCGACGGTGTGCGAGCGGGCGCCCTCGAGGTGCTGGCCGATGCACAGACCTCAGCCTGGAAGGCGCGTCTCGGCGAGGATCCGGCGCTGCTCTATCCGCAGCTCGTCCGCCGTGCGTAACATCCACCGCCACACATTTGTGCCGCTGCACTGATCAACTTCCGCGTGTCGAACATAGATTCGACATACGGTTGTCGCATGCTTGCTGATCGCTCTTTCGAAGAGTCGGATCGTGAGTCCGACAATGCTTTCGAGGTCCGTGAACTGGGCGGTATTGCGGAATCGGCGCGTGTCTTGCGCGCCGATAATGGAGTGCCCGTTTCGTTGAAGGCGCTCGTAGACAGTGGCGAAAGGCCATCGGTGTGGTCGCTCGACGGGCGGATGGCCTTCGTCGCGCGCCCAGTGGATCGGATCATTCCGCTGGGTAGAACCGATGTCGTGCGGGTTCGCCTGGCTTCCGGTCGATCCATCGAGATCGCGGGTACCGCTGGGCTGAGAACCCTTGATGGATGGCGGCGTGTGAGGACCCTCGCGGTCGATGACCGGATCGCCATCCCCCGTTGGATTCCGGAAACCCTGCAAGCTACGGAGCTGCCCGACGCCGAGGTGATTCTGCTCGCGCACATGATCGGTGACGGTTCGTGCGTGAAGCGGCAGCCCATCCGATATGCCAGCATCGACGAAGAGAACCTGGCCGCGGTAACCAATGCGGCCACGCATTTCGGAGTCACCGCCGTCCGCGATGACTATGCGGCGGCCAGGGTGACCACGTTGCGCTTGCCTGCCCCATATCACCTCACACACGGCCGACGGAATCCGATCGCCGCGTGGCTCGACGAGCTCGGACTGTTCGGTCTTCGAAGCTATGAAAAGTTCGTTCCGGCAGCGATTTTCACGCTGCCGACTGAACAGGTAGCGCTGTTCTTACGGCATCTGTGGGCGACGGACGGATCCGTTCGATGGGACGAGCGAGGCAGGCAAGCGCGGATCTACTACGCCTCGACCAGTCTGCGGCTGATCGAGGATGTCACCGTGCTGCTGCTCCGGCTGGGCGTCCACGGGCGACTCAAACGAGTGCAGAAGCCCGGGTATCGCGATTGCTGGCATCTGGTGGTCGACGGCGGTGAGAACCAGACGACGTTTCTCGAGGATGTCGGCGTCCACGGTGCGCGCGGCAGGTCCGCGGAAGCCGCTCTGGCACAACTCGACACGATGACCACGAACACCAACGTCGATACCGTTCCGCGTGAAGTGTGGAACCGCGCCCAGCAACTGCTGCCGACACGAGGAATGACCCATCGGCAGTTTCAAGCCGCCATGGGTACGAAGTACTGCGGGTCGGCCATGTGGAAGAGTTCGCCGAGCCGGTTGCGGTTGGCACGAGCGGCGGAGATCCTCGATGCCGCCGATCTCGCGATGCTGTGCCTGGACGACATCTTCTGGGATCGGATCACCGAAATCACGCTTCTCGGTGAACAAGTTGTGTTCGCGGCTTCCCCGGATGGCTCGAACGGCCTTGTTGCGCAGGGGATAGCTGTTCGGACCAGCCTGTGACGGCGGTACCCGGTCGTCGCGGCGGGGGATCGGTGCTGTTCGGGCTCTGCGGCAGCGCTCGAGATGGTGGTGTCGCGGCCTGTAGCCTGTGGTTCATGACCGTCTCGAACCGTGAGCCGGGGGTTGATCGGGGCGTCAAGCGGAGGCGATCGACTGCGGTGCGGCCTACTGATGACAGCTTGCTCGATGGGGTGGTGGCTGTGTTCGGGGTGCGCGGGTTCGATGGGGTGACCATGGATGAGCTGGCGGTGGCGGCGGAGACTTCGAAGCCGACGCTGTATGCGCATTTCGGGGGGAAGGAGCAGCTGTTCGAGGCTTGTGCGCGGCGGGAGGCGGGGCGGCTGCGGGGGTGGATGCTCGAGAGTTATGGGCGGGCGGCGGGGCTCGGGGTGCGGATGCACACCGAGGTGACGACGCGGGCGCTGTTCGAGTTCGCGGCGCGGCATGATCACGGGTTCCGGGTGTTGTTCGGGTCGGCCACCAGGCCGCATGCGCAGCAGCTCACCGATGAGGCGATGGCGCCGGTCATCGCTGCGATCGCCGAGCTGATTCGCGTCGAGCATCACACGGGCGGCAGCGTGTGGGGTGTCAGTGCCGAGTTCTGTGCGGCGGTGGTGGCCGATATCGCGGTGCGTGGTGTCACGCAGGCTGTCGAACTCGGGTTGGATTTCGACGCGGCCGCGGAACTGACCGTGTCGATGATCGTTGCGACACTTCGGCATCTGGATGCGGCGGCGGCGCACCGGCTCGATCAGGCGCACACCTCGGATCGCACCGACTCGCCGGTGCCGACCGCCGAACAACCTTATCCGGAACTGACTTTCGCGCAGTCCAGTCCGCCGGAGCGGCCGGGCCGGGCGCCCGGCGCCACCGAGGACCAGGTGCTCGATGCGACCCTGCGCAGCTTCCGAACCACGGAGCGGTTCGAAATAGCCGCGGTGACAACGGAACTCGGTATCAGCCGCACCACCCTGTACCGGTGGTTCGGTTCCCGGGAGGGCCTGCTCGCGGCCGCCTTCGCGCGTGCGTTCGCGCAGCTGGTGGTCCGTGTCGATCGTCGGCAGACCAGTCGGGGCGCGGTACGGATCTCCGAGGTGCTCGATCAGGCGACCCGGGCGGTGGCCGCGGATCCCGGACTCCGCGCGTTCCTGCGCAACGAGGAAGCCACCGCACTGCGTTTGATCACCCGCGCCGACGGCCTCGTCCATGCGGGCAGCGTCGCCGTCATCGAGGCATTGATAGAGCGCGCCCGCCGCGTCGACGGTTACCGCCCGCCGGTCGAAACATCCACGCTGGCTTACGCTTTGGCTCGGGTGGGCGAGGCCTTCCTGTACAACGACACGGCCGCGGACATGCGCGGCGACGTGGAGCATCTGCAGCAGGTGCAGCGCCTGCTGCTGGGCACCAGCGGCGCGGCGGGACCCGCATCACCGTGATGCGGGTCCCGCTGTCCTGGTCGGCTGCCGCCGGTTCGGCGCGCACGGCAGCCGCGGTTCACCCGTTGCGGGGGTGGCCGAAGCAGTCGATCGGCATGGCGTGCTCGGGGTCGAGCGCATTCAGCACATGTTGTGCCGCAACCGGATCGGAGGATGCCCCGTTGTGTTCGAAGAGCGCGAGCGGGCACTGGTCCTGCACCACGATGTTGGTGACGTTGGGCGCGATCGGCCCGAACCCGCTGGTGTAGGGCAATACGATCTCGTCGTAGCGGGTCATGATGAACGTGTATCGAATGCCGGGTTCATAGGCCACACCGGAATTGAGCGCGTCGAGATAGTCGGATCCGGCGGTCAATTGCACCGCGGCCCCGACCCCCGCGTTCAGCACCAGCTGCTGCGCCCCGCCCCACAGCCCCACCCGCGCGAGCAGTGCCCCGAGCAGCGCTCCGCCATTGGCCTGGGTGCCGTTGTTGACCGGGGTGAGGTTCACGGATTTGGCGACCTTGTCGGTTCCCCCGAGGAACTTGATGTACCAGCGCGGCATCACGGTGCCCTCGGAGTGGCCGACGAAGTCGACCTTCTCCGCTCCGGTGGCGGCCAGCACCCGGTCCACGAACGGTGCGAGTTCCGTTGTCGCCGAGTCGATCATGGATCCCAGACCCGGCACCGTGTTCAGCGGGGCGGGCAACTGTGGCTGCATCCCGTAGTTGAGCGCGAAGACGCAGTATCCGTTGTCGGCCAGTAGCGGTGCGAGCGTCGCCCAGTCGGCGGCCTGCGGTGCGGTGAGGCCGTGCAGCAGGATGACGGGCTCCGGATGCGCCGAGGAGGGCCGGCAGTTCCAATCGTTGGCGCCGGGCGGGGACGCGGGATCGAAGTAGTGGGCCAGGCCCGCGCCCAACCCGTAGGGCACCGGGTAGGACGGTTCGGCGGCGGCGGTCGATGTCATGGAAAGTGCTGCGGCGCAGGCTGATACGGCAGTGGCGAGCAGCCGGAACGGGCCGCGGCGACGGATCGGGTGAGGTGAAGACATATGGATCTCCTGGAACGACGTTGTGCCTTGTCCATTGCTATCACGCTTTACCATCGAGTAATGATTGAATGAAGAATCCCGAGTAAGTTCAGCAATTGATGGAACACAGACGGCCGACCGTCTCACACATCACCCGACTAGTCAGTGCCGGGTGCTCACGGTTCCCCGCCGCCTGCCGCCGTGAGCGCGGTCCAGTCGATCGCACGCTTGAGCACCTTGCCGGTCGGTCCGAGCGGCAGTGCGTCCACGAACACGAAGCGATGCGGCACCTTGTACGCGGACAGGCGCTCCTTCGCCCAGACCCTGATCTGCTCCGCGGTGGGACTGTGACCGGGCAGCAGCACGACGGCCGCGCCGACCTCCTCCCCGTGGCGCGGGTCCGGGATACCGATCACCGCGACCTCGGCGATGCCCGGGTGCCGGTGCAGCACCTCCTCGACTTCACGCGGATACACGTTGTACCCGCCGCGAATGATGAGCTCCTTCAACCGATCGACGATGAACAGGTACCCGTCGAAATCCAGGAACCCCAGGTCTCCGGTCCGCAGCCAGCCGCCCGGCAGCTCGGCGGCGGTCGCGTCCGGACGCCGCCAATAGCCCTTCATGATGGAGGGGCCGCGCAGGAAGACCTCGCCGATCGCGCCGATCGCCACCTCGGTACCGTCCGCGTCCCGGATCTCGATATCGGTGCCGGGCAGCGCCTGCCCCACCGAGCCCTCCGGGTAGTCACGATCGAGGGCCAGATAGGTTGCCGCACCGGTGGATTCGGTCAGGCCGTAACCCTCGAGAATGGTGCACCCGAAGCGCTCGGCGAAGGCCGTGGCCACCTCCCGGGGCAGCGCCGCTCCCCCGGATGCCGCCAAGCGCAGACCGCACACGTCGGCGGCGCCGATATCACTGTCGGCGCGCAGCATCGCGTGCCACATGGTCGGGACACCGGCCACCACGGTGAGCTCATGATCGCGAATCAGCTCGAGCATGGCGACCGGCGTGAACGGTGACAGCAACGAGAAGGAGCAACCCAGGTTCAGCGCGGTGAGCAACGCGACGACCTGGCCGTAGACGTGGAACAGCGGCAGTCCCGTACCGAGCCGGTCCGCAGATCCGAGACCGAGTTGCTCGGCATAGACATTTGCGGTGTGCGCGAGGTTGGCGATGGTCAGCTCCACGCCTTTGGGCTTGCCCGTGGTTCCGGAGGTGTAGAGCAGCACGGCGGTGTCGTCGACGGATCGCGAAATCGGTTCGAGCAATGGATGTTCGGAGTCCGTGATCGCACCTGGTTCCAGCCGCACCCGCCGGATTCCACGGAAGGCGGCTGCGGCAGCTCCCGCGGTGCCGACATGCCAGTCCACGATCAGCGACGCATCCGAATCGACTATCACCCAGTCGATTTCATGCCTGGTCGCCATGGTGTTCACGGTGACGACCACGACCCCGGCCAGCTGTGCGCCGAGGTAGGCGATCACGAACTCCGGCCGGGTCGGGGCGATCAATACGATCCGGTCACCGGACCCGACGGCGAGTTCGCGCAGCATTCCGCCGAAACTCGCCGCGCGTCTGATGAGTTCGCCGTAACTCAGTTCTTCGCCGGGGGTGCGCAGCGCGATGCGGTCCGGATCGATCGTGGCGTGCCGCCAGGCGGGGTCGACGATATTGGCCATGACGGGGGTACTCCTCGAATATTCGAAAGTCTTGCGGTACATGGCTTCCCAGGGATCACGGCAGCAGAATGACGCGGCCGACGGTCGCACCCGCACCGAGCCTGGTGAGTCCTTCGGGGAGCTCGACGAGCGGGATCATGCTGTCGATGACCGGCGAGATGAGCCCCTGATCCACGAGTTCGGTCAGCGCGCCGTGCGCCTCGAGCACCGCGCGGTGGCGATGCTGTCGATACAGTCCCCAGTGCAGTCCGAGAATCGAATAGTTCTTCACCAGTGCGTGATTGAGCGCCGGAGCCTGCACCACTCCGGCCGCGAAGCCGACCACGACGATCCGCCCGTCGAACGCGATGCATTTCGTCGAGCGCGTGTAGGTTTCTCCACCGACCGGGTCGTAGATCACGTCGGCGCCGTGACCGTCGGTGACGGCCCGCACCACAGCGACGAAGTCCTCGGCGGTCCGATCCACGACGACGTCGGCTCCCTGCGAGCGTGCGATCGCCACCTTGTCCGGACCGCCGACGACCGCGATCACCCGCGCACCGGCCGCCTTGCCCAATTGCACCGCGGCACTTCCCACCCCGCCTGCCGCGGCATGCACGACCAGCGTCTCACCACGCTGCAGCGCGGCCCGGTGATGCAACCCGAACCATCCGGTCTGATAGCCGATGTGGAACGCGGCGGCCTGTGCGTCCTCGAGAATGCCCGGTGCGACGAAGACCTCGGCGGCTCGCACCAGGGCGAACTCGGCGAACGCGCCGTGCGGCATGGTCGTCACGCCGATGATCCGGTCCCCGGTCCGGAAGCCGCCCGCATCCGCACCGACGGCGACCACCTCGCCGCAGAGTTCGACGCCCGGCGTGAACGGCAGTTCCGGGCGGACCTGGTATTCACCCCGGCACATCAGTACATCGGGGAAATTCGCCGCAGCGGCACGAACCCGGACCACCAATTGCCCCGGTCCGGCGACGGGATCATCGACATCGGTCCACCGCAGGGCATCCACGGGGTCGCCCAATTCTGCTATCTGCCAAGCCTTCACAGCTGCCTCCGGTCAATGTGCGGGGGCAACCGAGACGCAGCCGAGCAACCGCCCGGTGATGACCCGCATATTTGGAACAAATCACTGTGAACGTTCCATACGAGGGTCGAGGTGTCAATGAAAACTACAGCCTTGACTTGTTTCTACACGTCACGAGCTGGATGGCAGTCGAGCACATTTACCAAATAGTAAAGCTAGCTGCGACCGCGCTGAGGCGATGTTCGACGCTCGGCTGTCACTCCACGTCGTCGGGTTCCTCGTCGGACCACTGGAGGCCGAGGCGGAAGGCTTGGAGGGCTTGGGGTTCGGGGGACATCCAGGCTTCGAAGCCGAGTTGCTCAGGGGAGGTGATTCCGGCGGCGGTGACGGCGGCCTTCACTTGGGTGGCTATTTCTCGGCCGGAGTTGGGGCCGTGGGGGTAGGTCTGTTCGAGAGGGTCACCGTCGGTGCGGATTTCGAGGTGGTGGGCGGCGTAGGCGCAGAACCAGCCGTGGGCCAGCCAGTCGCCGCTGGATCGGGCTGTCAGTTGCCAGATGACGTTGGTGGCGTGGGGGTAGAGGACGGGGAGGTCCCAGGAGAGGGAGTTGAAGACGGTGTCGAGGTTGTGCTCGAAGGCTTCGAGGGTGAGGGCGTCTGGTTCCTTGTAGCCGAGGGGGCCGATGTCGTGGTGGCGGGATTCGTCGGGCCAGGCCAGCCAGGTGAGGGTGGGACGGTATTCGCC
This sequence comes from Nocardia sp. NBC_00511, assembly GCF_045161165.1. Taxonomy (NCBI): domain Bacteria; kingdom Bacillati; phylum Actinomycetota; class Actinomycetes; order Mycobacteriales; family Nocardiaceae; genus Nocardia; species Nocardia sp. NBC_00511. Next base: position 6,695,167 of record NZ_CP107849.1, read on the forward strand.
TGTCTGCCAGGCGTGGTCGTCTTTGGTCTCGCGGGCTGGTCTCGATTCGATCCGCAGGTGGACGCCGCCCGGTCGGAGTCGGCGGACCAGGGTCACGATGGTGGTGGGGCGATGCCAGATCGCCCGCGCCTCCGAGCCTCCGACCAGGTCGGGGGTGCCGAGCAGTTGGACGCAGTGGGCCAGGGCGGTGACGAAGGCGGCATCACGGTCCTGGTCCGGGCGGCTGTAATACAGGTCCAGGCTTCGGAATTCACCGAATGGATCGCCGGTCTCCGGCTCGCGCCGGGCGAAGAGCAGACAGTCGTCGGCGGCGACGGCGAGTTCGCTCGATGCGTGGGCGGGCCAGCCGACAGCGGCGAGAGCTGATTCCAGGGCGGCATTCGACCAGGGGGCGAGTTCCGCCTCCAGCACGAGGGGCAGCGCGGTCGCGAACGCGCCGAGGTCGACTCGGCGGCCCCAGTTGCGTTTCCACCAGGCGTCGAGCTCTTGGTCCATCGCTCGGCGTTCGGCGTCGGTCTGGTTGCGCAAATCACTCACGGCCGCAGCGTAACTGCGGGGTCCGACGTATTCATAGGACGGCTATTCGTCGGTTGTGGTTGCGGCCCAGGGGTTTACGGGAACCACGGCAGCGGCTTGGCCGGACCGGTCGAGGAGGCGGCCCCAGGATTTGATGGGGCGCAGGATGAGGCGCTGGTCGACCACCGCCGCTTCGGGATGACTCGTGGCGAGGCGGGTCAGTAGCGGGTGGAGGTGGGTGGGGTGGTGGGTCTGGGTCATGAGCAGGAGGTTGGCTCGGCCGACCACCGAGAGGCAGATTCGGGTTTCGGGCCAGGTGGAGAGATCGCGGCCGATGGTTGCGAGATCCTCGGGGGGTGCCGCCAGCCAGAGGATGTATTCGGTGGGCCAGCCGGCTTCGGGGCGGGTGAAATCGGTTCGGAAGCTGAGCATTCCGCGGCGGACGAGGGCGTCGAGGTGGCGGCGGACCAGGTGTTCAGAGGTGTCGAGGGTGCGGGCGAGGTCGCGGTAGCGGGCGCGGCCGTCGTGTTGGAGGGCCTGGTCTTCGGGGGTGAAGGGGCGGGTGCGGGCGGGGCGGCGGTGGGCAGGGGTGTCGTCGCGGTCGTCACCGGAATTCCGCCCACCACGACCGCCCTGGCCGAATCCGCACTGGATGCCACCACCGACCACCGCGAGATCCGCATCGGCACAGGTGCTTTCGGCCGCCGCGGCTACGCCGGGCCGCGCCCGATCCCCGGGCACGGCCCGCACCGCTACGTCTTCCAGCTCTTCGCCCTCGACCGCCCCGCCGGTCTCGGCCCGGACGCCACCCTCGCGGGCGTCCTGAAGGCCATCGACGGTCATGTGCTGGCGCGCGGCAAGCTGACCGGAAGCTACGAGCGCTAGCCGATACTCGCCGAGAGATCCGGCAGCATCCGGTTGGCTTCGTCCTGCCAGGTGTTCCAGGCGTGAATTCCGAAGTCCGGGAACGAATACGCGACATTGGTAGCGCCGAGACTGGACATGCGCACCTGGAAGGCACGGGTGTTGACCAGCGCCAGGGCTTCCAGCGCCATGCCGTTGACGGTGCCGAAATTCGGTCCGTCGGTGGCGCCGGGGCGGCCGCTGGCGGCGGCGATGTACACGCGGGTGTTGTTGTTCACCAGGTTCGGCGCGAACACGAACGGGTCCATGTGCAGCCACTGCGGTCCCCACGGCGGGGCCATCGAGTCGACGTTGTAGCCGCCCGCCTCGATCATGCCCACGCGGATGGCCTCTCGCATGCCGGGGGCGGAATTGTTCAGATAGCCGGAGAACGAGCCCGCGAAGCTGAACTGGTCGGGGTGGTAGGCGGCCAAGGTCAGCGCGGCGCTGCCGCCGGTGGACAGGCCGAAGACACCGTTGCGATTGGGGTTGAAGCCCAGGCGATCTCGCAGTGCCCAGCGCAGGTCCTGGCTGAGGAAGCTTTCCCAGGTGTACCGGTAGCTCTTGCCGGGGCCGCCGGAGAGCGCGTCGGTGGCGCCGGATCCGGTGTTGGCCGAACCGGTGCCGGGCGGGATGCCGAAGAAGGAGCTGGGCGCGTTCCAGTCGGCGTACCAGCTGGACTGACCGCCAACGGGCATGACCACGTTGATGTTCCAGCTGGCGAGGGTTTCGGCGACACTGGTCTCGATCTCCCAGCCGCTGAGGTCCTCGCGGGCCCGCATGCCGTCGAGGGCGTAGACGACCCGGTTGGTGTTGCCGTCGGCCGCGCGCATCACCCGGGTCTTGATCGGCCCCATGCTCGGGGAGTCGACCCAGAAGTCGAAGGCGGCGGGGTTGAAGGCCGCGGCTGCTGTCGCGCCGCCGCCCGCCACGGCGATGCCGAGGGGAGCCAGCAACGCCAGCGCGACCACCAGCACCGCCCGTCGTAGCCACCCGTCGGCGGTGTCCTGCGAATTCGATCTACCGCGAATCGATCTCATGGATCGACGATCCTTTCGGTCGAGCGGCCGTAGAGCCGCAGGGCTTTCCGGATCCGGTCCCCGAACCGGAAGTAAGCGGGCACGACGACGGTGGCAGTTACCGTCGTCGCGCTCGCTCGAAGGATGTATCGGACGCGGCTGTGATTTTGTTGCTAAATATTTGCGGATTGATCGTGAATTGGTTCATCCACGCTGGTCAACGCGGCGTGTGGGATACCGTCGATCAATGACGCGGAACCGGGTGGGACGCTCGCGCATTGCGCGCATCGGTGTGGTGGGGGCGGCGGTGGCCTTGGTCGCGGGCGGCTGCGGTTCGGGCGGGTCGCCCGGGAGCGCGACGCAGGCCGCGCCCAGCTGGCCGCCCACCTCCGGTCGCGGTGACTGCGCGGTCGGCAAGCAGGACAACGTGCCCGCCACCATGCGCGACGGGACCGTGCTGAAAGCCGATGTGTACCGACCGAAGACGAACGACCCGGTCCCGGTGATCCTGATGCGCACCCAGTACGGCAAGACCGCGGCCCAGATCCAGCCCTTCCGCTATCAGACACCGGACTGGTTCGCCTCGCACTGCTATCTGGTGGTGGTACAGGACATTCGAGGTCAGGGCGCTTCGAGCGGCACCTTCACCGAGTTCGGCAACGATATGACCGACGGCTACGACTCGGTGGAGTGGGCGGCGTCGCTACCGGGGTCCAGCGGCAAGGTCGGCATGTACGGCTCGTCGTATGTCGGTGCGACGCAATGGCTCGCCGCCGTCGGCGCGCCACCGCACCTGACCACCATCGTTCCGGCCAATACCGCCTCCGACTACTACGACGGCTGGAATTACGAGGGCGGCGCGTTCCGGCTGGCCTTCGTCGAACCGTGGGCGATGGAGACCATCGGCGCCACCGCCGCGGTCAATCGCGGCGACACCGCCACCGCGAAACAGTTGACCAGTGACGCCGCGAACTACACCCGCTGGCTGGGTTACCGCCCCTACCAGCAGTTTCCGCCGCTGCACCCGGAGAATCCGGCGGTCGCGCCGTGGTTCTACGACTGGCTCCGGCATTCCAGCCGCGACGACTACTGGAAGCAGTGGAGCATTCGGGACCGCTACTCGAATGTGAAGGTGCCGGTACTGGATTTCGAAGGCTGGTACGACGCGTTCCTCGCGGGCGGCACCGAGAATTTCAGCGGCATGGTCGCGCAGGGCGGTACGCCCGAGGCGCGGCAGCATCAGCGCTTGGTACTGGGCCCGTGGGATCACGTCGGGTGGGGGCGGCCGGGCAGCGGAGTCGAGACGCCGATGCTGGCGGCGGCGGGGGAACCGGGCAACAGCCCGATCAACGATCTCATGCTCAGCTGGTACGACCATTTCCTGAAGGGCAAGGACAACAACGTTTCCGGGTCACCGCGCGTCGACTATTTCCTGATGGGTGCGAACACCTGGAAGTCCTCGACCGCGTGGCCGTTGCCGAATACCAACTGGACCACCTATTACCTGTCCGGCAACGGCGGCAACGGGGTGGCGGGCCGGGTCGGGCAGTTGAAGGCCGACGCGCCCAAGGACCCGCAGGCCCCGGACGCCTACGACTACGACCCCGCCGATCCGGTGCCGAGTGCGGGCGGGCACTCCTGCTGCGGCGCGAACGCCGGACCGCAGGGGCCGGTGGATCAATTCGTGGTGGAGCAGCGCTCGGACGTGCTCACCTACACGACCGCGCCGATGACCTCCGACACCGAACTCACCGGCCCGATGAAGCTGACGCTGTGGGCCGCGTCATCGGCGACCGACACCGATTTCACCGCGAAGGTGGTGGCGCTCGCACCGGACGGATCGTCGATCAACCTGAACAACGGCATCATTCGCGCCGCGTACCGGGATTCGCTCGAACATCCCACGCCGATCGTGCCCGGACAGCCCACCCGCTACACCATCGATATCTGGCCGACCAGCTATCTGGTGCAGGCGGGGTATCGGATTCGTCTGGAGGTCTCCAGCAGTGACTTCCCGCAATTCGCGCCGAATCCGAATACCGGTGATCCGTTCGGCCAGAACACGAATGCGCAGATCGCGTCGCAGACCATCTATCACGATGCCGAACATCCCTCGGCGCTGGTGCTTCCGGTGATTCCGGGCGGGGATCGCGGCAGTTCCGAATTCCCGCAGTCGCACTGAGGGATTCCGCAGGAAGACAGTGGGATTCCCGCAGGCAGTGGGCGGGGAGAATGCTGTGGCCGGGCTTCCCAAGGTTGTCCGCCCCGTGGGGAAGCCCAGGCCGCCGTCCACAATAGTTGATCGTTCACAGGCCGCTGCTGTCCGCCCGTCCGGGCAGGTGTCCAGCACTGCCTGACCGTTTCGTCCGGAATCGAATTCCGCCCCGGCAAGGGCGCGCCGCCGAACCGCAAACAGAGTTACTGTCGCTGAGTGGGTTTCGAGGTACGGGTCGACACCGCGGGTGCGGTCCAGATCGTCAGGGCGGCAGCGGGGTTCGGGTGGCGTTGGGGATCGGGCAATATCACCGAATTCGCCCGCCGGGCGGGCTGGAGTACCCCGCAACCGGTCGGCACGCTGCGCAACGGCCCCGTCTTCTCCCGCACCGGACTGGGCGTGTGGTGGGATTCGGCCATGTTCTGGGGCGGCGAACGCGGCCTCGACCATGTGCGCGTGACGATTTCGGACTGCCCCGCACCCGGCGACTTCGGCGGGCCCGCCCTGCTGCGCGACGGCCTGACCCGCGCCACCGCCGCCCTCACCGAACACTGGGGTGAACCCGAGAGCACCGACGCCGGACCCGCCGAGGGCATGTCGTGGCGCTTCCCGAACCTGTTCGCGGGCTTGACCATCGGCGTCGACACCGTCGACCTGCTGCTGGTCAACCCGACCACACAACGCTATTGGATGGACCGCCGCCACGAGGCCGCGCATCGCCGCACCGCCGCGGGCGGCTGGGGCCGATTCGCCGAACAGCTCGCGGACTACCTGCAGACGCTGCCCGCCGACGGGCACCTCGTCATCACCGCGGCCGGGAGCCGGTTCATCCAGTTCACCGCCGACCAGACCCAGCTGACCGGGGAACTCGCGCGCAGCGAATTCATCGACCCCACCTGGAGATACGACGCGCCGACCGACCAGCGGCTCGCGGAACTGGGCTGGACGCCGCCGCGCGAGGCGAACTGGTGGCGCACGCTGCCGCGCCGCGCGGGCACCGTCGCGCACAGTGTGCTGGCCCAGCGCGTCGTCGACACCTTCCGGACCGTGGGCGTCGCGGCCGCCACCGAACTGGTCGCCGACGCCTGGGTGGTGGGCGGCGCGGATCTGGACGTCGCGCCGCTCGGCATCGCCCTGCACCCGACCTCGCGCGGCCAGCGGGCCGAATTCCTGCGCCGCCACAGCGCCTACGAATTCGACGCCGGACCGCTGCGGGTGGATGTCCCGGCCGGCATCGAGATCGCCCGCGCGGCCCGCGCCTTCGACTGGACCTGGACGCGCGCGGACCTGGACCGCTTCGCCGCGATCGTCGGCTGGAAACCGGTGCACGACGACGACACCGGTCAACGCACGGTGTGGGCCGAAACCACACTGCAGGTGGATGATCCGCGCGCCCGGTTCCTGTTCGACGGAGACCGACTGGAGTCGGTGGCGGTCACGGTCAGCGACAGCATCGAATCGTTCCTCTACGACGAAGGGCTGCCCGAGGAGGTCCGCGAGCAGCGCACCGCGGCGCACGCCCGCGCCGCCGACGCCTTCCACACCGAGTTCGGCGATACCCGGCACCTGGTGCTCGGGCAGGCGCACGGACCCGGCTGGCCGAGCACCCGGTTGAACCTGGGTCTGGTCGCCGAGGCCGACACCGTCGAGCTGTACCTGGTGAATCCGGCCGAACGCGAGCGCCGCCTCATCATCGAGCAGCAGCAGACCGCGCATCGGGCGCGCGAACGGGAGTGGCGGCAGTTCTTCGACGATCTGGCGGCGCTGGCCGGTGGGCTCGCGGCGGCCGGGCAGCTCACCATCGACGCCGGGGAGGAGCATCGTTCGCGCATCGACCGGGACGGGGACACGCTGCGGCTGGAACTGTCGACCGCGACCTCCCGGGCGCTGCGGCCGCGCGTGCTGACGCTCATGCTGCGCGACGGCTGGCAGCAGCCCGACGGTCGATATCCGTTGTGGCGCAACGATCTCGAGCTGCCCGCACTGCCCCGGGACCTGCGCCGACTGGCACAGCTGGCGGTGTGGCCGCTCCAGACCCTGATGCGACCGGACACCCGGGTGCGGGTGCTGCTGAACGGTGACGATCAGCCGGTGCGCTCACCGTCCACGGGTGCCATCGGGACGGTGCCGGAGGCGGCCCCGGACACTACTGTCGAGGCATGATCGACAGCGAAGACATGCGCACCACCCGGTCGGCCTACGACTCGGTCGCCGAACGCTACGCCGGGCTCGTTCATCGGCAGCTGGAGGCCAATGCCTACGATCGCGCGATCCTCGGACTCTTCGCGGAAGCCGTGCGGGACAATGGAAACGGTCAGGTCATCGAGGTCGGTTGCGGGCCCGGGCGGGTGGCGGCGCACCTCGCCGAGGCCGGGCTGCGGGTCTCGGGCAGTGACCTGTCGCCGGAGATGATCCGGCTCGCCCGCGCGGCATACCCGGACCTCGAGTTCGAGGTCGGCCCGATGGAGCAGCTCGCGTTCGAGGATGGGGCGCTGGACGCAATCGTGGCCTGGTACTCGATCATTCACACGCCGCCGGAGCGGATTCCCACGGTCCTGACCGAATTCGGCCGGGTGGTGCGGCCCGGCGGGCATGTGCTGCTGGGCTTCCAAGCCGCCGATGACCCGATCGGGGTCACCGAGTACGACCACAAGGTGGCTCCGGCCTACCGCTGGGCTCCGGCGACGCTGGGAGAACTGCTGGGCGGCAACGGGTTCCGGGTGATGGCGACGATGACGCGCGAGGCCCAGCCCGACGAGCGCACGCCGCACGGGTATCTGCTGGCGGTCCGGGAGTAGACCCGGTCAGGAGCTGAGCGGTTCCGGTTCGCGGGCCGCTCGCTCGTCGAATTCGCTTCTGGACAAGGCGATCTCACCGGAATGCTGGACGGCCCACAGGCCCATGACATGCGTGATGCGCCCCAGGTCCGCGCCGAGTTCGGTGAGGGCGTACTCGACCCGGGGCGGCACCGTCGGATAGACGGTGCGGCGCACCAGGCCGTCGCGTTCGAGTGCGCGCAGGGTGCGGGTGAGCACCTTCTGGGTGATGCCGTCCAGGCGGCGACGCAGCTCGTTGAAGCGGACGGGACCGTCGGCCGCGCGCAGGGTGCCCAGCACCAGCAGCACCCACTTGTCGGCCAGCACCGCGAGCACATCGCGGGCGGGGCAGCGCTCCAGATAGTCCTCGACCAGATTTCCGGACTCGAACCAATTCTCTTGCAGCAGTTCAGGGGCGGTATCCATCGGGAACCTCGGGATCAAAAGAGTGCCTTCTTCCGATTCGATACTACTCGGCGCAGGATCGAGAACATGAAAGCGATCAGTCAGCGAAGCATCGGCGGCCCGGATGTCCTCGAGACCGTGGAGGTGCCGATTCCACAGCCCGCGCCCGGCGAGGTACTGGTGCGGGTGGCCGCGAGCGGAGTGAATCCGGCGGATTGGAAACTGCGTTCCGGCGCGGTCACCGTGCTGGGTCCACCGCCGTTCACCCTCGGCTTCGACTTCTCCGGCACGGTGCGCGAACTCGGCGAGGGTGTCACCGAATTCGGCGTCGGTGACGAGGTTTTCGGCATGGTGCTCAGCCGCGACGGCGCGTACGCCGAATACGTGGTGGTGCCCGTGGCGGCGCTGGCGCCCAAGCCCGCGACGCTCGATCACGTGCACGCCGCCGCACTGCCGACCGCGGTGCTCACCGCGTGGCAGGCGCTGACCGAGGTCCGCCCCGGCGACCGGGTGCTGATCCACGCCGCCGCCGGTGGTGTCGGGCATCTGGCGGTCCAGATCGCCTCCGCCGCAGGCGCTCACGTGATCGGCACCGCCCGCGCCGCCAATCACGAGTTCCTGCGCGAGCTCGGCGCGAACGAGCTGATCGACTACACCACAACGGATTTCACCACCGCCGTCGCCGATATCGATCTGGCCTACGATCTGGTCGGCGGCGACTATTCCGTCCGCTCGCTCGCGGTGCTGCGCCCGGACGGTCGCGTCGTCGACGCGCAGGGCGAGCCGATCGACGATCCCCGCTACCACCGGCACTACGTGCAGGTCTCCGGTGCGGACCTGCGCGAGATCACGCCGCTGATCGAGTCCGGGAAGCTGCGGGTGGAGGTGGAGCGGGTGCTGTCGATCGCCGATGTCGTCGAAGCGCACAAGCTCAGCGAATCCGGCCGGGTGCGCGGCAAGATCGTGCTCACCACCTGGGCGGACTGATCCGGCGGCATCCGGCCATCGGGATGGTGGATGCGCGGCGGGCCACGGACACCTACCGTCACCGGTGAGATCTCGTCTTTTTCAGGGAGTGAATACGGTGACGGACTGGAACGAAGAAGTCGATGTCCTGGTGGCCGGTTCGGGCGGCGGCCTGGCCGGGGCCTACACGGCGGCCCGGGAGGGACTGACCGTGGCGGTGGTGGAGGCCACCGAGAAGTTCGGCGGCACCACCTCGTATTCGGGTGGCGGCGGCGTGTGGTTCCCGGTGAATCCGGTGCTGCGGCGGGCCGGAGTCGACGACACCATCGAGGACGCGCTCACCTACTTCCGCGCCGTCGTCGGCGATCGGACGCCCGCGGACCTGCAGGAAACCTATGTGCGCCGGGGTTCGGACGTCATCGAATACCTGGAGCAGGACGAGGCTTTCAAGTTCCAGGCGTTCCCGTGGCCGGACTACTTCGGCCGCGCGCCCAAGGCCCGGCTCGACGGCAACCGCCATATCATTCCCGCGCCGCTGGCCGCCAAGAAGCTCGGCGAGCTCAGTGCCTCGGTGCGCGGGCCGCTGGGCGTCGACCGCAACGGGGAACCGCAGCCGGACTATCTGATCGGCGGGCGCGCCCTGATCGGGCGCTTCCTGCTCGGACTGTCCAAGCTGCCCAACGCCTCGCTGTATCTGAACTCGCCGCTGGTGGAGTTGGTGGTCGAGGACGGTGCGGTGACCGGCGCCATCGTCGAACGCGACGGGCAGCGGGTCGCCATTCGGGCGCGGCGCGGCGTGCTGCTGGCGGCGGGCGGTTTCGAGGGCAACGACGAACTGCGCACCCGCTACGGGGTTCCGGGCGTGGCGCGAGACACCATGGGGCCGTGGGGAAATCAGGGCAAGGCGCACGAAGCGGGAATCGCGGCGGGTGCGGACACCGATCTGATGGATCAGGCGTGGTGGTCGCCCGGGCTGGTGCATCCGGACGGGCGGGCCGCGTTCGCGCTGTGGTTCACCGGCGGCATCTTCGTCAACCAGGCCGGTGAGCGGTTCGTCAACGAGTCCGCGCCCTACGACCGGCTCGGCCGCGACATCATCGAGCATCTCGAGGACGGGTCGGCGACCCTCCCGTTCTGGATGGTCTACGACGACTCCGAGGGCGCGGTGCCGCCCATCAAGGCCAGCAATGTGCCGATGGTGGAAACCGAGAAGTACGTGGCGGCCGGGCTGTGGAAGACCGCCGACACCCTCGAGGGTCTGGCGGCCGAAATCGGTGTTCCCGCAGCCGCTCTGGTGGCGACCGTGGCCCGCTTCAACGAGTTCGCCGCCACGGGCGAGGACGATGATTTCGGCCGCGGCGACGAGGCCTACGACCGCGCCTTCTCCAACGGTGAATCCCCGCTGGCCCCGATCGTGACCGGCCCCTTCCACGCCGCCGCCTTCGGCATCTCCGACCTCGGCACCAAGGGCGGTCTGCGCACCGATACCGCGGCGCGGGTATTGGACGAAGCGGGCGAGGTGATCCCCGGCCTGTACGCGGCGGGCAACACCATGGCCGCGGTCAGCGGCACCGTCTACCCCGGCGGCGGCAACCCGATCGGCGCATCGGTGCTGTTCAGCCACCTGGCCGCACTCGACATGAGCGCGAAGTAGCGGACCCGTCGCCCATCATGTGATGCGATGGGCGGATGACGCGAGCTGGTGCGCCCGGGCAGACCGGGTACGACGTGATCGTGGTGGGCGGCGGCCACAATGGATTGGTCGCCGCCGCGTACCTGGCGCGGGCCGGGCGCTCGGTGCTGGTGCTCGAGAGCCGGGACCGCACCGGCGGCGCGGCGGTGTCCGAGCGGGTGTTCCCGGGTATCGACGCTCGCCTGTCGCGGTACTCGTACCTGGTCAGCCTGTTGCCCGACCGCATTGTGCGAGACCTGGGGCTGCGCTTCGAAACCCGGAAGCGGCGCATCTCCTCCTACACGCCGGTCGGTGGCGGTGGGCTGCTGGTCGACAACGGATCCGAGTCCGACACCCGCGCCAGCTTCGCGCGGGTGACCGGTTCGGAGCGGGATTTCCGAGCGTGGCAACGGTTCTACGCGATGACCGGGCAGCTCGCCGAGCGGGTCTTCCCGACGCTCACCGAGCCGCTGCCCACTCGCGACGAATTGCGCGGCGCCATCGATGATTCCGTCGCCTGGGACGCGATATTCGAACGGCCGCTGGGGGAAACGGTCGAGGCCGCCTTCACCGACGACACGGTGCGCGGGGTGGTACTCACCGATGCGCTGATCGGCACCTTCACCCATGCCCATGACCCGTCCCTGTTGCAGAACAGGTGCTTTCTGTATCACGTGATCGGCGGCGGCACCGGCGACTGGGACGTCCCGGTCGGCGGCATGGGTGCGCTGACCGATGCCCTGGCCGACGCTGCCCGCGCCGCAGGGGCGGAGATCGTCACCGGTTGCACGGTCGACAACATCGAAACCGATGGCAGCACAGCCGAAATCGGCTTCACCGCCGGAGACCGCACGGGAACGGCCTCGGCCCGATACGTCTTGGTGAACGCCGCACCCTACGAACTGTCACGCCTGCTGGGCGAGTCCGGCGTCAAACCCGAAGGCGCACAGTTGAAGATCAACATGCTGCTTACTCGGTTGCCGAAACTGCTCGACCCGACCGTGGATCCCCGCACGGCTTTCGCCGGGACCTTCCACATCGCCGAATCCGCCACCCAGCTGGATCACGCTTACCAGCAGGCCGCCGCCGGTCAGCTCCCCACCGCGCCGCCATCGGAGATCTACTGCCACACCCTGACCGACCCGTCGATCCTCTCCCCCGCCTTGATCGAGCAGGGCTACCACACCCTGACGCTGTTCGGATTGCACACGCCCGCAAGACTTTTCCACAATGATCCACAGGGTGTGAAGAACCGCCTGGTCGACGCCACTCTCGCTCAACTGGACGCGGTCCTGGCCGAACCGATCCGCGACTGCCTGGCCATCGACGCCGACGGCAACCCCTGCTTGGAAGCCCGCACCCCGGTCGAACTCGAACAGGAAGTCGGCCTCCCCGGCGGCCATATCTTCCACGCGGACTTGAGCTTTCCCTATCGCGCCGACACCGACGACAGCCCCGCCGCCCGCTGGGGCGTCGCCACCGGCCACCGCAACATTCTGCTGTGCGGCGCGGGCGCGGTGCGAGGCGGCGGAGTCAGCGGCATCGGCGGCCACAACGCCGCCATGGCCGTCCTCGACCTGACCTGACTGCTCATCTCTCTGATTGGCTGACCGAATGGAATTGCGACAGCTGCGCTACTTCTGCGCGGTGGCGGAGGAAGGAAACCTCACCCGCGCCGCCGAGGGTCTGGGCTTGCGCTCACCATCCCTGAGTCAGCAGATCCGTTTGCTGGAAAAGGAATTGGGCGCGACCCTGTTCGAACGCTCGGCAGCCGGAATGGCGATTACCGCTGCCGGACGAGCGCTGCTGCCCGAAGCCCGGGTAGCACTCGCGGCGGTGGACCGGGGTCAGCGCGCGGTGGCGGCCGCCGCCGCGAATCCGACCCTGACAATCGGAGTACCCGCGGGAGTTCCCGGCGATCTCCCCGCCCGGCTCACCACGGCCGCCCGCCACGCGGGCGCCACCATCGAGTTCCAGGACCTGCCCACGGAATCGCAACTTCCCCTGCTACGCAAGGGCGTTCTCGATGCCGGGATCATCTCCCTGCCCATCGACGCCGAGGACCTGACGGTGAGCTTGGTCAGCGAAGAACCACTCGGCATCCTCATGGCCCGCACCCACCACCTCGCCGCACTGCCGACAATCGACTGGTCCGCACTGCACGACCAGCACCTGCTCTGGTTCCGCCGCGACCTCGCCCCCGGCTACCACGACGCCGTACTGCACCACTGCCGCCGCAACGGCTGGGAGCCCGAGCTCCGGATCACCACCGCCCGCCGTCCGATCACCGTGGCAGCCTTGGCCTCCGACGTCGATTGCGTCGCCCTACGCCCGGAACGCGACAGCACCGCCGACCCCAACCTCACCTGGCGACCACTGTCGACGAACCCGCCGAAAACCCTTTTCGCCCTGGTATTCCCACGTGACACCCGCCACTTGGCCCTCCCCCAGCTGGCCGCGGACCTCCACCCTTAGCCACCTCCTCACCACCGCAAGGCACAGCCTCGTGGACGCCCCGCCGCCGCCGGAGTTGGCTTGCCCCATGTTCATTCTCGATATCACCTACCGCCCCGGCGCCCTGGAAACCCTCGACACCTACCTCCCCGAGCACTACGCCTACATTGACCGCCACCTGGCCGACGGCACGTTCCTCCTGACCGGCCGCAAACTCCCCCGCACCGGCGGCCTGATCCTCGCCCGGGGCGTCGACCGCCCCACCATCGAACGCATCACCACCGAAGACCCCTTCCATCGAGAAGGCTTGGCCGACTACACCATCACCGAATTCCAACCCACCCGCTCGGTGCTCCCGCAGATCGCCGCCTAGTCCAAGGGGCCGTGCTCGGCGTCCCAGCGGCGGAGATCGTGGTGGTGCTCAGCGCGACGGGAGCGTCTGCGTGACCCGGTAGAGCCGACGGGGGAGGTCGCCTTCGGCGAAGGAAACACGTTCGCGCAGCGCCCAACCCGACGACAGTGTGTCCACCAGCGCGGGTGAGAAGAAGTGGACGGCGAAGCCGTCGTTCTCGTAGATGTCGTCGCCGAGCGCGCGGCCCGCGCCGAAATGCGGGTCCTCGACGGTGCGGACGGTGTAGACGAAGACGCCGCCGGGTTTGAGGACGCGGCGGATCTCGGTGAGCAGGTCGCGGATTTCCTGGGTGCTGAGGTTCATGCACAGCAGCATGTGGGCGTAGACGGCGTCGACGCTGCGGTAGGTCAGTGGAATCGGCTGGCGGGCATCGTGTTCGACGGTGCGGACCCGGTCACCGAGGTCGCGGGCCTCCGCGCGCTCGCGCAGCTGGGTCAGGGCGACGGCGCTGAAATCGGTTGCTGTCACCTGGAATCCGCTCTCGGCCAGGTAGATCGCGTCGCGGCCGTGGCCCGCGCCCAGTTCGAGCACGTCACGCACACCGGCGTCGTGGAAGATCCGCGCCGCGTACACCGCCGGTTGCGACGGCTCCACCCCGTACATGCCGGGGTGCGCGTCATAGGTGTGCTGCCAGTGCGCGTGCTGGTCGCTCATGCACCAATCATGGACGACCGGCGGCGCAGACCTGGACGCAGCAGCGAATGAAGTCCTGCACCAGGGGATTCGAATCGGCGGCGGCCGGTCGGGCCACCGCCACCCGGCTGGGGCCGATGCCGCGCACCGGGCGATAGATCACGCCGGGGCGCGGGTAGTAGCGCGCCGACGCGGCGGGCGTGAAGCTGACGCCGAACCCGTTGCCGATCGCGGTCAGCCATTCGTCGGTATTGCGGGCAACGGCCCCGACCACGACGGTGTCGGCGGGGCGGGCGTCCGCACCGATCCAGAAGTCGCGCCACCAGCCGTTTTCCGGCGGGGAGGCCACGAACGGTTCGTTCCACAGCTCCTCGAAATCGATCTCGGAGCGCGCGGCCAGCCGGTGGTCGGCGGGCAGCGCGAGCCAACGCGGCTCGGTGAACAGGTCGGTGCTGCGGTACGCGTCGTCGGCGGGGAACGGCAGCCGGACCAAGGCTACGTCCACGTCGCCGTCATCGAGTCCGGCACTCGGATCGGTCCACCCGGACTGCCGCATGTCCACCTGCCACTCCGGCCGCAGCGCCCGGAACGCCGCCACGATCTCCGGCGTGAATTCGTTTGCGGCACTGGCGATGAACCCGACCCGCAGCACCCGGGCCGCGCGACTGGCCCCGCTCTTGGTCTCCCGCAGCATCCGATCCCAGCCCGACAGCAGCAGCGGCGCGTGCTCGGCGAAGATCCGGCCGGGCTCGGTGAGCCGCATACCGGTGCGCGAACGAACGAACAGTTCCAGCCCGACCTGCTGTTCGAGCAGTTTGATCTGCTTGGTGAGCGCGGGCTGAGACACGTACAGCCGCTGCGCGGCCCGGGTCAGATGACCCTCCTCGGCGACCGCGACGAAATAGCGCAGCAGCCGGGTATCGATGTCCATGCCACCAGGTTAGAAACCCGGATCAGGAGGTACGACGACCGTCCTGGCCACCGAAGAGTTCACTGTGATGCCCGCCCATGATGTCGGTGCAGCAGCGAACGAAGTAGCGGACAACGGGATCCGCCTCGGAGGCGTCCGGCCACACCAGCGCCACCCGCGTCGGCCCGATCCCGTGCACCGGGCGGAACACCACGCCCGGATAGGCATTGCGGGCGTTCGAAGCCGGGGTGAAGCTCACCCCGAAGCCATTGGCGATGGCGCGCAGCCACTCGTCGGTGCTGCGGGCCATGGCCCCGATGATGGCGGTATCGGCGGGCCGGGAATCCAGACCCATCCAATAGTCGCGCCACCAGCCGGTTTCCGCGGGCGAGGCGACATACGGCTCATCCCACAGCTCCCGGAAGGCGATATCGTCGCGCCCGGCCAGCGGATGGTCGGCGGGCAGCGCGATCCAGCGCGGCTCGGCGAACAACTCCCGCACGTGGTACTGCTCCTGCCCCGGGAACGGCAGCCGCAGCAGCGCGACATCGACATCGCCCTCGTCGAGTCCCGCGGTCGGTTCGGTCCAGCCCCCCTGGTGAATGTCGACCTGCCAGTCCGGGTGCAGCCGGTGGAAGACCTGGATGATCTCCGGAATGTGCCCGTCGGCGGCACTGTTGACGCAGCCCAGCCGCAGCATCCGGGAGGCCCGGCTGGCATCGCTCTTGGTGTCGCGCAGGATGCGATCCCAGGACGCCAGCAGTTCGGGGATCTGTTCGGACATCACCTTCCCGGCCGCGGTCAGCGTCCAGCCGGCGCGTGAGCGGATGAAGAGCTCCACTCCCAGTTGCTGTTCCAGCTGTTTGATCTGGGTGGCCAGCGCGGGTTGCGCGACGTGTAGTCGCTGCGCGGCCCGCGGCAGGTTCTCCGCATCCGCGACTGCCAGGAAGTAGCGCAGCAGCCGCGTATCGATATCCATGTCCACCAGGTTATGGAGGCCGCCCCCTATCGGCATAGCTTGGCCCGAATTCCGGTCGCCCTGCGACATTCGCCGCAGGTCCGGCACGCCCGTGCTAGTCCGAGCTACTGTGCAGTGTGTTGCGAAATGTTTGCCAGTCAAGGCTTCCCGACCCTGCCGCTAACCGGCGGTAACCCGAGAAGGCGCGATGAGCAGCGGTGAGTCCCACCAGCATCCACCCCGGCACCAGCGCACCACCCAGGCACGACGCACCCTGGGCGGCACGCTCTACGGGGCCACCCGCCGCGCCGCCGGATCCATGGATCGCTGGCTGCGCCGAGTCAGCGTCGCCCCCGCGAACCCGCACCCCGCACCGCCGGAGGAACCGCCCATCTCGGCGGACCTGCTGGACCTGTTGCGGCACTTCGGCGTCGCGCTGATCGCCTCCGGCGAGACCACCGGCCGCGTCCAGGAACTCCTCGATGAGCTGGCCCATCGCTACGACGCCGACGACGTGCACTTCTTCGTGCTGCCCACCGGAGTGTTCGTGCGCGTACAGGATTCGCGCGGCTCCGCGGTGGACCTGCTCGAAGCCGACCCGGGCACTCTGCGGCTGGACCAGATCGCCGCCCTCTACCGGCTGCTCGACGAGATCCGCACCGAACTGCCGCCGCCCGCCGAGGCCACCGACCGGCTGGAGAAGATCCTGCGCTCCCCGCAGCCGACCCCGGTGTGGCGGCTGCTGCTGGGAAATGTGGTGCTGACCGTCGGACTGGGCCTGATGCTCAACCCGACCTCCACCGCCCTGCTCGGCTACATCGTGCTCGGCCTGACCATGCAGCTGCTGATCATGGCCGCGGTCCGCTTCCGGCTGCTGTCGACCGCGCTGCCGGTGGTGGCGGGCACCGTGGTCACGCTGCTGTCCTTCGGCTTCCCCAACGCGCTCGGCGGCGGCAATCCCTCACAGCTGCTGGTGCCCTCGGTGGCGGCGCTGCTGCCCGGCGCGACCCTCACCAACGGTTCGATCGAATTGGCCACCGGGTCGATGATCGCCGGGGCCAGCCGCACCATCTACGGCCTCAATCAGCTGATCCTGCTGGCCTTCGGCGTGCTGGTCGGGCTGCAACTACTCGGCACCATCCCGCCGATCTCCCCGCACGCGGGACACGGATTGGGTTGGTGGACACCGCTGCTCGGGGTGCTGCTGATCGGGCTGGGCTACAGCTGGCGTGCCAGCGCACCGAAGAATTCGCTGATCTGGCTGCTGATCGTGCTCTACGCGGCGTTCTGCGGGCAGAAGCTCGGCATTCAACTGGGTGGCAGCCTGCTCGGCTCGTTCCTGGGCGGCATGGTCGCGGTGCCGGTCGCGTATCTGGTGCAGCGCAATCGGAATGCCCCGCCGACGCAGGTGGTGTTCCTGCCCGCGTTCTGGATGCTGGTGCCCGGCGGCATGTCGCTCAGCGGCGTCTCGGAGCTGGTCACCAAGAACGACCCCAATGGGATGCACATCCTGGTCAACGCGGTGCTCACGGTGCTGGCCATCGCCCTGGGCGTGCTGGTCGGCTCGGGCCTGGCCGCCTCGACGCGCAAACCGCGACTCGAGGACATGGTCGAGGGCTGGCTGGGACCCGACACCGGCAAGCACGCGGCCGCCAATCTCGTGGAACCGCCGCGCGAACCGTCGCCACCCGCCGCGGACGACGAATCTCAGCGCACCACAGGCAGTTCCGAGCCGGGATCACCCAGCCAGAGCAGCCAGTGAGGAAACAGCAGGGCCGCGTACTGGTCGTAGCCGGCCGCGCCCGGATGGAAGCCGTCCCCGGCCGCGACATCGCGCATCCAGATCTCGTTCTCGCGCAACGGCTGATGGGCCCGTAGGTACGGCACCCCGGCGTGCTCGCAGTGCTCGGCGTAGCGGGCGTCGAGGTCGAGCAGGCGGGCATTGTGTTCGTCGTCCACGTTCGGCGGCGGGGCGACCACCAGGGTGTGCCAGCCGCGTTCCCGCGCGCGCCGCAGGATTTCGGTCAGATTGCGCGTCGAGGCCGCGGAATCGACTCGGGCCCGGCCGTTCTCGTACTGGGTGTCGTTGACGCCGGTGGAGATCACCACCCGGCGGTCGGTGCCCTCCGGCAGCCGGGGCGCGCACTCCGATTCCCAGCGTCTTCGTAGCTCACTGGAGTTCTCGCGGCGGATGCCCAGGTTGTAATGGGTGAGGGGAATGCCCGCCGCGATCGCGCGTGCGGCCAGCCGCCCGGCCCAGCCCAGGCCCTTCTGGTCACCGACGCCCGCGACGAAGGACTCACCGACAAAACACACACGTAGATCGAGCACCACGGGCCAGATCGTCGCACGCCCGTTCGGAAGTCGCGCAATGCACCGATTAAGCCGGAAAAACCGATGGCGGGCCCGGGCGCGCCGCCGTACCGTGCGGCCACGCACCGGCGATTTCCGGCCATCGAGACTCGCGCGACCAGCTCGCCATGGCCGGGCACATCACACCTTCGGTCCCCGACGGGTTACGGTTACCGCGTGTTGGGTGGTCGGTGACCCCGTCGCCTGCCGCATACTCACACGAGCCGACCATGGGACCGCAGCCGTTCCCACGATCCGAAAGCGCGAATAGGACATGCGAGTCGACGGGCGGGAAATTCCCGTCTCCGGCAGCCTGCTGCAGCCGCGGATCCGCCGGACCACCGACATTCTGCGCGTTGTGCTGTCCGCACTCTCGGTGGCGATCGTCATCGCCGGATCGCTGATCACCCGGCCGCAGTGGGAAAGCCTGGAACGGTCGGTCTCGGGCATCGTGGGATTCCTGACACCCGAGCAGTCCAACCTGGTCTACATCGTCTACGGCATCGCAATTCTCGCGCTGCCCTTCGCCATCCTGGTGCGGCTGGTGCTGCGGCGGCAGTGGAAACTGCTGGTGGGCTTCATCTCCGCCGGACTGATCGCGCTGGGCCTGTTCTCGATCACCGGCACCGGCTTCTCCGCACCACGCTGGCATCTGTCGGAACCCGGTCAGGTCAACACCTTCCTGTCGCAGTTCCTCGACGATCCGCGCTGGATCGCCATGCTGGCGGCGGTGCTCACGGTGGCCAGTCCGTGGCTGCCCGCGCGGGCGCGCCGCTGGTGGTGGACGCTGCTGCTGGTCTTCGTGCCGATTCACCTGTTCGTGTCGCTGGTGGTCCCGGCGCGGGCCGCGCTGGGACTGGTGGTGGGCTGGCTGGTGGGCGCGGTGATCGTGCTGGTGGTCGGCACGCCCGCGCTGGAGGTGCCGTTGGAGGCGGCGGTGCGGGTGCTCGCGCAGCGCGGTTTCCGGGTGACGGCGTTCAAGGTGCTGCGCCCGGCCGCGCGCGGGCCGCTGACGCTGTCGGTGAGCACCACGCCACGCGCCGAACTCAGCGAATCCCCCAACGCGACCTACGGCGAGATCCCGGACGCGACAGCCGTTTCCGTCGTGAAACCCACCGCGACCACGCTGTTCGGTTCTCCCGACAACGAATTGATGATCGAGCTCTACGGCGCGAACCAGCGCAGTCGCGGTGCGCTGCAACAGCTGCGCCGCCGCCTGACGCTGCGCAGCGGTGAGTATCCGGCCTGGTTCGCCTCGCTGCGCCGGGCCGTCGAACACCGCGCGCTGATGGGTTTCGCCATCGCGGATCTCGGCCTGGCCAGCAACAAACCGCTCACCGTCGCGGCACTCGATCGCGGCTGGATGCTGTACGCGCACACGGTCCCTCAGGGCCGCCCGCTCGCGTCCACCGACAGCGAGGCGACGCTCACCAATGTCTGGCGGGCCCTGCAGGCGATGCATCAGGCGCAGATCTCGCACGGCGATCTGCGCGCGGAGGAGATCCGCATCGCCGCGGACGACACCGCGCTGTTCGGCGGGTTCGTGCAATCCGAATTCGGTGCCTACAAAACCCGTTTCGACTCCGACGTGGCACAGCTGCTGCTGTCCTCGGCCGCGCTGTTCGGGCCCGAGACCGCGGTGCGCACGGCACTCGACGTGCTCGACAAGGACGCGGTGCTGTGCGGCTCCGGCCGATTGACCAAGACCGCCATCCCCGATCACGTGCGCAAGGCGGTGCCGGACTCCGGCGAGCTGATGAAGACCGTGCGCGCCGAGGTGGCCGAGCAGACCGGCCAGGACAAGATCGAGGCCGCGCAGATCACCCGGTTCTCACGCAACCAGATCATCCAGCTGGTACTGCTGATCGGCCTGGTCTACGTGGCCTATCCGTACATCAGCGCCGTGCCGACCTTCGCCTCGGAGCTGCGCAATCTGAACTGGGGCTGGGCGCTGCTGGGCTTCACCGTGTCGGCGCTGACCTATGTCGGTGCGGCAATGGCGTTGTGGGCGTGCGCCTCCGAGGCCGTGAAGTTCCGCAACCTGCTGCTCATGCAGGTCGCCAATACCTTCGCCGCGACCACCACCCCGGCCGGTGTGGGCGGTCTGGCGTTGAGCGTGCGGTTCCTGCAGAAGGGCGGACTGGGCGCGGTGCGGGCCACCGCGGCGGTCGCGTTGCAGCAGACCGTGCAGGTGGTCACCCACCTGATCCTGCTGCTGATCTTCGGGGCGCTCGCCGGAACCTCCACCAACCTTTCGCATTTCGTGCCGAACGCGACGGTGCTGTACCTGGTGGCGGGTGCGCTGCTGGGGCTGCTGGGTGCGACCATGTTCATCCCCAAGGTGCGCAAGTGGCTGCTCAACGAGGTGCGCCCGCAGCTGACCGAGGTGCTGGGGCAGTTGAAGGATCTGGCGCGGCGGCCGACCCGGCTCGCCATGATCATCGGTGGTTGCGCCACCACCACGCTGGGCATGGCGCTGGCGCTGTGGGCCAGCATCGAAGCCTTCGGCGGCAGTACGACTTTCGTGACCGTCACCATCGTCACCATGATCGGCGGCACGCTGGCCTCGGCCGCGCCGACACCGGGTGGGGTGGGCGCGGTCGAGGCGGCGCTCATCGGTGGGCTGGCCGCGTTCGGGGTGTCGGCCTCGATCGCGGTGCCCGCCGTGCTGCTCTACCGGGTGCTGACCTGCTGGCTGCCGGTGTTCTGCGGGTGGCCGATCATGCGCTGGCTCACCCGCAGGGACATGATCTAGGCCGAATATTCTTTGCGCAGTTCGACTTTCACGACCTTGCCGCTGGCATTGCGCGGCAGCTCCGGCACGATCACCAGGTGCTTGGGGTGCTTGTAGCGGGCCAGTGACTCGTTGAGGAACGGAGTCAGCTCCTCGAGGGTGAGGTCGTCGACGCCCTCGACCAGCGCCACCACCGCGACCGGCACCTCGCCCCACTTCTCGTGCGCGCGGCCGATGACCGCGGCCTCGTGGATCTTGGGGTGCGCGAACAGCACGTTCTCCACCTCGGCGCAGTAGATGTTCTCACCGCCGGAGATGATCATGTCCTTCTTGCGGTCCACCACGTAGATGAAGCCCTCGTCGTCCTGACGGACCAGGTCGCCGGAGTGGAACCAGCCGCCGTGGAAGGCCTCGGCGGTGGCTTCCGGCTTGTTCCAGTAGCCCTGCATGAGAGTCGGTCCGCGATAGACGATCTCGCCGATCTCGCCGGGGGCGACATCGTTCATCTCGTCGTCGACGACGCGAGCCTGGATGGTGGGGATGGGCAGGCCGACCGAGCCGATCTTGCGCAGCGCGTCCTTGCCCTCCAGCACGCAGGTGATGGGTGACATCTCGGTCTGGCCGAAGACCGCGACATTGACGGCGTCCGGGAAGCAGTCGGCCATGGCGCGCAGCACCGAGTCCGAGGCCGGGGCCGCGCCCCAACTCAGTACGCGCAGCGCCAGTTTGCGCTGCTTGACGGTCGGCTCCTCACAGATGAGCTGCCACTGCGCGGGGACACAGAAGGCGGAGGTGGCCTGCTCGGCCTCGACGGCGTCCAGGAACCCGGTGGCGTCGAACGCGCCCAGCGGGTGCAGGACGGTCTTGCTGCCGAGGATGAAGAACGGTGTGAGACTGCCCAATCCGGCGATGTGGAACAGCGGCGAGGTGCAGAAGCCGATGGTGTCGGCGGTGACCTCGGTGGCCCGGATACAGGTCAGGCCCTGCGCGTTCATGTTCGCGAAGGTGAGCACCGCGCCCTTGGGCGTGCCGGTGGTGCCCGAGGTGTACATGATCAGGCAGGGGGTGTCTTCCGGAATGTCCAGCGGCGCATGGGGTTCCCCGGCCTCGGCCAGCACCTCGTCGTAGCCGAGGACGCCGTCGGCGCTCTGCCCGTTGATCACGATCACGGTCTCGAGCTGTGGGGCCTGCCCCGCCACGCCCACCGCGAGCGGCTTCAGCACCGAGTCGGTGACGATGGCCTTCGCGCCCGAGTCGGCCACGATGTAGGCCACCTCGGGCGGGGTGAGACGGAAGTTCACCGGCACCGCGATCGCGCCCAGGGCATTGATGCCGATGACCGCCTCGATGTACTCGGTGTAGTTCAGGGCGAGGATCAGCACGCGGTCGCCGAACCCGACCCCGCGACGGGCGAGCGCGTCGGCGAACCGCTCCGAGCGCTCGTGCAGCTGCTGCCACGTGGTGTCCACGCCCAGGAATTTGAAGGCGACGTGATCGGGCCGCATCACCGCGTGGGTCGCGATCTGGTTGACCCAGTGATTGCGTCGCGACCGGATCGGCTCGTCGAGCGGCTGGAAGGTCATACTGTGTGTCCTCTCACGCTGGTCGCCGCGAGAATACCAACTAACTTTTTGGCGTGACAAGGGTTACAGAGAAGGTTCTGCCCAATTTTTATCATCGATTCATTGAGCAGCTCAGGACCGGTAAAACGATCTCGCGCAGCAGGCTCGACCAGGCGAGTTATCCACAGGTCCGGGCCACGATGGGCAGTATCCATGCAAACTCGGGCTCACATCAGGGTTGATGGCCCATATGCAACTATGCGAGTATCGGGGCAGTCGCGAGAGGCAGGGAGAGGACAGCGCCAATGGCACTGAAGACCAGGTTCACCGAGACCTTCGGAGTCGAGCACCCGATCGTTCAGGGCGGCATGATGTGGGTCGGCCGCGCCGAACTCGCCGCCGCCGTGTCCGAGGCGGGCGGCCTCGGCATCATCACCGCGCTCACCCAGCCCACCCCCGAGGATCTGCTGCGCGAGATCGAGCGCGCGCGTGAGCTGACCGACAAGCCCTTCGGCGTGAACGTCACCATCCTGCCGTCGATCAACCCGCCGCCGTACCAGGAGTACATGCAGGCGATCATCGACTCCGGCGTGAAGATCGTAGAGACCGCCGGATCCAACCCCGAGCCGTTCCTGCCGTACTACAAGGCGGCCGGGATCAAGGTGCTGCACAAGTGCACCAGCGTCCGGCACGCGCTCAAGGCGCAGAAGATCGGCGTCGATGGCGTCTCCATCGACGGCTTCGAATGCGCCGGGCACCCGGGTGAGGACGACGTCCCCGGCCTGATCCTGATTCCGGCCGCCACCAAGGCGCTCGACATCCCGGTCATCGCCTCCGGCGGCATCGCCGACGCGCGCGGCCTGGTGGCGGCGCTGGCGCTGGGCGCGGACGGCGTGAACATGGGCACCCGCTTCATGTGCACCCAGGAGTCGGCGATCCACCAGACGGTCAAGGAGCAGATCGTCGCCAACTCCGAGCGCGCCACCCAGCTCATCTTCCGGACCATGCACAACACGGCGCGGGTTGCGGACAACGAGATCAGCCGCAAGGTCGTCGAGATCGAGAAGTCCGGCGGCAAGTTCGAGGACGTGCGCGATCTGGTCGCCGGTGCGCGCGGCCGTCGCGTCTTCGAAGAGGGCGACCTGGACGCGGGCATCTGGTCGGCCGGTCAGGTGCAGGGTCTCATCGACGACATCCCCACCTGCGGTGAACTGGTGTCGCGGATGGTGACCGAGGCCGAGGCGCTGATCTCCTCGCGCCTGGCGGGCATGCTCGGCTGATTTCGGGCGAAAGTCCGCACGTCCCAGACAATTACGACAGGAGTCCTCGGAATTACTCCGGGGGCTCTTGCCGTTTCAGGTATCCTCCCCGGCTTCATCCGTCATGCTTTTCAGTACACACGGATGCCGCGGAGGTGCCGAATGGCAATCACTCGTATCTATCTCGATGACGACGCGTTGCGCCGGACGATGGCAATCTCGGGAGTGGAAACCGAACAGGACGCGGTGAACCTAGCATTGCGATTCTTCAGCACCCATGCGGCCGCCGAAGACTATGAGCACCCGTTTCACGCCGGAGCCGCCACGGCCTAGCCGGGCTCCCAAGGCCGACGGGGAGGGCCGGTAGGGCGCGTGCGGCCGCCGAGTCGGGCGTAGCCGCGCGAATCGTCAAGGCGGGTGGACTGTTTCAATTCAGCGTCACCCGTCTATCCGCTGCGCAATATCGGGCATAATCCGGCGGCGCGCACCGCGCTATTCGCCGTGCATTCGAATTCGACGGCGCCCGCGCGCAATTTCGCCGACGCGGGCGAATTCGTACGCCGGAAACCGGTTCCGTACTGGGCGTAGGACATCACCTCGTGGAGCCCTGCGCCGTCCCGGTCGGCAGGCGGCCCGCCTGGTGTTGCGACCGCATCGGCCCCGTATTACATACCGGGCGTTCGCTCCGCAAGACCGCGGCTGTGAAGACGGCCGCGCAAAGGTCTTCTGGGCGGGCCGAAATCTTGGCAGAATCTTCGGGGGACCTCGCGGTCGACGGCGCGGACACGGGAGGGGATTCCTGTGCGGCACAGTACGAGAGCCACCGACTCGACCCCTTTTCCCCGGGTGTCGATCGTCGGTGTCGGATGCCGGGCGACCGGTATGGAGTTCGACCACGAGTGGTTCGGATTGGACCGACTCGAGGCCGCGGGGCTGACGCCCCGGCAGCGGGCCAATCTGGAAGTGGCCGTGGAGGCCCTCGACGATTCCGGACTGGGTTGTCTGGCAATGGGATCCAACGCCGCGGTGGTCTTCGGGGCGATCGGCGGAACCAATACCGCGCATCAGCTCTCCCGGGCACTCGACCTACGCGGGCCCAGCCTGACCGTGGACAGTCAGCGCGCCTCACCGCTGGTCGCGGTCGACATGGGGGTGCGCCTGCTGGCCGACGAGTCCGTGCCGTTCGTGCTCGCGGGTGGCGTGGATCTCGCTCTGCTGCCGGATATTTCGGATCTCCGGCTTCCGGCACTACCGACCGGTCCCCCGGCCGCCGGTGTCTGCACGGTGCTGGTGCTGCAACGCACCCGCGACGCCGAGCGCACCCGCACCCGGCGGCATGCCGAAATCGGCGGTCCCGGAATCGGATTCCCGGACGCGGTCGGCGCGAACGCCCACATCTCCCTCGACGACACCGCCCGCGACGGCACCCGCGGCCCCGGGCGCGGTGACGAACCACCCATCCTCATCCCGGTCTCCGGCCGCGACGCCGCCGCCGTGCACGACCTGGCCCTGCGGTGGGCGGTGGCCGCCGGATCCTATGCCTCCCTTCGCGATTTCGCCGCCGCCACCGCCCGCCTGATCCCCGAACGCACCCGCGCCGCCGTGCTGGCCCGCGACCTCCCCGACGCCACCGCCCAACTGCGCCTGCTGGCCCGCCGCCTGGCCGCCGTCACCCCGCCGCACCTGCGCACCCCCACCATGCTCGCCACCCCACCCATCGCGGCCACCGAGATTCACGAAGTCTTCGAACCACACCCCGCCCGCAGACCCGGAGGCCTGCTGTTCCTGTTCTCCGGCACCGGAACTCACCCCCGCATGGGACGGGCCCTCGCCGCCCGCTACCCGGTCTTCGCCGCCACCCTCACCGCCGCCACCGACGCGGTCGTCGCCGCGGGCGGGCCGCGAGTGTGGACTCCCCGCCATGGATTCGATCCGACCCACGCCGCTGTCGGGATCCGGAGCCGAGTCGTCACGACCGCACCGCCCGGTCATGCCCCCGATCCCAGCACGGATGACGCCGAAATCACCGCTGCGGCCGATTCGAGCGAGTTGACCGGAAACGACTCGAGCGTCGTTCGTGCACTGGAAGACAATCCGGTCGCCGGGCGCACGGCGGGAAGCGCTTCGGATGCGGGCGAACCGGACAACGACTCGGCCGAGGCCTTCACACAGGCCGCGCTGTTCGTGTTTCAGGTGGCGCTGGCAGAACTGTTGGAGTCGTGGGGGATTCGCGCCGACGCGATGACGGGGCACGGGATCGGCGAGCTCGCCGCCGCCGTGGCCGGTGGGGCGTTGACCGTGGCAGACGCGGCGCGTGTCGTGGTGGCACGGGGACGGGTCGCCGGACGCGCGATGAGCGCCGGTGCCGTGGCGGTGTTCGAGGCGACGCCGACGGAGGTCCGGCGGCTGGTGGAGCCGATGCGGGCAGAGGTCGACATCGTCTCGGTGGATGGCCCGACGACGATCACCGTGGCCGGGGAACCACGCTACATCGACGTGCTGGTTCGGCGGGCTCATCGGCGGGCGATCTCCGCGCAGCGCCTGCCGGGCGTATCGGGAGCCGCCCACCACCCGGTAATGCAGTCCACCGCAAGGCAACTGGCCGCGGATCTGACCGATATCGAGCCGCGTCCGCCGTGGTGCACGATCTATTCGACGAGCGCGCGAGGGGTCGCGATCCGATCAGCGGACGAGCTTTCCGCCGGCGAAGTGGCGATGGATGGCCGGTACTGGGCCGCGAATGCCTCGAACCCGATCGAGCTGGCCTCGGCGCTGGAAACGGCTGCCGCCGAAGGCATTTCCACCGTCCTCGAACTCGGCCCGGGAGCTGTGCTGACCGCCGCCGTGCGCAAGCAGGTCCAGTTGCGCGACGGCGCGCATTCGGCATTGACCGGCACGGACGAAGCGGGAAGTTTCCTACGAGCAGTCGCCCGCCTGTATCGCGAAGGGCGAGCGGTGGATTGGACAGCGCTCGGCCCATATCGAGCCGCACCCCCGCAACGACAGTGGCGGCGAGGGACCCCCGGAGGCGACGGGTGGCGCGCGGAATACTCACAGTGGCCCACCAGCAGAGCGGTCGAGGGGACGGCGGCCTTTCCTGCGGTCGATATCCGGGCGGATGGAGCCTACGTCGTCACCGGTGGGCTCGGTGCGGCGGGCGAGGCCGCAGTGCGGTGGCTCCTCGACGGTGGAGCAACAGATGTGGTGGTGCTGACCCGCACACCCCGCCCACTGCCCCTCTCGCTGAGCGGTCTGGAGGACCGGATCGTCCTGATCCGCTGCGACTGCTCCGACCCCGCCGATCTGGCTGTGGCACTGGAGGACATCCGCGAGTGCGGCTCCGCCATTCGCGGAATCGTCGACACCGCGGACGAACCGCCCTTCGCCACGGCCCCGGAACTGCTCGAACTCACGACCGCTGATCCGACCGATTTCACGGTGCTGTTCACACCCGGCCCGGCCGCCGACAGCGCGATGCGGGAACTGGCCGCGGCCCAGCCGGATCGGCGGGTCATCTGCGTCGAGTGGGATGTCGGGCCCGCCGCCTGACCGCGTGTCGGAGGGCGGCGCGCCGGGTGGGCGGGAATGATGTCGTCATGGTGGACTCTGTGATCGAGGTGAAGTGGAAGAAGGAGCCGGATGAGCACGACTATCCGGCGGCGGCCGACTTCCTCGAGATGATCGCCGAACCGGATGTGATCGAGACGGTGGTCAACGAGTTGCGGGCGGCGCCGCTCTCGCACAAGAAGGCCAAGGATCTGCTGCGCGCCTCGCAGTTGGAGGTGCTGCCGACCTACAACCCGTATGTGCGGCGAGATCTGGAGAAGATCGTGGCGGGCAAGGCGCTCTCGCCGATCCTGGTGGTGCGCGGGGACTTCCGCAAGGGGGTGCCGATGCAGATCGTCGACGGGTATCACCGGGTGTGCGCCATCTACTACACCGATGAGAACATCGCGATCCCCGTGAAGATCGCGTCGCTACCGTGACACCGTGACGTTCCAGACCCTCACCCTCATCTCGCTGCTCGGCCTGGCCGGCCCGTGGCTGGCGTGGCGGCAGTCCTGGCATCTGCCGGTGATCCTCGGCGAGCTGGCGGCCGGAATCCTGTTCGGCACGACCGGGTTCGGGCTGTTGCATCCGGAGGATCCGACGTTCACATTCCTCGCCGATGTCGGGTTCGCGGTGGTGATGTTCATCGCGGGAACTCATGTGCCGGTGCGGGATTCGGCGATCCGCGCGGCACTGGGGCGGGGTGCGCTGCGGGCGGTCGCGGTGGGTGTGGTGGCGGTGTTCGCCGGTGTGGGGATCGCGGCCTGGTTCGATACCGGGCACGGGCTGCTGTACGCGGTGCTGATCGCGTCGTCGTCGGCGGCGATCGTGCTGCCGATCCTCGATTCACAGGGGCTGACCGGGAAATCGGTGCTGGAGTTGACCGCTCAGGTCGCCATCGCGGACGCGGCGGCCGTGGTGGCGCTGCCGCTGGTGATCGATCCCGGCAATGCGGGCAAGGCCGCGCTGGGCGCGCTGCTGGTGGCGGTCGCCGCCGTGGCCGTGTACTTCTTCCTGCGCTGGACCGAGGACTCCGGCATTCGCCGACGTCTGCACAAAGTGTCGGAGGATCGCCAGTTCGCGCTCGAATTGCGGGTGAGTCTGGCCCTGCTGTTCGCGCTCGGCGCGCTGGCCACCCGCAGCCACGTCTCGATCATGCTGGCCGGATTCGCCATGGGTCTGGCGGTGGCCGCGGTCGGTGAGCCGCGCCGAGTCGCCAAGCAGCTCTTCGCCCTCAGCGACGGATTCCTCTCACCGCTGTTCTTCATCTGGCTGGGCGCGCGCCTGAACCTGCGCGAGTTCGGCGCGCACCCCTACCTGATCGTGCTGGGCGTGGCCCTGGGTGCCGCCGCTGTCGCGGCACATGCCCTGATGCGAATGCTGGGCCAGCCGATACCCCTCGGAACGATCGCCTCGGCCCAGATCGGCGTCCCGGTAGCCGCCGTCACCGTCGGCACCCAACTCCACGTCCTGAAACCCGGTGAACCCGCCGCCCTGATGCTCGGTGCGCTGATCACCATCGCGGCAGCCGCCTGGGGAGCCCGGGCCGCCGCCAAGAGCCAACCGGTGAATCCGCCTGCCCCACAGGCTGATTCACCGTCCTGATCTCGGGTCCTCAGCGGTCAGCACGTCGTTGCCGAGTGCCGAACCGGCAGAGGCGGATCCGCTGCCCGCGATGTCCGCGTTCGTCGGCGTCCGGCTGGATCCGGCGTTGAGCAGGGCCGCGGCGAGCTTGCCCGATCCGGTAGGAAGTAACTGAAGTTCTGAAACGCCCATAATTCCTTGGGCCCGACTTTGCCCCACCTTTACCAACCCGAGGTGCCCGTGCCATTCACCCCGCAATCCACCCTGCCGCCCTCCGCCTACCTGACAGGCGACCTGATCATCGAGGTGGACCACCCCGAGATCCAAGCCCTCGCCCGCGAATTCCGAACCCACTCCCCCACCGAAATCGACTGCGCCCGAACCACCTTCAACTGGGTCCGAGACGAAATCCCCCACTCCTACGACGCCCGAAACCCCCGAGTCACCCTCCGCGCCTCGGAAGTCCTCGAACACCGAACCGGCCTCTGCTACGCCAAATCCCACCTCCTCGCCGCCCTCCTACGAGCCAACGAAATCCCCACCGCCCTCTGCTACCAACGCCTCACCCACGGCCCCACCCACGTCCTGCACGGCCTGATAGCAGTCCACCTGAACAACGCCTGGCACCGCCAGGACCCCCGAGGCAACCGCCCCGACATCACCGCCGAATTCTCCCTCACCACAGAACAACTCGCCTTCCCCACCAACCCCACCCAAGGCGAAATCGACTACCCCCAACTACACCTCACCCCGGCCCCCACCGTCGTAACCACCCTCCAGAGCGCCACCGACATACTCGCGATCTACGACACGGGCCTACCGACCCAACTGACCGAATAGTCCGGCGGCTACAGATTCGATCACCAACAGGGCAGGCGATGCACGGTGAACCTGATCGGTCAGGATCGGTCGTCGAACAATTGCTCGGCAGCGCTTACGGTCAGGGCCCGGTCGAGCCAATGAGTCAACTGATCGGCATCCGAGCAGGTGATTACTCGGGCGCAAACGACGTCGTCGACGGTGATCCCGCGACGCTCGAGAATCCGCAGAATCGACCCGGCCAATGCCTCGACCCGCCCTTCAGCACGCCCTTCGACGCGGCCGATCTCCTGGTGTTCGTGAGCGAAATCGCTCTCCCAGTGGTAGTTCTCGATTGCTATGGCCACGAGCTCCTCCCACTCTTTCCGGTACCTGGCAGGTACGCAGTTGGTGATGTAGTCATGGTAGTGGACGCGCAGTTCAGGGCCGAGGCGCTGCATTGCCTCGAGGACCATGGCGAGGACGATGCGACGCTCGCAATCACCAAGATGACCAAGGGCTGCCAGCAGCGCGAGCTCGGGCCGGGCATCGGCTTCTGCGACAGTGGTGATCGCCGGGAGCATGCCCGGCCAGTAGGTGCGAGCTCGGAAGACGAAATCCGGGTGGCCGGTTTCGACGGGGGTTGCGATCTTGCGTGCGGTCGGCTCGTCGGGGCAGAAGGCCAGCAGCAGGACCGGGCAGGCCAGACGCTGGCGGACATGGGTGACGTAGGCGGGCCAGCTCAGCGCGATTCGCTCCAGATCTGCTGTGCTGCACGCGTTCTGGACTTCATGAACGATCGCAAACTCGGGTTTGTCGGCATTGGTTCCAACCAGCACCACATCCAGGTGCAGTTCACCCGGAGACAGCAGGGTGACCGTCTCCGGGCCCGGATGCCAACAAGGTAGGTCCGGCACCGGTAATCCGAGCACTGTGCGCGCGATCCGAGGGGCGAGCTCGGGGCGGTTGCGCAACAGCTGCAACGGGATCTCGTGGCGGATGGACGGCACCTGCGGAACATATCGAGCGGGCCGAACATTTGTTCGCGATTCGTGCGGACATGCCCGCATTGTCGTCTCTTTGAGCGCGTCGAGACTGGACGGTTAAGTGGTTGCACTGCAACAGAATTGAATATTCCAAGCGATGTTGGAACCGAATTCTCAGCGCGGGGCGGGGACGTCTATGACGAGTTGGGAGGGGGTGGGGTTGGTGCTTACGGTGGCGGCTACTCGGCCGGAGCCGTCGAGGGTGAAGAAGGCGGCGTGCCAGCCGTAATGGCCGTCGTACTGGGTGGTTTTGGTTTCGGTGGTGGTCGCGCCGGAGTCGAGGTTCTGGAGGGTGACCGTGGCGGAGACTTCGCAGTTGCCGCCGGGGTTGACGGAGGCGGACAGGGAGTTCGCGGGGGTGCTGTCCGGGGTGAAGTTCACGGTGAGGCGGGTTGAGCTGTCGATGAAGTCGGCGAATTCGGCTGCCTGTTGGCCCTGGCTGTAGTTGAGTTCGGCGGTTACCTTGCCGGAGCAGCCGGGGGCCGGGTCGACCTGGGCGGGGTCGAAATAGAGGGGGTCCGCGGCGGCCTGACCGGCGGGGATCAAAAGGGCCAGGATGGGGAGGAGCGGGATGGCCGCGATCCTCAGGGTGCCTCGCTGCATGGGTTCGATCCTTCCGCGCGCATATCGCAGGGATGAAGCAACTGTCTGGCGAAACGACTTGTCACGGTACTCGCACGGCGGTCGGGGCCGCCGGGGTGCGCAGGGTTCGGCGGACGGCGTCGCGGAGCCAGCGGTGGGCGCCGTCGGCGGTGTGGCGGGGATGCCAGGCCATGCCGATGGTCAGGGGTGGGAGGGGGACGGGGACGTCGAGGAGGTGCAGGCCGAGGGTGATCGCGTCGGCGGTGAGGGGGGACGCGGTGGCGCCGGGTAGGGCAGCGGGGACCAGACAGACAATGTCGCTGGTGGCGGCGAGGGTGATGGCGGCCAGGTGGCTGGGGAGGACGACGCTCACCCGGCGGCGCAGGTTCAGTTCGGCGAGAGCGGTATCGAGCGGGCCGGTGAAGCGGCCGCGGCGGCTGACCGCGACATGGTCGGCGGCGGCGAGACGCGCTGGGGTCAAAGGCTTTTCGGCCAGCGGATGACCGGAGCGGACGGCGGCCACCATGCGCAAGGTGACCAGGGCTTCGACCTCGGTTTCGGGATCCGGGTGGTCGATGGATCCGATCTCCAGGTCGATCCGGCCGTCGCGGAGTGCCGATCCACCCTCCAGTTCTTCGGCCCGGAACCGGAACGAGACGCCCGGTGCTTCCCGCTGAGCCAGATGCAGCAGACGGGAAGCCAGGGCCGCACCGATCAGGTCGGCGGCCTCGAGGGTGAAGGTGTTGGTCAGGTCGGCGGGGTCGACGCCCACGCCGGGGCTGAGCAGCGCGCCCAGGCTGCGGACCACCGCGGCGGCCTCGTCGCGGAGGGCCTCGGCGCGCGGGGTCGGGACCATGCTCTGCCCGGCCCGTACCAGCAGGGGATCTCCGAGAATGCGGCGCAGGCGAGCGAGTGTGCGGCTCATGGCGGCCGGTGAGGTGTGCAGGCGGGCGGCGGCGCGGGTGACGCTGTTCTCGGTCAACAGCGCATCCAGGGCGATGGCGAGGTTGGCGTCGATGGCCGAATTAGGGCTGTCCACCTGCATTATTCCATTTCAGTCAATGATTCCGTGCCGACTTTCCCATTGTGGCAATGCCGCGGTCTCCGCAGGATGGCGGGTGTCCCCAACCCGATCTGATCTGCGAGGCACCCATGATCGTCATTACCGCTCCCACCGGGAACATCGGCTGTTCCCTGCTCGCCCAACTGCTGAAGTCCGCCCCCGCCGCCGGAGAGAAATTGCGGGTGGTCGTGCGCGATCCCGCACGGCTCCCGGACGCTACGCGCGAACGCGTCGAGGTGATCACCGGCTCGCATGCGGACCCCGTCGTACTCGACCGGGCGTTCGATGGTGCGGACGCCGTATTCTGGCTCGTCCCACCGGATTCCGCCCTGACTCCGCACGAGGGCTACAGCGGGTTCACCGCTCCCGCCGTGCGGGCGTTCGCGAATCATCATGTCGGCCATGTGGTCGGGGTGTCCGCCCTCGGCCGCGGCACCCCGGTCGCCGAGCGCGCCGGACTGGTCACCGCGACCCTGGCCATGGATGACCTCATCGCGGACAGCGGTGTCGCCTACCGGGCGCTGGCCAACCCGTCGTTCTTCGAGAATTTCCTGGAGGAGGCCGACTCGATCCGCGAGCGTGGCGTTTTCATCGACGTCGTCGACGCCGACCGCAAGGCCCCCCTCGTCGCTGTCGCCGATATCGCGGCCGTCGCCGCCGATCTGCTGCTGGACCGCTCGTGGACCGGCGTCGACAGCGTCCCTGTCCTCGGGCCGGAAGACCTGTCCCCCAACGACATCGCCCGCATCATGACCGAAAAGCTGGGCCGCCCGGTGCGATACGAGCGCCAGGCCTTCGACGACCTGCACACCGACCTCGTCGGCTACGGCCTCAACGCAGAGTTCGCCCGGGCTGTCGTCGATATGAAGCGGGCCAAGGATCAGGGCCTGGACGCCGGGGTCGCCCGTACCCCGGACAGCTCCTCCCCCACCAGCTTCGAGCAGTGGTGCGCCGACACCCTCGCGCCCGTCGTCCTGTCCTGAATCACTCGATCAACCGAAACTCATTGGCATTCAAGGCATTAACAGACCGGGAGATATCCGATGTCCGTTGAAACACCCGAACCACCTGTCACAGCGTTCATGCTCGTGAAAACCACACCCGAATGGCTGTCCCTGACCGTCGAGGAACGCGTGGAGGCCTTTACCACCCATGTCCTCCCCGCCATCGAGTCCAAGACCACCGGCGTCCGCTCACGCTTCTACGACACCGAGTTCTATTCTGCTCGCGTCACCGACGTCTGGGTGTGGGAGGCCGACGATCATCGCGTCTACCAACTCCTCATCGATGCGCTGCGTGAAACCCCCTTCTGGGACCACTATTTCGACGTGGTCGAGATCTTGGTCGGCTCCGAGAACGCCTATGCCAGAACCTACGGCCTGGACCCGATTGCCACCATCAGCACGTGAATTCATGTGCTGGGACATATCGAGGCTGAATCGTCGGATATTCTGAAACACCTTGCATCACATGATAATTCAATCGAATCCATGAGGTTTTCGGCGTAGAATTGAGGGATGAATCGGGGAGGGGAAACACGCGAAGCGGCTGCCGCAGTCCATGTGGCAGCCCTCTCCGATGAGGTGGATTTCCTGGCCGAGGACAACCTCGATCCGATGTCGGATTCCGAGGTCGTGAAGCTGTTGCAGGAGATGGAGTCGTGCACGCGCCGGATGGCCGCGGTGCAGCATCGGGTGCTCAACCAGATCGAAATGCGCGGCATCCCCGCGCAATCCGGGTTGAAGTCGATGCCGCGCTTCCTGGAACACACCCTGCACCTCAGCGCAGCCGACGCGCGCGCCCGCTGCCGTGCCGCCACCTTGCTGGGTATGCGGGAACTTCCCGGTCAGACATTGCCGCCGTGGCTGCCGTGGACTGCGGCTGCGCAGTCGGTCGGGCTGGTTTCGGCTGAGCATGCACGGGTGATCGGGCGGATCATGGATCGGTTGCCGGTGAAACTCGATGTCGAACAACGGGAAACAGTCGAATTCCAGTTGGCCGAGTTCGCCACCAACACCACTCCGGATGATCTGCCGAAAATCGGTGACCGAATCCTGGCCTACCTCGACCCAGACGGCAGCCTCACCGAAGACGAAGACCGTCAACGCGGTCGTGGAGTCACAGTGGGTAAGCGCCGCGTCGATGGCATGTCCCCGCTCAGCGGCGAGATCACTACGACCCTGCGTGAATTGCTCGAGCCCGTCCTGGCCAAACTCGCCCGCCCCGGCATGTGCAACCCGAGTGATCCCGAAAGCCCTTGGGCTCCCGAGCATGTCGATCGCGACGTCCTCGACGCTGCGGCGAGTCGTGATCGGCGTTCGACTGCGCAACGCAATCATGATGCGTTGGTGGCGTTCCTGCGTCCGGAACGCGGTCCCGCCAACCTGGGCGATCATCGCGGTCTGCCGGTATCGACGATCCTCACGATGAGCGTGGCGGAGCTCGAGGCCCGCGCCGGTGTCGCAACCGCCGCGTCCGGTGGCAGCATTCCGCTGCCGGAAGCATTGCGGCTGGCCGAGAAATCCACGCCCTTCCTGGCGATCTTCGACCACAACGGCATGCCCCTGCACCTGGGCCAGGTCCACCGCCTCGCCAACCCGGCCCAACGATTGGCGTTGATCGCCGCTGAACGTGGTTGCACCCGCCCGGGCTGCAATGCGCCCGCGACGTTGTCTGCGGTGCATCACATCACCGAGTGGTGCAAGGGCGGCCCGACCGATATCCAGAATCTGACCTTGGCGTGCGATGCCTGCCACGCCTTGGTCAACGACACCCCCAATGGCTGGAAAACCATTGTCATGCCACCGGATTCACCATTCGCGGGTCGAACCGGTTGGATCGCGCCACCACCCCTGGACCCGACCGGCACACCGAAGGTCAACACCCGCCACCACGTGGGCGAGTTGGCCGTGGCCACCCTCACCGAGCTGCGCGGCCGCAGCGCCCGCCAGACCCGTCGACGACCGGGACCTCCCCGCGAATAGTGTTCGCGCCCTGGGGAAAACGGAGCTGCCGACGGTGACCACCTATCGGCAGGCGCATCCGCGACACCCGACACACAGGCAGCCCATGCCTCCTGCAACCTCGACAGTCATAGTGATGCCGAGTAAGTAACTCCTCTGTGTCTCAACAGTTTTGACTACCGAGACCGGCCCCGCCCCACCGCGTTCAGCCGTCGACGAGGACCATCCGACACCGACCAGCAGATGCGCGTTCGAGAAAGCTCACCTGTCAGGAGGTCGCCTGCGGCTTGCGACCGGAGGCGGCCACCGCGAGCAGGAACGGGTCGGTTTCGCCGGAGAGCTCGACCGCCGGGGCGAACATGTTGTAGGAGCGGTATTCCTCGGCACTCGCGCTCACGATTTCCAGCAGCGTCGCCCCGGACTCCGCGGACAGCCGGAAATCCTGACCGGTCGCGACGGCGACATCCCAGCCGTGCAAAGCGAGTTCGGCAAGCAGCATGCCCGCGACCCCGGCAGCCGGAGTCGACGCGTAACCGAGGTCGATATCGCCCTCCCAGGCGCTGGGCTCGGACCAGGCCAGCAGCGCCTTATCCAGTTGGGCCGCAAACTGTTCGACCCAATCCGCCGGAGCGGTGAAGTCGTGATCGGTCAGCTCGTCGGGAATCGGCTGACGTAGCGCCCGGCACTCCAGCCCGTAGGACGAGTAGAGCACCCAGTGATTGGTCAGCGCCCGCAGATCGTATTCGGTACACGGAGTCGGCCCGGAAAGCTGTTCCGCGCGCACCCCTTTGGCCACCCGAACAGCCTCGGCGGCAGCCTCGGACATCGCAGAGAAGGTCTTGTTCATGCCGAGAACGCTATGCGCCGACCGACCACCGACTCTTGGAAAAACACGCCACCCATCGCGCTCAGCACCGGCGCGCAAAAGGCACCTCGAATGGTCAGGCCTCGTGACCCGGTAGGCCTTCGCGGCCCAGCAGGCGATCGGTTTCGCGGCGTTCGCGCTTGGTGGGGCGGCCTGCGCCGCGGTCGCGGTGGGGCAGGAGCGCCGTCAGCTGCGGGTCGGGTGGAGGTGGGCTCTTGTCGATCATGTACTGGGGTACGACAGCCGCGCCTACGCGTTTGGTCAGGAGTCGCTCGACTATGACGATGCGTTCGGAACCGTTGACGCGGGTGCGGATTTCATCGCCCGGCTTGAGGGAGTGGGCCGGTTTCACCGGGACGCCGTTGACCTTCACGTGGCCCGCGCGGCAGGCCGCGGCGGCGGCGCTGCGGGTTTTGAAAATGCGGACGGCCCAGGTCCAAGAATCAACTCGGGCCTGGGCCGGGGTGCTCAGTGGAGCGGAGGTCACGCCTCGACGATACCGATGCTCACGCCTGGATACGGCGGGCGGTCACCACATCGTCGGAGTGCAGGTGGGTGTAGGAGACGGGGGTGCCGGTCTGAACGGCGTTCAGCAGCTTGCCGTCGCCGGCGTAGATGCCGACGTGGCCGCCGCCGTTGGTGATGACGATGTCACCGGGCTGCAGGTCCTGGTAGGCGACCGGAGCGCCGACGTTGGACTGCTCGAAGCTGGTGCGGGGCAACTCGACTCCGGCCTGCTTGTACGCCCACTGCACCAGACCGGAGCAGTCGAAGCTGTACGGGCCGGTGGCGCCCCAGGAGTACTGGGCGCCGACCTTGGTCGCGGCGGCCTGCAGGGCGATGTCACCGGGGCTCTGCTGGTGCTGCTGCAGCAGACCCGGCAGCTGGAACTGCGGGGCCGGAGCCGCCGGAGCGCCGCCGATGTTGAGGCCGCCGCCGAGAGCGCCGGGGGTCGCGAGCGCCGTCTGGGCGTCCTTGACCGTCTGGTTGAACTGCTGGACCTGAGGCGCGAAATCGTCCGGGACATCGAAGCTTCCGATGCCGGGGATGTCGACGGTCGCGGCCTGGGCGGTGATCGCCGGGAACGCGCCAGTCGTCGTCGCTGCCATTGCGCCCATGACGATGGCGCCCTTCACGGAATTCGGAAGCCGAGATTCCCGTTGCAAGCTGTGCTTACCCACTGAGCCGCATCTCCGATCTTGCTGCTTGTAACGCCGCGTGTCTTCCCCTCGATCAGAGGGGTGACTCCGCTAAGTCACGAGAAGATTACGACCAGGCCGCCGTGTTGTCCACCCCACACGCGCGGTGTGTCGCAGCTTTTCGAAAATGCCCCGCTGGAAGCGGGATTCGAGGTATACGCCGGCGGGTCACAAGACGGTATAGGTGATCGACAGGCCGTTATCGAACCGCAAACCTTTCGGTCTGTATTACTGTCCGTCGTCGCTCTCGGGCGTTCGTTCCTGCTCAGCGCACCCGCGCTCCAGGTTCGCGATGCGCCGCCGCGCGTCTGCCAGCTCCACTTCCAACTGCCCCAGCGCCATCACCAACGGACCCACCGCGAGGTCGGCTACCAATTGCGGGTCGTCGTACCCGCGCTCGATCGCCACCAGGATGTTGTTGCGGATGCGCGCGGCCACCACCGCCTCGGCGGGCACGTTCCAGGATTCGACCACCTCCGCGACAGTGGCCACGATGGGTACCGCTTCGTCCGACATGAACCCTCCTGCGCTGGATCCCAACGAATCAGGCATAAGGGTAGAGACCCCCGCCGACTCCCGAGACACGAACCGGACCGGCCGCGTATGCCGGTCGATAGCTGCCTCTAGGAGCTTCGGTAGACGCCCGGATAATCCCGGATTCCCGCGCTACGGTTGGGCCGCATGGACCCCGTCAGGAATCCCTACGCACCCGGCGCCGGCCAGCGACCACCCGAACTCGCGGGCCGCGATCGGCAACTCGACGCCTTCGACATCGTGCTGGAACGCATCTCCCGGGGTCGGCCCGAACGCAGCGTCATGCTCACCGGACTGCGTGGGGTCGGAAAGACGGTGCTGCTCAATCAGCTTCGCTCGGCGGCGCGCACCCGCGGCTGGGGGACCGGGAAGCTGGAGGCGCGCCCCGACCAGGAGCTGCGCCGCCCGCTGGCGTCCGCGCTGCACATGGCGGTGCGCTCATTGGCTGTGGCACACCGCAATCCGGAGCAGGTCGACGATTTCCTGGGGATTCTCAAGGCTTTCGCACTGCGGTCCACCGCCGACAAGGGCATGCGGGAGCGCTGGAACCCGGGCATCGACGTGCCCGCGGTGACCGGGCGGGCCGACTCCGGCGATATCGAGATCGATCTGGTCGAGCTGCTGCTGGAGGCGGCGACACTGGTGCGCGAGCTCGGTGTGGGGATCGCGGTGTTCATCGACGAGATGCAGGATCTGGGGGCCGCGGACATCTCCGCGATCTGCGGGGCGTGCCACGAATTGTCGCAGGACGCCGCGCCTTTGATCGTGGTCGGCGCGGGGCTGCCGCATCTGCCCGCGGTGCTGTCGGCGTCCAAGAGCTATTCCGAGCGACTGTTCTCCTACCACCGGATCGACCGGCTGGATCGCGAGGCGGCCGATCTGGCGCTGCTCGCGCCCGCCGAGCGCGAGGACGTGAAGTACTCGGAGGCGGCGCTGGCGGAGCTGTATCGCAAGGCGGACGGGTACCCGTATTTCGTGCAGGCGTACGGCAAGGCGACGTGGGACGCGGCGGCGCAGAGTCCGATCACGGCGGAGGACGTGGCGGTGGCCGCGCCCGCCGCCGAAGAAGAGCTGGCGGTCGGTTTCTTTGGCTCCCGCTACGAGCGAGCCACTCCCGCCGAGCGGGAATACATGCGCGCCATGGCTGATCTGTCCGGCGACGACGGACCGGTCGCGACCTCGGCGGTGGCCAGCGAGCTCGGACGCAAGCCCGCCTCGCTGTCTCCGGCCCGCGACGGGCTGATCAAGAAGGGGCTGATCTACTCCGCGGAGCGCGGCACGATCGGTTTCACCGTGCCGCATTTCGGGCGATATCTGCGGGGTGTGCAGTAGCCCGGATCGAGTGCGGAAGGTTTGCTGAGACTTCAAGATCATTGCGCTACTTGCGTTTTCGATCTTTGCCAGCCCCTACCGGTGGGTAACAAGAGCTCCTACACTCGAATGTGATTCTCATCACGGTCGAGGAGGACACATCATGGCGACTGCCGCCAAAGTCGATGCCACCGAGGAACAAGCCCGGGCACTGGTCGAGGAATCCCGCGAAACCACCTGGGCCAAGCCATCCTTCGCCAAGGAGATGTTCCTGGGCAGGTTCCGGCTCGACCTCATCCATCCGTTCCCACGCCCCGACGCCGCGGACGCCGCCAAAACCGAGGCCTTCCTGAAGCGCCTGCGCGCCTTCTGCGAAACCATCGACGGCGAGCGGATCGAGGCCGAGGAACGCATCCCCGACGAATACGTGCGCGGGCTGGCCGAACTCGGCTGCTTCGGGCTCAAGATCCCGGAGGAGTACGGCGGGGTCGGGCTCACCCAGGTCGGTTACAACCGCTCGCTGATGCTGGTCGGGTCGGCGCACGCCAGCCTCGGCGTGCTGCTGTCGGCGCATCAATCGATCGGGGTGCCGGAACCGCTCAAGCTGGCGGGCACCCCCGAACAGAAGCGAGAGTTCCTGCCGCGCTGCGCCAAAGGCGCGGTGAGCGCGTTCCTGCTCACCGAGCCCGATGTCGGATCCGATCCGGCGCGGATGGCCTCCACCGCGGTGCCCACCGCCGATGGCGAGGCCTACGAGGTCAGTGGCGTGAAGCTGTGGACCACCAATGGCGTGGCCGCCGAACTGCTGGTGGTGATGGCGCGGGTGCCCAAGAGCGAGGGGCATCGCGGCGGCATCTCCGCGTTCATCGTCGAGGCCGACAGCCCCGGCATCACCGTGGAGCGGCGCAACCGGTTCATGGGTCTGCGCGGCATCGAGAACGGGGTCACCCGGCTGCACAATGTGCGGGTGCCGAAGCGAAACCTGGTGGGGCGCGAGGGCGATGGGCTCAAGATCGCGCTCACCACCTTGAACGCGGGGCGGCTGGCGATTCCGGCGATGTGCACCGCGGCCGCGAAGTGGTCGCTGAAAATCGCGCGCGAATGGTCGGCGACCCGCGTGCAGTGGGGTCGTCCGGTCGGTGAGCACGGTGCGGTGGGCGCGAAGATCTCCTTCATCGCCGCAACCACTTTCGCGTTGGAGGCCGTGCTGGACCTGTCGGCCACCATGTGCGACGAGAACCGCAACGACATCCGCATCGAGGCCGCGCTGGCCAAACTGTGGGCCTCGGAGATGGCCTGCACCATCGCCGACGAACTGCTGCAGATCCGCGGCGGACGCGGCTACGAGACGGCCGCCTCGCTGCGGGCCCGTGGCGAAAGAGCTGTCGCCGCAGAGCAGATGGTGCGAGATCTGCGCATCAACCGCATCTTCGAGGGCTCCAGCGAGATCATGCGGCTGCTCATCGCCCGCGAGATGGCCGACGCCCACATGGCCGCCGCGGGCGCACTGGTGGACCGCAACGCCGAACTCAAGGACAAGGCCAAGGCGGCCGTCGGCGCGAGTGGCTTCTACGCCAAGTGGTTCCCGCAGCTGA
This sequence comes from Nocardia sp. NBC_00511, assembly GCF_045161165.1. Taxonomy (NCBI): domain Bacteria; kingdom Bacillati; phylum Actinomycetota; class Actinomycetes; order Mycobacteriales; family Nocardiaceae; genus Nocardia; species Nocardia sp. NBC_00511. The sequence goes on from NZ_CP107849.1 coordinate 6,736,042, forward strand.
CCGTCGGCGCGGGCACCGCCCCGGTGAGCTACGGCGAATTCGGCCCGCTGGCAAGGCATATGCGCTTCGTCGAGCGGATGTCACGCAAGCAGGCCCGCGCACTGATGTACGGCATGGCCCGCTGGCAAGCGAAGCTCGAGTACAAACAGGGCTTCCTGGGTCGCATCGTCGACATCGGCGCGGAACTGTTCGCCATGGCCGCCGCCTGCGTGCGCGCCCAGCAGCTGCGCGTTGAGGGCAGCCCCGACGGCACCGCCGCCGAGGAACTCGCCGACATGTTCTGCCGCCAGTCCCGCCTGCGCATCGAAAAACTCTTCGACTCCCTCTGGGCCAACACCGATGACGCCGACACCGAGCTGACCCGAGCCGTCCTCGACGGCCGCTACCGCTGGCTGGAAGCAGGCGCCCTCGACCCGAGCGAGGACACCGGCCCCTGGATCGCCGAATGGCAATTCGGCCCATCAGAAGAACAAAACCTACTCAACCCGTTCCTCCCCTCCACCAAGGCGAGCGTGGAGACGTAAGGCCTCTCGATTGAAATCTGCCGCTCTCTAGTGAATTGACTAGAGGGCGGCAGATTTCTGTAATGAGCCGCGAATGGACGCCTCCGACCGTCGACCTCACCGTCGAGGAATGTCTACAGCTTTCTTGTTTAATTACTAGAAAGCTGTAGATATTACTGAGCTGGTCAGGTTCTCCATCGATATCTACGGGCGTCTAGCAAAGTGGTGAGAGGGGGCGGCGTTCGTGCGGCGGGTTGCACAGCTGTGTGGAGTCACTTGTACAACTTGTGTATAACGCCTGGTGTAAGTGGCTAACGCGGGGGCTATGTCTATCGACAACCGGGCAAGAAGGCGCACTCTCCTCAGGAGGACGTCATGTCCACGCTGCACCGCGATGCCGCCGATTTCGACGGCCACCATGTCACCGTGACCGCTGATGACGGCGTGCCGCTCGCGGTTCGCGAGTTCGGCGCTTCCGACGCATCTGTCACCGTTGTGTTCGTGCACGGGCATTGTCTGCGGGCCGAATCGTGGGCGTTCATGCGGGGGCATCTGTTGCAGACGTGGGGCGACGACACGCACATGGTGTTCTACGACCATCGGGGGCATGGGGATTCGGGGTCGGCGGATCCGTCTACCTACACCATTGATCAGTTGGCGCACGATCTCGATGCGGTGCTGCGGGCGGTGGTGCCTTCGGGACCCATTGTGCTGGTGGGGCATTCGATGGGGGCGATGACCGTCTTGGCCTACGCGCGGTTGTTCCCGGACATGATCGGGACTCGCGTGGTGGGCGTCGGGCTGCTGGCGGGTGCCGCCAACGGGGTGACCCGGGTGGGGTTGGGGCGGTTGCTGTCCGGGCCGGCGGTGAGCTCCTTGCGGGTGGCGGTGCGGCGGGCGCCGCGGGCCATGCAGGCCTCGAAACACCTGAGCCGCCGCATCTTCGAACCGATCCTGCGTGATGCCACGCTGGGTACCCGCAAGGTGAGTCCGCGGGTGCTGGCCGTCGCCACCGCCATGCTGAACGAGACCTCGCTGCTGACCATGGCGAGTTTCCTGGAGTCGCTGATGCGGTTCGACGAGACCGGCAGCTTGCATCGGCTGGGCACGATTCCGGCGCTGGTGCTGGCGGGATCGGCCGACATCATGATCCCGTTCGCGCATTCGGTGGTGCTGGCCTCCGAGCTCGACGACGCCGAACTGGTGCGGCTGGACGGCGCGGGACACAGCGTGATCCTGGAACGGGCCGAGGAGGTGGCCGCGGCGGTGGTGTCGCTGGTGGCTCGCGCGCTGCGGGTCGCCGACGGGCCGGTCGGGACCGGGGACGACCCGGACTGCGGGCCGGATTGCGGGCCCGAGCTGGCTATCGCGGGCTAGGCGGACCGGCCCGCGCCCACCCGGCAAACGGGCCGTGAAGCCTCGGATCGGCGCGCTTCGGCGACCCGGCGACAGGCCGCTGAACTGCGTATATCCGCTCTGGACAAGACGGATCGAACATGATCACGTACTGTGTTGTAGATCACGATGTGTGGTCTGTCACACGGCTCGAGGAGGTTTCGATGACACGCAGCGAAATTGCGGAACTCCGCTACGCGGTCGGCCAGCTCCGGCAGTGCGTCAGCGCGTTGCGTTCCCACTACGGGGACGACGGCACGGTTCGACGCCTGGAGAACGATCTGGAAAGGCTCGTCATCGACGCCGACGAGTTCGAACAGGCGCCACCCAGCGAGAACCCGCGCGCACCGCAGGAGACCATCTACGTCCCGGACGCCAAGCACGACGAGGCGGCCTGGATGGGTGCACAGGACGAGGGACTGGGCTTCCACTCCCGCCCCCGCACCAAATAGCTGGTTTCTCCGTCCACCCCGGGTGGCCACGACCGCGCTGATTCAGGCCCGGTTGCGGTGGCGGCCCGAGCGTTTGGTGCCCGCGCCACGGAAACGCGCCCCGCGCGGCGCTTCCGCGACCACCTCCAAATCCGGTGATTCGAAGACCGCCGCCAGCGATCCGGCCGCACCCGCCGGAGTCGCGACCAAGCCGAGTCCGCCGTCGCGGCGGGACAATTCGTGCAGCATGGTGGTCACCATGCGCAGGCTCGCGGCCCCGCCCGGGTCCCCGAGGGCGATCGCGCCGCCGTGCACATTGAGCCGCTCCCCGTCCCGGTCGAAGAAGCCCAGGGTGCGGGTGAGGGCGAGCACGTCCACCGCGCTGGTCTCCTCGATCTCCAGCAGCTCCAGTTCGGCGAGTTCGAATCCGCTGCGCCACAGGGCTTTCGCCACCGCCGGAGTGGTGGCGGGCACCGGCCGCTCGGCCAGGTCACCGAGATCGGGCGCCGCGGCGGCGGCCCAGCCGACCAGGTAGGCCATCGGTTCCAGGCCCAGATCCAGCACCCGGTCCTCGGCCACCACCAGGCAGGCCGAGGCGGCGAGCGTGCGGGTGCTGCTGTTGGCGACGGTGGTGATGCCGCCGGGATGCAGCGGCGGCAGCGCGGCGAAGGCGCGGTGCGAGACATCGTCGCGCAGGCCCTCGTCGCGGTCGACCAGTTGCACCACAACGGAATTCACATCGTCCGGGTCGGCGCACACCACGACCGGCGCGGTCTCCGCGCCGAAGAAGCCCTGCCGCCGGGCGCGCGCCGCACGGCGGTGGCTGGTGGCGGCGAAGTCGTCGACCTCGGTTCGAGTCAAGCCGTACAGCCGAGCGAGTTCCTCGGCCGCCGCCGATTCAGGGGCCGCGCGGCTCGGTTCGGCGGCCGCCCAGACCGCCAGATGCTCATCGGTGGTCGGCTCGCGATCCTGGTCGCCGAGCGTCGGCCGCGGCGGCGGCGCCGTACCTGTTTCCGCTGTGGCACAGGGGTATTCGGCACCGATTACGAGCACCACGTCGGCCGCGCCGGTACTCACCATCATCGAGGCGGTGATCAATGCCCGCAGCCCCGCCCCGGGATCCCCGCCGACGGCGAAGTCCCCGAGCACCGGCGACAACCCGCACAGCGGCAGCGCCCGCCGGACCGCCGCCGAATCCGGCACCGCCGTAACGAGTTGCTCGACCCGCAGTGGATCCAGCCCGGCCCGATCCAGCACCGCCGACACCACCGTGGACACCAGCCGATACGGCGGCACCGCCGCGAGCGCACCACCCGGTAACCCGACCGGTGTCCGCATCGGCATCACGACCGCAGCACGTCTCATCACCGGCTCCCTTCGAACTCGCCACCGGCTACCCCGAGCGGGGTTGATCTAGCTCAGCGCACAGACCATCACAGCGTTGTTGCTGCTGTGTGACGGTGTGTAACCACAAAAACTGGCGAGTCCCGAGGGCGTGTCGTCCGAATTCTGAATCTTTCTGCCGTGCCGTGAAGTTCGCGCGATAGCCGTTTGTTCACTAAGCAAACGAATCGCGGACCATGCTGGGAAATGTGGCGCAAATCACGGGATTACGAAATAGCTGTTGCCAGCTCGAGTGATAGCGCCCCTGTCGTAAGGTGCTCACCATCACATTCGATGCCGGAGGTAACGATGCCGTTCCACGGGATAGAGCAGCGAGGCAAGCCGCAGTGAGCGCCGCACCAGTCAAGGCACCCGAATCGGGCAGAACCGGAGTTTTCGGCAAGGGGCGGGCGGCCATCGCGGCGCGCACCCTGCGGACCGATCGGTGGTGGGTGCCACCGTTGGTCACGGTGCTCGGGCTCGGGACGTTCGTGGTCTACGCGACCGTCAGATCCTTTGTGCGGGCAGCGTATTGGGTCAACGACTATCATTATCTGACACCGTTCTACTCACCATGCCTGAGCGCCTCGTGTGTGGAGGGGTCGAGCCATCTGGGCACCCCGATCGGGCATCTGCCGATGTGGATCCCGCTGGGGTTCGTGGTGTTGCCGTTCCTGCTGCTGTTCCGGCTCACCTGCTACTACTACCGCAAGGCCTACTACCGGTCGGTGTGGATGTCGCCGCCCGCCTGCGCGGTCGCCGAACCGCACGCCAAGTACAGCGGCGAGACCAAGCTGCCGCTGATCATCCAGAACGCGCACCGGTACTTCTTCTATGTGGCGGTGATCATCTCGGTGATCAACACCTACGACGCGGTGATCTCCTTCCACGGCAAGGGCGGCGGGTTCGGGCTCGGGCTCGGCACGGTGATCATCACCGCCAACGCACTGCTGCTGTGGGCGTACACGCTGTCGTGCCACTCCTGCCGCCACATCGCGGGCGGGCGGTTGAAGCACTTCTCGCAGCATCCGGTGCGCTACCGCTTCTGGACCGTGGTGTCGAAGCTCAACACCCGGCACATGCAGCTGGCCTGGACCACCCTCGGCACGCTGGTCCTCACCGATTTCTACGTCATGCTCGTGGCCAGCGGGACCATCTCGGACCCGCGCCTCGTCGGCTGACGTTCGCAGTCTCTATTCCTCTTCTCTCCCAGGAGTATTCGGTCCATGCCTGAAGTCGAACGGCACAAGTACGACGTGGTCGTGATCGGCGCCGGTGGCGCGGGTCTCCGTGCGGTCATCGAAGCCCGTGAGCACGGTCTGTCGGTGGCGGTGGTCTGCAAATCGCTGTTCGGCAAGGCGCACACCGTCATGGCCGAGGGCGGGTGCGCCGCGGCCATGGGTAATGCCAACGAGAAGGACAACTGGCAGACCCACTTCAAGGACACCATGCGTGGTGGCAAGTTCCTCAACAACTGGCGGATGGCCGAACTGCACGCGCAGGAGGCTCCGGACCGGGTGTGGGAGCTGGAAACCTATGGGGCGCTGTTCGATCGGACCAAGGACGGCCGGATCAGCCAGCGCAACTTCGGCGGCCACACCTACCCGCGCCTCGCGCACGTCGGCGACCGCACCGGGCTCGAGATCATCCGCACCATGCAGCAGAAGATCGTGTCGCTGCAGCAGGAGGACTTCGCGGCCACCGGCGACTACGAGGCCCGCATCAAGGTCTTCGCCGAACTCACCATCACCGAACTGCTCAAGGACGAGGACCGGATCTCCGGCGCCTTCGGATACTGGCGTGAGTCCGGCCGTTTCGTGCTGTTCGAGACCCCCGCGGTGGTGCTGGCGACCGGCGGCATCGGCAAGTCCTACAAGGTGACCTCCAACTCCTGGGAGTACACCGGCGACGGCCACGCGCTGGCCCTGCGCGCCGGCGCCTCGCTGATCAACATGGAGTTCCTGCAGTTCCATCCGACCGGCATGGTCTGGCCGCCGTCGGTGAAGGGCATCCTGGTCACCGAGGGTGTGCGCGGCGACGGTGGAGTGCTGACCAACACCGACGGCAAGCGCTTCATGTTCGACTACATCCCCCCGGTGTTCAAGGGACAGTACGCCGAGACCATCGAGGAGGCGGATCAGTGGTTGAAGGACAACGACTCCGCCCGACGCACCCCCGACCTGCTGCCCCGTGACGAGGTGGCCCGCGCCATCAACGAAGAGGTCAAGGCCGGTCGTGGCACCGAGCACGGCGGCGTCTACCTCGACATCTCCTCCCGCATGCCCGCCGCCGAGATCATCCGGCGGCTGCCGTCCATGCACCACCAGTTCAAAGAGCTGGCCGACGTGGACATCACGAAGGAACCGATGGAGGTCGGTCCGACCTGCCACTACGTGATGGGCGGCATCGAGGTCGACCCGGACACCGGCGCGGCCACCGTGCTCGGATTGTTCGCTGCCGGTGAGTGTTCCGGCGGTATGCACGGCTCCAACCGGCTGGGCGGCAACTCGCTGTCGGACCTGCTGGTGTTCGGACGGCGCGCGGGTCTGGGCGCGGCCACCTACGTGGAGCAGCTGCCGGGACGGCCGAAGATCTCCGACACCGACCTGGCCGCCGCCGCGAAAGCCGCTGTGACACCGTTCGATCCGTCGGACGAGGGCCCGGGCGAGAACCCGTACACCCTGCATCTGGACCTGCAGCAGATCATGAACGATCTGGTCGGCATCATCCGCAAGGAGGGTGAGCTCAAGCAGGCCATCGACAAGCTGTCGGAACTGCGGGACCGCTTCGACCACATCACCGTCGAGGGCCACCGGCAGTTCAACCCCGGCTGGCACCTGGCGCTCGATATGCGCAACATGCTGCTGATCAGCGAATGTGTCGCGCAGGCAGCGCTGTTGCGCACCGAGAGCCGCGGCGGGCACACCCGCGACGACCATCCGGGCATGGATCCGGCCTGGCGCAACCAGCTGCTGGTCTGCACGGTCGACCCCGACGATGTGGGCCAGGCGGTGCCGTCGGTGACGGTCACCTCCCAGGACCAGATCCCGATGCGCACCGAACTGCTGCGCCTGTTCGAACTGACGGAACTCGAAAAGTATTACAGCCCCGCCGATCTCGCGACGCTGCGAGACGACGCCGGAAAGGCGGAATAGCCATGGGTTACGACGCGAAGTTCAAGGTGTGGCGCGGCGACATCGACGGCGGCGGCCTGCACGATTTCACCGTGCTGGTGAACGAGGGTGAGGTGGTGCTCGACATCATCCACCGGCTGCAGGCCACCCAGGCGCCGGATCTGGCGGTGCGCTGGAACTGCAAGGCGGGCAAGTGCGGTTCGTGCTCGGCCGAGGTGAACGGGCGGCCGCGACTGCTGTGCATGACCCGGATGTCGACCTTCACGCCCGAAGAGGTGGTGACGGTGACCCCGATGCGCACCTTCCCGGTGATCCGGGACCTGGTCACGGACGTGTCGTTCAATTACCAGAAGGCGCGCGAGGTTCCGTCGTTCACGCCGCCGGTGGACCTGAAGCCCGGTGACTACCGGATGCAGCAGGCCGATGTGGAGCGGTCGCAGGAATTCCGCAAGTGCATCGAATGCTTCCTGTGCCAGAACACCTGTCACGTGGTGCGCGACCACGACGAGAACAAGCACGCGTTCTCCGGTCCGCGCTATCTGATGCGGATCGCGGAACTGGAAATGCATCCCCTGGACGTGGCCGACCGCCGTGAACTGGCGCAGGAGGACGCGGGCCTGGGTTACTGCAATATCACCAAGTGCTGCACCGAGGTCTGCCCCGAACACATCAAGATCACCGATAACGCCTTGATCCCGCTCAAGGAACGGGTGGTCGACAACAAGTACGATCCGCTGGTCTGGTTGGGCAACAAGCTTTTCCGACGCTGAACTCACGGGCGGCGCACACATCGTGCGCCGCCCGCGCTCGTCCAAGATCACGGAACAGCCGCGGTTGGGCCACGAAAACATGTTTGCCCGAGCTAAACATGGGGTATCCGACTACTTGTGGATCGAGGACTCAGGAATCGTCCCCGATACCGCAGATTGGGTCCCGATGACTGGGTCGAACGGCTGATCGTAGGGATGCTCTTCGCGGTGTCGGCGATGGGCGTATACGTACTCACCGGCGCATTGATGCCCGCACTCGGGATCGGTGTCCTGGTGGCCGCCGTGGCAATGGGTGTGGTCGCCATTCTTTGACGCTCACGCGTCGAATCATGCTTCGAACGCACCGCTTTCGATATTCGCGGTGAATCGGCGCCAGTCCGCGCCGCCGAACACCAGCGCCGGACCGTCGGGATTCTTGCTGTCGCGCACGCCGACCCGGCCCGCGGGCAGGAAGGCCACCTCGACGCACTCCTTCCCGGCACCGCTGCGGCTGCTCTTGAACCAGCGCGCCCCGGAAAGATCCATCACCGTCATGCTCGGAACTCCTTCGCCGCCTGCCACAGCAGGCCGCTGCTGTCCTGGGTGTCGAGCGCGCACTGCTGCAGGCCTTCCAGCGCCCGGCGATAGCGCTGCACGTCACCCTGCCGCTCGAGATACAGATCGCCGGTGAATCCCTCCACATAGACCACCGGGGGCTCCACCGGCTGCCCCTTGCTGTCGGATCCGAACTCCAGGATCACGAACGGTCCGGTCGAAAGTCCCAGGGGGACACCGGCGGCGAAGGGCAGGATGCGCAGGCGGACATTGGATCGGGTACTCACCTCGGCCAGGTGCCGCACCTGTGCCGCCATCACCCTTGCACCTCCCACCAGGCGGCGCAATACCGACTCGTGCAACACCATGGCGACATTCGCCGGATGCATGTGGCGAGTGATCATGGCCTGCCGCTGCATTCGCAACTGCACCCGCCGATCCACCTCGGCGGGACTCTCGTTCGGGTATCCGAGCCGGTTGAGCGCCCGCGCGTAGTCGGCGGTCTGCAGCAGTCCCGGCACCAGATCCGATTGGTAGCAGGACAACTGCTGGGCGGATGCTTCGAGGCCGACATAGACGTCGAAGTTCTCCGGAATGAGGTCGCCGTAGGAGTGCCACCAGCTCTTCACCGCGGCCTGCTGCGCCAATCCCTTGAGGCCCTCGGTGATTTCGGCCGGGATCCCGTAGATGCGGCACAGCTCCTGGATGTCGATGGTGCGGATGCGATCCGCGTTGCCCTTCTCCAGCCGCTGCAAGGTGCTCGCGCCCCATTCCATCAGCTTCGCCGCCTCGGCGATGGTGAGTCCGGCCTGGATACGCCAGTCGCGCAGATAGCGTCCGAGCTGACGACGCGGCAGGGTGGATGACGCGGGACCTTCTGACACAACACGCTCCGTTCGCGACGCGCGGGCATGAAATCGGGAACAACGGACGAAAAACTCGTCCACTATGGAGAATCGTCCTCCCCCAGGTGGATTCGCTGCTGGGAATTCGCGCAATTTTGCGTTCTCCGCCCCGAAATTCGCCCGCCGGGCGTCTGCTCGTGGTGTGCTGGAGATGTGCCCGGAGCGACATCGCTAGGCCCCTTTCCTTTCCTGAAACTCCGGGCACTTCAGGAACCAGCGGGAACGAGGAGTGGTCTGGACATGCAACTGACGTCCCTGAATATGCACATCGCACGTCTTTCGCAGTGCCGCCGGGATCCCGGGCTGATGAGCGTCGAACAAGCCCACGCGGCAATGCAGTTGCACCTCGATTGCACGGTGGACTCGTGCAAGGTGCGGCGACGGGCGCGGGCGATCCTGGTCGAGGAAGGGCGGTGCGTCCTCGATGAGCGCGCCCTGCCATGACCGCTACGACCGGGCGGTGCATGGCCTGGTCTGGTGGTTGCTGTCCTTTCAATCCCGACCGGCTGGTTCTCGATCTTCGCGGCCCGGGACATACCGGGGAAGGCCCCCGGCCGCGATAAACGCTGCCGCACAGCGCCTTCGAGTGCCCCGCGCCTGACCTCCGGGTCGCGGTGGCGCAGTCCCCATCGCGTGCGGCAGCGCGATTCGGCCCGTCCGCTCCACAGACGGCGGGCGGGCCGAATCGCACCCGTGGGCCGAATCATGCCCACATACCGGTGTGACGCCTACCCTGGAATCCATCGCACTCTCGCTGCCGGTGGAGGGGAACACCGTTGTTGGCCTTCGAACAGCCGTCGCTTCCGGTGTACCGGACTGCGTCCATGGCGGATCTCAACGCGATCCGCGCACTCGAGGAAATCGAGTTCAAACATCTGGCCTACCCGTATTTCGTGCTGCGGCAACTCTTTGAGCTGCACGGTGCGGACTGGACGGTCGCAGAAGAGCACGGGGAGGTGTGCGGGTACGTGCTCACCGCCCTCGGCAACGACGGCAACGCCTGGTTCATGGGACTGGCGGTCGCCCGGCACTGCCGCGGCCGCGGCTACGGGCGCGCGCTGCTGGAATCCGCTCTGGCACACTGCCACCGGGCCGAGGTCGAGCAGGTCTTCGTCACCGTGCAGCCGGGCAATCGCGACGCCTACCACCTGTACAAGGAGGTCGGCTTCGTCTGGGCCGATCACGATCCGGGGTACTTCGGCGCCGACGAGCCGCGAGATGTGCTGGTGCGCAAGATTTATCATTGATCATGCTGGAAAAGAGCGCGGAGCTGTCGCCCTTCGTGGCGGACATGAGCGAGCGCATCGGGGGACACGCCGGCGCGTACGCCACCGAGGTGTACGTGTACCTCGATGACGAGGACAGCATCCCGCATGATCAACAGCCGCCGCCACCGCCGACAACCGAACGCGCACTGCTGGATTCGTTCGCCCAGCACGTGGAGACGGTGGTGTCCACCTACGATCCGCCGGGGATCCGCCGCACCGGGGACAGCCTGGTGTTCCGGCACATGTACGCCGACTCCGCGTCCCAGCACCTCACCGAGTCCCACCCCTTCGAACGGCTCACCGCACAGCTGTCCGCGCTGCTGGCCGCCGAGGTGGAATTCCGAGGACCGTTGCGGCTGAGCCGCACTCAGAATCACGATCTGGCCCAGATCTACGAAGCGTTGGGCCAGGCCATGATCGCGGCCCGGCTGCCCGCGCACGCGGCGCTGGCGCTGCGCCGCGCGGGCGGCCTGTACCGCATCGACGAGGACAACGACGCCGAGGACCGCTGCGGGCTGGCGCTGGCACAGGCCAAGCGGCTGGCCCAGCCGACGGCCTTCAAGCGCATCGCCGGACTGTTCCCGGATCTGGTGTGCGGCTACGGATATCGGCCGTTCCGCATGCTGTGGTTCGTGGCGTTGCAGTTGGTCATCTTCACCATCGCCATCGCGTTCAGCTCACACGACCCGATCGCGTTCACCGTCTACAAGGTGCTGGTCAACTATCTCAATCCGCTGGGACTCGGTGACACCGACAGCCTGCGCCCGGCGGCCCGGCCGCTCTATGTCATCGAGTGCTACGTCGGCGCGGTCACCATGTCCGTGTTCTTCGCGCTGCTGGTGCGGCGGTGGTTCCGGCTCTAGCTCACCAGTAGGCGTCGCTGATCTTCGCGCTGCGCAACGCCTCCAGCGTCGCCACCGTCAGCCGGTCCCGCAACTGGCCGACCTGGGCCTGCCACTGCTTGGTGAAGCCCGGGTCGGCCTCCAGCCGACTCCACAGCTCCCGCATCCGCGGCGGGGTGTGAGCGCCCGGCATCCACAGGTGCACCAACTGCTCGAGCAGGGGGCTGAGCATGGCCACCGGATCCCGGTCCCGGCCGATGCCCTGCACATCCGCCAGCGCGCTGCCCAGCGTGGTGAGCAGCCAGTCGTGCACCGCGAGATCCTCGCAGAAGCGTTGCACCGCAGCCAGATCCTGAACCGTCGGCACCACGATGCGCACCGAGCGCACCGATTCGTTCTCGATCCGGAAGCCCACCACCGTACGCCCGCGGGCCTCCCCGTCCAGGGTCGGCGCGACCCGCGCCGACCAGCGCAGCCGGGTGGGCGAGGTGCGCACCGGCGCCCGCTCGCCGCCGCGCTGCGCGTCCATGGTGACGCGGGTCAGCAGTCGATCGCTGATCGAGGCGAGATCCAGGGTGGTGGCGCTCGACGCCTCCAGAAAGCCCTCGGCGAGATCGACGGCGGCGGCGGTGTCGTCACCGATCCGGGGGATCAGCTCCACCGTCCCCACCGAGGCCAGATAGTGGTCCCACGGTTTGCGATTCGAGTCGGCGGCCCGCACCACCCGGACCGCCGACGAGCTCTGCGCCACCCGGCCGCCGACCAGCACCGCGTGCGTGGCCACCGTTCCCACCGAGCGCGCCTTCGCGTTCCTGACCGTCGCCAGCACGCAGTCCACGCCGACCGCGATGCCGGGCGAAACCGCCCGGGGCAGTGGACGTTCCCGAATCTGCACCTGCTGGCCGGGCAGCAGCGCCAGCAGCGCGGAGGTCTCCCGACCGGCCAGGGCGCGTTCGGTGGGCAGCAGACAGGTGCGCACCTCGCCCAGCAGCACCAGTGGATCGCTCATTCGTCCCCGATGAACAGATGATTGAGACGGTTGGTCACCAGCTGCGGCACCGAGATCCGTTGCGACGCGGCCAATGCCAGCACCTTGTCGTTGACCGCGGGGTCCAGGTTCAGATGATCGAGGATCAATCGCACCGCGTGCTCGATGCCGAGATAGGTGTGCGGCAGCACCGACAGCGCCCGGAAGGCGGGGAACGGCGCGGCGTCCTCGTTCAACTGCACCACCGCGGGCAATTGCGCCCACTCCTCCGGCCAGCTCCCCGAGAACGGCACCGGGGTCGCGACCAGCTCACCGTTGTCGCGAATCATGCCGAGCCGCAACAACTGCCAGATGGAGGCGAGAAACGGGCAGGACCACAGGCGGCGTTCCAGCTTCGCGCCCGCGACCTCGACGGTTTCGGTATTCCACAGCTGCACGTCCAGGAACACCGAATGACTGCGGGCACCGAACTGCCGGGGCGGGGTGTAGGTCGGCACCCGCATGGCGAGGCCCGGGGCGAACTCCGAGGAGCGACGGCCGTTGCACAGCCAGCCGGACTCGTCGGTGGGTGGCCTGCGGCCGGTGCTGCCCTCGTCCGGTTCGGCGACGATGCGCGAGGCCACCATCTCCGCCAGCCGGACCGAATTCCCGACCGGTTCACCGTCGAGGAAGGTCGGCGCTTCCGCACAGGCCGCTTCCCGGGCCAGATAGTCGATCCGCACGCCGCATTCGCGGGCGGTGTCCAGCAGTGACGGCATGATGGTGCGCGGATCGGTGTCGCGCCCGAAGTAGTCGTCCACCAGGAAACAGGTACTCACCCTGGCGTTTTCACCGAACTCGGCGCGCGCGGCCACCAGGTGCGCCTGCACCAGCGGCGCGACCCGCAGCAGCTGGGCCCGCAGTCGATCCGGGCCCCGGCCCAGATCCTCCATGTAGAAGTGCCCGACCTCGATCGACAGATGCGACATCCACTGGCCGTGCACCCGGTGGTGTTCGCTGGCTTCGCTGTAATCGGTCGCGGTGCTCACGGATTCACGGCTCCTTCCCACACTGCGTCGGTCACCAGTCGATCGGCGAGTTTGCGGAACGCGTCCACGGTCTCCGGGTTGGCGATCTTGGCGGCCACGTCGACATCCAGGATCACCTGCTCGCGGCACTGCAGCATCGGTTCGACGGGGGTCTGGCCCAGCACCACCGTATTGCCCATCCGATTGCGGATGGAGGTCCTGGTGAGCGCGTCGTGCTGACGCTGCAACCAGGCGGACTGCGCGGGCCGCAGGTCTCGGGCGCGGTGCAGTTCCGGGACTGCCGTGCGCACGTATCGGATCGAGCTGGCCAGTCGACCCTCCGGATGCTCCAGTGCCTCACCGAGTTTCAGGATGCCGTGCTCCGCGTGCACCAGGGCCCGCGCCGCCGCGATGTGCTGGCTGGTCCAGCGGTGGAAGACCAGCCAGCGGGAAACGACGTGATCGAGCTCCTGCTTACGGGTGGCGTCGAGCACGAGTTGCAGTGCGGCCGAACGCCCGGCGCTCAGATCGATGAAGGTCACGTCGTATTCCCGCTCGCACTTGGCGAACAGGTCCACGCAGCGGTCGACCATCTTCGGCTCGAGCGTATTGAACTCGGCGCCACCACGATCACCCGGAAACAGCACCAGTCGCCCCGACGGATGGCGGGACTGGCCGAGATCGGTGCGGTCGGTCTCCGAGCGCACGCTCAGCGGGTCCGGGATATTGCACAGACCCATCAGGTAGTCGTGCAGGCCACCGCCGTCGGGCAGGCCGTTGTCGATCCGGCTGATCTCGAAAGTGCCGCCCGCGGTGGGCGATCCGAAATCGAAGTCGGTGTAGGCGACCTTGTAGCCCTTCATGCTCAGCCGATAGGCCATGTTGCAGCTGGTCACCGAACGGCCGGTGCCGCCCTTGTCGGAAACCGAGAAGACGAGCACGGCTCACTCCATCCTGTCCGCGTCGTAGCGCGCATAGGCCAGCTCGTCGAGGTCCAGCAGCGACTGCGTGGCCAAACTCAGTGCGGTACCCGGTAATTCATCGATTATCTCGCGGGCCCGGCTCAATCGCCGCTCCGACGCCGTCACCGCGGACTTGGTCGCGGAGGTGTCGGTGATATCGAGCTCGAGCAGCTTGCGATTGAGCAGGTGCTCGGCCTCGGTGAGCATCTCCTGCGCGCGAATCACCAGATTGGGCGGGCGAATCGGCGGTTCCTGGTACATGTGCGCCGCCGCGACCAGGCACTCCACCATACGTTCGGTGAAGTACCACGACGGCTTCAGTACCGCGTCGCCGCCGAAGATCCGGGTCGGATCGTCCCAGAGCCCGGTGACCGGTCCGCCTCGGAAGGAGCGATTGTCGAGATGATCCATGATCGACTGGGCCAGCCGCAGCAGTACGTCGCGGGTCTCCATGGTGCCGGAGAGGTTCGCGGCCTGCAGGGTGCGCTTCAAAAGCACGGTGGCGTAATCGGATACGGTCCAGCACAGCAGCGGCCCATCGGCCACCCCGGCCGTGCCGTGCAGCCGCAGACTCAGCCCGGGGCTGTGCATCAGCCGTGCGGAGTCGCTCTCGGTGAAACGGCTGATGATCCGGCCACGCCGGGCCAGCTCGTCGAAAATCGGTGCGGCCCGGTTCAAGTCGTCGTCATCGGCCTGGCGCGCCTGTAGATCCTGCATCAGCACGGCCGACACGGTGAGACTGAAGTAGTCGGATTCCTCGCCATCGGTGGTGCGCCACGGGATGTCCTCCAGGGGCCAGCGTCCGGGACCGAAGCGGGCCACCGCGGCCCAGTAGCGTTGCGCCAGTTCCCAGCGCAGCTGCAGGGCCTCCGCCAGGCGGCGCTGCTCGGCGTCCAGCAGGTCGAGTTCCCTGGTGCGCACCGAGGTCAGGTCGTTGATACCGTCCAGCGCCACCACGGTGAAGTGCAGATAGGGCCGGGCGACGGCGATGCCGGGTTGCGCCGCGATGTCCATGTCGACGAAGTCGATGGGGGTGGCACCGGCGACTATGCCCCAGCTCCAGCCACATTCGAAGAGCTGATTGTCGTCGTAGAGGTCGGCCTCCGGCGACTTCGAGAGGGTGAGGTCGTTGCGCAGCCGGTTGCGCACCCGCTCGAGCCGCGTCAGCACCGCGTTCACCACGGTATCCGGCGCCGCACCGGTCTGATTCAGCATCGACAGCATGGCCTGCGCCTCGGGCGACCGCTTGGTGAAGGTGCTGACCACGAAGCTGCGGACCAGGCCGATCATGGCGGCGGTCAGGCGGGTCTTGACCCGCTTCTCCAGCAGGGCGATCCGCACCTCGGTGCGGCGGGCGATGGGGCCGCCCAGCTCCACACTCGATCTGTGCAGACCACGCAGGAACTTCAGCGAGGCCAGGCACAGGGTCAGCGACATCGAATAGGAGTCGACGACATCCAGCCGCAGCTGATCCGCGTTGGGACCGATGCCGTTGCTCGACGCCAGGTAGCTGCCGGCCGCGAAGATCGGCACTTCCTCGAGGATCTCGCCGGTATCGGGATCGGCCCGGGTCACCTCGGCGTGGCGATCGTAGTAGGACTCCAGCACGCCCAGCAGCGTCCGGCCGATCAGGACCCGATCGGCCCGCATCTCGACCTCGCCCAGGCGCCGGGAATCCCGGGACGGCACGCCACCGAGCAGCGACAGCGTCTCGGCGACGTCGTCGGCCATGGCGTCCGGATTGTCGAGGCCGAACCCCTCGAGTTCGGTCGCGGGATAGAGCAGGCACAGCACCTGTTCGGCGTCACTGATGGAGTTCGAGCC
Source organism: Nocardia sp. NBC_00511 (assembly GCF_045161165.1). Classification (NCBI taxonomy): domain Bacteria; kingdom Bacillati; phylum Actinomycetota; class Actinomycetes; order Mycobacteriales; family Nocardiaceae; genus Nocardia; species Nocardia sp. NBC_00511. The sequence continues at coordinate 6,751,988 of NZ_CP107849.1, forward strand.
GTTGATGCCGCCCCATACCCAGGTCTCATCGCGATAGCAGGCGGTCAGCAGCGACCGCCAGACTCCGAGGATCTGTTCTCGGGGCTTGATTCTCATCGACGCCGTCCCCTGCCGTGTAGTGGCCGCCTCGCCGGTCAAAAAATGAACAAGCGCGGCACAAACTATCATGCGCCGCGCGAAGTCACCGTTTGGAAACGAATGCCGAAATCGCGTCGCACACAGGAGATATCGGACAGATCAGGCGTGTGAGATCCGGCGGCGCGCAACAGCCCGGGTAGCGTCGCTGATCATGAAAATGGACGCGGCATGAAAAAGGACGTGGCGTGAGCCCGGCGCGGCCATGACCCGGCGCGAGCGTCGTCGGGCCGCGGTGAGCTACGCCCTGCTGCTGCCGAGCCTGATCGGGGTCGGCGGATTCCTGCTGCTGCCGATCGTCATCGTGCTGTGGCTCAGTGTGCACAGCTGGAATCTGCTGGGGCCCATCGAGTTCACCGGCCTGAGCAACTGGCGGTCGGTGCTGAGCGATCGGCAGTTCGGGCATTCCATCGCGGTGACGCTGGGACTGACCGCCCTGGTGGTGCCGGTGCAGACGGCGCTCGGATTCGCGGTGGCGGCACTGCTGGCGCGGCGCGGACGGGGTGGAACGGTGCTGCGGGTGTTGTACGCGCTGCCGTGGATGTGCGCGCCGGTCGCGGTCGGCGTGGTGTGGCAGTGGATCTTCGCGCCCACCGGTGGGGCGTTGAACGCACTGCTGGGCACCCACATCGAATGGCTCAGCGAACCGGCGCTGGCGCTGCCCGCGGTGGCGGCGGTGATGGTGTGGATGAACGTCGGGTACGTGGCACTGTTCTTCGTCGCCGGAATCCGGGCCATCCCGGCGGAGATCCTGGACGCGGGCGCGCTGGACGGGGCCACCGGCTGGCGGCGGGTGCGCTGGCTGATCCTGCCGATGTTGCGGCCCACCATGTTCTTCGTGCTGGCCACCGGGGTGCTCACGGTGTTCCAGACCTTCGACGCGGTGTACGCGCTGACCCGCGGCGGGCCCGATCACCGCACCGATGTGGTCGCCATGCGCATCTACTCCGAGGCCTTCGACGCCGCCCATCCCGGGCGGGCCGCCGTCATGGCGGTGGTGGTGTTCGCGGTGCTGTTCGTGATCACCGTGGCCCAGCACCGCTACTTCCGCGACAGGACCAGCTATGAGTACTGACCGGAAAGCGCTGGCCCGCACCGCGACCGCGTACGCGGTGCTGATCCTGGGCGCGCTCGTGGCCGTCGCCCCGCTGGTGCTGAGTGCGCTGACAGCCTTCAAGACCCCGCATCAGTTCGCCACCGAATCCGCCCTGTCCACACCGCATCCGGTGACCCTCGACAATTTCCGGACCGTCCTCGACCAGGGGCTGGGGCGGGCGGTCGCGGTCACCGCGCTGATGACGGTGTGCGTCACGGGCGGGCAACTGCTCACCTCGATCCTGGCCGCGTACGCGTTCGCGCGCACCAGCTTTCCGGGACGGGACACCCTGTTCTGGGTGTACCTCGGCACCATGATGGTGCCCAGCGCCGTCACCCTGGTGCCGCTGTACCTGATGTTCGCGAAACTGGGGTGGCTCAACACCTTCTGGGCGCTGATCCTGCCGTTCGTGTTCGGCTCCCCGTACGCGATATTCCTGCTGCGCCAGTACTTCCTGGCCATCCCGGGGGAACTGATCGACGCGGCCCGCACCGACGGGGCGGACACGCTCGACATCCTGGTGCACGTGGTGGTGCCGATGAGCAGGCCGATCCTGGCCACCCTCACCGTGATCACGGTCGTCACCCAGTGGAACAACTTCATGTGGCCGCTGGTCGCCGCGTCCGGGCCGAAATGGCAGGTGCTGACGGTGGCCACCGCCAACCTGCAGACCCGGTACAACGCGCAGTGGACGCTCATCATGGCGGCCACCACCCTCGCCATCGCGCCACTGGTGGTGCTGTTCGTGGTGTTCCAGCGGCAGGTGCTGCGCTCCATCGCCGTCACCGGACTCAAATGAGGCGGGCCGCATGAGGTTTCAGGTCAAGGACTCGACCCGGGCGGCGCTGGGGATCGGGCTGGCGGCGCTGCTGCTGGTCGCGGCGGCGCTGTGGCTGGGGCGGGACGCCGGTGGGGACGGGCGCACGGTGGTGCGGTTGCGCATCTGGGATCAGAGTTTCGTGGCCGCCTACCGGGCCTCGCTGGACGAGTTCGAGCGGGCCAATCCGGATCTGGATGTTCGGATCACGCTGGTGCCGTGGGCTTCCTACGCGCAAAAGCTGCGGCTGGATGTGGCGGGCGGCACCGCCGACGACCTGTTCTGGACGAGTCTGTACGAGGACTACGCCGACAGTGGGCATCTCACCGATATCGGGGCGGCGCTGGGGGATTCGGCCGCCGCGGCCTGGGATCCACTGGCGGTCAACCAGTTCACGCGGGCCGGGAAGCTGTGGGCGGTACCGCAGTTCGTCGACGGCGGCAGCGCGGTGTACTTCAATCGGGACCTGCTCACCGCCGCCGGGATCGATCCGGCCGCACTCGCCGCCGCGATCTGGAGTCCGGACGACACCCACGACACCTTCCGGCCGCTGCTGCGGCGACTGCGCACCGGCACGGTGTGGCCGTACAACGCGGCCAACGACTTTCAGTCCATCACGCTGCCCTATCTGGGCTCGGCGGGCGGCGAGCTGCAACGCGACGGGCGCTTCGCCTTCGACTCGCAGCAGGGGCGCGACGCCTTCGGATACACGGTGCGGTTGGTCGGCGACGGGCTGTCACCCTCGGCCGCGGACACCAATACCAGCGGTGACTTCGCCAAGAACGCCTTCCTCCAGGGCCGGATGGCGCTGTTCCAGTCGGGCAGCTTCAACCTCGCCACCGTGGCGAAGAGCGCTGGATTCCACTGGGGGCTGACCATGATTCCCGAGGGACCGGCCGGGCGGGTCAGTGCGAACAACGCGGTCGGGGTGGCGGGCAACGCGGCCACCCGGCACCCGGACGCGGTACGGCGGGTGCTGGCCTGGCTCGGCAGCGCGGCGGGCAATCGGTACCTGGGGGAGAGCGGCGCGACGATTCCGGCGGTCGTCGCCGATCAGCAGGCGTACCGGGACTACTGGGCGCGGCAGGGGATCGACGTCTCCCCGTTCTTCGACGTGCTGCGCGGACGGCAGATCTCGGCCGGGGGCGGAGCGGGCTTTCCGGCTGCGCTGCAAGCCTTCACGCCGATCTTCGACGAGATGTACCTGGGCCGGATCCCGGTCCCGATCGCCTTGGATCGGGCGCAGCGAGCCGCCGACGCCGCTGCGGCACAACGCTGAACGCGCTACGAGAGCAAGGCCGACCAGGGCGGGGGTGCGGTCGCCCAGAGCACTGCAGGCAACGCCGAACGTGCCCGGAGGGTAGTGCCGAGCAGCGACCTCAGATGCGGCTGTGGTCGGTGTAGGGCGTGCGGGGGCCGAATTTGGGTTTGTGCGCGAAACCGGCGAGGCCGAGCAGGCGGACTGCCCGATAGCGGTGCGGGCGTAGCGGTTCCAGGTATTCGACCATGGCGTCATCGTCGATGGGATGACCCAGCAGGGTCCAACCGACGGTGGCGGCCAGATGAAAGTCACCTACGGACAGCGCATCCGGATCGCCGAAGGCGCGCTGCGCGATCTCCGCGGCCGTCCACACCCCGATGCCGGGGACGGTGCGCAGGCGCTGCGCGGCGTCGGCATGGCCGAGAGTCGCGGCGGCCTCCAGCTTCTCGGCGATCCGGGCTGCCAGCACAATGGTTTTCGAGCGCTGCGGGCCGACATTGGCGCGGTGGTAGACCCAGGACGGAATGTGCCGCCAGGTGTCCGCGTCCGGCATCACCCGCAAACCCTCGGGAGCCGGGCCGGGGGCGGGGGTTCCGTAGCGCCAGACCAGTTTCCGCCACGAGTCGTGGGCCGTCTTGGTGTGCACCTTCTGTTCCAGCACGGCGGGCACCAGCGCCTCCCACACCAGGCCGGTGCGCAGCATGCGCAGGCCGGGATGAAGGCGGTGCGCCTCGGCGATCTTGGGATGCTCCGGGGTGAAGGTGGTCAGGTCCTCGTCCAGGCAGAGCATGGCGGGCAGGCCGTCGAGGAACTCCGGTGCGCCCGGACCCCAGGCCTGCGCGGTCACGGTGTGGATGTCGGCCTGGCGCAGCCGGTAGGTGACCTCGCCGGTGGGCAGGCGGGAGGCGTGCCAGTGCGCGCCGTCCGGGGTCCGGCGGTGACACGGATCGCCGGAACCGCGTCCCAGCGGGAAGACGGTGGCGGCCAGATCGACGGGGCGATCGGAGTGCACGCTACGGGTCAGTTCCCGCGCGAGAGCGGGGGTGCGCTCGGTCGCGACGGCGGGGGTCCGTGCGGTCGGCGCTGCAGTCACCGCGCCATTCTATTGTTAACGCGTCGCGCGCGGACCCCGATGTTCAATCCGATTGTGTTGCTTATCGGCAATTGGACGGCATTCGCTCTGATGGAGGTTTACGCGTGATCACCAATCTGGTCAATTTCCTGCTCGGCGTGCTCGGCAATGTCTTCGCCGGGAGCAGCGGGTATCACCTCGCACCGGGCACCCTGCCGTTCGGCAGCTGACCCACGGGCGTCCACCTCGGTGGACGCCCTTCATTTTTCCTTTGTGTCCCAGAGGAATTGGGCCAGATGACGGAAACGGCGACCGGCCAGCTGCGCGGCCTGGGTGCGGCAGGAGAAGCCGTCGGCGAGCAAGATCGTTTCTTCGGCGGTCGCGCGTAGCGCCGGAAGCATTCCGTTCTCCGCGACCGCGACGGAAACGTCGTAATGTCCGCGCTGCATTCCGAAATTACCAGCAAGTCCACAGCATCCGGTGATCTCGATCACTTTCGCTCCGGTGCGCTCGAGAATTCGGCGGTCGGCGGCGAAACCCAGCACGGCATGCTGATGACAATGCGGCTGCACCAGCACCGTCTGCCCGGTCCGATCCGGTGGCCGCCAAGTGGGCTGCGATTCCAGGAATTCCGACAGGGTGCGCACCGCGGCGGCCACCGACAGCGCGCGGGGATCGTCGGGCAGTAGACGCGGTAGGTCGTCGCGCAGCGCGGCGACGCACGACGGTTCCAGGCCGACCACCGTGCCACCGGCCGCCACCTGCGGGGCGAGGGCTTCGACCGTGGCGCGCAGGCGTTTTCGCGCCGCATCGAGTTGACCGGTGCTGATCAGGGTGAGGCCGCAGCAGACTCTGCGGTCGGGAATACGCACGGGATGGCCGAGGGATTCGATCAATTCGACTGCCGCGGTGGCGATCTCCGGGTCGAAGGCGTCGGTGAAGGTGTCGAGCCAGAGCAGGACACCTGGATTCCCGTCCGGCGGCGGTTGCCGCCAGGTGCGCCGGAAGCTGCGGCGTGCCAGCTCCGGAATCGGGCGGCGCGGATCGAGACCTGCCGCGCGTAATCCGGTGTGGCTCAGTGCCTTGGCGGCGGCGAGCCGGTTGACGAGGCCGGGAGCGCGGGTCGCGGCGGCCAGCCACTGTGGGAGGCGGCCCAGCGCGTAGTGATCGAGGGGCCGCAACCGGCCTCGATAGCGGCGGTGCAGCGTCTCCGATTTGTAGGTCGCCATGTCCACCCCGGCCGGGCAGTCGGAATGACAGGCCTTGCACGACAGGCACAGGTCCAGGGACTCGGCGACGGCGTCCGAGCGCCAATCCAGTTCTCCGCGAACGACTTCCTGCAGCACCCGGGCACGGCCGCGGGTGCTGTCCTTCTCGTCGGCGGTGGCCAGGTACGACGGGCACATGAAGCCGCCCGCGGCCCGGGTGTCGGCGCGGCACTTGCCGACACCCACACAGCGGTGCACCGCGGCGGCGAGATCACCGTCTTCGGGGAACGCGAAGCCGTCGGCGATCGGCAGCGGGCGCACACCGGTCAGGCGCAGGTCCGCGTCGATCGGCCGGGGCCGCACCAGGACACCGGGATTGAGGACATCGGCCGGATCGAACAGGGCCTTGAAACCGGCGAACGCGGTCAGTGCCTGCTCGGAGTACATGCAGCGCAACAGTTCCGAGCGGGCGCGGCCGTCACCGTGTTCACCGGACAGCGAACCGCCGAAGCTCACCACCTGGCGGGCGGCATCCTCCAGGAAGGCACGGAACCGCTGTGGGGCATCGGTGATCGGAAGATCCAGGCGGACATGGATACAGCCGTCGCCGAAGTGGCCGTAGAGCAGACCGTCCACGCCGTGCGCACGGGTGAGGGTCTCGAATTCGCGCAGGTAGTCGCCCAGCCGGTGCGGGGGCACGGCGGCGTCCTCCCAGCCGGGCCAGGCGGGCTGCCCGTCCGGGGTGCGACCGGCCAGGCCCGCACCGTCGGCGCGGATCGCCCAGAGGGACCGGGTCTCCGCGCGGTCGACCACGATGCGGGAATCCAAGGCGTGTGCGGTCTTTCGCAGCAGGTCAGCGGTATCTCGCGCCTGATCCGGGGTACTGCCTGGGATTTCCACCAGGAGCCAGCCACCGCCGCGAGGCAGCTCGGGGACCCCGCCGCGGTGGGTGCGCACCACGTCGACCAGGCGGGCGTCCATACCCTCGACCGCGATCGGCGCCACCGCCATGATCGCCGCGATATCGTCGGCGGCACTGGGCATATCGGGGTAGCCGAGCACCACCAGCACGGTGGCCGCGGGCATCGGCACCAATTCGACCGTGGCCTCCAAGAGCAGGCCGCAGGTGCCCTCGGTGCCGACGAAGGCCTTGGCTATCGACGAACCCCGTTCCGGCAGTAGATGTTCCAGCGCGTATCCCGAGGCCTGGCGCTCGAAGCGGCCCAGCTCGGTACGGATGACCGCGAGGTTCGCCCGGGTGAACTCCGCCAGCCCGGGCACCGCCGACAGCTCGCTGCCGAGTCGTCGCCGCACCCCGGTGCCATCCAGAATTCGCAACTCCCGCACCGTATCCGAGGTGCGTCCCCACGCCACCGCGTGCGGGCCGCACGCGTTGTTGCCGATCATCCCGCCGATCGTGCACCGGTTCTGCGTCGAGGGATCCGGACCGAAGCGCAGCCCGGTGGCCGCCGCCCGCCGCTGTAGTTCAGCGAGCACCACGCCGGGTTGCACCCGCGCCGTGAGTGTCTCGGCGTCCAGCTCGAGCACGGCGTTCATATGCCGACTGAAATCCAGCACCAGCCCGGATCCGATGGCATTGCCCGCCACCGACGTACCCGCGCCCCGGGCCGTCACCGACAGCCCCTCGTTGCGCGCGAACCCCAGCACCGCGGCCACCTCGTCGCCGTCGCGCGGGAACACCACGCCCTGCGGCAGCACCCGATAGTTCGAGGCATCCGACGAGTACTCGGCCCGCCGCCGCGCATCGGTGTCGACCTCCCCGCCGATCACCCCGCGCAACGCCCGCGCCCACGCCTCGCTCACAGTCCAACCCTAGGCCCACGGCTCGGCCCGACCTGCGAGGCGGCGGACGGACGCCGGATTTCGCTGCGCGCGAACGGGCGGGCGGAAGGGGTTGAGCTCAACCATTGTTCAGGTCTTAGTGTCGGTGGCATGGGGTTCGATGGAACTCCCAGTGGTGAGGAGCGGGGATGAGCATCGAATCGGTGGCCTGGAGTCAGCTGTATCGGGGCGTGAGCGGGCCGGAACAGCAGCGGCCACTGAGCATGGCCACGGCACGGCGGATCCTGACGTTCGCGCGGCCGCACCATCGGCGGCTGGTGGCGTTCCTGGTGCTGAGCATCGCCTCGGCGCTACTCGCGGTGGCGACGCCGGTACTGGCGGGCCGGGTGGTCGACGCCATCGTCGGGCACGGCGCGCCACGCACGGTGATCGTGCTCGCGGTCGTCATCGCGGCGGTGGCGGTGCTGGATTCGGCACTGGGGCTGGTGATCCGCTGGCTGTCCTCGCTCATCGGGGAGGGCTTGATCTTCGATCTGCGCACGGCGGTCTTCGACCATGTGCAGCGGATGCCGATCGCCTTCTTCACCCGCACCCGGACCGGCGCACTGGTGAGCCGGTTGAACAATGACGTCATCGGGGCGCAGCGGGCATTCAGCACCACCCTGTCCGGGGTGGTCACCAATATCGTGACGCTCGCGCTGACCCTGGCGGTCATGCTGCGGCTGTCCTGGCAGATCACCCTCCTCGCACTGGTGCTGCTGCCGCTGTTCGTGTTGCCCGCGCGACGCATGGGCACCCGGATCGCCGGTATCCAGCGTGAGGCGGCCGGGCTCAACGCCGCCATGAGCACCCAGATGACCGAGCGCTTCTCCGCGCCGGGCGCCACCCTGGTCAAGCTGTTCGGGCGGCCGCGCCAGGAATCCACCGAGTTCGCGCTGCGCGCCGGGCGGGTGCGCGATATCGGGGTGCGCTCGGCCATGTTGCAGACCGTGTTCGTCACCGCGCTCACCCTGGTCTCGGCGCTGGCACTCGCGCTGGTCTACGGGCTCGGCGGCTACCTGGCGCTGCGGGGGCAGCTGGAACCCGGTGCGGTGGTGGCGCTTTCGCTGCTGCTCACCCGGCTCTACACCCCGCTGACCGCGCTGGCCAGCGCCCGGGTGGACGTGATGTCGGCGCTGGTGAGCTTCGAGCGGGTCTTCGAGATCCTGGATCTGAAGCCGCTGATCGAGGATGCGCCGATGGCGGTCGCGGTGCCGGACGGGCCGATCGCGGTGGAACTCGACGACGTCAGCTTCGGCTACCCCGCCGCCGACAAGGTGTCGCTCGCGTCGCTGGAGGACGTCGCCACCCTCGACACCCGCGGCGGTGAGGAAGTGCTGCACCAGGTGTCGCTGCGCGCCGAACCCGGGCAGCTGGTGGCGTTGGTCGGCTCCTCCGGGGCCGGGAAATCGACCATCGCGCAACTGGTTTCGCGGCTCTACGACGTGGACTCCGGCGCGGTGCTGCTCGGTGGCCAGGATGTGCGCGGGCTGACCGCGCAATCCATTCAGGACACCGTCGGCCTGGTCACCCAGGACGGGCACCTCTTCCACGACAGCATTCGCTCCAACCTGCTGCTGGCCCGGCCCGCGGCCACCGAGGACGAACTCTGGGACGCCTTGCGGCGGGCCCGATTGCACGAGCTGATCTCCGCGCTGCCCGACGGCCTCGACACGGTGGTCGGCGAGCGTGGGTACCGGCTCTCCGGTGGCGAACGCCAGCGACTCACCATCGCCCGGCTGCTGCTCAAGCAGCCGCGCGTGGTCATCCTCGACGAGGCCACCGCCTCATTGGACTCGACCTCCGAGGCAGCGGTGCAGGAGGCGCTGGGCGAGGCGTTGCAGGGGCGGACCGCGCTGGTGATCGCGCACCGGCTGTCCACCATCCGCAATGCCGATCAGATCCTGGTGCTCGAGCACGGACAGATCGTGGAACGCGGTACCCATGCCGAACTGCTCGCCGCCGAAGGTCGCTACACCGAGCTGTACCGCACGCAGTTCGCGGACTCCAGCACGCCCGCCGCGGCCTGAGCCGATCGAATCCGGGGCCGTCCGCAGCGCGGGCGGCCCCGCTCGGTCGATCCGGACGATTTGCCGAACCGACCGGTGGTTTGCCGAACTGGCAAAAGGGTTCGGGGGTTCGCGGCTCGGCGGGCTAGCGTCGGGGCATGGGCGAACATTCACACGGACAGGCGGCCACGCACACCGATCAGCATTCCCACGGTCACGGGCACTCGCACGGCCAGGGTCAGGGGCATTCACACGGCCACGGGCACGGCCACACCCACGACAAGATCGACTGGGCGGCCCAGGTCACCGAGCTGCGACGTGAGGATTCGATGGCCGCGGCGGCGAATGCCGAGACCGCGCGACGGCTCATCGGGGCCGCCCCGGATCAGGCGACCGTCATAGATATCGGTGCGGGCGCGGGCGGGCAGAGCGTGGCGTTCGCCCGCGAGCTGCTGGCTCGCGGCGGCGGCCGACTGGTGATCTCGGACGCGGTGCCGGAGCTGCTCGAGGCGGCCACCGACTCGGTCCGGGAAGCACTGGGCGGTGACAACAGTGTCAGCGTGGAGACCGTGCTCGCCGACGCGGCGGCCGACGACTTCGCCGCGAAACTGCCTGCGGCCGATCTGATCTGGGCCTCGCGCATGGTGCATCACCTGCCCGATCAGCAGGCGGGGGTGGCCCGATTCGCGGGACTGCTGCGACCGGGCGGACAGCTCGCGCTGGCCGAGGGCGGGCTGCCGACCCGCTACCTGCCCTGGGATCTCGGCCTCGGCGCACCCGGATTGCAGGATCGACTGCTCGCGGTGCGCGACGCGGGTTTCGCGCTGATGCGCGAGGACATCACCGCCGCGACCCCCATGCCCTACGGCTGGAATGTGGCACTGAGCCGGGCCGGACTGCGGGAGGTCACCTCGTTCAGCGTGCTGACCGATCACCCCGCGCCGCCCTCGCCGGAAGTCGCCGCGAGCGTCGTCGCCTGGCTGACAGTGTTGCGGGAACGGATCGGCGACCGCCTCTCGGCGGCCGATCACGTCACCCTGGACGCGCTGCTCGATGCGAACGCCGATACCTATGTCGGTGCGCGCCAAGACATTTACACGCTCGGCGTGACGACGATCTTCGTCGGCGTGCGGTAGGGTTCGGGGTCGAACCGGCGATTGCGCGCCGATCGCCGGAGCCGACCGTGATCCTCTCGTGCCCGAACCGACACCGTGTTGTGCCCGCTCAGGGCCCCCGAGCGTCCCGAAATGCCCTGCTATGCGGCATAATTCGAGCTCCCATGGCATCCCTCAGATGATCGTTTCACAATGCCGGGGGAGGAGTTTCGGTGACCCGTACCAAAGTGCAGCGGCAGACGTCCGCGACGCGTATCGACGAGATCGAGCGGATGTTCGGTGCCAGGCGAAGTCAGCCTGCCGCCGAGGCCCCGCCCATGGAGATACGGGTCGACGGCGGATCCAATCGCACCGAGGACGACTGGCTGGTCCCGAAAAAGCTGACCGCCGAATGCGTTTCGGGCAAGTTGGTGCTGGACTTCACCAATGCCCGCTGCTCGCGGCGTGAGATCGACATCCGGGTGGAAGCGGGCAGCGGGGCGATCGTGCTGATCGTGCCGCGCGGCTGGCGGGTCGACCTCGAGGGCGTCGCGCCCGGAGCCGGAACCCTCTCCAACCGGGTCAGCCTGCCCCGATTCCCCGGCGCACCGCTGATCCGGGTCGTCGGCCGGGTCGACACCGGCAGCGTGAAGGCCCGCTATGCCTTCCGCTCCCCGACGACCTGGCTGCGCCGCTCCCCGACGCACTAGCCGCGCCGAGCGCTCGGCTCTGAAATCCGACATTTCCCCATACCATCCGGTATGACGGAGGGGTGGCGCGATGGCTGTTGCACATCGACCTCGACCAGTTCCAGGCCGCGGTCGAATTCCGGCGGCATCCCGAACTCCGGGGGCAGCCGGTCATCGTGGGCGGCAACGGCGATCCCGCCGAACCCCGCAAGGTGGTCTCGTGCGCGTCGTATCCGGCGCGGGCCCACGGCGTCCGCGCCGGCATGCCGCTGCGGACCGCGCTGCGGGTCTGCCCGGACGGGGTGTTCCTGGCACAGGATCTCGCCACGTACGCCGAGGCCTCGGCGGAGATCATGGCGCTGCTGCGGACCTTCCCCGGACGCGTCGAGGTGCTCGGCTTCGATGAGGCCTTCCTCGCCGTCGACACCGACGATCCCGAGGAACTCGCCCGCGAGATCCGCACCGCCATCGCCGAATTGGGCCTGACCTGCGCGGTCGGCATCGGCGACAACAAGACCCGGGCCAAGCTGGCCACCGGATTCGCCAAGGCGGTCGGCAAGACCGGACCCGACCCCATCCAGCCGGTGGACGACGGCGCCGGCACCGGGATCTTCCGGCTCACCGCCGACAACTGGACCGAACTCATGGCGCACCGCCCCACCGGCGCACTGTGGGGCATCGGCGCGCGCATCTCGAAACGCCTGAGCGCCTTGGGAATCGAGACCGTCGCGGATCTCGCCGCCGCCGACCGTCACGCCCTGGCCGTCGAATTCGGCCCCAACACCGGCCCCTACCTGTGGGTACTCGGCCACGGCGCGGGCGACACCGACATCTCCGAACCCCGGGAGCCGGTGGGCCACAGCCGATCCGAGACCTTCCCCGCCGACCTCACCGAACTCGCCGACCTCGATGCCGCCGTGACCCGGCTGGCCACCCAGGTCACCGAGGAGACCCTGGCCGCCGGCCGCGCCGTCACCCGGGTCAGCGTCACCGTCCGCACCAAGACCTTCTACACCCGCAGCAAACAGCGAAAACTGGCCGCGCCCAGCACCGATCTCGATCTCGTCGTCCGCACCGCCCTGGAGGTCCTGCACGCCTTCGACCTGGATCGACCCATCCGCCTGCTCGGGGTGCGGGTCGAATTTGCGATGCTGTGATCAGGTCTACCGACGGAAGGCACCCTCGCGATGAGTGACTACGAGAACATCCTGTTCGAGCACGACGGGCCGATCGCCCGGATCACGCTCAACCGGCCCAAGGCTGCCAACGGCATCGATCAGGCGCTGGCCGACGAGCTGGCACGGGCGGCGAACTACTGCTCGGAGGATCCGGCGATCAAGGTCGTGGTGCTGACCGGGTCCGGGCGGTTCTTCTCGGCGGGCGGGGACGTGCGGGCCATGGCGGCCAGCGGCGACACCGGGAAGTTCATCGAGCAGCTGGCGGGGACGCTGCACCACGCGGTGTCGGCGCTGGCGCGGATGGACGCGCTGCTCATCGTCGGGGTGAACGGGACCGCCGCCGGGGCGGGCATGAGCCTCGCGGTGGCCGGTGACCTGGTGGTCGCGGCCGAATCCGCGTCGTTCACCATGGCGTACACCAAGGTCGGGCTCAGCCCGGACGGCGGCGCGTCCTACTACCTGCCGCGGCTGATCGGCGTGCGCAAGACCCAGGAGCTCATGCTCACCAACCGGACGCTGTCGGCCGCCGAAGCCCTCGAATGGGGACTGCTGCACCGGGTGGTGCCCGATGTGGAGCTGACCGACGCGGTCGAGACGCTGGCGCAGGAATTCGCCAGTGGGCCCAAGGGATCCAACGCCCGGGTGAAGAAGCTGCTGCTGGTCTCCTCGCAGCACACCCTCGAGGAGCAGCTGGGCACCGAGGCCGGATTCATCACGCAGAGCGCCGAATCCGCCGACGGGGCCGAGGGCATCGCGGCGTTCACCGAGAAGCGCGCGCCCAAGTTCGCCTGAGCCGGTTCGCAGTTCGGACGCCGAAGCGGCCCCACGGGGGCAACGTGGGGCCGCGGGCGGGCATTCTGCCCGGGGGACAGGGCTTTTCAGCCCTTGATGAAGTCGAGGATCTCGGCATTCACCTCGGCGGCATGCGTGATGTAGAAGCCGTGACCGGCGTCGAAGTACTCCTTCAGGACCGCGTGCGGGGCGAGCTGCGCGGCGACCCGGCTGGAGATTTCGATCGGAATGGATTGGTCGGCCTGACCGTGCAGCAGCAACAACGGCACGGTCAGGGCCGCCACGTCGGCGCGGTGATCGGTGGTGAACGCCTCGCGCTGCATGACGACGGTGGCGTACGGCGAAGCCGACAGGCAGCGCTGGATCTCCTCGTCCATGATCGCCTGCGAGACACCGGCGCGCAGATGCGTGGCGAAGTAGCCCTGCGCCCGCTCGGCGAACCACTTCGGGCGATCGGTGCGCAGCTGCGCCAGGGTCGCCTCGAGCAGTTCGATCGGCGCGCCGATCGGGTTGTCGTCGGTCAGCATCATGAACGGAATCGCGGGGGCCAGCAGCGCGACTCGCGACACTCGGTCGGAGCCGTGGCGGCTCAGGTAGCGCACCACCTCACCGCCGCCCGAGGAGTGCCCGACGATGACGAGATCACGCAGGTCCAGGTGCTCGATCAGGGCGGCCACATCGTCGGCGCGGGTGTCGACGTCGTAGCCGGTGGACGGGCGGTCCGAGCGACCGTGGCCGCGGCGGTCCAGCATGATGCAGCGGTAGCCCTGGTCCAGGAAGTGGTGCAGCTGGTACTCCCACATGTCGCTGTGCAGCGACCAACCGGCGATGAACAGGATCGGAGCGCCGGTGCCGTAGTCCTGGTAGGCGAGGGTGGTGCCGTCGGTGGAGGTCTGGAAAGTAGGCATTTGTACTGCGCTCCTTGGCTTTTCACTGGCTGAAACTCTGCGTTTCGCTTGCTGGAACCAGCTTCGCAAAGGCAGGGAAGCAAAGCGATTACGTCTCACGTAATGCGCGTGATCCGGCCTGATAGCGGGCACCGTGGCGGCCCCCGAGTCCTATGCTCGATCCATGGAGTTCCAGGCGATGGTGGCGCATGAAACGGACAGTGGGATCAGCCTCGTGCACGAGGAGGTCGGCTTGGACTTCCTGAAGCCGGGCGAGGTCACGATCAAGGTGCATTACTCGAGCGCCAACTACAAGGACGGACTGGCCATCACCCCGCGCGGCGGCGTGGTGCGCGAGTATCCGATCATTCCCGGCATCGACCTCGCCGGTGAGGTATTCGCCTCCAGCGACCCGGAATTCGCGGTCGGTGACCTGGTGGTGGCGCACGGGTACGACATCGGCGTCGCCCATCACGGCGGCTACGCCGAATACGCGCGGGTGCCCGCCGGGTGGGTGGTGAAGCTCGACGGGCTCACCCCGCGCGAGGCGGCCGCCATCGGCACTGCGGGCTACACCGCCGCCATGAGCGTGCAGGCCCTGCTCGATCGCGGCCTCACCGCCTCCGACGGTCCCGTGCTGGTCACCGGCGCGACCGGCGGCGTCGGCAGTGTGGCCGTCGACATCCTGGCCGGTCTCGGCTTCGAGGTGGTCGCCTCCACCGGCAAACTCGGTGCGAGCGAACTGCTTTCGGCGCTCGGCGCGAGCTCGGTGATCGGCCGCCTGCCGGGCGAGGGCGAGAAGGTGCGCGCCCTCGGCAAGGCGCAGTGGGCGGCGGCCGTCGACAGCGTGGGCGGCACCTCGCTCGCCTACATCCTCAGCGCCATCAAATACGGTGGCGCGGTGGCGGTTTCCGGCCTCACCGGCGGTTCCGACCTGCCCACCACGGTGATGCCGTTCATTCTGCGCAGTGTCGGACTGCTCGGCATCGACTCCGCGCACTTCCCGATCGCGGCCCGCCGCGAACTGTGGACCCGGGTCGGCAAAGACCTGAAGCCCCAGCACCTTTCGCTGCTGGAGAACTACGCGCCCATCACCGAGGCGGCGGCGGTGCTGCACTCCATCCTGGACGGCACCCACTCCGGCCGCACCGTCCTGGGCGTGGCCGGAGAGTTCTAACCGACGATCGCGCGCACGAGGTTGTGGTCGGATTCCCCGGCCACCTCCTCGACGACCATGCCGCGCACCGGGATTCCGCGCGTGACCACGTGGTCGATGTACTGAGATTTGGTGCCCGAGGTGCGCGGCCGGGTCGAGACGGCGGCCGAATCCGGTTCCGCGATGGTGTATTCCGGGCCGATGGCCTGCGCCAGGGCATCGCGGCCCAGATTGAAGTCACCCAGCAGCACCGCCGGGCCGGGCGTGCTGACCTCGACCAGCCGCTCGAGCTGCGCGGGTCGACGACGGTCGCCGGTCACGTGGGTGGCGATGAAGCGGATGCCCGCCAGCTCCACCGCGATCAGGCCCTTGCCGCCATCGGACGCGAACGACTCAGCGGCGACCTCGCGGCCGTCGTCCGCGGTGATCAGCACCAGGTGTTCGGTGTGCAGGTCCAGGACATTCGGGAGTCGGCGCGGCGTCGGCACCCGCGGATAGTCGAGGACGTGGAAATGCCGGTCCGGCACCCGCTTCCGCAGGGTAGCCAGTTGATCGCCACTGACCTCCTGCAGTGCGATGACATCCTCGGTGCGCGCCGCGACCCGCTCGGCGACGGCCGCGATCCGGTCGGATTCGTCCGGCCAGCGGTCCGCCACCTCACTGGCCCAGTTGTCGGCGTGGATGCGGTGCAGGACATTCCAGGTGGCAACGGTGATCACCGATCCACCCTATGAGATGCGTACGGACCGTGCAGGTTTCGTTTCATGTGAAACACCGGAATTCGCCAGGCGGTTGCCGGATCATCCGGCCCCGGCCAGCACCTCCAGCGCCGCCTGCAGATGGGGCGCGGCGGAGTTGCCGTAGGAGGTGGCGATCTCCGCCAGGGCGCGCGCCAGATGCGGGGCGATGCCCTGTGCGGGCAGCAGCTCCTCGGCCAGCACGATGCCGCCGACCACGTGCGCGGCGCTGATGCGGCCGTCCCGGGTGACCTCGTAGCGCCAGGAACCGATCTGCACGCGCTCCGGCTCGGAGCGGAACATGCCGCGCTTGGCCGGAGTCCGGGTCACCCCGGGAACACCGGCGAAGACGTTGAGCACCAGGCCCAGACCACCGGGACCATCGAGGGCCCCGGCGATGGCCTGGGCCGCGACGCCGGTGTCGAAATCGGTCACGAGTTCATGCCGAGGGTGAACTGGGGAGTGATCGGGTCGCCCGCGTTGATGCGGCGGACCGCGGTGCCGGAGGCATAGAACTCGACGGTGTGATAACCCCAGGCGTAGTTCGAGATGTCGACGCTGACGCCGGTCACACCGGTCGCGCCGTCCCGTTCGGCCTCGGCCTGCATGCGGGACATGGCCAGCTCACGGGCCTCGTAGTTGCCCTGGGTCCACTGCGGCATCTCCATATTGCGGCCCATCTGGCTGAGCATCTGCCGGAAACCCTGGACCGCGACGTGGAAGACGCAGTTGCCCATGACGAACGCGACGGGGGCGTAGCCGGTGCGCAGCAGGGTGACCAGATCCTGGCCGGAGAGGTGGCTGGTGAAGGCCTGGCCGTTGGGGCGTCGGTAGCTGCCGGGGGCCTTGGCGAAGCGGACCGCGGTGCCGATCGCGATGAACTCGAGGTGCTCGAGGGATTCGCCGTGCTGCCGCCACGACAGCCGCACCCCGACGATGCCGTCCGCCTTGAGCGTGTCGGCCTCGGCCTGCATGCGGGACATGGCATTCCAGCGGGCGCGGTAGGTGGCCTCGGTGAGCACCGGCAGCTCCTGCTGCTGGCGGATGCCGGTGAACTGGAACCCGACGTGATAGACCGATACGCCCATCACCAGCTCGATCGGTTCGAAGCCCGCGCCGTGCAGCAGGGCGAACTCGTTGACCGACAGGTCCGAGGTGAAAATGCGGTCGGCGTGCGAGAGTCGCTCACCCGCCACCGGATCGAGTTGTCCCGGCTGCGATCCCGATTGCGGTGCAGGCTGGTTCGGTTGCATGTGTCCGTCCTCCCTCGGAAGTCCTCTCCGCGACTGTACGACCACGGGTACGCCACCGCCCTGTGAAATGCCCGGTAGTACCCGAAGACCCCGCGTGACCGGGTGGTCACGCGGGGTCCGCGCACTACTTCAGCGCTGGGCCGAACTACTCGGCCGTCATGCGGTGGCCGCGAAGGCCGGGCGCTCGAGGTCCCGCTCGAGCACCGGTTCGATGGCGTAGGCCAGGATCTCGGCCACGTCGGCGACGGGACGGACATCCAGGGCGGCCAGCACCTCGGCCGGGACCTCGTCCAGATCCGGCTCGTTGCGGGCCGGGATGAACACGGTCTTCAGTCCGGCGCGCTGCGCGGCGAGGAGCTTCTGCTTCACGCCGCCGATCGGCAGCACCCGGCCGTTCAGCGTGACCTCACCGGTCATGCCGACATCCGAGCGCACCTGGCGACCCAGGGCCAGCGACACCAGGGCGGTGACCATGGTGACGCCCGCCGACGGACCGTCCTTGGGCACCGCGCCCGCCGGGAAGTGGATGTGGATATTGCGATCCAGCACCTTCGGCTCGATGCCGATCTCCTCCAGGTGGGAGCGGACGTAGGTCAGGGCGATCTGCGCGGACTCCTTCATGACGTCACCCAGCTGACCGGTCAGGGTCAGGGAGCGGTCGCCCTCGGCGGCATTGGCCTCGATGTAGAGGACATCACCGCCCGCGCCGGTGACGGCCAGGCCGGTCGCCACACCCGGAACCGCGGTGCGTTCCACCCCGTCCGGGGTGAAGCGCGGACGACCCAGGTACTCCTTCAGGTTGGCCACGTCGATGGTCAGCGCACCCGACTTCGCCTGCGACAGCACCGAGTTCGGCTTCTCGTAGCCGAGTTCGGTGTCGTAGCCCAGGCTTTCGACGTCGGGCACGAATTCCCCGGCGATGACCCGGCTTTCGGCGTCCGCGATGTCGGCGCCCTCCGAAAGCTTGGTCGCCGCCTTGCGCAGCGCCTTGGCCACCAGTCGCTCCATCTGCCGCACGCCCGCCTCGCGGGTGTAGTTCGCGGCGACTTCGCGCAGTGCCTCGTCGGTGATCGAAACCTCCTCGGCGGTCAGGGCATTGCGCTCCAACTGCCGCGGGATCAGGAAGTCACGGGCGATGGCCACCTTGTCGGCCTCGGTGTAGCCGTCGACGGTGATCAGTTCCATCCGGTCCAGCAGCGGGCCGGGGATGGTGTCCATGACGTTCGCGGTCGCGATGAACAGCACGTCCGACAGGTCCAGATCCAGGTCCAGGTAGTGGTCGCGGAACGTGTGGTTCTGCGCCGGGTCCAGCACCTCCAGCAGGGCCGCCGCGGGATCGCCGCGGAAGTCCGAGCCGACCTTGTCGATCTCGTCCAGCAGGACAACGGGATTCATCGAACCCGCCTCCTTCATGGCGCGCACGATGCGGCCGGGCAGCGCGCCCACGTAGGTGCGCCGGTGACCGCGGATCTCGGCCTCGTCGCGCACGCCGCCCAGGGCGACGCGAACGAACTTGCGGCCCAGCGCCCGTGCCACGGACTCACCCAGCGAGGTCTTGCCCACACCGGGCGGGCCGACCAGCACCAGCACCGCGCCGGAACCGCGTCCACCCACCACCTCCAGGCCACGGGAGGCCCGGCGGGCACGCACGGCCAGGTACTCGACCATGCGGTCCTTGACCTCGTCCAGGCCGTGGTGATCGGCGTCCAGCACCGCGCGAGCGGCCGAGACATCCGTGCTGTCAGTGGTTTTCACCACCCACGGCAGTTCCAGGACGGTGTCGAGCCAGGTCCGGATCCAGCCGGTCTCCGGGCTCTGATCGCTGGAGCGTTCCAGGCGACCAACCTCGCGCAGCGCCGCCTCGCGGATATCGGCGGGCAGGTCCGCGTTCTCGACGCGGGTGCGGTAGTCCTCGGCCCCGTCGGGTTCGTCCTCGCCCAGCTCCTTGCGAATCGCGTTGAGCTGCTGGCGCAGCAGGAACTCCCGCTGCGTCTTCTCCAGGCCCTCACGCACGTCCTCGCTGATCTTCTCGCTGACCTCGGTCTCGGCGATGTGCTGAGTGGTCCACTCGATCAGCTTCTGCAGGCGCGCAACGGTATCCGGGGTGTCGAGGATCTCGCGCTTCTGCTCGTTGCTCAGGTAGGAGGCCCAACCGGCCGCGTCGGCCAGGGTGGACGGATCGTTCATCTGGTTGACCGCGTCGATGACCTGCCACGCCTCACGGCGCTGCAGCACGGACACGACCAACTTCTTGTATTCGGCCGCAAGGTCTTTGGTGCGGCCGTCGGCGGCCGCAATCTCCACCGGCTCGGCCTCGACCCAGAGCGCGGCACCGGGACCGGTCACACCGTGCCCGATCTTGGCCCGGCTCTCGGCCTTCAACACCGCGGCGGGCGCGCCACCGCGCATCCGGCCGACCTGTTCGATGGTGGCCACCACGCCGTAGGCGGCGTACCCCTCATCGAGGCGAGGCGCGACCAGCACCTGGTTGACCTTGCCCGCGCGGGCGGCATCGATGGCGGCCTGCGACGACTCGTCCAGCTCGATCGGGACGACCATGCCGGGCAGCACGATCGGATCGGTCAGGAACAGGACCGGCAGGTTCTGAGGTGTAGTCACGTCTTCGACCCCTTCCAAGGTTGAGCGTTACCCAGTCAACCTCCGAGGTATACCGATTGTTCCGCGACCTTGTTCGCTGGCGGTGAACAGGGATTTCCCCCTTTTCGACCAGCTTGTCCGTGGCACCGCACCGGCATGGGGGACAAGCGATTGCTGCACGGCACGCGGTGTGATGGAACGACGTCAGGCCCCGGCGCGGTGTGCGCCGGGGCCTGACGTCGTCGTAAAAGGGTCGGATTCAATGTTGTTATCGATTTCCGGCTGGTGAGGCCGGTGACTGACACCATGTCCGCTCGTACCGACACGAACGCGTCATACGTGGCTGTCTACTCGTGGAACACCTCCCAGCTCGTAGGTTCACTGCCGCACCAACTTTCGGTGCGGTGTCGCCGGCGGGTCACGGTGGGCGACTTCCGGCGCGTGGTGCGGTGTTTCCGGTTCCCTCCAGCGGTACTACCTGTTGCCATGTTCTTTCCTTCGCCGGAGGGAACCGGGCTTACAACGGGACTTCTTCCGCAGCGCGTTCGGCTTCCTGCTACGGAGTCTTGCTACTCCTTACCTTCCGAACGAGAGAGACAGTACAACGACAGTCGATGATTGTCTACACCCATCAATACAGGTTTTTTGTGGGCGTGAATCGGTCGCCAGAGGGCGTGGGTACCGCCAGGGTTGGCGCGCAGTTGATCGCGTTCATCGGTCAGCGCGGTGTCGACGTCAGCGATCGGCCGGTCCCAGCCGGGCCCGAAACGGCACCGAACGGCACTGAACGGCACTGAACGATATGTCGCGGACCAAGAAAGCAGTCATCTCACGACCGAAAAATTCTTCAGTGGAGCCTGTAGACATCAGTGGTTGTGTTGTGTAGTTTCACTGTCGTTGATGTGAGAGATCGAGTGGCTGGGCAGAGGAACTGCCTGGCATGCGGTACACCTGGTCCCCTCCGGCGCAGACGAGAATCCGGCTGACCCCCGCCGCTGGAGCCGCCGCCGGAGGGAGACCGGGCACAACGACACAGACCTCGTAAAAGCAGTACCCGGACATGTATGGAGGTGGTGGTCACTGAGTAGCCCCGACCTAGTTTCGCGAACTGAGAATTCTCCGACGCGCTGTAGCCCCTCGGCCCCTATCGGCCGGTACGCAGCGTGACTCTTCCGGATACGTAATTCCCAGGCCCCGGCGCATCCCGCGCCGGGGCCTGCTGTCGTCGGTAAAACCCGAGAGGTGTTGTGCAGCAACCAGAAACCACCCCCGCTAGTGGCGGGACGGACAAATTCGATGACGAGGACTACCCCGCCTACAGCATGGGCCGCGCGGCGGAAATCCTGGGTGTCACCCAGGCATTCCTGCGCACCCTCGACGCCGTACGGCTGTTGACCCCACAGCGCTCCGCGGGCGGGCACCGCCGCTACTCGCGCTATCAGCTGCGTCTGGCCACCCGTGTGCGCGAGTTGATCGACGCGGGCAATTCCCTGGACGGGGCGTGCCGGATCGTGATCCTCGAAGACCAGCTCGCCGAAGCCCAGGCCCTCAATGCCAGCCTGCAACACACCATCGATGAACACGAATCCCGCGACTGACAGCGCTGACCGCCCACACCCGCCGCGGGCGACGGACCATCCAGTCGTCTTCTGAACAGTCCGCTAGGGCAGGTAGTGAGCCAACGTCTCTACGAGGTTCCTCTGCAGACCTGGCATCGGCAGCCTGGCAGGGATCGGCTCGAGACTGGAAGATCCGAGTTGGGGCTGCTCTTTTCTGCGATCCTCGACCCGATCCGGCTTGAAGCCCCCGCGCTCACGGTGGACACCAGCAACGGATACCACCCCGGCCTCGGCGTGACCGCACACTTCCTCACTAAGGCGCGCTTCCCCTACCTGGGTGAAGGCATGCCCGCCTCGGCAGCGAGGAGCGATAGGACCTCATCGAGGGCGCTCAGTTGAGCGGCGGTCAGCTGGGCGGTGAGGGCGCGGTCCAATGCCGCGGCTTCCCGCTCGCATCGGGTGAGTAGGGCGCGGCCGACGTCGGTGAGGACGAGGGTTTGGCGCCGGCGGTCGGCGGGGTCGCGTTCGCGGCGGATGGCATCCAGTTTCTCCAGGTGGTCGGCGAGGGCGACGACCAGGCTCGGGACGACGCCCAGGCGGGTCGCGAGTTCTTGCTGCGACAGACCCTGCGCGGATTCCAGTGCCGCGAGCAGGCCCACGTGTTTGGGCTTGAGATCCAGGGGCGCGATCGCCGTCGCGAAGCGGTTTTCCGAGATCGCTCCCAGTACTCCGAGGCGGTAGGCGACCGTGCCGGGGATCCGCGTCCGGCCGTTGACATCGTTCACAGCTAGAAGTATACATATTGAGAATGCTTCACAGCCTGAATGATTTGAGGTGCGAATCAATGCTCGCAGTGCTACTCCTGAACGGGGCGATCGCGGTTGTCTCGGGGGCTTCGTGCCTGGTCGGTCTCGTGCGGCCGCGTCTGGCGCTGCCGACCGGTGAGCTTCCGACTGCCGGATCGATGTTCTTCCTCGGCGCCTACGCCGCACGCGCCCTGCCGTTGAGCCTGGTCACCCTGATCGCGCTGGCCATCGGTCCGACCAGCGCGATCGTCCCGCTGCTGATGGTCTCCGGGTTCGCACAACTCTGGGATGGCGCCCTCGGCGCGCGGCAGCGGAATCTGCCGATGGCCGTCACCTGCGTCGCCTTGGGGATCGCGCACCTGGCCACCGCCGCCTGGCTTCCCTTCCACTGACCCGATCACTCACCACCGCAAAGGAATTCACCATGACTGCCACGGTTCACGTTGACACGTACGCCTCAGCTGCTCCGAAAGCCAACAGCCGCAACGGAATCCGGCCGCTCGTGGCGGGAGCCGGGATAACCTTCCTGATCGCCTGGATCGTCGGGTTGTCGGTCTGGCCCACCAACCTGTCGGTCCGCGCGTCGGGCGCGCAGATCATCGACGCGCTCACCGGGCACACCACCGCCGCGACCGTGCAGTTCCTGACCTCGCAAGGCCTCGCGGGTCTCGCGCTCGCGGTGGTGCTCACCACTGTCGTCCGGCCCGCGCGAATCACCGGAGCCGCGGCGGTCGCGGTCTCACTCACCCAGTGCGCCTTGGGCGTTCACCTCGCCGGGTGGGTAGCGCCCGAGGGCAACGCCGCGGCGGCCGCCACCTTCTACGGACTGATCGATCGCCTCGACGGCGTCAAGATGCTACTGCTGGCCGCGACCGCGGCGCTGGTCTCCATACCCATGCTTCGCAACCGAAACCTCATGCTGCGCAACCGAACCCGGTCGCTGATCGTGCCCGGTCTCGGTCTGCTGCTGGCCGCCGCGATCACCGTCTCGGGCATCGGCTACCTGCTGCTGAACACCACCCTCGCCCCCGCCGCCTATGTCTCCGGTGTCCTGCTCCTGATCTGGGTCCCGGCCCTCGCCCTGACCACCCGACGCTGACCACACGTTCTCGTCAGGTAGTGCCCGGTGGTGCCGACCGCCGGGCATGTCTGTCCGAAAACCGCCGAGCGGAATATAGATTCCATGGACATAGTTTCCAAGTACAGTAAGTGCATTCCGTCGTACTCAGGAGAATCGTCATGGCACAGGCACCGACACTCACCGGACAGGACATCGCCGAGGCCGAGGGGGCGGTCACCGCCTTGCTCGAGGCGACGCTGGTGGCGGAGGGATTCAGCACCACCGCCAATGAATACGCCGTGCTGCGGGCCGTGGCCGCGCGCGGGCCGTGGTCGGAACCGGCTGCGCTGCACGGGTTTCTGGCGGGGCAGCGGCAGCTCGGGATCGACGCGGACGGGGCGGCGAAGCTGCTGGCCGGGATGGAGGGGAAGGGATTTCTCAGTGGCAGTTCGCTCGACGGGGCGGGGCCGGTGGAGCTGGGGGCGGCGGGGCGGGCCGAGTTGGGCCGGCTCGCGCAGACCGTCGCACCGCTGACCAGGCCGATCTTCGGCGGGGTTGATGCCCAGGAGTTGGCCATCGCGCATCGGGTGCTGACCTCGGTCATCGAGCGGGCCAACCGGCTGCGGGCGGGAGAAGAACTGTGACCGCGAACGGCGGGTGAAAGTTACTCCGCCGCAGGGCTATTGATCGCCGTCGGGCGCATCCAGGAGTTCGCGCAGCATGGCTGCCAGCTCCGCGGTGCGCCCGCCGTCGTTGCCACCGAGGGGCGCGGTCAGGCGCTCGCGCAGGGCGTAGACCAGCGGGATGGTCCGCTGCGCGGTGTCGACGCCGCGATCGGTGAGGGTGAGCTCGACCGCGCGCGGGTCGGCCGTGCTGGTGGCGCGGGTGAGCAGCCCGAGGCCTTCGAGTGCGCGCACCAGCTTGGAGATGTAGACGGCGTCCAGGCCGGTGAGATCGGCCAGTTGCCGCTGACTGGGCCGGGAGCCGTCGCGGGTCAGGCCGTAGAGGGGGGCGAGCACCGAATACTGCGCCTGGGTCAGGCCGTGCGGGGCGAGGGCGCGGTCCATGGTGGCGCGCCAGCGGGTGGACAGTCGCCAGACCAGGTAGCCGACGTTCGCGCCCACTTCACCCTCGGTATTCGACACGGGCGAACTTTACATGGCAACTGTTTACCGAGCCGATAATCGGCTCGCGCTAGCATTCGGCAATGATTGTCGGCACCGTACCCGTGCGCACTGCGGCAGTGGTGCGGGCCGCGGCGTTGCGGGTGGGGGTCGGACGCGAGCAGCTCGATCGGATTCCCGGCATCCACCCGGACAACCTCGGTGACGAGCTGCTGCGAGTGCCGTCGGAGTCGGTGTGGGCGATGTGGGAATTGCTCGACGCGGCCGGTGGGCCGGGAGCCGGGTTGGCCGTCACGGCGGCTGCGGCGCGCGGCAGCTTCACCGCCTGGGACTACCTGTTCTCGAGTGCTCCGACGCTGGGCGAAAGCCTTTGTACCGCAGTGGAATTACGGTCGGCGGTGTCCAATCCGGTGATTGGCGGGGCCATCGTGACCGACGGGGGACTGCTGACGGTGCGGGAGGCCGCGCCCACCGCCGTCGCGATTGCGGCGATCGAGGAATTCTCGCTGTCGATCATGCTGCGGCGGGCGCGAGAGGCCACCGGGGTGGATCTGGCGCCGGTCCGGGTCGCCCTCTGCACACCCGCACCACGCTGCCACGCTCATCTCGTCGACGAGTTCGGCACCGCGCGAATCGATTTCGGGGCCGAGCGGTCCGAGTTCACCTTGATCGACGCGGCGGCACTGCCCACCTCCGGCGATCCACACGCGGCCCGGATGTATCGCCACTACGCGGAGTTGGTGCTGGCCAACGCGCATATCGCGCCGGATTGGCACGGCGAGTTGCGGCTGGCGATCCGGCAGTCGATGAATCACGGTGGGGCCGAACTCGATCGGGTGGCGAGGCGGCTGCGGATCAGTGCGCGGACCCTGCAACGGCGGCTGCAGGAGCAGGGGACCACGTGGCGTGAGCAGGTGGACGCGGTGCGCGCCGAGCAGGCGGTGGCGCTACTGCGCGAGACCGATCTGACGGTCGGGTCGATCGCGGCGCGGCTCGGATACGGGGACAGTCGGGCCTTTCGGCGGGCATTCACCCGCTGGCACGGGCGACCGCCCGCCCAGCTGCGCCGGGACGCGGGCGACGCGTCCGCGGCGAGCTGACACCGCCGTTCCGAATTACTGCTGTTCGGAAGGCTTTTCGGGCTTCGCGCCGGGGTGGACCAGGCGATAGAGGTTGAAGTCGTAGCCCCAGCCGAAGGACTTCGGGGTGAGGAAGCGGGGTTCGTCGGGATTCCACCAGCGGGCTTTGACGCGCTGCCAGGTGGGGCGTCGCCAGTCGTACGGGACGCCTGCCCAGTGCCCCTGGGGGTCGGGCGATTTGTTCTCGTTTTCGCTGGTCATCGCATCAGGGTAGTCGTTTTTCGACTCAGGGGTTGACGACTTTGGCTAAGTCGATTAGCTTTATGGCTATCGCAGTTAGCTACTCTCAGAGAGTGAAAGACGATGACCCAGTACGTGGATATCGACGGTGGCCGGATCGCTTACGACGAGGTCGGCACCGGACCGCTGGTGGTGCTGCAGCACGGCATGGGTGACCACCGGCAGGCCTACCGCCACCTCGCGCCGCTGCTGGCCGCCGCCGGATACCGGGTGGTCAGCACGGATATGCGTGGACACGGCGAATCCAGCATGGAGTGGACCTCGGTGAGCGGGAAGGCCGCCATCAGCCGCACCGACGTGGCCCGCGACCTGCTGGCCGTGATCGCGAAGCTGGACGGTGGACCGGCCGTCGTCATCGGACACTCGCTGGCGGGCGGATCGGCGACCATCGCGGCGGCCGAGTCGCCGGAGCTGGTGCGGGCGATCGTGGAGATCAACCCCTTCACCCTCACCCAGAAGATGGACATCGCAGCGCTTTTCACCAACTCGCACCACCGCCACGGCATGGTGCCGCTGATGGGCACCATGATCTTCAAGAGCCTCAACCAGTGGCTGAAGTACCTGAACGTGGCCTACCCGACCAAGCCCGCCGACTACGACCGGTACATGGCCGACCTGGCGACCAACCTGAAGGAGCCGGGCCGCTTCGCCGAGTTCATGAAGACCGGCGGCACCACCCCGGCCGACGCCCAAGCCCAGCTGCCCAACGTGACCCAGCCCGCGCTCATCCTGATGGGCGGCGCGGACCCCGACTTCCCGAGCCCCAAGGCCGAGGGTGAGCGCATCATCGCCGGACTCCCCGCCGGACTGGGCAGCCTGGCCGTCATCGACGGCACCGGCCACTACCCGCACTCCGAGGACGCCGAGCGCACCGCCGAGGTGATCCTGCCCTTCCTGAAGGAACACCATGCCTAGAGCCGGACTGAGCAGGCCCGACGTCGTCGCCGCGGGGGCCACCCTCGCCGACGAGGTCGGGTTCGCGAACCTCGCGCTCGGGCCACTGGCCGCGCGGCTGGGGGTGCGAACCCCGTCGCTGTACAAGCACATCGAGAGCCTGGCCGACCTGCAGCACAGCATCGCGGCGCTGGCCATGACCGAACTCGACCAGCGGGTGCGCGACGCCATGCACGGCTGCTCCGGCAGTGCCGCGCTCTCCGCGTTCGCGACCTCCTTCCGCGACTACGTGGTCGCGCACCCCGGGCGCTACGCCGCCACCGTGGGGGAGCCCTTCACCGGGCCGGAAGATCCACTGCTGCACGCGGGTTCGCGGGTACTGCAGTCCATGGAGGCGGTGCTGCGCGGCTACGGGATCGACGAGAACGAGATGATCCACGCGCTGCGCACCCTGCGCTGCACCTTCCACGGATTCGCGACCCTGCAATCCTCCGACGGATTCCAGTGGAGCGACGACTCCGACGACAGCTTCGAATGGATGATCCGGTTCCTCGATCGCGGACTCGGCGAAATCGGCTCGCACTGAGCCGGTTCGCGGGACCATGGTGATACCACTGGCGACGCGAATGTCGGGGTTCTCATGGAAGAGTTCACTTTCGACGGCACCACCATGGCCTTTGTGCGGCAGGGGGATTGCGGGCCACCGGTGCTGATGATCCACAGCGCTGGATCCTCGCACCTGATCTGGACCGCTCAGCTCGCCGCGCTGGCAGCCGACCATCGGGTCTATGCGGTGGACCTGCCCGGTTACGGGGCCTCCGACCGGCCGCAGAGCGGGTACACGCTGGAACGCTATACCGCGCTGATCGACGCCTTCGTGCGCGAACAGTCACTCGAAGGTGCTGCACTGGTGGGCAATTGCGTCGGCTCGGCGATCAGCCTGACGCTGGCACGGCGTCATCCCGGCCGCTTCCGGGCGGTGGTCGCCGTCAACCCGCTGACCGAATCCACTGCCATGCACGGGGATTGGCGACAGGCCGCCAGGGTCACCCGCGGTGTGTCCGACCGGACCGCGCACGCGCTGAGCCGCTGGCACACGCCGCGCTGGTTCGCGCGCCGCACCGCCCGCTCCTGGTTCTTCTCCGGACGGGCCTACCGGGAATGCCCGTACATCGCACCGCTGTCCGCGGGTTTCCCGGCCCGCGCCCTGATCTACCTGGTCCGCGACCTGACCGCCTTTGCCGCACTGGACGATTGGCCCGACCGCGCCGCACTGCCTCCGCTGTGCGTGATCTGGGGAAACCAGAACCAGGTGCTGTCCGCGGTCGCCGGGCACACGCTCAACGTCACCGCGCTGCACCCCGACCGGGCCGAATATCTCGACGGCTGCGGCCACGTACCCATGCTCGAGCGATCCGCCGCGGTGACCGCGATCGTGACCGAGTTCCTCGCCGCGCACCTTCCCGCCGACGTGATCCCCGATCCGGCCGTTCCCGAATCCGTGTGACAGCACGGCCGTTCCGCCTTTGCCTCCGCTCTTACAGAGGCGGCCTACCATGGCGCCGGAATGGCTACCGCCGTCGAATATTCGAAGGAGCAGATGACCATGCTGGCCGCACGCCTACACCTGGACGCCCCGCGCCGACTGGAGCTCGAGGACATCCCGATTCCGGAGCCGGGACCCGACCACGTGCTGGTCAAGGTGGAGGCGGCGGGCGTGTGCCTGTCGGATGTGCACCTCATCGACGGGACGCTGACACCGCTGTTCCTGAAGGGCGACGTGGTGACGCTTGGCCACGAGGTCGCGGGCACCGTGCACGCGCTCGGGCCGGATGTCACCGCCGCGAAGGTGGGGGACCGGGTGCTGTTGCAGGCAGGTGAGATTCGCGGCGGCGCGACCTTCACCCGCGGCGTCGACTACGACGGCGGCTGGGCCGAATACACCCTTGCCCGGGTCGACACCCTGGTGCCGATCCCGGACGAGCTGCCCTTCGAGCAGGCCTGCTTCATCCCCGACGCGGTATCCACGCCGTGGGCGGCCATCAATGTCTCCGGTGAGGTGAAAGCCGGTGACGCCGTGGGCGTCTGGGGCGTCGGCGGATTGGGTGCGCACGGTGTGCAGCTGCTGCGCCTGGTCGGCGCCGCGCCCATCATCGCGGTGGACCCGCTGCCCGCCGCCCGCGAGCGCGCCCTCGAATTCGGCGCGGACTTCGCCTTCGACCCCGCCGATCCGGACCTGCGCGCCAAGGTGTTCGCCGCCAGCGGCACCGGCCTGAGCGCGGCCTTCGACTTCGCCGGTGTGGCCGCGGTGCGCGAACAGGCGGTGACCTGCCTGGCCCCGCACGGCCGCCTGGTGCTGGTCGGCCTGACCGACAAGCCCATCACCATCACCCACGGCACCGCCTTCAGCTTCTTCCAGCAGCAGCTGCGCGGCCACTACGGTTCCGGCCCCGAGCACGTCACCCAGCTGGTGAAGCTGCAGCGCCTCGGCCGGGTCGACTTCACCCGCTCGGTGAGCGCCGTGCTGCCGCTGGCCGACGCCGCCAAGGCAGTACACGCCCTGGAAGCCAAGGAGGGCAACCCGATTCGGCTGGTGCTGAAGCCCTGATCGACGTACGAAAAGGCCCCGCGATCCTGTTGATCGCGGGGGCTTTTCGCGCTTTTCAGGCCAGGCGGCGCTGGAAGACGTTGGTGGAACCGCCGTTCGCCAGGTCGACGGTGAAGACACCGAGGTCCGCCGAGGACGAGGTCAGGTCCAGGACCATGAAGCCGAGGTCCGAGAAGGATTGGTAGAGGGCCTCGTTGGGGGTGTGGCGGCCGGAGGTGGCGGGTTCGTCGTGGACGGACTTGGCGGCCGCGCCGGAGATGATCTGGCGGGTGCCCTTCGAGGCCGCGTCGGGTTCGAGCACCTGCAGCGAGTGGTCGTGGCCCGACAGCAGGAACTGGCAGCGGCCCAGCACATGCGCCTCGAAGAAGTCCTTCACGTGGCGGCCGTCGATGGGTTCGATGGACAGGCCCTCATATTCACCGGCGTTGCCGTGCGGGCCGTTGTTCACGTACGGGTGGTGGGTGCAGGCGATCTTCCACTTGGCGGGGGACTCGTCGATGGCGCGGTCCAGCCAGGCGGCCTGCTCGGTCATGAACTGGCCGTCGGCCGCCCAGTAGGGGGCGAACAGCGGCGGGAGGTAGGCGGCGATGGGATTGAGGTCCAGCACGAAGAATTCGACGATCGGCTGCTCCTGCGGAATCCGCACCGAGTAATAGCGAGACGGCATGAACCAGCGGGCCGAACGGGCGTGGTAGGCCACCTCGTGATCGCCGCGCAGCAGCCAGCCGCCGTCGCCGGGCAGGATCGAACTGTTGTCGTGATTGCCCTGCACCATCAGCCAGGGGAAGTCGAGATCGTGGTTGGGGTCCTCGAACTTCGCGCTGAACTGGGCGTCGTCGTCCGACCACGGGCCCTGCTCGTAGACATTGTCGCCCAGGCCGAGGGCGAAGGAGAACGGTTGGCGCGCATGCTGTTCCCGCATGGCGTCGGCGACCTGCCACTGCGGGCGCGCGCCGGTGCCCGCGTCACCGGTGACCAGTACCCGCAGTCGATCCGAGTCCGGCAGCGGCAGTTTCACGACGGCCGGGGCAGCGCCGGGATCGGCGGCGGCGGGTGCGGCGGTCGCCGCCAGCCCGGCGAGACTCGCTGCGGTGGCAGCGCTGGTCAGAAAGCCACGGCGATCGAGATTCATGGTTAACCTTTACCATCCTTGTGGATACCATCTGACAGTCGTAGGGGGACGCTGCAATGACGACACTGGCCTCAGGGCCGTTCCTGGACTGGGAACAGCTGACCGGCCAGTCCAAGCTCGTCGTCGACCTGATCAGCTTCCCGATCTTCAGCGCCATCGCGGGGTGGCTCACCAACTGGACCGGCGTGCTCATGCTGTTCTGGCCGGTTTACTTCCGCGGCTTCCGGATTCCGGGGCTGGACCTCCTCTACCCGTACTTCCCGCGCCGGGTGCAGGTGCTGCCCACCTTCTCCGGCGACGGGCGGCGACTAGGGTTCCAGGGCTTCATTCCGGCCCGCGCGGAGAAGATGGCCAGCATCTGCGTGGACGTGGCCATCATGCGGATCGGCAGTCCCAAGGACTTCATCGCCGAGCTCGATATCGAGGGCATCGCCGATTACATCGCCGAGGTCGGGCGCAAACAGGTGCCGTCCATGGTCGACGAGATCATGAACCAGGAGAACCCGGACCTGTGGGGCGCGGTGCCCCGCAGCGTGCGCAACGCGCTGTATCAGCGCATCGAACGCGAACTGCCGACGTTGGCGCGCACCGCGTTCGAGCAGCTCGGTGACAATGTCGATCAGCTCATCGACATCAAGGCCTTCGTGATCCGGTATCTGCGCGACAACCCGGAGATCCTCAAGGATCTGACCACCACCATCGCCGCGCCGGAACTGAAGTTCATGGTGCGCATCGGCCTGCTGGGCGCGCCCTTCGGTCTGCTGCTGGCCCTGTATATGGAGGTGCACCGCGGGATTCCGGTGATCGGCTGGATCCCGAGCTGGCTGGTGATCCTGTCCGCGGCGGCCGCGATCGGCGTGACGGTCAACGTGATCGCCGTGAAGATGGTGTTCGAGCCCGGCGACCCGCAGCCCTGGTACCGCTACCTGTGGAAGCAGGCGCTGCTGGCCAAGCGGCAGCCGGAGGCGGCCGGCGACCTCGCGCATCTGCTCGCCTACCAGGTGCTGACGCTGCCGAACCTGGCACACGAACTGCTGGAGGGTCCCAATGGCGACAAGACCCGGCAGCTGCTGGAACGCTTGATCGCCAAGGAGATTCACCGGCAGCTGGGTCCGACCCACAGCGTGGTGCGGACGGTCTTCGGCAAGCGGCAGTTCGACAATCTGAAGATCGGCGCGGCCACCGCGGCGGCCGCGCTGGCACCGAGCCTGACCGAGGATCCGGAATTCGCGGCGGCACAGGCCAAGAAGATCGACGAGTTCGCGGCCCGCAAGCTGCAGCAGCTCACACCCGGCGAATTCATGGAGATGTTCTACGCGTCCGTCGAGCAGGATGCCTGGCTGCTGTATCTGCACGGGGCGGCGCTGGGGCTGATGGTCGGCGCGGTGCATCTGCTGCTCTTCGGCTGGTAGCGGCCCCTTTTCGGGTTGTGCAGGGCAGGCCGTCAAAATACAAGCACGCATGCTTGCATTTTTCGGGCGGCACTGCGATGCTGACCCGGTGGCCGATCTCGAGGCATTGCTCGCCGACTTCACCGCCGAATGCGCCGACCTGGATCGACTGGTCGCCGACCTCGATCCGGCCGACTGGCACCGGGACACCCCCGCGGCCGGCTGGACCATCGCCCATCAGATCGGGCACCTGACCTGGACCGACCGCGTCTCCGTGGTCGCCGCCACCGACACCGCGGCCTTCGACGCGCTG
Organism: Nocardia sp. NBC_00511; assembly: GCF_045161165.1. Taxonomy (NCBI): domain Bacteria; kingdom Bacillati; phylum Actinomycetota; class Actinomycetes; order Mycobacteriales; family Nocardiaceae; genus Nocardia; species Nocardia sp. NBC_00511. The sequence continues at coordinate 6,784,078 of NZ_CP107849.1, forward strand.
GTACAGGCCGCGCTGCCCCGGGTGCTCACCTTCGTGGACGAGGCCGCCGAGGAAGAGGCGAAAATCCCTGCGCCGCAACTGCTCGCCGACTGGCGGCGGGACCGGATCGCCCTGGTCGAGGCGCTGCGCGCGGTGCCCGCGGGGACCAAGCTGCCCTGGTTCGGCCCGCCCATGAGCCCGGCCTCGATGGTGACCGCACGACTGATGGAGACCTGGGCGCACGGGCAGGACGTGGCCGACACCCTGGGCATCACACGCGAACCGAGCGCCCGCTTGCGGCACATTGCTCACATCGGTGTCCGCACCCGCAATTTTGCGTACCTGACCCACGAAAAGACCCCGCCCGCAGCGGAATTCCGCATCGAACTGACCGCACCCGACGGAGCGGTCTGGACCTGGGGACCCGAGGACGCCGAGCAGCGCGTCACCGGTCCGGCCCTGGACTTCTGCCTGCTCGTCACGCAGCGGCGGCACATCGACGATCTCGGACTGACCGTGCTGGGCACGGACGCGCGCGAATGGCTCACGCTGGCACAGGCTTTCGCCGGACCGCCCGGAAACGGCCGAACGGCGGGTCAGTTCGCCTGACCCGCCGTCGATCCCGGCCTCCGACCAGAAACCCCAATTCCCACTGGGACCGTGTCTCCCGGACGAAGCCGGGAGAGGAGCGAGCGAGCGCCAGCCTGGGTGCGCCGTGCCTGGTGCCGCCCGGACGCCGTTGGCCGGAGGTTCTTCGATGGCAGTCGAGTTGGCGCTCGCCGCTACATGCGTTTTACCCAGCCATGGGCCGGTGAAAACCTTTTGATTTCCGGCTGTTCCGGACTGTGATCCTGATCTCAATGGTGTGCCGTGTTACCAGACGCCAACACCTCCCCCGTAACCTGGACGAGCGTACGACTTTCAAAGGTGCGGGTCGTCGACGCCGTCAAAGGCGTAGGGGGTCAGGGGAGAGGGAAAGGAACGCACCGTCATGTCGCATCAACTCGCGACGCAGGCTGCCCGGTCGACCCGGCACACGGCCCAGGTGTTCCGCTACAGCGCCATCGTCATCGCCGGCATGGCCAGCATCGGCTTGACCGTCGCCGCCGGTTCGTACATCACCAACGAAATGGCGCTACAGCCGGGCAAACTCACCGCGGCCGCACCCGCCACCCATCCGCAGCTCGACCGATTCGGTGACACCGCGATCGCGCCGCAGGCCGATCAGACCACACCCGGCACCGTCGGACTGGCCGCGTTCTTCGGCGGACAGTCGGCGGAATCGCCTGCGCTGTACCGGATTCCGGCCACCACCCCGGGACCCAGCACCGCGACCGCCGCCGAAGCGCCGCAGCCGCTGGCCGGGCAACTGCGACTGGGCAACACCTACGTCGGCGCGCAATTGGTTCCGGCACACCGGGATTCGCTGACCTTCACCGTCGACACCAATGTGTTCGCGGCGCTCGCGGACGTGCTGCTGCACACCCCGCTGGGCGAGCAGCTCGGGATCGCCTCCGATCCGTCGGCCAACACCCGGCTGCGCACGGACGTGGACACCCACGGGAACGTCACGGTGACGTTCGACGATCCGAGCATCGGCACGTACGACGTACAGATCGCCCGGCAGCCGGTGAACACCCCGGACATCACCGCCACTGTGTGAGACTTCCGGGTGTGTACGACTACTGCGTGATCGGCGGCGGCATCGTCGGGGTGGCCACCGCGCATCGCATTCTCGAGCGGCATCCGGGCGCGCGCCTGGTGCTGCTGGAGAAGGCGGATGCGCTGGGCACCCATCAGACCGGACACAACAGCGGCGTCATCCACTCCGGCATCTACTACGAACCCGGCAGCCTGAAGGCGCGGCTGTGCGTGCGCGGCGCGGAGCTGACCAAGGAATTCGCGGCGGCACAGGGCATTCCGTTCCAGGTGTGCGGCAAGCTGCTGGTCGCGGTCGACGCCGCGGAGCAGGCGCGGATGCTGGCGCTCTACGAGCGGTCGGTGACCAACGGCGTCGAGGTGGAACTGCTCGACGCGGCCGAGCTGACCCGGCGCGAACCGCGGGTGACCGGGGTCGGCGCGTTGTTCGTGCCGGGCACCGGCATCATCAACTACGGCCGGGTCACCCGGGCACTGGCCGAGGGGGTGCGGGCGGCCGGGGGTGAGATCGTGCTCGGGGCCGAGGTCGCCGCCATCGATGAAACCGACTCGGCGGTAACAGTTTCCGGGCCGAGCGGTAGTTGGCGTGCCCGGCGGCTGGTGGTGTGCGGCGGACTCCAGGCCGATCGGCTGGCACGCCTGGCCGGGCTGCGGATCGAACTGCGGATCGTGCCGTTCCGCGGTGAGTACTACCGGCTGCCGCCCGCGCGCGCGAATCTGGTGAGCACGCTGATCTATCCGATCCCGGATCCCGAATTGCCTTTCCTCGGTGTGCATTTGAGCCCCACCATCGACGGCGAGCTGACCGTCGGACCCAATGCGGTGCTGGGCCTGGCGCGCGAGGGATATCGCAAGGGCAGCGTGAACCTGCGCGATGCCCGGGACATCTTGGGATTCCGCGGATTTCACCGAGTCGCCGCGGCGAATGTGAGGACGGGACTGCGCGAGATGCGCAATTCGGTGTTCAAACGCGGGTACCTCGCCGAGTGCCGCCGCTACTGCCCAGCGCTGACCGCCGCCGATCTGCTGCCGCGCGAGGCCGGGATCCGCGCGCAGGCGGTGTTGCGCGACGGGACGCTGGTCCACGATTTTCTGCTGGAGCGCACCCCGCGCTCGGTGCACGTGCTCAACGCGCCGTCCCCGGCGGCGACCTCGGCGCTGCCCATCGCCGAGCACATCGTGAGCCAATTGGACGAGTTCATTCAATAAATAGGATTGCTGTAGTACTTTTAATGGCAGCCGTGGGACAGGGAGCAGCCTATGGGCCATTTCAAGTATGCGAGTGACGTCGGTGCGCCGGTGGAGGTCGCGTTCACATACACGGACAACCATCAGTTCGTGCCGGACTGGGCGTTCGGGGTAGTGGCTTTCGAGCCGATCGGCGATTCCGATCACGGCGCGGGAGCCGTCTTCGCCGCGACCCTCAGGGTCGGGTTCTGGCATCCCACGGTCGAGTGTGAGATCACCGAGTACCGCCGCAACGCGGTCATCGAGTACACACTGCGCCGACGCCGGACGGGGAAGCCGGCGTCGGCGGGCTCCGAACTGTGCGTGATTACGCTGCGGTTCGATCCGCTCGGCTACGGCCGCGCGGTGCTGACCTCCGAAACCGACTACCGGACTCCGCCCGGACTCACCGGCAAGCTGTGGTCCAAGCTGCTGCATGCCATCGTGCAGGCCACGGTCGGACGGACCGAGTCGCAATTACGTAGGGAGATAGAGGAATTCCACGGCACCGATCTTGTCGGCCGGATCGCGTAGGGTAGGCCGCATGATCATCGTGAGCACGGACGGATCATGCCTGCGCAACCCGGGCGGGGCGATCGGCTGGGCTTGGGTCAATCACGCCGGCGGCTCCGGCAGCGGCGGTGCGCCCTCGGGCACCAACCAGATCGCGGAATTACGCGCCCTACTCGAGGCGGTCCGGGCCCACCAGAGCTCCGAACCCCTGCTCATCGAGAGCGATTCGCTCTACGCCATCAAGTGCGCCTCCGAATGGATCAACGGCTGGCGCGCCAAGGGCTGGAAGACCTCCTCGGGTGGTCCGGTCAAGAACCTCGAACTGATCCAGCAGATCGACCGCGCCATCACCGGCCGACCCGGCCCGGTCCGGTTCCGCTGGGTGCGCGGCCACGTCGGCAACTACTTCAACGAGCAGGCGGACGCGCTGTGCGGGCAGGCCGCCCGCAAGGTCGCCGCCTCGGGCATCGCCACCGACTCCGATGACGCCCCCGAACCGTTCGACCCCATCACCGAACCGCTGCCGGTGACCGAGCCGAAGACCGAACCGCTGCCGGTCACCGCCCCGGCCGAACAGGGTGAACGCGTCGCCGCCGAGTACGTCGGCACCGCGACCGCGCACTCCGTGCCGCCGACCCCGCGCCGGCGAGGGGTGGCCGCGAAAGCCGCTGCGCCGGACGCACTCACGCTGTTCTGACCGTACAGCCGCACCAACGACGGAGCCCGCCCCCGGATCACCGGAGGCGGGCTCTGTTCAACTGTGCTCAGTTGGCGGGCTTGGGCGCGGTCGGAGCGGCGGGCGCGGGCGCACCGCTCGGCGCGGGCTGACCCGACGGCTGCGCCGGAGCCGACGACTGTCCGCTCTGCGGCGCACCGCCACCGGCACCCGGGATCAGCGGGTTGTCGTCACCGGCGGTGATCAGCTGGAAGTCCGACACCAGCCACTTGCCGTCCTTCTTCTCCAGCTCGGCGGCCGTCGGGGCGGTGAGCACCAGCGGCTGCGGACGCATGTCGTTGGACGAGGTCTGGCTCAGGCCGACCAGCACCGTCGCCTTGTCCTTGTCGCCGGACTCCCACGCGCAGCGGACCACGTTGAGCGTCGACTTGGCATGCGCCTGCGCGAGCACGGCCTTGAGATCGTTGGAGACCGGATCGAAGGTGTCCTTGAACTTTCCGGTGATCAGCGCCTGCACCCGGGGCACGTAGCTGTCGAGGTTCTTGTCATCGTAGGCCGAGACCTGCTTGACGAACTCGCACGCGGCCTTGGCGGCGGCATCGTGATCGGCCTGATCGTCGGTCTTGTTGTGCGACTGCCACCAGAACGCTCCGGCCGCCGCGATCGCCGCGACCAGCACCACACCGACGGCGATCAGCGCGACCAGCGGCACGGCCACCGCGGCCAGCAGACCCGACTTCGGCTTCGGCTCACCGAAGGTCGGGACCGGGGGCACGGAAGCGGCTGCGGCCTGCGGGGTTTCGACGGCGGCCGGCACGGCCGCGTCTTCCGGCACCAGGGCTTCCGGCGCCACGGCCTTCGCCGCTGGCGTCTCGGCCGCGGTGTCCTTGCTCAGCTCCGGTGTCGACGCCGCCTCGGCGCTGCCCTGGGCATCGGCCTCGGCGATCGAATCGTCTTCGGTTTTCTTGTCCTGGGCAGCGTCATCCGACATGTATCGATCACTCTCCCGGTGCGCTGCGGACGCACCGTCTAGGTTTCGTCAGCGAGTATGCCCGCTCCACGGATGGGAGCGGTGCACTCACTTGACCGGCGGCAGGGTCCGCGCGTTCGGGTCCGCCCCCGCGGGCGCCAACGCGCCGTTGTCGGGCACATCCGGCCTCGGGGCATTGCCCGAACCGCGAATCTGCTGGTCCGCCGGTGGATTCTGGCAGTAGCCGCCCCACGTCGGGAAGGTGTTCTCGGTCGCGACGTCCGGGCGGACCTTCTTGGTGATGTAGTCACAGAAGGGCCGGGGCCAGATGTCGACGATGGTGTAGAACTCGCCGTCGTGCGCGGGCACACCCATAGCGGAGGAGCCGACCACCAGTGCGGGGAACAGCGCCCTCAGTGCCGGGGTGCGCAGCTGCGCGGCCTTGGTGATGGCCGCGAAGTTGGTGGCCAGACTGGTCATCGGGTCGGCGGTCTTGTCCAGTACCGCCCCGAGGGCCTTCATCTCGCCGGGCGCCTGATCCAGGATCTTCTGGAGTTCGGCATTCGCGTCGTTGAACTGATTGAACAACACACCCGAGTTACGAGTCAGCGTACCCAGATCCGGCTGCGCCATCGAGGTGGTGCCGTTGATGGTCTGCAGATTCTTGAGCAGGTTGGTGGTCTGCGGCAGCAGATTGTCCAGACCGGTGGTGGCCAGGCTGATCGCGTCGATCATCGAGCGCAGCTGGTCCGGGCCACCCGAGAGCGCGGTGTCGAGCTCGTTGAGGATGGTGCTGAACTTGTCCGGATCGACCTGTGCGATCAGGGCGCTGGCATTGTCGAGCACCGACCACACCGGTGTCGGCGTCTTCACCTTGGCCGCGTCGAACTGGATCACCGAACCGTTGTGGAGATACGGCGCCACCTCGGTATTGGGCCGGAAATCCATGTACTGCTCGCCCGCGCCGGAGAGCGCGCCCACCGACACCACGGTGTCGGTCGGGATCGAGTACTTCTTGTCGATCTCCGCGGTGGCCGCGATGGCCGCGCCGTCGTTGATCAGCTTGATGTCGGTGACCTTGCCGATGCGGTAGCCGCGCAGGGTCACGTCGTTACCCGCCTGCAAACCGCCGGAACGATCGATATTCACTGTCACCCGGTAGGTTTCGCGCAGCGGTTTGACCCGCATCACGCTGATCGCCAGGTAGGTCGCGCCCAGCAGCAGGATCGCCACCAGCGCGGTATTCGACAGCAGGTTCTTGTGCCGTGTCACCCAGCTCATCTGTGTCCCCCGTTGATCCGGCCGTAGATGATCTGCAGCACCTGGATCAGGCTGCTCCCGAAGTCGTTGAGGTCCTTGACATCCGGGAACTTGCTGTTGGCCGGGTCGGTGAGCAAGCCGATATCGAGCATGGTGGCGGTCGCGGCGACCGCCAGGGTGTCGCCCTTGAAGGAGGCGTCGGCCTTGGGCCGAATGTCGTGCAGCGCGTCCATCGCCGGGCCGAGGGTCTGATCGGTGCGTGCCAGCGCGTTCATCAACTGACTCACATTGTCGAGCAGGCTGCTCAACGAGTCGGAGGTGGTGTCGGCGTAATCACCCAGGGCCGCACTGGTTGTCGAGATCTTGGCGAGCAGGTCGCCGAGCGCCTGGTTGTTCTCCGAGATGGCGCCGATCATGCCGGGCAGGGTGTTGGCGACCTGTCCGAGCTGATCGTGGTTGGCCTGAATGGTGTCGGCCAGCGCGCTGAAGCCCGCGAGCGTGCTGTCGATGCGCGCGCTGTTGGTGTTCAAACTGGTCATCACACTGGTCAATTGCTTGATCATGCCGCCGAGTTGGTCGCCGCGGCCGCCGACGATGGAGTCCATCTCGGAGGTCAGCTTGGACAGGTTGGCGATGCCGCCGCCGTTGAACAGCAACGAGATCGACATCAGCAGCTCTTCGACGGTGGCGCCCGCCGAGGTGTCGGTGAGGGTGTCACCGTTCTTCAGGACCTGCACGCCCGGTGTGGATTTCGGCTTGGACACCGCCACGAAGACGTCGCCCAGCGGGGTGGCCTGGCGCAGTTCGGCGGTGCTGCCGACGGGCAGGTCGATGTCCTTGCGGATGGCCAGGTCGACATTGGCCTTGTAATCCTTCGTGGTGATCTTGGTGACCACCCCGACATCCGAACCACCGATCTTGACCTTGGCCTGATCGGGCAGGTTCAGCGCGTTGTCGAAGGTCGCGTGAATGGTGTAGGTCGGTTGTCCGGCACCGGGTTTCGGCAGCGGCAGGTCATCCACCGTCAGGCCGCAGCCCGACGCGGCGAGCGCGGTGGCCGACACCGCGAGGGTGACGATGGCGCGGCGGGCGCGCACCCCGGTCCGTAGGTCCCGCAGTAGGCGATTGCTCATTTGGTCATCCCCAGCATCGCCGCCATCAGACCGAAGTCGGGTCCGAAATCTTCCATCTTCCCGGTGCGGCAGCCGTCCGATTTCATCTGGATGCGCTCACAGAACACGCTGACGAGTTCTCCGGAGAGCGCGGTGCCGATCAGGCCGTGCAGGCGAATGAACTGACCCTGCCGGTTGACCGAGCGGTCCAGGTTCTGCATGAGCAGCGGTGCCACGTCGACGATCTCGGTCACGCCGGCCGCGTTGGCGCGCAGCTGGTTGGTGACATTGGTGAGACCGGTCAGCGTGCCGTTGAGCTGATCGGAGTACTGCGAGAACGCGCCGGAGGTGTTGGCCAGGAACGAGTTCAGCTGATCGAGGGTGGCCTGCAGGCCGGGAGCCTGATCGGCCAGCAGGCCGGTCATCTGAGTGATCTTGTTGCTGAACCCCCGCACCGAGTCGTCGTTGTCGGCGAGCATGGTGGTGAGCTCGTTGAGCTTGATGATGATGGTGGAGATGGCGTCCTTGTTGTCGACGCCGGTCTTCAACGCGCCCGAGAGCGCGTTGAGCACATCGCGCATCTTCTCGCCGTTGCCGTTCATCATCGGGTACAGCACTCGGCCCGAGAGCGGGCCGATGCCGTCCTGTCCCGCTTGCGGTTTCAGCGCGGCGGCGAAGGTGTCGATGGTCTTGATCATGGTGTCCAGCTCGACCGGGGTCTTGGTCTGCTGGGTGGTCAGGTGCGCGCCGTCGGGCAGCGCGTCGCCGCCGGTGTAGCGCGGGGTGAGCTCGATGTGCCGGTCGGTGACGATCGACGGCGAGATGAGCGCGGCCTGAACGTTCTTCGGGATCTTGACGCTCTTGTCCACGGTCATGTGGACCTCGACGTACTCGCCCTTCGGAATGATCTTGTCGACCCGGCCCACATCCAGCCCGAGCACGGTGATCGGGTTGCCCTCGAACATGCCGGCGATATTGAGGAAGTCCGCGGTGAAATGCTGGGTCTGACCCGCCGCGTCCTTCACCCCGATCGGCACGATCGAGCAGGAGCCGATGGCGAAGGCGGTGGCGCCGAGCATGGCGGCCTTGGCAATTCGCCCGAGCATCCGCTTGTTCTGCACTGGGACAGTCACTTTCATGGGTGGCACCCCTCGTTCACCTGGGCGAAGCACAACCAGTTGTCCGGGAACAGCCACGGCAGGGCGACCTCGCCGTAGTTGCCGTTGCCGAACGCGTTGTTGAACTGGCGAATAGCCGGCGGCATGATCGACAGCAGCCGATCCAGATTGTCCTTGTTCTTCTGCAGGCCGTCGGCCATGGTGTTGAGCTGCTGCAGGGTCGGACCGAACTGGTCGTTGTTCTGCGCGCCGATCTGCTGCAGCTGCCCGGTGAGCGTGGCGATATTGTCCAGCAGCGTCTTGAGCAGGTTCTGCCGCTGCATCACCTTGTCGGCGATGGACTGACCCTGGGTGATCACCAGCAGCAGACTGTTGCGGTTGTCACCGAGGATCCGGGTGACCCGGTCCAGATCCTTGAGCAGCGAATCGACCTGATCCTTGCGGTTGTTCATGGTCTTGGCCAGCGCGCCGATCGCGTCGAGCGCCTGCACCGTCAGCTGTGGGGTGTCGCCCATCTGCTGGTTGATCAGATTGAGCGAATCCGAGAGCTTCTTGGTGTCGAGGTCCTCGAACTTGGGCGTGCCCTCCTGGACCACGTCGGCCAGGTTGTAGGGAACCACGGTGTTGGACTTGGGAATCCGATTGCCCTTGAGGCCGGAACCGTCGCCGGGCGTCAGGTCGACGTAGCGGGCACCCAGCAGGGTGGCCATCTTGATCGAGGCCTTGGCGTCGGGGCCGAGCTTCAGCGAGTTCTTCACATTGAGGGTGATCAGCACGTGATCGCCCTCCAGCTCGGCGCCGGAGACGGTGCCGACGGAGACGCCCGAGACCGCCACCTTGTCACCGGTCTTGATGCCTGCGCTCTGCACGAACTCGGCCTTGATGCTCTGCTGACCGATGCCCACCTGCTTGTAGAGGGTGGAACCCAGCAGCAGGCCCAGGATCACCACCACACCGGCGATGCCCAGCCAGAAGTTGCGATTGCCGTTGAAACGGGACTTCAGTGTCGAAATCATGGACGGCACACCGCCGAATGTGAGTTGCCGCCGATCTGTGAGAACAGGCCGCGCGGGAAGAGGATGCCGTACAGCGAGACGTCGAGGCTGCACAGATAGGCATTTGCGTAGGCGCCGTTCTGGGTGAACTTGCCGACGTCGGACAGGATGCCCGGCAGGTCGACCGCCGCCTGGTCGAGCTTGGCGCCGTTGGCCAGCAACAGCGACAGCGCGTCGTGGGTCGAGTTCTGCGCCAGCACCAGCTTGGGCTGGATCGAACCGAACATGCCCACCAGAGAGGTGGTGGCGGCGGCGATCTGCACCGTCGAGGCCTGCAGCGACTGCCCCTGCGAGTAGAGCCCGCCGATCAGGGCGCGGGTCTGGGTCACCAGGGTCTCGAGCTCGTCACCACGCTTGGCCAGACCCGACATCACCGCCGACAGGTTGGTGATGACATCCGAGAGGATGCCGTCGCGGCGCTCGAAGTCGGTGGCCACCGAGGCGGCCTGGGTGATGAAGGCGCTCAACGAGACTCCGTCACCCTGCAGTGCCTGGATGAAGGTCTCGGAGAGATTGTTGACCTGCTCGGGCTGCAGCACCTGGAACAGCGGCTGGAAACCGTTGAGCAGCGCGGAGATGTCGAACGACGGCTCGGTGCGCTCGATCGGAATCGCGCCGTTGTTCTTCAGCGCCACATGGTCACCGGTCTTGGGCTTGCCCGTGACCGGCGGGGCCAGCGCGATGTAGCGCTGACCGATCAGGTTCTGGTAGCGGACAAGGGCTTTGGTGTCACCGAACACGGTCTGATCCCGCTGCACGATGAAGGTCACCTGGGCCTGGTTCTTCTTGTCCAGATCGATCTTCTCGACCTTGCCCACCCGGACGCCCGCCATGCGGACGTCGTCGCCCTCGCGCAGGCCCAGCACATCGCTGAACACCGCGGTGTAGCTGTTGGTGGCACCCGACACCGTGCGCGCCAGCGTGTTCCAGATGACCGCGGTCACCAGGATCGACACCAGGGCGAAGATCGTGAAGCCGATCAGCGGTTTGCGAACGCTCATCGGCCGGCCTCACTTCCGGACACGTGCAAGGTTCCGCTCCTCAAAATCGGTGCCAGCAGCAGGTATTCGGCCGCGGTCGGACGCCGGCCGAGCAGCGCGGTGACGGCGTCGTCGCCGGTGAAGGCGATGTCACCGCCGGTCGGCACCGTCGCCGGCTGGTTGGCCGGAGCGGGCTGGTTCGCCGGGGCCGGAGTGGTGGCCGGGGCGGGCGCCGGTGGGAACAGGTTGGGGAACATGCCCTGCAGCGGGGTACCGGCCAGCGGGTCGGTGCCCGGCGCAGCGGTGGCCGGGGTGTCGGAGGTGGGGGTCGGCACCGCGGTCAGGCCCGGGATGAGCGGGAAACCGGCGGGCGGCGGCGTGATCGGCAGACCCTTCGCCGCGTCGATCGCCCTGGGCTTCATGGCATCCGGCAGCGTGCCCGGATCCGAGACCAGCGGCGCGGTGCCACAGCTGGGGGCGGCCAGATCGCCGTAGCGCGGGCAGTCGTCACGGGTGTACGGCTTGTACGGCGTGAACGTGATGCCCATGTTCCAGATCATCTGGTTCTGCGGACCCCAGTGGAACGCGGAGCCCAGCTTGCGAACCGAGTCGTTCAGGTTCGAGATCGCCTGCGGGATCGCGTCCGGGTTGTCCGACAGCGCACCGAACAGGGCGCCGGTGCCGGTGGTCAGTTCCTTACCGGTGTTGGGGTTGCGGGCGAACAGACCGTTGACCTTGTCGATGGTGCCGGAGGCGTCCGACAGCAGCGCCGTCAGCTCGGCCCGGCGATCGGAGATGGTCTGCGCGGTCTTGACCGAATCCTTCAGCACGTCCATCAGTTCCGGTGCGGACTGATTGAGCGCGTGCAGAGAAGAGGAGAAGTCGCCGAGGAAGACCGAGACGTCCGGAATCGAGCCGCGCACCTCCTGCAGCCAGTGATCCACCCGCTCCACCGTGGAACCGGGCATGCGGCCGCTGCCGTCGAGCGCGTAGGACAGCGTGCCCAGCACCCGGCCCAGCTGCATCGGGTCGATCTTGGTGAAGATATTGCGGACCGTGGTGAGGGTGTCCTGCAGGGCGATGGTGCCCTCCGAGGTGTCCTCGGTGATCGTCGAACCCTCCTTCAGGTGCACGGAATCCGGTCCGTTGTAGACGAGTTCGACCGAGGTGACGGCGAACAGGTTGGACGGGACCACCCGCGCGGTGACATTGGCCGGGATCCCGTTGGAGAACTCCGGCTTCATGTCCATGTGCACTTCTTGCAGCTCGCCCTTGGCGGCCACCGACACATCCTTGACCGCGCCGACCAGCACACCGCGGAACTTCACGTCGGCATTGGCCGGCAGACCGTCACCGGTGGTGGTGAGATTCGCTGTGACGTGGATCTTTTCGACGAAGGCGCCCTTGTACCGCGCCGCCAGGAAACCCAGGATGATGGCGAAGACGACGAGGCCCGCGAGACCGGCGATGAGCAACTGCCGCATCGTCGGTCCGCGCCCGCTCGGATCGATGATCATGCTGTGCGCCCCCTATCCCGAGATCCGGATGCCGGGGTCGATGCCCCAGATCGCCAAGGTCATGAACAGGTCCGCGAAAACGACGGCGATGATGCACAGCTTGATGGCACGACCGGCCGCCACACCCACGCCCTCCGGGCCGCCCGAGGCGAAAAACCCGTAGTAGCACTGGATGAAGGTGCTGATCGCGACGAAGATGATCGCCTTCAGCAGTGAGTACAGCACATCGTGCGGGACCAGGAATTGATAGAAGTAGTGCTGGAAGGTTCCGGTCGCGGTGCCGCCCACCAGGGTCACGGTCAGCGAGCAGGAGATGTAGGCCAGCGGCAGCGCGATGCAGTACAGCGGCACGATCGCGATCATGGCCGCGATCATCCGGGTGCTGACCAGGTACGGAAGCGGCCGAATGGCAACCGATTCCAGCGCGTCGATCTCCTCGGAGATGCGCATGGCGCCCAGCTGCGCGGTGAACCGGCAGCCCGCCTGCGCGGCGAAGGCGACGGTGGCCAGCAGCGGACCCAGCTCACGGGTGGTGGCGAAGGCGGAGATGGCGCCGGTCAGCGGGCTCAGGCCCAGCAGGTTCAGCGAGGTGTAGCCCTGGATGGCGACGGTCATGCCGCCGAACGCCGACAGGATCAGCACCACGCCGATGGTGCCGCCACCGACCACGAGATTGCCGTTGCCCCAGGTGACGTCGGACAGCAGCCGCCAGACCTCTTTGGGGTAGTGCTTGAACGCCATCGGCATCGAGCCGATCGAGCGCAGGAAGAAGAAGACCTGGTGGCCGATGCGCGCCAGCCAGTCGCGCGGCGAGTTCGCCGCGCCCTTGATCCGTTGGAGTGGCCGCAGCAGCGGCGGAACATACGTTGCTGACACGGCTCAGACCATCTGTGGGGGGAAGAAGGAATTGTAGAGTTGCGTGACAATGAGATTGACGCCGAAGAGCATGACGGCCGACATCACCACCGCGGTGTTCACCGCGTTCGCGACACCACCCGGACCGCCCTTGGCGTTGAGCCCGGCGTCGCACGCGATGACCGCGGCCAGCAACCCGAAGATCAGCGACTTCAGCAGCGCCACCACGAGATCCAGGGTGATGGCGAAGGACGAGAAGGTCCCGATGTAGGAGCCGGGGGTGCCGTTCTGGGCGAAGATATTGAAGATGTAGCCGGTCAGGAAGCCGACGAAAACCACGAAGCCGCACAGCAATACCGACACCAGCATGGCCGCGCCGAGACGCGGGGCCACCAGGCGGCGCATCGGATCGACGCCCATCACCTTCATGGCGTCGATCTCCTCGCGGATGGTGCGGGAGCCGAGGTCGGCACAGATGGCCGAACCGACCGCGCCGGCGATCATCAGCGAGGTGACCAGTGGCGCGCCCTGCTGAATGATGCCCAGGCCGTTGGCCGCACCGATGAACGATGTCGCACCGACCTGTCCGGCGACCGAGCCGACCTGGATCGAGACGATGACGCCGATCGGGATGGCGACCAGCAACGTGGGTGCGGCAGCGACATTCGCCATGAAGGCGCACTGCCTGATGAACTCACGGTAGGGGAAGCGGCGGCGAAAGATCGCGATGAAAAGCTCGGCTACCGCGGACACGCCCATGGACATCATGCGGCCGCCGGTTTCCAGCGACCGTTTCGGATGATCCTGCCAGTACGCCTTGGCCCAATCCACGGCTTCATTGATCCGTGTAGCGGGTGGACTCCCCTCGCCCCCCGGGCTCTTGGTCAACTGCACTGACTACCCCTCTCGACGCCGAAGTTACCCGCCTCCAGCGACTGTTTGCTTGACGCACCTTACTACGGAGTTAGGAAAAACACATCACCGATTGTGGTTCCGGTCATAGACCCGGATCACTTTCGCTGAATCGCCGTGAACAGCCACATCAGGGTTGGTTTACGTCACAAAGAAGCTGGCAGATATCTAGAACTTGTTCTAGTTTTCGAGTAACTCCAAGAGTGTGAACACCGAGCTGGTAACAATTTGTAGGACCAAATTTATCGGAATTCGATAGCTAATGCGTATTGTTCCGATAACTCCATCCAACTAGGTAACCGCCGAGAACCCCGGCAGGACACGGCTCGGCAACACGTGGCAGTACAACCGGCAGCCGGGCCCGAATACTGACAGGATGAGTAACCGCAGGTTGAGATTCGTGCGGCTTCCGACGTCTGGAGGGACATGATCAGCAAACTCGCCGGGGCGGTTGGCGCCTTCGCCTTCGCCCTGAGCACCGCTCTGGTGGGGGCCGGAGCCGCGCACGCCGATGCCGCACCGGCCGTCATCGGTGGCGGTTCCGGAATCATCATCGATGACCAGTTCGAATGCACCGTCACCACCGTCGGACACGACGGCGCGGGGCGCCTCGTCGGCCTGACCGCGGGACACTGCGGTGACGCGGGCGCCAAGGTCTACGCCGAAAAGGACCGGGGCGCAGGGCAGATCGGCCAGTTCGTCTATTCCAACCATGACCTCGACTACGCGGTCATCCAGTTCGATCCCGCCCGGATCATCCCGGTCAACCGGATCGGCAACCTCGCCATCACCGGCATCGGCGGCCCGCCCGGATTCCCGATGGTCGTCTGCAAGGAGGGCCGGACCACCGGCAACACCTGCGGCATCTCCTGGGGCGACGTCTTCGACACCAGCCAGGAGACCTGGAGCCAAATGTGTGTGGTGGAAGGCGATTCCGGCGCGCCGGTGGTCGTCGGCACCACCCTGGTCGGCATGGTCAACGCCTACCTGGCGGTGGCCTGCTTCGGACCCGAGGTCGGCACCAACATGAGCTCGATCATGGCGGATATCAACGGCCGCGGCAGCGTCGGCTCGGGGTACCTGCCGATCTGATCGGCGATGAGTACCACGAAAGACACTGCGCTGAGCGGTTATAGAGGTGGCGAGCGGGGCGGTGATCCGGAAGGGTCACCGCCCCGCTCGTGTTCACCACGGCGGTCAGAGAGTACTGACGCAGACCACGAAGCGGCGCTCGGAGTATTCGAAGCCCTGATCGCTGCCCGGGCAGTCGTCGACGCTGCTGGTGTTCTGCAGGATCGAATCGACCCGGATGCCCTCGATGGCGTTGGTGGTGGTGCAGGGGATCCGGCGCGGATCGTCGTGGCCCAGCTCCAGGCAGTCGCCGATCACCCAGTCGATGGTCAGGCACAGCGCGCCGGTCTCCACGCCGTTCAGGGTCTCGTAGTAGGCCTGGTCGGAGTCCTTGCCGCACTGCGCGTTTCGCGGCGCCTTGCCGGTCACCTTGTAATTGGACTGCTGGCTGCCGCAGACCGCCGCGTCGATGGTGGCGTCGTCGTTGGTGCCGCCGAGGTTGACGCAGTCGCCGATGCTGGCCTGGAAATCGGTGTTGCCACCCTTGTCCGCGCGGGTGGTGGGCGGCGCGCCCGGGGTCGGTTTGCCGGACGGGGTCGGCTTGCCCGACGGGTGACCGGGCGCCTTGGTGGTGGTCGGGAGAATATTGTCGCCCGGCGCGGCGACGGGGTTACCACTGATGGTGGAGCCGCAACCCGCGAGCAGCAGGACGGTGGCGGAGACCGCGGGCAGGGCGATCCGGGCGAAGGGCTGCTGACGCAACACGGGCGATCCTATATTTCAGATATGGCGAGCTTCGGCTATCGCGCCCATGCATACACCACGGGCGAGTGGTGTATCGAACCGAGCCGACCGACCATTTCGTATACCGGCACATGAGCGTCGACATCGGACCGGTTGGTTCCAGCGGGCCGCGCCCGCCCCGGGCGGTACTGCCGCACGCCCTGGCCGCCGGCTTCGATCTGGACCGCTACCTGGACTGGCGACGCCGCCGCGACGGCGATCCCTTCCGGGTCCGGTTCCCGGGCTTCGGTGGCGCGGTGTTCACCGGGACCGCGGCCGGGGCCCGCGAATTCTTCCGCGCACCACCCGAACTGCTGCGGCCGCCGCTGCCCAACCCGATCGAACCCATGGTCGGGCCCGCCTCGCTGATCCTGGCCCGGGGCGAGCGGCATCGTCGCGAACGCGCCCTGCTCGCGCCCGCCATGCACCGCACTCGAATCAGCGCCTACGCCACCGTGATCCGCGACGCCACCCGAGCCGAGATCGACGGCGAGCGGACCGGGACGCCCTGGCGGCCGGGCGGGCGCATCGACGCCCGGGCGGCGGCGCGGGCGATGACGCTGCGGGTGATCCTGGCCGCCGTGTTCGGGATCGAGGATCGCGAACGGCTCGCCGAATTCACCGCCGCCACAACGGCATTCCTGGAATCCTTCGGCACCTCGCTGTTCCTGGTCCCGGTGCTGCGCCGCCGGGCGTTCGGGCTGACCGGATGGGAACGGTTCGAGGCCGCCCGGGAACGGCTCGACGCGCTGATCGACACCGAGGTCCGGCGGCGACGGGCGAGCGGCGACAAGCGCGACGACACCGATCTGCTGGGGCTGATGCTGGAAAGCCGGTACGAGGACGGCAGCGCCATCGACGACACCGAACTGCGGGAGCAGTTGCGCACGCTGCTGGTCGCGGGGCACGAGACCACCGCGACGGCGCTGGTCTGGGCCCTGTTCCGGCTGCATCGCACACCGGCGACGCTGGCCCGGCTGCGGACCGAAACCGCCGGTGCCGGAAGCGATCTCGAACCGTCCGAAGTGGTGGAACTGCCCTATCTGGACGCGGTGTGCAAGGAGACGCTGCGGCTGCACCCGCCGGTGCCGATCGTATTGCGCAGGCTCACCGGTGATTTCGCATTGCGCGGGGTGGCGCTGACGGCCGGTGACACCATGGGGCTGTCGCTGCGGCTGCTGCACACCGATCCGGCGGTGTTCCCGGACCCGCTGCGGTTCCATCCCGACCGGTTTGTCGAACATCGGTACAGCCCCTTCGAATACGCGCCCTTCGGCGGCGGGCACCGGCGCTGCATCGGATCCGCGCTCGCCGACTACGAACTGCGCATCGTGCTGGCAACCATCGTGGACACGGTGCGAATGCGACTCTCGCCGCGCTTCGCCGCCGGACCGCCGCCGCGGACGGTGCCGCACACCATCGCGGTGGGCCCGCGCGCGGCGCTCACCTTCGAAATCGATTGACCGGGAAGCAACCTCCGTGATTTGCCTCACAACGATGTTTCGGTTCGCCGGGACTCGACCTACGGTCGCCTCGGTGTCACTTTTGGGGAATCGCCGGTGCCATCGGCGCATTCGCGCCACGCGAGCAACCTCCATACCGCCCTGTGACTCAGAGCACACCAAGGAGTCGGTATGCATAACTGGCAGAACCCAATTGGCTTGCGGGACATCGCACGGTAGTAATGGACACGGGGTTGGGACCTGTCGCGGGCGAACGTGTGCTCGCACTCTGCGTGTGAACGAGGATCGAGAGGACCGAGCTGTGCGCCATACCCGGAATCGGAAGACGGGACTGATCGCCCTCGCCGCCATCGCGGCGACCGCAGCAGTGGCGGCGGCACCGGCATCAGCGACCCCGCTATGGCCGGGCGGCCCGGAAGTTCCGGGCGTGCCCTCCGCCGTCATGCCGCAGCCCGATCCCGGCTCGCTGCCCACCGATCCGTACGCCAAGTCGCCGATCCCGCCCGCGAACTTCGCGGCCCCGAACATCAGCCCCGGCGACGGGGACGTGGTCGGCGTGGCCATGCCGGTCATCATCAACTTCAAGGATCCGGTCGGCGACCACGCCGCCGCCGAGAAGTCGATCCGCATCACCTCCACCAACAAGGTGAGCGGCCACTTCTACTGGATGGGCGACAAGCAGGTCCGCTGGCGGCCCGAGGACTTCTGGCCCGCCAACTCCAACATCACCGTCGAGGGCGGCGGCACCAAGGTCGCCTACACCATCGGTGACGAGTTCATCGCGACCGCCGACGACGCCACCAAGCAGATCACCGTCACCCACAACGGTGAGGTCGTGCGCACCATGCCCACCTCCATGGGCAAGAAGGACCACGAGACCCCCAACGGGACCTACATCATCAGCGAGAAGAACCGCAAGATGATCATGGATTCCTCGACCTACGGCGTGCCGGTCACCGACCCGCAGGGCTACAAGCTCGAGGTCGAGTACGCCACCCGGATGTCCAACAGCGGCATCTTCGTGCACGCCGCGCCGTGGAGCCTGGCGCAGCAGGGCTACTCCGACACCTCGCACGGGTGCCTCAACGTGTCCACCGAGGACGCGAAGTGGTTCCAGGAGAACGTGAAGAAGGGTGACCCGGTGATCGTGAAGAACACCAACGGCGGCACCTTCTCGACGGGCGACGGCTGGGGCGACTGGAACTGATCTACTCTTGATCTCGAATGCCCCGCTCTGACGAGCGGGGCATTCGTCGTTGAAGGGATGGAAAGCCCAACGCAACAACTGATTTCGTGACCTTCGGGGTAACTCCAGGGGTACGTCCAAAATTGGTTCGGTCCCAAACCGCAAGGCCGCGTGCAGATCTGCGAACGGCTCTTTGCCGTGCGCAAAAGGTCCGGGGAGGCGGTACGAGCCGTACTATTCGGCAATGTCCGCGTCAACCGAGGGTGTGACGGGTGAACAGTCGGCGACACCTGTCGGTCGACAGTTCAAGATCATGGCACCCCTGCGTAACCGGCTATTTGCTCGCAACCGTCAGGCTGCGCGGGTGCAATCGTGGCCCGAGCGAGTATTACCGCAGCCCCCCGGGAGGGGATGGCGCGGCCGACCCTGGCGAGACTACGCACTGTTCGTGGTGCTGGTCGCGCCGAACCTGATTCTGCTGGGGCTGTTCGTCTATCGGCCGCTGATCGACAACGTGCGACTGTCGTTCACCGACTGGAACATCTCCGCTACCTCGCTCAACTGGGTCGGGTTCGAGAACTACACCGAGTGGTTCGGGCGCAAGGATTCATGGCAAATCGTCGGCAATACCGTGGTTTTCACGGTCGCCGCCGTGATCGGCAGCATGGTGCTCGGGCTGGCGCTCGCGCTGCTGCTCGATCGGAAGCTGCTCGGGCGCAATGTGGTCCGCTCGGCCATCTTCGCGCCGTACGTCATCTCCGGCGCGGCCATCGGCGTCGGCTTCCAGTTCATCTTCGATCCGGGCTTCGGACTGATCCCGGACCTGTTGCACAAGCTGGGGATCCAGTCACCCGACTTCGCGCAGCAGCCGCACTGGGCGCTGTTCATGATCACGGTGACCTACATCTGGAAGAACCTCGGCTACAGCTTCGTCATCTATCTGGCCGCGCTGCAAGGCGTTCGAGCCGATCTGATGGAGGCCGCCGAGATCGACGGGGCGAGCCGGTGGACCACCTTCACCCGGGTGCTGCTGCCGCAGCTGCGGCCCACCACCTTCTTCCTGTCGATCACGGTGCTGCTCAACTCACTTCAGGTCTTCGACCTGATCAACGTGATGACCCGCGGCGGGCCGGTCGGCACCGGCACCACCACCATGGTCTATCAGGTCTATCGCGAATCCTGGGTCAATCAGCGGGCCGGATACGGGGCGGCGGTCGCCACCATCATGTTCCTGGTGCTGCTGATCGTGACGCTGGTGCAGGTGCGGATCATGGACCGGAGCGAACGATGAAGCGGTTGAACAACAACGGCGAACTGTGGTCCAAGGTGTTCGGCTACGCCGCCATGGTGTGCGTGCTGATCATCGTCGGCGTCCCGCTGTTCTGGATCCTGACCACGTCGTTCAAGGCGCACGCCGACGTGTACACCCAGCCGGTCACCTACTGGCCCAAGACCTGGCATCCCTCCAACTACAAGGACGCCACCACCACGCTGCCGTTCTGGCAGTTCCTGCGGAACTCGATCATCGTCACCGGCATCGTGTCCGCGGTGAAGTTCGTGCTCGGCGTGCTCAGCGCCTACGGGCTGGTGTTCCTGCGCTTCCCCGGCAAGAACATCCTGTTCCTGGTGATCATCGCGGCGCTCATGGTGCCCAACCAGATCACCATCATCTCCAACTACGCGCTGATCGCCCAGCTGGGCTGGCGAAACACCTTCCAGGGCATCATCGTTCCGCTCTGCGGCGTCGCCTTCGGCACCTTCCTGATGCGCAACCACTTCCTGTCGCTGCCCGGCGAGATCATCGAGGCGGCGCGGATGGACGGCGCGGGCTGGTGGCGGCTGCTGACCCGGGTGGTGCTGCCCATGTCCGGGCCCACCATGGTCGCCTTCGCGGTGGTCACGCTCGTCAACGAGTGGAACGAATACCTGTGGCCGTTCCTGATGGCCGACGACGCGCGGGTCGCCACCCTGCCCGTCGGCCTCACCCTGCTGCAGAACACCGAGAACCCCAGCGTCACCAACTGGGGACCGGTGATGGCGGGGGTCATCCTCACCATGCTGCCGATCCTCATCGTCTTCCTGCTGCTCCAGCGTCAAATGATCAAGGGCCTCACCAGTGGTGCGGTCAAGGGATAAGTCCCAGAAGGAGATTCCCGTGTCGGATTCCCGTTTTCCCGCTCTTTCACGACGGGGTTTCCTCGGCCTGGCCGGTACGGCCGCGGCCGGTGTCGCGCTGACCGCGTGCGCCGGTACCGGCGGCAACAGCGGCACCCAGGGCGGTGACTCGAAGACCATCAACTTCTGGTCCAACCACCCCGGCACCTCCAAGGACCAGGAGACGGAGCTCATCAACCGTTTCCAGGCCAAGTACCCGGACCTGAAGGTCAACCTGGTCGACGCGGGCAAGAACTACGAGGAGGTGGCCACCAAGTTCAACGCGGCCCTCTCCGGCGGCGACCTGCCCGACGTGGTCATCCTGTCGGACGTGTGGTGGTTCAACTACGCGCTCAACGGCACCATCGAACCGCTCGACAGCCACTTCTCGGCGGCCAACGTGAACGTGTCCGACTATGTGGACACCTTCGTCGGCGACTACAAGTTCAACGGCAAGACCTGGGCGCTGCCCTACTCGCGCTCCACCCAGATCTTCTACTACAACAAGGACGTCTGGGCGAAAGCCGGTCTGCCCGACCGCACCCCGGAGAGCTGGACCGAATTCGACGAGTGGGCGCCCAAGATCCAGAGCGTGCTCGGCGGCGACAAGTGGGCGCACGGCTGGGGCGACGCCAAGAACTACCTGGCCTGGACCTTCCAGGGCCCGACCTGGACCTTCGGCGGCGGCTACTCCGACGAGTGGAAGCTGCGCTTCAACGACCCGCAGACCATCGCGGCGGGCAACTACCTGCGCGACTCCATGAACTCCAAGAAGTACGCCAGCATCCGGCCGCAGTACGCCGTCGACTTCGGCAACGGCATCATCGCCTCCGCCATCGGCTCCACCGGCGACCTCAAGTCCATCAACCAGAACGCCTCGGGCAAGGTGCAATACGGCACCGGCTTCCTGCCGCACCCGAATGGACTGGCGGGCTGCACCACCGGTGGCGCGGGCCTGGCGATCCCGTCGCGCATCAGCGACGCCCGCAAGGAGAACGCGCTGAAGTTCATCGACTTCATCACCAATACCGCCAACACCGCGTACTTCTCGCAGGCCACCGGCTACATCCCGGTCCGCAAGTCGGCGCAGCAGGACCCCAGCATGCTGGACTTCCTGGCCAAGAACCCCAACTTCAAGACCGCCATCGACCAGCTGCCGCTGACCAAGCCGCAGAACTACGCGCGCGTCTTCGTGCCCGGCGGCGACCAGATCATCGGCACCGGGCTCGAGCAGATCGGCCTGCAGAACCGCGACGTGCCAGCGGCTTTCGGTGACATCACCAACCAGTTGCAGACCATCATCGACCGGCAGATCACCCCCAAGCTGCCCAAGTAACCACCACCCGCGATCCGTCTCGAGGAGTTCCGCCGCATGGCGACAGTGCAGTTCGAGGGCGTGACCCTCACCTATCCGGGCGCGCCCGCGCCCGCGGTGCGAGACCTGAACCTGGACATCGCCGACGGCGAATTCCTGGTCCTGGTCGGGCCTTCGGGCTGCGGCAAATCCACCAGCCTGCGCATGCTGGCGGGACTCGAGGCGGTGAGCGGCGGGCAGATTCGGATCGGCGGCCTGGACGTCACCGGGCTGCCGCCGCGCTCCCGCGACGTGGCCATGGTGTTCCAGAGCTACGCGCTCTACCCGAACATGACCGTGGCCGACAATATGGGCTTCGCGCTGCGCAATGCCGGAATGAGCAAGGCCGACACCAGGACCCGCGTCCTGGAGGCGGCCGCCATGCTCGAACTCGAGGAGCTGCTCGACCGCAAGCCCGCGCGGCTGTCCGGCGGGCAGCGCCAGCGCGTCGCCATGGGCCGCGCCATCGTGCGACGGCCGCAGGTGTTCTGCATGGACGAACCGCTGTCCAACCTGGACGCCAAACTGCGGGTCAGCACCCGCTCCCAGATCGCCGCGCTGCAAAAGCGTTTGGGGACCACCACCGTCTACGTCACCCACGACCAGGTCGAGGCCATGACCATGGGGCATCGGGTGGCGGTGATGAAAGACGGTGAGCTGCAACAGGTCGCCGCGCCGCGCGAGCTCTACGACAATCCGGTCAACACCTTCGTGGCCGGATTCATCGGCTCACCCGGGATGAACCTGCTCACCGCGCCGGTGCGCGACGGGCAGGCCGTGATCGACGAACTGCGAATCCCGCTGCCGCGCACCGCCACCGGCAAGGACGTCATCGTCGGCATTCGGCCGGAATCCTGGGAGGTCACCACCGACGCGAGCAATGCGCTCGCCGTCGAGGTGGAACTGCTCGAGGAACTCGGCTCGGAATCCTTCCTCTACTCGCACGGCATCGCCGACGAATGGTCCAGCCGCTCCGGGCGAGTGGTGGCGCGGGTGGACCGGCGCTTCCAGGTCGCCCTGGGCGACCGGCTCCACCTCACCCCCAAACCCGACGAGCTGTTCTTCTTCGACGCCGAAACCGAAGAACGCCTGACGGTCTGACGGCTGCCGCTGCCGCCCACCGGAATTCGGGCGGGCAGCAGCGGAATCGCGCGTCTACCAGATCTTCACGCGCTCGGCGGGGTCCAGGTAGAGCTCGTCACCCGGCTCCACACCGAACGCCTCGTGGAAACCGTCCAGGTTGCGGACCACACCGTTGCAACGGAACTCCGGCGGCGAGTGCGGGTCCACCGCGAGGCGGCGAATGGCCTCCTCGGAACGGGCCTTGGTGCGCCACACCTGCGCCCAGCCGAAGAAGACGCGCTGTAGACCGGTGAGCTCGTCCAGCACGGGGGAGTCCCGACCCTCGAGCGCGATCTTGTACGCCTCCAGGGCAATCGAGAGACCACCCAGGTCGCCGATGTTCTCGCCGATGGTGAACTCGCCGTTCACGGTGTGATCGGCGGCCAGGTCCTTCGGGGAGAACTCGTTGTACTGGGCGATCAAAGCCTTGGTGCGCTTACCGAATTCGGTGCGGTCCGACTCGGTCCACCAGTCGATCATGTTGCCGTCGCCGTCGTACTTCGAACCCTGATCGTCGAAGCCGTGCCCGATCTCGTGACCGATGACCGCGCCGATACCGCCGTAGTTGGCGGCGTCGTCGGCGTTCATGTCGAAGAACGGGGGCTGCAGGATGGCGGCCGGGAAGACGATCTCGTTCATGCCCGGGTTGTAGTAGGCGTTCACCGTCTGCGGGGTCATGAACCACTCGCCGCGATCGACCGGGCCGCCCAGCTTGTTCAGGTCCCGAATGTGCTCGGCGGCATAGCCGTTGCGGTAGTTGCCCACCACGTCCGCCGGATCCACCGTGATGTTCGAGTAGTCGCGCCACTCGTCCGGGTAGCCGATCTTCGGGGTGAACTTCTCCAGCTTGGCCAGCGCGGCCTGCCGGGTGTCCGGACCCATCCACTCCAGCCGGGAGATATTGCGGCGGTAGGCCTCCTGGAGATTCTCCACCAGCTCCACCATGCGGGCCTTGGCCTGCGGCGGGAAATGCCGCGCCACATACAGTTTGCCGACCGCCTCGCCCAGCAGATCCTGCACCAGCGAGACGCCGCGCTTCCAGCGCTCCCGATTCTCCTGCGCGCCGGTCAGCGTGCGGCCGTAGAAGTCGAAACTCTCCTCCACCAACGCGGCCGTCAGATAGGCGGCGCGCGCCTTCACCACTCGCCAGGCCGCCCACGCCTGCCAGTCGGCCAGTGATTCCGACGCCCACAGCTGCGCGAAGGTACGAACGTAATCCGGTTGGCGCACCACCAGTTCCGCGAACAATTCCGAACCGGGACGCTCCGCGCCCGCGGCCAGCGCGGTGGTCCAGGCGGCCCAGTCGAATTCGGGATTCTCCGCGGCCAACGCGTCGAAAGTGATGAGGTTGTAGCTCAATTCGGCGTCGCGGCGGCGCACCACATCCCAGTGGCCGCCCGCCAGCTTCGCCTCTAGGTCGAAAACGCGCTGCGGGTCGTGATCCAGGCCCGCCAGCGCGAACATGCGGCCGATGTGCGCGACGTACTTCTCGCGGATCGGGGCGTATTCGTCCTTGTGGTAGTAGGACTCGTCGGGCAGGCCGATGCCGGACTGGGTGGCGTGCACCAGATAGCGGGTGGAGTTCTTGTCGTCGGTGTCGACGTAGAAGGCCAGCGCGCCACCGACACCGGTGCGCTGCAGGCGGCCGAGCAGCGCGGCGAACTCGGCGCGGTCGGCGACGGCCGCCACCGCGGCCAGCTCCTCGGCGATCGGGGTCAGGCCCGCGGCCTCGATGGCGTCCGCCGCCATGAAGCTGTTGAACAGGTCGCCGATCTTGCGCTCTTCGCTGCCCGGCGCGGCGTCGGAGGCGGACGCCTCCTCGATGATCACCTGCACGTCCTGTTCGGACTGGTCGTAGAGCGTGCGGAAGGCACCGTCGACCGCACGGTCGGCGGGTATCTCGTACGTGTCCAGCCATTTGCCGTTGACGTGCGCGAACAGGTCGTCCTGCACCCGAACGTCGGTGTCTACGAAGGACAGGTCGATCCCCGAGGGAGGCGTCAGCTGCGAAGTCACGATTCCCAGTATGCCCACTCCGGAGGCACACGGCCGGGGCTCGCGAGGTTCGCACCCCTCTCGTTCACGATCGGTGAACAGGAGGAATCAGGCGGCGAGCGCGATCCGATCGAACTCACCGTCGGCGGCTCCCGCGCGGAAAGCCTCCCATTCGCCAGGGGTGTAGACCAGGGTGGTCTCGCCGTGACGCAGCGCGGTGTGGCCGTCGGGTCCGGTCTCCCAGGAAAGGGCGGTGCGATCGGAATGTCGGCCCAGTACGGCTGCCAGGAATGTCATCCATTCGGGCGCGGTGACGGTGATGACGGGCTCGTCGTCAAGGCGATGTTCCGGATTTCGCCGGAACTTGCTGTCGCGAATGAGCACCGCAGCACCGTCGAATCGAACCTCCACGCACTGATTTCCGTTATTGGTGCGCGTCGACGTGAACCAGCCGGTGGATTCCGGCCGGTAGTTCGCGGTGGTAAGCATGGGCTGCATTTTACGGTAATGCATGCGTCTCCTACCCTTGCGAATAGCGTTTGATCAAATCCAAAGAGTCTGCGCGACCGAGTGATTGGTCCAGTGCACGCACAAATGCGAACCCCAGATCGCGGATCTGCTCGGGGTCCTCGACCGCGCCACCGAAAACAGCGCTCTCCACCCACGTGAAGGTGGGAAGATTTTCGGAAGCGAAATCCAGCAGGTGAAAACTCGAGCCACCCAGCAGCGCGCCGGATGTCGCCGTGAACGGAATCACCCGCACCGAAAGCGAATCCAGTTCCTCGAGCAGGTGCGCCAACTGCTCGAGTTGCCCGCGAAGAACTTTCGGGCCGCCGATCTGTTGCAACAGCGCGGCCTCGCCGATCACCGCCGTCAGTTCCACCCGGTCGTCGCCGCGCAACCGCTGCTGCCGGCGCAGCCGCACCGACACCAGCTGCTCCACCTGCACCGGCCGGATCATCACATCCGCGCGGATCAGCGCCCGCGCGTACTCCTCGGTCTGTAGCAGGCCGGGCACCACCAGGCTGTCGTAGGAGCGGATGCTCTCCGCGCCCAGCTCCATGCCGTAGTAGCGCTGCAGCTCCGACCCGATCAGTGCCGAGGACTTGGCCCACCAGCCGCGCTCCTTGCTCAGCGCCAGCAGCTCCAGGAGTTCGCCGTGCTCCTCGCCGTCCACCTCGAGCAGTTCCAGCACCGGGCCGATGCTGGTGGCGGTGAGCACGCGGCGGCCCTTCTCCACATGCGACCAGTTGGCCGGGGTGAAGCCGACGCGCTTGGCGAAGGTCGCCGAATCGAAGCCGCGCTGCTCACGCAATTCGCGTAATCGCAGCACCAGCTCCCATCGGGCGACCGTGGGCGAGACGGGTGCCATGTGAGCCGATGCTACCCTCCGCAACTCGCTGGCGTGTGACTATTGTCATAGCGATTGCCCGGGCTTAGGGTCGTTAGCAGGAGGTTCGCCATGACCCCGCTGGACCCGTCTTCGTACACCACCACCCAGGAAGCGCTGGCCCGATGCCGGTGCTACCGCAAGGAACACGGCCTCTACGGCGTGGTGGACTCGACGCTGGGCCGAATCATGTTGGAGGTCGGGTCCGTCGGAGCCGTGACCATGCCTTCGGACCTCGGCCGCAGGGTCCGCGACCAGCTCGTCGCGCGCGAACGCTGCGGACCCGTCATCGGCCATCCGCGCTCCGGGCGCTGGACCTTCCTGACCGGGCCCAGCGACGACTCCTACCTCGACATCACCCTGTTCTCCGACCTGTTCCGCGACTGCGCCGCGGTCGCACTGCCCGGTAGCCAGATCGTGCTGCCGTCACCCGCCGACGAGCTCAGCGGCTACCGATCCTGGGTGCACCCGCCGCAAGGGGACTTCCGACCGGAACTCGCCGAGGTGGTCTCCGCTACCCGCGAATGCGGGCCCGTGCAGTACTGACGATCAGCGGGTCGGCTGGGGTGTGATGGTGATGCTGAACTGGTCATCGACGCGCTGGGTGTACTGACGCTTGCACTCCTCGACCTTCGACTGGTCGTTGCCCGCCTTGCGCAGGCAGTCGATGAGATCGGTGCCGCCGGTGTCCTTGAACACCACCCACACCAGCACGCCGACCACGATGCTGCCGATCAAGCCGATGAAACCCATGATCACACCGGTCAGCGCCATCCCGGAACCGCCCGCCGCGCCACGACGCGCCTTCGACATGGCGATCAGGCCCAGCACGATGGCCAGCAGGCCGAACAGCACGCCGAGGACGGTCAGGATCACGGTCCAGAAGGTGAGCAGGGCCAGGATGCCGAACACCAGGGCGGTGACCGCCAGCCCCGTGCGCTTGGGCGACTCCTGCCAGTACTGCTGCCCACCCGGCGGCGGGTAGTCGCCGGGCGGCGGGGGAACCTGACCGTAGGGGCCCTGACCGTACTGACCCGGCGGTGGATACTCGGACATGGCCGAATGCTATTGCCCGCCGAGGCGGGCGTGCATCTCCCACACGAGAATTTCCGATGGCAGATTGGCGACGATGCGCTGACCGCCGCTGCGCGCCAACCGCACCGCGTCGCCCTCGTAGAGGGTGCCCGCACCTTCCATCTCGACCTCGCCGCGCGCCACGAAGACGTGCAGGTACAGCGCCTCCGGCAGCCGGATCGCCGCCGCCTCGCCCGCCGCCAGCCGCGCCACGTGCAGCGCGGAATGACTGCTGTTGAGGGCGATCGCCGTCTTGTCCTGATAGCGCGGCAAACCCGAGGCCACCGTCACCAGACCGCCGCCCGCCAGCTCGTCGTCGATCTCGAGCTGCTGGTAGCCGGGGGTCAGACCGGGTTCGTCCGGGACCACCCACATCTGCACGAAATGCACCGGCTCGTCGTGTTCGGGCGCGGCCGCCAACCGCCAGGAATCATTCTTCTCCGAATGCAGGATGCCGGTGCCCGCGCTCATCCGCTGCGCCAGCCCGGGGTAGATCACCCCGTTGTGGCCCAGCGAATCCTGATGCACCAGAGAACCGCTCAGCACCCAGGTGATGATTTCCATGTCCCGGTGCGGATGGGTTTCGAAACCCTCGCCGGGCAGCACGATGTCCTCGTTGTTGACCAGCAACAAGCCGTGATGGGTGTTGTCGGGATCGTAGTGTTCTCCGAACGAGAACGAATGCTTCGAATCCAGCCACGCCACACGGGTTTTCATGCGGTCGCCGCCACGATGGATATCGATGTGTGGTGTCGTGAGGGTGGACACCGCCGTTCTCCTCTCACCGGCGAGCACCGATCGGAATCCAGGGTAGGGGCCTATCCGGCGACCAACCTGAACTCCCGGTAAATTCTCCCGTTAAATTCTAACGTGAGAGCGGCATCACCTCGCACCGCGCCGACCAGGCACTACGCTCTCGGGCACCGAAACAGGCAAATGCCCGGCGACCAATCGCCGACCACCGCGCGAATCGGGCGGAGGCGAACGCGCGAATCGGGCGGACTCGACCGTACGCTGCCAGCGGGATACGGTGCGCGACCGTATCATGATGTGCCGCAAGTGAAACGGGAGGGAGAGCAGGGGGAATGCGACCCGAGGTACTCGCGGGCATCGAGCGCGAACTCCGGCAGCAGGCCGCAGCCGAGGGCATCATCCACTTCGTGGTGGGCGTCGCCGTCTTCCGGCAGGGGAAACTACTGGTCGTCCGGCGTGTCGAGGACGGCTCACACGGGGGCATGTACGAACTACCCGGCGGCGGCGTCGAACCCGGGGAATCCTTCGCCGAATGCGTCGAACGCGAACTCCACGAGGAGACCGGACTGCGAGTCGTGCGCATCACCGACGTGCTCGGCGGCTTCGACTACGCGACCCGCACCAAATCCCGGGTGCGGAAATACAGTTTCGTGGTGATCGCGGACCCGGGCGAAATCCGGCTGGCGCCCGGCGAACACGACCGATACCAGTGGATCGACGCCGACACCCTCGACAATCTGCCCATGGCCGACGACATGCGGGCGGCCGTCTTCGCGCTGGTGACCACCCACCCGTCCCGGTGACCCCGGGCGGCGCGACGGTGACCGTGCGCGACAAGCTCGCCGCGGCCCGCACCGGACTGCGCGAGAATCCCGGCACGCTGCGACTGACCGGGGTGCGGCTGAGCGCGCAGTTCGGCGACGGCATGTTCCAGGCGGCACTGTCGGGGGCCATCCTGTTCAACCCCGAACGCGAGACCGATCCGGTCGCCATCGCGGGCGGATTCGCCGCGCTGCTGCTGCCGTACTCGATCATCGGCCCGTATGCCGGTGCGCTGCTGGACCGCTGGGACCGCCGCCTGGTGCTGCTCGTCGCGACGGTGCTGCGGGCCGTACTGATCGTGGCCACCGCGATCGGGCTACTGGCGGGCATACACGCCACCGCGCTGCTGCTGGGTGCGCTGTCCGTGGTCGGGGTGAGCCGCTTCGTGGGCGCGGGCGTTTCCGCGTCGCTGCCCCGGGTGCTGTCACAGCGCTGGCTGGTGCCGATGAACTCGGTGCTGGCCACCGTGGCCTCCGGATGCGCGATTCTCGGCGCGGGCGTGGCCTTCTCGCTCATCGGGCTGATCGGCGCGGGCGACTTCGCCTCGGCCGTCGCGGTCGCCACCGCCGCCACCGGATCGATCGTGGGGGCGGTACTGGTCGCCGGATTCCGGCCGCGGGCCCTCGGCCCCGAACGCGTGGACGACGTACCGCAGGCGCGACCGCGAAGTACGGTGCGCGCCATCGCCGCCGGACTGCGGGAGGGCGCGACCTCGGCGTGGCGATCGCGCGAGGTGACCACCACCTTCCTCGGCATCGGCGCGCACCGGGTGGTGTTCGGAGCCGACACCCTGCTGATGGTGCTGGTGCTGCGGCGCGGCGACGAGGCCGCGGTCGGTAAGCACCTGGCCAAGTTCAGCGCCGCCATCTCCGCGACCGGGGCGGGCATGCTGACCGCGGCGGTGGTCGCGCCCTTCCTGATTCCGCGACTGGGCCGCCCGCGCACCGTGGTCGCCATGCTGGCCGTCGCGACCGTGGTGCAGCTGACACTGGTCACCCCCATCACCATCGCCACCGGGGATCGGGAACGGCAGGCGGAACTGCTGCTGCTGGCCGCGGCCTTCCTGCTCGGGCTGGCCGGGCAGGTGATCAAGCTGACCGGGGACGCGGCCATGCAGATCAATATCGACGACGCGCATCGCGGGCAGGTGTTCGCGTTGCAGGACACCATCTTCAACATCACCTTCGTGCTGGCGCTGGCCGGTTCGGCGCTGCTGATCCCGGCCGACGGGCGGTCACCGGGGCTGGTCATGGGGGCGGCGGCGGTCTACGGCTGCGGCATGCTCGCCATCGCCGTCAATGCCCGTCGGCGGGTGTGAGCGACCGGATCCAATCCGGGGGCGAGGGCGGCCCGAATCCCCAGGGGCCCGATTCGACAGTGCGGTCGAATATCGGCTCGGTCACAAACACATCCGGCGACCCGGCCGGGCAACGCCCACATCCGCCCCGCCCGGTTACGGTGGTAGCGATCCGATCATGGACGAGGAGACGCGCACCCCCATGGGACTCCGCCGGAACCGCCGGACCGCACCATCGGAAATTCCTGCCGCCCTCACGCTCTCGGGCGTGCTGGCCCTCGCCGCGGCGCTGCTGCCCGCGGACGCCGGCGCCGGACCCACCGCTCCCTATGCGCCCGCACCCATGAACGCCTGTGGCGAAACGGGATTCGATCCGCTGGCCCGGCAGCCGGATCCGAACAATCCGATGCCGCAGCCACTGCCACCACCACCCGATCCGGCGCTGCACATCCCGTATCCCGTGCCGGATTTCGTGCCGGTCCCCGTCCCCGGCCCGCGCCAGGACAACACCCGCATCACCCCCGAGCCGCTGCCCGCCGACCCGTGCGTCAACCCGTGCCCGGACCTGCGCAACGACCAGAGCCCGAAGCCGGAGAATGCACCGGCCACAACGGATCCGGCCGCGGAACCGAGCGACGAGACCACCACCGAGCCGCCCGAACCCACGACGACCGAGCCGGAGCCCACGCCCGAGACCACCCAGCCCGCCCCGGAGACCACGACCCCCGCCCCCTCCGGCGGGTCCGGCGCGCTGCCGAAACTGCCGCAGATCCAATTCGATCCGCGCACCGAGACCGTCCCGATCCCGATCCCGGGCGGCGATCCCGAACCGCCGCAGCCACAGCCGGCGCCCGCCGTCCAGCCGATCCAGCCCGCCCCCCGGGCCGCGGCGGTCGACCCGCTGCAACTCGACACGCTGTCGGTGGTGAACCAGATGACCGGGCACGGATCCAGCAATCGCACCGATATGCGCTGGTCGGTGGACGGCACCGACCTGGGCCTGATGTGGCAGACCAAGCCCGGGCAGGTCGCCGTGGTGTTCGGCGACACCTTCGGCAAGGGCTGGGGGCCGATCGGCGCGGGCACCGGCGATCAGGACTGGCGCAGCAACGCCATCGGGTTCAGCAGTACCCGGGACCTGTCGCAGGGCCTGACCTTCGACGGGTTCGCGCAGGACAGCCGCTGCCACGCCGCCGAGATCCTGGCCAGTCGCAAGATCGACAACTTCGAGATCACCACCATTCCCACCTCCGGCTTCGCCATCGGCGACCGGCAGTACCTGACCTACATGTCGGTGGCGCGGTGGAGCCGCAACAAGCCCGGCATGTGGTGGACCAACCTGGGCGGCATCGCCTGGTCCGACGACGGCGGCAGCACCTGGACCAAATCCGAGTGGGCGCGCTGGGACAACTTCTTCGGCGCCGGTCGCTTCCAGGTGATGGCGATGGCGCCGCACGACGGCTACGTCTACATGTTCGGCACACCCAACGGGCGCTTCGGGACGATCGGGCTGGGGCGGGTGCCGAGCGACCAGGTACTCAACAAGTCCGCGTACCAGTACTGGATCGACGACCACTGGGTGCCCGCGCTCGGGCCCGACGAATTGCTCGCCACCCCACTGGTTTCCGACCAGGCCGGGGAGTTATCGGTGCGCTACGACGACTCCACCAAGCAGTGGCAGATGGTGTATCTGGATCTGGAGCGCAATCAGATCGTGGTGCGGACCGCGGCGCAACCGCAGGGCGCGTGGTCGGATCCGGTCGCGCTGGTCGACCTCGACGACTACCCGACGGCGTACGGCGGGTACATCCATCCCTGGTCCACCGGGAAGGATCTGTACTTCACCATGTCGGCGTGGAACAGCTACAACGTGTACCTCATGCACGCGAAGTTGAAGTGAGACAGGTCGATTCGGACGGCCGGGATCATTCGGCGCGGCGGAACCGCAGCGCCTGACCCGGCCGGGCCTGCGCGACCACGTCCACATCGGCGTCCACCACCACCGCGATCACCGGATAGCCGCCGGTGATCGGATGATCGGCCAGGAACACCACGGGCTGACCGCTGGGCGGCACCTGCACCGAGCCCAGCGCCATTCCCTCGGTGGGTAATTCGCCCGGGAAGCGGCGGCGCAGCACCCCGCCGGAGCGGCGATCGAGGCGAGCGCCGATCCGGTCGGTCGCCGGAGAGATCGTCCAGTCGCCCTCGAAAAGGGTTGCGGCGTCGGCGAACCAGTCGTCCCGCGGACCGAGCACGGCGCGCACCGTGAGCCGACCCGGGCTCAGCACCGGAACCGGGGCGACATCCACGATCGGCAAGGTGCGCGGCGGCGGTCCGACCGGCAGCACCACACCGGGCGCCAGCGGTTCCGGACCGAGACCGGAGAGGGTGTCACGGCTGCGGGAACCGAGCACCGGCGGCACCTCGATACCGCCGCGCACCGCCACGTAGGTGCGCAGACCCGAGGTGGCGAAACCCAGCCGAAGCCGTTGCCCCTCCTCGATTTCCAGCACACTGGCCGGCCCCATCGCCCGCCCGTCCACCGCGGTGGGCGCGGGCGCACCGGTGACGGCGACGGTGAGATGCCGCTGCGCCAGCAGTTCCAGACCGCCCAGCAGCACCTCGATGGCGGCCGCGCCCTCGGCATTGCCGACCAGCCGATTGGCCAGCCGCAGCGCGGCGCGATCCGCGGCCCCCGACCGGCCGACGCCCGAATCGTGCCAGCCCGGGCGACCCAGATCCTGAATGGTGGCCAGCGGACCCACCCGCTCCACCCGCAACCCGGTCACGGGTGGGCCGCCAGATCCACGAAGCGCACCAGCGCACCCGAACGCACCAGTGCGGGCGGATCGCGCTCCACCGACCACATCGGTACGTCAGTGGTGCCGATCAACTGCCAGCCGCCCGGACTGCGACGCGGGTACACCGCCGAATAGCCGCCCGCCAGCGCGACCGCACCCGCCGGGATGGCGGTCCGGGATTCGGCGCGGCGTGGCAGCGTCAGACGACCGTCCGGCGATTCGAGATAGCCGAAGCCGGGCGCGAATCCCACGAAGGCACAACGCCATACGGTGCCGGTGTGCTGGGCGATCAGCTCGGCCGGTGTCAGGTGCAGCAGGTAGGCGGCTTCGGCCAGGTCAGCGCCGTCGTAGCGCACGGGGACGATCAGGGGCTCGTCCGCAGCGCCGTTGCCGCCCACCGGATCCGCCGGACGATCGACGCGATCGGCACGCCACCCGGGCAGTCCGCGACCACCGGCCGCCACCCGGGCCTGCGCGTCCAGGCGGCTCAGCAGCGATTGAACCTGTGCGCGAACGGCTTCCGCGACGGCCGGGGAGGACAGGGTGACCAGCACAGTCTCGGCTGCCGGCAGCACATCCACCACCCCCTCCGGTGGCGGCCGCAGCGCCGCGACCAGGTCGGGGACCAGCGCGCGCAGCGGTGGAATCACCAGCAGCGCACGATCACCCGCCGCGCGAACCTCACCGGCGGGTTCGGGAATCCCGGGAAAAGTCATGCCCCACCGCCTCGATCAGGTGAAAGCCCGGACGGGCGCATCGGATTCGTCGAGGGCGGCGCGGATCCGCCTGGCCATCTCGACGGCCGCGGGAGTGTCGCCGTGCACGCAGATGCTGGCGGCCACCACCGCCACCGCACCGCCGTCCAGCGCGGTCGCCTTGCCGTCGCGGGCGATCGAGAGTGCCTGCGCCACCGCCGCATCCGGCCCGAGCACCGCGCCGGGGCGGCCACGCGCGGCCAGCAGACCCGCCGGGGTGTAGGCGCGATCGGCGAAACCCTCACCGACGAAAGGTGTTCCGGCCGCGTGCGCCGCGTGCTCCAACTCGGTGGCGGCCGGACCCAGCAGCACCAGGGCGGTATCGAATTCGCGCATGGCGGCGACGATGGCGTCGGCCAGGGCGCGGTCGGCGGCGGCCTGGTGATAGAGCGCGCCGTGCGGTTTGAGATAGCGAACCCGGTCACCGGCGGCCCGGGCGAATGCGTCCAAACCTCCTATTTGGTACAGGGTTTCGTCACGCAGGTCGTGCGGGGCGATGGCGATCGCGCGGCGGCCGAAGCCCGCCAGATCACGATGCCCGACGTGCGCGCCGATCCGCACGCCCTTCTCCACCGCCAGCGCGCAGGTGCGGCGCATGATCGCCGGATCCCCGGCGTGGAAACCACAGGCGATGTTGGCGCTGGTGACCACGTCCAGCATGGCCGCGTCGTCGGCCATGGCGTAGTCGCCGAAACCCTCACCGAGGTCGCTGTTCAGATCCATGCCCATCCGCGTCCTCCCGCTCGTCGTCCTCCGATTATGGATCAGTACGGGTAGACCTCGACCTCGGTGGCCTTCACCGCGAAGAACACCGCCATGCCGGGGACCACGCCCAGCCGCGCCACCGCCGCCGGGGTCAGATCCGCGGCCAGGCCCGCACCACCCGCCGCGGGATCGGCGGCCCGCACCCGGACGATGCCGCCGCGATCCTCCAACTCGGCGATGAGCACCTGGAACACATTGCGGGGACTGCCGTCCGGATGCGTGAGATGCACCGCCACGGCGGCGGGGGAGAACACCGCGGCCGCGCGGCCACCGGACCGCCAGCCGTCCTCGGCACGGCCGATGACCTTCGCACCGCCCTCCTCCACCGCGCCCAGACCGGGCGAACCACCGTCGGCAGCGGTGCCCAGCAGTAGGTTCACCCCGGCGATGCGCGCCGCGAAACGGCTGCGCGGGCGGGCCAGCACCGCGGCCACCGGACCCTCCTCGATCACCTTCCCGGCCTCGATCACCGCCACCCGGTCGGCCAGGGTCACCGCGTCGATGATGTCGTGGGTGACCAGGATGGTGCCGGTCGGCCGCGAATCCGGCGGCATGCCACCGTCGCGTCCGCCCTCGCCGCGCAACACCCGGCGCAGCAGCGCCCGCATGGCCGGGGCGGCGGTCACGTCCAACGCGGCCATCGGCTCGTCGAGCAGCAGCACCCGCGGATGCACCGCCAGCGCCCGCGCCAGCGCCACCCGCTGCGCCTGCCCGCCGGAGAGCGAACCCGGTGCGCGGGAAGCGAATTCCTCGGCGTCGACCGCCCGCAGCCACTCGCGGGCCAGGGTCGTCGCCGCGCGGCCCCGCATGCCCCGGCTGCGCGGGCCGAAGGCCACGTTCGCCTCCACCGACAGGTGCGGGAACAGCAGCGCGTCCTGCGCCAGCAGCGATACCGCGCGCTGATGCGCGGGCACCGCAATGCCTTTCGCGGTATCGGTCAGCGCCTTGTCGCCCAGCAGCACCGCACCGGAGTCCGGAACCAGCAGTCCGGCAACCACATCCAGCAGGGTGGACTTGCCCGCACCGTTCGGGCCGAGGATCGCCAGCACCTCGCCGGGCGGGACAGTCAGGTCCACGTCGAAATCCCGGCGGGTGACCCGCGCCCGCACCGACAGTCCGCTCAACTCAGCTGCCCTCCAGACCCATCAGGGCGCGCAGGTGCCGCGGCGCGGGGGAGCCGTGGGCGAGCATCTCGTCGTGCCAGGCGCGCGCCGACATTTCGGCCGGACGGGCCGCGGCCAGCGCCGCCACCTCGGTGAAACCGACGAAATACGTGGACAATTGGGTGGAGCTGAGCAGGGTGCGACGCCATTTGCCGGCGGCCTCGCCCTCCTCCTGGAAGCCGCGCTCCAGCATCAGGCGCATGGCCTCCGACTGCGGCATGCCGTCGCAGTGCACCGACTGGTCGATGATCGCGTTGATGGTCATCCGCAGTTGCGACTTCAACTGCTGCAACCGCACCGGCAGCCCACCGAAACCGTGGTCCGCCATCAGCTTTTCGGTGTAGACCGCCCAGCCCTCGATGAAAGTGCCGCTCCAGCACAGGCCGCGCACGGGGGTGGAACCGCGGAAGCGACGCGACCGCGCCAGCTGCAGATAGTGGCCGGGCATCGCCTCGTGCACGGTGAGGGTGCGCAGCATGTGGTTGTTGTACTCGCGATAGAACGAGGTCACCCGCTCCGCGGGCCAGTCCGCGGGCGTCGGCGCTATCGCGTAGAAGGTCGGCAGCTCAGCGGTTTCCAGCGCGCCGACCGCATCGCAGTAGGCCACCGCCACCCCGCGCGCGAACTCCGGCATCTCCTGGATCACCAGCGGATCGTCCACCGGCGACACCAGGTCGTGGTCGCGCACGAAGGCGGTCGCCTCGGCGAGCGCCTTGGTCGCCACCGCGACCACCGTCTCGTCGCAGGGATGCTCGGCGGACACCTCGGCCAGCGCGTTGCGCACCGTGTCGTCGTCCGGGCGGGCCACCCCGAGCAATTCTCCGGCGGCGGCGCGGATTTCGTCACCGAGGTGATCGAGGTGGCGTTGCGCCTGCTCCAGGATCTCGCGCGAACTCAGATCCGAGTCGAGGGTGTGCCAGAGCTTCGCCTCCCACATCTTGCGGCCCAGGCGGGGATCGCGATCCGAGCCGTCCAGTCGACCCGACAGCCAGCCGGTGAACTCGGTCAGCGCGGAAACCGCCGCCGCGCACTCGGATTCGAGGCTCGCGCCCGGCACCTGCGCGACCAGCCCCGGAACCTGGTCGCGGACCAGCGAGATCACCCCGCCGAACTGACCGATGGCCGTCTCGACATGCACCCGTGGCGATTCGTTGAGCACCGCGCGGGCGGACGCCAGCGCGTCCGGCAGGGCCTCCAGCCGCGACCGCAGCGCGTCGAGGCGGACCTCGGCGGGCGCGAACGGGCGGGAAAGCAGCTGGTGCAGCAGCGGACCCGGGTTGTGCACCAGCGGATTCCACTCGTGCTCACGTAGTTCGGTGAGCTGGAACAGCGTCGCGTCGACCTGTTGCTGCAGCAGCGCCAGGTCCACCCGGTCCTGTGCGGTCAGCCCCTCGTCGTCCACTTCGGCCAGCGCGTGCGAGGCCTCCCGCAGCATGGCCACCCGGCCGCGCACCGCACCGCGCGACCAGTCCGATAGCCGCCCGTCGACTCGATGATCACCGGCCGTGGCCGCCATCTCCGGGTCCGCGGTCAGCAGTGCGTCCACGATGCGCTGCGCCCGGGGCACATAACTCGCTGGCATATCGGCCACGCTAGCCCCACCGGCCGACGAATCGGGCGGAGTGGCGTACGAATCAGCCCGCACGGGCCGGCAACCGATCCGCGAGCGTCCCCGACCGGCGGTAGGCCAGCAGCACGATCAGCACCGCCACCAGCACCAGCAGCAGCGAAAGCGCCACCGCGGCATCCGGATCCGACTCGCGCTGCAGATAGATCTCCAACGGCAGCGTGCGCGTCTTGCCCTGCAGGCTGCCCGCGAAGGTCAGGGTCGCGCCGAATTCGCCGAGCGCACGGGCGAACGCCAGGATGGTGCCCGACACCAGTGCCGGACGCAGCAGCGGCAGCGTCACTCGCCACCACACGATCGATGGGCGCGCGCCGAGGGTGGCCGCGATCCGCTCGTAGCGGTCACCCGCCGTGCGCATCGCGCCCTCCAGGGTGATGACCAGGAACGGCAGCGCCACGAAGGTCTGCGCCAGCACCACCGCCGTTGTACTGAAAGCGATCTGGAGGCCGAGAGTCTGCAACTCGCTGCCCAGCAGACCTTTTCGACCGAACAGGTATAAAAGCGCCAAACCACCCACTACGGGCGGTAAGACCAAGGGCAGCAGCACCAGCGCGCGCAACACCGGCATGATCCGCCAGTCGAAACGCGCCAGCACCGCGGCCATCGGCACCCCCAGCAGCACGCACAGCGCGGCCGCCGCCGATGAGGTCTTCAGACTCAGCAGCAGGGCCGCGCGCGAAGCATCGGTGGTGATCAGCTCGAAGAACTGCGACCACCGCACCGCCCCGATGAGGCCCACCAGCGGTCCGGCCACCAGCGCGAAGCCGACGGCGGCCGGAACCAGCAGCCACACCGGGGGTTTCATTACGGGAGCTTGAATCCGGCCGCCGACAACGCCTTACGGCCGTCCGGGCCCGACACCAGGGTGACGAAGTCCGCCGCCGCGGCGGAGTTCTTCGAATCCGCCACCGGGGCAATCGGATACACGTTGATCGCGTCCGACGACTCCGGGAAGTCGACCGTGGTCACCTTGGCGCCCGCCGAGGCGGCATCGGTGACGTACACCAGACCGGCGTCCGCCTCACCCGAGGTCACCTTGGCCAGCACGTCGGTGACCGAGTTCTCCTCGCTCACCGGGGCGATCGCCACGTGCGAATCGGTGGTGACCTTCTTGGCCGCCGAACCGCACGGCACCTGCGGCGCGCACACCACCAGCTTGAGCCCGCTGTGCGACAGATCCGCCAGCGAGGTGATGTGCCCCGGGTTGCCCGGCGGGGTCACGATGGTCAGCGTGTTGGTCGCGAAAGTCGTGGGCTTGGCGGTGATTCGGCCACCCTTGACCGCCTTGTCCATGTTCGCCTGATCGGCGGAGGCGAAGACATCGGCGGGCGCGCCCTGGTTGAGCTGCGACACCAGATCCGAGGAACCCGCGAAGGAGAACGCCACCTTGGTGTTCGGATGCGCCGACTCGTACTGGGCGCCCAGCTGGGTGAACACCTGCTTCAGCGAGGCCGCCGCGAACACGGTGATGGTCTTGGTCTCCGTGGAGGAGGACGAATCCGACGAGCCGCAGCCCGACAGCAGGCCCGCACCC
This sequence comes from Nocardia sp. NBC_00511, assembly GCF_045161165.1. Taxonomy (NCBI): domain Bacteria; kingdom Bacillati; phylum Actinomycetota; class Actinomycetes; order Mycobacteriales; family Nocardiaceae; genus Nocardia; species Nocardia sp. NBC_00511. Next base: position 6,823,020 of record NZ_CP107849.1, read on the forward strand.
AGCAGCGCGGTCGCGGCCAGCGCCGCACCCGAACGCCGGGCTAGGCGACGCCCGCGGCGTCCGGTGGCCCGGCCGTCTCCACGATCACCGTGGTCGCCTTCACGCTCGCCCAGGCCACGCTGCCCGGCTGTAGGCCGAGCTCCCGCACCGACTCGCTGCTCATCAACGACACGATTGTGAACGGTCCGCATTGCATCTCCACCTGTGCCATCACGGTATCGGCCACCACTTTGGTGACCAGACCGGGAAAACGATTGCGTGCCGAGCTGGCACTAGCCATCCGGGTCTGCGGAGTGCGGGCCTGCTCGGCGGCCAATGCCGCCAGCTCCTTGCCATCCACCACCAGGCGACCGGATTCGTCCTTGCGGGCACCGAGTACCCCGGCGTCGATCCACCGGCGCACCGTGTCGTCGCTGACGCCCAGCAACTGGGCGGCGTCACGAATCCGAATTTCGGGCATGGGTAGCAGAATAGTTCCGCAGATACGGGAATTCCAATCGGAATGAACCGTAGATGCGGATCACCGGTATGACCGCTGTGTTCCGGGTCACCGTGGAGACACTGGCGCGGCCATCTCGGGCCAGTACGCTCGGAGCCATCATGGCCACGTATTTCGATCCGAAGGCCTGGTCCCCACTGCGGGCCGTGGACCTGGGCCTGGACCTCGGCAGACGATTGTTCGATCAGAGCTGGGTCGAACAGTGGACCAGCTTCACCACCGCGTGGATCGAACCCGCCGCCGACTTCGGGGCCGGCACCGTCACCGCGCTCATGCCCGACGTGCTCATGACCCTGCTCTCGGAAGGCATCCTCAGCCGCTTCGGCGGCCAGGAGGTCAGCGCCACCCTGCTCGGCCACGAACTGCGCGCCACCCTGCAGACACTCAAGGTGCGCCGCCGCGGCGCCAACTTCCAGACCAAGACCGTGTTCACCGACATGCTCTGGAACCGGCATCCGATCGAAGAACTCACCGTCATCGCGCACGGGGTGCGACTGGTGCCCGGCGTGCCCACCAAGGTCCGCGCGGCGCAACTCGATCTCACCGGCGTGATATCGGTTGGCGCGCTACTGGATTGGCTCAATACCTGGCAGCCGGAATGGGAACTCGCACCCGCCGCCGACGGATTGATCCTGGCCCGGCACCGACGCCGCCGCATCCAGGCCCTCGTCGACGCCGCGATCAGCGACAACGTCCTGACCATCACCGTGCACCGGGCACACTGGCGAAAAGTCCGCGCGCCCAAGCGATTCACCGAACTCGACCCGATCCCGCTGAGCGGGCTGCCCGCCGACGCGCGCATCTCCCGGGCCGAAAGGACCGGCGACCACTTCTATTTCGCCGCCGACCTGCCCGCCATCAACGGCTCCTTCGACCTGGCGCAGATCCGCTCGGCCATCGTCGCGGGCACCACGCTCATCGTGTTCTAGCCCGCCGCAGGCCTTTTCAGGCCTGCTGGGTCGGCCACCACTCGATCAGCGCGGCCTCCGCCTCGTCCCGGGTCATCGGACCGCGGTCCAGGCGCTGCTCCTTGAGGAACCGCCACGCCTTACCGACATCCGGACCCGGCTTCAGGTCCAGCAACTCCATGATCGCGTTGCCGTCCAGATCCGGCCGCACCTGATCCAGATCCTCCTGCTCACGCAGCCGCTCGATGCGGGTTTCCAGATCGTCGTAGGTGGCCCGCAGCAGCGCCGCCCGGCGCTTGTTGCGGGTCGTGCAGTCCGCGCGCACCAATTTGTGCAGGCGCGGCAGCAATTCCGCGCCGTCGGTCACGTAGCGGCGCACCGCCGAATCCGTCCACTGCCCCTTGCCGTAGCCGTGGAAACGCAGGTGCAGATACACCAGCCGCGCCACGTCCTCGGTGAACTGCTTGGGATACTTCAACTCGCGCATGCGCTTTCGCACCATCTTCGCGCCCACCACCTCGTGGTGATGGAAGCTGACGCCGCCGCCGGTCTCGTTGCGCTTGGTCGGCGGCTTGCCGATGTCGTGCAGCAGCGCCGCCCAGCGCAGCACCAGATCCGGATCGCCCTGCTCCTGATCGATGGCCTGCCGCAACACCGTCAGCGAATGCTGGTAGACGTCCTTGTGCTGGTGGTGCTCGTCGATCTCGAGCTGCATGGCCGGAACCTCCGGCAGCACCTGCTCGGCCAGCCCGGTCTCCACCATCACGTCGATGCCGTCGGTCGGATGCGCGCCGCCGATCAGCTTGTCGAGCTCGGCCCGCACCCGCTCGGCGGTGATGCGCCCGATCTCCGGAGCCATCTCCACGATCGCCGCGCGCACCCGCGGAGCCAGCTCGAAACCCAGCTGCGAGACGAAACGCGCGGCCCGCAACATGCGCAGCGGATCGTCGGCGAACGAATCCTGCGGCAGCGCAGGCGTATCCAGCACCCCGGCCAGCAACGCCGCCACCCCGTCGAGCGGATCCACGAACTCCAGCTCACCCAGCGCGCCGATCCGCACGGCCATCGCGTTCACCGTGAAATCGCGGCGCACCAGATCACCCTCGAGGGTGTCGCCGAAGGTGACCACCGGATTGCGCGACACCCGGTCGTAGTTGTCGGCGCGGAAGGTGGTGATCTCCAGCTGCTGCCCCGACTTGGACGCGCTCACCGTGCCGAACACCAGACCGCCGGTGTCCCACAGGTGATCGGCCCAGCCGCGCATCAACTCCTGCACCACCTCGGGGCGGGCGTCGGTGGTGAAATCCAGATCGGTGCCCAACCGGCCCAGCACCGCGTCGCGCACACTGCCGCCGACCAGATACAGCTGGTGACCGTGCGCGGCGAACAACTCGCCGAGCGGTATCAGCACATCCGAGAGCCGACCCAGGGTTATCGCCGCCGCCGCCAGCAAACGGGTACGGCGATCTTCTGCTGCTGCTTCCTCGGATCTGGGCGAAACCACGAAATCGCAGCTTAGTCGCAACCCGGCGTGCCGCCACGCGACCGGGGTCTACCTGGCCCGAGACATCCGCATATAGGGGAGCGACCGCGGTGGGGCAGGAGGACGGTCGCTCCCCTATAGACTGGCGCGGTGTCCCCGGCCGATCGCGCGAACAGTCGGCGCCGCCAGCCCAGGCGGCGCGGTGCGACCGGTGCTGCGGCCAAGACCGGAACCGCCGAGGCCGGCCAGCCGGAACGCAAACCACGCATGCGCACCGTCCGCGAAACCTCCGCCGGCGGACTGGTCGTCGACGGCCTCGACGGACCCAGCGAGAAACGCTGTGCCGCACTGATCGGCCGCACCGACCGCCGCGGCCGCCTGCTCTGGTCACTGCCCAAGGGCCACATCGAAGAGGGCGAGACCGCCGAGCAGACCGCGATCCGGGAAGTCCAGGAGGAGACCGGAATCCAGGGCACCGTCGTCGCGGAACTCGGCAGCATCGACTACTGGTTCGTCACCGAGGGCCGGCGCGTGCACAAGACCGTGCACCATTACCTCATGCGCGCACTCGGCGGCGAACTCTCCGACGCCGACGTCGAAGTCACCAAGGTGGCCTGGGTTCCCTTGAGCGAACTCGATTCCCGCCTGGCCTACGCTGACGAACGTAGGCTGGCCGAGGTCGCGAACCGGCTGATCGACCGGATGGAGAACGGCAGACAATGACGCGTGCGAGATCGCAGCGCACGCTGCTTTCACTCGTCGCGGTAATGCTGGCGGTGCTCACGACACTGGGATTCGGACCCATCGTGGCGAGCGCGCCCGTTGCCGCCGAACCCACCGGCAGCGGCAGCGGACAATCCAGCGGACCCAAATTCCTGAAACTGTCCCTGGATTCGGTGACGCCCACCGCCATCACCGCCACCAGCGACCCCTACTTCGTGGTGGCGGGCACCGTCACCAATATCGGCGACCGGCCGGTCGACGACGTCAGCATCCGCATCCAGCGCGGCAGCGCCGTCGGCAGCCCGGCCGAACTGCGCTCCACGCTGCGCATGGACCAGAACAGCTTCGACGTCACCGGCGAATTCCAGGATGTCGCAGACCGATTGACGGCGGGACAGCGCAAACAGTTCAGCCTCACCATCGCGCTGCACTCGGGAACCGAACTGCCCAGCGGGATCTCCTCGATCGACATCACCGCGCCCGGCGTCTACCCGCTGCTGCTCAACGTGAACGGCCAGCCCGCCTACGGCGGCCAGGCCCGGCTCGACGACGCCCGCTTCCTGCTGCCGGTGCTCGGCGTCCCCGGCGGCACCGATCCCAAACGCCCACAACCGCCCACCACACCCGCGCCGGACGCGCCGCCGGTCGCCACCACCATGCTGTGGCCGCTGGCCGACCGTCCCCGCCTGGTCGCGGGCCTCACCGGCGAACCCGGCACCCAGGCCCTGCTCACCGACGACGACCTCGCCGCCTCACTGGGTCAGGGCGGACGCCTCGACCAGCTGCTGTCCGCACTCGAGAGCGCGGTCAAACCCGATACCGGCCGCGACCGCAACCTCGGCACCGCGATCTGCCTGGCCATCGACCCAGACCTGCTGCTCACCGTCACCGATATGGTCCGCGACCAGGGCTATCAGGTGCTGGCCAGCCCATCGGACCCGGACGGGCCGACCCGTGCGGGCACCGGCGCGAAGGCCGCCAAGGCGTGGCTGGACCGGCTGCGCGCCCTGGCCCCCGGCATGTGCGTGGTCGCGCTGCCCTTCGCGCAGGTCGACACCACCGCGCTGGCCGCGGCGGGCGACACCACCCTCTCCGATCGCGCCCTCACCGCGCCCGCCGAACTCGTCGACTCGCTGCTGTCGGTGAAATCGGTTCGCGGCGTGGCACTGCCGGACGTCGGCACCATCGACGCCGAAGCCGGAACCCTGCTCGCCCACCACGGTTTCCAGACCGTGCTGCTGGCCGACAACGCGGTCACCCCGGCCGACGGCCGCGCCAACCTGCTCGCCGCCACCAAAACCCCCGCGGCCGCAACAGAATCCGGCAATCCGGACGTGGTGTCGCTGTCGGACGTGACCGTGCCGCCCGCACCCGGCAGCAGCCAGACGCCCGCCGCACCCGCGGACCTGCACGCCGCCACCTTCGACACCTGGGCCGCCACCGCCCTCGCCGCCATCGGCTCGCATCCGCCGACCCAGCCCTTCACCCCGGACAACGTGCGCTACGACGTCACCAACGACTCCCGCGCCGCCCGGCTGCAGGACGCGCTCGGCGCGCTGTCCTGGACCGCGCTCAACCCGCAACCCGGCCACCCCCGCTCGGCGCTGCTCATGCCGCCGCAGCAGTGGGGCGCCAACAAGGACGAAGCCACCACCGTGCTCGCACAGCTCGACCTGCTCTTCCACAACAATCTCGCCACCCCGCGCGCCCTCACCGATCTGGTTGCGCAGCAACCGGATCCATCCCCCTACCAACTCGACTACCTCGGCGACGCCGCCGAGGCGGCGGTACCCGACCACTTCGCCGAACCCATCCGGCAGCAGGCGCAGCGCATCACCGAACTGATGAGCGCCCTGGTCGAAGTGCCGCACCAGGAACCGAGCCCGCGCGGATTCCTCACCCCGCTGCGCGACGACCTGATTCGGGTGCTGTCGCTGTCGGACCGGCAGGCCGGGGCCGCCCCCGCCGACACCAGCGCGCAACGCCGCCTCGACCAGGCCACCCGGACCCTCGACAACCTCTTCGGCTCGGTGACCGTGCTGCCACCCGGCGGCGTGTACACCCTTGCCTCCGAACAGAGTCCGCTGCTGCTGGTCGCCCGCAACAACCTGCCGGTCGCCATCCGCGTCAAATTCAAGATCGACGCACCGGCCGAGACGAACATCACCGACATCGGCGAACAGCAGCTGCCCGCCAAGGGCAACCGGTCCTTCCAGATCCCCACCGAGGTTTCCGACAGCCGAAACCTGGTCATTCCCATCGCACTTACCACACCCGACGGGGTACCACTCGGCAACTCCGTCTCGGTATCGGTGCGATCCAACGCCTACGGTCGATGGTTGGCGATAATTACCGCGTGCGCCTGCGCACTGCTGCTCCTGCTGGTCGGACGCCGGCTCTGGCACCGCTTCCGCGGCCAGTCCGATCCGGCCGACGAAGGGTTCGACCCCGACACCCGGCGCAGGGTCAACAAGTACCGGCGTGCGCGTAAGCGCGAGTTGAAACGACAGGAGGACCGGTGAGCGAGTACGGCGGGCCGCGCTCATCCGGCCGACCCGAGGGCGCCGACGGGCCGCCCCCGCGGCGCGCCCCCTCCGCGCCCTGGGAGCGCGGCGTACCCCGGCCCGCACCCCGCGGACCCCAGGGACCGGCCACCGGCGGACAGCGCCAGGTGCCGAATCCCGGCAATCCCCAAGGGATTCCGGGCAATCCCCAGGGAGTTCCCGGCCGTCCGCAACCAGGCCAACCGTCCGGTCCGCCACGGCAGGGACCCCGAACCGGCGAATCCGGGCCCATCATGCACCGGCCCCAGGGCGCACCCCAGCGCCCGCCCGGCGCACCCGCACGACCCGGACCCGACGGACGCGTACCCGCCGACGAGCGCTACCACTGGGGACACCGGGGTGGCGGCGACGGACGCCCCGGCGGACCCGGACCCCGCTCCGGCGAACAGCGCTACCCGACCCCGCCGATGTCCGGGCCCCGACCGGTCGTCAACCGGGGCGGACCCGCCGGACCCGACAGCGGACGCCGCCCGATCACCCGCCCGCACGCGGCCGTCGCCACGGCACCACCCGAAGAGAAGAACGAGAGCGCCAACGCGCGACTGGTCCGCGACTCCGGATCCATCGCCATCGCCACCCTCGTCAGCCGCATCACCGGATTCGGCAAGCAGCTACTGCTGCTGACCGTGCTCGGCCCGGCCATCGCCTCGGCCTTCACCGTCGCCAGCACCATCCCGACCATGATCTCCGAGCTGCTGCTCGGCGCGGTCCTCACCGCCATCGTCGTACCCACCCTGGTCCGCGCCGAGAAAGAGGACCCGGACGGGGGAGCGGCCTTCGTGCGGCGACTCGTCACCGCCGCCTTCACCGTGCTCGCCGTCGGCACCGTGCTCGCACTCATCGCCGCACCGGTGATGACCACCCACCTGTTCCTGTCGCACGACGGCAAGGTCAACACCTCCCTCACCACCGCACTCGCCTTCCTGCTGCTGCCCGCCATCCTCTTCTACGGGATGTCGGCACTGCTGATGGCGATCCTCAACACCCACCAGATGTTCAAACCCGGGGCCTGGGCACCGGTGCTCAACAACATCGTGGTGCTGGTGGTGCTGACCATCTACCACCTCACCCCCGGTGAGATCAGCTTCAACCCGGTCCGGATGGGCGACACCAAACTGCTGGTGCTCGGCATCGGCGTCACCGTCGGCGTGATCGTGCAGATGGTCAGCCTGTTGCCGGCCATCCGCCGCGCGGGCATCGACCTGCGCCCGCTGTGGGGCGTCGACGCCCGCCTCAAGCAGTTCGCCGGCATGGGCGCGGCCATCATCTTGTATGTGATGATCAGCCAGCTCGGCTGGATCTTCGCCACCCGCGTCTCCTCACACGCCGACGAGGCCGGGCCCGCGATCTACCAGAACGCCTGGGCGCTGCTGCAATTGCCGTACGGCGTCATCGGCGTCACCCTGCTCACCGCGATCATGCCGCGACTGAGCCGCAACGCCGCGGCCGACGACACGCCCGCAGTGGTCGACGATTTGAGCGCCGCCACCCGGCTCACCATGATCGCGCTGCTGCCCATCGTCACCTTCCTCACCTTCGCCGGACCCCAGATCGGCATGGCGCTGTACGGATACGGGCGCTTCGCGCACCACGCGCCACGCCTCGGCGAAGCCGTCTCCTGGTCCGCGTTCACGCTGATTCCCTACGCGCTGGTGCTGATTCACCTGCGCGTGTTCTACGCGCGCGAACAGGCGTGGACCCCGACCTGGATCATCCTCGGCATCACCGGCGTGAAGATCGCGCTGTCCGCGGCCGCCCCGTTCGTCGTCGACGACCGGCACGTCGTCATCGCGCTCGGCGTCGCCAACGGGGCGGGCTTCCTGGCGGGCGCGGCGATCGGCGGCTGGCTGCTGCACCGCAGCCTCGGCGATCTGCGCATGTCGAACGTCGGGCGCACCATCACGCGGGTCGGACTGTCCTCGCTCGCGGGCGGCGCGGTCATGCTCATCGTCGACAAAGTGCTGGGGCTGCACCGGCTTTCGGAATCCTTCGGCGGCATCGGCTCGCTGGTGCGGGTCGGGCTCACCGCCATCGTCATGTTCGGCGTCGCCTTCGGGCTGATGCGGCTACTCGGCGTCCCCGAGGTCGTCGCCATCACCGTCGCGATCTCGCGGCGGCTCGGCATCACCCCGCCCGCACCGGATCTCGAACTCGGCGGCACCCCGCTCGAGGACATCCACGAGACCACGCTGCTGCCGAAACCGGATCTGCGCGCCGCGCCGTACTACTACCGCTTCGACCCGTACCTCGACGCGCAGACCATGGTGCTGCCCGTCATCCGGCCGGATGCGGTTGACATCACCGGCACGGGTGAGTTCCCGTACCCTGTTCGGCAGGCAAGTGCAACTGCCGGATCCGGCATGCCCGCGGACAGTGATGCGCGCGGGCACAAGGACAATGCCCGGGCCCAGGACGGTGGTTTCCGCAGATCAGCGGAGGCCGCCGCGACGGGACCGGGTCCGGCATATCGGTCTTCGACACACTTGGGCGAAGGAGGAACGAGGGTGAGCGACGACGCGGCGGGCGGTGTCCCGGCCGCCGAATCCGCAAAGGCCGCGGGCGGCGGGCTCTCCACGGATACCCCTCCCCCCGGCGAGCAGCGCGGAAAACCCGGCGGCACCGCCGATTCCGCAGCACGTTCCGGCGGGCACGGTGACCACGAGGAACCGGAAGACCTAGCCGAGCACGACCACGCGGGCCCCGAAACCGGTGTCTACGAGGCGGTCTCGCCCTTGATGCCACCCATGCGGGTGGAATCGCCCAGCAAGCGCATCCAGCGCGGCCCCAAGCTGCTGCCCGGCGCCTCGGTGGCCGGTGGCCGCTACCGGCTGCTGGCCGGCCACGGCGGCGCGCGCGGGCTGAAGTTCTGGCAGGCCCTCGACGTGAAGCTGGACCGTGAGGTCGCGCTGACCTTCGTCGACGCCGACCAGGAGGCCGCCGACAACTCCGGACACGATGGACCACAGGCGATCCTGTCGCGCACGCTGCGGCTCGGGCGGATCAACTCGCCCGGCCTGGCCCGCGTGCTGGACGTGGTGCGCGGCTCCTCCGGCGGCATCGTGGTGGCCGAATGGACGCCCGGTCGTTCCCTCAAGGAGATGGCCGACACCGTGCCCTCGCCCATCGGCGCGGCCCGGGCCGTGCGGGCGCTGGCGGCGGCCGCCGAAATGGCGCACCGCGGCGGCGGATCGCTGTCCATCGACCATCCCGACCGGGTGCGCATCAGCGCCACCGGCGACGCGGTGCTGGCCTTCCCCGGCACTCTGTCGGACTCCGACGCGCAATCCGACGTCCGCGGTCTGGGCGCCATGCTCTACGCGCTCATCACCGCGCACTGGCCGATCCGGGTCGGCGGCCTCACCGGCAGCGCCGCCACCGTCGGCGGACTGCCACTGGCCGACTTCGGGCCGGACGGAACCCCGGTGGAGCCCAGGACGATTCGCCCCGAGGTGCCCTTCGAGATCTCCGCGGTCTCGGTGCGCTCGATGGAATCCAACAAGGGCGTCCGCACCGCCGCGACCGTCCAGCACGTGCTGGAGCAGGCCTCGGTGGTCGACCAGAAGACCGACTTCATCCCGGTGCTGCGGCTGGGCCAGCGCCCGCCGAGCGCACCGGACGAGACCCTCGCGGACCCGGAACTGCTGGCGGCCGAGAAGGAACGCTCGCAGCGGATGATGTGGATCCTGGTCGGACTCGGCGTGCTGGCCGCGCTGGTGGTCGGCGTGATCATCTGGTGGCTGCTGAGCGTGTTCGCGCCCGGCTCCTCCAACGCGCCGCTCAACGAACAGCGCAATATCGGCCTCACCACCTCCGCGACGCCCCCGCCCAGCCCGGGCGCCTCGCAGGCGCCCGCCAGCATGCCCGCCACCGGCGGCGTGCCGGTGCCGGTCACCGGGGCCACGGTGTTCTCCCCGGAGGGCACCCCGGACAACGTCGGCAGCGTCGGGTCGGTACTGGACAACAACCCGGCCACCACCTGGCGCACCGACGCCTATTTCCAGCAGTTCCCGGCCCTGAAGAAGGGCGTGGGCGTGCTGAGCACCCTGGGCAGCCCCAGCAAGCTGACCAAGGTGATCATCGAATCGCCCTCGCCCGGAACGCAGGTCGAGATCCGCACCTCGCCGACCGCCTCGCCGACCCTCGATCAGACCCAGCTGATCGGGTCGGCGGTGCTCGGCGACGGCACCACCGAGATCCCGGTGCGGGCCGACCAGCCCGCCCGGTACGTGCTGGTGTGGATCAACCAGCTGGCCAACAACGGGGGGCAGTTCCAGTCCTCGATCGCGGAGATCCGCTTCGAGGCCGCGCAGTAATCCTGCGCCCGGATTTATTACATTCCGACGGTCATCATCCGTCCCATTCGCCCGATAAAGCCCGCCTACCAGGGCTTATTTTGCGGTATCCGTTGCTACCGAATCGTTATCTTCGATATGATCTTGCGTACTCTCGGCAGGGGAGTCCTCCGGAGTACCGCACCGAATCGGGGATGCAATTGTCGTCTGCGAACGAACTCGGGGAAGCGGTCGGGCCACTCGCCCGGCGCGCGGCGACGGCCATCCGGCCACGCCCGCGGGTCATCGACGCCACCGACCGCGATCTACTCGCCGCACACGCCCACGGCGAGCGCCACGCCTTCGCCGAACTACTGCGCCGCCACCGCGACCACCTGTGGCAGACCGCGCTACGCGCCTCCTACAGCCCCGAGGACGCCGCCGACTCGCTGCAGGACGCGCTGCTGTCCGCGCACCGCAACGCCGCCGGGTTCCGCGGTGACGCCGAGGTACGCAGCTGGCTGCACCGCATCGTGGTGAACGCCTGCCTGGACCGCATCCGCCGCAACAAGCTGCGCCGCACCGAACCCCTCTCCGACGACACCTCGGACGAACCCCGCTGCCCCCGAGACGATTTCGCGGCGCTCGAGGCCGCCCTGATCGTCGACGCGGCGCTGTTCGAACTGCCCGCCGACCAGCGCACCGCCCTGGTCGCCGTCGAACTCGAGGGCTACTCCATCGCGGATGCCGCTGCGCTGCTGGGGATTCCGGAGGGCACCGTCAAGAGCCGCTGCGCCCGCGGCCGGCGGCGGCTCGAGAGCCTGCTCACGCCGTAGGGAAATCTTTTCTCACACAACAAGAAACAACGCGCCCACGTGGAACCGGAAACGATTCCGCTGCGTCAGATATAAAGACAGGTCTGCGAATTCCTACTCGAAGCCCTGGAGGGGCAATGGAGGACACAGGAGGAGCAATGGCGGGGACCACGGTACCCCGACCGCCCTTCTCCACCGAGCTGCTCGCCGATCTGCACGCCGGCGGCATTCCGCCGGAAGCATCCGAGCTGCTCTGGTCCGAGGTCCGTCAGGACCCGGAAGCCATGAACTACCTGCAATCGCTCGACCGCGTCGACACCCGCCTGCGCGACCTCGGCCGCGACGACACCCTCGTGCACCCCATGCCGGCCCAGGTCGCCGACCGGCTGGAACGCATGATCGACAACCTCGCCGTCGACGCGCCCGCCGAGAAACTGGCCACCGTGCACCGCTTACCGGTGGCGCCCCCCGCCGTCACCCGATCCACCCATCCCGCACCGGCCAACACCGCGCCGATGCCCGCGCTCAACGTCGGCATCTTCGACACCGGCCGTCTCGACCCGAGCGAGATACCCACGCTCGAAGCCGACCCGACCCTCGACACCGGCGAGCACCCGCTGCCGGAACCCCAACGCCCGTCCCGGCGACTGCGCTGGATCACCGCGGCAGCCGCCGTGGCGGCCCTGCTCGCGGGCGCCGTGGTGGCCGTGGACGCCCTGAGCAACCGGACCGTCGCCCCGGCCGCCCTACCGGCCGCGAGCACCGAACTCGACAGCACCAGCATGACGCCGTCGATGGTGCTCACCGCCATGGGACGGCACGACATCAGCGGCCCGCTGGCCACCGGCAACGCCCTGTCCTCATGTCTGCAAGCCGCCGGGCTCGACCGCCCGATCCTCGGCACCCGCAGCGTCACCTTCAGCGGCACACCGGGCATCCTGGTCCTGCTCGCGGGCCCCAAACCACCGCAGATCACCGCGGCGGTGCTGGGCACCGGATGCGGACCCGGGAACCCGCAGGTCCTCGGACGCGCCGATATCGGCTGACGTTCGAGCTCGGGGAGGCGCGGGAACAACACCGTTTACGCTGTTGTTGACCGACACGCTCACGCTCGAGTATTCGAGACCTGCACAACTGCTTCGGAGGGCCCTTTGAGTACGCCTGTACGCGACCTGATCATCGTCGGCTCCGGTCCCGCCGGGTACACCGCCGCCGTGTACGCGGCCCGGGCGGAACTCGAACCCCTGCTCTTCGAGGGCACCCAGTTCGGCGGCGCGCTCATGACCACCACGGAGGTCGAGAACTTTCCCGGCTTCCGTGAGGGCATCATGGGCCCCGACCTGATGGAGGAGATGCGGGAGCAGGCCAAGCGCTTCGGCGCCGACATCCGCACCGAGGACGTGGACGCGCTCGACCTGAGCGGCCCGGTCAAGAAGGTCACCGTCGGCGGCGAGGTCTTCGAGGCGCACGCCGTGATCCTCGCCATGGGCTCCGCGGCCCGCTACCTCGGCGTGGCGGGGGAGCAGGACCTGCTCGGCCGCGGCGTCAGCGCCTGCGCCACCTGTGACGGCTTCTTCTTCAAGGGCCAGGACATCGTGGTCGTCGGCGGCGGCGACTCGGCCATGGAGGAGGCGACCTTCCTCACCAAGTTCGCCAGCTCGGTGACCGTCATCCACCGCCGCGAAGAGTTCCGCGCCTCCCGCATCATGCTCGAGCGCGCCAAGAACAACGAGAAGATCCGCTTCCTGCTCAACTCGGAAGTCATTGGCGTGCATGGCGATTCGGCCGTCACCCACCTCACCGTGCGCGACACCCGCACCGGCGAGACCTCCGAACTGGCCGCCACCGGCCTGTTCGTCGCCATCGGCCACGACCCGCGCAGCGAACTGGTGCGCGGCCAGGTCGACCTGGACGGCGAAGGCTACGTGGAGGTCAAGGGGCAGAGCACCTACACCTCGCTGCCCGGCGTCTTCGCCGCGGGCGACCTGGTGGACCACACCTACCGTCAGGCCATCACCGCTGCGGGCACCGGTTGCCGGGCGGCGATCGACGCCGAACGCTGGCTCGCCGACCAGGGTGACATCACCAGCAACACTCTCGATCACGCCGGTGCGCCGGTGGAAGTGAACAACTGAAGGAGCCAGGCCAATGTCAGACGCCAAGACCAGTGCCACCAAGACCGTCACCGACGCGACCTTCGCCGATGACGTACTGCTGAGCGAGAAGCCCGTCCTGGTCGACTTCTGGGCGGCCTGGTGCGGCCCCTGCAAGATGGTCGCCCCGGTGCTGGAGGAGATCGCCGCCGCCAACACCGACAAGATCACCATCGCCAAGCTCGACGCCGACAACAACCCGGAGTCGGCCAAGCAGTACGGCATCCTCTCGCTGCCCACCCTGGTGCTGTTCCAGGGCGGCCGGGAAACCAAGCGGATTGTCGGCGCAAAGGGCAAAGCGGCCCTCTTGCGCGAACTCTCCGACGTTCTCTGACCACACTCGATAGAATTTCGGCGCCTCGGCGGCGGTTGGCGTAATCACGCAACCCGCCGCCTTGGGCACGTGTGGGCATCGCCAGGGTTAGGATGCCTGCACTCGACAGTTGCCGAAATTCGGTCCGGGTCTGAAACAATCATTCGAACGCTCCGTCGTGCGAAGGTGTGAACCGCCGCATGAGTGGGTACCCGGGTTGGCGGAAGGAAAGGGCTCTCACGCATGCACCGACTTCGTCACGGCGATACAGGTCCAGCCGTAGCAGAGGTTCGGAGCACCCTGGCAAGCCTCGGTTTCCTGAATTCCCACCCCAACTCCGATCCGTCGGGTGCGGGCGGGGAGTACTGGAAGGACTCCGACGCCACTTTCGATCACGACCTCGACTCCGCGGTACGCGCTTTCCAGCAGTACCGCGGATTGCTGGTCGACGGAGTGGTCGGACCCGCCACCTACCGGGCGCTGAAGGAAGCCTCCTACCGGCTCGGCGCCCGGACCCTGATCTATCAGCTCTCCGCGCCCCTCTACGGCGACGACGTCGCGACACTGCAGCGCCGTCTGCAGGATCTGGGCTTCTACGTGGGCCGGGTGGACGGCTACTTCGGTCCGCACACCCACGAGGGACTCACCTCCTTCCAGCGCGAGATCGGCCTGTCCGCGGACGGCATCTGCGGTCCCGACACGCTGCGCTCGCTGGAGCTGCTGGGCGCGCGCGTCACCGGCGGCAACCCGCATCGCATCGCCGAGGAAGAGGTGGTGCACCGGGCCGGGCCGCAGCTCACCGGTAAGCGCATCGTCATCGATCCGGGTCTGGGCGGACCGGACAAGGGCTCACCCGTGCCCAGCGAATTCGGGGACGTCTACGAGTCCGAGATCCTCTGGGATCTGGCCAGCCGCCTCGAAGGACGCATGGCCGCAACGGGAATGGAGACCTTCCTGTCCCGGCCGTGGGGTGCGAATCCCTCGGATGCCGAGCGCGCCGAGACCTCCAATACCTTCGACGCCGACCTGATGATCTCGCTGCGTTGCGCGGGCAACCTGAGCGGTTCCGCCAGCGGTGTGGCCAGCTTCCACTTCGGCAACTCGCACGGCTCCACCTCGATGATCGGCCAGGTGCTGGCCGGGTTCATCCAGCGCGAGATCGTGGCGCGTACTTCGCTGCAGGACTGCCGGACCCACGCCCGCACCTGGGATCTGCTGCGGCTCACCAAGATGCCGACCGTTCAGGTCGATATCGGCTACCTGACCAACGACTACGACTCCTCGGTGCTGACCAACCCGCGCATGCGCGACGTGATCGCCGAGGCCATCCTGATCTCGGTCAAGCGGCTCTACCTGCTCGGCCAGGACGATCAGCCCACGGGCACATACACATTCGCCGAGCTGCTCGCCGAGGAACTGGCCGCGGCCGACCGCATCTGACTTCCGGATTCCAGCAAAAAGCCCTTCCCCCAATCTGATCGGGGAAGGGCTTTTTGTTTCATGTGAAACATGGGGCCGGACGGCCGCCTCGGCTACAGCGTGAGAATCCGGGTCGGCATCTCCATGGCCGCCGCCGCGAGCAGCTGATCCAGCGCGCGCTCGACGTCTTCCTTCCAGAGATGATCGCGATCCAATTCCAGTCGCAGCCGCGGGAATCGGTGATGGGAGGCCACCACCTTGAAACCGACGTCCTCCAGGAAGTCGGCCTCGATCATGCACAGCTCCGGAGAGCAGCCGGATGCGGCGGGCTGTGGCGAACGCCGCGGCGAACCGATCCGCTCCATCAGCGTCATCGACCCGGACGCGGGCAGGGGAGAGGTCGGCGGATCCTTGCGGATACCGAATGCCTCGATGGCCCGCACACCACGACGCATCAGATCGGCGACCACAGCCTGAATCAGCTGCAGGGCTACATCCGTGTCCTGGTACGGCATTTCGGCGCTCAGCGTGGTCAGCAGCACCGCATCCGGGCTCACCGGGGAAGTGGGGAACAGGCCGGCCCGCGGCACCGCACTCGGCGGCGCGTAGAGGGCACAGCCCGCCGACCGATCCTCCACCATCGCGACCTGTCCGCACGAACCCCACTGCAGCATCACAGTGGAGAGCCAGGCCTCCTTCTCGAAGACCGGATCACTGAAATCGTGGGAGTCCGCGGCCACTGCCGGATCGATCTCCCAGAACACACACCGCCGTGCGTGCACCGGGAGCTTGTCTAGTCCGCCGAGGGTCAGGGCGGTCACGCTGGTCGACACCGCTCTGCTCAGCCTCCAGCTGTCCGATTCATCCACACTCACGCCGCATCAACATCTGCTGCTCGCCGCCAAGAATAAAGGATCAAGGACTTGTACCTCTCCAGGGCCGTGAACGCCAACGTCACAGTGACGTTTCCACTGCGACCTTGGGGTAGGGCCCTCGCTAGAGCTTGGACTGCTCCATAAGACTGACAATTCGCTCCAGATCATCGATGGAGCCGAACTCGACAGTGATCTTGCCTTTGCGCTTACCGAGAGCCACCGTGACCCGAGTGTCGAACGACTCCGAAAGTCGCTCCGCGACATCCTGCAGACCCGGCATCTGAATCGGCTTGCGCTTGGGTGCCGGGGGAGCACCCGCGGCATCCGGATTCCGATTCGCCAAAGTGACGGCTTCCTCGGTGGCACGCACCGACATACCCTCGGCCACAATGCGAGCCGCGAGCGCCTCCTGCGCGTCCGCCCCGGCCTCCAATGCGAGCACCGCGCGCGCGTGCCCGGCCGACAACACACCGGCCGCGACCCGGCGCTGCACCGGAATCGGAAGCTTCAGCAGCCGAATCATATTCGTCACGACCGGACGAGACCGCCCGATCCGCGTAGCGAGTTCCTCGTGGGTGACGCCGAACTCCTCCAGCAACTGCTGATAGGCGGCTGCCTCCTCGAGCGGATTCAACTGGACGCGATGGATGTTCTCCAGCAACGCATCCCGCAGCATCGACTCGTCGGCGGTCTCGCGCACGATCGCCGGAATCGCGGGCAGACCCGCCTCCTGGCTGGCCCGCCACCGCCGCTCGCCCATGATGAGCTGATAGCGCGGCGCGTCCCCGGAACCGACCTGACGCACCACGATGGGCTGCATCAGACCGAATTCCTTGATCGAGTGCACGAGTTCGGCGAGCGCCTCCTCCTCGAACACCGAACGCGGCTGCTTGGGATTCGGTTCGATCTGCTCCGGCGGGATCTCCCGATACACCGCGCCCGCGTCCGCGACCGCGACCCCGTCGACCGAATCCACCGGATCCGGGACGCGATGCAGATACGCCGACGCGGGCTGCGGCCCGGCCGCCGGATCGATGCCGATGACTACGTTGGCGGCGGCACTGCCGAGCCCGCCGGGTGTGGTCGCCGGTCCGGTCGGGATCAGCGCCGCGAGACCACGGCCCAGTCCACCCTTCTTAGCCTGACTCATCGGCCTGTCGACCCCTTCCGTAGTTCACCCGCACCGAACTTCACTTGCTACACACCGGATTGTGCGTCGGAAACCGTCGCTTCGGCGTTCTGCCGCGCCGCACGCGCCGCGATCTCTCGTCCGGCGTCGAGGTAACTCATCGCACCACGCGAGCCCGGATCGTAGTCGAGCACGGTCATCCCGTAGCCCGGCGCCTCCGACACCTTGACGCTGCGGGGGATGACCGAGCGCAGTACCGCGTCACCGAAGTGCGAGCGCACCTCCTCGGCCACCTGATCGGCGAGCTTGGTGCGACCGTCGTACATGGTGAGAACGACGGTGGAGACATGCAATTCGGGATTCAGGTGCGCCTGCACCAGACCGATATTGCGGAGCAGCTGACCGACACCCTCCAGCGCGTAGTACTCACACTGGATCGGGATCAGCACCTCCTTGGCGGCGACCATCGCGTTGACCGTCAGCAGGCCGAGCGACGGCGGGCAGTCGATCATCACGTAGTCGATGTCGTACCCGGCGAGGTTCGCCTCCTGGATGGCGGCCTTCAACCGACCCTCACGGGCGACCATGGAGACGAGTTCGATTTCCGCACCCGCCAGGTCGATGGTGGCGGGGATGCACATCAGCCGTTCGTTGTGCGGACTCTGCTGGATCGCGTCGCTCACCGAGCATTCACCGATGAGCAGTTCGTAGCTCGACGGGATGCCCGAGTGGTGATCGATGCCGAGCGCGGTGCTGGCATTGCCCTGCGGATCGAGATCGATGACGAGCACCCGCATGCCCTGAATGGCGAGCGCGGCAGCCAGATTCACGGCGGTGGTCGTCTTGCCCACGCCGCCCTTCTGATTGGCGATCGTCAGGATGCGCTGTTCCTTCGGGCGCGGGATGGTGACGTTGGTCCCCGTCAGCACCTGGCTGGCACGCTGAGCTTCGGCGGCGATCGGCGTCTCGGTGGGGGAGATGTTCCCGAACGGGGTGCGGCTGAACTCGTCGGTGTCGAAAGGACCGCTATCGAGCATGCCGGGCACCCGGGACGTTGTTTCCCGTGAAACATTCCGCGGACCGTTGGACATACAGGCTCCTAACCCGGAGAACTCAAAGACACGTGGCCGAGCTGAATTGCGCACACCTGGTGGCGGCAGCCGCGATGCTGCGTTGTCACCAGGGAGGCGCGAGGTGCTAGATCGATACCCATTCCGAAGCCGTTCCGCTGAATTCCAGCCGATGCGAGCCGGTGCCGGGCATCGCAAGTCTGCGCTCACGCTCGACGTCACTAGCTTGCCAGTACCGGACACAATACGGAAGTTGAACGGGCTGGTTCGCACCACGACACACCTCTGCGGAGGGAAAACTCGCGGGGACACTCACAGCCTCGGTCCCAAAGATCGATCCCGGCGCGATGTTTCACATGAAACATCGCGAAAGCGGGGGAGGGGCCGGAACATTCAGTACCCCCACGGGCGCGCCGAGCTTCGTCAGTGACGCTTCGCGTCGGTGGTCCCGCGACCACCCGCGCGACGCTCCGCACGGCGCTCGGCGCGTGCCAGCCGCTCGGCACTGATCACGAAGGTGGGCGTCTCCAGAACGCCCACACCACATTCCAGTACCTCGGCATGCCCCGCGCCCGCCTTGGTCAGCTCGGCGCGATCGCGCTCGAGTTCCTCCGCGGCACTGATTCCCTTGAGCGCCAACATCCGTCCGTGCTCGTGCACCAGCGGCATCGACCAACCCGCCAGCTTCGCCAGGGGAGCGACCGCACGGGAGGTCACCACATCCGCGCCGCCCGCCTCCTTCTTCACCCCGGCCTGCTCGGCCCGGCCGCGCACGATGGTGATGTTGTCGATGCCCGCCTCCGCCACGAACTCGGCGAGGAAGACGGTGCGGCGCAGCAGCGGCTCGACGAGGGTGATGCGGAGATCCGGCCGCGCGATGGCGAGCGGGATACCGGGAAGCCCGGCGCCGCTGCCGATGTCGACCACGCGGACACCCTGCGGGATCAGATCACCGATCACCGCGCAGTTGAGTATGTGGCGGTCCCAGAGTCGGGGGATCTCGCGCGGTCCGATCAATCCGCGCTCCACTCCGGGCCCGGCGAGGGCGGAGTAGTAGAGCCGTGCCTTGTCCAGCCGATCACCGAAGACGACGGCGGCCGCGGCGGGCGGCTCGGCCGGACCGAAATCGGTCGCGTCGGTTCCTGGTTCCACGTGAAACATCCTTCCGAACGACTGTGCTCAACTCTCACGACTCCTGCATAAGAGTAGGGCCCCCGGCTCTTTCGAACCGGGGGCCCTGCCTCGAAGCAATGCGCGTGTCAGCCGGGGAGGACCACCACGCGACGATTGGGCTCCACGCCCTCGCTCTCGCTGACGACTCCATCGAGGACGGAGACGGCATCGTGCACGATCTTGCGCTCGAACGGAGTCATCGGCGAGAGCGCCTCGCGCTCACCGGACTCCAGCACCCGCTTGCCCGCCTCGGTGCCGAGCGCGCTCAACTCGGAACGACGGTTGGCCCGCCACCCCGCGACATCCAGCATCAGCCGACTGCGAATTCCGGTGGCCTGCTGCACGGCCAGCCGAGTCAGCTCCTGCAGCGCGTCCAGGACTTCACCGCGACGGCCGACCAGCTTCGCCAGATCCTTACCACCGTCGATGCTCACGACCGCGCGGTCGCCCTCGACATCGAGATCGATATCGCCGTCGAAGTCGAGCACATCCAGTAGCTGCTCGAGGTAGTCACCGGCGATCTCGCCCTCTTCGATGAGCGCTTCCTCGGAATCGCCCGCAGTTTCCGCTTCCGCTGTCGCCGCCGTCGCAGCCGTCACAGTGGGATCCCCTCCGTCGGTTTCAACAGTCATGGTTGTTTCCTTCATCTGGAGTTGTAAGTCTCAGCGACGCCGCTTCTGATTCGGGCGGCCACGATTGCCGGAACGCTTCTTGGCGCCACCGGCCGGGCGCGCACCCGGCGCGGGCTTCGAACCGTTCTGGGTGGCGGCGGCGGGCGCATCCTCGATCGCATCGGCGACACCGTTGGACGACGCGTCCTGCGGCTTCTTGCGGACGTCGACCGGCTTGGCTCCCGGCTTCGGCGCGTTCTGCGCCCGGCGGTCCAGCGCGGCCTGCTTCTTGTGTTCCTCTTCGGCCTCGATCTTGCCGAAGACGAGATGCTGCTGTCCGTAGGTCCAGATGTTGTTGGAGACCCAGTAGAGAAGGATGGCGACGGGCAGGAACGGGCCACCGACCATGACGCCGAGCGGGAACACGTACAGCGCCAGCTTGTTCATCATGGCGGCCTGCGGGTTGGCCGCGGCCTCCGCCGACTGCCGGGCCACCGAGGCACGGGCGTTCATATGGGTCGCGATACCGGCGATGATCATCAGTGGAATCGAGACCGCCGCGATGGCCGCCTTGCTCGGCAGACCGACTCCGTCGTGGACGAAGGACTGCAGCTGAGCCATCGGCTGCGTGATGTACGACGACAGGGGAGCGCCGAAGAGACGGGCCGCCAGGAAGGACTGGACGTCGCCCGGGCTGAAGATGTAATTGGCGGTGTTGGCGTTCTGCTCGACCGACATCCCGCCGCTGTGGCCGAAACCGGCGATCCCGCCGACCGAGCCGACACGGTTGAACGAGCGCAGCACATGGAACAGACCGATGAACACCGGAACCTGCAGCAGCACGGGCAGACAGCCCATGAGCGGGTTGAAGCCGTGGTCCTTCTGCAGCTTCTGCATCTGGACCGTCATTTCCTGACGGTCGTTCTTGTACTTCTTCTGCAGTTCCTTGATCTGCGGCTGCAGCTCCTGCATCTGCCGGGTGGTCCGGACCTGCTTCACGAACGGCTTGTACAGCACGAGCCGAAGCGTGAACACGAGGAACACCACGGCCAGTGCCCAGGCGAACCCACTGTTCTTGCCCAGCACATACCCGAATGCCTGGTGCCAGAACCACAGAATGGCCGACACCGGGTAATAGATGAAGTCGAGCACGGCTCTATGCACTCCCGTCGTTCGTATCGCCGGTCACCACAGGTGATGACCCTTCACAAGCTGATGCCGCGTGCCGATGCTCACGCTCCGGCACGGGGTCCCACCCACCAGGGTGCCAGGGCGCACATTTCGCCAATCGGACGGCCGCCAGTCCGGAGCCGACGATCAGTCCGCGGGTGCGCAGCGCTGTCACCGCGTACTCACTGCAGGTGGGCGTGAAGCGGCACACCGGCATGCGGGTGGGGGAGATATAGGTCCGATACAGCTCGATGAGGAATATCAGAGCTTTGGCCGGGAACCGGGCAGCGGCGCGCAGTGCGTTCATGAGTCGCTCACGGGAGTGGTCATGACTCGCTGCCGACAGGCAGGGTGCCGAGTTTGCGCAGACCGCCTCGGAGCTGCTTCAGCAGCTCTTCGGACGAGGCGTCGGCGGCGCCCGGCAGGGCGCGAAGAACGATATCCGCGTCGGCGGGCAACTCGGCCACCACACGTGCGCAGATATGACGCAGGCGGCGGGCCACCCGGTGGCGTACCACCGCCGGACCCACCGCCTTGCTGACGATCAAGCCGAAACGCGGACCGCCCACCCGGATGACCGGGTCGGGTCCGTTCGCTTGCTCGTCATGTAGCAGTACATGCACAACGAGGTCCCGTCTCCCCATCCGCCGGCCCTGACGCACCGTCCGGGAAAAGTCGGTGCGCCGATGCAGCCGGTAGTGCTCAGGCAGCACCTGAGCGTCCGGCCGGGTACGGGCGGAGAAGAGACCGGGGGCCGGACGGCGAGCCAGCTGTGTGCTTCCACGGTGAACCGCGGAATTGGCGCCGCATCCGGATTACCGAATCAGGCCGTGAGCTTGGCGCGGCCCTTGCCACGGCGAGCCGCAACGATGGCGCGACCCGCACGGGTACGCATACGAAGCCGGAAGCCGTGGACGCGCGCCCGACGACGGTTGTTCGGCTGGAACGTCCGCTTGCCCTTGGCCACGGTCAACACTCCTCTAAGTGGTGGACGCCTGGTGACGCCCGAAGTCTGTTCGGTGATACGTGCTCTCGACGAATCGGATTCGTCGGCGCAATACCCTTGTCGGTGCGAGCAGCGGGCAGCCGCCACCGCACCATAGGGTGACTGTAGAAGGGTACTTACCGCCTGAACGAGGGTCAAACTCGGGGTGAGCGACTTACGCCACTCGCGCGCCGTGAACTGGACGTTCGTGTCGTGGCGGGACCTGGTGTACGGTTCTGGCCCAGGCATTCGATGCGACCGCGGTTGATTTTGCCAGCAATTTGCTGTGAACCCGCCGGTACGCGCCTGATTCGTGGGATCAGACACGCGGAGACGTGTATCCCCAGGTTTTCCACATCTGTGGATAATTGTGTGGAAACACCCCCCGAGTGGCATATTCGTAGGGCCGACGGTGCCTTGCCGACGCCCGGTGACTGGGGGAGCCGAGCAGCGCAGACCGTCTGCTTCATCGACCTACATCCCGGGGAGGAACGCGTTCGTGGACGACGAGCAGAATGTGCTGACCGCTGTCTGGCCGGAGGTGATCGCCGAATTGGCGGGCGGTTCGGCCGACGGGGAGATCCAGCCGGTCAGCAAGGCTCACAAGGCGTGGCTGAACACTATCGAACCGATCACCTTCGCGCAGGGGTTCGCCCTGCTGTCGGTCCCCGGCACGATGGCGCAGGTCACGGTGGAACGCGACCTGCGTGAGCTGATTCTGCGGTCCCTGGCCCGGCGCGGCCTGCAGGTGGAGGGACTGGGGGTGCGCATCCGCGCCCAGCAGAACCCGCCGGCCGGTCGCTCGGCGAATACTCCCCGGCACGCCCGGATGACTTCCCGGCCCGAACGGCCGCGCGAACCCGAGCAGGCGCCGCCCGCCTATCAGCCCGAGCCGTCGATGTCCGAGCGGCAGCCGGACCGATACCAGGCTCCCCAGGAGTACGGCGCACCGCGCTACCTGCCTCCACAGGACTACCCGTCCGAGTACGGCGAGCGCGAAGCTTATCCACCGGTGGAATTCGGGCAGCCGAAGATGGCCGAAGAGTTGCCGATGTCCCAGGAACCGCCCGCACCGCCGCGGCGACGTGACAATCACCGGGCCGCGCCCAAGCCGCCCGGGCAGGAATCGCTGTTCTCCCCGGACCCCGACGAGCAGGTCGCGCCCAAGCCGGGCCGCTATCCGGCCGAGCCCGCCGCCCGCTACGAGGACGCGCCCGCCCGGCAGTACGAGGACGCCGCCCCGCGCCAATACGCCGAGGACAACCGGCAGTACCAGGACGACGCGCCACGTCAGTATCAGGAAGACGCGCCTCGGCAGTATCAAGAGGACACGCCCCGGCAGTACGCCGAGGACAAACCGCGTCAGTATCAAGAGGACTCCCGGCCGTATCAGGACGAGCAGCCCGCCGCCCGCCGCCCGGTGGACGACGATCGCGACGACGAGCCGGTCGTCAACGTCCGTAATTCCTGGCCGACCTATTTCAATCGCTCGCCCGAGCGGGAACCGGCGCCCGCGCCGTCGTCCTCGGCGAGCCTGAATGCCAAGTACACCTTCGACACCTTCGTGATCGGCGCCTCCAACCGCTTCGCGCATGCCGCTGCGGTGGCCATCGCGGAGGCTCCGGCGCGCGCCTACAATCCGCTATTCGTTTGGGGCGCTTCAGGTTTGGGCAAGACGCACCTGCTGCACGCGGCCGGGCACTACGCCCAGCGGCTGTTCCCGGGAATGCGGGTGAAGTACGTGTCGACCGAGGAATTCACCAACGACTTCATCAACTCGCTGCGCGACGACCGGAAGGTGGCGTTCAAGCGCCGCTACCGCGAGACCGACATCCTGCTGGTGGACGACATCCAGTTCATCGAGGGCAAGGAAGGCATCCAGGAGGAGTTCTTCCACACCTTCAACACCCTGCACAACGCGAACAAGCAGATCGTGGTGTCCTCCGATCGTCCGCCCAAGCAGTTGGCGACGCTGGAGGAGCGGCTGCGCACCCGCTTCGAGTGGGGCCTGATCACCGATGTGCAGCCGCCGGAGCTGGAGACCCGGATCGCGATCCTGCGCAAGAAGGCGCGGATGGATCGCCTGGATGTGCCGCACGACGTGCTGGAACTCATCGCCAGCCGGGTGGAGCGCAATATCCGCGAGCTGGAGGGCGCCCTGATCCGGGTGACGGCGTTCGCGTCGTTGAACGGGCAGCCACTGGATCTGTCGCTGGCGGAGGTGGTGCTGCGGGATCTGATGCCGGACACCGCGACGCTGGAGATCACGGCGGCCACGATCATGGCCGTGACCGCGGAGTACTTCAACACCACGCTTGAGGAGCTGACCGGTCCGGGCAAGGCGCGGCCGCTGGCTCAGGCCCGGCAGATCGCCATGTATCTGTGCCGGGAGCTGACGGACCTATCCCTACCCAAGATCGGTCAGGCGTTCGGCCGCGACCACACGACGGTCATGTACGCGGAGAAGAAGGTGCGCAAGGAGATGACCGAGCGGCGCCGCGTGTACGACCAGGTTCAAGAACTAACAGCCCGAATTAAACAGCGTTCGCGCTGATCCACAGTCCACAGGGCCCCACGTCGTCTGACGTGGGGTTCTTTGCTTTCCGGGGTTGTGGATTCCTCGAGGAGTCCTCGAGGAAACTGTGTGGAATCCTCGAGGAATCCCACTGTTGTGCACCGGTTCGCCAACAGGGTCCTGTTGGCGGTCGTGCACAGGCGGTTGTCCACAGCACTAACAGGCAGATTCATCCTCGAGGTCTGACCTGCCCGGATGCCCTCCAGGGGTTGTGGATTCCTCGAGGACTCCCTGTCAGCTCCTCGAGGAATCCTCGAGTTGTCCCCGGTTTCGCTCAGATGTTGGCGGGAGGGCCCGAAACGGGGGAGCAACTCGAGGATGGCTCGAGGAGCAATGTGGAGAAGTGCGATGGCTCCACAGCCATGCGCCGTTCATCCTCGAGCCACCCAGATGACATCCACACGCCGCCGCGCGGTCCGACCTGCGTGAACGGGCGAAGTCCACAGAACTAACAGGACCTACTACTACTTCAGTTCTCCTTCTAGAGAATGTCTTTCTAAAACAGGGTGTGTGGAAACTCGGGTTCGGAGGCAACGGTTCGCCGGGAGGTTCCTCAACACTCGAACGGAGGCCTGGACAAGATGCGGCAGGGGCAAGAGTTGTCCGGACACTCCGGGAGGGTCGGAGTGTGCGTGTGCCGGTTACGCGGGTACGGTCTCTGTGTCGGTCCCCTGTGCGAGACTGCGTAGGCGGCTGATTCGACAACTTCCCCCTCGGGGGTGCGGGGGACAGGGCCCCGGCTGTTCGGCCCTCAGGGGTTCGGGAGCACAGTCCCTGGCTTGGAATCATTTCGCACAGTTCACGATTGGCACTGGGAGAGGACAGACCGGGCGATGGAGCTTGCAAGCATGAAGTTTCGGGTCGCCCGCGAGGACTTCGCCGAATCCGTAGCCTGGGTAGCCCGTAGCCTGCCGTCGCGGCCTCCGGTGCCTGTGCTCGGTGGCGTGCTCCTCGTGGCTGACGAGGACGGCCTGACGGTGTCCGGCTTCGACTACGAGGTCTCCGCGCAGATGCGGGTGGCCGCGGAGGTCGCCGGACCGGGTCAGGTGCTGGTGTCGGGCCGCCTGCTGGCGGATATCACCAAGGCGCTTTCCAACAAGCCGGTGGATGTGTCGGTGGACGGCACTCGCGTGCTGATCGCCTGTGGCAGTGCGAAGTTCTCGCTGCCGACCATGCCGGTCGAGGATTACCCCCAGTTGCCCGAGCTGCCCCCGCAGACCGGTGAGCTCGCGGTGGACGTGTTCTCGGCCGCGGTGGGCCAGGTGGCCGTCGCCGCCGGTCGTGACGACACCCTGCCGATGCTCACGGGCATCCGGGTGGAGATCGAGGGCCCGAAGGTGGTCATGGCCGCCACGGACCGTTTCCGGCTGGCTGTGCGCGAGCTGGAGTGGCAGCCGGGCCGTGCCGATGTGGAGACGGCGGTGCTGATCCCGGCTCGCACGCTTTCGGAGTCGGCGAAGACGCTGGGTGCTTCCGATCAGCCGGTGCAGTTGGCGTTCGGTACCGGCACCGATGGCCTGCTGGGCATCGTGAACGGCGGCCGTCGCACCACCACGCGCCTGCTCGATGCCGAATTCCCCAAGTTCCGCCAGTTGCTCCCCAAGGAGCACACCTCGATCGCGACGCTCGCGGTGAGCACGCTGACCGAGGCGATCAAGCGTGTGGCCCTGGTGGCCGAGCGTGGTGCGCAGGTGCGGCTGGAGTTCTCCGAGGAGGGCCTGCTGCTGTCCGCCGGTGGCGACGACGCCGGGCGCGCGGAGGAGTGGCTGGAGGCCGATTTCCGTGGTGAGTCGCTGACCATCGCCTTCAACCCGGGCTACCTGCTCGACGGCCTGGGTGCCGCGCATTCGGAGAAGGTGACCTTCGGGTTCACCACGCCGAGCCGTCCGGCGGTGTTCCTGCCGGCTCCCGAGGAGGAGCCGACCCAGCTGGAGTCGGGTGCGTTCTCGGCGCTGAGCGGTAACTTCATCTATCTGCTGATGCCGGTGCGGCTCCCGGGCTGATCGGGAAGACGACACCAACTGTGCACAGTGTTGAGAAACCTGTGAAAAACTCTGTCGATTCGGCATAACCGCATGTACGTGCGTGCTTTGTCGCTGCGTGACTTCCGTTCCTGGGAGGCCGCCGAGCTCGAGTTGTCCCCAGGCCGAACCGTTTTCCTGGGGTCGAACGGGAACGGTAAGACGAACCTGATCGAGGCCGTCGGCTACCTGTCCACACTCGGTTCACACCGGGTGTCCGCGGATGCCCCGATGATTCGCATCGGGGCGTCGAAGGCCCGCATCGGCGCGACCGTGGTGAACACCGGTCGTGAGTTGCGGGTGGACGTGGAGCTGAATCAGGGCGTCGCGAATCGGGCGCAGATCAATCGTTCGCCGGTGCGGCGGCCGCGGGAGATCCTGGGGATTCTGCAGACCGTGCTGTTCGCGCCGGAGGATCTGTCGCTGGTGCGCGGTGATCCGGGGGAGCGTCGGCGTTTCCTGGACGAGTTGGCGACGGCGCGGTTGCCGCGGCTGGCCGGGGTGCGCGCGGATTACGACAAGGTGCTGCGGCAGCGGTCGGCGCTGTTGAAAACCGCCGGGCGCAATGCTCGTTCGGGTTCGCGGGGCGCCGAGTTGAGCACCCTCGATGTGTGGGACGGGCATCTCGCGGCGCACGGCGCGGTGCTGCTGGCGCAGCGGCTGCTGCTGGTCCACGAACTCTATCCACATCTCGCACAGGCTTATTCGGGGATCGCGCCCGAATCCCGGCCCGCCACCATCGGTTACCGGAGTGCGAATCTGCCGCCGGAGTTCCTGGATCCGTTCCGTACTCCACAGCCTGGGGACGAGCAGGAGCTGGAGTCGATTCTGTTGCGGGAGTTGGGCGCTGCGCGGTCCAAGGAGCTGGAGCGCGGGGTGTGCCTGGTCGGTCCGCATCGCGACGATCTGGAGTTGATGCTGGGTTCGGCGCCCGCCAAGGGTTTCTCCTCGCACGGCGAATCCTGGTCTTACGCACTGGCTCTGCGGCTCGGCGCCTTCGAGCTGCTGCGTTCGGTGGGTACCGATCCGGTGCTCGTGCTCGATGATGTTTTCGCCGAGTTGGATCGGCGTCGCCGCAGTGCGCTGGCGGCGGTGGCCGCGGGTGCGGAGCAGGTGCTGATCACCGCGGCGGTGGCGGAGGACGTGCCCGCAGAACTGGAGGCCGTGCCGATGCGGGTGGAGACCACCGGTGCGGCCGATCATCGCGCTTCCCGGATCGCGGTCGCCGTGGACGCGGAGCTTCCGGTCGTGACAGCCGCGGAGTTTCCGGTAGAGGCGGACGCGGAATAGGCGTGTGTGCGCCATCGCCGTCGCGTCCGGGCGAGTCTGTCGGTGGGATGCGGCAGAATCACGTGACGAACCTAAGGTGATCATCGAGTTTCAACGGGTGTGGAAGGAGTTGTGGATGGCCGAGACGCCGGAAGCCGACGACCGCGGGATGCCCGGCTCGAATCCTGGTGCGCCGGGCCAGGAACCGGAGTTGCGCGGAGTGGATCTCGCGCGCCGAGCCCTGGAGGAGGCGCGGGCGGCGGCCCGGGCCGCGGGTAAATCGGTCGGTCAGGGCCGGGCTTCGCCGCGTAAGGGCGGTGTTCGCGCCTTGCGTCGCCGCGGCTGGTCGGGGTCGGGCCCGGATGACCGGGATCCGCAGACGCTCTCGGCGCTGGCGATGCAGTTGGCGAAGGGCCGCGGCTGGTCGACGAAGGTCGCCGAGGGCACGGTGTTCGGTCGCTGGGCGAGTGTGGTGGGTGAGGACATCGCCTCGCACGCGCAGCCCATCTCGCTGGAGAACGGCGTGCTGAGCATTCAGGCCGAGTCCACGGCCTGGGCAACTCAGCTGCGCATGTTCCAGTCGCAGATTCTCGCGAAGATCGCGGCCGCGGTCGGCAACGGTGTGGTGAAGCAGTTGCGGATCAATGGCCCGACCGCCCCGAGTTGGCGTAAAGGCGACCGGCACGTCAAGGGCCGCGGCCCGCGTGACACCTACGGATAGTCCGCGCCCGGACCGGATTGCCCTGGTCGCCCGACTGTTTCACGTGGAACCGTGCTGCCCTCGGGGAGATCGCGGCGAACCTTCGCGCAAACTCTCCCGGGGGTGTGCTCGCAGCGGCCGCTGAAGCTCTTTTGACCCCCCGGGGCCAAGGCAGATCATGTCGGCGATCGATTTCACTCATCTACGGCGCACTCAGGGGTGTCATAGGTGGGTTCTCTGTCGGTCGTACCAGTAGGATGGGGGAGTAACTAGCGGCGATCCCTCCCGGCGCGTCTCGCAGCGCCCGCGCGTGAGCCCCCGTAATTCTCGAGCAGACATCTGCCCCGAGGCCTTACGCGTGCCGGATGCACTGTGCCGGGAGGATCAGCAAGTAAGGAGAGCTACCGACCAGTGGCTGCCATGGACTCCAACGCAGACGGCTCGACCAAGCCCAAGTCAGGCGAATACGGTGCTGCCTCCATCACCGTTCTCGAGGGCCTCGAGGCGGTTCGTAAACGGCCCGGTATGTACATCGGCTCCACGGGCGAGCGAGGTCTGCACCACCTGATCTGGGAGGTCGTCGACAACTCGGTCGACGAGGCGATGGCGGGTTACGCCACGCGTGTCGACGTCACGCTGCTGGCCGATGGCGGTGTCGAGGTCGTGGACGACGGCCGCGGTATTCCGGTCGCGATGCACGCGCAGGGGGTGCCGACCATCGAGGTGGTCATGACCCAGCTGCACGCGGGCGGCAAGTTCGACTCCGATTCCTACGCGGTGTCCGGTGGTCTGCACGGCGTCGGCATCTCGGTGGTGAACGCGCTGTCGACCCGCCTCGAGGCGGACATCGACGTGGACGGCTTCCACTGGACCCAGGAATACAAGGATTCCAAGCCGGGCAAGCTCTTCCAGGGTGACGCCACCAAGCGCACCGGTACCACCATCCGGTTCTGGGCGGATCCGAACATCTTCGAGACCACCGTCTACAACTTCGAGACGGTCGCGCGTCGCCTGCAGGAGATGGCGTTCCTGAACAAGGGACTGACCATCACCCTGACCGACGAGCGGGTCGCCGAGGCCGATGTGGTCGACGAGGTGGTGAGCGATACCGCCGAGGCGCCCAGGCATATCGACGAGAGCGCGCCGGCCCCTGCCCCGAAGGTCAAGACCCGGACCTATCACTACCCGGGCGGCCTCGAGGACTACATCAAGCACATCAACCGGACCAAGACGCCGATCCACAACTCGATCGTGTCGTTCAGCGGTAAGGGCACCGGTCACGAGCTCGAGGTGGCGATGCAGTGGAACTCGGGTTACTCCGAGTCCGTGCACACCTTCGCCAACACCATCAACACCCACGAGGGTGGCACCCACGAGGAGGGCTTCCGCGCGGCGCTCACCACGGTGGTGAACAAGTACGCGAAGGACAAGAAGCTCCTCAAGGAGAAGGACGGCAACCTCACCGGTGACGACATCCGTGAGGGCCTGGCCGCCATCGTGTCGGTGAAGGTGTCGGAGCCGCAGTTCGAGGGTCAGACCAAGACCAAGCTCGGCAATACCGATGTGAAGGGTTTCGTGCAGCGCACCTGCAACGAGCACCTGAACCACTGGTTCGAGGCCAACCCGGCCGATGCGAAGACGATTGTGCAGAAGGCGGTTTCGTCGTCGCAGGCGCGGATGGCCGCGCGTAAGGCGCGAGAGTTGGTGCGCCGCAAGTCCGCGACCGATCTGGGTGGTCTGCCGGGCAAGTTGGCGGACTGCCGGTCCAAGGATCCGAGCAAGTCCGAGATCTACATCGTGGAGGGCGACTCCGCCGGTGGTTCGGCCAAGTCGGGCCGTGACTCGATGTACCAGGCGATCCTGCCGTTGCGCGGCAAGATCATCAACGTCGAGAAGGCGCGCATCGACCGCGTGCTGAAGAACAACGAGGTGCAGTCGATCATCACCGCGTTCGGCACCGGCATCCACGACGAGTTCGATATCGCCAAGCTGCGCTATCACAAGATCGTGCTGATGGCCGACGCCGACGTGGACGGCCAGCACATCTCGACGCTGCTGCTCACGCTGCTGTTCCGTTTCATGCGGCCGCTGGTCGAGCAGGGGCACGTGTATCTGGCGCAGCCGCCGCTGTACAAGCTGAAGTGGCAGCGCAGCGAGCCGGAGTTCGCGTACTCCGACCGGGAGCGCGATGGTCTGCTGGAACAGGGCCTGGCCTCCGGTAAGAAGATCAACAAGGACGACGGCATCCAGCGCTACAAAGGTCTGGGCGAAATGAACCCGAAGGAGCTGTGGGAGACCACGATGGATCCTTCGGTGCGCGTGCTGCGGCTCGTCACTCTCGACGATGCCGCCGCGGCCGACGAACTGTTCTCCGTCCTGATGGGCGAGGACGTGGAGGCGCGCCGCAGCTTCATCACTCGCAACGCCAAGGATGTGCGGTTCCTCGACGTGTAGTGCGACCGGCGTGGGGGAGTAGTTCCCCCACGCTCACGCGCCCCGAGGACCACCCCAAAAGACTTCTTACGGAGACCAATTCATGACTGAGACTTCGCTTCCGCCGTCGGGCGGCGACCGCATCGAGCCGGTCGACATCCAGCACGAGATGCAGAACTCGTACATCGACTACGCCATGAGCGTGATCATCGGGCGCGCGCTGCCCGAGGTCCGTGACGGTATGAAGCCGGTGCACCGCCGGATCCTGTACGCGATGTACGACAACGGGTATCGCCCCGATCGCAGCTATGTGAAGTCCGCGCGCCCGGTCGCCGACACCATGGGTAACTACCACCCGCACGGTGACACGGCCATCTACGACACCCTCGTGCGTATGGCGCAGCCGTGGTCGCTGCGGTATCCGCTGGTGGACGGTCAGGGCAACTTCGGTTCGCGCGGTAATGACGGCGCGGCCGCCATGCGTTACACGGAGTGCCGTCTGACGCCGCTGGCGATGGAGATGCTGCGCGAGATCGACCACGAGACAGTCGATTTCCAGGCGAACTACGACGGTAAGACGCAGGAGCCGACGGTGCTGCCCGCCCGGGTGCCCGCGCTGCTGATGAACGGCTCCAACGGTATCGCCGTCGGTATGGCCACCAATATCCCGCCGCACAACCTCACCGAGTTGGCCGCCGCCATCTACTGGGCGCTGGAAAACCATGAGGCGGACGAGGAATCGACGCTGGCCGCCTGCATGGAGCGGGTGAAGGGTCCGGACTTCCCTACCTCGGGTCTGATCGTCGGCACCCAGGGCATCCACGACGCGTACACCACCGGCCGCGGTTCCATCCGCATGCGCGGTGTGGTGGAGATCGAGGAGGACAGCCGGGGTCGCACCACGATCGTCATCACCGAGCTGCCGTACCAGGTCAATACCGACAACTTCATCAACGCGATCGCCGAGCAGGTGAAGGACGGGAAGATCGCGGGTGTCTCCGACATCCACGACGAGTCCTCCGACCGTGTCGGCATGCGCATCGTGGTGACGGTCAAGCGGGACGCCATCGCGAAGGTGGTGCTGAACAACCTCTACAAGCACACCCAGCTGCAGACGTCGTTCGGTGCGAACATGCTCTCGATCGTCGACAAGGTGCCGCGCACGCTGCGCCTGGATCAGATGATCCGCCTGTATGTCACCCACCAGTTGGAAGTGATCATCCGGCGCACCAAGTACCTGCTGCGCAAGGCGGAGGAGCGCGCCCACATCCTGCGCGGTCTGGTGAAGGCGCTCGATCAGCTGGACGAGGTGATCGCCTTGATCCGCCGTTCGGCCGATACCGAGACCGCCCGCACCGGCCTGATGCTGCTGCTGGAGATCGACGAGATCCAGGCGACCGCGATCCTCGACATGCAGCTGCGTCGCCTCTCGGCGTTGGAGCGGCAGAAGATCCTCGACGAGTTGGCGAAGATCGAGGCCGAGATCGCGGATCTGAAGGACATTCTGGCCAAGCCGGAGCGGCAGCGTGCCATCGTCCGTGACGAATTGGCGGAGATCGTCGACAAGTACGGCGACGAACGCCGCACCAAGATCATCGCGGCCGACGGCGACGTGCAGGACGAGGACCTGATCGCCCGCGAGGACGTGGTCGTCACCATCACCGAGACCGGCTACGCCAAGCGCACCAAGACCGACCTGTACCGCTCGCAGCGGCGCGGCGGCAAGGGCGTGCAGGGCGCGGGTCTCAAGCAGGACGACATCGTCAAGCACTTCTTCATCACCTCCACCCACGACTGGCTGCTGTTCTTCACCAACAAGGGCCGGGTGTACCGGGCCAAGGCGTACGAGCTGCCCGAGGCCAGCCGGACCGCGCGCGGTCAGCACGTGGCGAACCTGCTGGCGTTCCAGCCGGACGAGAAGATCGCCCAGGTCATTCAGATCTCCTCCTACGAGGACACTCCTTACCTGGTGCTGGCCACCCGCAAGGGCCTGGTGAAGAAGTCGAAGCTGACGGACTTCGATTCCAACCGGACCGGCGGCATCGTCGCGGTGAATCTGCGCGATGAGGACGAATTGGTCGGCGCGGCACTGTGTTCCGCCGAGGACGACCTGCTGCTGGTGTCGGCGCACGGTCAGTCGATCCGGTTCTCCGCCAATGACGAGGTGCTGCGCCCGATGGGTCGCGCCACCTCCGGCGTGCAGGGTATGCGCTTCAATGCCGACGACGAATTGTTGTCGCTCAACGTGGTTCGCGACGAGGAGGGCATTTACCTGCTTGTCGCGACGGCCGGTGGGTACTCCAAGCGGACTGCCATCGGCGAGTACACGGCGCAGGGTCGTGGCGGCAAGGGTGTGCTGACGATTCAGTACGACGAGAAGCGTGGCAGTCTTGTCGGTGCGCTCATCGTCAACGACGAGGATGAGCTGTACGCGATCACCTCGGGCGGTGGTGTCATTCGCACTCTGGCCCATCAGGTTCGCAAGGCCGGGCGTCAAACCAAGGGCGTGCGGTTGATGAACCTGGGCGAGGGCGATACTTTGCTCGCGATCGCTCGGAACGCGGATGAGCCCGACCAGGTTGCCGAAGATGACACCAGCGGTTCGGCGAAGCAGTAGTTTCACCACAGCAGCGGCGGCACAAACGGATCGAAGGATTCACCATTGACCACGAATCAGCCGAATGACCAGCGCGGTCATGCCAATGGCGTGACCGAGAGAATCGCCCCGTCCCCGATTCCGCCGCGCCCGATTCCGCGGACCGGCGGGAACGACGGCGGTGCGCCGCAATCACCCGAATTGTCGGACCAGTCCGGTGATTTCGGGACAGAAGGTAACAATTCGGCAGAGGCCGCCGCAGCGGATTCCGCCGACGCACAGGGTGGTTCTCCGTTCCAGGAGGGTTGGTCGCAGCTGCCGCAGCGGGAGCCGCAGTCCAATCTGTACCGCCCCGGCCAGTCCCCGACCTCGGGGCGGCCGGGCACCACGGGCAGTCTCGGCAGCGCCGGGCTCTCCGGTGGTGGCGGCCTGAACGCGGGTGTCTCCAACGCGCGCACCACCGCCGACCTGGCGGCCAAGGCGGCGCGCAAGGAGGCGGCGATGGTGAAGTCCGTCGGCATCGACGGACCGACCCGCAGCATCGCCCGCCCGGAGCTGGTCAAGGATCTGCCGGATCTCTCCGAGCTGCGGCACCCGCTGCCGCCGCCGGAGCCGATCGCCCCGGCCGGTCCGGTGTCGCCGTCCGCCCCCGCGGCGGTCGCGGCGGCCGCGGCCACCGGTGAGCCGCTGCGTGCCACCGTGCAGGTGCGCCACATCGATCCGTGGTCCACGCTGAAGGTGTCGCTGGTGATCAGCGTCGCCATGTTCTTCGTGTGGATGCTGGCGGTCGGCCTGCTGTACCTGGTGCTCGAGGGTATGGGTGTGTGGGGTCGTCTGAACTCGACCGTCTCCACCTTCACCGACTCCTCGGACAGCAGCTCCTCGTCGCTGATCGACGCGGGCGCGGTCTTCGGGTACGCCGGTGTCATCGGCCTGATCAACGTGGTGCTGCTGACCGCGCTGTCCACGGTCGGCGTGTTCGTCTACAACCAGTGCACCGATCTGGTCGGCGGTATTCAGGTCACCCTGTCCGACCCCGACTAGGCATCGTTTCCGATCCACCGCGACGGCCGGTCCGGTCTGCTCCCGCAGGCCGCTGACCGGCCGTTTTGGTTATCGGCGGCGGGGTACGGTAATCTTCTGCCTCGGTTCGAGTTACACATTCGGACCGACGATGAGGGCCTATAGCTCAGGCGGTTAGAGCGCTTCGCTGATAACGAAGAGGTCGGAGGTTCAAGTCCTCCTAGGCCCACCCTCAAAGTTTTTTCCCGGGGCCTTAGCTCAATTGGCAGAGCACTGCCTTTGCAAGGCAGGGGTTAGGGGTTCGATTCCCCTAGGCTCCACTTTGTTCCGGTTGCCCGGAACTCCTCCGCCCCAGTAACTGGGGTCCTCCCCGCGGCGTTGTTGTTCATTACCGTCGCTGTTCATGTTGAAGAAGACTTTCGCCGTCCTCGCCTGTGCCGCAGCCATTTCCGGTATCGGCGCGGGTTCGGCTTCGGCACTGCCGGTGGGCTCCGCCAATATTCCGGTGAATCTGGGTTCCGCTAATGCTTTGACCGGTTCGGGTGCGCTCACCGGTAGTGCCAACGCGCTGGGGAACGGGCTGGGCGGCAGTCAGATTCCCATCATCAGCGGTAGCGCCCAGGATCTGGGCAATCTGATCAACTGCCTGTTCCCCAGCCGCGCCGTGGTGTGCGTGACCGGAGGCTGATCCGCCCGCTCCGCCAGTAGGGTGGAAACCATGAAACTTGTTCTCACACTTGTCGTTGTGGCCGCGGTGGTTTTCGGGATCAGCAAGCTGCGTCAGCGTAATGACGCCGACCTGTGGCACGAGGTCACCACCCGCTGAATTCGCCGACGGGACACGGTTTCTCGTCGCTGAACCGCTCATGCCCGGCCGCCCGGTATCTCTGGGCGGCCGGTTGCGTCTGTGCCGGCCGCCGCGCGCCGCTCCGATCGCTAGGGTGGCGTCGTGAGTATGCGGTTGACCCTCCTGTCCGGGGTTGCGGTGGACGGGCGGGAGGTCACGGGGCCCAGGGTGCGCGCGCTGCTGGCCTTGCTGGCCACGGACCTGCGGGGCGGCCTGAGTGCGGGCGCGCTGGTGGATGGGTTGTGGACGGAAGCGGTGCCGGAGCATCCCGGCAAGGCGCTGCAGGTACTGGTGTCGCGCAGCCGGGCGCAATTGGGTGCGGAGCTGATCGCGGGCACGGCTACCGGGTATCGGCTGGCCCTCGATCCCGGTGAGGTGGACGCGACCGCGTTCGACGCGTGCGCGGATGCGGCCGAACGGCATGCGCGTGCCGGGGACGCGGTGGCCGCGCTGGGGCAGGCGGAGGCCGGACTGTCCCTGTGGGACGGCGGGATCGGTGCATCCGGCGCCGAGGATCCGGTGACCGCATTGCGGGCGGCGCGGGTGCCCATACGACACCGACTGCTGACGGTGCGCGCGCTGAGCCTGTCGCGCACCGGTCGCCATGCCGAGGCGGTCGGGCCGCTGGCCGAGGCGGCGGCGCGCGAACCTCGTCGTGAGGAGATCCTGGCCGAATTGCTGCGCGCCGAGGCCGCTACCGCCGGGCCCGCGGCCGCACTGGCCCGCTACGACGGTTACCGGCGCACGCTGCGCGACGAGCTGGGCGCGGATCCGGGTGAGATGCTGCGGGCCGCGCATCGGCAGCTGCTGCACGCGAACGAACCGGTCGTGCGCGCGGGCCTGCGACACGATCCGAATCCGCTGGTGGGCCGGGACGGTGAGGTGCGGGCGGTGACCGGCCTGCTGCATCGCTCCCGGGTGGTGTCGGTGGTGGGTCCCGGCGGGCTCGGTAAGACGCGGTTGGCGCACGCCGTGGGTTACGCCGCGCGACAGCGCGCGGTCTTCCTGGTCGAATTGGCGTCCGTGGCACGGGACGACGCGGTGGCGGCCACGGTCGCCGCGGCGCTGGGGGCGGGGGAGGTGGCGGGCGGTCACAGTGTCGCGGGGCCGGTGGCCGGGATCGCCCGCAAGCTGGGGTCCGGTGCGGCGCTGCTGATCCTGGACAACTGCGAGCAGGTGCTGCCGGGGGTCGCCGACCTGGTCGGCGCGCTGGTGTCGCTGACCAGGGAGCTGCGGGTACTGGTCACCAGCCGGGCCCCGCTGGGCCTGAGTTCGGAAGTGGTGCACCAGCTTCCGGCCCTGGAGCCGGTACTCGCCGCCGAGCTGTTCACACAGCGGGCTCGGGCGGTGCGCCCGGATGTCGAGTTGCCGTCCGAGCACGTCCACGCGCTCTGCGTGGAACTCGACGGTCTGCCGCTGGCGCTGGAACTCGCCGCCGCCCGGGTCCGCGTGATGTCCGTGGCCGAGATGCGTGACCGGCTGGCGGACCGCTTCACCCTGCTGCGCGGCGGTTCCCGGGATGCGCCGCAACGGCATCGGACCCTGCACGCCGTCGTGGAGTGGAGCTGGCAGCTGCTCGACGAGCCGGGCCGCGCAGCGATGCGCCTGCTGTCGGTGTTCCCGGACGGTTTCACCGCGGCGGCCGGAAACCGGGTGCTGGACGGCGATCTCGTCGACACCCTCGATCTGCTCACCTATCTGGCCGACCAGTCGCTGATCCAGGTGACCGGCACAGCGGCGGGCACCCGCTTCCGAATGCTGCGCACCGTGCGGGAATTCGCGGCCGCACGCCGGGCCGACGTGGGGGAGGAGCAGCGGGCGCTACGCGGATTCCTGGCCTGGGCCACCGAATTCGGGCTGGAGCGGACCCCATACGCACTGACCGAGCTGGCCGAGACGACCGTTGTCGCTCCCGACCAGGACAATCTGGTGCGGGCCCTGGGGCACGCGCTCGCCGAGGACAACGGTGCGGCGGTCGCGGCGATCTGGTCGGTGCTGGGCAGTCACTGGTTCGTCGGCGCGCACTACGCCCGGGTCGGCGAGTTCGCCCCCGCCTGTGCCCGCGTGCTCTCGCATCTGCGGCCGGAACCCGCACTGGTGGCGGCCACTCGGACCGCAGCGGTCGTGTGCGCGATGAACCGGGCGGTGCAGGGCGGATTCGACGCCCGGGCGCTGCTGGTGCTGCGCGGACTTCCGGCCGCGCCCCCGGATACTCCGGTGGGTGCGCTGGCGGCTGCTTTCCGTACCGCACCCGAGTTGCTCGGTGGCGACCACGCCGTCCTGGATCGCCTGTGCGGCAGCGACAGTCCGCTGCTCGCGGCCCTCGGCCGGCTGCTGCGGAGCGTGCTCGCCGAGCAGTCCGGTGATCGCGCCGCCGCGCTCGCCGCCGCCGAACTCATGCTCGCCGCGCTGGAGCGTGCGCCCGGCGACTGGCTGCGCTTCCAGGCCCGCTGCCGCATCGGACGATTGGCCCTGATGTCGGAGCGCGCCGATCAGGCGCAGCGTGAGCTGGCGGCGGCCCTGCACCAGCTCGACGGGCTGGGTCCGCGTCCGGACCGCGGTGACCTGGTGGTCGGATCGGCTTTGGCGGCACTGCAATTCGGCGATCTGGAGGCGGCCGGGGCGCTGCTGGCGCAGCTGCCCGATCGCGCGGATCCGTTCGCACATCCGTACGCGCTGGTCGCGCACGCCGAGATCCGGCTGGCGCGCGGTGACCAGGAGGACGGCCTGTGGCGCTGGCGCGACATCGTGAAACTGGTGTCCGGCACCGAGAATCCGTTCTATCGTCCGGATCCGCGCGGGGTGCAGGTGTGGGCGCTGGAGGTGTGCGCCGCGGCGGTCATGGCGCACGCGCAGGGGGATCGGCTCGACCTGGTCGCCGATCTCATCGCCGAGCTGACCGGGCAGGCGCTCGCGCTGCTGGCCGCGCCGAGCGGGCACCAGGAGGGGCATCTCGCCGAATCGACGGCCTGCGGTGCGGTGCTGCTGGCGCTGGCCGCCGTGGATCTGGCTCGCGGACAGGCGGTTTCGGGAGCCGAGCTGACCGCGCTCGCCGAGGCGTTCGGTCCGCCGCACCAGATCCACCCGACCATGGCGAGCGCCCGGGCCCGTGCCGCGGCCGAAAACGCCGACGAGGCGGCGTATCTCGAGTCTCGCTCGAGCTACGCCGCCCTGGATTTCGCCGGACTGCGGGCCGCCACCCTGTCGGTGCTGGAGCGACGTCGCGCCCTAGCGACCGGGCTCGCGGGCCAGTAGCTTGGCCGCGCCCCAGAACGCGACCACCGTGATACCCGCGCACCATGCCACCGCGATCCACGCCTGATCACCGATCGGGGTGCCGAGCAGCAGCCCGCGCAGCGACTCCATCACTGGTGTGAAGGGCTGGTGCTCGGCGATCCAGCCCAGCCAGGCGGGCATGGAATCGGTGGGGACGAATCCGCTGCCGAAGAACGGCAGGATCATCAGCAGCATCGGCAGATTGGACGCGGTCTCGACACTGTCGCTGACCAGCCCCATGATCACCGCGATCCAGGTGATCGCCAGGGTGAGCAGCGCCAGCATGCCCGCCGCGCCCAGCCAGCCGAGCAGGCCCGCGCTGGGCCGGAAGCCGACGAGAAGTGCGACGCCGATGACCGCGGTGACACTGATGAAGGTCTGCACCAGGCTGCGCACCACGTGCCCGGTCAGCAGGGACGGCCGGAAGATCGCCATGGTCCGGAACCGGGACACGATGCCCTCGGTCATGTCGGTGCACACCGACACCGCGGTCGCGGTGGCCGCGCTCGCCACCGCCAGCAGCAGGATGCCCGGCGTCACGTAGTTGACGTAATCGCCACGCCCACCGGACTTTCCGAGTCCGGCTCCGAGGGTGCCGCCGAACACGTAGACGAACAGCAGCAGGAACACGATGGGCCCGATGACGAGCGGGACGGTCATGGCCGGGTAGCGCAGGATGTGGATCAGGCTGCGCCGCACCATCATCGACGAATCGGTGACGGCGTGCAGCATCCGGGTGGCGGGGCTGGTGGGCGTGGTGGTCGGGGTGCTCATCGCACGGACTCCTTCGGGCGGCCGGTGAGGGCGAGGAAGACATCGTCGAGATCGGGTGTGTGGATGGACAGTTCGGCGGCCTGGACACCCGCGCCGGAGAGCCGGTCGAGCAGCGTGTGCAGCGAGTCCACGCCGCCGTCGCCGGGCAGCTGCAGGGTCAGTTCGTCGTCGTCGCGGACGCCCGCGCCGAGCAGGCGGGCGGCGGCGGCGAGGGCTTGCGGGTCGGTGAAGCGCAGGTTCACGTGGCCGCCGGGGACCAGTCGCTTGAGTTCGCCGGGGGTGCCCTCCGCGACCAGACGGCCGCCGTCGAGCAGGGCGACGCGGTCGGCGAGCTGATCGGCCTCCTCCAGGTACTGCGTGGTGAGGAAGACGGTGGTGCCGCCCGCGACCAGTTCCCGGATCAGCCGCCAGACCGCGCGCCGGCTGCGCGGGTCGAGTCCGGTGGTGGGCTCGTCGAGGAACAGCACCTGCGGGCGGCCCATCAGACCCATGGCGATGTCGAGCCGCCGCCGCATGCCGCCCGAGTAGGTGGAGGCCGGTTTGCGGGCCGCGTCGATCAGGTCGAATTGTTCGATGAGCGCGGCGGTCCGGCGTTTGCGCTCGACGCGGCCGAGATGGTGCAGGGTGGCCATCATGGCGAGGTTCTCCTCACCGGTGAGCAGGTTGTCGACGGCCGCGAACTGGCCGGTGAGCCCGATGGCGGCGCGCACGGCGTCCGGTTCGGTGCGCACGTCGTGGCCCGCGACCCGGATCTCGCCCGCGTCCGCGCCGATCAGCGTGGACAGGATCTGCACGCTGGTGGTCTTGCCCGCACCGTTGGGGCCCAGCAGTGAGAACACGGTCCCGGCCTCGACCCGCAGGTCGATGCCGTCCAGGACCTGATGTCCGCCGTAGGCCTTGCGCAGCCCGGTCACCGTGATGGCCGGTGGGCGTCGGGTGATGGTCATCTGTCTCTCCTCGATTTCGCGACCGGGTCGGTCGCTGTCGAGAAGAAGACTGCGGGTGCGTGGATTCACCGCGGTGTCGGCGTGGTTTCACGTGAAGCAAGTCGTGAAACCGACCGGAAAGTTCAGGACTGTGACACGGGACAACCGGGAGTTTTCCGCTCGATCGACGCCGTATCGTCGAGGCATGGCGTCCGCTGAGATCTCCGAACTGGTGCAGTCCGTGGTGGAGCCATACCTGCTGAGCGGGGCGCGCAAGTACGACCGCCGGCAGGTATCGGATCTGACCGGGCTGCCCAACTCGGTCACTCGGCGACTGTGGGTGGCCCTGGGCTTCCCGGCCGATCCGGACGACAACGCGGTCGAGTACAGCGAATCCGATATCGAGGCCGCGCAGACCTTCGCCAAGCTGAATGTGCTCGCCTCCGCGGACGTGCACCGGCAGACCACCGCCGCGCGCACCCTGGGCCGGTCCATGGCGCGGCTGGCCGAATGGCAGGTCGATCTGGTGACCGAGGAGATCCTGGATCGCATCGCCAACATCACCCGGGAGGATCCCAGGGTGGATCCCAAGGAGGCGGCCCGGATCGCCACCGACGAGGTGGTCTCCGAGTTCGAGACGTTGCAGCGCTACGCCTTTCGCCGCCACCTGGATGCCGCGCTGGCCCGCTCGCTGGACGAGGGGGCGGTGACCGGTGACACCATGCGGGTGCTGGCCGTGGGATTCGCCGATATGGTCGGCTACACCCGCCTCACCCGCCACCTGGAGCCCGATGAGCTCTCGGCGCTGCTGGAGGCCTTCGAGACGGCCACCAGCAATGCGATCGTGGCGCACGGCGGCTGGGTGATCAAGAACGTCGGCGACGAAGTCATGTTCGCCGCCAATACCGCCGTCGAGGGCGCGCGGATCGCGCTGGCCGTGCAGGAGGCCGCCATCGCCTCGCACGGCGTCACCCAGGAGCTGCGGGTGGGGCTGGCCTACGGGGAGGTCCTGCAACGTTTCGGCGACCTGTACGGGTCGGTGGTGAACATCGCCGCCCGGCTCACCGGTGTGGCTCGGCCGGGCACGGTGCTGGTCGACGACGGCGCGGCCGTGGCGATCGAGCCGGACCCGCAGTTCCTGCTGCGGCATCTGGCGACGGTGCGGGTGAAGGGTATCGATCGGCTGCACGGACATGTGCTGCGCCGCAATGAGATTCGCCCCCTGGTCTGAAACCGATCCGTCTGTTTCCCGGCTTCGTCCCGGTATTCGAACCGACCCCGGACATAGGGGCGGGCCTCGGCGAAGGGGGGGAGTTAGCCGAGGCCCGCGTTAGGTCGGCCCGGGGGGGAGGGGCCGACGCTGACGATCCTACGCGACGAATTCCGATCGTGCGGCTATCGGGGCATCGCGTTCGAAGATTTTTTGAGGAAAAAGTGTCATACCCCGGTGGGACGATGCCGGTGTGACCGAATTGACGGGGATCGGCGAATTCGACTCGTGTAGTTCACGACTCGCGATCCGGGCGGTATCCCGGAGCGCCCCTGCCGGGGTGTGGCGCGCCACCGGTAATTCGGATGCCCGAAGTGCCCGATACGGGCCATACTGGCCGAGAGTGTTCGGTCTTGTTCAATGACATCAGTGCAGTTCAGCGCTGCGGCAGCCCAACCAACGAGACATCAGGAGAATCATGCCCGACGCCATAGTCGCCGAGGGACTGGTCAAGAGATACGGCCAGCTGGTCGCACTCGACGGCCTCGATCTGTCCGTCCCCGAAGGCACCGTCACCGCCCTGCTCGGCCCCAACGGCGCGGGTAAGACCACCACCGTCCGCGTACTCACCACCCTGCTCATTCCCGACGCCGGGCGCGCCACCGTCGCCGGGGTGGACGTCCTGAAGGATCCGCAGCTGCTGCGCTCCCGCATCGGCGCGTCCGGCCAGTACGCCGCCGTCGACGAATACCTCACCGGGTTCGAGAATCTGGAGATGGTCGGGCGGCTCTATCACATGGGTGTGCAGCGCAGTAAGGACCGCGCCCGCGAGCTGCTGGAGCGCTTCCGGCTCACCGACGCCGCCGATCGGCCGGTCAAGGGCTACTCCGGCGGAATGCGCCGCCGCCTGGACCTGGCGGGCGCGCTGGTCGCGAATCCGCCGGTGCTGTTCCTGGACGAACCCACCACGGGCCTGGATCCGCGTGCGCGCCTCGACCTCTGGGATGTCATCGAGGAACTGGTGGCGGCCGGCACCACGCTGCTGCTGACCACCCAGTACATGGAGGAGGCCGACCGGCTCGCCGACTCCATCGCCGTCATCGACCACGGCAATGTCATCGCCGAGGGCACCGCGAACGAGCTGAAGGCGCTCGTCGGCGGCGACCGCATCGAACTGATCGTGGAGCACGCGGACAGTCTCGCCATCGCGCAGCAGGCCCTGGAAGGGTTGGCGCAGGGCGAGATTCGGATCGAACCCGGGCTGCGCCGCCTCGTCATCCCGGTCGAGGACGGTTCGCAAGCGCTCGTCGACACCATCGCGCAGCTCGCGAAACACGAAGTGCGCATTCAGGATGTGGGTCTGCGCCGCCCCTCGCTGGACGACGTGTTCCTGTCGCTGACGGGGCACGAGGCCGACGAGCTGATCAACGGCAAGCGCACGGACAGCGACGAGAAGGTCGGGGGTGGCGCCCGATGAGCGCGACCCTGGCCGTGGCCGAAAAGCCCTCGCTCACACAGCGACTCGCCATCGTGGTGACCGACAGCGTCACCATCACCAAGCGCAACGTCATCAAGATCCGGCGGGTGCCGGACGTGCTGATCTTCTCGACGCTGTCGCCGATCATGTTCGTGCTGCTGTTCGCCTACGTGTTCGGTTCGGCGATCCAGTTGCAGGGCACCTCGTATCGCGAGTTCCTGATCGCCGGAATCTTCGCGCAGACAGTGGTTTTCGGCGCGACCTTCACCGGGCTGAGCCTGGCCGAGGATATGCAGAAGGGCATCATCGACCGTTTCCGCTCGCTGCCGATGGCCCCGTCCGCGGTGTTGATCGGCCGCACGCTCGCGGACGTGTGCATCAATGTGGTGAGCCTGGTGGTGATGTCGCTGACCGGTCTGGCGGTGGGCTGGCGGATTCGCGGGTCGTTCTTCGACGCGGTGCTCGCCTACGTCCTGCTGCTGCTGTTCGCGTACGCGGTGTCGTGGATCATGGCCGTGGTGGGCCTGCTGGTGCGCGCGCCGGAGGTCTACAACAACGCCAGCTTCATGGTGATCTTCCCGCTCACCTTCATCGCCAACACCTTCGTGCCGACCGCGACGCTGCCGACCGTGCTACGCGTTGTGGCGGAATGGAATCCGGTGTCGGCGGTGACGCAGGCGACGCGTGATCTGTTCGGCAACACCAGCCCGCTGGGGCCG
Source organism: Nocardia sp. NBC_00511 (assembly GCF_045161165.1). NCBI lineage: Bacteria > Bacillati > Actinomycetota > Actinomycetes > Mycobacteriales > Nocardiaceae > Nocardia > Nocardia sp. NBC_00511. Next base: position 6,867,027 of record NZ_CP107849.1, read on the forward strand.
AGCGCCGATGTCTGGCCGATGCGGCATCCGGTCGCGACGACCCTGATGTGGGTCGTCGTGATCCTGGTGGTCTTCGTGCCGCTGGCGCTGAATCAGTACAAGCGGTCGGTGAGTCGCTGAGCCGTCAGCGGCTCAACGACAGGTCCGGTGTCGGCGCGGAGCCGTTGCGCGAATAGCCCAGGCGCGGCGGCTCCGCGGCCGGGGCCTCCGGCTGCGGGCGCTTGCTCACGAAGAACGCGATGACACCGCCCGCGACGGCGAGTACGGCGGCCAGAATTACCTTGTTGCGAACGCTCCCCAGCTCCATCCGACCACTGTGACACAGCAGCGGAATTCGTGCACCCAAGGGTGCGTGAATCCGGTTACTCGACGGTAACGCTCTTGGCCAGATTGCGCGGCTTGTCGATATCCCGGCCCAGTGCCATGGCCGTGTGATAGGCCAGCAGCTGCAGCGGGATGGTCAGGATGATCGGATCCAGCTCCGGGCACACCGAGGGCACCCGAATCACCGCGTCCGCCAGCCCATCCGGCAGCGCGGCATTGGTCACCGCGATCACCGGGCCGCCGCGCGCCTTGATCTGCTCGATGGTGGTGATGTTCTTGGCCAGCAGCTCGTCGTCGGGCACCAGCACGATGCTCGGCATATCCGGGTCGATCAGGGCCAGCGGGCCGTGCTTGAGCTCGGAGCCCTGGTACGCCTCGGCGTGGATGTAGGAGATCTCCTTGAGCTTCTGCGCACCCTCCCGCGCCACCGGCCAGGCCCGCACCCGCCCGATGAAGAACATGCTGCGCGCCTTGGCATATCGGGTCGCGACCTCGGCGATCAGCTCGTCGTCGGCCAGCACCGCGTCGATCGCGTCCGGCAGCGCGCGCAGCCCGCTCACCACCCGCTCGCCCGCCGCGGCGGACAGATCGCGCACCCGGCCCAGCAGCAGCGCCAGCATGGCGAAGGACACCGTCATATTGGTGAGCGCCTTGGTCGAGGCGACCGACACCTCGGGTCCGGCGTGCAGGAACACGCCCGCACCGCATTCGCGGGCGATGGCGCTGCCCACCACGTTCACCGCGCCGATCACCCGGCCACCCTTGCGCTGCAACTCCTGCACCGCGGCCAGGGTGTCGAGGGTCTCGCCGGACTGGCTGATCGCCACGTAGAGCGCGTCGGGGTCCACCACGGGATTGCGGTAGCGGAATTCCGAGGCGGGTTCGGCGGTGGCGGGAATCCGAGCCAGTTCCTCGACCAGTTGCGCGCCCAGCTGGCCCGCGTAATAGGCCGAGCCGCAACCCAGGAACACCACCTTGCTGATGCCGCGCAGTTCGCGCGCGTCCATGTTGAGGCCGCCCAGGATGGCGGTGGTGAAGCGTTCGTCGAGGCGCCCGCGCAGGGCTCGGCGGACCGCGTCGGGCTGCTCGGCCATCTCCTTGCGCATGAAGTCGGGGTAGCGGCCCAGGGCGTAGTCCTCGGCGGCCATGGCGATCACGGTGGGGATCTTGTCGGTGCGCAGCGCCTCGAGTCCCAGTGTGCTGGTGCGGAATTCGCCCGCGCGCACGGTGGCGAGCTCGCCGTCGTCGAGGAAGACCACGCGCTGGGTGTGGTGCACCAGGGCGGCCACATCGGAGGCGACGAACATCTCGCCGTCACCGACGCCGAGCACGATGGGGCTGCCGTTGCGGGCCACCACCAGTTCGTCGGGGCGGCGGGCGTCGAGCACCAGCAGGCCGTAGGTGCCCTCGACCCGGTGCAGTGCGGTGCGGACGGCGTCCTCGAGGGTCTCGGTGTCGTCGAGTGCGGCGGCCACCAGATGCGCGATGGCCTCGGTGTCGGTGTCGGAGACGAATTCGACGCCGTCGGCGCTCAGCGCGGCCCGTAGTTCCTCGGCGTTCTCGACGATTCCGTTGTGCACCACGGCGATTCGGCCGGAGCCGTCGGTGTGCGGGTGCGCGTTGGCGTCGCTGGGTTCGCCGTGGGTGGCCCAGCGGGTGTGGGCGATGCCGACGCTGCCGCGCAGCCGCGCGCCCTCGGCGTCGACCCGGTTGCGCAGGTCCTGGACCCGGCCCTGGGTCTTGGTGATGCGCAGTCGCCCGCGGTGCGGGACGGCCAGGCCCGCGGAGTCGTAGCCGCGGTATTCGAGCCGGTGCAGGCCCTCCAGCAGTACCGGAACGGACTCACGATGTCCGATGTAACCGACGATTCCACACATGGTGCGACGGACTCCTACCCGTAGACGATGCGACGCAGTTGGCGTTCGGTGAAGTCGGGGGGGGCCACCGGGCGCTGCGTCAGCTCCGCGGCGAGCCGCTGCCAGATTTCGGCATTGCGGACCTGGCGACCCTGGAGTTCGGCGTGTCTGCGGCGCACGAACTCCTCGGCGGTCTCGTCGAAATAGCCGACGATGTCGGCGACCACGCGGGCCGCGACGGCGGGCGGCAGGCCGGTGGAGGCCGCCACATGACGCACCAGATCGACCGGAACCCCGTCATTCACCCGACCGAACTTGCCATGGGCTAGCCGACTCCGCAAACTCTGTGCCCGAATTCGGGCAGAAAAGAGAGTGACAACGGATTTCGTGCGGCCCGCTGAAGTTTCGGGGTGGCGGAACAGTGCCGTGAAGTAACCAGGAGCGGTCACCACTTAGGCTTGCGGGCGTGACCTCACCGAATCAGACCGCCGTGGCGACGCTGCACACCAACCTCGGCGATATCCAGATCGCGCTCTTCGGTAACCACGCCCCCGCGACGGTGCGCAACTTCCTCGGCCTCGCCGAGGGGACCGCGCCGTACACGACCAAGAACGCCGCGGGCACCACCTCCGGCCCGTTCTACGACGGGGCCGTCTTCCACCGGGTGATCGACGGCTTCATGATTCAGGGCGGCGATCCGACCGGCACCGGTCGCGGCGGCCCGGGCTACGAGTTCAAGGACGAGTTCCATCCGGAACTGCGCTTCGACCGCGGTTACCTGCTGGCCATGGCGAACGCCGGGCCCGGCACCAACGGCTCGCAGTTCTTCATCACCGTCGGCGCGCACCCGCACCTCAACCGCAAGCACACTATCTTCGGTGAGGTACTGGACCCGGATTCGCGCAAGGTGGTGGACGTCATCGCCAACACCTCGACCGATCGCAGCGACCGTCCCAAGGACGAGATCGTGATCAAGAGCATCACCCTGTCCTGACCCGAGCCCGAATTCGGGCGCAGCCGAAGAGAATTCACTCATGAATCCCCAGCAGCCCGCACCGACCTGCCATCGCCATCCGGACCGGGCGACCGGTCTGGCCTGTACCCGGTGCGGGCGGCCCTCCTGCCCCGAATGCCTCACCCCGGCCGCGGTCGGACAGCACTGCGTGGACTGTATTCAGCAGGGCCGCGACGATGTCCGGCCGGTGCGCAATGCCGCGGGCGCGACGGCGACCAAGGTTCCGGTCCCGTATGTCACCTACTCGCTGATCGCGGTCAATGTGGCGGTCTTCCTGGCCACCGCGTTGCAGGCGCACAGCGTGATGGACAACCAGCGTTCCCGCCTGTTCTACGACTGGGTGCTGATGCCCGCCGCGGTCGGCGACGGCCAATGGTTCCGGATCATCGGCTCCGGTTTCCTGCACATCGGGCCGATCCACCTGCTGGCCAACATGTTCGCGCTTTACGTGCTCGGCCCCTACTGCGAGCTGGCGCTGGGCCGGGCGCGGTATCTCGCGGTGTACGCGGCGGCGCTGCTGGGCGGTTCGGCGGCGGTGACCGTGCTCTCGGATCCGCTCACCGCCTCGGCGGGCGCCTCGGGCGCGATCTTCGGAATCTTCGGCGCGGTGGCCGTGATCATGCTGCGGACCCGGCAGAACCTGACCCAGATCCTGGTGCTGCTGGTGATCAACCTGATCATCACCTTCTCGGTGCCCGGCATCTCCATCTGGGCGCATCTGGGCGGGCTGCTCGCGGGCACCCTGGCCACCACCGGAATCCTGTACCTGCCGCGCTGGCTCGGCCTGCGCACCCAGCGGGCGATCCTGAACACCGGCTGGTTCTCGATCGCGGCGATCGTGATCGTGGCGCTGCTGGTGACCGCGCTGGGCGCACCCTCGCCGGTCTGAGCTGTCTGCCGTCGATGTGTCCGAGCTACTTGCTGTTGATGTGAATGCGCAGCACCTCGAGGACGTCCTCGGGGTGTGCGCCGAGATCCCAGCGGCCGAAGATGATCAGCTTCTCGTCGCCGTGGTCGTCGACGTCCATCTCCAGCATCGGCATCCGCCGACCCAGCCGCTGATAGCGGACCACCCGGATCCGCAGGATCTGCTCGGGGGTGTAGCTACGCGCACCGGTGAGTCCGCGCACCACGATCCGCGCCGGATCACCGGGTTCGACGGCCAGTCGCGGCCGCTGCCGCAATCCGAGTCCGGTCGACAGCAGCAGCCCGATCGCGGCCAGCCCGATCAGCAGGCGGCCGGGACCGTCATCGGCGAAGAAAGTGGCGCCGACCAGCACGAGGCCGCCGACACCGCAGACCGCCAGGGCGGCCGGGGGCGTGGACCAGGAGAGTCGGGAAGCGGGGTCGGCAGCGGTCACTTTCCCCACTCACTCCTCGAGTTGTCCACAAGGTCATCCACAGGTGTGAATGAATAACAGCGGTGTAAGGCACTCACCGCCAGCGCATCGTCATGATCAGACCGACCACCATCAGGCCGAACCCGATCAGGAAGTTCCAGGCGCCCAGGTCGCTCATCCAGCCGATGTGCTCGTTGGCCAGGTAGTAGACGAGCAGCCAGGCGAGCCCGGCGAGCATGAAGCCCAGCATGATGGCGACGTACCAGACCGGTGACGGGCCTGCCGACTTCACCCGCACCGGAGTGCGACTGGCCGGGTTGATCGTGTAATCGGTCTTTTTCCGGACCTTAGACTTGGGCATTGACGTCCTCGATTTCGGCGTGCTGTCTGCATAGACATTATCCCGGCAACCCTGGGGAAAGTGTCGTCGGGGAGGCTTGCGCCGCGTTGGACGGTATTGCACGCGACGCGCGCGGCGGCGCCGATTAGTCTCGGGTCATGCGTGTACTCGTCGTCGACAACTACGACAGCTTCGTGTTCAACCTGGTCCAGTATCTCGGACAGCTCGGGGTGGACGCCGAGGTCTGGCGCAACGATGACCCGCAACTGGCCGATGTGGACGCCGTCGTGCAGGACTTCGACGGGGTGCTGATCAGTCCCGGGCCGGGCAGTCCGGACCGGGCCGGTGCGAGCATTCCGCTGGTGCACGCCGCCGCCCGCCACGCCACGCCGCTGCTGGGCGTGTGCCTCGGGCATCAGGCCATCGGGGAGGCGTTCGGCGCCACCGTGACCCGTGCGCCCGAGCTGCTGCACGGCAAGACCAGCGAGGTGTTCCACGTCGGCGCGGGCGTGCTGGCCGGGCTGCCGGATCCGTTCATCGCCACCCGCTACCACTCGCTGACCGTGCTCGAGGAGACCATGCCGCCGGAGCTGGAGGTGCTGGGCCGCACCGAATCCGGGATCGTCATGGCCCTGCGTCATCGCGATCTGCCCATCCACGGTGTGCAGTTCCATCCCGAATCCGTGCTCACCCAGGGCGGGCATCGCATGCTCGCGAACTGGCTGGGCGTCTGCGGGCAGCGCCCGCCGGAGGGCTTGGTGCAGACCTTGGAGGCGGAGGTCGCGGCGCTCGCCTCATGAGCGACCGGCCGCACGTGCTGCTGTCGGTCGCGGTCAGCGTCGACGGCTACATCGACGACGCCGGCCCGGATCGGCTGTTGCTGTCCAGCGCAGCCGATTTCGATCGGGTGGACACGCTGCGCGCGGAATCCGACGCCATCCTCATCGGCGCGGGCACCCTGCGCGCCGACAATCCACGGCTGCTGGTGAACAATCCGGACCGCCGCGCCCATCGGGTGGCGACCGGGCGGCCCGCGTACCCGCTGCGCGTGATCGTCACCGCCACCGGCGATCTGGATCCGTCGGCGAATCTCTGGCACAGCGGTGGCGAACGGCTGGTGTACACCACCGACGCGGGCGCGCACCGGCTCGGCAACCGTCTGGAAGGCCGGGCCGACGTCGTATCTCTCGGTGGCACAGTCGATTTCGCGTCGTTGCTCGACGATCTGGGCGCGCGCGGGGTGACCAGCCTGATGGTCGAGGGCGGCGGCGCGATCCACACGGCGTTCCTCGCCCAGGGTCTGGTCGACGAGATCTGGATGGCCGTCGCCCCGATCGTGGTCGGCGATCCGGCCGCGCCGCGCTTCCTCGGCCCCGCCGATTTCCCGGGCGGTCCGAAGCATCGGATGCGGCTGGCCGATGTGGGCCGGATCGGCGACATCGCACTGCTGCGCTATCTGCCCAAGGAGGATTCGGATGCCGGATGAGACCCGCTCGGATCGCGGCTGGATGCGGCACGCCATCGGCCTGGCGCGGCTGTGCCCGCCGAGCGAGACCGCGTTCTCGGTGGGCGCGGTCATCGTGGGCGCGGACGGGGTGGAGATCGAGCACGGCTGGTCCCGCGAGACCGATGCGAAGGTGCACGCCGAGGAGTCGGCGTTGAACAAGCTGGATCCGGCCGATCCGCGCCTGCGGCACGCCACGCTCTATTCGACCCTCGAACCGTGTTCGCACCGGGCCAGCAAGGATCGTTTGCCGTGTGCCGAGCGGATTCTCGCGGCCGGGATCCGGCGGGTGGTGATCGCCTGGCGGGAACCCGCCACCTTTGTGGACAACGTGGTGGGTGTGGAACGTTTGAGCGCGCACGGCGTCGAGGTGGTCGAGCTCGCTGACCTGGCGGATGAGGCCATGTCGATGAATCGTCACCTGCGCCTCTAGATATCCACAGCCTGTGGACAACTCGATACGAAAGGGGCCCGCGAGCAACAGCTCACGGGCCCTGCTCAGCGTTTGCCGGCGATCACGGCGGCCCGAGCGAGAGCACCCCGGTGGTGATGGTGACGGTCTGCGACTTGCCCAGCGAGGTGCCCGCGGTCGGCTGCTGCGCCAGCACCCGGCCCACCTCGCCCGCGTTCAGCGTGCTCATGGTGTTCTGGCTGATCTGCCCGTTCCAGCCGCGCTGCCGCAACTGGTCGGCGGCCTGGGCGGGCGTCATGCCGCGCAGGTCGGGCATGGTGAGCTGATCGCCGGTGGAGATCTGCACGGTCACCGTGGAGCCCTTGTCGGCCTGGGTGCCGGCGGCGGGGGTGGTGCCGAGCACGGTGCCCTTGGGCTGGTTGCTGGGCACCTCCTGCGTGGTCACGGTGAAACCGGAGCTGTCCTCGAGGTTCGGTTTGGCGACGTCGATGGTCTGGCCGACCACGTCGGGCACCCGCACCTTCTCCGGTCCGGAGCCGAGGCTGATGGTGACCTCGGCGCCCGCGTCGATCTTCTGCCCGGCGTCGGGCGTCTGGGCGACGACCTTGCCCTTGTCGTCGCTGCTGGAGGCGGCCTGTTTGACGTCCGAGGCCAGTTTGAGGCCCTGCCCGGTGAGGGTCTGCTCGGCCTGCGACTGGGTGAGCCCGGCGAGCTTCGGCACCGCCACCTGCTGCGGCCCCGAGGAGACGAGCACGGTGATGGTCGAGCCCTTGTCGACCCGGGAGCCGCCCAGCGGCTGCGTCGAGACCACATTGCCCTGCACGATCTTGGCGTCGGGCGTCGGCTGCACGGCGACGTGGAAGCCTTGGTTCTCCAGATCCCGTTGCGCGAGTTGGGAGTTCTTGTTGGCCACGTCCGGCACCGTCACCTGGTCGGGGCGCGCGCCGGGGCCGACCAGCGCCCACAGCAGGGCGGCGACGACGGCGACCGCGGCGGCCGCGAGCCCGGCGATCAGCGCGGTGCGCCGACGCGGCTCGGCCTGGACGATCTCCTGCTCGCTGGTGTCGTCGCGGCGCTCGATGGTGCGGTAGCTGCGCGCGGGCGGCAGTTCGTCGTCGAAGGAGCGGTCCTCGTCGGTCATGATGATGGGCGCGGTGGGCTTCTGACCGCCCAGCACCCGGATCAGGTCCGCGCGCATCTCGGCGGCGGTCTGGTAGCGGTTGGCCGGGTTCTTGGCCATGGCCTTGAGCACGACCGAGTCGAGTTCGCGCGGCACGCCGGGATGAACCGTCGAGGGCAGCCGCGGATCCTCCCGCACATGCTGGTACGCGACCGCGACCGGTGAGTCGCCGGTGAAAGGCGGTTCGCCGGTGAGGATCTCGTAGAGCACGCAGCCCACCGAGTACACGTCGGAGCGGGCGTCGACCTGCTCGCCGCGGGCCTGTTCGGGCGAAAGATACTGGGCGGTACCGATAACAGCGGCCGTCTGCGTCATCGGGTTGGAGCTGTCGGCGATGGCGCGGGCGATGCCGAAGTCCATCACCTTCACCGCGCCGGCCCGGTTGATCATGATGTTGGCGGGCTTCATATCCCGGTGCACGATCCCGTTGCGATGCGAGAAGTCCAGCGCCGCACAGACATCCGCGACCACTTCCATGGCACGCCGCGGCTGGAACGGACCCTTGCCGCGCACCAGATCGCGCAGGGTGTCGCCGTCCACATACTCCATGACGATGTAGGGCAGCGGCCCGCCGTCGATCTCGGCCTCGCCGGTGTCGTACACCGCGACGATGGCCGGATGGTTCAGCGCGGCCGCGTTCTGCGCCTCACGCTTGAATCGCAGATAGAAGGTCGGGTCGCGGGCCAGATCGGCGCGCAGCACCTTGATCGCCACGTCGCGGCCGAGCCGGAGGTCGCGCGCCTTGTGTACCTCCGACATCCCGCCGAACCCGATGATCTCGCCCAGCTCATAGCGCGAGGACAGGTTCTTCGGGGTCGTCATGGCAATCCTTGCTGCGGGATGGCTGTGGGGGCGCTGTATTCCGGTGTGTACCACTGCCCGCGGGCGCCGCCGGGGCTGACTCCGCCGGGAACTCCTGGCATCGATGGTATGTCCTGGTTCGGCCAGGGGAAGCGTCCGGTGGTGGTCCGCGGCGTCGTGGTGGTCTTCGTGGTGGTCGGCGGCGCGGTCGTGGTGGTGGTCGGCGGGGCCGTCGTCGTCGGATCGACCGTGGTGGTGGTCGGCGGCGGTTCGTAGGTGGTGACCGGGGGCGGCGGCACCGGCCGCTCCCGGGTGGTGGTCGTGGTGGGCGGCGCGGTCGTCGTGGTCGGATCGATCGGCGGCACCACCACGGCACTGGTGCGGGTGGTCGGCGTGGACTCGTGACTCGAACTGCTCATCAGCACGATGGCGGCGGCCGCACCGAGGATCAGCGCGCCGACGCCGAGACCGGCGAGCGCCTTCTGCCCGTTGGTGAACCGCCCGGATTCGTCGGGACCCTGACCGGTGAGGTTGGCCGGTCCGACGGGCGGGCGGTTGCCGGTCAGCAGGGTGGTCGCGGTGGCGGGACTCTGCTCGCCCACGTGCCGCATGGACTGCGACGGGGTGGGGTAGCGGGTGGTGGCCTGGTCGGCGCGGGCGCCGGGGATGATCATGGTCGGTCCGGGCGGCAGGATCCGGGTGGCGCCGGTCATCGACGGCACCGCCGGGATGCCGCCGGGCGGCGTGGGTCTGCGTCCCGAGCGCACCGCGGCCACCGCGTCGGCGAATTCGCCGCCGCTGCTGTAGCGCTGGCCCGGATCCTTGGCCATGGTGATCTCGATGAGTTCGCGCACGTTCGGCGGCAGATCGGCGGGCAGCGGCGGCGGGGTGTCGCGCACATGCTTCATGGCGACGGTCAGCGCGCCGTCACCGGTGAACGGTCTGGCCCCCGAGAACGCCTCGTAGCCGACCACACCCAGCGAGTACACGTCGGAGGCGGCGGTGGCGTCCTCGCCGGTGGCCTGCTCCGGCGCGATGTACTGGGCGGTGCCCATCACCATGCCGGTCTTGGTGACCGGGGACGCGTCGACCGCCTTGGCGATGCCGAAGTCGGTGATCTTCACCTGACCGGTCGGCGTCACCAGGATGTTGCCCGGCTTCACATCGCGGTGCACCACACCGGCGAGGTGCGCGACCTGAAGCGCGCGACCGGTCTGCTCGAGCATGTCGAGGCCCTGCGCCACCGAGAGCCGGCTGAGCCGCGACAGCACCGCGTTGAGCGGCTCACCCTGCACGAATTCCATGACCAGGTAGGCGATCTCACCGCCGGACGGATCCTGGGTCTCGCCGTAGTCGTAGATGCTGGCGATGCCGGGGTGGTTGAGCTGCGCCGTGGTCCTGGCTTCCGTGCGGAAGCGTTGCCGGAAGGTCGGATCCGTGGAGAACTCCGCCTTGAGCACCTTCACCGCGACCCGGCGATCGAGCCGGGTGTCGAGGGCTTCCCAGACCTGGCCCATGCCGCCGGTGGCGATCAGCCGCTGCAGCCGGTACCGGTCCGCGATCATCGCACCGTTGTTCAGCATTCGAGACCCCGTCTGCATACATATGGCATGAGTGGGGGCTCTACGTGGTTACGCAGGCTGCCTCCTTCGAGCCCTGACCCACTCATGCCGCCTTGCACCTTCATATCGTTCAGCCCCCCTGCAATCCCGCGTCCAGCACCGCGCGCGCGATCGGCGCGGCCACCGAACCGCCGGTGGCGGCCAGGGCCCGGTCGCCGCCGTTCTCGACGATCACCGCGATCGCGATCTTCGGGTTCTGCGCCGGGGCGAAGGCGATGTACCAGGCGTGGGGTGGGGTGTTGCGGGGATCGTCGCCGTGCTCGGCCGTACCGGTCTTGGAGGCGATCTGGTACGAGCGCGGCGCGGTTCCTCCCGTGGTGTTCTGTTCCGAGGCCAGCATCAGCGTGGTGATCTGGGTGGCCACCTGCGGGGACACCGCCTGTCCCACCGAGGTCGGCTTGGTGCTCTCCAGGGTGCTGAGGTCGGGGGCCTGCAACTGGTCGACCAGGTACGGCTTCATCCGGACGCCGCCGTTGGCGATGGTGGCCGCGACCACCGCGTTGTCCAGCGGGGTGAGCGCGACATCGCGCTGCCCGATGCTGGACTGCGCCAGGGCGGCCTGGTCGGGGATGGTCCCGACGGTGCTGTCCGCCCACGGAATCGGAATATTGGGATGCTGGGTGCCGATTCCGAACGCGTTGGCCTCGTCCTTGAGCTTGGCCGCTCCGGTCTTCATACCGATCTCGGCGAAGGCCGTGTTACACGAGTACTTGAAAGCGTCTGTCATGGAAGCGGTTTGACCGTCGCCGGGACCGCAGTGGGTGCCGTTGTAGTTCTCCAGCGTGGTGGTGGTGTCCGGCAACGTGATCCGCGGCGACGCGGTGAACTGGTCATCCGGTTTCGCGACGCCGTTGGACAGCGCCGCCGCGCTCACGATGACCTTGAACGTCGAACCCGGCGGATAGGTCTGCGACACAGCCCGATTCAGCATCGGCTGGCGCGGATCGGCCTGCAGCTGCTCCCAGGTCTTCTGGGTGGCCGCGCCGTCGTGCCCGGCCAGCAGGTTCGGATCGTAGGACGGCGTCGACACCATGGTCAGGATGCGGCCGGTGCTCGGCTCGATCGCCACCACCGAACCGGTGAAGTTCTTGGCCGTCAACTGCTCGTAGGCGACCTTCTGCATGATCGGGTTCAACGTGGTGATCACGTTGCCGCCGCGCGGATCCCGCCCGGAGATCATGTCGATGAGCCGTCGCCCGAACAGCTGGTTGTCCGAACCGTTGAGCACCGAGTCCTCGGCGTGCTCGATCCCGTTGCTGCCGTTCTGCAGTGAGTAGAACCCGGTCACCGCCGAATAGGCGAGCGGATCGGTCGGATAGGTGCGCATGTACTTGTAGCGGTCGTCGGTGGCCACCGAACTCGCGAGCACGGTGCCCGATGCCGAGATCTGGCCGCGCTGGCGCGCGTACTCGTCCAGCAGCACCCGGTCGTTGCGCGGATCGTTGCGCAGGCTGTCGGCCTTGCCGATCGGGCCGATCTGGACCTGGACGTAGGTGGCGTTCACCAGCAGCGCGACGATCATCACCATGACCGCCATCGCCACCCGGCGCAGCGGCGTGTTCACGCGGTACCCCCCTCGACCCTTGGCTCCGGCGTGTTCACGCGGGCTGTATCCGATTCGACCTTGTGCACCGGCGTGTTCACGCGGGCCGCATCCGATTCGACCTTGCGCAGCAATTGCGTCGACGCGTCCGCGAGCGGCTCCGCGGCGCGCTTGCGCACCGGGGCCGGCGCCCGCGCCGCATCGGACACCTTGATCAACAGGGCCAGCAGTGCGTAGTTGGCCAGTAGCGACGAACCACCGTAGGACATGAACGGCGTGGTGAGACCGGTCAGCGGAATCAGCTTGGTGACCCCGCCGACCACCACGAACACCTGGATCGCGATGGTGAACGCGAGGCCCGCGGCCAGCAGCTTGCCGAAGCTGTCGCGGATGGCCAGCGCGGTGCGGATCCCGCGAATGGTGAACAGGCAGAACAGCATCAGCACGGCGCTCAGGCCGATCAGGCCGAGCTCCTCACCGATGGCGGAGATGATGAAGTCGGTCTTGGCGAACGGCACCTGCGAGGGCCGCCCGCTGCCCAGCCCGGTTCCGGCCAGCCCACCGGTGGCCAGCCCGAACAGCGACTGCGAGATCTGGTAGCCGGTGTTGTTGTAGTCCGCGAACGGATGCAGCCAGGTCGAGGTCCGCACCCGCACATGCCCGAAGGCGTTGTAGGCGAACACGTATCCGATCGCCAGCAGCACCGCGCCCACCGCCACCCAGCCGACGCGTTCGGTGGCGATGTAGAGCATGCACAGCACGGTGCAGAAGATCAGCAGCGAGGTGCCGAGGTCCTTCTCCACCACCAGCACGCCGACCGAGGCCAGCCACACCAGCAGCACCGGACCCATGTCCCGCAGCCGCGGCAGCTCCATGCCGAACACGTGCTTGCCCGCGCCGGTGAACAGGTCGCGCTTGGCGACCAGCACCCCGGCGAAGAACACGATCAGCGCGATCTTGGCGAACTCACCGGGCTGAACGCTGAAGCCCGGCAGCCGAATCCAGATCTTCGCGCCGTTCACCTGTGAGAACCGGTCGGGCAGCACGGCGGGCACCGCGAGTGCGACCAGTCCGATCAGACCCACGGTGTAGGCGTAGCGGGCCAGCGTCCGGTAGTCGCGCAGCACGATCAACAAGCCCATGAAAACCACCATCCCCAGCCCCGTCCACAGCACCTGCTGGTTGGCGTCGGGGGAGGGGATGGGCAGGGAGGCGAAGGCGGCGTCCTGCGCCTGCGCTAGGTCGAGGCGGTGAATGATCACCAGCCCCAACCCGTTCAGTAGCGCCGCGATCGGTAGTAGCAGTGGATCCGCGAACGGGGCGAACCGCCGCACCGCCAGATGGGCGACACCGAACAGGGCGAGATACGCGGCACCGAGTTTGGCGATCTCCCAGGTGATCGCCTGCTCCTGACTGGCCTCCACCAGCACCAGCGACACCGTCGTCACCACCGCCGCCGAACCCAGCAGCAGCAACTCGACGTTGCGCCGGGTGGAGGGCGGCGGCGCAGGAGCGAATCCGCCGGGTGGACTGGGGAAGGCCCCAGTGGACGGCGGTGCCGGTGCGGACATCAGTCCGCCGTCCTGCAGTTCTGCCCCGGGTTCTGCGGTGCCGTCGTGGAGGTGGGGGAGGTGGAGGTGTGCGGTTCCAGCGGGTGGTTCTCACCGGTGCGCTCGGCGCCGGTGGCGCCCGGGGTGGGTGCGGCCGGAGTGGTGGTGACCGGCGGCTGGTTCCCGTCCGCGGGCGGCGGGGCGGGCGTGGTGGTGACCGGGGTGGTGGGCTGCTGCTTCTCGCACGGCGGCAGCAGTTCACCCTGCACCAGGGTCTGGATCTGCTTGACGGCGTCCTCGCGGGAACCCGGCGGCAGGCCCTTGTCGACCGAATCACGGCCGCTGGGGCGCAGATCGCTGCGGGTCAGCCCGCGGCAACCGGCCGGAAAGTCGGAGGTTCCACCGGCGAGCGTCAATTCGCCGGTGCGCGTGACACATCCGACCTGATCCACCGAGCGGATCGAGTAGCCCAGTACCGAACCGGGCAGCCCGCGCAGCACCACCACCTTCTCGCCGTCGGTGCCGACGTAGTAGTTGGCGCGAATCATGTTGTAGCCCACGGTGAGACCCGCGCCGATGGCCACCAGCAGGGCCAGTGACAGCGCCAGCCAGCGCAGTTTGTGGCTCTTCTTCGGCGGCTCGGGCTCGGGCTGGGTCACCTGGCGACGCGGTGCGGCGCGCGGCGGTCGCATGGCGGCCGCGCGTCCGGCGGCGGTGTTGGGCGGGGGAGTGTCTTCGTCCTCGCCGGAGGCCGCGCCGGCCACGATCGGATGGCTCTGCCCGTAGTCGAGGTCGATGACGTCGGCGACCACCACGGTCACGTTGTCGGGACCGCCACTGCGCAAAGCCAATTCGATGAGGCGGTCCGCCGACTCGTCGGTGCTGCCTTCGCGCATGGTGTTGGCGATGGTCTCGTCGCTCACCACATCCGACAGGCCGTCCGAGCACAGCAGGTAGCGGTCACCGGCCCGAGCCTCGCGCACCACCAGGGTGGGGTCGATCTCGTTGCCGGTGAGCGCCCGCATGATCAGCGAACGTTGCGGATGGGTGTGCGCCTGCTCCGGGGTGATGCGGCCCTCGTCCACCAGGGACTGCACGAAGGTGTCGTCACGGGTGATCTGGGCCAGCTCACCGCCTCTGAGCATGTAGGCGCGCGAGTCACCGATGTGGGCCAGGCCGAGTTTGCGCCCGGCGAACAGGATGGCGGTGAGCGTAGTGCCCATACCGTCCAGTTCCGGCTCTTCCTCGACCTGATCGGCGATGGACGCATTGCCTTCGTGCACAGCACGATTCAGCTTGCCGAGCAGGTCGTCGCCGGGCTCGTCGTCGTCCAGATGCGCCAGTGCGGCGATCATCAACTGCGAGGCGACTTCACCGGCGGCATGACCGCCCATGCCGTCCGCGAGCGCGAGCAGACGCGCGCCCGCGTATACGGAATCCTCGTTGTTGGCCCGGACGAGGCCACGGTCGCTGCGCGCTGCGTAGCGGAGAACAAGTGTCACGATCGCAGCTCGATCACTGTCTTACCGACACGGACAGGGGTGCCGAGTGGAACTCGGACCGGGGTGGTGACCTTCGACCGATCGAGGTAGGTCCCATTGGTGGAACCGAGATCCTCGACATACCAGTCCTCGCCGCGCGGCGAGATGCGCGCGTGGCGGGTCGAGGCGTAGTCGTCGGTGAGGACCAAAGTGGAATCGTCCGCGCGCCCGATCAACACCGGCTGTTGGCCGAGTGAGATGCGGGTGCCGGCGAGAGAACCCTGAGTCACCACGAGATATTTGGCGCCCTTCTGGCCCCGGCGAAAAGAGGGGAGCACCGCGGAACCGCCTGCGGCCCGAGGCGCGACCCGAAGGCCGGATGCCGCGTAGATATCGCTGCGCAGAGTCCGGAGCACCGCCCACACGAACAGCCACAGCAGCAGCAGGAACCCCGCACGGGTCAATTGCAGGATCAATCCCTGCACGGTGCTCCACCTCCTGTTCGACCGTGTCGTTGGTACGGGCAGTCGGTACGGAGGTAGATCTCCGTGACCCCCAACCGGTGTACTGCTGGTCAGCGCGGCCAGAAGTCCGCCGCGACTGTTGGCAGCATCATAGGGCCGAAGACCGGTTGCGATCACGATACGACCGAGGAATTCCTAGCCATATCGTGACCTGCATCGCGAGCTTACGGGATCAGACGATCCGGATCAGGATCTCGGAATGTCCGGCGCGGATCACATCCCCGTCGGCCAGCTGCCAGTCCTGGACGGGCGACCCGTTGACCAGCGTGCCGTTGGTGGAACCGAGGTCCGAGAGCATCGCGGTCTGGCCGTCCCAGCGAACTTCGATGTGCCGCCGCGAAACTCCGGTATCGGGCAGCCGGAAGTGGGCGTCCTGGCCGCGACCGATGATGTTGCTGCCCTCACGCAACTGGTAGGTGCGACCCGAGCCGTCGTCGAGCTGCAGCGTGGCCGAGTAGCTCGAGCCCGCGCGCGCGGGCGCGGCCGCGTAGCCGCCCTGCTGCTGCGCGTAACCCGCCTGCTGGCCGTACTGGTCGTCGGCGGCGTAGCCGCCGCCCTGCTCGTACTGGTCGTAGCCGCCCTGCTGCTGGGCATAGCCCTGCTGCTGGCCGTACCCGGGTTCGGCGTAGCCCTGCTGGCCGTAGGCCGGTTCGGCGTACCCCTGCTGCTGGCCGTACTGGTCGTAGCCCTGCTGGCCGTAGCCCGGCTGCTGAGCCTGGCCCTGGCCGTAGCCCGGTTCCGCGTAGCCCTGCTCGTAGCCCGGCTGCTGGCCGTACGCCTGATCGGCGTAGCCCGGCTGCTGACTGTAGGCCTGCTGGCCGTAGCCCTGCTCGGCGTAACCACCCTGCTGCTGACCGGCGGCGTAACCGCCGCCCTGCTGCTGGTTGTAGTCGTAGCCGTTCTGGTACTCGCCGTAGCCCTGCTCGGGCTGGCCGTAGGTGCCGCCCTGCTGCTCGGGGTACTGCTGCTGTCCGCCGCGGCCGTACTCGCTGTAGCCCTGCCCGCCGGCTGCTCGGCCCGCAGGCGGGGGCGCGTACCCGCGACTCCGCGGATCGGACTCCGCGGGCTCACGGCTTGGGTCGTAGCCTGAGTTCTGCGTCATGGGGCCAGCTCCTGGTTGCGGGTTGGGTCGTGGTGGCTGTTCAGGTCCCGGTGGAGTACCGGGCGGCCGGGCCCTGTCCCCACCGGCGTCCGGGTCCACCCGGCCGCGAGTTCTGAACTGTCCGGTGTGCAGCGTAGGGGATGCCTCGAACTCCACGTGCACTTCGCCGTAGGTCTGCCACCCTTGCTCACGGATGTAGTCCTGTAGATGTTTGGCGAATGCGCGCACGGTGAGGTCGTGATTCTCCTGGCCCTCACCCTGGACGAGCTGCCCCAGATCCGATTCGTTGACGGTGATGACATAGCTGTTCGGAGCCAGCAGATGTCCGCCACCGAGATCCTGGATGTGGTCGGCGGCCTCGCGTTGCAACGCCGTCTCCACCTCCTGGGGCACGACGTTGCCGCCGAAGGCGCGCGCGAACACATCACCCACGGCACCCTGAAGGCGGCGTTCGAATCGGGACACTATCCCCATCGCCCCTCCTTCCGGGTCCGGTCACGTACGTCCGATAAAGCAACACGCGGACATGGCGTGTCGCCGCAGGGACACGGTGATTGCATGATATCCACGATCGTCCACACCTGTAACTCTTGGCGGGCTGCCGAGGTTCCCGTGTTGGGTGTGCCCGCCCGGACTGTCGATAACCAGGCGATTTCTTTTTGGCACAGACCCCGTGATACGTTTCTTCTCGTCGCTCGGGCGAGTGGCGGAATGGCAGACGCGCTGGCTTCAGGTGCCAGTGTCCGTAAGGACGTGGGGGTTCAAGTCCCCCTTCGCCCACAAAGAGAAGAGCCCCGATCCACACCGGATCGGGGCTCTTCTCGTATGTCCGGACCCGGTCGAGTCGGTCGAGTCGACCGCCGCGCGGGCTCGTTCCGAAAGACTCGAAATCTCGCAGGTCACAACGGATGTGACGAAGATCGCACCGGGCCCGGTGAACCGTTCGCCGGGGACGTTGCCGGAGTGGGTGATCGAGGTCGTAGGGCCCCGAAAAACGTTTGCCGAAGGGTCACGTCTCGGGTATGCGCCCGATTACGCACCTCCATTGCCTGATGATCATTAAGCGAAAACTACGCTAAACAGACTTGGGGTTTGTTTGATCTTCGGTGACCGCCGGGCAATCGGCCTGAGCTGCGGTGAAACGCCAGCTTAACGCGGGTTGAACCCACGGTCGCCGGGTGGAACAAGACAATTCGGCAAACGTCGTTCCGGAGCTCCAAACCTCCGGTGTACCGACGGTCGAAACGGCTCCGGAAATGCGACCGCGCGCACAGTTTCGACCCCTTCGGCAGACCCTCCGCAAAGGGTAAGCCGAGAATTAGCGATATCGCCGGGTTCCCTACTGAGACGGTGTATTTCGCCTGGTCGCGTTATACGCCCGGGGTGCGAGTCGGAGGTTGCGTAGCCATAACGATTGTGTAGAGTCGTCGGCAACGCTGGCCGCAGCTGAGCCGGACTCGCTGCGGCCAGTGGAAATCAAATCCGAGGGTTGCCCCGACTACGAACCAGTCACTCGCGCAACCGCTTCCGGACTCGTCCGGACCGGATAGCCCGTGATGTGCTCCGGGCCTCTCACGAACTCCACGCCGTCATCTCCGCCCAGCGCCGCGTCCTGCTCGCGCACCACCGCGCGCCCCCGCAGCAACACATAGGCGAGGAATCCGAACTCGGCCAGCGCGCCGATTCCGATCCGCACCACGGTCGGCCACCCGCTCGGCGTGACGAATCCCTCGAGGCAACCCGACACCAGCAGCACCCCGGCCAGCCCGAGCGCGATCACCGCCGTCGCCCGCCCCTGCCTGGCCAGGGCCTGTGCCCGGCTCTCCCGGCCCGGATCGATCAGTGTCCAACCCAGCTTCAGGCCCGCCCCACCGGCCACGAAAATCGCGGTGAGCTCCAGCATTCCGTGCGGCAGGATCCAGTCGAAGAACGCGCCCAGCCGTCCCGCCTCGGCCATCAGACCGGCGCTGACCCCGAGGTTCAGCGCGTTCATGAACAGCAGGTAGAGCGCGGGCAGGATGAGCACCCCGGTGAACAGCGCCATCGCCGCCACCCAGGCGTTGTTGGTCCACACCTTCGCGGCGAACGCGTCGTGCGAGTGCTCGTAGTAGTAGGTCTCGAATTCGCCACCGGGACGGGTGAGGTGATCGGTATTCGTGTCCAACCCGAAATGTCGCCGCGCGGACTCCGAGCGCGCCACCCAGGTCGCCAGCGCCGCCGAACCGAGCAGGAACACCGCCGCCACCGACACCCACCACGGCCACGCCCGGTACACGGCGGCCGGGAACCGGTCGGTCAGGAACTTCCCGATCTCACGCCAGGTGTCGACCCGCGCGCCGAGGATCCGCCCGCGCGCCCGGGTCAGCACCGCCGACAGGCCCGCCACCAGTTCCGGATCCGCGTCCCGGCTCTGCAACCGGGCCAGCTGCTGCGACGCCAGGCGATAGAGCCGCACCAGCTCGTCGACCTCCGCGCCGCTGAGCCGGCGCCCCCCGGAGGACAGCCGGTCCAGCCGGTCCCAGGCCGGTTTGTGCACGAAGGTGTACGCGTCCAGATCCATCGCTTCCCCTCCTGTACCGCGGTCGAGTCAGATGCTATCCACCGCGGGTGACAACGGCAGCGGTTGCCAGCGGCGGAGAGGCTGGGAAGAATGGCGGGGTCATGGCGCTTTTCACCACGGGCGAGGCTGTCGCCGTCGAATTGCCGATCGCGCGGATCCCGACCCGGGCCGCGGCCTTCGTCATCGACCTGATCATCCAGCTGATCGGCGGGCTGCTGCTGGTCCTGGTGTTCGAGGCGCTGCTGGTGGCCGCCGACGCGGATTCGGCGTGGCGGGACGCGGCGGTGCTGGTCGGCATGGTGAGCGCGCTGATCGGCTATCCGGTGCTGTTCGAGACGTTTTCGCGCGGCCGCTCGCTCGGCAAGATGATGGTCGGGCTGCGGGTGGTGCGCGCCGACGGCGGGCCCGTCGACTTCCGGCACGCGGTGACCCGCGGGCTGTCCGGGATCGTCGACTTCTGGATGCTGGGCACCGGGCTGATCGCCATCGTGGTGTCGATGTGCTCGCCACAGGGGCGGCGCATCGGGGACGCGCTGGCGGGGACCGTGGTGGTGCACGATCGCAGCCGACTGCCGTTCGCGGCCCTCGCGATCGCCCCGCCGTGGCTGGCGGCCTGGTCGCGGCAACTCGACCTGTCCGGGCTGCCGGAGGACCTCGCGCTCTCGACCCGGCAGTACCTGGTGCGCTTCCGCACTCTCACCCCGGCCGTGCAGGACCAGCTGGGCCGGGCCCTGGTGATCGCGGTGTGCGCGAGCCTGCGCACTCCGCCGCCGAACGGCTATCCGCCGCTGCACATTCTGGGTGCGATCCTCGCCGAACGGCAGCGGCGCGCCATTCCGCCCGTGCCGATGTCCGCACCCGCGCAGCCGCCGACCCCGGCGCAGGCTGTCGCCTGGACGCACTGAGTTCACGACTGGCACAACAGGATTTGTACAAGGCCGGGCTGGTGCCGGGCGCCAGCTTCCCGGCAGCAGTCGGGCAGCATCCGGCGAGCGATCAGAGCGCGCCGGTCTGCTTCAGTTCCAGGTAGGCGTCGGCGAGCGCTTCCGGTAGCTGATCCGGCGCGGCGGCGATGACACGAACACCCTTGCGCCGCAGCGTTTCGCGGGCCAGCGCGTGTTCGGCCAGCACGTTCTCGGCGGACGCGGCGGCGTAGAGGTCGTCCAGGGTGGAGCGGCGGGTGGCGGCGGCCGCGACCTCCGGATCGGTCACCGAGACCACCAGTACGCGATGGCGATCGGCGAGCACCGGCAGCACCGGGAGCAGACCCTCCTGCACGGTGGCGGCGTCCAGGTGGGTGAACCACACCACCAGGCTGCGGCGACGGGCCCGCTGCAAAGTGGTGCGCAGCAGTCCCTGGTAGTCGGTGTCGACCAGGTCCGGGGTGAGCCCGGCCAGCGCGTGCATCAGCTTGATCTGCAACCGTTTTCCGCCCACGCCGCGCACCTCGGTGCGGACGCGGCGGTCGTAGCCGAGTAGATCCACCGAGTCGCCACCGGCGGCGGCCAGGCCGCCGAGCAGCAGCGCGGCCTCGATGGTGGCGTCCAGGCGGGTGCCGTCGCCGATGCGCCCGGCGCTGACCCGGCCGGTGTCCAGCAGCATCACCACGTGTCGGTTGCGTTCCGGCCGCCAGGTCCGCACCAGCACGTCGTCGGCGCGGGCGGTGGCGCGCCAGTCGATGGCGCGCACGTCGTCGCCCGCGACATACTCACGGAAGGAATCGAATTCGGTGCCCTGACCGCGCATGACGGTGAGGTTGCGGCCCTCCAGCTGCTGCAGCTGCCGGACCTTCGACGCGAGCAGCCGCTCACTGCGGAACGGCGGCAGCGCGCGCAGCCGGGCCGGGACCTGGCGCCGCACCTGACGGCCCGCCAGACCGAGCGGCCCGAGCAGGCGCAGCGTCACCGGACCGGCCACCCGGTCCCCGTGGAATTCCGGGTTCAGCTGGGTCCGAAACCGAATCCTGGTGTTGGACGGCAGATTCAGCGCATGCCTGCGATGCCGGGCGCGGGCGCTCGGCGGCCAGTCGTCCCACAGGGTGCCGCGCGCCCGGCGCACACCGGAATTGAGCACCGAGAGCTCCACCTCGATGCTGCGACCGCTGCGCACCGTGGTGATCGGCTCCCGCGAAAGCTCCAGCGCCCCGGGCGATCCCAGAGCGATCAGGTCGGCGGCGAACAGTGCCAGCAGCACGCCGGTGGCGAGCGCGACGCCCGCCCACGACGGCAGCACCAGGGTGACGAACAGGGCCGCGAGCACCGCGGCGGCGGCCGAGCGGCCGGTGAGAACCACGGCCTACACCGGGACGGGCACGGACATCAGCAGTCCGGCCAGCACGCCCTCGGCGGTGACGCCCTCCACCTCGTGCTCGGGCCGCAGCTGCAATCGATGCCGGAGCACCGCTGTCGCAACGTTTTTCACGTCGTCCGGCGTGACGAAGGCGCGGCCGTTCAGCCAGGCGAAGGCTCGTGACGCCGCCATCAGCGCGGTCGCGCCACGGGTGGACGCGCCGTGCGCGACGGCGGGGGAGGTGCGGGTGGCCCGGCACAGATCCACCGTGTACGCCAGCACCTCCGGGCTGATCGCCACCTGGGCGACTGCGGCCCGCGCGGCCTCGAGATGCGCGGCCCCGGCGACCGGGCGCAGGCCCGCCGCGTTCAGATCGCGCGGGTCGAATCCGGCCGCGTGCCGCTGCAGGATGCGGAATTCGTCGTCGCGCCCGGGCAATTGGATGTCGACCTTGAACAGGAACCGGTCCAGCTGCGCCTCGGGCAGCGGGTAGGTGCCCTCCTGCTCGATCGGGTTCTGGGTCGCGATCACCACGAACGGATCGGGCAGCGGCTGCGGCACGCCCGCCACCGAAACCTGGCGCTCCTCCATGGATTCCAGCAGCGCCGACTGCGTCTTGGGCGGTGTGCGGTTGATCTCGTCGGCGAGCAGCAGGTTGGTGAACACCGGGCCGCGCCGGAAGGTGAACTCGGCGGAGTGCGGGTCGTAGATCTGCGAACCGGTCACGTCGCCGGGCATCAGGTCCGGGGTGAACTGGATGCGGGAGTGCTCCAGGTCCAGGGCGGTGGCCAGGGCCCGCACCAGCAGCGTCTTGGCCACGCCCGGAACGCCTTCCAGCAGCACGTGCCCGCGGCACAGCAGCGCCAGCACCAGGTACAGGACGGCCTGGTCGTTGCCGACGACCGCCTTGCCGATCTCGGCGCGCAGCGCGAGCAGCGCCTGCTGTGCCTGTTCGGTGGTGGGGGTGTGGTTGGTGTCCACTGTGGTCACAAGACCTCCGCTTCGATCCATTCGAGTTGTGCGGCCACGAGTCGCAGGGTGTCCCGGTCCGGGACCGGGTCGTAGAGTGCGGCGCCGACGGTCGCGGCGTCCTCGCCGACCCGGGCGCCGACGGCGGCGACCACCAGGGTCGGCGGGGTGTCGGCGGTGAGGCCGAGCACCGGCCGGAGCCGCCGCAAGGTGGCCGCCCGCAGCTTCCCGGCCACATGCTCGTGATCGCGGGATTTCCGGTACAGCCCGGCCTGACCGGCGAGCAGTTCACCGGCCGGAGCCTCCACCGGCAGCGGTTCGCCGACCACGGTGCCGCGGCGGCGGCCCCGCCAGCACAGCACCGCGGCCCAGGCGATCAGGAACTGCAGTCCGCCGAAGGCCAGCCAGGCCGGTAGTTTCTGGAAGATCGAGTCGTCGCCGGTGCCGTAATCGGGTGGCGGCAGCTTGGGCGGTGGAACCGTCGTGGGTGGCGGCGGTGCCTGCGGCGCACTCAGGTGGGTCAGTATGTACGCGAGCGCCAGCACCGCCAGCACCCCGCCGATGGCCGCCCACAATCGCCAGTCCCGCAACACCTCCGGTACGCCGCGCGACTCCCGGCGCGGTTTACGCGTCCGGCGTTTCCTGCGGGTCCGGCGTTTCTCGGTGAGCTCGGTGATCTCGGCCGGACCCGACCGGGGCGGTGGCGCCGTCGAATACCGGTCGGCCTGCTCGAGTCGCCGGTACTCGGCCTCGGTGCCGAACCGCCCGCCGTAGACCACCTCGTCGAAACTGTCTGCCACCGCGGGCAATTCGACGGCCTCCGGCGCGACCCCGGTGGCCGCGCGCGCCGTCTCCTGCGCGGTGCGGGCCCGCTCCTCCTCGAGCAATCCGCGCTGTTCGAGCCCGCGCGTGACCGCCCGATATCGTTCCCGCAGTGCCGCACCGAAATCCCCGTGCCGGGCGGCCGCCTCGGCCGCGGCCAGGTGCGCCGCCGCCGGACCGAGCGCCGGTTCCGGTGGCGCGCCGGGGTTTTCGTCCGAGGTCACGATGCGTTCACCCCCGGCCACCGGATGTCCCAGGCTTCCCGGCGGCAGCGGCGGTCGGCGTAGACGACGACATTGGTCGTCGACTCCACCAGCTCGGAGAACGCCACGACCAGCAGGACGAAGAAGATGGTCAGCACGGTGACCGCCCAGCGGTGGGTGCCGGAGATATCGGAGACGAAGCGGGGCAGCGCCAGCAGCGGAACGAGCAGCACCACCATCAGCCCGCGCAGATACAGCCACACCCCGACCAGCTGCCACTCCGTGCCCTGCGCAAGCAGTTTCGCGCGGGCGGCGGCGGCCCGGTAGCCCGCCGACTCGTCGTCGAAGACCAGCGGCAGTATCGCCGCGCGGCGACCGCGCAGCCAGCCCAGCCAGATCACCGCGAACGGAAATGTGATCAGCAGCGGCGCGCCCAGCAGCAGCACCCCGATGCCGATCAGCGTGTACATCAGCTGAAAGGCCAGCAGCGGACCGGTTTTCGAGGCGGCGCGCCGGAGCACGTCGATCCCGCTCACCCGCCGCCGGTGCAGCGCGGACAGTCCGATCGGCACACTGACACTCCGCACCAGCAAGCGCAGCGACCACGCGCAGACCAGGGTGGTCAGGATCGCGGCCCAGCCCACGGCGTCGTCCGAATCGCCGGAGAGCTCGGAGATCAGCGCCGTGACGGCGACGGCGACCGCGGTGAGCACTGCGATCGCGACCCCGATCATGGCCGCCAGCAAGCGGATTCGCGACTGGATCAGCGCGAACGGCAGATCGAGAAGCTCGTGGAAGGCCAGCGGCCGGATCGGCACCACCACGGGTTCCGGGGCAGGCGGAGACGCCGGTCCGGTAGAAGTCGGTCCCCCCACCGAGCCGGTCGGCGAACCGACGGGGTCGGCAGCGGTCGGCAACACGCGGCCGAGTCTATCCGGACCAGCGCATTCGGTCAGTCCGGCGCGGGCGTGCCCAGCAGCCGGGCCACCACCTGCCGGTACAGGTCGGGATCGACCGGTGTCGCCCCGACCAGTGCCCGCAGGTAGACGCCGTCGCCGACCAGTTGCACGATCTCGGACTGGACCGGATCCGGAATCTCGTTGTCGATGGCCGTCTTCCAGTGCTGCATCACCTCGGTGAGGGCCCGGTCGGTCTCGGCCCGGCCGGGATCCTGGGGGGCGTCGGCGGTGCGCATGGCGGCCAGCATGGAGCGGTAGAGGGCGAGTTCGACGGCGTCGACCTCGTCGTCGGGATGCGGGGTCTGCAGGTACCACTCGGCGACCGAGCGGCCCTGTTCGACGGTGGTTCGCACCTGCTGTTCGGTGCGGTCGGCGACCCGGCCGAGCAGTCCGGCCAGCAGCGCGTCCTTGCTCTTGAAGTGGTAGAGCAGGCCGCCCTTGGAGACGCCCGCGGTGGCGGCGACGCTGTCGAGGGTCACCTGGGACAGGCCCTTGTCGAGCAGCAGGGTCTCGAGGGCGTCGAGAATCCGGTCGCGGGTACCGGCGGGATCACGCGTGGTCACGGGCTCGACTGTACCGTCTGGACGGTTCATCGTGGTACTGTACCGTCCAGACGGTTCGACTCTGAGAGAGAAAGCACATGACCACCCGACCGACCGCCCGTTCCGGAACCACCCCCGCGATTCCCGTAGTCACCGCCGCCCCCCGGGCCACCGCCCGCGACTGGGCGGGCCTCGGCGTGCTCGCGCTGGCGCTGCTGCTGATCGCCGTCGACGCCACCGTGCTCGACCTCGCGGTCCCCTCCATCACCGCCGACCTCGCACCCACCACACCGCAGCTGCTGTGGATCATCGACGTCTACTCGTTCGTGCTGGCCGGTCTGCTGGTCACCATGGGCACCCTCGGCGACCGCATCGGCCGCCGCCGCCTGCTGCTGATCGGCGCGGTCGGCTTCGCCGTCGCCTCCGCGCTGGCCGCCTGGGCGATCAACCCCGAAATGCTCATCGCCGCACGGGTATTGCAGGGTGTCGCCGGTGCGACCCTGATGCCCGCCACCCTCGGCCTGATCCGCGGCATGTTCGCCGACGCGCGGCAGCGCACCCTCGCCATCTCGGTGTGGGGCGCGATGGCCGCCTCCGGTGCGGCGTTCGGCCCGCTGCTCGGCGGCTGGATGCTCGAGCACTTCTGGTGGGGCTCGGTGTTCCTGGTGAACCTGCCCGTGATGGCGCTGCTGCTGATGCTGGCCCCGCTGCTGGTGCCGGAGTCGAAGGACCCCAACCCGGGCCGCTTCGACCTGGTGAGCGCCGGACTGTCGATGCTGGCGCTGATCCCGATCGTGTACGCGATCAAGGAGTTCGCGGCGCACGGCCCGAGCCTGAATCTGCTGATCATCGCCATGGTCGGCGTCAGTGCCGGGGTGGCGTTCGTGCGGCGGCAGCGCGGCCTGGCCGCACCGCTGATCGATCTGGACCTGTTCCGGATCCCGGCGTTCCGGGCCGCGGTGTTCACCAACCTGCTGTCGGTGTTCGCGCTGGCGGGTGTGCTGTTCTTCGGTTCGCAGTACCTGCAGCTGGTGCTCGGCAAGTCCCCGCTGGAGGCCGGTCTGCTGCTGATCCCCGGCACCGTCGGCTCGATGCTGGGCGCGCTGGCCGCGGCCTGGCTGGTCCGGTGGTGGCGTCCGGCAACGGTTTTGGCGGGTGCGCTGGTGACGGTCGCCGCGGGTGCGGCGCTCTACTGGCTGCTGCCCACCGATCCGTCCGGTTCGGTGACCCCGTTCATCGTGGGCTTCCTGCTGATCGGCCTGGGTGAGGGTGTGGCGCTGACGGTTTCGTGCGACATGATCGTCAGCACCGCCCCCGAATCCCGCGCGGGCAATGCCGCGGCCATCTCGGAGACGGCCATGGAGACCGGTATCGCCCTGGGTGTCGCGGTCCTCGGCAGCGCCGTGATGGCGGCCTTCCGGGGTGGACTGGACCTCTCGCATGTCCCGTCGGACCGGGCGGACGCGGCGCGCGAATCCCTCGGCGGCGCGGTCGAAACCGCGCGGCACCTGCCGCAGCCCGCGGCCGGTGAACTGCTGAACTCGGCGCACTCGGCCTTCGTGAGCGGCATCCATCTGGCGGCCACTTCGACGGCGGCGATCCTGCTGCTCACGGCCGTAGTGGTCTACCGGTCGGCGACCCGCAAGACCACCCGCCACTGAGCCCGTCGGTGAAAAGACCTGCGGCCCGGAACGTTTTCACGTGTTCTACGTGAAACATTCCGGGCCGCAGTGCGTTTCACAGTGCTACTTGCCGGGCGGGAGTTCGCGCTGTCGGCGGCGATCCAACTCCGGTGTGTGCCGTGCGGACAGGGCGTCCTGCTGCGGCGCGGCGGGCAGCGGATAACCGGATTCCACCACCTGGCCGGGCGGCAGCGCCTGATATCCCTGCGGATAACCCTGGGGGACAGCCTGATACGCGGGGTACTGCGGGTACTGCGGATCCACCACGCCCGAGGCCACCCGCTGGGCGTGCACGTGCTGCGGCGATCCCGGCGGCAACTGGTAGCCGTACTGCGGCTGCCCGTACAGCTGCTGCTGCGCGGCCTGCTGTTGCGCCGAATCCTGCGAATCGACGGTCACCTTGCGGGTGCGACGCAGCGTGAAGGTGATCTCCTCGGCTTCCTCGAAGGCCTGCCGCACGGTGCGCAGCGGATGCGTGGCGGTGTCGATGGCATTGGCCACGAACGACGGCACCAGCGGGCGGATCCAGCGGGCGGCGGTGTCGGTGAACGGCACCGTGCCGATGATCGGAAGCTCCAGTCCGCCACCCTTGTTGGCGGGTGCGGGCTGCGCGACGGGGACGTGCGGGGTGAGGGCGCCACCGGGCGCCATCGGGGTCAACGCGCCGCCGGTGAGCGGTGCGGGCAGGTTCGGCGACTGTGTCACGATCCCCTCCTGGGACACGGTGCTGTCCTTTCGGTCCGCGGCCGAGAGCCCGGCCGGCAGTTCATGTCGGGTGACGCTGTCGAACTCGGCGACCGCGCGGTGGCCCGGTTCGGTGATGCCGATCTCGAAATTGCCGATGGCGGCGATGATTCGGGTGCGCTGCCGTTCCCGGTCGATGGCGGTGTCGGCGTGCGCCTCCAGCCGCGCGGCGGTGAGCTGTTGCTCGGCGCGCAGCTTCTCGGTCTCGACCCGCACCTCGGCCTGTTTGATCGCGATGGCGGTGTCGGCGGCCTGGTCGATGCGGTCGGTGACGGTGCGCCCGGCGACCGTGCGGTCGAACGCGGTCTCGCCGCGCCACCAGCGCAGCAGCAGCGGCAACAGGGCCAGCACCGCCAGCAGCAGCGCGACGGCCAGGCGCAGCACCAGCGGACCGAAATGCGCTGTCGTGTAATCGTTCATGGCCACCCAGCGGGCACCCAGGCCGCGGTCGCCGTCGCGGTAGGCGGTGGCGCGGGCGGTCGCGAGGGCCTTGTCCTTGCCGGTGACCTGGGTGTCGAGACCGTCGACCTTGCCCTGCAGTGCGGTGAGCTGGTTGCGCGCGTCGTCGAGCATCTGGTTGGCGGTGCGTTCCTCGGGTCCGCGGCCCGGCACGTGGGTGATCAGATCCTGTGGGCAGTCCGCCGACACCGGATTGAATTCGCAGCGTGCGATTTTCAGCGCGTTGGTGACATTGGCCTGCGCGGTGGCGAGCTGCCGGTCCAGGTCGGTCCGGTCGGTGCGCGCCCGGTCGAACTCGTCGCGCGCGGTGACCACGGCGGGCGCGGATTCCACGGCCCGCTGCGAGGTCTCGTCGAGCATCCGGTGCACGGTGCCGCCGAACAGCACGGTGCAGGCCAGTTCGGCGACCACCACGCCCGCGAGCACCGCGACCGTGATCCGGCCCGCGAATTCGGCTACGGCCCGGCGGTTTTCGCGCCGATCCGGGGTGGCGGCGGTGGCCAGGGCCCGGCCCACGGCTCCGATCAGCACGGTCGCGATCAGCGCCACGACCACGACCCCGAACAGCGGCCAGCGAGCCGCCGCGGTCGCGGCGGCGGTGACCACTCCGGAGACCACGGCCAACAGTGCGACGACCGCGCCGGTGACCGTGTATTCGCCGCGTTCGTGCGGGTCGGTGAGCTGCGGCTGGGCTCCGCCCATCCAGACCAGCAGGCCAGCGGGCTGAACGCTCATGGGAGCTCACATCCTCTAAGTCCCAGCCTGTTTCGGCTCGACGAACCGTCGCTCGATCGTTGTAAAAGACGCTGCGTGGTCCCAGCCTGACAGGCCCGCGCGCGTTCCATCGACCGTGGCCGCCGGGATGTGGCCAGGCTCACATCGACTTGTTGCCCGGATGTGACGTGGTGTTGATCACGCGGTTATGGGCGAGGACCAGGGTGGACGACGCGCCCGAAGATGGATTTCCTGTTTGCTGATCGTGTGCTGAATCCCACATTCAGGAAAAATTCCGTACGGTCCGCACGCTGCGGGGCCATGTCGCCAGGCCCGCCGACGCGCCGGCGGAACTTCTCCGGAAAGTTAGCCGTCTTTTGGCCGGTTTGCCGGATGTCCCTGTGGGGAAACCTGTTCCATTGCAGGTGGGAGCCGCTCCGGAGCTGCGCCGGTCCGGCCGTCGGTCCATCCCGCGCGCCGGTGGCCCAGTGGTGCACTCAACTGAAAAGCCCCTGCACGCCTGCTTTACACTGGAGAACGCGCGTGTGTTGGAGGACCGATGAAGAAGCCCAGCTAGAAGCTGGAATTAGCCCAACCTAAGTTGGTTGGGCCGCAGTCCTGACTTATCGTTTGCTCTTACGCCGAACTACGCAAGTTCGGCATATCTCCCCATATGGTCAGAGGCCCGATCGGCGCTCAGCCTAGCGGGCGAGAACTGCGCGGTGTGTACGGAACTCGTAAGGGTTCGGTTAACACCGAGCACCCGACTAGGTAATCGAAGCGGGTGGACAACTGCAAAGTTGACTGCACGGAGTGACCATCAGCGCCGCTGGTCTCCGAAACGTCCGGACGCAGTCCAGACCGGAGGCGTTCGACGAAGGCCGCATTCTTCGAAGGCCTGTTTTTTTGTGAAGGCAGAGGCATGACGCAACTTCCTGGCCACGGGGCCCCCGCCGGCGGTGCCGGTTATGGACACGGACCCACTGGGCTCTATGACCCGGCGAATGAACACGACTCCTGTGGTGTCGCATTCGTCGTCGACATGCACGGCCGTCGTAGCCGTGACATCGTCGACAAGGCTATTACCGCTCTGCTTAACCTGGAGCACCGTGGTGCCGCCGGTGCCGAACCCAACTCGGGTGACGGCGCGGGCATCCTGATTCAGCTCCCGGACAAGTTCTTCCGTGCCATCGTCGACTTCGAGCTGCCCGCCGAAGGTTCGTACGCCACCGGCATCGCGTTCCTCCCGCAGGCACGTCGCGAAGCCGCGCGTGCCGGGTACGGCGTGGAGAAGATCGTGCGCGAGGAGGGCCTCGAGGTCCTCGGCTGGCGTGAGGTGCCGATCGACGAGTCGTCGCTGGGCGCGCTGTCGCGTGACGCCATGCCGACCTTCCGGCAGATCTTCATCGCCTCCCCCAAGGGCGCCGCCGAGCAGCTCACGGGCATGGACCTGGAACGCCGCGCCTACGTCATCCGCAAGCGGGTCGAGCACGAGCTCGGCAAGTCCGGTGCGGGCGAGGGCGCGACCGGCAAGGAGTCGGTCTACTTCCCGTCGCTGTCCGGCGAGACCTTCGTCTACAAGGGCATGTTCACCACGCCGCAGCTGCGCGCGTTCTACCTGGACCTGCAGGACGACCGGGTCGAGTCGGCGCTGGGCATCGTGCACTCGCGCTTCTCCACCAACACCTTCCCGTCGTGGCCGCTGGCGCACCCCTTCCGGCGCGTCGCCCACA
The DNA here is from genome assembly GCF_045161165.1 of Nocardia sp. NBC_00511. Lineage (NCBI taxonomy): Bacteria > Bacillati > Actinomycetota > Actinomycetes > Mycobacteriales > Nocardiaceae > Nocardia > Nocardia sp. NBC_00511. The sequence goes on from NZ_CP107849.1 coordinate 6,897,297, forward strand.
ACGGTGAGATCAACACCGTCTCCGGCAACGAGAACTGGATGCGGGCGCGTGAGGCGCTGCTGAACTCCGACGTGTTCGGCACCGACCACGAGGGCAACAACCGCCTGGAGAAGATCTTCCCGGTCTGCACCCCCGGCGCCTCGGACACCGCGCGTTTCGACGAGGTGCTCGAACTGCTGCACCTCGGTGGCCGCAGCCTGCCGCACGCCGTGCTGATGATGATCCCGGAGGCCTGGGAGCGCGCCGAGTCCATGGACCCGGCCCGCCGCGCCTTCTACCGCTACCACTCGTTCCTGATGGAGCCGTGGGACGGACCGGCCTCGGTCTGCTTCACCGACGGCACCGTCGTCGGCGCGGTGCTGGACCGAAACGGTCTGCGCCCCGGCCGAATCTGGGTCACCGACGACGGACTGGTCGTGCTGGCCTCCGAGGTCGGCGTCCTCGACATCGACCCCGCCAAGGTGATCTACAAGAAGCGCCTGCAGCCCGGCCACATGTTCCTGGTCGACACCTCGCAGGGCCGCATCATCTCCGACGACGAGGTGATCGCTCAGCTCGCGTCCGAGCACCCGTACCAGGAGTGGCTCGACAACGGCCCGACCAAGCTGTCGGACCTGCCGGACCGCCCGCACGAGCACATGTCGCACGACCGCGTGCTGATCCGCCAGCAGATCTTCGGATACTCCATCGAGGAACTGAATCTGCTGATGTCGCCGATGGCGCAGACCGGTGGCGAGGCGCTCGGCTCGATGGGCACCGACACCCCGATCGCGGTGCTGTCGTCGCGGCCGCGGCTGCTGTTCGACTACTTCTCGCAGTTGTTCGCGCAGGTCACCAACCCGCCGCTGGACGCCATCCGCGAAGAGGTCGTCACCTCGCTGCGCAGCATGGTCGGCCCCGAGGGCGACCTGCTCAACCCGGGACCGGAGTCCTGCGGTCAGATCACCCTGACCCAGCCCATCCTGGACAACGACGAGCTGTCCAAGCTCATCCACATCAACGACGACGGCTCGCGCCCCGACCTGCGCTCCGTGGTGGTCCACGGCCTGTACCCGGTCAAGAAGGGCGGCAAGGGGCTGCGCAAGGCCATCGAGGCCGTGCAGCGTCAGGTGTCGGCGGCCATCGACGGCGGCGCGCGCATCATCGTGCTGTCGGACCGGGAGTCCAACGAGAAGCTGGCCCCGATCCCGTCGCTGCTGCTGACCGCCGCGGTGCACCACCACCTGGTGCGTGAGCGCACCCGGACCAAGGTGGGCCTGGTCGTGGAGGCCGGTGACGCCCGCGAGGTGCACCACATGGCCCTGCTGGTCGGCTTCGGCGCTGCCGCGATCAACCCGTACATGGCGTTCGAGTCGCTCGAGGACATGATCGAGCGCGGTCAGCTGCAGATGCCGGGCAGCACCGGCGATCACGCGGCCGACTTCAAGAAGGCCGTCTACAACTACAACAAGGCCGCCGGCAAGGGTGTGCTGAAGGTGATGTCCAAGATGGGCATCTCCACCATCGCCTCCTACCGGGGCGCGCAGCTGTTCCAGGTCGTCGGCCTGTCGCAGGACCTGGTGGACGAGTACTTCACCGGTCTGCGTTCGCCGCTGGACGGCATCGGCCTCGACGACGTCGCGGGCGAGGTCGCGGCCCGGCACCGGATCGCGTACCTGGAGAACCGCAACGAGCGCGCGCACCGCGAGCTCGAGGTCGGCGGCGAGTACCAGTGGCGGCGTGAGGGCGAGTACCACCTGTTCAACCCGGACACGGTGTTCAAGCTGCAGCACGCCACCCGCTCGGGCCAGTACAAGGTCTTCAAGGAGTACACGAAGCTGGTCGATGACCAGTCCGAGCGTCTCGCCTCGCTGCGCGGTCTGTTCCGGTTCAAGGACGAGCACCGCAACCCGATCTCGATCGACGAGGTCGAGCCCGCGTCGGAGATCGTGAAGCGCTTCTCGACCGGCGCGATGAGCTACGGCTCCATCTCGGCCGAGGCGCACGAGACCCTCGCGGTCGCGATGAACCGGCTGGGCGGTCGCTCCAACTCCGGTGAGGGCGGCGAGCACCCGGCGCGCTTCGAGCCGGAGGAGAACGGCGACTGGCGTCGCAGTGCGATCAAGCAGGTGGCCTCGGGCCGCTTCGGCGTGACCGCGCACTACCTGACCAACTGCACCGACATCCAGATCAAGATGGCGCAGGGCGCGAAACCCGGTGAGGGTGGCCAGCTTCCGGCGCACAAGGTGTACCCGTGGGTCGCCGAGGTCCGGCATTCGACGCCCGGCGTCGGCCTGATCTCCCCGCCCCCGCACCACGACATCTACTCGATCGAGGATCTGGCGCAGCTGATCCACGACCTGAAGAACGCGAACCCGCAGGCGCGGATTCACGTGAAACTGGTCGCGGAGCCCGGCGTCGGCACCGTCGCCGCGGGTGTGTCCAAGGCGCACGCCGACGTGGTCCTGATCTCGGGTCACGACGGTGGCACCGGCGCGTCGCCGCTGACCTCGCTCAAGCACGCGGGCGGCCCCTGGGAGCTCGGCCTGGCCGAGACCCAGCAGACGCTGCTGCTCAACGGTCTGCGCGACCGCATCGTGGTGCAGGTCGACGGTCAGATGAAGACCGGCCGCGACGTCATGATCGCCGCGCTGCTGGGCGCCGAGGAGTACGGTTTCGCGACCGCTCCGCTGGTCGTCTCGGGCTGCATCATGATGCGCGTGTGTCACCTCGACACCTGTCCGGTCGGCGTCGCGACCCAGAATCCCGTGCTGCGCGAACGCTTTACCGGCAAGCCGGAGTTCGTCGAGAACTTCATGCTCTACATCGCCGAGGAAGTCCGCGAGCTGCTGGCGTCGCTGGGTCTGCGGACCCTCGACGAGGCCATCGGCCGGGTGGACCTGCTCGACACCACCGCCGCCAAGGCGCACTGGAAGGCCGCCAAGCTGGACCTGTCGCCGATCCTCGACGATGTCGAGACGGCGTTCATGTTCCAGGACCGCCGCCGCACCAAGAGCCAGGACCACGGCCTGGACCGGGCGCTGGACAACGAGCTGATCGCCCGTTCGGCCGATGCGCTCGAGCGTGGCAAGCCGGTGAAGTTCGAGTCCAAGATCACCAACGTGAACCGGACCGTCGGCACCATGCTCGGCCACGAGGTCACCAAGCTCTACGGCGGAGTCGGCCTGCCGGACAACACCATCGACATCACGTTCACCGGTTCCGCCGGTAACTCGTTCGGTGCGTTTGTCCCGGCCGGTATCACTCTGCGGGTGGTCGGCGACGCCAACGACTATGTGGGCAAGGGTCTTTCGGGTGGTCGCCTCACGGTGCGCCCGTCGGCCGACGCTCCCGAGGCGTACGTCGCGGAGCAGAACATCATTGCGGGCAACGTGATCCTGTTCGGCGCCACCAGCGGTCAGGCCTACCTGCGCGGTGTCGCGGGTGAGCGGTTCGCCGTGCGCAACTCGGGCGCGACCGCGGTCGTGGAGGGTGTGGGCGACCACGCCTGCGAGTACATGACCGGTGGCCGCGTGGTCATCCTCGGTGAGACCGGACGCAACTTCGGCGCGGGCATGTCGGGCGGTATCGCCTACGTGTACAACCCGAACGGCACCTTCGACGCGCACCTCAACACCGAACTGGTCGACCCCGAGCAGCTCTCGGCCGAGGACGCGCAGATCCTCAAGGACATCGTCACGGCGCACCGCGACGAGACCGGATCGGCTGTCGCCGAACGCATTCTGAGCGACTGGTCGCAGCAGGTGACCAAGTTCGTCAAGGTCATGCCGCGCGACTACAAGAAGGTCCTGCTCGCGATCTCCGAGGCCGAGAAGGATGGCCGCGACGTGGCCGAGGCGATCATGGAGGCGGCTCGTGGCTGACCTCACCTACGCGGTGCAACGCAGCACCATTGTTGTTCTGTGCACGCAGGTGCGCTGTAGTCAGGAGTTCGTAAATGGGTGACGCACAAGGCTTCCTGAAGCACACGAGTCGGGAACTGCCCAAGCGCCGTCCGGTTCCGCTGCGCCTGCTGGACTGGAAAGAGGTCTACGAGGAGAAGTTCTCCCACGAGACCCTGCAGAAGCAGGCCAGTCGCTGCATGGACTGCGGTATTCCGTTCTGCCACAACGGCTGTCCGCTCGGGAACCTGATTCCCGAGTGGAACGACCTGGTGTACAAGGGCGCGTGGAAGGAGTCGTTCGATCGGCTGCACGCGACCAACAACTTCCCGGAGTTCACCGGCCGCCTGTGCCCGGCTCCGTGCGAGGCGTCCTGCGTCCTGGGCATCAACCAGGATCCGGTGACCATCAAGCAGGTCGAGGTCGAGATCATCGAGAACGGTTTCGACGAGGGCTGGGTCACCCCGGTCTACCCGACCCGTCTCACCGGCAAGCGCATCGCCGTCGTCGGCTCCGGCCCCGCCGGTATGGCCGCCGCCCAGCAGCTGACCCGGGCCGGTCACACCGTGACCGTGTACGAGCGTGACGACCGCATCGGCGGCCTGATGCGCTATGGCATCCCGGAATTCAAGATGGAGAAGTCGGTCATCGACCGCCGGATGGCGCAGATGGAGGCCGAGGGCACCATCTTCAAGACCGGCGTGAACGTGGGCGTCGACATCACCGCCGAGCAGCTGCGCGAGCAGTTCGACGCGGTGGTGCTCTCCGGTGGCGCGACCATCGCGCGCGACCTGCCGATCCCGGGCCGCGACTTCGACGGCATCCACCAGGCCATGGAGTTCCTGCCGCTGGCCAACCGGGTGCAGCTGGGCGACCCGATCACCGACGAGGACGGCCTGCCGCGCATCAACGCGCGCGGCAAGAAGGTCGTCATCATCGGTGGCGGCGACACCGGCGCGGACTGCCTGGGCACCTCGCACCGTCAGGGCGCGGAGTCGGTCCACCAGTTCGAGATCATGCCGCGTCCGCCGGAGGAGCGTGCCACCTCCACCCCGTGGCCGACCTACCCGCTGATGTACCGCGTCTCCTCGGCTCACGAGGAGGGCGGCGAGCGCGTGTTCTCCGTCAACACCGAGCGTTTCGTCGGTGCGGACGGCAAGGTCACCGGGCTGCAGGCGCACGAGGTCAGCATGGTGAACGGTCGCTTCGAGAAGGTCGAGGGCACCGACTTCACCCTGGAGGCCGACCTGGTGCTGCTGGCCATGGGCTTCGTCGGACCGCAGAAGAACGGTCTGCTCGAGGGCCTGGGCGTGGGCTACGACCAGCGCGGCAACGTCAAGCGTGACAGCGAGTGGGCCACCACCGTGCCCGGCGTGTTCGTCGCCGGTGACATGGGCCGCGGCCAGTCGCTGATCGTGTGGGCCATCGCCGAGGGTCGCGCCGCGGCCGCCGCGGTGGACCGCTACCTGGAGGGTGAGACGGCGCTGCCGTCCCCGATCACCCCGACCATGGTCGCCCAGCGCTGAGTTCGCTGATCCCGCACTGAGAACGTAAGGCGCTCCCGGACTTCGGTCCGGGAGCGCCTTTGCTTTGCCTGGATGTGGTTCAGCCGCAGGTGATCTGGATGCTGTAGTCACCGGCAGCGGCGGTCGCCACCGTGATCCGGTTCCCTCCGGTCACGGCACTGACCACCGATCCCGCCGTATTCGTCCCGGCCGCACGGGGATTCGCGCAGCGGTCCGGCACCCACAGGTCGGCGGATTCCCCGGCCCGGTCGGCCTTGCCGGTGACGGTGAGCGCGCCGCTGGGGATATCGGAGTGGATGGCGGTGAGCTGCCCGGGCACCGCACGCGGATACGAGCGCGACAGGACCGGCCGCATCACCGGATTGTCGGCGACATCGGGTTGCGGTCCGGAGCAGCTCGGCCGGGTGTGCCGGGTCTGCACGCCGTGCGGATCACCGCAGGCCTGCCGCCACTGCCAGTAGGTGCTGCCGACCAGGTTGGCGTCCTCCAATTGGGCGTAGCGGCTTGCCTTGTCGGCCACCACCGCCGGATTCGAGTCCCAGAAACCCCACTCGCCGTTGAAGAAGGTGGTGCCGTAACCCCGCGCCGCGGTGGCCGTCGCATTGAATCCGTCAGTGAGCGAACCGGGCAGGATGCTGATGGACTCGTTGTATTCGTGTGGCGCGTAGACCATGTCGTCGCCGCCCGCCGATCCGGTGCCGCTGCCCGAAGATCCGGAACTGCTGCCCGCCGACCCGGTCCCGAGCACGAGTGGCAGCGGCCCGGGCGCCGGCAGCGGACCGGTGATCACCGACGGCTCGAAGAACACGATGTGCCGGAACCCTTGCGGCGCGGCGCTTTCCGCCGACCGGATCGCCGTGATGGCGTGCCGGTAGTACTCGCCGAGCAGCGTGTAGTCGTCGATCCCGGGCAGCAGTCCGGGATTGGGTTCGTTGAGCAGGTCGTAGCCGATCACCGTCGGATCCGCCGCGAAGCGCGCGGCCACCGCCGCCCAGGTCTTCACCAGTTCGGTGCGGACCCCGTTCACGTCGAGGTAGAAGTTCTGGAACGAGGACTGCACCGACACCGACAGTTCGCGCATGCTGATCCGGCAGGTGGCGCTGGTGCCGACGAAGGCGGTGGCCCACGCGGGCGCGCCGTCCCAGCCGACGGAGGCCTGGGTGAGCGGCGGGCACCAGACGCCGTCCGGGGTGTTCACCGCGACGCCCCAGGCGTCCTGATGCATGTCGAGCAGTACGTAGATGTCGTGCGCCCGCGCCCACGAGACGGCCTGCCCGATGCGGTCGAGGTAGGCCTGGTCGATGACGCCGCGGGTGGGTTCCAGCGCCGACCAGCTGATGATCAGCCGCACCACGTTCGCGCCGAGCGTGGCCAGGCGCGCGAAGTCGTTCTCGGTGAGGGTTTCGGTGGACGGCAGGTCCGGCCATTCCTGGTAGTACTGCCCGAGCCCGTTCACGTTCGCGCCGTGCAGGATCACGGTGCGGCCCCGGTCGTCGGCGATGCGGGCGTTGTTGCCGGTGGTCGCGTGCAGCGGGTGGACGACCTGCTGTGTGGGCGGGTCGGCGTGCAGATCGGGTGCGGTGGTGAGGGCGCAGGCGGTCAGCAGGGCCAGGGCGGTGAGCGCGCACCGTGACCGTGCGGAGAACCTGGTTCGCCGCTGTTGCGGGGTGTGAATCATAGGGTGCCGAGGGTCTTCCGATAGGCGGAATCAATCTGAAAAATTCTCTAGTCAGTTCTGCGGCAAAAATATCAGCAAACCCTGGACAAGGGACCAGTTACACCTGTTTACTTACACACCGTGTGGCACCACCCCTCCGAGTCGTCCGCAGCGCTCGGTAAGCCTTGATTGGTCCCGGAGAGGAATGTCGGGACACTTGGAGGAGAAATAATGTTCCGTAATCGACGGGCGGCAGCCGTCGTCACTTCGGCCGCAATGGTATTCACCGGACTGAGCGTCGTCACCGCGATGGAGACCGCCACCGCGTCGGCGGATGCCGCGTGCAGCCAGACCTCGCACGCCACCAAGAACGACATCAGCACCGTCGGCATCACCATGACGTACGACAAGACCGTCAACGCCCCCGAGGTCGGTGTCGGCACCAGCGTCACCTACACGGTCGTCATCGGCACCACCGGCATCGGCAACCCGTATGTCAACACCATCACCGACTACCCGCCCGCCGGGTTCGGCGCGCCGACCAGCGCCACCGTCACGGCCTACCACTTCGGGACCGGCGAGCAGACCGCCGACGTCACCCCGGAGCCCAACGCGGGCGGCTGGAAGGTCACCAACACCGGCTGGTTCGTCAACTCCGGCAACCCGCTCACCTACACCCTGACCTACGCGGTGCCCGCCAGCATCAGCACCGGTCAGCAGGTCACCAGCGGCGGCATCGGCGTCGCGGGCACGGTCGGCGTCAGCAACAACCTGCCCAACCTGACCGCCTGCTTCACCGCACGCGGCCAGAACGCCGGTGAGACCGTGCTGGGCAGCCTGGGCAACAACGGCCTCGGCTCCGCCGACGGCCAGCTCAGCTCGACGGGATCCTTCAGCAGCATCCTGTCCGACACCATCAAGAAGCTGATCGGCAGCTGATCTCGCACCCGGGCCGAATCGATCGATAGGAACGCTTCCACCGATGTTCATGCGCAAAGCCACGGCCCTGCCCGTGATCGCCGGTATCGCGCTCTCGCTGGCACTCTCGTGCGCGCCCGCGAGCATCGCGACGGCGGGGGCGGAGGACGCCACCCCGGAAACCGGCGCGGCGCATCTCGTTTCGATCGATCGGCCCGGACAGCGGCAAGAGGAGATGACGGTCTATTCGGCCGCCATGGATCGGGTGATCACCCTGCAGGTGATCACACCGGCCGACAACAGCGTGCCGCGCCCGACGCTTTATCTGCTCAATGGCGCGGGCGGCGGTGAGGATGCGGCCACCTGGTATCGGCAAACCGATATCGTGCAATTCTTCTCCGACAAGAACGTGAATGTGGTATCGCCGGTCGGCGGTAAATTCTCCTATTACACCGATTGGTTGCGCGACGACCCCAATCTCGGCCGCAATAAATGGCAGACCTTTCTCACCGAGGAACTGCCGCCGATCGTCGACGCGGCGCTGCACACCTCCGGTGTGAACGGCATCGCGGGCGTTTCGATGTCGGCGACCTCGGCGCTGGATCTGTCGATCCACGCCCCGGACCTGTATCGGGCGGTGGCCTCCTACAGCGGGTGCGCGACCACCGCCGACGAGACCAGTCGCAAGTTCATCCAGCTGGTGCTGGATCGCGGCGACGCCGATATGAGCAATATGTGGGGGCCGCCGGGCGATCCGGAGTGGGCGCGGCACGACGCGGTGCTCAATGCGGAGGGGCTGCGCGGCAAGGCGTTGTTCGTCTCGAGTTCGAGTGGTTTGCCCGGGCCGCTGGACACCCTGGATTCGCCGTCGATCGGCGGGCGGCCGATGACTCTGGCCAATCAGATCGTGCTGGGCGGCATCATCGAGGCGGCCACCGATTCGTGCACGCACCGGCTGGCCACCCGGCTGGGTGAGCTGGGTATTCCGGCCCAGGTCGAGTTCCGACCGTCAGGTACGCACTCCTGGCGCTACTGGCAGGACGATCTGCACCGGTCCTGGCCGATGCTCGAGGCGGCGTTGCAGTAGAGCGGCCGACCAAAAACGGGGCGATCGGTCTGTTCTAAGGCCGGAAATCGGACGTGTTCCTCGACTCGGCTGGCATACCGGAAAAGCCCCCTTTATGCTAGGCGGCGGTGTGTCGTTGATCTCGGTCATGCGGTCTGTTTCGTCCAAGTCATACGGGGCGGTTACTTGGGTTAACCCGCAGTGCACCGGACTGTCATTCGGCGCCCGCACCATGATCGGGAATCGGGATGGAAGTGGTCCCGGGCAAAGCGTGAACTGGAGCAGTATGCGGTTGAAGAATATTGTCGCGGCTGCCGGCGCAGCAGCGAGCGTGCTCATGTCGGGAATCGTCCTGGGCAGTGGTCCCGTTACGGCGGACCCCGGAGCCGGATGCCCGAGTCTCTACACGGTGGCCATCCCCGGCACCTGGGAGACCGGTCATGACAAGGACCCCAAGCCCGGCATGCTGGCGGCGGTCACCAATGGTTTGCCCGGTGAAGTCGACTACGTCACCTACGCGGCCACCGCCTTCCCCTGGGAGGGCGAGATCTACGCCGCTTCCAAGAAGGAAGCCACCGACAACGCCCGCGGGCTGGTGAAGGACATGGCGTCCCGCTGCCCGGGCACCAAGATCGCCATCACCGGCTACAGCCAGGGCGCCGACGCGGCGGGCGACCTCGCCGCCGAGATCGGCGCGGGCAACAGTGTGGTCCCGCCGGACCGCATCGCGGCCGTGGCGCTCATCTCCGACCCGCGGCGGTCCCCGACCGACGCTCAGGTCGGTCCGTTCGCCCCGGGTGCGGGCGCGGGCGGCGCGCGTCCGGGCGGGTTCGGCTGGATCAGCGACCGGGTGCGTACGGTGTGCGCGGTCGGCGACCTGTACTGCTCCACCGAGTCGACGGACTTCGTGAGCCGCTTCGCGGGCTTCCTGGCGCAGTCCACCAACCCGAACAACTTCAACCCCTGGCAGACCCAGCTGCAGCTGGGCTCGATCATCAGTGACCTGATGGCCCAGGGTGGTCTGCCGACGCTGCAGGCGCAGCTGTCGGACGGCGCGAACGAGGATCGGGCGGCCCAGTTCGAGCAGTTCTTCAAGACCGGCACCCACACCAGCTACGGCAGCTACTCGGTCGGCGGCGGTCAGACCGCGCTGACCTGGATGCACGGCTGGATCGCTGGCAACGCGTAGTCGTTTCCACCGGAAACAGCCAAAAGGCCGCTCCCCGAAAGGGAGCGGCCTTTTCGTCTATCGTCCCGCTGGTCGAGCACTGTCGTAAAGGTCGGTATAGCGGCCCCTGTGGTTAGGCGGAGCCGGTGGACGGCAGACCCGGCAGGCCCGGGATGACCGGCGCGCCGTTGTTCCAACCGTTGTTGTTGTCCCAGCCGTTGTTGTTGTTCCAGCCGCCGTCACCGTGGTGATGGTGGTGGTGGCCGTCGTGCCAGTCGATGGCCTGGGCGTTGGCGGGCGCGTTGTCGGGAGTCGCGGCGTTCGCGGTCGCGGGCAGGGCCACCACGGCCAGCGGGATGGCGACGAGGGCGCCGGCGGCGGCGATCCGCAGGGCGAGGCGGCGGGGCTTGGAGACGGACATCGTGGTGCCTTTCATCAGAGGAATCCGGAGCCGAGGAACAGTGGCTCACAGGTCCCCATCGAAATGCCCGGCCCTGGGAGCGCTGTGCGATCAGCCTGGGAGTCGCCTGAGCGTCAAGAACGCGGGGTCTGGTTCCGCGGCAGCAGATCCCAGACGTGCCCGTTCTCGTTGATGGTGGCCGCGGTGCGGGTTCCGCTGCGCGAGTACAGGATTCGCGTGATCGAGCAGTAGTCGATCGGGAAGGTGAGCGGACGCGCCAGGCCCAGGATGTCCTGTAGCAGTACGTTGATCACCCCGCCGTGCGCGAAAACCACCACGGTGTCGGCGGGTTCGGCGGCCGCGACGATGGCGTCGACGCTGTCGTACACCCGGCGATGAAAAGCGTTGCTGTCTATTTGCTCTGGCAGGTATCCGGCCTTGATCCGTTGATAGACCGCCAGGAATTCCTGCTGTGCGTCCTCGATCGGGATGTACATGGGCAGCTCGCGGTCGTACTCGGCGAGCCCGTCCACGATGTCGATGCCAAGACCCAGTTTCTCGGCCGTCGGCCGCGCGGTCTCGCGGGCGCGCAGCTGCGGGCTGCTCACCACCCGGGTGATCCGGTGCGGTGCGAGGGCGGCCGGAACCCGGCCCGCCTGCTCGCCGCCGATCGCGGTGAGATCCGGATCGGCCGGACCGGATTCCGTCTGCACGCGCTGCGGCTGGGCATGGCGAACGAGGATCAACTGCACCTCCCCACTGTGCCGTACCGTGCCCTCAGTTCGGCGGGCGGGTGCGCGGCGTCAGCGGCGGCGGCGGTTGGTCATCAGGTAGACGATGCCGAGGACCAGCGCGATCACGCCGATGCAGCAGACCGCCGCGAAGATCCAGAAACCGCCGCCGCGTCGGCTGCTGCTGGTGCGCCGGGCCGCGGTGTTGTCGATGGCCGCGCTCCAGGTGTCGGGATGCGCCCACACGTGCGGATCCAGCAGGGTCGACTGGGTCATGAGGTCTAGGTAGTGCACGAGGCCCCCTCGAGGTCGGGTCCGGACCGGCGGTCCGAAGGCCCCACTGCCGAAGGGGCCGGATCCCAGACTAATCCGGGATCCGGCCGTGGCAATCAGGGTTGACCCTGGTCCCTACCCGCGAATCTGCCTACAGATTGCGCGGTTTCACCAGCGGGAACGGCAGCGTCTCGCGGATGCTGCGGCCGATGAGCAGCATGACCACCCGGTCCACGCCGACGCCGAGCCCGCCGGTGGGCGGCATGGCGTGCTCGAGGGCCTGCAGGAAGTCCTCGTCGAGTTCCATCGCCTCCGGGTCGCCGCCGGCGGCCAGCATGGACTGTTCGGTGAGGCGGCGGCGCTGTTCCACCGGATCGGTCAATTCGCTGTAGGCGGTGCCGAGTTCGACGCCCCAGGCCACCAGGTCCCAGCGTTCGGTGACGCCCTCGATGCTGCGGTGGGTGCGGGTCAGCGGGGACACGGAGGTGGGGAAGTCGATGTAGAAGGTCGGTTCCTCGGTGCTGGATTCGACCAGGTGCTCGTACATCTCCAGCACCATCTGGCCCTCGTCCCAGCCCGGCTGGTACGGCACCCCGGCCTTGTCGCACAGCACCCGCAGGGCGTCGACATCGGTTGCGGGGGTGATGGTTTCGCCGATCTTCTCCGAGACCGCGCCGTGCACGGTCTTGACCGGCCAGTCGCCGGAGATGTCGTGTTCGACGAGTTCGCCGTCGGCGCCGGGCCGCAGCGCCACCATCTTGCCGTTGGCGGCGAGCGCGGCCTCCTGGATGAGCTGACGGCAGGCGTGCATCATGCGTTCGTAATCACTGTGCGCCTCATAGGCTTCCAGGATGGTGAACTCGGGGTTGTGGCTGTAGTCGACGCCTTCGTTGCGGAAGACGCGGCCGAGTTCGAACACCTTCTCCATGCCGCCCACGCACAGTTTCTTGAGGTACAGCTCGGGGGCGATGCGCAGGTACAGGTCGAGGTCGTAGGCGTTGATGTGGGTGGTGAACGGGGTGGCGTTGGCGCCGCCGTGCACCTGCTGCAGCACCGGGGTCTCGACTTCGAGGAATCCCCAGCCGTGCAACGTGTCCCGCAGTGAGCGGACCACGGCGCTGCGCTTGGTCATCACCTCGCGGATGTCGGTGTTGATGGCCATGTCGACGTAGCGCTGGCGCACCCGGGCCTCCGGATCGGAGAGGCCCTTCCACTTGTCGGGCAGCGGGTGCAGGCATTTGCCGAGCATTCGCCAGTCCTGGGCGAGCAGCGACAGTTCGCCGCGGCGGCTGAATCCGACCTGCCCGCTCACCTCGATCAGGTCGCCGAGGTCGAAATATTCGCCGAATTCCTCGCTGCGTTCCGCGCCGACCCGGCCGCGGTCGATCATCAGCTGGATGTCGCCGGACCAGTCGCGCAGCAGCGCGAACACCACGCCGCCGTAATCGCGAATCCGCAACAGCCGTCCGCAGACTCGCACCGTGGTGCCCTGCGGGGACTGCCGGGCGGCGGCCACCGTGTGGGTGGGCGGGTAGGCGACCGGATAGGCGTCGATGCCCTGGGCCTGCAGTTTGTCGAGCTTGTCCATCCGGACCCGCACCTGTTCGGGGCGGCGCGGCCCGGTTTCCTCGAGGTCTTCGGGCGGCAGGTCGGGCAGGCTGCCGTCGGCGTGCAGTCCGGTCATGGTGGCGGGCACCGAGGAGCGGACGCCGGTGTGTGCGGAGGCGTCGTGTTCGCCGCCGCCGACGCGGGGCAGGAAGCCTTCGGCCAGGGCGCTGGCGATGGCGACCCGCAGCAGGTGGCGGCGTTCCTCGAACATCGAGAACCGCGGCACCCATTCGGGCTGGTATTTCACGTTGGAGCGGTAGAGCGCCTCGAGCTGGTACCAGCGCGAGAAGAACATCAGCACGCCGCGCCACAGCCGCAGCACCGGTCCGGCGCCGATCCGCCCGCCCTCTTCGAAGACGGCGCGGAAGACCGCGAAGTTCAACGAGATTCGGGTGATGCCGTACTGCTCGGAGGTCAGGGCCAGCCGCGAGATCATCAGTTCCATCAGCCCGTTGGGGCCACTGCGGTCGCGGCGCATCAGGTCGAGGGAGACGCCGGTGCGGCCCCACGGCACCAGTGACAGCATGCCGAGCACGCGGTCGTCGGCGGTGACGGCCTCGACGAGCAGGCAGTCGCCGTCGAGCGGGTCGCCGAGCCGGTCGAGGGCCATGGAGAAGCCGCGTTCGGTCTCGCTGTCGCGCCAGGAGTTGGCGCGCTTCATGACCTCGACCATCTCCTCGGGGGAGATCTCCTTGTGCCGCCGCACCCGAACGGTGATGCCCTGCTTGGCAAGTCGGTTGGCGGCCTGACGGACCTGTTTCATGTCCGGCCCGGCGAGGGAGAAGGTGCGGGTCTCGAGGATGGCTTCGTCGCCGAGGCGCAGCGCGGACAGTCCGGCGCGGCGGTAGGCGGTGGCGCCGAGTTCGCTGGCGCCCATGACGGCTGGGGCCCAGCCGTATTGGTCGGCGAGGCGCAGCCATTCGTCGACGGCCTGTCCCCAGGCCTCCTTCTGGCCGATGGGGTCGCCGGAGGCGAGGCAGACGCCGAGTTCGACGCGGTAGGTGACGGCGGCCTTGCCGTTGGGCGCGAAGACGACGGCCTTGTCGCGGCGGGTGGCGAAGTAGCCGAGCGAGTCCTCGACGTCGGAGCGTTCCAGCAGGCCGCGCAGCGCGGATTCGTCCAGTCCGGTCAGCGCGTTGGAGGCGCGCTGGGACCGGAACAGGGTGATGACCGCGGCGAGCAGCGCGATCGCGCCGAACAGGCCGAGCAGCAGGTTGACCGGGTGCGGCGGATGGCCGCTGAAGTCGTCGTTGGAGACCAGGATGGCCGCGGTGACCCGCGAGACCGCCCACAGCGAGCGTTCGCCGTGGTCGGGCAGGGTGCCGGGGAACAGTTCGACCAGTCCCCAGCCGACCAGGCAGCCGAGGGCGAGGCCGCCGGCCAGTACGCCGAGCGCCCGCCAGACCGCGCCGCGCTGCACGTGGGTGTAGAACTCCGACCAGGCCGCGATCAGCACGCCGATCACGGCGACGTGGATGATCAGCGCGACCAGGGCGTTGATGTCCCGGTCGGCCAGGAAGTCGAGGGCGTTGGCCAGCGCGAAGGCCGCCATGTACCCGACCAGCAGCCACCAGGCGATGCGCTTGCGGCTGGCGGTGGCCCCGGCCAGCAGGCCCACCACCAGCGCCCACACCAGGGAGGTGTCGGGTGCGTCGAAGTAGTAGGTGTCGATGAAGTGGCGTAGGTGCTGGGTCAGGAAGCGTAGGCCGGGGGAGATGCTCCAGGCCGCGCAGAAGACGGCGAAGACGCCGAGCATCATGCCCGCGATGTGCGGGACCTCGCGCAGCCTGCCGTGCCCGCGGTGTGGAACCAGGGGCGAGCGTGGCTCCGATCTGTGGTCGGAGTCGTGGCGCGGCCGGTCCTGCGTGGAAGTCACCGCACCAGTGTGAATGTTGGCGTTGCCCATGTGCACTCAGAACCCGGTTCGTGTCTCGTGGCCATCGCGTGGCGGCCGGCGGTGGGGGCGGTGTTTGGTGTCGGGACGGCCGCGGGTGAGGATGTACCCCATGTCGGATCCAGTCGACGTCCCGATCGAGGACGAAATCATTCGACTCGGCCAGTTCCTGAAACTGGCGAACCTCATCGATTCCGGTGCGGAAGCCAAGACGGTGATCGCCCAGGGCCTGGTACGTGTCAACGACGAAGTCGAGCTGCGCCGAGGGCGGCAGCTACACGCCGGGGATGTGGTGGCGTTGGCCGGGAGCAAGGTCCGGGTCACCAGCGGCTGAGGGCACACGGATCCCCATTCTGGGGGTTGCGGGCCCGCAGCCGCTGAGAACTGCCCGTGAGTTGACTCAGTCCTCGCTGCGAACGACGACACCGTCGGCGTCGCTGTAGAGCATGTCGCCCGGTACGAAGCTGATTCCGCCGAATTCGACGGTGACGTCCTTCTCAGAGCCTTCGCCGGTCTGGGTGCTCTTGCGCGGGTTGGTGCCCAGCGCCTTGAGCCCGATCGGCAGGGTGCGCAGGATGGCGGAGTCGCGGACCGCGCCGTTGACGACGACGCCGGCCCAGCCGTTGTCGACGCCGCGACCGGCGATGATGTCGCCGACCAGGGCGGTGTGCACGCTGGCGCCGCCGTCGACGACCAGTACCCGGCCGTCACCGGGTTCGCCGAGGGTCTGCTTGACCAGCAGGTTGTCCTGGAAGGTGCGGATGGTCACGATGCGGCCCGCGAAGGACTCGTGGCCACCGAACTGGATGAACTGGGTGTCGCAACTGCGGATGCCGGGGCCGATCTCGTCGGCCAGGTCCGCGGTCGCGACCACGTCTGCCTGGGATGTAGCGCTGGATTCGGTCACGTGATCTATCTTGTCAGGGCGAAGATCCGCAAGTCACGGGCGGTGCGTTTGCGGTACGCGGTGTAGGCCTCGGTGGTCTCCTCGAATTGTTCGAAGATCCGCTGTTTGCGTTCCGCGTCCTCGATCAGGCTGGCGCGCACCGGGATTCGCGACCCGGCGATGGCGACCACGGCGGCGGGTTCGGCGAGCAGGTTCGCCGTCCATGCCGGATGGGTGGCCTGACCGAAGTTGGAGCCGATCACGTAGAGCGTGTCCCCGTCGTGCACGTACAGCAGCGGGGTGGTGCGCGGCTGCCCGGATTTGCGGCCGGTGGTGGTGAGCAGGATGACCGGCGCGCCGATCGGCCCGAGCACCGTGTACTTGCCGTCGGTGCGTTCGAGCACTCGGCGATCCAGCGGCGTCAGCTTGCGGATGGTCAGGGAGCCGATCTTGGTCGCTGCGAACGAACTGCCCAGCCGCGACAGCAGACTGGTGCGCGAACCCCAGATCCGTTCGGGAAACTGCTCACTCATACCGCGACTCTAGGTCCATCAGAAGAACGACGCGCCCGGTGTTGCGGCGTTCCTCGATCGACGTGATGGCCTCGTCGAGGCGATCGATCGCGAATTCCGTGTGGTGGGGCCGGATCACGCCGTCCGCCAGCAACTTCCACAGCCGGGCCCGATACGACTCGATCAACTCCGGCTGCGTTCGGGCCAGCAGCCCCATCGAGAAACCGGTGAGGGTCTTCAGGTCCGCAAGCAGGCTGCCGACCTCGACCGAGCCGCCGCCGGCGCTGTAGACCACCATCCGGCCCCGAGGAGCTGTGGCCTCGACCAGGCGCGGCACCAGCGCGCCGCCGACCCCGTCCACGATGACGTCGAACCGCTCGTTCCACGGCTCGTCGTACGTCACCGCGGCATCCGCACCGCATTCGCGCACGAACTCGAGCTTGTCGACCGCGCCGACCGCGCCCACGACTCGGGTGGCGCCCAGCGCTCGCGCGATCTGCATCGCCAGATGACCGGATCCGCTGGCGGCCGCGGTGACGAGCACCGAGCGCGCCGTTAGGTCGCCGCCGGACCGCACGGCCCCCATCGCCACCAGGCCGCCGCGCACCAGCGCGAGCGCGTCGGCGGCGTCGACATCGGCGGGCACCTCGGTGACCAGAGCCGGTGCGGCGAGCACATATTCGGCGTAGACGCCTTCGAACAGGACTCCGCCGACTCGTTTGCCCAGCCAGGTGTGGGGGACGTCCGGGCCGATCTCGACCACGGTGCCCACCAGCTCGCCGCCGGGGTCGGCCGCGCCGCCCGTCCGCAGCGAGCGCACCAGCGCGAGGTGGACTCCGACCAGTTGTGTACGAACCAGCAGCTGCCCGGGTCCGGGTACCGGGTGCGGGGCCTCGACCAGTACCGGATGGCCGGAAAAACTAAGTTTGCGCACTGCTTCTCACTCCCGTCAGAAAATTATGACGGACGTAAGATTACGACGAGGGTAGATAGTACGTCAATCGCAAACTTACTATGGTGCTATATTTGTGAGGTGACTACCGAGCCCCTCGGCCTGCGGGAGAGCAAGAAGCGCGAAACCCGGCAGGCCATCTCCGATCACGCGACCAGGCTGTTCATCGAGCGCGGATTCGAGGCGACGACCATCGCCGAGATCGCCGAGACCGCGCGGGTCGCCAAGAAGACCGTGACGAACTACTTTCCGCGCAAGGAAGATCTGGCGCTGGACATCCATCAGGAGTTCGTCTCCTCCCTCGCCGACACCGTGACCGCGCGTCCGCCCGGCGAGTCGGCATTCCAGGCGCTCCGCGACGACTTCGATTCCGCAGCAAGGCGATTCGATGCGCTGGCCGGATTCTCCGGACCTGCCTTCTGCCGCATGATCGCCGGCAGCCCGACCCTGATGGCCCGGCTGCGGGAGCTGCACGAATCGCGGGAGCGAGCACTCGCCGACGTGCTGCCCGGCGACGACATCATCCGCCGCGCCGCCGCCGCACAACTCGGCGTCGCCCATCGTCTGCTGTTCCAGCGCGTCCAGGAACTCACTCTCGAGGGGCACGCGCACCGGCGCATCGCGGCCACCGTGACCGCCGAGGCGGCCCGGGTCTTCGACCTGCTCGAGCCCGCCCTCGGCGGATACGCGATCGCGGGCTAGCCCCGCGCGAGAGCGCTCGCGGCGTCGGCCGCCCGGCCCGTCAGTGGCCGAATACGTCGCACACGATGCGTTCGGCGCGCCCGCAACGATCTACCCGATGAGGAAATCGGTGTGGAGAGGGATTCGCGGGCGCATACTGGCGGCACCCGGTGATCCAGGTCGGGGGAGGAAATGACGGTGGAACCGGCGATCGATTCGGGCGCGGTCGACGAGACGCGCAGCCTGTTGGCGGCTGCGGTGGCCCGGTTCACGGCGGCCTGGGAGCAGGCGGGCGAGCCTCCCGACCTGCTCGAATTCCTGCCGCCCGCAACGCAATCGCGGCGGCTGTGCCTGATCGAGTTGATCAAGGTGGATCTGGAGTACCGCTGGATCCGCTACGACTTTCCCAAGCGGCTGGCCGACTATCGGGCCGAGTTCGCCGAATTGCGCACCGGCCCACTGCCACCCGATCTGGCCTACGAGGAGTTCCACGCGCTGCGCCGTTCGGGTTCGAGCCCGGATCCGAGCATCTATCCGACCGAGATCGCCGCCACCGCCTTCTCCGAGCACGACTATCGCAGCACGCTGATCGCCCGCCCGCAGGCGCAGGTGGCGTTGGAGGGCATCGAGGTCGGGGACCGGGTGGACGATTTCGATCTGCTGGTGGAGCTGGGTGCGGGTGCGTTCGCGCGGGTGTTCCTGGCCCGGCAGCGGTCGATGCAGCGGCTGGTCGCGGTGAAGGTGTCGCAGAATCACGGCACCGAGTCCGAGACCCTCGCGCAGCTCGATCACGAGAACATCGTGCGCGTCTTCGATCAGCGGCTGCTGGCCGACCGGGAGCTGAAACTGCTGTACATGCAGTATCTTCCGGGCGGCACGCTGTCGCGGGTGCTGGCCGGGGTGCGTTCGCGCGAGCCCGGCGACCGCGACGGCGGCCTGCTGCTGGAGGCGGTGGATGCCGCCATGCGCGACAAGGGCGGCCTGGTGCCCAGCGAATCCGATACCCGCGCCGCGGTTTCCGGGCTGAGCTGGCCGGAGACGGTGGCGTGGCTGGGCAGCCGGTTGGCTCGCGCGCTGGACTACGCGGTGGGAAACGGTGTGCTGCACCGGGATATCAAGCCCGCCAACGTGCTGCTGACCGCGGACGGTGTCCCGAAGCTCGCGGATTTCAACATCAGTTTCAGCATGCATGTGGCGGGCACCAGTCCGCTCGCGTACTTCGGTGGTTCGCTGGCGTACATGTCGCCGGAGCAGTTGGCGGCCTGCCACCCCCAATTGCCCGCGACCGCAGAGGATCTCGACGGCCGCAGTGACGTGTACGCGCTGGGTGTGGTGCTGTGGGAGCTGCTCACCGGCCGCCGCCCCTTCGACGACGAGTCGCGTGCGGGCGATTCGGAGTCCTCGCTGGAGCGGATGCTGCGGCTGCGCACCCACGCCATCGACGAGCGGCACCTGGCGGAACTGCCCGCCGACTGTCCGCCGACGCTGCGCCGCGTGCTGGTGAAGTGCCTGGCCCCGCGCCGCGAGGACCGCTGGCCCAACGGTGCGGCGCTGGCCCAGCAGCTGGACCTGTGCCAGGACGCGCGGGCCCGGGATCTGGTGGATCCGCCGAGCCACAGCTTGCGCGCCAAGCTCGGTCCGTGGTCGCTGGTGGTGCTGATCACGGTGGCCAGTCTGTTCGGCGACGTTCTGGGGATGCTGTACGCGAACCTGCACAATCATCCGCTGTGGGTGCTGTGGTTCACGCCGGAGCAGCGGATCAAGTTGCAGTTCGTGGGAAACGCGCTGGCGCTGGTGACGACGCCGTCGGCGATCCTGGTCACCAACTATCTGTGCCGCCGCGCCTTCATCGTGTGGCGGGGTGTGCGCCGGGGCCGGGACTACCCGCCCGAGACTCTGTCGGCCGCCCGCCGCGACACCCTCGTGGACGGTGACCGGGTGGCGCTGCTGGCGTTCTGCTGGTGGATGCTGGCGGCGGTGGCGGCGACCATCTCGCTGGTGGTGTACACCGACATCCCCGTCGGGCACATCGTGAATCTCATCGGGACACTGCTGGTTTCGGGTGCGATCGCGGTCGCCTACCCGTTCTTCGTGGTGACGTTCTTCGTGGTGCGCTGCTTCTATCCGCGGCTGCTCACGCACGGTGAGACGGCCAGCGACCACGATTCGCTGCGGGCGCTGGCGCGGCGCTGCACCCGCTATCTGGCGGTGGCGGTGGCGATTCCGCTGATCGGGGTGATCGCGAGCCTCGCGTTCCTGGACGCGCAGGAGTTATCGCTGGTGCTGATCCCGATCTACGGACTGTGTGTCGCGGGGGTGCTCGGGTTCCTGGGCGACTACTGGCTGTTCCGGCAGACGGAGGCGGACCTGCGCGCATTCGAGCGCGCGGTGTCCGCGCCCGTTCGCCGCAAGTAGTCGCGGAAACCGGTGTGTCTCAGCGGAAGTAGAGCCACCCGAAGATCAGCATCCACATGGCGCCGACGGCCAGTCCGGCGATGGCGAACCCTTTGTCGTCGCGCCGCTCGGCGTCGACGGTGAGCGCCATCAAACCGAGCAGTACCGCGGGCACCGCCGTGATGCCGCAGATGAATCCGAAGACGCCGAGCACGAACGCGGCGATGCCCATCCCTTTGGTGCCGCGTCCGGGCGGCGCGTAGAAGCTGGGCGCGGGTGGATACACCGGAACACTCGCGGGCTGCCAGGGCAGTCCGATCATGACGGCATCCACCTCGCCGTAAGTGCGTGCGGCGAGTGCGCGACCTATTCGATCGGAGAGTTCGTCGACGGTGATCCGGCCGGCCTGAAAGTGCTGATTCAAGGCCGCGATCGCGCGTTCGCGGTCGGCATCGGCCGCGAGAAATTGCGCTGCTGTCCAGTACGGTTCCATCTGGTTCTCCATCGAACCCGAAGTCGGTCAACTCTGTATTCGAGCGTATTCCTGTCCGGGCGTGCGGAGTTCGAATCGAGACCGGCGACACAGGTTCGCACCCATACGAGTTCGGTCGTATCGATGCGGATTCAGCCGCGCCCGTGGCGCTGTTCGTACGCGCTGCGTTCGCCTGCCTCGCGAGCCCGCCGATCGGCATCCGCCAGTACCGGATCCAGCCCGTGCTTGATGAGCCGGTTGCGCCGGAACACATAGGTGAGTGCCACGGTGAAATAGATCAGCGGCAGATACAGCAGCGCCATCATGGCCAGCCCCATCCACAGCGGTCCGGGGATCAGCAGGAACAGGCACAGCACGGGAATTATCGGAATCAGCATGCGCAGCAGGTAGCGGCGGGTCGCACCGGGACCGATCAGATCGTCGAGCACCCACGCGGTCATGGACGGCGGGAGGGTGCGGCCGCAGATGTAGCCGATTCGCTGCAGGGGAGTCGGTGTCGCGCGTTCGGGCATGTGACCAGGATCCACCATGCCGGTGGCGGGCGGGAGCACCGCGGGGGTCGGCGGCTCTGGCGACCCCGGGAAGTCGCTAGGCGTCGGCCCGTGCGCTGTGGAATTCGGCGATCTGGGTGGTGAGGTTGTGGGTGGAGCTCTTCACGGCGAGTTTCACGAACGGCTCGATGGTCTTGCCGAGCAACTTGCCCGCGAAGCCGCCGGGCACCCGGTAGTCGACGATGGCGTCGATGGTGCAGGATTCCTCGCCTTTGGCGTGGAACAGGAAGGTGGATTCGATTTCGAAGCCCTTGATGGATTTCACCGCGATCGCGTAGCCGGGTTCGTGGCGCACGATCTTGATGGTGGAATGCAGGGTGATGGGCCCGAGCTGAATGGTGCCGTCGAAAGTGGCGTCCACGCCCTGTGTTTGCTCGGTGAGCGGCGTGAAGGCGCTGATCTCGTTGATGAAGCGCGGCAGGTGGTGGTAGTCGTCGACATAGGCGAAGGCCGATTCGGCCGAGGCGGCGCAGTCCGCGACGATCTTGACTTCGGTCATGCGGGCAACAGTAATGTGTTCCAGTTTTGTCCGCAGATCATGTGATCGGCCCCATAGACCTGCGGCTTCCGTGAGGCTGTCACGCGGTGACGGCCAGGGTCGCCGCCAACCCGAACACCACCGCCATGCCCAGCACCTCGGCTATCGCCCGGCGTAAAGACGATTCGGCGTCCATCCGATGATCCGAGGCGATCGGCACCCAGGTGCGCCGCCACCACCAGCCCAGCGCCAGCAGCGCGATCAACAGCACCGTCTTCGCCAGCAGGATGCGCCCGTACCCGGTGGTGACGAACGGTTCCAGTCCGCCGATCCGCACCAGCCCGTTGATCACTCCGGTGACGGTGACCGTAACCGCCAGCGGCAGCGCCCAATTCGAGTACCGCGGCAGCAGCACCGCCCACTCGCCGCGGGTGCGCACCGTCAAGGCCAATGCCAGCAGTGTCCCGAACCAGGCGGCGGCGGCCAGCGCGTGCACCGCGGCCAGCACCGAGCCCAGGGTCTGCTGCGACATGTGCCCGGTGATGGGCCGCAGCGTCAGCGTCACCGCCGTGAACACCAGCACCAGGTCCGGGGTGGCCTGCTCGGGTCGCCGAAACCCGAACGCCCCGTACGCCGCTACCGTGCCGGTCCCGATCAGCAGTGCGATGCCGATCTGCCCGCCGCTGACCGTGGTCAGGTAGTCCCCGAAGTCCGGCGCGGTGAGCTTGCGCACCGGAAGTCCCTGCACCTCAGCGGCTTCCAGTACCAGCATGGTGAATTCCATTGCCGCCCAGACTCCGGCGAGCACGGTGACGGTCCGCCACGGTGTGCTGAGCCGTTCGGAGAGCCGGGGCAGCGCGGCCAGTCCGAGCACGGTCGCGCCCGCGCAGTCCGCGAGGGCGCGCACCGGCGCCTCGGCCTGTACCGGGTCGCTCGCGGCGAGTGCCCAGGCCAGGGCCGCACCGATCAGCCCGAGCGGGACGACGAGCAGCAGCAGCCAGCGGGTGGAGCTGCTGCCGCCGGTCGTCGGACGCTCCCGGCGACGATCGGTGCGGTCGGACCGATTCACTTGCGCTGCTTGCTCCGTCCGCCCAGCAGGGCGAAGGCCAGGCCGCCGCCGAAGAGCACCACCGCGCCCGCGATGAACACCCAGAGCGGGACGCCGCCGTCGGAGCCGCCGCCGGATTTGGCCTTGGCGTCGGCGCGCGGGCCGGGAGTTCCGTTGCCCGCCTTGGTGAGGGTGAAGGTGCGGGTGCCGCTGACGGGGTGGCCGTCGGCGGAGGTGACCCGGTAGGCGATCTTGTATTCGCCGACCGGTCCCAATTCACCCACCTCGATGCTGATGGTGGGCCCCTCCACCTTCGGGTCGCCCTTCGACCAGAGGTTGCCGTCCGGACCGCTGACCGTCATGGACGGGTACGCGGTCTGCAGGTTCTCGTTGAAGGTGACGCTGGCGGTGCCGGGCGACGAATCCACCTGTGCGCCATTGGCGGGACTGGAGCTCACCGGCACCGAGTGCGCGTCGGCGACGCCGCCGCCGAGCAGGGCGAAGCCGGTGATCAGCAGCCCGGTCACCAGACCGGCGAGGAGCTTTCTGCTCATGACCGGCGACCGCGGATCACACTGCCGAGTCCGAGCGCCGCACCCAGCGCGCCCAGCGCCAGGCCGATGCCGCCGAGCCAGCGCGCGGTGTCGTCGGTGCCCTTGTCGTCCTTGGCGGCGGTGGTGGCGGGCGCGTCGTCGTCACCGCCGGTGCTGGCGGCCAGGGTCAGGCTGGGGGCCGGGTTCTCCGGCTCGCTGCCGTCGGCGTTGTTCGGCTGGTTCCAGTTGACGACCTTGCCGTCGCTGTAGGTCTGCACCGCGTTGAAGGTGACCTTGTCCTGCTTGGGCAGCGGGCCGACCGCGACGGCGAAGCGCTGGAACTGGCTGGGCGCGATGCCCGCGTTGCCGGGTGCGGCGGTCCAGGTGACGGACACGAAGTTGCCCTGGGCGTCCTTGTCCAGCTTGGCGTTCCAGCCCGCGAGGGGTTCGGTGCGCGCGCTCTTGACCGCCGGCAGCGCGATGGTGACCGCGGTGGTGGAGGCGGCGTCGGATTCGTCCGGCACCCGGAAGGTGGCGACGGTGTATCCGCCCTGGCTCGCGCCCGGGGCGTCGACCACGACGTGGGCGGAGGCGATGCCCGCGCCGAGCAGGGTGACGCCGGCGGCCGTCGCGCTCGTGATCAGCGCACGCGAAAGGGAGATGCTCATGAATGTATTGCCTTCTCTGACAGGTGGTTACGGGGAGGTAGGGGAGGGGGTTACGCCGTAACCGGTGGCGCGCGCGGACCACTGTGGCCCAGGACGAGAAGGAAGGTCGGCAGAATGACCGATCGGGGACGGCGCGCGGTGGCTCGGCCGATCGGCAGCGGGCGGGGCGGGGCGAGTGCCACCCGGACCGCCCGCGAGATCAGGGTGTAGAGCCGTTCGACGGCCAGGATCAGGCCGGCGCAGGCGACGGCGGCGACCGTGTGCGCGGCGATCATGACGCTGTCGGAGGTCAGGGAGATCGGCCCCGACGCCATCGCGCCGGGTGCGAGAGTCATTGCGGCCGTGCCGTGCCGGTGCGGTGCGAGCCCGCTCAGCGCGAGGTGGCAGACGGGCTGACCCAGCGCCATCAGCGCGGGCAGCGCGAGTCGCCCGCGCAGTCCGGCGGCGATCGCGCCGAGTGCGGCGGCGGCCAGCACCAGCAGGGTGAGCCCCGCCGAGCCGGGGACGCCGCCGCCCGCGAACCCGTGCGCGGCGACCGCCAGTGCCGCCATGGCGACGCCGGTCAGTCCTCCACGCACCGAGTTCACGAGAGGGTCAGTTCACGCCGAGCCGGGCGAGCACGTCGGCCTCGATGCCGGAGAGCTCGTTGGAGATCGAGGCGTGCACGGCGCGGCGGCGCTGTACCGGCATCTGGGCGGCGGTGCGGATGGCCGCGCCGAGGCTGTCGAGACGGTCGCGGCTCGCGGTCACGAACTGCTTGGTCTCGGTGTCGGTGGAGCGGGACTCCAGCTGTGCCAGCGTGGATTCCACGCCCGCGACCCGAGCCTGCAACTTCGCACCCGGACCCGAGAACTCGCCGAGCTGGTCGAGTCCGATGCCGAGTTGCTGGGCGCGCCGGTTGTCGAGTTGCCCGCGCACGAAGGTCGCGCCGCGGTAGGCGAGCGGTGCCAGCACCGGCACCAGGATCCGCGCCACGCCGAGGTATTTGCGAACCTGCGCCGCGCTGAACGGATCCCGTTCGGCGCGCGCGGCCACCTTGACGGCGGCCTTCTCCTCGGCTTGGAGCTTGGCGATCTCGGCCCTGGTGACCTGCTTGCGGTTGCGCAGTTCGGCCCGATTGCGCTTGCGCTCGTTGCGTGCCCCGAGCTTGGCCTCCATGCCGGCCTTGTGCTTGAGGGCTTTCGCTTCGGCTCGGCGGCTGACCCGCTTCTTGCGCTTGGTGAACAACCCCATTGATGGCCTCCGTCATGCTGGTTCGCCATGGCAGCACAGGGCCGGGGGAGTTGCCTGTCCGCCCATGAAACACAGTTTGCCGATTACCCTAACGCCCGGGTTCGGGGCGTGGGGGCAAGGCCCCCGTTTCGCGCGGCGCGAAGGGACTGTTCGCGCGGCGCGACAGGGCGGGCGGCAGTGTGTGTCGGACGAACAGTCCATACTGACTGGCGTGTATTCGGGCATCGGTGACCATGGCGAGCGTGCGGCGTTTCTCGATGCCCGCGCGCTGATCGGATGCCGGCACCGGCTTTTCCTGGACGCCGCCCATCCGGGGGTGCTGACCGGAGTCGCCGAGGACGCCGGTGTGCAGCAGCGACGGGAGTCCGCGCAGGCGCATCGCGCACTGGTCCGCGACACCCTGGTCGGTGCCGATCCGGAACTGTGGACGGTGATCGACCCGAAACAGCCTGCGCCGCAGCGGGCTGCGGACACCATGGCGGCGATGGCCGCGGGGGCGCAGCGCATCTGGGGCGGCCTGCTGCCGCAGGAGGCCGACACCGGCCGCCGCGGCGGCTGCGAGATCCTGTGGCGCGACGTCGATCGCGGCGGCTACATCCCGGTCGTGGTGGTCAATCACAAGGTGAGCGACCCGCGGCAGCCCGATCCGGCCGACCGCCATCCGGTCACCAGCGAGCTGTACCGCTGGAATCCGCAGCAGGACAGGCATATCCGCACCCGCCCGCAGCCGCGCGACCAGCAGCGGCTGGTGCACCTGTACCGGATGCTGCAGCGCCACGGCCTGGCCTCGCCGGCCCTGGTCGGCGGCGCCATCGGCTATCACTTCGACCGCATCCTGGTGCACGATCTGGGCCCGGTCCTCGACGACTACGACCTGCGCTACGCCGATCGCATCGCGGTGGTGCGCGGTGAACTGCCGACCATCCCGTCGAAGGTGCCGGAGTGCCGCCAATGTCCCTGGTGGAGCCGGTCTCCCGAGGCGGACGGTCAGAGCTGTGAGAAGTGGCTGATCGCGCATCGCGATGTCAGCCTGGTCGCGCCGGGTTCGCGCGCCGAGGTGCTGCGCCGCCACGGCGTCGAGACCATCGACGATCTGGCCGCCTGGACCGGCGACGATCCGGACGACTGGCAGTACGAGCCGTTCACCGAGGCCGTGGTCACCGCCCGCGCCTGGGCCACCGGCGCGCCGCTGGTCCGCCGGGTCGAGCAGGTCCGGGTGACCCGCGCCGACGTCGAGGTGGATGTCGATCTGGAGAGCTTCCAGGAGCACGGCGCGTACCTGTGGGGCACCCTGCTCGACGGCGTGTACCGCCCGTTCGTCACCTGGGATCCGCTGCCCACCGAGGACGAGGGCCGCTCCTTCGCCGAGTTCTGGGGCTGGCTGATGGAGGTGCGCGCGCAGGCCGCCGCCGACGGTAAAACCTTTGCCGCCTACTGCTATTCGCGCACCGCCGAGGACAAGTGGCTCTACGAGTCGGCGCGCCGTTTCGCGGGCATGCCGGGCATTCCGGCCGAGCGCGATATCCAGCAGTTCGTGGACGGCCCGCAGTGGGTGGACATGTTCCAGGCGGTGTCGGAGCAGTTCATCTGCCCGAACGGCAAGGGGCTCAAGAAGATCGCGCCGGTCGCCGGTTTCCACTGGCGGGATCCGGAGGCGGGCGGTGAGGCGTCGATGGCCTGGTACCGGTTGGCGGTCGCCTTCGACGGCGGCGAACCGGACATGTCGCAGCGCACCCGCATCCTGGAGTACAACGAGGACGATGTGCAGGCCACCCGGGTGCTGCGCGAGTGGATGACCGATCGTGCCGATGCCGAGGTTCCGAGCATCGCCGATTTCGGCCGTCGTAATATCGCGTCGTGACCGAACACGTCGAACACCTGGAGTTTCAGGCCGAGACCCATCAGCTGCTGGAGCTGATGATCCACTCGGTGTATTCGAACAAGGACACCTTCCTGCGGGAGCTGATCTCGAACGCGTCCGACGCGCTCGACAAGCTGCGGCTGGAAACGTTCCGTGACAAGGATCTGCAGGCCGATACCTCGGATCTGCACATCGAGCTCGAGGTGGACCGCGACGCGCGCGTGCTCACCATCCGCGACAACGGCATCGGCATGTCCCGCGCCGAGGTCGTCGATCTGATCGGCACGCTCGCCAAGTCGGGCACCGCCGCGGTGCGCAAGCAGCTGCTCGAGACGAAGTCCGACGCGGCCGCCGAGGAGCTCATCGGCCAGTTCGGCATCGGCTTCTATTCGACGTTCATGGTGGCCGATCACGTCACCCTGACCACCCGCAAGGCGGGCGAGACCACCGGCACCCGCTGGGAGTCCGCGGCCGGGTCCTCGACCTACTCGATCGAGGAGTTGGACGAGGCTCCGCAGGGGACCTCGGTGTCGTTGCGGCTCAAGCCCGCCGACGACGAGGACCACCTCTTCGATTACACGCAGGAGTGGAAGCTCCGCGAGATCATCAAGAAGTACTCGGATTTCATCGCCTGGCCGATCCGCATGGACGTCACCCGCACCGTCATGGACGGCGAGGGCGAGGACCAGGTCGAGAAGGAACTCACCGAGACCCAGACCCTCAACTCCCAGAAGGCGCTGTGGACCCGCCCGCGGTCCGAGGTGACCGACGAGGAGTACCGGGAGTTCTACAAGCACGTCTCGCACGCCTGGGACGATCCGCTCGAGATCATCCCGATGAAGGCCGAGGGCACCTTCGAATATCAAGCGCTGCTGTTCATTCCGTCGCACGCGCCGTTCGACCTGTTCACCCGTGAGCACAAGCGCGGCGTGCAGCTGTATGTGCGCCGGGTGTTCATCATGGACAACTGCGAAGAGCTGATGCCGGAGTATCTGCGCTTCGTGAAGGGTGTCGTCGACGCGCAGGACCTGTCGCTCAACGTGTCCCGCGAGATCCTGCAGCAGGATCGCCAGATCCAGATGATCCGCAAGCGCCTGGTCAAGAAGGTGCTCTCGACGGTCAAGGATCTCCGCAACGCCGAGGATCAGTCGAAGTACCAGGAGTTCTGGAAGGAATTCGGCCGGGTCATCAAGGAGGGCATGCTCTCCGACTCCGACAATCGCGAAACCATCCTGGGCGTCTCGTCTTTCGCGTCCACGCATTCGGAATCCGAGCTCACCTCGCTGGCCGACTACGTGTCGCGGATGCCGGAGTCGCAGTCGGCGATCTACTACATGACCGGCGAATCCCGTCAGCAGATCGAGAATTCGCCGCATATCGAGGCGTTCCTGGCCAAGGGCCTCGAGGTGCTGGTGCTGACCGATCCGGTCGACGAGATGTGGGTCGGTTCGGTGCCGGAGTTCGACGGCAAGCAGATCGTCTCCATCGCCAAGGGCGAGGTGGATCTCGAGACCGAGGACGAGAAGAAGGAGTCCGAGCAGCTGCGCGAGCAGCAGGAGAAGGACTTCGCCGAGGTGCTCACCTGGCTGCAGCAGACGCTCGACGCGGAGGTGAAGGAGGTGCGCCTGACCGGTCGCCTCACCACCTCCCCGGCCTGCATCGTCGGTGACGTCTTCGACTTCACGCCGATGCTGGAGCGCATGTACCGGGCGTCGGGTCAGGAACTGCCGCACAGCAAGCGGATCCTGGAGCTCAACCCGTCGCACGCGCTGGTCACCGGTCTGCGCGACGCGTTCGCGAAGGTGAAGGACGACGCCGACAAGCCGGAGGCGCTGACCGAGACCGCCGAATTGCTCTACGGCACCGCGGTTCTCGCGGAGGGCGGCGAGCTGAAGGATCCGGCGCGCTTCGCCCGGGTGCTGGCGGATCGCCTCACCCGCACACTCTGACCCGAGCCGTGACGACCGGGCCCGTGCGAAAACCGCACGGGCCCGGCCTGTTTCAGCGGTATTCGGTCATGCCTGATATTTCCTGAATGTGACGCGCGTTATCTCTCGACGATTCCGGGAACTCGATCCTCGCGCGTACGTTGTACGTCTTGGTCGTAAGTTTTCGTGTTCGTGTTCAAACATGCTCGCGCGGAACATTGTGCGGGCGTCTTGCCGCAGTCAAGTTGTAAGCCGCCTTCTGATCGACCCTGGCCACCCGTACCTACGGTGGCCGCGCACCAGGAAACAGCTCGTCAGGAGAAGGTAATGGTTCAGGGCACCGTCAAGTGGTTCAACGCCGAGAAGGGCTACGGCTTCATTTCTCATGAGGGCGGCCCCGACGTGTTCGTCCACTACTCGGAGATCGAAGGCAACGGCTACAAGCAGCTCGAAGAGGGCCAGGCCGTGAGCTTCGAGATCACCGAGGGCAAGAAGGGTCCGCAGGCCGCCGCCGTGCGTCCCCACTAGGCTTCGAAACCACAACGCCCCGCACCGAATTCGGTGCGGGGCGTTGTCGCGTTCGGGGCTCGCTAGCGCGGAGCCATGCGCAGCGCGCCATCCATGCGGATGGTCTCGCCGTTGAGGTAGTCGTGCTCGGTGATGTACTGCGCGAGCTGCGCGTACTCGTCCGGGCGGCCCAGGCGGGACGGGAACGGCACGCCGGACTCCAGGCCCTTGCGGTACTCCTCGGTGACACCGGCCAGCATCGGGGTGTCGATGATGCCGGGGGCGATGGTGTTGACGCGAATGCCGAACTGCGCCAGGTCACGCGCGGCCGGGATGGTCATACCGGCGACGCCGCCCTTGGAGGCGGAGTAGGCGATCTGGCCGATCTGGCCCTCGAACGCCGCGACCGAGGCGGTGTTGATGACGACGCCGCGGCTGCCGTACTCGTCGACCGGGTCGGTCTTGGAGATGGCGTCGGCGGCCAGGCGCATGACGTTGAAGGAGCCGAGCAGGTTCACGGTGATCACCGTGCGGAACAGCTCGAGGTCGTGCGGGCCGTTCTTGGACAGGATGCGTCCCGCCCAGCCCACCCCGGCGCAGTTGACGACGATGCGCAGCGGCACACCGGATTCCACGACCGTGGCGACGGCCGCGGCGACCTCGTCGGCGCTGGTGACATCGGTCGGGATGAGGGTGACACCGGCGGGAACGCTGTCCCCGGCGCGCTCGATCGACTGGGGCAGGTCCAGGCCGAACACGGTCGCGCCCGCGTCCGCGAAGCGCTTGGCGGTGGCCGCACCCAGACCGGACGCACCTCCGGTGACAATGGCGGCGGAGCCGGAAATCTCCACAGTGTGGTCCTCTCAACGTGGACGGCCCTCTCACTGGCCCTCCGTCAATAGGCACGATAGCGGGGCTCGAAGCGGGTCCCGCGCCCGGCCGCATTCAGGCGATTCGCCCATTGGCATTCTGTCTCGCCGACGTTCCCGTCGTTGTGCACGCTGCATCGTGCAGCCAGGCTGCACGATCATGGCAAACTTTGCGAACATAGATGTTCGTCTAAGTGGTAGGTTCGTGGTCATGAACGCCCGCACGGCACGACCGGTGCGCCGTGGACTCTTCCGCCCGGCACCGCAGGTCGCCGGCAAACGCATCCTGATCACCGGGGCGGCCCGCGGCATCGGGGCCGCCGTCGCCCGCCAGCTACACGCGCGTGGTGCCCTGGTCGCCCTGCTCGGCATCGAGGAGGGCCTGCTGGCCGATGTCGCCGCCGAATGCGGCGACGCCCCCTGGCGCTACTGCGATATCGGCGACCCCGACCAGGTCGAACGCAGCGTCAACTCGCTCGCCGCCGAACTGGGCGGTCTGGACGCGGTGGTCGCGAATGCCGGTATCGCACGCCAACTTTCGCTGCTCGGCGGCGATCCGACGGTGCTCGAGGAAACCCTCACCGTCAACGTGCTCGGCGTCTACTACACGCTGCGCGCCGCCGGACCGCACATCGCGCATCCGGGCGGCTACGCGCTGATCATCTCCTCGCTGGCCGCCGCCATCCACCTGCCGCTGGCCGGGGCCTACAGCGCCTCCAAGGCGGCCGTCGAAGCGCTCGGCGACACCCTGCGGATAGAACTGCGCCACACCGGGGCCAAGGTCGGCATGGCCTATTTCGCCGAACTCGACACCGAGATGACCAGTCGCGGCTTCGGCACCGAGGCCGCGCGCAGCATCCTGGGCCGCTCCACCGTCTCCGGGATCGCGCCGCTCGGCCCGGCCATCGACGCGGTCGAACACGCCCTGGCCCGGCGCTCCCGGCGCATCGTGTCGCCCTACTGGGTGAGCCTGGTGCTGTGGTGCCGCCCGCTGGCGCAGTGGTTGGTGGAGTTCTCACTCCGCGACGGCGTGGCGGGCGGTCTGGACATCGCGCGCACCGAACCCGCCGCCTTCAGTACCACCCAACCGGCTCGGCCGAGCAGAATGAAGAAGCTCGCCTGACCATCCCCGGCCCACGGAGTCCCACGCATGCCCGAATCGGCAACTCAACTTCCCCGCGGCCGCCACGGCCTGCCCCGGGAGACCGTGATCGCCGCGCAGCGGGACCGCATCCTGCTCGCGATGGCCGAGGCGATGACCGAGAACGGCTATGTCGGAACCCCGGTCGCGGCGGTGATCAAACGGGCGGGCGTCTCCCGTGAGACCTTCTACGAGCAGTTCCGTTCCAAGGAGGACTGTTTCGAGGCCGCCTTCGAGCGCGCCGTGGAACTCATGCTGACCGGGATCTTCGCCGCGACCGGCGCGGAATTCGACGGCGAGACCCAGTCCCAGCGCCTCGAACGCGTGCTCGGCTCCTACCTCGACGCCCTGGCCGCCGAACCCGCGTATGCCCGTTTGTTTCTCGTCGAGGTCTACGCGGTCGGCGCGGAGGCCATCGCGCGGCGCACCCAGTTGCAGGAGACGTTCGTGGCCATGGTCGCCGACGTTCTCGATGCCGACACCGAGGCGCAGTTCTTCGCCTGTCAGACCCTGGTCGCTGCTCTGAGCAGCATGGTCACCGCCCGCATCGCGGTGGGCGACCTGGCGGGCCTGCGCGCCCTACGTGAGCCGCTGCTGGACCTGATCCGCCGCAGTGGCGAGCTGTTCGGCAGTGCCCGCCTCGCGGATTGACCTGCGCGACAACCAGTTACGCAGCACCAGCAGCACCGCTCCCGCCAGCGCCGGAGCCAGCAGCGCCAGCGCGGCCGCGGCCGGGGTGCCGAGTCCGTGCGCGAACGCCTCGAGCAGCGTCAGCGCGCCGAAGTAGAGGAACAGCAGGCCCGAGCAGACCGCGATGACGCGCTCGGGAATGTGCTTGCCGATGGTGACGCCGATCGCGATCGCCAGCCCGCCCGCCGCGACCATGCCCAGCACCGACCCGATCCACACCGCGATCCAGCCGTTCTTGGTGGCCAGGGCCATGGTGGCGAACATGGTGCGGTCGCCGAGTTCGGCGAGCAGGAAGGCCGACACGACGACCAGGAAGGCGGACCGGGAGCGGGTCTGCGGTGCGGGCACGTCATCGTCGGAGTCGCCCGCGTGCAAGGTCTCGCGCAGCGTCCACAGGCCGACGCCGATCAGGGTGGCCGCCGCGAACAGCGAGATGACGCCGGTGGGCAGGGCCGCACCGAGGAAGTGCCCGACGCCGACGGCGATCAGGTTGACCAGGATGCTGGCGACGGTGATGCCGGAAAGCACCACCCACCAGCGATAGCGCAGGGCGAAGGTCAGTGCCATGAGCTGGGATTTGTCTCCCAGTTCGGCGAGGAACAGCACGCCGAAGCTCAGCAGTACCGTGGTGATCATGAAGGTTCGCTCCCAGGTCTCCGGCCTGTCAGCTGAAATGCGGCGGGCGCTATGGCCTCCGCCTCCCCGGGCCAGCCGACACCCCACCGGTAAATCGGTTTGGTCTTTTCTCGGCCGAAGGTCTCGCCCACCGGATGTCTCCGGTTCACG
Source organism: Nocardia sp. NBC_00511 (assembly GCF_045161165.1). Classification (NCBI taxonomy): domain Bacteria; kingdom Bacillati; phylum Actinomycetota; class Actinomycetes; order Mycobacteriales; family Nocardiaceae; genus Nocardia; species Nocardia sp. NBC_00511. The sequence goes on from NZ_CP107849.1 coordinate 6,930,630, forward strand.
CAGCCGGACCCGGGAGGATCAGTATGTCGACTACGCGATTGCGGGCTACTCCCCTTCGCTGTGCGCCATATTACCCCGGCAAACCGGGCGCTCGCAAACCAGCGAGATCGAAAACGCAATGCGCACAATAAGTTTGGCTGCGCTTTCCCTGGATTTCGGTTAGCCTCACAATCTCGACCGGAGGGGCTCATCGAAAAGTCCGCAAACCTGTGGCAATTGTGGACAGCTTGGCGAAGACCCCGAACCGCCCGGTCCGAGGGTCCTTCCCGCCGTCGGTCAGCCGCGCACCGGCCCCTCGCCCGCTCCCGTGGTGCGCAGCGCGGTCTCGATCAGCGCCAGGTCCGCTGCGGTCAACTCCAGCGTTGCCGCATCGATCCAGCCGTCGATCTGCTCGGGTCGCCGCGCGCCGACGATCGCCCCGGTGACCCCGGTCCACGACAGCGTCCAGGCCAGCGCGACCGCCGCCACCGTGGTCCGATGCGCCGCCGCGATCGGCCGCAACGCGTCGACCAGGGCCAGATTCCGGTCGAGTTCGGTGGTGAACTCGGGGAACTCCCGCCGCCAGTCGTCGTGCGGCAGCCCGGCCACCCGCTCGGCCGAGAAAGCACCGGTCAGCAGTCCCGAATGCAGCGGCTGATAGACGATCCCGCCGGTGTGATGTGCTGCGGCCCAAGCCAATTCGCCCGCCGAATTCCGCTTCAGCAGCGAGAACTGCGGCTGGATGGCATCCACGTGCGCGATGGCTTCGGCGATCTCCAGTTGCGGCACATCGTGATTGGACAACCCGATGGCCCGCACCTTGCCCGCCCGCACCAGGTCCGCCATGGTCTGCCAGTACTCCGCGAGCGGCGTCACGACGGCGTCGCTCACCTCGCCGGTCTCGGAGAACTCCAGGGACGCACCGGTATCCGGCCAGTGCACCTGGTAGAGATCGATCCGCTCGACCCGCAGCCGCCGCAGCGAATCCTCCACCTCGCGCCGGACACTGTCGGCGGCCATGATCCGCCTGGGCGCGGCCGCCCGATCCCGCTCGTCCCAGACCAGTCCGGCCTTGGTGAACAGGTACGGCCGATCCGCCTCGGGCAGTCCGGCGACGGCCTTGCCGACCACCTCCTCGGAGTGGCCGAGCCCGTACACCGCGGCGGTGTCGATCCAGTTGATCCCGGACTCGACGGCCCGGTGGATGGTGGCGATGGAATCCGCGTCGTCCTGGCTGCCCCAGCTGTAGCGCCAGCCCGCGCCGCCGATCGCCCACGCGCCGAACCCGATTCGGCTGATCCGCAGGTCGGTGCTGCCGAACGCTGCGGTGGGAACCTTGCTCATATCGAGTGCTCCTCGTGTCGTCCCGCCGCTCGCCGCGGCGCTGAACACGAGTTTTCGCCTCGCCCATCGGCTTACCCAGAGCCGAGCCGCGCCTGGGCACGGCGTGACCAGGCTGCGGCGGCGAGGTGGGTCAGGCGGCCAGCAGCATGGCCAGCACGGCGGTGTCCGGATCGCTGATCGGGTCGACCCCGACCCGCGAGACCATCGAGGTGACGGTGCCGTCGCTGTCGGTCTCCACCCAGGCGGCCCGATGCTCGAGCCCCAGATGCGGAATCCCCGGCAGCAGTAGGCATCCGGAGGCCGCGCCCGAACATTCGGGCAGCGACGGCCGGGTTTCCCTGGGCGGATGCAGCATGATCAGCGCGGGCGGCACGTGCGCGGCGAACCGCCCGGGCTGCAACGCCGCCGAACCGAGGATGGGTCCCTCGGCGATCACGATGCCCACCATGCTCGGATCCGGGTCGTCGGGCAGTTCCTCGCGCGCCCCGAATACCGTGGTGGTGGGCAGTAATCCGGGTAATCCGGCGACCCGGACCGCCAGCACGAGCACCTGTGCCCATTCCTTGGTGGAGTCCGGCCAGCGGCCGGAGATCACGAACCCGTGCAATGCACCGTGGGCCTGAAACGGCATGACGCCGATCTGGTCGCTCATCGTGTGCCTCCCGCTGTGTCCCGGGGGCGGCTGTGCCCGTCCTGCTGTTGGAAACACCAGGTTGTACCCGAAACTAACTGGCACACAAGTACCAAAGAGTGCTAGCACCCGGACCCCGGAAATGCGAAAGGCCCGCGAACCACCGGTTCGCGGGCCTCGAAGCTCGACGGACTCAGCCGAAGATCAGACCCTTGCCCTGGTTCACGGCGCGGGTGAAGCGCTCCTGAACCTCGGCCCAGTTGACGACGTTCCAGAACGCCTTCACGTAGTCGGCCTTGACGTTCTTGTACTGCAGGTAGAAGGCGTGCTCCCACATGTCCAGGCCCAGCAGCGGGATGATGCCCAGCGGCACGTTGCCCTGCTGATCGGTGAGCTGGAAGGTGAGCAGCTTGCCGGCCAGGGTGTCGTAGCCCAGCCAGGCCCAGCCCGAACCCTGCAGGCCGTTGGCGGCCGCGGAGAACTGGGCGTTGAACTTGTCGAACGACCCGAACTGGTCGTCGATGGCGGCGGCCAGGTCGCCGACCGGCTTGTCGCCGCCGTCCTTGGACAGGCTCTTCCACCAGATGGAGTGGTTGACGTGGCCGCCCAGGTGGAAGGCCAGGTTCTTCTCGTTCAGGAAGATGGCGGCGTGGTCGCCGGCCTCACGGGCGGCTTCCAGCTTCTCGAGCGCGGCGTTCGCACCCGCGACGTAGGCGGCGTGGTGCTTGGAGTGGTGGAGTTCGTTGATCTGCCCGGAGATGAACGGCTCCAGGGCGCTGTAGTCGTAATCCAGTTCTGGCAGCGTGTAAACAGCCACGATGTCCCTTCCTCAGTGTCGTTGCCGCGTGCCCTCGGCATTCGTCCGAGGCGCACCCAACTGTCATTGGTACACCCGCTTGTTCGCAACCCGGGTTCGTGCCCCCACATTCCGATGGATGTATATCTTTCCCAACCTTTGGACTACCCCTGATCGCAACTCCGACGCCCGCTGCCGCAGGTCCCGTAGCATCGAGCCATGTCGTGGTACGACGAGTTCGTTGGACGTTTACGACTACCGCAGCCGACCATGGTGACGCCCGAGCAGGCGCTGCCCGGCCGTTCCGAGCCCCTGGTCGTGCCCGATAGGCACTATGTGAACGGTCACTCGTTCAAGGCTCCGTTCCCCGACGGCACCGCGCCGGCGGTGCTGGCAATGGGCTGCTTCTGGGGCGCCGAGCAGGGGTACTGGCAGCTGGACGGCGTCTACAGCACGGCCGTCGGCTACGCGGGCGGCTACACGCCGAACCCGACCTACGAGGAGACCTGTTCCGGCCGTACCGGTCACACCGAATCGGTGCTGGTGGTGTTCGATCCGCGGGTCCTCGACTACGCCGGGGTGCTGGCGCACTTCTGGGCGCACCACGATCCGACCCAGGACATGCGGCAGGGCAACGACCGCGGCACCCAGTACCGTTCGGCCCTCTACACCTTCGACGACGAGCAGGCGAAGGTCGCCGAGGAGACCCGTACCGCCTATCAGAACCGCTTGTCGGCGGCCGGATTCGGTGAGATCCGCACCGAGATCGCCCCGCTGCCAGATCTTTCCGCGTTCTTCTACGCCGAGGGCTACCACCAGCAGTATCTGGCCAAGAATCCCGGCGGCTACTGCCCGGATCACGGCACGGGCGTGGATTTCTGAATCCGGACCCGTGCCGTAGGGCGGGTGCTACAGCGGCGGAACGATATTCGGCCGCCGAGTGCGCGGGTCGCCCGCGTCGTGCGCCTTCCACCAGCGGACGCCACCGGCGATGAAGTCCGGCAGTGGAATCACCGCGCCCTTGGCGTCGGTGACCTCGATGCCCTGGAACCACACGCGCACATCCAGTTCGCGTGGGTCGATGCCCTCCTCCTGGGAGAACTCCAGCATGTGCACGGCCGGGCTGTCACCGATGGTGGTGTCGAAGCTGAGCAGTTTGCGCCACTGGCTCCAGGAGCTGTCGGCGAGATCGAGGAAGTCCCAGCCGTGCAGCGCGCCGCCGCCGAAGCTGTTGACCGCGTCGTGCAGACCGTCGAGTTCGAGCGGGAGGACCACCGGCTCCAGGTCGTCCCAGCGCTGGCGGCGCAGCGAGGCCGCGACCCGGCTGACTCCGGTCAGGGTCAGGTAGATGTCGCAGTCCGCAGGCGGCGGACCGTCCTCGGGAAGGGTGAGCACGTCGAGTTCGAGTCGTAGTGTCGCCGCGCCCGTGTCGACGTCGATCCCGAGGCAGGTCGCCTCGGACAGCGCCTTGTCGAGTCCGTCGATATCCAGGCCGTCGAGTAGCCCCCTGCTCACAGTCATAGCGCCAGGCTACCGATCTTGCCTGGCCGGGCCCAGGATTTCCGTTTTTCGGTAGTGTTGTCAGTTTTTTATGTTTCGAATGGAACCATGCGCTCACCTGCGGCGTCAGACTGATTAGGGCCTTCTGGGACAGGGCCCGCGGGTCGGCCGCTCCGGGATCTGGAGGGGATTTCCGGATCGGCCGACCGGACGAATCGGTCGGCTCTCAACCTGTGGATCAGGTTGTGGATTATGTGGATAACTTCCCGGCGTGTCTCGCACCGGCCCGGAACTCCACAGTGCTCCCGCCCACGTGGCAGGATCGAAACCGTGGACAGCCCTGAAGTGACCTCGGTCCCGATCGACGCGGTGCCTGCGGAGTTCGACGCCGCCAGCGTCGCCGGGACCGGCGCGGGCGGCGCGATGGTGCTGCTCGACGTCCGCGAGGACGACGAGTGGCGGCTGGGCCACGCGCCCGGCGCCATCCACATCCCGATGGTCGACGTCCCGGCCCGCCTGGACGAATTGGATTACGACGCCGACATCTACGTGGTGTGCCGGCAGGGCGGCCGTTCCATCCAGGTCGTGAAGTATTTGAACCAGATCGGTTTCGAAGCCGTCGATGTAGCGGGCGGCATGGTGGCGTGGCAGCACGCCGGCCGGCCCGTGGTCGGCGATGGTGACGAGGCGAAGATCTACTAGGCGCTGATGATGGAGCCGAGATGAACGGGGGACACGTGGCCGACTCGCGATCCGCGGTCGTACAGCCGTGTGCACGCTGCGGCGCGCGCTGGGCGGTGCAGGGCAAACCGCTGCACTGGTGCCCGCGCTGCCACGGCGTCCTGCTCTCGCCCGCCCCGGTGGACGCCCCGGCGAACCGGCGCAACTATCGCTGGGTGGCCCGCCCGCCCGGCCGCAAATCGGGTCCGGCGCAACCACATCGGCCCGCGTCTTCGCGAGAGACGCCGCACTACCGGCAGATTCCGCGCTGGGGACTGCTGGATCGGCCGCCGCTGGAGTCCTCGGCGCCGCGGCGCCCGCTGGCCCGCTTCACCGACCGGCTGAGCACCCTGCTGATCGCCACCGCCATCGCGTTCGGGGTGGCCGCGCTGGCCGAACTGGGCCGTTACGGCGTGCTGCTGCGCAATCGCACCCGGCTCATCCCGCCCTGGCTGCTCTGGATTTCCGATGCGGCGGTGACGGTTTCCGCGGTGGTCGCGCTGGTGCTGGCCCTGTGTGCGGCGATCGCACTGGTCGGCTGGCTCGCCGAGACCCGCCGCGCGGTGTTCGCGAGCGCGGGCCGGGAGGATTCGCGGTCGCTGATGGTCCTGGTGCTGCTGTGCGTGTACCCGGTGCTGAACCTGGTGTGGCCGGGCGTGTTCCTGCTCGAGACGGTCCGCGTCCGCAATGCCGCCGATCCGGAGAACGCCGACCCGCGACTGCTGCGCGCGGTCCGGATCTGGTGGGCCGCCTGGATTCTCAACGGTGTCATGGTCGCGGTGTCGCTGCTGTACCGGTTCGCGTCCACGCTGCAGGTGCAGGCCGACGGGGTGCTGTTCACCCTGTGGACGAACCTGGTGGCGGCAGGCGTGGCGATCGCCTCGCTGGGTCTGGTGCGCGCGTTCGCGGGCCTGGATCTGCGGGGTCGCCCGAAGCGGTTGTCGCGCTGGGTGATCGCCACCACGCCGGTGCGCTCGGTGATCGAACCGGTGCGGCCCGGCGGCGGTGTCGCTGAGCCCGCCGCGTCCACCGAGCGCGCGCTCGCCGTCGCGGTCGGGGATGATGAGGCGCAAGCACAGCAGCAGGAGGTAGTGGCGAAGTGAGCCGGGGCAGTCGAGCGCCGTTCGTGGTCGCGCATCGAGGGTCGTCGGCGGCGCGACCCGAACACACGCTCGCCGCATACGATCTCGCGCTGCAGGAGGGCGCGGACGGGGTGGAATGCGATATCCGCCTGACCAAGGACGGGCACCTGGTCTGCGTGCACGACCGCACGGTGGACCGCACCTCGGACGGCACGGGCGCGGTCAGCGAGCTGACGCTGGAAGAACTCAAGGCGATGAACTTCGGCACCGAAGCGGAGCCGGAGGGTGTGCTCACCCTCGCCGAGCTGATCGAGCTGGTGCTGGACTGGAAGAGCCGCCCCACCAAGCTGTTCATCGAGACCAAGCACCCGGTCCGCTACGGCGCGCAGGTCGAGGTGAGCCTGCTCGGCGAGCTCAACCGCTACGGCATCGGCGCACCCGCCTCGGCGGATCACGCACGCGCCGTGGTCATGTCGTTCGCGGCCACCGCGGTCTGGCGCATCCGCCGCGCCGCGCCGCTGCTGCCCACGGTCCTGCTCGGCGAGTCCTCGCTGTATCTGACGGGCGGCGCGGCCCACACGGTCGGCGCGACCGCCGTCGGCCCCTCGGTGCGAACCCTGCGCCAGAACCCGGAACTCGTCGACAAGGCCGCCGCCGCTGGCCGCGCCACCTACGTCTGGACCTGCGACGACCCCGACGACGTCAAACTCTGCGCCGACCTCGGCGTCGACTGGGTGGCCACCAACTACCCGGCCCGCACCAAGGCCGTCCTCGCGGCTGCCTGAAGGCCTGTCCCGCAATCCGTTCGGCCGAAGGCTGCCCGGAGCGCAGCGCCCGGTAGCCCACCCAGTACTTTCTCCACATGGGTAAGTCGAAGCGAAACAGCCCGAAGCCGGACAGCAATCGGGCGCAGAAGCTGGCCGCCCGCCGCGCCGAACAGGAGCTCGCGGCCACGGCCGTGACGCGGCCGTTCGAGGGCCTGGCCGCCGAATGCGATCTGGTCGCGCTGCGGGAGTTCGTGCCGTCGGCGACCGCGACGCTGAAGTTGTCGCCGAGCATTGCGCCGCAGCGGCCGGTCACACTGTCCACCGTGCTGCCGGGTGCGGTCGCGGCGCTGGTGCGCGCCGGTGACGAGGCCACCGGTTTCGTCGGCACGCAGGTGCAGCATCAGTCCGCCGATCCGGCCGCCGATCTCGCGGCCGCCATCCTGTGGACCCAGGGCGCCGAGCCGGGCGAGTCGCTGGCTACCGCGAATGTCGAAGGCGCGCCGTCGCTTTCGGACGTGCTCGACGCGGGCGCCGCCCTCGATCTGGTGGTGCACCAGAACTTCGACTGGTGGGTGCCGGCGGGCGTCACCCCCGATCCGCAGGTCGCAGCCACCATCGAGCAGGCCAACCAGGCCATCATGCCCTCGGCCCGCCTGGAGCTGGGCGCGGACGCGGTCGGTGCGGCCTGGTGGGTGGACGCCGGTGAGAAGGCGCACGTGCGCTGGGTGCGCCCGGAGGACGAGGATCAGCTGATGCTGGCCCTGGCCCGCCTGCACGCGGCCGGCGACCTGCACCTGGGCGAGGGTTCGCGCTTCGCGGGTTCGTTCCGCACACACGGCCTGCTGGTCCCGGTCTTCGATCTGGATCCGGAAAAGCACGCCAGCGAATGGGAAAGCGGCGCACGCGAATTCGGCGCGAAATTGGCTGCCGCATTGAAACTGGACGAGCCGCTGACCTCCGAGGAGCGTCGTTCCCGCGACGGTCTGCGTTCGCGTCAGATCACGCTGCGCTGAGTTTGTCGCAAGACACAGATCAGGCCCGGTCCAGCGCAACGGACCGGGCCTGATTCGTGAATCCACCTAGAGCGAGCCACCCGCGGCATGCGGGGCGCCGGAAGCGTCCTTCGGGCCACTCATTTCGCGCTGGACGAAACTCTCCAGATCGAAAAGATTGGCGCTCGCGCGCTCGGCGACGGTCAGCAGCGTCTTCATGGTCGCGACTTCCTCGACCTGTTCCTTGAGGAACCACTGCATGAACTGCTCGCCCTGGTAATCGCCTTCTTCGCGGGCGGTCTTGGCGAGCTGGATGATCTGCTCGGTGACCGTCTCCTCCTGGGCGAGGGCCAGCGCGAGCGGCTCCTTCGCATTCGCGAACTGCGAAGTGGAGGCGTCGAGTCCGGGCATCTCCACGCTGATGTCCGAATCGATCAGATACTGCGCGATCATCATCGCGTGATTGCGCTCTTCGACGGCCTGCTTGTAGAAGTACTTGGCGAGGACCGGAAGATCGGCATTGTCGAACCACATCGCGATCGCGGCGTACTGGTGCTCCGCGTGGAATTCATTGCGGATCTGGTCCTGCAGCAGACCGTGGAACTTGCTGCGCTTTGTCTGGGTTCGGGTGGACATGCCGAAGAGATTAATCCTGGTCACACCGCGTGTCATCCAAGTGCAACCTTATTGAGTACAGCCTAATTGAGGCAAGTATTGCCTAATTCCAGCTAACTTCCGACGGTCGTGATCAGGTCCGCCGGGATCTGCTGATCCTTGGCGATGGCGTCGAAGAACGCGCTCGCGCGGGTCTTGTCCCACAGCAGCACATTGCCGCTGCCGGACACGTCCTCGAAGCCGCCGACCGGCACGGTGGTCGTCACCGGATCGTTGTCGAGAGCCTTGCCGAGCGTCGCCAGATTCCAGATGTGCGCACCCTTGTCGACCTTCAACGCGCTGGTCAGATTGGTGATCAGCGGCCAGGACTTGAACGGGTTCGCCAATGTCGCCGGGCTGGCGGCCTTCTTCAGCAGTGCGCTGAGGAACTTGCGCTGATTGAGCATGCGGTCCAGATCCGCGCGCGGTGTGGCGCGCGAGCGCACGAAGCCCAGCGCCTGCGCGCCGTCGAGCTTCTGGCAACCCGCGGGCAGGTTGATTCCGGCGAGCGGATCGTTCATCGGGCTGTCAAGGCACATATCGATGCCGCCGACCGCGTCGACGACATTCGCGAAGCCGCCGAACCCCACCTGCATGTAGTGGTCGATGTGCACCCCGGTCGCGCCCTCGACGGTCTTGACCAGCAGTTGCGCGCCGCCCGACGCGAAGGACGCGTTGAGCTTGTCCTTGCCGACGCCGGGAATGCTCACGTACGAATCGCGCGGCAGACTGACCAGTGTGGGCTTACCGGACTTGGGGATGTGGACCAGGATGACGGTGTCGGTCCGCTCGCCCTCCACATCGGAGGCGTCGCCGGTGGACAACTCCTGCTCCTGCGCGCTGGTGAGTCCCGCACGGCTGTCGGAGCCCACCAGAAGCCAATTCGTCCCGGGCGTGTCGCCGACCCGTCCGGAGTAGTTGGCCAGGGCGTCGATCCGGGTGATGTGGGTGTCGACGTAGATCGCCGCCCCGATCGGCAGCAGCAGGATGACCAGCACCAGCGCCAGCAGCCAGCGGCCCCAGTGCCGCTTGCGTTTCGGTCGGCCGCCGCGCGGAGGTCGGCCGCCGCCACCGCGTTTGGTGGGCGGCGGGGTCGGGGGAGTGCGGGGGGTGTCCTCGCGGAACGGCACCGGCTGCTGGGTGGGCGCGTAGCCCATGGCTCCGCGCGCCTGCGCGCCCGGCTGATTGCGTTGCGGCGGTGGGTTGTTGCGCTGCTGCGGTGGTGGATTGCGCTGCGGTGGAACCCGATCGCGCTGATCGCCGGGGCCCGGCGGGCGCGCGCCCGGGTGCCGTGGCGGCGGCCCGCCCTGGTTCCGGGGCGGTACCTGCGACCACGCCAGGGCGGGGCCGGGTTCGTTGCGATGGATCACCTGAGTTGGTTCTACCTGCGGGACGCCATCGTTAACGGCCCAGTCGTCGGACGGCCGGGGTGTATCGGATCGTTGTGATTGCCCATGATTCGCCGCTGGGCGTGGCGGTGCGGCCGGGGGCTCACCGGGGCGTCCCGGCGGCGGCTCCCGGCGCATCCGTGCAAAGTGCTGGGGGTCGTCGCCGTTCATCACCTGACACGGTACCGATCGCGGTGCCCGGATGGCTCGTTCCGATCGGATTACGGCAGCCAGGAAACGTGTCCGCGCAGGAAGGTGTAGCCGGCATAGGCGACGGTGTCGATGAGCGCGTGCGCCAGCAGCAGCGGCCACAGCCGGTTGGTGCGCTGCCAATAGCGGCCGAAGATCAAGCCCATCACCAGGTTTCCGACACCCCCGCCCAGGCCCTGATAGAGGTGGTAGCTGCCACGCAGTAGCGCCGATGCCAGCAGGGACCTGTTCTCCGACCAACCCAGCGCGCGCAAACGTGAGATGAGATACGCCACCACGAGCACTTCCTCGGCCGCCGAGTTCGCCCACGCCGACAGCACCAGCACCGGCAGTCGCCACCAGTGTTCGAGCGAGCTGGGCACGATGGTGACGCTCACGCCGAGCGCGTGCGCCACCAGATACAGTCCCAGTCCGGGGATTCCGATCACGGCGGCCAGCATCAATCCGGGCAGCACGTCGGCCCGCCAGCGCAGTCGCCGCACCAGCCCGACCGCCTGCGGCCCGATCCCGCTGCGCCACAACAGGTACCCGCCGAGCGCCGCCCACCCGAGTAGTCGGGCCACGCCGAGCAATTGGAACAGCAGGTCGATCACCGACTGGCTGGCCCGCGAGGCATTCAGCGCGACCGTCTGCCCGCCGACCCCGCCGGGTGAGAGCGCACTCTCGAGCAGGGACAGGGCCGCGCTCGCCCCGCTCAGCCCGAAGGTCACGACCAGTACGATCGCGATCTCCAGCTTGATCGCCCGCCGCCCCTGCTCGGACGATTCGGGCGCGGGCCACACGGGCGCGGAATCAGCAGCCGAAACCATGCCCGTCAATCTATGCGCGCGGCCGCGCCGGTTCTCGAGTGCGCGCGGGGAAATCCGGGTGAGTGCCGCTCAGATGCGGTTGAGCCCGCCGGTGAACGGATTGCCCGCGAGGGTTTGCACTGCGCGGCTGAGGGATTCGAGGTCGTTGGCCGGGACCGGGAACGGGATGCGGATGTCGTGGTCGGTGTCGACGGCCTCCACGCGCAGGGTGACGCCGTAGCGGTCGATGGCCAGCGGGTGGATGAGCGCGCCGCGGCGCAGGGTGGGCGGCAGTCGCCGGGCCAGGCGTTCCACCACGTCGGCGTGGTCGGCCTGAAGGTGTTGCAGCCAAGCGCCTTCCAGGGCGCAGAAGGGGTCGGGCCGGGCGTCGCGGAGCTGGTCGCGGTCGACCGCGTCGGCGCCGGAGGTGTCGGCGACCACGGCGGAGTCGATGACCAGTCGCAGCATGGTGGTGGTGTGCCCGATGTCGAGCAGGGCCGGGTGCGGGTGGTCGGTGGCGACCGCGGTGGCCAGGGCGCGCTGGGCGTGGGTGGGCACATTGTGGACCCAGCCGCGTAGCCAGACCAGGGCGCGCACGGGTTCGCGCAGTTGCAGCGGCGCCTGATCGGTGAGTTCGAGGACGGCGGGCGAGCCGCTGGCGCCGCAGCCGAGGATGAGTCCGGCCGCGGTGGAGTTCATCGGCACCGCCATCACCAGGTCGCCGCACTGCCGCAGGAAGTGCACCGAGGTGGGTACCGGGTCGAGCCCAGGCAGCGCCAGCATCGCGGTGTCGGCGTGCGCACAGGCGCTGTGCACGCGTTCGGCCGTGGTGGGCGCGACGAGCGAGGCCGCTGGGGGCATACACACCTCCGTGAGTGAATTAGGTAATCCTAAGCTAAGTGACGAAGGTCGCTCGCGCAACCGATGTCCCGGCGTCCGGTGTCGTGGGTCCCGTCCCCCGCGCTCCCGCCCGATCGCTACCGTGACCGGGTGCCGCACGATTCGTCCCCCGCGCCCGAACCGATCGCGCTGACCCTCTCGGTCCCGCCGCGCCCGGACCGCCGCCTCGCCGAGAACCTGGTGCGCCCGCGCACCGCCGACCCCGGTGCCGAGGTGCTCGACCTGACCCTCGACGACACCGCCGTCGCCGCGTTCCTGATTCGAATCGTCCACGGCGACAACGGTTTCGTCGCTCGCACCGACTCTGGTGAGCGCGCCCTGGCCGTCATCGCCGCCACCGTCGCCGCGCTCATCGGCGACGACATCCCGGCCGCGCTGGCCACCCCCGACATCGCATTCCTCACCGGTTTGAAGCCGCCCGCCGTCGAGGCCTTCCGCGAGGTGCTGCTGGCGATCGAGACCGCCGAACCGGACGCGGTCGCGGCCGCGCTGGCCGGGCTCGGGGCGTGATCGGGGGTGCGGAGTTACCGGGGAGTTGGATAAACCTCGAGGTGACTGTCCGCACTTAAGTAATCTCGTAACCGTGCCGCGCATCGCCTACTTCGGGCCGTCGGGAACTTTCACTGAGATGGCCCTCGCCCAGTTCGAGTCCACCGGAACCTTCGATGGACCGGTCGAGCGTGTCCCCGCACCCAGTCAGGGTGCGGCCGTCGAGCTCGTTCGCGCCGGTGACGTCGATGGCGCGGTGGTGCCGATCGAGAGTTCGGTGGAGGGTTCCATCGCACCGACCCTGGACGCGCTGGCGGTCGGTCCGCGCTTGCAGATCATCGCCGAGACGGACCTGGACGTGGCATTCACCATCGTGGGCCGGGCCGGTCTGCAGCTCGCCGACGTGACCAGCATCGCCGCCTATCCGGTGGCGGCCGCGCAGGTCCGGTTGTGGCTGGAGCGGCGGCTGCCGCAGGCGCGGATGTACGTGTCGGCCTCCAATGCCGCCGCCGCGGAGGACGTGGCGGCCGGGCACGCGGACGCCGCGGTCTCCACCACCCTGGCCGGGGAGCGGCTGGGTCTGTCGGTGCTGGCCGCCGGTGTCGCCGACCATGATCAGGCGGTGACCCGCTTCGTGCTGGTGGTGCCGCCGCGTCCGGCCCCGCGCCGTACCGGGACCGACCGCACCTCGATAGTGCTGGAGCTGGCCAACGAGCCCGGTTCACTGATGCGGGCGTTCGCCGAATTCGCCACCCGCGGTATCGATCTCACCCGCATCGAGTCGCGCCCGACCCGCACCGGCATGGGCACCTACCGCTTCTACCTGGACTGCGTCGGCCATATCGACGACACCGCGGTCGCGGAGGCGCTCAAGGCGCTGCACCGCACCGCGGCCCGTATCCGTTTCCTGGGCTCCTGGCCCGCCGCCACCGCGGCCGGTGCCGCACCGCCGTCCGACGCGCCCGGCGCGGCCTGGCTGGCTGATCTGAAGAAGGGAGTGGCCGACCTGTGACCGGCAAGCTCATCCTGGTCCGGCACGGCGAGACGGAAGGCAATGTCGCCAAGATCCTCGACACCCGGCTACCGGGCCTGCCCCTCACCGAACGTGGTGTGGCGCAGGCGAAGACCTTCGGTTCGAACCTGATCGTGCCGCCGCAGCGCCTGTTCTCCTCGGCCGCGCTGCGCGCCCGCCAGACCGGTGGCTACATCGAGGCCGCGACCGGTGTCGCCCTGGAGGTGCTCGAGGACCTGCAGGAGGTGCAGCTCGGCGACCTGGAGGGCCTCGGCACCCGGGAGGCGCACGAGGCCTTCCAGGACGTCTATCACGCCTGGCATTTCGGCGAACTGAGCCTGCGGGTCCCCGGCGGCGAATCCGGCGAGGACGTCCTGGCCCGCTACGTCCCCACCCTCCAGCGCCTGCGCGAGGAGTACCTGTCCGGCCCGGACGCCGCGGACATCGTGCTGGTCAGCCACGGCGCGGCCATGCGCCTGGTGTCCCGCGAACTGACCGGCGTGCCAAGGCTTTTCGCCGCCAACAACCACCTGGACAACACCGAGACCATCGAACTGCTGCCGGCCGAGAACGGCGGGTGGGAGTGCACCCGCTGGGGCCGCTACCCCGCCCCGTTCGGCGACGCCATTGCCCTCACCGGCGACGACCCCATGGGTTAGCCACCCGCACAACGCAACCGGTCCGGCCACCGATACCGGCTGTGCCGCTGACCTATCGGGGTTGCCACGCCGAAGAGTTCATTGGGGCGGCTGCACACAGAGGAAGTCGTGGGTGCTGCCGCGCGAAGATGCTTGTCGGGTCGCCGTGCGGACAGGCCAGTGCGCTGCCGCGCGGAAGGGGCTATTTCGGCTGCGTGGAGGGGAATTCGGTGCGCAGTGGCTGTTGCGCGATCAGGTCGGTGAGTGCGGTGCGGATGCGGGCGGGCGTGCCGCTCGCCAGCGCTGTCCACGCGGTGCCGTCGTCGGCGCGGTCGGTGACGGCCAGGAAGCGGCCGTGCCGGGTGTTGTAGATCGCGAGATGGTGGTCGGCCACGTCGCGGGATCCGTCGCCGTAGCGCACGGCCACGATCTCGGCGTGCGAATCCACCTGCACCAGAGCCGAAGCCAGGGTGTGCGCGTCGCGGGCCGGGGTGCAGGCCTTCGCCAGCCGATTCGCGGTGGTGGTGGCGTCGCCCGCGTCGTCGAAGATGACCGCCAATTCCTCGGTGGGAGCGTTCATTCCGGCCAGTTCGAGCGGATCGGCCGGACCCAGCGCGGCCAGTACGGTGCCCGCGAGATCGTGACTCGCCTCGTCGAGGACGTAGGAGCCGGGCCCGCGCAATGCCACCACGTCGAAGTCGTCGCCCTTGGCCAGGCAGAACCGGTTGACCTGCCCGGCCACGTACCAGCGCACGGCCAGCACCCAGTGCGGCCGGTAGAGCACCCGCAGCCGCTCGGCGAGTTCCGGATGAACCTGCTCGCCGTCGAGGAGTTCGCGTTCGGTCAGCGTCGCGGCCGCGGCGGCCATGGCGCGATCGTGGTCGGCGGCAGTGTCGTAGCGGCCCATGGCGTCGAGCACCACCGGCAGTTCATCGATAGCCAAACTCTGCTGTAGGTACTGCATCTCGTCGAGGGTCAGTGTCACCGATCGCAGCAGTGACGGTCCGCGTCCCGCACCGAGTATGGTCACCGCTCGATGGCCGGATCGCTGCCGATGACGGCGGGCGCGATGACCCGTCCGTCGGCGAAGACCTCCACCGAACGCCCGTAGTCGACCCGGCGGGCGTCGTCCTCGTCGTCGGCCTGGCCGCCCAGCAGCGGACTGCTGCCCGAGCCGCGCACCGGCGCGGTGGACCCGGCCGAGGCGGCGGGCGCGGTCATCGGTTGAGCGACCGGAGTCGCGGGAGTCGCTGTGCCGCAGCCGGTTCCGAGGCCGGAGCCCCAGCCGTCAGGGAGTTTCAGTGTGCCGCCGCCATTTCCGATGTTGACAGAGCCGATGTTGACAGAGCCGATGCTGACCGAGGTGCCCGCACCGCCGCCGAAGGACACCGCCTGGGTGGCCAGGGCCGCCCCGCCCGCACCGACGGTGGCCGCGCCGATGCCCGCACCCGGCGTCACCGGCAGTCCGACCCCGAGTCCCGGAGCCTGCGTGACCGCGTTGACGACCGCCGAAACAGCCGTGCTCGCAACGTTTCCCGCGCTGCTGACCCCGCTGGTGGCGACCGTCCCCGCGACCTGCGCGACCTGTGACAGCGCACTGGTGACGGCCGGATTCTGGGCCAGCGCCGCGGCCGCGCCGAGCGCCGCCTGGATCGGATCGTTGCTGTTGGCGAACGCGTCCGCGCCCGCATTGGCATTGCCCGCGCCCATGGCGATGGGCGGCGGCATCAGGAACTGGCCGGGGGTGGCCACCATCAGGCTGGTGGCGGCCTCGTAGGTCTCCATCACCAGC
Organism: Nocardia sp. NBC_00511; assembly: GCF_045161165.1. Taxonomy (NCBI): domain Bacteria; kingdom Bacillati; phylum Actinomycetota; class Actinomycetes; order Mycobacteriales; family Nocardiaceae; genus Nocardia; species Nocardia sp. NBC_00511. The sequence continues at coordinate 6,946,312 of NZ_CP107849.1, forward strand.
GCGGCGCGGATGTCGAGGGCGAGCTTGGCGGCCTCGGCGGCTTCGGCGGTGCCGTTGAGCGCGCCGCCGCTGGAGTACGCGGCCACCCGGGCGGTCTCCACGACCGCGATCTCGGGCAGGCTCGGCATGACGAGGGAGGCGACGGTGTAGGCGGTGACATTGGCGGCGGCCTTCCCGGCCATCACGCCCGCCATCACGGCCTGCTGTTCGGACCACACGGTGAAGCCGGCCAGCCGAGCCAGCACATTGATGCCGTTGAGGCCCTCGAGTCCGACGCCGATCTCGGCCATCACCCGCGCCACGGTGGTGGTGGCGTCGACCCAGGCGGCGGTGAGCGCGCCCCAGGCGGTGCCCGCGGCGGCGATCGGAACGGCGTGCGCGCCCGCGTTCAGCGAGATGGAGTTGATCTCGGCCATGCGGGGCAGCCAGAACACCCCGGTGATTCCCAGTGTCATGTGTCTCCCCTTTACACCTGGATGGCGGCGATGCCGGCGGCCCGCACCGCGTCCTGCGCCAGGTACTGCGCGAGCTGGCTGCGCAGCGTGGCGGCGGCGTGGTGCAGTTCGAGGATGCCCTGGGCGACGGCCCGATCATGGCTCAGCGCGGCCGAATTGAAGTGCCCGGCGGCCAGGAACGACACCTCTTCGGTGCCCGACGGCAGCACGTGGGTGGCCGGTGCGCTCCAGCCCGCGGCGGCGGCGAGGCGCTCGGCGAGCAGGTCGAGTTCGAGGGCGGCCGCGAGGACCACCTCGGGCTGCACGAGGACGTGGCCGACCATGATCGGGCTCCCTTCTACGTTTTCCCCCGGCTATGAAGCTTGGACGCAGAGGTTTGCTGATCGGTTCCCAGCTTAGGGTTTCAGCCCCATCCCAGCTGATGAAGACGCTCGTCGTCAATCCCGAAATAGTGGGCTATCTCATGAATCACTGTGATAGCCACCTCCTGCACCACTTCTTCTTCGCTACGGCACATCCCGAGGATGGATTCGCGATAGATGGTGACGGTGTCCGGAAGGGCGCCACCGTAGTGGCTGAAGTCGCGATCGGTGAGCGCAATGCCGTGGTAGAGGCCCAGAAGCTGAGGGTCCTCGGCATTGCGCGCCTCGATGAGCACGACCACATTCTCGATCGCCTGTGACAATTCCGGCGGAATCAGGTCGAGGGCGTCACCGACGAGTTCCTCGAAACGGTCGTCGGACATGCTGACGGCCATTGCTACCGGTCCCGTTCCGGCATACCGGAATTCATCGTGGCTGGGGGATAACCGGCGGGGCCGCACCGGGCAGCGGCGGCGGGGTGTAGCGGCCGTTGTTGGGCGGCGGCACCGGGGCCTGGCCGTCCACCTGGATGTCGCCCTTGGCCGAGCCGACGATGGTGGAGAAGCCCTGATCGTTGCCCTTGCCGAGCATGCAGTTGAGGCTGCGGCTGCCGACCATCCAGCTGCGGGTGTCGATGAAGTCGAAGAAGACGGTGAGCGTCTTGTCGTGGATGGCGTTGGCGGTGCCGAGGTAGTCGCCCGCGTCCTTGGCGCACTGGTCGGCCATGAAGCTGTCCTGGTCGTCCTTGCTGGGCGGGCCGCCGGTGAAGTGGCCGGCCAGGTCGACGGTGGACATCATCTCGTAGGAGTGCGGCTGCGAGCAGTCGACCGGTTCGCCGGTGGGCAGGCCGTTCTTGATGCCGATGCAGGTGCCGGTGTCGTACACCTTCGACTGATTCACGTCGCGGATGCTGCCGGTGGAGGCGACGGCGGCCGCGCCGCTGATGGTCTCGACCTGTACGCCGCAGCGCAGCGTGCGCTCGCCCGCGCGCCAGCCTTCCTTGCCCGGGTCGATCAGGCTGACATCGAATTTGCCGCGCGGATCGAGCTTTCCGCTGAGGTAGGACTGGGTGGCGCTGGCGCAGTGCTCGTCGCGCAGTTCCAGCATGCGCAGCGAATCCGGGTAGGGCGCACCGGGACCGAACTCCTTGCCCGGGTACTTGCTGAGGTCGACCACGCCGGTGACCTCGAACATGTGCTTGGTCGCGCACTCGACCTTGGAGAGGTCGGTGGCCCCGGACTTGCTCCAGGTCAGGCAGTCTCCGGGCTTGGCGGTGCCGAAGGCCGCGCCCGCCACCGCGCCGGTGGGCTGCGGTGCGCCGGGCGCGTGCGCCTTCACCTTGTTGGTGTCGAAGCCGTTGGACACGAACATGGTGATGAGCACGGCGACGGTGACGCCGACCGCCATCGCCAGCAGACCCCACCGCACCGTGGATGCGGAGAGCGGTCCGTTGCGGTCGAGCTTGGACTCGATCGAGCGGAACGGCGCCAGCACCCGATCCATCGCGCCCGGCTTGCGCCGCTTGGGCGCGCCGGGGCGCGGTGCGGACGGGGGCGGCGGAGGCGCGTATGGCTGGGACATCGCGCTCCATCATTGCAGCGCGACACCGCCCTCGCCAGGAACAACCTGGGTTCGCACCCCCGACCGCGTCGATCATGCGGCCGGGCAAGCGTTTCCGAGCGCACCTGGGTGCGCGTTGATCAGGGGATCAGGTCCGCGGCCTTCTCGCCGATCAGGACGGCGGGGGCATGGGTGTGGCCGCGGGTGATGACCGGCATCACCGAGGCGTCGGCGATGCGCAGCCCCTCCACCCCGCGCACCCGCAGCTCCGGATCGACCACGCTGCTCTTGTCGGTGCCCATCGCGCAGGTGCCGACCGGGTGGTAGAGCGTGTGCGAGTGGTCCTCGAGGCAGCGTCGCAGCACCTCCTCCAGATCGGTGCTGGACGGGACCGCCGGCTGCACCAGATCGCCGATGTAGCCCTTGAGCGCGGGCTGGTTGGCGATCTCGACGCAGGCGCGCAGCCCGGCCATCAGGGCGGCGCGGTCGGAAGGTTCGGTGATGTAGCGCGGGTTGATGCGCGGCGGCGCGAACGGATCCGCGGAGGTGATGGTGACGCTGCCCATGGAGTCCGGCTTGAGCAGGATCGCCGCGAAGGTCAGCGCGTGCCCGTCCGGTTCGCCCAGTCCCTCGGCGAGGTACGGCGCGGGCGCGAAGATCAGCTCCAGGTCCGGCAGGTCCAATCCCTCACGGCTGCGGATGAATCCGTACGCCTCACCGATGTTCGAGGTGAGCTGGCCGCGGCGGCGGACCAGGTAGTTGCCGAGTTCGAGCAGGTTCTTGTCCGCGCCGTAGAGGCTGCCGCCGCGGGTGCGGTAGACGATGGGCGCGGCCAGGTGGTCGCGCAGTCCGCGGCCCACCTCGGGGGAGTGCACCAGGCACGGGATGCCGAGGTCGATCAGCGTCTCGTCGTCGCCGATGCCGGAGAGCTGCAGCAGCTGCGGGGTGTTGATCGCGCCGCCGGACAAAATGACCTCGCGCTTGGCGGTGATCTGCTTGATCTCCCCGCCGATCCGGAATTCGACGCCGACCGCGCGGATGTCCTCGAACAGCACCCGGGTGACGTGCGCGTCGGTGACGACGGTCAGGTCGCGCCGGTTCTGCAGCGCGGGCCGCAGGTAGGCGTCGGCGGTGCTCCAGCGCGCGCCGCGCTTCTGGTTCACCATGGTCTGCGAGAAGCCTTGCGGCTGATCGCTGTTGGCGCGCTCCACCGGATATCCGGCTTCGGTGGCGGCCTGCAGGTAGGTGTGGGTGATGGCGCGCGGACTGCGCTGGCGTGAAATGTGCAGCGGCCCTTGGCGTCCCTCACCGGGTTCGGTGGCCTCCTCGACGGTCTCCATCTTCTGGAAGTAGGGCAGCACCTGTTCGAAGGACCAGGAGGGTCCCGCGTACTTGGCCCATTCGTCGTAGTCGGCGGCGAACCCGCGCACCCACATCATGGCGTTCATCGAGGAGGAGCCGCCGAGCATCTTGCCGCGCGGCCAGTAGACCTTGCGGTCGCTGAGTTCGGGCTGGGGTTCGGTGCGGTAGTTCCAGTCGTTCGGGCCCTGGAACAGCTGGTTGAAGGCAGCGGGAATGTGCGCGAACTTGTCGCTGTCCTCGCCGCCGGCCTCCAGGACCACGACGCTGACGCCGGGTCGTTCGCTCAGGCGTGCGGCGAGTGCTGCCCCCGCGGATCCGGCGCCAACGACGACGAAATCGGCTGTGTGCGGGGTGTACTGGGGCATGGTGACTCCTCGGAAATACCACGGCGGAGCCGCTGGCGAGCTCCCTGCCGTCCCATCCGTCAACCCTATTGCGACGAGCGCCGGTAGGTGGTCCGTAATTACAGGATCGGACCGAATCCGATGCCGCGGCGGATCGGAGGGCAGATAAAACCGCTGGCGGTCGCCCACTAGGCTGTTGCGACATGATCGACCTTCGATTCCTGCGTGAGAACCCGGATGCGGTCCGCGCGTCGCAGCGCGCTCGCGGCGAGGATCCGGCCCTGGTGGATGCCCTGCTCGAGGCGGATGCCGCCCGTCGTGCCGCGGTGCTGGCGGCCGATACGTTGCGCGCCGAGCACAAGGCGCTGGGCAAGAAGGTCGGCAAGGCTTCCCCCGAGGAGCGTCCGGCGCTGCTGGCGCAGGGCCAGGAGTTCTCGGCGAAGGTCAAGGAGGCGGAGGCGACGGAGAAGGCCGCCGACGCCGATGTCGAGGCCGCGCAGCGCGCGCTGTCGAATGTGGTGCAGGAGGGTGCGCCCGCGGGCGGCGAGGAGGACTTCATCGTCCTCGACACCATCGGCACCCCGCGCGAATTCGATTTCGAGCCGAAGGATCACCTGGATCTGGGTGAGTCGCTGGGCATCATCGACATGGAGCGCGGCGCGAAGGTGTCGGGTTCGCGCTTCTACTTCCTGACCGGTTACGGCGCGCTGTTGCAGCTGGGTCTGTTGCAGCTGGCCGCGCAGCGGGCGACCGCGAACGGTTTCACCATGGTGATCCCGCCGGTGCTGGTGCGTCCGGAGATCATGCAGGGCACCGGTTTCCTGGGCCAGCACTCGGCGGAGGTCTATCACCTCGAGGAGGACGACCTGTACCTGGTCGGCACTTCGGAGGTCCCGCTGGCGGGCTACCACTCGGGCGAGATCCTGGATCTGACCGCGGGCGCGAAGCGCTACGCCGGGTGGTCGTCGTGCTTCCGTCGCGAGGCGGGCAGTTACGGCAAGGACACCCGCGGCATCATCCGCGTGCACCAGTTCGACAAGGTCGAGATGTTCGTCTACACCCGCCCCGAGGACGCGGACGCCGAGCATCAGCGGCTGCTGGCCTGGGAGCAGGAGATGCTGGCCGCGATCGAGGTCCCGTACCGGGTGATCGATGTGGCCGCCGGTGATCTGGGTTCCTCGGCGGCCCGCAAATTCGATTGCGAGGCCTGGGTTCCCACCCAGCAGACCTACCGCGAGCTCACCTCGACCTCGAATTGCACGACGTTCCAGGCGCGTCGCCTGAATGTCCGCTACCGCGACGAGAACGGAAAGCCGCAGACCGCCGCGACTTTGAACGGCACGCTGGCGACCACCCGCTGGATCGTGGCGCTGCTGGAGAACCATCAGCAGGCCGACGGTTCGGTCCGAATCCCCGCCGCGCTGGTGCCCTTCGTGGGTACCGAAGTGCTGCAACCGCGCTGAGAATTCGCTGCTGGCGTGTCGCCTGCCGAGAGCCCGGCGTGGCTTATTCCGACGGTTGTGTCTACTGCTGACAGACCTTATGTCTAGGCTATGCACCGTGCGAGGAATCGGGTCTCGCGGCGATACCCGAACCCGGGTGCGGGCGGCATCGGCGCTGGCGACGGCAATGGTCATGGCTCGGACCACCGGGGCGTTCTACGTCATGGGTGGGGTTCTGGGCCTGATTCTCACGGCCGTGGCTCCGGGTGATGAGGGCAATCGGCCGCTGGTCGGCGTGGCCGCTTTCGTGGCGTTGCTGCTTGGTGTCAGTCTGCTGATCTGGGGTCCGCGGCTGCCACATTCGGTGCATCACGGGTATGTGGCGGCGGCGACCGTGCTGGTGACCGTTGCGGTGCACTGGTTTCCGAACACGGTGGGCGCGATCAGCCTGGCTGCGTTCTATGTGTTCGTGGCCTGTGATGCCGCGATCTTCTTCTCCTGGCGGTGGCTGGGCGCGCATCTGGCGTTCGCGATCGCCTGCTGCCTGTGGGTGGTGCCGTCGCGCGGGCTGCCGTGGTGGTCGGGCATCATTCCGGCGGGCATCACGCTCGGAATCGGCATCGTGGTCGGCATTTTGACGCGCATGGCGTCGGACGCCGACATCGATGTGCTGACCGGTCTGTTGAACCGGCGTGGTTTCGATCGGGCGCTGAGCAATGCCATCGCGCATGCCACCCGCACCGGTCAGGGTCTGGCGCTGGTGCTGGTGGACCTGGATCGCTTCCAGAAGATCAACGATCATCTCGGGCATCGGGCCGGTGATGCCGTGCTGCAGCGGGTGGGCGACACCTGGTCGAAACTGCTTGCGCCGGATCAGCGTCTGGCTCGCTACGGCGGTGACGCGTTCGCGCTGCTGCTGCCGGGCACCACCGAGCAGGCGGCGATCCTGCTGACCGAGGAGTTGCGGGCCGCAGTGACCACGGGTTGCTCGGCGGGTGTCACCTCGTGGCAGCCGGGCGAGTCCGGTTCGCTGCTGGTGTCGCGCGCGGATGTCGGTCTGTACCGGGCCAAGCAGGCGGGCCGCAACCGCACGGTGCTGGAGTCGTCGCGGCAGCTGCCCCTCGCGGTGGAGCTGCGTGAGGCCATCGACCGCGGCACCCTGGACGTGCAGTATCAGCCGATCGTGAGCCTCTCCGACGGCGCCACCCGCGCGGTCGGGGTGGAGGCGCTGCTGCGCTGGTCCTCGAACGCGCAGCCGGACGTCACCACCGAGGGCCTGATCCGGGTGGCCGAGGAATACGACCTCATCTCCGATCTGGACGAGCTGGTGTTGCGTCGCGCCTGCGCGGACGCCACCCGTCTGCAGGACACCTTCGCGCAGCTCGATCTGACCTTGAACGTCAATGTGAGTGGCCTGGAGCTGGCCGAAACCGAGTACGCCGACCGGGTTTCCGGGATTCTCGAGGAAACCGGCTGGCCCGCAGACCAACTCGTGCTCGAGGTGACCGAGTCCGAACTGGCCGCCGAATCCGATACCGCGATCGCGAACCTGCACAAGCTCCGTGAGCGCGGGGTCCGCATCGCGATCGACGACTTCGGTACCGGCTATTCGTCTTTGAGTCGCCTGGCCACCCTGCCCAGCGACATCCTGAAGGTCGACCAGTCCTTCGTGGCCGCCATCCGCTCCGATTCCCCCGCCCCGCCGCTGCTCGGCGTCATCGCCGCGCTGAGCAAGTCCCTGGACCTCCAGGTGATCGCCGAGGGTGTGGAAACCGAGTACCAGGCCGCAGTGCTGACCGAGCTGGGTTTCGCGCTCGCCCAGGGTTACCACTACAGCGATTCACACCCCGTCTCCGAGCTGATCAACGACCTCAACGACCGCCACGGCCTGGTGGGCGCGGCGGTCGCCGACCACGAGCCGAACACCAATGGCTGGATCCCCATCGACAATCCGCTTGACGGCTCCGCGGGCGGCGCGCAGAGTTGATCACATGCGCCTGCTCGTGCACCGATGTTGATCTCTCACCGCCGCACCCCGTAACGGAGTAGCCCGCGCCTCCGGCCCGGCCTCACTACGCGCCCTGACCTTCCGGGCCGTCCTCTTCGCGTTCACCGCGGATCTGATTCCGCTGTATGCCCTCTACGCGCTGCTGTTCGCCGCGCACGGCCTGAACGCCGCCCAGATCTCCTCCCTGCTGGCCATCTGGTCCGCGACCTCGTTCGTCCTGGAGATCCCGTCCGGTGCCTGGGCCGACACGGTCGACCGTCGTCACCTGCTCATCCTGTCCGGCTCCCTGCTGACAGCCGGTTTCACCGCCTGGACCCTGTTTCCGTCCTACCTCGGTTTCGCCGCCGGTTTCGTGCTCTGGGGTGCGGCGGGCGCGCTGCGCTCCGGTACCTTCGAGGCCCTGCTCTACGACGATCTGCACGCCCGAACCGCCACCGCCCATTACCCGAAACTCCTGGGCTACACCCGTGCGGCCGCCGAATCCGCTGCTCTCCTCGGCATTCTCGCCGCCGCGCCCCTCTACGCCCGGGGCGGTTACGCCCTGGTCGCCTGGTCCAGCGTCGGCATGGCCGCCCTGCACGTACTCGCCGCGGTGGCCCTGCCCAGCGCCCCGAAGTCGGTGTCCACAGCCGACATCGAAGACCTGGAAGAAGATCCCGACACAACTGTGGATAACTTCGCGACCCCGGAATCCACCGAACCGTCTGCCCCGCAACCAGCTTCGCCCGGCTACCTCGCCATGCTGCGCTCCGGCCTGCGAGAAGCCTTCCGGGTCAAGATCATTCGCCGCGGCGTGATCCTGGTGGCCCTGCTGAACGGGATGACCGCCTTCGACGAATACTTCGCCCTGCTGGCCGACCACGCGGGCGCGGGCCCGTCCCTGGCCGCGATCCTGGTGGCGGTGACGGTCGCGGGATCGCTCGCCGGTTCCCTGCTGGCGGGCCGCACCGAAGGCATGCGTGCCACCACCATGGCCCTCGCCCTGGCGGTCGCGGGCCTGCTCTTCACCACCGGCGCACTCGTCGCCGGATCCGCCGCCCACCACACCGCACAACTGTATGTCCTTACCGCCGTTGGCTTCACCGCCGTCGGCATCGCCTACGGCATCGACTACAACACCGACGTGATCGCCTCGGCCCGCCTCCAGGACGCCATCACCGGCCCCGCCCGCGCCACCGTCACCTCGGTCTCCGGCTTCGCCACCGAACTGATGGCGCTGACCGTCTTCGCCTTCGCCGCCCTCGCTTCCACCTGGCTACCGATCCCGACGATGATCGCACTGCTCGGCCTCCCGCTGCTGCTGGCCGCCGCTCTGGTCCCGACCTGGCTCCCGCGTGACCGGGACGAGTGATCTCGCGAGCCTTCGAGAGCCCCGCCGTCTGCCGGTCGTGGCCCGGTCGACCGGCTGCGAGGTATCGGTCGAATCGTCAGGGAGAATCGGGCGGTGCGCAGACCGGTGGGGATGGTGTTCGGGGGGTGCATCGGCGCTGGGGTCGCGGTGCAGGCTCGGGTGAACGGTGAACTCGGACAGCGGTTGCACGACGGGGTAGCCGCCGCAGTGGTGAGTTTCGGGACCGGGCTCGTACTGGTCGGGGTGGTCTGCCTGGCGAGTCCGCGACTACGGTCCGGGGTCGGCCGGGTCCGGCTGGCTGTTCGGCTGGGGGAGTTGCGGTGGTGGCAGCTACTGGGTGGGTTGTGCGGTGCGGCGTTCGTGGCCTGTCAGGGGGTGGCGGTGGCGGCGATCGGGGTCACGGCGTTCACGGTGTCCGCGGTGGCCGGGCAGTTGGTGAGCAGTCTGGTGGTGGATCGGCTGGGGTTGGGGCCGGGTGGGCGAACGCCGGTGACGGCGTGGCGGATCGGCGGTGCGGTGGTCGCGCTGGGGGCGGTCGGGTTGGCCGCGTTGGATCGGCGATCGAGTGGCGGCGCGTCGTCGATGCCGGAGTTCGTGCGCTCGGTGCCGGTGGGGGTGTTGATCGTGCTGCCGGTGATCGCCGGGGTCGGGGTGGCGTGGCAGCAGGCGGTGAACGGACGGGTCGGCGCGGTGGGTGGCCCGGCGTCGGCGACGCTCGGGAATTTCGTGACCGGGCTGGCGGGGTTGCTGCTGGTGGAGGTCGCGCTGCGGTGGGGCCGTGGGCTGCCGTCCGGATTTCCCAGGGAGCCTTGGCTTTACCTCGGTGGCGTGCTCGGCGTGGTGTTCATCGCGCTGGCGGTGGTGACGGTGCGCTGGATCGGGGTGCTGCTGCTCGGTCTGACTTCGGTGGCGGGGCAGCTGCTGGGATCGATCGTGCTGGATGTCCTCGCCCCGACGGGGACCGGTCTGTCGGTGGCGGCGGTGGCCGGGTGTGCGCTGACCTTCGTGGCGGTGGCGATTGCCGCCCGGTCGCGTGATCGGGCGGCATGATCCCCACGCGTCCCGTGCGTGACCTGGTAGTGGACGGACATCGAAATCCGTTCGGATGATTCGTAATTCGCCGTCAATGTGAGTGTGCGATGGTGCGAACATGGCTATGGACTACTGGGTGTGGGTGGCACGTCTGGTGCTGGCCGTCGTGTTCGGGCTTTCGGCGTGGGGGAAGCTCGCCGATGGCGCGGGCACCCGCAAGGCGGTGGGGGAGTTCGGGATTCCGCTGGCCTGGGTGCCGGTGGTGGCGTGGGGGCTGCCCGCGGTGGAGGCGGTGGTGGCCATCGCGGTGTTGCCGCCGTGGACGGCGGCCGCGGCGGCGCTGGTGGCGATTCTGCTGCTGGGCATGTTCACCGGTGCGGTGGTGCGGCTGCTACAGCACGGAAAGCGGCCGGTCTGTTCGTGTTTCGGTGCGGCCAGTGCCGCCCCGATCGGCCGGGGCACGGTGGTGCGCAATATCGTGCTGATCGCGCTGGCGGGTTTGACCGCGGTGGCGTCGCTGGCGGATCCGGAGGTGCCCGCGGGCCTGCCGATGGATCGGGTGGTGGCCCTGTCGGTGGCGGCGGCGTTCGCGGCGGTGGTGATCTCGCTGTGGGGTGAGGTGCGGGCGTTGCGCCGACGTCTGGACGAGCAGGTGCTGTCCACGCTGGGTGCGGAGGGCCTGCCGCCGGGGGCGGTCGCGCCGGAGTTCGAGGTGCTGAAAACCACTGGCGGCCGGGCGAATCTGGCCGAGCTACTGTCGTCCGGAAAGTCGTTGCTGCTGGTCTTCGTGCATCCGGGCTGCGAGATGTGCGCCGCGCTGGCTCGGGAGCTGCCGCGCTGGCAGTCCCGCGCCGCCGACGCGCTGACCATCGCGGTGCTGGGCAACGGTGATGTGGCGGAGCATGCCGCGTGGGGGCTGGAACAGGGGCTGGGCGAGATTCCGATGCTGGTGCAGCAGGGCAACGAGGCGGCGCTGCGATATCGGGTGCGCGGCACGCCCTCCGGGGTGTTGATCGGCGCGGACGGCCGGGTGGTCGCACCGGTGGCGCGCGGTGCGATCGCCGTGCGTGAGCTGGTGGCCCGGGCGAAAGCTGCTGGGAGGCAGCAATTTACGGAGCAAAACGGGCAAAAGGTATCTAACGTCGAGTGAATCCGGTGACCATGAACGGGGTATTCGGACAAAACGGGTCGGTATTCTAATTCTCTTGTGCGGCAATCGATTTCGATACAGCCGATAATTCGTCGGCCTAACATCGAGAGGCAGGTTCATAAACCCACACCTCGTGAGGGAATCACCATGGACGCCTTTTTCGCATTCACCGATTACTCCGGCAAGGAATTCGTCTTCAAACTGACCAACGAGCAGCGCATCGCCGAGGCGCGCCGCATCCTCTCCGGCGAGGAGACGATGTCCACGCACGTCATGGGCAGGATCCGCAAGCGCGCGGAGCTCTACAACCCGGGCTGGTCGTTCGCCTACGACCCGGACTCCATCAGCTTCTTCACGATGGCGATCGAGGTCTGCGACTCCAGCATCCAGTACACCGAGGACTACCTCGACGAGGCCTGCGGGGCCTTCCTGCCGGGTTGTTTCTGGTGTCCCTGGTCGTCGCGTCTCACTCGGGAACTGCAGGCCTCCGAGGTGGCGGGCTGATCCGCTGATTCCCGAGTCCGGCCGATATCCGCGATACCGGCCGGACTCGTCTCAGCTGTTGGTGGCGGGCGCGTCGAGTCGCCGGGACCGCAGTTCGTGGCCCTTGGAGGTCTTGCAGCGTCCGGATTCCAGATCCCACTGCCAGCCGTGCAGATTGCAGGTCAGCGTATTGCCCTCCACCACACCGAATTTCGACAGGTCCGCCTTGAGGTGCGGGCAGCGTCGCTGGATTTCCCAGCCGTCGAGTTCGGTGGAGGCGGAGTCGTCGTGCGCCTCGTTGAACCAGCCGTCGGCGTATGCGATGCGTTCGTCGGTGAGGCATTTGAAGAAGGTGTAGAGGAATTCGTTGTAGCCGCCGACCCGCCAGGTGGTGAAGCGGGTGGACAGGAAGATGGTGTTGACCCAGTCGGGTTCGTCGTCGCGCAGCACGGTGCGCACCAGCTGCGGGTCGATGCGGAATCCGTAGCGGTACTTGCCTTCTCCCTCGATGGGTGCGCGCACGATGCGCTTGGGGAAGTCCAGCACCACGGTCTCGTCGCCCATCACCAGGCCGACGGCGTAGCCGATGCCGTCGCAGATCAGGTCGCTCTGCGCCATGATCGGCTCGAACTTGGCCTTCAGCGCGGGCAGCAGCGGTTCGCCGTCAGCGCTTGCCCACGAGGCCTTTTCGGCCGCGAGCACCGGTGCCATCCGCTGCGCCATGGCCTCGATGTAGGCGGCCTTGTCGCCGTAGATGGTGTCCGGGTCGACCGGGTGGGTGAGCGAATTCAGTTCCTTGCCGGTGAGATCCGCGGTCGAGCCCGGGATCATCAGCAGCCCGCCCTCGTTGCCGTGGATGCGCATCTGCTCGAGGAAGACGATCTGGTCGGGGAAGATATTGCCTTCGTCGCCGCGATCGTCGTTGAGGTAGCGCAGTTCGTCGTCGAGGAAGACCGGCGGTCCGGCGGACGGGACTACCCAGGTGGCCCCGACCTGTTCGATGTAGGCGCGGCAGCGGTCCATGCCGCGCTGGCGCTTCTGCTTGCCGAAGTTGGCCTTGGTCTTGGTCGGGATGTCGTACACCATCGGGTACCAGATGGCCCCGGAGTACTGCAGCAGGTGGATGTCGATGTGCCCGAACTGCTCGGAGAGCACGTCCATGTCGACGGGCCGCGCGTCGTTCATGTTGAAGCACACGGTCTCACCGTCGGAGACGACGAGGCCGGAGTCGCCGATGGGTCCGTCGGCGGGCGCGCGCAGCGCGATGATCATGATGTCGAGGTCGCCGCCGGGACCGGTCACCGTGTGCTTGACCGAGTCCTCGGTCTCGATGAACTTGGTGAACCCGAGGGCTTCCAACTCACGCTTGAGGTCCGGCACCGGGTAGTCCGGCAGCAGGACTGTCGCGTCCTTGCTCACCTTGTCGGCGAGGTGCTTGGCGTCCCAGTGGTCGCGGTGCAGATGCGACACATAGAGGAAGTCGCAGTTGCCCAGTTCGTCCCAGTCCAGCTGGGTGTTGTCCGGGAACGGGAACCACGACGCGAAATACGCCGGGTTGACCCAGGGGTCGCACAGGATCGTCCCTGCCGAGGTACGGATATGGAACCCGGCGTGTCCGACGCTGGTGATCTGCACGAGCTTGCCTCCCTGACCGATTACCAGCCACCCAGCGTACTGGCTAGCTCGAGACGTCGCCGATGCAGTAACCCTCGTCGCCCGACTTCAGGGTGTATATCTGCTTTGTCGGTTTTCCTGAGGCGGTGGTGAACGGAACCGCCTGCGAACCTCTTTCAGTGTCTTGACGTCACATCTATTCGATGGTGTTACCTGGATCACTGGTTACCGCGTGAGCAGCGACTACGCTAGCGGACTTGTGGAACCCGTCTACTACCCCGTCATCGGGCTGGCCCGCACCATTTTCGCGGCGCAGGGCCTGAAGTTCACCGTCAAGGGCGACGAAAACATCCCGGCGACCGGGGGTGCGGTCATCGCGATCAACCACACCGGCTACATGGATTTCACCTACGCCGGTCTGCCCGCCCGCACCGCGAAGCGCTACATCCGCTTCATGGCCAAGAAGGAAGTGTTCGACAGTTCCGTTTCGGGCCCGATCATGCGCGCCCTGAAGCACATTCCGGTCGATCGCGCCGCCGGCGCCGAGTCCTACCACGAGGCCGTCAACCGCCTGCGCTCCGGCGAACTGGTCGGCGTCTACCCCGAAGCCACCATCAGCCGCAGCTTCGAGTTGAAGGAATTCAAGTCGGGCGCGGCCCGCATGGCCCTCGAAGCGAACGTCCCCATCGTCCCCATCGTCATCTGGGGCGCGCAGCGAGTCTGGACCAAGGGCCACCCGAAACGCCTGGGCCGCACCAACACTCCCATCTCCATCGCGGTGGGCGCCCCCATCGCGCCGTACGAACCCGCCGCCGCGTTGACCGCCGAACTCCACTCGACGATGGAAGCCCTGCTCCTGGATCTGCAGCAGGACTACACCCACGAGCCCGGCGCGTACTGGGTCCCCGCCCGCCTCGGCGGCAGCGCCCCGACCCTCGAGGAAGCCAACGCCCTCGACGCGGCCGAAGCGGAAGAGAAGGCGGCCCGCCGCGCGGAGAAGGCCACCGAGTAGCGCGGCAGTCGACCGCGCAGCGCGGTGATCGGCCGAACCAACTGCGGCCGAACCGAATTCGACACGAACGGCCCCGGGGCGGAGCACCCCTGGGGCCGTTCGTCGTCAATGAGCCGACCGGCGATTCACCCGGCGGTCCGCACTTCCCCGGCCGCCTCGCTGGTCATGGCCTCGGCCGCGGCGACCGCCCCGGCGGGGTCCGGCTTCGCGGCCGGGACGTTGAAATGATCCAGCACGTAGGCGGTTTCGCTGTGTACGGCCAGGTCGAGACCGGTGGCCTCGCTCTCCTCGTCCACCCGGATGCCACCGCACAGCTGCATCACCTTGGCGATCGCCAGGGTGACACCGAAGGTGTAGGCGAGGACCGCGAGCACCGCCACCGTCTGCCGCCACAGCTGATCGAAGCCGCCACCGTAGAACAGTCCCGCGACGGCGTTGGGCGCGTGCGGGTCCGCCAGCAGCCCGATGAGCAGCGTGCCGAGAATGCCGCCCGCCAGGTGGATGCCGACCACGTCGAGTGAATCATCAAGGCCGAAGCGGTATTTCAGGGATACGGTGAAGCAGCACAGTGCCCCGCAGGCCGCGCCGACGACGAGCGCGCCGATCGGTGACACCGCTCCGCAGGCCGGGGTGATGCCGACCAGCGCCGCGATCAGTCCGGAGGCCCCGCCGAGTGTGGTGGCGTGCCCCTCCCGGATCTTCTCCACGATCAGCCAGGCGCAGATGCCCGCGCAGGACGCGGCAAGGGTGTTGAGCACCACCACCGAGGCGCTGTTGCCCGACGCCAGCGCGGAGCCGCCGTTGAATCCGAACCAGCCGAAGAACAGGATGCCCGCACCCAGCATGGTCAGCGGAAGGCTGTGCGGTCGAGGCGAATTCGGGAAGATACGGCGCTTGCCGAGAATCAGCGCCAGCGCCAGTCCGGCCACCCCGGCGTTGATGTGCACGGCGGTGCCGCCCGCGAAGTCGATGGCCTTGAGCTTGTTGGCGATCCAGCCGCCGTGTACCGAGCCGTCCTTGGAGTCGAACGCGAAAACCCAATGGGCGACCGGGAAGTAGACCAGCAGCGCCCAGACGCCCGCGAAGATCATCCAGGAGCCGAACTTCATCCGGTCGGCGACCGCGCCCGCGATTAGCGCGACCGTCAGTGCGGCGAACAGCAATTGGAAGGCCGAGAAGATCGACGGTGGTAGTCCGGGTGTCGCCGGGGCGTCGAGCAGTTTCGAGGATCCGAAGTATTCGAGCGGGTCGCCGAGCAGCCCGTACCCGCCCAGCGAATTACCGAAGGACGCCGAGTAGCCGACGACGATCCACAGCACGCCCACCACCGCGAGCGCGCCGAAGACCATCATCGCCATGTTCAAAGTGTTCTTGACGCTGACCATGCCGCCGTAGAACAGCGCCAGCCCCGCCACCATGATCGACACGGCGGCGAAGGCGGCGAGCATCCACGCGGTGTCGGCCGCGGCTATTGCTTGCTCCATTTTCTCACCTGACTAGGAGTTCCTGATCTGAAACGACGTTCCTGACAGGAATCGTCGTTGCATGACAGTGAACATCTGTCGGTATTGCGGCAGTGTTCATGACTGTGAAAACTGCGTTAACCGGTGTCCGGACCCGCATCATCCATGGTTTCATGATGGGCAACACCGATTCTTGTCAGAAGACACCGTTGTGAAGCCGAGGTACCTCTCCATGACCGACACCGCCGAGTTCCTCGTCATCGGGGGCGGACTCGAGGGCCTGGCCATCGCCTGGTCGCTGGCCGCGCGCGGCGCGACCGATGTCCTCGTCCTGGAGCGAAACACCCTGTGCTCCGGCATGACCGGCAAATCCAGTGGCGTGGTGCGCTGCCACTACGGCGCACCGTCGCTGGCGGCGCTGTCGTGGTGGTCGGTGCCGTTCTTCGAGCAGGCGAGCGAAATCCTCGGCGACGACCTGGGTTTCCGGCAGTGCGGCTACGCGGTCGGCGTCGGCGCCGACAATGTCGACCCCCTGAAGGCCAATGTGGCCATGCAGCAGGGCCTGGGCATCGACGTCGAACTGATCGGCGGCGACGAGCTGGCCCAACTGTGGCCGGGCCTGCGCGTCGACGATTTCGCCGCCGTCGCCTACGAACCGCGCGGCGGCCGCGGCGAAGCCTATTTGACCGGAATGGCTTTCGGTACGGCCGCCCGCGAGCGGGGTGTGCGGATCCGGCAGCAGACACCGGTGACCGCGCTGTTGGAGCGGGCGGGCCAGGTGATCGGCGTGCGGCTGGCCGACGGCACCGAGGTGCACGCGGGCACCGTCATCGTCGCGGCCGGGCCGTGGACGCCCGCACTCACCGCCACGGTCGGTGTCGACACACCGGTGAAAGCCCAACGCGCCCAGCTGATCCTGATCGATCAGGGCGAACCGCTGCCGCAGGTGCCGGTGCTCTCGGATCTCGCGAGCCTGCAATATCTGTGCCGCGAACCCAACGGAGAACTGCTGGCGGGCAACAGCGATCACGCCGCCCCCGAATATCTGGACCCGGACGACTTCGTGAATCGAGCCGACGATTCGGCCGTCGACAAGGTCATCGCCAAGCTGGATCACCGCCTGCCGGGCATGCCCGATCCCCGGGTGACCGGCAGTTACGTCGGCGCGTACGACGTGACCCCCGACTTCAATCCGATCATCGGTCCCGCTCCGCTGCCCGGACTGTTCCTGGCCACCGGCTTCTCCGGCCACGGTTTCAAGATCTCTCCGGCGGTCGGCCACCTGGTCGCCGACCTGCTGCTCGACGGCCGCAGCACGTTGCCGGGTGTCGACTCCGCCGACTTCCGCTATACGCGCTTCGCCGAGGGCAGCCCACTGCTCAGTCCGTACCCGTACCTCGGCGCAGGCGAAATGCGCTGACCCACAGCTTTATTCGAATCGATCCCAGCAGTTCAGGAGCCGACATGGCGATAGACACCCCCACCGCGACCGTCACGCCGATCACCACCCACCGCACCCTGGCCGAGCAGGCGCACGCCACCGGCACCACCTTCATCCTGGCGGTGTTCACCACGCTGTCCGGAAAGCCCTGCGCCAAGCTGGTTCCGGTGCAGGCCGTCGACCAGCTGGCCACCGACGGCGTCGGTTTCGCCGGGTACGCGGCCGGGATGATGGGCCAGCAGCCCCGCGATCCGGACCTGATGGTGCTGCCCGATCCCGCGACCTTCACCCCGATCCCGTTCGTGCGCCCCGGCCTGGCAATGGTGCACTGCACCCCGCACGTGCTGGGCGAGCCGTGGCCGTTCGCGCCGCGAGTCATCCTGCAGCGCACCCTGGACCGCGCCGCCGAGCGCGGCTACACCGTGAACGTCGGCGCGGAGATCGAATACTTCCTGGTGGATCGCACGCCCCGGGGCCTGGCTCCCGCCGACACCGCCGACGTCAGCTCGCAACCCTGCTACGACGCCCGCGACGTCACCCGCATGTACGACCACCTCACCGAGGTGTCCACCGCCATGAACGCGCTCGGCTGGGGCAACTACGCCAGCGACCACGAGGACGGCAACGGCCAGTTCGAGCAGAACTTCGACTACGCGGACGCGCTCACCACCGCGGATCGGGTGATCACCGCCCGCTACCTGCTGTCGGTGATCGCCGAGAAGCGCGGCATGAAGGCGACTTTCATGCCGAAGCCGTTCACCGACCGCACCGGCACCGGCATGCATCTGCACCTGTCGCTGTGGGCGGGTGACCGGCCGCTGTTCCCGGACGCGACCGATCCGCGCGGCCTGGGGTTGTCGCCGACCGCCTACGGCTTCCTGGCGGGCATGCTCGAGCACGCCTGCGCCCTCCAGGGCGTGATCGCCCCGACGGTCAACTCCTACAAGCGAACCGGTGCGACCAGCACTGCCAGCGGTGCGACCTGGTCGCCGCGCTACGCCACCTACGGCGGCAACGACCGCACCCACTATCTGCGGGTGCCGGATGCGCACCGGGTCGAGTTGCGGGGCGCGGACGGTTCGGCCAACCCGTATCTGGCGATGGCCGCGGCCGTCGCGGCGGGCCTGGACGGCATCGATCGCGCACTGGATCCCGGCGACCCGGGGGAGCGACGCGGCGAGATGCTGCCGATGACGCTGGTGCACGCCATGGACGCGCTGACCGCCGACCCGGTCGTCACCGCCGCCCTCGACGTGGCCGGTCCCGGTGTCGCCGACTACTTCGCGCAGTGCAAACGCGAGGAGTTCTTCGCCTGGCACAACACAGTCTCCGACTGGGAGATCGAGCACTACCTCACGGCTTTCTGAGCCCGGAACCCCTTGGAGGACACCATGTGCGGCATTGTCGGCCTGCACCTGCGCGATCGGGCGCTGTATCCCCGGCTGGGCGAACTGCTCACCGGCATGCTGGACCAGATGTGCGACCGCGGCCCGGATTCGGCGGGCATGGCGGTCTACGGCGACCCGGTGTGGTCGCCGCCCGGAGCAACCACGGTCTCGCTGCTGGACTGCCCGATGTCGGCGGCGGAACTCGCCGAAAAGCTCACCGAGGCAGTAGGAATGCCGGTGTCGGCGGTGGATCTGACCCCGACCGTCCTACTGCACGCCGCGCTCACCGCCGCGGAACTGGTTGCGGCGGTGCGTAATACGGCCCCGGGTGCGCGTGTGATCGGCTTCGGTGCGGATCTGGCCGTGCTCAAGGGCGTCGGTGATCCATCCACCCTGGCGCGTGGTTTCGGCCTGCCCGCCGCCCAGGGCTGGCAGGGCGTCGCGCACACCCGGATGGCGACCGAGTCCGCCGTCACCGCCGAGGGCTCGCATCCCTTCTCGGTCGGGGAGGGGCAGTGCCTGGTGCACAACGGCTCGTTCAGCAATCACATGAGCATCCGGCACGAATTACGCAGGCGCGGCGTCGAATTCGACAGCGACAACGACACCGAGGTGGGCGCGCGGTTCGTCGCCGAGCAGCTGGCGCAGGGCATGGACCTGGAGAAGGCGCTGCTGCTGTTGAACGAGGAATTCGACGGTTTCTACACATTGCTGGTGTCGACCGCCGACTCCTTCGCGGTGGTGCGCGACGCCGTCGCCTGCAAACCGGCCGTGATCGCCGAGACCGACCGCTGGGTGGCGATGGCCTCGGAATACCGCGCGCTGGCCGAACTACCCGGCGTCGAACAGGCCCGAATCTTCGAACCCGAACCGGAAGAGGTGTACGTATGGCGGCGATCGTGACCGAGCGGACGATCCTGGACGCGGCCGAATCCGGCACGCGCGCGGTGAATTCCGCACTGGCCGAACCGAATTCCCCGGCGGCGGTGAGCATCACGAATCCGCGTGGCGCGCATGCGCTGGCCTGTGGGCTGGATCGCGATGTGGATGTGGTCATCGAGGGGCATGTCGGCTACTACTGCGCGGGCATGAACCAGCACGCGAGTGTGACGGTGCACGGCAGCGCCGGGGTCGGCGTGGCCGAGAACATGATGTCGGGCACCGTGCGGGTGCGCGGGGACGCCTCACAGTCGGCGGGTGCGACCGCGCACGGCGGGCTGCTGGTGATCGAGGGCAATGCCGGTGCCCGCTGCGGTATTTCGATGAAGGGGGTGGACATCGTGGTCGGCGGCAGTATCGGCCATATGAGCGCCTTCATGGGTCAGGCCGGACGCCTGGTAGTGCTCGGCAATGCCGGTGAGGCGCTTGGGGATTCGCTCTACGAGGCCCGCATCTACGTGCGCGGCACGGTGGCGTCGCTGGGCGCGGACTGTGTGCGCAAACCCATGCGCGCGGAGCATCTCGCCGAGCTGCGTGACCTGTTGTCGCTGGCCGGATTCGATGCCGACCCGGCCGAATTCACGCGCTACGGCTCGGCCCGGCAGCTCTACCACTTCCACGTCGACCACGCGGCCGCGTACTGATCAGGAGTCACCCATGACCTATCCACTGCCGCCGCGGGAATCGGCGACCTTCGACCGCCGCGCCATCGCCGAGATCCAGCGCGCCGCCGAGACCGGCATCTACGACATCCGCGGCTGGGGTGCGAAACGCCCACTGCCGCACTTCGATGACCTGCTGTTCCTGGGCGCGTCCATGTCCCGCTACCCGCTCGAGGGCTACCGCGAACGCTGCGGCACCGACGTGATCCTCGGCGACCGGCACGCGAAACACCCACTGCACCTGGATATCCCGGTGACCATCGCGGGCATGAGTTTCGGCGCGCTCTCCGGCCGTGCCAAGGAGGCGCTGGGCCGGGGCGCGAGCGCGGCGGGCACCTCCACCACCACCGGTGACGGCGGCATGACCGCGGAGGAGCGCGGTCAGTCCAAACACCTGGTGTACCAGTACCTTCCGTCACGGTACGGCATGAATCCGGACGATCTGCGCAAGGCGGACGCCATCGAGATCGTGCTCGGTCAGGGCGCGAAGCCGGGTGGCGGCGGCATGCTGCTGGGCCAGAAGATCAACGAGCGGGTCGCCGCCATGCGCACGCTGCCGCAGGGCATCGACCAGCGCAGTGCCTGCCGCCACCCGGACTGGACCGGCCCCGACGATCTCGCCATCAAGATCCTGGAACTGCGTGAGATCACCAACTGGGAGAAGCCGATCTACATCAAGGTCGGCGCGACCCGCACCTATTACGACGTGAAACTGGCCGTGAAGGCGGGCGCGGATGTCGTGGTGGTGGACGGCATGCAGGGCGGTACCGCCGCCACCCAGGACGTCTTCATCGAGCACGTCGGCATCCCCACCCTGGCCGCCATCCCGCAGGCGGCGCGCGCGTTGCAGGAGCTGGGCGTGCACCGCAAGGTCCAGCTCATCGTTTCAGGCGGCATCCGAAACGGTGCCGATGTGGCGAAAGCGATGGCACTGGGCGCGGACGCCGTCGCCATCGGCACGGCCGCCCTGATCGCCCTGGGCGACAACCATCCTCGCTACAGCGCCGAGTACGAGGCCCTGGGTTCGGCGGCGGGCAGCTACGACGACTTCCAGGACGGCCGCGACCCGGCGGGCATCACCACTCAGGATCCGGAGCTGGCCGAGCGCCTGGACCCGATCGAAGGCGGCCGCCGCCTGGCCAACTACCTGCGCGTCCTCACCATGGAAGCCCAGACCCTGGCCCGCGCCTGCGGCAAATCCCATCTGCGCCACCTGGAACCGGAGGACCTGGTCGCCCTCACCGTGGAGGCGGCCGCGATGGCCCGGGTCCCGCTCGCGGGCACCGACTGGATTCCGGGAGCCGTCGCATGAGCGCGCCTTTCGACCGGCCGGGATTCGCGGTCCGCGTGGTCGGGTGCGGTGGTGCTGCCGCCGCATTCGGGAGGGGGCGTGTGGTGTCGCGAGCGGAGGGGTGGCTGTGACGCCCGCGGCTCGGCCCGGTGTGGTCTCGAGTTTCGATCCGCTCTGGGCTGAGATCCTATCGGTGGGACGGCACGCGTCCAGTGGTGGCTATCGCCGCTATGCCTGGTCGGACGCGGATCTCACACTGCGCGAATGGTTTCGAGGGTGTGCGGCCGCGCGGTCGATGGAGGTGGAGGAGGATCGCAATGGGAATCTGTGGGCCTGGTGGCTGCCCCGGAACTGGGTCGGGGATCCCCGCGGCGCGTTCGTCACCGGCTCGCACCTGGATTCGGTGCCCGACGGTGGAGCGTACGACGGACCGCTGGGGATAGTCTCCGCCTTCACCGCGGTGGATCTGCTGCGGGCGCGCGGCGTGCGACCCACGATTCCCATTGCGGTGGTGGCCTTCTCGGACGAGGAGGGCGCACGTTTCGGGGTGGCCTGCATCGGCTCGCAGCTCAGCACGGGTGCACTGGCTCCCGAGCGCGCGCTGGGGCTGCGTGACGGGGAGGGAATCACGCTGGCGGAGGCGCTGATTCGCGCCGGTCGGGATCCGGGGGCGCTCGGCGCGGACGCCACCCTCACCGACCGGGTCGGGGTGTTCGTGGAATTGCACATCGAGCAGGGCCGCGCCCTGGACCTGGTGGATCGCCCGTTGGCACTGGCCTCGGCGATCTGGCCGCACGGCCGCTGGGAATTCGACTTCACCGGCGAGGCCAATCACGCGGGCGCAACCCGCCTCGTCGACCGCCACGACCCGATGCTGCCGTTCGCATCCACGGTCTACGCCGCCCGCGCGGAGGCGACCGCACTGGCGGCGGTGGCGACCTTCGGCAAGGTGCTGGTCGCACCCAACGGCACCAATGCGATCCCGTCCCGGGTCCGGGCGTGGCTGGACGCCCGCGCCGAAGACCAGTCCACCCTGGAAACCCTGGTCGCCCGCATCACCGAGCGAGCCCGCACCCACGCCGGGTCGGAAGGTGTCACCCTGACCGTGAACACCGAATCCATCACGCCCATAGTCGATTTCCCACCCGAACCCCGAGCCCGCCTGGCCGCCGCCCTGACCCACCTCGGCGACATCCCCGTCATCCCGACGCAGGCCGGACACGACGCAGGCATCCTGTCCGACCGCATCCCCACCGCAATGCTGTTCGTACGCAACCCAACCGGCGTCTCCCACTCACCGACCGAGCACGCCACCCCCGACGACTGCCACATCGGCGCCCTCGCCCTGGCGGACGTCATGTCAGCATGGGTCACCACCTAATGCGGCAGCTGCTGTCCCCGTGACGGACCTGGTGAATGACCGGCCCTGAGCCGAGTCGATTCGAACCCGTCGCTGGTGGATCGGAACGGACCTGATGCGTGAGCGGCCCCGGTGATATGGCCGATCGACCCAGCACCACTGAGCGTTTCCGAATGACCGCTGCGGCGACGGCGTTCCACACCGAGATACTCGGGTTGCGGGTGATCCCGGAGCACTCGGCTCGACGCCACGCCGAGTCCACCGGGAGATGTGCGGCGGTGCACCGCCGCGCGCAACGACACTTGGGGCGACGGGACCTAGAACGGTGCCGGGTCGGTGTATCGCGGTGGGGAGTCGACAGTCGATGGCTGTTCCACCGCCCAGGATCCGCGCGCGGCGCGGGGTTCGCATGCGGATCGTGCTGCGCGGGCAGACAGTGCGGCCTGCGCGTGTCGGCGTTGTGCGGGTGGCTGGTAGACGTGAAGGAGTTCGGTGAGTTCGTTGACCGCCCCACCCGGATTCAACAGCGGCTCAACCTGTTCCGACTCCGGAAGGCCCGTGCCGGTGACCGGTGGAACCGGTGTGCGGGGGAACAGGAACTTCGCTCCCTCGGGTGTGGTGGTGATCGATCCGCCCGAGGGGCTGCGCCATTCCACACGCCGATCCGGGTGATGGATGACCTGCCATCCGTTGAGTCCGTTGTCGGCGAGGGTTTTGGTGCGGTGGTGTCGTCGGCACCGGCAACCGAGGTTGGATTCGACCGTGCGGCCACCGGATTCGGGCGAGCGGTGGTCGAATCGGTCCTGGTGGTCGATGTCGGTGGCCGCGGCGGGGATCGCGCAGCCGGGGGCGCGGCAGCCGCCATCGAGGGCGCGGATCCGGTGGGCCAGGCGGGTGCCGGGCCGGTAGCGCGTCTCGCACGCGGCAGCCGGGTATGCGGGGTCGTCGGTGCCGGTTGGCGCGGCGACCGCCGGGAGTACCCCGGTCTCGGGTGTGGTCTGCCCGGTGCGGCCGGTGTCCATCGGACACGCCTGGCCGTCGACGACAGCCTGCCCACTGTGGTCGGCGCCTGCCGGACACGTCCGGCTGTCGACGGCAGCCCGCGTGGTGTGGCTGGTGTCTGTCCGACGTGCCTGGCCGTCGACGGCAGCCTGTCCGCTGTGGTCGATGCGGGCTGGGTGCTCGGGGATGATTTCGAAGCGGGCGTGGCGGGCCAACTGGCGTGCCAGGTCGGCGTCGATGGCACCGAAACCGGCCAGCAGAGCAGGATTGTCCGCCAGACCCGCCAAGGTCTCAGCCGAAAGACCGACCTGCACAAGCACTTTGCGTGCGGAGGCGACCGCGGATCCGGCGCGCGGGCAGTCACGGTGGCCGCAACCGCAACTCAACCGACCGGTCCCGGTGGTGAGGGCGATGAGGGCATCGGCGCGACGCTGGTTGCTGGTGCGGGGATCGGCTGCGCAGCAATGGGTTTGCGCCATCTCCCGCAGGCGTTCGTAGAGGGCAACACCATCGGCGGCGGGCAGCACGGCATCGAGGATGGCGGTGCCGTTGTCGGCGGCGGTGACGTTGACATACCGGTCGGCCTCAGCAGTCTTGCGGCGTTCGGCCTGTCCGGCGGGGTCGGTTTCGAGCAGCCACCGGCGCAGGGTGCGCTTGACCCGTGCCGGGTCGGCGTTCTCGGCGTAGGCGACGATGCGTGGTTCGAGTGCCGCGACCAGCTCAGGGTCGATGTTGCGGAAGACTTCGTGCAGGGCCCGTACTCGAGGCAGGTCGATCCGGCCGCCTTCGAATGCCGCACGCGTGCACGGCAACCGGTGTTCGAGTCCCAAACCGAGGGCGATGAGGTTGTCCGCGGTGCGTTGCTGAACGTGCAGGGCGACACCGATTTCGGTGGCAGCGTCTTCCCCTGCGTAGACGGCGCGTACCCCGCGCTCGAGTTGCTGTTCGCGGCGCATCCGGTAGAGCGCGGTCATCAACGCGACTTCTTCGGCTTGGGCTACAGCGATCGTCGAGTGCACCGCGCGCAGCCGCGCCACCAGTTCGGTGGCGCTGAGGCTGTCAGCAGCGGTTTCGTTCACATGTTCGATGATATTCGCGTGTAATGAGACACGCCAGAAGGCTTTCGGTGACACGCTGAGCGAATTCCCAGCTGCCGCAACCACTCTGCCACTTGGTGGGCGACCTCAACTGGCGCGGCTCAGTGTTCGGCGTGATTGTCCGGGTAGGCGGTGATGGCGAGAAACCGAATGGGCAGCCGCACCAGATCACTGGGCCCGTGCGCACCCTCCCCATCCAGTAGCAGCGAATCCCCTGGCCGCAGTGTGTATTCCGAGTCCCCGTGCCCGTACACCATGACCCCTTCGAGCATGTACAGCAGCTCGGTCCCCGCATGCTGGAACAGCGGAAACGTCTCACTGGCCTCGGTAAGCGTGACGAGCACCGGCTCCAGCCGCTTGTGCTGCCCGCGCAACGCCCCCAACAGTTCGTAGTGATGCCCGACCCGAGTGCCCCGCCCGACAATGACGGCCCCATGTCCAGCCGGAGTGAACACCGCCTCCCGCGCACTGTCCGCCCCCCGGAACAATGAAGTCACCGGCACATCCAGCCCGGTAGCCAACCGAGCCAAAGTCGACAGACTGCACGAGGTCTGCGCATTCTCGATCTTCGAAAGCATCGCCTTGGAGATCCCGACCTTGATAGCCATATCCCCCACCGAAAGCCCACTGGCCAGCCGCAGCGCTCGAACCTGCTTCCCGATCACCCGCTCCAACTCGACCCCGGTCGGCGCGTCAGCCGCCACCTCCCGCTGAACAGGAGCCGGATCCCCGTTGTCACGATGCTCAGGGCGACCACTCATCCCCCGATCCTAACGCCCGAGTTTCCCCACAGTGGACCCCGTACATTCCTTTCCGCCAACGCCGCCGCCGTGGCGGCAGCGCGGTAGTCATCGACTACCCGCTGGCTGTTCGCGTGTTTAGGGTCAGGGCCCGTGGACACTCTGTGCGATTTCCTGTGCACGATCGGTCGGCGGTTGGGCAAGCCTGTGTCCATGTGCTCAGAGTTCAGCACCACATCCACCCGTTTCCCGGTACTCGGGTTTCGACCCGCAGCTGACCGCGTGGTGCTGCTGGCAGATCCAAAGCTCGACTGACGTCTCCTGTGCTCGAACCGCACGCGAGCGTTTGAATCTGCGCACTCGCAACCAACAACCGCAATTCGGCATGCGGCAGTTGTCGCCACTGCCCGACGGCCGGCCATGACGGAACGGGCCGCCTGCTCACTGCGCACGCAGGTCGAGTAGATACAGCCGTAGTGCACAGCCCGCCGCTTCACAGGCTTCGTTGTCGTGGGCGCGCAAGAGTATGTCGATGTCCGAGTCCGAGAGTGCTTCCTGCGCTGATGGTTTGCCGTGCCAGGCCGGATAGCGGCGAATCGAAGTCTCGGGATCGACCTCCGGCACGCTGCCAGGAGCGGTATACGGGTTGGTCATCGTCCACTCCTGTTGCGGAACAACCGATTGAATGGAAGTCGGTGCGACACCGCGGAGTACACCGCCCTCACCCGGCCCGATGCCTGCCGTGCACCCGATGCCGGTTGTGCAGCGGCACCCGCCCCAACGCCAGCCCGTCGATCAAAACCGGCGAATCCCCCATCCTGGGTGTCATCGCAACACCACCCCCGACAATCCAATGCACCCCTGCGACGATGACGATCCAGGCAGTGGCCGCAAGTAGATAAGTCCAAGCATCCAAGGGCATTTCGATCATCCTCCCGAGTGAGCTCGTCCTGGTCCTCGAATGAATCCAGCACACGCCGGGAGCGGAGAACTGGCAATGTCAATGCTCGAGAATCGCGAATCTGACCCAAAAGCCCAGGGCCATTGCCAAAATCGATGTACAGCGTTGCCACTTTTCGTGAGCACGAGGAGCTCTGGCATGGTGAAGACGAACCCTGCGCCGACATCCCTCGCCCGAAGGCAGTTGGGCGCGGTACTGCGTCGAGCGCGCGACCGCAAGAAACTCGACTTGAAGGACGTCGCCGCGGCGATGGGCCTCGGGCTGGGCTGGAGTATCAGCAAGCTCGGGCGCATCGAACGCGGCGAGACCGGTCGGTTGACGCTACCGGAGGTCGAGAAGCTCGCGAAGATCCTCGAGCTCAGCGACGAGGAATTGTCGAACCTGATTGGACTGCTCAGACAGGCGGCCAGCAAGTCGAAGTGGTATCCGTACCGGGATCTTCTGCCCGGTAACGACTTTCGCGTCTACCTCGACCTGGAGTCTGCGGCCGAGCGGTTGATCATGTTTCACAACAACATAATTCCCGGCCTACTTCAGACAACCGCCTATGCCGGTGCGCTGGATCGGACCTATTTCCCGAACGATTCGGATGTCGATCTCGACCGGCGCTGTCAGCTCAAGGCCGAACGTCAAGCCTTGATCACCCGCCGACACAACCCGGTCGAGGTGACTGCGATCCTTCACGAAGCGGTTGTTCACACGCTGGTCGGCAATCGAACGGTGATGGACAGCCAGATCGCGCATCTCGCCGAGATAAGCAAGCGACCGAACATCAGCCTGCGGGTACTGCCGTTCTCCGCTGGCCTTCCGCTCGGGACCGCGTCCGGATCATTCACGATCATCGACCTGAAGGCCAACGCCGAAGGCGAGCAGTCACCTGTCGTGTACCTCGAATCATTGACCGGCGCCGTGTGTCTCGACGAACCGGACGAAGTCGACGAGCATCGTGTGGCAGCGACCGTCATCCAGCGTGCCGCGCTGGACGAGGTCAGCACCCGTACCCTGCTTCGGCAGGCCAGTAAGAAGGGATAGCAAACCATGTACAACCTATCCGGAACGGATCCTCGACTAGCGGCCGCGAAGTTCTTCAAAAGCCCACGAAGCGGCGGCAAAGCCGACTGCGTCGAGGTCGCCTGGCTCTCCGATGGCGCCGTCGCCGTCCGCCACTCCCAGGCTCCCGACGGCCACGTCCTCATCTTCAGTCCAGGCGAATGGGATGCCTTCGAAGGTGGCGTCCAGGACGGCGCGTTCAAACGCCCGACCGCATAGATCGAATTCAGCTCGAGCGATTCGGCTGCCGCTGAACGTCTGCTGAAGATGCGCGGTGAGTTCTTCTCGGTTGTGCGCCAACGCAGTTGACTACGTCGTGGGTGGCGCAAGGTTCGCTCGGATTGTGCCGCTGCCGAACGGTTTCACAGCTGGAAGGACTGATCCCGATGACTCTCTTCAACACCGGCGCTCGTCGCACGGTGCGTGCCGTGGTGGCCTCCGCAATCCTGGCCGCACCCCTGCTCACCGGTATCGGCGTGGCTTCCGCCGGCGCACCGGCCCTCACTCCGGCCACCCCCGACGCCTCCGCCCAGTCCGTCGACTGGCCCGGCTGGTACCGCTGGCACTGCGAGATCCAGCACGAGTGGTGGCGCCCGCGCTGCCACCCCGAGTACTGGCCCGGCCGCAATGTCCCCGATCTGGGCGACAGCGGCAGTGGCGGCAGCATCTGACTGGCCCACACGAAAATCGGCTCGCTCCATCAAGGGGCGAGCCGATTTTGTGAATCCCGCGGGCTCGGCGGTGCGGTGCCCGGTGGTTCAGCTGGCTGCTGCCAGCACCCGCCACACCTTCTTGGAGCGTGAACGGACTTGTGGGGCAGCGTATTCGATGCGCTTGCGGGCCTCGTGGACGCTGATCCGTAGTAGGTCGGTCAATAGGTCTGCGGTGTCGCGGTAGCCGGTGCCTGCGGCGAGGCCGCGGCGGTCGGCTTCGGCGACGGCCGCGCGCATGGCGGCGTCCAGTCGTCGGCGGCGGCGTTCGGTTTCTACGAGGGTGCGCAGTAGGTCGACGTCGGCGAGGTCCGACCATCCTGGTGTTGAAGCATCCGGCGCGAGCGCGGTCGAATGTAAGGTCACGCGGGCCAGCCTACCCCAGAACTAGAACGTATGTTCGATGAATCGGGTGGCGGTCGAAGGGGAGTTCGGGGCTGGTGCGCGCCGACACCACCACGATGTTGCGCGCACCGATTAATTTGGGACGCACCCGGCGTCGATACCTCTGGACACACCGGTAGCGGTGGACTCGTGTCGGGACCGTTCCAACGCGGGAAGAACACAGGGAGGCATGGGGATGGGCGTCGACGGCACCGAGCGGGAGCAGGCGATTCGGTCAGGGGATGGCGCGATGGGCAATCCGACGGTGTTGATCGCCGGTGCGAGTATCGCGGGGCCCGCGCTGGCCCATTGGCTGCGGCGGCGCGGGGCCGATGTCACCGTGGTGGAGCGTGCGCCCGAACTGCGTCCCGGCGGGCAGGCGGTGGATGCGCGCGGAGTGACCAAGGAGGTCATTCGGCGGATGGGTCTGGACGACGCGGTGCGCGCGGCCCGCACCGAGACCGCGGGCGCGTACAACGTGGACGCGGACGGGCAGGTGCTGGAGACCTTCCGGGCGGACGACGACGGCGGTGACGGCTACATCTCGGAGATCGAGATCCTGCGCGGCGACCTGTCCCGGGTCCTCTACGACGACACCCGTGACGGTGTCGAATACGTCTTCGGTGACCGCATTTCCGAACTGACCCAGGACGCCGACGGTGTCGACGTGGTCTTCGAGAGCGGCGACCGCCGCCGCTTCGACCTGGTGGTGGGCGCGGACGGCCTCTATTCGTCGTTGCGCGCCATGGTCTTCGGACCCCACGAGCAGTTCGTCCGCCACCTCGGCCACGGCCTCGCCTTCTACACCGTCCCCAACGAGTTCGGCCTGGAGCGCTGGCTGATCGACCATCAGACGCCCGGGCGCTCCGCCGGTCTCCGCCCCATCCCGGACCCCACCCGCGCGATGGCGCTGTTCACCTGGGCCGCACCGGATCTCGACGTCGACTACCGCGACGTGGAGGCGCAGAAGCGCCTGCTGCGCGAGCGAATGGCGGGGATGGGCTGGCTGACCCCACAGATCCTGGCGCACCTGGACGATGCCCCGGACTTCTATCTGGACCAGGTCGCCCAGGTGCTGATGGACAGCTGGTCGAGCGGCCGGGTGGTGCTGCTCGGCGACGCGGCGTTCAGCTCGTCACCGCTGTCCGGCCAGGGCACCGGCCTAGCCCTGGTCGGCGCCTATGTCCTGGCCGGAGAGCTGGCCGCCGCCGCCTGGAATCCGAAGGCGGCCTTCACCTCCTACGAAACCCGGATGCGCTCGTTCGTCGAAGCCAACCAGGAGATCGGCCGCCAGCACGCCCGCAGCCTCGAGGTGCCCGCGCCCGACGCCGATCCGAATGCCGAGCCCGAATGGGACCTCGATCTGATCGACCGCGCGATCAACGGCATCGAGCTGCCCGACTACGCGGACCTGCCCGACTCCGCGAAGGCGGATGAAGCAGCCAAATCCTGAGTGCTGCAAGTCTTTTCCGGAGCTGACACCGGCTAGCTCGGATCCGAGCCACGGATCGCGGCCAGCCAGACGGCGGCGGAGGCGGCCACTACGGTGGCCGCCGCGAAAGCCGTTGGCCCGCCGCCTCCGATGTACACCCACATCAGTCCGATGAGCGGGGCCGCGATGGCGGACTGCGCATCAAGGAGCAGGTGGCGGCCGTGACCCGACCGGGTAATCGCCGCCGGATCGGGTCGGCTGGGATTGTCGATCAATTTGCCGACCGGCTCCGAATTCCGAATACGCCCCGAGGGATACAGACGTTCGCCGTCGATATGTATTGCGCGCCCACTCAATTCGGCGGTGTCCTGCGTCATGCTGAGCAGCGACGGCTCGAAAAATACCGGCAGCCAACAGTTCTTGCCACCGATGGTGAACTCCAACCAGGACCGGCTCACCAGCCGATGCTGCTGCCGCACCCGCCGCACCGCCACCTCCCGAGCGGGTGACGCCCCCGTATCGGGGCTGCCCACCTTGGCGGCGGGCAGCCCGGCCGGCAGGTACCCGAATGCCAGCCCAGCCTGAAAACCGCTGTACCCCAGCACGATCAACGCCACCGTGTACAGCACGGCCGCCTGCTCCGGATCGGCGAACGGGACCCAGGCGAGGGTTATCGCCAGGGTCCCGATCGTCACGAGCGCCGGATAGGCCAGGGGATGGCCCATCCGGGAATTCACTTCAGGAAACCGATTTTGGTGTAGTCGAGGCTGGACAGACCCGCCGCGCCGTAGTTGGCGAGGTTGGCGCGGACGGCGAGGTTGCCGGGGGACTGCAGCATCGGCAGCGAGTGACCCTCGTCGAAGATCGCCTTGTCGACCTGGTTGGCCAGGTCGATGGCCTTCTGCGGATCCAGTTCCGACACCGTCTGCTCGATCAGCGCGTTGAGCTGGTCCGAGCCCACCCGGCCGTAATTGCCCTGCACGTCACCGGGGTGGTAGCCCCAGATCTGGTCGAGGCTGCCGAGCGGGAACAGGTCGCCGACCCAACTCCACTGCGCCACATCGAAATCGCCGGGCTGGATGACCTTGGTGAAGAAGTCCTGGCCGGGCTTGGTGTCGATGGTGAGCTTCACGCCGATGGCCGACAGGTTCTGCTGGATGATCTGGGCCATCTGCACCCAGGTGTCGTCCTTGTACATGACATCGCGGATCTCGAGCTTGCGCCCGTCCTTCTCCCGGGTGGCGCCGGGGGACGGCGCCTTCCAGCCCAGGTCGTCGAGTTCCTTGGCGGCCTCGGTGGGATCGAAGGTAGGGGCGTTGTCCTGGTAGCCGTTCTGACCCGCCATGTAGACGTGATTGTTGAGCGGTTTCGGGTCGGCGACGAGTCCGCTCTGGATGGCGGTGGCGATGCCCTGCCGGTCGATTGCCTTGCCGATGGCGACCCGCAGCTTCGGGTCAGCCAGGATCGAGCCGGGCGCACCGTTGAAGGTCAGGTGCGACCACTGGCTGCCGGGCGCACGACGAATTACTACGCCCTGGGTGTTCTGCGCGGTCTTGAGGTCGTCGCGGCTACCGATGCCGACGGCGTCGATCTCATTGTTCTGCAGCGCGGGGACCAGCGCCGCGCTGTTGAGGATGGAGAAGGTGATGGTGTCCAGCTTCGGCGTCGCACCCCACCATTTCGGGTTGTGGCCCAGCACGATCCGGCCCTGACCGCGATCGGTGGACTGCACCACGAACGGGCCCGCCGTGGCGCTGATCGCGTCCACCTGGCCCTTGTTGAAGACGTCCGGTGTACCGGTCGCGGACTTCGGCAGCAGGAAGGAGTTGCCCGCGAACTGGCCCTTCCACTCGGCGAAGTGCTTGCCGAAGGTGACGACCGCCTGCCGGTCGTCGGTTCCCTTCTCGACCTTGTCGACGCGATCCCAGCCCTGATTGTTGGCGATCAGGTAGCCCTTGTCGCGCCCGCTCAACGCCTGCGCCTGCGAGGCGATGTCCTCCCAGGTGATCGGCGTCCCGTCCGACCACACGGCCTTCGGGTTGATCGTGTACGTGACCTGCTGCGGGTTGGTGTTGGTCAGCTGGACATCGGTGAAGAAGTCGGTGTCGACCGAAAGATTGCCCGACGCATCGGATTTGAACGCGCGCGGCATCATCGACCGCTCCACGCCCATCACCTCGGCGTCGTTGCCGTCGACGGACAGCGTGTTCCAGTTCGGCGGATACGCCGAAATGGCCAGCCGCAGATTGCCGCCGTCCTTCAGATCCCCGACGTCGTGCGGGTTGATGTCGCTGGTGGTGCCGAGTTCGGCCTTGCCGGTCCCGGGGGTGGTGTCGTCACCACCGCAGCCGGTCGCCACCAGTGTCACGGCCACCAGTGGGACCGCGAGCTTTATCCCGATCGAGCGAATCCTCACCGGTTGCTCCTTCCGTCGAAGTTCTGCTGGAACACTTTTCGCCCCTACCCCGAAACCACCGGGACGGGAACGGCGTCGATGAGGGCGCGGGTGTACTCGTGCCGAGGATTCTCGAAAACCTGCTCGGCCGCGCCGTATTCGACGAGTTTCCCCTGATACATGACGGCGATGTCGTGCGCGAGATTGCGCACCACCGACAGGTCGTGGGAGACGAAGAGGTAGGACAGTCCGCGCTCGGCCTGCAAGTCGCGCAACAGGTTCAGCACTCCGGCCTGGATGGAGACATCCAGTGAGGAGACGGGTTCGTCGAGTACCAGGATCTCCGGATCCAGCGCCAGCGCCCGCGCGATATTGATGCGCTGCTTCTGGCCGCCGGAGAAATCGGCGGGATAGCGATCGGCGTGCTCGGGCCGCAGTCCGACCAGTTTCAGCAAATCCCTTACCCGGCCCTGGATTTCATTCGACGGCCGACCGTCGATGCGCAGCGGTTCGGCCAGCGCGTCGAAAATCGGCAGCCGGGGATCCAGGGATGCGGACGGGTCCTGGAACACGATCTGCAGTTTGCGCCGGATCTCGCGGCGCCGGGTCTTAGTGAGGGCGGCGACATCGCTGCCCAGCACCTCGATGCTGCCGCTCTCCGGTGCGATCAACTCCATGATCTGGGTCAGCGTCGTCGATTTCCCGGAACCGGATTCGCCGACCAGCGCCAGCGTCCGCCCGGATTTGATCTCGAAGCTGACCCCGTCGACCGCCTTGACCTCACCGGTGCGGCGTTTGAACACCACCCCGCTGGTGATCGGGAATGTCTTGCGTAGCTCCGAAATCCGCAGCACCACCCGCTCATCGGTGGAGACCGGGGTGGGCACCGGCGGCACTTCGCGGCGGTACGCGGTGAACAGCGCCTCGCTGCCGACCTCCGCCACCCGGATGCACGCGGCCCGATGCCCGGGGTCGGTGTCCTGCAGCGGCGGTTCCGCGATGTGGCAGTCGTCGATGGCGACCGGGCAGCGCGGTGCGAACGGGCAGCCGTCCGGTAGCGCGTGCATGGCGGGCGGTGCGCCGACGATCGGCACCAGCGGCGCGCGGGCCGGACCGTCCAGTCGCGGAATGGAACCCAGCAGGCCCACCGTGTACGGCATCCGCGGCGACTGGAAAAGTTCAGTGGTGCGGGCGGTTTCGACGATGCGCCCGGCGTACATGACCGCGACCCGGTCGGCCAGGGTGGCCGCGATCCCCATGTCGTGGGTGATGAAAACGACGCCCGCGCCGGTGATGTCGCGTGCCTTGCGCAGCAGGTTGAGGATCTGCGCCTGCACGGTCACGTCGAGCGCGGTGGTCGGCTCGTCGCAGATGATCAGTTCCGGATCATTGGCGATGGCCATGGCGATCACCACGCGCTGCCGCATACCGCCGGAGAACTCGTGCGGAAATGCCTTGGCGCGCACCGCCGCCTCTGGAATGCCGACCAGATCGAGCAGCTCGACCGCCCGGGCGGCGGCGTCCTTCTTACCCATCTTCCCGTGTGCCAGCAGTGCTTCGGCGATCTGATCGCCGACCCGGTACACCGGCGTCAATGCCGAGAGCGGGTCCTGGAACACCATGGAGATCTTGCTGCCGCGCAGTGCCGACAGCTGCCGGTCACCCATGCCGAGCAGTTCCTGCCCGCGCAACCGGATCGACCCCTGCACGCGCGCCTGATCGGGCAGCAGCCCCATGACCGCCAGCGAGGACACCGATTTCCCGGACCCGGATTCACCGACGATGGCCAGCACCTCACCGTCGGCCACGGTGTAGTTGACCCCGCGCACCGCGTCGATGCGGCCTTCCTCGCCGGGAAAGCTCACCCGCAGATCGGAGACCTCGAGCAGCGGCGCGGTGGTGGCGCGAATTCCCTTGTCGGTCATGCCTTGGCCTTTCCGGCGGCACCGGCTGCGGCCGCGCGGTTGGTGCGACGCGACCGGGCGCGCTGGGAGCTCGGGTCGAACGCGTCACGCAGGCCGTCGCCGACGAGGTTGGTGCACAGCACGGTCAGCACCAGGGATCCGCCCGCGAACATGAACAGCCACGGGTAGGTGAACGCCGAACTGGTGCCGGACGCGATCAGCGTGCCCAGCGACACGTCGGGCGCCTGCACACCGAATCCCAGGTAGCTGAGCCCGGTTTCACCGATGATCGCCGCGCCCACCGAGAGCGTGGTGTCGATGATCAGGATGGAGGCGATGTTCGGCAGGATGTGGGTGGTGATCACCGTCCAGGTCGACGCACCCATATACCGTGCGGCCCGGACGAATTCGCGTTCCCGCAGGCTCAGGGTGAGACCGCGGATCAGTCGAGCGCTGATCATCCAGCCGAACCCCGCGAGCAGCGCGATCAGCAGCAGGATGCTGCCGCTGCCCTTGGCACGCGGCGCGAACAGCGCCACGACGATGAAGCTCGGCATCACCAGCAACAGGTCGACCAGCCACATCAGCGCCAGATCGGTCCAGCCGCCCAGCAATCCGGCCACCGAGCCGACGAAGGCCGCGACGATCGCCGATATGAACGCCACCGAGAAACCGATGACCAGCGACTTCTGCAGACCGCGCAGCGTCTGCGCGAGCACATCCTGCCCGATCTGATTGGTGCCGAACGGATGCCGAGAGCTCGGCGGCTTCAACAGCGCGGTGTAGTCGAGCTGCTGGTAGTCGTACTTCAGCAGTGGCGGCAGCGCGAAGCAGAGGATCAGCATCAGCAGCAGGATGGTCAGCCCGGCCACCGCGGGCTTGTTGCGCAGGAAGCGCCGGAAGACCAGTTTGCGGCGACCGGCCGCCGCGGGTTCGGGCGCACCCTGGACGATGATTTCGGTTTCGGTCATCACGCACGCACCCTGGGATCGAGAATCGCGTAGACGATGTCGGACAGCAGCCCCGACAGCAGGATCACCAGTGCGATGAACGCCGTGATGGTCACCACCGGATACAGGTCCTGCAGGGTGATCGAATCGACCAGCCACTCACCGACGCCGTGCCAACCGAAGATCTTCTCGGTGAACGTCGCGCCGGTGATCAGCGCGCCGAAGCTGTACGCGAACAGCGTCGCCATCGGGATGAGCGCGGTGCGGAGGCCGTGTTTGTAGAGCGCGCGGGAACGGCTGAGCCCCTTGGCCCGTGCGGTGCGGATGAAGTCGCTCTGCAGCACGTCCAGCATGGCGTTGCGCTGATAGCGGCTGTATCCGGCTGCGGCGGTGAGGATCAGGCCCAGGGTGGGAACGATCATGTGCTGCAACCGGTCCACGAACTGGTTCCACACCCCGTGCACCGCGTTCGCCGAGGTCTGACCGGTGTAATAGAAGATCTGCGAACCGGTGGCCGTATTGATCTCGAACGCACCGTATTTCAACAGCGTGGCGAGCAGGAACACCGGC
Source organism: Nocardia sp. NBC_00511 (assembly GCF_045161165.1). Taxonomy (NCBI): domain Bacteria; kingdom Bacillati; phylum Actinomycetota; class Actinomycetes; order Mycobacteriales; family Nocardiaceae; genus Nocardia; species Nocardia sp. NBC_00511. Next base: position 6,982,226 of record NZ_CP107849.1, read on the forward strand.
GTGCTGAGGATCAGCAGTGACAGCGTCGTGGTCAGGTAGTCGCTGAATTTGTACTGCCGGATCGCTCCGGCCGCACCGACCAGCACTCCGAGCAGCGTGCCGATGATCGAACCGACAAGCAGCAGCCGCAGACTCACCCCGATCCGGCGCGGCAGCTCCTGGCTCACCGGCTGACCGGCCAGCGTCTTGCCGAAGTCACCGTGGGTGACGATGCCGCCGACCCACTCCGCATAGCGTTGCGGGATCGGCACATCCAGCTTCAGCTCGTCGCGTTTGGCGTCGATCACCGACTGCGGGGGACGTGGGTTGCGGTGCTCGAGGCTGTCCAGTGGGCGGAACGTGAGCGACGCCAACGCGAAGGTCAGGAACGACGCCAGCAACAGCAGCACGACATAGTTGAGCGCACGTCGCAGCAAAAAACCGGCCATCATTCCCTTTCGGGGTCGAATTCTTCCCCAGATCATAGGGACAGGAATCCGTAAACGCGGGGTACGGAGGGCAGACGCACCGGCCGCCCGTGTGTTATCGCGAGTGGCGCGGCGTGCGCGCGGCGGCCTCGGGACCGATGCCGGAAAGGTCTCGTTTGTGCGCCGTCGTCCGTAATCCAGCGGCGGCTTCGCGCGGGCTCGAGGCAGGATGGAGTAGGTGACCCACTTTCACCTGCCCAAACCCAAGATGGTCGCCTCCGATGTGGACGGCACGCTCATCGACCACCGGGAACAGGTGAGCCCGCGCACCAAGGCCGCGATCGACGCACTCATCGCGGACGGCGTGCCGTTCGTGCTCGCCACCGGAAGACCGCCGCGGTGGATCGATCCCGTGGTCGACGGACTCGGTTACGCGCCGCTGTGCGTGTGCGGAAACGGCGCGGTCATCTACGACAGCGCCACCGACCGGGTGCTCGACACCCACACCCTCGATGTGGAGACCCTCACCTGGGCCGCGGAGTTGGCCGAGCGCCTGCTCCCCGGCTGCGGCCTGGCCGCCGAACGCGTCGGGCTCTCCGCGCACGACGCCGCCACCCCGCAATTCGTGAGCTCCCCGGAATACGAGCACGCCTGGCTGAATCCCGACGACACCCAGGTCTCCCGCGCCGAGGTGATCGCCGCCCCCGCCATCAAAATGCTGATCCGCCTACCCGGCGCGGCCAGCGGCGACATGCGCGCGGCCCTGGAACCCGCGCTGTCCGGCCGAGCCGACCTCACGTACTCGACCGACAACGGCCTGATCGAACTCTCCGCTCCCGGCGTCTCCAAGGCCACCGGATTGGCCACCGTCGCACAGCGACTCGGCGTCCAGCACAGCGCGTTGATCGCCTTCGGTGACATGCCCAACGACGTCCCCATGCTCCTGATGGCAGGCCACGGCGTAGCCATGGCCAACGCCCACCCGGAGGCCTTGGCCGCCGCCGACGAGGTCGCCGCCGCCAACCACGAGGACGGCGTCGCCCGCATCCTCGAACGCTGGTGGTCCTGAACCCTTTTCATGATCAAGGAGCTCCCACCGTGCGAATTCGGAATTCGCGGTGAGAGCTCCCTGATCTCGGTATTCAGTTGGCGGTAGCGTTCGGAATAGCCTGGGGGTTGGCGAGAACGGAGGGGATCGGCTTACCGGGAGCTGGATCCTGTACTGCGCCATAGTTGTTCAGGACCGTGGTGACTATGCCGGTGAGCTTGTTGAAGATGAGTGCGCCGTTCTGGAAGTCGGAGCGCATGCCGTCCTGGACGGGGTATTCGTTGCTCATCGGCATGCCCAGGATGCCGCCGCCCGCGCCCATCTGCAGGAAGCGTTCCATGATGCGGCCGATCACCGAGAAGACCTGACCCGACGGCGACGAATACACGTAGCCGTTGGTGAATTCGCCGTACTGGCCGCCGCTGGTGGTGGAGACCGGCGTCAGTGTCGGTTGTCCCAGTGGGCCGTTCGCGCGTCCCTGCTGATCCCAGTAGCGGGCCACCGGGCTGCGGTCGAGCATCTGCAGCAGTTTGTCGGTGAGGTCCGCGAGGGTGGCGAGGTCGGCCTGGGTGCCCGCGTCGGGTGCGGTGGGGGCCTGCGGGGCTCCGGCGTCCTGGTGCGGTGCCGGGCGCGCCGCTTTCTGGCTGGGCACGGTGGTGCTGCCCGCCGTGTCCGCCGCGATCTGGCGGATCTTGTCCATCAGCGCGTAGGCGGCGTCACCGGGGCAGGTGGTGTTGCCGACATCGCGGTGCGCGAAGATGTTCGGCAGCTTGACCGCTTGTCCCAGTGGGTATTTCGTGTAATCGCTGCCCTCGGAGTACAGCGTGCTCGAGCCCTTGGGATCGATTCCGGCCACCTTGGCGCGCCAGCCGATGTACTTGCCGACCGCCTGGATCGACACGTCGGTGGGCGCTTCGTCCTCGTAGTCGCCCATGATCGACACCCCGGCGGTGTTCTCGTTGAAGCCGCCTGCGTGCGCGCCCTCGACCGGCCGATCCAGCCCGCCGTAGCGGCCCTCGAAGATCTGCCCGTACTTGTCGACCAGCGCGTTGTAGCCGATGTCGCACCAGCCCAGCGTCTTCGCGTGATACGAGTAGATGGCGCGCACGATGCCCGCCGACTCGGCCTTGGTGTAGTCGTTGCGGCCGGCCGTGTGGTGCACGGTGATCGCGGCGACGCCGTCGTCGTAGGTGGGTTCCTCGCAGCGCAGCGATTCGTCCGCACCCCACTGCGCGCGGGTGATCACCTTCGGGCCACCGCCGGGCAGCGGAGCCGCCACATTGGAGAGGTTCTCGTCGATAGTGCCGCGGCCCGGATCGATGAGCACCGCCGCCAGCTTCTCCAGATCGATCTGCGCCGGATCGGCCGAACCGTGGTCCAGCGGTGCGGGTTCCGCGGGTGCGGCGACCGGCTTGCGGGTCACCAGCAGCTGCACCGACTTGGTGTTGCCGACGTAGATGGGTTCGGTGCCCGCCTTGCGGTCCGGCACCGGATGGTCGCGGCCGGTTTCGGTTTCGGCGTCGTACCAGGGACCCCAGCTGCCGTCGGGGCGTTTGGCGCGCAGCTTGGTGGTGGTCCCGGCCAGGTCCGGGGCGGTGAGCGCCACCATGCTGAACGGGGTGTCGCGACTGAGTTCCTTGACCTGCGCGCCGACCTTGCTGACCAGGTCCTGCGGCACCGCGCCCGCGGCCAGCGCGGGCGAACTCGGATCGCCGGTGAGACCGGGAACCGGGCGGGGGCCCTCCACCGGAGCGGCGGCGGGGGTTTCGGGATTCGCGCCGGGGTCGCCGGGGGCGGCCGGTTCGGCGTCGTCCGGTGCGGCGGCGGGAATCTCGGCGGGAGCCGGGCTGTCGAGGGCCGGGCTCTGGGGAGCGGAATCCGCTGGGGCGGAGGAAGGTTCGTCGATCGGGGCGACGTCGGGCTCGTCCATCTTCGCGGGAGCGAATGCCGGGACCACGTAATGCCCTGCGCCGGAGCGGTTTCCGCGATTCGATCCGGGCTGGATGGACGGTTGCCTGCCGCCGCTGGGCCGGGTCGACTGGGTCGGTGGGGCCTGGCCGCCGGAGTGATCGCCCCCGCTGAAATCCGGTAGCGGGATCGAGCTGGGTAGATGCACGCCCGGCGGCACGGGTAGTCCCGGTGGGATCGGGATCGACTTGGGTAGCGGCAGCATCCGTAGGTCGGACAGCCGTAGGTCCGGCAGGTTCAGCCCGGTGAGTTCGCGCAGCGGCAGCACGATGTCGGGTGCCGAGGCGAGGGCCACCTCGGCCACCGTCGCTGGTATAGCTGCCAGATTGCTTTGATCAGTAACCCGGACATCCCGGGCGTCGCCCAGCGCGAGGATGCCGACGGGCACCGTCAGCGCCAGTGCGGTGACTAAGGGGAGCGTATAGGCGTGTTTTGGTCTGCTATAGGGCACGAGTTTCTCCCATTCCAGGTAAATCGGTCATACCGCGCCCGGAGTGCTTGGTTGCTTCTCGGCGCACCAACGATCACAATAATCCCTGCTGTCACATTCTCTGAACATATGGTTGAGGCTTAGCCTTGGGTAACTCGAATGTAGCTTCGGCCATCGAAAGAACGGGTATGACATGCCGAACGGGTACCTGGCCGGGCGTCGTAACCGCCGCCGCCTGCTCACCCTGACCCTGTCCGTCGCCGCCACCACCGGCGGCACCGCGATCATGCTGTGGGCCTGGCCGGACACCGGCATGTTCTTCACCGCCGCCGCCGCGGGCCCGGGTCACGGCCGCGGGCTCAGCCAGAACGGCGCCTTCGACAAGGCCGTCGCAGGCTGGACCGCCGACCGCATCCTCGCCGACTACTACCCCGGCGCGAACCTCGCCGACATCGGTGCCACCACCGTCAGCGTCCGCCTCATGGAACGCGACGACAAAGCCCTCGACGTCAGCTCCGCCTCCGACTTCTACGTGGCAGGCCGCCGTGTCATCCCCGGCCAGGCCGCCCACCTCACCCCCACCGCAACCGGCGCGGACGTCACCATCACCCAGGGCTGCGACGGAAACACCCTCTGGGAAGGCAACACCGACGACCCCTGGGCCTACCCCGTCGACAACGGCGTCAACCGCCCCGCCGAGGAAGCCCTCGAGATCTGCGGCGGCAACGACTACCGCGGCGTCCTGGGCGTAGCCCTCGATGGCGGCGCCTTCCGCACCGTCAACGACGTCGACGTCGACGACTACCTCCAGGGCGTCGTCCCCGCCGAGGTCGTCCCCGGCTGGGCCGACCAGGGCGGCGCGGAAGCCCTACGCGCCCAGGCCATCGCCGCCCGCTCCTACGCCCTGGCCGAAACCCGCTACCCCTACGCCAAGACCTGCGACACCACCGACTGCCAGATGTACCCCGGCACCGACAAGGAAGACCCCCGCACCACCACCGCCGTCAACGACACTGTCGGCCAGGTCCTGGTGCGCGACAACCACATCCTGCGCTCGGAATACTCCGCGGCACCGGACGGCGGCACCCCGACACCGGCCAGCACCCTCGAAATCGGCCCCGCCCTATCGGATTTCCCGTCAGCGCAGACTTCATTGCTCCCGGACATTCCCGGCTTGACCACCCCGGCGACCCCGGCGGAACCGGATTCGAGCGTTCCCGTCGAACCGAACCCGGCCTCCCCGCCCGACGCGGTGACCCCCGATTCGACCACCCCGGCCCCGAATGCGGCAGACCAAACAGGTACCACCCCAACACTTCCCAATTCGGTCCGCCCCGCCCCCGACAATCGCAACCGGGTCAACATCCCCATCCCACTCCCCATTCCGGGCAGTGTCGATCCGAACAGCATGCTGTCCGACACCCGCTGGAATCCCCAGCCCGCCATCCCGGCCGCACCACTGAATCCCCCGACCCCGGGCCAGACCCCCATTCCCAACACCGCGTCGACCCCCACCCCGCCGACCGCCCCCACCCACCCGCTTCCGGGGAACAACACCTCCGCGCGAGTCCGCTGAGCTGTTCGTCGTCGTCGACATCGGCGACGACTCTCGACACCCCAGCGCCTCTTGCCGTGAGTTATTCGAGAACGAAAACTGAATCACCGCAAGGCTATTCGGCGAATAGAGGGCGGCGCTTCCTATTGGAAGCGCCGCCTTCTCTGCGTTTCAGTCCAGGGATGTGTCGCCGAGGGATTCGGAGAAGGTGCGCAACAGGGTGGTCAATTCGGTTCGGGCGGTGGGGGACAGGGCGGTGAGGAGGCGTTCTTCGTTGGCTACGTGGAGGGGGAGGAGGGTGTCGACCAGGGTGCGGCCGGTGTCGGTGAGGTGGACTCGGATGGCTCGGCGGTCGGCGGGGTCGGGGACTCGGTCTACCCAGCCTTTGGCTGTCAGGCGGTCTATGCGGTTGGTGATGGCGCCGGAGGTGCGCATGGCGGCTTTGTTGAGATCGCCTGCGGTGAGGCCGGATTCGTTGCCGGAGCGGCGGAGGGTGGCGAGGACGTCGAACTCCCAGAACTCCAGGCCGTGGGAGCGGAAGAAGGTGGCCAGTTCGCGGTCGAGGAGGGCGGAGAGGCGGGTGATGCGGCCGATCACCTCCATGGGGGAGACGTCCACGTCGGGGCGCTGCTGACGCCAGGCGGCGGTGATCAGGTCTAGCGCGTCGGGCATGCGGCTCCTCCGGGCGGAATAATCTCAACGTTGAGATACTTGACGTTGAGGTATTCGGATGGTTTTATCTCAACGTTGAGATTATCAATGAGGAGTTGACGATGACCACGGCGCGCGGCGGAATGGCCGGAACCCTTGCCCTGACCGGCCTCGCACCGCTGGTCTGGGGGTCCACGTATGCGATCACCACCACCTACCTGCCGCCGGACCGGCCGATGTTCACCGCGCTCATGCGGGCCCTTCCGGCGGGACTGCTGCTGCTGGCCATCACCCGGAAACTGCCGCACGGGCAGTGGATCTGGCGGGTCGGGGTGCTGGGGCTGCTCAATATCGGGCTGTTCATGCCGATGCTGTTCCTGGCCGCCTACCGGCTGCCGGGCGGGGTCGCGGCGGTGCTCTCGTCGGCTGCGCCGCTGTTCGCCCTCGGCGTGGCCGCGGTCGCGCTGAACGAAAGGCCCACGGCGCGAAAGGTTCTCGCGGCACTGATCGGCTTGCTCGGTGTCGCGCTGGTGGTATTGCGCGCCACCGCTGTCCTCGACACCGTCGGGGTGATCGCGGGCCTCATCGGGGCGGCGTCCATGGGGGCGGGGACCGTGATGACCAAGCGCTGGGGACGGCCCGAGGGAATCACGCCGCTGGCCATGACCGGCTGGCAGCTCACCGCGGGCGGCCTGATCCTGGTGCCGATCGCCCTGATCATCGAGGGCGCGCCGCCCGCGCTGGACGGGCGTGCCATCGGCGGGTACCTCTACCTCGGCATCATCGGCACCGCGATCGCCTATGTCCTCTGGTTCCGCGGAATCGCCCGCGCCAGTGCGACTTCGGTGTCGCTGCTGGGGCTGCTGAGCCCGCTCTCCGCCGCCGTCATCGGCTGGATCGCGCTCGGCCAGGCGCTGGCCCCGCTCCAGGTGCTCGGCATCGCCATCGCGCTGGGCGGCACGCTGCTCGGGCAGACCGGCAATGCCCCGCGTCCGGCGGCACCGGCGCCGGAGCCCGTCAAAGCTGCGGCCTGACAACGTATTTCGATCACACAGGGAGCTGAATCATCATGCAGATCACCGTTTTCGGGGCGGCCGGTGCGGTCGGCAGCCGGGTCGTCACCGAGGCCCTGAACCGCGGCCACAGCGTTCGCGCCGTGTCCCGCTCCATCGAGCGCCTGCGCGGACTGCCGGAAGAAGTGGAGCTCTGGGAGGGTGACGCCTCCGATCCGGCGGCTGTCGAAAAAGCCGCTACCGGAGCCGATCTCGTCATCAGCGCCACCCGTCCGGCACCGGGTAGTGAACACGAACTGGCCGAGGCCGCGGCCGCGCTGCTCGCGGGATTGGTGGGCACGGGCGCCCGCCTGCTGGTGGTCGGGGGCGCGGGCAACCTCGTCGTCGCGGGCACCGGCCGCACCCTCGCCGAACAGCCGGACTTCCCAGCGGAATTGGGTCCGATCGCCGAAGGCTGCAAGCGTCAGTTCCAGGTCTTCCACGAGGCCGCCGACCACACCGTCACGTGGACCTACCTCAGCCCGGCCGCGCTGCTGGAACCCGGAATTCGCACCGGCGCGTACCGTCGCGGCACCGACGAACTCATCGCCGACGAGGAAGGCAACTCTGCCATCTCCATGGAGGATCTCGCGGTCGCGCTGCTCGACGAGGCCGAGCAGCCGCGCCACCATCGGGCCCGCTTCACGGTCGGCTACTGACTCGGATACCGCAGCGCCGCACAACAAATCGGGGCGTGACCAGCCAGGCTGGTCACGCCCCGATTCGGGTATACGCAGAACTCAGGAGAGGCGGAAGCCCGCGCCCGCGCCGCCCTGGCGGTCGATGTCCGCGAGCACCGAGGTGATGTTGGTGGCCAGTTCCGGCTCGTGGATCAGGTTGCCGCCGCCGGTGCACAGGGGCAGCTCGATGCTGATCGGCCCGGCGTTGAAGTCGGTGCCGGCCACCACCATGCCGACGAGCTGATCGCCGCGCAGCACGGGTGCGCCGGAGTCGCCGTGGTTGGCGCAGACCTGGCTGCGGAACGACAGCGCCTTGGTCTCCCAGACCGGACCGCAGGTGAAGCCGGTGGTGCGGCCGTTCTTGCAGACGTTCTCACCGATCTGCGGCGGTGCGCCGATGGTGTTGATGGTGGTCTGCGCGACCTGGCGGGTCGGGATCACCCGGGCCGGGTCGAAAACCATGATGCCCCAGTCCATATCGGAGCTCTTGGCCGCGATCACGCCGATCCCGCCGCTGCGGGTGTACTCGGCGGCGACGCGCGCGCCGACCTCACCGCAGTGCCCGGCGGTCAGGCCGACCAGCTGGTTGGTGCGGTCGTAGCCGACGGCGGTGAGGGTGCAGTTGTTGACGCCGTCGGGGTCGGTGAGGTCCTCGACGTACACACCGGAACCACCGCCGAGCGTCACCGGGGCGGCCGCGTGCGCGGGACCTCCGGCGACCAGCAGGGTGGAGCCCAGGGCGGTAACGGCGACGGCCGCCCAGTGCAGAACTCGGGCACGGCCCGCTGTGAACATGGGTTTTCCTCATCCCCCGAAGCATCGAAATCGCTGCGCCCGGAAATCGGGAATCCGACAGCGCGCGCGTGGATCCTGTCACGGCGGCGTCCGCTCAGGCAAGTCCCGGCGGCGATGACCGATACGGTGACCTATTCGGAACGCTATGCCGGGCAGTGGCTTACGACTTGGCGCTGTCGGTACCCCGTGATAGAAATCGGGACAGGTGGTGAGCAGTGCCACCGAATGCAACCGGAAGCGGCCCATATTCGTCGGCCGCTCCCAAATGGGGAGAATTTCGAATGGCTTTCTCGGGCAAACTCGCCCTGACCATGTTCGCGTCCGTCATCGTGGCGACTTCGGCGGGGGCCGGCTCCGCACACGCCATGGAACGCGGACCCGACGGCTCGCTCTACGGCTCGCTCGCACTGGGCACCGATGGCGGCACCTTCTACGGCGCGGCCTGGAACTACCCGGACTGGAACTCGTCGGACGCCGACGCCCTCGGCCAGTGCGGCCACCAGGGCTGCGATGTGCTGGCGCAGTTCCGGGACGGCTGCGGCGCCATCGCCGAAAGCGCCGACCACCAGTACTACCACGGCGGCACCGGCCGCAGCCGGTACGAGGCGGAGCAGGACGCCATGAACCGCCTCACCAACTGGATGCCCGCTCCGGCCACCCCGATGTTCGGCAGCTCGGCCCCGCCGAAGCAGAGCGTGCACGTCCGCTACACCCAGTGCACCGACGGCGCATAGTCGTTCGTCGATTCACACCCTGAATTTCGAGGGGTCGACGGCGTGAGCGTGTTCCGAATCACCTTGGCGTGAAACGGAATATGGCCGAAATTCCCTCGGTGAACAGGAAAATAGAACGGCCGCCCGGTATTTCGACCGGGCGGCCGTTCCATTTTCGACATCGTGCTGTCGAGTAGGAAAAACTAGACCGCGCACATGGATTGCATGACACCGCGCAGGATCGGCGCACCGTAGGTGGCCGGAGCGAAAGCCAGCGTCTGAGCGATGCCCAGCGGCGTCGTGATGGTGGAGGCGACCCCGGTGAAACCCGCGATGGTGGAGCCGACCGTCAGCAGCAGGCTGGTGGTGTCCAGCGCGAAAGTGACCAGCGCGAAGACGTTCTCGACCTTCACGTCACCGAGCGCGACGGTGTTGAGCCCGCGGCCCTCGTAGATGTCGAAGCCCAGGTTGGCCAGGAAGGTCAGCGGGCCGTAGTCCAGCGCGTCCACGATGGGGCCGAGCTGCTCGGTGCGGCGCAGCATCATGATGTCGGCGACCCGGTTGTCGTGCAGGAAGCCCTGCAGCGCATCGGCATTCGCGTCGACGGTGTTCGCGTCCACCGGCAGCGACGCGGTGGTCAGGAACTTGCGGGTGCGCTCGACCAGGTCGGAGGTCTTCAGTTCGGCGATCGGGGTGCAGGTGCCGTCCGCCTTGACCACCTGGTTGGCCAGGTCGATCAGCGGCTGCGGCAGGTTCACGTGCTCGTCGGGCAGCTCCAGCCGCAACTTCTGGTAGACGCCGGAGGTGTTGCAGCCCAGCGACAATTGCGACTGCACCGCGCGCGCCAGCGACTTCACGCCGTTGAACAGCGCGCCGACGATCGGCTTGAGCACGAAGCCCGCGGTGGGCACCAGGCTGGCGGCCAGCTGCGCCGGGATCTTCACGATGCGGGTGGCGAGGATGAAGACCTCGACCACGTCGCGCACCTTCAGCTGCGAGATCGCGATGGTCTGGTCGATGCGGCCGCTGTGGATGCCGTCGAGGTTGTTGACGATGTAGGTGACGATCGGGTCGTCGAGGAACTGGGTGCGATCGTTCACCTCGTCCGGCGCGAGCGGCAGTCCGTTGCGGTGCACGTGAACCGTCGCGATGTTCTGCCGGAAGTCGTTGACCGACTGGTCGTAGGCCGCCTGCTGTTCGGTGGGGACGACGGTGCGCACGGCGGTGGCCGCGGCGGTGACGATGTCGTCGAAGGTGGGGGAGGCATTGCCGCAGACCGGGTCGGCGTCGGCGATGGCCGTGGTGGCCAGGGTGTCGGCGTCGTCGGCGCGGGCGGGGGCCGCGCCGGGGAACAAGGCCGCCGTGCTGAGCATGGCGGCGATGGACAACGCGCCCACGACGGGCGCGAGGCGGGTCAATCGCATAGGGGTTTCGGTCTTCCGGTGGGCAGGGGCTCCGCCGCGTTGTACGAGCTCACGGCACAAACTGGTCGGGTGCTCAGTTCGAGTGCATATGAAATACAGCCCTCGTTACGCGGTTATCGGCCATTTCGTGAACAGTGCGCGAAGCTCTCGCGAAAAATCCCCCGCCCGAGGGACGCAGGCCGGGATACGAGTCCGTAACCCGGGCAGCCGCCGAATCGGCCGACCCGGCCGCGACGGGCGCAACCCCGGTCCGAACCCGCAGTTACCGGGCCGCAAACGCGGCTTTCGGGCGACGGGGTGCAAACCTGCACAGCGGGCGCACGCGCGCGGGCCGTGCCGGTAGTCTGGGCGACCGTGACCGTCGCATCCCCCTTCGATCTCATTGTTGTCGGCTCCGGCTTCTTCGGGCTGACCGTCGCAGAACGCACCGCCAACCTGCTGGGAAAGCGGGTCCTGGTGGTCGAGCGCCGCTATCACCTGGGCGGAAACGCTTATTCGGAGGCGGACCCCGAAACCGGCATCGAGATCCACAAGTACGGCGCCCATCTCTTCCACACCTCCAACAAACGGGTGTGGGACTACGTCAACCAGTTCACCGAGTTCACGAACTATCAGCACCGCGTCTTCGGTCTGCACAAGGGCCAGGCGTACCCGCTGCCCATGGGACTTGGCATGATCTCCCAGTTCTTCGGCCGCTACTACACCCCGGACGAGGCGCGCGCGCTCATCGCCGAGCAGTCGGCCGAGGTCGACAGCAAGGACGTGACCAACCTCGAGGAGAAGGGCATCTCGCTGATCGGCCGCCCGCTCTACGAGGCGTTCATCCGCGACTACACGGCCAAGCAGTGGCAGACCGACCCCACCGAACTGCCGGCGAGCATCATCACCCGGCTGCCGGTTCGCTACACGTTCGACAGCCGCTACTTCAACGACACCTACGAGGGTCTGCCCAAGGACGGGTACACCGCGTGGCTGGCGAAGATGGCCGACAACGACCTCATCGAGGTCCGCACCGACACCGACTGGTTCGACGTGCGCGACCAGATCCGCGCCGAGAACCCGGACGCCCCCATCGTCTACACCGGCCCGCTCGATCACTACTTCGACTACAGCGAGGGTGAACTCGGCTGGCGCACCATCGATTTCGAGACCGAGGTGCTGGAAACCGGTGACTTCCAGGGCATCCCGGTGATGAACTACAACGATGCGGACGTGCCCTTCACCCGCATCATCGAGCCGCGCCACTTCCACCCCGAGCGCGACTACTACCCCACCGACAAGACGGTCATCATGCGCGAGTTCTCGCGCTTCGCCCAGACCGGCGACGAACCGTACTACCCGATCAACACCCCCGAGGACCGCGCCAAGGTGATCGCCTACCGCGAGCGCGCCAAGGCCGAAACCGCTTCGGCCAAGGTGCTTTTCGGTGGCCGCCTGGGCACCTACCAGTACCTGGACATGCACATGGCCATCGGCGCCGCGCTCAGCATGTTCGACAACGTGCTGCGCCCGCACCTGGAATCCGGCGCACCCCTGGCGGATGTCGCCGAATGACCGCCCAGCTGACCCGAGAAGACATGATCACCGAGACCCGCGCCAAGTCACTGCTACAGCGCGTCATCCTGCCCCGGCCGGGTGAGCCCCTCGACGTGCGCAAGCTCTACCTCGAAGAGTCCGACACCAATGCCCGTCGCGCGCATGCCATCACGCGCACCGCGCTGGCCATCGGCGCGGAGTCGGAGGTGTCGTTCTGCACCTACTTCAACGCCGTGCCCGCCAGCTACTGGCGGCGCTGGTCGGTGCTGAAGTCGGTGGTGCTGCGCCTGGAGCTGTCCGGCCACGGCCGCGTCGACGTCTACCGCTCCAAGGCCGACGGCTCCCGCATCCACGTGCAAGGCGACGAGTTCAGCACCCCGGGCGACGGGGCGGCCGCGGCCGACTTCGTCGAATTCGAGGTGGATCTGGGCCCGTTCGAGGACGGCGGCTGGATCTGGTTCGACATCACCACCGACAGCCACGTCGAAATGCGCAGCGGCGGTTGGTACGCGCCGATCGAAGCGCCGGGTGAGGGCAGCATCGCCGTCGGCATGCCCACCTTCAACCGGCCCACCGACGCGGTGAAGACCCTGACCGCCCTCGGCTCGGATCCATTGGTGCTGGCCAAGATCAAGGCCGTCATCATTCCGGACCAGGGCACCCGCAAGGTGATCGACGAGCCCGGCTTCGCCGAAGCCGCCGCGCGCCTGGGTGATCGGCTGGCCATCCACGACCAGCCCAACCTCGGCGGCTCGGGTGGCTACAGCCGCGTCATGTACGAGGCGTTGAAGACCACCGACGCCGAGTTCATCGTCTACATGGACGACGACATCGAGATCGAGCCCGACTGCATCCTGCGGGCGCTGGCCTTCTCGCGATTCGCCAAGTCGCCCATCCTGACCGGTGGTCAGATGCTCAACCTGCAGGAGCGCTCGCACCTGCACGTGATGGGCGAGGTGGTGGACCGCTCCATCTTCATGTGGACCGCGGCCCCCAATGTCGAGTACGACCACGACTTCTCCAAGTACCCGCTGCGCGACCGCGACAACTCCAAGCTGCTGCACCGGCGCATCGACGTCGACTTCAACGGCTGGTGGACCTGCGTCATCCCGCGCAGCGTCGCCGAGGAGCTCGGGCAGCCGCTGCCGCTGTTCCTCAAGTGGGACGACGCCGAATACGGTTTGCGCGCAAGAGAACACGGCTATCCGACGGTCACCCTGCCGGGCGCCGCGGTGTGGCACATGGCCTGGTCCGACAAGGACGACGCCATCGACTGGCAGGCCTACTTCCACCTGCGCAACCGCCTGGTCGTGGCCTCGCTGCACCTGCCCAACGACGGTCGCCCGATGGTGGTCAACACCATCAAGGCCACGCTGAAACACCTGCTGTGCCTGGAGTATTCGACGGTCGCCATCCAGAACGAGGCGATCCGCGACTACCTCGCCGGTCCGGAGAAGTTGTTCGAACTGCTGCCCACCGCACTGGGCAAGGTGCACGGCATCCGCAAGGAATACCCGGACGCGGTGGTGGTGCCGTCCTCCACCGACCTGCCCCTCGCCAGCCACTCCGAGGTCGGCGCGGTCGGCGAGCCGGGCAACCCGCTCGCCAAGGTGGCCCGCCTGGGCAAGGGTGTGCTGCACAATCTCCGCAAGGCCAACCCGAAGCATCACGAGACGCCGCAGCTGAACGTCCCCACCCTGGACGCGCGCTGGTACCTGCTCTCCCAGGTCGACGGCGTCACCGTCACCACCGCCGACGGACGCGGCGTGGTCTACCGCAAGCGCGACACCCGCAAGGCCGCCGAGCTGTTCAAGGAAGCCATGCGGTTGCGCAAAGAGCTGGCCGAGCGTTTCCCGGAGGTGCGCGAGCAGTATCGTCGCGCGCATTCGCAGCTCACCAGCACGACTGCCTGGGAAGACTGCTTCGGCATCGACACGGACGCGAGGAAAGAAGCCAAATGACCGCTGCCACCTCCGCCTCCAACGCGGACCGCGGCCTGCGCGTTGTTCCCGACGCGCCGGCGACCCCGTCGGCCTCGCCCGCCGAGGTCAAGATCATCAACCTGGTGCAGGGCACCATCGGGCGGAACCCGAACGTGGTCAAGGCCGCTCGCGGCATGTCCCACTTCGGTGAGCACTCGCTGGGCTGGCTCGGCATCGCCGCGGTCGGCGCGCTTCTCGACAAGCCGCGCCGCCGCGAATGGGCCGGGGTCGCCGTCGGCGCGTTCGGCGCGCACGCGGCCTCGGTCGTGCTCAAGCGCGTCGTCCGGCGCAGGCGCCCGCACGATCCTTCCGTGCAGGTCAACGTGTCGACGCCGTCGAAGCTGAGCTTCCCGTCCTCACATGCCACCTCCACCACGGCGGCGGCTGTGTTGCTCGGACGGCTCACGGGGCTACCCTTGCCTGCGGTGCTCGTCCCGCCGATGCTGCTGTCCCGGGTAGTGCTCGGTGTGCACTACCCGACCGACGTACTCGCCGGCTCCGCGCTGGGCGCGGCATCAGCCGCCGTAGTGCTAGCCGCCGAAAAGAGACTCTCGAATTGACCGCCCAGGAAAGAGCCATCGTTGACATGAGCGAAGAGCCCACCAGCACCGACCTGGCAGAAGCGGTCATCAAGGGTCCGCCGAAGACGTTGGCGGGCGGCCTGTTCAAGGCCATCCGGCCCCGGCAGTGGGTCAAGAACGTGCTGGTGCTGGCCGCTCCGCTGGCCGCCGGCAAGACCGCCGCCGGAGACCTGGTGATCAGCGACGCGACCGTGCTCGGTCATGTCGCGATCGCGTTCGTGGTGTTCTGCCTGGCGGCATCGGGCATCTACCTGGTGAACGACGCGCTCGACGTCGAGGCCGACCGGGCACACCCGACCAAGCGTTTCCGGCCCATCGCCGCGGGCGTGGTGCCGGTGAACCTGGCCTACGTGCTGTCGGTGGTGCTGCTGGCCGCCTCGATCCTGCTGTCGTTCGCCGCGAACTGGCATCTGGCCATCGTGATGGCGGTGTACATCGGCATCCAGCTGGCCTACTGCTTCGGGCTCAAGCATCAGGCCGTGCTGGACATCTGCATCGTGTCCTCGGGCTTCCTGCTGCGCGCGGTCGCCGGTGGCGTCGCCTCGGATATTCGCCTGTCCCAATGGTTCCTGCTGATCATGGCGTTCGGTTCGCTGTTCATGGCGACCGGAAAGCGCTACGCCGAGTTGAAGATCGCGCTCGACACCGGCGCCAAGATCCGCAAGTCGCTCGAGTACTACACGCCGACCTACCTGCGTTTCGTCTGGACCCTGTCGGCGACCGCGGTGGTCGTGTTCTACGGTCTGTGGGCATTCGAGCAGGACAAGAACAAGGACACCATCTGGTTCGCCATCTCGATGGTCCCGTTCGTCGTCGCCATCATGCGTTACGCGGTGGACGTCGACCGGGGTGAAGCCGGTGAACCCGAAGAGATCGCCCTGGGGGACCGGGTCCTCCAGTTCCTCGCAATCGCCTTGATCGGAGCGGTAGGTGTCGCTGTCTATCTCACCTGACGTGGTAGTGGGAGAAGAGCGAGAGGGGGGCGAGCCGACGGCACAGTTGCCGATCGGCCGCGCTCGCGCGGACGAATCCGACGCACGCTTCTCGCGACTATCCCGCGCCACGTTCATCGGTGGGATCGCGCTGACCGTGACGCTGTTCGCGGCCGGTGCGTGGCAGCGCCGCTGGATCGCCGACGACGGCCTGATCGTGCTGCGCACGGTCCGGAACCTGTTGGCGGGCAACGGTCCGGTCTTCAACGCGGGCGACCGCGTCGAGACCAACACCAGCGCGGCGTGGACCTATGTGGTGTGGTTCTTCAGCTGGCTGACCCAGCTGCGGCTGGAGTACGTGGTGCTCGGCATCGCGCTCACGCTGTCGGTGCTGGCCATCGTGTTCGCGATGCTCGGCGCGGCCCGGCTGTGGGGCGGAACGGGTTCCGCACTGCTGGTGCCCGCGGGCGCGCTGGTCTACATCGCGTTGCCCCCGGCCCGCGACTACGCCACCTCCGGTCTGGAGAACTGCCTGGTCATCTTCTGGCTCGCGGTGCTCTGGTGGGGCATGGTGCGCTGGTCACAGGCCGAGAAGGTGCGTCCGGCAACCCTTTTCGCACTGTTCTTCTGGGCCGGGCTGGCCCCGCTGATCCGCCCCGAGCTGACCATCGTGGGCGGGCTGGCGCTGCTGGTGCTGTTCTGCGCGCCGGTGCCGCGGACGCGGTTGCGGCCGTGGCTGTTCCGCACGCTGGTGGTGGCGGTGGCCGGGCTGATCCCGGTCGGCTACCAGATCTGGCGGATGGGCTACTACGGCCTGCCCTACCCGAACACCGCGGTGGCCAAGGACGCCGGTGGCGCGAAGTGGTCGCACGGGTTCACCTATCTGTGGGATCTGGTCGGTCCGTACTGGCTGTGGGTGCCGCTGCTGGTGCTGCTGGTCGCCGGGCTCGTACTGATGCGTCAGCACCGCGCCGAACATCCGGCGCTCTCGACCGCGACGGATACCGAAGCGACCGCGCAGAATTGGCGCACTCGCCTGCACCGCCTCAGCGTCTGGTTGCGTACCCCGGCCGCCGTGGTGACGCTCATGGTCGGCAGCGGTGTCGTGCTCACCGTCTACGAGATCCGCGTCGGCGGCGACTTCATGCACGGGCGCATGCTGCTGCCGCAGCTGTTCTGCCTGCTGCTGCCGGTGTCGGTGCTGCCGATCCGGCTGCCGCGCCCGGACGCGGCCGGAATGCGCCGCCTGAATTGGGCTTTCGTGTTCGTGCTGGCCGCCTTCCTGGGCACCGCGGGCTGGGCCCTGTTCGCGGCCAACACCACCGCGATCAAGACCGGCACCACGATTCGCGCCAACGGGATCGTGGACGAGCGCATCTACTACGTGCTGCGCACCGGTCACGATCACCCGATCCTGGCGACGGATTACCTCGATTACCCGTGGATGCGCGCCATGGTCCGCGATATCGACAATTCGCCGGACGGTGCGCTGCTGATCGTGTCGCCGTCGTACATGAACTGGTACCTGGTGCCGCAGCCCCAGCCGGTGCCGGGCAGTGACGAACAGCCCGAGCACACGGTGTTCTTCCTGAATCTCGGCATGACCAGCATGAACGTTCCGCTGGATGTGCGGGTGATCGATCAGATGGGGTTGGCGTATCCGCTTGCCGCGCATACCGATCGGTTGACCGACGGCCGGATCGGCCACGACAAGGCGCTCTACCCCGACTGGGTCGTGGTGGACACCGGCATGGTCGACAAGCATCCGTGGATGCCCGCCTTCCTCGACGAGAAGTGGGTCACCCAGGCGCGAACGGCCCTGTCCTGCCCGGACACCCAGGCCCTGCTCGCCTCGTCCCGGGCCCCGCTGACCTTCGAGCGGTGGCGGCACAACCTGACGCAGGCCCTGGACTTCGCCAAGTACCGCATCGACCGGGTGCCGAAGTACGAGATCCAGCGGTGCGGGTTGGTGGATCCGACCCAGCCGCCGCCTCCGGCGAAATAGCGACAACGAGAAAGCCCGGCCCCGTACCGCTTCCAGGTGCGGGGCCGGGTTCGTCTGGAACATCACGATTCTGCTGTGAGTTGGTTGTGGGCGTCTCGATTAGGTAACACCGGGGCATATGTTTCGCGATAAGCTCCGCGGGTACCACCGTTGCCATTCGGAAACTCACCGTGTCTGGAAATTCACTGTGTCGCAACGGTTGTCGCAATACGATTCCGGGCGGTCACAGTAAGGCCCGGACGCACGGACGAGAGGCCGAAGATGAGGGGCGTGACAGTGCGGGGCGGGGCCCGCGGCTGGTTGCGAAAGTCGGTGCTGGCCTTGGCCCTGGTAACCGCGGTGCCGGTGGGGGTTTCGGCGCTCGGCGCGGGGACCGCGCACGCCGCGCTCAATCCGGACGGTCTGGATTTCTACGTCGAATCGGCGTCCATGGGCCCGATCAAGACGCGCGTTTTCCGTGCGGCGGACGGCAATACGAACCGGGTGGTCTACGCCCTGGACGGTGAGCGGGCCCGGGACGACCTCAACGGCTGGGAGATCGAGACCGAGGCCTCGCGCGCCCTGACCGCCGCGAACATCAATGTGGTCATGCCGGTCGGCGGCCAATCCAGTTGGTACGCCGACTGGAATTCGCCCAGCACCTTCCTCGGTGCGAAGGCGGGCGCCGCCACCGGCGATACCGGCTCGGGCGCCGAGCAGGTCCTGGCCGGGGGGCCGGGCAAGTCATACACCTACAAGTGGGAAACCTTTCTGTCGCAGGATCTCCCGAACGCGCTGCGAGATCGCCTGGGGTTCAGCGCCACTCGCAACGGCATCTTCGGGCTGTCGATGAGCGGCGGTGCGGCGCTGATGATGGCGGCGTTCCATCCTGCTCAATTCAGTTATGCCGGTTCGCTGTCCGGTGCGCTGGATCTGTCGCTGCCGGGTATGCGGGACGCGGTCCGGGTGGCCATGGTGAGCGCCGGCGGCTACAACGTCGATGCGTTGGCGAGCTCGAAAGACCTGAAGTGGCAGCATCTGGACCCGTTCCAGTTCGCGCCGAAGCTGAAGGCCAACGGCACCCGCCTGTTCATCTCGGCGGGTAGCGGTCTGCCCGCCTCCACCGACGCCATCAATGCCTCGACCATCCAGGGCATGGGTATCGAAGCGGTGGCACTGGTGGGCACCAAGGCTTTTCAGTCGCGCTTCGCGGCGCTGGGCGGCACTCCCAATGCCACGTACGACTTTCCGGCGGTGGGTGTGCACAACTGGAAGAACTGGGAAGCCGAGCTGAATCGGATGCTGCCGGACCTGTCGGGCAATATCGGATGAGGCATAGCGAATGAGCATTAGTTCTTTATGTCTGTTTCGGGCGCTCGAGTCGCATTCAGGCAATAGTCCACACCACATTCCGCCTATTACGTGGCCCGCGTCACAATTGTCACAGTCTGATAACGCACTGTTGGTTGTTCCCCGATAGAGTCCCCGAGATCCTCCGCCACGGTTCCGGAGAACACGTGGTGAGAAGTCCGATACGAAAGGCCAGACAGGTATGCGAGGCGAGAGACGTAGATCCCGCGGGTGGCTCAAGAAGTCCGTGGTGGGTGTGGCGGTGGCGCTGATCGCGCCGCTGACCATGTCGGTGACGGGCACCGCACATGCCGCACTCGATCCCGACGGGTTCGACTTCTACGTCGACTCGGCCAGTATGGGCCCCGTCAAGTCCCGCGTCTTCCGCGCGGCCGACGGCAACACCTCCCGCGTCGTCTACGCCCTCGACGGCATGCGCGCTCAGCAGGACCTGAGCGGCTGGGAGATCAACACCGACATCGCGCATCAGCTGACCGCCGCGAACATCAACGTGGTCATGCCGATCGGCGGCCAGTCCAGCTTCTACGCCGACTGGAACGCGCCCAGCAACCTGCTCGGCGTCGGCGGCGGCACCGGTTCGTCCGGTTCCTCCAACGGTTCCTCGTCGCTGTCCTCAGCGACCGGTTCGTCCTCGGGTTCGGGCGACATCCTCGGCGGTGGCCCGGGCAAGAGCTATCGCTACACCTGGGAGACCTTCCTGACCCAGGACCTCAAGAACGCTCTGCACGATCGTCTCGGCTTCAGCACCACCCGCAACGGCATCTTCGGTCTCTCCATGGGTGGTTCCGGCGCGCTCACCGCCGCCGCCTACCACCCGGACCAGTTCAGCTTCGCGGGCTCGTTCTCCGGTTACCTGAACATCTCCGCCCCCGGCATGCGTGAGGCCATTCGCGCCGCCATGATCTCCGCGGGTGGTTACAACGTCGACTCGATGGCACCGCCGTGGGGTCAGCAGTGGCTGCACATGGATCCGTTCGTGTTCGCCCCGATGCTCAAGAACAACAACACCCGGCTGTTCGTGGCGGCCGCCAGCGGCGTGCCCGGCGGCGGTGACGTGAGCAACGCGATGGAGATCATCCAGGGCGTGCCGCTCGAGGCGCTGGCCATGGTCAACACCCGTGCCTTCCAGGCCCGGATGGCGAGCCTGGGCGCCACCAACGTGAACTACGACTTCCCGCCCACCGGCGTGCACAACTGGAAGAACTGGGCGACCGAGGTCAACCGGATGCTCCCGGATCTCTCGGCCAACGTCGGGTAATTCCCGCGGTCGTCGAGGCCCCCACACCCTGCGGTGTGGGGGCCTTTTCCGTTCTTTGACCGGATTTCAAGGTCACAAAGACGACTCGCCGCGCCGCGCAACCCCGACACGCCGGGTGGGGCATCCGATACTGCATCAGTAGCGAACATCAGTTCTGCGTGATCAATGTCTGCTCACCCCGAGAAGGGCTGGATCGATGCGGGTTCGAGGCTTCACACGGAAGGTCCTGGGCGTCGCCGCCGCCGCCCTGCTGATGCCGCTGGCGGTGGCTGCCGAGGCGCCACCCGCGGCGGCCGCGTTCGACCCGGCGGCGTTCGACTTCTGGGTCGACTCCCCGGCGATGGGTCCGATCAAGACCCGCATCCTGCGTGCGGCGGACGGCAACACGAATCGAGTCGTGTACGTCCTGGACGGGCAGCGCGCCCAAGAGGACATCAGCGGCTGGGAGATCAACACCAATGTCGCCGAGGTGCTGGCCTCGTGGAATATCAACGTGGTCATGCCGATCGGCGGCCAGTCCAGCTTCTATGCCGACTGGGCGGCGCCGAGCAACTTCTTCGGCATCACGCCGGGGACGGGCCCGGCGGCCTACAACACCGGTTCGGGCGCGACCGAGGCACTGGGCGCCGGGCCGGGCAAGAGCTACCGGTACGACTGGGAGACCTTCCTGACCAACCAGTTGCGCTGGGCGATGCGTGATCGGCTGGGTTTCAACCCGAATCGCAACGGCGTGTTCGGCCTGTCCATGGGCGGCAGCGCCGCGCTCACGCTGTCGGCCTACCACCCGGACCAGTTCAGTTACGCCGGTTCGTATTCCGGATACCTGAACATCTCCGCACCGGGGATGCGTGAGGCCATTCGCGTCGCAATGCTCGACGCGGGTGGATACAACGTGGACTCCATGGCCCCGCCATGGGGTGAGCAGTGGCTGCGGATGGATCCGTTCGTGTTCGCGCCCTTGCTGATCGCCAACAACACCCGCGTGTGGATTTCCTCGGGCAGTGGCGCTCCGATGCCGGACGACCTGAACATCCCGCTGGGCGCGGCCGCCGATCGGCTGGTGCGCGGCGCTCCGCTGGAAGCGTTGGCGCTGGCCAACACTCGTGCGTTCCAGGTTCGCATGCTGACGCTGGGCGCACAGAACGTCGTCTACGACTTCCCGGCCACCGGCCTGCACGCGTGGACCAACTGGCAGGAAGACGCCTATCGGATGATCCCGGATATGTCGAACTTCATCGGATAGCGGGTCGGTCGGTCGTGCTGGTTGTCGCGGAAACCGGTGATGGAATTATTCTGTTTCCGCACAACCGAATTCGGTACCGAGATCGGTCATGAGGCTGTAATACGCGGTGCGCGTGCGCAACTGGGCACGCGCACCGCTGCTCATCTGTGATGTTTGTGCAATAGGTCCGTTGCCCAGTAGGATTCGGACACCGGAGGATGATCTTCCGGGCTCGTCGATCGCTGTGGCGCCTGTGACCTGGACGGATCCGCTCGGCGTTCGGCGTGGTCGAATCGGGGGTAGCGTATGGACACGAATCCGTCAGATGGCGAACGCGGGGATTCTTCCGGTCTTCCGCATTGGCGAGGAACAGCGATATTCGCTGTGGCCCGCCGCGGTCACTGAGTAGCACGAGCTCCCGGCGGGCGCGCCGATAGAAATAGCGCGCACGGTCCCCGGGATTGTTGCACTCGCAATGTGAAATGTTTGCGATTCACATGTTCACGCGAGTGTCATGCCGGAGAAACAGGGTTGAGTTAGGGGAGTCGATGCAGCCCGATGGCGACGGAATGGCCCAAAGGCCAACGGTCACAGTCGATACGAACGAGCCGTTCGCCTTGACGCGATCGCAGCTCGCCATGTGGACTGCCGCGCAGCTCAGCCCGCGAGCGCCGTTCGCCGTAGCCTTCTACGTCGACCTGATCGGCGATCTCGACGTGCCGCTGCTGTGCGCGACCACCGAGCAGAGCGCGCGTGAGATCGAGGCTCCGCTGATCGTCCTGGTCGACGATCCCGCCGGTGGCCACCCGCGTCAGCGTGTCGACCACGAGCGCCGGATTCCGATTGCCCGCCACGACTTCTCCGACCGGCCCGATCCCTACGGCAGTGCGCTGGCCTGGATGAACGAGGCCACCCACAAGCGGTTCCCGATGGCCGGTGAACCGATGTGGGAGATGACGGTGCTGATCCTGTCGCCACGGCGACACCTGGTCTTCATGGTCGCGCATCACGTGGTCGTCGACGGGTTCGCGGCCTGCGCGGCGGTGGAGCGAGCCGCGGAGCTGTACAACGCGATTCGTGCGGGGGAGCGACCCGAGTTCGATGCGCGCCGCGGCGTGCGAGTCGCCTCGGAGTTCGACGCGAAGTACCTGGCGGGCACCCGCTACGCCAAGGACGCGGACTACTGGGCCGGGCAGGTGGCCGGGCTCGCCGCGCCGGTGTCCCCGGCCGGCCGGATCGCCGCACCGGAGTCGCACAACCTGCGCATCGATGCCCCGGTGGATTTCGAACTGCCCGAGGCCGTCGCCGGGAATCCGGGACCGCTGATCGCGGCCGCGTACGCGGTCTATCTCTCCGCTTTCGCGAGCGGCCCGGCCATCACCATGACCCTGCCGGTGGCAGCTCGCCCGAACGCGAACCTGCGGAAATCCGGTGGCTGCCTGGCGAATTCGGTGCCGATCGCCCTGAATGTGCATCCTGCCCGCAGCGCCGCGGAGATCGCGGCGGAATTCGAGGATCGAGTGCTGGGGGCGCTGCGGCACCAGCTGCACCCGGCCGGGGCGACGAAGGCCCTGGCCGGCGCGGCACTGGGTGCGGCCGGTCTGTTCGGCCCGGTGCTCAATCTCATGCTGTTCACCCGCGATGCCGAGTTCGGCGACGCGGTCGGCACCGTCAACTACCTGACTTCGGGTGCGGTGGAAGATATTTCGCTCACCGTCTATCGGAGTGGGGGTGGCCGGCTGCGGCTGGCCCTGGAGGGCAATCCGGCGCTGTACTCGGAGTCGGAGTTGCGGGCGCATCATCGGCGGCTGACCCGGGTCATCGAGCAGATGGCGGCCGATCCGGCGCGAGCGGTGCGGGACATCTCGCTGCTCGGTGCGCAGGATGCTTCCGCCCCCCGCGAGCACGTCGAATCCGCAGCGCCGCAGACCTTCGCTGACCTGCTCGAGCGCGCGGTGTCGGTGAATCCGGGTGCCGTCGCGCTGGTTTCGGGCGCGGAGTCGTTCACCTACGCCGAACTGGATCGACTGTCGGCCGGCTGGTGTCTGCGGTTGCGGGAACGGGGAATCGGCCCCGGTGACCGGGTCGCCGTCGCGCTGCCCAGATCCGCGGGGTCGGTGCTCGCGTGGTGGGCGGTGGTGCGGTCCGGAGCGGCGTTCGTGCCGGTGGATCCCGCGCTGCCCGCCGAACGCATCTCGTTCATGCTGCGCGACAGCGGGGCGATCGCCGGTCTGACCAGCGCCGAGGTCGTCGACCGGCTGCCCGCCGAACTCGAGTGGCTGTGCATCGGTACCGATGCCCGATTCGGTGAGCTACCAGGTGATTTCGCCGCGCCGCCACTGTTGGAGACGGCCTATGTGATCTATACGTCCGGCTCGACCGGGGTGCCGAAGGGCGTCGAGGTGACGCACGCCGGTCTCGGCGCGCTCGCCGCCGAACAGGTCGACAGATACCGGCTCGGCCCGGATTCCCGGGTGCTGCACGCGGCGTCGCCGAGTTTCGACGCTTCGGTGCTCGAGTTCCTGATGGCGGTGGCCGCCGCCGCGACGATGGTGGTCGTGCCGGCTTCGGTGCCGGGCGGGGCGGAGTTGCAGTCGCTGCTCGAGCAGGAGCGGGTGACGCACGCGTTCGTGACGCCGCGGGTGCTGGCGACGCTGGATCCGCGGGGCTGCCCGGAGCTGAGGGTGGTCGTCACCGGCGGTGAGGGCATCACGAAGGACGTGGTGGCGGACTGGGCGGGTCGGGTCGCGCTGTTCAATGCCTATGGTCCGACCGAGGCGACCATTGCCACCCACATCAGTGACGCGCTGACCCCCGGTGGTCCGGTGGTGATCGGCGTGCCGGTGCGGGGCGCGCGCTGCCTGGTGCTGGATTGGGCGTTGCGCCCCGTGCCGGTGGGCACAGTGGGCGAGTTGTACACGGCCGGTCCGGGTCTGGCGCGCGGCTATGGTCGGCGCTCCGGTCTCACCGCGTCGCGGTTCGTGGCGGATCCGTCCGGTCCACCGGGTGCGCGCATGTATCGCACGGGAGATCTGGTGCGGTACCGCGAGACCGGGGCGAGCCGGGTGCTGGAATTCGTCGGGCGCGCCGATGATCAGGTGAAGATCCGCGGCTTCCGGATCGAGCTGGGTGAGGTGCAGGCCGCCGTCGCCGCCTGCGCCGGAGTGGCCGCCTGCGCCGTGGTGGTGCGTGAGGATGTCCCGGGTGATCGCCGGCTGGTCGGTTATGTGGTTGTGGCAGCGGGCAGTTCGCTCTCGGTGTCGGAGCTGCGAGAGCAGGTGGGCCGCAGGTTGCCGGCGCACCTGCTGCCCACGACCTTCGTGCTCATGTCCGCCCTGCCGTTGACCGTCAGTGGCAAATTGGATGTCAAAGCGCTTCCGGCACCGGATTTTTCGTCGGTCGGGGTGGGTCGGGGTCCGCGTGATGCGCGTGAGGAGTTGTTGTGTGGGTTGTTCGCCGAGGTGTTGGGGGTGGCGCGGGTCGGGATCGATGATTCGTTCTTCGAGCTCGGTGGTGACAGCATTCTGTCGATTCAGTTGGTGTCGAGGGCTTTACGGGCGGGTCTGGGCTTCACACCCAAGGACGTGCTGGATGCCCGCACCGTAGCTGAGCTGGCGGTGTTGGCCGTTGAGCGCACGGGTGCCGAGGCGACCGTGCTGACCGGTGATCCGCTGGGCCCGGTCGAGCCGACTCCGATGGCGCGGTGGTTCGCCCGTCATGCCGGGGTCACCGGTCGCGGCTTCTATCAGGCTGCCGTGCTGCGGGTTCCGGCCGGACTCGATCCGGTGGCGCTGCGGCAGGCGTGGTCGGCGGTGTCGGAGCGTCACGATCTGCTCAGGTCGCGAGCGGAGCTGACCGACACCGGCTGGGTCTTGAATGTGGCTGCGACGGTCGAGGATACGAGCCACGAGGTGCTCGAGCGGGTGGCGCTCGGCGCGACGGATCTCGGTGCCGAGCTGGCGGTCCAGGTGGATCGGGGCCGCACGGCGCTGGATCCGCCGTCGGGCCGGATGAGCCGGCTGATCTGGCTCGACGCGGGTGCGGACGAGCCGGGCCGCCTGGTGCTGGTGCTGCACCACCTCGTCGTCGACGGGGTGTCGTGGCGGATCCTGCTGCCGGATCTGGTGTCGGCGTACACCGCCGCCGTCGCCGGTGCGCCGATCGAATTGCTGCCGGTGGCAACACCTTTCCGGGTGTGGGCCCAGGCCCTGGGCGAGCTCGCGCGGGATCCGCGATGGATGGCGGAACTGCCCGCCTGGCATGCGGAGCTGATGAGCCCGCGGCGCACCCTGACGGATCGTCCCCGCGATCCGGCGCTGGACGTGGTGTCCACCGCGGCGACCGTCCGCCGCACCGTGTCCGTCGAGGTGACCGAGAAGCTGCTGTCGACGTTGCCCGCCCGGTATCGGGCGGGTGTCGATGAGATCCTGCTCGCCGCCGTGGCGTCGGCGCTGCACCGATGGCACGGCGCGGGGGCGGGCGACGGCGCCTTCGTGGTGGATGTGGAGACCCACGGTCGCGTCGAGTCCCTGGTTCCCGGCGCGGATCTGACCAGAACGGTCGGCTGGCATACGGCTGTTCATCCCTTGCGATTGCCCGGGTCGGAGGTGGCCGATTCCGCCGGGTCCATGATCAAGGCGGTCAAGCAGCGGTTGCGCGCTCATTCGGATCGGGGGATCGGCTACGGGCTGCTGCGGTACCTGGTGCCCGCCGCGGCGGCCGAGCTGGCGGCTCATCCCGAGCCGGAGATCGGCTTCAACTATCTGGGCCGGCGCGGTCGTTTCGGCGACGGTGACTGGACTCCGGCCCCGGAGGGCGGTGCGTTCAGCGGCGGTGGTGATCCGCAGATGCCGCTGCCGCATCTGCTGGACATCGACGCGCTGGTGACCGAGTCGGCCGAGGGTGCTCGACTGGAATTCACGGTGACCGTCGCGGCCGGGGCGATCGCGGTGTCCGAGGCCGAGGCCTTCGCCGACCGCTGGATGCGGGTGCTGGCCGAGTTCGCCGCGCACGCCGATGATCCCCGGGCCGGCGGAACCGTTCCGGCCGACCATCCGCTGGTGTCGATCACCCAGCCGGAGCTGGATCGTCTGCATGCCGACCACCCCGCATTGGACACGGTGTGGCCGCTCGCGCCGCTGCAGGACGGTCTGCTCTTCCACGCGCTGTACGACACCCGGGCGGTGGACAGCTATGTGGTGCAGGCCGTGGTGGCGCTCTCCGGTGTGATCGACCCGGTGTTGTTGCGGCACAGTCTGTCCGGTCTGCTCGCCGCCCATCCCAATCTGCGCACCGTATTTCGCGGCCGTGCCGATGCGGCGCCCGTTCAGGTGGTGTTGCGGCACGCTGAAATCGACTTCACGACAGCGGATTTCACGGATCTCGCCGAGTCGGCGGCCGCCTGCGACCGATTCGCCGCGGCGCAACGTGCGCGGCCGTTCGAACTCGATCGCGGTCCGTTGCTCCGATTCGCGCTGGCTCGAACCGGAGACGCGGATTTCCGCCTGCTCGTCACCTTCCACCACATCGCGCTCGACGGCTGGTCGATCCCGATGTTGCTGCTGGAGCTGCTGTCGCGGTACCGGGCGCTGCGCGCGAAAATTCCTGCCGCACAGCCGGAGTCCAGCTATGCGCGGTACCTGCGATGGCTCGCGGACCAGGATCTCGAGGCTGCCGATGCGGCCTGGTCCGCGCTGCTGACCGACCATGAGCCGCTGCTCGTCGCGGATGCGGGGACCGCGGAGCCGAACTGCCTGCCCGAAACCGTGGCGGTCGAGCTCACCGCGGAGTTCGGGGCGGCGTTGACCCGGTCGGCTCAGGTCTCGGGCGTGACCGCGGCCGCGGTGGTGCACGCGCTGTGGGGTGTGCTGCTCGGCCGGATGAACGGTCGTTCGGACGTGCTGGTGGGTGCCGCCGTCGCCGGTCGCCCGCATGACCTGCCCGGGGTCGAGACCCTCGTGGGTCTGTTCATCAACACGGTCCCGCTGCGGGTCCGCGAGGCCGCGGGCGCGACGTATGCCGAGGTGGTCGCACAGGTACAGCGGCAGACCGCGGAAATGCTTCCGTACCACCATCTTCCGCTGTCGCGGATCCAGCGCGCGGCGGGCGGCGGGCAGCTGTTCGACACGGTCGTCGCCTTCGAGAACTATCCGGTGGATCTGTCGCGGCTCGCTGAGCTCACCGGTATCGGGTTCCGGGTCGAGGACGTCGATGTGCGTGATGCCACGCACTATCCGCTGAGTCTGACGGTGGTGCCCGGCCCGCGTTTCACGGTGCGTCTGGCGTACCGGCCGCAGCTGTACTCGTCCGACGAGGCGCGGATCCTGCTCGGTCGTTTCCAGCGGTTGCTCGAGGGATTCGCCGCCGACCCCGCTGCCCCGGTGGGGCCGGTGCTGACGGAATTCGAGTCCGACCGGCTCGACGGGTGGGGACGTGGCGGCGCGGTCACCGGCGCGGTGCCGCTGCTGTCGGATCGGCTGGCGGTGCTGGCTCGCCGGGCACCCGACGCCATCGCGGTGGTGGATGGGGAACACTCCTACACCTACGCGGAATTCGACGCGGCGGCCGGACATCTGGCCGCGCTGCTGGTCGCCCGCGGCATCGGTCCGGAGTCGCTGGTCGCGCTGTGCCTGCCGCGGTCGGTGCGGCTGCTCGAGGCGATCTTCGCGGTATGGAAAGCCGGCGCGGCCTACTTGCCGATCGATCCCGCACTGCCCGCCGACCGGATCGCGTTCATGCTCGCCGACTCCGGGGCCCGGCTGGTGCTGGCCGAATCGGCGATCGACGGCGTCGAATGCCTGCTGCCGGAGGAGATCTCGGCCGCGCCGGCACCGGATGTCGTGCTGCCGGCCCGATTGCGGCCCGAGCATTCCGCCTACCTGATCTACACGTCCGGTTCCACGGGTGTGCCCAAGGGCGTGACGGTGACCCACGCGGGACTCTGGGCGCTGGCGGCGGAGCTGGTGGAGAGCCTCGGGCTGTCGTCCGACTCGCGGGTATCGGCCTGTGCTTCATCGAGTTTCGACGCCTCGGTGCTCGAACTGCTGATGGCGTTCGGGCCCGGAGCGACCGCGGTGCTCGCGCCCGCCGACGCGATCGGCGGATCTGCGCTGCGGGCGCTGCTCGAACGTGAACGGGTGACCCATGCGTTCCTGACGCCCCGGGTGCTCGCGACCCTGGACCCGCTGGGCTGTGCGGACCTGCGGGCCGTGGTCATCGGGGGCGAGGGTGCGACGGCGGCGGTGGTGTCCGCGTGGGCCGGCCGGGTGTCGCTGTTCAACGCGTACGGCCCGACGGAGGCCACCATCGCGACGCACCTCAGCGCACCGTGGCGGCCGCCTGCCCCGATCGTGATCGGCCGTCCGATCCGCGGTGTCCGCTGCTGGGTGCTGGACTCGGCGCTGCGACCGGTTCCGCCCGGTACGGTGGGCGAGCTCTACACCGCGGGCGCGGGTGTGGCGCGTGGCTATCACGGTCGCGCCGGATTGACCGCCGCCCGCTTCGTGGCCTGCCCCTTCGATGCCGATCCCGGCGCTCGCATGTATCGCACCGGAGACCTGGTGCGCTGGACCGTGTCACGCGGTACGGCCGACGCGGACAGCGCACTCGAGTTCGTGGGCCGGGCCGACGATCAGGTCAAGATCCGGGGATTCCGGATCGAACTCGGGGAGGTGGCCGCCGCGCTGTCGGGCTGCGCGGACGTCACCGAATCCGCGGTGGTGGTGCGCGAGGACGTGCCCGGTGAGCGGCGGTTGGTCGGCTACGTCGCCGCAACCGCGGCGGTGGATCGCGTGCGCGAGGAACTCGCCGCGCGGCTGCCCGCCTATATGGTGCCCGCCGCCATCGTGCCGCTGCCCGCGCTGCCCCGCACCGCGAGCGGCAAGCTCGATACCGAAGCGCTTCCGGCGCCGGAATTTTCGTCGGTCGGGGTGGGTCGGGTTCCGCGTGATGCGCGTGAGGAGTTGTTGTGTGGGTTGTTCGCCGAGGTGTTGGGGGTGGCGCGGGTCGGGATCGATGATTCGTTCTTCGAGCTCGGTGGTGACAGCATTCTGTCGATTCAGTTGGTGTCGAGGGCTTTACGGGCGGGTCTGGGCTTCACACCCAAGGACGTCTTCGAGTCCCGGACGGTCGCCGAGTTGGCGGTGCTGGCGGAGGAGCGCACCGGTGTCGAGACGGTCGTGCTGACCGGTGATCCGCTGGGCCGGGTCGAGCCGACTCCGGTGGCCCGGTGGTTCGCGCAGCGGGCCGGGGTCACCGGTCGCGGCTTCTATCAGGCGATGGTGCTGCGGGTTCCGGCCGGTCTCGATCCGGAGGCGCTGCGACGGGCGTGGTCGGCCGTACTGGCCCGGCACGACCTACTACGTGCGCGAGCCGAGCTCGGTGCTACCGGATGGGTACTGGATGTGCCTGCCGCAGCCGATGATTCGGCACCGGACCCGGTCACCTGCGTGGCGACAAACCCAGAGTCGTTCGAGGAAACCATTGCGGCTCAGACGAATCTGGCGCGCGCCCGGCTCGATCCGGCCGCCGGGCACATGAGCCGGCTGATCTGGCTCGACGCGGGCGCGGACGAGCCGGGCCGCCTGGTGCTGGTGCTGCACCACCTCGTCGTCGACGGGGTGTCGTGGCGGATCCTGGTCCCGGATCTGGTGGCGGCGTACACGGCCGCGGTGACCGGGGCCGTGATCGAGTTGCCGCCGGTCGGCACGCCCTTCCGGGTCTGGGCCGCGGCCCTGGCCGAGGCCGCGCGGGAGCCGGCCCGGTTGGCCGAATTGCCGGACTGGCAAGCCGAACTGGCGCAACCACAGCGGCGGGTCGCGGCGCGCCGGCTCGATCCGACGGTCGACACGGTGGCCGCCGCGCAGCTCGTCGGGCGCATCGTCCCCACCGCGGTGTCGCGGGCCTTGACCACCGATCTTCCGCAGTTGTACCGAGCCGGTGTGGACGAAATCCTGCTCGCGTCCTTCGGCCAGGCCCTGTACGAATGGTCGGGCGAACACGCCGCAGGCGATTTCGTCGTCGAGATCGAGACGCACGGCCGAGCCGAAACCGTCGTGCCGGGCGCCGATCTGAGCCGGACCGTCGGCTGGTTCACGGCACTGCATCCGCTGGCGCTGCCGCGTCCCGCCCGCACCGGCGACCCGATCGATGCCATGATCAAGACGGTCAAGGAGCGCAAGCGCTCGCATCCCGATCAGGGCATCGGCTATGGCCTGCTGCGCTATTCGGCCGGTCACCTCATCGATGCCGCCGAACCCGAGCTCGCGTTCAACTACCTGGGCCGCCGCCACCGGGACGCCACCGGCGGGGCGTGGACTCCGGCCCCCGAGACGACGGCGATGACCGGCGGCGCCGATCCGGACATGCCCCTGACCCATCTGCTCACCGTCAATGCCCAGGTCGAGGACGGGCCGGGTGGGCCCGAACTCGGGTTCGCGCTCACCTACCCGGCCGCGGCCCTCGACGGGGCGACCGTCGTGGCGCTGGCGGACACCTGGATCGCGGTGCTGCACCGCTACGCCGAGTACGCCGGCTCGCCGGAGGCGGGCGGCACCACTCCCTCCGATCACCCCATGGTCGACCTCACCCAGGACGAACTCGACCAGCTCGAACAGGAAATCCTGCTCGACGGCATCAGTTGAGCCCCAGACCTTTCCAACTTCGAGGAACACATGATCGAATCGCTGACACTGCACGACTGGGACCCGGCCGCGGCGCTGCCGTACGCGGCCGGCGGCCTCGACACCCTCTTCGCCGAGCTCCGCGACACCGCTCCCGTGCATCGGCAGCCGGGTACGGCGGGCACGCCGGACATCTGGTTGGTGACCCGTTACGACGACTGCGCGCGGGTGCTCAAGGACGCCGCATCGTTCGGATCCGAACGCGGAAACGGGCTTTCGACGCTGCTGGGCGGCGGCGATCCGGCCGGCGGCATGATGCTGGCGGTGACCGACGGGGAACGGCACTCGGCTTTGCGCAAGCTCATCATGCGAGCCTTCACCCCCAGGTTCATCGACACCATGCGGGAGCGGGTCGCCAGGGATGCCGACGACCGCGTGGCGCGCTATATCGATTCCGGTGCGACGGACTTCGCCCGCGACATCTCCGATCTGGTTCCGGTCACCGTCATCTGCGACATGTTCGAGATTCCGCCGGGAGATCGCGCCGAGCTGCTGGAGCTGACCGGTTCGGCCCTCAGCGCCGATCACGAATCCGACGCCGCCGCCGGAAATTCGGCGAAGGGTGAGCTGCTGTTCTACTTCGCCGATCTGATCGAGTCCCGGCGCGGTCGCGGCGACGACAGTCTGCTGGGCCTGCTGACCAGCGAGACCGTCCAGGGGCGGCCACTGTCCGACGAAGAGATCATGGTGAACTGCTACAGCCTGCTGCTGGCCGGCGACGAGACCTCGCGCCTGGCCATCAGCGGCGCGGTAGCGGCGCTGATCGAACACGAATCACAGTGGGAGGCACTGTGTTCCGGTGCCGTCTCGGTCGATGATGCGGTGGAAGAGGTGCTGCGCTGGACCACCCCCACCGCGCACGCGGCGCGCACCGCCACCGTGCCGGCGGAGCTCGGTGGCCACCGCGTCGAACCCGGTGACATCGTGACGGTCTGGAAGCTGTCCGCCAATCGCGACGAGCGCCAGTTCACCGACCCCTTCACCTTCGATCTGGGCCGCAGCCCCAACCGTCACCTGTCCTTCGCACACGGGCCGCACTACTGCCTGGGTGCGTTCCTGGCCCGCATGGAGATCGCGTCGGTGCTGACGGCGCTGCGGAATCGAGTGCGCGCCATCGAGTTCCGGGATCACCCCGAGCCCTTGTATTCGAACTTCTTCCACGGCTACCGAACCATGCCGGTCGAGCTGATCCCGCGCTAGCGCCCCGCACCTGCCGCCGCCCGCCCATCGTCGAGTCTCCGAGGTTGTTCATGTCCACCGTGCGTATCGAATCCGTATTGCCCTTGGCCCCACTGCAGGAGGGGCTGCTGTTCCACACTCAGTTCGAGGACGAGGGTGCGGATGTCTATGTGGCGCAGTCGATCGTGTCCATCCGCGGTGCGGTCGACGCGGAGCTGGTGCGGACCGGTGTCGAGGCGGTGCTGGATCGGCACCCGAATCTGCGGGTGGTGTTCAAGCGGCGCGCGGCCGGAGACCCGGTGCAGGTGGTGGTGCGTGGCGCCCGGGTGCCGTTCACGTTCCTCGACCTCGCCGGAACCGGCGCGGCGGGCTCCTTCGAAGAATTCCTCGCCGCCGACCGGGCGCTGCGCATCGACGTGGAACGCGGTCCGCTGATCCGATTCGTGCTGGTCCGGCTGAGCGCCGACGATCATCGGCTGGTCACCACCTTCCATCACATCCTGCTCGACGGCTGGTCGATGCCGCTGCTGCTGATGGAGCTGTTCGATCACTACCGGCGTGGTGGATCACCGGCCGCCGCCGTGTCCGCCGACTATCAGCGCTATCTGCAATGGGTTGCCGCACAGGACCGTACGGCTTCGGCGCGGGCGTGGCGCGAGTTGCTGACCGGAGTGACGCCACTGCTGCTCGGCGCCGGAAAGCGTTCGGGCGGTGAGCTTCCCGGTGAGATCGAGCGTCATCTCGATGCCGAGCGCAGCTCCGCGCTGGTTGCCACCGCCCGGGAGACCGGTGTCACGCTGGGTGCCGTGGTGCAGACCGTCTGGGGTCTGCTGCTGGGGCGCGGCCACGGCCGCGACGACGTGGTGGTCGGCGTGACCGTCTCCGGTCGCCCGCCGGAGGTGCGCGGTGTCGAATCGATGGTGGGCCTGTTCATCAATACGGTTCCCGTGCGGGTCCGATGGTCGGCGGCCGATACCTGGTCCGAACTCATCGCCGCGGTGCAGCGCCAGACCACGGCCATGCTGCCGCACCAGTACCTGTCGCTGACCGACATCGCCGCGGCCGCCGGTGCCGGCGAATTGTTCGACACCTCGGTGGTGCTGGAGAACTATCCGGTGGACCTGGCCGCACTGGGCGAGATCCCCGGCACCGGTCTGGCGATCACCGATGTGGAAGGTCGCGACAGCAACCACTTTCCGCTGAGTCTGACCGTCATCCCGGGTGAGCGCATCGGTATCCGGCTCGCCTACCGCAAGTCGCTCTACTCCGCCGCGGCGGCCGCGCGACTGCTGGACCACTGCCTCGATCTGCTGGCCGCCTTCACCGTCGACCCGGCGGGGCGACCCGACGCGGTACCCGGGCTGTCGGAGATCCAGCGGGCGCAGCTCGCGGACCGGGGCCGGGGTGCGCGCGCGCCCGAGCCCGTCGCGAGCCTGCCCGACCTCTTCGCCGAGGTCGTGCGGCGCGCCCCCACCGCCCCGGCCGTCCGCGCGGGGGACGCGGTCCTCAGCTACGCCGAGCTCGACGAGCGCTCGAATCGGCTGGCGCACCGGCTGATCCACCACGGCATCGTGGTCGAGGACCGGGTGGGAATCCTGCTGCGCCGCTCACCGCAGGCGGTGGTCGCGCTGTTGGCGGTGCTGAAGGCGGGTGCGGCCTATGTGCCGGTGAACATCGAGGATCCGGCCGCACGCCGGGAGCGGGTGCTGGGTGATGCCGGGGTCTCGCTGATCATCGCCGATCGAGAATCGCTGCCGGACAACGATATCGAGGCGTTCGGACCCGCAGTGCTGGTGGTCGACGATTTCGCCCCGAATGCCTGGCCGATGACCGCTCCGCAGGTGACCTCGCATCCCGAGCAACTCGCGTACGTGCTCTTCACGTCCGGGTCGACGGGCGTGCCGAAGGGGGTCGCGGTCTCCCATCGCGCGGTCGCGAATCTGGCCCGCCAGCCCTGGTGGGGCGGACCGGCCGGACCGGTCTCCGCGCTGTCGCATTCGACATTGGCTTTCGACGCCGCGACTTTCGAGTTGTGGCTGCCGCTGCTCAGCGGCGGCACGGTGGTGGTCGCGGGGCCGGGACATCTCGATGCCCAGGCCCTGCACGAGCTCACCGCACCCCGGCGCATCGGTACCACCTTCGTCACCGCTGCGATGTTCTCGTCCATGGCCGAGGACCCGACCTGCTTCGCCGGACTCGACGAGGTGCTGGTCGGCGGTGACGCCGTCGCGCCCGCCGACGTCGCGCGAGTGCTGGCGGCGAATCCCGGGCTGCGGCTGCGCAACGGATACGGGCCCACCGAGACCACGACCTTCGCCACCAGTCATCTTTTCCGGCCGGACGAGGTCGCGGCGGGCATCGCACCGATCGGCACGCCGCTGGCGGGCCTGACGGTGTGGGTGCTCGATGCCGGTCTGCGTCCCGTCCCGCCGGGGGCGATCGGTGAACTCTACGTGGCCGGTGCGCAATTGGCCCGCGGCTACCACGGCCGCCCGGCCGCGACGGCCGTGCGCTTCGTGGCCGCTCCCTTCGGTGGCCCGCACGACCGGCTGTACCGCACCGGAGACCTGGTGCGCTGGAACGACTCCGGTGCGGTGGAGTTCGTCGGACGGGTCGACGACCAGGTCAAGATCCGGGGCTATCGGATCGAATTGGGTGAGGTGGAGCGGGCATTGGCGGCCTGTCCCGGCGTCGGGCCGTCCGCCGTCACGGTGCGTGCGGACGTTCCCGGTGACAAGCGACTGGTGGCGTATGTGGTGCCGGCCGGTGATACGCCGCGTACCGGGCCTTCCGAGGAAGAGCTCCGGGCCTTCCTGGCCGGGCGACTACCCGAGTACATGATGCCGTCGGCCTTCGTCACCCTGGCGAAGCTGCCGCTGACCACCAACGGCAAGCTCGACCGCAAAGCCCTTCCCGCGCCGCAGCTTTCGCGCGCCACCGAGTCGCGCCCGCCGCGCACTCCGCGCGAGGAACTGCTCTGCGCGTTGTTCGCCGAGGTGCTCGGGACGGAGCGGGTCGGCATCGACGACTCGTTCTTCGACCTGGGCGGGCAATCGATTCTCGCCACCCGCCTGGCCGGGCGAGTGAAATCCGTACTGGGCAAACGCTTGTCGTTCAAGGTGCTCTTCGACGCCCCGACCGTCCGGCAGCTCGCCGCCGCCATGAGGCGTGCCGGCGTGGACCGCCCCGAACTGGTCGCGGCCGCGCGGCCGGAGGTGATCGCGCTGTCTTCCGGGCAGCGGCGGCTGTGGTTCCTGAATCGGTTCGAAGACGGCGCGGCCTACAACATGCCGGTCGCGTTGCGGCTCACCGGATCCGTCGACACGGCCGCCCTGCGGGCAGCGCTCCTGGATGTGATCGGGCGGCACGAGGTGCTGCGGACGGTGTATCCGGAGGTCGACGGGGATCCGGTGCAGCGGGTGCTCACCCGGGACGAGGCCGCCGAGCTGTTCGACTTCTCCGTACTCGACTCCGGCGAGTCGCGGCGGGCGGCCGCCGATTTCGCGGCCGCCGGGTTCGACATCGCCACGCGACTGCCGCTGCGAGTGCGGTTGCTGCGTGGTCCGGCCGCCGCGGCCACCGATGCCGAGTCGGCCGTACTGGTCGCGGTGCTGCACCACATCGCTTCCGACGGTTGGTCACTCGCGCCCTTCGCACGCGATATCGCGGTCGCCTACGCGGCCCGGGTCTCGGGCGCGCGGCCCGGATGGGAAGCGCTGCCGGTGCAGTACGCGGATTTCGCGCTGTGGCAGCGGGAGGTGCTGGGCACGCCGGAGCAGCCGAGTCCGGAACTCGCACGGCAGCTGACCTTCTGGCAGGACACGCTCGCCGGGCTGCCTCAGGAGATGGTGCTCCCGTTCGACCGCCCGCGACCGCTGCGGCCGTCGTACCTGGGCGGCACGGTGCCGTTCGAGATCCCCGCCGATGTGCACGCACGCCTGCTGGAACTCGCTCGCGGCGCGGGCGTGAGCGTGTTCATGGTGTTGCAGGCGGCGGTGTCGGTGCTGCTGTCGAAGCTGGGCGCGGGCACGGACGTGGTGGTGGGTTCACCGATCGCCGGCCGCACCGACGCGGCGCTCGACGAATTGGTCGGATTCTTCGTGAACATGCTGGTCCTGCGCACCGACCTCACCGGCGACCCGTCGTTCGCCGAGGTGCTGGCGCGCACCCGCGCCGCGGACGTGGCGGCTTTCGATCATCAGGAGGTGCCGTTCGAGGTGCTGGTGGAGCGGCTCAATCCGGTTCGGTCGCGCAGTCGCCACCCGCTGTTCCAGGTGATGGTGGTGCTGCAGAACACCGCGGCGGCCGAGCTGTCGCTGCCCGGGGTCTCGATCGCGGTCGAGCCGGTGCAGATGCCGGTCACCAAGTTCGATCTCACCTTCGAATTCACCGAGCGGCAGCGGGATTCGCGGCCCGACGGCATCGCCGTGACCCTGCAGTACGCGGCCGACCTGTTCGACCGAACCACCGTCGAGGTCGTCGCGGCCCGGCTGTCCGCCGTGCTGGACCGGGTCGGGACCGATCCCCGGTGCCGCCTGGCAGAGCTGTCGGCACTGACCGCTTCCGATCAGACCCGGTTGCGGAGCCTGAGCGCCGCGCCGGTGCCACGGGCGCCGGAAGCGTTGCTGCCGAGCCGATTCGAGCAGCAGGCGGCTCGCACCCCCGAGGCGATCGCGGTCCGGCGCGGCGACCGCACCCTGACCTATCGAGAGCTGGACGAGGCCTCCAACCGACTGGCCAGACTGCTGATCGCGCGCGGAGCGCGGCCGGAGTCGGTTGTCGCGCTGTGTCTTTCGCGCTCGGAGCTGATGCTGGTCGCGCTGCTGGGTGTGCTCAAGTCCGGCGCCGCGTACCTCCCGTTGGATCCGGCTCACCCGCCCGCCCGTGTCGCCCGCATACTCGCGGATGCGGGGACGATGCTGGTGGTCACCGAGTCGTCGGTGGCCGCGGCGGTCGAATCAGCCGGTCCGGCAGACCTGCTCGTGCTCGATGACCCGGAGGTGTGCGCACTCACGGCCGGGACCGCCGCGACGGCGCTCACCGAGCGGGACCGGCCCGCCGACCTGCGCCCCGAGCACCCGGCCTACCTGATTTACACCTCCGGCTCCACCGGCCACCCCAAGGGTGTCGTCATCGAGCACCGGGCCCTGGCCGCCTTCCTCACCGGCATGGACGCCGTGCTCGGCGCGACCCGCCCCGAGACCTGGCTCGCGGTGACCACCACGGCCTTCGACATCGCCGCCCTCGAACTGTTCCGGCCGCTGTCGGCAGGCGGCACCGTGGTGATCGCCGACGCCGCGCAGGCGGCGGACCCGATCAGCGCCGCACAGCTGATCACCACCTCGGGTGCGCGGGTGGTGCAGGCGACACCGGCGCTGTGGGAAACACTGGTCACCGCACCGGAATCGGCGCTGAGCGAGGTGCACGCGCTGGTCGGCGGTGAGGCGCTGCCACAGCAGCTGGCGGATCGGCTGACCGGCCGGGCCGCGCGCGTGTCGAATATGTACGGGCCCACCGAGACCACCATCTGGGCCACCTGGGCGGAGCTGGGCTCGCCGGACGGTCCGGTGTCCATCGGCCGTCCGCTGCCCGGCACGGCGTTGCACGTGCTCGACGATCGGCTGCGGCCGGTCCCACCGGGCGTCGCGGGCGAACTCTATGTGTCCGGCCCGCAGTTGGCGCGCGGCTATCGTGGCCGATCGGACCTGACGGCCGCGCGTTTCGTGGCCTGCCCGTTCGAGTCGGCGGGTGTGCGGATGTATCGCACCGGAGATCTGGTGCGGTGGAACAACTCCGATCGCCTCGAGTTCCTGGGCCGCCGCGACGACCAGGTGAAACTGCGTGGCTTCCGGATCGAACCGGAGGAGATCCGGGCCGCGCTGGCCGATTGCCCCGGAGTCGCGCAGGCCATCGCCGTCGTGCGCGAAGACCTGCCGGGAGATCGGCGATTGATCGGCTACGCGGTGCCGGACCCGAGCGCGCCACAGGTGCTCGATCCCGCGGAACTGCGCTCGGCCCTGTCCGCCCGCCTGCCCGGCTACATGGTGCCCGCCGCCATCCTGATCCTGGACGTGTTGCCGCTGACCCCCAACGGCAAGCTCGATCGCAAAGCGCTACCCGCACCGGACTTCTCGGCGCTGTCGACCGGACGCGAGGCGCGCAATCCGCGCGAGGAGCTGCTGTGCGGGCTCTTCGCCGAGGTGCTTGGGGTGGACTCGGTCGGGATCGATGATTCGTTCTTCGAACTGGGCGGTCATTCGCTGCTGGGCATGCGACTGCTGAGCCGGGTGCGGACCGTGTTCGGAGCGCAGGTGCCGGTGGCGGCCCTGTTCGACGCGCCGACCGTGGCGGGACTGGTGGTGCGGCTCAACAGTTCACCGGCGGCGGCCCGCCCGGCGCTGCGGCCGCAGCCGCGGCCGGACCTGCTGCCGCTGTCGTTCGGCCAGCAGCGTCTGTGGCTGCTCAACCTGCTGGAGGGCGGCCCGGCCTACAACATGCCGATCGCGCTGCGGGTACGCGGCGCGGTGGACCCGGACCTGCTGCGGGCCGCGCTGCTGGACGTAATCGAGCGGCACGAGGTGCTGCGGACGGTCTTCCCGGAGGTGGACGGCACGCCGATACAGCGAGTGCTCACCCGTGACGAGGCCGCCGCGCAGTTCGACTTCTCCGTGATTCCCGCGACCGCGGATCGGATGCGACAGCTCGCGGGGGAGGCCGTCGGTACCGGTTTCGACCTGGCCGCGCGCCCGCCGCTGCGCGCCCGGGTGTACCAGGTGCGTGACGAGAACTCTTCGCTCGAAACAGAATTCGTGGTCGTCGTGGTGCTGCACCACATCGTGGCCGACGGCTGGTCGTACGCCCCGTTCGCCCGGGATGTGATCGCCGCGGTCGAAGCCCGACGAACCGGCGCCGAGCCCAGCCGGCCCGCGCTGCCGGTGCAGTACGCCGATTTCGCGCTGTGGCAGCGCGCCGTCCTCGGTTCGGCCGCCGACAGCGGTGGTGAGCTGAGCCGGCAACTCGGCTATTGGGAAGCGGCGCTGGCGAATTCGCCCGCGGAACTGGAGCTGCCGTTCGACCGTCCCCGACCGGCTCGCTCGACCTATCGGGGAGCGGTGGTTCCGGTCGAGATTCCCGCCGAATCGCATGCCCGGCTGGCGGCCCTGGCGCGCGGCACCGGCGTCAGCGCGTTCATGGTGTTGCACGCCCTGGTGAGCGTTCTGCTCTCGAAACTGGGTGCGGGCGCGGACATCGTGGTGGGCTCCCCGATCGCCGGACGCACCGACGAGGCACTCGACGAATTGGTCGGGTTCTTCGTGAACACCCTGGTGTTGCGCACGGATCTGAGCGGCGACCCGTCCTTCGTCGAGGTCCTCGACCGGGTGCGCGCCGTGGACGTGGCCGCCTTCGACCATCAGGAGGTGCCGTTCGAGGTGCTGGTGGAACGGCTGAATCCGGTACGCGCCTTGAACCGGCATCCGCTGTTCCAGGTGCTGGTGGTGTTGCAGAACACCGCGGCCGCCGAATTGGCCTTGCCGGGTGTGGAATTCGCCGCCGAGCCGGTGGAGCTGCCGGTGACCAAGTTCGATCTGGCCTTCGAATTCGTGGAACGGCACCGCGATTCGCGACCGGACGGCATCACCGCGACGCTGCGTTACGCCGTCGATCTGTTCGACGCGCGCACCGTCGAGGCCATCGGGTCGCGGCTGATCGCCCTGCTCGACCGGCTGACGGCGCAGCCGTCGCGGCCGCTGAGCACCGTATCCGTGCTCACCGCAAAGGAGTACGAGACCGTCCGAGGCTGGTCGGTGAACGCCGAGCCGGTCGCGGCGACGCCGCTGATGCCCGAGGTCTTCGCCGCGCGGGCACAGCGATCGCCGGAGGCGACGGCGCTGGTGGCGGGTGAGCGGACCACGACCTACCTCGAACTCGCCCGGGCGGTCGACCGACTGACCCGAGTGCTGATCCGCCGGGGCATCGGCCCGGAATCCGTTGTCGGCCTGTGCCTGCCACGTACCGAGGACCTGGTGGTCGCCATGCTGGCGGTGCTCGGGGCCGGTGCCGCCTACCTGCCGATCGACCCCGCGCATCCGCGCGACCGCACCGCCTTCATCCTGGACGACGCCGCGGCGGCGTTGGTGCTCACCCACTCCGTGTCGGCCGGTGTGCTCGATTCCCGCACACCCCGGCTGGCACTCGACGATCCCGCGGTGGTCGCCGAGCTGTCCGAGACGTCGGCCGCACCGTTGCGCGACGGCGAACGGCGTGCCGTGCTGCGCCCCGAGCATCCGGCCTACCTGATCTACACCTCCGGCTCCACCGGGCAGCCGAAGGGGGTGATCGTCGAGCATCGCGCGCTGAACAACTATCTCGCCCACTGTGCCTCGGCCTACGACCTGCGGTCCGCCACCCTGTGGCACGCGCCGCTGTCGTTCGACTCCAGCGTCACCACCCTGCACGGCACCCTGGTGGCGGGCGGCACGGTGCGCATCGGGGACCGGTTCGAGCGCGATCTCACCACGGCGACCGGATCCGGCCTCGGTTTCCTCAAACTCACCCCGACCCATCTGGGCATCCTCAACGAGCTGGCCGCTGCGGCCGCCGCGCCCGGCCAGTTGATGCTGGGCGGCGAGGCGTTGCCCGCCCAGACCCTGCGCGACTGGTTCGAGCGCAATCCCGGCTCCCGCGTGGTGCATCACTACGGCCCTACCGAGTTGACCGTCGGCTGCACCGATTTCGTGGTGGAGTCCGCTCCCGAGCCGGGTACGGCGGTGCCGATCGGCCGTCCGTTCCCGGGGGTGAGCGCCTGGGTGCTGAACACCGACCTGAGTCCGGTCGGCCCCGGAATGCTGGGCGAACTGTACGTGTCCGGCGCACAGCTGGCGCGGGGCTATCACGCCCGTGCGGGGCTGACGGCCGCGCGATTCGTGGCGTGTCCGTTCGGCCCGTCCGGTGCGCGCATGTATCGCACCGGAGATCTGGTGCGCTGGAACGAGTCCGGTGCGCTCGAATTCGCCGGCCGCACCGACGATCAGGTGAAGGTGCGCGGCTTCCGCATCGAGCTCGGCGAGGTGGAGGCGGTACTGGCCGGCTGCCCCGGTGTCGGAGCGGCCGTGGCCGTGGTCCGCGAGGATGTGCCCGGCGACCGGCGGCTGATCGGATACGTCGTGCCCGACGGCGGCCCCACACCGCCGACCGTGGAGGCACTGCGCGCCGAAGCCCTTCGGCAGCTACCCGGCTATCAGGTGCCGACCGCCTTCGTGGTGCTGGAAGCGTTGCCGCAGAACGTGAACGGCAAGCTGGACCGCAAGGCACTGCCCGCACCCGTGTTCGCCGCCGCCTCCGGCCGGGGCCCGCGCGACGCCCGCGAGGAACTGCTGTGCGAACTGTTCGGGGAGATGCTCGGGGTGCCGCGGGTCGGCATCGATGACTCGTTCTTCGAACTGGGCGGCAACTCGCTGCTGGCGGTGAAGCTCGCCAACCGGGTGCGCACTCGCCTCGGCGTGGAGCTCGAACTGCTCACCCTGTTCGAGAAACCCACGATCGCACAGCTTTCCGAGGCGCTCGGCGGAGCCCGCACCACCAAGCGCCCGGCACTGCGGCGCATGACGGAGGCCCGCTGATGCGCATCCCGCTGTCCTTCGGACAACGACGACTGTGGTTCCTCAACCGTCTCGACGGTGGTGCGGCCTATCACCAGCCGGTGCTGCTGCGCCTGACCGGTGCGGTCGACCCGGCCGTGCTGCGACAGGCCCTGCTCGATGTGATCGGCCGCCACGAAGTGCTGCGGACAGTGTTCCCGGAGGTGGACGGCGAACCCGTACAGCATCGCCTTTCCCTTCCCGAGGCCACCGAGCTGTTCGAGTTCGACTCGGACACAGCGGATCTCGATGCGGTTCCGGCGCGATCCACCGAGTTCGCGCAACTGCCTTTCGAGCTGTCGCGACAGCTGCCCATCCGGGTGCGGCTGCTGCGGCTGACCGGTCCCGATCTCGCGGCGGAAGGTGTCACCGTGCTGGTCGCGGTGCTGCACCACATCGCCTCCGACGGTTGGTCGCTGGGTCCGTTCGCCCGCGATATCGCGGTGGCGTTCGGTGCCCGGCTCGGTGCGAAAGCGCCCGTCTGGGAACCGCTCCCGGTGCAGTACGCGGACTTCACCCTCTGGCAGCGCGAGGTGCTCGGCACGCCGGAGGACCCGGACAGCGAATGGAACCGGCAACTGGGTTACTGGCGGCGGACCCTCGCCGGACTGCCCGCCGAGTCGACCCTCGCCACGGATCGTCCACGGCCCCAGCGTCTGTCGCACCGGGGTGACACGGTCGCGATGCGGATCTCCCCGGAGCTGTCCCGTCGCGTGGCCGAGACGGGGCAGGCGAGTGGCGCGAGCCTGTTCATGACGCTGCGCGCCGCCGTGCTGGTGTTGCTGTCGAAGCTGGGCTCGGGCACCGATCTCGTGGTGGGTTCCCCTATCGCGGGTCGCACCGACGAAGCCCTCGAGGAGCTGGTCGGGTTCTTCGTCAACACCCTGGTCCTGCGCACCGACCTGACCGGCGACCCCGATTTCGCGACGGTGCTGCACCGGGTGCGCGCCGGAGACCTGGCCGCCTACGACCGCCAGGATATTCCGTTCGAGCTGCTCGTCGAAGACCTCAATCCGGAACGATCGGGCAATCGGCATCCGCTGGTCCAGGTCATGGTGGTGTTGCAGAATCAGGCCGCCGCCGATTTCGCGCTGCCCGGCTTCCGGGTCGAGCTGGAACCGATCACGCTGGGCCTCACCAAGTTCGATCTCACCTTCGCCTTCGCGGAGCGGGCCGGAGCGGGCCTCACCGCCACGATCGAGTACGCCACCGACCTCTACGACCGGCGCACCGTCGAGGCCCTCGCGGACCGCCTGCTCGCCGTGCTCGAGCAGGTCGGCGCCGATCCGGCCGTCCGGCTGAGCCAGGTATCGGTGCTGTCGGAGACCGAGCGAGCACTGCTGACGGCGCGCGGCAGCGCCACGCCCGCCGTGCCCGCCACATTCGGGGAGCTGCTGGCCGAGGCGGTCGCGGCCAACCCGGACGGCGCCGCGGTCCGGTACCGGGACCAGGAGCTCAGCTACCGCGAATTGTATTCGCGGGCAGTGGGAGTGGCGGCGGCGCTGCGTGCCCGCGGGGTGCGTCCCGGTGATCGGCTCGCGGTGGCCGTGCCACGCTCGCTGCACTCGGTGCTGGCGATCTGGGCGGCGGTGCTGTCGGGTGCGGTTTTCGTTCCGGTCGATCCGAGACTGCCGGTGGACCGCAAGCGCTATCTGCTGCGCGACGCCGCTGTGACCGCCGGGCTCACCGATGCGGCGACGGTCGGCGAATTGCCCCGCGACATCGAATGGACGCTGATCGACGAGCTGCCCCGGACAGCTCCGAACAGCCGGTCGGACCGGGTGTTTCCCGCAGTCGACGCGGCCGCCTACATCATCTACACGTCCGGTTCGACCGGCGAGCCGAAGGGCGTGGTCGTCACGCATCGAGGCATCCGCGGACTCTGCGATGAACAGGTGCGCCGCTACGCGCTCGATCGCCGCTCGCGGGTATTGCACGCCGCGTCACCGAGTTTCGACGCCTCGATATTGGAACTGCTGATGGCGGTGGGTGCGGCGGCGACCATGGTGATCGCACCCGCCGACGTGTTCGGCGGCGACGAACTCGCGGTGCTGCTCGACGACGAGCGGATCACCCACGCCTTCCTGTCCGTGCGCGTACTGGCCACCCTGGACCCGGCGCACCGCACGGCCCTGCGCGTCGTCGTGACCGGCGGTGAGGAACTGCCGGCCGAGATCGCGACCGTCTGGGCGGCGGATCGGCTGCTGTTCAACGCCTACGGCCCCACCGAGGCCACCGTGGTCGCCACCCTCGG
Organism: Nocardia sp. NBC_00511; assembly: GCF_045161165.1. Lineage (NCBI taxonomy): Bacteria > Bacillati > Actinomycetota > Actinomycetes > Mycobacteriales > Nocardiaceae > Nocardia > Nocardia sp. NBC_00511. The sequence continues at coordinate 7,026,566 of NZ_CP107849.1, forward strand.
TCCGCCGGTGACCGCCGCGGACCCGATCAGCATCGGCGCTCCCATCCCCGGCACCGGCGCGTGGGTGCTCGACGAGCGGTTGCGGCCGGTGCCACCCGGCGTGATCGGCGAACTGTATGTGACGGGTGCGCATCTGGCCCGCGGCTACGGTGGCCGCCCCGGACTCACCGCCGCACGATTCGTCGCCTGCCCGCTCGGTCCGTCCGGTGCGCGCATGTACCGCACCGGAGACCTGGTGCGCTGGAACGCTTCCGGCATGCTGGCCTTCGCGGGCCGCGCGGACGACCAGGTGAAGATCCGCGGCTTCCGCATCGAACCGGGTGAGGTGCGAACCGCCCTCGTGTCCTGCGCCGGGGTGGCGGCGGCCGTGGTGCTGGTGCACACGGACGACTCCGGTGAGCAGCGGCTGGTCGGGTACGTGGTCGGGGAGGCGGGAACCGTGCCGGACCCGGCGGCGCTGCGCAGGGCACTGACTGCCCGGCTGCCCGGGTATCTGGTGCCCGCGGCCCTGGTGCCGGTGGCGGCACTGCCGCTCACCGCGAGCGGCAAGCTCGACTCCAAAGCCCTTCCCGCCCCCGACTTCTCGGCCCTGTCGCGCGGTCGCGGGCCGCGTGACAGCCGGGAGGAACGACTGTGCGGCCTGTTCGCCGAGGTGTTGGGTGTGCCCGGCGCGGGGATCGACGATTCCTTCTTCGAGCTGGGCGGGCATTCGCTGCTGGCGATGCGCCTGCTGAGCCGGGTGCGCGCGGAGTTCGGAATCCAACTGCCGGTGACCACCCTGTTCGATGCGCCGACCGTAGCCGGACTTGCTGCGGCACTGGAGATTTCGGGCACCGCGGCACGGCCCCCGCTGACCGCGATGGCGCGTCCCGAGCACGTGCCGCTGTCGTTCGGGCAGCGCCGGCTGTGGTTCCTGAACCGCCTCGAGGGCGGCGCGTCCTACAACATGCCGATCGTGCTGCGGATCTCCGGGACCGCGGATGCCGCGCGACTGCGCACGGCCCTGCTCGATGTCATCGAACGGCACGAGGTGCTGCGCACGGTGTTTCCCGAAGTGGACGGCGAACCGGTGCAGCGGGTGCTGCCCATGACGGCGGCCCGCGAGCTGCTCGAGTTCACCAGCGTCCCGGTGGACGGCGAGCAGGTGACGGCCGCGGTCCTGGACTTCGTGGCCGTCGGCTTCGAGCTGTCCGAACGACTCCCCATTCGGGTCCGGGTCTTCGAACCGGCCGCCGCGACACCGGACGGGGACCTGGTGCTGGCCGTGGTGCTGCACCACATCGCCGCCGACGGCTGGTCCTACGCGCCGTTCGCCCGGGACATGGTGGCGGCCTGGACCGCTCGGCTCACCGGTGCGTCGCCGGGCTGGCGGCCGCTGCCGGTGCAGTACGCGGACTTCGCGCTGTGGCAGCGCGACACCCTCGGGTCACCCGGCGAGATCGACAGTGAGGCGCACCGGCAACTGGCGTACTGGCGTACGACACTGGCCGAACTGCCCGCCGAAACCGGCCTGCCCTGCGACCGCCCGCGTCCCGCGCGCTCGACGTATCGGGGTGCGTCGGCGGCATTCGAGATCCCCGCCCCGGAGCACGCCCGGATCATCGAGCTGGCCCGAGCCGCGGGTGCCAGCGTCTTCATGGTGCTGCGGGCCGCGGTGGCGGTGCTGCTGACGAAACTGGGCGCCGGCACCGATGTGGTGGTGGGCTCGCCGATCGCGGGACGCACCGACGCAGCGCTCGACGAATCGGTCGGGTTCTTCGTCAATACCCTGGTGCTGCGCACCGATCTCGGCGGCAACCCGACGTTCGCGCAGGTGCTGGCCCGGGTGCGCGCGACCGACCTGGCGGCTTTCGACCACCAGGACCTGCCGTTCGAGATGCTGGTGGAGCATCTGAACCCGGCACGCGCGCTGAACCGGCATCCGCTGTTCCAGGTGCTGGTGGTGCTCCAGAACACCGCGACGGCAGCGGTGTCGCTACCCGGCATCCAGGTTGTCGCCGAATCGGCGGAATTGCCGGTGACGAAGTTCGACCTGGCCTTCGAATTCACCGAGCGGCAGCATGATTCGGCTCCCGCGGGAATCCGTGGGGTCCTGCGCTACGCGACGGACCTGTTCGACCCCGGCACCGCCGCCACCATCACGACCCGCCTACTGTCCATCGTGGAGCAGGCGCTCGGTGATCCCCACCGCCGGCTGTCGGCGCTGTCCGCCGTGACCGCGGCGGAGACGGCGCTGCTGCGCCGCCGGGCCGCACTGGTGGAACCCGAGCGCCGAACCGCCACCCTCCCGGTGCTTTTCGCCAGACAGGCCACCCGGGTCCCGGACGCGACCGCCGTGGTCGGCGCTGGCCGGACCCTGACCTACCGCGAGCTCGACGAGCAATCCAACCGGCTGGCGCGCCGGCTCATCCGGCAGGGAATCGGCCCGGAATCCCGTGTCGGCCTGCGGCTTTCGCGCACCGAGCGAATGGTCGTCGCCATCCTCGCGGTACTCAAGGCCGGAGCCGCCTACGTCCCGATCGATCCCGCCCATCCGGCGGAGCGCACCGAGTTCGTGCTCGCCGATGCCGCCGTGGCTCTGGTTCTGACCGACTCGGACTGCGTGCCCGGCGAGGAATCGGCGACGGCGATCACCGATGACGATCGCCGGACCGCGCTGCGTCCGGACCACCCCGCCTACCTGATCTACACCTCCGGTTCCACCGGGACGCCCAAGGGCGTGGTGATTCCGCATTCGAACGTGGTGTCCATGCTGGCCGGTGCGGGCGCGGCGATCGACGTACGCGATGACGACTGCTGGGCCGTCGCGCATTCGTTCGCCTTCGACTTCTCGGTCTGGGAGATGTGGGGTGCGCTCGCGCGCGGCAATCGCCTGGTGGTGATCGACACCGCCACCGTCCGCACCCCCGACGCCCTGGTCGGCCTGTTGCGGGAGACCGGCGTGAGCATCCTGTCGCAGACGCCCTCCGCCTTCTATCAGCTGGCCTCGTACCTCGCCGAGGAACGGGTCGCGGACCTGCCGCGGTTGCGCGCCGTGGTCTTCGGCGGTGAAGCCCTGGACTTCGCGCAGCTCACCCAGTGGCGGACCTGGGCGGGCGACGCGGACACCGCGCTGATCAACATGTACGGCATCACCGAGACCACGGTGCACGCCAGCCGGATTCGACTGGATGCCGAGCTGATCGATCACTCCGCGAGCGTCGTCGGCCCGCCGCTCCCGACCGTATCGGCGTGGGTCCTCGACGCCGGCCTGGCACCCGTGCCACCCGGTGTCGTCGGCGAATTGTATTTGGCTGGAACGCAATTGGCGCGCGGATACCACGCCCGTCCCGGCTTGACCTCGGCCCGCTTCGTGGCGAACCCGTTCGCCGCGGTCGGCGCCCGCATGTACCGGACCGGAGACCTGGTGCGCTGGAACGACTCCGGCGCACTGGAATTCGCCGGACGCAGCGACGACCAGGTGAAGATCCGCGGGTTCCGCATCGAACTCGGTGAGGTCCGTGCCGCCGTCGCGGCCTGCCCCGGCGTCGCCGGATCCGCCGTGCTGGTGCGATCGGATGGTCCCGCGGGCAAGCGCCTGGTCGCCTATGTGGTGCCGGCCGCCGGCGCCGCGCCGAGTCCCGGGGAGCTGCGCGCCGCGATCGGCGCCCGGCTGCCCGAGTACATGGTGCCCGCGGTGTTCGTCACGCTGGACGCACTGCCCCTGACCGCGAACGGCAAGCTGGACACCGGATCCCTGCCCGCCCCGGACTTCTCGGCAGTCACCTCCGGCCGGATCCCGCGCACCCCACGCGAGGAGCTGATGTGCGAGCTGTTCGCGGAGGTCCTCGGCGTGCCCGCGGTCGGCATCGACGATTCGTTCTTCGACCTCGGCGGCCATTCACTGCTGGCCATGCGCCTACTCGGCCGCATCCGAGGTGTCTTCGGACTGAGCCTGCCGGTCTCCGCGCTGTTCGACGCGCCGACCGTGGCCGGACTGCTCGCCGCGCACCCGGCGGACACCGTCGATCGGTCTCCGCTCACGCCGCAGGCCCGGCCCGAACTGCTGCCGCTGTCCTTCGGACAGCGCCGCCTGTGGTTCCTCGACCGATTCGAGGGCGGAGCCGCCTACCACATCCCGATGATGTTGCGGCTGACCGGCGATATCGACGCCGACGCGCTGCGCACGGCCTTCCTGGACGTCGTGGCCCGGCACGAGGTGCTGCGCACCGTCTATCCGGACGTGGCCGGGGTTCCGGTGCAGCGGGTGCTGTCGGTGCACGACGCCGCCGGCCGGTTCGAATTCTCCGCCGGAACCGTCAGCGCGAACACCGTGACCGCCGAGATATCGCGTTTCGCCACCACGACATTCGAGCTGTCCGAACAACTGCCGATCCGGGTGTGCCTGCTGCGCACGGCCGGGCCCGGCGATCGGCTGCTCGTCGTCGTGCTCCACCACATAGCGGCCGACGGATTCTCGCTCACGCCGCTGGCCCGAGATATCTCGGTCGCCCTGCGGGCCCGGCAGGACGGCATCCCGCCCGCCTGGGCGCCCCTGCCCGTGCAGTATCCGGATTTCGCACTCTGGCAACAGCGGGTACTGGGTGCGGCCGACGACCCGCGCAGCGAACTGCATCGCCAATTGTCCTACTGGCAAACGGCACTGGCGAACGCGCCCATCGAAATGACGCTGCCGTTCGACCGCCCCCGGCCCGCGCGGCCCACCCACGGCGGTGCCACCACCCGGTTCGAGATCCCGGCTCGAACGCACACCCGGATCATCGAGGTGGCGCAGGCCGGTGGCGCCAGCGTGTTCATGGTGTTGCAGGCCGCTGTTTCGGTGCTGCTGTCGAAACTGGGCGCGGGAACCGATGTGGTGGTCGGTTCGCCCATCGCGGGACGCGTCGACGCGGCACTCGACGGTCTGATCGGGTTCTTCGTGAACATGCTGGTCCTGCGCACGGACCTCCGGGCCGATCCCTCGTTCGCGGACGTGGTGGCCCGGACCCGGGCCACGGACCTGGCGGCCTTCGACCACCAGGAGGTGCCGTTCGAGGTGCTGGTGGAGCGTCTGAATCCGGCGCGGTCGCCGAGCCGCCATCCGCTGTTCCAGGTCATGGTGATGCTGGCGAACTCCGCTGCGGCAGCGCCTGTTCCACCGGAGACCGGGATAACCGCGGAGCCGGTGGAGCTGCCGACGACGAAGTTCGACCTCGACTTCGAATTCGCCGAACACCGCGATGATTCCGGACCGGCCGGACTGAGCTGTTCGCTGCGCTACGCCACCGACCTGTTCGACCCGGACACGGCGGCGGCCGTCGCCGAGCGCCTGATCACGGTCCTCGACCGTGTCACCGCCGACCCGGCACTGCCGATCGGCCGGATCGAGACGCTCACCGGCGCGGAACGAGACCTGTTGCGCGACTGGAACACCACCGGCCGTCCGATGACCGACCAGCCGCTGCTCACCGGCCGGACGAGCGACGGCGACCCCGGCGACATCGCGGTCGTGGCGGACGAGGCAGCGCTGACCTACGCGGAATTCGACAGTCGCACACACCGATTGGCACGCTGGTTGATCGAGCGCGGCGTCGGTCCCGACACCGTGGTGGGCGTGCGCGCCCCGCGCGGCGCGGCACAGCTGGTCGCCATCCACGCCATCGTCGCGGCGGGTGGCGCCTACCTGCCGCTCGACCCCGGCGCTCCCGCGCAACGCACCGCGGCCATGCTCGCGATCGCCGGACCGCGGTGCGTGCTCACCTGCGGGGAGACCGGCGCGGACGACGACGCGATCGCGATCGACCGGCTCGACCTGGCCGCCTACTCCGATCGGCCGATCACCGATCGGGACCGGCTCGCCCCGCTGCGACCCGAGCACACCGCCTACCTGCTGTTCACCTCCGGATCCACCGGAGCGCCGAAGGGCGTCTGCGTCTCGCATCGAGCGATCGCGAATCGACTGGCCTGGATGCAGGGGCGCTATCCGCTCACCACCGCCGACGTCGTGCTCTACAAGACTCCCGAAACCTTCGACGTCTCGGTGTGGGAACTGTTCTGGGCGTTGCGCGTCGGCGCCCGGCTGACCGTGCTCGCGCCCGGCGCGCACCGCGACACCCGTGCGGTCGCCCGCGCGATCATCGACAACGGTGTCACCACGGCGCATTTCGTGCCCTCCATGCTGGCCCTGTTCGCCGCGGAACCGGAGGCGGCCGGGTGCGCGACCCTGCGCCGGATCTTCGCCTCGGGCGAAGTGCTGCCCGCCACCGTCGCTCAGCACGCGCGCCGGGTCACCGGGGCGAGCCTGTACAACCTGTACGGACCCACCGAGGCGGCGGTCGACGTCACCGCTCACCAGGTCACCTCGGCCGACACGCTGGATGTGCCGATCGGTGCGCCCGTGGACAATACGCGCGCCCACGTCCTCGACGATCGGCTGCGGCCGGTGCCGCCCGGCGTGCCCGGCGAGCTGTATCTCGCGGGCGTCCAACTCGCCCGGGGTTATCGCGCGCGCCCGGATCTGACCGCCGAGCGATTCGTCGCCGACCCGGCCGGGCCGCCGGGAACCCGCATGTACCGCACCGGGGACCTGGTGCGCTGGACCCGCCACGGCGAGCTGGAATATCTGGGCCGCAACGACTTCCAGGTGAAACTGCACGGCGTCCGCATCGAAGTCGGCGAGATCGAGCAGGCACTGGCCGAGATCCCCGGCATCGCGCGGGCCGTGGTCACCCGGTACACCGATCCCCGTACCGGCGACCGCCTGGCGGCCTACCTGGTCGCCGCCGCCCCGATCGAGATCGACACGGTGCGAAGGCAACTCGCGTCCAGGCTGCCCACCCACATGGTGCCGACGGCCTGGACCGTCCTCGACGAGCTGCCACTGCTGGCCAACGGCAAACTCGACCGCCGGGCGCTGCCCGCCCCCATCGACGCCGGGCCCGGTCACCACCGCGAACCCCGTGACGAACGCGAGCGCGCCCTGTGCCGGCTCATCGCCGAGCTACTCGGTCGAGACCGGGTCGGCATCGACGACGCCTTCTTCGAGCTCGGCGGAAACTCGCTGCTGGCAGTCGAACTGGCGGCCGCCATCCGCGCGGAGTTCGCCTGCGACCTCGAGGTGCAGGCGATATTCGAATCCGCGTCCGTGGCGGATCTCGCGGAACGGATCGCCGAGCCGAACGCCGAAGCCGATCCCGGCACCGCGGCCCTCAAGGACCCGTACGGCCTGCTCTACCAGCTCACCTCCGGGCCCGCCCGCGGCGAGCGGATCTTCTGTTTCCACCCGCTCGGCGGCACCGCCTGGCCGTACTTCACCCTCGCCGGCCTGCTCGACGAATTCACCCTCATCGGCGTGCAATCCCGGCGGCTGGGCAGTGCGGAACCCGGTCCGCGCGACATCGCCGGCATGGCCGCCGCCTACTGCGACGCCATGCTGGAGCTGCAAACTTCGGGCCCCTATCTGCTGGTGGGCTGGTCCTACGGCGGACTGATCGCGCAGGCGGTGGCCGTCGAACTGCGGCAGCGCGGGCGCGACGTCGGCCTGCTCGCCCTGCTCGACACCTTTCCGCCCGAGACGGAACGGGAATTCATCGCAGTGCCGGACACCACGGCGCGATACAACGCGGGCTTTCTCGAGATCCTCGGCGTGCGGGTGTGGGACGGGCGCGAAACCATCGCGGACTGGGATGAGACGCAGCGTCTGATCCGATCCTCGGACTCGCTCTACGCCGGAGTCGACCCCGGCCTGCTGCACACCATGCGGCAGCTCTACGAGCTGAACATCGACAGCTACGCCAGGCATCGGCCGCGTCCGGTGGATGCCGGGATGGTCCTGTTCAGTGCCACCCGGAAGCCCGAATGGGCACGGCGGCACCATGATCCGCGTGCCTGGGCGGCGCATGTGCGAGGCCCGATAGACGTGCACGAGATCGACTGCGCGCACTACGCGATGACCGATCGGCCACATATCGACCACATCGCCGAAGTGCTGAGAACTCTTGTGAACAAGCCGGCGGCGGAGCCGGTGACCGATGCGTGCGATAGGGGAGTACGACGATGACGGTCGAATACGGTTCACCCGCTGCGGAGTCGGGTGGGCGGGTGGACTTCATGACGCGGCACACCCTCGAATGCCGATGTTGCGGGCGGGAATACGCCGAGGACGGCTACCGGCTGGAGTGCGACGACTGCGGCGTGAACGCACTGCTGCGCACTCGATACCCCGGCACCGGGCTGCCGGTGGACACCGCGACCACCGGACCCTTCCGCTACCGCGGCTGGCTGCCGGTGCGACGCAGCCGTCCATCGGAGAACCTCACCAGTGTCTTCGCCGCCCCCGAACTGGGCGCCCGGCTCGGCCTGCGGGATCTGTGGGTCGCCTTCACCGGATACTGGCCCGAACGCGACTGTCACGCAGAATGTTTCAGCTTCAAGGAGCTCGAGGCGATCGCGGTACTGGGCCGCCGCCCCGAATCCGCGCCGCTGGTGATCCCGTCCGCGGGCAACACCGCCTCCGCGTTCGGGCTGCTGTGCACCCGCTTCGAACTGCCGTGCCTGCTGGTGGTCCCGGCCCGCCAGCTCGGAAACCTCAGCCTGGCCGTACCTTTCGGCCCCACCGTGCAGGTGGTGGCGCTCGCCGATGCCAGCTATCCGCAGACCCTCGACTACGCGCGCAGCCTGTGCGATCGCCTCGGCGTCGAAGTGGAGGGCGGGGTCCGCAATGTCGCACGCCGCGACGGGATGGCGACCGTCCTCTACACCGCCTACGAGGCGATGGGGCGACTGCCCGATCACTACGTCCAGGCCGTCGGCAGCGCGTCGGGCGCACTCGCCGCCTACGAGGCATCGCTGCGCCTGACCGACGGCCGCCTGCCCCGGCTGCTGCTCGGCCAGAACGCGGAATTCGCCCCCGTGCACGAACTCTGGCGTGACGGCGTCACCGGGGGCCGGAGCTGTCCGGGCGAGATCTGGACACCTGAACTCACCAATGTCACACCGCCGTATCACCTGCCCGGCGGTATCGCCGAGGCGTTGCGGGCCACCGACGGCCGGGTCACGGTCGCCACCACCGAACAGGCGCGGGCCGCGGCCGGGCTCTTCGAGGCGACCTACGGCATCGACATCGAGCCACCGGCCGCCATCGCACTGGCCTGCCTGCGACAGGCCGCCGCGTCCGGTGAACTGCCGCCGTCGGATTCGGTACTGCTCAACATCACCGGCGGCGGCCGCCGCCGACGGCTGCGGGAGACCGGCGCGGGCCGGCGCCCGGTCGCGGCGACCGTGCTGCCGCACGACGGGGCGGGCTGGAGCGTGGACCTCGCCCTCCGCGGCCCGGCCTCGCGAATCCCGGTCTAGCACACCGCCCGCAGCACCTTTCAGACAACAACGACGATCGAAATTCGGGGACTCGCGAATGATTTCCGCGCGTAGACACTGCCCATCGCTCCTGCTAGCCCTGGTGGTCTGGGTCGGCGCGGGCACCGCGGTGGCCACCGCACCGGCCGCCGGCGCGGACCCCGCATCGACCGCGCACATCACCGACATCGTGCCGATGAGCGACACCCTGTCGCGGGTGTACGTGGACACGCCGGAGATGGGTTCGGTGCAGGTCCTGGTGTCCACCCCGCGCGACCGCGACGCATCCCGGCCGACGCTGTACATGCTCGACGGCGGCCGGGCCTACGGTGACGGCAGCTGGCTGCGACAGGGACGCGCGATGAACGTCATCGAGGGCAAACCCGTGAACGTGGTCTTCACCCTCGGCGGCGCGGGCAGCTACTTCACCGACTGGGAGCGCACCGATCCCGGTCTCGGCGTGAACAAGTGGGAAACCTTCCTGACCCGGGAACTGCCACCGCTCATCGACGCGGCCTTCGAGGGCAACGGCATCGATGCGATCGCCGGCGTCTCGATGGGCGCGCAGGGCGCGATGATGCTGGCCGAACGCGCCCCCCGGCTCTACCGCGGCGTCGCGGCCTACAGCGGCTGCTACACCTCCACCGGCGTCGAGGGCCAAGCGCAGATGCGTGGCGTGGTGACCGGCCTCGGCGGCGACCCCGGCAATATGTTCGGCGGCCCGGCCGATCCCGCCTGGGCCGACCACGACGTGCTCGCGCACGCGGATGCCCTGCGGGGCAAGGACATCTACGTCTCGGTCGGCAACGGAGTGCTCAGCGACTACGAGGCCGCGGAGTCCGCACGCATCGGCGAGGTGCTCGCCCTGGGCGTGCCGATCGAACTGGCCGCACATCAGTGCACGGTGCAGTTCGCCGATCGACTGGGGGAACTGGGGATCCCCGCGACCACGAACTTCCGCAGCCACGGCACCCACATCTGGGCGTACTGGGCCGATGATTTCGCCGATTCCTGGCCGGTGCTGGCCCGAGCACTGCGCCTATGAGTGGGATATATCTCGAAAAACACTGATAAGAAATGGATTTCACCTTGCCGACAAACAGCAGCGACACCACGCCGACGGTGACCTCCGTACCGGTGATGACCTTCGACGCCACCGCCCGCGAGCGCTTCCACGCCGCGTACTTCCGGCACAAATATCCCGTCGTGGTGAAAGGGGCCATCGACGCCTGGCCCGCCAGGCAATGGGACCTCGACTATCTGACCCGGCAGACCGGGGAACGCGTCGTGCGGGTGCGGCACAGCGCCAGCGAGCGTTTCGTCTCACCCGCCGAGGCCGCGACCACGAAGCTGATGCCCTTCGCCGAGGCCGCCGCCCTGATCGACTCGCCCGCGGGCGCCGGGCACTACGTCCTGCAGCAGTCCCTGCGCCGCACCTTCCCCGGACTGCTCGGGGACATCGGCGAACTATCGCTGCTCAACTCCCTGCAGTTCGTGCTGCAAAGCAACTTCTGGCTGGGTGCGACCGGCTGCAAGACGCACCTGCACTACGACCTCAGTGACAACTTCCTGATCCAGATACGCGGCGTCAAGAAGCTGTTCCTCTATCCGGATTTTCTCGGCTACGGCCTATATCCGGACCGTCACGGCCCGATGCCGTTCTGCTCTCGGCTGGACGTATTCGGTGGCGTCGATACCGCACAGTTCCCGCTGTACCCGGAAGTGAACGGGGCACGTCACGAGGTCACGCTGCACCCCGGCGATCTGCTCTACATTCCGCGACGCTGGTGGCATGCGGTGGAGACGGTGGAAACAGCCGTCTCCCTGAACTTCTGGTGGAACTCGGTGGACTCACTGTCTGAGACCAGGGAATTGGCTTCCGCGATCGGTACCCAGGGCTGGTGGGGACTGCGCTACCAGGCAACCGAGTTGGCGAAGCGCGCCCGACTCGGGAAGACGCCGGGGCAATAGTGTTCACGGGGGATTCGTTCGGGCGCAAGCTGATTCCGGTCGACGAGACATCGTGTTTGAATCGCGATAAGGTCTTCGGGCGGTTGCGGCTGCGACGGGACGGTTGAAATCGGCCACCCATTTGGGTGACCTTGCCAATCGCTCCGAGCGTCGAATAGTCTCCAGCGAGCACCAGTGCAAAACGGGAGCCATGGCCGCAATTCGTTCACAGCGGAGCGTCGGGATTCGTTGTGAACATTGATCGCAGTGATCGCCATGGCTAATCGCCGTGCACGCACGCGCGATCGACAACTTAAGACATCGCAGCAGCGCAGCGCTGTGGTAGAGAAGGAGCAGTATCCATGCGTTTCGGCAGGTCCGCCGTGCCGGGAGTGTCTTCGCGACGCCGTGCGCAAAGCGGTTGGCGCACACGACTCGTCGCCGCCACCGCCACCGCGGTGGCACTCTCCGTCCCGACCGCCTCCCTGGCCGTCCCGTCCATCGCCTCGGCCGCTCCGGCGTTCGGTCCGATGCATCGCGGCGCCCCGGGTAGCTTCGAAGAGTTGATGGTGCCCAGCACGATGGGCCCGATCAAAGTCCAGGTGCAGTGGGCCAAGAACGGTGGCAGCTCCGCCGTCTACATGCTCGACGGCATGCGCGCCCAGGATGATCACAGCGCGTGGGCCAATGCCGACGAGGGCGACGCCCCCGGCATCTTCGCCAACGACGACGTGAACGTCATCATGCCCGTCGGCGGCCAGTCCAGCTTCTACGCGGACTGGGTGTCACCGTCCAACACCAACGGTCAGAAGTACACCTACCGGTGGGAGTCGTTCCTCACCAAGGAGCTTCCCGACTTCCTTGCCGGATACGGTGTTTCACGCACCAACGTCGCCATCGCGGGGCTGTCGATGGGTGGCTCGGCCGCGCTCATGCTGGCCGCTTACCACCGCGACATGTTCAAGCAGGCCACCTCGATGTCGGGCTACCTGAACCTGTCCGCGCCGGGCATGCGTGAGGCCATCCGCCTCGCGATGCTGAGCGCAGGCCGTTTCAACGTGGATTCCATGGCCGCGCCGTGGAGCCCGGCCTGGTTGCGCATGGACCCGTTCGTGTTCGCGCCGCAGCTGAAGAACCTGCCGATGTACATCTCGGCGGGCAACGGTGTCCCCGGTCGCTACGACGGCATCGGTTCCGCCGCTGATGTTTTCAACACCGGCAACGCCATCGCACTCGAGGCGCTGTCGATGGTGAACACCCGCGCGTTCCAGGCGCGTCTGGGCCAGCTCAACGTTCCGGCCCAGTTCGACTTCGCCGGAACCGGCACCCACAAGTGGGGCTACTGGCACGACGAGCTGGTCAAGGCCCGGCCGCAGATGCTCAGCGCGCTCGGTCTCGCCTGACCGATAAGCACTGCCCGCCATAGCGGAAACGAATGAACCGGCCACCCTACGGGGTGGCCGGTTCTTTTATGGCTCCCCATGATTCACCGCGACGCGGTAGAAAACTACTGTGACAGCTGTGGCAGTTGGTAGATGGGGGAGACGCGGTCGCACGGCGCTGGCCGTGTTCGCGGTGGCCACGACAGCAGTGCTGGTGGGCGGAACCGCGGTGGCCGATCCGGGGGCGGCGCCGCCGACCGGCCCACCGGTGGCTCCGACGGATAAGCCGGCGATCCGAAATGTGGTGTGGCTCAGCGATAGACGGGTCGCCCTGTGGGTGGACTCACCCGCCATGGGCACTCGAATACAGGTCCAGTTGTTGCTGGCCAGAGACTGGAATGTCAAGCCGGACGCCAGATTCCCGGTGCTCATGATGCTCGACGGGCTGCGCGCCACCGAGGATCAGAGCGGATGGACGAAAGACGCGGGGGCGCAGGACTTCTACGCCGACAAGAACATCACAGTGGTGTTGCCGGTGGGCGGGGCCGCGAGCTTCTACGCCGACTGGAAGAAGCCGGACAGCGGCAAGAACTACCGCTGGGAAACCTTCCTCACCAAGGAATTACCGCCCCTGCTCGACAAGGACTGGCGCACCACCAACGTGCGCGGCCTGACCGGAGTGTCGATGGGCGGCAGCGCGGCCATGATGCTGGCCGGTCGCAATCCCGGATTCGCGCGCTACGCCGCCTCCTTCTCCGGACTGCTCACCCTCACCACTCTCGGTATGCCGCAGGCGATCGCGTACGCCATGCGCGAAGCGGGGGGCTACAACGCCGACGCCATGTTCGGCCCGCCCACCGATGGCGAGTGGGCCGCCCACGATCCGTACGAGCTGGCCGAGAAGCTCAAGGGCCTGAGTGTCTACGTGTCCAGCGGCAGCGGCCTGGCGGGCGTCTACGACATTCCGTCCGGTATTCCCGGCGTGAGCACCAACTGGCAGGGTATGGCGCTGGAAGTGCTGTCGCGCTTCACAACCCAGCAATTCGTGGCCAAGCTGAACAAACTCAGCATTCCGGTGCAGGTGAACTACCGGCCCTCGGGTACCCACTCGTGGCCCTACTGGGATTTCGAGATGCGGCAGGCCTGGCCGCAGGCGGCATCGGCGCTCGGTGTCGAAGCCGCGAAACCGGACTGCGCCTCGGCGGGCGCGATTCTGCCTGTGTCCCTGGCGAAGACGTGGCTGGGCGAGTGCCTGACCGGAGAGTACGCACTGGCCGGTGGTGTGGCGCAGGACTTCCGGAGCGGTCGGGTGCTGTGGTCCGCGGGTAGCGGGGCGCATGCGGTGGGCGGCATGATCGGCGGCGCGTACGAGGGCGCGGCAGGACCCGCCGGAGCTCTCGGCTTTCCCACCTCCGACGAAACACCCATTTCAGGCGGAGTGCAGCAGGGATTTCAACACGGCACCATCGTCTTCCACGACGGCAAGGCCGAGATACACGCCACCTGAACGGGATACCCGCCAGTTACCTCCGGAACGGCTGTAGAGTCCTGCGTTGTCCGTGACGCCCGTCACGTCGGTGTGGTTCCCCCCTGCGGTTCAGGAGATCGATCTCATGGCAGTACAGGGCGCTTCGTCATGCCCGCAAGTCGGCTCGATTCACACATCCATCCCGGCCCGCGCGCGCCGCGGCTGGCGGCGCGCGCTCGCGGTCGCCGCGGCTGTCATCGCACTGCCCACGCTCGCGGCCCCGGCTCTGGCGATGCCCGTCCATCCGCCACATCGCGCCCTGCAGGGCGGATTCGAAGAGCTGATGGTCCCGTCCAGCATGGGACCGGTCAAAGTCCAAGTGCAGTGGGCCGCGCACGGCGGCGACGGGGCCCTCTACCTGCTCGACGGGCTGCGTGCCCGTGAGGACTTCAATGCCTGGACGTTCGAGACCAACGCCCTGCAGCAGTTCGCCAACGACAACATCACCCTGGTGATGCCGGTCGGCGGCCAGTCCAGCTTCTACACCGACTGGCGCGTGCCCTCGAACACCAACGGGCAGAAGACCACCTACCGGTGGGAGACCTTCCTGACCGAGGAACTGCCCGCCTTCCTGGAGGGCTACGGCGTCTCCCGAACCAAGAACGCGATCGCGGGGCTTTCCATGGGTGGGTCGGCGGCCCTGGCGCTGGCCGCCTATCACCGCGATCAGTTCAAGCACGCCTCCTCGTTCTCCGGGTACCTCAATATCTCCGCACCCGGCATGCGGGAGGCCATCCGGATCGCCATGCTCAGCGCCGGCCGCTTCAACGTGGATTCGATGGCTTGGCCGTGGAGTCCCGCCTGGCTGCGCATGGACCCGTTCGTTTTCGCGCCGCAACTGCGCAACCTGCCCATGTACATCTCCGCGTCCGCGGGCGTGCTCGGCGCGCACGACAATCCGGATTCCCCGATCGGGATGTTCAACACCGTCAATGCCGTTGCCCTGGAAGCCCTCTCGATGGTCAACACGGTGTCGTTCATGGCCCGGATGAACCAGCTGGGCATCGGCGCGCACTTCAACCTGCCGGTCAACGGCACGCACTCCTGGGGGTACTGGCAGGACCAATTGGCGGCCGCGCGCCCCGACATCCTGGCCGCCCTGGGGGCCTGAGAAACGCTCGTCCGCACCCCCGTCTCAGCATGCGGACAGGAAACTGGTCGTTTGCTGTTGTTGTCTGATTTCCGTGTGTCATACCCGGAGTAGGCGGTCGGCGGGGGTACAACACTTGTGTGGCTGGAGTTGTCAGTGGGACCAAACGCAGGCGGATGCGCTGGATGGCATTCGCCGCAGCGGCGGTATTACCGCTGGCAGCGAGCATTTCTTCGGGAGCGGGTGGCGCCGTGGCCGCCCCCGACTCGGCCCCCGCCGCCACCGTTCAGAAGATCACCTGGCTGACCGACCGCCGGGTGGCCATGTGGGTGAACTCGCCGTCTTCCGGCTCGCCCATCCAGGTACAGCTGTTGCTGCCGCGTGACTGGAACACCAAGCCGGACGCCAGGTTCCCGGTGCTGTTCATGCTCGACGGCCTGCGCGCCACCGACGACGAGAGCGGCTGGACCAAGGATGCGGGCGCGGCCGGCTTCTACGCGGACAAGAACGCCCTGGTGGTGCTGCCCATCGGCGGCCAGTCCAGCTTCTACACCGACTGGCTCGAGAACGACAACGGGCACAACTACAAGTGGGAAACCTTCCTGGTCAAGGAACTTCCGCCACTGCTGGAATCGCAGTGGCGGGCCACCGAGGTGCGGGGCGTGGAGGGCCTGTCGATGGGCGGCACCGCGGCCATGATGCTGGCCGCTCGCAATCCCGGCTGGGTTCGCCAGGCTGCCTCCTACTCGGGCTTCCTCAACCTCACCACCCTCGGCATGCCGCAGATGGTGGATTTCGCCGTGCACAACGCCGGCGGCTTCGACGCCAAGTCCATGTTCGGGCCGCCCAGCAGCCCGGCCTGGAAGGAACACGATCCCTACGAACTGGCCGACAAGCTCAAGGGCATCGCGCTCTACGTGTCCAGCGGCAGCGGGACCGCCGGCAGCACCGATCCGCTCTCGGACGTCCCGGGCATCTCCAGCAACTATGCGGGCATGGGCCTCGAGGTGCTGTCCCGGCTGAGCTCGCAGAACTTCGTGGCCAAGCTCAACAAGCTGAACATTCCGGTCTCGGTGAGCTACCGGCCCTCGGGCACCCACTCGTGGCCGTACTGGGACTTCGAGATGCGGCAGTCCTGGGCGCAGGCCGCGACCGCGCTGGGCGTGGACGCCAGCCTCACCGACTGCCGGGTCGGCGGCGCGATCGCGGGAATCGTGGGCGGCAACAGCTGGCTCGGCAATTGTCTCGGCGGGGAGTATCAGCAGGCGGGCGGCGGTGTCGCGCAGGACTTCACGGGCGGCCGGGTGCTCTACTCACCGGCCACCGGCGCCCAGCCGATCGCGGGCGCGATCGGCGGCAGCTACGCCGGATTGGGCAGCGCGGCAAGCGGTTTGGGCTACCCGGTCAGCGTCGAACGCGCGCTGCCGGACAATCGCGGGCGCTGGCAGAGCTTCGAGCACGGCGCGGTCTACTGGACTCCGCAGACCGGCGCGAACGCGCTGCGCGGAGCCATCTTCGACGAATGGTCCAAGCAGGGCTTCGAACGCGGCCCCGCCGGATACCCCACCGGTCAGGAAGCCCGCACCCCCACCCGTGACGGCGCGGTGCAGGCCTTCGAGAACGGGCCCATGTACTACAGCGCCAAGACCGGCACCCACCTGGTGCAGGGTCTGATCCTGGCCAAGTACGGGCAGCTCGGATTCGAGAACAGCCCTTACGGATTCCCGGTCGCGGGTGAAGCGGGCGTCAAGGATCTGGGTCGGCTGTCCCGCTTCGAAGGCGGCAATATCTACTGGAGTCCGCTGTCGGGAACCTGGGGCGTCCGCAACGGCCCGATCATGGACGCCTGGGGCGCAACGGGATTCGAGAACGGTCCGCTCGGCTTCCCGCTCTCGGACGAGAGCCCGATCCCCGGTGGCACCCAGCAGACCTTCCAGGGCGGCGTCATGACGATCCGCGACGGCAAGGCCCAGGCCGCGACCCTCGACGGCAGGCCCATCCCGATCCCCGTCATCGAAGCGCCCCGGCCCGACCCGCAGCAGGCAGCCGCCCAGCCGCAGCCCGCGGCGGCACCGGCGGCGCAGCCGATCATCCCGCTACCGGCGCTCCCGATCCCCGGGTTCCCGCAGCCCGGCGCACCGCAACCGGCCGCCGCACCGCAACCTGTCGCACCCCAGCCCACGGTCACGCAAACCCCCGCTCCCGCACCGGAATCGGCTCCTGTTCCCGCACCGGAATCAACGGTCGCTCCCCAGCCCACACCCGATCCGCAACCTGCCGACCCGCCTCAGCCGCCGCCTATACCGGCCCTGGGTCCGGAGGTTCGACCGAATTGATGGAATGTTCCAACACTTCCTCCCATAGCAACTCCCTACTGTTTGCGGCGCGTCTCGTTCTGGACTGAGTGGAGCGGGGGAGCGAAGCGGCGGAGCGGAGGGAGGGAAGAACGAGACTCAGGCGCCGCAAACCCGGCCCCGGAGCGAAGCGGAGGGGCCAAAAGGTACTGAGAAGACGATGAGGTTCGTGTGTGACTCGGCGACGAAGGTTCGGGTTGCGGCTAGCCTGGGGGCGACCTTGCCCTTGGACAGATATGGAAACGATTAGATGCACGGGACCCGTGGAAAGGTATTCGGCGTAGTGGCCGCACTCGCCGCCACCGGACTGCTCGCCGCCTGCGGTAGCAACGATTCGACCGCGAAGAGCACGCCCACACTGACCACGACGAAAGCCGCCGCCGCTACCTCCACCACCGCGGCTCCGGACGCCACGAGCACCGATACGCCCGCGCCGCAGGGCGGGGACGCGGGCGCGCCGAGCGTCACCTCCAGTCAGGAGCGGCCGGCGCCGGTGCCGAGCCAGTTCCTCGCGCCGCCGAGCGGTTCGCCCGCGCTCAGCGACAAGGACAAGGCGTTCCTCGATGATCTGAAGAAGGCCGGGCTCACCCCGGGTTCCTCGGATATCGCGCTGACCGCGGCCAATCTGGTCTGCCAGGGTAAGTCGGAGAACGCGCCGCAGGATCAGATCATCACCTACGTGACCGCGATCGCCGGTTCCGATCCGTCCTTCGATCCGTCCAAGATGTCGGTCGAGCAGGCGGGCAAGATCTACTACGACGTCGCCTCGAAGAGTTACTGCACCAAGTGACGACACGACGCCGGATGGGAGCGGGACGTCGGCGGCGGCCGGCGGGCTGCCTGCTGCTCGCGTTGGCCGCGATCGCGCTGGTGGTGATCCTGGCCCTGCTGCTGTGGTACCTGCTGGCTGGTCGGCTGCGCCTGCCGGGACCGAAGCCGCCCGGTCCGACCCGGCCCAGTTCGCAACCGGCCTCGTGCCCGGATGTGCTGATGCTGTCGGCGCCGGGCACCTGGGAGTCCAACAGCAACGACGACCCCTACAACCCGACCGCCAATCCGGCGTCGCTGATGCTCAATATCTCCAACCCGCTGCGCGAGAAGTTCCCCAACGAGCGCGTCGAGGTCTACACCGTTCCCTATGTCGCGCAGTTCTCGAACCCGGTCGCGATCCCGCCGGACGGGCAGACCTCCTACAACGACAGCCGCTCGGAGGGCACCAAGCGCGCCACCGAGAAGCTGGCCGCGACCGCCAACCAATGTCCGCTCACCTCTTATGTTTTGGTGGGCTTCTCGCAGGGCGCGGTGATCGTCGGTGACATCGCCGCGCAGATCGGCGCGGGCAAGGGTCCGGTGCCGCAGGATCTGGTGCTGGGCGTGACCACCATCGCCGACGGCCGTCGCGACACCGGTGATCCGGGCGAGGCCGCGGAGATCGGCCCGACCCCGCCCGGGGTGGGCGCGGAGGTGGCGCTCAAGGGCCTCAACGTTCCGGGCATCACCATGACCGGTCCGCGCGGCGGCTTCGGCGCGCTGGCCGGGCGCACCTTCACCATCTGCGCGCCGGGCGATCTGATCTGCGATGCGCCGAAGCAGGCGCTCAGTCCCCTGAACATCCTGGGCAGCGTCAACACCCTGGTGCGGGCGGCGGGCAATCCGGTGCACAGCCTCTACAACGGCTACAAGGTGGACGACAACGGGACCACCGCCACCGAGTGGACCGTCAACTGGGCTTCCGGTCTCATCGACAACGCTCCACACCCCGCGCACTCCTAGTCCCGGGCACCCGCGCGCCGGTCGGAGACCGTGAGCGGGTGCTCGGTTTTCATTGGCCGACAAGCGCTTTTGTGACCCACACCGACCGACCCCCCAGTTTGGGGGTCACCCGGTAAAGTGCTCCGGGATTGCGACACTGCCGAGACCCGGTGGGTGCGGCAACTCACATCCATGTCCTTGTTGTGTCCTACGTGAGGTCATACCCACCCATTTGGAGGCATTCCCCCCGGTGATCTGATAGCACAGAGGTGTGAGCTGGGAGATGTTCGACTGCACCGAAGCATGGTCGAACTGCCTCTCTGTAACATGTCTCTGGCTCGAGAACATCTAGCCAATAGACGGTCACCGCGCAGACCGCAACACAATTCTGCAGGCCGGCTCTTCTGGAGCCACCGCGGGCGAACACAGTCGAGGCCTCACAGGTACAGCGGCATTGCTGCCGTCTCATGCCGCGTGTGCCTCGGAGGAGAAGAAGGAATGGACGAGACTTTCGACGATTACCTCGACGAGACGGGGAACATCACGATTCCCGAGGGACGCACCCTCGTCGACTACGTCGAGACGCACACCGCCGGTAACGACGCAGATGATCTGGCGTACCGCTACATCGACTACTCACGCGAGCGCGACGGTGAGTATCAGGACCTGACATGGAGTCAGTTCGGCACCCGGCTGCGCGCGGTGGCCGCCCGACTGCAGCAGGTGACCAAGCGCGGCGACCGAGTCGCGATCCTGGCCCCACAGGGACTCGATTACGTCATCTCCTTCTTCGCCGCCATCTACGCGGGCACCATCTCGGTGCCGCTGTTCGACCCGGACGAGCCCGGGCACAGCGACCGCCTGCACGCGGTCCTCGGCGACTGCACGCCCTCGGCGATCCTCACCGCGAGCTCTTCGGCGGCTGGTGTCCGGCAGTTCTTCCGGTCGCTGCCCGCTGCCCAGCGTCCGCGCATCATCGCGGTGGACGCGATTCCCGACAGCGTCGGCGAATCCTGGATCCGCCCGGACATCGCGGTCGACGACATCGCCTACCTGCAGTACACCTCAGGTTCCACCCGGGTGCCCGCGGGCGTCGAGATCACCCACCGCGCCGTCGGCACCAACGTGCTGCAGATGGTGAACGCGCTGGATCTGAACTGGAATTCGCGCGGCGTCACCTGGCTGCCGCTCTACCACGACATGGGTCTGCTGACGGTGATCCTGCCCGCCGTGGGCGGCAAGTACATCACCATCATGTCGCCCGCCTCGTTCGTGCGTCGTCCGGCACGCTGGATCAACGAGCTGGCCGCGGTCTCCGACGGCGCCGGAACGTTCGCCGCCGCACCGAATTTCGCGTTCGAGCATGCCGCCGTGCGCGGTCTGCCCAAGCCCGGTGAGGCGCTGGACCTGTCCAACGTGCTCGGCCTGATCAACGGCTCCGAGCCGGTGACGGTCACCTCGATGAAGAGGTTCAACGAGGCGTTCGCGCCGTACGGCCTGCCCAAGACCGCCATCAAGCCCTGCTACGGCATGGCCGAGGCCACCCTGTTCGTGTCGGCCACCCGGCACGA
The DNA here is from genome assembly GCF_045161165.1 of Nocardia sp. NBC_00511. NCBI lineage: Bacteria > Bacillati > Actinomycetota > Actinomycetes > Mycobacteriales > Nocardiaceae > Nocardia > Nocardia sp. NBC_00511. The sequence goes on from NZ_CP107849.1 coordinate 7,047,526, forward strand.
GGACGAGGCCAAGGTCATCTACGTCGACCGCTACGAGCTCAATGCCGGTCGCGTGGTCAAGGTCGAGCAGGGCACCGACAACGCCATCGCCCAGGTTTCCTGCGGCTATGTCGCGCTGTCGCAGTGGGCCACCATCGTGGACCCGGAGACGGTCGAGGATCCGGCGGGGGCTCGTGAGCTCAACGACGGTCAGGTCGGCGAGATCTGGTTGCACGGCAACAACATCGGCATCGGTTACTGGGGTCGCGCCGAGGAAACTCAGAGCACCTTCCGCAACCGGCTCACCAACCGGCTCGAGTCCGGCAGCCACGCGCAGGAGGTCCCGGCCGACGGAAACTGGCTGCGCACCGGCGATTACGGCGTCTACGTGGACGGCGAGCTCTACATCACCGGTCGCGTCAAGGACCTGGTGATCGTGGACGGCCGCAACCACTACCCGCAGGATCTGGAGTTCTCCGCGGAGGAGTCGTCCAAGGCGCTGCGTCCGGGCTTCCTCGCGGCCTTCGCGGTCCCGGCCAACCAGCTGCCCGCCGATGTCTTTGCCCAGGACAGCCATTCGGGTCTGAGCTACGACGCCGACGACGCCAGCGAGCAGCTGGTCATCGTCGCCGAGCGTGGCCCGGGCGCCGGAAAGGCCGACCCGCTGCCGATCGCGGACGCGGTCCGCGCGGCGATCTCCTCCCGGCACGGCGTCACCGCGCGTGACATTCTGCTGGTGCCCGCGGGTTCCATCCCGCGTACCTCCAGCGGCAAGATCGCCCGGCGTGCCTGCAAGGCCGCGTATCTGGAAGGAACTCTGCGTGGTGGTTACACGCAGCAGAACTTCCCCGATGCACCAGTCGAGGAGTGAGACGACCGTCTCACGGTGAATGGCGCGAGCTGGTTCGGCTCGCGCCATTCGTGCATGCAGCAACTGAGTGCAACGGCGAGATTCTCGACAATTTTGCCGCCCACCGGACGCAGACAGGTAGCTTGAGGAACTGATGGCTGAGAACGAGGGCACGTCCCCCACCCAGACGACCGAGAACCTTGCTGGTGGCGCCGACGGCACGACCACCGCGAAACCCGCGACCCCCGACATATCGGTCGCGGAACTGCGGGAATGGTTGCGCCGCTGGGTCGCGGACGCGACCGGTCAGCCGATCGAGAACATCACCGTGGACCGGCCGATGGAGGAATTCGGGCTGGCCTCGCGGGACGCCTTGGCGCTCGGCGGCGATATCGAGGAGCTGACGGGGGTCCTGCTCAACGCGACCGTCGTGTACCAGCATCCGACGATCGGTTCGCTCGCGGAGCGAATCATCAACGGGGAACCCGATCTTCCGGCCGAGTCGGCCGACGACTCGTTCTACACCGCGGGCTTCCAGCCGAACGAGGCGCACGACATTGCCATCGTCGGCCTGTCGACCCGTCTGCCCGGTGCGGGCACTACGCCCGAATCCACTTGGGAATTCCTGATCAATCGCGGTGACGCGATCCGAGAACTACCCGAGGGCCGCTGGGCCGAGTTCCTCTCCGATCCACAGATCGCGGCGCAGGTCGAGCAGGCCAACACCATGGGTGGCTACCTCGATCAGGACGTCGTCAAGGACTTCGACGCCGAATTCTTCGCCCACTCTCCGGTCGAGGTCGAGCGCATGGATCCGCAGCAGCGGCTCATGCTCGAACTGACCTGGGAAGCCTTGGAGCACGCGCGAATTCCCGCGAACGAGCTCAAGGGCAAGCAGGTCGGGTTCTTCGTCGGCACCTCGACCAACGACTTCACCTACATCGCCATGCAGGCGCTGGGCGGTCCGCGCGATCCGAATCTGCCGATCTCGGCGGAGGGCTACCTGCTCACCGGTGCGTCCTCGGCGATCATCGCCAACCGCGTCTCCTACTTCTACGACTTCCGCGGCCCGTCCGTGGCCGTCGACACCGCGTGCTCCTCCACCCTGGTGGCGGTGCACGAGGCGGTGCGCGCGCTGCGTGCCGGTGACGCCGATGTCGCGCTCGCCGGTGGCGTGAACCTGATCCTGGCCCCGGCCACGACTCTGGGCTTCGAGATCAACGGCGTCTTCGCGAAGAACGGTCGCCTCAAGCCGTTCTCGTCCGATTCCGATGGTTTCATCCGCTCGGAGGGCGCGGGCCTGATCGTGGTCAAGCGTCTCGCCGATGCCGAGCGTGACGGCGACAAGATCTACGGCGTCATCAAGGGTTCCGCGGTCAACAGCGACGGCCGCTCCAACGGCATGCTGGCGCCGAACCCCGATGCGCAGGCCGACGTGTTGCGCCGGGCCTACCGGGATGCCGGAATCGCCCCGTCCACCGTCGATTACGTCGAAGCGCACGGCACCGGCACCCTGCTGGGCGACCCGCTCGAGGCGGATGCGCTCGGCCGCGTGGTCGGTCGTGGCCGCGATGCCGACAAGCCCGCGCTGCTGGGCTCGGTGAAATCCAACTTCGGTCACATCGAGTCGGGCGCGGGTGCCGCCAGCCTCGCGAAGGTGATCATGGCGTTGGAGCACAACGTCATTCCGCCGACCATCAACTACGCCGGTCCCAACCCGCTCATCCCGTGGGATCAGACGCACCTCAAGGTTGTCGATCAGCCGACCGAGTTCCCGCGCTACTCCGGCACCGCCACCATCGGCGTCTCCGGGTTCGGTTTCGGTGGCACCAACGCCCACGTGGTCATCCAGGAATACAAGCCCGCCGCCCCCGCACTCGAACCTGCCTCGATCGCGGACGCGCGCGCCGACCTCGATGACGAGACCACCGATGTGGTCGCCGAGGCCGAGGCGATCACCGAAGCCGTTGCCCCGGAACCGGAGTGGACCCGCGAGGAGCCGCTGCCGCTGATCCTCCCGGTCTCCGCCTACCTGCCGTCGCGTCGCAAGCGCGCCGCCAAGGATCTGGCCGACTGGCTGGAATCCGAAGCGGGACAGGCGACTCCGCTCGTGGATGTGGCCCGTTCGCTGGCCAAGCGCAACCACGGTCGTTCGCGCGGTGTGGTCGTCGCGACCACGCACGAGGAAGCGATCGCGGGTCTGCGCGCCATCGAGGAGGGCAAGCCGGGTACCGGCGTGTTCACCGCGGACTCCCCGGCGGCGCGCGGTGCGCTCTGGGTGATGGCCGGTTTCGGTGCGCAGCATCGCAAGATGGGCAAGAAGCTCTACCTGGAGAATTCGATCTTCCGCAAGGCCGTCGATCAGGTCGACGAGCTGGTGGTGGACGAGGCCGGGTACTCGGTGCGCGAGATGATCCTCGACGACGAGCAGGACTGGGACATCGGCACCGGCCAGGTCGGCACCTTCACCATTCAGGTGGGTCTGGCCTCGGTGTTGCGCGCGCACGGCGCGGAACCCGAAGGCGTGGTGGGTCATTCGCAGGGTGAGGTCGCGGGCGCGTACATCTCCGGCGGCCTGCCGCTGGAGGACGCGGTGCGGGTGATCTGCGCTCGGTCGCGGCTGATGGCCGAGGGCGAGGCCATGCTCACCGACGACCAGGTCCGCAATATGGCGCTGCTGGAGTACTCCGCCGAGGAGATCGCCAAGCTGCAGGAGACCGAGTTCCCCGATATCGAGGTGGCGATCTACGCCGCGCCCAACAACACCGTCATCGGCGGTGTCCCGGATCAGGTGCAGGCCATCGTGGCGCGCGCCGAGTCCGAGGGCAAGTTCGCGCGCGTGCTGCCGACCCGCGGTGCGGGCCACACCTCGCAGATGGACATGCTGCTGGGTGAATTGGCCGCGGAGCTGGCCGGTTTGGAGCCGACCAAGCTCAAGCGCGACCTGTACTCGACCGTGCACCAGGCCGCCGTCTACAAGGCGGGCAACCCGCCGGTGCACGACGTCGACTACTGGGTCATGAACATGCGCGGTTCGGTGTACTTCACCAACGCGATCCGTCAGGCCGTCGACGCCGGCATCACCACCTACCTGGAGCTCGCCCCGAACTCGGTGGCGCTCATGCAGGTGCTGGGAACGACTTTCGCGGCGGGCGTGCACAACGCGGCGCTCATCCCGACCCTCAAGCGCAAGGAGGACGAGGCGTCCAGCCTCATCTCCGCGCTGGCGCAGCTCTACGTGCAGGGCCACAAGGTGGACCTGCCCTCGCTGCTGCCCGATGGCGATTACGCGCCGGTGCCGCGCACCGCGTTCCTGCGTAAGCAGTACTGGCCCAAGGTGTCCGGCAGCTTCGGCGGTTCGGGCGACACCCGGGTGCCGGGCGCGCACGTGGCCCTGCCGGACGGCCGCCACGTCTGGGAGGTGCAGGCCGCGGCCGTCACCGATCTGGCCGCGCTGGTGCATGCCGCTGCCGCACAGGTGCTTTCGGACGTCACGGTGGGCGCGTCCATCGCGCACGCCGCGATCCCGACCGCGGGCACGCTGACCACGTCGCTCACCCCGCATCCGGGTGGCGCGTCGGTGTCGGTGCACGCCAAGGCGGGCAACGCCTTCCAGTCGCTGTTCGACGCGGTGGTCACCTCCGGTGCCCCGCTGCCGGAATCCGCTGTGGCAGCGCCGGTTGCGGTCGCTGCCACCGCTGCCGCCCCGCTCGCGGTGGTCGAGAATCCGGGTGATCGCTGGGATCCCAACGGCAGCCAGACCATCGAGGCGCGGCTGGCGATCATCGTCGCGGAGTCCATGGGCTACGCCGTCGAGGATCTCCCGATGGAGATCCCGCTGATGGAGCTGGGCCTGGATTCGCTGATGGCCATGCGCATCAAGAACCGCGTCGAGTACGAGTTCGACATCCCGCAGCTGCAATTGCAGGCGGTCCGGGACGCGAGCCTGCTCGAGGTCGGCAAGGTGTTGCGCTACGCCATCGAGCACCGTGATCAGCTCGAGGACATCGCCAAGCGGCAGGCCGCCGGTGAGGACATCGCCGTGGACGGCGACTTCATCTCCGCCGCGCGCGCCGCGCTGGCCGCCGGTCAGGATCCGGTCGCCGTGCTGCCGCAGCCGGAGGCGTCGACGGGCACCACCGCCCAGACCAAGGCCGACGAGCTGGACGCGGTGACCAGCGATGTGGTCGCCGAGGCCACCGAGATCGTGGAAGACGCCGCGGGCGAACAGGGTTCGGTCACCGAGGCCGATATCGAGTCGGCCCCGCCGGTCGCCGAGACCGACGCCGACAATGTCCCGCCGCGTAACGCGCCGGAGCGTCTGGTGTTCGCCACCTGGGCGTTGATCACCGGTAAGTCGGCGGGCGGCATCTTCAACACGCTGCCCGAGATCGACGCCGCGACCTTCGACAAGCTGGTCGCTCGGCTGTCGGAACGTGCCAAGGCGCAGATCGATCCGGAGCTGATCCGGCCGTGCACCACCATCGAGAAGATCTCGGATGTGGTTGCGGAGTACCAGGAGCACGGTGACGATGTCGAGGGCTTCGTGCGCACGCTGCGTGCGAAGGAAGCCGGATCGAATGCGGTGCCGGTCTTCGTGTTCCACCCGTCGGGCGGAAACACGCTGGTCTACGAGCCGCTGCTGAAGCGGGTTCCGGCCGGGACCCCGATGTACGGATTCGAGCGGGTCGACGGAACCATCGAAGAGCGTGCCCGGCAGTACATTCCGGAGATTCGCAAGCGTCAGCCCGAGGGCCCGTACGTGTTCTACGGCTGGTCGCTGGGTGCGGTCTTCGCGCTCACCGTCGCGCAGTTGATGCGTGCCGAGGGTGCGGACGTGCGACTGGTCGGTCTGATCGACTTGGCGATTCCGGTCGAGCCCGAGAACAACACTCCGGAGGAGCGCCTCGAGCGGATGCGCCGCTACCAGGCCTTCGCGCAGAAGACCTACGGCTTCAACGGAGAACTGGACGACGAGCAGCTCGAGGAGCTGGCTTCGGCGTCGGATGAAGAGCAGATCCAGATCATCCTCGAACTGGTGAAGTTCGCCGGTGCGAACATCCCCGGCGGCGTGCTCGAGCATCAGCGCACCTCGTTCATCGAGAACCGCGAACTGCAGAAGATCGAGCTGTCGAATTACGGTGGGCCGGTTGTCCTTTACCTGGCCGACCGCTACCACGACGGTCTGATCGAACTGGAGCCGCGCTTCGGTGACCGGCGTCCGAACGGTGGCTGGGACGAGCACCTGAGCGATCTGGAGATCATCCACGTGCCGGGCGATCACCTGCAGATCATCGACGAGCCGCGAATCGGCACCATCGGCGCCGACCTCACTCGTAAGCTTCAGGGGATCGACACAGCCGCGAAATAACGCCATAGCGAAACGGGTTCTGCGAAAGTAGGTTTCTGCCGAAAGGGGACTTGTGAGCACCACTGCCGGGAAACTCGCCGACCTGCGACTGAAGCTGGACGTCGCGAGGGAACCGGCAGGAGATGCGGGACTCGCCAAGCGGGCCAGGAAGGGTATTCCTTCGGCCCGCGACCGCATCTCGATGCTGCTCGATCCCGGTTCGTTCGTGGAAGTCGGTGCGCTGGTGCGCAATCCGGGTGACAAGACGGCCCTGTTCGGTGACGGTGTGGTCACCGGGCACGGCCTGGTCGAGGGTCGCCCGGTGGCGGTGTTCTCGCATGATCAGACCGTGTACGGCGGTTCGGTCGGTGAGATGTTCGGCCGCAAGGTCGCCGGCATCATGGAGTTCGCGGCCCGGATGGGTTGTCCGGTGGTGGGTATCAACGATTCCGGTGGCGCGCGCGTGCAGGAGGCGGTGACCTCGCTGGCCTGGTATGCCGAGCTGGGTCGTCGCCAGGAGCCGCTTTCCGGTCTGGTGCCGCAGATTTCGATGATCCTGGGCAGTTGCGCGGGTGGCGCGGTGTACGCGCCGATCAATACCGATGTGGTGGTGGCGACCGAGGCCGCCTACATGTTCGTGACCGGACCCAAGGTGATTCGCGAGGTCACCGGCGAGGATGTCAGCCTCGAGGAGCTCGGTGGCGCGAATTCCCAAGCGCAGTACGGCAATGTGCATCATGTCGCCAAGGACGAGGCGGCGGCGTTCGCGTGGGTGCGCGACTATCTGAGCTATCTGCCGTCGAGTTGCCAGGAGACCCCGCCGGTCGTGAATCCTGGTCTGGAACCGGACATTACGGAATCCGATCTGGAGTTGCGGGGCATCGTCCCCGATGCCGACAACGCCGGTTACGACATGCACGAGATCCTGCTGCGCATCTTCGACGACGGCGCGTTCCACGAGTTCGGTGAGGCCGCGGGCCGCAATGTGATCTGCGGTTTCGCGCGCGTCGACGGTCGCACCGTGGGTGTGGTCGCCAATCAGCCGATGGTCTACGCGGGTGCGCTGGACGCGCGCGCCTCCGACAAGGCCGCGCATTTCGTCCGGCTCTGCGACGCGTTCGAGATTCCGCTGGTGTTCGTGGTCGACACACCGGGCTTCCTGCCGGGTGTCGAGCAGGAGAAGATCGGTGTCATCAAGCGCGGCGGCCGTTTCATCTTCTCGTTCGTGGAGGCGACGGTCCCGAAGGTGACCGTGGTGATCCGCAAGTCCTACGGCGGCGGCTACGCGGTCATGGGTTCCAAGCAGTTGGGCGCGGACGTCAACCTGGCTTGGCCGACGGCCCGGATCGCGGTGATGGGCGCGGAGAGCGCGGTCTCGCTGATCGGCGCCAAGAGTCTGGACGCCGCTCCCGAGGAGCAGCGGGCCGCCATGCGTCAGCAGATGATCGAGTTCTACAACGCCACCATCGCGACGCCCTGGGTGGCGGCCGAGCGCGGCTATGTCGACGCCGTCGTGGACCCCTCCAGCACCCGCCTGGAGATCCGTCGCGCCCTGCGTCTGCTCCGGGACAAGAAGATCCCGCGCAACCCCCGCAAACACCACCTGCTGCCGCTCTGAGCGCTCTCACGACGGCTCGCCGATTGCGCTGAATCCATCGGGCGGCCGGGGCAGATGTGAGAGCCTTCAGCTATGAGTACCTCACCGATGGCGCTACTCGAAGGCGGGCCGGATGGCCTCACAACGCGGATCGTGCCGATCACCCCACCGGGCTTCGAGCTGCGGGTTGCCTTCGGGGAAGGGTATGAGCGGTTCAAGGTGACGCCACGGTGGGAGGAGACTCCGTCGGGGAGTCTGCCCGTGTACGAGTGGGTCGCCCACGTGGATCCGAAACGTTAGCTTCGCACCGGTATCGAGTGCATCGGCTCTGAAAAACACAGTGGCCGCCCGCGTGTCGCGGGCGGCCACCGATCTGGGTGTCTCCGAGGTCAGAACACCCGCATCCGGCCGGGGGTCCAGAATCCGGATCGGGTCACCTCATGGGTGTCGACCTGCGCGGGCGTCGGGAACTTCGAGGAGTCGTCCGCCTGCGAGTAGTAGGGCTCGTACTGTTCGAGTGAACCCCAGTCGCGCGCGTAGTTGTCCTTCAGATAGGTGGGGACGGTCTTGGACGCGGCGAGCATTTCCGCCCAGCCCAGTGGCCCACCGAATTCCTCGGCCTGCCAGGTGTTGGTGGAGCTGATGGCCAGTGGCCGGTCGGGCAGGATCCGGTACTTGGGGGCCGCGTCGACGACGCCGTTGCGGTGGTCGAACGGGTGCTGGCACGGGAACTGCAGGCCCACCGCCCAGTCCAGCAGGATCGGCTGGCTGGATCCCAGATAGCTGTTGAGCGACACCAGCTTCGGCACCCGCGGCGGGGTGAAGGCCAGCCACTGGTCGCCGATCAGGATCGGGTCGCGGGCGTAGATGCGCACGGTGTCGGCGTCGGCGGGCAGCGCCGAGCGCGGGATGCGCAGGTTGCGCCAGGACGGGGCCGGGCCGACGTCGAGCGGACGGTACTGGCCGAGTTCGGTGACGCTGCCGTCGGCGTTGCGATGCCCGTACTTGAGGAACAGGTCCTGGCCGTAGGTCATGTTGCCGGTGTCGTCGAAGGACATGATGCGGCCGGCCGCGGTGATCACGATCAGCGGCGAGTCGGCGGTGGCCGCGGGCAGTTCGTACCAGTTGGAGGTGAGTTCGGCGGGCTGCTGCACGCCGTCCTGGTAGCTGCCCATGACCGGGGTCTTGGCGGGGTCCAGGCCGAACGGCAGGGCCACGGTGGACCCGTTGACGCCCTCGGCGCCCTTGCCGCCGCCGGTGCCCGCGCTCTGGCCCTTCTCGAAGGCCGGGCCGACGGTCTGGGTGGAGGTGTTGCCGGTGCCCGGCTTCACCTCGACGCTGTCGGCGTCGAGCTTGTCGGCGACGCCGTTGGGGGAGAAGCCGACCGGGTTGGTCTCACCGGCGAGCGGGTCGCCGTTGACCGGCGGGTGGGCCGGATCGACGATCGGCGTCAGCGCACCGCTGTTGACATCGCCTTCCACCAGTACGTCATTGGCGAGGCCGCAGCTCTGTCCGCTCAGCGAGTCGAAGTTGGAGCGCGCCAGCGAGTACGCGGGGTACTGCGTGACCGCGCCCTTCACCAGCGAGAGCACCTCGAAGGCCACCATCAGCGCGGCGACCACGGTCAGCGGGACGGCCGCGAACTTGCGAATCCGCTTGCCGCGCTTGGTCGAACCGTCGGCGGGCGGTTTGGCGTAACCCTCGCGCAGTGACCGCCAGGCCACCACGGCCAGCGCCAGCCCGAAGAACACCAGCATCAGCGTGTTGGACTGGAAGCCGTGCAGGGACACGGTCTTGTCGAACCACGGCACGCCGTAGCTGGAGACGTACCAGTAGCCGTTGATGCCGGAGAACGCGACGGCGAGGGTGAACAGCAGCCCGGCCAGGAACACCGAGCGGTTCTTGCTGGAGCGCAACGCCGTTGCCGACACCGCGACCGCGGTCACCGCCGCCAGCGAGCCCGCGATGCCCGCGTAGGAACCGAAGTGGTGGGTCCACTTGGTCGGGTTGAACATCATGAAGAAGATGGTTCCGAACACCACGCCCATGAGCCGCCAGGTGGGTGCGCTCGCGATGCCGGGCACCTGCCGCCGCCGCAGCAGCACCAGCATGGTGGTGATCAGGCACAGGATCATCAGCAGGAACGCGAAGCGCCGCGCCAGCGACCCGTCGACGGTCTCGACGAACAGGTAGTAGTAGCGCAGGTAGTCCTCGTACCAGGCCAGGTTGGGCCCGGTGACCTGCCGGACCCGGTTGGCCTCCATGATTCCGGCGAAGGTCTGGTCCGCGAAAACCGTTCCCAGCACCAGGAATCCGGCCGCCGCGATGGGTGCCAGCAGCGCCAGATCACCGAACTGTTTGCGGCGGCGCACCACGATTCGCACCAGGGGCCGGATGCCCGCGAGCAGTGCGGCCACACACATCAGACCGGTGGGTGCGGCGGCGAGGGTGAACGCGGCCACCAGTACCGCGACCGCGGCGGGCAGCAATCGTGAAGTGGCGATGGCTCGTTCGATGGAGACCCAGGTCAGCAGTGCGCCGAGCGCGACGATCGGTTCCGAGCGCAGGCCGTTGTCGTAGGGCATCCAGAAGGCCAGGAACACCAGGCCGCCGGTCCACAGCGCCACCTTGGAGGTCGCGACCGCGTTGCCCAGCCGCGGCACCACCTCGCGGCTGATCACCAGCCAGCACAGGATTCCGCAGAGCAGCGCGGGAATTCGCACCCACGGGCTGGCGGTGGAGACCTCGGCGAAGGCCTGGATCACGTAGTAGTACCAGCCGAACGGGGCCTCGGGGACGCCGTACCAGCGGAAGTAGTTGGCCAGGTAGCCCGCGTGCGGGGCAGCCCGGACCATGGTGAGGATGTAGCCGTCGTCGGAAGTGTTGGCGCCCACGAAGTGCCAGACCAGCAGGGTGCCGATGATGCCGCCGTCCGCCCAGGTCGGCTTGAGCCAGTGCGCCGGCAGGATGCGCCGGTGTCCGCGCCCGTCGCTGGTGTCGAGCACCGCGAGCGCGCCCATGGCCAGCAGGGTCAACAGCACCGAGGCGATGATCGCGACCAGCTTGATCAGCGTCGGCGAGGAGGAGAAGCGGGAGTCGACGGTCATGTGGAACGAAAGACCGGACGGCACCGCGCCTTTCAGGTCGGTGAAGACGCCGACCACCTGCGGGCGCAGATCGCCCAGCAGCTGCCCCTCGACCGGCACGGTGACCAGTTCGCGGCCGCCGTCGGCGGTGGTCTTCTCGACGCTGTGGTTCAGGCCCTCGAACTTGGCGTAGGTCTTGCCGATATCCGAGGTGATGACGATCTGCGAGCACTCGGCCAGATCCGAGCGCGGCGCGGACGCCACCACCGCGTTGCGGTCCAGCACGTCGACGCTGTCGGCGGAGACGCGCACGAACATGGCCTCCAGGTCCGAGCCCTTGCCCTGCGGCGGCGCGGTTGCCAGCAGGATGCCACCGCGCGGATCCAGCTGCTGCACAGCCGAACAGGGGATGGCCACATTCAGGTCGACGGGCACCTGCGACATCAGTGGGGCCTGCACGCTGTCCAGTGACCCGCGCTGCGGCCAGCTCACCTCCGCCTGCGTCTGCTGCACCGGCAGGAACGGGGTCGCGATGGCGAACAGCGCGCCCAGCAGACCTGCCACGATCGCGATGAGCTTCGCGATGCGGAAGTCGCGCGATGTCGCCGGAGTGGTCGCCGGATTATTCGGCTTGGTCAGTACAGCGGAGGCGTCTGGCACGGTTGCTGATCGTACGTGCCCGCACTGAGAGTGGCGCTGTTCACTCCCACCCGTTCACACACATGCTCCCCCGCCTCCCCGAAACTTGGCGGGAGGCTGGGAGCCGTGTCCGATTTCGCACCCGTTCTGTCGTTGGGAGCCAACCCGATTCTGGACGTACCCGGCGAGTTACCCCGAACTCACGAAATCAGTCGCCGACCTTCCTTTCGGCGTGTCGATTGTTCAGTGCGCCCGGATCGGGGCGTCCTTGGCGAGTCCGGAGCGAGTCTGCACCGTCACCGACAACTGCGCGGGCTTCGCATCCGGGACGTACGGCGTGAACTGTTCCAGCGCACCCCAGTCCCGTCCCCAGTCCTGGTTCAGATACGACGGCAGCGTCTCGGATTTCAGCAGCAGCCCGGTCCAGCCGAGCGGCCCGCCGCCGATGTCGTCCTGCCACGCGTTGGAGGCGTCCTGCCCGACCCGGTCGGGCAGGATTCGCCAGTCGGGCACCTCGGCGACGCCGTCGTGGTGGTCGAAGGGCCGCTGGCACGGGAAGGCGAGGCCGACGTGCCAGTCCTCGAGTACCGGGGCGTCGTGTCCGACAACGGTATTCAGCGTCGCCAGGCGCGGCAGCCGCGGCGGGGTGACGGCCAGCCACTGCTTCGGGGTCAGGTCGGCGTCATTGGCCACCAGGCGAACCGAGTTGGCGCCCTTCGGAATCTGGTCCAGGGGCACCCGCAGGTTGCGCCAGGACGGGTTCGGCCCGATGTCGATCGGCCGGATGCGCCCGGTGTTCGTGACATTGCCGTCGGCGTCGCGGGTGCCGTACTCCACCCACAGGTCCTGCCCGTACGTTTCGACGCCGTCCTTGGTGTAGGACCGGATGCGCCCGGCCGCGGTCACGATCAGCACCTTGTAGGCGGGATCATCGCGCACGCTGTCGGACAGATCGACCTTGTACCACTGGCTGGTCAGCGACGAAACCTGTTGTTCGCCACTGGTGTAGCTGCCCAGGATCGGGGTGGTGGCCGCCTGCAACCCGAACGGCAGCGCGACGGTGCTGCCGTTGACGCCGGTCTGCTCGGTGGAGCCGCCGCCGGTTCCGGCGCTGGTGGTGTTGGAGGTCTTGTTGCCGGACTTCTCGTTCACCGAGTTGGCGCTGCCGGTGACGGTCTCCTCGGCGTCGGCGGTGAGGTCGGAGGCCACGCCGTTGGGGGTGAATCCGGTGTTCTGCGCGGTCAACCCGTCGGCGTCGGAGCCGGTCCACGGGTGCAGCAGCGAGGTGGCGGTGTCGGTCTCGACCAGCACCTCGTTGGCCAGCGCGCACGAATCACCCGTCAGGGCACGCAGATTCGATTCGGCGATGGAGTAGGCCGGGTACTGGGTGATCGCGGCCTTGGCCAGCGACAACACCTCGAACAGCACCAGCACCAGGGCGGCGATGGTGAGCGGCATGGTCGCGAACTTGTCGAAGGCGCGCGCCGGTTTCGGTGTGGTGTAAGGCTCGCGGAAGTGCTGCACGACCGCGACCAGCAGGGCCAGCAGGGTCAGGCCCAGGAAGAAGGTGGAGATGCCCTTGCCCGCGATGAGCGGCGCCTTGTCGAACCACGGCACCCCGTAGCTGGACACGTACCACCAGCCGTTGGAGCCGGTGAAGGTCATGGCCAGCAGGAAGAACACGGTCGCGGTGAACAGTGTCCGGTTGCGCGGCGAGCGAATCCCGTTGACGCCCACCGCGACCGAGGCCAGCGCGGCCACCGATCCGGCCAGTCCGGCGTACACGCCGAAGTGGTGGGTCCACTTGGTGGGGGTGAACATCATCAGGAACAGCGACATGAAGACGATGCCGAGGATGCGGGCCGACGGTCCGCGCGAGGTGCCCGGGATGCGACCGTTCTTGCGCAGCATCACCATGACGCACACGCCCAGGCACAGCAGCATCGCGAGGATGCCGAAGCGTCGGGCGAGCGAGCCGTCCGGAGAGAGTTGCAGCAGCGCATCCCAGCGGGTGCGCTCGTCGAACCAGGCCACATTGGGCCCGATCAGCGTGCGCACCCGGGTGGCCTCGAGCACGGAGGCGAGGGTCTGATCGGCGAAAACCACGACCAGCACCAGGGTTCCGGCGGCCGCGCCGGGCGCGAGCAGTGCCCCGTAGCGCAGCAGCCACGAGCCTTCACCCTTGGCGCGCTTGATGATGATCTGCAATACCGGCCGTGAACCCGCGATCAACGCTGCGATGCAGATCAATCCGGTCGGCCCGGCGGCCAGCGAGAGCGCCGCGATCAGTACCGCGAGCGCGGCGGGCAGCAGTCGCCCGGTGGCGATGGCGCGCTCGATGGAGCACCAGGTCAGCAGCGCGCCCGCCGCGATCAGCGGTTCGGGACGCAGTCCGTTGTCGTACGGCATCCAGGCGGCCAGGAACACCAGGCCCGCGGTCCAGATGGCGACATTGTCGCGCCGCACCCGGGATCCCAGTCGCGGCAGCACTTCCCGGCTGATCACCAGCCAGCACACGATGCCCGCCAGCAGCGCGGGCAGCCGCACCCACGGACTGGAGTCGCTGATCCGGGTCATCCAGGCCAGCACCTCGTACGGCCAGCCGAAGGGGGCCTCGGCGACGCCGAACCAGCGGTAGTAGTTGGCCATGTAGCCCGAATCCCGCGAGGCCCGAGCCATATTCAGGATGTAGCCGTCGTCGGAGGTGTTGGCCCCGATGAAATGCCACACCACCAATGTGCCCAGCACCGCGCCATCCGCGAGCCTGAATCGCCACCAATGCGCGGGCAGGAATCGTCGCGCCTTGCGTCCGTCGGAGTTGTCCAGCAGGTGCATGGCGTACATCGCGACCAGCGTGAGCAGTACCGCGGCGATGGTCGCCAGGCGCTTGAGCCAGCTCGGGCTGGAGGTGAAGCGGGCGTCGATATCGGCGCTGGCCGTGGCGTTTCCGAGCTGTGCGCGGCTCAGATCCGTGAACAGGCCGACGATCTGCGGTCGGGCGTCTCCGCCCACCTGACCGGTGAACGGCGTGCCGTCCTTGCGGTTCACCCCGGCCAGTTCCACCCGGGTCTGGTTCACGTCCGAGTGCACGGTCAGGCCGGTGCAGTCGCCGATCTCCGAGATCGGTGCCGACAGCAGCGGAATCAGCCGCAGCAGCACCGAGAGGGTGCGGCCCTTCTCGGGTTCGTCGGTGACCTTGACGACCAGGCCCTTGGTGTCGGCCTGGCCGGAGGCGGCCGGAACCGTCGAGAACAGGGTGCCGGTGGGGAGATCGCGCAGCGCTTCGCAGGGCAGCGTGACGTCCAGGCGCAGTGGCACATACGACACCAGTGGCGCCGCGATGTTCACGGTGTCGCCCTGTGGCCAATGCAGAGTCGGCCGGTCCTGCTTGACGGGCAGGATCGGCGTGATCACCGCCAGCAGGACTCCGAGTAATCCGGAGACCAGGGCAATGAGGCGGATGCGGTGGAACACTCGGCTGTCTTCGCGCACGAGCACCGACTCTAACCACCACCCGGATTCATTCCGATTCAACGGGGCCCAACCGGCGGTGAACGAGCCGACAACCGATTGTTCGGTAGCCGTATGGCCGGATGTACGTCACGATGGTTGGTATCCGAACTGGGCGAGGGGCCGGGCCGGAAGACCGAAGAGGAAGCATGACCGAGCTGCGACCGGGCGAAGTCATCGCCGGGTATGTGATCGCGCGGCGCATCGGTGCCGGGGGGTCGGGCGTCGTCTACGCGGCGCGTCATCCCCGGCTGCCCAGGCTGACCGCGCTGAAGATCTTGAAACTCGACGAGGTCGGTTCCGACGACGAGATGTGGCGTCGCTTCGAGCGCGAGGCGGATATCGCCGCCCATTTCGATCACCCGAATATCGTGCAGATCTTCGATCGCGGGGCCGCCGATCAGCTGTTCTGGATCTCCATGCAGTACATCGAGGGCGTGGACGCCGCTGCGCTGCACGGGATCTCGTCGGAGCGGGCGCTGCGCATCGCCGCCGAGATCGCGGCCGCACTCGACTACGCGCACGGCAAGCGGGTGCTGCACCGGGATGTGAAGCCCTCCAATATCCTCATCGCCGCTCCGGACGACGGCCGCCCGGAGCGCGCGCTGCTCACCGACTTCGGCATCGCCCGGCTGCGTGACGAGACCACCCGGCTCACCCATCCCGGAAACATCTCCGCCACTTTCGCTTTCGCCTCACCCGAACAGGTTTCCGGCAAACCGGTCGGTCCTGGATCTGATCAATACTCCTTGGCCTGCACGCTTTTCGTGCTGCTCACCGATCACCGGCCCTTCCGTGCCGACAATCCGCTCGGCTGGGTGCACGCGCACACCCAGGAGAGTCCGTTGCGGATCAGCGAGATCGCACCGGCGCTGCCCGCCGCCCTGGACGAGGTGTTCGACCGGGCCATGGCCAAGGATCCCGAGGACCGCTATCCGAGTTGCCTCGAATTCGCCGAAGCCGCTTGGCAGGCTTACTATTCCGATCCCGCGCTGGCGGTGACCGCACCCGCCCGATTGCTCGCGCAGCCGGTGCGACCGACTCGATCCGCGCGATCGGCGAGCCGGAAACCGGTGTGGCAGCGCCTGTTCCGCACCCCGGTATTGATCGGGCTGGCCGTCGCCGCGGTGGCCGTCGCGGCGGCGGGCGTGGGCTTCGCGTTCCATCACGGTGGTGCGGGGGCGGCCGCGGCGGGTGCGGTGCCGGATCGCTTCGTCGGCACCTGGCTGGCGACCGAGGGGCAGACCAACTATCGGCTCACCGTTGCGCAGGGCCGGGCCGGGGATCCGGTGCTGTCCAATCGGGTGGACGGTGTGCTGCCCAGCGGATCTCCGTTCCACTGCGAGTTCTCCGCGCCCCTCGACCAGGTGCCGTCCACGGGGGACCGCCTCATCATCGGCACCTCGGAAATCGTGGCGGGTGATCCCGCGAACGCCTGCCGCGCCAACGGTCCCACCACGCTCACGCTGCTCCCCGATGGCCGGGTGAGCCGCAAAACCGATGTGAGCGGCCTGATCACGTACACCAACGCCGATGCCGCCGCCGCGTCCTGGGATCGCGATCACGCGGCCATCGCGCGGGCGTTCCCGAGCCTGGTCGGTCAGCTGGCGGCCAATGGCACCGCCATCGGCTGGCAGGGCGCGGCGTGCCGTCCCCGCGATCCGGGGCCCGGTGACGTGGCCACCGCGCAGGGCGCGCACCGCATTCTCTGCAACGGCGACGACACCACCGGGCAGGTGCACTTCGATGTCTTCGACTTCGATACGCGCCCGAGCCAATCCGCGGCCGCGCTGTTCTTCGCGGGTTCCGGCCGCAGCAGTGCGATCACCCATCCGGATGTCGCCGGTGCGTTGAGCATCACCACCGGCGCCGACATCGATTCCGGACTCACCCAGGACACCGAGCAGCGACATGTGCTGGCCGCCGTCAGTTTTCCCGACGGCGACCCGCGTTCGCGGTTCGTCCTGGTGCTCCGCTGGCCCGCCCATACCGTCGACAGCGTGCTGTCGCAGTGGCTGGAGCGGGCGCCGTTGAAGTAGCCGCATCGAAGTAGGTGAGCCACATGGCCGAACTGCTGCCCGGCGACGATGTCGCCGGTTATGTGGTCGAGCGCCGGATCGGGGCCGGGGGATCCGGCACCGTCTACGCCGCCCGGCATCCGCGGCTACCGCGCCTGGCCGCGCTCAAGATCTTCAATCGCGACGAGGTGAACACCGACGCGGACGCCTGGCGGCGCTTCCAACGCGAGGCCGACATCACCGCCCGCTTCGACCATCCCAATATCGTCTCCGTCTACGACCGCGGCGTGGATGCCGGAAGACTGTGGATCGCCATGCAATTCGTGGCGGGCCGGGACGCGGACAGCCTCACCGGCCTGGCCCCCGACCGCGCGCTGCGGATCGCGAGCGACATCGGCTCGGCGCTCGACTACGCGCACGCCAACGATGTCCTGCACCGAGATGTGAAGCCCTCCAACATCCTGGTCTCGCCCGCCGAGAACGGCCGCCCCGAACGCGCCCTGCTCACCGACTTCGGCATCGCCCGCCTGCGCAGCGACACCAGTCAGGTCACCAAGACCGGCGACATCTCCGCCACCTTCGCCTTCGCCTCCCCCGAGCAGGTCTCCGGTCGCCCCCTCGACCCGCAAACCGACCAATACTCCTTGGCCTGCACCCTTTTCGTCCTCCTCACCGGCCACCGCCCCTTCCTGGCCAACGACCTGATCGGCTGGATCTACGCCCACAGCAACACCCCACCCCTGCACGTCACCCAGGTCCGCCCGGACCTCCCCACCGCCTTCGACGCAGTCTTCGACCGGGCCCTCGCCAAACACCCCGACGAAAGATTCGCCACCTGCCTGGATTTCACCGATTCCGCCCGCACCGTCTGGAACGCCGCCTCCGCCCCCACCTCCACCGACCACCCACCCGACCCCTCCCGCACCGACCCCACCCGGATAGCCCCCACCCACCACCTCGACCCGAACTCCGGCCGCTACCGAACCCCGAACTCCGGCCCCGCCTACCGCTCGGATTCCGGCCCGGTGTACCCATCGAACTCGGGCCCGATCTACCGCCCGAGCGTGGAGGAAATGTACGGCCCCGGCCAGGTGTACGGCCCCGGCTCGCCCTCCCCGGAAGACGCTGTCTCCCACCGCCATCGGGCCCCCGAACCCCGCCGCCGCGACCCCGCCCGAGGCATCCTCACCGGCCTGGTAGCAGTCCTCGCCGCCGCCCTCATCGCAGGCGGCGCGGTCTGGGCAACCATCAGCTTGGAGAGCCACGGAACCCCCTCCGGCGCACCGGTTTCCGCCGAAGTCCCCACCGCCGCCTCGGTAGGCCCCGCCCAAACCACCCCACCCACCCAATCCACCCCCACCGGCCAAATCCCCACCGGCTTCCTGGGTGAATGGTCCGGCACCAGCGACGCCAACTCCGACGACTACCGCCTGTCCATCCACCAATCCAACCTCAACGACACCGCCGTAACCTCCACCATCCTCCGCAGCGGCACCCCCATCTGCGTCTTCGACTACCGCCTCCTGGCCGTCCCCACCCCCACCGACATCACCCTCGGCCAAGGCACCGTAACCACCGGCGGCACCAACTGCACCCCCCAACCCACCCACGAACTGACCCTCACCAACGGCCACCTCACCCGAGCCCTCTCGGTAAGCGGCACAGTCACCTACAACCGCATCGGCTGAACACGTCCGGAACCGCCCAATTCGCGCCTTGTCGAGGCGGCCAGTGACTGATCGGTCTGTTGCGACGAGAATCGCAGGGGTCGAGCGGGCGCTGGGCCTCGTTGTGCGGGAGGATGTGCAACGGCGTGGACGTTGGTGAGTGAGGCAGCATGGCGGGACTTCGGCCGGGTGAGGTGGTCGCCGGGCATGTGATTCAGCGGCGGATCGGGTCCGGGGGGTCGGGGACGGTTTATGTGGCTCAGCATCCTCGGCTGCCTCGGTTGATCGCGTTGAAAGTGCTCGATCGGGACCATGTTTCGGCGGGGGTGGATACCTGGCGGCGGTTTCAGCGGGAGGCTGATATCACCGCGCGGTTCGATCATCCGAACATCGTCACCGTGTACGACCGGGGTGTGGTGGACGAGGTGCTGTGGATTTCCATGCAGTACATCGAGGGGCGGGATGCCTCGTCGGTGCGTGGGGCGGCGCCGGGGCGGGCCGTGCACATCGCGGGGGAGATCGCCACCGCGCTCGATTACGCGCACGGGAAGGGCGTGCTGCATCGGGATGTGAAGCCCTCCAACATCTTGCTGGCCGCGCCGGAGGATCAGCGGGGGGAGCGGGTGCTGCTCACCGACTTCGGGATCGCGCGGTTGCGGGACGACGACACCGTGGTCACCGCGACCGGGAACATCGCTGCCACTTTCGCTTTCGCGTCGCCGGAGCAGATGTCGGGGCAACCGGCGTGCCCGCAGTCCGATCAGTATTCGCTGGCGTGCACGCTGTTCGAATTGCTCAGTGATCAGCGGCCATACACCGCGACGAATCCGCTGGGGTGGGTGTACGCGCACACGCAGCTGGCGCCGCAGCGGTTGTCGCGGGTGCGGCCGGATCTGCCTCGGGCACTGGATGAAGTGTTCGATCGTGCCCTGGCCAAGAATCCGGACGCGCGCTTCACCACCTGCACGGAATTCGTGGCCGCCGTCCGCGCCGCCGTTGACGGAGTCCCGTACCGAGGACCCGGACCGGCCGGGTTCGCGCCGCCGAACGGTCAGGGACCGGTGCGGTATCCGGACCGTCCGCCGACGCCTTCGCCGTCCGGCCCGGTGGCGTTCCCCGCGACCGCGGTGTTCCCCACGGCCGTCGCCCCGCCCAACACCGCACCGCCGAATACCGCACCACCCGCTCCCGTCGAATCACGGCGTCGCCGAGCGCATCCGGGGCTCGTGGCAGCCGCCGTCGCCCTCGTCGTCGCGGTGGGCGCGACCGCCGCCTACTTCGCCCTGCGATCTCCCGCTGACAACGTCCGTCCGGTGACTCCGGGCCACCTCCCGGCGGACTTCATCGGCTCGTGGGCCGCGAAGACCGGTCCGTCGGGCACCGGCGACTATCGCCTCACCATCACCGACGGTCAGGTCGGCGACACGATCTTCACGCTGACGCAGGACATCCCCAGCGCCGATCTGCACTGCGCGTACACGGCGGCCCTGGGCACGGTAGCCTCGCCGACCACCGTGACGATGGGCCCGACCCGCGCTACGGCAGGCAGTGATTCGGGCTGTGTGCCCGCGAGCACCACCACGCTGACCCTGAGCACCGTGGCCGGGTCGCAGACCCTGAAGCGGGTGGCCGACTCCAACACCGACTACAACGGCGCGACCTACACGCGGCAGTCGCCGACCCGCTGAAACGCAAAAACGCTCCGCACCGTTGCCGGTGCGAAGCGTTTCGCAAGTTCGCGCGGAACTAGATGGCGCGGACGTCCTGGGCCTGCGGGCCCTTCTGGCCCTGCTCGACCGTGAACTCGACACGCTGGCCCTCATCGAGGGACTTGAAACCCGAGCCGCTCACAGCCGAGTAATGCACGAAGACGTCCGGGCCGCCTCCGTCTTGCGCGATGAAGCCGAAGCCCTTTTCGCCGTTGAACCACTTCACAGTGCCTTGAGCCATGCTGTTACTACTTCTTTTCTATTGATGAGCCAGGCAAATTTTGGTAAGAAGCCCGTTCTCGGCGTTAACTATGCCATGCCTGTTGCACGGTGCGCGACCGGGGTCCCCATACCCGCGCCGACCGGCCGGAACCCGGTGCATTGACGTCGGGGCATCCGCAGCGGCTTCAGACCAGGTCACGGACGTCCCAGAGCCACACACCGTCGACGTATTTCGCGGGAAACCCGAGCAATTGATCGACGGTCAGTCTCAGCGTGTCGCCGTTGTCGGTCGGCGGCAGCACCACCACATCGGCATGCCAGTAGCGCAGATCCACCAGCGCCTGGGCGCGCGCGATGTCGTCCACCACCGGAACCTTGTTGGCCTGCTGCGCCTTCATCAGCAGGCTGGCGGTGGGCCGGTCGTCGGGCCCGTAGCGGCCCTTCTTGGAGGTGCCGGTCGGGCCGACGAAATAGCCTCCGGCGAGCGGAAACTGGAATCCGGAGTCGACCTGCCAGTGCAGTGCGCGCGCGTCCGGCGGGGTCGGCGGCGGCGCGATCACCACCGAACCACCCGAAACGTATTGTCGCACCGTGCCATCGGTGAAGAACGCGGGCGTAGCCGGCCGCTGCACCACCGGCAGAATCGTCGGGGTGAGCGGCAGCAGCGCGAATACCAGTGCGCCGAACAGCGCCAGCGGCCGCCAGTCGGCCGCGGACACCTTCCAATAGTCCAGGGCGCGCTGGGTGGCCAGCGCCAACACCACGGCGACGGCCGGCACGGCGGCCATGGTGAACCGGGACTCCAGCACCGAATCCAGCAGCGGCACATTCTCCAGATGCCGCCACGGCAGGCCGATGCCGGTGTTGTGGTGCCCGATCATCAGGGTCGCGCCCAGCGACAGCACCGTGAACGCCACGATCACCGTCGCCGCGGCCCGCACCACGCGTTCGCGCCACATCAGCACGCACGCCACCGTCACCACGATCAGCAGCGGCCAGCCGAAGTACGCGTTCTCCTCGGTGGGATTGATGGCCACGTTCTGCCCGGGCGCGAACATCCCGCCCAGCGATTCCGAGGGGAACTGGTAGAGCGCCTTGAGGTCGTTGTTCATCGGCCCGTGGTCGATGGACCGGTAGGACTGCGGCCCGAAGAACTGCCACCACAGCGGAATCTCGGTGAGCGCCAGCGTGATCAGCCCGGCCAGCAGCAGCGTCGGGGTGATGGTGCGCAGTGCGCGCAGTCCGGCACGGGGGGAGTGCAGGTAGTAGACGATCCCGTACACCGCGAAGGCGAGCGAGAACACCAGCAGCGGTTCCTCACCCAGCGCGATCTGCAGGGCGACCAGCAGGCCGAGCACGAACGCGTCCCGCAGCCTGCGCGCCCGGCGCGGCTCGGTGGCGGAGTTCGCGCGCCGCACCATCTTGATGATCTGCAAGCCGATCAGCGGAAGTAGTGCCAGCAGTACGAAATTCGGGTGCGCGTTGGCGTGCGAGATCATGGCGGGCGCGAACCCGCAGAACAAACCAGCAACGGCCGCAGCGAATTTGGAGTCGACGAGCTCCCGCGAGAACAGCCAGTACCAGGCGAACGCGGTGGCCGACAGCCCCAGGGTGAGCACCAGCACGAAGGTGACGGTCGGCCCGAACAACAGGGTCACCGGGGTGAGCGGCACCCCGACCCCGAACATGGCGGTGTTGGCCATCATGTTCACGCCGTCGGGATAGTTCTGCAGCGTGGTGCCGAGCGGATTCTGCAGGTGCGCGACATTGTGCGCGGTGGCCGCGAAGAACCACTCCCACATGGTCTGATCCTGGCCGCTCTTGATCAGATAGCCGCTGCCGGTGTTGCGCCACTGCCCGGACAGCACCAGCACCGCCAGCGACAGGTAGCCGAGGGCGACGATCAGGTCGGCACGCGCCCGCCGGATGCGGCGGGCGACCCGCTGTAGCCGTGTGGTCTCGCTCGGCGCGGACGGCGTCGCGACGGCGCGGTCGAGAACCGCTACCGGCGAACCGCTGTCATTCCCCCGATCGGTAACCCACCCCTGTGTCACACGTAACTCCTTGGTGCCTCGCAATCAGCGGCCCACGCTACCGCCTCGGGCTGAGATCGCACTGGCAAGTCGAGGAGTTATCCACAGAAAGGATGCGTTATCCACAGCAATAGACCCGATTCTGTGCATAAGTGATCCATATCTCGTTCTCGTATCACGACATACGGCGAGTCGCATTGCATGTGACCTGTGCCACAGGCGAATTCCGCTAGCGCCGCACCACGAGCACGAACGGTCCGATCTCGCTGACCCGGAAGTGCTCGTCGTCGAACAGCGACTTCGGGAACGCGACGGTGAACCGCTTCACGTTGGGATCGTTGGGATACACGTCCTGCGACAGCCGCAGCGTGTAGCTGTCCCCGGCGGCCCGGAACAGGAACGCGTCGGGTGCCCGCCACGGTGTGTGGTTCAGCGCGTCCAGCAACTCCGCGGGCGTCTTCAGGGTGCTCCAGCGCTGGATCTCGGCGGTGCGGTCCGCGAAATGCGCCAGCGGGTTCGCGTAGTGCGAGGTGAGCGCCTGGAATCCGTAGTACGGGTAGATCGCCAGGAAACTGGTGTCCGCCGTCAGCACCACACTCTGATCCCGCGCCCGCCCGGTCTGCTCGCGCAGCTTCGCGTCGATCTCCGCATAGCGTGACACCGCCGACGGCGGTCGCTTGTCGGCCCGCTCCCCGTTCCCGTCGGTATCGGTGTAGGCCGTATTGATTTCCGTCGCAAGGACATTGGGGATGCCCTGGCTGAAGGAGACGGCCCCGGCCACCGCCACCACCGCGGCCGCGATCCGGAATCGCCCGGGTTCGTTGAGCGTCTGGTAGATCGCCCGCGCCCCCTCCGCGAATCCGAACACACCCGCCGCCGCGAGCAATGCGTACAGCGGCGCTTCCAGCCGGAACGCCAGCAGCGTGGTCCCCGCCGCGGTCGCCGCCATCGACAGCAGGCACCACAGGTAGATGGCGACCACACCGATGCCGAGCGCCTGCGCCCGCCGCGAACCGGCCGCCCGCAACACCAGCCAGATGGTCCCGATCAGGCAGAACATTCCCAGCGGGTCGAAGTCGAACATGGGCAGTGGCAGCCGCGACCCGGATTCCGGCAGGTAGTGGAACGCGCTGCCGGACCCGAGACTTGCCTTGCCGCTGAGGAACTTCAGCAGGAACGGCGTCCACACGGTCAAGGCGAGCACGCCCGCGACGACACCGATTCCGATGAGCCGCAACAGAATCGGCACGATCGCCCGCCAGGACCCGGAGGCGCGCACCGCCAGCGCCGCGGCGATCAAGGCCATCAGGCAGACGGCGAATACGGCGACACCGAAGTACAGGCTGTAGAAGGTGGCAGCCAGCCCTAGGAACAGACCCGCTCCTACGACGGCACCCCAGCCGCCAGCGGTCGGCGCCCCCGCTTCCGCCGCGCCGCGCACTTCGCCCGGTCGGTGCAGCGCACCCCAGGCCAGCACCAGCGCGGGGGCCAGCAGCAGCGTCAGCACCGCGCTGTAGGCCTCCGGAGCGCCGTAGGCCAGCGTGACCGCCGTGGTCGCGGCCGCGACGGCGACCGCCCAGTCCGCGCGAATCAGCTTCGACCACAACACCAGTGCGATGGCCGCCGCCACCGCGAGCCCGATGATCGCGTACGGCTTGAACGCCTCCCACCCGGCCATCCCGGTGAGCGCCGCGAAGCGCCCGCCGAACCAGAACCACCCGGCCGGGTAGAACGGCGGAATCTCGGCGTAGTTCATATCGTGCAGCGCCGCACTGTCGGTCAGCCGCGTCAGATACTGCGTCCGGAATTCCTGATCCACCGACAGCCCGAACAGATACAGCTTGGTGGCGGCCAGCGGCATCCCCAGCGTCACCGTCACGAACGCCGAAATCCCGCCCCAGGAAAGCAGTTTCGCCAGCCATCCCCACTTGTGCGCGCGCAGCAGCAGCACGGACACGACCAGCATCCCCAACGCCACGCACTGCCCGACGGTGGTCAGCGACCGAGTCACATTCGAGGAGTTGAACGCGGGCCACTTCACCGTCGAGAACGCCACCAGCCCGACCCCGGCCACGAGCGCCGCGACCACGGCGGCGAGCACCGCCTCACCGACGGCTCCACCGGCCTGCCGCGCCAGCGGCGTCAACCGCCCACTCGCCCGCTCGCTCATCCGCACCCTGCCTCCGCGCTCGTGTCCATGGACCGCGCGTCAGCCTAACCACTTCCCCCGCCCCCGCCCCGCCACGGGAGCCGACGAGTCCGCTGTGCGCCCGCTGACGGCCGTCGATCGTGCGCCCGTGCGCACGGTAGCGTTCGGGCCATGGTGGAAGTACCCGGCCGTGAGCGGCTGGATCATGACGATCACCCGGGGCGTGGCGGTCGCCGGGTGCTGGTGACCGGTGCGGGCGGCTATCTCGGCCGCGAGGTCGTCGCGGCGTTGCGGACGGCAGGCCATCACCCGATCGCGATGGTGCACCGCGAGGTCGTCGAGATCCCGGGTGCCGCCGAGGTCCGGGTGGCCGATCTGCTGGATCGAAATACCTTGCGGGCGGCCGTGACCGGTGTGGATGTCGTCTGCCATCTGGCCGGGCTCACCCGCGCCCGCGAGTCCTTCGCCGATCCGGTGGGCTACTACGACGTCAATGTGGGTGGCACCGAGGCACTGCTGGCGGCGATGGCGGACGCAGGGGTCGAGGGCCTGGTGTTCTCCTCGACGTGTGCCGTCTACGGTTCGCCGGATCGGCAGCCGATGACCGAGGACCTGTCGGCGGACCCGCCGCACCCCTATGCCAGCAGCAAGCTGGTGGCGGAATCGGTGGTGGAGGCGCAGGCGCGCGCCGGGGCATCGCGGGCGATCATCCTCCGCCTACCGAACCTGGCCGGCGGTGACGACCGTGATCCGACCCGGTTGATTCCACGGGTGCTGGCCGCCGCCGCGACCGGAGAACCCCTGGGGATCAATGGGGATGGCACCGCAGTCCGGGACTATCTGCACGTCGCCGATGCCGCGACAGCCTTCGTCACGGCTGTGGACAACCTGCCCGCGCCCGGCGAGGCGCTGCGCTACAACATCGGAAGCGGCCGGGGCGCAAGCATTCTGGACGTGGTCGCCGCCGCCGAACAGGTCACCGGCCGACGAGTTCCGGTGGTGCACAACCCGCCCGTCCCGGAACCCGCAGTGCTGATCGTGGACGCCACCCGGGCGCGGACCGAACTGGGCTGGAAGCCAAGGTATTCCGAGCTGGAAACCATCCTGCGCGATACCCGTACCGCCTGATCCGGGCAGCCCGGAACGACGAATGCCGCGCCCGTGATCGGGCGCGGCATTCGCGGTGAGAATCGAACCCTAGATGGGCAGCTTGCGGAAGATCGGGCGCGGGACGTGGCGCAGGATCATCATCACGTAGCGGAAAGTGCCCGGGGCCCAGACGATTTCCTTGCCCTTCTCGGACGCGGCGACCGCGAGGACGGCGACGTCCTCCTTGTTCACGGTCAGGCCGTTCTCCTTGGCGTGCGCGGAGAGCTTGGTGCGCACCATGCCGGGCCGGATCACGGTGACGCGCGGGCCGAACTTGGCCAGCGCCTCGCCGAGACCCAGGTAGAAGCCGTCGAGGCCCGCCTTGGTGGAGCCGTAGACGAAGTTGAAGCGGCGCACCCGCTCACCGGCGACCGAGGACATGGCCAGGATGCGGCCGAAGCCCTGCGCCTTCATCTTCTCGCCCAGCAGCACACCCACGGAAACCGCGGCGGTGTAGTTGATCTGGGCCATCAGGACGGCCTTGCGCTGGTCCTGCCAGAAGGCCTCGCCGTCGCCGTCGATGCCGAACGCGACAATGGCCACGTCGACGTCGCCGCTGGCCCAGGCCGCGTCGATGACGGCGGGGTGGCTGTCGGTGTCGACCGCGTCGAAGTCGATGACCTGCACCTCGGTGGCGCCGGCGGACTTCATCAGCGCGACCGAATCCTCGCGCAGCGGGTCACCCGGCAGCGCGGCCAGGATGATGCGGGCCGGACCCTTCTTCAGGTACTCGGCGCAGATCGCCAAGCCGATCTCCGAGGTGCCGCCCAACAGCAGAATGGACTGCGGGTTGCCTACCGCATTGATCACTGAAGCTCCAGCCTTCTCGCCATATCGGACATGAAAACGCCTGTGGGGTCCACACTCCGGCGGATCTTGATCCACTCGTCGATCCGCGGGTACATCTTGTGGAAGGTTTCCGCGGTGGTCCGCGAATCCTTGGCAGTGTAGAGACGTCCGCCGAATTCCATGACACGGCGGTCCAATTCGGTGACGAGCTCGTTGAGGCCCGGTCGAATCGGGAAGTCGCAGCAGATGTTCCAGCCCGGCATCGGGAAGCTCAGCGGGGCCGCGTTACCGGGGCCGAACAGCTTGAACACGTTGAGCGCCGAAATGTTCCCGGACGCTTGAATATCGACGATGATCTTCTTGAATTCCTCGACCGCGTCGGTCGGCACCACGAACTGGTACTGCAGGAATCCGGCCGGACCGTAGGCCCGGTTCCACTCCGCGATCATGTCGAGCGGGTGGTAGAACTGCGTCAGGTTCTGCACCTTGCCGGTGTAGGTGCCGCCCATGGCGTAGTACGCCTCGCCGACCGCGCCCAGGGTGAGCCGGTTGGCGGTGATGCTCGGGAAGATGTTCGGCACCGTCAGCAGCTGCGGTGCGTCGAACTTCAGCGGGTTGGCCTGCTTCTTCTTCGGCAGCTCGTCGACCTTGGCCAGCCGACCGCGAGTGATGGTGGCGCGCCCCAGCTTCGGCGGCGCGTTCATCACGTCGAACCACGCGCTCGAGTAGGTGTAGTTCGCTTCGCTGCCGTCGCTGTGCGCGGCGATGGTCTCGTCCAGCGTGGTGGTCTTGAGACCGTCGTTGATGAAGTACGCGGTTTCCGTCGCGATCATCTCGATGGTGGCGCGCAGGATGATTCCGGTCAGGCCATTGCCGCCGACGGTCGCCCAGAACAGCTTCGCGTTCTTCTTCGGTCCGATGGTCTGGACCTTGCCGTCGGCGGTGAGCAGGTCGATCGACCGCACGTGGTTGCCGAAGGAGCCTTCGCTGTGATGGTTCTTGCCGTGGATGTCGGAGGCGATGGCGCCGCCGATGGTGACCTGCCGGGTGCCGGGTAGCACCGGGACCCACAGCCCGAACGGCAAGGCCGCCTTCATGAGCTGGTCCAGGCTGACGCCGCCGTCCACATCGACCAGGCGCGAATCGCGGTCGATGCGGTGCACACGGTTGAGCGCGGGCATGTCGATGACCAGGCCGCCCGAGTTCTGGGCGTGGTCACCGTAGGACCGGCCGAGCCCGCGCGCGATGACGCCGCGGCGCAGGTGCGGAGGCTTGGCGTCGTTGTCCTCGGCGACCATGGCGACCGCTTTGGCGATCAGCTCGGGGTCGCTCGTGGAGAGGACTTCGGAATTACTGGGTGCGGTGCGACCCCAGCCGGTCAAGCGGCGGGTCCGCGTCGGCAGGTCGAAGGACCCCTGCGACGCTGTGCCCTCGCCCTCGCCTGCGGAGCTGGGCTCCGCGGCGGCCGTGGTGGTGGTCTGAGCTTTCGTGGACATCGGCATAGAGGCTACAGGCATAAACGGCTCGAGGCTTGTGTCCTTTGTCCCGGGCATTACTCTTCTGCGTTGTGACCGCGGAACCCCATCTGCCCCTGCCGCCCGAGCTGCCCCTGGTCGACGAACCGGGTGGTACGGACGTTGATCTGAAGACCCAGATCATTCGTTTCGCCGCGACGGGCCTGCTTTCCGCGATCGTCGACTTCGGCCTTTACACGCTGCTGTTCAAACTGGTCGGCCTGCCTTTGCCGGTGGCGAAATCCATCAGCTTCATCGCGGGCACCACCACCGCGTACCTGATCAACCGCCGCTGGACCTTCAAGGCGGAGCCGAGCCGCAAGCGGTTCATCGCGGTGGTCGCGCTCTATGGTGTGACCTTCGCCCTGCAGGTCGGCATCAACCAGATCTGCTACTACGCGATGCCGGATGCCTGGTGGCGGATCTTCATCGCGTTCTGCGTCGCGCAGGGCACGGCCACGGTGATCAACTTCATCGTGCAGCGCGTGGTGATCTTCAAGATCAAGTAGTCGGAACTCGGGCGGTATCGATTCAGGATTCGACGAGCGCGCCCGCGTCTTCCTTCGCCCGGAAATAGTCGCCGCCCTTGGCGCGCACATTGTCGGTGCCCCACTGCCGGTCCTCGCGCTGCGCGGGCACCAGATGCGGAATGTGCTTGCGGCAGTGGATATACGCCTCTTCCACATCCACCACCACCCAGCGCTCCGGCACCCGGCCGCGGGCCTGCGCGGGCAGATCGGGCACGCAGCGCCGCATCAGCGAATCGTCCACGATGCGGGCGGTGCCGTTGAGGTGCAGACCGATCAGATCGTGCACGAAGTCGATCATCATGATGCCGATGTGCGGATTCTCGAGGATATTGCCGAGGCTGGCCATCACGCCGTTGCCGCGGAACTCGGGATAGGTCACCGTGCGCTCGTCGATCACGTGCAGGAAGCCGGGGGAGCCGGCGCGGAAACTGGCATCGCATTCACCGTGTTTGTCGGCGGTGGCGATGAAGGCCATATCCATGCGGCGGATGAAGTCGATCATGTGGGTATTGAGGCGATCTCGCACCTGATCGTGGTAGAAGCGCTCCGCGCGTTCCTCGGTGCCGTAGCGCTCCTGGAGTTCCCGCTCGCCGTCGCTGCCGTGTCTGGAATCGGGCATCGGGCGCCCCCTTTGGTAGCTGGATACCGGATGGAGAAGGCTCGGCCATGAGCTATGGCCATCCGAAATCCTATACGGTTTAACTATTTTCGTGGGGCGAATCCATTTCTTCGGACCATCGCTCCTGGTAGAGACGAATCCGCAGACGCCCGGTGATCCTTCCCTGAGCGAGGATCCTCCCGAATGAAATTGTCCACAAGGGTCATTCGTCCCTTAGCTGCGAGGATGCTGACCGAGGTCGCCGACCGTCGTTCGGTCAGAACCCCTGGTGGCATGGGGATTTCGCATTCTGGCGTTCCGCGAAATGCGATGCCTTTTGCCGGAATCGGCCGCCGCCATCCCCCTAGCAGCGGCCGATCTTCGGTACTTGAAATTTAGAAACCGAAAGGTCTGTCAATTACTCGGTGAGCCATTCGATTCACCCGCGGGTGAGCGTCACCGGCACCCCGTTGAACACCGCGTTTCCCGAAGGCGCGTCCACCAGCGAATCATCGGTCAGCACATTGGCATTCACCCCGGCATGCGCCCGCGCCACCCCCTGCGCGCTGTCCTCGTGTCCCCAGCCGTGCGGCAGGCTCACCACCCCCGGCATGATGTCTGCCGTCGGCTCCAGCTCCACCGTCACCGCCCCGGCAGCGGACTTCACCACCGCCCGTCCCTCCAGCCCGAGCCGCGACACGTCCTGTGGATGAATGTGCAGCGTGCAGCGGTTCGACCCGCCAACCAGCGGCGGCACATTGTGCAGCCAGCTGTTGTTGGAGCGCAGCTGCCGCCGCCCGACCAGCACCATCTCCGGCTGCTCGGAACCCAGCCGCTCGCGCAGCCGCGCCACGTCGGCCAGCAGTTCCGGCGGCGCCAGCTCGACCCGCTTGGACGCGGTCCGCAGCACCTCCGGCAGCCGCGGCGTCAGCGGACCCAGATCCAACCCGTGCGGATTGTCCAGCAGCGCTTGCAGATTCAGCCGACCCCGCCAGCGCTGCGCCGGATCTTCGATTTCATCCACAGTGTCCACAGCGTCTTCATCCACAGCCGCCGACACTCCTGTGGATACGCTCGCGCCGGTGCCGGAATCGGTTTCATCCACAGCCTTCTCGGCCGTGCCGCTCCACTCGCCGAACGGCCCCAGCCGCAGCATCAGGTCGATGCGCTGCTCGGTGGTGTTGTCGCCCAGCAGTTCCGCGCGACGGTGCGCCAGCCCCGCCTTGTGCAGCGTTCCGGCGATCACGATCTCGTCCACCACGGTGAGCGGATCCAGTTGCGGCGCATCGGAGTCGGCGGGCTGCGACTGCTGCCCCGCCACCGCGAGCGCCAGCCGCGCCAGCACCTCCGCCTCCGAGAGCTCGCCCGCGGCCAGCGGCACCAGCGGCCGGGAGTAGCGCGCGTAGTTGTGCACAGCGAAGTTGAGCAGCGCGAAATCGTAGTGCGGGGCCTGCAGAATCCGGGGCGGCGGTAGGATGACGTCCGCGTGCCGGGTGGTCTCGTTGAGGTACCGGTCCACGCTGACCATGAATTCCAGTCCGGCGAAGGCGGCATCGAGCCGGGACCCGCTGGGCGCGGACAGCACCGGATTGCCCGCGACGGTCACCATGGCCCGGATCTGCCCCGATCCGGGGGTGAGGATCTCGTCGGCGAGGGTGGCGACCGGCAGCTCGCCCATCGCCTCGGGCAGCCCGCGCGCCCGGCTGGTCCAGCGGCCCAGGCGGAACGGCCGGGAGCGTACGATGCCCAGCGCCGCGCCGGTCGCGAACATGGCCCCGCCGGGGGAGTCCAGGTTGCCGGTCAGCGCGTTGATCACGTCGACCAGCCACTGGGTGAGCGTGCCGAATTCGGCGGTGCAGGTGCCGATGCGCGCGTAGACGGCGGCGGTCGGCGCGGCGGCC
This sequence comes from Nocardia sp. NBC_00511, assembly GCF_045161165.1. Taxonomy (NCBI): domain Bacteria; kingdom Bacillati; phylum Actinomycetota; class Actinomycetes; order Mycobacteriales; family Nocardiaceae; genus Nocardia; species Nocardia sp. NBC_00511. The sequence continues at coordinate 7,078,816 of NZ_CP107849.1, forward strand.
AGTTCCCGGGCCAGCCGGGTCACGGTCGCGGCCGGGACGCCGGTGCGCACCGCGACCGTCTCAGGATCGAAAGCGGCTGCGGCCGCGCGCACTTCGTCGAGTCCGTTGACGGACACCCGGACGTCGACGAGATTTTCCGCGAACAGCGTGTGCACGATCCCGAACAGCAGGTACGCATCGCTGCCGGGGCGCACGAACAGGTGCTCGTCGGCCAGTTTCGCGGTGCGGGTGCGGCGCGGATCCACCACCACGAACCGCCCGCCACGCTTCTTCAACGCCCGCAGCCGACCGGGGAAATCCGGTGCGGTGCACAGGGATCCATTGGATTCCAGCGGATTCGCGCCCAGCATCAGCAGGTAGTCGGTGCGATCCAGGTCGGGCACCGCCACGGTGAGCGGATCCCCGAACATCAGCCCGCTCGACACCTGCTTGGGCATCTGGTCGGCGGTGCTGGCGGAGAACAGGTTGCCGGTGCCGAGCCCGCGGATCAGCAGCGGCACGTACAGCGCCCCGGCGATGGTGTGCGCGTTGGGATTTCCCAGGTACAGCCCCACCGCCTGGTTGCCGTGCGCGGCGGTGAGCTGCGGCAACCGCTCCCGGATGACGCCGAACGCCTCGTCCCAGCTCGCCCGCCGCCAGGTGTCGGTGGCCCGGTCGCGGATCATCGGCGTGGTCAGCCGGTCGGGATCCTCGTCGAGGTGCCCGAGGGTCGCGCCCTTGGGGCACACGAACCCCTTGCTGAAGGGGTCGGCGTGGTCACCTCGCACCGACACCACATGGTCGGCGGAATCGAGGGTGAGTTCGAGGCCGCAGACCGCCTCGCAGAGCGGGCAGGTGCGCAGCAGTGTCCGGTGGCTGTCCGTGACGTCGGTCATACCCAATGATCGCCCGCGACACCTCCGGGCGAAACACTTCGGCGGGCCGGGATTCGGCGGGTGCGACTTCGGTGGGATCGGTGGGATCCGGCGCGGCCGGGACCTGAGATTCGGGGGCTTGTGCGGTCCGGTCAGTTTCCGGGCCGAATCTTGGAGCGCGTCACCATCGCCGAAGCGCGCTGGTCTTGACAGGATCGGGGGGTCCGGACGAGCTGTCCGGGAGCGGCTTCCCCGGTGGCTCCCGACGACCGTCCCGACCTTTGCCTCCGGGCCCACAGCTGGTTCCTGCTGGGTCAGGTCGCAGTTCTCGCGCTGAGCGCCGGTCTGTTTCGTGCTGCGCCGGGCAATTCGTTCGCCACCGGCGTTCTGCCAGGCGTTATGTCCGTTATCTCTGATTTTGCAACGTTTGTACCCGCAGACGACAAAACCCGCGAGCGCCGGGGTGCACTCGCGGGTTTCGCGTGGTCGGTTATGCGGTCAGGACGCGATGCGCGACGCCTGGGGCAGGGCACCCTTGGCGGCGGCGCGGACGGCCGCGGCGATCGCGACCACCGGCGGCATCCAGCGGGCCTCGTGCGGGGCGACGCCCCAGCAGGCCGCACCGGCGGAAAGCTTGCTCGGCGGCAGCGGGATGCCCGCGCCGTCGGTGTACACGGTGATGCCGGCCTCACGCAGGGCCTCGATGGCCCGGGCGGCCTTGCGAACGCCGGTGACCAGGTGGATCTCGCGACGCTCGGCGCCCGGGAACTCGATGACCGGTCCGGTCAGGTCGTTGGCGCGCAGGAAGCGACGCACGAAAGCGGCGGTCTCGCCGGTGACCTCGATGCCCGATACCGACTCGTCGGTGATCAGGCAGATGCCATTGGCGGTTTCGGCGACCGTCCAGCCGCGCTGGGTGTACTCCTGCACGGATTCCGCAACGGCTGACGAAAACGTCGTACGCACTGGATTCTCCATTCCCCGGTAGATCTGGTTCCTGCTCTGTGCGACGTATCGCAGCAAAGGGTCCGGGTTGTTACACGATCTTTTTCGCTCGAGTTCGTTTGTGTCCCAGACCGTCATCCCTGCGGTCCGTTTTGACCCGATAGTGACGGTGGCGCAGTAGTGACAAATCCCTGTTCCAGGGGTGGCTGTCCAGCGTCTTCACCGTCAAGGGCGCTGGCGGTCGGTTGTTTCGCCGTGACCTGCTACCGCGCCGAGACGTGTTCTACAACACACTCTCTCGGTGTACGCGGCCCGAGCGTTACCGGACACACTGAGACGGCCCAAAAGGGCTGTGGGAGAGGAGATCGTCGGCATGGCCGACCAATCGGGCGGAAAGTCAGCCGAGATCGAGGAGGTCGACGAACTCGACGAGCTCCTCGCCGAAGGCCGCTGGGCCGCCTTCAAGGAGGCGGCGACCCGTCGCATGTCCCGTCGTATCGCCGAGGACGAAGTATCGGAGGAGCCGGTCGAACCGTTCTCCAGCCCAGGCGCTTTCGGCTCCTGGAGTGTCGACGCCATTCGGGGGCTGCTGGATCTGCAGTTCCACCGCTCCGCCACCCGCACCCTGCTGCCACTGGCCTATCTGCTGGGCCTGGCCGCGGCTTTCACGATTCCGATCGTGGGAACCGTAGGGCTGTGGCGGATTTCGGCCTGGCTCGGCATCGTGTTCGCGCTGGTGTTCGCGGTACCGCTGGGGCTGGTGATCGCCGCCGTGGTGCGGCTGCTGCTGGAGTTCGTGCTCAATGCCTCGCGGCTGGCGGCCCGGGTCGAGCACATCTCCGATATGGCCGACGATTTGTTCCAGGCCCTGTCGGATGTGGCGGAACCGGTCAACCAGCTTTCGAAAGACGTTCAGGCTGTTCAGTTCTGGCGCTTCCGAAAGAAGTCGCCCCGCAAGTAGCCCGCGGAGCGGCCGAGATCCGGTCATCCGGCGCGTCTCGCGTCCATGGATCCCTGAGTTTTCCTGTGCGAGAATGCGATCGCAACACTGTTATAGGGGGACGAATGGCTCTACCGCAGGGGATTACCGGATCGACCGTGCCACGTCGGCAACTCGGACGACACCTGCGCGACCTGCGAAATCGCGCGCGAATGACGACCCGGGTGGCCGCGCAGCGGCTGGAATGGTCCGAGGCCAAGATCTGGCGCATCGAGACCGGTCAGACCTCGTTGCGCAGCCTGGACGTCGAGGCCATGTGCCGCATCTACGGCGCGGCCGAGGACGCCATCGAACCGCTCACCACGCTGGCCCGCGAGACCAAGTCACGCGGCTGGTGGACCGAGTTCAGCGAGGTGATCGACGAGGGGTACGAGGTCTACATCGGGCTCGAGGAGGCCGCCGGTCGGCTCACCACCTATGAGAACGAGCTGGTCCCCGGTCTGCTGCAGACCGAGCAGTACATGCGGGCGGTGTTCGCGGGCGCGTTCCCCGGCATCTCCGCCGAGCAGATGGACCGCCGCGTGCGGGTGCGCACGGCCCGGCAGTCGCTGCTGACCCGCGCCGTTTCGCCGCTGCAGCTGGATGTGGTGATCTCCGAGGCGGTGCTGTGGCATCGCATCGGCGGCGACGAGGTCGCCCGCGGTCAGCTCGACCGGCTGCGCAAGCTGGCCGAGCTGCCCAATATTCGGGTGCGGATGCTGCCCGCCGAATGCGGCTACCACCACGGCATGGACGCGGGCCGCTTCGTGCTGCTCGAATTCCCCACTGCCGCAGGTGAACCCACCGAACCACCGGTGGTCTACGTGGAATCCCTCACCGGCTCTTCGTATCTGGACAAGGAGCCGGATGTGGAACGCTACCGCGACGCCTTCTCCGGCGTGAGTTCCATTGCGGTGGACGTACTTCCGGCGCTGGAGTCGATCCGCGCCGCGCTCTAGCCGTCGGCCGGTTCCGGCTCGGTCAGGGTCTGGGCCAGCACCTCGCGATGGGTGGGCGCGGCCTGCGTGTGCAGTTCGCGCCCCTTGTCGGTGAGGCAGACGAAGATCGCGCGCCGGTCCTCGGTGCACAGCGTGCGGTCGACCAGGCCCTCGCGCTCGAGCCGGGCCACGGTGCGCGAGAGTGCGCTCTGGCTCAGATAGATATCGCAGGCCAGATCGGCCATCTTGTAGCTGTCGCTCCCGGTTTCGACGAGCCGGTCGAGGGTTTCGAATTCGCTGAGCCCGATCTGGTGGCGACCTTGCAGTTCCTTTTCCAGGGCGCAGGAGGTCGTCGCGTGCCGGGCGAGCAGATCACGCCATTCGGCGACCAGCCCGACGGGTTTCGAAATCGCTTCCGTGGGCCGCTCGACAGGCATTGTCGGCTTCGGCATGTCGCCATCCTAGTCCCGCGAGCCAACTCATGCAACTGCATTAAATGCTTGTGCATTTGATGCATACGCATGTACTGTCCTCTCTCGTGACTTCCACCGAGACCCGCCCCGCAGTGAGCAATGCGGCCGACTCCACCCAGTGGACCGGCCGGCTCTGGGGCATGCTCATCACCCTGTGCATCGTGCTGTTCCTCGACGGCCTCGACGTTTCCATGATCGGTGTGGCACTGCCCTCCATCGGTACCGAACTCCACATTCAGACCTCCACCCTGCAGTGGCTGGTCAGCGGTTACGTGCTCGGCTACGGCGGCCTGCTGCTGCTCGGCGGCCGCACCGCGGACCTGCTGGGCCGCCGCAAGGTGTTCCTGATCGCCCTCGCGATCTTCGCGATCGCCTCGCTAGGCGGCGCCCTGGTCAGCTCGCCCGCGCTGCTGATCCTCACCCGCTTCATCAAGGGCCTGGCCGCCGCGTTCACCGCGCCGACCGGACTGTCCATCATCACCACGAATTTCCAAGAGGGACCGGCCCGTAACAAGGCGCTGTCCATCTACACCGTGTTCGGCGCGGGCGGCTACTCCATGGGCCTGCTCTTCGGCGGTCTGATGACCGGCCTCGGCTGGCGCTGGACCTTCCTGCTCCCGGTGCCCGTCGCGCTGGCCGCGCTGGCCGCCGCCTGGTTCCTGGTCCCCAAGGACAAGCCCGCCGAAGAGGGCGGCCACGACCTGATCGGCGCGCTGCTCTCGACCGCCACCATGCTGCTGCTGGTCTACACCGTGGTCTCCGCACCGCAGGCGGGCTGGACCTCGGCGCGCACCCTCGGCTCGTTCGCCGCGGTGATCGTGCTCGGCGCGGCCTTCGTCTACACCGAGAACAAGGTGAAGTACCCGTTGGTGCGCCTCGGCATCCTGCGCAAGGCCAGCCTGGTCCGGGCCAGCCTCGCCATCATCGCGGTGGCCGGTTCGTACTTCAGTTGGCAGTTCATCACCACGCTGTACCTGCAGGACACCCTGGGCTGGTCGCCGCTGAAGCTGTCGATGGCGCTGCTGCCGGTCGGTCTGCTGGTGGTCGCCTCGGCCTTCGTCTCCGACAAGCTGGTCGACCGCTTCGGCACCGGCCCGATCATCGCCGTCACCATGACGGTGATGGCCATCGGCTACCTGCTGTACCTGCGCATCGACACCGCACCCGGCTACCTGGCGGTGCTGCTGCCCGCCGTGCTGCTGGTCGGCATCGGCTGGGTCGGCTTCCCCGCCATCAACATTCAGGCCACCAGCGGCATCGACGATGACGAACAGGGGCTGGCGGCCGGTGTGCTGCAGACCGCCATGCAGGTCGGCGCGGCCATCATCCTCGCGGTGACCACCGCCATCGTCACCTCGAACGTGCCCAGCCAGGCCACCCCGCAGGCCATGCTCGACACCTACCGCCCGGGCCTGGAGTTCGCCGCCGGTGTCGCCATCGTCGGCGCGCTGGTCGCCCTCACGGTCTTCCTCCCCAAGCGGCGCGCCCGCCGCGAGGAGAACAAGGAGCTGGAGGTCGAGCTGGTCGGGTAGGCGTCATCGGCCGGTCCCGCCGCTCACACGGGGTCGGTCACCTGGAAAGCACTGAGGCGCACCGTAACTCACGGTGCGCCTCAGTGGCGTAACAACAGATTTCGCAAGGATCGGGGTAACTTGCCGGGGACGTCCAAAATCGGTTCGGCGCCTGACCGTCGGCACGGGTGTGGGACGGGTAACGGCACTCAGCCGCCCGCTGAAGTTTCGGGGAGGCGGGGGAGCAGTTTCAATTCGGCCAGGCGCGGTGCGGCAGCGTCCTTGTCGGAGCGACTGAAGCTCAGCGGTTCGCCGTTGCGGCCCACCGTCGGCCATTCGATCGCCAGCTCCGGGTCGAAAGCGTCCAGATCCCGGTCGAATTCGGGGGAGTACTCCAGCGAGCACAGGTAGTTGACCGTCGAATCGTCCTCGAGCGACAGCAGCGCGTGCCCCAGTCCCTCGGCCAGGAACACCGACTTGCGTTCCACATCGTCGATCACCACCGCGTCCCACCGCCCGAAGGTCGGGGAGTCGCGGCGCAGGTCCACCACCACGTCCAGGAACGCGCCGCGCACGCAGGTCACGTATTTGGCCTGCCCGGGCGGATTCTCGGTGTAGTGGATGCCGCGCAGCACGCCCGCGGCCGAGGTCGAGATATTGACCTGCAGCAGGTCGAACGGGCGGCCCACCGCCTTCTCGAACTCCGAGGCCTTGAACGACTCGTAGAAGACCCCGCGCTCGTCACCGTGCAGGCGTGGTGTGAACTCCCACGCGCCCGGTACGGCCAATTCCCGAATCCGCATGCCTACTCCCAGCTTCGCCCGTGATCCAGCAGACCCAGCAGGTACTTTCCGTATCCGGAACGCACCAGCGGTTCGGCCAGGCGGGTGAGTTGATCGTCGTCGATGAAGCCCAGGCGCCAGGCCACTTCCTCGGGTACCCCGATCTTGAGGCCCTGTCGCTCCTCGATGGTGCGCACGTAGTTGGCGGCGTCCAGCAGCGAGTCGAAGGTGCCGGTGTCGAGCCACGCGGTCCCGCGGGCGAGCACCTCCACCTGCAACCGGCCTTGTTCGAGGTAGGTCCGGTTGATATCGGTGATCTCGTATTCGCCGCGGTCGGAAGGCTTCAGGTCGCGGGCGATGGCCAGCACGTCGTTGTCGTAGAAGTAGAGGCCCGGGATGGCGTAGTGCGAGCGCGGGACGACCGGCTTCTCCTCGATGGAAATGGCCTTGCCGTCGGCGAATTCGACGACGCCGTAGGCGGTCGGGTCGGAGACCCGGTAGGCGAAGACCGCCCCGCCGTCGATGTCCTGGAATTCGCCGAGCTTGGTGCCCAGGCCGGGTCCGTGGAAGATGTTGTCGCCCAGCACCAGTGCCGCGGTGTCGGTGCCGATGTGGTCGGCGCCGAGTACGAACGCGCGGGCCAGCCCGTCGGGTTCGGGTTGCACCACATAGGAGATGGACACCCCGAAGCTGCTGCCGTCGCCGAGCAGACGCGTGAAGGCCGCGTTGTCCTCGGGGGTGGTGATCACCAGGATGTCGCGGATGCCCGCGAGCATCAGGGTGGACAGTGGGTAGTACACCATCGGTTTGTCGTACACCGGGACCAGCTGTTTGCTCACCCCGCGCGTGATCGGGTGCAACCGCGATCCGGTGCCCCCGGCCAGGATGATTCCGCGCATGACAGGAGAGTCTGCCAGTACGGCCGCCGTGGGAAGCGGCCAGGTTCCGACTGGACGGCGAACAGATCACGATCGTTTATTGCCATGCGAATCGGTCGATAACTGTTGTGTAGGTCACGTTCCCATGGTCTTCTGAAACGAAGCTATGTGAGATGTCAGCGCCGACTCTCCCGTGCCTGTCACCGAGTCATCGGTCACCGGACGTTACGGCTCGGCGCGCCAGCAGTGAGGTAGGTGCGCAATGGCGAGCACGACGAACGCGGTGAATACGGCCCACGACGACATCCCGGTCATGAACCCGACCCGCATCAGCGCCGCGGCCCGCGCCCTGGCGATGGCCTGCCGCACCATGATTCGCCCCGCCGGCGAACTGGTCCCGGTCACCCTGGGCTCCATGCAGGTGGCCAGCGCGGTCATCGACAATCTGGCCAAGCTGCGTCCGGCCCCGCGCGGGGTGGAGCGGGAGCAGGTGCGGCTCAAGGGTTTCCGCATGGAGATCGTGCGGCCCGCCGGAGCCCGCAAGTCCCTGCGCGACGGCGCCGTGCTCTACATGCACGGCGGCGGCTTCTTCCTGTGCGGTCTCGACACCCATCGGCCCGTGGTGGCGGCGCTGGCCCGGCGCACGGGCCTGCCGGTGGTGAGCGTGGAGTACCGGCAGCTGCCGCAGACCGATATCGCGGGCTCGGTCACCGACTGCCTGACCGCCTACTCCTGGCTGCTGGCCCACGGCTGCCCGGCCTCGCGCATCGTGTTCGCGGGTGACTCGGCGGGCGGCTACATGACCTTCGCGACCGCCCTGCGCGCTCGCGACGCGGGCCTGCCGGTCCCGGCCGGGCTCGTGGGCCTGTGTCCCGCACTGGATCTGGACTGCAGCGAGAAGCGCGCGCACCCCAACTACCGTCGCGACGCGCTGATCCCGCTCTCGGCGCTGGAGACCGTGGTGAAGCTGGGCGCGGAGGTCGGCGGCCGCCTCGATCCGCGGCTCTCGCCGGTCAACAATGTGCTGGCCGGGCTGCCCCCGGCGCTGCTCATCGTCGCCGAGGACGAGGTGCTGCGGCGCGACAGCGAGATCATGGCGCAGCGACTGGCCGAATCGGGAGTGCCTGCCACACTGGAGATCTGGCGCGGCCAGGTGCACGCCTTCATGGCGATCTTCCCGAATATGCCCGAGAGCCGGGCCGCCCTCGCCCATGTCGCCCGCTTCGTGCGCGAGCGCATCGAATCCGAGCAGATCGCCAAGTCCGCGTAGCCGCGGCGGCGCACACCCGTCAGGTATCGACCTGATTGATATGTGGGGTTCGGGAGGTCCGCCTCCCGGGCCCCACATTCGTTCCCGGACCGTTCGAAACAGCTGCCGCACAACGCGAAACCCCCCGCCCGGCGAACCGGGCGGGGGGTTTCGAAGAACCGCTCTCCGAATTACTTGGCGGAGATGTGCGGCTCGTTGATGGTCGAGAAGTACTGGATCGCAGCGGCGATCGCGACCGGGGCGGTCACGAACAGCTGGCCCGCGAGGGTGCCCAGGAAGCCGACGGCGGCAGCGCCACCGATGCAGCCGGCGATCGGGCCGGCGCCGAAGAGGGCGGCCAGCGGAGCGGTGGCGACACCCGCGACACCGAAGCCGATGACGCAGCCCAGGGCCGCGCCGCCGACGCCGCCGACCAGGGTGCCGATGGTGGCGCCGGTCGCGATGGTGTCCTTCAGGCGGTTCCAGGCAGCCTGCTCACGGTCGTAGTCCGACTTCCAGGGGGCCTGGTCCTCGAACGGCAGCGCGACGGGCTTGTAGGTCGCGTGATCCGCATCGAACTGCGGGGTCAGGGTCGCGGAGTTACCGGAGATCTGCGCGGCGATCGGGAACTCGAAGTCGTCCACGCGGAACGACAGCGGGGTGCCCGCGACGACGGTGCCGTCAGCAGCTTCGATCTTGAAGGTGCCGTTGTCGTTGACCAGCGAGCCGGCGTCCGTGCGGACGATGGTGCTGGTCTGGTCGACCGTGGCGGTGTAGTTGATCGGGGCGTTGTCGGCCGGGGCCGGGGCAGCGTTCACGGTGCCGGCGGTGACGCCCAGGGCAGCGATGGCCAGAGTGGCGGTCGCGGCGAATTTCCTCATCAGCATTTGTTGAAACCTCATCGAAGAGCTCGGGGGGACACGCTGAATCGAAATGGAGGACAGCTAACGAGCGGTGAACCCATCGTGACCGTTAGTTCAATTTTTGTTCACCAAGACGATTGCGCGCTTGGCAAGCTATCGGAAAGGTGCAGCAAGGGACAGGTTTTGGTGGAGATATACGATCCACCGAACCGTTACCGTCCGGTTGGTTTGTGAGTAAGGTCACAGCGAATGAACCAAAAATGCTGTGTTTCTTGATAAATCGAGCGAACATCGGAAATCAATTCGGAGAAGCGGTGTGAAGTCAAGATTTCAGATCTCACAGGTTTGTTTCTCGCCGATATCCGATTCCGCACCGCCCTGTACCTCTTGGGGTTGGGAATCCGCAACTTCTCCGGGTCTGCCCACCGGCCCTGTGCGTGCCAACGTAGAGTTCGGCGGGTGCGACTGCTCGTAACCGGTGGAGCCGGCTTCATAGGCGCGAACTTCGTTCACCAGACCGTGACCCGGCGCTCCGGCGTCCATGTCACCGTATTGGACAAGCTCACGTACGCGGGCAACCGTGCTTCGCTGGACCCGATCGCGGACCGAATCGAGTTCGTGCACGGCGACATCGCCGACACCGCGCTGGTGGATCGCCTGGTCAGCGGGGTCGACGCGGTCGTGCATTTCGCGGCCGAATCACACAACGACAATTCGCTCGCCGACCCGTGGCCATTTGTCCAGACCAATATTGTCGGCACTTATTCACTGCTGCAGGCGGTTCGACGCCATCAGGTGCGCTACCACCACATCTCGACCGACGAGGTGTACGGCGACCTGGAGCTCGACGACCCCGCCGCATTCAGTGAGGACACCGCCTACAACCCGTCGAGCCCGTATTCGGCGACCAAGGCCTCGAGCGACATGCTGGTCCGCGCCTGGGTGCGTTCCTTCGGCGTGCGGGCCACGATCTCCAACTGCTCCAACAACTATGGGCCGTATCAACATGTGGAGAAATTCATTCCACGGCAGATCACCAACCTGATCGACGGCGTCCGCCCCCGCCTCTACGGTGCGGGTCATCAGGTGCGGGACTGGATCCACGTCGACGATCACAACAGCGCGGTCTGGGAGATCCTGGAGCGCGGCAGCATCGGCCGCACCTACCTGATCGGCGCGAACGGTGAGCGCGACAACAAGTCCGTGGTGCAGTTGATCCTGGAGGCCTTCGGCCGCGATCCCGGCGACTTCGACCATGTCACCGACCGTCCCGGGCACGATCTGCGCTACGCCATCGACGCCACCCTGCTGCGCACCGAACTCGGCTGGGAGCCAACCTATTCCGACTTCCGCGCCGGGCTGGCCGCCACCGTCGACTGGTACCGCGGCAATGAATCCTGGTGGCGTCCGGCGAAAGCCGCGGCCGAGACCGCCTACGCGGTCGCGGGCGAGAAGGTGCTCTGACCCCAATCCCGCCGATAATCCGACCAATCCTGGTCGGTGGCGGTGAAATCCACGTACAGGGCGACGCCGAAATCGGCTCGCCCCGGTTCGGTGCGGCCCAATCCGAGGCGCACGCCGCGCAGTGCGGCGGAAACGGTTTCCGCGGCGGCTCGGTGACCCAGGTCGTTCGCCTGGAATGCGGGCAGTCCCATCAGCAGTTCCGTGCCGGGCGGCGTGACCTGTAGGGCGAGAGTCGTCTGCTGCGCGAGGTATCCGCCATAGAGCGAACTCGTCGGCATGGCGGTGTCGTAGGACATCACCGCGATCTGGTCGACGCGCCGGGCGACCTGAGCGAAATAGGCCTGCGCCCACCATTTTCCGTGATCGAACAGCACCAGTCCGACGGAATGCAATCCGGGAAATGGATCGATGACCGGAGCCGACACCGACAGCAGAGCGTGGCGGCTCGTCGTGACGGCGCGCACCTGATCCAGCAGAGTCAGGAATCCGGGCGATCCCGAGCGAATCGGTTCCAAATCGAAATGTATGCCGTCGAATCCGAGATCGAGTACTCCGGCGGCGGTCGCGGTGAGGTGATCGCGGGTCACCGGATCGGCGGTATCGAGGCCGTCGAATTCGGGTTCCACCAGATCCCCGAGCCAGGACTGCACGCGAATTCCGGGTAACCGGGAATGCACCGCGTCGACGAACCAGCGGGCCTTCGGCGCCAGTTCAGCCGACAGCGTGCCGTCGTTTTCCAGCGGTCCGGTGTGCACATAGAGGTCTTTGATCCCGGTGCCGGCCAGCAGAATTCCCAGCCGTGTGATATCGGCGTCGTCCTTGCGGCCGTCCACCCAGGCATGACCGAGCCACAGGGCGTCGTTTCCGCGGGTCCGGGCGGCGGCGGGCAGTGTTCCGGCGTCCTCCAGACGTAGGAAGACCCCCGTCGCAACGATCGGGGTCGCCAGCACGCAACCGATTACCAGCAACACCAAGGCTATTCGTCGGGGTCGCAATCGCCGCAGGCCCGAGGCCACCGCCGCGGTCAGCCACCGCGCCCGGCTCCGCAACCCCATCCCCGCATGCTAATCCCGGGGACGGGTTGCGGCGAGCCGGTTTTCAGCCCCAGACGACGGTGGAGTACTTGACCACCGCGGCGATCAGCGCGATCGTGCTGGCCGCCACCACGGTGATCGCCGCCGCGCGCGCCGGGATGCGCCCGGCGGAATCGGTGAGCCGCAACGGCATCCAGCGCAGCAGCACCGCCAGGCCGAGCAGCGCCAGCGGCACGAAGTAGCGGCCCTGCACCCCGTCGATGATGAAGTAGTCGACCGGCGTGAACGACATGTACAGCGTCACGTAGATCATCGCCACGCTGGCCACGATGGTGAGCAGCACCACCCAGGTGCGGGTCCGGTTCGCGCCGGTGAGCGGGAAGCGGTCGCCCGCACCGATGCTCATCGCGAAGGCCAGCAGGCACGCCACGATGGTCAGCGCCGGTACCTCCACGTAGGAGAAGCCGAGCGCACCGAAGAACTGGGTGAACCACAGCTGGTCGCGGCGCGCGATGCTGTCGCCGAACACCCGCAGGAAGTGGAACGGATCGCCCAGGATGTCGTGCAGCTGATCGCCGGGACGCACAGTGCCCCACTGCGCCTCGGGCCGCATCAGGCTCATGCCGTCACCGGTGGGCGCGGCGATCTTCATCCACACCGCGAACGCCACCGCGCCGAGCCCGGCCACCGCGAACGGCAGCGCCCGCTGCCAGTTCCGGATCCGCTCGAGGCCGCCGAAACCGAAGCGCCGCGCCGGAATCAGCACGATCAGCATGGCCAGCAGCACGTAGGTCGGCTTGCAGACCGGCAGCAGGATCGCCGCGGCGCAGGCGGCCACGGTCTCCGGCTTCGAGAGCCGCTGTCCGAGGAACAGGCCCTTCACCACGAGTGCCGACACCACCAGCGCGAGCGCGTTGGTGACGGTGTCCGCGGTGACCGTCCCGGCCTGGAACAGCGCGATCGGCAGCACCGACACCGTGAACGCCAGCCACTGCACCCGATGCCCGCGCAGCGTCCGCAACGCGAACCCGGCGATCACCAGGTAGGCGATCAGCCCGGCCCAGCGGGTGGCCAGCAGCATGCCGCCGGTGCTGAGGTCGAAGGCCTGCGCGAGCCGAATGCCCGCGGCGGGCGGCAGATACGGGACGGGGGAGTAGGCAGCGGTATTGGTGAACCAGACTTGTGAGGTGGCGCTCGACACCGGCATCGCGCCCAGCAGGTCGTAGCCCTGCGGGTCGGCGACCATGGGTTCGGGCTCGTCGTGATTGTTGTTGTAGTCGTCGAAGGCGTAGCTCGACAGCGCGTTGATGCTGACCGGAACCTGCCCGCCCCAGGCCGGGCCGCGATCGTCGTGGATCTTCTCCGGCAGGAACCCGCCCTGCGACACCTGGTAGGCGCGCCCGAACTGGGTGATCTCGTCGTGGCCCCAGAACGGCGGCGTCAGCACCGACCAGACCGCGCCGAAGACGCCCGCGATCAGCACGAAAACCAGGGCGGCCGTGCCGAATCGGAGTTCGACGCGGGTGTAGACGCGCCGGACGCGGTCCACGGTGGAGCTCTCGTTCACTTCGGTAACCACGGTCTCCGATGGTGCGGTCTGGTCTTCGGTCCGCACGCTCATCGCACCGAACTGCCCGGCGCGGCAGCGGGTTCACGTTCGCCGGCGGCGGCGTAGCGCAGGTACATCAGGCGGGCGGCCTCGTGCCGCGAGCGGCGGATGCCGTCCAGGATCAGCCCGGCCGTCCAGGCCAGACTGCCCAGCAGCAGCAGCGTGAACCCCAGGAACAGCGTCGGGAAGCGCGGCACCTCGTGAGTTTGATAGAACTCGATCACTATCGGCGTGATGAGGATGATCGAGATGATCCACGACAGCGTGCCGAACAACCCGTAGAAGGCGACCGGCCGCTCGTGCCGGGCCAGGCCCACGATCAGCCGCAGGATCTTGAAACCGTCGGTGTAGGTGCGCAATTTGGATTCGCTGCCCGCGGGCCGATCCCGGAAACCGACCGGGACGGAGGTCTGCGGGACGCCCAGGTGCTGCGCGTGCACGGTCAACTCGGTCTCGATCTCGAACTCCCGCGACACCGCCGGGAAGGACTTCACGAACCGGCGCGAGAACACCCGGTAGCCGCTGAGCATGTCCTCGACGTTCTCGCCGAAGACCTTGCCCACCACACCGTTCAGTACTTTGTTGCCGGTTTCGTGCCCGGCCCGGTAGGCGGTCTCGCCCGCCAGTTCGCGGCGCACGCCCAGCACGTGGTCGTAGGGGCCGTCCAGCAGCGCGCGGATCATCTCCGGTGCGGCGGACGCGTCGTAGGTGTCGTCGCCGTCGACCATCAGGTACACGTCGGCTTCGATGTCGGCGAAGGCGCGGCGCACCACATTGCCCTTGCCCTTGCGGTTCTCGGTGCGCACGATCGCCCCGGCGGCGCGGGCCTTGTCGGCGGTCGCGTCGGTGCTCAGATTGTCGTAGACGTAGACGACGATGCCGGGGACGGCGTCTTTGAGGTCGGTGACGACCTTGGCGACCGCGGCCTCTTCGTTATGGCACGGCACGATGGCGGCAATACGAAGCTCGGTGGAGTCCACCCCGTCAATCCTCTGGTCGGAAGCCGAATACGAACACGGGGAGGGTACCCGACGTTCTCAGGAATATGGGTGCTGCGGGCTGGGGTACCGTCGCCGGGTGTCCAGCAGTGAGTCCACGGCGGTGAACGAGCCCGCGCCCGAAACCCTGGTCGGCAAGGTTCGCAATGCGTTCCGCCAGGGCGGGGCCTTCCTGGTCGTCGGCCTGATCGGGTTCGCGGTCGACGCCGGAACCTACAACCTGCTGGTGTTCACCGGTGGGGAGGGACCGCTGTTCCACCAGCCGCTACTGGCCAAGATCATCGCCATCGGGGTCGCGACGGTGGTCACTTATTTCGGCAACAAATTCTGGACCTTCGCGCACAAGAAGGGCGGCAGCGCGACCCGCGAATATGTGCTCTACGCCTTGTTCAATGTGGTCGCCATCGGGCTGCAGCTCGGGTGCCTGGGCTTCTCCCGCTACGTGCTGCACCTGTCGAGTCCGTTGGCGGACAATGTGTCCGGCACCCTGATCGGTCAGATCGTCGCGGTCGTGTTCCGCTACTGGGCCTATGACAAATTCGTGTTCACCGGTGCAGGCGAGAAGGATGCTGTGCCTGGAACAAATGAATAGTCAGGGTTCGCGCTGCCACCCGGAGGACGCATTGATATTCTCAGCCCCGCCGAGCGCGAGCGTGGGTGTGCGTCCACCTCCAGGTGTGCCGGTATCTGAGGCAATTCGAGGGATGTCGAGGGATTCATGGTGGATCAGGCTGGGCAGGCCGTGACCGAAAACAGCGACCGGTTGACAGCCGGAGCCCCCGCGACGCTGCGTGCCGAGCACGCGGCACCCGAGCGGCTGGTGCTCGCGAGAGGCATTTTCAGTGGGCCCGCGCCCAAGATCAGCGACGACCTGTATGTGGTCGTCAAGGGTCGGGCCACCCGGGAGCGGCAGGCGCTGTGGCTGGACAAGGGCACGACCGCGCACACCAACACCTACTTCGGGCGCTTCGCGGCCAGCTACTGGCAGCGCTGGACCCACGTCAAGGAACTCGAGGTCGGCATGACCCTCGAGGTGACCGGTAAGACCCGGATCCGCTTGGCGGCCTCCGATATCGCCGGGCACCGCCGCGTGGTCGACACCGCCGTGGTCCGCGAGGCCGGTCGGGTGGTGCTGCGCGCACCGCTGGACATGTACGTCGACGGTGGTGCGCTGTGGCTGGAGTTCGAGGCGCTCGGCGGCGAGGTGTCGATCACCGATCTGGAGTGGACCACCGCCGCGCCCGAGCGGGTGCGTCCGGTCGCCATCGCGATCTGCACCTTCAACCGGGCGCTGGACTGCGCGAATACCGTTGCGGCGCTGGCCTCCGACCCGACCGTGCTCTCGCTCATCGACGCGGTGTACGTGGTCGACCAGGGCACCGACCTGGTCCAGGACCAGGCGCTGTTCACCGAGACGCAGCCGAAGTTCGGTGACAAGCTGCGCTACATCCGGCAGCCGAATCTCGGTGGCGCGGGCGGTTTCACCCGCGGCCTCTACGAGGTGTCCGGCGCCAACGAGCACGCCGACGTCATCCTGATGGACGACGACATCCTGTGCGAGCCGGAAACGGTGTTGCGGCTCAACGCCTTCGCCAACATGACCGTCGAACCCACCCTGGTGGGCGCGCAGATGCTGTTCCTGTTCAATCCCGACTACCTGAATGTCGGTGCGGAAGAGACGAATCTGCCCAAGCTGCGCCACGGCCAGAAGGTCGCCAAGGCGCTGCGCAACACCTCCATGCTCAAGAAGCATCAGGAGCGTCGCGTCGACGCGGGCTACCAGGCCTGGTGGACCTGCCTGATCCCGGCCGAGGTGGTCAAGGAGATCGGGCTGCCGGTGCCGATCTTCTTCCAGTGGGACGACGTGGAATACGGTCTGCGCGCCCGCAAGCACGGGTTCGTCACCGTCACGCTGCCCAATGCCGCGGTGTGGCACGCCGACTTCTACTGGAAGGACTTCGACGACTGGGCGCGCTACTTCTCCTCGCGCAACTCGCTCATCGTGTCCTCCCTGCACACCGACCTGGACCCGAAAGCCATTACCCGCCAGCTGTTCCGCGAGATCGGTGAATACCTGGTCGGCATGCAGTACGGCCTGGCGCACACCACCCTGCAGGGCGTCGAGGACTTCCTGCGCGGTCCGGAAGCGTTGCGCGACGGCGGTATCGAGGCGCTGGCCAAGGCACGCGGCTCGCGCTCGGACTACGCCGAGACGATCAAGCACCCGGCCGCCACCTCGCCGGTCCCCAACGCGCACCTGCACGTGCGGCGCGCGGGCGGCGAACCGAGTCGTCCGCTGCTGATCCTGTTCAAGCGGGCGCTCAACCAGTGGACCGGGCGCGTCATCCCGGGACCGGTCGCGGTCACCCGCGAGGACGCGCACTGGTGGCACGTCGGCCTGTTCAATCACGTGGTGGTGACCGACGCGTCGCAGTCCGGTGTGCGAGTCCGGGTGCGCGACAAGGAAACCGCGCGTGCGCTACTGCTGCGCGCCTACCGCGTGCTCAAGCAGCTGCGCACCGAACTGCCCGAGTTGCAGAACCGCTGGCGCTCGGCCGTGCCGGAGCTGACCAGTCGGGAGAACTGGGAACGCCTCTACGGAATCAAGTAGACGGCAGGATATTCCACTGAACAGGGCCCGGGACATGAAGTCCCGGGCCCTGTTTCGTGTCAGAGGAACAGGTCGGTGGTGAGCGGGCCGTCGCCCGGGACCACCCGGTACTTGTCGAGGTCGGTGATCCCGTGCGCGGCAAGCACTTCGTCGTCGATGAAGAAATTGCCGGTGGTGTCCTTGGCCGGTGAGGTGAGCACCAGGTAGGCGGAGTCGGCGTAGATGTCGGGGGTCCGCGAGGTGGAGACCATTTCGTCGCCGCCGAGCAGGTTGCGCACCGCGGCGGTGGCGATGGTGGTGCGCGGCCACAGCGAGTTCACGCCGATTCCGTACTTGCGCAGTTCCTCGGCCAGACCCAGGGTGGTCAGCGACATGCCGTACTTGGCGATGGTGTAGCCCAGCGACGCGCCCGCCCACTTCGGGTCCAGGTTCAGTGGCGGGGACAGGGTCAGGATGTGCGGGTTGCGGCCCGCCTGCGCGGATTCCTTCAACGCCGGAATGCTCAGCTTCGACAGCAGGAAGCTGCCGCGGCAGTTGATGTCCTGCATCAGGTCGTACTTCTTCATCGGCAGCAGCTCGGTGGGCGAGAGGTCGATGGCGGAGGCGTTGTTGACCACCATGTCGATCCCGCCGAAGCGCTGAATGGTCTGCCGCACCGCGTCGGCCACCGCCTCGTCGTCGCGCACATCGCCGAGGTACTTCAGCACGGTGCCGCCCGCCTGCTCCAGCTCGGCCGCGGCCGTGTGGATGGTGCCGGGCAATTTCGGATGTGGCGCATCGGTTTTCGCGATCAGCGTGATGTTCGCGCCGTCGGCCGCCGCCCGCTTGGCGATCTCGAGCCCGATCCCGCGACTACCGCCCGACATGATCATGGTCCGGCTCGCCAGCGGCTTTCGTGCCTCGGTCATGGATCCGCTCCCGTCTGCTGTGGTGACACCCCGGTCTCGATCATCCGCGTTCCGGCGACCGAGCGGGGTGCGAATTCCCCCAACTCGGACGTTAGGCCAGAAACCTTCGATATGCAACGAGGTGCATAGGGGTAGTGCGGGCACCACCCCCGTCCGGCAGCCCACGGGAGCCGGATTCGGGTGCGCGGGCCATGGGCGGGAACGGCCGGTCTTCCTAGGCTCGAAAGTGCCGGAAAACCCGGCCTGAACAGGAGGAACAGCTTCCATGAGCGGACAGCGGCGCAATCGGGTACGGGCCGTGCTGGCAGGGGTGAGCCTGGTCGCCGTGGTCGCGGCCCAGGGCTGCACCAGGGACGTCGAAGCCTCCGGATCGTCCCGCAAGGACGCCTACCGCGGCGTCACCGAGGCCCTCGATCACCTGGTGCGGGCCGGATTTCCCGGCGCACAGGTCACCATCGACGGGCCCGGCGGCCACCACGCCTTCACCGCGGGCGCGGGCGACCTCGCCACCGGCGCGCCCATCGCCGACGACGCCCGCGTCCGGATCGGCAGCAACACCAAACCCTTCGTCGCCACGGTGATCATGCAGCTGGTCGCCGAGGGCAAGGTCGAGCTGGAAGCCCCGATCGAGCGCTATCTGCCCGGTGTCGTCACCGGAAACGGCAATGACGGCAACCGGATCAGCGTGCATCAGTTGCTACAGCACACCAGCGGGCTGCCCGACTACGTCGCCAGCGGCAATCCGGCACTGCGGCCCGACCCGAATTCGCCACAGCTGCACCCGGACAGCGAACAGGCGCGGTGGCGGGTGTACCAGCCCGAGGAGCTGGTGCGCATCGCCATGAGCCTGCCGCCGCAGTTCGAACCCGGCGCGAAGGCCGTGTACACCAACACCAATTACATCCTGCTCGGCATGCTGATCCAGCACGTCACCGGCCACTCGCCCGCCGACGAGATCAACAGCCGCATTCTGCAACCGCTCGGCCTGCGCGACACCTACTACCCCGCGACCGACGAGACCGCCATCCGGGGTTCGCACCCGCGCGGATATCAGGAAATCGACGGCAGCCGAGTCGATTTCACCGATCTGAACCCGTCCTGGGGCGGCGCCGCCGGGGCCATGGTCGCCACCCCCGCCGACCTGAACCGCTTCTTCACCGCACTGCTGGCCGGAAAGCTGCTGCCCGCAGCGCAACTCGACGCCATGAAGCAGACCGTGCCCTTCGACCGGATGCCCGGCGCGGGCTACGGCCTGGCGCTGATCAACCTGGCGGTCTCCTGCGGCAAGCAGGTGTGGGGGCACGGCGGCAGCATCCCCGGCTTCGAAACCCGCAACGGCGTCACCGCCGACGGGACCGCCGTGGTGGTGACGGTCAACCAGCTGCCCGGCAGCGAAGCCGCCGCCGACGCGGTGAGCAAGGCGTTCGACGCCGCGATCTGCGCCTGAATTCCCCTGTCGCCCTTGCGGACACCGCTCGACACCTGATGAGAGGAAACCCATGCGCATCCGAGAAGTGCTGCGGACCCGCCGCGCGCTGACCGCGCTGGCGGCGGTCGGTCTCGCCGCTACCGCCGCCATCACCGCCACCGCCGTGAACGAGCGGGCGACCGCCGCCCTGCCGTTGGACCGCTACTACCGCCAGCACCTGAGCTGGCAGCCGTGTGACGGTCCCGGCCTGGACGTCGCGGGCATGCAGTGCGCCGATGTCACGGTGCCGCTGAATTACGCTGAGCCGCAAGGGCGGACGATGACCGTCGCCATCTCCCGCATCCCCGCCGCCGATGCCGCGCAGCGCCGCGGCGTCATGCTGTCCAACCCCGGCGGCCCGGGCGGTTCCGGACTGGACTACTTCGCCAGGACCAGCCCGGCGATGACCGACGACGTCCGGGCCCGCTACGACCTGATCGGGATGGACCCGCGCGGTATCGGGCGCTCGGATGCGATCGATTGCCATTGGCCCACCGGTTTCGGGCTGCAGTTCGCGGGCATCGATGCGAAGGGCTTCGCCGAATCCACCGCCACCGCAGCCGATATGGCCGCGCGCTGCGCCGCCACCGAGGCAGATCGACTGCCGCACATCACCACTCGCAATACCGCCCGCGACATGGACGTGATCCGTGGTGCGCTGGGCGAGGACCGGATCAGCTATATGGGGACCTCGTACGGGACCTACCTGGGCGCGGTGTACACGCAGATGTTCCCGGAGCGCACCGATCGGGTGGTGCTGGACAGCAGTGTGGACCCGGTGAAGTACGGGTCGGTCGGGATGTTGCAGGACATGGGCGCGCCCAACGAGGCCGACCTCGATGCCTGGGCGACCTGGACCGGGGCCCGTGACAGCGAATACCACCTCGGCGCGACCCGTGACGCCGCCCGTGCCACCGTGACGCGGCTGATCGAACACGCTGCGGCGCAACCGATCCGGATCGGTCGGTTCGAGGTAGACGAGCACAGCCTGCCGCTGATCCTCTACATCGCCTTCGACTCACCGGGGCAGTACGGCCTGGCCGCCGCGCAGATCCGCGACCTGGCCGATGCCGCCGCCGGGAAATCCGTCCAGCCCGATCCCGACCTGACCGCGAAGCTGGACATCATCCTGCGCGCGCAGCCGCGCGACAACTCGCCCCAGATGGCAGTGCTGTGCGGCGATGTCGGCGTGCCGCACGACCCCGACTTCTACTGGAAGAACATCGAAGCCGCCCGCGCCAGCCAACCGGTATTCGGTTCCTTCGCCAACAACATCACCCCGTGCGCGTTCTGGGCGCCGCCCGCCGAAACGCCGACGGTGATCGGTAACGGCCTGCCCGCCTTGATCATTCAGTCCACCGGCGACACCCGCACCAGCTACGCCGGTGCGCAGGCCATGCGGCACGCGTTGACCGGCTCCCGCCTGGTCACCCTGGACAACGTCCCGATCCACTCCATCTTCGGTCGCTACCCGAACGCCTGCGTCTACGACGCGGTGAACACCTACCTGCGCGACGGCACCCTGCCCGCCGCCGACATCACCTGCCACGACAACTGAGCCCTCAACCGCGACCCGAATTCAGATAGGCGAGCACCGCCAGCACCCGGCGGTGCCCGACCTCGTCGGCGAACAGGCCCAGCTTGGCGAAGATGCTCCGAATATGTTTCAGCACAGCACCTTCGGTGACCACGAGGCGCTCGGCAATGGTGGCATTGTCGAGCCCCTCCGCCATCAGCGCCAGCACCTCACGTTCCCGCGGCGTGAGCGCGGACAGCGGGTCATCGCTCTTGCGCCGCACCAGCAGCTGCGAGATCACCTCGGGATCCATCGCGGTCCCGCCGTCCGCCACCCGCCGCAACGACTCCAGGAACCGATCGACCCGCCCCACCCGCTCCTTGAGCAGATACCCGATCCCGCCCAGCCCGTCCCCGAGCAGCTCGGCGGCGTAACTGTCCTCCACCCACGCCGACAGCACCAGCACCGGCAGCCCCGGATGAATCTCCCTGGCCCGCACCGCCGCCCGCAGCCCCTCATCGGTGAAGGTGGGCGGCATCCGCACATCCATCACCACCGCATCGGGTCGATCCGCCGCGATGACCTCGAGGAAATCGGCCGCATTGTCGACGGCGGCGACCACCTCGATCCCGGACGACTTCAACAGCAGCGCAAGCCCTTCGCGCAAGAGCGCGTCGTCCTCCGCGATCACAACCCGCATGGCAACTCCACTCGTATCGCGGTGGGCCCGCCGACCGGACTGTTCAGCGTCATCCGCCCGTCGAGCGCTTCCGCCCGCCGCCTGATGCCAGCCAACCCGCCACCTTCACTCTCATGTGCCCCGCCCAACCCGTCATCGCGCACGTCGACCACCAGGTTGCCATCGGCCTCGGTCAAACTCACCTGAATCCCTTGTGCCCCAGAATGTTTGGTCGCGTTGGTCAGCGCCTCCGCGATCACGAAATATGCCGCCGCTTCCACAGCGGCAGGCAACCGCCCGATGAGCGCCGATCCGCTCGCCTCCCGGTCCGATCGTCGGGCGGCACCGAACCCGCTCGTGACCGGCGTAGCCGAACCTCCGACCGCCCGCGTGTCGTCGATGGACGTGAATTGTTCCACCGCAATGCCGCCATTCAGATTCAGCTGCACCGGAATCGGTGATCGCGCCGCCAGTGCGCCCAGCGCGCTGGCCAGCCCCCGATCCGCCAACACCGGCGGATAAACGCTCCGCACCACATCCCGCAACTCCACCAGCGCGGCCTCCGCGGTCTCCTGCGCCTTCCGCACCAACTCATCCGCCGTAGCCGAATCCCGTTCCCGCAGTTGATCAGCCAATCCCAACTGCATGATCACCGCCGCGATCCGAGCCTGCGCCCCATCATGCAAATCCCGCTCGATCCGCCGCAACTCCGCCCCATGCGCATCCAGAGCCGCCGCCCGAGTAGCGGTCAACTCCGCCACCCGCACCGCCAACCCCGCATCCGGCACCGGCCCGAGCAGCGCCCGAGCCAGCAGCGCCTGCCCCTGAGCCACCATCGGAATCTGCAACGTAACCGCCGCCAGCGGCACCGCGATCGCCAAACTCGCCCAAGCCAACGGCCAAGAAGTCACCTGAAACCCGAAACTGTCCACCGGCCTATCCGGCAACACGGCCTGCCAATACCCAGGAATAGCAACCTGATTGAGAAACCCCAACGGCACCCCAACCGCCAACACCGCAATCACCGTCCCAAAAACCCCATGCACCCCCAACCACCCCAAATCCCGCCGATTAGCCGGATCCCCCACCACAGCCCCCAACCTCTCCCGCAACCCCCCACTAATCGGCCGATACTCCACCACAATCGCCCGCCCCAACCTCCGCCCAGCCCGCCTCCGCTCAAACCCCACCACCGGCCGAACCACCCGAACCACCTCCGGAATAGCAGGCACCCCCAACCCCACCAAACTCGCCGCCCCCACAACCAACACCGCCAACACCAAAAAAAGCGCCACCACCGAAGTAACCCCACCCACCAGCAAATACCCGATAGCCCCCGGCAATCTCCGAACCCGCCTCAAGATCCAGCGCATCACGGCAACAACTCCGCACCGCGTACCAACTGATCGGGATTCATCCCATCAACTTAGCGTCCCCATCCCGCAAACCCGCCGACCCATCCGCCTGCCCCGATACGCTGAACCGCATGGCCACTCCGCAGCCTCGGCCCGCACTGATACCGGCTGCTGAGCCGGAGGCGCTGCGCACTGCTCTGGTCCCGGCATTGCGCGCCGAGTTCGACACCGAGTGGGATCTCGTTCTCGATCAGGCCAAATGCACCAAATCGCTTGAGGGTATTCATGCCCTTCTGGCCAAATGGCAGCACACCGCAGTCCTGGAGCAGCGAGACCCGGGCTCCTACTGCCGGATCCTCGACAAGGTCGACCAGATCCAGGCAAAGGGCGGAAACCCCGAGGGACGCACGCTGGACGAAATGCTAGCCGCGATCGAAGAACGCCGACGGCAAGCAAGCTGAGCCGGTGCGCCTCATCGATGACCACGCCCGCGAGGTTCACGTGTCGTGGTCCAACGGCTCGTATGGCGCGTTATTCGCCAGAATTTGGCGACACAGGAGGTGACGATGGATATCGGAATTCGTGAGTTGCGTGACGGTCTGAGCCGTCACCTGGCCGAGGTTCGCGCAGGTCGTACCATCACCATTACCGATCATGGACGCCCGATCGCCCGCATCGTTCCTATCGAACAGTCGACCAGACTCGAGCAGTTGCGGGCCGAAGGCCGCATACAACCGGCACGCAAGAAGAAGCTGCCTGCCCCCACACCCGTCCAAGGGAACGGCATCGTCAGCGAGCTCATCGACGAGCAGCGCCGATGAATGAGTATCGTTCCGGACCTGCGGTGGCGCTGTTCGAGGAGCTACCGTTGCGGGATGGGTGATCACGAGTCGTCCTGGGCTTGGCGTCTGGCACGTAGTGAACTCGAAATATCACTGCCCAGGCGATGGGCACATTGCCAGGGAGTGGCTCGTGCGGCGAGTGCGCTTGCGGCACAGCTCGATTGCGATTCGGAGCTACTGGTGATGTCCGCGATCCTGCACGACATCGGCTACGCACCCAGGTTGGCCGCGACCGGCTTCCACCCTCTGGACGGTGCCCGTTTCCTGCGGGACGAATTTCATGCGGACGATCGCCTCGTGCGTCTGGTCGCCAACCACACCTTCGCCCTACTCGAAGCCGAGGAACGCGGCCTGAGGGAACAACTGGAAACTGAGTTTCCAGTCCCGAGGGAGCAGGCACTGCTCGATGCCTTGACCTACTGCGACATCACGACAACCCCCGACGGCGAGCCGACCACAGCGGAAGACCGCATCGAAGAAGTCGTGGTTCGCTACGGGCCGGATACGTTGGTGGGCAGATTCATTCGACGGGCAACACCGGACATACTCGCGGCAGTAGCCCGCGTGGAGTCGGAGATGCAGAGTCAGCCGAGGTAGGGGTAGCTCCCTGCCAGATAGTCCCCGATCTGCTGCCTCATACTCGGATGAATGTCATAGCTGTCCAGATCCCCGGGAAGCACGAACATCACGCCGTCGGCTTCTTCATTGATCGTTGGTTTACCCGAGACAGGTCTGCCGATGTAGCAGTTCTCGTACTGCTGCCGGATCTCACCGTCGGTATAGGCGACGATGTGATTCGGATTGCTGTACACGCCAAGGAAACCCGTGATCTCGGCCGCTATCCCGGTCTCTTCCTGGCATTCCCGGATCGCGCACTCGGCCGCTGTCTCACCGAGATCCATTGCCCCGCCAGGCAAAGCCCACTGCCCCGTGTCGCGCCTTCGTTGCAGAAGGATCGCCCCCGAGTCGTCGGCGACGAGCAGATTGCACGCCACCACAAGAGAATTCGGCTTGGGAGCCGTCGGGTCGTTGTAGTACTCGATCCGGCCCATCGTTGACCTTCCGTCAGGGTGTCCAGGCTCGGGCACCAGCCCAGATGGTTTCGAAGCTGTTGGTGTAGCTGTCGAACCAGGTGTGGCTCGTGACCCGTTTGAGCTGGAAGAGTGGGTTCGCGCTGGCTGGCAATCCCCAAATGTGAGGGTTGACCATCAGGTTCTCGTCGTAGCGGAACAGCGAGCTGTAGAGCGTGGTGTCGTGCAGCCGAATTTCGCAGCCGTCCTGGCCGAGCAGTGGTCGGTAATAGCTCAGTGACGCACGGATCTTGGCCGCAAGTGCGTCCCCGATGCCCTCTTCATGGCCACGCGCATCGACTGCCCGGCCTTCCGCGTCGCCGAAGCACAGCCGGATCGTGGTGCCCCGCGCCGCCTGTTCGGAGAGCATTTTTACGACCAGTGGGTTGGACTGAACGATGAAAGTCCCCGAGAACACCAAAATGTCTATCTGCTCGGTGGCACCGCGGAGCAGCGACAACCACACGTCCCGGGGAACCTCAGCGCGGTTCGAGTAGGTGGCAATCAGTTCCGCATTCTCGGGGACCGGCGTTGCGTCCGGATTCGGCGGCCATAAGAACTCTTCCTCGATACGCAGGTGTTGGGCGACGCTTCGCCGGTGTCTCGGATGCGGCATCCTGCCGCCGAGCCACCTGCTGACCGTCTTCGGATCCACCTCGCATACCTGGGCGAGTGCTTCGGGACGGATACCCCGTTGATGCAGCACGCTCTGAAGCCGCATGTTCACAGTCTCAATGGAAACCGACTCATCAACCATCGGCAAGGGAATCGCTGTGGGACGCCGAAATCGTCCCAGGACGTCTGCGAAGCGGTCCTGAACGTGGTTACAAGATCCTGTTCCTCAGCGCCACGATGGCCCTGACCACGAAGAACGGGGGAGCGAGATGAACCGGCGGACAAGACTCTTCAGCTTCCCGGGTGGACTGTTCGAGCTCGAATGCGATGGAGACGAGACCGGGAACCAATCGGGCTTCTATCTCGAACTCCTCGGATTCACAGCTCTCCAGAGCGAACCCGATGACCAAATACGACGAGGAGAGAACGTGAACTTTCGGGCGACCGCTCTCGGCTATCTCCGGACGGATGTATTGGATGTGATCACGATATCCCCAGAGGAACTCCATCGGGGGAAGCCGGATTGCGAGAGACTTGGATAACCGAAACATACTGTTGTCCAGCAGCTTACGATTGTCCGAGAGCATCAAGACCAGCGCGTATGCGAGGTAGGGAAGATGCGTTACGAACCTTGGCTGCAGACCTGCTCCACCGGCCTTGCGCCCCTTCAACGGTCAATCCTCGACGAAGAGGCGGAAACCCGCCTGATCCGGACATGGCAACCAGACGTGATGATTGGGCTGCTCCAGACCGAGCCCTACGCCAGGGCGATACTCGGTGCCTGCATCGATGTACTCGGGATCGAGAACGATCTCGATGACGTGGTGGCGACCCGGATGCGGCGACAAGCGGTACTGGATCAGGACGGGCACGAGTTCCGTTTCCTGATCGGTGAATGGGTGATGCGCCGGACGGTCGGTACCCACAGGATCATGGTCGACCAACTCGCCCACCTGATCGACCTGATGGACAACCCCCGCATCAGCTTTGGAATCGTGCCGCTCGACGCGGACTTCAGGGCGCCCGCAGCGGGATTCGTCATCCACGACGACACGGAAGCCTCGGCCGAAGCCGTCGGCGGAGAGATCATCGTCAACGATCCTGACGGAATCGCCTTGCACGCGAGGACCTTCGAGATCCTCGCGGGGCAAGCGGTGTACGAAGACGATGCAAAGCGGTTGATCGAAACGGCTGTGGCAGAGCACCAGTCGAGGTGAACCGCAGGCTGAGGACATGGCTGCCCGGTCAGGTTGGTACCTGGCCGGGCAGCCATGGTCAGCGGCGGTTGTCGCGGTCCTTGTAGATGCGGCGCTGGGTTTTGGTGATGGTTTTCCAGGCCTGTTGGCGTTCGGCGCGGGCGCGGGCGTCGTTGCGGGAAGCGAGCCAATCGTTTTCGCGGGTCAGTTTGCGGTAGCTGTCGAGGCGGCGTTGGGGGAGGGCGCCGGATTCGATGGCTGCCAGGACTGCGCAGCTCGGTTCGCTGGTGTGGGAGCAGTCGGTGAAACGGCAATGGGTGGAGAGGGATTCGACGTCGCTGAAGGTTCGGGTCAGGCCTTCGGCTGCGTCTGCCAGGCCGATGGAGCGGAGGCCGGGGGTGTCGATGAGGGTGCCGCCGCCGGGGAGGGGGCGGAGTTCTCGGTGGACGGTGGTGTGGCGGCCGCGTTTGTCGCCCTCACGGACGGAGCTGGTGGCGAAGATCTGTTCGCCTAGAAGGGCATTGGCGAGGGTGGACTTGCCCGCACCGGAGGGGCCGATCAGGGCGACGGTGCCCGCCAGCAGAGCGGTCAGGACGTCCATGCCATAACCGCCTGCGGCGCTGACGGTGACCACGGTGACGCCGGGGGCTGCGGCGCGGACCGCCTCCAGCGGGATGTCCTGTGCCAGATCGGCTTTGGTGAGGACCACTACCGGTTGGGCGCCGGACTCCCAGGCCAACGCCAGCAGGCGTTCGATACGGCCCAGGTCCACGTCGCCGTCGGCGGCCGTGCAGACGAGCACGGTGTCGACATTGGCGGCGAGGATCTGGGTGCCGGAACGGGCATGGGAATCGGAGTGGCCGGAGACCGCGGCGCGCACGATGGCGGTGCGGCGGGGGAGCAGCGCGCGGACGGTGCGGGTGGCGTCGATCGCCACCCAGTCGCCGGTGCACAGGCCGCTGATGTCGGAGTCCGAGCGCGGGAGTGCCACGCGCACCACGGCAGCGCTCAGGCGACTGCGGTAGTCGGCGGTGGGAAGCGGTGCGGCGGCGTCACATTCGCTGCGATCCATGCGAACAACGCGGGCCGGAATCAGCGAGTCGCCGAGGAGCGGAAGATAGTCGGCGGCCTGCGCGGAGGTCCAGCCGTAGGGAGCGAGCAGGTCGAAGTCGACCGGAGACATTTGAGAGTCCTTCGTCGGGCCGAGCCCGGAACGTGGACTCAGCGCGGGGAATTCGAGATGGATACGCGTGGGCCGACATTCAGTCGGGGCACGACAATCCGCACTGTCGTCTTCACGGAATCCACCTCCTTCACTCCCTCATGGGACTCGACGAGTCCACGGTCGAACAAGAACGAACCAAACCCTGTCAGGCGGCCGGAGAAACCGCAACGGATTTTCTGACCAGGGCTTTTGCCACGATCAGGACTTGGGCTTGTCGAACTGCTCGCGACGCCCCAGCCGCTGCAACCGCAGCCACTCCATCAACCCGGCCGGATCCTTCTGCTGCACCAGGAAGAACCACCCGAACCGAGCCACCTCCTGCGGCAACAGCTTTCGCATACCGGGCTGCGACATCAGATAGCCGCGGTTGCGGTAGGTGAAATACCGCTTCACCGGGTCGTCCGGATACTGCGTGTGCATGCGCCCACCCAGAATCGGCTTGAACTCCGCCGACCCGTTGGGATGCAGGTACGCGGTCTGCAAGCAGGTGCCGAACGGCAGCCCGGAACGCACCAGCCGCCGATGCACCTCCACCTCGTCACCGCGCACGAACAGCCGCAGATCCGGCACCCCGATCTTGTCGACCGCCTCCGCCGACACCAGCGCGCCATTGAACAGCGACGCGATACCGGGCAGGAAATCCTCGTCGCCGAGCTCGGAGCGCAACCGCCGCCACACCACGCCGCGGCGCAGCGGGAACGCCAGCCGATCCGGATCGTCGATATCGGCCACCACCGGCGACACCTCGACCAGGCTGTGCCGCTGCGCGCAATCGAACAGCGTGGCAAGCACTTCCGGACCCTCGGGGCGGCCGTCGTCGTCGGCCAGCCACACCCAGTCCGCGCCCATGCTGAGCGCGTGCAGCATGCCGAGCGCGAAACCGCCCGCGCCGCCGAGATTGTGCTCCGACCCCAGGTACGTGGTTTCGATCGGCTGCTCGCGCACCAGCTCGCCGACCTCGGCCTCGTTCCCGTTGTCCACCACGATCAGATGGTCGACCGGCCGGGTCTGGCCGCAGAGCACCTTCAGTGACTCCGCCAGCAGTTCCCGGCGTTTGTGCGTGACCACGATGGCGACGATGCGCGCCGCATCGCCGTAGACGGGGGTGGACAATTCACTCATGCGGGATTCCGTTCCGGTTCACGTTCGCGTTCCAGATCCCGCAGCACCGCTGCCACGTGATCGCCGGCCTCGGGGCCTTCGTACGCGCGCACCACATCCTCGATGCCGCCGTGCATGCGTACCTGTCCATGATCGATCCACATCGCCGAATCACACAGCTGGGCGAGGAATTCGTTGGAATGGCTGGCGAACACCAGAATGCCGGAACGGGAGACCAATTCCTGCAGGCGGATCCGCGCCTTCTTCATGAATTCCGCGTCGACCGCGCCGATGCCCTCGTCGAGCAGCAGGATCTCCGGATCGATCGAAGTGACCACACCCATGGCCAGCCGCACCCGCATACCGGTCGAGTAGGTGCGCAGCGGCATCGCCAAATACTCGCCCAGTTCGGTGAATTCGGCGATCTCGTCGATTTTCGCGAGCATCTGCTTACGGGTCTGCCCGAGGAACAACCCGCGAATCACGATGTTGTCGAAACCGGAAACCTCCGGATCCATGCCGACCCCGAGATCGAACACCGGCGCCACCCGGCCGCGAATCTGCGCACTGCCGCGGGTCGGCTCGTAGATGCCCGAAAGCAGCCGCAGCAGTGTCGATTTGCCCGCGCCGTTGTGCCCGACCAGACCGACCCGGTCGCCTTCCTTCAACGACATGGTGATGTCGCGCAACGCCTCCACGACCACCACATCGGACTGATTGCGACCGATCGCGCCGCCCGCCGAACCCATCACCGCTTTTTTCAGCGAACGGGATTTGGCGTCGAAGATCGGGAACTCCACCCACGCGTTGTGGGTCTCGATACTCACATGGTCGGTCATTGAGCCTTCACACCCAGTAGGGGACGCGGGAACGGAACTTCTTCATCGCCAGTATCGCGACCAGCCAGCCGACCACGGTAATGGCCACCACCACAATCCAACTGCGCAGGTGGATCGGGTCACCGAGCAGCGGCGCGCGCACGATCTCCAGGTAGTGGTAGGTCGGCACCAGCTCCGCCAGCTTGGCGCGATCGCTCGCCGCACCGTGCAGCACATTGGGTTTCCACATCACCGGCGTCAGCACGAACAGCATCAGCGTGGTGCTGCCCAGAATCGGAGCCAGATCGCGGTAGCGGGTGCTGAAGATGCCGAACACGATCGTCACCCACAGCGCGTTCATGGCCAGCAGCAGCAGACCCGGAATCGCCAGCAGGCTCGACCAGTGCAGATGCCGCCAGATCCCGAAGGCCACCACCATCAGCACATAGATGATCAGGTTGTGCGCGAAGAACAGGAACTGCCGCCACACCAGCCGATACACGTGCACGCTCAACGCCGACGGCAACTGTTTGATCAGTCCCTCGTTGGCGATGAAGACATCCGAGCCCTCGAGAATGCTGGCATTGATCACATTCCAGACGATCAGCCCGACAGTCACATACGGCAGATACGAATTCAGCGACTGCCCGAACAGGGTGGCGTACAGCACACCCATCGCGGCCGCCTGCAAACCGGTGGCGATGGTGATCCAGAAGGGGCCGAGCACCGAGCGGCGATACCGCTGCTTGATGTCCTGCCAGCCGAGCGCCAGCCACAACTCGCGCTGGGAGAACCCGTCACGAAAATCCTTGAAGGCGCGACTGAAGGACTGAGAGTCCGAGACAGGCGGCACCGGTTCGTTCTCCGAACGGACTTCGGTCATCGCCGAGTCGGGAGGAGCAGCAGCAGGCACAAGACCCGACCTTAGCTCAGTTCTTTTGGCCTCCGCTTCGCTCCGGCGGGTTCTCGGCGCCTGAGTCTCGTTCTTCCCTCCCTCCGCTCCACCGCTGCGCTCCCCCGCTCCACTCAGTCCAGAACGAGACGCGCCGAGAACCTGGAGTCTGTCGGTCGAGAGATGGGCAGATTCAGGGCGCGACCCGGGGATCTGGCTACTGCGTAGTTGAAGGGGCCTGGGGATTACGGGGAGGAGGAGGGGAAGGGGGGTCGGCTCAGAGGTACTGGCCGCCGCCGGGGCCCTGCTGGCTGTTGCGGGGGTCGCTGGAACTGGTGCCGGGAGGGAGGGCCTGGCGCATTTGTTCGAGTTGGGCTCGGGCGGCCATCTGCTGGGCGAAGAGGGCGGTTTGGATGCCGTGGAAGAGGCCTTCGAGCCAGCCGACCAATTGGGCCTGGGCGATGCGCAGTTCGGCGTCCGAGGGGATGGTGTCGTCGGTGAAGGGGAGGGCCAGGCGTTCGAGTTCGTCGCGGAGTTCGGGGGCCAGGCCGGTCTCCAGTTCGCGGATGGAGGTGCGGTGGATCTCGCGCAGCCTGGTGCGGGAGGCGTCGTCGAGTGGTGCGTGCCGGACCTCTTCGAGCAGCTGTTTGATCATGGTGCCGATGCGCATGACCTTGGCGGGCTGCTCGACCATATCGGCCAGCGACTCTTCCTTTTCGTGAACTTCGCCCGAATTCGGCTCGCCCACAAACTGTCCGGTGATCTCGACCGGCTCGCCGCCGATCTGCGCCGCCGCCGGAATGAACAGCGGTTTACCCTCGGGCCCGATCACGACGATGGATTCGGGAACCCCATCCGATTGCGTCATCCCCCCATCCTGCCGAATCCCGCGCGAACTCGCTGAGGCCGCACCCACTTCGCAAGCATCCGGACGCGAAGGTGTAACTCGCCACAGCCCGGAAACGAAGCCGTTGGTAGGTCGGACAAAGTCGTTCCGTCCAGTTTGTGCGGTAGGGGGCGGTTGTCCGGGGGCTGTGCTGCGGCTTCCATGCCTACCGTTACCTTGTTGTGCCCACTCCCTTTAGAGTGGCGAGCATGACTTACGACGTCGCAAGGGTGCGGGGCCTCATACCGTCCCTGGGCGACGGCTGGATCCACCTCGACCCGCAAGCGGGCATGCTGGTGCCGGATTCGGTATCCCGAGCCGTCTCAACGGGTTTCCGAACCTCCGCCTTCTCACACACCAACAGGCACGGCGCCGCCAAACGCAGCGCCGCGATCCTGGAGGCCGCCCGCGAAGCCGTCGCCGATCTGGTCGGTGGCGACCCGGCGGGCGTGGTGCTCGGACCCGATCGAGCGGTGCTGCTGGCCTGGCTGGCCGAATCACTGAGCTCGCGCCTGGGGCTCGGCACCGGGATCGTGCTGTCGCGCCTGGATGACGAGGCGAACGTCGCGCCGTGGTTGCGCATCGCCAATCGCTATGGCGCACATGTGCGCTGGGCCGAAGTGGAGATCGAGACCTGCGAGATGCCCGCGTGGCAGTTCGAGGAACTCATCGGACCCACCGCCCGGCTGGTGGCCTTGACGGCCGCCTCACCCATCGTCGGCTCCGCGCCCGCCGTGCGCGTCGCGGCCGACCGCGTGCACGAGGTGGGCGGCCTGCTGGTCGCCGACTGCTTCGGTGCCGCGCCCTACGCGCTCATCGACATCGACGAACTCAACGCCGACGTGATCGCAGTGAGCGCCCCGGCGTGGGGCGGCCCGCAGATCGGCGCGCTGGTCTTCCGCGATCCCGCCTTCCTGGACCGCATTCCGTCGATGTCGCTGAACCCCTACGCCAAGGGCGCGGAACGGCTCGAGGTCGGTGGCCACCAGTACGCGCTGCTGGCGGGGCTCACCACCTCCATCGACTACCTCGCCGCGCTCGACGAGCGCGCCACCGGCACCCGCCGCGAACGCCTCGAAATGTCGATCACCTCGCTGCAGGACTACCACGACTCGCTGTTCGAGCATCTGATGGCGGTGCTGGACACCATCCCCAACCTGACCGTGATCGGCCGGGCCTCCACCCGCATCCCGACGGTCAGCTTCACCATCGCGGGCACCCAGGCCGAGAAGGTGTCGGCCAAGCTCGCCGACGCCCGCATCGGCACGCTGAGCGGATCACACGGCGGCAGCCGACTGCTCGACGCGCTCGGCGTCAACGACGAGGGCGGCGCGGTCACCATCGGACTCGCGCCCTACACAACGAGATTCGAGATCGAACAGCTGGGCCGCGCGCTCGCGGCCCTCGACACCTGACCGCCCTCGGGACCCGGCGGATCAGGCCTCGTCGATCCGCAGCACCACCTTGCCGACGGTCTCGTCGGAGTCCAGCAGGCGATGCGCCCGCGCGGCATCGGTGACCGGCACCTCCGCCGAAACCACCGGCGCCACGGTGCCCTCGGAGATCATCGGCCACAGGTGGCGGCGCAGTTCGGTGATGATGTCGGCCTTGGACCCGCGCCCGTGCTCGGGCCGCCGCCGCAGATTGGTGGCGTGGATCGACCCGCGCTTGCCAAGCAGCGCACCGAGATTCAGTTCGGCCTTGACGCCGCCCTGCATGCCGATCACCACCAGGTGCCCGTCCTCGGCCAGCGCCTCCACATTGCGCTCCAGATAGGCCGCGCCCATATTGTCGAGAATGATGTCCGCGCCGGGATATTCGCTGTGCAGCGTGGTCACGAAGTCGTGCTCGCGATAGTTGATCAGCGCGGTCGCGCCGAGTTCCCGGCAGCGCTCCAGCTTGTAGTCCGATCCGGCGGTGACCGCCACCCGCGCCCCGAGCGCCCGCGCCACCTGGATGGCATGCGTGCCGATCCCGCTGCCGCCACCGTGGATCAGCAGCAGCTGACCGCTGTGCAGGCCCGCCGTCATCACCAGGTTGGACCACACCGTGGCCGCCACCTCGGGCAGCGCGGATGCCGCGGCCACATCCAGGCCGTCGGGCACCGGCAGCACCTGACTGGCGGGGGCCAGCACCCGCTCGGCGTAGCCGCCCCCGGACAGCAGCGCGCACACCGTGTCCCCGGCCCGCCAATCCCGCACTCCCGGACCGACTTCCGCGATCACGCCGGACACCTCCAGCCCGAGCGTCTCGCTCGCGCCGGGCGGCGGCGGATACAGCCCCTGCCGCTGCAGCAGGTCCGCCCGGTTCACCCCCGCGGCCACCACGTCGATCAACACCTGGCCCGGGCCGGGAGCGGGCAGGTCCTCGACCTGCGCCCACTTCATGACCTCGGGACCACCGAATCCGTCGAGCGTCACCGCATACATGATTGCGAGCCTACGGCCCGCGTCCCCCGGCACGCAGCAAGCTCCCCGGCTTCTGTCAGGGCGTCCTCGGCATCGGCACAGCGTCCTGTCAGCTTCGAGGGCCACCGTGGAGTCAAGCATTCGGAAGGAGATTCCCATGATCACCACCCTGGCCGCCCTCGGCGGCATGGTCATTCTCGGCGTGATGGCGATGTCCGGCTTCGTCGCCGAGGACGCCCCGCAGGCCCTGGTCCAACTGCGCCGCCGCTGACCTGCCCCGCACCCTGATCTCGCCCCACCGCGTTTAATCCGCGCGCGCCGAGGAACTCCCCCTGGGACGCCGCCGTGCCCGGAATCGGGTTGCGGCGCCGCCGTTTCGGATCCCCGGACGGAGGAGGGGCGATCAAGCAGCGTCACGGCAATCAGCGGATGGCCGCCCACACCGGCGGCCCGACCACGATCGAGCCGCAGTGGCTCGACCCCGAGCAGCAGCGCGCCTGGCGCGCCTACATGGAAGGCTCGCAGCGGCTGCTCGCAGATCTCAACAGGCAACTGCAGCGGGACTGCGACCTGTCCCTCGCCGAATACCGCATCCTGGTGAAGCTCTCGGAGTCGACGCGGCACGCACTCCGGATGAGCGACCTCGCCGACGGTGTGCTGTCCTCCCGCAGCCGCCTCACTCATCAGATCCGCCGCATGGAAACTCAGCGGCTGGTGCGCCGCATCGCCGCCGAGGGTGACGGCCGCGGCGTCGTCGCCGAGATCACCGAGGAGGGCCTGCGCCGCCTGCGCGCCGCCGCCCCCGGACACGTGGCGGCCGTCCGCCGCTACTTCGTCGACCTGCTCAGCCCCCAGCAGCTCACCGCCGTCGGTGCGGCCTTCGACCTGGTGAACCTGGCCGGCTACCGGCGCGCCGCCGACCGCTCGTCCCCCGATCCGGACTGACCGGCGGCCGACCGCATGCGCCATCAGTTACGATCAAGCGCCTGGAAGCGTGGCAGAGCGGCCGAATGCACTCGCCTTGAAAGCGAGCGTCGCGAAAGCGACCGGGGGTTCAAATCCCTCCGCTTCCGCCAGAAGACGCAGGCGGACAAGGATTTTCGAATCCTGTCCGCCTGTCTCGTCTCGACACCCCGGTCGCCGGCGGCGACACCCCGGGGATCGGGACGCGCGGTGCCGGGATTGATCCGCGGCCCCCGAAACTCTGGTAAATGTGGCTGGGTGGTTGGCCGCCGTGGAGTACGGCGTCGCATAGCCGGCGCCCTTGCCAGCGCCGCACTGCTGGCTGGTGCGGTGACCTTCGAAGCTCCACCCCTGTTCGCCGATCCACCCGTCGACACCGGATCCAACGAGGAATCCGCGCCGGGCACCGACCCGGTGCACCCCGGTGCCGCGCGCATCGACAAGGTCGAGGCCGTCAGCGGCAACCTGCTGGCGGTGTTCGTGGCCTCCCCGGCCATGGGGCGCACCGTAGAGGTCCAGGTGCTGTTGCCCGCGCATCGGGACTCGCCCCGGCCGACGCTCTACATGCTCGACGGGCGCAGTGCCGCAGCCGATGTCAACAACTGGACCGCCCGCACCGACGCGCTGCGCTTCTTCGCCGACAAGAACGTGAACGTCGTGTTCACCCTCGGCGGGCCCGCCAGCTACTACACCGACTGGCTGCACGCCGACCCGAAACTCGGCACCAACCGCTGGGAAACCTTCCTCACCCGTGAACTGCCGCCACTGCTCGACGCCCGCTTCGACGGGGACGGCATGAACGGGCTCGAAGGGGTGTCCATGGGCGCCGAGGCGGCCATGATGCTGGCCTTCCGGGATCCGGGACTCTATCGCGCCGTCGCCGCCCACAGCGGCTGCTACGCAATGAGTTCCGACTTCGGCCAGGCGCAGGCCCGCGCGGTCGTCGGCACCTACGGCGGCGACCCGGACAATATGTTCGGGCCCTCGGACGACCCGCAGTGGGCCGCCCACGACGTCCTCGCACACGCGGAAGCGTTGCGCGGCAAGGCGATCTACCTCTCGGCGGGCAGCGGCCTGCCCGGCGAGCACGACAGCCCCGCCAACCCGGACTTCCGCAGCTCTGTCCTGTTCGGTGGACCCATCGAGGCCGGGGCCGCCATGTGCACGCGCCAATTGGCCGACCGGCTCGGCCAATTGGGCATCCCGGCCGCCGTCGAACTCCGGCCCACCGGCACCCACTCGTGGCCGTACTGGTCGGACGAACTGGCCCGATCCTGGCCGACCATCGCGGCCGGGCTGGGGATCGGTTAGCGGCGCGTCACAGGCAGATCCGGGTCAGCCCAGGAAGCGGGCGACCGTCTCCGGGGCGGTGGCGAAGCGCAGGAAGGCGTCGTTCTCGTGCGGGTCGCCCGCGGTGACGCGGACCCCGTCGGTGCCGTAGGGGCGGATGATGACCCCGGCCTCGGTGCTGGCCGCACCGTATTCGGCGCTGCGGTCACCCAGCGGCAGCCACACGAAATTGGACTGGCTGACCGGCACCCGGTAGCCCGCCTCCAGCAGCGCCGCTCGGATCCGATCGCGTTCGGCGACAACGGCATTCGTGCGTTCGAGCAGCTCGTGCCTGGCCTCCAGCGAGGCGATGGCGGCGGCCTGCGCCACCCGGCTCACGCTGAACGGGATGTGCACCTTCATCAGCGCCGTGATCACCTCGGGTGCGCCGACCGCGTAGCCGACGCGTAGCCCGGCCAGCCCGTAGGCCTTCGAAAAGGTGCGCAGCACCAGCACATTCGGCCGGGTGCGGCCCAGTTCGACACCGTTGGGGAAGTCCTCGGCGGGCATCCGCAGGTATTCGTAGTACGCCTCGTCCAGCACCACGAGCACGTCGGTGGGGACGCGGTCGAGGAATTCCACGATCTCGCCCCGGGCGCGTGCGGTACCGGTCGGGTTGTTCGGATTGCAGACGAACACCACCCGGGTGCGCGGGGTGATCGCGGCCGCCAAAGCGTCCAGATCATGGGTGAATTCGTCGTCCAGCGGCACCTGCACGGCCCGCGCCCCGGCGACCTGCGTGACGATCGGGTAGGCCTCGAACGAGCGCCAGGCGAACACCACCTCGTCCTCGGGATCGCGGCAGGTGATCTGCACCAGCTCCTGGCACAGCGCCACACTGCCGCAACCGGCCGCCACGTTCTCGACGCCGACGCCGTGGAAATCCGCGATGGCGGTCCGCAATTCGACGGCGTGGTTGTCCGGGTAGCGGTGGGACAGCTCGACCGCCTCGGCGATGGCCTTGGTCACCGACGGCAGCGGCGGGAAGGTGGTCTCGTTGCTGGCCAGCTTCACCGCGCCGGGGTGGGTCTTGCCGGCGACGTACGCCGGTATGGCATCGAGGTCCGGGCGAATGTGCGCGCTCACCCCTCCACCCTATGTCGCGTGCCGCCGCGCCCGTCCCGGGGCCGTGCCCGATCCCTCGCGACCGCCTCGCCGCGTTTGCTCGAATGCCGCTCAGCCGGAAGATCTCCGGCCTTCGCGGCCCCCGGAAAGATTTATCGCGTATTTATCTTGCGCAACTACTCTGGCTTTATGTCGGGCGTCTACCGAGAACTTGCCCCCATCCACGACGACACCGGCGCGGTTCCGGTCACCGTGCTCGAACCCGAAGGTCATGCCCGCGGCGGCATTGTGGTGTTGCACGAATCACGTGAATTCACCGAACCTTTGCTGGAACTCATGCGCGCGCTGGCCCTCGACGGCTGGACGGTGCTGGCGCCGGACCTGTTTCACCGCGGCATCAACGGCGACACCCCGGATCGGGTATTCGGCGACGACCTGTTCGCCGACTTCGACGCCTGCTTCGAATGGCTCACCGGGCACGGCGTCTTCCGCGACTGCATCGGGGTGCTCGGTTTCGATTCGGCGGGCACCGCGGCCGCACTGGTCGCCACCAATCGCCGCCTCGGTGCCGCGGTCAGCGTCGCGGCCCCCGGTATCGAGTGCCCGCTCAACGCGGACGCCATCGCCCTGCTAGCCGCCGCGCCCGCACTGAAAGCACCATGGCTGGGCCTGTTCGGTGACGACGATCCGCTCACCCCGCCCGATCAGGTGGACCGCCTGCGCGACGCCGCCGCCCGTGCCGATGTCGCCACCCTGGTCGTCACCTACCCGGGTCTGCACCATCGCCCCGACCATCCCGGTTTCGATCCCGCCGCCCTGGACGACACCTCGGTCCTCGACGCGCAGACCAGAATTTACGAATGGTTCGACTCGCATCTACGTTGACCAGCGGATTTGGCCTATCGGCCACCCCCTGTGTAATCTTCTGTCCCGGCGGTCGAAAGGACCGGCGCCCTCGAAAGAAGGCTCCAGGAGGCGTGCCAGAGCGGCCGAATGGGACTCACTGCTAATGAGTTGTCCCTTCACGGGGACCGGAGGTTCAAATCCTCTCGCCTCCGCCACCGCCCGGTTCGCCGGGTAGTACAACTGAATGAACACACTTGCGCCCGTAGCTCAACGGATAGAGCATCTGACTACGGATCAGAAGGTTAGGGGTTCGAATCCCTTCGGGCGCACTCGGAAAGGCCCCGCACCAGTGGTGCGGGGCCTTTCCCGTATCTGCCCGACTCCGGTGCGGCCGACCGAGTCAGCCTGTGCCACACCGGATTCGAAGAGTGGGGAAGATCACTTCCAGGCAGCCAGGTCGGGGAGGTCGCCGGACAAGCCGGTGCCGGGGGAGCGGCCGATGAGCCAGGCGGTGAGATCGGCGGCGGTGCCCGAGACGGTGGTGTCGGGGACGCCGACGGTGCCGGTGTAGCCGGTGTCGGTGGCGGTGACCGTGAAACCACCGGTGGCGGGCCGCACCTCGGCGATGGACTGCGGCAGTAGGCGGGCCACGAATTCGGGCGACCAGTCGGCGGGGGAGTAGCCGACGGCGAGGTCCACGTGGTGGATCTCCACCTCGAGCAGACGCATCCAGAGCACCCGGGTGGCGGGTATCTCGCCGCCCTGACGGTTGCGGACCACGGTGGACCAGCGATCGGCGGGCATCACCCGGGCCAGCGCCAGCCAGCGCTCCGCGGAGGCGGAGAGGTCCTCGAGCTGTTCGCGCAGGGCCCGGGGCGCGCCCGCCTCGATATCGGCCTCGCGCAGGTATTGGCTTGCGTACTGCGGGGTTTCGATACCGGTGCGGGCCCACAGCAGCAGGTTGACCAGGCTGTCGGCATTGCGCGACAGGTGGGCCAGCAGATGGCCGCGGGTCCAGCCGGGCAGCAGCGAGGGTTCCACCACATCGGCCTCGCGCAGCGCGGCGGCCGCGGTGAACAGCCGCTCGGTCGCGGCGGCGACGGTGTCGAGTTGGGCGGCGGTATCGGTGAGTTGCGGTGCGTCGCTGGTCACGTCCCGACCCTACCGAGTCGGCGGGTCAGCTGCCGGACGCGGCGGTGGTGCTCGCGATCCGCCCCGACGAGCGCCGATGCTTGGCGGGCGGACCGGAATCCCGTTCGGCCACAACGATTTGCACGGCCAGCGCCACCAGCCACAGCGACATCGCGCCCACCTGGATGCGCTGCGCGATGCCCAGGCCGTAATTGCCGGGCAGATTGTCGGCGATCAGCATCCAGGCGGTCACCGCGGAACCGACGATCAGAATCCACAATCCGGTGTGCCGCAGGATCGGCCAGCGGTGATATTTGAACGCCGCCACGCTGAACGCCACCATCGCGATGTAGATCGAGAACACGGCCAACGTGCTGGTGAGCGCGTGCAGCTGATGCAGCTGCGGGAAGAGCCCGGTGTCCACATAGCGCTTCGGGCCGTCGGGATCGTCGGGTTGCAGCGGCGCCTGCGCGTCGGAGATGGTGGCCGCGCCGAAACCGATCAGCGCGATCCAGCCGAGGTTGGAGTACAGCCGCCGCGAGAACAGCAGCAGCCCACCGATTCCGGCGATGATCAGCAGTGCGCCCGAGATGGTGTCGCCGGTGGTGAACACCCAGCGGAACGGCGCGCCCTTCTCGGCGAGCTGGCTGAGGAAGGTGTTGGTGGGGTTGCTGTCGATGGGCAGGATGAATTCCAGCACCCACGACGAGTAGCCGAGTCCGGCGACCGCGATCAAGATCGCTATCAACCAGCGCAGGAAGCGTCGCCATCGCGGCTGTCGGGTGGCATCATCCGCAGCCGCCCCGGGTAGGTCCTGCTCGGTTGGTGGCGTCATCACCGCGCTCGCTTTCGCTGGCCCTCACTCGCTCTGTCTGCCCTGCCCGGCAGCAAACCCTGTCCGGACTGGTCGGATGGTCCGGTCTGCACTTCATTGTCACCCATCCGGTAACACGGCCGTCATACGCCGCGCCCCAGCGCGTCCAGCACCTGCTCCGCGGCCGATTCCGGCCGCTCGTGCTCCCACACCCGGACCACGTGCCAACCGGCCTCGACGAGCCGGGCATCGGTATCGCGGTCGCGGGCCACGTTCCCGGCCAGCTTCGCCGCCCACCACTCGGCATTGTTCTTGGGCGCGGTGGCGTGCTGCGGACAGCTGTGCCAGAAGCATCCGTCCACGTACACCGCCACCTTTCGCCGTGGAAACACGATGTCGGCCCGCCTGCGCATGCCCGGCAGCGGTGCCCTGTCCACGAAGAACCGCTTACCCTGCCGATGCAATTCCCGGCGCAGCGCCAATTCTGGTTTGGTATCCACCCGCCGCTGCCTGGACATGCGGGCACTGGTCGCCGCGTCGGTACTCGGCCGAGCCTGCGCCATCAGGCCGCGACCGTTCGAATCAGGCTGCCTACCACGGGAAATATCGAGCGTGCGGCAATCATGCGGCCATCCTCGCCGCGGTCGGGCGCGGCGGCAAGAGCCCGGCGGGGCTCAGGCGGCTTCGCGGGGCGAGCCACCCATTCGTTCGAGGTGCGATTCCACATCGTCGAGGAAACCCTCGGGGAAGCGCAGCGAACCCATCTGGGTGCGGCGCAGGAATCCGGCGGTGGCGCGCGCCGACAGCAGCCGGGAGTCGTCGAGGAACCAGCGCAGGTCCTCGTAGGGCAGGTGAACGGGCCAGGTGGACACCGGAACTCGCTGCACCACACCGCCGTGTCCCCAGGCGGCGGTCGGCCAGGCTCTGCGGGTGTGCGGTTCGCCGTCGGGGATCGGATCGTCGGTCGGGTTGGCCAGGCGTTCGGCGATCCAGCTCGCCATCCGCACGCTCACGGCATTGCCGACCAGCTTCCAGCGATGCCCCTTGCGCACGCCCGGCACGTCCAGCGCCGCGGTGGTCCAGTCGCGGTCGAAGCCTTGCAGCCGTTCGCAATCGGTGATGCCGGGCGTCACCAGTTCCCCCGACGGCAGCCGCACCGCGGGCGGGCTCGCGATGCCGAGACCCGAACCGCCCTTCAGCGTCGGCACCGCGTTCACCGCCCACCCCAGGCCGCGATTGCCCTCGGTCCAGTAGAAGCCGCACGGATCATGGCCGGGATCACCGACCTCGCGGGGTCCGGCGTCGGCCCCGAACAGGATCGGGCGGGGATCCTCGGTGCGGGAGGCCAGCATCAGCACCCGTTCGCGGCGCTGCGGCAGCCCGAAGGCGCGGGCGTCGACGACCCGGTAGGCCCAGGTGTAGCCCATCTCGGTGAGCGCGTCGGTGATGTGGCGCATGGCGTGCCCGCCGCCGAGCTGCAGCATGAACGGCACGTTCTCGATGAGCAGCCAGCGCGGTCCGCGTTTGCGCCGCACCAGCCGGAACACCTCGTCCACCAAACCCGAACGGGCACCGGTGATTCCGGCGGTTCGTCCGGCTTGTGACAGGTCCTGGCAAGGAAACCCGGCGGCGACGAGTTCGGTGCCGGACGGCAGTGCGCGCAGCTTGGTCACATCGGAGTGCAGGGGTACGCCCGGGAAGTGCGCGCCCAGTACCGCCTGCGCGCCGATATCGATCTCGCAGAGCAGTTCACTGCGCCAACCGTGCGCCGCGAGCCCGAGTTCGAGTCCGCCGATGCCGGCGAACAGGCCGACCATCCGCGCGCCCGTCACAACAGTCCCTTTCAACCCCGGAGTCCCCCGTGCCCAGAGGAGGTTACTCGAGTCCCGCCACCGGATCGTGACCAACACCTGCCGCGGGGTCCGCTCAGAGCATGCCGCTATCACCCGGCCGGGTGGTCGGCGGGCGCTGGCGTGCGGATTCGCCGAGAAGTGGCCCGCACCATTGCATGTTGATCACGAACCGAGGTGCCCGGACGTATCGGACAGTGATCCGCGCCGTCGATACGCGGATGCGACGCCACCGGCAACTACGGTGATAGGCGTGACGGATAACGGGAGCGAGGACGCGCAGCCGGTCGCGCCGCGATGGCCGGCCATACTCACCTGGCGGGCGCACAATGGGTCCCGCATGGAGTCGGTGCGGGTTGTGCTCAGCGGCAACCGGATTCGCGCCGCGGGCCGGATCATCGCGGGCGACTGCGAGGACCATCCCGCCTTCAGCGCCTCCTACGACCTGGTCACCGACGAATCCGGGGTCACCAAGCGGCTGTCGCTGCGCAGCACCCTCGCCTCCGGCGAACGCCACGCCTCCATCGCCCGCGACGAGGAGAACTACTGGCTCATCGACGCCGGAAGCACCCACGTCCGCTCCACTTTCGGCGGCGCGCTCGACGTGGACGTGGTGCTGAGCCCGTTCTTCAACACGCTGCCCATCCGCCGCTACGGGTTGAACCACGCCAGCGAGGACGTGCAGGTTCCGGTCGTCTACGTCCGGCTCCCGGACCTGCTGGTGCAGGAAGCCAGCCTCACCTACAGCAGCGGCGCGGACGGCATCCACGTGCTGTCCCCGGTATCCAGCGCCACCGTCACCGTCGACGACGACGGCTTCCTGCTCGACTATCCGGGCCTGGCCGAACGCATCTGAACACCGAACGCATCCGCATTCAGTCCAGCGCGTCGATGACCCCGCCCGAGCGGCCCGCGTCGATCAGCTTGGTGAGCCAGTTGTGGTCGCCGGGGCGGACATCGGTGATGGTCCAGCGCTGATGATCGTCGTAGTCGGTGCGCCCGTCGTGCCCGGCCTCGACCAGTTCGGTCAGGGTGCCGTCGCGGCGTAGCCGGTCGCGGGCCTCGGTGAGCACCTCGAGGGTGTCGTCGAGGACGTCGAGCAGCGCGGCCGCGTTCGGTTCGCAGATGGCGCGCACCAGGTCCGGCGCGGTGGCCGCGACCCGGGTGCCGTCGCGGAAGGATCCGGCCGCCAGGCCCAGGGCCAGCGGGCCGCCGTTGGTGCCCTCGATGGCCAGCGCCTCGGCCAGCACGTGCGGCAGATGCGAGATGCGGGCGACCGCTCGATCGTGTTCCACCGCCAGCACCGGCACCACCACAGCGCCGCAGTCCAGGGCCAGCCGCGCCACCCGGCGGAACTGGTCGGCCTTGACGCCCGGGTCCACGCTCACCGCCCACGCGGCCTGCTTGAACAGGTCGGGAGACGATGCGGCCCAACCGGATTCATTGGTACCGGCCATCGGGTGGCCGCCCACGTAGTGGTTGGCGAGTTCGTGCTGTTTCACGGCGGCTGCGACCGGAGCCTTGATGCTGATCACATCGGTGAGCACGCAGTCGGGTGCGAAGGTCTTCACATCGGTGAGGACGGCGTCCAGGGCGGTCATCGGCACCCCGATCACGATCAGCGCGTCGCGTTCGGCGGCCCGCTTCAGCACCGCCTCCACATCGCTGATCACGTCGTATCCGTCCAGCCTCGCGGCCTTCGCCCCGACTTCGGAACGGTTGTAGCCGAACGCCTCGTACCCGGCCGCGGCCGCGGCGCGCAGCACCGAACCCCCGATCAGACCGGTACCGAGGACGCAGACAGCTGGTTTGGGAGTGCCCGTCATCGGATCAGATTCGCATACGACTTCAACATTTCCCCCGAAGCGGACTACCGTTGCGCCCATGGCAGCACAGCGCTCGAGCACGAACACTGCGACGTCGGACGAGTTCGACGACGTGGAAGGGTTCGCAGTGGCGGTTGTCCGCGAGGAAGCCAACTGGAAAGTGACCCCTCTGAGCGGGGAATCGTTGACCAGTCTGTCCGCGGCGGAGCATGAATTGCGAGCGCTGCGAAGTTCCGGCGCGGTCTTCGGGCTGCTCGACGTCGACGACGAATTCTTCATCATCCTGCGACCCGGCCCGACCGGCAGTCGCATCCTGCTCTCGGACGCCACCGCCGCCATCGAGTACGACATCGCGGCGGATGTGCTCGAGGAACTCAATATCGAGATCCCCGACATCGATCCCGACGAGCTCGACGACATCGAACCGTGGGAGGAAGGCGACCTCGGCGTCCTGTCCGACCTCGGCCTACCCGAGCCGGTGCTGGCCGTCATCCTCGCGGAGACCGACCTGTACCCCGACGAGCAGCTGGGCATGATCGCGCAGCGGCTCGGTTTCGCCAGCGAGTTCGCCGCGGTCCTGGACAAGCTGCCGCGGTGACCCACCCGGCCCGATGACCGGCGGCCCGTCCATCGGCGGAGCCGGTTCGCGCTCCGACGAGGTGATGATCCGCGCCGCTCTCGCGGCCGCGGCCGACGCCGACCCCCGTGACGTCCCCGTCGGCGCGGTCGTCTTCGGCCCCGACGGTCGCGAACTGGCCCGCGCCGCCAATGCCCGCGAAGCCCTCGGCGACC
The DNA here is from genome assembly GCF_045161165.1 of Nocardia sp. NBC_00511. Taxonomy (NCBI): domain Bacteria; kingdom Bacillati; phylum Actinomycetota; class Actinomycetes; order Mycobacteriales; family Nocardiaceae; genus Nocardia; species Nocardia sp. NBC_00511. The sequence continues at coordinate 7,123,599 of NZ_CP107849.1, forward strand.
CGACCGCGCACGCGGAAGTCCTCGCCCTGCGCGCCGCCGCCCGGGTGCTCGGCGACGGTTGGCGACTGGAGGGCGCGACCCTGGCCGTCACCCTCGAACCCTGCACCATGTGCGCGGGCGCCCTCGTCGCGTCCCGCATCGGCAAGCTGGTCTTCGGCGCCTGGGAACCCAAAACCGGTGCGGTCGGCTCACTCTGGGACGTGGTACGTGACCGACGTCTCAACCACCGCCCCCAGGTCCGCGGCGGCATCCTCGAATCCGAGTGCGCCGCAGTCCTCGACGCCTTCTTCCGAACCCACCGCCCCTGACCCCCTCCCCGCCGATTTCGGATTCCGCGGGGTCGTCCGGTAAAGTCACCACCGGTGGCGTGTCCGAGCGGCCTAAGGAGCACGCCTCGAAAGCGTGTGAGGGGTAACCCCCCTCCGAGGGTTCAAATCCCTCCGCCACCGCTGCGCCCCCTACCTGCTAAGCCCAGGTAGGGGGCCTTTTTTATGCGGCGAGAGAGTCGGAATCGGGCTCGGTGACAAGATTCTGACAAGGGTTGTATCTGCGGTCCATCGCGACGGCCACCCGATCTAGGTCGTCATCGAACAAATCCGCGTACGTATTCAGCGTCTCGGCCTTGTCCTTATGGCCGAGCATCCGCGCCAACGCCATGATGTTCGCCCCGGCGGCCACCGCCAACGATGCGCAGGTGTGCCGAAGATCGTGAGGCGTGATCGGCTGCACCTTCGCCCGCTTCACGGCACCAACAAACCAGCCATCCTCGGACTTGGGCCGAGGTAGGTACTCGGTCGGGTCGTCCGGGTGCGGGAACACGAGCGCATCTCCGCGCTTGCCCTTGACGCGTTCCTGTAGTTCACCGAGCACGAAGGCGGGCACGGGAACCCAGCGGATCTCTTTGCCCTTGGTCTCGCCTTCGGCGTGGTCTACGCCGAGTTGCACCGCGTTGTCGGCAACGGTGAGGCGGGCGCGTTTGAAGTCGATGTCTCGCACGCGGAGCGCGATGGCTTCGCCCCAGCGCACACCGCAGTACGCGAGCACGAGGACAAGGGTCCGGTGCTGTTTCGCCTCGGTCGCGAGCCGCTGCACATCGGCCGAGGTGAGGTAGACGTGCCGCTTGCGTTTCTTGTCCGGCAGGTTCGATAGGCCGCGCGCCGGATTCTTCGCCAGCCGCTTCCCTTTTACTGCGGCGTCCAGGATGCCCGCGAGTACGCCATGGGCGCGGATGATGACGGTTGCCCCGTCGCTGGCCTTCTGCCCCTTCTCCTTCTTCTCTGCGGCCTTCGCCTTCGCGGCCAACCGCATGTCTGTAATCCACGCTTCTACGGCCTCGGGCGTGATGTCCGAGAGCTTGACGTTTCCCCAGCGCGGTTGGACGTGGTTCCGCCAGGACGACTCGAGGGGGCGATAGTGGCTGGGCGCGCTGCTGGCCTTCTTGCCTTTCAGCCAGTCGGGTGCGAGGTCCGCGACGACGGCGCGGCCGAGCGCGGGGGCGACGTACTCCCCGGCCATCTTCTTGACCTCGACTGTGTTTGCGTAGGCGTTGGCCTCACCCTTGCGGAGGAAACCGCGTTTGCCGGTGGGTTTGCCGTCCGGCTTGTTGTAGGCGACGCGGTACCTGAGTCCTTTGTCTCCCTTGATTTTCGGATCTGGCTTGACCCAGTACTCATGGACGGATGCCATTACGCCTCACTCGCAACGAGGAGTTCCGCGCGTTCATCCTCGATAAGTGGGCGCGCATGGGGACGCACTTCTTCCCCGCCACCACCGACCGCATCAACGCCGAGCGGCGGAACGTCTTCGCGGTGCACGGGCTCGGATTCGCCGAGGTAGCAGACCCTATTTAGATCGCGGGTACCGAGGGTGTTCGCCATGGCGACGAGCACCGATATTGGGGCCTGTCCGGTCCGTGTTCGGGCCAAAGCCTTCTTGTCTACGCCGAGTAGGGCGGCTAGCTGGCGCTCGCTCTTACACCTGTTCAGGAGCTTGATTGCGTCTAGGACGTCAATCCGAGCCCGGATGGTTTCACTTCTTGCCATGGTCCCAGAATGCCCCATTTTCGAGGCGTTGCCAATCGATTGCTAGACGGTTGTGGTCGGACTCACGATGCCGAGTCTTTCGGCGTCATCCTGTCGGGTGGGGTGCCGATACTGGGTAGGTCCGGTGCCCCAGGGGGTGCGAAGCGAGACGTCTCAGCCAGTGGCAACCGCCACCGAGCGCCCCCACACAAGGAGACCGACCCGTGTCAAACACATTGGTACGCACCATGAGTCCGGCCGAAGTTGCCGAGGCTACCGGCCATCATCGGGACACCGTTTACGCCGCCCTACTGTCCGGTGAGCTGCGCGGCTATCAGCACCGTGCACCGCGCGGCCGGTGGCGGATCTTCCCGGAGGACGTGACGGCCTGGATTCGCGGCGAGGTTGCGAAATGAACGAGATCACCGTGGGCCGGGCGTGGGCGATTGCACCGGGTGGCCCTCTCCGACTTACGAACTCGGCGACAGGACAGGCGAACCAATCGTTTCAAGTGGCCCAGGGTGGGCCAGTGTCCACAATTGTGGAACGTGGCCCGGTATGGCAGATATCCCAGCGATTCGGACTGATCGAACGAAGCACCGAGGACGCCGAGCGGCTGGCGGAGCACCGGAGGGTGAACGCACGCGCCGAACGCGAGCGCGCGGGCCTTCTGGCTGCGGCCACGGTCGGAACCGATAACAAGGTGTACTTGTGCCGCAAGGCGCGAGCGCGCCGCGCCGCCGAGGTTCTCGGCCTGCACCATGAGGGCCTGAGTAGCCGCAAGATCGAAGCCAAGACCGGCGTTCCCCGGCGTACCGTCCGTCGCATCCTCAAGGCCGAGGGGCGACGCCATGACTAAGCCCATGGTCACCATTACCGCGCGAGATGGACACTGGGGCGTCACCTTCGCCGCGTACGACGCCGAACTTGTACAGGCACTCAAGGCGATCATTCCGCACGCCGATCGCAGGTGGGACCGCGACGCCTACGAGTGGGTGATCGCGAAGGGAATTACCAAGCTCGCCAAGGAATTCGAACGTCTCGGCGCAACCGTGGTCCGCACCAAAGAGACGCCACAGGCTGCCCCCGATTGGGGTTCCTGGGGTGGCACCACCGAAGGCAGCGCGCAGTACTGGAAACAGCAGTACGACGCGATGCGGGCCGCGTACCAGCTTCGGGAGCAAGCCGAAGCGTTCCGGCGGGCATCACCCTCGGCTGCGACGCCGGGCGGCGGGTGGGCTGACCAGCTGTATGCCGCTGTCGGTGCCAGCCGAGTCAAGTTGATTCATCGCCTGCTGGCCGACGTCCTGCACCCAGACAAGGCGACCGGAGATACCGGACTCATGCAGGAGTTGAACGCCGCACGGGATAGGCATCGGAAGGCGGCGGCTTGAGCAACTACGAAATCCAGCGGCACGACTCCCCGGCGGCTGGATACACCAAGGCGCGCAACGATCTTTTCCGATCCACGCTCAAACCTCGCGGGCTCAAGGTGCTCTGCTACCTGCTGTCCCATCAGGGCGGACGCGATGGCTTCCGGCCTTCTCAGCGAACCATGGCGAAGGTGCTGGGCATGGACCGCGCGACCGTTGCCCTCGGCATCGCGGACGCGGAACAGGCGGGGTACCTGATTCGGCAATGCGTTCTCGACGTAAACGGGCGATCTGTCAATGCGGTCTGCCATGTGTCGGATCGGCCATTTTCGGGTGAGGACCGGGAGCGGCTCGCAGTGCCTATCCGGGTCCGCAAAGTGGCGGAGAATCTCAGCCACGAGCACACCGAGGGTGGCGGAGAATCTCAGCCAGTCGGCGGGCCGGAGGTGGCGGAGAAAACCAGCCACTACAACCGTAGTGGCGGAGAATCTCGGCCACTTGTGGCGGAGGATCTCGGCCACATAGAAGACCGAGAGAATACTTCTACACCTAGTAGTTGCAATACACCTACAAGTAGCGCGGGCGCGCGCGAGGCTTCCCCTCCGAATTCGGTTCCGGAACTCCGGGCGGAGATCAATACCGTTGCCCGCACCCGTGGCGTACTCCCCGGGCAGCTGAATCGCCTCTGGCGGGACATCTGTCAAGGGGGCATTGGTTGGGAGCGCGACGGCGCGGCTACTGGCGACCAGTTGCGGGAGTTGCTGGCGGCGGTATTGGCCGAAGACCCAGCGCCCCCGCTGGTAGTGCCGGGTGGTACTGGTCGCGGTGGCGGCGGTGGAGTTGATGAACTCCGGGCGGAGATCCGGGCGGTTGCTGCGGATCGTGAAATTTCTGACGACCAGGTGCAGCGGCTTTGGTCGGATGCTGGGCATTGGATGTTGGGCCGGTGGGATGGTTACGACTCCCCTGATAAGCTCCGTGCCCTCCTTGGCGCTGTTAAATGCGCCCAACCTATACGCGAGTAGCCGGAATGGCTGAAAGTCGCCGAGCGTTCTATCTGGAGGGCAAGAAATGGACAGGGAGATATTCCCGGACACCCGCTGTTACGCGTGTCGGCAGGAACTCCAGCCGGGCGAAGAACGACCATGCCCGCGCTCGAAGCGCCTCAACTGCCTGATCCTGGGGTGCCACCACTGCGGCGGTACCAGCTACTACCGGCACGAGGATGGCTGGTCGCTGCATTGCGCCGGGTGCGATTCTTACGCGGGCATGACGCGCGCCTATGTCGAGTCGTTGGAGAAACGCCCGTACATTGCTCGCGGTATTCGATCAACGCCGAAGTCTCGGGCACAAGCCGTCGCTAAGTACGGCGTCCGGGATTCCTAATGCGGCTTAAGGGCGACCCGCGCGAATGGCTGTACGACGACGAGGCGACCAAACTTACCGGCCGGAGCCTTTCCACCTTGTACGCCTGGAAAGCGCGGGAAATCGTAACCAGCGGCCTCTACGAGGGTCGGCGGGTGTGGGAGCGGAAGAGTCTTTTACGGGCGTTGGAGTGGGCTACCGCGAGGCGTGGGGGTGCTCGGCCGGGTAGTGGGCAGCCTCGGTTACTGCATCCGTTGAGAAAGAATCAGGCTGGAGAGGACTGGCTACAATTGTGGTGAGATCGGCGCAAAGGCGCGTCGCAACGAATTCTGAGCAGGGCCGTTACCGAATCGGGTAGCGGCCCTTTCTCATGCCTAAAACACGAGGGAGGTACCCGCTATGGAATTGGACGAACAGCAATCCGCCTTCTACGTGAAGCGCTCGCGTCGGACGCTGCAATGGTGGGCTCAGTGCGGCCACATCCAATATCGGGACACGCCCCGAGGTCGTATGTACAGCACAGACGAGCTTGATCGGGTGGCCGAGGAAATGGAACGACGCTACCGGGACCGGCCGAAGCCCGGAGCGCCGAAGCGGAAGCCAGCGTTAAACCGCCGCTATTACGCCCCTCTGCCGCACGCGGGGTTGAGATGGACTACCGGTGCCGATGGAGACTAGCGCCGTTGGGCCGATGCCGCTGGGCGTGCGCCGAGGCGGTGGGAACAATAAGAGCTTTGTGTACACCGGTACGGCTCGGCGCATGGTTACCTTTACCGGCCTTCGCCAGCTGTGCGACGTGATTAACGACCTTACCGAGGGCTATGAATCGGCCGAGGCGGGAATGTGGTTCGGCCGAAAATGCACGACGGGGTATCTGTTGATGCACGGCAGGCGGACAGACGGATTGCCTTCATTCTCGTCTGTAGTGACACCGGAGCAAGCCGACATTATTGCCCGAGACGGTACCGCCATTCTTGACGTTTACGAAATGAGGCGAATAGGCCGTGACTGATATCTGTGCATCCTGCCCGCATTCGTGCGCCGAGTACGGCGACCGCCTTTGTGTCGAACTGGAGCCCGTGGACTACGGCCACGAGGTGAAAGAGCGCCCGATCATTCCGAACACTTACAGCTGCGCCTACGGGACGATAAACCTTGACAGCGTGGCCGGTATCGAATTCGAGCCGAGTAACCCATGGGCAGGAATAAGCCAATGGTGAACCACACGGAGACGCTAAACGGATGGTTGGCCGAGTGGGAGCGCCTGCGGCAACAGTCCGACCGAATCAGGGCGGAGATTGCCGCGCTTCATCGGCCCCGTAAGCGCCGAAACCCTTTCACCCATACCCGACGTTAGACCTTACCCGGTTAGGCCGGGAGAAACCCATACAGGAGCAAATAGCCATGACCAGCAAGAAGACTAAAATCGTAGACCTTTCCGCCCTCTACCACCTCATGCCGGAAACCCGCCGCGACCGCTTCGGGGCGAGCGATGACCACACCGCTAGCAGCATCCTTACAGCTGTTCACGCATTCGGCATTGACCCCGGCGAAAAGGTTATGTCCGCCCTGGACCACCTTGCGGCAGCGGCCAAAGAAGGAGACGCGCGAATTGCGAAGTACCGGCCACGTGAGCTTTCCGAAGCGGATCTAGACCACCGCGAGGCGACTGCACGACTTCTGGAATACGCAGCGAACAGTGCTGCGTATCCGATCGCATGCAAGGCCCGGAAGAACGCGGTGCATCAGGCGTCCCGGCACGTTTACGCGACCGTTCTTCAGAGCTGCGAGGCATGGATTGAGGCACTGAACGAGACTTACGTTGCCGAGCATGATGCCCTTTACCTGGCAGATGAGAACAACATTGACGAAGCTCCGAGCGTCGCCATGGCCCGTAAAGCCCGACGCGACCTGATCGAGACTCTTTACAACAATCTTCTGGAATACTCGGGCGAAAGCGAAAGCGGCGACCGTGCAACCCTGATCCTTCCATGTCAGGCACTCCTGCGTTATGAACTCACAGTGGAACAATTCGCGCAGCTAGATGATGCGCACCGGACGATCACCGATTTGCCGCGATACATGCGCGCCATCGGGGCCGTTCCTCGACTTCGCACGGGCGGTCTCGGTGCGGCATGTGCAGCCTATGCGGAGCTGGAGCAACGCGCAGTGGCGGCCGGGCTGGTTTATCGTTCACAGGGTGCGGGAACTTCAAAGGGGCGTCCGAGTTGGGTATAAACCAAGGCGCGCCTGAATGTAGTAGTCGGATGAAACCGGCGGAATGGTTGGACCGGTACTTGGCCGAGCATCACGGGAACCAGGAACGGGAACGCCTGATGATCGACGCGCAACGCGCTGGATTCACCGAGGGGCAGATTTCTCGGGCTAAGAAGGTGCTCGGTATTGGGCATGATCGGCTGGGTTATCGGGGCCGGACGATTTGGCATCGGCGAGGGTAGCCCCCCGCCCCCATTTGGTCCAGAAATTCCCGGTTTGTATTGCTGTTTGTACCCCCCTCCCCCTCCTTGCGTGATATCAGGCCCGAATGCCTACGGGCAGGCCGCGCGAAGGGGCAGGAGGGGGAACATGCCGGGGGGTAGGGCCTCGTTTAAAGCCCTGGAATCGCCCACCCGAACGGTGGTAGGAATTCTTTGCGCAAGGCCGGGAGAGTTGCGCACAGACACCCAAACGGGCCATTGCTCGCCTAGTCCGCCGAGCATCCCTCGGTGATGTATCTATTGAAACGATGGCACGGACCGCGATCGGTGCCATCGGACCTACGGAAAGTATGGCTATTGCATGAGTGACGACTTTATGCGTGCTTCAATGCGCGAGACAGATTTAAGACTCGTAGAGTTTTCAGCGAACTTCTTTGGTGATGAGAACTTGAAGAGGGGAGCGGCTATTGCCCGCATCGCCCATGAGACAGGTGTTGCCACCGATGTTGTGGAGGCGTTGGAGGGTGAGAGTGTGGAGGAGATCAGGGATGCTGCTATTGCGGTAGCGAATGGTGCAGCGGGTTCCGGGGATGGGGGGCCGCGTGCACCCCTCCCCGATATGGGGCAGGGGGTGACGGGGGCTCAGGCTGGCCCACGGGCGGACCCTGCTGCACGGTTCTCGGATGTGCTCCGAGATGGGTTCTGGGAGCGGTAGTTGCTTTGCGCCCCGTTCATGCCTTCGGGTGTGGGCGGGGCGCCATTCGTGTATCTGGGCGTTAGTGGCGTTCTGCCCCTTGGGGTTTGGGCAGGTGGGACCGAAAGGTATTGCGGCACAAGGGAAGCGGTCCAGCCGGCAAACCGCGGTCCTACCTCTGACCTGGGGATTTGCCGTTACTCCGCTATCACGTAGGCCCTGGCGAACCAGTGTCCAATCCATGCTTGGTGCAGGTGCCCCGCTATCGCCCGGTCGCCCTGCACTGCCATCGTGGCGTGCACGTGGGGTTTCCCGTCGCGTATCTCCCCGGTGCCGTGCATCTCGGCGGGCATTTGGTAGCTGGTCACGATGTCTTCGGCGGCGTCGTGCACGGGCATGGTGGAGATGGTGAAGGTGTCGGCGGCACCGATGAGGGCGACTATGGCGGCGTTGGTGATGCCGAGGGCTGCGGCTTGCTCGGTGATCTCGGCGAGGAGTTCGCCGTCCTTGATCTCGATAACGTGCATGGTCGGCAGGCTACTGAGTCATTTGACTCGGTAGAGGTCTTCTGGGGTCTACAGCGCACTGAATGCCTACAAGGCTCTCAGTCGGCCCGGCCGAGTTGCGGGCGTGCTTCATCTGTAACAACAGGTCAACGGTCGCGGTCTTCTCGGGTCTACAAGTCGGTCTGTCCGAGTTGCGGGCTGAGTCTCGCCAGCATCGTTGCCGCGCACCACCTTGCCCCGGCATCGTTTGGGTTCAATGCTTCGGCGGAAAGCCTTTGTGCCACAAGCATTGGCGAAGGCATAAGGGTGGGTGTGGTCATGTACTGGCGGGCTAGCTCGTGGTCGATACCGCACACCCGCGCCACCACGGCGGTTAGATACCGGTCCTGTACTGACTGATCGCGCCGCAGGACTGACACTACGTGCCCGGCCGGTGCCTGCCCTGGGAGCTTCGCCAGGATTCCGGCGGCATTCACGCGCACGACTGAGGAATTTTCCTCACTTGCCCAACGTGCGAGCTTCCGCACCGTAGCGCCGTCCAGCTGCGCAGCTAACGCGTGATCAACCGCGTGAGAGGTTTGGACAGTGGCCAGCGGGTTCGGGTCGCCTCCGGCGAGACTGGCCGTAAGTTCGCCGAGTAACACCGCGTTGGACGCGGCAAGCACTGTCGCCGTAAGGAAGTTCCGCCGGTTCACGTCTTGATCATCACCCAGGCCGACACCAAGCGCTCGCTCATACGCAGCAACAACGTCGGCGGTGACGGCACGCTTCCCGGTCTCCACTAAACCGAGGTAGGGCTTGCTGTACTGGCAACGGGCAGAGAGCTTCCCGAGCCCGATGCCTGCCGCAAGTCGGACTTCCCGAAGCTCTGGCCCCGTGATCATTCATCCCCTGAAAGTGAAGACGCTTGAAGACTCCCGCGCTCGTCTTTGCCGGTTGACCCTAGTTGTAAGCATCCCCGTTCGGGGGCGGTTCAACATAGACATTGCATAGGGGTAAGGGCCATGACAGCGAACAGTAAGGGCCACCCGCGAAGGCTGGGGAGCATCTCCCACCACACCGGGGAGGACTAAGCGATGTTGCTTCGACACCAGACGGTCACGGAATCCATCTACCGCACTGAGACGGTCACGGGGGCGCAGGCCACGTGGCGGGTTGTGAAAAATGAACTGTCCGTGATGTTTATCCGCATCCCGGATAACCCGGACCCGGCGTATCGGCTGTATGCGCCTGCTCTGCGGGAGGCGATGCCGAACGAGGATGCGGGGACGATCTTCTTCGATTCGGAGGCTTATCCGGCGTTGGCGAAGGCCCGGAAGTGGTTGCCGGAGTACGCGCATTTGTGGGATGAGGTGGCGGCGGAGTTCCGGGAGGTGCTTGCGAAGCCTCGGACGAAGGCGGGCGGCTGTGTTGAGGGCAGGATGGGAGAGGTTTGGTTATCGCAGTGAGGTAGCGAAGGGCGGCAGCTGTGGGCCTCCTGCCCATGGTTGCCCATGCCCATACGGCTAACCGTCGCGCCTGCTCCGGGGGTCTTCGCGCCGCGTACGCGCCGAGGCCCAAGCATCTAACTCTTCGGGCTCTATCAGCCATTGCCCGCCTGCCTTGGTTGCTGGCAGCGCTCCGGCGGCGATGGCGTTTCGAATCGTGTTGTCGTGGAGGTTCGCGCGGGCGGCGGCCTGCGGAATAGTAAGCATCACGCCGAACCTGTGCGCTCGGCCCCGGCGGGGCGGTATTGGAAGATCGCGTCAAGGCTGGTCGCGCCCATCGCGTCCATGATCCGAACAAGCACGTCCATGCTGATCGGTTGCCCGGCCCGCCATCGGGAAATGGTGGTGCGGTGCACGCCGAGGAGTTCGGCTAGTTCGCCATCGGTCTTGAACCCGCGTAAGCGTTTGATGCCCTCTATGGAGCTGGTGGGCAGTGTGACGATGCCGGGGGTGGTCATGTTCTCGGAGGGTAGCGATTTCGGGGAGGCCATAGCGCGCTAGGAACGGCGGGCGTTGTTGGTCTTGGTGCTTGCTTGCGCTACGCCGAGGGCGGTAGGTCTGATCATGTCGCGGGCCTTTCTTGTCGCGTACGGTTGGTGGGCGCTTAGATGCTGGTCGGGGGCTCGGTGGTGACAAGATCCTGACAAGGATTCCCGCATGAGCACCCAGAACGGCACCGGAAGAGACGGGACTCTAACCGTGGACTACCAGGCGGTTTGGACAATAACCCCTGGTCATGGTAGCCCGACGATAAGGGTTCAAATCCCTCCGCCACCGCTGAGAAGCCCCTCACCTGTGAACGCAGGTGAGGGGCTTTTTTCTTGGTTAGGCTCTGCGCATGCGGGATCCGGTGGCTGCGACTCGGTGGAGTGCGTGGCGGCAAGAGGTGTTCGGCGACCCCTACCTGGTGTGGCACGAGGGGGCCGACTTCGGCGAGCTGATCACGCTCGCTCGCGCCGACTCGACGGCGGTCGCCGAGATGCTGGCGGTGGGGCTCACGGTCGAGGATCCGCTCGCGGCGGATTCGATTCGCGCGCTGAATGATTCGGGGATCACGCTGCCGAAGGTGGAAGCGCTGCTGCGCGACGTCGTCGTGACACCCGCCGACCCGGCGTTCCTGCTCGCGGTCGCGCACGCGCTCTACGCCTCGACGGGCGAGGACGTCTGGGTGGGTACCACGATCGGGATTCTCGCCGCAGCACCGTTCTGGAGCACGCGGATGGATGCGGCGCGAGCGCTGGCGCACTTCCGGCCGACCACTGCGGTGGTCAGCGCATTGGCGGCGGCAATGTCGGATCCCGAGTACCTGGTCCGCTATCACGCCGCCAATACCCTTATCGCCCTGGCATTTCCGTCCGGCGACCGTCCTGAATTCCCGAGCGGGCTGCAGTCGGATGCGGGTCCGGAGGTCTGGGTGGACGCCGCCGACGCACTGACATCGATCTGCGTTCAGGCCCTGCGCGAGCACAGGCGGGATTCTTAACCCGCATCCAGTTTTTGAGTGACGGTAGGAAAAGAACTGCCCCCCAACCGAATTCGGTTGGGAGGCAGTGTCGTGCGAGCCGAATCAGCCGACAGACGCGGGTTCCTTGTCGTCGGCGGGGGCCGAGGACTGCTTGAGGGCGGTGAGCTTGCTGCCCTCGACGTCGATGTCGGGGAGGACGCGGTCCAGCCACTTGGGCAGCCACCAGGCCCACGGGCCGAGCAGGGCCAGCAGGGACGGGATCACGATCATGCGGACGATGAAGGCGTCGAAGAAGACGCCGGCCGCCATGGCGAAGCCCATGGACTTGGCAACCACGTTGTCCTGCAGCATGAACGCGCTGAACACCGAGATCATGATGATGGCGGCGGAGGTCACGACGCGGGCGCCGTGGTGGTAGCCGCTGATCATGGCGTCCTTTGCGGACTTGCCGTGCACGTATTCCTCACGCATTCGCGTCACCAGGAACACCTGGTAGTCCATCGCGAGACCGAATACCAAGCCGATCAACATGATTGGCAGGAAGCTGACCAGCGGATGCGCTTCGACCAGGCCGAAGTGGCCCTGCTGGAAGATCAGCACCGTCGCGCCGAAGGTGGCCGCCATGGACAGCAGAAAGCCCAACGCGGCGGTCAGCGGCACCAGGATCGAGCGGAATACCAAGAGCAGCAGGATGAATGCGGCTCCGGCCACGATCGCCAGGTACGGGATGATCTTGTCCAGTAGTGCCTGGGAGACGTCGGTGTAGATGGCCGTGGTGCCGGTGATCCCGTACTCCATGCCGTACTTGCTCTGGAAATCCGATTCCGCCTTGCGGGCGTTCTCGACCAGATCCTTGGTCACCTTGTTGTTCGGCCCGGACTTGGGGACGCCCGTGAACAGCGCCGCCTCCTTGTCCTGACTGGTCTGCGTGGCGGTCAGGTAGTCCATGCCCGGATAGGTGGCCACCCGTGAACGCAGCGCGTCGACGGCCTCGGTGCGCTGGGCGTCCGGCGTCTTGCTCAGGTCGACGGCGAACATCAGGGTGCCGTTGGAGCCCTCGCCGAAGCCCGCGGTCTGCAGGTCGTAGGCCTTGCGGATGGTCTGGTCCTTGGGCATCGAATCGCCGCCGGGCAGACCGAGCTGCATGTTGATGGCGGGCGCGGCCAGCAGGCCCAGCAGCACCACCGACACGGCCAGCGTCAGCGCCGGAGCCTTGCCGATGAAGCGGGCGACCCGCATGCCGTTGGTGACGGAGTCGTCGTCCTCGGGATTGTGCTTGGCGACCAGCGGCAGCTTCGGCTTGAACAGGAAGCGGCCGAACGCGCCCATCAGGGCGGGCATCAGGGTGACGGCCACCAGCACCGCCATCGCGGCCGAGACCGCGCCGAAGATGCCCATGTAGGTGAGGAAGCTGACGCCGACGAAGGTCAGACCGGCCAGCGCGATGATGACCGTCAGACCGGCGAAGATGACCGCCGAACCGGCGGTGCCGACCGCGGTGCCCGCGGCCTCTTCCGGCGAACCCGATACGGCCAGTTCATGTTTGTAGCGCGAGACGATGAACATGGCGTAGTCGATGCTCAACGCCAGGCCGATCATGGACGCCAGGATCGGCGTGAAGGTCGGCACGGTCAGCCAGTGGGTGCCGAACAGGATGATCGAGGTCGCGGTGCCCACGCCGACGAGCGCGGTGAAGATCGGCACGAAGGCCGCCACGATCGCGCCGAACGCGACCACCATGACCACGAGTGCGACCGCGATGCCGATCAGTTCGGAGGCGCCCGAGGAGCCGCCCGGATCCTGCGCGATCGAACCCGACAGCTCGACCTGCAGCCCGGCCGCGCGCGCGTCGGCGCCCACGTCGTAGGCCTTGTCCCGGTCCGCCTTGGTGATGTCGGAGAACTTGGCGATGTCGAACTTGGCCTTGATGGTGGCCACCGAGTCGGGCTCGGTCTTGTTGAGCACGTTCAGCGGGGCGGCCGAGCAGGTCGCCGCGAAGTTCGGGTCGGCGCGATTGCCGTTGAGGCAATCGATGCCGGAGCGCTCGCCGACCTTCTTGGTGAGGTCGATCGGGTTCACCGGCGGCGTCGCCTTGTTGACGATGTCCAGTTCACCCAGCTTGGTCACGAAGGCTTGCAGCGCAGCCGCGTTCGCGGGATCGGTGAGCTTCTGGCCCGCCGGTGCCGCGACGACGTAGGTGGCGCTCACGGCGTCCGCGCTGAAGTCGGCGGAGGCGCCGGGGAAGTGCTTGTCGAGAATCTCCGTGGCCCGCGCCGAAGGCAGGCCGGGCATGTCGAAGCTGTCCTGGAACGGTTTGGACAGGGAGCCGCCGAGGCCGCCGATGACGATCAGCGCGGCGACCCACGCCGTGATGACGATCCATTTTCGGCGGAAGGCGAACTTTCCCCACCGATAGAGGTATACGGACACAGGGGTTCTCCTGGGCGCTGGTGTGGGCGAGCAAACGGGTGAGCTGGCGCGTAGACAGCACTGTCGCGGCAGCCGTACGGCTCCCCGCCTCCACGAAAACTGAATTCTGCCTACCGTGCGGTAGGTAGACTACCGAGGGGATAACCGGAGGAACAACCTCGACTCTAGGTGGTGTTGATCGCATCTCGAGAGATGGTGAGAGGATGAGAGCATGCGTGGCCAAGCCGTTACCGGAACCGTTGTCGCAGCTAGAAGCACTAAGGATGCGATCCGGGACGCCGCTCTTCAGTTGTTTTCAACCAAAGGATTCGAGCAGAGCAGCCTGCGTGAGGTAGCCGATGCGGTGGGAATCACAAAAGCATCGCTCTACTATCACTATGCCTCGAAGGTCGATCTTCTGGTAGCCATCATCGAGCCGATGTTCGACGAACTCCGCGATCAGGTGGAAAGTCTCGATGACATCGCCCACACTCCGGACAATGTCCGCGACGTCCTCACCAGGCAATTGCGCTCCACCATCCAGAATCGGTCGGTGGGCGTGTTGTGCATGCGGGACACCGTCGCCATCGTCAACGCACTCGGGAATCGTTATCCCGACATGATCGAATTGCATCACCGCATGTGCCGCTGGATCGCCGGTCCCGGCGCGGACGACGGCATGCTGCTGCGTGCGGCCGCGACCATGCAGGTGATGAGCACCGCGCTGATGTCGCAGGAGATCACTCCGGACGCCGCCGTGGAGGATGTCGAGCGCATCTTGTTGAATACCGCGCTGACGGTGCTGAATCCGGCGTAATAGGGTGGATCCTCACCACCGAACCAGATCAGGAGTCACCAGTGCACATCACCGCGAAGGTCGACTACGCGGTGCGCACGCTCGTCGAAATCGCGAAGGCGCAACCGGATTCGGTGAAAGCCGATGCCATTGTCGCCGCCCAGGACATTCCGCCGAAGGTGTTGGAATCGGTGGTGGCGGATCTGCGCAGGGGCGGATTGGTGACCAGTCGCCGCGGCCCGGACGGCGGTTATCGGCTGGCCCGGACCGCCGCCGAAATCAGCATCGCCGATGTGATTCGCGTGGTGGAGGGTCCGCTGGCGTCGGTGCGCGGCCTGCGGCCCGAGGACGTCAGTTACGCGGGCGCCGCCGAGCCGTTGCAGCGGGTGTGGATCGGCCTGCGGGTGAACATCCGTTCAGTGTTGGAGCGGGTGACCGTCGCCGACATAGCTCATGATTTGCTGCCGTCCTTCTTGGATGAGCTGGTACATGATCCGAACGCGTGGACCAGGCGGCCCAGGCCTGCGGTCGGATTGGTTGCCCATGAATGGCTGGATCTCGATCAGCCGGACATTTAGGATCACGACACCGAAAAACCTGGCGGCACGCGTCAGCTGATGGCGGTAGCCTCGCAGCATCATGTTGATCAGACTCCTCCGCACCTCCCTGGCGCCCTACCGCTCCCAGTTGGCGGGGGTCGTCGTGCTCCAGCTGATCTCGGTCATCGCCATGCTCTACCTGCCCACACTCAATGCCGACATCATCGACAACGGTGTCACCAAGGGCGACGTCGGCTACATCTGGACCACCGGCCTGTGGATGCTGCTGGTGACAGCCATTCAGATCGTCGCCCAGGGCATCTCGGTGTATCTGGGCGCGCAGGCGGCCATGGGCGCGGGCCGCGATATGCGCGCCGCGCTGCTGCACCGGGTCGGCACCTTCTCCGCCCGCGAGGTCGGCGTGTTCGGCGCGCCCTCGCTGATCACCCGCAACACCAACGACGTCGGCCAGGTGCAGCTGCTCATCCTGATGAGCGCCACCATCCTGGTGATGGCCCCGATCATGTGCATCGGCGGCATCGTGATGGCGCTGCGCGAGAGCATGCAGCTGTCGTGGCTGCTGCTGATCGCGGTGCCCGCGCTGGCGCTGTCGATGGGCTTCATCATCACCCGCATGGTGCCCGGCTTCCGGCGCATGCAGGATCGCATCGACAGCGTGAACCGGGTTCTGCGCGAACAGATCACGGGCATCCGCGTGGTGCGCGCGTTCGTGCGGGAGCGGCAGGAGACCTCGCGCTTCGACGTGGCCAACACCGACCTGACGAAGCAGTCGCTCTACGTCGGCAAGTACATGGCGCTGATGTTCCCGACCGTCATGCTGATCTCCAATGTCACCACCGTCGGCGTGATCTGGTTCGGCGGCCACAATATCGACGACGGCAAGATGCAGATCGGCTCGCTGACCGCGATGCTCGCCTACATCATGCAGATCCTGATGGCGGTCATGATGGCCTCCTTCCTGGCCATGATGGCCCCGCGCGCCGCCGTCTCCTCCGAGCGCATCAGCGCGGTGCTCGACACCGAGTCCTCGGTCGGCGAGCCCGCGAATCCGCAACCGTTCCTGGGTGATCCGGGCACGGTCGAGCTGGCCTTCGCGGAGTTCAAGTTCCCGGGCGCGGAGAAGCCGGTGCTGCGCTCCATCCAGTTCCGCGCCGATCCCGGCACCACCACCGCCATCGTGGGCGCGACCGGTGCGGGCAAGACCACGCTGGTCAACCTGATCCCGCGGCTCATCGACGTCACCGACGGCGCGGTCTTCGTGGGCGGCACCGATGTTCGCGAGTTGGACCTGGAGACGCTGCGCGGTCAGATCGGCCTGGTCCCGCAGAAGGCGTACCTGTTCTCCGGAACGGTCGCCTCCAACCTGCGCTACGGCAAGCCGGACGCCACCGAGGAAGAACTGTGGCACGCGCTCGAGATCGCGCAGGCCGCCGACTTCGTGCGGGAGATGCCACAGGGGCTGGAAACGCCTGTCGCACAGGGTGGTACGACGGTCTCGGGTGGTCAGCGGCAGCGCTTGGCCATCGCCCGGGCCCTGGTCCGCCGCCCGCGCGTGTACCTGTTCGACGACTGCTTCTCCGCCCTGGACGTCGCCACCGATATGCGGGTGCGGGAAGCCTTGAAGCCGGAGACCTCCGACGCGGCGGTCATCATTGTGGCGCAACGAATTTCGACCATCCGCGAGGCCGATCGGATCGTGGTGCTGGAGGACGGGGAGATGGCCGGCATCGGCACCCACGACGAATTGCTGCGGGACTGCCGCGAATACCGTGAGATCGTGGAATCCCAGTTCAGCGCGGAGGAAGTGCGATGAGGCCCGGAGCGGTCAATCCCGGTGCGCCGGATGCCAAGGCGAAATCCTTCGGTCCCTCGCTGAAGCGGCTGCTGCGACTGCTGCGGCCCGAAAAGGCCTTGCTCGGAATCGTTTTCGTGCTGGCCGTGGCCTCGGTGGTGTTGAACACGCTGGGTCCGCAGATCCTCGGCAAGGCCACCAACCTCATCTTCGACGGTGTGGTCGGCAAGCAGTTGCCCGCCGGGGTCGACAAGGACCAGGTGGTCGCGCAGGCGCGGGCCAGCGGCAACGGCACCTTCGCCGACATGCTCGCCAGCATGGACGTGATCCCCGGCACCGGAATCGATTTCACCGCGGTCGGGCACGTGCTGGCGTGGGTGCTGGCGCTCTACATCGGTTCGTCGGTGTTCGGCTGGTTGCAGGCGCAGTTGCTGATCGTCATCCTCAACCGCACCGTGAAGCGGATGCGCGGGCAGATCGAGGACAAGATCCATCGCCTGCCGCTGCGCTACTTCGACTCGATGCCGCGCGGCGATGTGCTCTCCCGCGTCACCAACGACGTCGACAATGTGGCACAGACGTTGCAGCAGACCATGTCTCAGCTGATCATCAATGTGCTGTCGGTGATCGGCATCCTGATCATGATGTTCTGGATCTCGCCGCTGCTGGCGTTGATCGCGCTGCTCACCGTGCCGCTGGCGGTGGTGGTGACCGCGCAGATCGCCAAGCGTTCCAAGCCGCACTTCGTGGACCAGTGGAAGCTGACCGGCGAGGTCAACGCTCAGGTCGAGGAGGCCTTCACCGGCCACGAGGTGGTCAGCGCCTTCGGCCGGGTGCGTGAGGTCGGCGAGGAGTTCGACAAGACCAACGGCAAGCTCTACGACGCGTCGTTCAAGTCGCAGTTCATCTCCGGCTTGATCATGCCCGCCATCATGTTCCTCGGGAACCTGAACTACGTGCTGATCGCCGTGGTCGGTGGCCTGCGGGTGGCCTCGGGCAATCTGTCCCTCGGTGAGGTGCAGGCGTTCATCCAGTACTCGCGAGGTTTCACCCAGCCGCTCACCCAGATCGGCTCGATGATGAACCTGCTGCAGTCGGGTGTCGCGTCGGCCGAGCGCATCTTCGAGATCCTCGACGCGGAAGAGCAGTCGGCGGATCCCGATCCGGAGGATTCGCGCCCGATCGACCGCGGCCGGGTGGCCTTCGAGGACGTCTCGTTCCGCTACGAGCCGGAGACGCCGATCATCGAGGACCTCTCGCTGGTGGCCGAACCCGGGCATGTGGTGGCGATCGTCGGCCCGACCGGCGCGGGCAAGACCACGCTGGTCAACCTGCTGATGCGCTTCTACGAGGTGGACTCCGGCGCGATCACCATCGACGGCGTCCCGATCACCGGCATCAGTCGCGACAACCTGCGTTCGCGCATGGGCATGGTGCTGCAGGACACCTGGCTGTTCGGCGGCACCATCCGCGACAACATCGCGTACGGCAATCCGGACGCCACCGAGGAGGAGATCCTCGAGGCCGCCCGCGCCGCCTATGTGGACCGGTTCGTGCACGCGCTGCCGCAGGGCTACGACTCGATCATCGACGAGGAGGGCTCCGGCGTCAGCGCCGGTGAGAAGCAGCTCATCACCATCGCGCGCGCGTTCCTGGCCAAGCCGTCGATCCTGATCCTGGACGAGGCCACCAGTTCGGTCGACACCCGCACCGAGCTGCTGGTGCAGCACGCCATGGCGGCGCTGCGCCGAGACCGCACCAGTTTCGTTATCGCGCACCGGCTTTCGACGATCCGCGACGCCGACACCATCGTGGTGATGGAGAAGGGCCGCATCGTCGAACAGGGCACCCACGAGCTGCTGCTGGCCGCTCGCGGCGCGTACTTCCGCCTCTACAGCGCGCAGTTCGCGGCCGCCATCACCGACGGCGAGGGCGAGAACGTGGACGACCCGGAGCAGGACGCGGTGGTCCTCGGCAAGAGCTGAGCACGGTTGCGGAACGGAACAACTGATTTCGTGAGGCGGGGGTAACTCACCGGGTACCCCTGAAATCGGTTCGGCACCCAACGCTGGTACGCGTGCTCAACGGGCCACGGCTCCCTAACCGGGCGCTGAAGTTCCGGGGAGGCGGGACTGCTGAGAGGATGGGGCCGTGTCTGCTGCCTCCGAGTTCTCGTTCAAGGTCGGTACCCGCCTCGAGGGGCGGCACGGCCGAACCGGCGTGATCAGCACCCCGCACGGCGACATCGCCACCCCCGCGTTCACGCCGGTCGGCACCAAGGCCACCGTGAAAGCGGTACTGCCCGAGACCATGAAGGAGCTCGGCTCGCAGGCGCTGCTGGCCAACGCGTACCACCTCTACCTGCAACCCGGCCCCGACATCGTGGACGAGGCGGGCGGCCTGGCGAAGTTCATGAACTGGCACGGCCCGACCTTCACCGACTCCGGCGGCTTCCAGGTGATGTCGCTGGGCGTCGGTTTCAAGAAGGTGCTGGCGATGGAATCGGTCGGCGTGCAGAACGACGACGTGATCGCCAAGGGCAAGGAGCGTCTCGCGCACGTCGACGACGACGGCGTCACCTTCCGCTCGCACCTCGACGGTTCCAAGCACCGGTTCACGCCCGAGGTGTCGATGGGCATCCAGCATCGGCTGGGCGCGGACGTCATGATGGCGTTCGACGAGCTCACCACGCTCATGAATACCCGTGGCTACCAGGAGGAATCGCTCGAGCGCACCCGCCGCTGGGCCAAGCGCTGCCTCGACGAGCACGAGCGGCTCACCGCCGAGCGTTCGCACCGGCCGTATCAGGCGCTCTTCGGTGTCGTCCAGGGCGCGCAGTACGAGGACCTGCGGCGCAAGGCATGTCGCGACCTGGAGGCGTTGCGGGGCGAGGCCGGAACGGGTTTCGACGGTTATGGCATCGGCGGCGCGCTGGAGAAGCACAATCTGGGCACCATCGTCGGCTGGTGCTGCGAGGAACTGCCCGAGCACAAGCCGCGGCACCTGCTCGGCATCAGCGAGCCGGAGGACCTGTTCACCGCTGTGGCGCACGGCGCGGACACCTTCGACTGCGTGAATCCCTCACGGGTGGCGCGCAATGCGGCCATGTACACCGACGAGGGCCGGTACAACATCAACACGGCCCGGTTCAAGCGTGACTTCACGCCGATCGACGAGACCTGCGACTGCTACACCTGCGCGAACTACACCCGCGCCTACATCCATCACCTTTTCAAGGCGAAGGAGATGCTGGCGTCGACCCTGTGCACCATCCACAACGAGCGCTTCACCGTGCGTCTGGTGGATCGCATTCGCGAGAGCATCGACGCCGGAAACTTCGACGAGTACCAGGCCGATTTCCTCGGGCGCTGGCGCGGCCGCATCAAAGCCCCTGGGCTGTAAGGGAATTCGACACGGCCGCGGTCGGGCTCACTCGTAGATCGCGGAGCGCTCACGCGGCCGGTACGAGGGTTCGCGCTTCTTCAGGAAGGCGATGCAGCGGTAGCTGATCGGCAGCACGCACATCTCCACCAGGGTCTTCCAGATGAAGCCGACGATCACGTAGTTGATGTAGTCGCCCCAGGTGTGGATGCCGATCGCGGTCGCCGCGATGGAGCAGAACACCAGGGTGTCACCGAATTCGCCTGCGACAGTGGAGCCCAGCAGCCGGGCCCACAGATGCTTCTCCTTGGTGCGCTCCTTGATCAGCACCAGGGTGACCGAGTTCAGGAACTGGCCGATGAAGTATCCGGCGACACCGGCGAGGGCCAGCTGCGGGGTATTGCCGAGCACGTCGCCGAACGACGATCCGTTCTGGTCGAGGTCGCCGGTGGGCAGCTTGATGACGATCTGGAAGCAGGCGATCATCAGCGCGAGCGCGCCGAAACCGTAGTAGACGATCCGGCGGGTGGCGCGGAAGCCGTACACCTCGCTGAGGATGTCGCCGATGACGTAGGCGAGGGGGAACAGGAAGAACGCGCCGTCCATGGTGATGGGCAGGATGGTCAGCGGTCCCCAGGACAGATGTTGTCCGGTGAAGAACTGCACGCCCTTGGCGACGCAGACATTGGAGATCAGCAGCACGGCGGTGAAGGCGACCGCCACCGGTGTAAAGAATCCCCCCGCCGCGTCCGCGAATGCCGCGTGCTCGGGCGTGGGGTGTCCAGATCGGCCCGAATCGACCGTTTTTGTATCGCTCACCCGAAAAGTATCCCCGTCTCGACCGATGGGTATGGTCCGGCACGGTGACCTAGGCTGAGCGAATGACGAATCCTGGCGATTCCGACGAGTGGTGGAAGCAGTACGGCGGTGAGGGCGTGGCACCACAGGACGTGCCCCCGGCACCGCAGCAGCCGACCCCGCCTCCGGCCGGTTACTCCTCCGCTCCGCAGTTCCAGCAGTCGCCGCTGACTCCACCGCCGCAGCCGCAGTACCCGAACTACCCGCCGCCGCAGGCCGCGAATTACACACCGCCGCAAGCGAATCCGGCACCGTACGGGCAGCCGCAGGGCTATCCGGGCGCGCCGGTGCAGCCCGGGTACGGCGGCTATCCCGGGTACCAGCCGTATCCGGCATACGGTGTGCAGGGCACGGGCACCAACGGTTTGGCGACGGCGTCGCTGATCGTGTCCATCATCGGGTTGCCCTCGCTGTTCTTCTGTGTGTTCATTCCGCTGATCTCGATCGTCGGCCTGGTGCTGGGCATCGTCTCACTCAACCAGTTGAAGACGTCGGGTCAGCAGGGGCGCGGGCTGGCGCTGGGTGGCGTGTGGGTCGGGGCGATCGGGACCGTCATCGGCATCGCGTTGCTCGTGGTCTTGGTGTCACTCGGTCACTGGAGCAGTTCGTACTGACGGAAGTCGTTGCGCCGGGCGCGGATACGACAGTGGCTCCAATACGACAGTGGGGCGCATCCTCGCGGATGCGCCCCACTGTTGCTGTTCGGGAAGGGATCAGCCCTTCAGCACCTGGGTGCCGCCGGCGAACTTGTCGTGCCAGCCCTGCTTGTTCGGGTCCTGCTCGATGGTGACCGCGATGTAGATCATCAGACCGATACCGACCAGCCAGCCGATGCAGTAGATGAGGTCGGCCGCGACGAAGAGGTTGCGCTTCAGCGACATCTGGACATCGATGGGACCGCCACCGGGGCCGACGACCCGCAGGCCGAGGATCTTCTTGCCGAGGGTCGCGCCCTGCGAGGTCTCCATCAGCACGAAGTACGCGAGGATCGCCGCGTACAGCAGCACCGAGCCGATGATCGACATGAAGATGCCGCCGCCGAGTACGGCCTCGAGCACACCGACCACGATGCCCGCGGGAATACCGGCGATCAGGAAGTCGAGGATGCGGGCGCCGAAGCGCACCCACAGGTCACCCGGCACCGCGCCACCACCGAATCCCGGTGCGCCGTAACCGGGCTGGCCGCCCGGGAACTGCTGGTAGGGCTGCTGCTGGCCGTAGGGCTGCTGCTGACCGAACTGATCGGACTGACCGTACGACGGCTGCTGCCCGTACTGCGGCGGCTGCTGCTGCGCGTACGGATCGGGCTGCCCGTAGGGCTGCTGGCCGTAAGGCTGCTGCGGCTGCTGGGGCTGGCCGTAGGGATCGGACTGGCCGTAGGGCTGCTGCCCGTACGGTTGCTGCGGCTGCTGCCCGTACGGCTGGCCGCCCTGGGGATACTGGTTGGGGTCGTACCCACCGCTTGTCATCAGTGTCGCCGTCCTCGTCGAATTAGGTTCGGGGTCTGGTCGAGTGCGTACGTTACGGTCATTAGCTGGGTTGCAACAACCCGTTTGGGTCGAGTGACCATGGTTCGCGTGGCAGGTTTTCCGGTCGGAATTGTTCCAGTAACGCGCCCGGCGTGTCCGCGTCACCGTAACCCAGCGACGCCGCCAGGAGTTTCAGGACCGATCGCGGTGTTTCGCCGAGTGCGATCCGATCGCGCAGCGTGACCGCGCCGTCGCGTTTCGCCAGGCGGGCGCCCGTGCTGTTGAGAACCAGTGGGACGTGCGCGTATTGCGGGACGGGCAGGTGGAGCAGGGTGGCCAGGTAGGCCTGGCGCGGGGTGGAGGGCAGCAGGTCGTCGCCGCGTACCACCTGGTCGATGCCCGCCTCGGCGTCGTCGACGACGACTGCGAGGTTGTAGGCGGGGGTGCCGTCGCCGCGGCGCAGCACCAGATCGTCCACCGGACCGCGATATTCGCCCAGTAGTACGTCGGTGACGGTGAATTCGCCGCGGTCGGCGCGTAGCCGCAGCGCTGCCGGGCGGCCCGCGGCCCGCCGCTGGTCACGTTCCTGTTCGGTGAGGTCGCGGCAGGTGCCCGGGTAGGAGCCGAGCGGGCCGTGCGGCGCGGTGACGGCCTGCTGTATTTCCTTACGCGTGCAGAAGCATTCGTAGGTGAGTCCGGCAGCGGTGAGCTCTTCGATGGCGTGCCGGTAGAGCGGCAGGCGTCGCGATTGCCACTCCACCGGCGGATCCCAGTCGAGGCCGAGGGCGGCGAGGTCTTCGAGCTGGCGTTCCGCGGCGCCGGGGCGCACCCGGTCCAGGTCTTCCACCCGCATCAGGAATCCGCGTCCGGTCGAGCGCGCGAACAGCCAGGCCAGCAGGGCCGTGCGCAGGTTGCCCAGGTGCAGGTCACCGGACGGGCTGGGCGCGAAGCGTCCGTATCCGGTGGTTGCTGTGAGCGGGTCGGCGGGCATGTCCGTCCATGCTAGTTCGCATGCTTCGCAGCGGCTGTTCGTCCTTCGCATTCTTGCGAGTACGCATGGCGAATGTGGCCGCTGTGAAAGTTTGCGAATTCAGTGTTCGATTGTGAGTCGTGGGCGAAGGTCGTTGTCGGAGAGGGGTTTTCCCTGCTCGATGGCGGTGAGCAGGGTGCCGGTGGTGGCGACCAGTCCGGCGGTGTCGATGTCGTAGGGGGCGGTCCCGTAGGCGGTGAGGCGTTGGGCGGCGCGTTCCAGCAGTGTGCGTGCGCCCTTGGCGTTCCCGCGCTGAATGTGGGTCAGGCCAACGGCAAACTGCGCGAGGCCCTGCCATAGCGACTTCTCGGCGAACGGACCGGTCTTCCAGGCGGCCTCGAGTACCTCGTGTGCGTTGAAAGGCAGGCCGTCGTCGATGAGGCGCTGGGCGTAGTCGAGGGTCTCGCGGGGTGGTAGCTCGAGATCATCCGGGATACGGGGGATGCCGATGCTCCCGAAGGGGAGAGGTCGCCCAAATCGGTCACGAGGTCGGGCATTCCGGGCGCGGCCGCTCTCGTCTCTGTCGCGTCCGGTGTCGTCCTGTGTCTCCTCGGCCATGTCCTCCATGATTCCTCACGCTGGGGGCTCCGGGTGCGTGGCCGGTTTGCCGGTTGGTCCGCGAATCCCGAGACAACGGAATTCGGACTTGTGAAATTCTAACTACTCAAATTAAAGCAAATTCTGCGCAAATAATTAGCTGGCTAACCTTGCCACAAATTTGCTAGTTGAAAACGAAAGAATGCGATCTCCTTATGTCGAACCCTGCTAGGGTTTAGCGCGGGAACGGCCATCGGGGGTGCATTCCCATCGCGAAGTGCAGAGAACGGGTGGTACGGAGAGTTTGCATGCCGCCTCGGGTGTGCGGGGTATTCCCGATTTGCGGGAGATCCTCGAGTCACCAAGATCGATGCCAGCAAGATCTCGAGCCTGACGCAGAAAAGGAGCTAGTACCGTGAAGGTGGACTACACCGGCGCCGTGTGGCGCAAGAGCAAACACAGTGGCCCCAATGGCAACTGCGTAGAGGTCGCCTTCCTCGGCGACGGCAATGTCGCGGTCCGCGACAGCAAGGAACTCGGCCGCGGGCCGATCCTGGCCTTCACCCCCGGTGAATGGGACGCCTTCGTCGCCGGCGTCTCCGACGGAGAGTTCAAGCGAGCCTGACCGGTTCGGGCGAGCTCGACCGGGACGAACAGCACAAAGAAGAGCCCCGGGTCCCGGAGACTCGGGGCTCTGCCGCGTAGCACCCGGTCAGTGCGAGTTCTCCTGGACCTGCCGCAGTATCGCCAGCTGCTGGTGTTCGGCGTCGCGCTCGGCCACGACGTTGGCCTGCTGCTCCTCCGGCGGATCCGGGCGGAAGAACGTGCCGGTCCCGGGACGTCCCGCGATGCCGAGCTCGTTCAACTTCCGGGGCACCTTGGTGCCCTGATACTCCAGCGGAATCGGATGCCCGTGTACGTCGACGGGGCCGAGTGGCTGATGGATCTCGATGTACTCGCCGTGTGGAAGTCGCCGCACCACACCGGTTTCGATGCCGTGCTCGAGGACGGAGCGGTCGCCGCGTTGCAGGCCGAGGCACAACCGGTACGCGGTCATGTATGCCAGTGCGGGCACGGTCAGCAGCGCGATGCGGAACGCCCAGGTGGTGGCGTTGAGCGAGACGTGGAATTGCAGCGCGATGATGTCGTTGACGCAGGCCAGCGTGAGGATCAGGTAGAAGCTCAGAGCCATGGCCCCGATCGCGGTGCGCACCGGCACATCTCGCGGTCGTTGCAGCAGGTTGTGGCGGGCGCGGTCGCCGGTCAGCCGTTTCTCGATCCACGGATAGCCGATGAGCAGTCCGAAGATGATCGGCATGAACAGCGCCACCGAGAACGCGCCGGGCACCGTGTGCCCGAAGATGTAGAGCTCCCAGGCGGGGAACAGGCGCAGGAAGCCGTCGGTCCACATCATGTAGAAGTCGGGCTGGGTGCCCGCCGACACCTGTGATGGGTTGTAGGGACCCAGGTTCCAGATCGGATTGATCTGCAGCAGCCCGCCCATCAGCGCCACCACGGCCAGCGTGAACGCGAAGAACGCGCCCTGGTCTAGGGAGAACACCGGCACGATGCGGGTGCCGACCACGTTCTTCTCGGTGCGCGCGGGCCCCGGGTACTGGGTGTGTTTCTGGTACCAGACCAGGGCGATGTGAGCGCCGATGAGCCCCAGCATGATTCCGGGTAGCAGCAGTACGTGTGCGATGTAGAGCCGCGGAATGATGATGGTGCCGGGGAAGTCGCCGCCGAACATGAGCCAGTGCAGCCAGGTGCCGATGACCGGACTGCCCAGCGTGATGCCCGCGAAGGCGGCGCGCAGCCCGGTACCCGAGAGCAGGTCGTCGGGCAGTGAGTAGCCGAAGAAGCCCTCGAACATGGCCAGGATGAACAGCAGTGCGCCGATCACCCAGTTGGCTTCGCGGGGTTTGCGGAACGCGCCGGTGAAGAACACCCGGCACATGTGAACGATCATGGACGCGGTGAAAAGCAATGCGGCCCAATGGTGTACCTGCCGCACGAACAATCCGCCGCGCACGTCGAAGGAGATATCCAGTGCGGTCTCGTAAGCGCGGGACATGGTGACGCCGCGTAGCGGCTGGTAGGAGCCGGTGTAGACGACGTCGCTCATGGACGGATCGAAGTACAAGGTCAAATACACGCCGGACAGCAGCAGAATTATGAAGCTGTAGAGCGCGATTTCGCCGAGCAGGAATGACCAGTGGGTCGGAAAGACCTTGTTGATCGACCTTTTCAGGAATGCGCCGCCTTTGTAGCGCTCATCCATCGCATCGGCTTGTTCCGCTGCTCGAGCGGCGACAGTTTTTTGAGTTGCCATTGCGTTCACCCCGCCCCCGGGATAGTGATCAGGCTTCTACTACAAACGGTAGCACCCAGACCCACTGGCCTGTACAGCCTTTCGTTAGGGTCATCGAGTGAATTCCCTGACCGCCCGTGACGCCACCACGTACTGGCTGTCCACCCGCACCCGAACCGACCTGTTCCTGCTCTACGCCTTCACCGACACCGGCGCGAACCCCACCCACCTGCGCTCCCTCGTGGCGGCCAGGGCGGCGAACATCCCAGATTTGCTGGTACGCGTGCTGGACACCCCTGCAAACATTGCGTATCCACTCTGGACCCCGTGCGAATTCACTGATGCTCAGTTCCTCGACCACCCCCTCGCCGACCCGACCTGGGCGAATCTCACTGCCGCCGTACGCGAACTACTCGCCACCGCCGTCCGAGCCGACGACCGCCCCTGGCGCCTGCACGCATTCCGAGGTATTCGAGACGCCCCCGGCTTCGCTCCCGGCGAACCCGCCCTGATCCTCGTCCTCCAGGTATCCCACGCCCTGGCCGACGGCCGCCACGCCGCCACCCTCGCCCGAACGTTGTTCAGCGACAGCGAACTTCCGAGGGTCGCCAGGGATCTGTCACCGTGGGACCGCGTCGCAGCGGTGGTGGGTGCCAAGGCTGCGAAGGCGGCAGGTGGCCACGTCGCAACTGCCGCTCGATCCTGGATCTCGAAGACGCAACCTGCCCG
The DNA here is from genome assembly GCF_045161165.1 of Nocardia sp. NBC_00511. Taxonomy (NCBI): domain Bacteria; kingdom Bacillati; phylum Actinomycetota; class Actinomycetes; order Mycobacteriales; family Nocardiaceae; genus Nocardia; species Nocardia sp. NBC_00511. The sequence goes on from NZ_CP107849.1 coordinate 7,150,820, forward strand.
AGCCGCCGCTCTCGCCCTGCCGGGTTTTCCAATCGCTTTGGCGCGCACGGCAATCCGTGGATTCGCGGCAGCGAGCGCCCAGCGCGAGCTAGCCGACCTCACCGCGACCGGCCAACTCCCACCCCCCGCCCCGGACGTCGCCCCAACTGTCTTGAACGGCACCGGCTCCGCCCCCACCGCACACGTAGCCCGAATATTGTTGTGCCCCAAGGCTCGTCTGCACACTCCCGGCCACACGGTCACAGTGGTAGCCCTGACCGCCGTCTCAGTGGCACTCGAACGCCACCTCTCCGGATCCGGCACTCCCATTCCCGAACTCCGCGCCCAAGTCCCCATGGCGATCACCACCGCCCCGGATGTTCGCAACAGCTACCGAGACCTATCGATAGACCTCGCCGTCTCGGAGCCGAACCTGCAAACCCGAGCCACCCGCATCGCCGCCGACCTCGCCACCCGCCGCACCCGAGCCGACCACCCCCTGCAAGACGCCCAGGCCGCCGTCACCGCCGCCCTCCCCGCCCCCATCCTCCACCGCGACGTAACCACCTTCCCGATAACCGTTCTCCCCGAACGAATCTCAGGCCACACAGTCCTCTCCAGCGTCAACCGAGGCCCCGCCGACTTCACCTTCGCAGGCGGCCGGGTCCACTTCACCGCAGGCTTCCCCGCCCTCGGCACCGTCATGCACCTGACCCACGGCCTCCACGGCCTGGGCGACACCCTCACCCTCTCCATCCACGCCGACCCCGAAGTCCTCCCGGACATAGACGCCTACGCGGCCCTCCTGGATTCCGCGGTAGACGAGGTCGCCGCCGCACTGCGTTGACCTTTTGAGGCGCAATGCTTCTCGCGATGAGACTTCCGGAAATGGACCCGAGTCGCGTGGCGGTGAGGGTTGGATTCCGAACCGGCAACTGCTACTGTCTGAGACAGACTGGCTGTGTAACACAGTGGTCTCGTGTGGGACTTTGGCAAAGGAGCCGAGCGTGTTTCAAGGCGCACCCAACCCCGAATCTGTGGTGATCACCGGCGCGGGCAGCGGCATCGGCCGCGCTACCGCCCTGCGCTACGCGGGGATGGGCGCCCGAGTCATCGTCACCGACATCAACGGCGGCACTGCCCAGGACACCGCCGAGCTGATCCGAGTCCGGGGCGGGCGCGCGGAGGTCTACGTTCTCGACGTCACCGACGATGACGCCTGGAGCAGCCTCGCCCGCGACGTGGTCCGTGATCACGGACTGCCCGACATCCTCATCAACAACGCCGGGTTCGGTATCGCGGGTGGATTCCTCGAGCACTCCAAAGCGGATTGGGACCGTCAGCTGGAGGTGAATCTGGGCGGCGTCGTGAACGGCTGCCGTGCCTTCGCTGCGCTGATGGCCGAGCGCGGCAGCGGGCAGATCGTGAATATCTCGTCGGGGTTGGCCTACATTCCCGTGGCGCTGGTGCCCTCGTACTGTGTTTCCAAGGCCGCGGTGCGGATGTTCAGTGAATGCCTGCGCAGCGAGCTCGCGCCGAAAGGTGTTGGGGTCACGGTGATTTGCCCGGGTGCGGTCGGCGGAACCGGCCTACTGTCCAACGGGCAGCTGGTCTCTTCCCTCGATGGCATGGCCGAGGACAGTAAGAGTGAACTCCAGCAGGTCGCAGGTGCCTTCGCGGAGAAGTACGGTCCGCTGCTCACCTCGCCGGACTACATCGCGCGCGGCATTGTGCGTGCGGCCCGCCACAATTGGGGAGTGGTCCCGGTGCGGCCCGAGTCCTGGCTGATGTTCGGATTGCACCGCCTTTCCCCGGGTCTGCTGCGCGGTGGCGCCGCCCTGCTGGCTCCCGAACACGTGGAGCGCGTCTTCGCCGCGGTATCGGATCGAATCCCGCAGCGGCTCATCGACTTCGCGCGCGAGCGCGCCCGCAGTTGAACCCGTCCGCCCATCGCGACGCGCGATCGCGGAGGACACTGCACTGGCGCGGCGCCCGATTGCTCAACATGAGTTTTCAGCCGTTGTTCGAGCTGACCGCAGGCCGTCTTCGCCTGTGGCACATACGGATGGTGGAGTTGACGACCACCGGTCGCAAGACCGGACTACCCAGAACCGTTCTCATGCCGTGCTTCCTGATGCTCGGCGAGTCGTTCGTCCTACTGGCTTCCTACGGTGGCGGCAAGCGCCAACCGGCCTATCACGGCGAACCCGCTCGTCCAGGTCCGAGCCGACGGCCGCACCCGCACCATGAACGCTCGCATCACCGAAGGCGCCGAGGCCCGCGCACTACTGCGCCGGGTCCTGCTACGCACCGGCGGCACCTACCTGTTCCTGATCGCACCGGCACGCGCGGCCGGGCGCACAGTGCCGATAGTCGTACTCGACCCGATAGCCGACGATTCGAAACCTGGAACCCCCCTACAGAATTGACTGTCTTCTGAGCATCGGGCCGCCGGCGGAGGCGGAGGCGAGGGTGAGGGCGGAGCCGAGGAGCGTGCAGTAGATTGCCTGCCCACGGTCCCTGAAGTGAGCTCCGCAGCCGTCAGATAGCGAATCATGTTCGGCGACTGGTGCTTTCGGGACATGGCACCAGCCGTCGAACGGATGTTCAGTAGCTCCGGAAGCTGGGCCGGTCCATGCCGGAGCGAGAGCAGTGCTATTCACGCTATGGGCGCATCGGGATCACATCCGTTCGATCGGGTCGACTGCGCCGTTCGACCACCGTGCGTGGGTTTCCTCGGTGTCTACGGTGATCACATCGATGATCTGGACAAGTCGTGTGGGAACTTCACCGTCATCGAAATGCGTTGCACTCGGGACGAATACAGCTTCGGCCTCGGCAGTCGCGATCGCTTCCAGCAGCTTCGGCTGTAGGCCGTTGCGGCCGAACACGATGATCTTCGTGAGGTTGTAGCCGAAGCGTGCGGCAAGTCCGCGCAGTCGGTACTCGTCCCACTGTTGACGGACGCCAGAGATATCGCGCCGCAGGTATCCGACCGCGATCGGCCGCGTCATCACTTCTCGCCTCTCCGCGCATACTCCTGTAGCGCAGGCGTCCTCATGACACGGCGGCCATGTTTCGTTGCTCGCCAATTCGACGGGCGCTGGGACCCGTTGGTGGCAAATCCCTTGTGCAGCAGTGTGCGTAGGGCACGTCTCGTCGACTCGACGCTTCGTTTGGCCTCGCCGCACAGCTGCCTCGCCGTGGACGACTGCAACGGCTCCAGGATCGACAGGGCGCCCAGTACTTTCGCCTCGAGTTCGGTCAACGACGACATGTGATGTCCTTCGCTCGCCCGGATCGGTAGGTCGAGTGCCTGTCCGCCGCAAGAGGCTCGGCATCTGACCTAAGTGGACTATGCCACTTATTTGGATGCTGGACTATGCCAGTCACCGGATGGCGGAATTCTTTCGGTCGACTCCGGCCGGGAGGCTAGAGGTCGATGCGATATTCCTGTTTGAACGACCAACGTTCCGGAGGGTAGACGGCCTCGTCGAACTCGACCGCGATGTCCGCCGAGTCGTAGGCGATGAGCCAGTTCACCAGTACCGGGGCTGGATCCGAGAGCTTCAACGCGGCGCGTTCCTCAGCCGAAGCGAGTCGAGCGCAAGCTTGATCGCGGGCGTATGTCGCGCGAATCCCCGCATCGGTGGCGAGGTAGCTCAAAGTGCCGCCGCCTACCCGCTCGCCAACCAGCAGGCGCGGGGCGGCATCGGCCAGCGCGGCATCGAACCACGACGTGGAAAACTCGACGAGACCGCTCGTTTCACTGCTGATGATCCGCTGGCGCTGGATCACTCGGTTGCCGCTGGCCAGGCCGAGTGCGTCTGTCACATAGCCAGGACCGTCAACGATGCCCACAAATGGAAAGTCGACATGCTCGGACGCCGAGTACATGGTGCCCAGTGCTGCGGCCCGTTCGAGGCGTTCCCGAGCCTGCGGTGCCGCGTGTGGCTCCCGCACGTATGTGCCTGAGCCCTGGCGTGATTCGACGAGTCCCTGGCGTCGTAGCGCTTGCAACGCTTTGCTTGCGGTCGGGCGTGCAACCCGCCAGGCTGCGGCCAGCGCCCGTTCGGATGGGACCTCTTCACCAGGTGTCAGATCTCCTCGAACGATCTGATCCCGTAGATGACCAGCGATTTGCAGGTACTTCGGCAGTACCTCTTCGATCTCGGGCACGCTTCCACCTCCAGCGACTACCATAGGCCACTAGCCAATTTGCGAATCACGAACAGACGGCAGGGGATAGTGTGCCCGCTGCGATAGCGATTGCCGCCGGTGGCGGAGGAGATGCGGTAAGTGCCGCCATGCTTGCCGCCGCGATGCCGGAGTTGGGTGTTGTCGCGATCATGAGCTATTCGTGGGACCGATTCATGATCGACCCGGCACCAGGCCCACGTGTGCGCGCAGACTTCGACGGGTTGATAGATCGTGGTGGAGTCGCCGAGATCCCTGGCACGGCCGCACTGCTGATCGGGCAGTCGACGCTGCCCCGGTTGGCCGACTCCATCCGCCAGCCCCTGCTGCTTCTGGACGCGGCAGAAGGCGCTGCTGGGTTGGCTGAGCAGATGTGCTGTGCGGCGGCAGTGTTCGATGCGAGTGAACTGATCGTCATCGATGTCGGCGGCGACATTCTCGGTGAAGGCCATGAGCCTGGGTTGCGAACACCTCTCGCGGATTCTCTCAGCCTCGCCGCCGCCGTACAGTCGGGGATTCCCGTGCGTGCCTTCGTGGCGGGCCCCGGTCTCGACGGCGAGTTGTCTCCGGCTGAGGTGCATTCTCGACTCGACCGGCTTGAGGCTCGTCAGGCCGCAGTACTGAGACCGCGAGATGCCTTGCCGTTCAACAGCATCTGGTCATGGCATCCATCAGAAGCCAACGCTCTGCTGTCGGCAGCAGCTGCCGGGTGGCGCGGAACGGTACAGACGCAACGGAACTCGGCCGTGACACTCACAGACAACGCCGCGAATATCTACGAGGTCAGCGCACGGAGATTGGTCGACTCATCGCTGGCGTCGGTCCTCCTCGGAGCGACGAGCTTCGAACAGGCAGAGCGGCTGTTGCGCGACCGACGCAATGGCCGAAGCGAACTCGACATCGAACGCACGAGGTCCGGCGACCGAGCCCAGGCCCGTACCCCGTCACTGGAGACCCTGGACTTCGTGGACGAGTACGTCATCCACGCTGCGGCCGAAGGCATCAACGCACTGACCATTCGCCGGGTCGCGGAACTCGTCTCCGCGACCGACCCGGCTGCCACGGAGGCGTTACGCGAGTTGCTCGCTCATCACCGCCCCGACAACTTCCGCCCGCCGCTGTACACCGTGGACAGTGCCTCATAGTCAGACGTGGGGTTCGCCTGCACCTCTGCCGAGCAAATAGCGAATCATGTTCGGCGGCTGGCGCTTTCGGGGCATAGCGCCAGCCACAGAGCGGATTGTCGGGCGGTCCCGGAAGGGCCCGACGCACCGCAATTCGACGTCTTGATCCGCGACTTGCGCCTCCGATGGGGCGAGCTCGTTCGCGTGGTCTACATATGGGTGCACTGGAAGGGGTTGAGGCGTGGAGGTTGGTCGGCTGCGGGAGCTGTTGTCTCACACGATCCGTTCGCATGAGGCTCAGGTTGTTCGGGAGAACGGGCAGTGGGGTGCGTACCTTCCAGGGTTGCCGCTCGCCGTGGAGGCGCCTGAATTGGACACCGCGGTCGCGGCGCTGATCGACGCGATGCGCGAGTACGCCGCTGATTGGCAAGACCATTTGCATGCGGCCGTCGATCACCGTGGCAACGCCGACTTCGTGCAGTTCGTCGAGCTGTCCAGCGACGAGCAGTTGAGGGAGTGGCTGACGGCGGCCGGAGGGTGACCGACCGGGCAATGAGTTGCGCCGAGTGGTGGGCATCGCATCATGACATAGCTCACGTGCCGGTGGTGTTCTGCTGCTGTGAGATTCGGGCCGCTGTGGGCCGGATACGTCGAAGGCCCCGTCCGGAAATTTCCGGGACGGGGCCTTCGGGAGCGGAGGATAGGGGATTTGAACCCCTGAGGGCGTTAACCCAACCCGCGTTCCAGGCGAGCGCCATAGGCCACTAGGCGAATCCTCCGTGGAGCAATATACCGGGTGTACCCCTGGTGGTAGCAAACTGGGTGGTGGGGGGCTATTTCTTCTTGAGGTTGGTGAGGGCTTTGCGGGCTTGGTCCTTGCAGACCTGGGCGATGTCGTCCTTGCTGACGTCCTGGCCCTTGGCCATGCGGAGGCGGATGTTGACCTTCACCGAGGCGTTGTCGTCCTTGACGGCGACGGTGTAGTCGGTGGTGGTGAAGTAGGTGTAGTCGTCGACCTTGGCGGACCAGTAGCCGGACTCGCCGATGCCTGGGACGTCGCCCGCGGTGCGACCGCTGCCGGTGGTGCCGGTGTCGACGACCTTCCAGGTGTCGAACTCGGGCTTGGCGTAGGTGCTGGAGCCGCTGAGGAAGGAGACGTCGAGGGTGAGGTCGGCCTGGTTGGTGGTGTATTTGTCGGCGCTGCTGGCCTGTTCGTTGCTGGCCTGGCATTCGAAGCGGCCGCCGATGTAGTCGGCGGGCTTGGTTTCGGTGTGGGTGGGGGTGCCCTTGGGGGTGGCGACCCATTTGCTCAGCACCGAGGTGTCGATCACGTTGCAGCCGTTGGTGACACCGTCCATGGTGTATTTCCCGGCGTTCTTCTTGGTGTCGCCGAGCGGGTTCACGGGGTTGTCGCCGCCGGTGAGGGCGACCACGCCGATGATGGCGCCGACGATCACCACCAGGCCGATCGCGCCGCCGATGATCCAGCCGGTCTTGTTGGAGCGCGGCGGTTGCGGGGTCGGGTAGCCGTAGCCGGGGGCGACGGGAGCGCCGTAGGGCTGCTGGTAGTCGGCCTGCTGATAGCCGGTGGGCACCTGGGGATAACCACCCGACGGCGCCTGGGGATAACCACCGGAGGGCACCTGTTGATAGCCCGCCGAGGGGACCTGTGGATAACCGCCGGACGGCGGCTGCGGATAACCGCCGGAGGGCTGCTGCGGGTAGCCGCCGGAGGGCTGCTGCGGCGGAATCTGCTGTGCGGGAGGCGTATACGGCGGAATGTTCGCGCCCGCGTAGTTCAGCATGGTCGGATCGGGGCCCTGGACGGGTTGTCCCGGTTCGCCTCCTGCGGGCGCGGTGGCCCACCACTGGGCGGTTTCCTGGGCTTTGGCCGGGTCGTGTGGTGTTCCCGATCCTGGATCCGAACTCGTCATCGCCTTGTCCCCTCCGGTATGGCGCGCATGCCTCCGCGATATCGCAGGCATCGTAACGACCCCGGGCGGCGCGGGTCGCGGTGAGCCGCTACACTGGCCGACGGATCCAGCGCGGCGCGCATCCTGTGAACTCCCCCAGGGCCGGAAGGCAGCAAGGGTCAACGGGCTCTGCCGGGTGCGCTGGGTCCCCTTTCATTTTCGGGGTGCGGAGTCGTATATACCCTCCCGATCGGGCGAGTCGTCCTAGTAACGTGGGCGGCTGGGTCCACGACACGCACCCGGGTGCGTGGTCCACGGCACCCTCGACATAACACCCTCGCCCTTGGAAAGGCTGTCAGATGCCTCGGCAGACGCAATTCGGTTTGATGAGCCATGCGGAACTCGTGACGGAACACGAGACGCAGACCGCGAACTACGCGAAGCTCAAGACCGAGAAGCTGACGCTGGACATTACGAGGGGTAAGCCATCGCCCGAGCAGCTGGATCTCTCGCAGGGACTCCTCGAGCTGCCGGGCGCCGGCGACTACCGTGACGCCAACGGCACCGATGTCCGCAATTACGGTGGCCTGCACGGCCTGCCGGAACTGCGCGCCATCTTCGGTGAGCTGCTCGGGATTCCGGTGTCGAACCTGGTGGCGGGCAACAACGCCAGCCTGGAGATCATGCACGACCTGCTGGTGTTCGCGATGCTGCACGGCACGGTGGATTCGCAGCAGCGCTGGGCGGCCGAGCCGGTGCTCAAGTTCCTTTGTCCGGTGCCGGGTTACGACCGGCATTTCGCGATCACCGAATCGCTCGGTTTCGAGATGATCCCGATCCCGATGAAGGGCGACGGCCCGGACACCCACCTGATCGCCGAGCTGGTGGCCGCCGATCCGGCCATCAAGGGTCTGTGGGCGGTGCCGAACTATTCCAACCCGACCGGCATCACCTTCTCCGAAGCCGTTACCCGCGAACTGGTTTCGATGCCGACCGCGGCTCCCGACTTCCGCATCATCTGGGACAACGCGTACGCGGTGCACCCGCTGGCCGACACCGCCGAGCCGGTGCTGGACGTGCTGGGCCTGGCCGCCGCCGCAGGCAACCCGAACCGCCCGCTGGTGCTGGCCTCCACCTCGAAGATCACCTTCGCGGGGTCGGGCGTGAGCTTCTTCGGCGCGTCCACCGCCAACCTGGAGTGGTACCTGAAGCACCTGGGCCGCAAGACAATCGGCCCGGACAAGGTGAACCAGCTGCGGCACCTGCGCTTCTTCGGTGACGCCGAGGGCGTGCGCACGCACATGCAGAAGCACCGCGCCCTGCTGGAGCCGAAATTCCAACTGGTGCTGCGGATCCTGGAGGACCGGCTGGGCGCGTCGAAGGTGGCGTCCTGGACCGAGCCCAAGGGCGGCTACTTCATCAGCCTGGACGTGCTGGAGGGCACCGCGAGCCGGGTGGTGGCGCTGGCCAAGGACGCCGGTATCGCGCTGACGCCCGCCGGTGCGTCCTACCCGTACGGAAAAGACCCGGAGGACAAGAACATTCGCATCGCCCCGAGCTTCCCGTCGATCGGTGAGCTGGAGAAGGCGATGGACGGCCTGGCCACCTGCGTACTGCTGTCGGCTTCGGAGAAGCTGATGAGTTTGACCGGCTAGGTTCCGGAAACACGAAGGGCGCGCACCGAATTCGGTGCGCGCCCTTCTCCGTCTGTCAGGCGGGCTTGTGTGCGAGCACAGCGAACATGGTCACCGACAGGTGGATGTCGCCGCTGGCGGCACCCGCTTCCAGGTCCGCGAGCAGCTGATCGCGCTGTGCCTGGGTGATCGCGCTGCGCGCCACCGCCATATCGGCGATGCGGGCCACCAGTGCGCCCGCGCCGATGCCGCCGTCCTGCACCAGCGCGTGTGAGCCGATGCTGTCGACGACCAGTCCGGCCTGGGTGAGCTGTCCGGCCAGCCGTCGTCCGGCGAACGGGTTGGTGGTGCGGGCGATCATGGTCTCGACGACCTCGTGCACCACGTGCCGGTCGCCGGGATGCACGATGGCGGTGCCCCAGTCGCTGTCCATCACGACCACGCGCCCGCCGGGGCGCAGCACCCGGGCGATCTCGCCGGCCGCGCGGGCGGGGGAGGTGAGGTGCCCGAAGACGCGTTCGCACAGGGCGACGTCGAAGGTGTCGTTGCCGAAGGGCAGCCCGTAGGCGTCGCCGGTGACGAAGGTGGCGGTGGATTCGGCCTGGGCGGCACGGCGTTCGGCGGCGTGCAGTAGGTTCGGGTCGGGTTCGACGCCGACCGCGGTGCCGGTGGCGCCGACGCTCTCGGCGAAGGTGAACACCTCCGATCCGGTGCCGGAGCCGATGTCCACCGCACGCTCGCCGGGCCGGACGGCGAGGGCTTCGTGGGCCCAGGTCCGCAGCCGCCGGATTCCCGGCAGTGCGGCTTGCAGATCCTGGACGTCGACCAGCTGATCCTGGCCGTCGCGGTCGAAGCGGTCCGGGCGCAGTCCGGACCCCGCACCAGGTTGCGGCGCGGTTCCTACTGAAGAAGTAGCCATGGTGTCGGGCATGGCCCGAGCCTAGCGTTCCGCCGGGCCCGGCGTGACCCGCGTCACCGCGCCGCGGGCCTGATGGGATGATCGAGACATGGTGAGCCGCACGCTGTGTATCGCGCAGGATTCGGATGCCGACCAACTGCTGTCGACGGATGATTTCGCGCTGCTGGTCGGGATGATGCTGGATCAGCAGTTCCCGATGGAGCACGCGTTCCGTGGTCCGTGGAAACTCGCCGACCGGATGGGCGGGTTCGACATCCAGCGGATCGCCACGGCCGATCCGGAGGAGTTCGAGGAGCTGGCCGCCACCCCGCCGGCCATCCACCGCTACGGCCGGTCCATGGGCCGCCGGGTGCAGGAGCTGGCCCGCTTCATAGTCGAGCACTATGACGGCGAGACCTCCCGGCTGTGGACCGACGGTGATCCGGACGGCAAGGAGGTGCTGAAGCGGATCAAGCAGCTGCCGGGTTTCGGTGATCAGAAGGCGCGGATCTTCTTGGCGCTGTTGGGCAAACAGCGCGCGCTGAGTGCGAGTGGCTGGCGTGAGGCGGCGGGCGCTTACGGTGAGGACGGTTCGCGCCGATCGGTCGCCGATGTGACCGATGCCGAATCCCTCACCCAGGTCCGGGAATTCAAGAAGCAGGCCAAGGCTGCCGCCAAGGCGAAATAGATCTGTCCGATCTGTCCGATCTGTCGCGATCGAATCAAGCTGGGTTTTACCCTCGAACTCCCTGTGAGGTTGCTGAATGCTGACCGTCGTCAGTTACTTTGTGCGGCAGCGGGAGCAGTACCCAGATGAAGATGAGGAAATTCGCCGGAGCGGCGGCGTTGACGATGGCGGTCCTGGGCGTGGCCACCGGCACCGTTCATGCTGAGCCGGTTCAGTCCGACAGTGGCGTAATCAATTACAGCGCGACGGTCAACGATACGAGCACGATCGTCCGTACCGACGCCGGTTCACTGGTCGTCGAGAACGGCGTTTTCGAGATCAAGGCCGCCAATGGCAACATTGTGGCCAACACCCCCTTGAACTTTCGCGTGGACGAGTTCGAGTTCCCGATCGTGGCGAACATCGCGGATCACAGCGCGACCCTGACGCCCCAGTTCGATGTGCAGCACGCGACCTACAAGCCGGTCGCACTGCCGTTCGAGGACCAGGCCCCCTGGAAGTCGGACTACGACCGTGAGCAGGCCGCCTGGGGCCGTCTGCGGGACACGATCGGCATGGGCGCGACCGTCGGAACGCTGGTAGGCGGCCTGGGTGGCGCCGCACTGGGTTGCGCCATCGGGTTCGGTGTCGCGGGTGTCGCGACCGCTCCGCTGGCCGCGCTCTTCGGTGCGGGCCCGATCGCGGGCTGCATCGGCGGCGCCGCGGCATTCGGATTCCTGGGCACCATCGCGGGCCAGCTGTTCGTGACGGCGCCGGTCGCGCTCGCGGCCGCGATCCAGTACTTCTCGACCGTCAACCAGCCGCACATCAGTGGTGGCAAGTAGCCAGCGAATCACCTGTTCCGGTAGGGGAATTCGCGAGGCGGGCCACCCGGCGAATGGTCGTCCGGTGCGTCCTCATCGAATCAAGCTGGTTTTTACCCTCCACCATCCTGAGGGTTTCCTTAATGCTTGCCGCCGTCAGTCAGTTTGTGCAGCAGCAGGAGTCGGTCCAGATGAAGATGAGGAAATTCGCCGGAACGGCGGCGTTCGCGATCGCCGCTTCGGTATTGGCCAGCGGGACCGTTCACGCGGACCCGGCCAAGCCGGACAGTGGCGCTATCAATTACACCGCCACGACCAATGATTCGAGCACGATCATCCATACGGATGCGGGTTCTCTCGTTGTCGAGAATGGCGTGTTCGAAATCAAGGCCGCAAATGGCAACGTGCTGGCCAACACTCCGTTGAACTTTCGCGTGGATGATTTCCAGTTCCCGATCGTGGCGAATATCGCGGACGATCGCAGCGCGACCCTGACCCCGCGGTTCGACGTGGATTACGCGGTCTACCAGCCGGTCGCGCTGCCCTACGAGGACCAGGCTCCCTGGAAGTCGGACTTCGACCGGGAGCAGGCGGCCTGGAACCGCCTGCGCGACACCATTTCCACCGGCGCCACCATCGGCACGCTGGTCGGCGGTGTCGGCGGCGCGGCCCTGGGCTGCGCGATCGGGTTCGGTGTCGCGGGTGTCGCTACCGCTCCGCTGGCCGCGCTCTTCGGCGCCGGTCCGATCGCGGGCTGCATCGGAGGCGCCGCGGCGGTGGGCTTCCTCGGCACCCTGGCGGGTCAGTTGTTCGTGACCGCTCCGGTTGCGCTCGCGGCCGCTATCCAGTACTTCTCGACCATCAACGAGCCGCACATCTCCGGTAAATAGGGGATTTCGGCAAGCGATGGGCAAAGGTTCATCATTCGGGCACCCCAGTGCCACTCCGCGTTTGATCGTCCCGGTTTCCATCGGTGCGTCCCCAGGGGTTTACACCTGACAATGATTCCTCTGGGGGCGCACCTGCTCATCTCCAGAGGGAATTTTCAACACATGCGCTTCAAGAACTTCGCCGTGACCGCGGCGCTGACGATCGCTGCCCTTGGCATCTCCACCGCGACCGTCAACGCCGCCCCGGCTCCGGCCGACGAATCCATCAACTACACCGCCACGGTCGACCAGACCAGCACCATCGTCCACACGGACGCCGGTTCCATGGTCGTCGAGGACGGCGCTTTCAAGATCAAGGCCGCGAATGGCGCTGTGCTGGCAGGCACTCCGCTGAACTTCCGCGTCGACGAGTTCGAGTTCCCGATCGCGGCGAACATCGCGGACCACAGCGCCACGCTGACCCCGCAGTTCGATCTGGATCACGCGACCTACAAGCCCGTCGCGCTGCCGTTCGAGGACCAGGCTCCCTGGAAGACGGATTACGACCGTGAGCAGGCTGCCTGGAACCGCATGAAGGACACCATCTCCACCGGTGCCACCATTGCCACCCTGGTCGGCGGCATCGGCGGCGCGGCCGTCGGTTGCGTCATCGGCTTCGGTGTCGCGGGTGTCGCTACCGCTCCGCTGGCCGCGCTCTTCGGCGCCGGTCCGATCGCGGGCTGCATCGGTGGCGCTGCCGCCGTCGGCTTCCTGGGCACCCTCGCGGGCCAGCTGTTCATCACGGCTCCGGTCGCGATCGCCGCTGCGATCCAGTACTTCGCCACCATCAACCAGCCGCATCTCGCGAAGTAAGCGCTAAGGAGCTCAGGGACGAACTCAGACACCTCATCGGGACAACCCGTCCGGCTTCGGGGCCGGACGGGCTTCCGTTTTTTCACGGTGTGCTGAACTCGTGTTCCCGCCCCCGCTTCCGATCGGCTCGAGCGCAACCCTGTCGGTGCGCGGCGGCCGGTGCTGAAGTGAAGTGATGGGCGAGCTGACCTCGATTCACAGCGCGGGCGCCGCGCTATCTCCGGTCGACGGCACGGATCTGCGAAAGACCTTCGCGCACTTCCCCAGCGGGGTGGTGGCGGTCTGCGCACGGATCGGTGGCAATCCGTACGGCATGGTGGTGAGCACCTTCGTACCGGTGTCACTGGATCCACCGCTGGTGTCGATCTGCATCCAATATTCCTCCGAGACCTGGCCGATTCTGCAACAGGCCAGCCGTCTGGGGTTGAGCCTGCTGGGCAGTGCGCAGCAGGCGGCGGCCCGGGGTCTGAGTTCCCGTCGTGGTGACCGCTTCCGGAATGTGGAGCTGCACACTGGGACCGGCAATGCCGCCTTCGTGGCGGGCGCCGCCACCTGGCTGGAAACCTCCGTCCACGAGCAGGTTCCGGCGGGCGATCACGCCGTGGTGCTGTTGCGGGTGCACCGCCTGACCACGCATCCCGAGTCCGAGCCGCTGGTATTCCATCGCAGCGGTTTCCGCGCGCTGCACGACCATGATCCCGATCTGGACGCGGCCGCCGGCTGAGTTCTCCGATTTTCCGGTGGCAATCGGGAAATCCGTTGTACCGCTATTGAATTCACGCTGATCTGGACCGGCGACAGGCGTCGCCGGAGTTCGTATCGTCGTCTTCACCATCCAGAGCGATCGAGAGACCTGGCTCGCAGACATCGCAGCAACCCCCGCGCACGTGGTGCGGGTGCTTCCGCCAGGACCGATGGAGGACGAATCCATGAGCACATTGGCGGCACCCGCGGACACCGCGACGCCTGTCGATCACGACGATGGCGAACTGCGCATCGTCCGCACCCGGCACCCCTGGCGCTGGGTGACGGCGGCGGTCGCACTGCTGCTGGTCGCGCAGTTCGCGCACGGCCTGATCACCAATCCCGGCTGGGACTGGTCCACTTTCGCGCAGTACATCACCGCGTCGTCGGTGCTCTCAGCACTGAAGGTGACGCTGGAGCTGACCTTCTGGGGGACGCTGCTCGGCTTCTTCATCGGGATCTGGCTGGCCATCGGCCGGTTGTCGAAGAACCCGGTGCTGCAGGCGATCTCGTGGACCTACGTGTGGGCGTTCCGCTCGATTCCGCTGATCGTGCAGCTGCTGTTCTGGTTCAACCTGGCCTATCTGTACAAGACGCTGTCGCTGGGCATTCCGTTCGGCCCGGAGTTCGCGCACTTCCAGACCAATGGCGTGATCAGCGGATTCACCGCCGCCGTCATCGGTTTGGCGCTGCATCAGGCCGCGTACTCGGCGGAGATCATTCGCGCCGGGATCATCTCGGTGGACGAGGGGCAGTGGGAGGCGGCGCGTTCGCTGGGGCTGCCGTGGCATCGGCAGTTCTTCACGATCGTTGCCCCGCAGGCCATGCGCGGCATTCTGCCGAACGCCGCGAACGAGGTGATCAGCCTGTTCAAGGGCACCTCGATCGTGTCGACCATGGCGATCGCGGAGCTGTTCTACCAGGTGCAGGTCATCTACGGCCGCAACGGCCGGGTGGTGCCGCTGCTGATGGTGGCGACGGTCTGGTACATCGCGCTGACCACCGTGCTGAGCATCGCGCAGTTCTATATCGAGCGGCACTTCGCGAAGGGTGAGAAGCGGTGAGCGAGTACGCGATCGAACTGCGCGGCATCCGGAAGTCCTTCGGCCGCAACGAGGTGCTCAACGGCATCGATCTGACGGTGCGGCCCGGTGAGGTCACCGTGATCCTGGGCCCGTCGGGTTCGGGCAAGTCGACGCTGCTGCGAACCATCAACCATCTCGAACAGGTCGATGCCGGAACCGTCCGGGTCGGTGGCGAATTGGTGGGCTACCGCCGCCGGGGCGATCGGCTGCACGAGCTGCCCGAACGCGAGATCCTGCGTCAGCGCTCGCGCATCGGCTTCGTGTTCCAGAACTTCAATCTGTTCCCGCATCTGACGGTTCGGGAGAATGTGGCGCTCGCGCCGGTGGCCGCGCAGCGCCGCGCCAAGGCCGAGGTGAACGCGGAGGCCCTGGAGCTGCTGGCCCGGGTCGGGTTGTCGGACAAGGCGGATGAGTACCCGTCCCGGCTCTCCGGTGGTCAGCAACAGCGGGTCGCCATCGCACGGGCGCTGGCCTTGAAGCCCGAGGTGCTGCTGTTCGACGAACCCACCTCGGCGCTGGACCCCGAGCTGGTCGGCGAGGTGCTCGAGGTGCTCACCGATCTGGCCCGCGGCGGCGCGACACTGGTGATCGTCACCCACGAGGTGGGTTTCGCCCGCGAGGTCGCCGACACCGTGGTGCTGATGGACGAGGGCCGCATCGTCGAACAGGGCCCGCCCACCCAGGTGCTCGACAGCCCGGCGCATCCGCGCACCAAAGCCTTTCTCGCACACGTCCTGTGACGTGTCCCCGACTACGTGAGGACCATTCCGATGTCCATGGCGAGCCGTCGCAGACGGATCGGCGCTCTGATCGCCGTCACCACTCTGAGTCTGCTGGTGGGTGGCTGCGGTAAGGGCGATGGCACCACCACCGACACGACCCGCACCGTGAACGGCGTCAGCTATGACCTGTCGCCCGAGCAGGCCGGCCGCGTACACGCTCCGAAGGTGGACGCCATCGCGGCGCAGTTGCCGCAGGCCCTGCGCGACCGCGGCACGCTGGTGGTGACCGGCTCGGTGGGCGCGGCTCCGCCGCTGCGCTTCTACGCCACCGACGATCGCACCCCGATCGGCGCGGACGCCGATCTCGCCGTGCTGGTCGCCGACATTCTGGGCCTGAAGGTCGACACCCGCATCGGCGACTGGGCGCAGAACTTCGTGAAGATCGATTCCGGTGAGGCGGACGCCTTCGTCAGCAATGCCACGGTCACCGAGGAGCGCAAGGAGAAGTACGACTTCGCCACCTACCGCCTCGACAATGTGGCGCTCGAGGTGCCCAAGGACGCGAACTGGACCTACCAGGACCGCAAGTCGTTGGCGGGCAAGAAGATCGGCGTCACCTCCGGCACCAACCAGGAGCAGTTGCTGGTGAAGTGGAGCGCCGATGATGTCGCCGACGGCCTGCCCAAGGTGGACATCACCTACTACCAGCAGGTCAGCGACTACTACCTGGCCCTGTCCGCGGGTCGTATCGACGGCTACCTGGGACCGAATCCGTCCGCGCAGTATCACGTGGCGCAGACCGGTCAGTCCAAGGTGGTCGCCACCTTCTCCGGTGCGGGCGATGCCCTGCAAGCCGAGATCGGCGTGCTGACCAAGAAGGACAATGGTCTGGTCGGGCCGGTGCAGCAGGCCCTGCAGTACGCCATCGACAACGGCCTGTACCGCAAGGTGCTCGATCGCTGGGGTCTGGGCGGCGAAGCGGTGGCGCAGTCGCGGATCAATCCGCCGGGCCTACCGAAGGCGAAGAAATGACAGTGTCGCGCAACGTATTCCACGTCGGCCAGCACGATCCGCTGGCCGGTCCGCTGCTGGCGGAACTGGCCATCGAGTACAGCACCCGCTACGGCGGCACGCCCGGCGAGGTGCACGCGGAGCTGACCGAATATCCGGTGAGTCATTTCGCGCCGCCGCACGGCGACCTGCTGGTCGTGGTCGAGGACGGAGAACCGGTGGCGGGCGGCGCTTTTCAGCGCTTCGATGCCGAAACCGCTGAGCTGAAACGGATCTGGACCGCCCAGGGCCAGCGCCGTCGCGGGCTGGGCCGCTTCGTGCTCGAGCAGCTCGAGGCCGAGATCGCCCGGCGTGGTTACCGCCGCATCTACCTGACCACCGGACCCCGCCAGCCCGAGGCCGTGGCGCTCTACACGGCGGCGGGCTACACCGCGCTGCCGCTGGATGTCCGGGAAGAGGTCGGGTACGTCCATCCATTCGAGAAATTCGTTCCCGCCCAGGCGGTTTCGGTATGAGTCCCCTCCGGAGATCCACGATGACCTATTTCCCCACCGTGCGTGCGCGCCGCGCCGTCGCGCTCACCGGTGCGCTCGCCGCTACCCTCACCCTGGCCGCGTGCGGCAGTGGTGACAGTGGCGGTGGCGGCGGTGAGCCGTCAGGGCCGCCGCAGTCGGGCGGCACCCTGCGCTACGGTCTGTCGTCGGCTCCGACCTGCTCGGATCCGGCTCAGTCGGGGACCAATCAGACCATCTACGTGACCCGGCAGATCGTCGATTCGCTGGTGGATCAGGATCCGGCCAGCGGGGCGCTGCGGCCGTGGCTGGCCGACACCTGGAATTACACGGCCGACGCGAAGAGCTTCACCTTTCATCTGAAGGACGGCATCACCTTCAGCGACGGCACCCCGCTGACCGCTGACTCGGTGCGCAAGAACTTCGATTCCATCGTGGCGCTCGGCGGGGTGAAGGCGCCGCTGGGCGCGAGCTACCTGTCCGGGTACGTGGGCAGCGTCGCACTGGACCCGCGGACCGTGCGCATCGAGTTCTCCGCGCCCAATGCCCAGTTCCTACAGGCGGTCTCGACCCCGCAGCTGGGTATTCAGGCCGACGCCACCATCGGCAAGTCGGCCGAGGAGCGCTGCCAGGGCGGCAATATCGGCAGTGGGCCGTTCACCTACGCCGAATGGAAGCAGAACGCGTCGGCGACGCTGGCCAAGCGGGCCGGGTACCAGTGGGGTTCCGGAGTGTTCGCCTCGCAGGGGGAGGCGCACCTGGACAAGATCGCGTTCACCGTGGTGCCCGAATCCGGGGTCCGCACCGGCAGTCTCGCCTCCGGACAGCTCGACGCGATCAGTGACGCGCTGCCCCAGGACATCAAGCAGATCGAGGGCGGCGGCGGCCGGGCGCAGTTCACCGCGAACCCCGGCGTCGTATTCGGGTTGCAGCCCAACGTGACTCGCGGCCCGCTGCGTGATCCGGCGGTGCGGACGGCCCTGCTGCCCGCGATCAACCGCAAGGAGCTGGTCGAGACCGTGCTGGGTCCGCAGTTCAAGCCCGCCACCGGCGTGCTGGCCGCGAATACCCCCGGCTACGTGGATCTTTCGACCCGGGTGACCTACGACCCCGACGCCGCGAAGAAGCAGTTCGATCAGGCCGGGTGGGTGCCCGGTGCGGACGGCATCCGGGTCAAGGACGGCCAGCGCCTGTCCGCGGCGGTGCTCTTCTCGCCGGTGTTCGCGGGCAATCAGGCCATTCTGGAGTTGACCCAGCAGCAGTTGAAGGCCGTCGGCTTCGAGCTGCGACTGGAGCCGGTCTCGGTGGCCGATTCGATTGTGCGGCAGAACAACAAGGACTTCGACTTCGCGTACTACAACACCACCCGCGCCGACGGTGACATCCTGCGCGCCACCTTCGCGTTCGATCAGCGCAATCTGAACGTCCGCCCCGCCGGTGACAACCTGGATGTGCTGCTCACCCAGCAGCTCGCGACCACCGATGCCGACGCGCGGGCCCGGCTGATCGGTGACGCGCAGCGCGCGGTCCTCGACGACGGCCTGTGGATTCCGACCATCGAGCTCTCGCAGGCCATCGGCGTCGGCGGGAAGGTGGCCGGGGTGAAGTTCGAGGCGTCGGCCCGCCTGCAGTTCCACGACACCTGGCTGCAGCGGTAATCCCATGGGCCGCTATGTGATCAAACGGGTGCTGCAGGCAGTGGGGGTGCTGTGGGCGGCGTTCACGCTGTCGTTCGTGGTGCTGTACCTGCTGCCCGGTGACCCGGTGGCGATAGCGGCCGGTTCCAGTACCGACGCCACCGTCGACCCGGCCGCCATCGCCGAGATGCGCACCCGCTACGGGCTGGACCAGCCGTTGTGGTCGCAGTACTGGACGGCACTGACGCATGCGGTGCGCGGCGACTTCGGGCACTCGATCAGCACCGGCCAGACCGTGACCGGGGCGCTGGGTGAGGCCCTGCCTTCGACGCTGGCGCTGGCCGGTCTGGGTTCGCTGCTGGCGGTGATCGGTGGCGTCGGTCTGGCCGTGGCGGCCGCCTACACCCAGCGCGGCTGGCTGCGCGGTCTGCTCACCGCGCTGCCGCCGATCGGTGCGTCGATGCCGGGGTTCTGGGTGGGTCTGCTGCTGCTGCAACTGTTCTCGTTCCAGCTGCGCTGGGCGCCCGCGTTCGGCGGCAAGGGGCTCGGCGGCACCATCCTGCCCGCGATCACGCTGGCGCTGCCGGTGGGCGCGGCCATCGCCCAGGTGCTCTACGCCAGCCTCATCTCGACGTGGCGGCAGCCGTTCGTCGAGGTGGCCTTCGCCAAGGGCGCGTCGCGCTGGTGGGTGCAGGTGCGGCACGTGCTGCGCCCGGCGTCGGGTCCCGCGCTGACCGTGGCGGGACTGTGGGCGGGCACCGTGCTCGCCGGGTCGGTGGTCACCGAGACGGTGTTCTCACGGCCCGGCGTCGGCCGCCTCATGCAGCAGGCGGTGCTGTTCCAGGACATTCCGGTGGTCCAGGGCGTCGTGGTGCTGGCCGCGCTGCTGTTCGTCACCGTGAACCTGGTCATCGACCTCACCTATCCGATCCTGGATCCCCGTGTGGTGCACAGGAATTCCGTCGAGGAGCGCGCCCATGCCTGATCGCCTGCCCGTCCTGCCGCGCCACTTCATCCGTGACCTGCGCGCGCGGTTGCGCACCCCGTCGGGTCCGCGCTCGCGCCTGCGCGTGCTGACGCTGACCCACCCGATGCTCGATCCGGGGTTCGCGTACTGGGTCGTCGAGGAGGAGTCCTCCGATGACTGAGGTGATCACCGCACCGAACCCGGTTGTGTTGCCGAAGGTTTCGGCCGGACAGGTGCTCGGCTGGATGCGACGCAACGGCGGGCTGGTGGTCGCCGCCGCCGTGGTGGCGCTGGTGCTGGCGTGGGCGGTGGCCCCGTCGGTCTTCGCGGGCCGGGACCCCCTCACCGGGGTACCTGCCCAGAAGCTGCGTGCTCCCAGCGCGGCGCACTGGTTCGGCACCGACAACCTCGGCCGGGATCTGTACACCCGGGTGGTGCACGGGGCCGGATTGTCTTTGAGCGCAACGGTGTTCGCGGTGCTGCTGGGGCTGGTCGCCGGGTCGCTGCTCGGACTGGTGTCGGGTGCGGCGGGCGGCGCGGTGGACACGGTGCTGATGCGCGTGGTCGACGTGCTGCTGTCCATCCCGGATCTGCTGGTGGCGCTCGCCATGATCACGGTGCTGGGGCTCGGCACCCGCAATGTGGCCATCGCCGTGGGGATTTCGCTGATCGCCAAGTTCGCCCGGGTGATGCGCAGCGAGGTGCTGCGGGTGCGGCGCGCGCCCTACGTGGAGGCGGCGCTCGCCTCCGGGGTGCGCTGGCACACGGTGCTGTTCCGGCACGTGCTGCGCAATGCGTACGGGCCGGTGGCGGCGCTGGCGGCGGTGGATTTCGGCATGGCGGTGCTGTTCGTGGCCTCGCTGAGCTTCCTCGGCTATGGCGCGGTCCCACCGACGCCGGAATGGGGTTCGCTGGTGTCCGACGGGCGCGGGTATCTGGCCATCGCCTGGTGGATGACCACGCTGCCGGGACTGGTGATCGTCGTGCTGGTGCTCTCGACGCAGCGTATTTCGCGCGCCCTTCAGAAGGACGGACTGCGATGACCGAGTCGCTGTTGAGCATCGATGGGCTGCGGGTCGAGTACCGGGGCAGCACCGGCGTCACGACCGCCGTGCGGGGCGTATCCCTGGAGGTGCGGCGGGGTGAGACGGTGGCTCTGGTCGGTGAATCCGGTTCCGGGAAGTCGACACTCGCGCACTCGGTGATCGGCCTGCTCGGCGGCGGGATCGTCACCGGCGGCCAGATCACCTTCGACGGTGCACGCATCGAGCACGCCTCCGCGCGGACCCTGCGTCGATTGCGCGGTGCGCGTATCGGACTGGTGCCGCAGGACCCGGGCACCTCGCTGAATCCGGTGCTGCGCATCGGTGATCAGGGCGGGGAGGTGCTGCGCATCCACGGCCGCGCCGACCGCCGCACCGCGCGCCTGGAGGCCGTGCGGATTCTCGAACAGGCCGGACTGGATCGGCCCGAACTGCGCGCCCGGCAGTATCCCCAGGACCTGTCCGGCGGGCAGCGTCAGCGGGTGCTGATCGGCATCGCTCTGGCCTGCGGGCCGGAACTGGTGATTGCCGACGAACCGACCAGCGCGTTGGACGTCACCGTGCAGCGCCGCATCCTCGACCATCTGGCCGAGCGCACCGCCGCCGCCGGTACCGCCGTCCTGCTCATCACCCACGACCTGGCGGTCGCCGCCGAGCGCGCCGACCGCATCGCCGTGATGCAGAACGGGGTCATCGTCGAGACCGGCAGCGCCGCACAGGTGCTCGGCGATCCGCAGCACGAGTACACCCGTCGTCTCATCACCGCCGCACCGGCCCTGGTCACCTCGTCCGGTGACGCACAGCGGGGAACCACCGCACGAACCGCCCGGCCGGATTCGGCGACCGCCGCACCGTTGCTCACGGCCGTCGGGCTGCACAAGACGTTCCGGATCGCACGGGATGTCACGCTGACGGCCGTCGACGATGTCTCGCTGGCGATCGGCCGCGGCGAAACCCTCGCCGTGGTGGGCGAATCCGGGTCGGGGAAGTCCACCACCGCCCGCATCATCGCTCGGCTCGAGCGGCCCGACGCGGGCACCGTCACCTTCGACGGCGCGGACATCAGCGGGCTGCGCGGCGCCCAGCTGCGGGCGCTGCGCCGCCGCATCCAGGTCGTCTACCAGAACCCGTTCGTCTCGCTGAATCCCAAGCTCAGCGTGGGCGCGATCGTGGAGGAACCATTGCGGGCCTTCGGGATCGGGGATCGCCCTGCCCGTCGGGCCGCGGTCGCGGAACTGCTCGAACAGGTGGCGCTGCCGGTGGAGTACCGCGACCGGCGGCCCGCCGAACTGTCCGGCGGTCAGCGCCAAAGGGTCGCCATCGCACGCGCCATCGCCCTGCGCCCGGAACTGCTGGTGCTCGACGAACCGGTGTCGGCGCTGGATGTCTCGGTGCAGGCCCAGATCCTGGACCTGCTCGAAGGTTTGCAGGCCGAGTTGAACCTGGCCTACCTGTTCATCTCGCACGACCTGGCCGTGGTGCGCCGTCTGGCCGACCGGGTCGCGGTCATGCGTCAGGGCGTCGTGGTCGAAACAGCGGACACCACCGTGCTTTTCGAGCGGCCGCAGAACGAATACACCCGGGAGCTGCTGGCCGCGGTCCCGGGCGCGCGGCTCGAGCCGGTCACCCCCACCCTCGAAAGGACAGCGTGATGCCGCCCTCCTCACCGCTGCTGCTGGGCCTGGAACTGGCCGGCACCGGCGCGCATCCGGCGTCCTGGCGTCGGCCCGACTCGCGAGCCGAGGAACTCTTCGGCGCGGCTTACTGGGTCGACGCGCTGCGGGCCGCCGACGACGCGGGAATCGACTTCGCCTTCCTCACCGACTCTTTCGCGCTGCAAGCCGCGGGCGCGGTGGGCCGCCTGGACGCGGTGGCGGTCGCCGCCCGCGCGGCCGCGGCCACCCGGCACATCGGTCTGATCGCACAGGTTCCGGTCACCCACACCGAGCCCTTCCACCTGTCCAAGGCCATCGCCAGTCTCGATTTCGCCAGCCACGGCCGGGCCGGCTGGGAGGTCACCGTCTCGACCGGCGCGGCCGCACTGTTCGGCCGGAAAGCCGAGCAGGACAGTCATTCCCGCTGGTTCGAGGCCGACGAGACGGTGGAGGTGGCGGCCCGGCTCTGGGACAGCTGGGAGGACGACGCCGAGATCCGCGATCGGGCCACCGGGCGGTTCATCGACCGGGATCGGTTGCACTACATCGACTTCGTCGGCGACAACTTCTCGGTGAAGGGCCCGTCCATCACGCCCCGGCCGCCGCAGGGGCAGCCGTTGGTGACGGTGCGCGCCGACAGCGCGCACAGCACCCGGGTCGCCGTGCATCGGGCCGACCTGATCCGCATCGCAGCACCGGATCTGGCCACGGCCGCCGGTCTGCGCGCCGAACTGCGCGGGGCGGTGGCCGCTGCGGGCCGCGACCCGGATCAGGTGCGGATCCTGCTGGATCTGGATGTGCACCTCGCCGACACCATCGACGCGGCCGCCGCCGATGTCGCCCAGCTGGAGGACTGGATCGCCACCCCCGCACCCGGGTCGGTGTTCCACATCGGCACCGCCGAGGAACTGCGCGACAGCCTCGCTGACGTCGAAACACAGTGTGCCGCCGACGGTGTGGTGCTGCGCCCGCTGGCGCTGCCCGCCGTCCTCCCGCAGCTGCGCGCGCTCGCCGCCGGGCGCGCACCGCGCCCGGGGACGCTGCGCGAACGTCTGGGCCTGCCCCGTCCGACCAGCCGCTACACCCACGCCTGAGGAGTCGAGGATGCCGGATCAGCGCCTGCGCAAGCAGATTCACCTCGCCGCCCACTTTCCGGGCGTCAACCACCACACCGTCTGGACCGACCCGGACTCGGGCAGTCAGATCGACTTCGACTCCTTCGTGCACCTGGCCCGCACCGCCGAACGCGGTCTGTTCGACTTCTTCTTCCTCGCCGAGGGGCTGCGGCTGCGCGAGCACCGGGGCCGCGTCCACGACCTGGACGTGGTCGGACGGCCCGACACCTTCACTGTGCTCAACGCGCTGGCCGCCGTCACCACCCGGCTGGGACTGGCCGGGACCATCAACACCACCTACAACGAACCCTTCGAGCTGGCCCGGCAATTCGCGTCGCTGGACCATCTCTCCGGTGGGCGCGCGGCCTGGAACGCGGTCACCTCCTCCGACGCCTTCACCGGCGAGAACTTCCGCCGCGGCGGCTATCTCGACCACGCCGATCGCTACACCCGGGCGGCCGAGGTCATCGACGCGACCCGGGCACTGTGGGACAGCTGGCCCGCCGACACCCTGGTGGTCGACCGGGAGCGCGGCGTGTTCGCGCGACCGGTGCCCGAAATAGAGTTCCGCAGTGCGCAATTCGAGATCGAGGGGCAGTTCGTGCTGCCGCGCGGTCCGCAGGGGTATCCGGTGCAGATCCAGGCCGGGGACTCCGACGAGGGCCGGGAGTTCGCGGCCGCCAAGGCCGACGTCATCTTCAGCGCGCACGGCGAACTCGAGGACGGGCAGCAGTTCTATCGCGACGTGAAGGATCGGCTGGCCAAGTACGGCAGGCAGCGCGACGAACTGAAGATCCTGCCCGCCGCCGGGTTCGTGCTCGGCGACACCCCGGAGCAGGCGCAGGACAACGCCCGGCGCATCCGCCGTCAACAGGTCACCCCGCAGACCGCCATCGCCTTCCTCGAACAGATCTGGGGCCGTGACCTTTCCGGTTACGACCCGGACGGCCCGCTGCCCGACATCGATCCGCTCGACGACGTGAACATCACCCGCGGCCGGGTGCGCCACGCCCGCGACCCGCGCGCCGTGGCCGAGGACTGGCGGGCCCGCGCTGTTGCCGAGAACCTCTCGATCCGCGAGCTGATCATCGAGACCACCGCGCGCCAGCAGTTCGTCGGCACGCCCGCACAGGTGGCCGCCGAGATCGACCGCTACGTGCAGTCCGACGCCGCCGACGGCTTCGTGCTGGTCCCACACCTGACCCCCGGCGGGCTCGACGAATTCGTCGACCGCGTCATCCCGGAACTGCAGTCCCTGGGCAGTTTCCGCACCGAGTACACCGGTTCGACCCTGCGCGACCACCTCGGTCTGCGCCACCCCCATCAGCACGGCACCGAAGGAGTACGCGCCTCATGACCGCTATCGCCACCGAGTACGACCAGCAATGGGCCGCCTTCCGCACCGAACGCGACACCTGGGCGCGCCAGCCGCTGGGCTGGCTGAGCCTCACCGGGCTGCACTGGCTCGGAGCGGAAGACGAGACCTTCGAGGGGCTGCCCGGGCGCTGGCGCGCGGACGGTGAGCACGTCCACGTCGCCGTCGAATCGGGTGCGGCCCTGCGACTCGACGGTGAAACGCTGAGTGCCGACACGGTTCTCACCCCGGGGGAGGGCAAGCCCGGCCTGGAGGTGCACACCGGTGACCGTGTCATCGAGGTGATCCGCCGCAGTGGCCAGTTCGCCCTGCGCGTGCACGATCCGGCCGCGCCGACGCTGGCCGCCTTCACCGGAATCCCGGTGTACCAGCCGGATCCGCGCTGGGTGGTCTCCGCCCGCTACGAGGCGTTCGAGGTGGCCCGCGTGGTGACCACCGGCGCGGTCGTCGAGGGGCTCGAACACCACCACACCGCCACCGGCACCGTCACCTTCGAGCTCGACGGCGCGACGCACCGGCTGGTGGTCTTCGGCACCCACACCCTCGGACAGCATCTCCTGATCACCGACGGCACCAGCGGTGTCACCACCTACGGCGGCGCGCGTCGTCTCGATGTGCCGCGGCCCGCCGCCGACGGCACCGTGGTCCTCGACTTCAACCGCACGGTCAATCTGCCGTGCGCCTTCACCGACTACGCCACCTGCCCCGTCGCTCCGCCGGAGAACCGGCTCCCGGTGGATGTCGAAGCGGGCGAGCGGGATCCGCGCAAAGAGGAGCAGGCGTCATGAGCGTTCCACTATCGGTCCTCGACCTGTCGCCGATCAGCGCGGGCTCGACCCCGCAGCAGGCGCTGCGCAACACCATCGATCTCGCGCAGCACGCGGAATCGCTGGGCTACCACCGCTTCTGGGTTGCCGAGCACCATTTCGTGCGGGTGGCCAGCTCATCGTCCACCACGCTGATCGGGCTGATCGCCGCCGCGACCTCGTCGATTCGGATCGGTTCCGCCGCAGTGCAACTCGGCCACCACACCTCCGCCGCCGTGGTGGAGGCGTTCGGCACCATCGACGCCCTCTACCCGGGTCGCCTGGATCTGGGTCTCGGCCGCTCCGGGCATCGCGGTGATCAGGTGCGTTCCGCGGGCGTGCCGCCGGTGCCCGCGCCGGTGCGCCCCACCGAGATTCGCGACGGCGTGGTGATTCCACCGCCGTTCATCCCGGGCCAGCTGCTCGACTTCTCCAGGGTGAAGGCCGGTTTGGGGGCGCTGCACCTGCCGGGCGCGCAACCGCTGCCCTACACCGAGCAGGTCGAGGAGATCCAGGCCCTGCTGGACGGCACCTACGTCACGCCGGACGGGGTGGAGCTGCACGCCGTTCCCGGTGAGGGCGCGGACATCCAGCTCTGGCTCTTCGGCAGCAGCGGCGGCGAAAGCGCCCGCCTGGCAGGCGAATCCGGACTGCCGTTCGCCGCGAACTACCACGTCTCACCCGGCACCATCGTGGAGACGGTCGAGGCCTACCGGGCGGCCTTCCGGCCCTCCGAGCGCTTCCCCCGCCCCTACCTGGTGGTCTCCGCCGACGTGGTGGTCGCCGAGGACGATGCCACCGCCCAGCGTCTCGCGGCCAGTTACGGCCACTGGGTCTACAGCATCCGCAGCGGTGCGGGAGCCGCGGACTATCTCGACCCCGCCACCGCCCCGCCGCTGTCCGACCAGCAGCGCAAGCTGATCGACGATCGCCTGACCACCCAGTTCGTCGGCTCCGCGGCCACGGTCGCCGAACGCCTCGAGGCGCTGCGAACCCTCACCGGTGCGGACGAACTCCTGGTCACCAGCGTCACCTACGACCACCAGGACCGGTTGAACTCCCACCGGCTGCTGGCCCGCGAGTGGGGGCTGCGCCCGCAGTCCCGAGCCGCCTGAACTCCCGCCGCCTGCCGAGGGAAGGGGACTCCACGAGGCAGGCGGCGGGACTCCGCCCGCGCGCAGGGCCTCGCGCGCGGGCGGAATCGATGCCGGGCCGGACCGTGGGCCGTCCGGCCCGGCATCCACCCCCGATCAGCTGGTCTGCGTACCCGACCAGCCGTAGCTGAAGCTGTGCCCCTTCGAGGAACAGGTGATGCCGCCGCGCCCGCCACCGTGGCAGGTCGCGCCCGCGTAATCGATGGTCGAGCCGTAGCCGACCGGCCCCTGACCCAGATCCCGGCTGTCGGAACGGCCGTGCGGGCCGAACACGCCGAAGGTCGGGTGCGCGGGCAGGAACGAGACGTCGATGGCCAGGTCGGTCACCGGAATCATGTTCAGCCACTTGGCGACACCGGGCTGGATGTCACATCCCACATTGCCGCTCTTGTCGATCGAGCAGAGCGAATCGGTCGATGAGAAATAGGCGGTGTCACCGATCAGGTAGTCCGCCACGTTGACCTCGTCCTGCGGACTCGCGGCGGCAATCCCGTTGCCCGTCAACAACACTGCTGCTGCGCCCGCCGCAATGACGAAAATCGAACGAAAACTCATAGTTCACCTTTCAGGTCACTCACATGCCGAGGTGGCTCGAATATCGCTTGCCCAGACTAACGGTCTGCCAAACCGCCGGCGGGGGGTAATGCGCGCCGGAAAGGAGGACCATTCGTGCCAAAGTGCCCCGGACAGCGACGATCCCCGCCGGCGTGGCCGACGGGGATCGCGGGTTTGAGTGACTAGCGGGCGGTGCGGGTGGCCCGGCGCATGGCCGAGAGCGGATCGGCGTAGAAGACGCTGACCGAGGTGACCGCGGCCGCGAATTCCTGCACCCGGCCGCCGAAACGGCTGATGCGCAGATCCGCCGCGGGCAGCGTGGTCGATTCGGCGAACGCCTTGGCGACCCGCTCCATGCCGGGACGGTAACCGGTGAAGGCCTGCCCGCCCAGTACCACCCGATCCGGGTTGAACATGTCGCGGACCAGAGCGGCTGTGCGGCCGAGGATTTCGGCGCGCTCGAAGAGCAGGTCGGCCGCGGCGGTATTGCCGGAGTCGGCCGCGCGGTAGAGGTCGGTGATGACGGGACGACGGGGGGCCTCGGGCTTGGGCAGCACACCCTTGCGGACGGCGCGCTCGAGCAGCGCGCGCTCACCGATGGTGGCCTCCAAGCAGCCGCGCCGGCCGCAGATGCAATCGGCGTCGGAACCGGTGGGCAGGTGGGCGATGGAACCCGGGCCGTTGGCGGGCGTGTGCACGCGGTCGTGCAGCGTCACCGCGACCCCGGCGGTCTCCCGGGCATAGACGAAAAGGCTGCTGCCGGGCCGGGTTTCGTCGCTGGGCTCGCGGGTGGCGAGCAGCAGCTCGGCCGCCGCCATCGCCTCCACGTGCGCGGAGACCGACACCGGCAGATCGAGCACGCTGCTGAACACCGCGGCCACCGGGGCGGCCGTCCAGCCCAGGCGGGGATGGTCGACGACACCGGCCGCCGGATCCACCCGGCCGGCCAGCGCGACACCGGTCCACAGCGGACGACGGCGCGGCAGACGATCCAGGAACGCCTTGGCGCTGCGAGCCACTATGGTCAGCGCCGCGTCCTGACCCGTTTGGGGCGTGGCGATCTCGAGTCCGCCGAGGATCCGGCCGGACAGGTCGGCGGCCACGATGCGGGTCACGGTGAACCCGATGTGCACGCCGAGGGTGACGAAGGAATCGGTGTCGACCTCGAACGGCACCCGGGGGCGGCCGACCGCGCCGGAAGCGGTCAGGTCGGCGCGTTCCCGCAGCAGACCCGCCGAAAGCAGCGACGACACTTGGCGATTCACGGTCGCGATGCTCAGCCCGGTGTTCTGGGCGGCGACATCGCGGAAGATGGGACCCCGGGTGGCGGCGCGAAGCACCGCGGCGGCGGGATTGTCGGTGATGCGAAGTTCCGGCGGGACGGCCGGACGGGCGGGAGCCAGTCGAGCCGTCGGAACGGTGGAACTGAGCGGACGATCGATGGTGGGGCTGGACATATATATCGAGTCCTTGCTGCGGTCCCGTCGGCTAACGGGACAAATTGCCTACATGAGGGAATCAGCGGTGCAGCGAAGAGCCCTGATCCAACGAATCAGAGAAATTACTCGGCTGCGCGACGGCAGGGACAACAAAGCTCCCGTTGCCGCGGCAGCCGAACGCCCAGCGCGACGGTCACGTATGTGACCCGTGCGGCTTGGGGGCGGTTGGCAGACATGGGATCAAATTAGCATTCCGCTCACGCCGAACGGAAGTTTTCCGCGAAGCTCCGGGCGCCCCACGCGCCATGGGGCGCCTCGGGGGGAAACCCTCCGGAGTACCTCCATTCTGATCGAATCTTTTGCATCAGTTGATATTTCACGCCACGAAGCGTCTCGAGCGTGGTGGCGCGCGGCGTGACGCACGCCACTGCGCGGTCCCACATCTCGAGAATCGCGCCTGGTCCGAGCACACTCCGCGCACCCAGCCCCGCGCACGCATTCCGATCAACGTGATTCCAAGCCTCGAGTTCGACCACGAAGGTGGCGTAATAGGCCGATTCCCCGCCGTTTCGGCAGGCCGCGCCCGGGTCCGGGCGGCGGATTACCTCACCGCCCGCCCCCGTCCCCGGGTGAGCTCACCCGGCCCCCGCGCGGCCGCCGATAAAGTACGGAAACCGCAGGTCAACGGTGGAAAGGAGATGAGGTGTCACCGGAACCGATCCCGCTGCACGCGTCTTCCAAGGGCGCTGCCTCGAAGGGCGCCAGCATCCGCCGGGCCGATCGCGCCCGTCAGGTGGCGGACGTGCTGCGCCAGCAGATCCACGGTGGCGCGTTCGAGGACGCGCTGCCGTCGGAGGCGGAGCTGACCGCCGAATTCGCGGTGTCCCGCAATACCGTTCGCGACGCCCTCGCCCTCTTGAAGGACGAGGGCCTGATCGGGCGCGCGCCGAAGGTCGGCACCCATGTGGCGCAGCGCAAATACGATCACGGCCTCGACGCCCTGCTCGGGCTGAAGGAGACGCTGCGCGGACACGGCGAGGTCCACAACGAGGTCCGCGCCGCCACCCGGGTGCTACCGCCGCCCGCCGTCGCCCGCAAGCTGCGCCTCGCGCCCGGCGAGCAGGCCGTCTACATCGAGCGCCTGCGCTACCTGGGCGACCTGCCGCTGAGCCTGGATCTCACCTACCTGGTCCCCGATATCGGCGACGAGGTCATCACCCGCGACCTCGAGACCAACGACGTGTTCGCGCTCATCGAGCAGATCAGCGGCGGCCCGCTCGGCTCCGCGGATCTCGCCCTGGAAGCCATTACCGCCGACGCGCATTCGGCCATGACCCTGCAGATGCCGGAGGGCGGCGCACTGCTGCTGCTGGAACGGCTCACCAAACTCGAGGACGGCCGCCCGGTCGACCTGGAATACATCCGGATGCGCGGCGACCGGATCACCATGCGCGGCAGCCTCACCCGGCCGCCCGAGCGCACCGACTGGAGATTGATCTGATGACGAAGAGGCTGATCTAGATGGCTCTGGTCAACCAGCGGGCCGATGTTCCCGTGACCATCGACGAATCGCTCTGCATCCAGGGCTGCACGCTGTGCGTGGAGATCTGCCCGCTGGATTCGCTGGCGATCAACCCCGACAACGGCAAGGCGTTCATGCACGTCGACGAGTGCTGGTACTGCGGCCCCTGCGCGGCCCGCTGTCCCACCGGCGCCGTCACCGTCAACATGCCCTACCTGCTCCGCTGAGGAAAACCCCATGAAGCTTCACCCCGCCCGCCTGTCTGTCGCCGCGATCGCCGCCCTCCTCGCCCTCACCGCCTCCGGCTGCTCGCTGGAGAACACCGGCGGCGGTGACACCATCAAGGTCGTCATCGGCTACCAGTCCAAGACCATCAACACCGTGACCGCCGGAACCCTGTTGAAAGCCAAGGGATTTCTGGAGCAGCGGCTCGACAAGCTGAACAACGGCCACAAGTACCAGGTGGAGTGGCAGGACTACGACACCGGAGCGCCCATCACCGCGCAGATGGTGGCCGAGAAGATCGACATCGGCTCCATGGGCGACTACCCGCTGCTGATCAACGGCTCCCGCACCCAGGCCAACGAGCGCGCGCAGACCGAATTCGTCTCGGTCACCGGGTACAACCCCAAGGGCGCGCTGAACATGGTGGTGGTGCCGCCGGATTCCAAGGCGAAGTCCATCAACGACCTCGCCGGACAGAAGATCTCGACCAGCGTCGGCTCCGCCGGGCACGGCACCCTGGTGCAGGCGCTGACCCGGGCGGGCATCGACCCCAAGAGCGGCGTCGAGGTGCTCAACCAGCAGCCCCAGATCGGTTCCTCCGCACTGGAATCCGGTCAGGTCGCGGCGGTCTCGCAGTTCGTCGCGTGGCCCGGGCTGATGGTCTTCCAGAACAAGGCCAAGCTGCTCTACGACGGCGCGGAACTGAACGTGCCCACCTTCCACGGTGTCGTCACCCGCCGCGATTACGCCAAGCAGCACCCCGAGGTGCTCGACGCGTTCCTACAGGCGCAGATCGACGCCACCGACTACATCCACCAGCATCCGCTCGACGCGGCCGAATCGGTCGCGAAGGACACCGGGCTGCCGCCGGAGGTGGTGTACCTCTACAACGGTCCCGGCGGCACCTCCTTCGACGTCACGCCGAAGCCGTCGCTGATCACCGCGTTCAAGGGTGATGTGCCGTACCTGAAGTCGATCGGCGACTTCGCCGACCTCGACATCGACAAGTTCGTCGATCCCACCGCGCTGCGACAGGTGTACAAGGAGCGCGGGCTCAACTACGACGCCGAACTGGCCAACACCGCCAACCCGCTGCCCGGTGCGGGCGGTGAGCTCTGGCTCGAGGGTGCGGACGCCACCCAGCCGGTGGCCGACCCCACCGCACTGCTGCGCGCGGTGAAACAGGCTCGCGCGGAAGGCAAGAAGGTGCGGGCCGCCTACGTGCCCGACTCCGAACTCGGCACCCGCTGGTTCGCCGACAAGGCGTTGTGGGTGCACGACGGCGACACCTACCTGCCCTTCACCACCGACGCCGCGGTGCAGCGCTACCTCGCCCAGCACCCGAGCGGCAAGGTCGTGAGCTACGACCAGGCCGTGACCGAGGTGCGGTCGTGAGAACGACGCGGTCGGCCGCCGCGACGCGCCGTGACCTGCGCAACGCCGACACCGACCGAAAGGCCCTGCGCAACAGCGTGTTCGGGCGTGGATGCCGCCATCTCTCGGAGTTCGCCGCACCGGTCCCGGCCGGGGACGCGCTCACCGTCTCGATTGCGACCTCGCTCGATACGACCGCGACCTCACCCGAGGTGGCGGTGTCCGAGCGCGGGGCGGCCGCGTCGCGGCCCGTGCCGGCGGACTTCGGTCCGGCGGACTCCATGGGTGAGGAGGTACCGCGATGAGCGCGACCACCATTGCGCCACTGGAGATTTCGCGGGCCGATGCTCCGGTCGCGGTCGACCTGGTGCGGCCACGCGGCGGGCGGACGGTATGGACCTCGCGGCTGGTGCGGCTGCTGTCGGTGCTCGTCGCGGTCGGCCTCTGGCAGTTGCTGACCTCCCGGCACATTCGGCTGTGGGTGCGCTTCGACACGCTGCCGACCGTCACCCAGATCGTGCACGCCTTCCAGCATCAGCTGGGCACCGACACCTACTATCTCGACCTCGGCCAGTCGCTGGTCCGCATCCTCACCGGTTTCGGCCTGGCCGCGGTGCTGGGCGTGAGCAGCGGTGTGGCGCTGGGGCGTTCGCGCTGGTTCGCCGACATCCTCGGACCGCTCACCGAGCTGGCCCGGCCGATCCCGGCCATCGCCATCGTGCCCGTCGCCATCCTGATGTTCCCCGACGACGAGGCCGGGATCGTGTTCATCACCTTCCTGGCCGCCTACTTCCCGGTCATGGTCGCCACCCGGCACGCGGTGCGCGCCCTGCCGACCATCTGGGAGGAATCGGTGCGCACCCAGGGCGGCACCCGCTGGGACGTGCTGTGGCGAGTCGTGCTGCCCGGCAGCCTGCCCGGCGTGTTCAGCGGCCTGTCGGTCGGCATCGGCGTGGCCTGGATCTGCGTGGTGTCCGCCGAAATGATCTCCGGGCGACTGGGTGTCGGCTACCGCACCTGGCAGGCGTACACCATCGTCGACTACCCCGGCGTCTTCGTCGGCATCATCACCATCGGCGTGCTCGGCTACACCACCTCCGCCGCCGTGGAACTCATCGGACGCCGCGTCACCCACTGGCTGCCGCGCGGACAGGAGACGGTGAAATGACCACCGCCGGAATCGGTTTGAGCCTCGATCGGCTGCGTCTGTCCTACACCGGCGCACCCGTCATCGCCGACCTGACCCTCGACGTGCGGCCCGGTGAGATCCTGATCCTCACCGGACCCTCCGGCTGCGGCAAATCCACCGTGCTGCGCGCACTGGCCGGACTGCTGCGCCCCGACGCCGGCACGGTGCGCGCCGACGGCGCCGAGGTGACCGGCACCGACCGCGACCGCGCCGTCGTCTTCCAGGACAACGCGCTGCTGCCGTGGAAGACGGTGCGCGCCAATATCGAACTGGCACTGAAACTCCGGGGCGAACCCCGGACCGGGCGCCGCGCGCTGGCCGACCGCTGGATCGAGGAGATCGGGCTCACCGGCTTCGCCGACTTCCTGCCCAAATCGCTGTCCGGCGGCATGCGGCAGCGCGTGCAGCTGGCCCGCGGCCTGGCGGGCGCACCCCGCTCGGTCATGATGGACGAGCCGTTCGGCGCGCTCGACACCCAGACTCGAAACACCATGCAGCGCTTGCTGATCGAGACCTGGAGCACGCATCCCACCACCCTCGTCTTCGTCACCCACGATGTGGACGAGGCGCTGCAGCTCGGCGACCGCATCGCCGTGCTCGGCCGCGCCGGGGAACCGCTGCGCGCCGTCCTCGACGTCCCCCGCCCGCGCGAACTCGGCGTCGACCGCACCGAGATCCGCGCCGAAATCATTACCGCCCTGGACCATTCGGGCGATCTCACGGAGGTACCGGCCTGATGGAAATTCCCGACCTCGCCGACACCACCCGCCTCGACTGCGATGTGCTGGTGATCGGCGGCGGCACCGCGGGCACCATGGCCGCACTCACCGCCGCCGAAGCCGGTGCCCGCGTACTGCTGCTGGAGAAGGCGCACGTCCGCCACTCCGGCGCGCTGGCCATGGGCATGGACGGCGTCAACAACGCCGTCATCCCCGGCAAGGCCGAACCCGAGGACTACGTCGCCGAGATCACCCGCGCCAACGACGGAATCGTCAACCAGCGCACCATCTATCAGACCGCGACCCGCGGTTTCGCCATGGTGCAGCGGCTCGAACGCTACGGCGTGAAATTCGAGAAGGACGCCTACGGCGAATACGCGGTCCGCCGCGTGCACCGCTCCGGCTCGTACGTGCTGCCCATGCCGGAGGGCAAGGACGTCAAGAAGGCGCTGTACCGCGTGCTGCGGCAGCGCAAGATGCGTGAGCGCATCCAGATCGAGAACCGGCTGATGCCGGTGCGCGTCCTCACCGAGAACGGCCGCGCTGTCGGTGCCGCCGCATTGAATACGCGCACAGGCGAATTCGTCGCCGTCGGTGCGAAGGCCGTCATCCTCGCCACCGGACCGTGCGGCCGCCTCGGCCTGCCCGCCTCCGGCTACCTGTACGGCACCTACGAGAACCCCACCAACGCGGGCGACGGCTACGCCATGGCCTACCACGCGGGCGCGGAACTCTCCGGCATCGAATGCTTCCAGATCAACCCGCTCATCAAGGATTACAACGGACCGGCCTGCGCGTACGTGGCCAATCCGTTCGGCGGCTACCAGGTCAACGCGCTCGGCGAACGCTTCGTCGACTCCGACTACTGGTCCGGCCAGATGATGGCCGAGGTCAAGCAGGAGATCGAATCCGCCCGCGGGCCCATCTATCTCAAGGTCTCGCACCTGCCCACCGAGACCCTCGACGCCCTCGAAGGCATCCTGCACACCACCGAGCGACCCACCCGCGGCACCTTCCACGCCAACCGCGGCCACGACTACCGCACCCACGACATCGAGATGCACATCTCCGAAATCGGTTTGTGCAGTGGGCATTCCGCGTCCGGCGTCTGGGTCGACGAGCACGCCCGCACCACCGTGCCCGGCCTCTACGCCGCCGGTGACCTGGCCTGCGTCCCGCACAACTACATGATCGGGGCGTTCGTCTACGGCGACCTCGCCGGTGCGCACGCCGCCGGGACCCTCGCCGACCTGCCCGCACCCGGCGACCTGCCCGCCGACCAGCTGGTCGCGGCCCACGAACTGGTCTACCAGCCGCTGCGCAACCCCGAAGGCCCGCCGCAGCCGCAGGTCGAATACAAGCTGCGCCGCTTCGTCAACGACTATGTGGCCCCGCCCAAGACGGCCACCAAGCTGTCGCTGGCCATCGAGACCTTCGACCGCATGCGCGAGGACCTGGCCGCCATGGGCGCGGTCACCCCGCACGAGCTCATGCGCTGCGCCGAGGTGAGCTTCATCCGCGACTGCGCCGAAATGGCCGCCCGCTCCTCGCTGACCCGCACCGAATCCCGCTGGGGCCTCTACCACGAGCGCGCCGACCTGCCCGAGCGCGACGACGTCGAATGGCGCTATCACCTCAACCTGCGCAAGACCGACGGCGGCGAGATGGAGTTCCTCAAGCGGCCGGTGGCACCGTATTTCGTGCCGGTCGCGGGCCTGGACGACCTGCCGTCGGCGGACAGCACCGTCATCCCGGTCGAGCAGCCCCCGCTCATCGGCACCCCGCCGAACCTGGGGGAGGAGCTGCGCACGGACGGTGTGATCACCCCGGGCGCCGCGAAAGCCGTTGTGGCACCGCGCATCGCGCTGGTGCTGAGCCTGGACGCGCCCGGCGTCGACGAACTCGCGGAGTTCCTCTCCGACGCCGACCCGCGGGTTCGCGCCACCGCGCTGTCGGTGCTCACCGAGACCACCCCCGACGGATTCGCCGACCCGCTGATCGCCGCACTCGGCGACGACGACGGCGAAGTGCGCGCCGAAGCCGTGGCGGGCCTGCGGGAGCTCGCCGAAATCCTGCCCAGCACAGGCGGTCTCGCGGCACACGCCGATTCCCCCGATCCGCTGGTGCGGGCCGCCGTCGTCGACCTGCTGCGCGCCTTGCGTTCCGGCAGCGCCGAACTGTTCGGCAAGGCCGCCGTCGACGCCGACCACCGGGTGCGGATCCAAGCCGTCCAGGCCCTGGTCTCCCTCGACGAGTGGACCGCCATCACCACCGCCGCGCACGACGACAACCGCGAGGTCCGCATCGCCGCCGCCCGCGGCCTGGCCACCATCGGCCAGGGCGGCGCGGACACCGTGCGCGACCTGCTCGCCGACCGGGACCCGCTGGTGCGCGCGGCCGCGCTGACCGCGCTCAGCCGCCTCGGTGACGACGCCGACCTACCGGTGCTGACCGCGGCCCTGAAGGATTCGGCCTGGCAGATCCGGGAGGGCGCGGCCCGGGGCTTCGCGTCTGCCGCTCCCGGCGGTGCGGCCCCGGCGCTGACCACCGCCCTGGCCGACATCCACCCCGACATCCGCAAGGCCGCCGTGCTGACCCTGAGCACCTGGCCCGAATCCGATGCCGCCCGTACGGCATTGGAGACCGCGCTGGCCGACACCGACGCCGACGTCCGGGCCTACGCGCGGCGCGCCCTCGCCGTGCACGCGGGCGCCTAACGGAAACCGTTGCGCGGCACGGGGATTGGAAGCCGTTGCGCGGCACCGAAATTGGAACGGAGTCGCGCAACGGCGGTCAGCTGCCGGGATGCAGCAGGCTGGCGGGCAGGTAATCGGTGGGAACCGGCAGCGGCATGCCGCGATCCACTGCCACACAGCTGACCGCCAGCAGCGGCCACGCGATGAACCCCTCGGGCTCGGTCCAGCGGCGTTCGGTATCCCAGAAGCGGCGGTGGAACTCCAGGCCCTCCACCAGTGCGGTGGCGAATTCGGCGGCATCCGCGCGGACCACAGCATCCAGGGCGCACAGCGCGGAATAGGCGATCAGCAGGTGATAGTCGTCCGCCGCGGCAGCCTGGGCGTCCACGGCCGCCTCGATGCCGTCGACGATCACCGTCTCGGTAGCGGGATCACCCGCCTGAAACCGCTGCCAGGCATCGAACCACAGGTACAGGCACTGCTCCATCGGCCGCTCGGTCCGGCTGGTCGCGGCCAGTGGATAACCCGTGACGCCGGGCGCGCCGAGCAGGAACGCGATGAGGTCGGAATCGCGGGTCACCAGGGCGGGCCACAGCGCGTTGAGCAGATCCGTGATCGTCGGCGGCGCGAACCGGCCCCCGGCCGCCGGAATCAACCACTGGGCTCCGGCGATGGTCGCGGCGATCGGGTCCTGCCCGGCGGGCCGCAGGAACGAGCGCAGGCGCGCGGTATGGGCGGCGGCCGTGTCCGCGATGGCCTCGCGCACCCCGGCGGATTCGCCCCGCGGGTCGTCGAGACTCAGATAGGCCGCGATATCGCGGGAAACCCAGGCCACATCGGCGAGCACGGCCGGTGGATTGCTCGCCAGGTAATCGGGCCGCAACGCGGTCCGCAGCACTCGCACCGCCCGGCCGAAACCGGCGTCGGTGGTGCGAATACCCGTGGGGAAGTGCAGGTCCCCGGCATTCAGGATGACGTGGCGATCCGTCATCGGGTGGCGATCACCGTTATTGCTGAGAGGTTGCGCACGACGCGACACTAGCCGACCCATCTGACTTGTGCATCGGTTGACGGATCAGTCGGACGCGATATCAGCGCTGCTCCGGGGCAGTGCGGAACAGACCCTCGACCGCCGTGATGAAGTACGGGAAGTGCGCGCCGAAACGATGCAGATCCCGATCGCCCTCGAACCCGCCGAACCAGTACAGACCGGGCCGGCCATCCGAGACCGGATTCAGGTCGCGGAACAGCCGCACCCACTGATCGGTGCGCCGCGCCGCCACCTGGAACGGCAGCGCCCGGGAGAACACCAGTTCCCGATCCGCATCCGGAACCCGCTGCGGCACAACCGCATCCAGCCCGCGCAGCATGGCCTGCACCCGGCTGGTCAGATCGCGGCCCAGCGCGGTCCGGGCGGGCAGATAGCGGGGGAGCAGCAGCGCCGCCACCCCGGCCAGCACGATCGCCACCCCCACCAGCGCATGCCGCTGCGCGCCGAAGGCCAGCACCGCGCCCGCCGCCACCCCCGCCGCGATCAGGGCGATGCCCAGCCAGAATTCGAGACCGCGCCGCGCCCGATCGACGAACACACCGGCCGCCACCGCATCACCGATCAGCGTCGCGCGCACCTGCGCCGCGGGCACCCGGCCGCGCCGCTCCGAGAGCAGCGCCGACTGCGAATCCTCCGGCAGCAGTGCGGCATAGACCGCCCGCTCGTACGCCGTGAGCTGGTCGTCCGGCGGATTCATCCGGGCGAAACGCCAATCGGCCTCACCCTCCGCGCTCACCCACAGGTAGTTGCGCACCGCCAGATCCACCACCGTCGCCGCCATGTCCGGCGCGTCGACGTGACCGTCCAGCAGCAGCCCGGCCGTCCCCGGCAGCACCCCGTCCGGCGAACTGAATCGCACCCGATCACCCTCGCGCAGCAGCGGATCGATGAGCTCGGACCCGCCGGACGCCGCCGCGGCCGAACGCCGCGACCACGCCACATAGCCCGCCGCCGCGGCCAGCGCGGCCAGCAGCACCCCGAACGCCGCCAGCACCGGGCCCGTCACCGAGAACGCGTTCGGCGAACTGTCGTCGTGCACATCGGCATTGGCGTGCACTGTGCTCGGCGGCAGCTGCAAGGTCACATCCAGCACATCGCCCTTGTGCAGATCCGTCTTCGTCAGATGTGCGAAACCGTCCGGCTCAACCCGAATATCCGCACAGTCCTGTGGATTACCGGGCGGGCCGACGGTGCACTTGGTGACACCCATGCGGAAGCTCGGGCTCGAGATGGTCGCGTCGATCGACGCCACATCGGTGTTGAGCACCCCGGTCCACTGGAAGACCTGTGCGCCGGAAGCATCACTGACCGTGTTGTGCACGGTGTACTCGAACGTCGACGTACCGGGCCGCGCCTCGACGGTGAACCGATCGTCGGCCACCCCGGCCGTGCCGTCACCGCTCGACTTCACATCGGTGACATCGAAATTGCGCTGCACGCTGTCGCTGACCTGCACGCGCAGTGGCAGCACCTGGCGAAACTCCCCGCCCGCCGGAACTTTCACGGTTTCGGTGACTCTCAGCAGACCGTCGTCACCGAGATTCACCTCCGCGGTGATGTCCACCCCGTCGGTCTGCGCCTGCGCGGCGGGCATCGCGAGCCCGGCCGCCGTCAGCAGCAGCCCGACGAGGGCGGCCCCCCGAAAAATCTGCATGGGTGGCACTCTAGCCAGCTTGCTATTCTTCCTCAGCGGCAAGGCGCAGGACTATGGAGCCGATAGGTTATCTCTGAGGAGCGAGGGGGTGCGGGGGATGACTCGCCCACCGTCCGATCACGGATCCACGCCTCCGGGGCAGCGCCCTTCCACACCCGGTCCGGGGCCCGAGGGGTCCGTACCCACGCAGGGCATGCCGCAGGCTCCCGGAAATTCGCCGTATCCGAACGCTTTTCCGGCGGTGCCGCCCGGACGGCCGGGTTATCCACAGCCGCAGGGAAATTCGGGCTATCGCGGTTATCCACAGCAGCAGAGTTATCCCCCTCAGCAGGGCACTCCGCAGTGGCCGGGTTATCCACAGCAGCAACAGGGTTTTCCGCAACAGCCGGGCTATCCACCGCGGCAAGGGTTTCCGCCGCAGTACGGATACGGCCAACCGCAGCCCGGATACCGCCCGCCCATGCCGCCGCCCGCCGCGTATCAGCAGCTGGGCGCCGTGCCGGGGGTCCGGCCCGCACCGCGCCGACGCGGACGCTGGAGCGCCCTGCTCGTCATCCTGGTCGTGCTCGTCACCGGTGCGCTGCTGCGGACCGCGCTGAACACCGGACTGCACTCGACCAACACCGGCAGCAGCGTCAAGACCACTTATGCACCGGATCAGGGCGACGAGAACCGCGGCGTCCCCAAGACTTCCGACAATCCGCTGCTCACCGACGACAGCTACACCCTGCTGCCCGCCAAATGCGCCTACAGCCCGTGGGGCACCCAGGTCGAGGTGGCGCGCAAGTTCTTCCAGACCGCCGCCGACTGCCTGGCGCAGGCCTGGAAGCCGTTGTTCGACAAGATCGATCTGCCGTTCCAGGCGCCCAAGCTCAACGTCTCGGCCGACACCAACGGCATCACCACGCTGTGCACCGGCAACAGCACCAACTTCGCGGCCTTCTACTGCTCGGCCGACATGACCATCTACCTGCCGATCAGCCAGTTGCAGACCGACCTGTTCGGCAACAATTGGGTGGTCTACCTGTCGGTGTTCTCCCACGAATACGGTCACCACGTGCAGGCGCAGGCCGGAATCCTCGGCAAGGTGCACCAGCAGCGCCGTGACGCGGGCTCGCGCAGCGACCTCGGCCTGGAACTCTCGCGCCGCACCGAACAGCAGGCCCAGTGCTTCGACGGCATGTACCTGTCGTCCTCCAACAACGGCGGCGCGCTCACCGGCGCCCAGGTCGGCGTGGCCCGCAACGACGCCTACCACCGCGGCGACGCACCCGGCGACATGCGCGACCACGGCACCTCACAGAACATGGGGGTGTGGTTCGAGGTCGGACTCGACAAGGACCGTGCCGCGCAATGCAATACGTTCAGCGTCCCCGCGAGCAAGGTGAACTGAACACCGGCGCAACGAACGAGCCCCCGCCGCGACTGCGACGGGGGCTCGAGTTTGTTCCGAGTGGGCTAGTGCCCGAACGGCTTCGGAGTGCGCTGCGTCGCATGTCCGTGCACGCCTTCGGCGTACGCGGTCTCCGCGTGCTCGGCGAAGTCGATGCCGCCGATCTCCTGCTCACGCTCCAGGCGGAACCCGACGGTCTTGTCGATCAGCTTGCCCAGCAGGTACGTGACGCCGAAGGCGAACGCCGCCACCACGATCACGCCCAGCGTCTGCTTGCCCAGCTGGCTCAGCCCGCCACCGAAGAACAGGCCACGCGGCCCGTCCGAACCGGTCATCACCCGCGCCGCGAGGAAGCCGATCAGCAGCGTGCCGACGATGCCGCCGACGAAGTGCACGCCCACCACATCGAGCGAATCGTCGTAGTTGCCCTTGAACTTCCAGCTCACCGCGAAGGCACACACCACGCCCGCGACCAGACCCACGACCACCGCGCCGAGTGTGCTGACATATCCACAGGACGGCGTGATCGCGACCAGACCGGCCACCGCACCCGACGCCGCACCGAACGTGGTCGGCTTGCCGTCGCGCCGCAGCTCCACCACCAGCCAGCCCAGCATGCCGAGGCAGCCAGCCACCAGCGTGTTCAGGAACACGGCGGCCGCGATTCCATTGGCCTGCAACGCCGAACCGGCATTGAACCCGAACCAGCCGAACCACAGCAGACCCGCACCCAACAGCACGAACGGCAGATTGTGCGGACGCATCGCGTCGACCTTGAAGCCCACGCGCGGTCCCAATACCAGCGCCATTGCCAATGCCGAAGCGCCCGAGGCGATCTCGACGACCAGGCCACCCGCATAGTCGAGTGCGCCGAAGTGCTGCAACCAGCCGTTCGGCGTCCAAACCCAGTGCGCGATCGGCGCGTACACGATCAGCGCCCACACCGGAACGAACAGCACCCACGCCGAGAACTTGGCACGATCGGCGATCGCACCGCTGATCAGCGCCACCGTCAGGATCGCGAAGGTCAGCTGGAAGGTGACGAACAGCAGCTCTGGCACCGCGGCCCCGGTCGTCGCGTCGACGACGTGCAGGGTGCCCGGATCGATACCGCTCAGCCCGATGTGGTCGAGATTGCCGATGACTCCGCCCGCGGCGTCGTCACCGAAGGCCAGCGTGTACCCGAACAGCAGCCATGCGACCGCGACCAGGGGAATCGAGATGAAGCTCATCATCAGCATGTTGAGCACGCCGGTCGAGCGCACCATGCCGCCGTAGAAGATCGCCAGGCCCGGCGTCATCAGCAGCACCAGGGCGGTGGCTGCCAGCAGCCAGGCGGTGGCCGCCGGATCGAGGTGGACGGCTGGGTTCATGCGGTAACTCCTTCCGCGCGATTCGCGTTGCGTGGAAGTTACCGAAACCTCACGTTTCGGCGCTGTTACAAAAATGAGGACTTGGATACCTGCCCGTAACAGGTCTAACTGCGGCGATCCTTGGCCTTGCGGGTCAGCACGCGCAATCCGCGCGGGCCGGGGACCGGATTGCCGTCGTCGAGGGCCATCCATTCCGCGGTCACCAGCCACTGCTGCTGGGCGCGGGCGTCGGCTGTGTCGTTGAACACCCGGCGACCCCGATCGTCGCGCAGTTCGAAGGCCAGCACCGACCAGCGCGGCGGGCGCTCGTGCTCGGCCACCTGATCGCGCAGATACGCGGTGACCAGTGCGCCGATCGCGTTCACCGGACGCAGCGACACCCGGTTGCCGAACCGGGCGGCATGGAAACGCCTTCCCGCGCAAAGGGATCGGGGCTCGGCGCTGTAGGCGATCCACCCGGCGCGCTGGGCGCGCTCGATGAGCCACAGGTGTTTGACGGCGGTGGGCGGGATATCGCCGACCCGATCGCGGATCAGCGCGACGATCGGTTCGGACAGCAGGATGTCGCGCCGGGTCGGGCCGGTGCCGTGTGCCGTCCAGTATTCGTCGGTGAGTTTGGCCAGCACCCGGCCGAAGTCCTCGATGCTGCGCTGCGCGCGGCGACCGAGACGTTCGATGCGGTCGGCCTCGGCGCGCATGTCGTTCTGCACGATGAGGGTGTCGATGGCCGCGAGCGTCGGCACCTGGCCGCGCTGCAGGAGTTCGAGGATCGCGTTGGCGGTGGCCGGATCGGCGGCCGCGGACACCGGCAGGCAGTCCCGCTTGATGTCGTAATCGGCCGGGTTGATCGCCCGGCTGAGCAATCCGACCGCGGCGGTGTCACCCGCGAATTCGGTGCTGGAGAGCCAGGCTGCGGCGATGTCGTCGTGCGACGGCACTGGGGTATTTCCTCCGGGAATTTGGTTGTGCCCCGGTCGGGATGAGGGACCGGCCGGGGCAACCAACCTGATGAAGGTTTGGCTACCGAAGTTGCCGATGTCCACGGTAGCCAAACGATTGCGATCTTGTGGCATCGATTGATGGGATCGTTATGTCCGCTCTGCGGAGTTGAAACAAAACGCAAGTCTGTATCTGGTGATGTGGCAGGTGAGCCGGGTGCGGCATTGGGGCCCGGAAAGACGCGCTAAGAATTTGCTGAGAGGATTGACGGGATTTCGAGTTCAGTCCGGTCGGTATCGAACAGGCCCGGGGACTGCAAGTGATCTGCGTCACATCAATCGATTTCC
This sequence comes from Nocardia sp. NBC_00511, assembly GCF_045161165.1. NCBI lineage: Bacteria > Bacillati > Actinomycetota > Actinomycetes > Mycobacteriales > Nocardiaceae > Nocardia > Nocardia sp. NBC_00511. Next base: position 7,194,100 of record NZ_CP107849.1, read on the forward strand.
GGGCTCCGAGAGAACGACCCGAGGCGCGACGCGCAGGGCGATAGGGTCATGTCGGATGGTCCCGGTAACCTCTGGGCGTGGCTCTGTACCGGAAGTACCGACCGGCAACATTCGCTGAAGTGGTGGGTCAGGAGCACGTCACCGATCCCCTGAGCATCGCCCTCGACACCGGGCGGATCAGTCATGCCTACCTGTTCTCGGGGCCGCGCGGCTGTGGCAAGACCTCCTCGGCGCGCATTCTGGCGCGCTCCCTCAACTGCGTCGAGGGACCGACCTCCACGCCCTGCGGCGTCTGCTCGTCGTGTGTGGCGCTGGGCCCGGGCGGTTCCGGCAACCTCGACGTCATCGAACTCGACGCCGCGAGCCACGGTGGTGTCGACGACACCCGCGAACTGCGCGACCGCGCCTTCTACGCGCCCGCCGAATCCCGCTACCGCGTCTTCATCGTCGACGAGGCGCACATGGTGACCACCGCGGGCTTCAACGCCCTGCTGAAGATCGTGGAGGAGCCACCGGCCCACCTCATCTTCGTGTTCGCCACCACCGAGCCGGAAAAGGTGCTGCCCACCATCCGCTCGCGCACCCACCACTACCCGTTCCGGCTGCTGCCGCCCGCCACCATGCGCGGCCTGCTCGGCAAGATCTGCGACCAGGAGCACGTCCAGGTCGAAGAATCGGTGTACCCCTTGGTGATTCGCGCGGGCGGCGGCTCCCCGCGTGACAGTCTCAGCGTGCTCGACCAGTTGCTCGCGGGCGCCGGTCCCGAGGGTGTCACCTACCCGCGGGCGGTCTCACTGCTCGGGGTCACCGACGTCGCCCTCATCGACGACGCCGTCGAAGCGCTCATCGCCTCCGACGGGGCACAGCTCTTCGGGACCATCGACCGGGTGGTGGAGGCCGGGCACGATCCCCGCCGCTTCGCCACCGACCTGCTCGAGCGCCTGCGCGACCTGATCCTGTTGCGCGCCGTCCCCGACGCCACCGAACGCAACCTGGTCACCGGCCCCGGCGACGTCATCGACCGCATGCAGGACCAGGCCGCCCGCCTCGGCGCGGCCACCCTCGCCCGGCACGCCGAACTGCTGCACGAGGGCCTCGGCGACATGCGCGGCGCCACCGCCCCCCGGCTGCTGCTCGAGGTCGTCGCCGCCCGCATGCTGCTGCCCGCGGTCTCCGACGCCGAAACCGCCACCCTGCAGCGCCTGGAAACCCTCGAACGCCGAATGGCAGGCGGCGCAATGCCTTCCGCGCCCGCTCCGGCCGCCCGCCCTGCTCAGCAGTCCGGTGCCGCCGCCCCGGCGGAGGTCGCACCCGCTCCCGCCGCGGCACCTCCGGCGGGTGGCAACCGGCGTCGTGGCGCCGAAGCCATGGCCGCCCTGCGCGGCGAGAAGACGCCCGCACCGGCCGAACCTGCCATGCCCGCAACCCAACCCGTGCCGGAGGCGGTCGCGCCGAGCGTCGCGGCGGTCCGGCCGCCCGAGCTGAGCCCGGTGGGCATCCCGCTGCCCGCGGTCGAAGCGCCTGCTGTGCAACCGATTCCGGCTGCGGTCGAACCCGTGGTGCTCGAACCTGTTGCGCCGGAGCCCGTTGCGGTCGAGCCGGTCGTGGCCGAACCGGAACAGGTGCTGGCCGAGCCCGAGCCCGAGCCCGAGCCCGAGCTCGCGGTCGAGCCCGAGCTCGCGGTCGAACCTGAGCTCGCAGTCGAACCTGAGCTTGCGGTCGAACCCGAGCTTGCGGTCGTCGAGCCCGCACCAGAGCCTGTCGTAGCGCCTGAGCCCGTCGTCGTCGCGCCCGAACCGGTTGTCGTCGAACCGGAGTCGGTTGCCGTCGCGCCGGATCCGGTCGTCGAAGCGCCGTCGGAGCCGGTCGCCGAGGTGGCCGCTGTCGCGGCCGGTGGTGACGATGTGCTGCGGGAGATCGAGGCGGCCTGGGCCGATATCCGGGCCAAGGTCCGTGAGTTCGGGGCGGCCGTGCAGGCGCTGTTGTCCGGGGCGAGTGTGGCTCGCCTCGAGGGCGAGACCATCGTTTTCGCGCATCAACACGCGCCGCTGGCCGAGCGGCTGTCGCAGCCGCAGAACCTGCAGGCCGTGCGGTCTGCCGTGCGGGCCGTGCTGGGCCGTGATCACGATGTGAAGTTCGAGGTCGGGGCCGTCGCGGTGGCGACCGCTCCGGCGCAGGCGGAGGCCGGGCGGGGTCCGGCGACCGGTGCGCCCGCGGGTCCGAAGAAGGCCGCGCCCAAGTTCTCCCGGCCGAGCCAGACCAAGACCGCGGTCGCCGCTCCGGCCGCGCCCGCGCCGACCGGGTGGGGCGGCTCGTCCGAACCCGCGGTGGCCGCCGCGGCCCCGAGCGTCGCGCCCGCGGGTCCCGGGGTCGGCGAGCCGCTCGACGGCGGCGCCCGGCAAACCCCGCCGGAGGACGATATTCCGCTGCCCGACGGGCCGGACCTTCCCGACGATCCGGGCCCCGAGGACTACTCGCCAGTAGGTTATGACGGCGTCCCACCTGCTACTACGCCGGAAGAAGAGCGGGAGATGCTCGAGCAGTCGGCCGTGCCGGTGCCTCCGGAGGAGCGCCGCGACCCGGATGATGTGGCCTTGGCTCTGTTGCGGGCCGAATTGGGGGCCACGCCGATCGAGGGTTGACAGTTCCCCTGCGGGGCAACTTAAGTTAACCGGAGTTCGCATGTTTCGGTACTATGATCGGGTGGCCGTGAGTATCGGTTCGGCGAAGTTCTAAGGTATGTCCGGGCGTACGGGCTGCCCGAACATCGACGAGCCAGCTCAGGACGCATTTTGTACAGCGTCAGGCGACCGGTCGTGCAACCGGTCGTCGAGCTCTGGCTACGGCACGGCCCCGCACAACGCGGTGACGGCGCACCCAAGAGAGGAAACTCCGATATGACCACAGAGGCCTACATTTACGAGGCCATCCGCACTCCGCGCGGCAAGAACCGTAAGGGGTCGCTGCACTCGGTCAAGCCGATCGATCTGACCACGGGTCTGGTCGAGGAGCTGCGGAACCGGTTCCCGAACCTGGACGAGGATCGCATCTCGGACATCATCCTGGGTGTCGTCTCGCCGGTCGGTGATCAGGGCGCCGATATCGCCCGCACCACCGTGCTGGCCGCGAACCTGCCCGACACCGTCGGTGGCGTGCAGATCAACCGCTTCTGCGCCTCCGGCCTCGAGGCCGTCAACCTGGCTGCGCAGAAGGTCCGCTCCGGCTTCGACGACCTGGTGCTCGCCGGTGGCGTCGAGTCCATGTCCCGCGTGCCGATGGGCTCCGACGGCGGCGCCATGTTCATGGACCCGTGGACCAGCTACAACGCTTACATTGTGCCGCAGGGCATTTCGGCCGACCTGATCGCCACCATCGAGGGCTTCACCCGCGACGATGTCGACGCCTACGCGGTGCGCTCGCAGGACCTGGCCGCCAAGTCCTGGGACAACGGCTACTTCTCCCGCTCGGTCGTCCCGGTCAAGGACATCAACGGCCTGACCGTCCTGGACAACGACGAGCACCTGCGTCGCGGCACCACCGCCGCCGACCTGGGCAAGCTGAACCCGGCCTTCGCCGGCATCGGCGACATGGGCGGCTTCGACGCCGTGGCCCAGCAGCGCTACACCTACGTCGAGAAGATCGACCACGTGCACACCGGTGGTAACTCCTCCGGCATCGTCGACGGCGCCGCCCTGGTGCTGGTCGGCTCCGAAGAGGCCGGCGCCGCTTCGGGTCTGACCCCGCGGGCCCGCGTCGTCGCCACCGCCACCTCCGGTGCGGACGCCACCATCATGCTCACCGGCCCGACCCCGGCCGCGCACAAGGCGCTGGCCAAGGCCGGTCTGACCGTCGACGACATCGACCTGTTCGAGATCAACGAGGCGTTCGCCTCCGTCGTGCTGAAGTTCCAGAAGGATCTGCAGATCCCGGACGAGAAGCTCAACGTCAACGGCGGCGCCATCGCCCTGGGCCACCCGCTGGGCGCCACCGGCGCCATGATCACCGGCACCATGATCGACGAGCTGCACCGTCGCAACGCGCGCTACGCGCTGGTCACCCTGTGCATCGGCGGCGGCATGGGTGTCGCCACCATCATCGAGCGCGTCTGACGCCCACCGACACTTTTCAGGAGAACGAAACACTATGACTGAGAACATGATCGGCTGGGACAAGGACGCCGACGGCATCGTCGTGCTGACCATGGACGACCCCAACCAGGGCGCCAACACCATGAACCAGCTCTACAAGGACTCCATGCGGGCCACTGTGGACCGCCTGGTCGCCGAGAAGGACGACATCACCGGTGTCGTCATCACCTCCGCGAAGAAGACCTTCTTCGCCGGTGGCGACCTCAAGAACATGATGCAGACCACCCCGGGTGACGCGGCGGCCATCATGGAGGAGCTCACCTTCATCAAGAGTGACCTGCGTCGCCTGGAAACCCTTGGCAAGCCGGTGGTTTCGGCCATCAACGGCGCTGCCCTGGGCGGCGGCCTGGAGATCACCCTGGCCACCCACCACCGCATCGCGGCCGACATCAAGGCCGTGCAGCTGGGCCTGCCCGAGGTCTCCCTGGGCCTGCTCCCCGCCGGTGGCGGCGTCACCCGCATCACCCGTCTGCTGGGCATCGCCAACGGCCTGATGGGCGTGCTGCTGCAGGGCACCAAGTTCACCGCGGCGAAGGCGAAGGCCTCCGGCCTGATCCACGAGACCGTCGCCTCCGTCGAGGAGCTGGTCCCGGCCGCCAAGGCGTGGATCAAGGCCAACCCCGAGGGCGGCGTGCAGCCGTGGGACGTCAAGGGCTACAAGATCCCCGGCGGCACCCCGACCACCCCGTCGCTGGCCGCGAACCTCCCGGCCTTCCCGGCCAACCTGCGCAAGCAGCTCAAGGGCCAGAACATGCCCGCCCCCAAGGCGATCATGTCCGCGGCCGTCGAGGGCGCGCAGGTCGATTTCGACAACGCGTCGCTGATCGAGTCCCGCTACTTCGTGTCCCTGCTGACCGGTCCGGTCGCCAAGAACATGATCCAGGCGTTCTTCTTCGACCTGCAGCACATCAACAACGGTGGTTCGCGTCCCAAGGACGTGCCCAAGCGTGAGATCAAGAAGATCGGCGTGCTGGGCGCGGGCATGATGGGCGCGGGCATCGCGTACGTCTCCGCCAAGGCCGGCTACGAGGTCGTGCTCAAGGACGTCACCATCGAGGCGGCGAACAAGGGCAAGAACTACTCGGAGAAGATCGAGGAGAAGGCGCTCTCGCGTGGCAAGACCACGCCGGAGAAGTCCGCCGCGCTGCTCGCCAAGATCCACCCGACCGCCGACCCGGCCGACTTCGCGGGCGTCGACTTCGTCATCGAGGCCGTGTTCGAGAACCCGGAGCTCAAGGCGAAGGTCTTCGGCGAGATCGAGGACATCGTGGACGCCGACGCGCTGCTCGGCTCCAACACCTCGACCCTGCCGATCACCCTGCTGGCCAACGGTGTGAAGCGGACCGAGGACTTCATCGGCATCCACTTCTTCTCCCCGGTCGACAAGATGCCGCTGGTCGAGATCATCAAGGGCGAGAAGACCTCCGACGAGGCGCTGGCCCGGGTGTACGACTACACCCTCGCGATCCGCAAGACCCCGATCGTGGTCAACGACTCGCGCGGTTTCTACACCTCGCGCGTGATCGGCAAGTTCATCAACGAGGCCATCATGATGCTCGGTGAGGGCGTCGACCCGCAGACCATCGAGCAGGCCGGTCTGCAGGCGGGCTACCCGGCCGCGCCGCTGAAGCTCTCGGACGAGCTGAACTTCACCACCATGCAGAAGATCTACAAGGAGACCGCCGAGGCCATCACGGCCGCCGGTGGCGAGATCGACGCGGCCTCGGGCGCGACGGCCTCGATCCTGGACAAGCTGGTCAACGAGTTCGACCGCAAGGGCAAGTCGGGCGGCGCGGGCTTCTACGACTACGCCGACGGCAAGGCCACCGGCCTGTGGGCCGAGCTGCGCTCCACCTTCAAGACCTCCACCGAGCTGCCCGAGGGCGTCTCGCTGCAGGACCTGAAGGACCGCATGCTGTTCGCCGAGGCCATCGAGACCCAGAAGTGCTTCGACGAGGGCGTGCTGACGTCCACCGCCGACGCCAACATCGGCTCGATCTTCGGCATCGGCTACCCGGCCTGGACCGGTGGCACCCACCAGTTCATCGTCGGCTACCCGGGTGGCCAGGCGGCGTTCGTGGCGCGTGCCGACGAGCTGGCCGCCAAGTTCGGCAGCCGCTTCGAGGTCCCTGCCTCGCTGCGCAAGTAGTACCGCCTGAGCGCGTGGCCGAAAGCCGCGCGTAGGTTCTGAAACCCCCGGCCCGGGTCGCGAATAAGCGACCCGGGCCGCGGCGTTTACACAGAGGTGAAACAGACCGAATGGGACACCGCGGCTGCCGCGAAAGGTCCACACTGGTGTTCGGTCCGCGCTACGTTGGATTATGCGAGGTGGTGCAGAAATGAATCCACAGGCGCGCCCCGGGGGCTCGCGCGGTGAGCCGACCCCGCCCGAAAACTCCACGCAGGCATTCGTTCCCATGGCGATCACCGACGAACTCGAGGCCATGGGGCTCTACGAGGCCGACGAGATCGGGCGGGGTGGTTTCGGTGTGGTGTATCGCTGTGCTCAGCGCGCCCTGGACCGGGTGGTCGCGGTCAAGGTGCTCTCCAGCGAGATAGACGAGGAGAGTCGCGAGCGGTTCCTGCGCGAGGAACACGCCATGGGCCGACTGTCCGGGCATCCCAATATCGTCGACATTCTGCAGGTGGACGTGACACCGAGCGGGCGGCCGTTCATCGTGATGCCCTATGCCACGCGCGGTTCGCTCGAACAGGTGGTGCGCGACAGCGGCCCGCTGTCGTGGGCGGATTCGCTGCGGGTCGGGGTGAAGCTGGCCGGGGCGATCGAGACCGCGCACCGCGCCGAAGTGCTGCACCGGGACGTGAAACCGGCCAATGTGCTGCTGAGCCGCTACGGCGAGCCGCAGCTCACCGACTTCGGAATCGCCCGCATCCCAGGCGGTTTCCGCACTTCCACCAGCCTGATCACCGGTTCGCCCGCGTTCACCGCGCCCGAGGTGCTCAAGGGCGACGAGCCGACCGTGCGCTCAGATATCTATGGTCTGGGTTCCACGCTGTTCGCGCTGCTGACCGGGCATGCCGCCTATGAGCGGCAGGCGGGGGAGAAGGTGATCGCACAGTTCCTGCGGATCACCAGCCAGCCGGTGCCGGATCTGCGGGAGCTGGAGATTCCGGCGGACGTGGCGGCGGCCATCGAGGCCGCGATGTCGCCGGAGCCGCGCGATCGGCCCGCCACCGCAGTCGAATTCGGTGATGTGCTGCGCGCGGTGCAGGGCGAGCACGGGCAGATGCCCGACGAGATGGCGCTGCTGGAGGATCCCGAGCCGGGCGGTGATGGCGTCGATCCCGTTGTCACCCAGACCTATTCGAGATTGCGTTCGCACACGGTGGTGAGCGCGCCGCGAGGTCGTTCGCTGACGCTGCGCCCGGCGGTGACCTCCTCGGGCCCCGCGCTCACGGGCACCGGCAATACGCTGCCGCCCACGGCCACAACGAAATTCCGTCCGCCCACCCCGGCGCGGGAGCCGGTGGCGCGGCCGCGGCTGCTGGAGCCGCTGCGCGCGGGTGGTCGGCGGCGGCTGGCGATCGTCCACGGTCCCGCCGGATTCGGCAAGAGCACCCTCGCCGCGCAGTGGTGCGCCGAGCTGACCGATCGCGGAATTCCGGTGGCGTGGATCGGCATCGACCGTGACGACGACAACGAGGTGTGGCTGCTGGCCCACATCATCGCCGCCATTCGCCGGGTGCGCCCGCAGATCGGCGCGGGGCTCGAGCAGCTGCTCGAGGAGCGGCCCGCGGAGGCGGTGCCGTACGCGGTGTCGGCGCTCATCGACGAGGTGCAGGCCGACGGCGGCCCGGTGGTGGTTGTGGTGGACGACTGGCATCGCATCACGGACGCGGGCGCGCAGCGGGTGATGGCGTCGCTGCTCGACAACTGTTCGCACCATTTGCGTTTCGTCATCACCAGCCGGGAGCGGGCGGGGCTGCCGCTGAGCCGGTTGCAGGTGGCCGACGAGCTGGTGGAGATCGATTGCGCGCAGTTGCGGCTGACCGGTGTGGAGACCCGGGAGATCCTGGTCGAGCGAATGGGCCTGGCGCTCACCGAACGTCAGGTGGAGCAGATCCACACCGCCACCGACGGCTGGCCCGCCGCGATCCAGCTGGCCGGGCTGTCGCTGCGCGGCACCACGCACGACGTGGACCGGCTCATCGCCGGGCTCTCCGGTGACAACAAGGAGATCCGCGAGTATCTGGCCGAGAACGTGCTAGACACCCTGGACCCGCGGTTGCTCGAATTCCTCACCGCCATAGCGGTTCCGGAGCGGGTGACGGCCGCGCTGGCCGAGGCGCTGACCGGGGCGGCGGACGCGGCCGATCTGCTGGATCTGGCCGAGCGCCGGGAACTGTTCGTGCACCGTATCGCCGAGGACCCGCAGTGGTACCGGATGCAGCCGATGGTGGCCGAGCATCTGCGGGCCCGGCTGGAGCGCGCGCATCCGGGTGCGGTGAAGGCGTTGCACCGCAAGGCTTCCCGCTGGTTCGCCGAGCAGGGGCTGATCCGGCAGTCGGTGGATCACGCGCTGGCCGCCACCGATTTCAAGTACGCCCTGGATCTGGTGGAGAAGGGCGGCATGGATCTGATCGACAGCTCCCGGCTCGCCACCCTGTTCGGGACGGTGTCGAAACTGCCTGTGCAGCAGGTGACTTCGCGGTCGAAGCTGTTGATGACGCTGGCCCGGGCGAATGTGAACCTGCAGCAGTCGGGTGCGGCGCGCAGCGCGCTGGGCCGATTGTCGAACATGTTGGCGCGCAGTCCGGCGACCGATGCGGAGGCGGTGAACCAGCGCTGTCAGGCGGCGGTGCTGGGTGCGGCCGATCAGGTGGCGCGCGATCGCACCGAGGGCCTGCTGGATCGGCTCACCGAATGCCTGAAGCTGGCCGACGAACTGCCCGCCTGGACGGTGTCGACGGCCGCGAATCTGGCGTCGTTCGTGCGGCTGTGCGACTTCGATTTCGAGGGCGCGCGGTCGATGCAGGACTGGGCCGCGCCGTATCACGCGCGTTCGGCCGATCCGCTCGGTGCGGTGTTCGGCCTGTGCGCGCAGGGTGCCGCCGCCTACGAGCAGCTCGAAATCGACGCTGCCACCGGCTTTTTCGAGCAGGCGTGGCAGACCGCCCGGGACCGTTCGGGTTCTCGTTCGCATTCGGTGCGGGTGGCCGCGGCGCTGCTGGGTGAGGTGAGCTATCGCCGCGGTGATCTCGACAGCGCCGAGCGGCTGCTCGATCAGAGTCACGAGCTGACCGCGCGGGTGGGTCCGGTGGATTTCCTGATCACCATCTTCGTGTGCGGTGCGCGGGTGAAGGCGGTGCGGGGTGATCTGGCCACGGCCACGGCCCGCCTGGACGAGGGTGCGCGAATGGCGGCCGACCGCAAGCTGGTCCGTCTCGCCGCGCATGTGCGGGCCGAGCGGTTCCGGCTGGGCCTGCCCGCGGACGCGCTGACCGCGGGGCTGGTCACCGATCCGATGATGCGCCCGCTGCACCATGCCGGTGGCGCGGCCGCGCTGGCGGTGGAGGCCGAGGAGATCGCCGGCATTCGCGCGCTGCTGGCGCGGCACTATCGCGGGGAGAACCACATCTCCGACGAGCTGGCCCCACTGGGCATCGACGATACGGCGGTGAAGCGGGCGCGGGCGCTGCACAGTCGCATTCGCGAACAGCGGCGGCCGCGGGCCGAGCTGGATGCCGCGCTGCTGCTGGCCGAATGCCTGTCGGCGGCGGGCTGGCTGGGCGAGTCCATCGCGGTGCTGGCCCCGGCGGTGCAGCGTTGCGCGGAGCTGGGCTGGTCGCGTCCGCTGCTGGACGCGGGGCCGGGGGTGATGAACATTCTGCGAACCATGCGCCACGAGATGCCGTTCGGGGCCGAGGGTTCGGCGGGGGAGGAACTGCCCCGCCGATTCCTGGATTCCATCGTTTGACCTGACCACGGGGCTGCCGCGTGATCTTCGCGGTTCGGATTCCGGGCGCGCGGCGTCGGCAACGCTGTATACAGCCCGGAGGCCGCATACAGCCGATTCACAGGGTTTCTCGAGGAATGGTGTCGACAATCGCCGACGTGCCTGTGACGCCGATGCTGCAATCCCCACCCGTGGTGCCTCCGGCACCGCAGATGCCCGCGCAGACCCAGACCGGGTATCCGGGCTTCCACCATGGCATTTCGCTGCTGCACGGCTGGCTACCGCAGGTGATCACCTTCGCGGCGGTCTTTCTGCTGATCGTGGCGTTCGCGCGGTTCACTCGCCGCTGGTGGCTGCTGTGGGTGCCGGTGTGCGTGGTGTTCGCGCTCGGTGTGGTGTGGGCGTCGTGGGCGTTCACCAATGACGAGGGGCTGGCCTCGGATCCGGCTCCGGTGCTGCTGTGGGTGGCGATCGGGCTGGCGGGCGCGGTGCTGGGCGCCGCGGTGTTCGGCATCCGGACCGGCAGCTGGTGGCAGCGGGTCGCCGCGGTGCTGGCGGTGCCGATCGCGCTGCTGAATGTCGGTGTGGTGCTCAATCAGTGGGTCGGCTACTACCCGACCGCGAACGCGGCCTGGGACGCGCTGGCGGCCGAACCGCTGCCGCATCAGACCGATCTGGACGATCTGGCGTCGCTGCGGAACACGAATGTGGACGCGGGCCGGATCGTGCCGGTGGACATTCCCGAGTCGGGCAGCCACTTCAATCACCGCACCGAGTACGTGTATCTGCCGCCCGCCTGGTTCCAGGGCGACAAGCCGCCGACGCTGCCGGTGGTCATGATGATCGGCGGCGAGTTCAACACCCCCGCGGACTGGGTGCGCAGCGGCCAGATCATGCCCAGCGTGGACAATTTCGCGAAGTCGAACAACGGCCGGACGCCGATCCTGGTGTTCGTCGATTCCGGCGGCGCGTTCAACAACGACACCGAGTGCGTGAACGGCCCGCGCGGTGACGCCGCCGATCACCTCACCAAGGATGTGCCGAGCTACGTCGAGTCGACCTTCGGCGCGTCCGCGGATCCGGCCAAGTGGGGGATCGTCGGCTGGTCGATGGGTGGCACCTGCGCGGTGGATCTGGCGACCATGCATCCGGAGCTGTTCGGCACCTTCGTGGACATCGCGGGCGATCTGGGTCCGACCGCGGGCACCAAGGAGCAGACGGTCAAGCGGCTCTTCGGTGGCAGCGAACAGGATTGGGCCGCCTTCGATCCGACCACCGTCATGCAGAAGCACGGCAACTACCCGGACACGGTCGGCCTGTTCGACGATCTGACGCCGCCGCAGTGGCAGAAGAAGATGGCCAATGATCCGAAGATGAAGGCCCGGATGCCGCAGCAGCCGGCCAACGAGAACACCGCGGGCATGGGCGGCCGCGACGGCGTCTACGACACCGGTGAGGTGGGCGCCGCCGAGGCGCTGTGCGCGGAGGGGCAGAAGGTCAATATCAACTGCACGGTGCACACCACCGAGGGCGGTCACACCTGGCAGTTCGCGGCGGCGGCGTTCACCTCGTCGTTCCCGTGGATGACCGAACGCCTGGGCCTGCCGTTGCAGACCCCGCTCTCCTGAGTCTCTGAACGGCGAAAAAGGGCAGCGGCGCAGAAACTTCGCGCCGCTGCCCTTTCTCGTTGCCCGGGTTCCCTTCTTGTGGAAGGGGTTTCAGGGGAAGCCCCTGAGAGTTACGAGAGTTGCTATGCCCGCCACCACGGGCGCAGCGGCACGGTCCAGGCCTGGTCCTCGCCGAGCTTGACGCCCAGCACCTGGTGCAGCTGCACCACATTGCGTTCGAAGCCGAGCTGACAGCCCGCCATGTAGAGCCCCCACACCTTGGCGGTGCCCTCGCCGACCTCTTCGACCGCGGCGTCCCAGTTCTTCACCAGGTTGTCGCACCATTCGGCGAGGGTGAGCGCGTAGTGCTGGCGCAGGTTCTCCTCGTGCAGCACCTCGAGTCGCACGTTCTGGATCTCGGTGATGATGCGGCCGGATCCGGCGAGTTCGCCGTCGGGGAAGACGTAGCGGTCGATGAAGTCGCCCGCCTTGGTGATGCGGGTGTTGTCCGGCCGGGTGATGGAGTGGTTGAGGAACAGGCCGCCGACGCGCAGCTTGGACTTTATGAACTCGAAGTAGGCCGGGTAATTCGCGACGCCGATGTGCTCGGTGAGGCCGATGGAGGACACCGCGTCGAATTCGCCCTCGGCGATGTCGCGGTAGTCGGAGTGGCGTACCTCGGCGAGTTCGGACAGGCCCTGTTCGGCGATCTTGGCCTGCGCCCATTCGGCCTGTTCCGCGGATAGTGTCGCGCCGATGACCTTGACCCCGCGGTGCGCGGCGTAGCGGACCATGCCGCCCCAGCCGCAGCCGATGTCGAGCAGCCGGTCGCCGGCCTTCAGGTTCAGCTTCTCGAAGACCAGACGGTACTTGTTCTCCTGCGCCTGCTCGAGCGTCCAGCTCGGGTCCTCGTAGGCGGCGCAGGTGTAGGTCATGGACTCACCCAGCACGTACTCGTAGAACGTGTTGGAGACGTCGTAGTGGTGGTGGATGGCCTCGGCGTCGCGAGTCTTGGAGTGCCGCAGGCCTTCCAGCGCGATGCGCCGCCAGCGCGGCAGGGTCTCCTGCGGCGGCGGGGCGATCGGCTTGAGCAGATCCCAGCCCAGCGAGCGCGCGATGACGACCAGCTGCAGCGCGGTGGGGCGGCGGAACTTCAAGCCCCCCATGGCTTTCAGCAGTTCGTAGGGGTCGCCGGGGTGGATGCCGGTGGCCAGCAGATCACCGGAGATGTAGGCGCGGGCCATGCCGAGATCGCCCGGCGCGGTGGCGATGTAGTTGACGCCGCGCGGGGTGGTGATCTCGAGTCCGAACTCCGAGTCCTGCGGCCCGGCGGTGCTGCCGTCGTAGGCGGTCAGCCGGATGGGCACGGGGCCCTCGATCAGGGTCTCGAAGATCTCGGCAATGCTGAGTTTGGTGCCGAGTTCGTTGAATACATCGGAACGGTCCTTGAACGTGGTCACTTGCGTTGCACCGCCTTCGAATACAGATCCAGTAAGCGAGAGTCCGGGTCGTAGTGCTGCTTGAGCGTGGAGTAGGTGTCGCCGCCGTAGTAGAGGTCGGCGAACTCATCCTGGTCGTAGTAGGCATCGGAATACAGCGATTTGTGACCGTCCAGTTTGGACACTTCGCGCTCGATGGCCCGATTCGCCAGGCCCTCGGGCTGTCCCGCGACGGTCGGCACCGCCGACCAGAATCCGATGTTCACGTAGGTGCGGCCGGGTTCGAGCGGGTAGAGCGGCCACGGGTGCTCGCCCGCGCTGTCCGCCTCGCGGACCGTGTCGCGCAATCGCAACGGGCACAACCAGATCGGCTCGATCGGGATCTCGCGCAGGAACCACTCCACGAAGTCGGCGGTGCGCTCGATGGGCACCTCGATGTCCTGGACCACGCGTTCGCGCGGCGGATTCCCCTGCCGCGCTTCGATCCGGTCGCCGATCCCGTACTTCTGGTCCAGCGCGATGAGCTTCCAGTAGAAGCTGCTGCGCCGGTACTGCTTCGGCCACAACCGCCGAATCCTGGGATTCTGCGCGCCGAAAGCCCGTGAGCACCAGAACCAGTCGGTGTCCCAGCGCCACAGGTAGTCGTGGATGGTGAGCCGGTCGCGCTTGGGCTCGGTCGAGTCGTGCTGGATGGAGCGGTAGAACACGTCCATCCCGGTGTAGTCGCTGACCGGTCCGGGCTCGTCGGTCTGCCGCCCCAGCACCAGGTAGCTCTCGTCGGCGGTGAACACCACGCCGTCGAGGTAGTCCACGCGTTCGCCGGCGTGCGAGCGGTCCGCGATGATCTGTGTCATCGTCGCCTCCAGCTCGCGCAGATCGTGGAACCGTATGTGCCGCAACGCCACATAGGGCTGCACCGGTTCGAGTTCTATCTTCAGTCTGGTCGAGTACCCCAGGGTGCCGTAGGAATTCGGGAATCCGTGGAAGAGATCCGCGTGCTCGTTGTCGGGTGTGGCGGTGACGATCTCGCCCGCCCCGGTGAGCACGTCGATCTCCAGCACCGATTCGTGCGGCAGGCCGTTGCGGAACGAGGTGGACTCGATGCCCAGGCCGGTCACCGCCCCGCCCAGGGTGATGGTCTTGAGCTGCGGCACCACCAGCGGTGCGAGGCCGTAGCGCAGCGTGGTGGCGACCAGGTCCTCATAGGTGGTCATGCCCGCCACGTCCGCGGTGCGCGCCACCGGGTCCACCGCGATGACCTGCGTCAAGCCCGAGACGTCGAGTCCCGGCGCGCTGGTCTTGGCGCGCGCCCGGAACAGATTGGACGTCTTCTTGGCCAGGCGTACGCTCGCATCCCGCGGTATGGCGCGGTAGGAGGCCAGGAGTCGGTCGACTCCGGCTCGATGCGCGGTGAAACCTGATTCCTGTGCGGCCGGTGCGCGGCCGGCCTTCCCCAACAGACTCACTGCCACCTTCGGAAACCTAGCGTGCACCGACCGGTACGGCCAGCAGGAGAGCACCGGCGGGGCGGGTTTTCACGCACAGTTTCCATGCGTGTCGGCGGGCCACCTGCCGTCCTGTGAGCGTATTCCCGACGTCGCAGTGATGATTGTTACTTGAGCTAACAATTGGGTTGCGATGGGCCGCCTCGGCCTTCTCCCCGGATCCGGGGCCGGGCCGCCGAATGAGACCATGACCGGATGTCTTGGCGACCGAGTGTGCTGGATCGAGTACGGATCGGGTTGCTCGTCGCCGGGTTGCTGTGTGTGGCAACCGGACTGCTGCCCCGTGCGGAGGCGGCCGACAACATGCGGCGGATCGCGCCGCTGCTGCTGTTCCTCGGCAGTGTGATCGTGCTGGCCGATCTGGCTCGGCGGGCACGGGTTTTCGATGTGATCGCGCACCGGATGGCGATCGCGGCGGGCGGCAACTACGCGGGGTTGTTCCTGCTGTGCGTGCTGTTCGCCGCCGTCACCACCACCGTGCTCAACCTCGACACCACGGCGGTGCTGCTGACACCGGTATTGCTGGCGCTGGCGGTGCCCGCGCGAATTCCGGCGCTGCCGTTGGCGATGACCACGGTGTGGCTGGCGAACACCGCCAGCCTGCTGCTGCCGGTCTCGAACCTCACCAACCTGCTGGCCGCCGACCGGGTCGGGCTGGACGCCACCGGGTTCGCGGCGAGAATGTGGTTGCCGCAACTGCTTTCGATCGCGGTCACCATGGTCTGGCTGTGGGTCTGGTACTGGCGGCGGTCGCGGCGCGGCGCGGACCGGTATGTGGTGCCGGAGCCGGTTCGCCCCGCGGATACCCGGGAGCGGGTGCTGCTGTACGCGACCGGGGGTGCGTGCGTGCTGTTCGTGCTGGCCATTCCGTTCATCGGCGATCGGATCGGCTTCGCGGCGCTGGGGGCCGCGGCGATCGCGGTGGCCGCCTTCGCGGTGTTCGACCGCTCGGCGCTGCGGTGGTCGCTGTTGCCATGGCAGCTACT
The DNA here is from genome assembly GCF_045161165.1 of Nocardia sp. NBC_00511. NCBI lineage: Bacteria > Bacillati > Actinomycetota > Actinomycetes > Mycobacteriales > Nocardiaceae > Nocardia > Nocardia sp. NBC_00511. Next base: position 7,209,703 of record NZ_CP107849.1, read on the forward strand.
GGTTTTCGTGACGGGACTGTTCCTGGTGGTGCCGACGCTGAGCCGGTTCGGACTCTCGAACCTGATGGAGCACCTGATAGGTACGGACTCCGGAGTGCTCGGTGAGCTCCGGGCGGCCGGTGCGGGGCTGGGACTGTCGAATGTGGTGAACAACCTGCCTGCCTATACGGCCGGTGAGGCGGTCATTCCGCCGGGTGAGCGAAATCAGTTACTGGCCTTGCTGATCGGCGTCAACGTCGGACCGGTGATCACGCCGTGGGCCTCGCTGGCCACCCTGCTGTGCCTGGAGTTCTGCCGGACCCACGCGGTGCGGGTGCCGATGCGGCGGTTCGTGCTGACCGGGCTGGTGCTGGCGCTGACCGCGACCGCGGCCGCGCTGGGCGGCCTGCTGGTGACCGGCTAGCCCGCCGGACCGCTTCACCGCACCGGATATTCACAGAGAATGCCCCGGACGCATGATCCGGACGCGGCTGTTGGCGGCGTAACATGACCGGGCGGCAACAGGGTCGTCAGTTAGGAGCACATGGTGGGACAGGTCAGCGCCTCCAGTTCGATCGTCGTGACGGCAGATCCGAAGCGGACCCTCGACGCGATCGCCGACTACGAGTCGGTGCGTCCGCGCATCCTCTCCTCGCACTACCGCGACTACAAGGTGGTCGAGGGCGGCCACGGTGCGGGCACCGTCGCGGAATGGACGCTGCAGGCCACCGAGAAGCGCTCCCGCAATGTGCGTGCCGCCGTCTCGGTCTCCGATTCCATGGTGACGGAACGGGATTCGAACTCCTCGATGGTGACGGCCTGGACCGTGACCCCGTCGGGCAGCGGTTCGCTGGTCACCGTGCGCACCACCTGGAAGGGCGCGGGCGGCATCGGCGGCATCTTCGAGGGCATCTTCGCGCCGCTCGGCCTGAAGAAGATCCAGGCCGAGGTGCTCGAGAACCTGAAGAAGGAACTGGCCTAGTTCGTCAGTCCTGCGCGATATCGAACAGGTTGCCCTCCGGGTCCGCCAGCGTCGCCCATTTGACGCCGTACTCGTCGAAGTCGGCGAGATGCTTGGCCCCGAGGGCGACCGCCTTGGCGATCTCGGCGGGCTGATCGGCTCCGTGCAGATCCAGGTGCACGACGTTCTTGCCCGGGTTCTTGTCGGGCACCCCGATGAACATGAATGTCGGTGTGGCGGCGTCATTGTCGATGGTCGCGAAGTGCTCGTTCGCGCCCTCGTCGACCGGCCGCTCGAACAGCTGCGCGTAGAACCCCGCCAGGGCGGCGGCGTCGTGGCAGTCGATGGTGATGTTGCCGAGGGACAGTGCCATGGTGCTCTCCTTGTTCAGAGCCGACCTACGGGCCAGCAGACTTCGGTGCGGTAATCGGCCGGTGCGGCGTCGCCGGGGCCGATCAGGTAGCGCTCGCGCACGGGTTCGGCGAGCGCGGAATCGTGTTCGGCCACATGGCTGCCCAGGGCGCCGTAGGTGCGGTCGAATTCGGTGAAGGGTCCGGCGTGCACCGCGATGGCGAAGCGGCGGCCGGGTAGCTCCAGGACGGACGCGCCGTCCGCGTTCCGCAGCCGGTCGCGATGCTGGGGATCGATGGGCACGAACGCGACCACCTCACCCTCGTCGGCTTCGAAGAACTCCAGGGCGTAGGTGGCCCCGCCCGGTCCTGCGGGTGCGATGTCGGCGGCGGCCAGTGCGCCGTACAGTCCGCCGAAAGCGTTGTCGCACCAGGTATCACAGTGCTCCCGCTGCACCACTCCGCTGACCGCGAGCACGGAATGGCTTGGTATCCAGCGGTATTCGACCTCGATGCCGTGCCCCGGGGTGAGCAGTGAGCGCAAGGACGCCACCACGTCCCGGGTCCGGGTGAGTTCCTCCTCCATACGTTCCAGGTGCGCGCGGATGGCCGCGTCCCGCGCGCCCTGATCGGGTGCCGCCGCCACCGCCTTGATCTCCGGCAGCGGCATGTTCAGGTCCCGCAGCCGCCGGATCAGATGCGCCTGCTCCACCTGGTCGGTGGAGTAGAACCGGTAGCCCGTGCTCGGATCCACCGAGACCGGCCGCAGCAGCTCGATCTCGTGGTAGTAGCGCAGGGTCTTGATAGTGAGGTAGCTGAGCCGGGAGAACTCCCCGATCGGAACCGTCGCCGTCATGCCTATAGCGAACACTCTCCAGCGGGGGGAGAGTCAAGCCAACCGCCGAGACTCGGCGACTAGGCTGATGACGTCAGTTCCCCCGCAGAGAGGAAGCGCCGTGCAGCCCGGTGGCGAGTTCGATATCCAGCAGTTGATGGCCCAGGCCCAGCAGATGCAGCAGGCGGTCATGGCCGCACAGCAGGAGATCGCGGAATCCGAGGTCGAGGGCGAGGCGGGCGGTGGCCTGGTGCGCGTGAAGATCCGCGCCACCGGTGAGGTGCTGTCGCTGAGCATCGACCCGAAGGTGGTCGACCCGGACGATGTGGAAACCCTGCAGGATCTGGTGATCGGCGCGATCAACGACGCCATGACCAATGCCCAGAACCTCGCCGCCGAACGCCTGGGCCCGCTGGCCGGTGGCTTCGGTGGCGGCGGCGGCGCGCTGCCCGGATTCTGACGGGGACCGGCGCAGGTGTACGAGGGTCCGGTTCAGGATCTCATCGACGAGCTGGGCAAACTGCCCGGTGTCGGTCCGAAGAGCGCACAGCGCATCGCGTTTCACTTCTTGCAGGTGGAGCCACCCGAGATCGACCGTCTCCAGGCGGCGCTACAGAAGGTGCGCGACGGCGTGCGTTTCTGCGCGGTCTGCGGCACCGTCTCCGACGGTGAACTCTGCCGCATCTGCGCCGACCCGCGCCGCGACCGCACCATGATCTGTGTGGTCGAGGAACCCAAGGATGTGCAGGCCATCGAGCGCACCCGCGAATTCCGCGGTCGTTATCACGTGCTCGGCGGCGCGCTCGATCCATTGTCGGGCGTCGGTCCCGATCAACTCCGTATTCGGGAACTGTTGACCCGCATCGGAAATCAGGACGACGGCGTCGATGTCACCGAGGTCATCATCGCCACCGATCCGAATACCGAGGGCGAAGCGACGGCCACCTATCTGCTCCGCATGCTCCGCGATTTCCCGGGTTTGAGTGTGACCCGGCTCGCCTCGGGCCTGCCCATGGGCGGCGATCTGGAATTCGCCGACGAATTGACCCTGGGCCGTGCCCTTTCCGGGCGTCGCGCGCTCTGAAGTTTTCTATGTCCACGTCGGCGGTGCGGGAAGCGCCGCCGGCTGTGGACAGGGAATGTGCTGAACATTGCGCGGGATATCCGCGCCCGCGCCACTGGCGTGCAGCGCCACCGCGATGGCGAAGGTGGCGGCGAGCCCGGCCACCACGGCCAGACCCTTGCGCATCGTCTGGGCGCGCAGAGTGGGTCGTAGCTTCATTTCTCGCTCCTCGCCTCGGTGAGTAACGCGAACCAGCCGGAAAAACACCGCGTGCAATTAGCGAAATGCTAGCTTTCCGGAGCGTGTACGGCCCTCATTGCCGGGTACCGCGCGTCGGAATTGGAATAAGTCCGTTACAAGGACAGGCGCTGCCAATTCAGCGCCTCGAACCCCGAACGATCTCCGGTGGCCCAACCCCAGATCAGCTCCGCGACAATTGTCGGGTCGGACACCGAGGTGGCGAAATGCTTGTCCGCGGACCCGTCTCGATATTCGAGATCGAAATGCCCGTCCGGATGCCGATAGGTCTGGATATAGATCTGATCACCGGTTTCCGCGATCAGATACGGACCGGGCTGTCCCAGTTCCGGAATCCAGGTGTCGATCAGTCCCTTTGTGAGAAAAGGGAATTCACCGGCTCCGCCGTGCGTGACCGCCGCCGGTACCGAATCGGCCGGATCCATCAGCCACGACAGCTGCGGATCCCACACCGCGTAGCCGCGCGGCACCGCCAGCTCGAACAGCAGGCCGCGCAGATGCCCGATGGCGTCGTACGGGGTGGACACGAACAGCGCCTCGCCCATGCCGCCGTCGGCGGCGGGCGCGCCCAGGAAGCTGTCGGCCTCCGGCACTTCGGCATTGCGCTTGTCCAGCTCGAGCGCGATCTCGGTGACCGTGTCGGCCACCGGCTTACTGTCCTGCGCGGTCAGGAAGTCGTCCACCGTGTCGGGTGACGCGGCGGCGCGGGCGGGCAGCAGCACGAGGTCGTAGCTCACCCGAACAGGCTAGTTGTCAGCCGACGAGGCGCTGCGGTCCGGTCCGGGTGATCGGCTCGGGCCGCGCGTCCACCGGCGCGACCTCCAGGCATTCGCAGCCGCCCGCGACGTCGGAGCAGTCCGCGACCCAGGTGTGGCACAGCCGATCCGGGATGGCGCACGCCGGATCGGTGCATTCCGGATCCCGGTAGGCGTGCACGATGAGCGTCCCGTGGCAGTGATCGAGGGACGCGTCACACAGCGAGCAGGCGGCCATGCAACTCCTCCAATCGTCTTTTACGGGTTTATCACCCCCGTGTGACAACTGTGGGAGGTCACCGCGTGTCGTCCGAACTGTCGGGAAATACGCCAGCATTCGGCTGCTAGGCGTGGTGAACTGAACAGATGGGAATCAGGGTTTCCCTCGAACACCGCACCACATATTCCTTCGACCGCCCCGTGCGTATCCATCCGCACGTCGTACGGCTGCGACCCGCGCCGCACACACGCACCGCCATCGAGGCCTACTCGATGCGAGTGACTCCGGGCGACCACTGGGTCAACTGGCAGCAGGACGCCTTCGGGAACTTCCTGGCGCGCTTGGTCTTCCACGAACCAGCGTCGGAACTCTCGATCGTGGTCGGGCTGATCGCGGACATGGACGCGATCAATCCGTTCGACTTCTTCGTCGAGGAGCAGGCCGAGCAGTATCCGTTCACCTATTCGCCGCAGCTCTCGGCCGACCTGGAGCCGTATCTGCGGCCGGTCGACGAGGACGGATCCGGATCGGGTTGCGGGCCGGGCGAATCGGTGCGCACCTGGGTGCGCGCCCACACCCCGGCGGATCGGCCGCGCACCATCGAGTTCCTGATCGCGCTGAATCAGGCGCTGCGCCAAGACGTCGGTTACACCGTCCGGATGGAACCGGGTGTGCAGACGCCCGATCACACCCTGCGCACCGCGCTGGGCTCCTGCCGCGACTCGGCCTGGCTGCTGGTGTCCATCCTGCGCGAATTCGGGCTGGCGGCCCGCTTCGTCTCCGGCTACCTGGTCCAATTGTCGCAGGACGTCCCATCTTTGGACGGACCGTCCGGTCCGCCCACCGACTTCACCGACCTGCACGCCTGGACCGAGGTCTACCTCCCCGGCGCGGGCTGGGTCGGCCTGGACCCCACCTCCGGCCTGTTCGCGGGCGAGGGCCACATCCCCCTCGCCGCCACCCCGCACCCGGTGTCGTCGGCCCCCATCACGGGAGCCACCGACCCGGTCAACGCCACCCTCGACTTCTCCAACACGGTGCTGCGCATCCACGAGGACCCGCGAGTCACGCTGCCCTACAGCGATACTCAGTGGGAGCGCATCAAAGCCGCGGGCGCGGACGTGGATTCGCGCACCCGGGCCGCTCGCATCGGCCTCACCGTCGGCGGCGAACCCACCTTCGTCTCCCTCGACGATCAGCAGGGCGCCGAATGGACCACCGAGGCCGACGGCCCCCGCAAGCGCGAACGCGCCGCCGACCTGGCCCGCCGCCTGCGCCGCATCTACGCACCCACCGGCCTGGCCCAGTACCGCCAGGGCAAGTGGTATCCGGGAGAACCCCTGCCCCGCTGGGAAATAGCACTCCTCTGGCGCGACGACGACAAACCCCTCTGGCATCGCCCGGACCTGCTCGCCGACCCCTGGCTCGCACCCGACCCGCCACCGGAGATGTCACCGCTGGACGAATCCGACCCGAGGGCCGAAAGCTGTTCGGACGCCGCCGATGACCCGGCCGCCTCCGTCGCGGCCGCCCGAAGGATCATCGAGCACCTCGCGACAGGCCTGGGACTTCCCGGCAGTCAGGTGCGCCCGGCATACGAGGATCCGCTGCTGCGATTGGCGGCGAAATCCGCTGCACCGGAAGGGGAACCGGTCGGATCGGAGGAAGACCTGGCTCCGGGTGAGGATTCGGAGCTGGCCCGCAAGGAGCTGCTGACACGGTTGGATGCCGCGGTCGGTGAGCCGGTCGCCTATGTGCTGTCGCTGTATCGGCGGGCCGACGAGGCCGGGTGGGCGAGCGCGGACTGGCGGTTGCGGCGCGGGCGAATCATGTTGATGGAAGGGGATTCTCCGGCCGGACTGCGGTTGCCGCTGCGGTCGATCGCCTGGGAGGCTCCCGCGCCACGACCGGAGGCGGATCCCTTCGCACCCCGGATGCCGTTCGCGGACGACGAGCCGTTCGCGGTGGTCGAGTCCGCCGAGCGCGCGCCGATCACCGCGGTGGTCGCGGAGGTTCGCCACGATCGGTTGTACGTATTCCTGCCTCCCGTAGAGGAATTCGGGGCGTACTGCGATCTGGTGCGCCGGGTGGAGGAGGCCTGCGCCGCGGTCGGCCAGCCGGTGGTGCTGGAGGGCTACGGCCCGCCCGCGGACGCGCGGCTGCACACCATGTCGATCACGCCGGATCCCGGGGTGATCGAGGTGAACGTGCAGCCGACCTCGAGCTTCGCGGAGCAGTCCGCGCTGCTGAGCACGCTGTACGAGCAGGCCCGGCTGGCGCGATTGAGCACCGAGTCCTTCGATGTCGACGGCACCGACCGGGGGACCGGCGGCGGCAATCACATCACGCTGGGCGGCAGCAGTCCGGCGCGCTCACCGCTGCTGCGGCGGCCGGATCTGCTGGTGTCGATGCTCACCTACTGGCAGCGGCATCCGGCGCTGTCATATCTGTTCTCCGGCCGGTTCATCGGACCGACCTCGCAGGCGCCGCGCGTCGACGAGGGCCGCGAGGAGGTGCTCTACGAGCTGGAGATCGCCTTCGCCGAGATCGCGCGGCAAAGCCGTATCGCGGCAGGGTATTCGGGCTCGGACGACAGTCCCGCCCCGCCGTGGGTGGTGGACCGCGCGCTGCGTCATCTGCTCACCGACCTCACCGGCAACACCCATCGCGCCGAGTTCTGTGTCGACAAGCTCTACAGCCCGGATTCCGCGCGCGGCCGCCTCGGCCTGCTCGAACTGCGCGGCTTCGAGATGCCACCGCACTTCCGGATGGCGATGGTGCAGTCGCTGCTGGTGCGGGCGCTGGTGCTGCGCTTCTGGGAGCAGCCCTACACCGCGCCGCTGCTGCGGCACGGCTCGAACCTGCACGGGCGCTACCTGCTGCCGCACTTCCTGCAGGCCGATATCGCGGAGGTGGCGGCGGATCTGCGCGCGCACGGCATCGAATTCGACAGCAGTTGGCTGGAACCGTTCGCCGAATTCCGTTTCCCGCGCTTCGGCACGGCGGTACTCGGGGAAATGGAGATCGAACTGCGGGCCGCCATCGAACCGTGGAACACCCTCGGCGAGCAGACCACCGCCGCGGGCACCGCGCGCTACGTGGACTCCTCGGTGGAGCGGTTGCAGGTGCGGGTGACCGGAGCCGATCGCGGCCGCTATGTGGTGACCTGCAACGGTTTCCCGCTGCCGCTGGTTGCGGCCGGGAAGGCGGACGTGCAGGTGGCGGGCGTGCGCTACCGGGCCTGGCAGCCGCCGGAATCGCTGCATCCGACGATCACGGTGGACGCGCCGCTGGTCTTCGACGTGGTGGATCTGGAGACCGGGCTCTCGCGCGGTGGCTGCACGTATCACGTGAATCATCCGGGCGGCATGTTCTACGCGGGCCCGCCGGTGAATTCGGTGGTGGCGCAATCGCGTCGCAATCGCCGCTTCGAATCCGCCGGGCACACACCCGGTCCGGTGGATATCGCGGAATTGCGTGCCAAAATGGCCATACAGGCAACAGACGTCGGGGCCCCCGGAATACTCGATCTGCGCCGGGCGCGGACCGTGTGGGGCCTGACCGGCGATCGATAGGCGCACTCGGGGAAGTGATAGCGGTGACAGTGCTCGACGCGGTGCCACCCGGAGACGCCACGCCCGAGGAACCCGACCGGTGGGCCACCCTCGCCGCCCGCCGCGAGGTGCTCGCCGAATTCGCGGGCTACCGGGACGCGGCGGTCGAGGCCGGGGCGCGCGACGCCTCCGGCCTGCCCACCGGCGGCGGCTACGACGAACTGGTCGACCGCACCGGCCGATTGCGCCCACTGTGGGCCGACCTGTCCGCCGACTTCCTCGACCAGGGCCGAGACGGGTTGCTGCGCACCGACGACCGGGTGCGCCGCCTCATCGAGGACGACGGCATCACCTACACCGAGCTCACCCCCTCCGAGGAACCGGCCAACCCGTCGCCGTGGCGGCTGGACCCGATCCCGCTGCTGCTGTCCGACACCGACTGGGCCGCACTGGAATCCGGTGTGGTGCAACGCTCCCGGCTGCTCGACGCCATGCTCGCCGACATCTACGGACCGCGCACACTGCTCACCGAGGGGCTGCTGCCACCGCAGCTGGTGTTCGGGCACAGCGGGTATGTGCGTGCGGCACACGGGATCTCGCTGCCCGGCAGGCATCAGCTCTTCCTGCACGCCTGCGATGTCAGCCGCTGGAGCGACGGCGAATTCCGGGTGCTGGCCGACTGGGCGCAGGCCCCCTCCGGCGCGGGGTACGCGCTCGCCGACCGCCGGGTGGTCTCCGCCGCCATCCCCGAGGCCTTCGAACTGGCCAGCCCGCGCCCGCTCACCCCGTTCGTGCGCGCCATGCGGCTGATGCTCATCGAGGCCGCACCGCAGGCCGCCGACGAGGACCCGGTGGTGGTGGTGCTGAGCCCGGGCGTGCACTCCGAAACCGCTTTCGACCAAGCCTATTTGGCGTCCGTGCTGGGTTTTCCGCTGGTCGAGAGCGCCGACCTGGTGGTGCGCGACGGCCGCCTGTGGATGCGCTCGCTGGGCACCCTGAAACGCGTGGACGTGGTGCTGCGGCGCGTCGACGCCGAATTCTCCGACCCCCTCGACCTGCGCCCCGACTCCCGGCTGGGCGTGGTCGGCCTGGTGGAGGTGCTGCGCCGCGGCGCGGTGACGGTGGTCAACACCCTCGGCAGCGGGCTGCTGGAGAACCCGGCCCTGGCCTGCTTCCTGCCCCGGCTGGCGCGCCGACTGCTCGACGAGGACCTGAAACTGCCCGGCATCCAATCCTATTGGGGCGGAGTCGATGCCGAACGCTCCCACCTGATCGCCAACCTGTCACGGCTGGTGGTGCGCTCCACCGTCGACGACAGCACCGTCTTCGGCCACCTGCTCACCGCCGCGCAACGCGCCGAATGGCGCACCCGCATCGCCGCCGAGGGCTGGAAGTGGGTCGGGCAGGAACCGGCCCGATTCTCCGTCGCGCCCGCCGTCGCCGAATCCGGCGGACTGGCCGCCGCACCGGTCGCCGTCCGGCTGTTCGCACTGGCCGGGCGGGTCGGATATCGCGTCATGCAGGGCGGATTGGGGCAGCTGCATCAGCGCGGCGGCCCGGACGGCATGGTCGGCGAGGCCGCCGCCAAGGACGTCTGGGTGAGCGCCGCGCCCACCACGGTTGCGGCCGCCCCCGCCGTCGAGACGCCCGAGGAACGCGAACGCCGGGTCCTGCCGGTCCCGGCGCTGGACGTGATCAGCTCGCCGCGCGTGCTCAACGATCTGTTCTGGCTGGGCCGCTACGCCGAACGCGCCGAGGTCACCGTGCGGCTGCTGGCCACCATCCACGACCGCCACCAGGACTACCGGTACCGGCCGTGGATGGAGGGCGCGCAGGCCATGCCGATCCTGATGACCGCGCTGGGCCGGATGACCGGAACCACCCCGCCCGCAACGAAACTCGCGGCAGAGCGGGAACCGGCCGTGCGGCTGCGTTCACGCGGCCGCACCGCCCAGTCGCAGACGCAGTCCCAGGCCGCCGCCAAGAATCGGCCGCCGCGCCCCCGCGAATACTCCGACGAGCCGACCGTGCCCATCGCACTGCCCGGCGCGTCCCGGCGCGACCACGACTACCTCGTATCGCTCACCACCGATCGCGAATTGTCCGGCGCCGTGGCGTATTCGGTGGAGTGCTATTCGAAAGCCGCACGCGCGGTGCGTGATCAGCTCTCCACCGACACCTGGATGGTACTCGGCTCCATCGACCGCGCCCTCTCGGAATACCCTGCCGGGCGCGGCGATCGGGGCGCGGCGCTCTCGGCGGTGCATTCCCGGGTGCTGTCGGCGCTGCTGTCGCTGTCCGGGATCGACGCCGAATCGATGGTGCGCGACACCGGCTGGCACGTCATGGATATCGGCCGCCGCCTGGAGCGCGCGCTGGCGCTGTCGGCGCTGCTGGAATCGGCGCTCACCGACTCCTATCCGCCGGAGGTCGACCGGGTGGTCACCGACGCGGTGCTGCAGGCCACCGTCTCCTCGGTGAGTTACCGTCGCCGCCACCGGGATTCGGTGCGCATCGCCGCCGTCGCCGGGCTGCTGCTGTTCGACGAGCACAATCCGCGCTCGCTGGTCTACCAGCTCGAACGCCTGGAGGAACACTTCCTGGCACTGCCGGGCGCCTCCGGAGCGCAACGGCCGCAACGACTGCTGGCCGATGCCCAGCGCATGCTCAGCCGCCTCGACCCCGACGACCTGGAGGCCACCGACGCCGACGGTCGCCGCGCCGAACTCGCGGAACTGCTCGCGGGCGTCTACCTGCGACTGCGCAAGATGTCGGAATCCTTCGAGGCGACCCGGCTCTCGGTGCCCCGCGAGACCCAACCGCTGTGGGGCTCCACCCGGGTGGTGGGCTAGCCGATGCGCCGCTACCGGGTGCTGCACAGCACCGTCTACGTGTACTCGGACGTGGTCAGCAGTTCCTACGGCCGCGCCTTCCTCTCACCCCGCGACTTCCCCGGACAGCGGCTGCGCGGCCACGACATTCACATCGACCCGGTGCCCTCGGACCGCTCGGTCGGCACCGACGTGTACGGCAACACCACCCTCTACTTCCATGTCACCGCCGAACATCGTCGCCTCGAGGTGACCGGCGAATCCCTTGTCGACGTCGAAGCGCCCGCCCTGCGCGCCGAGCCGATGCCGTGGGAGCAGGCCCGGCCCACCGGCGAGAACGGTCCGCTCGCAGTCGAATTCACCCTCGACCTGACGCCGCCCGAGATCATTCCCGAGGTCGCCGCCTACGCCGCCGAATCCTTCCCGCCGGGCCGCCCCCTGGTCGAGGCGGTGCGGGAGCTGACCACCCGCATCTACACCGACTTCACCTACGAGTCCGGCTCCACCACCGTCAGCACCCGGGTCGCCGACGTGTTCGCCGCCCGCGAAGGCGTCTGCCAGGACTTCGCGCGCCTCGGCATCGCCTGCCTGCGTTCGCTGGGCCTGGCCGCCCGCTACGTCTCCGGCTATCTCGCCACCCAACCGCCGCCCGGCCAGGAACGCCTGGTCGGCGCGGACGCCACCCACGCCTGGGCCGCCGTTTGGCTGCCCGCAGGCGGGGAAGACCCTCTCGTGGAAGGAAACTGGATCGGCTTCGATCCGACCAACGATCAGTTCGCCGACGAGAACTACGTCACCCTGGCCTGGGGCCGCGACTACGCCGACGTCCCGCCGTTGCGCGGCATCATCTACACCGACGCCAGGGAAAGCAGCATCACCGTCTCCGTCGACGTGGCCCCCGTGGAGGTTTGACCGTGCGAGATTTCAGCTGCCCCAACTGCGGCCAGCGCCTGGCCTTCGAGAACACCCTGTGCCTGCACTGCGGCAGCCCACTGGGTTTCAGCCTGCCCGACCGGGCGCTGGTGGTGCTCGCCGACGAACCGAAACCCGACGGCGACGGCTCCGTCGACACCCACGAATTCAAGCTGTGCGCCAATCAGTATGTGGCGCAGTGCAACTGGCTGGTGCACGTGGGCGGCGGCCCACTCTGCCTGTCCTGCAACCTCACCCGCACGCGCCCCGCCGATCAGGACACCGACTGGCTCGAGGCCTTCGGCGAGGCCGAGACCGCCAAGCGCCGACTGGTGCTGGAGCTCACCGAACTCGGCCTGCCGCTGGTGGACCGCACCGTCGACCCCGAACGCGGCCTCGCCTTCGACCTGCTCGCCAGCGCCGACGAGAACGTGATCACCGGGCACGCCGACGGCGTCATCACCGTCGACCTGGCCGAGGGCGACGACCTGCACCGCGAACAACTGCGCATCGAGATGGACGAGCCCTACCGCACCATGCTCGGCCACTTCCGCCACGAGATCGGCCACTACTTCTATCCCGTCCTCGTCGCCACCGCCGAGGACCGGGCCCGCTGCCTCGAGGTGTTCGGCGATCCGGACGCCGACTACCAGGCCGCCCTGGACCGCCACTACAACGAGGGCCCGCCGCCCGGCTGGGAATCGGACTACGTCTCCTCCTACGCCACCATGCACCCCGCCGAGGACTGGGCCGAAACCTTCGCCCACTACCTGCACATCCGCGACACCCTCGACACCGCCGCCGCCTTCGGCATGGCGCCCGCCGGAGCCACCCTCGACAGTCCCGCCCCCGGCCCCGCCGGTTTCGACCGGATCATCGATCTGTGGTTGCCGCTGGTCTGGGCGCTCAACATGATGAATCGTTCGATCGGGCACCGGGATCCGTATCCTTTCGTGCTGGCCGACCCGGTTCTCGGCAAAATGCGCGTGATCCACGAACTCTGCGCGGCCGCCGCACGCGGATGACACACTCGGTTCGTGGCCCTCGCCTCCCCGAATTCCGAGCCGTTCGCGCGCCCCTGTAAACTCACCGTCATCATGCAGCGGGCACTTCTCCTCGGCCGCCGCGACGGGGTCTGATACGGACCGGCCCTCCGTCGCGGGGATCTGCCGCGCCGGTCTACCCCATACCTGGGATCCAGCCACACCCTCGGAGATAAAACGCCATGTCACCCGCTGACGCTTTCGTATCCGGGACGCGCAACATCACCGCGCCGTCCAAGCCCGCGCCCGCCGACCAGCCCGCGTGGAACACCCAGAAGAACTCCTCGATGCCGGTGTTCCGGTACCGGCCCTTCGCCGAAGAGGTCGAGCCGATCACCGTGCCCGACCGCACCTGGCCGGATCAGATCATCGATCGCTCGCCCGGCTGGTGTGCCGTGGACCTGCGCGACGGCAACCAGGCGCTGATCGACCCGATGAGCCCGGCCCGCAAGCGCCGCATGTTCGACCTGCTGGTTCGCATGGGCTACAAGGAGATCGAGGTCGGCTTCCCGTCCGCCTCGCAGACCGACTTCGACTTCGTCCGCGAGATCATCGAGGACGGCGCCATCCCGGACGACGTCACCATCCAGGTGCTGACGCAGGCCCGCGCCGAGCTGATCGAGCGCACCTTCGAGGCCTGCGCCGGTGCGCACAACGTGATCGTGCACTTCTACAACTCGACCTCGATCCTGCAGCGGCGCGTGGTTTTCCGCGCCGACCGCGATGCCGTCAAGAAGATCGCCACCGACGCCGCCACGCTGTGCCTGGAGGTCGAGAAGCGCTACCCGGACACCAACTGGCGCTACGAGTACAGCCCGGAGTCCTACACCGGCACCGAGTTGGACTACGCCCGCGAGGTGTGCGACGCGGTCTCCGCGATCATCGCGCCGACCCCGGCCAAGCCGCTGATCATCAACCTGCCCGCCACCGTCGAGATGGCCACGCCCAACGTGTACGCCGACTCCATCGAGTGGATGCACCGCAATCTGGCCCGCCGCGACTCCATCGTGCTGTCGCTGCACCCGCACAACGATCGTGGAACCGCCGTCGCCGCAGCCGAATTGGGCTACCAGGCCGGTGCCGACCGCATCGAGGGCTGCCTGTTCGGCAACGGTGAGCGCACCGGCAATGTCTGCCTGGTGACGCTGGGGATGAATCTGTTCTCGCGCGGCGTGGACCCGCAGATCGACTTCTCCAACATCGACGAGATCCGTCGCACCGTGGAGTACTGCAACCAGCTGCCCGTGGCCGAACGCCACCCCTATGGCGGCGATCTGGTCTACACCGCCTTCTCCGGCTCGCACCAGGACGCCATCAACAAGGGCCTGGACGCCATGAAGGCCGCCGCCGACGCCGCGGGCGCGGATGTCGACGACATCGTCTGGGAGGTCCCGTACCTGCCCATCGACCCGAAGGACGTCGGCCGCACCTACGAGGCCGTCATCCGGGTCAACTCGCAGTCCGGCAAGGGCGGCGTGGCCTACATCATGAAGACCGACCACGGGCTGGTGCTGCCGCGCCGCCTGCAGATCGAGTTCTCGCAGGCCGTGCAGCGCATCACCGACGGCGAGGGCGGCGAGGTCACCCCGAAGGAGATGTGGGACGTCTTCTCCGAGGAGTACCTGACCCCGATCCTGCCGCTGGAGCGCATCCGCCAGAAGGTCACCGCCTCCGAACTGGACGGCGGCGTCGACCACATCGAGGCCGTGGTCAAGGTCGAGGGCGTCGAGCAGGCCATCTCCGGTGAGGGCAACGGCCCGCTGGCCTCCTTCGTCGACGCGCTGGCCACCATCGGCTACGACGTGCGCGTCCTGGACTACAGCGAGCACGCCATGTCCTCCGGCGACGACGCGCAGGCCGCCGCCTACGTGGAGGTCGCCATCGGCGACCAGGTCACCTGGGGCGTCGGCATCGCGACCTCCATCACCACCGCCTCACTGCGCGCGGTGGTTTCGGCGGTCAACCGAGCGGCCCGCAAGAGCTGAAACGGTGTACCCCGGACCTTGGCGAACGTCACAACTGATTTCGCGAGGGTCCGGGTAACTCACCGGGTACGTCCAGAATTGGGAAAGCGCCCGAACCGGAGCCGCCTGCGTGCCTGGTTACGGCTCCGAGCCGGGCGCTGAAGTTGCGGGGAGGCGGAACTGCCCGCCGCGTCCAGGCGGGTCAACAATGCTAGCGTTGGGTCGCATTAGCGCCGAGCTCTCTGCTCGAATGGTCGGGCAGATGGGGGACACGTGACTACGAACGATCAGAATTCGACCTCGAAGCCTGCCAAGGGCGCGGGGGACATCGACGACGCTGTGAAAGTTGCGGCCGGCGAGGGCGGGGACGCGGTGAAGGCCGACGGAAAGCCCGAGGCGAACGAGTCCGAGGAAGCGGCGGGTTTCTTTCCGCCGGTGCCGGATTCGATGGAGCAGACCGTGCTGCACGCACCGGATCCCTTCGCGCCGCCCAACGGTCAGTTCGCGCCCGGGCCCTACGGTCCCGGTTCGGAGGGTCCGTACCCCGGTGGCCCGGAGGGGCAGCCGCCCTTCGCGCCCGGTGGCCCCGGGCCCTACGGTCCGGCCTTCGGCGCACCCGGACAGCCGGGCTTCCCACCCACCGGCGCCTTCCCGGCCCCGGATGCGGGCCAGTTCGCGCCGCCGCCGAATCACGGTGTGCCGCAGTCGCTGGGCGCACCGTACGGGGAGATCCGCGACCAGACCCCGTACGGCGAGATCCGGCAGGAGATCGGCAGCGACGGCATGGTCCGGCGGGTGTTCCCCGACCAGGCTCCGCCGGGAGGACCCGAAAACACCGGAGAACAAGGACATTTCGGCGGCCCCGGGCAGCCGGGACAGTACGCGCCGTCCGGCGATCAGCCGGGCGGGCCGATCTACAGCTGGTCCCCGCCGCCCGCCACCCCGCCGCAGCAACAGCAGCCGCAGGGCTTCCAGCCCGGCTGGAACGGCGGACCGCCGCCGGGATTCCCGCAGCAGCAGGGCGGTTTCCAGCAGGCCGGATACGGACAGCAGCCGCCGCCCGGACACTCGGTCAACGACCTCAACCTGTTGAAGCGGGCCCGCCGGGCGCCGCGCAGCGGGTGGCGCCGCGCCGTGCACAAGGCGTCCGGCGGCTCCATCAATCCGGGCGAGTCCGCCGCGGACGTGGTGTACCGGCAGCTGGTGGACCGGGTGAACCAGCCGGTGCGCGGCGACTATCGGATCGCCATCCTGTCGCTCAAGGGCGGCGTCGGAAAGACCACCACCACGGTCGGTCTGGGCTCCACCTTCGCCTCGCTGCGCGGTGACCGGGTGATCGCCATCGACGCCAACCCGGACCTCGGCACGCTGGCGCACCGGGTGCCCCGGCAGACCCGGTCGACGGTGCGAAACCTGTTGGAGGACGGGCACATCAGCCGCTACTCCGACGTGCGCGCACACACCTCGCAGGCGCCCAGCCGCCTGGAAGTGCTTGCCAGCGAACAGGATCCGGCGGTTTCGGAGGCGTTCTCGGAGGCCGACTACCGCAAGGCCATCGGCATCCTGCAGCAGTTCTACAACATCATCCTCACCGACTGCGGCACCGGCCTGATGCACTCGGCCATGTCCGGCGTGCTGGATATGGCGAGCTCGCTGGTGCTCGTCACCTCCCCGGCCATCGACGGCGCGCGCAGCGCCTCGGCGACCCTGGACTGGCTCGACCACCACGGCTACCACAAGCTGGTGGAGCGAACTGTGGTGGTGGTCAACGCTTCTCGCAAGGGTTCCTCGACCGTGGATCTGGATCAGCTGCGCAAGCTGTTCCTGGACCGCACCCGCGCGGTGCAGGTCGTCCCGTTCGACGATCACCTCGCCGAGGGTGCGGAGATCGACCTGGAACTGGTCAGCAAGCCCACCCGTCGGGCGCTGCTGGAATTGGCCGCCATGGTCGCCGACGACTTCGGTTACCATGCCGCGCAACAGTTCCCGGGGCAGCAGCAGTTCCCGCAGCAGCAGGGGGGACCGCAGCAGCAGGGGGGACCGCAGCAGCAGGGCGGACCGCAGCACGGCGGACCTCAGCAGGGTGGACCTCAGCAGGGTGGACCGCTCGGTGGTCCGCCGCAGGGTGGATACCCGCCTCAGCAGGGCGGCTACCCGCAGCACTGACGACCGGCCGAGAGACCGAAAAACGATGCCCCGCAGCGAAAGCCGCGGGGCATCGTCGTGCGGTGGGCACGGCTCAGGCGTGGACCAGCGGCGCCAGCGCCTTACCTGCCAGTTCCACGGTGCCCGGCTCGTGGCCGTTGGTGACCAGGTTGACGATGATGCCGTCGATGCCCTGGTCGAGGACGCGGGTTTTGATCTGCTCGGCGACTTCGTCGGGGCTGCCGACGAATTGGCGGTCGGCCGGAGTCTGGGCGCGCTCTTCGGCGGAGAGCTTGGACAGGTCGCCGAGGCCCATCGAGGCGAACATGTCGGACTGCACCTTGCGAGCCCGGTCGCCGTCCTCGTCGATGATGACGAAGGCGAGGAAGCTGGTCTCGAGGGTCTTCGGGTCGCGACCGGCCTCGTCGCAGCGGGCGTGCAGGGCGTCGAGCTTGCGGGGCAGCTCGGTGGCGTTGCAGATGATGTTGAGGTGGTCGGCATAGCGGGCAGCCATCCCGAAGGTCTTCTTCTCGCCACCGCCGCCGAGCATGATCGGCAGGTCGTCGCGGACGCGCGGCTCGTTCATGGCGTCCTTGGTGTGGTACCACTTGCCGTCGAAGGTGGAGTGCTGACCGCGCAGCATCGGGGTGATGATCTGCAATGCCTCCTCCAGCTTCTCGAATCGCTCGGTGAACGTGCCGAATTCGTACCCGTAGGCCTGGTGCTCGAGCTCGAACCAGCCCGCGCCGATGCCCAGCACGGCCCGCCCCTGGCTGACCACGTCCAGGGTGGTGACGGTCTTGGCGGTCAGCGGTGGATTGCGGTAGGTGTTGCCGGTCACCAAGGCGGACAACTGGATTCGCTCGGTGGCCGCGGCCAGACCGGAGAGCGTGGTGTACGCCTCCAACATGGGTTCACTGGGCGCGCCGAGCAGCGGCAGCTGGTAGAAGTGGTCCATGACGAAGGCCGCGTCGAACCCCGTGGCCTCGGCCTCGCGCGCCTGCGCCACGACCGCGGGGAACAGCTCCCGCGGCGCGACTCCGTAGCTGAAGTTCGGCATCTGATACCCGAGTCGAATGCTCATGGCAGCAACGCTATGACTTGGAGTGCGCTCCAAGTCAACACCCGAATCCCGGGTCGCCCTATTTTTCGGTTCCGGCCCGGCGGGCGGCGGACTGGAAGGCGGCGATGACCATGGCGACGGCGGGGCGTTTCTCGGCGTGCGGGCGGGTGGCCAGGTCGTAGACGCGGGCGGCGCGGACGCCGGCCAGGCGGAGCATGACCAGGTCGGGGTGGCGGACGGCGTGGCGGGGCATGAGGGCTACGGCGTAGCCGGTGGCGACCAGGGCCTCGATGACGCTGAATTCGTTGAGGCGCTGGGCGATTCGGGGTTGGACGCCGGTGACGGTGGCGATCGAGCGCAGCACGTCGTCGACGGGGAAGCCGGTGCGGACGCTGATCCAGGTCTCGTCGGCGAGTTCGGCGGGGACCACCGCGCCCTGGCGGGCCAGGCGGTGATCGGGGGCGACCACCACGTCGATGGGTTCGCGCATCAGGACGCGGGCGGAGACGCGGGGGCCGGAGAGCGTCGGCGCGCGTTCGTCGCGGTGGGTGAGGACCACGTCGTAGTCGGCCAGCAAACGCGGAACCTCGCTGGAGGGGACGTCCTCGTCGCGGGCCACCACCTCGACGCCGCTGCCGGCGAGTTCGGTGAGCACGTGCGGCAGCAGCAGGGCCGCGCCGGAGGGGAACAGGGCGACGCGGACCCGGCCGCGCGGTGAGCCGCGGTATTCGGCCATCTCGCCTACCGCGCGTTCCATCGCCGCGAGCACCTCGTCGGCGCGCACCACCAGGGCGCGGCCCGCGTCGGTGAGCCGGACCCGGCGGCCGTCGGGTTCCAGCAGCGCCACCCCGGCCTCGCGGGCCAGCACCTTGAGTTGCTGCGAGACCGCCGAGGGCGTCATGGACAGGGCCTGCGCCACCGCGGCAACCGTTCCGCGATCGGCCAGTTCGCGCAGCACCCGCAGCCGTTCCAGCGACATCAGCGGCCCGTCGGGGGTCACGGCCGCAGGCAGGGAATCGCCGGGCGCGGTGCGCGGAATGCGGCGCGGCGGCGGGACGGAGCGAGGTGGATCAGCCTGGGACACGATTAAGTTCTACTACATTGTTGCTGCAGAACTATTCGATTGTTCTTACCTATGGATCCCCGGACCATTGCCTGCATGACCAATCGCGATCGACTGCTCGGACTCACCGTGGTGGTGCTGTGGGGACTCAACTTCCTGGCCATCCACGTCGGCCTCGAGCACTTCCCGCCGTTCTTCTTCGCGGGACTGCGGTTCGCGGTGATCGCGGTGCCGGTGCTGGCGTTCGTCCCGCGCCCCCGGGTGCCGTGGCGGTGGCTGCTGCTCTACGGCACCGGCTTCGGGATCCTGCAGTTCGCCTTCCTGTTCAGCGCCATGCGGGCGGGCATGCCGACCGGGCTGTCGTCGCTGGTGCTGCAATCCTCCGCGCCCTTCACGGTGCTGCTGGGCGCGGTGTTCCTGCGCGAGCGATTGCGCGGCATCCAGCTGGCCGGAATAGCGGTGGCGATGACGGGCATGGCCGTCATCGGCTGGGATCGCGCGCACCATGCCGCGCTGCTGCCGCTGCTGCTCACCCTGGCGGGCGGATTGGGTTGGGCCGCAGGCAATATCGGTTCGCGGCTGGCGGTGGCCGATCGGGGGACCGGTACACCGGTGAACCCGCTGCACCTCACCCTGTGGATGGCGGTGGTGCCGCCGCTGCCGATGTTCGCGCTGTCCGCGCTCACCGAGGGCCCGACCACCGGCTGGCACGATCTGGCGTCCGCGTTTTCCGCGACGGGCTGGCCCGCGCTGCTGGCGCTGGCCTACATCGTGCTGCTGGGCACCATCGCCGGATCGGGTCTGTGGACCTATCTGATGAGCCGGTACCCCGCGGGCACGGTCGCCCCGCTCTCGCTGGCGGTGCCCGTGGTCGGGATCGCCGCCTCGTGGGCGTTCCTGGGCGAGACACCGTCCGGACTCGCGCTCGCCGGTGCCGCGGTGGTGATCGCGGGCGCGTTCACCGCGACCTCGGCGGGCCGCCGCCGGGTGGTGATTGCGGCCACCCCGATGCCGCGCCAACTCGAGGTCCAGCCCGGTTAGCCGTCCGGTTGATAGCCATTCGCCCGGTTTTCGGGGATTCAGGATGAAAATTTCCACCCCAACCGACCATCTGTCTGCGACAGCTCCCTAGGATCTGGACCAGGCGTGGGAGGTAACGGGTATGGCAGGACAGCGGGTGTCCGTCACACGACGGACAGTGCTGCGTGGAGCGGTCGCGGCCGGGGCGATGGCGGGAGCGGTGACGGCGGGGGCCGTCCATCCGCAATCCGCGCGCGCCGGCGCGGGCCGACGGGTAGCGATCCTGGGTGGCGGCGTCGCGGGCTTGACCGCGGCGCACGAACTCGCCGAGCGCGGATTCGACGTCACCGTGTACGAACGGCGGGCGCTGGGCGGTAAAGCGCGCAGCATCCCGGTGCCGGGTTCGGGTAAGGACGGGCGGCCGGAACTGTGGGGTGAACACGGCTTCCGGTTCTTCCCCGGCTTCTATCGCCACATCCCCGACACCATGCGGCGAATTCCGTTCGCGGGCAACGCGAACGGTGTGTGGGACAATCTGGTCCCGGCCTCCGAGGTGCGGTTCTCGCGCGCGGGCGCCGACGACACCATCATCCCGATGGGCAAGGCGGGCCGGATCTGGTCCACCCCCGACGATTTCCGCGAGACCGTCGGCTCGGCCATCGCCACCTCCACCAAGATGGGGGAGGCCGACGCGCTCTACTTCGCGAATCGATTGCTGGTCTTCAACACCAGCTGCGACGCGCGGCGTTTCGGGCAGTGGGACAAGGTGCCGTGGAAGGACTACGTGGGCGCGGGTCACCGCTCCGACGAATTCCGAATGCTGTTGTCGCGCACCCTCACCACGCTGCTGGTGGCGGCCAAGGACAACCTGGCCAGCACCCTCACCATCGGCACCATGGGCGAGCAGTTCCTCGGCAATCCGCTGGAGTCGAACAACGACGGCCCGCTGGACCGGCTGTTGAACGGTGCCACCAACGAGGCCTGGATCGACCCGTGGACCAATCGACTACGCGACCTCGGCGTGCACTTCGTGAGCGCCGAGGTACGCGGCCTGGATCTCGACGGCAGCCGGATTTCCGGTGCGCGCGTGGTGGATTCGTCCGGGGCCGCGCAGACGGTCGACGCCGACTACTTCATCAGCGCCCTGCCCGTCGAGGTGGCGCGCACCCTGTGGACACCCGAAATCCTGTCGCTGCGACCGGATTTGGCGGGCATGAGCCAGCTCACCGTGGACTGGATGACCGGCATCCAGTACTTCCTGCGCCGCCCCACCGATATCGCGCGCGGCCACGCCGCGTACGTGGACTCGCCGTGGTCGCTGACCTCGATCTCGCAGGGCCAGTACTGGAATCGCACCCCGATTACCGGCCTCGGTGACGGCACCGTCCAGGACTGCCTCTCGGTCGACATCTCCGACTGGAACACCCCCGGCATCCTCTACGGCAAGACAGCCAAGGACTGCACCCACGACGAGATCGCGCGCGAAGTCTGGGCCCAGCTCAAGGCCCACCTCAACGACCGCGCCGACCTGCTGCGCGACGAGGACCTGCACTCCTGGTTCTTGGACACCGGCATCGGCTGGGACGGCACCCGCAACACCAACGCCGACCCCCTGCTGATCAACACCGCGGGCTCGTGGGGCCTGCGCCCCGAGTCGTTCGGCCCCGCCCTCGAAAACCTGTTCCTGGCAGGTGATTACGTACGCACCAACGTGGACCTCGCCACCATGGAGGGTGCGTCCGAGGCAGCCCGCACCGCCGTCAACAAGCTGCTGGACGTGATCAATTCGGACGCCCCCCGCTGCAAACTGTTCACCCTCTACCGCGCAGAGGTCCTGGAACCGTTCCGGCAGCTCGACATTCAGCGTTTCGCCGCCGGCCAATCCAACATGTTCGACACCTAGCCCACCCGATCCGATACCCGGGCGAGACGAAATCGACGCCCGGGTACACCATGCACCGCACGAAAACCCCTGGTGCAAGCCCCGCTCACCCGCGTTGAATCGAACCATGAGCGAGATCACCACCCCCGCCGACCTACGCGCCCTACTGGGTGAGGTCGCCCCGAGACCCAAGAACAAGGAGCGCCCCGCCCTACTGGAGGTAGACCGCCAGTGGATCGCGAACTCCCCCTTCATAGTCCTGGCCACCAGCGACGCCGAAGGCAACTGCGACGCCTCCCCCAAAGGTGACCCGCCAGGTTTCGTAAAAATCCTGAACGACAAAACCATCGCCATCCCCGAACGCCCCGGCAACCGCCGCGCCGACGGCTACCTCAACATCCTGGCCAACCCCCACGTCGGCATCCTCTTCGTAATCCCCGGCCGCGCAGACACCTTGCGCATCAACGGCCGCGCCCGCCTACTACGAGACGCCCCCTACTTCGACGACATGCAAGTCAAAGGCCACCGCCCGATCCTCGCCATCGAAATAGACATAGACACCATCTTCTTCCACTGCGCCAAAGCCTTCATGCGCAGCGCCCTCTGGCAACCCCAACACTGGCCAGCCCCCGAAACCCTCCCCAGCACAGCCTGCCTGGTGAAGGCCGTACAGCCAGCCACCCCCGAAACCATCGAACAACTGGAATCCCACTACTCAGCAGAGACCTACGAGAAGCTTCTTTACCGAAGTTGATCCACCCACTTCAGGTTCGGGGCGCGTCGCGTTCTGGACTGCGGCTTGATAGACCTCCGCCTTGACGCGGGGGAGCGAAGCGGTGGAGCGGAGGGAGGGAAGAACGCGACATAGGCGCCCCGAACCCGCCCGGAGCGAAGCGAAGGGCAAATAAACACAGCTCACGTCCCTGGGAGCAATACCGCCTGCGCACACCTCCACCCATCCCCATAAACTCCCCCCGTGGCAGACATATCGATGCGCGGTCAGCTCGCCCTCCGGGCAGCGACAACAGCGTCATGGGCATCCCGCCAAGCCGGCCGAGGCAACGGCTCGATGATCGGCGGCCTGATCGCCCTCAAAATCGACCCCACGATCATGACCCAACTCGGCCGAGGCCGCCGCACAGTCCTGATCACCGGCACCAACGGCAAATCCACCACCACCCGCATGACCGCCGCCGCCCTGCAAACCCTCGGCGAGGTAGCCACCCAAGCCGACGGCGCCAACATGGACGCCGGCATCGTCGCCGCCCTGACCGCGAACCGCGCCCAACTGGCCGCCATCGAAGTCGACGAACTCCATCTCCCTCACGTAGCCGACGCCCTCAACCCCTCAGTCGTCGTCCTGCTCAACCTGTCTCGCGACCAACTCGACCGAGTCGGCGAGATCAACATGATCGAACGCCGCCTCCGCGAGGGCATGGCCCGCCACCCCGCCGCCATCCTCATCGCCAACTGCGACGACGTCCTGATCACCTCGATCGCCTACGACCACCCCAACGTGGTCTGGGTATCGGCAGGCGGCGGCTGGGCAATGGACGCCACCAGCTGCCCCCGCAGCGGCGAGCCGATCGTCTGGGAGGGCGACCACTGGTACAGCACCGGCGCGGACTTCCAACGCCCCGAGCCCCAGTGGCGTGTCGACGAGCACGCCCTGCACGGCCCCGACGGCCTGGAAATCCCACTCTCCCTTGCACTTCCGGGCCGCGCCAACCGCGGCAACGCCGCCCAGGCGGTCGCCGCCGCGGTCGCCCTGGGCGCGGATCCGGCACTGGCCGCCACGGCCGCGGGCACCGTGCGCGAGATCGCGGGCCGCTACCGCACCGTCGAGGTGGGCGGCCGCAACACCCGCATGCTGCTGGCCAAGAACCCGGCCGGCTGGCAGGAAGCCCTGTCCATGATCGACCCCGCCGCAACAGGTCTGGTGATCGCGGTCAACGGCCAGGTCCCCGACGGCGAGGACCTCTCCTGGCTGTGGGACGTCCGCTTCGAACACTTCGAGGGCACCCAGGTGGTGGCCGCGGGCGAACGCGCCACCGACCTCGCGGTGCGCCTCACCTACGCCGGTGTCGAACACACCACCATCGCGGATCCGTTGCGCGCCATCGCATCCTGCCCGGCCGGACGGGTCGAGGTACTCGCCAACTACACGGCCTTCCGCGACCTGAACCGCGATCTGGACGAGAAGACAGGGGCCCACGCGTGACCGAGTCGACGATCCGCATCGGCCTGGTGCTGCCCGACGTGATGGGCACCTACGGCGACGGCGGCAATGCCGTGGTGCTGCGGCAGCGTTTGCGCATGCGCGGCCACGACGCGGAGATCGTGGAGATCTCACTGAGCGATCCGGTGCCGAACTCGCTGGACGTGTATCTGCTGGGCGGCGCGGAGGATTCGGCGCAGCGGCTGGCCACCCGGCACCTACAGCGCTATCCGGGCTTGCAGGAGGCGGCCGGGCGGGGTGCGCCGGTGCTGGCCATCTGCGCGGCCATCCAGGTGCTGGGCCACTGGTACGAGACGTCCTCCGGCGAGCGGGTCGACGGTGTCGGCCTCTTCGACGTCACCACCTCCCCGCAGGACAAGCGGGCCATCGGCGAGGTGGCCACCCAGCCGCTGATCGCCGGCCTCACCCAGCCGCTCACCGGTTTCGAAAACCACCGGGGCGGAACCAAACTCGGCGGCGACGCCCGCCCGCTCGCCCGGGTCACCAAGGGCGTCGGCAACGGCGTCGGCGACGGCCTGGAAGGCGTGGCGCAGGGTTCGGTGCTGGGCACCTACATGCACGGTCCCGCGCTGGCCCGCAATCCGGAGCTGGCCGACCTGCTGCTGTCGCGCGCGCTCGGCGTGGATTCGCTTCCGCCGCTGCGGCTTCCGGAGGTCGATCAGCTGCGCCGGGAACGCCTGCGCGCCTGAGCCGAATATCTACCTTTCCACCCCGCACCGCCCTCGCGCCGTCACGGTCCGCGCGCAGGGCGGTGTGCCGTCGCTCGGACTGTGTGCTGCCCGACAAACCACCCGGCACTGTGATGTCGCACAACGAATCCGCCTGCCCGACCTGGTTTGTTGACGAAGGTGTTGAGGCAATGCCGACCGACCGGTAATCTCGCGCGCGGCCATGCGTGGATGAGGGAGGTGGCCGGTTGCGTAGACGTGCTGTGCTCAAGGCTGCCGGAGTGGCAGCCCTTATGGCGGGCGTCGGATCGGGTGCCGCACTGCGCGGCGCCGGGCCCGCGTCGGCCAATCCGCTGTGGAACGCGCTGTTTCAAGCGTGGGTCCCGGAAATCTTTGCGCCGCTGCCCGATCCGCCGGAACACACGGAGGCCATCGTCATCGGCTCCGGGTTCGGGGCGGCGGTCACCGCGCTGCGGCTGGCCGAGGCGGGCGTGCAGAACACCGTGCTGGAGCGCGGTTCCCGCTGGCCCAACGACCCGTGGCGGGAAATATTCACCGGCGACGACCTGCCCGACGGTCGCGGCTTCTGGCATCGGACCAGCTTCACCGGCGTCACCAAGGTGACCATGCCGTGCTCGGATTTCGGTGGCGTCCTGGACGTCACCCAGTACCCGGGCATCGATGTGTGGCGGGCCGCGGCGGTGGGCGGCGGTTCGGTCGTGTTCACCGGCGCCATGGTCGCGCCGCCGAAGCACCTGTTCGACTCCGTGTTCCGGGGCGTCGTGAACTACGACGAACTGGATTCGGTGTACTACCCGCGGGTCCGCGACATGCTGCGACTGAGCACCATGCCGCAGGACATCTACGACTCCGCGCCGTTCACCCATGCGCGGCTGTGGGATCAGCAGGTGCGGGCCGCGGGTTACCAACCGCAGCCCAATGATTCGATCTTCAACTGGGATGTTGTGCGCTCCGAACTGAGCGGCGGCAGCCGCCCGTCGGCCACCGCGTCGCGCAGCAATCTCGGAAACTCCAACGGCGCCAAGTTCGATCTGAACCAGAACTACCTGCGCTACGCCGAGGGCACCGGCCGCACCGGCATCTTCCCGGGCCACCGCGTCGACTCCATCGGCCAGGACGCCACCGGCAAGTATGTGGTCACCGTGACCAAGCTGGCCCCGGCCGGGCAGGTGCTGGCCACCCGGACCCTCACCTGTGATCGCCTGTTCCTGGGCGCGGGCTCGGTCGGCACCTCGGAGCTGCTGGTGCGCGCCCAGGCCACCGGCACCCTGCCGAACCTCAACGAGCATGTCGGCGACGGCTGGGGCACCAACGGTGATGTGGTGCTGGCCCGCAGCGTCAGCTCGCTGTCCTCGACCGGCGGCGGCGTCCCCAGCGCCAGCCGCGTCCTCGACGAGTCCGGGATGCCGCTGCATCTCGAAAACTGGTACGTGCCCGGCATTCCGGTGGACACCGGGGCCATCGCCTCGCTGGGCATCGTGCTGGATCCGACGCGGGCCCGCTTCGGCTACGACCGGGGCAGCAACGGTGTCGGGTTGAGCTGGCCGGGTGCGGCGCAGGCCGATGTGGTCGCGGCCTGCCGGGCCGTCGATCACCGGATCGCGGCGGCGGATCGTTCGATCGTGGACTATTCGCCGATCGGCTACGACGCACAGGGTTTCTTCACCGCGCATCCGCTCGGCGGCGCGGTGCTCGGGCAGGCCACCGACGGGTACGGCCGGGTCATCGGCCATCCGGGGCTCTACGTCATGGACGGTGCGGGCCTACCGGGCAGCAGTGCCACGGTGAATCCGTCGCTCACCATCACCGCCATTGCCGAGCGGAATATCGAAAACATCATCCGCGCAGGTAGATAGCTTTTCAGGACGATGGATAACGGTGTGCCGCACCGTTATCCACAGTTCCCACAGGCCCTGTGGAGAAACTTGCGGTGCGGAATTCTTCCGGTGGAGAAGCCGTACACCGCGGAAAGTTGCGGTGCGGAACAGTAGGGGCGGCCCGGTCGGGATTCCTCGAAACGGCTGTTCGCGCCGACTACGCTGGCGAGACCGTTCGATGAGGAAGGGGACGTCGTGAGCATGCTCGGCGCGCCGGAGGTGGACGACGAGTATCCACACAAGCCACCAACGCTCTGGACGGACTACGCCATGCTCGCGCTGGCCGTGATGTCGGTCGCACTGGTCACCTGGGTGACGTTCTTCCACGTCTCCGGGCACACGTACCACGTCATCCGGATCGTCGACGTCAGCATCTGCGCGGTCTTCCTCGCCGAATTCGTCTGGCGCTGGCGGCGCGAGGGCTGGAGTTGGACGTTCCCGTTCATCTACTGGTACGAGGTACTGGGCATGATCCCGGTGACCAGCCCGTTCTTCCGCGGCTTCCGGCTACTGCGCATCGTGGTGATCGCGGTGCGGGTCAGCCGCGTCGCGGACCGCGCCTTCGGTGACCGGATCACCGCCGCCATCGTGAGCCGGTCGATCGGCGCGATCGTGGACGCGGTGAAGCGGCCGGTCACCATGGCGGTGCTGGAGGAGGTCGCCGAGGTGTTGCGGACCGGCCAGTACACCCGCAATATCGCGAACGCGCTGGAGGAGAACCGCTTCGAGATCGACCAGATGATCCTGGAGATCATCCGGTCGGATCCGCAGCTGGGCCGGGTGCGCTATCTCCCGTTCCACGAGGACATCATTCGCGGTATCGCCGACGCCAGCTTCCGGGTGGTGTTCCAGGTGCTGGGCGACCCGCGCACCGACGAACTGGTCGCGGATGTGCTGCGCGAGAACGTGCATCAGATGCGCGACGCCGTGCATCAGGGCGTGCGGGTGGCCGAGTCGATCGACAATCGGCCCCACCCGCTCTGACCCTCAGCTCAGCCCGTGCCGGATCTGATCGCGCGGCTGGGCGTACCGAACCACCTCGAAGCCGATCAGCGCCACCAGAATCGCGACCAGCAGGGCCAGCGCGCCCAGTGCGGGCAGCACGCTCGCCACCGGGATCAGCGCGAGCAAGGCCACCACCGCCACCAGCCGGGGGGCCAACACCAGTCCGGTCGCGTAGTGCCGGAACCCGACCTGCGCCAGCAGATACACCGCGACACCGCCGTAGAGCGCGAACAGCGGAATGCCGTGCAGCTGGTCACTGAGCGAATGTCCTTGCGCCCCACCGACGTAGTTGAGCACCTTCTTCAATCCCAGTGCCATGGCCACGATTCCGGCGATCATCGGGAAGTGCCAGTAGGTGTAGCAGTTGCGGGCGATCTGGATCTGCCGCGCGCCAGCCGCCTGGTGCAGCGCGCGCTCCACCACCAGGGCGCCCACGTCGAAGTAGGCCCACCACAGCAGTCCCGCGACCGCGAGACCCAGCATGGAGCCGACGGTGATCGACCACGAGATGGGCAGTCCGGCCACACCCACGCCGATCTCGACGATGGATTCGCCGAGCGCGATGATGACGATCAGCCCGTACCGCTCGGCGAAGTGCGAGGCCGAGTTGAGCCGCCACTCGTTGCCCGCGAACAGCGTCCACAGCATGTCCCAGGCCAGCGCCGCGAACCACAGCACGATCTGCGCGGTGCCGGTGGTCAGCGCGCCGACGACCAGCAGCACGCCCGCGACGCTGATCGAGCCGCCCGCCCAGCGGATCACCTGCCGCCGCAGTTGCCCGTCGTGGGCGCTGGCCATCCAGAACACGGCCAGGTGCACGCAGCGCACCACCAGGTAGGCGATGACGAAAACCAGTGGGCCGTACCAGCCCCCGGGCAGATCGTGGAAGGCCTCGGGGATGGTGAGGGCGATGATGAAGGCCGCGCCCATGGCGATGAACATGGCGACGCGCATGATGCCCTCGTCGGCCTTGACCACATTGCCCAGCCACGAGTAGCCGATCCACATCCACCACAGCAGGGTGAGGATCAACAGCGCGCGCAGCAGGTTGATCGCGGTGGTCTCGTGCGCGGCGAAGTCGGTGACCATGGTGAACGCGAACACGATCACCAGGTCGAAGAACAGTTCCAGCTGGGTCACCGAGGCGTCCTCGGCGACCGGCATCATGCGGGTTCGTTGCGCTTCCGGCATGCAGGACATATTGCCCAATGACGGCCGCGAAAGGCAGTGTCAGACGCTAGTGTTCGCCACCGGCGTGACCTGGATCGCGCGCTAGGCGGTGCCGAACCCCGGTTCGAAACCACGGCCGTAGTCCATGCGCTGGGCGTAACCGGGCTGCTCGTAGCCGGTCTCCTCGGCGTAGGGCAGGCCGTCGGCCTCACCCAATCCTTCGAGGCCGGTGACCGATTCGACGAAGGCGACGAAGTTGGAGATCATCGCCTCGCCCTCGCGGCGGGCGCTGCGCTTGAGGATCATGCCGGGCGCGGGGATCGGCAGGTACAGCTCGGAGTGGTACCACACCTCGGTGGCCCCGTCCTCGGTTTCGCCGAGGTCGAACCAGCCCTTGCCGCCGGCTCCGGCGCTGGACTCGGAGACCTGCCATTCGATGCGGTTGTCGGTGCAGGTGTACTCCACGACCTGGCGATCGGGTCGGCCCATCAGGCTGGCCGAGATGTAGACCCGCTTGGGACGGCCGAATTCATCGCGGGTGGCGACGCGAACATCCTGGTGGGAGGGCGACCAGTCCGGCATCTGCTCGATCATCAGCAGCGCGTCCATCACCTGGTCTGGATCGAGGTCGATGACGAACCGATGGTCAGTTTTCGTGCGCATATCTACCCTCCACTCGGGGACCGATTGTGACCAGCGTCGCTCCGAGAGTCAACTGCGTCCCAAGTCGCTTGTTACCGAACAGTCGGTCTCTTATAACGAATTCGACTGCATCCCAAGGTAATCCGCGAATGCCGGATTCAGCCGGGCCGGACCACCGAATCGGCCCCCGGGAACATCAGGCTGGTCCGCCCGTCGGTGAACCGCACGACGTACGGCGGCTCGCCTTCCGCCCCGTGTACTTCGACGATTTCCGCGGTGTGATCGGGGAATCCGACGTTCCGCCCATGGATGATCAGATGGTCTCCGACGTGTGCTCGCATGCGGCGATTATTCGCCGCGGGTGATGCTCGTCACAAGGCCGTGACGGCGCGTTCCACGACCCGGCCGCCCGTCGTGGTGTCTTGCGGGCCGGGCCGGATCCGACTGTGGCTCAGTCCCGTTCGCGCAATTTGGCGGTGACCTGCACGGAGGTCTCGTGCAGCCGGTTGAAGATCTCGACCAGCAGTCCGAGTTGTTCATCGGTGTAGTCGTCGGCGATCTTGGCGAATTCCGTCGCGAGGTTCTCGTAGTGCGGCGCGATCTCGTCGATCCGGTCGTCGAGGGCGGTGACGATGACCCGGCGTCGGTCCTTGGCGTCGTGCTCGCGGCGCACGAAACCGCCGGACAGCAGCCGATCGATCATCCGGGTGATGGCCCCGGTGGTGAGGCCGGTGCGCTGCGCGAGCTCCCCGGCGGTGGCCGGGCCGCCGATCCGCAGCAGGTTCAAACAGCGCAGGTCGGTGACGTGCAGGCCGAGCCGGTCGGCCATGGCCCCGTGCAGCATCACGGCGTCGGTGGCGCTGCGCTGGGCGGCGAAGGTGAGGGCCGCACCGAGGCGGTCGCGTTCTGTGGTCATCCCTTGACAGCATAGTCTGATCCGAGCAATATCTTACTCAGTCAACTACTTACTGGCTCAATTGATGAGTAGCGCAGATACTTTCGGAGGAAGCCATGACCACCCAGCACCGCACCGACGAAACCGCGGTCCGCGACCTGTTCGACCGCGTGAACCAGGCCTGGGCGGACGGCGACGCCGCGGCCTACGCCGCCGCGTTCACCGTGGACGCCGACTACGTCACCTGGTTCGGCGCGCGCACCAAGGGCCGCGCGGCCATCGAGGCGTCGCACGAACCGCTGTTCGCCAAGTACATGAAGGGCACGCGCCTCGACGGCGAGATCACCGGCCTGCGCTTCCTCACCCCGGATGTGGCGGTGGTGCACGGCCGCGGCGCGGTGGTGAAGGGCCGCAAGCGGCGCAACCGCTTCAATACCAAGGTCAATGTGATGGTGATGGTGCGCCAGGACGGGGAGTGGGCGATCGCGGCCTTCCACAACACCAAGTACAGCCCGGTGTTCAACGCCCTTGTCGCCAAGCATGATCCGGGCGTGCGGATGACCGAGCAGGGTTAGCTGTCGGATGGCCGGTAGGCCGGGGCGGGAGGTAGGACGCAATCCGGTGGACCTGGGCCGGTAGTCTCGTAGGTCGGTAGCAGCAGTTTGTCGATCTTGGAGGATTTCCGCCGTGGCTCTCGTCGTCCAGAAGTACGGAGGATCCTCGGTCGCCACCGCCGAGCGCATCCGCCGCGTCGCCGAGCGCATTGTCGAGACCAAGAAGCAGGGCCACGACGTGGTCGTGGTCTGCTCCGCGATGGGTGACACCACCGACGAATTGCTCGATCTGGCACAGCAGGTCGCGCCCGCCGCCCCCGCCCGCGAAATGGACATGCTGCTCACCTCCGGTGAGCGCATCTCCAATGCCTTGGTGGCCATGGCCATTCACTCGCTCGGCGCGGAGGCCCGCTCCTTCACCGGCTCGCAGGCCGGCGTCATCACCACCGGCACGCACGGCAACGCCAAGATCATCGACGTGGCGCCCGGCCGGGTGCAGGCCGCGCTCGGTGAGGGCACCATCGTGCTGGTCGCCGGGTTCCAGGGCGTGAGCCAGGACAGCAAGGACGTCACCACGCTGGGCCGTGGCGGCTCCGACACCACCGCCGTCGCGCTGGCCGCCGCGCTCAATGCCGATGTCTGCGAGATCTACACCGATGTGGACGGCGTCTTCAGCGCCGACCCGCGCATCGTCTCCGACGCCCAGAAGCTGGACACCGTCTCCTACGAGGAAATGCTGGAGATGGCCGCCTGCGGCTCGAAAGTTCTGATGCTGCGCTGCGTCGAGTACGCACGCCGCTACAACGTGCCGGTCCATGTGCGCTCGTCGTACACCGACAAGACCGGCACCCTGATCACCGGATCGATGGAGGACATCCCGTTGGAGCAAGCAATCCTCACGGGCGTCGCGCACGACCGCAGCGAGGCCAAGGTGACCGTGGTCGGCATTCCCGACAAGCCGGGCTACGCCGCCAAGGTGTTCCGCGCGGTCGCCGATGCCGACATCAATATCGACATGGTGCTGCAGAACATCTCCAAGATCGACACCGGCAAGACCGACATCACCTTCACCCTGCCCAAGCTCGAGGGCCCGCGCGCCGTCGAGCTGCTCACCAAGCAGCAGGGCGATATCGGCTTCGCGCAGGTGACCTATGACGATCACATCGGCAAGGTGTCGCTGGTCGGCGCGGGCATGAAGTCGCACCCGGGCGTGACCGCCACCTTCTGCGAATCGCTCGCGGAGGCCGGTATCAATATCGATCTCATCTCCACCTCCGAGATCCGGATCTCGGTGCTGGTCAAGGACAACGACCTGGACGAGGCCGTGCAGGTGCTGCACAAGGCCTTCGAGCTGGGCGGCGACGAGGTAGCCGTGGTGCACGGCGGGACGGGGCGCTAGTCATGGGCGTACGGGTCGGCGTAGTCGGCGCGACCGGTCAGGTCGGCGCGGTCATGCGAAAGCTGCTGGATGAGCGCGACTTCCCGGCCGACGAGGTGCGATTCTTCGCGTCCGCGCGCTCGGCCGGTAAGACGCTGCCGTTCCGCGGCAAGGACATCGTGGTCGAGGACACCGAGCTGGCGGATCCGAGCGGGCTGGACATCGCGCTGTTTTCGGCCGGTGCCACCATGTCTCGCGTGCAGGCGCCGCGTTTCGCGGCGGCCGGGGTCACCGTCATCGACAATTCCTCGGCCTGGCGCAAGGATCCCGAGGTGCCGCTGGTGGTCTCCGAGGTGAACCCGGAGGCGACCCGCAACCTGATCAAGGGCATCATCGCCAACCCGAACTGCACCACCATGGCCGCCATGCCGGTGCTCAAGGTGCTGCACGACGAGGCCGGTCTGCGGCGGCTGATCGTGTCGAGCTACCAGGCGGTTTCGGGCTCCGGCCTGGCGGGCGTCGAGGAGCTGGCCTCGCAGGTGCGCGCGGTGATCGGCGATGCCGAGAAGCTGGTGCACGACGGTTCGGCGGTGACGTTCCCCGCGCCGAACAAGTACGTCGCCCCGATCGCCTTCGACGTGATCCCGCTGGCTGGCTCACTGGTCGACGACGGCAGTGGCGAGACCGACGAGGATCAGAAGCTGCGCAACGAGTCCCGCAAGATCCTGGGTCTGCCGGACCTGCTGGTGAGCGGCACCTGTGTGCGCGTGCCGGTGTTCACCGGGCACTCGCTGTCGATCAATGCCGAGTTCGCGCAACCGCTTTCGGTAGCGCGTGCCGAGGAGTTGCTGGCGAAGGCCCCGGGCGTCAAGCTGACCGCGGTGCCGACCCCGCTGGCCGCCGCCGGTGCGGACGAGTCGCTGGTCGGTCGCATCCGTCAGGATCCGGGTGTGCCGGACGGTCGCGGCCTCGCGTTGTTCATCTCCGGTGACAACCTGCGTAAGGGTGCGGCGCTCAACACCATTCAGATCGCGGAAGTTCTTCTGAACAACTGATCAGTTCTTGATGTAACGGACCGTGCACAAACAAAAGTGCACGGTCCGTTTTCAATCTGTCCAGAGTTCGGCACACGGTAACGGCGGTAGTCGATCCGTCGGCAGGCCGTCGATGGTGACTTCTATGCGATGCGGGCGCAAATGCGCTGCGAGGCGTTCGGCAATTGCGCGTTCGGCGCGATAGTCCAAGATCATTCCGCCTGGAAAACGCAGGCGCACATGTACTTCCTCGGTTTCGGGCAGTGCGGTCATCTGGAGTCCGCCCGATGTGTCGGTGCTCGCCCTTTCATCACGGCCGAGTTCCGGTTACCCTCGCGTTCGAGACGGGCGCGGATACTCTGCACCGTGGGACCGGCGGCAGTACCGGAATACCTGGTGGCCGCGACGGCGCAGGCCGTGAACCACATTGCCGCG
Organism: Nocardia sp. NBC_00511; assembly: GCF_045161165.1. Lineage (NCBI taxonomy): Bacteria > Bacillati > Actinomycetota > Actinomycetes > Mycobacteriales > Nocardiaceae > Nocardia > Nocardia sp. NBC_00511. The sequence continues at coordinate 7,243,519 of NZ_CP107849.1, forward strand.
CCGCCGATTCCGGCACCGAGTAGGAAGCTGAACAGTTCGCCGGGCATGGTCACCTCTTGTCGTCCGATTGGTTCGACGGGTCCCCTTCAAACGTTAAACACAGAAAAATTGCGGTGCAATAAGAAAAATACATGTTCCATACTGTGCGCCGTAAGCACGCCCGGTCTGGAATCCTTGTCGACAGATCCCATCGGGAAGGAGAAGGGCATGGCAGGAATCGGCGAAACAAGCGGGCGGTGACGGCCGGGAAAGCCGATCAGGCAGAAGGAGTTTGACCCGGTGGCCGAAAGTACCCTTGGGGCACGGGTAGCGGAGTTGCGCCGGCGGCGGGGACTATCGCAGAAAGAGTTGGGCGCGGCTATCAGGCGCTCGGAAAGCTGGGTCTCGCAGGTCGAGCGAGATGTACTGCCTGTTGAGCGACTGTCCGTTCTGCAAAGACTGGCGGATGTGCTCGGAGTGGCGGTACGCGACCTGAGACCCGAGGCGGCCGAACCCATGGCCGCCGATCGTGGTGACGGGCATCGGCCCGGCTCCGCGGTTTTCGATCAACTGCGACTGTTGCTCACCGGACATCCCGCACTGGAACAGCTATTCGGAGACGAGGCCGATCGCGAGTCGGCCCCGAAATTGCCGGAGCTGAGGCAACGCGTCGACGTCGCCTGGCAACTGGCACACGAGTCACGGCTCGTCGATGTGGGCAGCACACTGCTGGAACTGATTCCGGATCTCGAACACGCCGTGCGATCCACCCAGACGCGGCGTCCGGAAATGCTGACGCTGCTCTCGCGTGCGTATCAGGTGGCCGCGACCGCGTTCACCCGGCAGGAGGAGGTCGACGCGGCCTGGATCGCGGCCGATCGAGCCTTGTCCGCGGCCGAGGAATCCGGTGACGCGCTCAGCGTGGTGGCCGGAACCTACCGCATGGCACAGGCTTTCCTGCGCCTGCAACGGCTGGAACAGGCCGAGCAGGCGGCGCGAGTGTCGGTGCAGGCCTTGGCCGCACAGGTCGCGGCGGAGCAGCCGCGTCCGGAAGTGTTGTCGCTCTACGGTTCCCTGCAGCTGATGCTCGCGGTGATCGCGGCGACGGACGGCAATCGCACGGCGGCCCGCAGTGGGCTGGCAGCGGCGCGTGCCGCCGCCGACCGGCTCGGCGAGGGCCGCAACGATTTCGACACCGAATTCGGTCCGACCGGCGTCGCCGCGCACGCGGTGGCGGTGGCCGTCGAACTCGGTGACGCGGGTGAGGCGCTCGATATCGCGCGCACCGTGGACGCCTCGGTGCTGTCCCCGGAGCGGCAGGCGCGTTTCCTGGTCGATGTGGCCCGGGCGCACGCGCAGCGGCGACAGGCGCAGGAAGCGTTGGACGCCTTGCTCAATGCCGAGCGGCTGACGCCCGAACTCGTGCACAGCGATCATCGCGCGCGGGAAGTGGTGCGCGATCTACTGCAGTTCGCCGGTCGCAGACCGGCCGACGAGCTGCGTGAACTGGCCGGTCGCGCCGCCGTCACCCCGTGACACCGCCGCCGGTTCGGGGACCGGCGGCGGACGGCGTCAGTGGATGCCGGGCGTGCGTGGATCGGGTCCGACGCATGCCACCACCAGACAGCCGGGTGGTGCGTCGGTGAACGGCAGGTTCAGCGGAAACTGCAGGCAGGACAGCACAGTACAGCCCGGGTAGGCGTCAGCGCCGACGCCGAACACCGCCAGCGCGATGTCCGGATCGAAGTAGGACCGGTAGTCGACCGCGAGCGGGGCCTCCACGTACGGGCCCGGATCCGGGATCGGGTGGTCGCGGAAGGCGGCCAGCAGCTTGCGGAAGAACTCGTGCGCGGGCTCGCGCCCGTATTGCAGGACACCGCCGAGTCCCTTGTCGGACTCCACGCCGAAGACGCCGGTCCACACCACCATCAGGTCGAGGCTCGGGATCACATAGACGTGCTGTAGGCCGAACCCGGACATGGAATACAGGTCTGCGGGCAGGAAGTCGGGGTTCTCGGCGCAGCCCGGCCCGAGCCAGAACAGATAGCCGTAGCAGGAATTGGTGGCCGAGGCGGTGGTGGCGCGGGTCAGGTAGGCGCGCGACACGATCTGCCGGCCGTTCCAGTCGCCGTGGTTGGCGGCCAGCATGCCCAGGCGCGACAGGTCGATCGGCGGGATCAGCAGGTGCGCGTACCCGTAGGTGTGCCCGGACCGGTCGTGCGCCCAGTAGTAGTCGCCCTGGCGAATTCCTATGGGTCCGAACAACTCTCGCTGCGCGAATTGCTGTAGCGGTTCGCCGACCGCCAATTCGATCACGTACGACAGCAGATCCACGTTGCGCTGGCTGTATTGGAATGCGCTGCCCGGCGGGTCGTCGAACGGCACCCCGAGCGCCTGCACCGCGCTGAACGGGTCGATCGGGATGATGCCGGTAATGCCCTCGGTGGCCGCGCCGACCCGTAGTCCGGAGGTCTCCTGCAGCAGATTCTGGACCGTGATCGCCCGGTGCCGCGCATCGCCGACGCCGACCGGCAGATAGCGGTCCACGGGCGCGTCGATATCGAGTTTGCCTTGATCCCAGGCAATTCCGGCGAGCAGGGATACGACGCTCTTGGTGACACTCCAGACATTCCACGGGATCCGGTCGGTGGATCCATTGATGGGCCCGGACCCGATCAGGCAGTTGTGCCGGAAAACCTGCACGTTCAACCGGTTTCGGCTGAGCCCGAAATCGAGGGCATCCGACAGCAGTTGGGAATCGAGTCCGGCCTGTTCCGGTGTGGCGTGCTCGAATTGGCGGCCGGTCGGCTCGCCGCAGCGCAATTCACCGGGAGACGCGTACGCGAATCCGCCGGTGCACACGACGCTCCCCGCCGCCAATGCAAATGCTGTCACCACCGCGAACGCGCCGGACCCCCTGCGCTTGCGCAACATGCCCAGAGGCTAACCGCGCCACCCCGGCGAGCCGTCGAAACACACTGGGGAGGATGCAAATAGGCCCGTGCGCTGCGCACCCCGCCGAAGAATTCCGACAATTCGGTCGGAAATGCGAAGCACCGCCGGGCGCTGTGCCCGACGGTGCTTCGACGTGAGCGCCGACGCCCAACAAGCGCCTCTCGGCGAGTGGTCGCTCGTGGCGACGAAGGGTGCGGCCCGGGGCTGTTCCGACGCCGGCAATGGGGATCAACCGGGCGCCACCCGGATCTATTCCGCCCGCCCGCCTGTGATCCGGGCAACGTCTCGCGCACCCCGCCGGACCGTATATACCTTTGTTTACCCGCGACGGTGGTCAGTTTTCTTGACTAGTTCCAGAAAACTCGGCACCCTCGGGGCATGACCAAGCCCACCACCACAAATACCGGCGCGCCGGTGCCCAGCGACAACGAGTCGCTGACCGCGGGCACCCAGGGCCCGATCCTGCTGCACGATCACTACCTGATCGAGAAGCTGGCCCACTTCAACCGGGAGCGGGTGCCGGAGCGGGTGGTGCACGCCAAGGGCACGGGCGCGTTCGGTGAGCTGGTGGTCACCGGTGACGTGAGTCGCTACACCAAGGCGGCGCTGTTCCAGCCGGGCACGCGGACCGAGTCGCTGGTGCGGTTCTCGACCGTGGCCGGTGAGCAGGGCAGCCCCGACACCTGGCGCGACCCGCGCGGTTTCGCGGTGAAGTTCTACACCACCGAGGGCAACTACGACATCGTCGGCAACAACACCCCGGTGTTCTTCATCAAGGACCCGATCAAGTTCCCCGACTTCATCCACTCGCAGAAGCGCCTGCCGGGCAGCGGACTTCGCGACGCGAACATGCAGTGGGACTTCTGGACCCTGCGTCCGGAGACCGCGCACCAGGTGACCTGGCTGATGGGCGACCGCGGCATCCCGGCCACCCTGCGCCACATGGACGGCTTCGGCTCGCACACCTACCAGTGGATCAACGAAGCGGGCGAACGCTTCTGGGTGAAGTACCACTTCAAGACCGATCAGGGCATCCAGACCCTGACCCAGGATCAGGCCGACACCCTCGCGGGCAAGGACGCCGACTACCACCGTCGCGACCTGCACAACGCCATCGAGCGCGGCGACTTCCCGAGCTGGACCCTCAAGGTGCAGATCATGCCGGTCGCCGAGGCGGACAACTACCGCTTCAACCCGTTCGACCTGACCAAGGTCTGGTCGCAGCAGGACTACCCGCTCATCGAGGTCGGCCGCTGGACCCTGAACCGCAACCCCGCGAACTTCTTCGTCGATATCGAGCAGGCCGCCTTCGAGCCCTCGAATGTCGTTCCGGGCATTGCCTTCTCGCCGGACAAGATGCTGCTGGGCCGGGTGTTCGCCTACTCCGACGCGCACCGCTACCGGATCGGCGCCAACTTCCAGCAGCTGCCGCCCAACCGGGCCAAGGCCGCGCAGGTGAACTCGTACTCGCAGGACGGCGCGATGCGCTACTCGCACAACGCCGCCAGCATCCCGGTGTACGCGCCCAACTCCTTCGGCGGCCCGCACGCCGATCCGGCGCGCGCCACCGACGACGGCGCCTGGGCGTTCGACCCGACCATGGTCCGGGCCGGATACATCCAGCACCGTGAGGACAACGACTTCGCGCAGGCCGGCACCCTGGTCCGCGAGGTGATGGACGACGCGCAGCGGGATCGCCTGGTGGGCAACGTGGTCGGCCACATCCTGGGCGGCGTGCGCGAGCCGATCCTGAGCCGGGTGTTCGACTACTGGAAGAGCGTCGACGCCGATCTCGGCAAGCGCATCGAGGTGGGTGTGCGCACCCAGCTCGAGGGCTGACGAACGAATCGCGAAGGGCCCGCACCACATTCGGTGGTGCGGGCCCTTTCGTATGCGGATCCTCAGGGAAGTATCGAGTCGGCCAGGCGTTCGGCGGTCTCCCGGTCCAGGGGGCCGTGTCCGAGGATGAAGCGGTACCAGAACACGCCGTAGAACTGATCGATCATGAGATCCAGATCGGCGTCGGCGGGCAGTTCGCCCCGCTGTTGCCCGCGCTCGAGCACCTCGCGCACGCTGGCCCGGCGCTGGGCGGTGAAGGTCTGCAGCAGTTCGGCGAGGTGCGGATCCTGGGCCGCCTCGCGAACCAGGGTGCGCAGCGCGGAGGCGGTCGAAGAGTGTTGCGCTCCTGCGAAAGTCGACGAGATGATCGCGCGCAGATCGGTGCGCAGCGATCCGGAGTCGGGCTGCGGCACCTCGAGGGCGGACCGGTCGGTGAGCGCCTCCAGGAGCACCGCGCCCTTGGACGGCCACCAGCGGTAGACGGTCTGCTTGCCGACCCCGGCGGCGCGGGCGATGGCGTCGATGGTGACGGGCGCGCCCGCGGATTCGGCGAGCAGCCGGAGGGCGGCGTCGAGGATGGCCCGGTGGGTGGCCTCGTTGCGGCGGCGGCCGGTGTGCGGGCGCTCGGTTTCGTTGGGTTCCATGTGTCCGTCCTTCTGTGACGCACCTCACCGCTTTGTCGAGACTAAAAGTCTCGCTTCGCGCGTTATCGAGACTGTCAGTTCCTTCAGAATAGACGGAACAGGACAGAGAGGCTTCGAACAATGAGCACAACACAGCGCGTCGTAGTCATGGGTGGCAGCTCGGGCATCGGCGAGGCCACCGCCACCGCTTTCGCGGCAACCGGCGCCGAGGTCGTCATCACCGGCCGCGGTCGCGACAAGATCGACGCCGCGCTCGCCCGGATCGGCGGCGAGTCCACCGGCTACGCGCTGGACGCCACCAGCCAGACCGATATCGACGCCTTCTTCGAGCAGGTCGGCGCCATCGACCACCTGGTCGTCGCGGTCAGCGGCTCCGCCGGCAGCGGCCCGTTCGTCGACCTGAAGCTCGAGGATCTGGCCGCCGGCTTCGACGGCAAGTTCTGGCCGCAGGTGCGCATCCTGAAAGCCGCACTGCCGCACCTGGATTCGCAAGGCTCGGTCACCCTGGTGACCGCGGGTTCGTCGCGCTCGGCCTTCCCGGGCACCTCGGGCCTGGCCGCCATCAACGGCGCGCTGGACGCCATGATCCCGCCGCTGGCGGTCGAACTCGCACCGCTGCGGATCAACGCCGTCTCGCCGGGCGTCATCGACACCCCGTGGTGGGACCGGGTTCCCGAGGCGCAGCGCACCGCGCTGTTCGAGGGCCTCGTCGCCACCACCCCGGTGGGTCGCGTCGGCCGTCCCGAGGACATCGCCCGCGCCATCCACATGCTGGCCACCAACGGTTTCATCACCGGCGTGGTGCTGGACGCCAATGGCGGGACCAACCTCGCGACGGGTCGCTGACCGGTCGGCGTCGCGCGCTCCTCGGTGCGAAAAGTCTTGTGACAGAGGCTATTCACCAAGGGCGCGCGAGCGCAGCAATTCCAGCCCGTCGAGGATGACGCCGAACTCGGCGTCGAAGAAGTCCTCACGCGTCTGCGTGGGGTCGATATCGCGGTACATGTCGTAGCGCTTGCTGATCCGCGGATACGGCCGGGCCGCCTGCTCGGCCACCACCATGTGCTTGGCGAACCACTCCTGCTCGCTCAGGCCGCTGCGGGCGACGCTGGTCAGCATGGAGGTCTCGGTGCCGGTGGAGCCGAGCACATAGGCCCAGATCAGATTCGAGGCCCGGTCCGCGCCGATCTCGTCGAAGCCCGCGCTCTCCAGAATCGCGAGCATCGTCTCCGACATGCGCATGAGATTCGGTCCGAGATAAGCCAATCCGGCGCCGGTCATGGCGGTGCTGATCCACGGATGACTCAGGATGGCGGTGCGCAGATCGTGCGCCAGGATCACGAGGTCGGTGCGCCACTGCGCGGGCGCGATGGTCTCGGGGATGCGGACCTCGCCGAACGCCTCGTCGATCACCAACTCCAGGATCTCCTCCCGGCTGGCCACATGGGTGTAGAGCGAGGTCGCGCCCGCGTTGAGCCGGGTGCCGAGTTTGCGCATGCTGAGCGCGTCGTAGCCCTCGCCGTCGAGCAGGGCGAGCGCCTCGGCCACGATCTGTTCCCGGCTCAGCGCGGGTTGGTCGCGGCGTTGCCGCTGCGGGCGGGTCCAGACCGATGAGAACTCTGTTTGCTTGGCGGCCATCGCGGTTTCCTCCTTGGTCGGGAACAGCGTAACCCCAGCTAGAACACTGTGCGTTCAACCGAACGCTGTTCCCTGTTGCGAACAGTGTACGTCGGACCGTACAGTGTTCGACATCGCCGCACAGTGTGCGGAAAGGCTGCTCGAAGGGGACCGTGAATGACCGTCAACGAAACCGCCGGGGCGTCGGCTTCGACTGTGACGCAACGCAATCCGAAACGCTGGCTGATCCTGGTGGTGCTCTGCCTGAGCTCCCTGGTGCTGGTGATCGACAATATGATCCTCACCGTGGCGCTGCCGCAGATCGCCACCGATCTGCACGCCGGACCGCAGGCTCTGCAGTGGGTGATCGACTCCTACATCCTGGTTTTCGCGGGTCTGCTGCTCACCACCGGCAGCCTGTCGGATCGCTTCGGCCGCAGGCTGGTGATGGTGCTGGGCCTGGTGCTCTTCGGCGCGGCCTCGCTGCTGGCCGCGTACGCCGGCAGTCCGGACATGCTGATCGCGGGCCGCGTGGTGATGGGTGTCGGCGGCGCGCTGATCATGCCGAGCACGCTGTCCATTCTGATCACCGTGTTCGACGAGCAGGAGCGGCCGAAGGCGATCGCCTCCTGGAGTGCGGTGGCCATGCTCGGCCTGGTCGGTGGTCCGGTGCTGGGCGGCATTGTGCTGCAGCACTTCTGGTGGGGCGCGGTGTTCCTGCTGAACGTCCCGATCGCGGCGTTGGCGATCGTGGCGGCATTGACGCTGATGCCGGAGTCCAAGGGCCCGGCCCGGCCGACCGACCTGCCCGGCATGGCGCTGTCGATCATCGGCACCGTGGCGCTGGTGTGGAGCATCATCGAATTCCCGGCGAAAGGCCTGGCGGGGACCTGGCAGGCGTTCGTGGTCGCGCTGATCGGCCTGGCGGCCTTCATGATTCGCGAGCTGAAGGCCGAACACCCGATGGTTCCGCTGCACCTGTTCCGCAACCGGGTCTTCACCGGCTCCAGCTTCTCGCTGGTGCTGGTCACCTTCGCCAATGCCGGTCTGATGCTGGTGCTCACCCAGTACCTGCAGTTCGTGCTCGGCTATTCGCCGGTCAAGACGGCGCTGGCCTTCACCCCGCTGGCGTTGAGCGCCCTGGTCGCCCAGGGTGTCGGCGCGGGTCTGGTGCAGAAGATCGGTGTCCGTCCGGTGGCGCTGGCCGGAATGCTGGTGCTGGCAGTGGGTTCCGGTGCGCTGGCCATGCTGAGCACCGACTCCGGCTTCTGGGCTCCGGCGCTGGCCATGACCCTGGTCGGCGCGGGTGCGGGCCTGGCCATGCCCGCCGCGATCGGCGCGCTGATGGGTGCGATCCCGCCGGAACAGGCGGGCGTCGGCTCGGCGCTCAACGACACCATCCAGCAGACCGGTGGCGCGCTGGGGGTGGCGGTCCTGGGCGCGGTGCTGGCCGGGACTTACACCGACGGTATGCCCGGATCGGCTCCCGCGGCCGCCCGCGACAGCATCGCGGGAGCCTTCGCCGCCGGTGACAACACCCTGGTGAACGCCGCCCGTGACGCCTTCACCCACGCCATGTCGGTCACCTTCACCGCCGGTGCGGCCAGCGTCTTGACCGCCACGGTGATCGCCTTCTTCCTGATGCGCGGCGAGAAATCGACTGCACCGGAGGTGCTTCCGGCCGGGGAGGTCGGGCGGTGTCCGGCGCCACGGTAATTGAAATACGGACCGTAGCGTATTTCAAATGCGATGCGAAGTAGCCTGTTTCATAAGATTCGACGATCCCGAGGGAGACTCCGTGACCGCAGCAGCTGGTACCGCCCGCAGCGGTCCCGGTCGTCCCCGCGACCCGCAGCTGGATGCCCAGGTACTCGCCGCCACCCAGGAACTACTGGTCAGCGACGGTTATCAGGCCACCACCATCGCGGCGGTCGCGCGGCGGGCGGGCGTCGTCACCACCTCGATCTACCGGCGCTGGCCGGGTAAGCGAGCCCTGGTCGAGGACGCGGTCTTCGCCCTGGACAGCGGCAATCATCCGGTCCCGAGCGGCGAGCTGCGCGCGGACCTGTTGGAGTGGACCCGGCTGTTCCTCGGCGCGGCCGCGCATCCGGCGGCCCGCTCGGCCATTCCCGGCCTGCTCTCGGAGTATCACGACGACCAGGACAGCTACCGTCGGCTACTGGACGGCGGCGAACGCCCCACCGTCGCGGCACTGCGCGAACTGCTCTCGGCCGCCGCCGTTTCCGGTCAGGCGCACCGGGACTGCGATGCGGAGGCGATTTTCGAGTTCCTGCGCGGCGCCACCCTGATGCGGGCGCTCACGCACGGAACCGAGGATGACGAACGATTCTGCCGCCGGATCGCCGAGGCGCTCTACGCGGTAGCGCAGACTCCGGCGTCAGAGTAGGCCGTACCAGTAGATCAGGCAGGCCAGCGCGAAGATCACCGCGGTATCCATCTCAATCCCAATCTGCTTGGCGCTCTTGCCCTCAATGATGCCGTGCTTCGAGCCGCAACGGCCAGAATACCAACGAACCCACCCGTACAAGATCACGATCGGATCCCCGTTCCCCGACCCTCATCGCCATTTGGATCGGCCCACTGGGTGTTCGGGGCGCGTCTCGTTCTGGACTGAGTGGAGCGGGGGAGCGAAGCGGTGGAGCGGAGGGAGGGAAGAACGAGACATAGGCGCCCCGAACCCGCCGGAGCGAAGCGGAGGCAAATAGACACAGACCCACCGAGCCCGGCACCCCTCGTGGTCGGACTCGGTGGGTCGTGCGCCAGCCCGCCGCCCCCTTCGCGGCGGGCAGGTCTTTTCCGTTCCGCGGGTGGGCCGAGAAGACCCGTCACCCCTCGTGGACGGGCCGTTCTCAGCCGTCCCACCCCCGGTCGGTGGTCGCTGTGTTCCGGCGATGACACAACGATGCCCAGGCGCGCTTGGCACGCCCTTAACAAGATCTTGTATCAGTGAAAGTGGCTGGTGGGCGGCTATTTTCGCGGTCTCATTCGACGATGATCACAACCAGCCGCCGGGGGCCGTGCACACCCTGGACGCGGATCATCTCGATGTCGACGGTGGCCGAGGGACCGCTGAACCAGGTGAGCGGCCGCCCCGGATCCAGGATGCCGATCATCTCCGGAATCGAGGACGCGATCTGCTCGGCCCGCACCACGCAGACGTGGCAGTCGGGGATCAGGGTCGGCGCGCGGCGACCCTGACCGGGACCGCCGTCGAGCACCACGGTCCCGGAATCGGCCACCGCCGCCGTGCAATTGGTGACCACGGCGTCCACAGCGTCGAGTTGGGCTGGGGACAACTGTGGATGATCCGCGAGTACCCGATGCGCGGGATCGGCGGCCCACCCGGCGAGCCAGGATTCGGGCAGCCCGGCCGGGGCCACCACACTGTGTGCCCCGTGCTCGTTCAAGGCCGACGCGATGGTGTCCGGCAACTGGTCGGCGGGCACCCGATGCGTCTGCGCCCCATAGTGTTTCAACCGCTCGACGAACAGCGACGCCAGGGCCGCGAGATCGTGCGGGTCGACACCCGGTGCCTGCCGCAGGTATTCGCGCGGTACGACGGTGGTGCGCTCGTGCGCGGGGAGATCCGCGAGCGCCGTCCGGATCCGGCCGAGCACCTCCTCACGTGCGCTCACGACGTGCGCCCGCCGTCGGTGCGCGCCCACCAGCTCCGGAAGGATTCGCGGGGGATCTCCGGCACGTATCGGCTCTCCGTCCAGCCCGAAAGCGGCGGCGGCAGCAGCTTTTTCGGTGCGACGATGCCCGCGATGCCCGCCGCCTTCACCGCGGCGGCCCACGCGTGCGGGTGGTACATGACGCTCTCCATCGCGCCGAGCGCGACCCGTTGCGCGCGGTGCTCGATCTTCGCGTCGCCCTCGGCGATGTCGTGGCGCAGTTCCAGCAGGTTGCCCACGATGTCGATGCGCACCGGGCACACCTCGTTGCACGCGCCGCACAGCGAGGAGGCGTAGGGCAGCGACGCGGTCTGCGGATCGTCCGCGCCCTCGAGCAGCGGGTTGAGGATCGCGCCGATCGGCCCGGGATACACCGACCCGTAGGCCTGCCCGCCGGTGCGCTCGTACACCGGGCAGATGTTCATGCACGCGCCACACCTGATGCAGCGCAACGCCTGTCGCCCGAGCTCGTCGCCGAGCGCGCGAGTGCGTCCGTTGTCGACCAGCACCAGGTGGAATTCGCGCGGCCCGTCGTCGTCGGTGACCCCGGTCCAGCTGGAGACGTAGGGCGACATGCGTTCGCCGGTGGCGCTGCGGGCCAGCAGTTGCAGGAACACCTCGAGGTCGCGCCAGGTGGGCACCACCTTCTCGATGCCCGCCACGGTGATGAGGGTGCGCGGCAGGGTCAGGCACATGCGGCCGTTGCCTTCGGATTCCACCATCACCACGGTGCCGCTGTCGGCGACCAGGAAGTTCGCACCCGTGATGCCGACCTGCGCCGACAGGAACTTCTCGCGCAGATGCAGGCGCGCGGCGTCGGCGAGCTCGTTCGGGTCGTCGGTGAGCCCCTCGGGCGCGGGCCGTCCGTGCTTGCCCATCTCGCGGGTGAAGATGTCGCGAATCTGCCCGCGGTTCAGGTGCATCGAGGGCACCACGATGTGCGAGGGCAGGTCGTCACCGAGCTGCAGGATGATCTCGGCGAGGTCGGTTTCACGGGTGTCGATGCCCGCCGCGCGCAGTGCCTCGTCGAGCCCGATCTCCTCGGTGAGCATGGATTTCGCCTTGACGATCTGCGTTTCCCCGGTGCGCCGCACCAGTTCCGTGACGATCAGGCAGGCTTCCGCGGCGTCACGGGCCCAGTGCACGGTGCCCCCGGCCGCCTCCACCGCGCCTTCCAACTGCACCAGATACGAGTCGAGATGATGCAGCACAGTGTCTTTGACGGCGGCTGCGCTGTCGCGCAACTGCTCCCAGTCGGGTCTCTCGGCAACCAGCGCGTCGCGTTTCCCGCGGATGAGATGCGTGGCGCGGTGCACATTGGCGCGCAGCTGCTGATCCTCGGTCGCCTGCGCGGCGGCCTGCGGGAACGGCGGCCAGCCCACGAAACTCTTGCTCACGACGCGACTTCGGCCGCGACCACCGGGATGCCCGGCAACGGTCCGTCGGCGCGGGTGCGGGCCAGGATCTCCACCAGGTGCAGACCCCGCACCGGCGTCCCATCCCTGGCCAGCCGCCCGCCGATGTTCATCAGGCACGAGTTGTCCACGGCGGCAAGCACATCCGCGCCGGACTCGCGGACGTGCCGGGCCTTGTCGCCGTTCATGGCCCCGGACACCGCCGGATTCTTGACCGAGAAGGTGCCGCCGAACCCGCAGCATTCCTCCGCGCCCGCCAGGTCCGCCAGTTCGATGCCCGCGACCGCCCGCAGCAGGGTCAGCGGGCGGTCGCCGATGCGCTGCATGCGCAGCGAGTGACACGTCGGGTGATAGGTGACGCGATGCGGGAAATACGCACCGACATCATGGATTCCGAGATCATCGGTGATGAACTCGGTGACCTCCCGGATCTTGGGCAGGATGGCCTGGGTGTCGAGCGCGAGCTGCGAATCCCCGGTCTGTTCCGCGGCTTTCAGGTAGAACTCGCGCGGGGCCTGACCGCACGACGCCGACGGCATGATGATCCGGTCGTAGTCGCCCAGCACCCGCACGAAATGCCTTGCCAGCTTGGCGGTGTCGGCCCGATACCCGGTATTGCAGTGCATCTGCCCGCAGCAGCTCTGCGCCATCGGGAATTCCACCTCGACGCCGAGCCGCCGCAACAGGGTCACGGTGGCCCGCCCGGTTCCCGGGAACAGCACGTCGTTGAGGCAGGTGACGAAGAGCGCGGTACGCATACGGCCCCTTCCGGAGAAGTCAATCGCGAACGTCGCGGCCGATTTTCAGGGTATAGAGCAGTGCGGCCGCCGCGGTCAGACCGAGCAGAATGTAACCGAGCGTGTAGTCGCCGCGGGAGCTGTAGACCAAACCCATGACCAGTGGCGGGAAGTAGCCGCCGAGGCCGCCCGCCGCGCCGACCAGACCGGTGACGGTGCCGACGCGCGCCGGTTCCACCAGTCGCGCGATGAGCGCGAACACGCCACCGGTGCCCAGGCCCAGGAAGAAGGCCATCAGCACCAGGCTGGTGCCCGCCGGGATCTCCGGTGGTGGATCGAAGGCCAGCACGAAGGCCATCACCGCGGTACCCGCGAAGGAGATGAGCAGCACCCTGGTCGGTCCGATCTTGTCCGACAGCGTGCCGCCCAGCGGCCGGGCCAGCACGCCCGCGATGGAGAAGCCCGCGGTGCGCAGGCCCGCGTCCGACTGGGTGAAGTCGTGCACGTTCTTGAGCACGGTCGGCAGGTAGGTGGAGAAGGCCACGAAGCCGCCGAACGCGACCGCGTACAGCAGCGAGCCCTCCCAGGTGGCCTTGAGCTTCAAGGCTTCTCGCATGCGCGGGATGGCGGGATCGGTGGCGGGCTGCCAGCCGGGTGCGTTGCGGCTGAACACGTACATGATCACGCCGACCACGGCTAGGGCGACGGCCATCAGGATGTGGGTCTGGGCGCGGCCGAGGTGATCGACCAGGCGCGGGGTGAACAGCGCCGAGAGCGCGGTGCCGCCCATGCCGAGGCCGAACATGCCGGTCGCGAAGCCGCGGCGGGCCGGTTCGAACCAGGAGTTCACGAACGGGATGCCGACCGCGAACGAGGTGCCCGCGATGCCCAGGAAGAAGCCCCAGATGAGCAGTGCACCATAGGAATTCGACCAGCCGACCAGCAGGGTCGGGATGATCGAGACGAAGCAGATGATGGTGAACATCAACCGCCCGCCGAACTTGTCGGTGAGCACGCCCGCGGGGATCCGGCCCAGCGATCCGACCAGCACGGGGGTGGCCACGAGCAGCGACTGCTGGCCGGGGGAGAGCCCCAGCTGCTTCGTATAACTGCTCGATAGCGGACCGATCAGATTCCAGGCCCAGAAGGTGAGACCGAAGGCCAGTGTTGCGAGTGTCAGATTTCTCGCGTTCATCCCCTTTGTCTAACATATTCGCAGGTAGAAACCGCTAAATTCGGCCATTTCGGCGCGCCTCACGGACCTGCTCCGACCCCTCTCCAGGATGTCTGCTGTCAGATTGCGGATTACCAGGAGGAGCATGTGAAGTTGTGGCGATCCCACCGGTGCCGGGCGGCGTTGCCGCTCGCATTGGCGGGTGTGATCGCGGTGGCGGGACCGGTGCTCGCACCGACCCCGACCGCCCTTGCCGGACCGATAGCCGACCTTCCCCTCATCATCGACGTCAACGCACCACAGGACGGGCCGTGCACCGGCTCGCTACGCGGCACCACCGCCGTCTACCTACCACCCGGGATCCCCGCCCACACCGAGGTGGAATGGCGGATCCTGGGCGGCGGCCAGCCGATCCGCACCGGCATCGCGGCCGTGCAGAACGACGTGGTCACCGTCGGATTCGATATCCGCCGCGAGGAGCTACCCTCGGACGGCCTGCTACGCGTGGACGCCCGCACCCGGGTTCCCGGCGGCGACATCGGCGACTACGGCAAGCCGTGGAGCCTACGTATTTCCCGCGAATGCCGTGCGCTACATGTGGTTTCGGTCGGCGACTCGGTGCTGTGGGGGCAGAGTCTGGACAAGGACCGCACCTTCGCGGACCTGTTCACCGAGACGCTCGGCAGCGGCACCGGCCGGGGCGCGCAACTACACGACTACACCGTCAGTGGGGCGGCGCTCGACGCCCCGGCCCAGCATCCCGACGCCAACTGCCCGCAGGGCGCGGACGCCACCCCGGATGTGTTCTGCCAGCTCGGCCAGGCCGCCGCCGACGCCACCGCCAAGGGCTATCCCATCGATCTGGTGCTGGTGGACGGCTGCGTCAACGATCTCGATCCCTTCTTCGGCATCCCCGTCGGCGTCACGCCCGGCACCCAGGACCTGATCGCCGCGGTCCGCCGGGAATGCGGGGGCCAGGGCGCGGAGGCGGTCAATCCGGCGGCCAACGTCCCCTACTTCAGCGGGGCCAAACTCGGTTACGGCGGGCGCGGCATGCGTGAGGCCATCGAGGCCGCGCACAAGCTACCGGGCGCGCCGAAGGTGATGGCGGCGGACTACTTCCACGGTTACGACGCCGGACGGGTGCCGCAGGGCCTGACCCAGCGCTGGTCGGAATTCGTGCGGCAGTCCGCGGAGGTCTTCCGGCAGGCGGCCGGCGATGCGAACGCGGCGGCCGGTGACACCTACGCGGCCGCGGCCGACGGGCTGTTCACCCTCGACGACGCGGTGGACGGCAATCGCAAACCGGCCATGAACCCGCTCGGCGACGAGGCCATGTCGCTGCGCACGCTGGCCTGCTCGCAACCCGGCGGCCTGCCGCAGTGCCTCACGGTGCCCGCGGTGGCTCGCCCCGACGCGGATTCGGTGCGCCGCTACGCCGAGGCGTTCCTGATGAATCCGCACATTCGCGAATGGTTCGGGGACGGTGGATCCAGCGGAGACGGTTTCACCGTGTCCCGGGTGTCGGCACAGCCGGGCGCAGCCGTGAATTTCGACGCCGCGGCGGCGGGAACGGCTGTACGCCAATATGATTGGTACTTCGGCGACGGTTCGCATCAGACCGGCACCGACAGCGGCGTCGCGCACGTCTACAGCGGTCACGGCCCGAATCTGCCCCGCCTGGTGGTCACCGATATGACCGGCCACCGCAGTCTCTACGAGCTCGGTCAGCCGATCATGATCGGCTGAGTCACCCGTGCGCCGCGGCTACCAGGTCGGCGATGGCGGCATCGGTGACCTGGTAGCCGGGGAAGTAGCAGCAGACCCGGGAAGCGTTGTCCCCGAACCGCTGCCGGATCTGGGCGGCGCACCGCGCGGGCGAGCCGCTGACGGTGAGCGCGTCCACCATCGAGTCGTCGATCAGCCCGGCCATCTCCCGCCACCGGTTCTGCTTGGACAGCAGGTTCAGCTCCGGCTGCAGATCCGCCCAGCCCTCGACCTCGAGCACCGGCAGATACGACGGCGTGGATCCGTAGAACGCCAGCAGATTCCGCACCGCCCGCCGCGCGGTCTCCAGCTCCTGATCCGTATCACCCATGGCCACAATGGCTTCCACGATGATCTCGAACGGCCGGTCGGATCCGGCCCGCCCCTTGTCGATGGCGGCGAGTGTCCGCTCCCGGAAGTGCCGCTCGGTATTGAACGGCATCACCAGCAGCCCGTCCGCCACCTGCGCGGCCATCTCGGTCATCCGCGGTCCGAGCGCTCCCACCAGGACAGGCGGTGCGCCATGGGGATTGGGGCCCGGTACGAACTGCGGCGGCATCAGCGTGTGCTGCCAGAACGGGCCGCGGTGTTCGAGCCGCTCCCCGGTCTGCCACGACCGCAGGATCGCCTGCACCGCGAGCACGGTGTCGCGCATCCGCTCCACCGGCTCCGACCAGACGCTCCCGTACCGCTTCTCGATGTGCGCCCGGATCTGACTGCCCAGCCCGAGCCGGAATCGCCCCTGCGACAACAGTTGCAGGTCCCACGCGGCGTGCGCGAGGTGAATCGGGCTGCGCGGGAACGCCATCGCCACATTGGTCATCACGTCGAGTCCGGGCTCCGCGGCCGCGGCCAGCGTCAACGGCGCGAACACGTCGTGCGCGCCCTCGAACGTGAACACCCCGTCCACCCCCGCCGCCCGCAATTCCCTTGCTCTGGAAGCTGATTCGGGCAGGGGTGCGTTCAACCAGACATCGACGGCGAGTGACACGGAGAAACCTCCACGGGTGAGCGAATAAAAAATCCCGTCCCGGGCCGTGGGTAATCGGCCCGGGACGGGTGGCGGGTCATCGGTGGTCGTGGGCCGATGACCCGCGGCGATATAGGAGCGGCCAGGGAAGTAACAGCGTCCTACACCGCAGTCTGCGAGCTGGATCAGCCGATCAGCTCGGCGGCCTTCTCACCGATCATGTAGCTGGGCGCGTTGGTGTTGCCGCCGGTGATGCTGGGCATGATCGAGGCGTCCGCGACGCGCAGGCCCTCGATGCCGAGCACCTTCAGCGTCGGGTCGACGACCGCGCGCTCGTCCACGCCCATGCGGCAGGTGCCGACCGGGTGGTAGATGGAGTGCACGCGGTTGGGCAGTTCACGGCGCAGCGCGGTGTCGTCCATCAGGCCGGGTCCGGGGGCGAGTTCCTCGGTCCAGTCGTTGGCGATGCTCTTGTGCTGCATGATCTCCCGGATCATCCGGATGCCCTCGATCAGGAACTCGGTGTCCCACGGATCGGTGAGGTAGCCCGGGTCGATGAGCGGGGAGGCGAACGGGTCGGACGAGGCCAGCTTCATCTCGCCGCGGCTCTTCGGGTAGATGAGGCTCGGGAAGATGGTGTAGCCGGGGCGACGGTCGACCAGGTGCAGCTTGTCCTCGTCCTGGTTGGGGATCGGGTAGCTCCACGGCAGAGTGTGGATCTGCAGGTCGGGGTAGTCGCCCTCGGCGAACTTGGTCTTCACGAAGCCGCAGGACTCGAACACCGTGCGGCCCATCCACGAGCTGCCCGGACGGCGCAGCTCCTGCATGATGCCGCTGGCGAAGTGGGTCGGAATGCCGCGGTGGATGGCCTTTTTGGAGATGTAGGTCATCGGCACGAACAGGTGGTCGTGCAGGTTCTGGCCGACCGGCAGGTCCGCCTTCACGTCGATGCCGAGCTCACGCAGGTGCGCGGCCGGGCCGATGCCCGACAGCATGAGGATCTGCGGCGAGCCGATGACGCCGCCGGAGATGATGACCTCCTTGGCGGCGCGCACCACGCGGCGGGTGCCGTTCTTCTCGACGATCTCCACGCCGGTGGCGCGGCTGCCCTCGATGACGACGCGGGTGACGTGCGCGTGCGTGATCACCGTCAGGTTGGCGTTGGGCCGGTCGGTGATGAAACCGCGCGAAGAGCTGTAGCGCAGACCGTTTTTCACGCTCTGCTGGAAGATCGAGATGCCTTCCTGCGATTCGCCGTTGTAGTCCTCGATGATCGGCGCGCCGAGGCTCTCCGACGCCGCGACCATGAACTCCTGGGCGATCGGGGTCAGGTCCTGCTGGCGGGTGACCTCGATGGGGCCGCCGGTGGCGCGGTAGTCGTTCGCGCCGTCCTGCCAGTTCTCCAGCCGCTTGTAGGCGGGCAGGATGTCGTCGTAGCCCCAGCCGGTGTTGCCCTCGGCGGCCCACGAGTCGAAGTTGGCGCGGTTGCCGCGCACGTAGAGCATGCCGTTGACGGAGCTGGAACCACCCAGCACCTTGCCGCGGGTCATGGGGATCAGGCGATCGTTGGCGTGCTTCTGCGGGGTGGAGTACTGCTTCCAGGTCACGCGCTTCTTCAGCTGCGGAACCGTGTGCACCATGCTGATCGCGCCGGGCATGGTGACCAGCCGGGTGTTGTCCTTGCGCCCGGCCTCCAGCAGGATCACGCTCGCGCCGCGCTCGGCCAGCCGACCCGCCACGACGGCTCCGGCGCTGCCCGCGCCGACGACTACGTAATCGGCCTCGTTCACGGAGCCCGGGGAAGCGGTCATATCAGTTACCTCATCTTCGAGTGTGCCTGGCATCACTGTAGAACAAGTTCTAGTCTGCCCACACAGTGGACATGATGTCCAGCCACAAGATCGACTTCAGGACCGGTTGGATGTTCTTGTCGAGCTGCCAAGCCGCTTCTGAACAGGTTTCAGAACCTGTGCTGAGGGGTAGCTGCCGCATCGCGGCTGGATGGAGGTTGGACGGGTGCCCGGAAACGCTGCCCTGTCGTCGACGAAACGCTGCCCGGTCGTCGGCCCGCGTGGTTCAATCTCTGTGAAACACGTTCCAATTTTGTGATCATAGCCACGCCCGAGGAGGAACAGTGACTGTTCCGTCATTACCGGCCGGATTCGATTTCACCGATCCCGCACTCTGGGCGGACCACAGTCCCGTCGAAGAGTTCGCGCTGCTGCGCCGCACCGCGCCGGTCTGGTGGAACGCGCAGACGCCGGAACAGGCCAAGCCGATGGACGACGACGGTTACTGGGCGATCACTCGGCACGAGGACATCAAGGAGATATCCCGGAGACCGGAGATCTGGTCCTCGAATCGCAAGGGCTCCATCATCAAGATGCCCGCGGACTCCGAGCCCGAACAGCTCGAACTGGGACGCGAAGCGCTACTTGTGAACATGGATCCGCCCAAGCACACCAAGATCCGGCGCATCATTTCCAAGGGATTCACTCCGCGCGCCGTCGAAGGATTGCGTGCCGCGCTCACCGAGCGCGCGGAACTCATTGTGCGGCAGGCGAAAGCGAGTGGCGGCGGCGATTTCGTGCAGCAGGTGGCGTGCGAACTGCCGCTGCAGGCCATCGCCGAACTGCTGGGCGTGCCGCAGGACGATCGCCACAAGCTGTTCAACTGGTCGAATCAGCTGCTCAACTACGACGATCCGGAATTCGCGGGCAACAATATGACCGCCAATGCCGAACTGCTCGGATATGCCTACAACATGGCCGAGCAGCGGCGTGCCGATCCGGCCGACGACATCGTCAGTCAGCTGGTCAACGCCGATGTCGACGGTGAGGCGCTGGGTTCCGACGAGTTCGGATTCTTCGTCATCCTGCTGTCGGTGGCGGGCAACGAAACCACCCGCAATGCCATCGCCCACGGCATGAAAGCCTTTGTGGACCACCCGGATCAGTGGGAGCTGTACAAGGCGCAGCGGCCGCGCACCGCACCCGACGAGATCGTGCGCTGGGCGACGCCGGTGACGGCATTCCAGCGAACCGCCATGTGCGACACCGAACTCGGCGGCCAGAAGATTCTGGAGGGGCAGCGGGTCGGGCTGTTCTACAGTTCCGCGAACTTCGACGACGAGGTGTTCGAGAATCCGTTCGATTTCGATGTGCTGCGTGATCCGAATCCACATGTCGGGTTCGGTGGAGCGGGCACGCATTTCTGTGTCGGGGCGAATCTGGCGCGATTGGAAATCGATCTGATCTTCAATGCGATCGCCGACGCCATGCCGGAAATCCACGAGGTCACGCCGCCGGAGCGGTTGCGGTCGGGCTGGATCAACGGGATCAAACGCTGGCAGGTCCGCTACGCGTGAGGCGGTGAGCTCCCGAAACGGTGAGCTCGGCGAACTAGTTCTATATTCGTATTCGTGACGAACATTCGCGAGATTCCGCTGCGCACCCTGTCCGACAAGCCCACCACCCTGGCCGACCTGGCCGGTGACCAGGTCGTGCTGCTGGTCAACGTCGCCTCCAAGTGCGGCCTGACCCCGCAGTACTCGGGCCTGGTCGAACTCCAGCAGACCTACGGTCCGCAGGGCTTCACCGTCGTCGGCGTGCCGTCCAACCAGTTCATGGGCCAGGAGCCCGGCACCGCCGAGGAGATCGCCGAATTCTGTTCCGCCACCTACGGTGTCGACTTCCCGCTGCTGGAGAAGAGCGACGTCAACGGTGAGACCCGCATCCCGCTCTACACCGAGCTGACCGCGGTCGCCGACGCCGAGGGCGCGGCCGGGGACGTGCAGTGGAACTTCGAGAAGTTCCTGATCGGCCGTGACGGCGCGGTGCTCGGCCGTTTCCGCCCGCGCACCGAGCCCAAGGATCCGGCCGTCACCGGGGCCATCGAAGCCGCACTCTGAGCTTCATCCCGAAACCGAACGGGCACTACCGATTTCGTCGGTAGCGCCCGTCGGTGTCGGTACGGGTTCAGGGTTGCAGGAACCGCAGCGCCGTCTTCTCCAGCTGCTCGGCGATCTGCGCGTACGACGCGTACCCCATGCCCGCGCGCACCAGCGCGCCCGCGTACAGCAGTTCCAGGGTCTCGACGGTCTCCCCGTCGGCCCGATCCCCGAGCGCGTCGATCAATCGCCGCCGGATCTCGGCCCCGATCCGCAGCCGCAGATGTGCCACATCCGGATCGGTGCCCAGCAGCGCCGAGGTCACCGCCCCCGCCAGCGCCGGTTCATCGGCCACCAGCATGGCGATCTGCCGCAGCACCAGCAGCGTTCGCGCGGTCGGATCCGCGCTCTCGCTCACCGGCGCGTCGGTGGCCGCCAGCCGCCGCCAGAACATCTCCGCCACCAGATGCTCCTTGGAGGAGAAATAGGTATAGGCGGTAGCCGTCCCGACCCCGGCCGCCGACGCCACCATGCGCACGGTGAGCCCCGCGAACCCCTCCTGCGCGAGCACGTCCATGGCGGCCTTGGTGAGCCGATCCACCGTGTCGGCCTGCTTCTCGGTGAGCCGGCGTCGGGTGGCCTCCATGTTCACCGCAGGCCGGGCGGAAGGGGTTTCAGACATGTGTCCGGATGCTACAGTGGCGCGGCCCGCCGGGCCACTCGCGGTATGCGCGATCCGCATGAATGAGCGAGTACCGGAAAGGCTTTCACATGCTCCGCGCCACCTCTCACGAGCTCGCCGCCCTCCCGGCCCACCTGGCCCCCCTGCTGACTCCCGCCGAGGCCGACGCCTTGACCGCCGCGGCCGACACCTACGCGGCAACCGGCGCGATCCTGGAGATCTCGTCCACCCCCACCGCGACCCCCGACGACTACGCCGAAACCCGCAGCGCCTGGCGCACCCCCCTGCGCCTGCTGCTCCTCACCGCCACCGACTCCGACGAATCCGCCGACATGGCCTACGCCGACTGGGTCTACTGGATAGCGGGCGGCGGCCTCCTCGTAATCCCCGGCACCCACCCCGGCCACCCCGCCGCCCGCCTCCACCAACGCGCCCTCGCCAGCGGCAAATTCCGAGAACTCCCGTCCCCCGCCACCCTCCGCATCCTCCTACGCGTCGCCGCCTGCAACTGACCCCGAGTTCGGTGCCGGGCGTCGACTTCCATTGTGGGTCAGAGGGTTTGCAGTTCGTGGAGGGCGGTGTCCCAGTCTCGGGGGCGCCACAGCCTGCCGTTGTCTCCGGCCGCCGCCAGCCAGCGCAGCTGGGCCGGGGTGGCGCGGCCCTTGTCGGCTTTGAGTTCGATCAGCAGGACGCGGCCGCGGCGGGCCAGGATCAGGTCCGGCAGGCCCTCGTCGCCCTCGTAGGCGGTCACCCAGCCGCTGGCGGTGCGGGCCGGGCGGATGTGCACGATCAGCCAGCCGAGTCGCTGGGCGGTGTCCATCACGCGGCGCTGGAAGGCGGCCTCCGACATCACGGTGGTCGGCATACTGGCTCGGGTCACCAGATCTCTCCATTCTGCTGGCGTGCCTGGATTTCGCGGCAGACTTTGTAGTTACACCAGTTCAGCACGCTGGTAGCGGATCTAGCCACTGAGTGTCGATGTCGAACTCCGCGGCGCACCCGATCAGGGACGCGATGTCGGACTTCCCAATGGAAGTCGGCCTCCGGGGCGGCTGACTATTTGGCGAGCAGCTTGTTCACCATGCCCGCGTGTGTGATTGCGTTCTCCGGGAACAGTTCTCGTGGGTAGACATGGATTCCACCGGATCGCACCACCATGGCCGGGCCGTGCGCCCGCATGGATGTCATCGCGGCGTAGGGATGTCGGATGCGGGCGCTCGCGGTGCGTACCTCGAAGGCTTCCGAACCGAATCGGGCGCTCAGGGGTTCGCCGGGTGGCATCGACAACTGGTAGGCCGCTCGTGTTTTCGGACCACCGCGGACCGCGGAGGCCAGTAGCCAGACAGTTGTGATCACTGCTAGCCCGAGACCGGCGGCGAGGCCGTGGTCGTGGCTCAGCAGGCGGCCGAGGAATAGGCAGAGTACGGCGAAGATGGCGCTGAGAATTGCCACCGATCTGAGGGTGACGCGGAAGGATTCTCGGGCCATTGCCACTGCGGTGCCGGGGTCGGCGACCATTGAGACGTCCGGCTGCTCGATCGGTGGAATCGGTGGCAGTGCGGGGATATTCGCCGAATAGCCGGTTGTCCCGCTGGCTGCCCGGTGTGCCCGGATCAGCTCGATGGCCCAGTCCGGGAACAACTCTCGTGGAAAGCCGATGAAGAGCTGTGCGTACCGGAGCACGACGATGTCCCGGTCGACGTGGATTCCCCGCACCCGGTCGTAGAACAGGCGGGTGATCCCGTTGGCCTGCGCGATATCCAGTGCCCCGCTCCCGAAGCGCGAGGCCATCCCCATGCCCGGGGTGGCCACCGTCAGGCTCCCTCGCATGATCCGCCGAGCGGTCAACCCACGCCGGATCAGCGCCGTTCCTGTCGACACGACGATGCAGAACACCCCGAGCACCGCCCCGGCGATCACGCCGAGCACTACAGCCCAGACCGCCCCGACCACGATTGCGAACCCGGCCAATGTCACCCACCGCGGCCAGACCATCAGCTGCCGCCACGACACCGCCTGCCCCAGTCGCCCGGCCGTGCCCGGTCGCGCAACGAAGACCGCCGCTGGTTGCTCGATCGCTGGTAGCGGTGGCAACGGTGAAAATCCGGGCCCGGCCCATGCCGTCGCCGGGCCGGACTGCTGTGCCGGCGGATACGCGGGCGGGTAGACCGACGGCCCGGGGTTCGCTCCCGCGTAGTTCGGTGGGAAGGAGCCGGATGGCCAATCCGGCATCGCGCTCCGGTAGTCCGCTGGATTCTGCGTTTGTCCCCAACCGGAATCGGGGTCCGGTCCCTGGTTCACTCCACCCACGCGGCGAGCATAGGGGAGTGATCTTCACCTGTGGTGAATGGCGAGTGGGGGCGGGCGGCCCGGGAAACGCGACGACCTCGCTCCGCGCGGGTGAGAGGTGCGGGGCGAGGTCGTCGGGTAGAGGTCAGGCCGTGGGGGTGTTGAGGCCCAGGGGAGCGAGTTTGGCCGCGAGGCGGTCGAGGTAGGCGAGGACTTCGTCCTCGGACTTGTCGGGCATGCCGAAGACGGCGTCGGTGACGCCGGCTTCGGTCCAGGCCGTCAGCTGTTCGGGGTTGGGCTTACCGGCCAGCGCCACGACGCGGGGGGCGCCTTCGCGGCCCGCTTCCTGCCAGTGCTTGTAGAGCAGGGCGGTGGAGGCGGAGACGTCGGATTCGTAGGGGGTGGTGATCCAGCCGTCGCCGGTGCGGGCGATCCACTTGAAGGTCTTCTCGGTGCCGCCCGCGCCGATCAGCAGGGGGATGTGGGACTGGACCGGCTTCGGGAACGCCCAGCTGGGGCCGAATTTGACGAACTCGCCTGCGTAGGAAGCCTCTTCGTCGGTCCAGAGGGAACG
Source organism: Nocardia sp. NBC_00511 (assembly GCF_045161165.1). Taxonomy (NCBI): domain Bacteria; kingdom Bacillati; phylum Actinomycetota; class Actinomycetes; order Mycobacteriales; family Nocardiaceae; genus Nocardia; species Nocardia sp. NBC_00511. The sequence goes on from NZ_CP107849.1 coordinate 7,267,745, forward strand.
CATGGCTTCGATGTACTCGCGCAGGACGGTGCGGCGCTTGTTGCCGGGGACGCCGTGGTCGGTGAGTTCGTCGGTGTTCCAACCGAATCCCGCGCCGAGGGTGACCCGGCCGCCGGAGAGGTGGTCGAGGGTGGCGATGCTCTTGGCGAGGGTGATGGGGTCGCTCTCCACGGGAAGCGCTACCGCCGTGGACAATTCGATGCGCGAGGTCACCGCGGCGGCCGTGCCCAGCGACACCCACGGGTCCAGGGTGCGCATGTAGCGGTCGTCGGGGAGGCTGGCGTCGCCGGTCAGCGGGTGCGCGGCTTCACGTTTGATCGGGATGTGGGTGTGCTCGGGCACGAAGAAGGAGTCGAAACCCCGATCCTCGGCGGCCTTCGCGGCGGCGGCGGGGGTGATTCCGCGGTCGCTGGTGAACAGAACAATGCCGAAACGCATGCGGTGTAACTCCTTTCAGTTCTGCTTGGCCGCGGAAACGCCCGCGCGCCGTCCATAGAAACTTCCGTCGCCGAGCGAACAACCCGACGCGTAACCGCCCGCACAGATGCCGGAGGTGACGCGCCCGGCGGCGTACAGGCCGGGGATGGGCTCACCGGAGACGTGCAGCACCCGGGAATCCAGATCGGTGCGCAGCCCGCCGAGCGTGAAACCGCCGGTGTACCCGCGCAGGTCGTAGGCGCCCAGCGGGGTGCGGATCGGCTTCACCCACTCGGTTTTCTTGTGCAGGAACGGATCCTCGCCCTTGTCGGCGTGGTGGTTGTAGAGATCGATGGTGGCCTGCAAGGTCTGCTCCGGCAGTCCCATCTCCGTCTCCAGTTCCGCGACGGTCTCGGCCACCCAGGTCGGCGCGACCCGCAGGAACGACAGCGACGACTTGGTCTCCATCGCCTCCTCCAGCGCCAGTTCGTCGATCACCAGGTACGCCTGGTTCTCCTGATCCTGCAGCACCGCCTGACCCATCCGGCCCGCGTAGGTGTCCTCGGTGATGAACCGCTGCCCGCGTCCGTTCACCAGAATTCCGCGCGCCACCAGCTGCGGATCCACCACCAGCGCCACCTCGGTGGCGTCCATGTGCGCGAGATCCGCACCCAGCGCCTGCGCCACCTGGATGCCGATCCCGTCGTGCTCCTCGACGGTGGCGGTCGGCCGCCCGGCGATGTGGGGCGCGAACTGCTTCACCATCTCGTGGTTGTAGGCGAAGCTGCCGGTCGCCAGCACCACGCCGCGCGCGGCTCGCACGTACACCGGCTTGCCGTAGCGGGTGGCGGCCACGCCGACCACGCGCCCGTCCTCGTCGATGATCAAGCGGCGCAGCCGCACATCGTATTCGTGGCGCACCCCGAGTTCGTCGGCCTTCTGGGCGAGCGGCTCCATCAGCATGTAGCCGCCGCCCTTCTCACCCAGCTTCTTGTCCTTGGTCCATGCCAGGTGCCCGCGCGGGGCGGGCGGCACCAGATCCTTGAACGGCGCGGCGTTCTCGCCACCGGAGAACATCAGGCCCTCGTCGGCGGGCGGCTCGTAGCCGGGCTCGCCCCAGAACACTTCGTTGAACGGAACACCCTGGGCGACAAGCCAATCGAAGTGTTCGACGCTGCCCTGGCAGTAGTCGTGGATCTTGGCCGCGTCGACGCCGGGTCCGAGGGCCGCGGTCAGGAACTTCTCCATGTTCTCCGCGGTGTCCTCGAATCCCAGTTTGCGCTGCAGCGCGGTACCGCCACCGAGGTAGATGAACCCACCGGACATGGCGGCCGCGCCGCCCCAGCCGCCGGTGCGTTCCAGCACCAGCACATCGGCTCCGGCGCGCGCGGCTTCCAGCGCCGCACTGACTCCGGCGATGCCGTATCCGGCGACGACCACGTCGGCCTCGAAGTCCCAGTTCTCGACCTCGCTGGCCCGAAGTGGTTGCACGGTGGCGGTTTCGGCCATGATCTCTCGAATTCCTTACTGCGGTAGGGAGTTACTGCGGGTTGTCGTTCGCGGACTGCTGTTCGCGAGCCTTCTTCTTCTCGGCGTGCAGCACCTTGCGGACCGCGCCGTCGAGTTTGGTGGCACTCGGCCAGCCCACGTAGTGGGCCAGGAACACGGTGATCTCGCGCAGCTGCTCGGCGTCCAGCTCACCGTTGCGCAGCGCCGCGCCGACCTGGATCTCGGCGATCTCGGCATGCCCCTGCGCGGTGATCGCGCCGAGCAGCAGCAGCCGCCGATCCCGCAGCGTCAGCCCGGGACGCTCCCAGATGTCGGCGAAGAGATGATCGACGGTGACCTCGAAGAACGGATCGCCCTGCAGGTCGGGCAGATCGAACCCGTACACCTCGGACATCTTCTTCAGCCCGCGCTGCCGGGTCTCGTTCGGTTGCGGCGTCTGGTCGGTCATGACTGCTCCTTCGCGATCGTTCCGGGCCCCACACCGAGCCCGTCACCCAGGTCGTGCAATGCCTGCCGGGCCAGCGGCAGTTCGACATCCAGCCGTTCGCTCAGGCCCAGCGCCAGCGACAGATCCTTCTCGCCGAGGTCGCGGACGTGGCTCAGGATCGGCAGCCAGAAGTCGCCCTCTTCGACGGGAGCCGTGGTCTTGCGCAACATGATCGCGCCGGGTCCGCCGGTGTGCGAGTCGGAATGCCGCACCACCTTGCCGAGATCGGAGAGCTTCAGGCCGGCCGCCTCGGCCAGGCGCTGCGCCTCCGCGGCCGCGGTGAAGGCGACGAAGTGCAGCAGGTTGCGGGCCAGCTTCATGCGCGTCCCCGCACCTACGTCACCGGCATGCACGATGAGAGAGCCGAAGTGCCCGAACGGTTTCCGTACGGTGGTGAACGCGGCCTCGCTGCCGCCCACCATGACGGCGAGCCCGCCCTTCTGCGCGGCCGGTGCCCCGCCGCTGATCGGCGCATCCACGAATTCCACCTCGTGCGAGGAACATTCGGCCGCCAGTTCGATCGCCGTCTGATCGGAGATCGTCGAATGCACCGCGATCACGGTCCCCGGTGCGGCCGACTTCAGCAGCCCGTCCGGACCGCTCACCACCGCACGCACCTGGTCGTCGTCGAGCACCGCCACCGAGATCACCGCACAGCGCGCGGCCACCTCGGCGGGCGAGCCCACCGCGACGGCCCCGGCCTCGGTGAACGGCTGCACCGCGCTCTCGCGGGCATCGCACACCACCAGCCCGCCCGGCCATTCGAGCAGCCGCTGCGCCATCGGCGCGCCCATGTTGCCGAGCCCGATGAAACCCACCGAGAATTCGGGAGTTTCGGCTCCAGCCTCGTCGCTCATGCCCGGAACACCTGCCCGCCATCGACATTGAGGATCTGCCCGGTCACCCACGCCGCGTCGTCGGACAGCAGGTACAGGCACGCCCCGACCATGTCGTCTACGGTGCCCAGCCGCTTGAGCGCCATCTGGCTCACCAGCTGTTCCACGAACTGGCCGGGCACGATCGACCGGGTGGCCTCGGTGTCGGTCGGCCCGGGCGCGATGGCGTTGATCCGGATCCCGTCATTGCCCAGCTCGCGCGCCAATTGCTGTGTGAGACTGTTGATTCCGGCCTTGGCCAGCCCGTAGAACCCGGAGTAGGTCCACGCCGCGGTGGAGGACTGGTTGACGATGGATCCGCTGCCGCGCTTCTTCATGGGCCGCCACACCGCCCGCGTCATGTTCAGCGCGCCGTCAAGGTTCACGGCCATGAACTTCTTGTAGTAGTCCCACGGCACGGTGACCAGCAGGTCGAGCTTCATATCGCCGTAGATGGCGGCATTGTTGACCAGGTGGTCGATGCCGCCGAACTCGGCGACGGTGAAATCGGCGACCGCCTTGGCGGATTCGGGATCGGCGACATCCACCTGGGCGAAGACGGCGGTGCCGCCGTTCGCGGTGATGTCCTTGGCGACGGCCTCGCCCAGCTCGCTGTTGAGGTCGGCGACAACGACTTTCGCGCCCTCGGCGGCCAGCGCCCGCGCGTACGCCTCGCCGATGCCGCGCGCGGCGCCGGTGACGATGATGGACCTGTCGGTGAAACGGCTCATGTCGGTATTCCTCAGCATCCGGTCGCGATGAGTTTGGTCTCGGTGTATTCCTCGAAGCCGAGGACACCCATTTCTCGTCCGATGCCGGACTGTTTGTATCCGCCGAAGGGTGCGTCGGCCGAATACCAGATGCCGCCGTTGACGCTGAGCGTGCCGGTGCGCACGCCCTCGACCACGGCCCGCACCCGCTCGGTGTCGTTGCCCCACACCGAACCCGAGAGCCCGTAGGGGGAGTCGTTGGCGATGCGGACGGCATCGTCGTCGCCGTCGTGCGGAATGAGCACCAGCACCGGCCCGAAGATCTCCTCCTGGGCGACGGTGGAGCTGTTGGACAGTCCGGTGATCAGGGTGGGTTCGATGAACCAGCCGGGCAGGTCGGGCCGCCTGCCGCCGACCGCGATGGTGCCGCCGTCCGCCTCTGCGATGTCGAGGTAGCGCTGCACGCGGGCCAGCTGTCGTTCGGAAATGACCGGCCCGCAGACGGTTCCACGCTTCGAGGGATCACCGGGCTTGATATTGCCCAGCGTCGCGGCCGCCACCTGCACGGCCTGGTCGTACTGCGCACGTGGCACCAGCAGCCGGGTGCTGATCGCGCACCCCTGCCCGGCGTGCACGCAGACCCCGAACGCGGCGTAGGCGACCGCGGCAGCGAGGTCGGCGTCGTCGAGCACGATGAACGCGGACTTGCCGCCGAGCTCGAGGAACACCTTCTTCAAAGACGCTGCGGCCGCGGCCATCACGGATTTGCCGGTCTGAGTGGACCCGGTGAAGGAGATCATGTCCACCCGCGGATCGGTGACCAGCTGGGCGCCGAGCGAATGGTCATCGGAGGTGACGATATTGACCACGCCCGCCGGAATGTCGGTCTCCTCGGCGATGATTCGACCCACCACCGCCGCACACCACGGGGTATCCGGCGCGGGCTTGAGCACCACTGTGGTGCCTGCCGCGAGCGCCGGGCCGAGCTTGGCGAAGTTGATCTGATGCGGGAAGTTCCAGGGCGTGATCGCCCCGACCACCCCGATGGCCTCGCGCCGCAACCGCCGCGAGCTCTTGATGCCCATCGGTGAGGCGACGCCGAGATCGGTTTCCCACGAATAGTTCTCGGCCAGGTCGGCGAAGTACCCGAGGTCTTCGATCGGCCCTTCGAGCTGTGGTCCCGCGGTGAACATGCGGGGTGCGCCCACCTCCGCGATGGTGATCTCGCGGAGGTCCTCCAGGTGCGCGCGCAGGCCGTCGCGCAACTGTCGCAGGCAGGTCGCGCGAAAACCCGGATCGCGCGACCAGTCGGTGGTGTCGAACGCGGTGCGGGCGGCCGCGATGGCGGCGTCCATATCGTTCGCGTCGGCATTGGCGGCGTGGCCGAGGGCCGCGCCGGTGGCCGGATTCGAGGTGGTGAACACACCGCCGCCACCGGGCGTGAGTTTCCCGCCGATCAGCAGCTGTGATCCGCCGTCGGGGACGAGATCGCTGGGGGTCATCGATAGCTCCCATGCTGTCCGGACACGTGTACGGACTATATGGTCGAGGCTCATCAACGCGCAAGAACCTGTTTCAGTTTATGAGTCCGGCGCGCGTACCGGATTCGGGAATCCGTTGTCAGGAGATCCCCTCGCTAGTACCGTACAGACACATGTCCAGCTATGTGTCTTTGTAGCGGGAGATCGTTCATCGGCCTCGATGAACGCGTTATGGAATACGAGGTACACAGCCGATGACCGCAGCCTCCCTCGAGCCGCTGCTGTTCGACCCCTACGACTACCGCATCCACGAGGACCCCTACCCCGTGTACCAGCGGTTGCGCGACGAAGCCCCGCTCTACCACCACCCGGAACTCGACTTCTGGGCACTGTCGCGGCATGCGGACGTCGCCGCCGGATTCCGGGACCACCAGCGGCTCTCCAGCGCCAACGGGGTCTCCCTGGACCCGGCCGCCTGGGGTCCGCACGCCTGGCGCACCATGTCCTTCCTGGCCATGGACGACCCGCGCCACCTGCGGCTGCGCAAACTCGTCTACCAGGGCTTCACCCCGCGCCGGGTCAGTGACATGCACGATCAGATCCGCCAGATCACACTGCGCTACCTCGAACCCGCGCTGGCGAGCGGCGATTTCGACTGGATCGACGCCGTCGCCGGACAGGTGCCGATGGACGTCATCTCCGAACTGCTCGGCGTCCCGCAGGCCGACCGCGGCGAATTGCGCAGGCTCGCGGACCTTCTGGTGCACCGCGAGGAAGGCGTGATGGATGTGCCGATGGCGGCCATGGAGGCCGCCATGCAGCTGGCCGGGTACTACGCCGACATGGTCGCCCAGCGCAGGCGGCAGCGCACCGAGGACCTCACCTCCGCACTGCTGGACGCCGAAGCCGACGGCGACCATCTCACCGAGGAGGAGATCCTCGGATTCATGTTCCTGATGGTGGTCGCGGGCAACGAGACCACCACGAAACTGCTGGGCAACGCCCTGTACTGGGCCGGACGCAATCCGGAGCAGTACGCCAAGGCGGCCGCGCACCCCGAACTCGTGGAGCAGTGGGTCGAGGAGACGCTGCGCTTCGACGCGTCCAGCCAGATCCTGGCCCGCACCGCCGCCGAGGACCTCGAGTACCACGGGCGCACCATCCCGCAGGGCTCGAAGGTGCTGCTGCTGATCGGCGCGGCCAATCGGGACGCCGCAGCCTTCCATGATCCCGACAGCTTCGACATCGAACGCCCCGACAAGGGCGGGCTGATCAGCTTCGGTCGCGGCGTGCACTTCTGCCTCGGCGCGCACCTGGCCCGGCTCGAGGCCGGAATCGTGCTGCGGGAGTTCGCCTCTCGCGTGCGCTCCTACTCCATCGGCGAAACCGGCATCGAGCGCGTGCACTCGGTGAACGTGCGCGGTTTCGCGAAACTACCCGTCTCCGTGGAGGTTCGATAAATGCCACGCTTCGCACCGCATCCCGCCAGACGACCCGTGCTGATCGCGGGCGCGTCCTCCGGCATCGGCGCCGCCACCGCCGTGGCGCTGGCCGAACTCGGCCATCCGGTGGCGCTGGGCGCGCGCCGGGTGGAGATCTGCGAGACCCTCGCGGAGAAGATCCGGGCCGATGGGGGCGAGGCCTTCGCCGCCCGGCTGGATGTCGCCGACACCGCCTCGGTCGACGAATTCGTCACCGCCGCCGAGGCAGCCCTCGGCCCCATCGAGATCGTCGTATCCGGTGCCGGTGATCTGGAATTCGGCCAGGGCTGGACCATGCACCCCGATGTCTTCGAGAGTCAGTTGCGGGTGCACCTGGTCGGCGCTCAGCGTCTCGCGCACCGGGTCATCCCCGGCATGATCGACAGGCAGCGCGGCGATTTCGTGGTCATCGGCTCCGATTGCGCCGACCGACCGCGACCCGGAGCCGGGGCCTACAACGCCGCCAAGGTCGGCGTGGAAGCCTTCGCCACCCAGTTGCGCATGGAGCTGGAGGGCACCGGGGTCCGCTCCTCGATCGTGCGTCCCGGCCAGACCCTCACCGGTATGGGCATGCAGTCCACCCCGGAGGTGGTGGGACCGCTGCTGGAGAGCTGGGTGAAGTTCGGCTTCGCGCGGCACCCGTACATGCTGCGGCCCGCCGATCTCGCCGCCGCGGTCGCCGCGGTGGTGTCCACCCCGCGCGGCGCGCACCTGGTGCTGGTCGAGGTGCAGCCCGAAGCGCCGCTGCGGGAAGCCCAGCAGGACAAGCAATCCGGAGGCTCCTGATGCGACTGGTCGTCGATCTCGATCTCTGCCAGGGCCACGCCGTCTGCCAGGACGAGGCCCCCGAACTCTTCCACGTGCCCAAACAGGGTCAGGTGCAGCTGCTGCACCCCGACCCCGGCACCGATCTGGAGGCGGCCCGTGCCGCCGTCCGCTACTGCCCGACCCAGGCCCTGTCGCTCGTAGCCGACAGCACCGATGACTGAAGGAGACCGCCGTGAGCTGGTCCCGTGACGAACTCGACGAAATGGTCCGCCGCTGGGTGGACGAGAACCAGGCGTGCGAAGCCCGGGGTGACTGGAAACCCTTGGAGCACTTCTACACTCAGGACGCCACCTACGGCTGGAACTACGGACCGCAGCAGGAATTCATGGCCGTCGGCCGCGACGAGATCCGCGAGATCGCGCTCGGCCAGGAGATGTACGGCCTGGAGGGCTGGACGTATCCGTACCAGGACTTCGTGATCGACGAACGCAGCGGCAATGTCATCGGCCTGTGGAAACAGGTCAACGAGCAGCACCGCGCCGACGGCCGCCCATACAGCCCGGAGGGCATCGGCGGCAGCTGGTTTCGCTACGCCGGCGATTTCCAATGGTCCTGGCAGCGCGACTTCTTCGACTTCGGCAATGTCACAGCGCTTTTCGTGGAGATGATCTCCGCGGACAAGCTGTCGGGCGGCATGCGCAAACGGATGGAACGCGCGATGGCCGGACCGCTGCCCGGCTGGTACCCGATCGGCAAGGGCCCGGTGCCGCTGTGGTGACCAGCAGATACGAATCCCTCACCAGAACCGAACTGGCAGTGCTGATTCCGGAGCTGCTGCTGTGCGGGCACCTGATCGACCGCTCCGGCATGGCGCACGTGCTCGGCGCGCTCGGCCGCGAGGGCATGACCGCTGTCGCCATCGAGGAATGGCAGCTGGCCAGCCCCGTCTACACCCGCCGCATGCGCCGCGCGCTCGGCATCGACGGTGACGGGGTGGCCGAGATCTTCAAGGGCTTTCAGCTCGACATCGGCGCGCCACCGCAATTCATGGACTTCCGCTACCGCGTGAGCGACCACGACCACGGCGAATTCCACCTCGACCACTGCGGCGCGCTCGCCGACGTGGAACCCATGGGCACCGAATTCGTGGTCTCCATGTGCCACGACATCGAGGACCCGACCTTCGACGCCACCGCACTGGCCACCAACCCGCAGGCACAGGTGCGACCCGTGCACCGGCCGCCCCGGGTGCCCGCCGACCGCACCCCGGTGTGCGCGTGGACGGTCGTCATCGATCCCGCGCACGAACCGCCCACGCCGCACGAGCGGGCCCACCTGGTGGCCGGTTCCGAGGCCGCCGCGGTGGCGCTGGCCCCGATCGAGCCGGAAGGTGAAGGGCTGCACGACTATTCCGGACCGCTGCTGAACGACCTCCGCTTCGGCGACTTCTCCCGGGCGGCCCTCGTCCGGATCGCCGACGAGGTGGCGCTGCAGCACCACCTGCTCACCCTCGGCTACCGCACCGCCGTCGCGGCCCGCACCGATCCGGACACCACCCTCGACATCGTGGGCAAGCAGTTCGCCGGAATCGCCGGGCTCACCGCCGAACGGCTGCGCAACGCACTGGGATTGGGTGACGACGCCGCCGCGCTGGCCAAGGTGCTGCGGCTGCATCCGGCCTTCAATCCGGCCCCCTACGTCGACATCGACGTCTCCACCGAGACCAGCGGCGGCGCGCAGACCGTGCAGCTGCGCATCGGGCGCGGCTGCGGCGCGGTCGACGACGGCGCGTGGGCGGCCCTGCTCACCCCCGACCGGCTCGAGCCGTTGAACGCCCTGGTGCGCGCGGTGAACCCGCACTTCCACGCGGTGGTGCGGGAGGCCACCGACTGCGCCCTGACCATCGAGATCGCCCGGGCCGCAACGCCGTTCCGGGAATCCACCGAGGTCGCCATCACCCGGTTCAGCACCGGGGCCGCCTTCGCCTTCACCGACCGGGGCATCCCACTGCCGCTCACCGTCCGGTAGCCACCAGAACCTCAGGAGATACGGCCATGGCGTGTAATTTCGCCGACCTCTACGAACACTCCGCCGACGCCGTGCCGGACCGGCTCGCCGTCATCGAGGGCGAGCGGCGGCTCACCTTCGCCGAACTCGACGCCCGCGCCAACCGCCTCGCCCACCACCTGGCCGCCGCCGGAGCCGGGCCCGGCACCCACATCGGGTTCCACATGCACAACAGCATCGAAACCCTGGAAACCCTGCTGGGCTGCTACAAGATTCGCGCGGTCCCGGTCAATATCAACTACCGCTACCGGGCCGGGGAACTGCGCTACGTCTACGACAACGCCGACCTCGAGATGGTGGTGCACCACCGCTGCTACTCAGCGGTGATCGAGGAGATCCGGCCACAACTGCCCGCCCTGCGCCACACCATCGTGGTCGAGGACGATCAGGGCGGGGCCGGACTGGAGAGTTCCTCCGTTCCCTACGAGCAGGCCCTCGAATCCGGTTCGCCGGAAAGGGATTTCGGCCCGCGCAGCGCCGACGACCACTTCGTCATGTACACCGGCGGCACCACCGGCCTGCCCAAGGGCGTCATCTGGCGGCAGGAGGACATGTGGCGGGTGCTCGGCGGCGGCATCGACTTCTACACCGGGGAACCGGTCGCCGACGAATACCAGCAGTCCCGGGCGGGCGCGGACAACCCGAACCCGATGATCTGGTTCGTGCTGCCGCCGCTCATCCACGCCGCCGCCATGATGCCGACCTTCACCGCCCTGTGGTCCGGCAACGCGGTGCTGTTCCAGCCGCGCTTCGACGCCGAGGAAGTCTGGCGGGTGGTCGAACGCGAGAAGCCCAATGTCCTGGTCATCACCGGTGACGCCATCGCCAAGCCGCTCGTCGACGCCTACCGGGCCGCACCGGTGGACGCCTCCTCGGTGTTCTCCATCGGCTCCGGGGCCGCGCAGCTCACCCAGCCGGTGAAGAACGCACTGCTGGAACTGTTCCCGGGCACGCTGGTCACCGAATCCATCGGCTCCTCCGAAACCGGTTTCGGCGGAATCGGTTTCGCGCAGAAGGACGACGACCCCGGGCGCGGGCCGCGGGTGAACGTGGGCCGCGGTGCGACCGTGGTCGACGACGCCGGGCAGCCGGTGCCGCCGGGTGGCGAGGGCTGGGTGGCCAAGACCGGCAATGTGCCGATCGGCTACTACAAGGATCAGGCCAAGACCGACAAGCTGTTTCGCGCGGTCGACGGGGTGCGGATGGTCGTCACCGACGACCGCGCCCGGGTCGAGGCCGACGGTTCGGTCACGCTGATCGGGCGCGGCAACATGATGATCAACACCGGCGGCGAGAAGGTGTTTCCGGAGGAGGTCGAGGCCGTCGTCAAGGCTGCCGACTCGGTCTACGACGCGGTCATCATCGGGGTACCGCACGACCGGTGGGGTCAGCAGGTGGCGGCGGTGGTGTCCGCCTCCGGCGAGTCCGTCGACTTCACCGCGCTGGCCGAACACGTGCGCGTGCATCTCGCGGGATACAAACTGCCGCGCCGCATCTGGGTGGTCGACACGGTGGCGCGCACGCCGAGCGGCAAGCCCGACTACCGCTGGGCCAAGGCCCACGCGGAGGCGGTCGCGCCCGATCACGAGGTGTCGTAACACGTTCTGAAATCTTCGCCCGGAAATCCGTCCGCTGAGCGGGATATCTGGGTGAAACTGTGCACGGACGCTGCAAGAACCTGTTCTAATTCGAACATGGTGGAGGCACATTCCGTACTCGGCGAACAGGTCCGCATGCCGGTCGAGATCCGGCATGCGGACGCCTGCTCGGCGCTGTTCCGGGCCGACGCCCGCGCGGCCCGCGTGCTGCTGGCCGACACCGGGCTCACCCCCGTCACGCTCGCCGGACAGGCCATCGTCTCGCTGGCCTTCGTGCGCTACGTCGACGGCGACCTCGGGCCGTACCACGAATTCGCCTTCTCCCTGATGGCGCAGCAGCCGGGGCGGCCCAAGAGCTCGGGGGCCTACATCCACTGGCTGCCCGTCAATCAGAGCTTCACCTGTGAAGCGGGACAATCGATCTGGGGCTTCCCCAAACTGATGGCCGACATCGACATCACCCCCGACGGCCGCGGCCACCGCTGCGAGGTCCGCGTCGACGGGCAGTTCGTGCTGTCCATGCGGGTCGGCGACGGCATCCCCATGCCCAGCAGCGCGGGCGGCGCGTCCATCGACGCCTACACCTACCGCGGCGCCAGCCTGCGCCGCACGCCCTGGGTGATGAACCCCGGCCGGGTCAGCGGACGACCCGGCGGCACCCACCTGGAACTCGGCGACCACCCCGTCTCCGAGCAGCTGCGCGCCCTCGGATTGCCCAGGCGCGCACTGTTCTCCAGCCGCATCGGCGCCCTCCGGATGACCTTCGGCGACGCCGCCACCGTACTGCCGACCAGGGAGGGCCGATGACCCGCACCGTACTGGTGACCGGAGCCGCCAGCGGCATGGGTCGCATCGTCGCCCAGCGGCACGCCGCCGCCGGCTGGCGCGTCGCGGCCGTCGACCTGAACGCCGCCGGACTCGCCGACACCGCCACCCGCTCACCGAACACGCACACCTACACCTGCGATGTCTCCGACCCCGGACAGGTCGCCGCCGTAGTCGACAAGGTGCGCTCGGAACTCGGCGCCATCGACCGGCTGGTGCACGCCGCGGGCATGGCCCACGTGCACGCGTCGGTACTCGACCACGATGTGGCGCAGCTGCGGAAGATGATGGACGTCAACTACATCGGCACCGTCAATATCTGCCAAGCCGTCATCCCCGCCATGAAGCAGGCCGACACCGGCACCGTGGTGCTGTTCGCCTCCCTGGCGGGCTGGCTGCCCTCACCCGGCATGGCCGGATACACCGCATCCAAGCACGCCGTCATCGGCTTCTCCGAGAGCCTGTCCTACGAACTGCACGGCACCGGCGTGCGCTTCCTGGTGCTGTGCCCGCCCACCGTCGAAACCCCGTTCCTGGACGCGGTCCGCGCCGAGAACGCCAGCGTGCTCGGCAATGTCGGCGGCAGCAACGCCGAGGACATCGTCGACGCCCTGGAAAAGGCGCTCGCCAAACCCAAGACGCCGCTGTTCGTCTTCCCCGGACAGGCGAAACCGTCCTACTACCTGCGGCGCTTCCTGCCCGGCGCGGCCCGCGCCATCATCCGGCGCTCGGTGCATCCCACCGAGTGACCCCCGACGTGGATGCCGACCCGTGCTCCGGTCGGCATCCGCTGCGGCGCTGGGTGATCGAGGCTCTGCGATCGCCCAGCGCCGATCACCACCTGCGCGAACCCGGAAAATCAGTGGCGTGCCCGCCGTCCTGCCAGGCATTCTGACTCATCTGCACTGCTCGAACACGTGATTCGAGAGGAGATGGATGAGCTCGCGCACTACTGCCGTGAGACTGGTTCTGCGCTATTACGGCCGGGAACTGGCCCGGCGCAAAACAATCACCACGCTGGGCCTGATGGGTCCGGCGCTGGGCAATATCTGCCAGAGTTACCTGGCTCCGCTGCTGGTCGCCGTCGTGGTCGGCAAGGTGGCCGTCACCGGTGACTCGTCGCTGGGCACCCTCGCGCCCTACGTGATCGCTTTCGGAGCGCTACTGCTGCTCTCGGAAGTGTTCTGGCGCATCGGTATTCACTTTCTCAACCGTACGGACGCCAACGGCATCGAAAACCTGTACCTCACCGCCATGGACGAACTCCTCGCCAAGGACGCGGCGTTCTTCCACGACAACTTCGCGGGCTCGCTGACCAAACGCGCGGTCGGATTCGCCCGGCGCTTCGAGGATTTCGTCGACACGCTGTCCTTCGAGATCATCGGCGCGCTGGTGCCGATCGCCTTCGGGTCGGTGGTGCTGTGGCGCTACGACCCGGTATTCGTGGTGGTGCTGGTCGGTCTCATCGCGCTCAGTACGGCCATCGTGTGGCCGCTCATCCGGCGGCGGCAGCGGCTGGTCGACGAACGCGAGGCGGCGGTCGCCCTGGTCTCCGGCCACATCTCCGACAGCCTGTCCAATATGCAGGCGGTACGGGCCTTCTCGGCCGAACCGCAGGAGGCGGCCGAGCATCGGCGGCGGGTGGCGGATCAGCGGGCCAAGACGCTGCGCTCGTGGGACTACAACAACATGTTCATCGACACCGCGGTCGCGCCTATGTTCGTGCTCACCAATGTGGTGGGATTGCTGATCGCGCTGGGGATACGCGGCGGGCACGCCTCGGTCGAGGTGATCATGGTGGCCTTCACCTACTACTGGAACGCCACCGGGATCATGTTCCGGTTCAACCAGATCTACCGGCGGCTGGAGAGCACGGTCACCGAGGCCGCGCAGTACACCGAACTGCTGCTGGAGCCACCCACGGTGCTGGACGTCGAGCAGCCGGAACCGTTGCAGACCAACGGGTTCGGGATCCAGTTCGAGCAGGTCGACTTCACGCACAAGGGTGCCGCCCCACTGTTCCGCAGCCTGGACCTGGAGGTGCCGAGCGGGGCCAAGTTCGGTCTGGTCGGGCGTTCCGGTGGCGGCAAGTCCACCATCACGCAGCTGCTGCTGCGTATGAAGGACGTCGACGGCGGGGCCATTCACATTGGTGGACAGGATATTTCGCGGCTGCGGCAGAGCGATCTGCGCGGGCTGCTGTCCTATGTGCCGCAGGATCCGGCCATGTTCCACCGCACCCTCGCCGACAACATCCGCTTCGCCCGGCCCGGAGCCAGCGACGCGGAGGTGCGGCGGGCGGCCAAGGCGGCGCACGTCACCGAATTCGTGGACGCGCTACCCGAGGGCATGGACACGCTCATCGGCGAACGCGGCGTGAAACTGTCCGGCGGACAACGGCAGCGGGTCGCGCTGGCCCGCGCCATCCTGCGCGACGCCCCGATCCTGCTGCTGGACGAGGCCACCAGCGCCCTCGACTCCGAGAGCGAAATGCTTGTGCAGCAGGCACTCTGGGAGCTGATGGAAGGGCGTACGGCGCTGGTGGTCGCGCACCGGTTGAGCACGGTCGCCGGAATGGACCGGCTGATCGTGCTCGATCGCGGGCGGATCGTCGAACAGGGCAGCCACGAGGAGTTGCTGCGCGCCGAGGGCGCGTACGCACAACTGTGGCGGCACCAGTCCGGCGGCTTCCTGGCCGAGGAAGTGGCCGCCCGCTGAGCGCGTCGCGGCGACGGGAGAGGATTTCCGTCGCCGCGGCCGCGCACCGTCTCAATTACCTTGCGGCACCGACTATCCAGTCGACTTGCGGCAGTGCCTACTTGCCCTGGAAGTTGGGCTTGCGCTTCTCGGCGAAGGCGCGCGGGCCTTCCTTGGCGTCCGCGCTGCGGAACACCGGCAGACCCACCTTCGCGTCGATCTGGAAGGCGTCCTCCTCGTGCATGCCCTCGGTGTCGCGGATGACCTTCAGGATCGCCTGCACGGCCAGCGGGCCGTTGTTGTTGATCAGCTCGGCGATCTCGAGGGCCTTGTCCAGCGCGGTCCCGTCCGGCACCACGTGCCCGATCAGCCCGAAGTTCAGCGCCTCGGTGGCGGTGATGTGGCGGCCGGTCAGCAGCAGTTCGGCGGCCACCGTGTACGGGATCTGCCGGGGCAGCCGCACCGCGGAGCCACCCATCGGGAACAGGCTCCACTTCGCCTCGGAGACACCGAATTTGGCGCTCTCACCGGCGATGCGGATATCGGTGCCCTGCAGGATCTCGGTGCCGCCCGCGATGGCCGCGCCCTCGACCGCCGCGATCAGCGGCTTGGTCAGGCGGCGACCCTTGAGCAGGCCCGGCATCCGGGTCGGGTCGAAGGAGGAGCCCTCCTTCATGCCGTCCTCGGGGCTGCGCTTGTTCATCGCCTTGAGGTCCGCGCCGGCGCAGAACGCGCCGCCGGCACCGGTGAGGATGCAGGAGCGGATCTCCGGATCGTTGTCGACGGTGTCCCACGCCTCGGTCATGATGGCGAGCATCTCGCCGGTCAGGGCATTCTTGGACTTGGGGCGGTTCATGGTGACGATCAGCGTCGCGCCGCGCTTCTCGACCAGTGCGTGCGGTTCGGTGTTGCTACTCGTCTCAGCGGGCGCTGCGGTCATCGCCGACCTTCCTTCTACATGGACAAACCAGAGATTCCGGCACGAAACTACCCCGCGCCGTTGTCCTGAACAATAACGTGTTCTAGTTTGGATCATGGTGACCGCCGTCACGGGCGGCAAGTAATGGAGAGAGTCCCATGAGCACAACGAGTACGACGAGCGACTCCCGCACCGAGTCCTCGGACAAGCGGACTGCGAAGCTGCCGTCCCGCGTCACGGAGTCCCTCGTCAACCGCCTCACCTCGATGGTGGCCGCGGGCAAAGCGGGCGAGGCCCGCGAACCCTTCGAGATGATCGAGGTCTACACCGGCGACGTCGTCGGCTACCTGCCGCAGTCCTCGCCCGAAGACGTGGTGGCCGCGGTCGAACTGTCGCGCGCCGCGCAGAAGGAGTGGGCAGCCCGGCCGCTCAAGGATCGCCTCGCCGTCTTCGAACGGGCTCACGAACTCATTCTCTCCGAGATCGAGACCCTCGCCGACCTGATCCAGATCGGCTGCGGCAAGGCCCGGCGCATGGCCATCGAAGAAGCCTGCGACACGCCGATGGTCATCGCCCACTACCTCAAGACCGCGGAGAAGACGCTGCGGTCCAAGAAGCGCAGCGGGCCGATGCCGGTCATCACCAGCTCCACCGAGGAACACCGGCCCAAGGGCGTCGTCGCCGTCATCGCGCCGTGGAACTTCCCGTTCGCCATCTCCATGTCCGACTCCACCCCCGCGCTGATCGCGGGCAACGGCGTGATCATGAAGCCGGACAACAAGACCGCGCTCTGCACGCTCTACGGCATCGAGCTGCTGCACAAGGCCGGACTGCCGCGCGGACTGGTCCAGGTCGTCGCGGGCATGGGGCCGGACGTCGGCCCGACGCTCATCGACAATGTCGACTTCGTCATGTTCACCGGATCCACCGCCACCGGGCGCACCATCGGTGAGCAGGCCGGACGCAACCTCATCGGCTGCAGCCTCGAACTCGGCGGCAAGAACCCGATGATCGTGCTCGACGACGTCAACCTCGACGAGGCCATCCCCTCGGCCATCTTCGCCGTCTTCGGCAACACCGGCCAGGCCTGCATGCACATCGAGCGCATCTACGTGCACGAGCGCGTCTACGACGAGTACCTGCGCCGATTCACCACTGCCGCAGAAGAACTCGGCAAGACCATGGGCGCCACCTACGACTTCACCCCCGAGATCGGCTCGCTGGTCTCGGTGGACCACATGAAGCGCGTCGCGTCCCACGTCGACGAGGCCCGCGAGAAGGGCGCGACCGTCGTCACCGGCGGCAGCCCCCGCCCCGACATCGGCCCCGCCTTCTTCGAACCCACCATCCTCACCGGGGTCACCAAGGACATGGCGCACGCCACCATGGAAACCTTCGGTCCCGTGGTGAGCATCTACAAGTTCAAGACCGAGGACGAGGCCGTCGCGCTCGCCAACGACACCGCCTACGGCCTCAACGCCAGCATCTGGACCGGAAACATCGACCGCGCGGTCAAACTCGCGGAGCGCATCGAATCCGGCGCCATCAACATCAACGACGGCTTCGTCACCAGCTACGCCGCCAAGGGCACCCCGTCCGGCGGCGTCAAGCAGTCCGGCGTCGGCACCCGCCACGGCGCGGCCGGCCTGCTCAAGTACACCGACACCATCAACGTCGGCGTCCAGAAGAAGCAGATCATGGCCGCCCGCGCCTCCATGCCCTACGAGAAGCAGCTCAAGTCCACCCTGGTCACTCTGCGCCTGATGCGCCGCCTGCACCTGGGCTGAAAACCCTGACAGCACAACGGCCCCCGGCGCAGTGCCGGGGGCCGTTGTCGTGCGCGGATCGGTGGACGGGCACCCGGCTCAGTCGCGCACGGCCGTCAGGGTCAGTTGGGCGGCCCCGATGATGTGGGAGTTCATCGAGAAGGACGCCACGGTGGGGGTGGAGGTGGCGGGCAGGCCCATGGTCGGGGTGTCCAGGGCCAGGACGGTGATCTGGTAGTTGTGCGGCTTGTCGCCCGCGGGCGGGCAGGGGCCCAGGTAGCCGGGGGCGCCCGCGTCGTTCGTGCCCGCGACGCCCGCCGCGCCCGCCGTGAAATCGGTTGCGGTGGAAGGGATATCCCAGTTCATCCAGTGCCAGAAGCCCGCACCGGTCGGGGCGTCCGGGTCGAACATGGTGACCGCGAAGCTCTTGGCGGCGGCCGGAGCGCCGGACCACCGCAGGTGCGGGGCGTGATTGGCGGCGGTGCAGCCGAACGCTCCGGCGTAGAAATCGGCGGGGAAGGTGTGGTCGGCCGTCGCGTCCGAGGTGGTCACCGTGAAATGGGCTGCGGTGGCGGGGATGGCGGCGCGCACCTGAACCGTCGACGCGGCGGGGGCCGTGGACGGGGTAGCGGTCGCGGCGGGCGAGTCGCTCTGGCTGCCACACGCGGCGGCGGACAGCAGGGCCGCCACGGCGAAGGTCGCGGGAACGAAGCGTGCGGTGCGGAACATGGCGGGCCTCCTTGGTTTCGAATACTAAGATCAGAATCCCGGAATTCGAGACGGTGAGGGAGATCGTCCGCACCCTGGTACGCGGCGTACTACCCAGTGGCACCGGTCCGGGCGGGGAGTTCCGCAGTGGCTCATCATGGCTCCGACCAGGCGCTCGGACGGTCCGCACCACGATCCGGTCGGGCTCGTCCTAGGCTGGGTGGCGGAGCGGAGCCTGTGTGCCAGGCTTCGGGGAGAGGAATTCGATCGTGGACGGTACGGGATCCGGGGCGGAACTGGGCGCGTTCCTGCGCGCCATGCGGGAGCGGCTGACGCCCGAGGCGGCGGGGCTGCCCGGCGGTGGTCAGCGGCGGACGCCGGGGCTGCGGCGGCAGGAAGTCGCACAGCTGGCCGCGGTGAGCATCGACTGGTACATCCGGCTCGAACAGGGGCGGGTCGGCATGCCGGGCGCGGCCATCCTCGACGCGCTGGCGGAAGCCCTGCGGCTCACCGATGCCGAACGCGCGCACCTGCATCTCGTCGCGCGCGGCGCGCAACCGCCCAACCGGCAGCGGCCGGTCGCCCCGCCGGAATCACTGCACACGATCCTCGACGGAATGCCGCTGCTCCCGGCCTATCTCATGGACTTCCGGCTGGACGTGCTGGCGCACAACGCCGCCGCCTCCGCCCTGTTCGGGCCGGGCTTCCGGCCCGGCGTCAACGCGGCCAGGATCACCCTGCTCGACCCGGATACCCGTGCGGCGCAACTGGATTGGGAGCGCATCGCCCGCGAGACGGTCGGCAACCTGCGCCGCAACGCGGCCCGCCAACCCGACGACCCGCGACTGCTCGAAGTGATCACCGAACTACGCGGCGAGAGCCCGGAATTCGCGGCCTGGTGGGACGACCACACCGTCCAGGACCGCACCCACGGCAGCAAGCGCATCCGCCACGCCACGGCGGGCGACCTGACCGTCTGCTACGACCAGCTCACCAGCCCCGACGGCTCCGACCACGCCCTGGTCATCCTCACCCCCGCCGACGACGCGTCCGCAACGGTCATCGGCAACCTGCTCGCCGCACACGCGAATCGCCTGGGCGGCACCGTACTTCGCCCGGTCGCGGGCTGACCGCGCCGCTTGCCGGATTCGGTGAGAGGCGCGGGGATCGGATACGCCGCGGGTAGCCGGGGGAGTCAGCGGGGTGGTCTCGGGACCTCCCCGCTCTTCAGTCGTCCGATCTGAATCCGGCTCAGCTCCTGCGCCTTTCGCATGTGCTTGGCCACCGCTTCCAACTCGGCATCGGTGTCGTCGTCGAGCATGGCCTGCCACCCCGCGCCCAGGTCGTCCCACACCGCGCTGACCCGCGCGGTCGCGGCGCGCACCGGCTCGACCATGACCCGGCGGCGGTCGTGCGGGTCGGGCGTCCGGGTCACGTAGCCGTCCCGCTCCAGCCGATCCACCAGCCGGGTGGCCGAACCGGTGGTCAGTCCGGTCATATCGGCGATCTGCTTGACGGTGAGCGGCTCCGGTTCGGCGGTGAGCAGGCTCAGGGCCTGCACATCCGTCGGATGCAGTCCCAGATGATCGGCGATCGCCTGGTTGAACAGGGTGTAGGTCGCCATGTATCGACGCGTCTCGTTCGAGACCGCCTCGTACAGCGCCCGCCGTTTCTCGGATGTCATCCAGTCCACCCTCTCGTATTGCTGCGCGGCGCAGCGATATCTGCTAAATTACTTCGTGACGCAGTTAATGCACCACGCAGTAAATATTACCCTGGAGGAACTCCATGCTCACCATCGCCGTAACCGGTGCCACCGGCGCCCAGGGCGGAGCCACCGCCCGCGCCCTGCTCACCCGCGGCCACCGCGTCCGCGCCCTCACCCGCCGGCCGGACTCCGCCGCCGCCCGCGCCCTCGCCGAACTCGGCGCGGAAATCCGCTACGCCGACTTCGACCACCCCGAATCCCTGAATGCCGCCCTCTCCGGCGCGGATTCACTCTTCGCCGTCACCACCCCCTTCGACACCGACACCACCGTCGAAACCCGCCACGGCAGCGATCTCATCGACGCCGCCGCCAAAGCCGGTGTCGGCCATATCGTCTTCACCTCCGTAGCCCACGCCGACCGCGACACCGGCGTCCCCCACTACGACAGCAAATACGCCATCGAACAGCACCTCCGCGCCTCCGGCGTCCCCTGGACGGTCATCGCCCCCGCCGCCTTCATGGACAACTACGCCTCCGGCTGGACCCTGGACAGCCTGCGCGACAACACTTTCGCCTGGCCCATGCCCGCGCACACCCCCTTCACCCTCATCTGCTCCGAGGACATCGGCGCCTTCGCCGCCCTCGCCCTCGACCGTCCCGCCGACTTCACCGGCCGCCGAATCGACATCGCCGCAGACGAACTCACCCCCGCCCAGATCGCCGAAGCCCTCACCGCGGCCCTGCAAGCCCCCGTCGCACACCGCGAGGTCCCCCTCGAGTACGTCCGCACCCGCTCCGCCGACCTGGCCGCCATGTTCGACTACTTCACCACCGTCGGCCTCGACGTGGACGTCCCCGGTCTCCGTCGCGAATACCCCGAAATCCCTTGGCGCACTTTCGCCGATTGGGCCGCCGCCCAGAACTGGCCCGCCCTCTTCGCCGCCCCCGTGCACCACTGACCCAGCCCCGCAACATGATTCGGGTATCCCTTGATGAGTGAACTCCGGACTCACCGAGAACCCCGCTGATCACACCAATGCCCGTTTCGGACGCTGAGCGGTCGATGCCTCCGGCGAGTGCGAGGATGGGGGCTGTGGTCGATGTGGTGCGCAGGAATCGAGTGACGGTCTCCGGGTTGGCCGGGGCGCCGGTGCTGGTGCTGGCGCACGGGTTCGGGTGTGATCAGCATCTGTGGCGGCTGGTGGTGCCGTTACTGGAGGACCGCTTCACGGTGGTGCTGTTCGATCACGTCGGGTCGGGGCGCTCGGATCTGTCGGCCTGGAATCCGGATCGATACTCCACGATGGCCGGATACGCCGAGGATGTGCGGGAGGTCTGCCGGGCGGTCGGGCTGGGACCGGTGGTGCTGGTCGGGCATTCGGTGGCCGCGATGATGGGTGTACTGGCGGTTGCCGCGGAGCCGGAGTTGTTCCGCGGCCTGGTGCTGCTGGCGCCGAGCCCGTGCTTCCTCGACGACCCGGCGACCGGGTACCGCGGTGGTTTCACCGCCGACGATATCCACGAGCTGCTCGAGTCGCTGGATGCGAACTATCTGAGCTGGTCGGGTGCGATGGCGCCGACGATCATGGGCAATCCGGACCGGCCCGAACTCGCGCAGGAGTTGGAGATCAGCTTCTGCCGCACCGATCCCGAGATCGCGCGCGTGTTCGCACGCGTGACCTTCCTCTCCGACAACCGGGACGATCTGCGGGCGGTCCAGGTGCCGACGCTGGTCGTGCAGTCCGCGCAGGACGCGATCGCACCACCGGAGGTCGGTGAGTTCGTCCGATCCCGGATCGCCGGCAGCCGACTGGTGACGCTGACCGCGACCGGGCACTGCCCGCAACTCTCCGCCCCCGAGGAGACCGCCGCCCGGATCGCGGCATTTGCCAGTAGCGTGTGATGATGCGCGATCCGGATCTTCCCGCGCTACCCGGCGAAGACCTCGAGGACCTGTACGAGAACGCCCCCTGCGGGTTCGTCTCGACCTGGATGGACGGCCGCATCGCGAAGGTCAACACGACCCTGCTCGACTGGCTCGGTTTTGCACGTGACGATCTGGTCGGCCGCCGCCACTTCAGCGACCTGCTCACGGTCGGCGGGCGTATCTACCACGAAACCCATTTCGCGCCGCTGCTGCGAATGCGCGGTCAGGTCAACGGGATAGCGCTGGAACTACGGGCCGCGGACGGCACCCGACTGCCCGTACTCGTCTCCTCGAAGGTGACCACCGGGCCCGACGGACAGCCGCACCTGATCCGTTCCACCGTCTTCGACGCCCGCGAACGTCGCGCCTACGAACAGGAACTGCTGCGCGCCCGCCAGGAATCCGAGCGCGAACGCGAACGGCTCGCGGAACTGGCCCAAACCCTGCAGCGCACGCTGCTGCCGCCCGCGCTCGAACCGGTACCGGGACTGGACGTCGCCGCGCACTATCACATGGCCTCCAAGGAGGACGTCGGCGGCGACTTCTACGACATGTTCCCGATCTCGCCGGGAGTATGGGGCTTCTTCCTCGGCGACGTGTGCGGCAAAGGCGTTGCCGCGGCGACGATGACCTCGCTGATCCGCTACACCCTGCGCGCGGCAGCGGTCTACCGGCCCGACCCGGTCGCGGTGCTCGACCAGCTCAATACCGTCATGCTGCGCGCCGCCCAGCCGGGCACGCCCCGCTTCTGCACCGTGATCTACGGACAGCTCGCCCTCGACACCACGGACGCGGCGCGACCGTCGGCGACCGTCACCCTCGCCGCGGGCGGGCATCCGCCGGCGATCCTGATCGCCGCCGACGGCACCGGCGACTACCTGCCCACTCCCGGTGGCCAATTGATCGGCGCGCTCCCCGGCGTCACCATCGGCGCCCACACGCTCACCCTGCGCCCCGGCGACACCTTGCTGCTCTATACCGACGGCATCACCGAAGCCCGCACGGCCGAGGGCTTGGTCGGTGAACCCGACTTCCTCGACTTCGCCCGCGCCCTGGCCCCCAGATCGGCCACCGACACGGTCGCCGCCTTGACCACACTGCTCGACTCCCTGGCTCCGGGCGTCACCGACGACACCGCGGTCCTGGCCATTCACCTGCTGCGGCATAGGTCGAGAACCGCTGCCGCGCAACCGTTGTCGCTGCCGAGCCCCGAACTGTCCCGGGAAACGAGTAAGGCCCCGACCGGATGAACCGGCCAGGGCCTACTGCTGTGTCTCAACCAACACGTCGGGGTGACAGGATTTGAACCTGCGACCTCTTCGTCCCGAACGAAGCGCGCTACCAAGCTGCGCCACACCCCGTGATGTGAACGTGGAGAAGCTTAGCGCACGGGTGCGGCTGTCGTTAAATCGGCTGGTCAGGTGGCTAAAGTAGGCGGAAAGTGGCGAGCAGTTTACGGGCGTAATCGGGGTTCACGGAACGGTCCACGCCGGTGTCGGCGGCGATCGTGAGGACCAGGGAACCCTTGTTGTCGCCGACGCTGATGGCGAAGGTGTAGACGGAGAAGGTGTTGGCGCAGCCCGCGGTGGCGGTGAAGGTGCCGGTGGTTTCCAGGAAGGTGCCGTGCAGGGTGCCGTCGGTGGAGGTGAGGGGGGTGGCGGTGCCGGGGGTGATGGCGCCGCCGGTGCTCCAGCCGAGGCGGGCCACATGCGCGCCGATCTCCGTGGCCGCGCCGTTCGCGTCCGAATTCGTCGAGGTGGACAGGAACATGGTGGTGCGGACATTGTCGGGGCAGTACTCGATGCCCTCCTGCACCGTGCCCGCCGCGGCCACATTGTCCGACGCGGTGCCGAACGTGGTGGTGCTGGACTGAGCCAGGACCCAATCCTTCGGAACATCCCACGCCGCTTTCAGATTCGCGGGCACCACCACCTGGTAGCCGGGAATCTCGGGGGTCAGCGTGGACGCCGGGGCGGTCGTGGAGGCGGCGGGCGACGTGGTCGCGGGAGCGGTGGTGGACGGCTTGGCGACCGGCGTCGGAGTGGGGCTGGGATTGCGGACCACGATCACCACCGCGACCACCACGGCGATCGCGACCACCAGCGCGCCGATCCCCGCCAGCAGCCAGACCCGGCCACGGCCGCCACCCGAGGAGGGCGGCAAGCCGTTCGAGTACGGGGGCTGCCCGCCCGGCGGGGTCGTCTGGAACGCGGACGGGCCCGTCGAGTACGGATTCTGGCCCGCCCGAACAGGATTCATGCCGATCTGCGAATTCGGGCCGGACTGATAGGGATTCGCACCGGACTGCGGATTCGGTCCGGACTGAAGAGGATTCGCGCCCGAATGGGGCAGCGACCCCGGTGGACCCGTTTGCGGCCCGTACGACGAATTCTGGTGCGGTCGGCCAGGATTCGGGCGCGCCGGCGGCTGCACCGGGTGCCCGGGACGCGACTCCCGGGGCGAACCCGTCGGTGGCGCGCCCTGCCACCAGTCGCCGGTCGAAGTGGTGCGATCCGGATCGTTGTCCGGATCGTCGAGTTCACCGCTCATCGTCTGACCCCCTGTCTGACGAGTCGTGCCGCGCGCCCGGCTATTTGACCGGCCGGATGCTGGCGAGAATCTTCTTGGCTGTCGCCGAGTCCACGGATTTGTCCACCCCGGTGTCGGCGGCGATCGTGAACACGAATGCGCCGTTATCGCCCGGGAAGGCGAAAGTGTAAACGGAGTAGGACGAGGCGCAGCCCGGCGACGGCGCGGGGGCGGTGCCCTTGGTCTCCAGGTACACGCCCTGCAACTGCCCGTCGGAGGACTGGAAGTTCTCGGCCGTGCCGGGCGTCGCGCCGGTCGAGGTGGACCAGCCGATCTTGCCCATCCGCACCCCGATGTCGGCGGCCGCCTTGGCTGGATCGGACTCGGTGGACTGGCTCAGAAATGCGTTGGTGCGCACATAGTTCGGGCAGTAGTTGAGACCGTCCTGCGCCAGGCCCGCGATCGGGATGCTGTCGGAATCACTGGAGAACTCGGTCTGCCCGGAGGTGTCGATCTTCCAATCCGGCGGAATGTCGTACGCCGCACCGTTGTCCGGGATCACCACCACCTGATAGCCCGGTATCACCGCGTTGGGCGTCCCGGACGGCTTCGGGCCGGTGGTCTTGGTCGTGGACGGCTTGGCCGCGGGCGTCGAGGTCGGGGTGAGCGCACTGATCAGCGACGGCGTGGTGCTCGACTTCGCCGAATTCTCGGTGGAATTGCGGTTCACCAGAACGACGGTCACCACGGCGGCGATCAACGCCACCACCAGCACTCCGACACCCGCGAACAACCAGACCTTGCGATTGCCGCCGCCACCCGGAGGACCGCCCGGACCACCCGGATACGGCTGCCCGTACCCCGGTGGCGGCCCGCCGTAGGGCGGCTGCTGCCCGTACCCCGGTTGTCCGTAACCCTGCTGTCCGAACGCCTGCGTCGGCGGATACGGATTCGGCCCCGACTGATACGGCGCACCGCCCTGATACGGCTGCTGCCCATACTGCCCAGCGGGCATCGGCGTCGTCGGATTCGGCGGGGTGTACCCGGCGCGCATGGTCGGATCCGCTTGCTGCGCACCGTAACCCGGCTGCTGCGACGGCGCGTCCGGCTGCTGCGCGCCCTGCTGCCACCAGTCCGGTTCCTGGCCCGGGCGACCCGGCTCGCCGCTCTGGTCGTTTCCACTGGTCACGGTTGCCCCCTGACTGACGACTACATTCCGCGAGGTATATCGCGGCGGGCGCTCAGCGCGCGACAGCCTCCGACGCGGTACGTCCGCGACCGGACTCCGACGTGGGCTTCTTCGGCGGCGCGCCGACCAGCGTCAGCAGCGTCGCCTCCGGACGGCAGCAGAATCGGTAGGGCGCCCACGGCGAGGTGCCCAGACCCGCGGACACGTGCAGGCGAGTGTGCGCACCCCAGCGGGAGGCGCCCTTCACCCGGGCTCGGTCGATACCGCAATTGGTCACCAGCGCACCGAAACCCGGTACGCACAGCTGCCCGCCGTGCGTGTGCCCGGCCATCACCAGGTCGTAGCCGTCGGCCGCGAAGCGGTCCAGCACCCGCGGCTCGGGGGAGTGGGTGAGCCCGATGCTCAAGTCCGCCAGTGGATTCGGGGCACCGGCGACGGTCTCGTAGCGGTCGCGGCGCAGATGCGGATCATCGACGCCCGCGGTCGAGATCTTGACCCCCGACACCTCGAGATCGCGGCGCACATGGGTCAGATCCAGCCAGCCCCGCTCGGTGAACGCGGCGCGCAGATCCTGCCACGGCAATGGCTCGCCGAAGACCCGCTTGTGGTTCTTGTCGAAGTACTTCAGCGGATTCTTGGGCACCGGCGCGAAATAGTCGTTGGACCCGAAAACGAAAATGCCGGGCCGGGCCAGCAGCCCGCCCAGCGACTGCACCACCGCGGGCACCGATTTCAGGTGCGAGAGATTGTCACCGGTATTGACCACCAGATCCGGCTCCAGCCGGTCCAGCTCCCGCAGCCAGGCCTGCTTCAACTGCTGGCCGGGCATCATGTGCAGGTCGCTGATGTGCAGCACCCGCAGTGAGGGTTTGCCCGGTTCCAGCACCGGCAGCGTCGCCTCGCGCAGCGTGAACGCGTTGCGTTCGATGAGCGTCGCGTATCCGATTCCGGCGACCGCGGCCCCGGCGGCTCCGAGTGCGGCACGGCTGAGGGTGGAGGTCGAGATTACGGGCATTCGCCCAGAATAGGCGACCAGGAGGAGAAACATCGACTTAAATGAGGTCGGCCACGCGGCTGACACCCCGAAAAAGACGTGCGCACCGACCCCGCGTCGGCGGTAGCGTGTCGATCATGCCGGAACTCAAAGCCAAGCTGCGGTCGGACATGACCGCCGCGATGAAGAGCAAGGACGCACTGCGCCTCGGCACGCTGCGTCTGCTGATCACCGCGGTCCAGAACGCCGAGGTCGCCGGAAAGGAAGCCCGCGAGCTCTCGGACGCCGAGATCGTCGCCGTGCTCCAGAAGGAAGCCAAGAAGCGCAACGAGGCCGCCGTCGTCTACGAACAGGCCGGTCGCGGCGAACTCGCCGCCAACGAACGCGCCGAAGAGCAGATCATCGACGAATACCTGCCGAGTCAGCTCACCGAGGCCGAGGTCGCCGATCTGGTCGACACTGCCATCGCCCAGGTCGCCGAGCAGCTGGGGGAGCGGCCCGGCATGAAGCAGATGGGTCAGGTCATGAAGGCGGCCACCGGACTCGCCCAGGGTCGCGCCGACGGCACCCGGATCTCGGCGGCGGTCAAGTCTCGCCTCTGAGACCGGTTCGCGCACAGTAGTTTTCATGAAGAAGGGCCCGGAGCGAGTGACTCGCTCCGGGCCCTTTCAGTTGCTGCCGCTACCGCGGGATGGGGATGGGGATGGGTATCGGTGGCAGCGCCGGTATCTGGATGCCGGGGAACCCTGGTATCCCGGGCGCCGGAGCGGTCGGCGCCGCGGGCGCCGGAATCTGGCTGCCGTCACTGACGTAGATGGTGATCACCGAGCCGGGAATAGCCGACCCGTTCGGGGACACGTTGAGCACCGTCCCCTTGGCCGCACCCGGCTGCGTCGACACCGACACCTGGAATCCGGCCGCCACCAGTTGCGAGGTGGCCTCGGCCTGCTGCTGGCCGATCACGTCCGGAATCTGCGAATTGTTCGATCCACGAACGTATTTGTCGTCCAGCGGCGGCAAGGCCGCGGGCGGGAACCGGTCCAGCACGTTCTTCATCGCACCCAGGTAGGTGCGCGCCGGTTCGTTACCGCCGTACAGGTTTCCGCTGCCGCAGCTGCGCAGCGGGTACGAGCAGATCTCGCCGGGCGTGGGGCTGTCGCCATAGATGTAGCTGGAACCGGCGAAGGAGTTGGTGAACGACAGGAACGCCGAGGACCGGTGGGTCTCGGTGGTACCCGTCTTCGCGGAGGTCGGGATGTTCCAGCCCACCGAATGCGCCGAGCCCGCGGCGGTACCGCCCACCACGTCCTGGCTCAGCGCGTTGGCGAGCGTGTTGGCCAGACCCGGATCGACCACCTGCTCGCAGGCCTGCTGGGTCAGCGGCACCTGCTTGCCGTTGCGATCGACCACCTCCTTGATCGGGGTGGGCGGGCACCACTTGCCGCTGGAGGCCAGCGTCGCAGCCACATTCGACAGTTCGAGCGGGTTGATCGCCACCGGGCCCAGGGTGAACGAGCCCAGGTTCTGGTCCTTGACCATGTCGGCGAGGCTCTGGTTGCCGTGCCCGGAGGTGCCGGGCTGGGTGTAGGAGCGCATGCCCAGGCGCACTGCCATATCGACGGTCGGTGAGACGCCGACGGCTTGAATCAGCTTGACGAAGGCCGTGTTCGGTGAGGTCGCCAGCGCCTGCGTCACCGACATCGAGGGCGCGTAGTTGCCCGCGTTCTTGACGCAGTAGGTCTCCGCCGGGCAGCCGGGCGTCCCGGAATTACCCATGCCCTTGGCGGTGAACAGGGCGGGCACGTCCAGCGTGGCGCTGATGCCCAGGCCCTTCTCCATCGCCGCGGCCGTGGTGAAGATCTTGAAGATCGAGCCCGCGCCGTCACCGACCATCGAATACGGCTGTGGCTGCACGGTTTGATGCGCGTTGGCGTCGAGGCCGTACACGCGACTGGAACCCATCGCGAGCAGCGGATGCGAATCCTGGCCCGGCGCGATGACATTCATGACCTCGGCGATGTCGTCGAGGTTCGGGTTGGTGTTGGCGGCGAGGGAATCGCGCACCTGATCCTGCACCGCGGGATCGAGGGTGGTGCGAATCAGGTAGCCGCCCTTCTCCATCTGGTCGCGGCTGATCCCGGCGTTGTTCAGGTACTGCAGCGCGTAGTCGCAGAAGAAGCCGCGGTCGTTGGCGGCGATGCAGCCGCGCGGCAGGCCCTTCGGCTCGGGCAGCACGCCCAGCGCCGCCTCCTTGTCCTTGCGGAACTCGTCGGCGCGGCTGGGGACGTTCTGGATCAGCGTGTCCAGCACCGTGTTGCGGCGCTCCAGCACACCCTGCGGGTTGGTGTAGGGGTTCAGCTTGGAGCTGGACTGCACCATGCCCGCCAGCATCGCGGACTGCGTGATGTTGAGATCCTTGGCATCGATGCCGAAATAGGTCTGCGCGGCGTCCTGGACGCCGTAGGAGCTGTTGCCGAAGGGCACCAGGTTCAGATACCGGGTGAGGATCTCGTCCTTGGTGAGCCGCTTGTCCAGCGTCAGCGCCATGCGGATCTCACGCAGCTTGCGGGCGGGGGTGGTCTCGGTGGCGGCGCGCCGTTCGGCGTCGGTCTTGGCCACCACGAGCAGCAGGTAGTTCTTCACGTACTGCTGGTCGATGGTCGAGCCGCCCTGCACCTCGTTGCCCGAGGAGTTGCTGACGAAGGCGCGGAAGGTGCCCTGCCAGTCGACGCCGCCGTGTTCGGCGAAGCGCTTGTCCTCGACGGAGACCAGCGCCAGCTTCATATCGTTGGCGATCTTGTCGCTGGGCACCTCGAATCGCCGCTGCTCGTAGAGCCAGGCGAACGGCGTGCCGTTCGCGTCGACCATGGTCGAGACCGCGGGGACGGTGCCCTCGACGAGTTCGGCGGAGACGTTGTCCACGGCGTCCGCGGCCCGGTTCGAGATGAACCCGAAACCACCGGCGAGCGGGAACAGCAGTCCGGCGAGCAGGACGGCGGCCAAGACGCAGGCGCCTGCCAGTCTCCAGAGCGTTCGTGTGATCGGCACGGCCCTAGCCTAATTGCCCTTTCTGGGAGTCGGCGTCCGCCCGTCCGGGTGTCTATTCGTCCGTAAAGGTACGGACTGCCCGGTTCCATGTGCGTAATGCATGGACGGACGTACCAGAAAATCTCGGCACGGTCTTGCGCAGGCCGCACACCTTTACCTAGATTGATAACCCAGTGTGATAGAGCTAACACTCAAAGTGGAATGTGGTGCAGGACGCAGCGGGGTTGGGTAGCTGCGGGCTGTACTCGCGATTCTGGAGCGCCGTGACCCGGTGTTCGGACTGCAAAGGGGCACACCAAATGCACATGACTACCCCGATCGCTCGATTGGACGTGGAGCAGGCCGAAGCGAGAATCGCCTGGGTTTCCCAGGCCCGATGCAAGGAAGTGGATCCCGACCAGCTGTTCGTGCGTGGCGCGGCACAGCGCAAAGCGGCAACCATCTGCCGGCACTGCCCGGTCCTCATGGAGTGCGGGGCGGACGCCCTGGACAACCGAGTCGAGTTCGGTGTGTGGGGCGGCATGACCGAACGCCAGCGCCGCGCACTGCTCAAGCAGCATCCGGAAGTGACGAGTTGGGCGGACTTCTTCCACGCCCAGCGAAACCAGAAGGTAGCGATGTAGCCGAGTATCCCTTACCTGTTTCCTCCCCATAAGCAGAACGGATCGAGCCCGCGAGAGCGGGCTCGATCCGTGTCCGGGGTCGAAAAGGGCATTCAGGCCCAAAGGGTCGAACCTCTCGGGAGTGTCAGGCGGACTTGGCAGTTCCCGCCACCGCGAGCTGATCACCCACCGCGCGCAGCGCCTCCAGGTCCGCGACCTCGAAGGGCAGCGCGGTGACCGCCACGATCGGCACGCTCGGATGCGCGCCCGTGAACCGGTGCAGCAGATGCTGTTCCCGCTTGGCCGTGGCGGCCCGCTGCGCGTGGATGCGCAGTACCGCCGCCGCGAGCGCCTGCGGGGTTTCCGGTGCGGTCTCGGGATCGGTGCCGTTGCCCGGTGTTTCGGGGGCCAGACGATCCGCCGCGACCGCCGCCGCCTCCGCGGACAGCGAACTCAGCGCCGGATGCGTGCGATTGAGCACCAGGCCCGCCAGCGGCATCTTGTCGGTCGAGAGCCGATCGACGAAGAAACTCGCCTCGCGCAACGCATCCGGTTCGGCCGCCGCCACCACCACGAAGTGGGTGCCCGGCCGCGACAGCATGGCGTAGGTGCGGTCGGCGCGATCCTGGAAACCGCCGAACATGGATTCCAGTGACTGCAAGAAGACACTGGCGTCTTTGAGCAATTGGCCGCCGATGACCGTCGAGACACCCCGCAGCGCCAGACTCATCGCACCCGCGACGAGCTTTCCGACGCCTCGGCTCGGCGCCATGATGACGCGAATCATCTTGCCGTTGAGGAAGTTGCCGAGCCGCTTGGGCGCGTCCAGGAAGTCCAGCGCGTTGCGCGAGGGCGGCGTGTCGACCACGATCAGGTCCCACTCGCGCTTGGCCGCCAGCTGGCCCAGCTTCTCCATCGCCATGTACTCCTGCGTGCCGCCGAAGGAGGACGCCACCGTCTGATAGATCGGGTTGGCGAAGATCTGCTCGGCCTTCTCCGGGCTGGTGTGCTCGAGCACCATCTCGTCGAAGGTGCGGCGCATGTTGAGCATCATGGCGAACAGCTCGCCCTCGGCCTCGGGTCCGAGTTCGACTCGCTGCGGGACGTTTCCGAGGTCGCTGACGCCCAGCGACTGGGCCAGCCGCCGCGCCGGGTCGATGGTCAGCACCACGACCTTGCGGCCCTGCTCGGCCGCCCGCAGCGCGACCGCCGCGGCCGTGGTGGTCTTGCCGACGCCACCCGAACCGCAGCACACCACGATGCGGGCCGACGGGTCGGCGATGATCTTCGAAATGTCCAGGGGCACCGTGCCTGCCGGAACGACCATGACTAGCGAACCCCCTGGGCGCTGAGAACTTCGGCCAGCTCGTAGAGCCCGCCCAGATCCATACCGTCGGTCAGCGACGGCAGGTACAGCCGTGAGATGTCGACCTGCGCGAGTTCGGCGGCACTCTCGTCCTGGGCCGCCAGTCGGGCGGAATGCTCGACGGTCTCGGTGACCAGGCCCTGGAAGTCGGCCTCCGACAGCGTGATTCCGGCCTCGGCGAGCCCCTGGCGCAGCGCCTCGGTGTCCACGTCGCCGGTTGCCGCGCGTTCGCGGACGGCGCGCGGCAGGTAGCCGGCACCCGCCCGGTTCACGATCACGGTGCCGATATTGAGGTCGTTGGCGGTGAGATCGGCGATGGCGTCGGCGGTCTCCTGCACCGGCAGCGCCTCCAGCAGGGTCACCAGGTGGATCATCGTCTGCGGCGAATGCAGCAGCTTGGAGACGCCGACGGCCTGTGACGCGATCGGCCCGCCCCCGGCGATCTCGGCCATGGCCTGGGTGACGTCCAGGAAGCTGGCGATGCGACCGGTCGGCGGTGCGTCGATGACGATCTCGTCGTAAACCGGCTTGCCCGTCGACTTGTCGACGCGCACCGCGCATTCCTTGATCTTGCCCGTGAGGATCACGTCCCGCAGACCCGGCGCGATGGTGGTGACGAATTCGATGGCCCCGACCCGCTTCATGGCGCGCCCGGCGAAGCCCAGGTTGTAGAACATGTCGAGGTACTCGAGGAAGGCGTGCTCGACGTCGAGCGCCAGCGCCATCACCTCACCACCGCCGTCGGCGGCCGCGATGCGAGTCTCGGTGGGCGGCAACGGCGGCAGGTCGAACAGCTGCGCGATCGACTGCCTGCCCTCGACCTCGACCAGCAGCACGCGCCGACCGCCGGCGGCCAGCGCCAGCGCCAATGCGCCCGCGACCGTCGACTTGCCCGTGCCCCCCTTGCCGGAAACGTAATGCAGGCGGGCCTTGTCCGCCCGCTCCGGCCACCCTGCTTCGACCCCCGGCTCAACCGAAACGGGCACTGCTATCGGTACTCCCACGCTCGCGAGCCTATAACTCGTTCCTTGTTCCTGCCCACAGGCGACACAAACTGTCTGATACACCACTTCCGGGTTGCCCGGATACGCCGCTGCCGCTAAGCGTTCGGCCTCGTTCCAGGGTAGGCGGCGCGGACCGTCGGGGCAGGCGCGACTTAGACTTCCGGCATGAGCGATCTGACCGTGTGGGAGTACGCGACCGTGCCACTGCTGACCCATGCCACGAAGGCGATTCTGGACCAGTGGGGTGCCGACGGCTGGGAACTCGTCACGGTGCTCCCCGGACCGACCGGCGAACAGCATGTCGCCTATCTGAAGCGGAGGAAGAGCTGATGGCATGGGCCGAAAACCTGAAGAAGCTCGGCCTGGAACTGCCCCCGGCGCCCGCGCCGGTCGCGGTGTACGTCCCGGCCGTGCGTAGCGGTAACCACGTCTACACCTCCGGCCAGCTGCCCTTCGTGAACGGGCAGCTGACGGTGACCGGCAAGGTCGGGGCCGAGGTCTCGATCGAGCAGGCCGCCGAGGCCGCCCGGCTGTGCGCGCTCAATGCCCTTGCGGCCGTGCACGATCTGGTCGGGCTCGACAATGTGGTGCGAATCGTCAAGGTGGTCGGCTTCGTGGCCTCCGCCCCCGGATTCGGTGACCAGCCGCTGGTCATCAATGGCGCGTCGGAGTTCCTCGGTGAGGTCTTCGGTGACGCCGGTGTGCACGCCCGTTCCGCGGTCGGCACCTCCGAACTGCCCAAGAACACCCCGGTCGAGGTGGAACTCATCGCCGAGGTTCGCTAGGCGAAAGCCGTTGGCGCGCGGTGCGTTCAACCCTGGACGCGCCGCGCTTCCTGCGTTAGGACCGAACCATGACCCTCACCCATCCCGCGTACGAGCAACTGCGGCAAGTGACTCCGTCGGCAGCCGTAGTCCTGGCCGACAACCCCAACGGAATGACGTTGCAGGGCACCAACACCTGGCTGCTGCGCGCGCCCGGCGCCACCGAATACGTTGTGGTGGACCCGGGTCCGAAGGATCGCAAGCACACCGAGGCCCTGGTCCGGGAGACCGGCGGCGAGATCGCGCTCACGCTGATCACGCACCGCCATCACGACCACACCGGCGGCATCGACCATCTGGTGAAGGCCACGGGTACCCCGGTGCGTGCCAGGGAGGCCGAATTCCTGCGCGGCTCCGGCACACTGCTCACCGACGGTGAGGTGATCGAGGCGGCGGGTCTGCGCATCACCGTGATCGCCACCCCCGGCCACACCGAGGATTCGCTGAGCTTCCTGCTCGACGGCCCGGACGGCGAACTCGCGCTGCTCACCGGCGACACCGTGCTCGGCAGCGGCACCACCGTCCTGGAGTCCACGGACGGCGCGCTGGCCGCCTACCTCTCGTCGCTGAACCGTTTGGCCGAGCTGTCCCCGGGCCGGGTCCTGCTGCCCGCGCACGGCCCCGACCACGCGCAGGCCGAACCGGTGATCCGCTACTACCTGGCGCACCGCGAGGAGCGCCTGAACCAGGTCCGCGCGGCTCTGGAGAAGCTCGGCCCCGACGCGGGCTCGCTGCGCATCGTCGCCGAGGTGTACGCCGACGTCGACAAGCGGCTGTGGCCCGCGGCCCAGAGCTCGGTCAAGGCCCAGCTGGCCTATCTGCGCGCGCAGAATTAGACCGCGCGCCAACCACTCTCGAACGCGCGAAGACCGGGCGTCACTGCTACGGCAAGTGACGCCCGGTCTTCGCGATGAACTTGTGCCGAGCCGCTAGCGAGCGCGGCGGGCCAAACGCTCCGAGTCGGAGATGAGCACGCTCTTGCCCTCGAGTCGCAGCCAGCCGCGGTGCGCGAAGTCGGCCAGGGCCTTGTTCACGGTTTCACGGGAGGCGCCGACCAGCTGGGCGATCTCTTCCTGGGTGAGGTCGTGGGTCACGCGCAGCGCGCCCGCTTCCTGGGTGCCGAAGCGCTGTGCGAGCTGCAGCAGCGCCTTGGCGACACGACCGGGCACATCGGTGAAGATGAGGTCGGCCAGGTTGTTGTTGGTTCGACGCAGGCGGCGGGCGAGGACCCGCAGCAACTGCTCGGCGATCTCCGGCCGCTGATCGATCCACGCCTTGAGGGCGTCCCGGTCCATGGTTACCGCGCGGACCTCGGTGACGGTGGTGGCCGTCGAGGTGCGCGGACCCGGGTCGAAGATCGAAAGCTCGCCGAACATGTCCGACGGACCCATGATCGTCAAGAGGTTCTCACGGCCGTCGGGAGACCGGCGACCGATCTTCACCTTGCCCGAGGTGATGATGTAGAGCCGGTCGCCCGGCTCCCCCTCGTTGAAGATCACGTGGCCGCGCGGGAAGTCAACGGGCTGCAGCTGTTTGGCGAGGGCCGCCACCGCGGTGGGCTCTACGCCTTGGAAGATGCCTGCTCTGGCGAGGGCCTCGTCCACGAATGTGCTCCTTATGGGAAATGGCTCTGTCCTGGACCGAAACGACTCGGCCGACAGTGCAGTCTACTTTGCAATACCGCCGGGTAGTGATAGACACCACGCGCCGAACTCATTCTCCGACACGCAGAACTCCAGTACGCGACACGCAATGGCGGTTTCGCGACACGCTTCATGACGAATGTACGACACGCCGTGAGACCGGCGTCATGAAGATCGTAGAGAGTGATCCCGGCCGCCGTTGCGGCGGACCACTCAGCCGATGATCGGGGCCGATCAGCTGGCCTGTGCGACGTCCAGACCCTTGGCTGCGGGCCGGGCGCGCCGCGGCCGCGCCACCGCGGCCGGAAGTCCCAGCTTGGTCAGATCACTGACCTCGGCATTCGTGGCTCGATCGAGGTACTGCTGAACCTCCGGGTCTGGTTCGAGGAGTTTGCGAAGTCGATTCTCGACCCGTTCCATCACCAACGCGAACAGCATCAGCGCTATCGGAAACAGCACCACAGCGAGTCCCTGCATAGGCAGCAGTAAACACGGCGAAGGTCTCAGATGGAACACGGCGGTGCCTCAGCCCGGTTGTGGGGCAGTGGTGGTTCCGTAAGGTGGACGCGTGCGTGTCTCTGAATCCAACGCGGCCCTGAGCGGGGCAGACCCGGAGAATTCGGGCGTCGGGACGGCCGCGGCGGCCGATTCGGGCGCTGTCACGGATGCGCCACGGTTCATCCGCCCGGTCAAAGCGCGTAAGCGCGACAAGGAAACTCGAACCGGTCTGGTCCGGCGGGCGCGGCGGATGTATCGCGACATGACCTCGGAGTTTCCGGACGCGCACTGTGAGCTGGATTTCACCACCCCGCTCGAATTGGCGGTCGCCACAATTCTTTCCGCGCAGTGCACCGACGTCCGCGTGAACCTCACCACACCGGCGCTGTTCGCGAAGTACCGCACCGCACGCGATTACGCGCAGGCCAACCGGACCGAGCTCGAGGAGTTCATCCGGCCCACCGGCTTCTACCGCAACAAGGCCAACTCGCTGATCGGGCTCGGCCAGGCGCTGGAGGAACGCTTCGACGGCGAACTGCCCGCCACCCTCCCCGAGCTGGTCACGCTGCCCGGCTTCGGGCGCAAGACCGCGAACGTGGTGCTCGGCAATGCCTTCGGCGTTCCCGGCATCACCGTGGACACCCACTTCGGCCGCCTGGTGCGGCGCTGGGGCTGGACCACCGAGGAGGATCCGGTCAAGGTCGAGCACGCCATCGGCGAGCTGATCGAGCGCAAGGACTGGACCATGCTCTCGCATCGGGTGATCTTCCACGGCCGCCGTGTCTGCCACGCCCGCAAGCCCGCGTGCGGGGCCTGCCTGCTGGCCAACGACTGCCCGTCCTTCGGTCTCGAGGGCCCGACCGATCCGGTGACCGCCGCCAAACTCGTGAAAGGCCCCGAGACCGAGCATCTGCTGGAACTGGTGGGGCTGTGAGCGCGGATTCCTCGCGCGGCAATCTCTGGCGCTGGGCGCTGGCCGCGGTGATCGTCGTGGTCGCCGCCGCGGTCGCGCTGTGGCCGCAGTTCGGCCGCGACCACGGTAAGGACGCGACCGCCGCCTCGAGCGCGGTGACGCCGCCGCCGGAACCGGCTGTCGCCGACTCGGATCGGGCCGCCGCGGGCCTGACCGCCTGCCCGCAACCGACGGGCGCGCCGGTCGGCGACAGCCCGCTGCGCGGCATCACCTTGAACTGCCTGGCCGACGGCCGTCCCGTGGACCTGGTCGCCGCGCTGGCCGGTAAACCGGCGCTGCTCAACCTGTGGGCCTACTGGTGCGGTCCGTGTGCAGAGGAACTGCCGCTGCTGCAACAGTTCTCGCAGCAGGCCGGAAGCGCGCTGACGGTGTTGACCGTGCACAGCGACCCGGGCGCGGCCAAGGGCCTGTCCCGGCTGACGGGGCTCGGCATCCATCTGCCCGGCGTCGAGGACGCGGATGCCAAGGTCCGCACCGCCGTTCGCGCCCCCGCGGTGCTGCCGATCTCGGTGCTGCTGCGGGCCGACGGGACCGTGGCCAAGGTCGTGGTCCGCGCGTTCACCAGCGTCGACGATATTTCCGCCACCGTCGCGGCCGAATTGGGAGTGCGGGCGTGAGCCTCGCGCCGACCCGCTCGGCGGCAGCCACTTTCCCGCTCACGACACCCGCGCTCGCACCGCCGTGGATACTCGGTGCGGCGAAAGGTGTGTCTGTAGTGGTCGAGGTGTGGTGATGAGACTCGAGGTGTCCGGGGACGAGATCCCGGAATGGTTGCGCGGGGTGACCGAGCACGATCCGGCCGATCCGACCGGAGTCAACCCGGTGCTGCGCCGCAATGCCATGCGCCGCTTCGCCGCCGCTGCCGTCAGATCGCGCGAGGCCGCGGTGCTGGTGCTGTTCGGTGGTGCGGCACAGGCGGATCCGCAGGGGCCGGGCGGTCTGCCCGCCGACGCGGACGTGCTGCTCACCCAGCGTGCCGCCACCCTGCGCGATCACAGCGGCCAGGTGGCGTTCCCCGGCGGCGGCGTGGAACCACAGGACGACGGCCCGATCAGCACGGCCCTGCGCGAGGCGCAGGAGGAGACCGGACTGGATCCGGCCGGGGTGCAGCCGCTCGCGGTGCTGCCCAAGATCTTCGTGCCGCCCTCGCGGTTCGATGTGACGCCGGTGGTCGCCTACTGGCGCACCCCCGGCGAGGTGGGAGTGGTGAGCGAGACGGAGGCCGCGCGGGTGGCGCGGGTTCCGATCAGCGAGCTCATCGATCCGGCCAACCGTTTCGTGGTGCGGCACCCGCTGGGTTATATGGGTCCGGCGTTCGCCGTGGACGGCATGCTGGTGTGGGGATTCACCGCCGGGGTGCTCGCCGGATTGCTGGCGGTGTCCGGGTGGGAAACGCAATGGGACCATCACGATGTACGTGATCTGCAGGCCTCACTGGCCGCGGTTGGGATGACGTTATGAGCGCCTCTGGCTGGCTCGACCTCGGGATCATCATTCTGGCGCTGCTGGCGGCCACCTCCGGGTGGCGGCAGGGCGCGGTCGCTTCGGCGCTGGCCTTCCTAGGTGTCGTACTGGGCGCTGTCGCGGGCATTCTCATCGCCCCGCACATCCTGGTGCACCTGAGCGAGGGCCGCACCCGGGTGCTGGTCGGCGTGCTGCTGATCGTGGCGCTGGTGATCATCGGCGAGGTGGCGGGCATGGTGCTGGGCCGCGCGGCCCGCGGCGGCATGCGCGATCCGTTCACCCGCAGCGTGGACAGCGTGGTCGGGGCCGGACTGCAGGCGGTCGCGGTGCTGGCCACGGCGTGGCTGCTGGCCCTGCCGCTGACCAACTCCTCGCAGCCGGGAATCGCTGCCGCGGTGACCAATTCGCAGGTGCTGCGCAACGTCGACCACGTCGCGCCGGACTGGCTGCGCCGGGTCCCGACCGATTTCTCCAACCTGCTCAACACCTCCGGGCTGCCGGACGTCATCGGCCCGTTCGGTCACGTCCCGATCGCCGCGGTGGAACCGCCGGATCCGAGCGTGCTGCAGCTGCCGGTCGCGCAGTCGCTGCAGAGCAGTGTGCTGCGGATTCGTGGCATCGCGCCGAGTTGCCAACGGCAGCTGGAGGGTTCGGGCTTCGTGGTCGCCCCCGAGCGCATCATGACCAACGCGCACGTGGTGGCCGGAACCAACAGCGTCAGCGTGGACACCGCGCGGGGCTCGCTGCCCGCGACGGTGGTGCTGTTCGACTCGTCCAAGGACATCGCGATCCTGGCCGTGCCCGGCCTGCAGGCGACGCCGCTGACGGTCGCCCCGTCGGATGCCGCCTCGGGCGAGAGCTCCATCGTGCTCGGCTACCCGGGCGGCGGCCGCTACACGGCCAGCGCGGCCCGCGTGCGCGAGACGCTGAACCTCAAGGGCCCCAACATCTACCGGGACTCGGACGTGAAGCGTGAGGTGTACACCATCCGCGGTCAGGTGCGCGCCGGTAACTCGGGCGGTCCGCTGGTGGACACCGACGGCCGGATCCTCGGCGTGGTGTTCGGCGCGGCCGTCACCGACGACGACACCGGTTACGTGCTGACCCTCGACGAGGTGCGGCCGGAACTGAATTCGGCGGCCAGCCAGACCACCGCTGTCGGTACGGGTAGCTGCGTCCTGAGCTGACGATTCGCGAACCACGACAGGCGGTCCCGGTGAAATTCACCGGGACCGCCTGTCGTTTCGGTCGATTCGAGGCGCCATCGCGGTCTCGAACGGGCGAGCTCAGCCCAGTAGTTTGGCGATCTCCGCGGTCACCAGCTCCGGATTCTCCTGGTGCGCATAGTGACCCGCGTCCGGTACGGCCACCACTCGGCGTGCCGTGGCCAGTCGCTCGCCCTGCCGGATGGTGCTCGGCAGGATGTAGTGGTCCTGTTCGCCGTACAGCGACAGCGAAGGCACCCGCACCGGTTCGCTCATCGCCGACATGAAACGCTTGCCGTCGGGCCGCCATTGGCTGCGGAAGGCCCAGCGCTGGTACTCCAGGGCACAGTGTGCCGCGCCGGGAATCCGGATGGCGGTGCGCATCCGGCGGGCGGTGTCGGTGAATTCGTCGGTGGCCGCGAAGGCCGCGCTGACCCGGTCGCGCAGCATGAGTTCCACCGCGATGCCATCGTCGCGGGTCAGCAGATCCTCCGGGTAGCGCGGCAGCTGGCAGCGCAGGAACTCCGGCAGCCAGGCCTGGCGCTGCCGCTTGTCGCGCAGCACAGCCTGTTTGAGGGTCACCGGATGCGGGGAGCCGATCAGGGCGATCGAGCGCACCAGGCGCGGATGCAGGACGGCGGTGGCCCAGCAGACCAGGCCGCCCTCGGCGTGTCCGACCAGGGTGGCCTCGGTGTGCCCGAGCGCGCGGATCAGTCCGGCGATGTCACCGGCCAGCGTCCACCCGTCGTAGCCGCGCGGGGGTTTGTCGGAGTCGCCGTAGCCGCGCAGGTCCACCGCGACGGTCCGGTAGCCGCGCTC
Source organism: Nocardia sp. NBC_00511 (assembly GCF_045161165.1). Lineage (NCBI taxonomy): Bacteria > Bacillati > Actinomycetota > Actinomycetes > Mycobacteriales > Nocardiaceae > Nocardia > Nocardia sp. NBC_00511. Next base: position 7,307,846 of record NZ_CP107849.1, read on the forward strand.
GGCCAGCCCGGTGAGCTGATGCCGCCACGACCACCAGAAGTCCGCGAAGCCGTGCAGCAGCACGACCAGCGGGGTGTCCGGGTCGGCGGGGGCCGACCCGGCGGGTACGGCCTCGACCACGTGGAAGCGAATGCCGTTGGCATGCACATCCCGATGGACCCACGGACCGTCGTAACGGACGGTGGAGGGATCCGGCTGCGAATTCGACGACACGCCGAGGGAGCGTAATCGAAGTTCTAGGTCCGGGACTTGCCGAGATCGGCCGTGGCGTCCACGGTCTGCTCACCGCCGCTGCCGAAACCGCTGGGCAGCAGCGACTTCGCCTCCTTGAGCGACTCGATGGTCTTGGCCGGCGCGCGCAGCTTGCGGACCTTGAGATAGCCCAGCAGCGCGAAGGCGGCCACCGCGGCGATCATCAGCAGGAAGACCACCAGGAACGCCGCCCAGCGGTACAGCCAGACATTGAGCAGTTCGGCGAGGAAGAAGAAAAAGAAGAACGAGCTGAACAGCAGGATGGTCAGCGCCAGAATGAAGTAGACGCTGCCCTGCAGGCCCTTGCGGATCTCACCGGTGACCTCGGCCTTGGCCAGCTCCACCTCGGCGCGCACCAGCGTCGACATCTGCTCGGTCGCGTCGCGCACCAGGCTGCCGATGGTCGCCGAATCGTGCGCGTCGACATCGGACAGCGGAATCGAGGAAACGGTGCGGGTGCGGTTCCCGTCGTAGCCGTTACCGCCCTGTGTGAAGCTCAATTGCTCGACCCTTCTCCATGTTCCGGTAGTGCTGTCCGGTGTCACTCTCGACTTTGCAGTTCCCGCTCGTCGCGTCGTGCCTGGTGGGCACGGCCACGACGCAACAGTAGCGCCGAACCCGCCAGGGAAGCCGCCAAAGACGTGAGCAACACCGCCGCTTTTGCGAGTTCCGCGGCCGCACCGTCGCCGACACCTTCCAATGCCAGTTCTGCCACCAAGAGGCTAACGGTGAAGCCGATCGCACCGAGTACCGAGAGGGCGAACATGTCCCGATAACCGAGATCACCCGGTCGTTCGGCGATCCCCAACCGCACCGCGAGCCAACTGAATCCGAAGATGCCGACCGTTTTTCCGATCAGCAGACCGGCGATGATCGCGAGCGACAGTCGGTTGGTGAACAGCTCGGAGAACACCTTCGACGTCAGTGGCACGCCGGAGGCGAACAGCGCGAACAGCGGCACGCACAGGGCGGCGGAGATGGGCTGGAAGAAGTGTTCGAGCCGGGCGGCGGGCACGCAGTGCTCGTCTTCGCCCGGATCCGGCCGCACCCGGGTCAGCAGGCCGCAGGCGACACCGGCCAGGGTGGCGTGGATTCCGGCCTCGTGCAGCGCGTACCAGGACAGCAGACCCAGCGGCAGGTAGATGAACGGGCTGCGGAGCCGGAACTTCTGTGCCAGCGCCCAACCCGCGAAGCAGGCGAAGGCGATCAGCAGCCACAGCACCTTCAGGGTGGTGGTGAACAGGACCGCGATGAGCAGGATGGCGATCAGGTCGTCGACCACGGCGAGGCTGAGCAGGAACACGCGGGCGCTGGCCGGAATTCGCGAGCCGGTCATGGCCAGGACGGCCAGCGCGAAGGCGATGTCGGTGGCGACCGGGATGGCCCAGCCGCGGTCCATGCCGTCCACACCCCAGCCGATGCCCATGGCGATCAGCGCGGGCAGCAGCACGCCGCCGAGCGCGGCCACGATGGGCAGGGTGGCGCGTTTGCGGTTGGCGAGTTCACCCACCACCAGTTCGCGTTTGAGTTCCAGGCCGGCGACGAAGAAGAAGATGGCGAGCAGACCGTCCTTGGTCCAGTCGGCCAGGGTGAGATCCAGATGCAGTGCGGGAATGGCGAGTTCGGTGTCGACCATGCTGGTGTAGCTCGCGCCCCACGGCGAGTTCACCCAGATGAGCGCGGTGGCCGCGGCGATGAGAAGCAGTACGCCGCCGAAGGTTTCGGTTCTCAGATAGCGGGCCAGCTCGGAACGGACCTGAACAATCAAAACGGTGCACCCTTCGGTCGTACGGTCGACAAGAATGCGGCGTGCGACACCACTTCCGGGTTCGACGGCACAGCCGCATGCCGACCAGACTTCCCGGCACACCTTTTTGCGTAATTCTAACGGTTTGCCCGGCTCTTCTTGACCACCCCCCACCCGACGAGGCCCCGTAACCAGTGGTTACGGGGCCTCGTCGGGGTCGTGCGCGCTTACGCGTTTCCGGCGCGAATGGCCTCGAACACGTTGGGGTCCACCAGGGTTGAGGTGTCACCGAGTTCGCGGCCCTCGGCCACGTCGCGCAGCAGGCGGCGCATGATCTTGCCCGAGCGTGTCTTGGGCAGTTCCGGCACCACATGGATCTCGCGGGGGCGCGCGATCGGGCTGATCTCGCGGGAGACCTCGGCCTTGAGCGCGCTGACCAGCTCGTCGCCGGTGTCCTTCGCGTCGCCGGTGAGGATCACGAACGCCACGATGCCCTGGCCGGTGGTGTCGTCGGACGCGCCGACCACCGCCGCCTCGGCCACGTTCGAGTGCCCGACCAGCGCCGACTCCACCTCGGCGGTCGAGATGCGGTGGCCCGACACGTTCATCACGTCGTCGACGCGGCCCAGCACCCAGAGGTCGCCGTCCTTGTCGAGCTTGGCGCCGTCACCGGCGAAGTACCAGCCCTTCTCGGCGTAGCGCGCCCAGTAGGTCTCCCGGTAGCGCTCGTTGTCGCCCCAGATGCCGCGCAGCATGGACGGCCACGGCTGATCGAGCACCAGGTATCCGTTGGCCTCGGTCTCGCCGAGCTCGACCGGCTTGCCCTCCTCGTCGACGACCTGCGCCGAGATGCCGGGCAGCGCGGTCATGGCGGCGCCGGGCTTGGCGTTCGTGACGCCGGGCAGCGGGGAGATCATGATGGCGCCGGTCTCGGTCTGCCACCAGGTGTCCACGATGGGAGTCTTGTTGGCCCCCACCACTTCCCGGTACCAGCGCCAGGCCTCCGGGTTGATCGGCTCGCCGACCGAACCCAGCAGCCGCAGGCTCGACAGATCGTGCGCCTGCGGGATCTCGCGACCCCACTTCATGAACGTGCGAACCAGCGTGGGCGCGGTGTAATAGATTGTGACACCGTACTTTTCGATGATCTGCCAGTGCCGGTGCTCGTCCGGGAAGTTCGGGGTGCCCTCGTAGACCACCTGGGTGACCCGGTTGGACAGCGGCCCGTAGACGATGTAGCTGTGCCCGGTCACCCAGCCGATATCGGCGGTGCACCAGTACACGTCCTGACCCGGCTTGTGGTCGAACACATAGTGATGCGTGTACGAGGCCTGGGTCAGGTAACCGCCGGTGGTGTGCAGGATGCCCTTCGGCTTCCCGGTGGTGCCGGAGGTGTAGAGGATGAACAGCGGGTGCTCGGCGTCGAACGGCTGCGCCTCGTGCTCGGGGGAGGCCAGCGAGACGGTCTCGTCCCACCAGATGTCGCGGCCCTCGACCATCGGGGTGTCCAGGCTGGTGCGGCGCACCACCAGCACGTGCTCGACGGTCGAATCACCTTCGGCCAGAGCCTCGTCCACCGCGGTCTTGAGCGGGGCGGGCTTGCCGCGCCGCCACTGGCCGTCGGTGGTGATGACCAGCCGGGCCGCGGCGTCGTCGACGCGCTGACGCAGGGCGCTGGGGGAGAAGCCCGCGAAGACCACCGAGTGGGTCAGGCCCAGCCGCGCGCAGGCCAGCATGGCGATGATGGCCTCGGGGACCATCGGCATGTAGATGGCGACGCGGTCACCGGCGACGAGGCCGAGACCGGTCAGATAGTTGGCGGCACGCGACACCTCGGCCAGCAGATCGCTGTAGGTGAGGTCGCGGGAATCGCCGGGCTCGCCCTCCCAGTGGATGGCGACCTGGTCGCCGTGCCCGTCGATGACATGGCGGTCCACGCAGTTGTAGGCGACATTCAGCTTGCCGTCGGCGAACCAGCGCGCGAAGGGCGCGTCGTCCCAATCCAGTACCTGAGTGAAGGGCTGATCCCAGTGCAGGCGCCGGGCCTGTTCGGCCCAGAACCCCTCCCGATCCGCGGCGGCCCGATCGTAGAGCCCGGCATCGCCATTGGCAGCGGCCGCGAACTCAGCGCTCGGCGGGTATGCGTCCAAGTGGTCGGCGGTGGTGTCGGTCATCTCGTCTCTTCTTCTCTCGCGTGCAGGCCGCGCAGGGTGACGGCGGCCACGTTCGACACTAACGGACGGTGATTCGGGTCCCAATCGTCTGTCTCGATCGACGGGCAACACTGCCGGGACGTCCGTGAGAGATTCGTGAACGGGTACTGGGCAACTTGTCTGGTGCGGGCCGCGCGGCGTGGCCGTCATGTTGCCGAATTGCTAACAAGCTGAGCAACGCCGATTCGAAGCCCTGACAATCCGGGCGCGGGTCGCTACTGTCCGTGTCACCCGGCAGCGGCTCGACACCAGGAGAACGCGTTGAGAATCAGAGGGCTCACCGTACTGGCCGTGGTGCTGGCGTTGATCGCGGCGGCGCTGTCCGGATGTTCGGTCGCCCCGGCCTACGGGGACATGATCGCGGTCAACGGCATCGAACCGCAGAATCCGCTGATTCCGTCCAATACCAACGAGAACGGTGGCGGACGCGTGGTGGACCGGCTCTTCGCCGGACTGCGCTATATCGACCAGCAGGGCACGCTGCACGACGAGGTGGCGCAGTCCATCGACACCACCGACCAGCAGCATTTTCGGATCGCGCTGAAACCCGGCTGGACCTTCAGCGACGGAACACCGGTCACCGCACACTCTTTCGTGGACGCCTGGAACTACGGGGCGCTGGTCACCAACGCCCAGTTGCAGAGCTACACCTACGGGCCCATCGTCGGTTTCGCGGACGTGCAGTCGGATCCGCCACGCGCACAGACCATGTCGGGGCTGAAGGTGATCGACGATCTGCACTTCACGGTCGATCTGACCGCGCCCACCATCGACTTCCGCACCCGGCTGGCCTACGCGCCGTTCTACCCGCTGCCCACCGCCGCGTTCAAGGACATGAAAGCCTTCGGGCAGCGCCCGATCGGCAACGGCCCCTACCGATTCGCCGACGGCAACGCCTGGCAGCACGACGTGCAACTGAGCATCGTCCCGAACGAGAGCTACCGCGGCGGCCGCCCGGCCCGCAACAAGGGCCTCACCTTCGTGTTCTACTCCAACTTCGACGCCGCCTACTCCGACCTGCTGGCCGACAACCTCGACGTGCTCGACACCATCCCCGACAGCGCCATCGCCGTGTACAAGAAGGATCTCGGCGACCGCGCCATCGAGGCGCCCACCGCGCAGAACCAGTGGATCGGGTTCCAGTCCAACATGTCCCACTTCAGCGGGGAGGAGGGGCGCCTGCGACGGCAGGCCATCTCGCTGGCCATCGACCGGGAACAGATCGGGCAGAAGATCTTCCACGGCACCCGAATTCCCGCCCGCGACTTCACCTCCCAGGTGCTGCCCGGCTTCGACGGCAACCTGCCCGGCGCGGACGTCCTGGTCTACAACCCGGCCGAGGCGGTGAAGCTGTGGCAGCAGGCCGACGCCCTCGCGCCGTGGACCGGCCGCTTCGAGATCGGCTACAACGCCGACGGCGGCCACCAGGCCTGGATCGACGCCCTGGCCAACAGTATTCGCAATACCCTGCACATCGACGCCGCGGGCGCGCCCTACCCGACGTTCAAGCAGCTGCGCGACCAGATCACGCACCGCACCATCGGCAAGGCCTTCCGCTACGGCTGGCAGGGCGACTACCCGACCATGTTGCAATTCCTCGAACCCGGCTTCATCACCGGCTCGGAAACCAACGACGTCGACTACTCCAACCCGCAATTCGACCGGTTGCTCGCCGCCGCCGAGGCCGCGCCCACCGAACAGGAATCCTGGAAGCTGGTGGCGCAGGCGCAAACCGTGCTGCTGCACGACCTGCCCACCATCCCCGTCTTCGACTACATCAACTCCGCGGGCTACTCCAAGCGCGTGGGGAACGTCCGCGTGGCGTGGAACGGCCTGCCCGACTACGAGAACATCGAGCTGAGGTGACCTGGTGGCCTGGTACATAATTCGGCGACTGCTGCAGATGATCCCGGTGTTCTTCGGTGCGACACTGCTGATCTACTTCCTGATCTGGAAGGTCACCGGCGGCTCGGTGACCGCGCTGGCCGGGCAGCGCACGCTGACACCCGCGCTGGAGGCGCAGCTCAAAGCCCAGTACGGGCTCGACAAGCCGTTCTGGTGGCAGTACCTGCACTACCTGAAGGGCATCGTCACCCTCGACTTCGGCACCTCGTACTCCGGGCGGCCCGTGAAAGAGGTACTGGCGCGGGCGTTTCCGATCACCTTCCGGCTGGCGCTGCTCGCGGTGTTCTTCGAAGCCGTGCTCGGCATCGCCTTCGGCGTGGTCGCCGGACTGCGCAAGGGCGGCTGGTTCGACTCCACCATGCTGGTGCTGAGCCTGCTGGTGATCGCCATGCCGATCTTCGTGATCGGGTTCCTGGCGCAGTTCCTCTTCGGCGTCACCTGGCATCTCGCACCCGTCACCGTCGGCTCCGACGTCAGCATCCCGCGCCTGATCATGCCCGCGCTGGTACTGGCCTCACTGTCGTTCGCCTACGTGCTGCGCCTGACCCGGAACTCGGTGGCGGAGAACAAGGAATCCGACTTCGTGCGCACCGCCACCGCCAAGGGCCTGTCCCGGCGGCGCGTGGTGGTCGTGCACATCCTTCGCAACTCGCTCATCCCCGTCGTCACCTTCGTCGGCGCGGATTTGGGCGCGCTGATGGGCGGGGCCATCGTCACCGAGGGCATCTTCAATATCCCCGGCGTCGGCGGCACCCTCTACCAGGCCGTGGTGCGCGGCGAAGCACCCACCGTGGTGTCCTTCGTGACCGCGCTCATCGTCATCTCCCTGCTCTCCAACCTGATCGTGGACCTGCTCTACGCCGTCCTCGACCCGCGGATCCGCTATGTCTGACGGGGGTGCCGACATGCCTGAAACCGCTGAGCCACAGCGCGAACCGCGACCCGGGCAGGAGCGCTGGGTGGCCCCGCCGGAAGCCGTCGAGGTGCTCGCCACCGACCGGGTGGACGTGCACGGCGCGCCCGCCGGATTCTGGGGCACCGCCTGGCGGCAGCTGCGCCGACGGCCACTGTTCCTGGTGTCGGTGGCGATCATCGTGCTGGTGGTGCTGATCGCGGCCTTCCCCGGGCTGTTCACCGGACAGGACCCGCGCTACTGCGTCGTCGACCAGAGCCTCGTCGGGCCCAACCGCGACCACTGGTTCGGCTACGACCTGCAAGGCTGCGACATCTACGCGCGCACCATCTACGGGGCCCGCGCGTCGGTGCTGACCGGCGTCGGAGCCACCCTGCTGTTCCTGCTCGTCGGCGGCACCCTCGGCGCGCTCGCGGGATTCTATGGGGGACTGCTGGATTCGATCGTCTCCCGGATCGCCGAGATCGTGTACGCCATCCCGCTCATGCTGGCCGCCATCGTCATCATGCAGCTCGCCGGGCACCGCACCATCTGGGTGGTCATCCTGATCCTGGCCGCCTTCACCTGGCCGCAGGTCGCGCGCATCGCCCGCGGCTCGGTACTGGCCGCCAAGGGCAGCGACTACGTGCTCGCCGCCACCGCGCTCGGCGTCTCCCGATTCCGAATCCTGGTGCGGCACATCATCCCCAACACGCTCGGACCGGTCATCGTGGTCACCACCATCTGGCTGGGCGTCTTCATCGTCACCGAGGCCACGCTGTCGTTCCTGGGCGTCGGACTGCCCTCCACCGTGGTCTCCTGGGGTGCGGACATCGCCGCCGGACAGCGGCAGCTGCGCGCCGGATCGCTGATCCTGTTCTATCCGGCCACCGCGCTGGCGCTCACCGTGCTCGGCTTCATCATGCTCGGCGACGCCCTGCGCGACGCCCTCGACCCGAAGGAGCGGCGATGAGCGAGCCACTGCTCGAAATCCGGGACCTGCGAGTTGTTTTCGGCTCCGGGGACGAGCGGGTCGAGGCCGTGCGCGGCGTGAACCTGACCGTGTATCCGGGGCAGACCGTCGCCATCGTCGGCGAATCCGGATCCGGGAAATCCACCACCGCGCACTCGGTGATCGGGCTGCTGCCCGGCACCGGACGCGTCGAATCCGGCAGCATCCTGTTCGAAGGCAAGGACCTCGCGCACGCCTCCGCCAAGGAACTGGTCGCGGTGCGCGGCAACGGGATCGGGTTCGTGCCGCAGGACCCCATGTCCAACCTCGACCCGGTGTGGAAGGTCGGCTTCCAGATCTCGGAAACCCTGGCCGCCAACGGGATCGCGCGCGGTAGGGCGGCCAAGCAGCGCGCCGTCGAACTGCTCGCCGAAGCCGGGATCAAGGAACCCGAACGGCGGGCCGGACAGTACCCGCACGAATACTCCGGTGGCATGCGGCAGCGCGCCCTCATCGCGATCGGGCTGTCCGCGCGGCCGCGACTGCTCATCGCCGACGAACCCACCTCCGCGCTCGACGTCACCGTGCAACGCCAGATCCTCGACCACATCGACGAATTGACGCGTGAACTCGGCACCGCCGTCCTGCTCATCACCCACGACCTCGGCCTGGCCGCCGAACGCGCCGAACACCTGGTCGTCATGTACCGCGGGCGCGTCGTGGAATCCGGTCCGGCGCTGGAGATCCTGCGCGACCCCCGCCACGAATACACCCGCCGACTCGTCGATGCCGCACCCTCCATCGCCGCCCAGCGCAGCGCCACCGCCGACAAACGTGCCGCCTACCGCGAACTCGCCGTCGACGTCGCCACCGCCGAAGCCGCGGGCGAACCCGACGACATCCTCGTCGCCGAGGGCCTCACCAAGCGCTACCGCCTGCGCGGCTCCGTGCCCTGGAAGCACACCGAATTCACTGCCGCCGAGGACGTCTCGTTCCGGCTGCGCCGCGGCACCACCACCGCGCTGGTCGGCGAATCCGGCTCCGGCAAGAGCACTGTCGCGAACCTGGTCCTCGGATTGTCGACGCCCACTGCGGGTTCGGTCAGTTTCGACGGCAAGGATGTCGCCGAACTCGCCCGCCGCACCCCGCTGGCTTTCCGCCGTCGCATCCAGCCGATCTTCCAAAACCCCTACGGCTCACTGGATCCCACCTACTCCATTCACCGCACCATCGCCGAACCGCTGCGCACCCACCACATCGGCACCCGGGAGACCCGCGACGCCCGCGTCCGTGAGCTCCTCGACCTGGTGGCCCTGCCGTCCGCGGTCGCCGCCCGCTATCCGGGTGAACTCTCCGGCGGCCAGCGTCAGCGCGTGGCCATCGCGCGCGCCCTCGCCCTCGAACCCGAGATGCTGGTCTGCGACGAGGCGGTCTCCGCCCTCGACGTGCTGGTCCAAGATCAAATCCTGGCCCTGCTCAACACTTTGCAAGCGGAACTCGGCCTGTCCTACCTGTTCATCACCCACGACCTCGCCGTCGTCCGGCAGATAGCCGATTCCGTCCTGGTCATGCAGGACGGCAAGGTCGTCGAGTCCGCACCCGTCGCCGACCTCTTCGACAACCCGCAATCCCCGTATACCCAGCGTCTTCTCGAAGCCATCCCCGGTCGCGACCTGCTCGTGAGCTGACCGGTACCGATCGAGTCGAACTCGGAGGCAGCGCGGCCCGAGGCGGTGACAGGCCTACCGGTGACCGACCAGTAGCCTCGGTGATCGTGACCGACCCGCTGCAGCCTCTCGCCGACCTACCCGGCGTGCGCGACGCCGCCGACAAGGCCCGTGACGCGCTCGCCGAGGTGCATCGCCACCGGGCCAACCGCCGCGGCTGGCCGACCACCGCCGCCGAGGCCGCCGTCCGTGCCGCCCGGTCCTCCGCCGCCATCGAGGGCGGCACCATCGACCTGCCCGCCGACGGCCGCGTCGAGGACCCGATCCTCGCCGGTGCGCTGCGCGTCGGCCAGGCCCTCGACGGCGAAGCCCTCACCAACCTGGTCGGCGTCTGGCAGCGCGCCCCACTCCAGGCCCTGGCCCGCCTGCACCTGCTCGCCGCCGCCGACCTGGTCGAGGACGAACAGCAGCTCGGCCGCCCGCGCGCCGTCCCCGGCGTCGCCGAACGCCTCGACCTGCTGGTGCAAACCGTCCACGCCACCAAGGCCCCCGCGCCGGTGATCGCCGCGATCGTGCACGGTGAACTGCTGTCGCTGCGCCCCTTCGGCACCGCCGACGGCATCGTCGCGCGCGCCGCCTCCCGGCTCGTCGCCGTGTCCAGTGGGCTCGACCCGCACAGCCTCGGCGTCCCCGAGGTCTTCTGGCTGCGCCGCCGCCAGGCCTACCTCGACGCGGCCGCCGAATTCGGCATGGGCACCGCGGACGGCGTGGGCGGCTGGGTCATCTTCACCTGCGGCGCCCTGGAAGACGGTGCGCGCGAAGCCCGTTCGATCGCGGACGCGGCGGGCGGATAGGGGTCCGTACACATCGAAGCGGGCGGCGTAATCGCTCTCGCGATCTCACCGCCCGCTAGCACGGACTGCCGGGTTACCAAGCGTGCTGGTCGGGTTGTGTTCCGGCCTCGGCGAGCTCTCCGGGCTTCGATGGTTCATCCCCGCGATGCGAGGCCCTCGCCGTCGAAATCCCGAATAACGCAGGCCCACAACTACTCGTGCCATGTCGCGGCGTGCTCCGCGTGGGTGCCTGGTATCCGTGCTGGGAAGGTTGGGACGGGAGGTCGGATCTTCTCTTCCGATCCGATCTTGGCCTTCCGGCCTTCCGTGCATCCATTGTTACCCAGTGATGGCCGTCACATCAAGAGCTGGGAGAACCTTTCCGAATCTCGGCGTGTCCGGCAAATTACGCATTCGGGCGTTTCGGGATGCCGGGTGCTCAGCGCCGCCGGCGCAGCAGCCGATAGCTGAGCGCACCCGCCGCCACCGCACCCAGGCCGACCGCCACCGTGGCGGCCACCGTGGTGGTGTTGGGGGCGGGCAGCCGCGCCCACAGCGACACCGGATTGGAGAAGGTCAGGATCGGCCAGCCACGCCCGGTCGCCTCCCGGCGCAGGCCGCGATCCGGATTCACCGCCGTCGGGTGACCGACCACGGTCAGCATCGGCAGATCGGTATTGGAATCGGAGTAGGCGTAGCAGCGTGATAGGTCGTAATCGTATTGCGCCGCAAGCTTTTCGATCGCCTCGACCTTGCCCTTGCCGTAGCAGTAGAACTCGACTTCGCCTGCGTAGCGGCCGTTCTCGATGACCATCCGGGTGGCGGCGAAGTGATCCGCGCCCAGCGCCGCCGCGATCGGGGCCACCACCTCCTCGCCGGACGCCGACACGATGACCACGTCGTGGCCTCGAATCCGGTGGTCGGCAATGAGATCCGCGGCCTCCGCGTAGATCAGCGGATCCACGATGTCGTGCAGGGTCTCGGCGACGATCGAGCGCACCTGGTCCACATCCCAGCCCGCGCACATCTTGGTCAGATGTTCGCGCATGCGTTCCATCTGATCGTGGTCCGCGCCCGAGAGCAGGAACAGGAAATGCGCGTAGCTGCTCTCCAGGACCGCCCGGCGGCTCAGCAGCCCCTGGTCCAGGAACGGCTTGCTGAACACGAAGGCACTCGACCTGGCGATCACCGTCTTGTCGAGATCGAAGAAGGCGGCGACTCGTCCGCGTTGGGCGCTCACGAGGTCCAGGATATGGTTCGCCGGCTCGGTGCGGGCAGCGCGCCCGATCCGGGTCGCGATTGCGGGGGTGCCGCGGCCTGGATCGGGGCCGTCGGAATCGGGTTAGCCAGTCGGAAGCCGGGCCGCTGGGACGTGAAAAAGACTCGCCGGACGGACTTGCAATCCGGGCGGGGCTTGGGTGTAGTATCGCAGGTACCTGGACATAGTCCAGGCGCGTTCAGCCCGACCCCCCGGGGCTGAACCCCGACGACCCCAGCCTCCTCCCCCCCCGGCTGGGGTCGTCCTCTATTTACGGACCGCCGTGCGGCCCTGCGCTTCTCCCGAGTTATCCACAGGTCGCGAGTTATCCACACTCGCCGACGGGCCTCTTTTTTCGTGCCCCGGATCGGGCGACGCTGACCTGCATGAACTCCGACGCCGCCGGATCACCGGCCCTGTCACTGGTCGCCGATCCCCGCCTGCGCGAAGAGATCCGGCGAATCGCCGCCGCGGCCGACCGCCCGCTGGACGAACGCGTCCCACCGGTGGGCCGGCATGCGTGGGCCGCCGCCTCGGTCGTCGTACTGGACCTCGCCGCCGCGCGTAGCTGTGTGGCCGCCGGACACCCCCGCCGCCCGGGAATCCTCCTGGTAACCGAGGGCGAGCCGGGTTTGCTCGACTGGCAGGCGGCCACCGCGGCGGGCGCCGAGCAGGTACTCGCCCTCCCCGCCGCCGCGGACGCGCTGATCGCCGCCTTCGCCGCGCACGACGGCCGCCGCCCGGGTGACGGCGCGGTGCTGGCCGTCGCGGGCGCGGGGGCCGGTGCCGGCGCGTCCACCCTGGCCGCTGCCGTAGCCCTCACTGCCGCAGGACGTTTCCGGGATCGCACCCTGCTGGTGGACTGCGCGCCCTTCGGCGGCGGGCTCGACCTGGTCCTCGGCCTGGAGAAGACACCGGGGCTGCGCTGGCCCGATCTGGCCATCGAGGACGGCCGGGTGGCGGCCGCGGCCCTGCACGCGGCGCTGCCCGCCACCGGCGGCGCGGCCGTCCTGTCATGTGGAAGGGGCGCCCCGACAACGGAACTCACTGCGGCGGCCGTGCGCGCGGTCGTGGAGGCGGGGCGCGCGGCCGGGGATCTGGTGGTCGCCGACCTCTCGAGCGACCACGATGCCCGCACCGATCAAGCCCTGGAATCCGCCGACCTGGTGGTGCTGGTGGCGCAGGCGCGGCTGCGGTCGATCGCCGCCGCCGAATCCGCGGTCGCGTACCTCGGCGCGCGAAATCCCAATGTGCGCCTTGTCGTTCGGGGTCCCGCGCCGGGTGGGCTGTCGGCCACCGAGATCGCCGAGACGCTGGCCGTGCCGCTGCTGGCCGCCGTGCCGTCCCAGCCCGGCCTCACCGAACGGCTCGAGCGCGGCGGTCTCACCGTCCGCCGCCGCAGCCCGCTGCGGATCGCCGCCGAGACCGCCCTCACCGCACTGTTCACCGACTTGGCTCCGGCCCATCGCATTCCGGCCCGGCCCGGTCCGTCCTGGTGGCGCGCCGCCCGCGCCGGTCACGCCCACCCGCCGCTGCCGCCGCACCCGATGGCCGGGGACCGGGCGGGAGTGCTCGGATGAGCGGGCTGGTGACGGCGGAGCTGCTGGACCGGGTCCGGGAACGCCTCGCCGAGGGCAGCGCCGATCCGGATCCGGCGCAGGTGGCGGCGGCCATTCGGACGGAAGCCGGTGGGGTGCTGGGGGATACGGACCTGCTGCGGGCCCTGCGCCTGCTGCAGACCGAGATGACGGGGGCGGGCGTGCTGGAACCGCTACTGCACGACCCGGAGGTGGCCGACGTCCTGGTCACCGCGCCGGACGCGGTGTGGGTGGATCGCGGCCACGGGCTGCGGCGGACCTCGGTGCGGTTCGCTGACGAGGCCGCCGTGCGCCGTCTGGCCCAGCGTCTCGCGCTGGCGGCCGGCCGCCGACTCGACGACGCGCAACCGTGGGTCGACGGCCGCCTGACCGGAACCGAAGCGACCCTGGGTGATTCGTTCGGCGTGCGCCTGCACGCGGTGCTGTCGCCCATCGCGCACGACGGCACCTGCCTGTCCCTGCGCGTCCTGCGCCCCGCCACCCAGACCCTGGACGCGCTCGCCACCGCGGGCGCGATCCCACCTGCCGCGAAGTCCCTGCTGGAGCACATCGTTCGAGCCCGGCTGGCCTTTCTGGTGGTGGGAGGCACCGGCGCGGGAAAAACAACCTTGCTGTCGAGCCTGCTGGCCAAGGTCGACCCCGCCGAGCGCATCATCTGCGTCGAGGACGCCGCCGAACTCGCGCCACCCCACCCGCACGTGGTCCGCCTCGTCGCCCGCCCCGCGAATGTCGAAGGCGCGGGCCGGATCACGGTCCGCGACCTGGTCCGCCAAGCCCTGCGCATGCGCCCCGACCGCATCATCGTCGGCGAGGTTCGCGGCCCGGAGGTCGTCGACCTGCTGACCGCCCTCAACACCGGGCACGACGGTGGCGCGGGAACAGTCCACGCCAACTCCCCGCAGGAGGTCCCCGCCCGCCTCGAAGCCCTTGCTGCCCTCGGCGGCATGACCCGCACTGCGCTGCACAGTCAACTGGCCGCCGCCATCCAGGTGGTTCTGCACGTCCACCGCCACCCCGACGGCCGCCGCACCCTCCGCGAAATCGGCGTGCTCACCGCGGTCGACGGCCACGTCCACATCACTCCGGCCTGGGCGGCCGACAACCGCCCCACCCCGGCCGCCGACACCCTCACCCGCCTCCTCGAAGAAAGGACCGCTCAATGATCAGCCCCGACAACCAACCCGCCTCGTGCCGCGAAGCCCGGGAGGATAGTCGAAAGCCCATCCCTGCAACAGAATTCGATTCGGACTCGGTCGAGTTCACCTCGCGCCGCGCTGATTCCGGAGAGCCCCGGCGGGCTACCGGGGGCGAAGTGTCCGACGCGTCGGGACCGTCTGCCGAACCGGCCGGTTCGGCGCCGCTTGGCCGAGCCGCCAGGATCGACGGGGTGGTACTGCTCGCGGGGCCTGGACCGACTGTCGAATCCTCGGGACCGGCATTGTCCGTTCGGTGCGCCGGGGTCGGCTTGCCGATCGGGTTCAGCGGCTGCACTCGGTCCGCGGACTGCGCGGGATCGGCCGACTGCGCTGGACGGGCAGGGTCTGCGCAATGCGCGGATTGTGTTGGGTCCAAGGAATCCAGGGGGCTGCGCACCGGATCCGAGCAGTCGGTATCGCCCGCAGTTGGAGCCGCGTGCCTGCCACTGTTCGTGAGCAGCCCGGCGGTGGTGTCGTCGCGCGGAGCTCGGTCGGAGTCGGTCGCTGTGGAAGATCGGTGCGCGGGGTGTCTCCCGTCGGCCTGCGGATGGTGTCCGCCGCCGAGTGACAGGGCGGGGCGACATGCTTCGTCACAGTTGGAAGGCTTTGCCGCACCGTGCCATTCGGAGTCGTCCGAGCCGGAGCGGGTGGGTCGTCATCGGCGGGACGACGAGCTGGGCTCGCGGCCGAATCCCGCTGTGGCGGTGCCTGAGAATCTCTGCGATGCAGGGGGACCGCAGTGGCGGCGATCGCAGGGCAGGTGGCGGAAGGAGCTGTCCGGTCCGCGCACGGGGTGGGGACGGTGTCATCGGCCGGTGTGGGAGCCGGTGACGATCGATCGGGGAGAAGTGGTCGACCGCGATGCGGGAAGCGCGGGTTCGGCTGGGGGAGAGGGAGATGAGGGGGGACTCGGTGATGGGTGGTGTTGATGTGCTCCGCGCCCAGGGCCTCGCTCTGGCGATGGGGTGTGTTGCGATCGCGCTGCTGATCTTGCCGGTGCCGGTTGCGCGGCGACGGTTCATCGGGGTTTTCGCCCGCTCGGGGAAGAGTGAGCGAAAGTCATTGGTAAGGATCGTGATTCGCGGCGCTGCTGTTCTCGGTGTGATCTCGCTGCTACTGGCCGGGCCCGGGGTGTCGGTGGCTGGGGCGTTGGTGGCGGCCACTGCCGCGGTGCGGCGGCGGGGCCGGGTGCGCGATCGGCACCGGGTAGTCGAATCGGTGCAGCTGCTCGAGGGGTTGGAGGTGGTGATCGGGGAGTTGCGGGTTGGGGCGCATCCGAGTGCGGCGGCCGAGGTGGCGGCACGCGAGATCCACGGTGAGGTAGCGCGCGCGTTCGCGGTGAGTGCGGCACGCAGTCGACTCGGCGGGTCGGGGGCGGAGGGCCTGGAGAAATCGGAAACCCCTGTGGCGCAAGAGCTGTCGCGGATAGCCGGTGCTTGGCGGGTGGCCGAATCGCAGGGGCTCGGGTTGGCGGAGTTGCTGTCGGCAGCGCGGCTCGATCTGCTGGGGCGCAAGCGGTTTCAGGATCGGACGCGGGCGGCGCTGGCGGGAGCCCGGGCCACCGCCACGGTGCTGGCGCTGCTGCCACTGCTCGGGATCGGGTTGGGGCAGTTGATGGGTGCGGCACCGCTGCGCGTGCTCGTCGACTCTCCGCTGGGAATCGTGCTGCTGCCCTTGGGCTCCGGGCTGACCTGTGCGGGACTGCTGTGGGCCGATGCCATCACGGCGAGGGTGTTGCGATGACACTCGCTACGGCGGCCGTGGTGGGTGCGCTGGGCTTGGTGCTGCTGCCCGGGCGAGTGGGTGCGGTACGGCGCTGGCGTGCGCTGCACGACACCGCGTCGAGACGCGCACGGCCGCAGCGGGATTCCCGGGCCGACGGCGATCCGCTGGGTGTCGCCGCGGCACTGGATCTGCTCGCCGCCTGTCTGTGCGGTGGGCTGCCGCTCGCCACCGCGGCGGGTGCGGTGGCCCCCTGCGCCCCGGAACCGGTGGCCTCGGCGCTGCGGCGGGCGGCGGATCTGCTGGCGCTGGGCGCGGATCCGGTGACGGCGTGGGAGCAGGCCGCCGCCGGGTGCGACGACGAGTCGCTGGCCGCCCTGGCACGCCTGGCCCGGAGGTCGGCGCGCTCGGGCACCGGATTGGCCACGGCCGTGGCCGAAGTGGCGCAGCGCCGCCGCGCCGAACTCGAGGACGCGGCCGCCGCCCGGGCCGAACGCGCCGGGGTGCTCATCGGCGGTCCGCTCGGGCTGTGCTTCCTGCCCGCCTTCCTGTGCCTGGGGATCGTGCCGGTGGTGATCGGCTTGGCGGGTCAGGTGCTGAAGGGCGGCGTGCCGTGACCGCCGCCGGGTGTGCCGGTGCGGACACGCCGCATCGGAGCGAGGAGAGGAACGACCGTGACGTCGAACGTGCGAAACCTGGCCTGGGTCCTGCGAACCCGTCTGCTGCAGGCGGCAACCGCCGAAGACGGCATGAGTACGGCAGAATACGCAATTGGGACAATTGCGGCAGCAGCCTTCGGTGCGGTGCTCTACACGGTGGTCACCGGCGACAGCATCGTGAACGCCCTGACGAGAATCATCGACAAAGCTCTGAAAACTCCCGTCAAGTGACGTATGCCACACCACCTCTCGATGGGGACGCTGGGATGGCGACGGTCGAGGCGGCCATTGCGCTGGCCACCCTGGTCTCGGTGCTGGTGCTCTGCGTGGGAGCCCTGCTCGCGGTGTCGGCGCAGGTGCGTTGCGTCGACGCCGCCCGGGAAGCCGCTCGGCTCGCGGCCCGCGGTGACTCCGCCGCCGCGGATTCGGTGGCTCGGCAGGTCGCGCCGGCGGGCGCGCTGATCACCATCCGGACCGAGGACGCACTGGTGACCGCGGTCGTCACCGCCCGGACTCCGGTGTTTCCGCTCACTTTGCACGCCGCTGCCGTCGCGGCTCGTGAGCCCGGTGCGGCGAGGTGACCGACCGCGATCGGGAGGCGGGCGGGGTGACCGTCACCGCCTGTCTCGCACTGCTGGCGCTACTCGCGATGACGGTGCTGGTCGCGCAGGTCGGGGTGGTCGTGGCCGCACGGCATCGGGTGCAGTCCGCCGCGGATCTGGCCGCGCTGGCCGCGGCGGGCGCACTGGACGAAGGCGAGGTCGCGGGTTGTCGGCGCGCGGGAGATATCGCGGCCCGGATGGAGGTCCGGGTGGCGGGATGTGTGGTGCGGGGGTGGGACGTAACGGTCACGGTTCGCGCGCGGATATCGGTGGGTCCACTCGGTGTCCGCGAGGCGCGTGCGACGGCTAGGGCGGGACCGGTCGGAGAGGAGAAGTAGCGAGCAATAGCTCGTACCGAGCGGTTGGTTAGAAATGCGAGGCGCGGGCCACATCGATGCCCGATCAATGTCAATATTCGATGAATGAGATAGGCGAATTGATTGGATCTCTATCCCTTTTCAATTCGTGCTCGAAGACTGCTCGGAAAGAATGCACAGGTAAATGTGGGCCCGACATTATCGAACGGAGCAACCCTCCAGTTAACAGGATCACATCCCTTTTTATTCAACTCTCGGCCCGGCGTGTCCATGGCAACCTCGATCTTCCGGGACACGCCCGATACCGTCCAGCTGATCTGCCCCGACCGATCGGTCGGATGGAGCTGCGATCTCGCTCCGGCGACGTCGCCGTCACGGTTCGGGAGTGCCACCGTCATCTTCGCCGAGCTCGTCCAGCACCGCGCCGAGCAGGCGGGCCGCACCGGCCTTGTCCAGCGGATTGTTGCCGTTTCCGCACTTCGGGGACTGCACGCAGGAGGGGCATCCGTTCGCGCACACGCAGGACTCGATGGCCGCGAGGGTGGCCGTCAGCCACTGCCGTAGCCGGGTGAACCCGCGTTCGGCGAAGCCCGCCCCGCCCGGATGCCCGTCGTAGACGAAAACGGTGGGCAGCCCGGTATCGGGGTGTTCCGCCGTCGAGACACCGCCGATATCCCACCGATCGCAGGTCGCGACCAGTGGCAGCATGCCGATGGCGGCGTGTTCGGCGGCGTGCAGCGCCCCCGCGACCTGCCGCGGATCGATCCCGGCACGGGCCAGCAGGGCGGGCGTGACGGTATAGAACACGGCCCGGGTCGGCAGCGTCTGCGGCGGCAGGTCCAGCGGAATCAGGTCCAG
Source organism: Nocardia sp. NBC_00511 (assembly GCF_045161165.1). Taxonomy (NCBI): domain Bacteria; kingdom Bacillati; phylum Actinomycetota; class Actinomycetes; order Mycobacteriales; family Nocardiaceae; genus Nocardia; species Nocardia sp. NBC_00511. Next base: position 7,326,517 of record NZ_CP107849.1, read on the forward strand.
CACCTCGCCGCTGGGCAGCCTGCGCAGATAGCCCACCACCTGCCTGGTCACCAGTACCCGAGCGAAAGCCGTGGTGAGCGCACCGAATCGGCGCTCCTCGGTCACTTCTTCGATGTCGAGCGAGGTCAGCGCGCGGGCGCTGGTGCTCCAGCCCGGCGTGTCGGCGTGCACCAACGCGACGCCTTCGTCCAGGTCCAGCTCGTCGACCACATAGCTCTCGCCCTGGTGCAGGTGCACCGCACCGGGATGCAGGGTGGCGGGCGCCCGTCCCGCGTCGGTGGTGCCGAGCATGCGCCCGGACTCGCCGTCCACCACCGCGATCGCGGAACCGATGCCGCCGCGCACGTCGACCGCGTCGTGCGGATGCGCGTCGGCGGTCACGAACCACCGCGCGGACCCGTCTCGCGCGACGCCGTCCCGGCGCCTGATCAAACCCTGTTCGGCCAGGTCGGAGAGCAGTTCCCAGGCCTGGAAGCCATGCACTTCGGCATCGGTGAGTGGCTGTTCCAAGGCGGCGCAGAGCAGGTGCGGCCCGAGCACGTAGGGATTGTGCGGGTCGGTGATGGTGGCTTCCAGCGGCCGCCCGAGCAGCGCTTCCGGGTGATGGACGAGGTAGGTGTCCAGGGGATCGTCGCGGGCGATGAGCAGCACCAGCGAGCCCTGGGTCCGGCGTCCGGCGCGCCCGGCCTGCTGCCAGAACGAGGCGACCGTCCCCGGGTATCCGGCGACCACCACGGCATCCAGTCCGGCGATGTCCACACCCAGCTCGAGGGCGTTCGTGGTGGCCGCACCCAGCAGCGATCCCTCCGACAGCGCGCTTTCCAGCGCCCGCCGGTCCTCGGCGAGATACCCGGCTCGATACGCCGCGACACGCCCGGGCAGCCCGGCATCCACATCGGCCAGCAGCCGGCGGGTGTCCATGGCGACGGCCTCCGCGCCCACCCGCGAGCGCACGAAGGTCAGCGTGCGCGCCCCCTCGGTCACCAGATCGGCCATCACCCGGGCCGCCTCGGCCCCGGCCGAACGGCGAACGGCCGCACCGTTTTCCCCGGTCACGCCCGCTCCGAGCAGTGGCGGCTCCCAGAGCGCCACGGTCCGCGACCCCTGTGGCGACCCGTCCGAGGTGACCGCGACACACGGTGCGCCGATGAGCTTCTCGGCGGTGGCCGCCGGGTCCGCGGTGGTGGCCGAGCACAGCACGAACACCGGATCCGCCCCGTACCGCTGCGCGAGTCGGCGTAGTCGCCGCAGCACCAGCGCCACGTGTGACCCGAAAACCCCACGGTAGGTGTGGCATTCGTCGACCACGATGTACTTCAGGTGCCGCAGCAGCCGCCCCCAGCGCTGATGCGAGCGCAGCATCCCGACGTGCAGCATGTCCGGGTTGGTGAACACCCAGCGGGCATGCGCGCGCACCCACTGCCGGATTTCCGCGGGGGTATCCCCGTCGTAGGGGGCGGGATGGATGGCGCGCAGGGGATCTTCGCTGGTCAGCTCGTTGATCATGCGGAGCTGGTCGGCTCCCAGCGCTTTGGTGGGTGAGAGATAAAGGGCGGTGGCCCGCGGATCGTGTTGCAGCGTGGTCAATACCGGCAGTTGATACGCCAGTGATTTCCCGGAGGCGGTCCCGGTCGACACCACCACGTGCCGTCCGGCCGCGGCGTGTTCGGCGGCTTCGCTCTGGTGCTGCCAGGGTGCGCCGACTCCGACGGCCTGAACTGCGGCGATGACATCGGGGGAGGCCCATTCGGGCCATTTCGCGACCTGCGCGATGCGCGGCGGCAACTCCGTTACGTGGGTGAGTCGGGGGTCTCTGGGATCCACGCCGGTTAGGACACGATTCAGCAACGATCTCCCGTAGCTGACCGGGCTGTTGTCTCCAGGACGCAACTCCGGGTCGCGGGCATTCATCGAACCGTCACCGCGACACGCCGAACGGGTGCGAACGGTGTGTACGCCCGCAGCTTCACCTGCCATTTCACTGCAGAGTAGCGGCCTGGCTCGCACCCTGTTTGCCAGATGCTCGCTCTGTTATCCGGAAGCAAACCAACTTCAAGTACGGATTTGGGCATTATGCCCCTCACCTGCGCATTCGCAAGATCAACTTTTTTGCAAATTGTGGGTAACTCCGCTGTTGAATTGCTCGAAGACATGGTTCACTGGTTCCTGGTCGCAAGCTTCTGTGTTCGAGGGACGGATCCAAAGTCCAAACCATCAGCAGGATCGATGTTGCGAACGGTGTACTGGGTGCTTTCCTGCAGGGGGAACAGAGTACAGCGGTCGGAACGGACCCGGTGGATGAACCTACTTGTCCGCCGTTCCGGTATGGAAAGAGAAGGAACAGAATGGCACAGGGAACTGTGAAGTGGTTCAACGCGGAGAAGGGGTTCGGCTTCATCGCGCCCGAGGACGGCTCCGCTGACGTCTTCGTCCACTACTCGGAGATCCAGGGTTCGGGCTTCCGCACCCTCGAGGAGAACCAGAAGGTCGAGTTCGAGGTTGGCCAGGGCACCAAGGGCCCGCAGGCCACCGGTGTTCGGGCGCTCTGAGCGAGCCCTACCCGAAGGTATCCGTCCCCCATCGCCCCCAGGCGGTGGGGGACGACCCATATCTGTACCCATTACACTCGATCACGATCAGGGGCTACATCGTCGCCGCGCACGAGTCGCGGCCATTGAACACGGTATAAACGTTGCTGGCAGCGATATCACTCATCGCAGCCGCCGCCCCAGCCGCGTATAGCGCGAAAGCCCAGCGCTACGCGGATCGAGACGAAAGGTGTGTTCGCCGGTGGCAACACGTGACCGCGGTGCAGCGCCGAACTCCAAGGCAGCGCCCGACCAGGGCCGCCCCCTGCGTCGTCTCGTGATCGTCGAGTCGCCGACGAAGGCCAAGAAAATCGCCCCCTACCTGGGCCGCGGCTACGTGGTCGAGGCCTCGGTGGGTCATATTCGGGACCTGCCGCGCGGTGCGGCGGATGTGCCCGCCAAATACAAGGGCCAGCAGTGGGCCCGCCTCGGCGTGGACGTCGATCACGACTTCGAGGCCATCTATGTGGTGAGCCCCGATAAGAAGCAGAAGGTGAGCGAGCTCAAGAGCCTGCTCGCCGACGCCGACGAGCTCTACCTCGCCACCGACCCCGACCGCGAGGGCGAGGCCATCGCGTGGCATCTGCTGGAGACGCTCAAGCCCAAGGTGCCGGTCCGGCGCATGGTGTTCCACGAGATCACCGAGTCGGCCATTCAGGCCGCTGCCGCGGACACCCGGGAGCTGGACAAGGATCTGGTCGACGCGCAGGAGACGCGGCGCATCCTGGACCGGCTCTACGGCTACGAAGTGTCGCCGGTGCTGTGGAAGAAGGTCATGCCGCGCTTGTCGGCGGGCCGCGTGCAGTCGGTGGCGACTCGCGTGATCGTGCAGCGGGAGCGGGAGCGCATGGCGTTCCGGTCCGCCGAGTACTGGGACATCGCGGCCAAGCTGGACGCGGGCGGGCAGGAATCGGGTAATCCGAGCATCTTCGGCGCGCGGCTGGTGCAGGTCGACGGGGCGAGAGTGGCGACCGGCCGTGACTTCGGGGCCGACGGCCAGCTGAAGACCACCGGTGTGACCGTGCTGGATTCGGCCTACGCGCATCGGCTCTCGGAGTCGCTCAACGGGGTGGACTTCCAGGTTTCCTCGGTCGAGTCGAAGCCCTACACCCGTAAGCCCTACGCGCCGTTCATGACCTCGACGTTGCAGCAGGAGGCGGCGCGCAAGCTGCGCTTCACCTCCGAGCGCACCATGCGGGTGGCGCAGCGGCTGTACGAAAACGGCTACATCACCTATATGCGTACCGACTCGACGACCTTGTCGGACACCGCGATTCAGGCGGCGCGGGCGCAGGCGACGCAGCTCTACGGCGCGGAGTACGTGAGCCCGACGCCGCGGCAGTACACCCGCAAGGTCAAGAACGCGCAGGAGGCACACGAGGCCATCCGCCCGTCCGGTGACACCTTCATGACGCCGGGACAGGTGCATTCGCGGGTCGACAACGACGAGTTCCGGCTCTACGAGCTGATCTGGCAGCGCACCGTCGCCTCGCAGATGGCCGACGCGCGCGGCACCACCATGACGGTGCGGGTCACCGGAAACGCGAATTCCGGTGAGGAGTGCGTGTTCTCGACCTCCGGCCGCACCATCACCTTCGCGGGCTTCCTGAAGGCGTACGTGGAGGGTCTCGACGAGGAGGCGGGCGGGCAGTCCGACGACGCCGAATCGCGGCTGCCGGTGCTGGCCGAGGGCCAGGCGGTGACGGCGGTCGAGTTGACGCCGGACGGGCACACCACCAATCCGCCGGCGCGCTTCACCGAAGCGTCGCTGATCAAGACCCTCGAAGAGCTCGGTATCGGGCGGCCTTCGACCTACGCGTCGATCATCAAGACCATTCTCGATCGCGGGTACGTGTACAAGCGCGGTAGCGCGCTGGTGCCGTCCTGGGTGGCGTTCGCGGTGGTGGGTCTGCTGGAGGCGCACTTCGGGCGGCTGGTGGACTTCGACTTCACCGCGGCCATGGAGGACGACCTCGACGCCATCGCCGGTGGGCGCGAGCAGCGCGGAAACTGGTTGTCCAGCTTCTACTTCGGTGGTGAGCACGGGGCCGAGGGTTCGGTGGCGCGCTCCGGTGGTCTGAAGCGGATGGTCGGGGACAACCTCGACGGCATCGACGCGCGAGAAGTCAACTCCATCAAGCTGTTCGAGGATTCCGAAGGCCGCGATGTGGTGGTCCGGGTCGGCAAGTTCGGGCCGTACCTGGAGCGCATCATCGTCAATCCCGATGACCCCGAAGGTGATTCGATCTCGCAGCGGGCGAATCTGCCCGACGATCTGCCGCCGGACGAGCTGACCCTGGAGGTGGTGGAGAAGCTGTTCTCCACGCCGCAGGAAGGTCGCTCGCTGGGTGTGGATCCGGAGTCCGGGCACGAAATCGTCGCCAAGGAAGGACGTTTCGGTCCGTACGTGACCGAGGTGCTGCCGGAACCGGTGGAGGATCCGGAGGCGAAGAAGACCGCGAAGAAGGCGGTCGCGCCGAAGCCGCGCACCGGATCACTGTTCAAGTCCATGGAATTGGCGTCGGTGACCCTCGACGACGCGTTGAAGTTGTTGTCGCTGCCGCGTGTCGTGGGTGTGGATCCGACCTCGGGTGACGAGATCACCGCGCAGAACGGGCGTTACGGGCCGTACCTGAAGAAGGGCACCGATTCCCGGTCGCTGACCGGTGAGGACCAGATCTTCACGGTGTCGCTGGAGGACGCGCTCAAGATCTATGCCGAGCCCAAGCGGCGCGGCGGGCAGTCGGCGAGTGCGCCGCCGCTGCGCGAGCTGGGTGTGGACCCGGTGTCGGAGAAGCCGATGGTGATCAAGGACGGCCGCTTCGGTCCGTACGTCACCGACGGCGAGACCAATGCCAGTCTGCGCAAGGACGATGCGGTGGAGTCGATCTCCGACGCGCGGGCCTCGGAGCTGCTGGCGGATCGGCGGGCGCGCGGTCCGGTGAAGAAGACCGCGAAGAAGGCCGCCAAGAAGGCTCCGGCGAAGAAGGCCGCGGCGAAGAAGACGGCCGTGGCCAAGACCGTGGTCAAGAAGGCGGCCGCGAAGAAGGCGGCGGCCAAGACGGCCGACGGCGTCACCACCAAGAAGGCGGCGGCGAAGAAGACCGCTGCCGCGAAGACGGCGGCCGCCAAATCCTGATGGGGTGAATCCCTGATCACGGGCCTCTCGCCGCGGCGGGGGGCCCGTTGTCGTATCACCGGTTCGTGTCGGTGCGCTGCCGTAGTTTTGGGTCTCGAACACGCACCAGCGGAAGGACATTCGATGACCGTCGATCACGAGCGTGAAGAACTGATCAAGATCCTGGACAGCCAGCGCGAGCTGTTCCGGATCACCGTGCGCGGTATCGAGGACGACTCGGCGCGACAGCGCACCACGGTCAGTGAGCTCACTCTCGGCGGCCTGCTGAGTCACGTGGTGAATGTGGAGAAGCACTGGACCACGATCCTGCTGGAGCGGGATCCGAACTCGGAATTCGATGTGTCCGCGATGGATTCGGAGTATCGGCTGGATCCGGAGCAGACGGTGGCGGGTCTGCTGGCCGAGTGGGAGGTGGTGGCCGGGCAGACCGCCGAGCTGATCCGCAAGCTGGACAATCTGGACGATTCGGTGCCGACGCCGACCGCGCCGTGGTCGCCGGAGCGGCAGTGGCTCACGGTGCGGTACATCCTGCTGCACATTCTGCGGGAGATCGCCCAGCACGCCGGGCACGCCGACATCATTCGCGAGGCGCTGGACGGGGCGAATTCGACGTATCAGCGCGCCAACTGACGGCGGGGCGGCGCGCCAACTGAGGGCGGGGCGGCGCGCCGACCGACGAGGTTCGGCGGGTCTCGGCTCGTCGCCCGGGCGAGTCGGCGGGGGTGTCGGGGGTGGCGGTTAAGGTGGTCGGCGTGGCGGGTGTCTTCGATCGGCTGGTCGGTCAGAGTGTGGTCGAGTCCGACCTGACCGTTGCCGCGGTTGCGGCGCGGGGTGGGGCGGGGTCCTCGTCCGCCATGACGCATTCGTGGCTGTTCACCGGTCCGCCCGGTTCGGGGCGGTCGGTGGCGGCACTGTGTTTCGCGGCGGCACTGCAGTGCACCGATGAGCAGGCTCCGGGGTGTGGTCGGTGCCATGCGTGCACGACCACCATGGCCGGGACGCACGGGGATGTGCGCCGGGTGGTGCCGGAGGGTTTGAGCATCGGCACCAAGGAGATGCGCGAGATCGTGCAGGTGGCGTCGCGGCGTCCCAGTACCGGCCGTTGGCAGGTGGTGGTCGTCGAGGATGCCGATCGGCTGACCGAGGCGGCCGGAAACGTGCTGCTGAAGGTGGTGGAGGAGCCGCCCGCGCGGACGGTGTTCCTGCTGTGCGCGCCCTCGGTGGATCCGGAGGACATCTCGGTGACGCTCCGATCCCGGTGCCGCCATGTGCATTTGGCGACGCCGACGGTCGATTCGATCGCCCGGGTGCTGCGCGATCAGGACGGGTTGGACGCGAAGGTCGCGGGCTGGGCGGCGTCGGTGAGCGGCGGCCATGTGGGTCGTGCGCGTCGGCTCGCCACCGATGACGAGGCGCGTTCGCGTCGCAAGCGGGCGTTGGCGCTGGTGGCGGCGACCGCGCGCCCGGCGATCGCGTACACCGCCGCCGACGAGCTGGTGAAGTCCGCCGACGACGAGGCCAAGCAGGTCAGCGCCACGCGTGACGAGAAGGAACATGACGAGCTGGCCACCGCGCTCGGTGCGGGCGGCACCGGCAAGGGCGCGGCTTCCGCGACCCGTGGTTCGGCCGGAGCGTTGAAGGATCTGGAGAAGCGCCAGAAGTCCCGTGCCACCCGTACCGGTCGTGATGCCCTGGACCGGGCGCTGATCGATGTCGCGGGCCTCTACCGTGACGCCCTGGCCGTCCGTTTCGGTGCGGCCACCGCCGACTCGCGCTCGGGCGTCACTCTCACCCACCCGGATATGGCGGATCAGATCCGGGAGCTGGCCACCGACGTCCGCCCCGAGGGCCTGCTGCGCTCCATCGAGGCCGTGCTCGATTGCCGTGACGCCCTGGACACCAACGTCAAGCCCCGCTTCGCCGTCGCCGCCATGGTGGCGACCCTGATGGCGGCCCGGTCGGCGTGACCGCGACCACCCGTTTTCGTGATCCCGGCCGGAGACGATAGACTCGCACCGCCGAAAGGCACGCCGCCTTAGCTCAGTCGGTAGAGCGCTTCACTCGTAATGAAAAGGTCGCGAGTTCGATTCTCGCAGGCGGCTCCAGTGGAAAGTGGCTTCGACAGCCACTTTCCATTTTTTTATGCGTGCAGCAGGGCCGTCCAGAGTTCGCGTAGTCGGTGGCGGTCGGCGGGGGTGAGGGTGTGGGCGCCCACCTCGGCCATGACGGCCATCTCGGTGGCGGCGCGGAAGCAGTCCAGGCAGTCCGGTTGGGGTTCGCCGAGGCGTTTGTCCAGGGCGTGGTGGAGCACGGCGAGCTGGTGTTCGTAGCGGGTGCGGACGTCGGCGAGCAGGGTGTGGAACTCGGGTGGGGGTCCGGACCAGTCGGTTTCTCGGGCGAATTGGATTGCGGAATCAGGCATCTGACGAGCTTCGGCAAGTAGATCGGCCATAACCGGAATATCGCTGTGGCCGGATGGGTGTTATCCGAATCACAATTTGTGTCCGGAATCTCCCAGTTCGGCGGCCACACCGGTTGGTATGCCGCGGAATTGCTCGGGTTCCGGCCGGATATCGGCGTGTCGCAGGGGTTTCTGTTCGGGGTGACTCGAAATCTGTTCGCGGAGGTCACGTTTTGCGACTCTGTCGTTCGATGCGCCGGTACGAGAGGCAGGTTCCGGGCGCGGCGAGACGGCGGAGGTCGCGGACATGGTGGAGGAGCAGGGCACTCGACCGCGGGTGTGCGGCACCCTGGATACGTTCACCCGCACGATCCCGCAGGCCGTGATCGCGCGCCCGTGCGATCGCGAATACCTTCGACTACGCCGGGAGCTGTTCAGCACGCTCGGCGAGACAGGCAGGGCCGCAGCATGACCGCCGTCTCCGCGCATACCGCGGGCACCTACGACTCGGTCGCCGACGCCATCGGGCACACCCCGCTGGTGCGGTTGAACCGGGTGACCGACGATATCCGGGCCACCGTCTACGTCAAGCTCGAATACCTCAATCCCGGTGGCAGCGTGAAGGATCGGGCCGCGCTCGGGATGCTGCTGGCCGCCGAGCAGTCAGGGGAACTGGGACCGGGTGGCACCGTGGTGGAGGCCACCTCCGGCAATACCGGGCTCGGGCTGGCGGCCATCGCGGCCACCAGGGGTTATCGGACCATCGTGGTGGTGCCGGACCGGGTCAGCGCGGAGAAGAAGGCGGTGCTGCGGGCGCACGGCGCGGAGGTGTGGGTGACGCCGGGCCTGCGGCCGGTGGGGCATCCCGAACATCTGCGGTCGGTCGCATTGCGGCTGGTCGAGGAGATTCCGGGGGCCTGGTTCGCGGGGCAGTACGACAATCCCGCCAATCCGGCCGCGCACCGGGCGACCACCGGGCCCGAGGTGTGGGCGCAAACCGGCGGGCGGATAACACATTTCGTGGCGGGGGTCGGGACCGGCGGCACCATCACGGGGGCCGGAGAATTCCTCAAGGAAGCCTCCGGCGGCTCGGTGCGGGTGATCGGGGCCGATCCCGAGACCTCCGTGTACGGGGGTGGGGACGGCCGGATCTGGTACGTCGAGGCGGTCGGACATTTCGTCCATCCCGAAACGGTCGAGGACGAGTGGCCGAAGTCGTATCACACCGAGGTGGTGGATGGGATCGAGCGGATTCCGGACGTCGAGGCGATTCGGGTGCTGCACCGGCTGGCCCGGGAAGAGGGACTGCTGCTGGGCGGTTCGTCGGGGACCGCGATCGCGGCGGCGCTGCGGACGGCGCGCACGCTCGGGCCGGACGATGTGGTGGTGGTGATCGCGCCGGATTCGGGGCGCGCGTACCTGTCGAAGTACTACAGCGACGAATGGTTGGGGGAACTGGGTTTTCCGCTGACCACGGTGATCACGGACCGGACGGTCGCGGAGGCTCTCGACGGGGTCGATCTCGGGCAGCAGCCGGCCGTGGTGCCCTCGGGTGCGTCCGTCGGTACGGCGCGTGCACTGGTGGGTACCGCGGTGGCGCTCCCGATCGTATTGGAGCGCAAGGGTTCCGGGCCGGTGGTGGTGGCGGAGATTCTCGGCTCGGTGAGTGCCGCCGCCCTGGTGGATGCGGATGATTCGGATCCGGTCAGCGCGCATCTCGGTGCGCCGTTGCCTACGGCCGGAACCACCGAGTCAGTGGCCGGGGCGTTGGCGCGGCTGGGCACTCAAACGGGACCGGTCGTGATCGTGCACGAAGGCCGCGCGGTCGCGCTCGTCGATGCCGCGCGCCTCGCGGATTCCGTTGTGGTGGAACAGGAGTAGAGGCGATTGTGGCTGACCGTGGTGGTGGATCCGACGAAGCGGATACACCGCCACGGCGCCGTATCTGGTCCGGGTCAGCTGACCAGGCCGCGGCCGGTGGTCAGGGGGAGGTCGGTGGCGGTGAGCAGGCCGGTGCGGGCCTCGACCACAGCGGGGACGGCGCTGACCAGGCGGGCCGCCGTGCCGACGATGCCCGCTTCGGCGTGGTCGCCGTTGCTGTAGAGCTGCAGGTCGCAGATGTAGTCGGGTTCGCCCTTGATTTCGACTCGGTAGCAACCCTTTCCGGCGGGCTGCGGCCAGTCGGGGGCCAGGTCGGGGTGCAGGCGGGTGATGTGTTCGAGGGAGATGATCTCCCGGTCGCCACGGACGCCGTGCAGTTGGAAACGCAGGGCGGCGGCGGTGCCTGGGGCGATGGTGCGGCCGCCGACCTTCAGTTCCTCGGTGGCGGGCAGCCGCTCGAAATGCTGTGTGACGGTGTCGAGTTCGACATCCAGGGCGGCGGCCAGCTGGCGGATGACGCTGCCCCAGGCCAGGGTGAGGATGCCGGGTTGCAGCAGCAGCGGCAGTTCGTCGAGGTCACTGCCGAAGCCCATGATCTCGAAGAGCACCTTCGGATTGTCGTAGGTGGAGTAGTCCATGATCTCCGAGCAGACGACGGCGTCGATGCGCTCGGAACCGCTGCTCAGCAGCAGCGGCAGCCAGTCGTTGGCCCAGCCGGGGTCGATGCCGTTGACCCACAGGGACGCGCCGCCCTCCTCGGCCGCCTCGATGATCGGGGTGATGGCCTCTTCGGGCAGGGTGCCGTACGGGAACTGCAGGAAGACGGGGCTGCTGGAGACCACGTTGATGCCCGCCCGCAGGAAGGTCTTCAGGTCTTCGACGGCCTCCATGAGCCGGTCGTCGGCCATGGCGGTGTGGATGATGCAGTCGGGTTTCAGGGCGATCAGGGCCGCCACGTCCTGGGTGGCGAGCACGCCGGTCGGGGTGTCGAGCCCGGCCAGTTCGGCCGCGTCCTTACCGGCCTTGGCGTCGCTGGACACCCAGACGCCGACCAGTTCGAGTTCGGGGCGGGCGATGACGGAACGCAGGGCGCGGCGGCCGACATTGCCGGTGCTCCACTGGACTACGCGATAGGTCATGGGAAAACTCCTGTGGCGCTGCGGTTTACAGATCGGGGATGGGCAGATCGAGGTTGGGTGCGGCGATCCCGCCGTCCACCTCGATCACCTTGCCGGTGACGTAGCCGCCGGCGCGCGAGCTCAGGTAGACGATGGCGGCCGCGATCTCCCACGGCTCGCCCAGGCGCTGCAGCGGGGTGGCGGCCTCCATCTGCGCCTTGATCTCCGGTTGCTGCGCAACGACTTCCAGCGCGGAGGTGAGCACCGAGCCGACCGCGATGGCATTGACCCGGATGCGCGGGGACAGGTCGGCGGCGGCCAGCCGGGTCCAGTGCGCGAGCGCCGCCTTGGCGGTGCCGTAGGCCAGGAAGCCGCGGCCGGGGGAGCGGCCCATCATCGAGGAGATATTGACGATCGACCCGCCGTCGTTCTTCAGCATGTGCGGCACCGCGGCCTGGGTGAGGGCGTGTGCGGTGGAGACGTTGAAACGGAATGCCTCTTCGAGGAATTCGGTGGTGGTGGTGAGGAAGGTATTGGGCATGGTGCCGCCGACATTGTTGACCACGATGTCGATGCGGCCCAGTTCGGCGGCGGCGGTCTCGGCCAGCGCGGTGACCGCGGACAGGTCCGACAGGTCGGCGGGGACGGTGATCGCGCGGCGGCCCAGGGCGTGGATCTTGCCCGCCACCTCGTCGAGTTGTGCGCTGGTGCGGGCGGAGATGGCCACGTCGGCCCCCGCTTCGGCCAGCGCCAGGGCGGTGGCGGCGCCGATGCCGCGGCCCGCGCCGGTCACGACGGCGACGCGGCCGTCCAGTCGGAAAGTGTCCAGGATCATCGATTTTGTCCTTCTGGGTGACGACAGTCACAAGCAGCTTTAAGCAATAATTCTTAACCGTCAAGGAGAAGTTCTCTATTCGCTGGTGAGCGGCTATCGTGCAGACTTGAAACAGGACGGAGGGCAGTGTGGGCGAGTCGGTACAGACACCGGGCGGGGCGCGCGAACGCCTGATCCTGGCGGCGGAACAGCTCATCGCCGAACGCGGGCAGGCGGTGCCGCTGCGCGATATCGCGGCGGCCGCCGGGCAGCGCAACAACTCGGCGATCCAGTACCACTTCGGATCTCGCGACGGACTCATCGAGGCGGTGGTCGAGCTGCGGCTCGCGACCCTCGAGGTGCGGCGGCTGGAACTGCTTGCCGAACAGGCGGGTTCGGGCGTGAGCGGGGTGCACGAACTGGTGGAGGCGCTGGTCATCCCGATGTTCGAGCTGAGTGACCGGCACGGGATCAACCACTACGCGCGGTTTCTCGAACAGATCCACACCCACCCCGCGGTGACCGATGCCGCGAACCTCGCCAGCGCGGGCCGCACCTCCGTCCGGGTGATCATGCGGGAGCTCGAACGCGAGCTCACCGAACTGCCGAAACGGTTGCGGGTGCGCCGGTTACGCGCGCTGCCGACCGTGCTGTTCGCGCTGCTCGCCGATCACGAGCGGGCGGTGGAGGCCGGGCGGGTGCGAGTCGACGACATCGCGGCGTGGGGGGAGATCGTGGACATGCTCGCGGGCGTGCTCACCGCGCCGGTCGCGGATCGCGCGCCGATTCGCTGACCCCGATTCGCTGATGCCGGTGCGATTTCCGAGGTCATGGAGGGTTTCGGCGACCGAGGGGTGCGAACCCGGCGGGGCGCTGGCAGGTTCGCGGTGGCGCGGCTACCGTTGTTTCTCGTGGACATCGCCCCGGCAGCCGTAACCGAGACCCCCGCCAAGTCGCGCTGGCTCGGCATCGGGATGCCCTTGCTCGCGGGCGGTGCGGTGGCAGGTGGCTTGGCGCTGTTGCACTTCCGCGATCCGCACTCCCAGGGGTCCTACGGGGTGTGCCCGTTCTACGAGCTCACCGGCTACTGGTGCCCCGGGTGTGGTGGGCTACGTGGGCTGCACAATCTCACCGAGGGCCGGTTCCTCGATGCCATCCACAGCAATATCCTGCTGCTGCCCTTGGTGTTGGGCTTCGCCGCCTGGTGGGGTACGTGGCTGGTGCGCGGCTGGCGGGGCGGTCCGATGCCGCCGCGACTACCGCAGGTGCTGCCCAGATACGCGCTGTGGGTGGCGATCGCGTTTCTCACGGTGTTCACGGTGGTGAGGAACACTCCGTGGGGGAGCTGGCTTGCGCCGGTCTGATCGGGGCATGCTCTGCGTATGAGCGAGACACTCAAGGAACGCTTGCGCGCGAAGCTGACCCGTCAACTCGCGGAGGACGGGCCCCCGGATCCGGAGCAGGAAGACACCAGGCAGGTTTCCGTCCAGGACGACCTGGACCTGGTCAACGCCGTCGCCGACGATGACCCGGTCCTGGAGGAACTCGCGTCCCGCTACCTGGTGCCGTAGCCCGATTCCATTGAGCCCGAAGGCGTCCGGGGCTCGGATCACTCACGGCTCAACATCGACCTGGTTCCGGAAGGCCGAAAGCCGACCGGTACCGCAGAGATTCGGAAGCACCCGACGACTGCGGTCGATCGGCTATCGGCGGACGGTTCGGCAGTGTCCTGAATGCCCTTGTGGATGGTGTGGATCAGAAGCCGCAGGGGGCAGCGCCGTCGGCGGAAGTGCCGAAGGGGCGGGTTTCCGGGGTGGGGTTCCACAGGCCGTCGGTGCAGGCGTAGTCCCAGTTCGGGCCGTGTTCGACCAGGGTGGAGACGGCGTCGATGAGGCGGTCCACGTCGGCGGCGGTGGTGCCCAGGCCGATGCTGGCGCGCAGGGCGGCGTCGACGCCCAGGTGGGCGAGCAGCGGGTGGGCGCAGAAGCGACCGTCGCGGACACCGATGCCGTGTTCGGCCGACAGGTAGGCGGCCACCCGGCCGGGTTCGAAGCCGTCGATGGTGAAGGCGACGATGCCGACCGCGTCGGTGCTGTCGCGCCAGATGCGCAGGAAGTTAACGCCCGGAACGGTTTTCAGGCCGTAGCGCAGGCGGTGGGTGAGGTACTGCTCGTGCTCGAGCACGGTGGTCGGATCCAGGTCGGCCAGCGCGTCGCAGGCCGCGGCCAACGCGGCGACGCCCAGCACGTTCGGCGAACCGGCCTCGTGCCGCTGCGGAGCGGGCGCCCACTCGACATGGTCGGCCGACACCGAGCGCACCGCGCCGCCACCGGCCAGGTACGGGTCGGCCGCGTCGAGCCAGTCGCGGCGGCCGACCAGCACGCCCGCACCGAACGGCGCGTACGCCTTGTGCCCGGAGAAGGCCAGGTAGTCGATGCCGGTGGCGCGCAGGTCGATGCGGCGATGCGGTGCCAGCTGGGCGGCGTCTACCAGGATGCGGGTGCCGCACTGGTGCGCGATCCAGGCCAGCCGCTCCAGCGGCAGCAGTTCCCCGGTGACATTGGAGGCGCCCGTAACCGCCAGCAGCGCAGCGGGTTTGGCGCACAGTTCGGCGACCACCCGCTGGATGGTCTCCTCGATGGTGTCCGCGGCGCGCACCACGCGGCGGCCGTTGCGGGTCCAGGGCAGGAAGTTGGCGTGGTGTTCGACATCGAGGACCACAGTGTCGCCGGGCACGCAGGCCGCGAGCAGGTTCAGCGCGTCGGTGGTGTTGCGGGTGAAGACGACGACCTGGTCATCGGCGGTATTCAGGAACTTCGCGACCGAACCGCGGGCGGATTCGTAGCAGTCGGTGGAGACGCGGGAGGCGTAGCCCGCGCCGCGATGCACGCTGGCGTAGTACGGCAGCAGCCCGGCGACCCGGTCGGTGACCTGGCGCAGCGCTGGGGCACTGGCGGCGTAGTCGAAGTTGGCGTAGCTGCGGGTCCCGCCCTGAACCAGGGGAACCTGGAGGTCACAGCCGGAAACTTCGGCGAGGGGGGCACAGGTCTGGTCGGCGAAAGCAGTCATCACGAAATCCCGTCGGATGGGGACACGCGATCAGAAAAGAGAATGATCGAGAGTCCGCGCTTGCCGTGCCCGGTCGGGCTACGGCCCGGTCGTCACCCGGAGCACCCCGCCGCGGTGGAGGGTTGCCGACCAGCTAGCCGGGGCTTGACGCTGGTACTCATGACCTGAAGCGAGACTGGCAGACATCGCGCGGGCTTGTCAACCCACCCCGGCGGCCCGGGGTGTCGTCACCGCTTGGCGGCGGTGACGCATCGTTCCAGGTCGGGGACGGTGGCGGCGCGGCCGATCGGGGTGAGGAAACGGGCGGCGTACTCGGGGCCGCCGACCTGTTCGAGTTCGATCCAGCCGTATTCGATCAGCAGTCCGGCGACATCTTCGGGTTGTAAGCCGAACTGCCACAGCGGGTTCCGGCCGACGAAACGGCGATGGGTGGGGGCGCAATCGCCGAGATCCGTGCCGTCGATGAAGTCCTGGCGCACATGACTGAAGACCAGGATGCTGCCCGCGCGCGCCTCGGCGAGCGCGGTGAGGGTGTCGCGCACAGCCCGTTCGGTCAGGTACTGGGTGACGCCCTCCCACAGGAAAAGGGTTTTCGATCCGGCGTCGTAGCCGTGGGTGCGCAACGCGGTACGCAGGTCATCTGTCTCGAAGTCGATAGGTACCTGAATCACCTTGTCGGGCAAGTTGATTCGCTGCCGCTTGCGTTCGGTGATGACGGGTTGATCGACCTCGAACGACGGGATTCCGGCAGGCGCGGCCAGGCGCATCGCCCGAGTGTCCAGGCCCGCGCCGAGCACCACCACCGATTCGATCCCGGCGGCGATCGCCGCGCCCGTGCGGTCGTCGAAATACCTTTTGCGACAGGCCAAGCTGTTCCAGATCCCCGGGCCCTCGCGGTCCATGGCCGCGCGCAGCAGTCGCCGCCCGAGTGGTCGCCGGACCACCGCGCGCAATGGCACGGGCAGCATATGCTGTGCGAAATCGTCTGAGAGCAAGCGTGTTTCGGCGGGCTCCAGATTCTCGGCGGCGGCGATCAGGATCGGCACCAGTGAGGTGCTCGCGGCGTTCTGGGTCATGGCGTTATTCTTTCTGCACCGGATAAGTATCTGAGCGAAAGCAGTAGTTGCATGAACGCAGATAAATCTAGGGCCGCCCGGCGGGACTCGTCAACCGCCGGGCCGGAATCGGGCCCGGACCCGCGAGCGCTGCTCGAGCAGGGGAGCGTGGCCTATCGCGAATACCTGTCCGCGCAGGCCGTCGCCGCCCAGTCCATCGCGAGTGCGCTCGGCCTCGGGTCGACCGACTTCTTCGGGCTGAACCTGATCGCGCTGGCCGGAACGTTGACCGCCGGGGAGCTCGCCGCGCGGACCGGCCTGTCGACGGGTGCGGCCACCCGGCTCATCGATCGGCTCGAACAGGCCGGATTCGTGCGGCGGGTGCCGGATCCCGCCGATCGGCGCAAGGTGCTGGTGGAGTCGGTGCCCGATGTGGACGGCCGGATCGCGGCCGCGCTGGGGCCGCATCGGGCGCGGATGGCCGAGGCGTTCGCCGAATACCGGCCCGAGCAGCTCGAGGTGCTGTTCGACTACTTCGCGCGGGCCACCGTCGCCCTGCGAGCGGCCGCCGGGGACCTGCTCGAGCCGGACGGTCGAGTGTGACGAACGGCACGTCAGGACGCGGAAAATCATCCGAAAGTTGGAGTGGGTGGGCCGCAAAGTTCGAATCGCGAGAACGTTGCTGGCGCGTACGATCTAGGAGAAAGTTAGGGTAGCCATAGTAGGGCGCCCCGTCAGGTGATTGCGAGGAGCTCGACCATGTTGGATACCGAAACCGGCACTCCGTTCTCGACGCTGATTCGCACCGCGACCGAACAGCAGCACAACGAGGCCGAACACTCCACGTTCATGAGCGACATGCTGCACGGGCGGCTCGGTGTCGAGGCCTTCTACCGCTACACCTCGCAGCTGTGGTTCGTCTACGCCGCGCTCGAGAAGCATTCCGCCGCACTGGCTTCCGACCCGGTCGCCGGGCCCTTCGTGAAGCCCGAGCTGAACCGGCTGGCCGCGCTCGAGGCCGACCTCGCGTACCTGGGCGGCGAGAACTGGCGTGCCGAGCTGACCGCGCTGCCGGCCACCGCCGCCTACGCCGCCCGCATCGAAGAGTGCGCGACCGGCTGGCCCGCGGGCTACGTCGTGCACCACTACACCCGCTACCTGGGCGACCTCTCCGGCGGCCAGGTCATCCGCGGCACCGCCGAGAAGCTGTGGGACCTGCCCAAGAAGGGTGACGGCGTCCGCTTCTACGTCTTCGACGAGATCGGCAACCCGGCCGCCTTCAAGCGCGACTACCGCGAGGCCCTCGACCAGCTGCCCGTCACGGGCGACGAGATCGAGCGCGTCCTCGACGAGGCCCGCCTGGCTTTCACCAAGAACACGGACCTGTTCCGTGAGCTGGGCGAGGAGTACGCCGCCGCCCCGCGCGGCTAGTCAGCGGCGAGCGCACCTCACGAAATCTCTTGCCTGGTAGGGATATCCGATTTTCCGTGAACTGGGAGCGGGATTCAGTGCGCGGAACTGAAAACTGCTGTCCAGGAAGGTCGTCCACGCTGCCTGCCAGGTGGGGTGGACGACCTTCTGCCGTGGGTGGGACCGATTCGTTGACGCTGTCCGTCGGGGGCGGCGTCAGGGGGTGCGGACCTGCGTTCGGCCTTGCGCTCGGGTGGGGCTGTGAGCTGCTATGGAGTGATGAGTTTCCCGTTGCTGCTGAGTTTTGCCGGGCTGTGCGTGCTGCTGGCGCTGACGCCGGGGCCAGATACGTTTCTGGTGCTTCGGTTCTCGATGGTGGGGTCCAGGCAGGGGATCGCGGCGGCAGTCGGGTCGGCGCTGGGTGGGCTGGTGTGGGCGACCGTGGTCGCCGCGGGAGTCGCCGCACTGCTGGAGCAGTCGGCTACGGCCTACCGCACCTTGAAGGTGATCGGCGGGATCTACCTGCTGTACCTAGGGGTTCGGACTCTGCTCGAACATCGGCGAGCCCGGCGGAGCATGAGCTCGGAAGCCGGAGCGGCGCATGAGCTTCCGGGTGGTGGGGCGGAACGGGATTCGTCGCTGCGCTCGGCGCTTGCTGCCGGATTGCTATCGTGCGTCTTCAATCCGAAGGTCGGGCTGTTCTATCTCGCGGTGCTGCCGCAGTTCCTGACCCAGGTGACCTTCGCGAACACGCTGACCCTCGGGGCCATCGAATCCAGTGTCGCCGCAATCGAAATGGTGCTGCTGGCGGTGGTGGCCGCACGGGCGGTCGAGCTGCTGCGGCGGCCGCGGGTGCGCGATCGGCTGGATCAGATCAGCGCGGCGATCCTGGCGGCGCTGGGGCTGGGGACGGTGGCTTCGGCGGCCGCCTGAGAGCGGGAGTCAGTCGGCGATCTCGGCGCGGTGGTACGCGCCGTTGTAGTACACCAGCGGGCCGACCGCGGGGGACTGCTCGGTGTTGTCGGCGACCTGGGTGACCAGGCCGATGGCAAGGGTGTGATCGCCGATCGGGAGCAGCTGGTGCACGGTCGCGCGGACCCAGATGGGGGTGCCGTGCAGTACGGGTTCGCCGGTGGGCAGGGTGGCCCACAGCGAGCGGTCGGTGAAGCGGTCCTCGGCGGCGCGACTGAAGCGCTGGGCCAGATGACGCTGGTGCTCACCGAGGAAGTGCACGACCACCGACTTCGCCCGCAGCAGGGCCTCGATACTCGAGGAGGTCTCGGCGATATTGAACGAGATGAGCGGGGGCTGCGCCGACAGCGACGCGAACGAGGTGGCGGTGAAACCGACCGGGCCGTTCTCCGAGTGCAGGGTGACGATGGTGACGCCCGCCGGGTAATGCCGCATGGCCGCGCGGAATTGCGCGGCGGTGATGCCACTCAGGTCGTCGGGCACATGTAGCTCGGCGCCGGGCGTCGGAGAATCGCTCACACCTGGAACCTACGTGGTCGGGCGCCCGGTTATTCCGGGCTGTGCGAAATCGCTCAGGCAAGCCTGCGCGAAGTTCCGGCGGACCTCCTCAGTCCACGTCGATGGCCAGCCCCGCGGTGATCCGCACCAGTTCTCCGAAAGTCGTGCGGAACACCGTGTTCGGATGTCCGCCCGCCGCCCACAGCTCGGTGTGCCCGGCCAGCGCGTTGTCGATGAAGGTCGGCAGATTCGTCGGATGCCCGAGCGGGGCCACGCCGCCGATCGGCTGTCCGGTCACCTCCCGGACCATGGCGGCGGGCGCGGGCGCGAGGGTGCCCTCGAGTCGCTGACCGGTGCGATCCAGATTCACCTGGTGCACGCCGGAGACCAGCAGCAGCACCGGATCGTCGTCGAGCAGGAAGACCAGGGACTCGGTGATGGCGCCGACGGTGACGCCGAGGGCCTCGGCCGCTTCCTGCGCGGTACGGGTGGGATTGGGCTGAGTGATGATCACCCCGTGATGGCCGCGGGCGATCAACGTGTCGGAAACCTTGGACGCGACCGGTGGCAGGGACCTGCGCATGGCACCAGGGTAGAGCGATTGCGGTGGATGTGCGGGGCGATCAGTAGTCGGGATAGCCCTCCTCCGGACCCAGCAGCGCACGGATGCGCGCGCGGGTGATGCGTTTCAACTCCGTCAGGTTCTGCTCCGAAACCTGCTCGTGCACACAGGAATCGAAGACCCGTTCCAGGTCGATGCCCGACAGCGCGTGCAGTTCCGCCTCGGCGGCGGTCTGCAGCGCGGCATGACCCGGATAGGGCCGGCCGTCCGCGATCTTCTGCGCCCAGGTGACATTGCAGCAGCATTCGTACAGGGCGTGGATGGCGCGGCGGCGCGGAAGGGAGTTGAAGCGGTCGAGGCCGATTCCGTGATGCATCAACATCGTGACCTCACACAGAAGGAAAACGGGCTGTGCGGACGCTCTGATCGTGCGTCCGCAAGCTCGCGTAATCCACTGGTAGCGACCAGATTTAGCACAGGATTTACACCCGTCTGCGGGGACGGTCGCACCCCCGATACGCTGGACTGATGACCGAATGGAAGGCTTTCGAGGTCGAAAGCAAGGACCACATCGCCCAGGTGACGCTCACCGGTCCCGGTAAGGGCAATGCCATGGGGCCTGACTTCTGGCGTGAGCTGCCGATCATCTTCGGCGAGCTCGACGCCGACCCGGAGATTCGGGCCATCGTGCTGACCGGGTCGGGGACGCATTTCTCCTACGGGCTCGACCTGCCCGCCATGAGCCCGCTGTTCGGGCCGCTGCTGGCCGACAAGGCCCTCGCCGGGCCGCGCACCGAGTTCCTCAAGAACGTGCGCGGGATGCAGGACTCGGTGACCGCGGTCGCCGACTGCGTGAAGCCGGTCATCGCCGCCATCTCCGGCTGGTGCATCGGCGGTGGACTGGACCTGATCGCGGCCGCCGACATCCGATTGGCCAGTGCGGACGCCAAATTCAGTCTGCGCGAGGCGAAGGTGGCCATCGTCGCCGACATCGGGTCGCTGCACCGGCTGCCCGGCATCATCGGTGAGGGGCATCTGCGCGAACTCGCCTACACCGGCAAGGACATCGACGCCGCGCGCGCCGAGAAGATCGGGCTGATCAACGACGTGTACGCCGACCAGCAGGCCGTGCTGGACGCCGCGCACGCGCTGGCCCGCGAGATCGCCGTCAACCCGCCGCTGGTGGTGCAGGGCATCAAGGACGTGCTCGACCAGCCCAAGCGCGGGCAGATCGCCGACGGCCTGCGCTACGTGTCCGCGTGGAACTCGGCGTTCTTGCCGTCCGAGGACCTCACCGAGGCCATCCAGGCGGTCTTCGAGAAGCGCGAGCCGCAGTTCCGCGGGAAGTAGTCCCCGGCCCCGAAAGTGGTGCGGACCTCCGGTTCTCGGCCTATCGTTGTCGAGGGCTGGAGGTTGGCCATGGCTACATCCGAGGTGACCCCATCGACCGATGAGGGCGGCTTCACCCACCGGGAAATCCTGGTGATACTCAGCGGACTGCTGCTGGGAATTCTGCTCGCGGCACTCGATCAGACCATCGTGTCCACCGCGATCCGCACCATCGCCGATGACCTGAACGGGTATTCGCTGCAGGCGTGGGCCACCACCGCGTACCTGATCACCGCGACCCTGGCGACACCGCTGTACGGGAAGCTCTCGGACATGTACGGGCGCAAGCCCTTCTACCTGGCGTCCATCTCGATCTTCCTGACCGGGTCGCTGCTGTGCACCCTGTCGCAGTCGATGTACGAGCTGGCGGTGTTCCGCGCACTGCAGGGTCTCGGCGCGGGCGGGCTGATGTCGCTGGCGCTGACCATCGTCGGCGATATCGTGAGCCCGCGCGAAAGAGCCAGGTACCAAGGCTATTTCCTGGCCGTGTTCGGCACCTCCAGCGTGATCGGGCCGGTGCTGGGTGGGCTGTTCGCGGGGCAGCACAGCATTCTCGGGATCGCCGGCTGGCGCTGGGTGTTCCTGGTGAACGTGCCGATCGGACTGTTCACGCTGGTCGTGGTGACCCGGTCGCTGCGACTGCCCGCGCGCGAGAAATCCCGTGACCGCGTGGACTACTGGGGTGCGGCGGTGATGGTCGTCGCCATCACGCCGCTGCTGATCGTCGCCCAGCAGGGCCGCGAATGGGGTTGGGGCAGTGCGCGATCGGTGGCCTGCTACCTGATCGGGGTGCTCGGCATCCTCGGTTTCGTGCTGGTGGAATCCCGGCTGGGCGACGCGGCGCTGATTCCGCTGCGCATCTTCCGCAACCGCACCTTCGCGCTCGGCGTGCTCATCTCGTTCGTGGTCGGCGCGGGCATGTTCGGCGGAATCCTGCTGCTGCCACAGTATTTACAGGCCGTACGGGGTGCGAGTCCGATGCTCGGCGGCTTGCAGATGATCCCCATGGTGCTGGGCATGATGATCGGCTCGGTCATCTCCGGGCAGCTGATCTCGCGCACCGGACACTACCGCGTGTACACGGTGCTGGGCGCGGCCATGATCACCCTCGGGCTGTTCCTGCTGCACTACCTGAAGGCCGACACCGCGTTCTGGCTGGTGGCGCTGTTCATGCTGTGCGTGGGTTTCGGACTCGGCAATCTCATGCAGCCGCTGATCATCGCGCTGCAGAATGCCTTGCCGCTCAAGGACATGGGCGTCTCGACCGCCGCGGCGACCTTCTTCCGGCAGATCGGCGGCACGCTGGGTGCGGCGGTGTTCCTGTCGGTCCTGTTCGACCGGCTGGCCCCGAACATCCGCTCCCAATTGCTCCGCGCCGGAAGCGATCCCACGTTCCAGGCCGCGGTGGTCAAGGGCGCGCACGACGGCAACCCGGCCGATATGGCGCTCTCCCAGAGCTTCCTGCGCCACGACACCGCCGCCGCGCAGGGCGTGCTCAACGACAGTTCGGTGATCCAGAAGCTGAATCCCGTTCTCGCGCACCCGTTCCAGGTCGGATTCGCGGAATCGCTGTCCACGGTCTTCCTGACCACCTCCGCGGTGGCCCTGCTGGCATTGATCCTGGTCCTGTTCTGGAAGGAAGTGCCGCTGCGCACCACGGTGGGGCCGAACCCGGTGGAGTGAACTCACTCCGGGCCCGGCGTCCACCGCTGAGCGGGGCTCAGTGCTCGCCCTGCTCCTTCAGACGGGCGTACGCCTCGTCGACCAGCTTCTCGGCCTTGGCGCGGTTGTCCCAGCCCTCGACCTTGACCCACTTGCCGGGCTCCAGGTCCTTGTAGCGCTCGAAGAAGTGCGCGATCTCCTTGCGCTGGAACTCCGGGATGTCCTCGACGTCCTGGATGTGATCCCAGCGCTTGTCCTTGTTCGGGACCGCGACCAGCTTCTCGTCGGTGCCGGCCTCGTCGCTCATGATGAGGACGCCGACCGGTCGGGCCTCGACCAGCACACCCGGGTACACCGGCTCGGGCAGCAGCACCATGCAATCCAGCGGATCGCCGTCGCCGCCCAGGGTGTTCTCGATGTAGCCGTAGTCGGCCGGGTACATCATCGGGGTGTAGAGGTAGCGGTCCAACCGGACGCGACCGGTCTCGTGGTCGACCTCGTACTTGTTGCGCTGACCCCGGGGGATCTCGATGGTGACGTCGAACTCCACGTCATCTCCTTCTTCGGTAAGCGGTATGGCTGCTGCCGACTCGCCAGCTCGTTCGGGGGAACGACTGCGCAACGAGGATAGTGTGGAACCCGGGTGTGTGGGTTCGGCAGGGACATCCCGGCCCCGCAGGAGTAGTGCCATCAGCCCCACCACAGGTAATCAGGAGACAGCGGCAGGTGTTTGGTCGGAACAAGCAGAACATCGGTGGTCTCGAGGCCAAGCGGCGGCGCAGAACCTGGATCGTGGTGTCATCGGTGCTGGTCCTCGTGCTGGTCGCGGCCGGAGTCACGGTCGCCGTCCTGAAACCGTGGACGGAGGAATTCCGGCACGGGGGCTTGACCATTGCCGCCCCGCCCGTGCCCGCGAAGCCGATTCCGCAGGTCGCGCCCGCTCCGGCGACCGCGCCCGCGGCCACCAATTCGGGCCTCAGCGCCGCGTTGGCGGCCGCCGTGGCCAACCCTGATCTGGGTGCGTTCGCGGCCTCCGTGTCCGACGGGGACACCGGCAAGGTGCTGTGGACCTCGGACGCGGACAAGGGCATGATCCCGTCCTCCACCGCCAAGATCCTCACCACCGCCGCCGGACTGCTGGCGCTGCCCGCCGACCATCGGGTCACCACCAAGGTGGTGGCGGGCGCGAACCCGGGCGAGATCGTGCTCGTCGGCGGCGGTGATCCGACCATCACCGCGGAGGCCGACGGCAAGGGCTACTACCCGGACGCGCCGAAGCTCGCGGACCTGGTCGCCCAGGTGAAAAAGACCGGGCAGCGGGTGGATTCGATCCTGGTCGACACGTCCGCCTACAGCGGCACCAACTTCGCGCCGGGCTGGGACAACGCCGATATCGC
This sequence comes from Nocardia sp. NBC_00511, assembly GCF_045161165.1. NCBI lineage: Bacteria > Bacillati > Actinomycetota > Actinomycetes > Mycobacteriales > Nocardiaceae > Nocardia > Nocardia sp. NBC_00511. Next base: position 7,350,472 of record NZ_CP107849.1, read on the forward strand.
GGGCGGCTCCATCGCACCCCTCGACCCGGTGATGATCGACGGCGGGCGACTGGATCCGCTGGTCGAATACTCGCCGCGGACACCGACTCCCGCGCTCGACGCGGGTCGCAAATTCGCCACCGGACTCGGCGTGGACCCCGCCAAGGTGAAGCTGGGCAATGCCACCGCCGGAGCGCAGCAGCTCGCCGCCGTGCAGTCCGCGCCGCTGCGGGAACGCATGCTGCAGGCCATGGTGCACTCCGACAATGTGCTGGCCGAGGCCATCGGCCGGGAGATCGCGGCCGCGGGCGGACAGGACGCCTCCTTCGCCGGAGCGGCCACTGCCACCGCCACCGTGCTGCAGGCCGCCGGATTCGATCTGACCGGCCTGAAAATGGTCGACAGCAGCGGACTTTCGACCGACGACCATATTCCGCCGCGCCTGCTCAACCGGGTGCTGACCGTGGCCGCCGTCCCGGGCAATGGTGCGGACCAGGGCAACAGCGGTGCCGCCCAGGGCAATTCGGGGATCGACACCGCCGCCTCGACCACCGGATCACCGCTCGCGCCGCTACTGGACTACCTGCCGGTGGCGGGCGGCACCGGCTCGCTGGCGACCCGCTACGTCGACCGCGATCGCGACGGCGCGGGCTGGGTGCGGGCCAAGACCGGAACTCTGTCGGTATCCAGCGCGTTGGTCGGATATGTGCTGGATCGCGACGGCCGGGTGCTGACGTTCGCGCTGATGTCGAACGATCGGCCACCGGAGGTGAGCCGGCCCGCGCTGGACGACGTCGCGGCCGCACTGCGCAACTGTGGCTGCTCCTGACGGGTGGATGACATGACCGGACCCGAAAACCCCTCGGCCCCCAGCGAACTGGAACCGGCCGCCGACGCACCGGCTCGCCGCGCCCGGCCTGCCCTGACCGGCGTGGTGGACTGGAACATCGCGGCCAGCGTGGGTTCCGCGCTGGTCCCGGCCGGGCCCCGCACCTCCCGATACTCCGCCGAGCAGGCCGTCACCGAACTGGCCGCCGCCTCGGTGCGCGCCGAAGGCCCGGTGCGAGAGGTGAGCCGCCTGCAGGACGGGTCGGCGGTGCCGGACGCGCTGGTGGTGGATCGGCCGGGCTGGATTCGCGCGGCCGCCGAATCCATGGCACACCTCACCGGCAGCGGCCTCGAACCCGGTGAGAAGGGCAAGTTCGCCGGGAAACCGGCCGGATTGCAGGCCGGAGCCATGCTGGCCTTCCTCTCGACCGCCATTCTGGGCCAATACGATCCGTTCACCGGACCGGACGGCACGTTGCTGCTGGTCGCGCCCAACATCATGGCCGTGGAACGCGCACTCGGCGTGCAGCCCAGCGACTTCCGGCTCTGGGTGTGCCTGCACGAGGTCACCCACCGGGTCCAATTCTCTTCGGCCCCTTGGATCGCCGACTACATGCGCGGCAATGTCGAGGTGCTCGGCGAGGCCGGGGACGAGCCCATGGCCGATATGCTCGGCCGCCTGGCCGAGGCCGTGAAGGAACGCCGTCGTGGCATCGACGATCCGGCGGGCGGTGTCATCGGCCTGCTGCGCGCCACCCAGGCCGCACCCCAGCGCGACGCCCTCGACCGGCTGCTCATGCTCGGCACCCTGCTGGAAGGCCACGCCGACCATGTCATGGACGCGGTCGGTCCGGCCGTCGTGCCGACCGTCGCGGGTATCCGGGCCGCCTTCGATCAGCGCCGCAAACGGCCCGCCAATCCCGTGCAGCGACTACTGCGCGCCCTGATGGGTATGGACGCCAAGGTCGCGCAGTACGTGCGCGGCAAGAAATTCGTCGACGAGGTGGTCGCCACCGTCGGCATGGACCGCTTCAACACCATCTGGACCGAACCCGAAACCCTGCCCCGCACAGACGAAATCGCCGACCCGCAGCGCTGGGTATCCCGCGTCCTGGGCTGACCGCCTGCCCGGCTCGCCCGGCGCCGGACCTGTGATTCCACTTGTCTGTCAGCCGGTTTCGAGGTGCGATCCAGCGGTCGGCCCGGCACGGATGGCGCCCGGGATTCGAGCCGGATCGGCACCGTGCCGCGATCGCGGCGGGGCACGGCCGCTATCGATCCGCGGTGGTGCGACCATCGTGGGGTGAACGACCGGCCCAGGCTTCCCGAGACGCGTGCCGTGCTGGCCCTGCGGCATGCGGTGCGGTCGTGGCTGCGGGAGTACGCGCCGGACGGCGTGGTGGCGGTCGGATTGTCGGGCGGGGCCGATTCGCTGGCGTTGACGGCCGCCGCGTGCGCCGAGGCCGAGGTAGTGGACGCGCTGATCGTGGACCACGGGTTGCAGCCGGGGTCGGACGTGGTGGCGGCCGACGCGGCGGCAGCGGCACAGCGACTCGGCTGCCGGTCCGTTCGGGTGCTGGCGGCGGATATGGAGCGGTTCGAGACGCATCGGGGAGTGCCCGAGGCGACGGTTTCGCGACCGGACAGCGCCACCGGGGCGGGATCCGAGCGGGTTCGCTACCGGGGTGGGCTGGAAGCGGCGGCTCGGGCCGCTCGCTATCGGGCGCTGGAGCTGGCTCGTCAGGGGAGTCCCGTGCTGCTCGGGCACACGCTCGATGATCAGGCGGAGACGGTACTGCTCGGCTTGGGCCGAGGGTCCGGGCCGCGATCCATTCGGGGGATGACGGAGTTCGAAAAGCCATGGGGGCGGCCATTGCTCGGGGTGCGGCGGGCCGTGACGCGGCAGGTGTGCGCGGAGCTGGGGATCACGCCGTGGGAGGACCCGCACAACAGTGCGCCCGAGTTCACGCGGGTGCGGCTGCGGGCGGAGGTGCTGCCGCTGCTGGAGGACGTGCTGGGGGGTGGGGTGGCACCGGCGCTGGCGCGGACGGCGGCACAGTTGCGGGAGGACGGATCGGCGCTGGACGCGCTCGCGGGGGAGTTGCTGGACGGCGCGCGGGAGGGCGACACGCTGCGGATCGAGACCCTCGCCACTGCGCTGCCCGCGCTGCGTCGTCGCGCCGTTCGCGCCTGGTTGCTGGAGCGCGGCGCAAAATCATTGACGGACAGCAATTTACGGGCGGTCGAGGAACTGGTCACGCGGTGGCGGGGGCAAGGCGGGGTCGCGGTGGGCGGTCCGGCCACCGGGACCAGGTTGGTTGCCGCGCGTGAACATGGCAGGCTCATACTGGGTCCGGATCGGAGCGATCCGCCGGACGCAGGGCAGTAAGTCAACTTCACCGAAGGGATACCAGCGGACGTGTACGGGGATGACATCGCGTCGGTGCTGATCAGCGAGGACGAGATCGGGAACAAGATCGACGAGCTCGCCGAACTGGTCGCCAAGCGGTATCCCGCCGGTGCTCCCGAAGGTGATCTGCTGCTCGTCGGCGTGCTCAAGGGCGCGATCTTCTTCATGACCGACCTGGCCAAGCGACTCACCGTGCCCACCCAGATGGAGTTCATGGCCGTCTCGTCCTACGGGTCCTCGACCTCGTCGTCGGGCGTGGTGCGGATCATGAAGGACCTGGACAAGGACATCGCCGGCCGCAATGTGCTGATCGTCGAGGACATCATCGACTCCGGTCTGACGCTGTCGTGGCTGCTGCGCAACCTGTCGAGTCGCAATCCGGCCTCGCTCGAGGTGGTGACGCTGCTGCGCAAGCCCGATGCGCTGCGCACCCAGGTCGACGTGATGGCGGTCGGTTTCGACATCCCCAACGAGTTCGTGGTCGGCTACGGCCTCGACTACGCCGAGCGCTACCGGGATCTGCCGTACATCGGCACGCTGGATCCCAAGGTGTACGGCGGCGCGTAAGCGCTTTCGTCGCGACCACTCGCCGCTTCCGTGTATCGGGGGCGGCTTTTCGGTTCGAATGTGATGAACCTCACTCCGCTAATTTTCGTAGCGATCGGCCCGGATTCGGGCCGGGTTGCTGGAAGTCGGCTCGGAGCGGGGCGGAAAATGATGTGTCGAGCGGTCACGGGCATCGCTGCTGGTCAAGTGTCCGTCAGGGTGGGGATGTGGGGGTCCCGGTGAGTGGCCTGGAATTCGCGGGTCCGGTTGACGGATTGCTTCCGTGGCCGCCTATGCTGTGGTTAACAAACCTGACGGCTGTTTTTTGACTCGTATGCAAACTTTCGGGTCAGATACGGCTGGAAAATCAAGACCGATTCTGATAGCAAGGGGCTATGGACCCGCATTTGCGCGACCTGCGGTATTTCGTCGCCGTCGCTGAGGAACTACATTTCACCAACGCCGCTCAACGGCTGCACATCGCACAGCCCACCCTGTCACGACAGATTCGTCAGCTGGAGCGTCAGCTCGACGTCGTGCTGTTCGACCGCAATCAGCGCAGTGTGGCCCTGACCGTCGCCGGAAAAGAACTGCTCGAAGGCGCACGGAAAATTCTGGAACTGTGGGAAGTCACCAATGTCGCCCTGCAGGAGGCCGGTGAGGTGCTGCGCGTCGGCATCCAGTCCTCCATCGGGCGCGGCCTGATCACCGACCTGGAGAGCGCCAGCGGCCACCGGCTCGCCCTGCACTCCGCGTCCTGGACCGACCCGTCCAGCGGCCTGGCCGGCCGCCAGGCCGACCTGGCCCTGATGTGGCTGCCGGTGCCCGACACCAGCCGCTACCGCTGGCAGGTGCTGCGTACCGAGCCCCGCTGGGTACTGCTGCCGGAGAACCACGCCCTGGCCAACCAGGAGCAGATCGAATTCGCCGACCTGCTCGACGAACCGTTCATCGCGATGCCCGCCGAAGCCGGTGCGGCCCGCGACTTCTGGCTCGGCGCCGACGCCCGCGGCGGTCGCCAGGCCAAGATCGGCGCCGAGGCCGCCACCGCCGAGGAACGGCTCGAGGCCGTCAGCCTCGGACTGGGCGTGTGCCTGCTGGCCGAGAACAATGTCCCCATGTACCGGTGGCCCGGACTCACCGCCCGCCCGGTCGCCGGTCTCGCACCCTGCGAGCTCGCGGTCGCCTGGCGTGCCGACGACGACCGACCGACCATCCTCGAGTTCGCCGCCCGCGTGCTCGACGGCGGCTTCGCCGAGAAGGAACCCGTCGTAGCGTAGTGACCGCCCGGGGCGACGACGAGGAGTCGGAGGTCGCCGCCGCCCCATCGCGGGTCATCTTCGCTTGCACGACAACGATTTACAGACAGCAGCGCCGCGTCACACCAGGTGACGCGGCGCTGCTGTTTCCGGTTTCAGGGGGCGATGCGCTGCCAGGGATGCGCGGCCTCGATCTGAGCGGCCAGCCGTAGCAGCGTCGACTCACTGCCGGGCGGGCCCGCCAGCTGCGCCGCGACCGGCGTGCCGGTGCGCGGATGCACGCCCATCGGAATCGACAGCGCGGGCCAGCCGACCAGATTCCACAGCGGCGTGAACGGCGAGAACTTCACGTTCGCAAGCACATTGGTGAGCCACGGTCGCGAATGCCAGCGCCGGGCCCGCGGCGGCACGGTGGCCAGGGTCGGGGTGATCACCACGTCGTAGCGCTCGAAGTAGTCCAGCAGCCGCGCCTCGATCCGATCCACCTGCGACGTCCGCAGCAGACCCGACTTCAACACCACCCGGCCCAGCGCGATGTGCATGCGGGTACGGCGTTGCAGCCGTTCGGGATTCGGCACCGCCGCCGCCTCCCGCGCGGCATTGGCCAGCCAGCGCAGCGCCAACGCGAAACTCACGCCCTGGTAGGGCAGCTCGGACACGCCGAGGATGTGTCCGGCCTGCGAGGCCGTGGCCGCGGCCTTGTCGGCGGCCGCGGTCCACGCCGAATCCACCCGGATCAGCGACATCGGCGCGCCGGTCGCCAACCCGATCCGCAGTGTCGGCGGGGTCTCCAGGTCGGCCAGCGCGGAGCGGTCAGCCAGCACCGACAGCATCAGCGCCGCATCGGCGACAGTGGTTGCCAGCACCCCGTTCTCGGTCATGCCGCCCCAGGAATCCACCCCGACCTCCGAGGGCACCAGCGCGCGTCCCGGCTTGAGCCCGACCACGCCGCAGCAGGCGGCCGGAATCCGCACCGAGCCCAGCCCGTCGTTGCCGTGCGCGATGGTCACCATGCCGGAACCGACCGCTGCGGCCGACCCGCCCGACGAGCCCCCGGCGGAGTAGCGGGCGTTCCACGGGCTGCGTGTGATGCCGCCCGGCTGATCGGTGACGCCCCACAGCCCGAACTCCGGCATCGCCGTCAGACCGACCACCACCGCGCCCGCGGCCCGCAAGCGCTCCACCACCGGGTGATCGACCGCCGCACCCGTGGTCGCGGTCGCCTCGGAACCGGCGAGGGTGGCCTCACCGGCGACCCCGATATTGTTCTTCACCGCGATCGGCACCCCCGCCAGCGGCAGCATGTCCAGATCGGCGCGCCCGGCCAGCTCCCGGGCTTCGGCGCGGGCCGCGTCCTCACGAACTCGGCTGAACGCGTTGAGTTTCCGATCCCGGGCGCGGATCCGATCGAGCGCGGCGACCACCGTTTCCTCGGGCGAGAGCGAACCGTTCTGCACGGCCGCGGCGATACCGGCCGCGGTGGTGGTGTCGACGGGCGGGGGAGTGTCGGGAGTGTCGGAATCGGTCGTGGTGCGTGCCACCGTTGCCTCCTCGGTGGACTCGGCGGTGGTCGCCGAGATGGTGCCGTGTGCCGCCAGCGTCGTGCCCTCGTCGTACATGCTGGTGTTCCCCCGTCGCCTCGTGTCGAAATCGGGTGATCCGCTCGTGAGCCGCAAGTTATCATTCCGGCAATTGCTCGGGGATGATGGTGTCGGGTGTGGCGGAGGCTTTTCGAGAATCTCGGGCCGAGGCGACAACCGCTGATCGACAGTGCGGATCGAGCATCCGTGCCGGGCCGGATGGGTGTGGACATGACTTCTAGTTCCGACTCTCCCTTCCCGCGCTTTCCGACCGGGACGGATCCGGTGGCTGCCTGCGACGCCTTCACCAAGGCGTGGGAGTTCGCCACCGTGCCACCCCGCATCGCCGAATACCTGCCCGACGGTCTGCTGCTGCGCCGCAGCGTGCTGCTGGAGCTGATCCGCATCGATCTGCGCCGCCGCTGGCTGCACACCACCGTGGGGCGGCCGGGCGAGGTGCTGCCGAAGCGGTTGTACGAATACTGTTCGGAATTCCAGGAACTGACCGCGCCGGACCTCCCCGCCGAGCTGGTGTACGAGGAATTCGTGATCCGCCGCCACCACGGGGTGCGGGTCGACCCGGCGGAATGCCTGCGCGAATACCCGGATCAGGCCACCGAGCTCCGCGAGCTGCTCACCCTCGACGACGAGGACCAGAGCACCCGGTGGCCGGTCGGCGACGAGTTCACCGAGCAGTCCGGCCAATCCACCCGGATCCCCGACGAGACCACGCTCGCCCCGCACCGGGAGAGCCGGCTGTCGGCGGGCAGCCTCGACAGCATCGAGCTGCTCGATCAATTCGAGATCGGGCAGCGGGTGGACGACTTCGACCTGCTCACCAGCCTGGGCCGCGGCGCCTTCGCGCGGGTGTTCCTGGCGCGGCAGCGCTCGATGCAGCGGCTGGTGGCGGTCAAGGTGTCGGCGGACCGCGGCACCGAACCGCAGACCCTCGCCCAGCTGGACCACGACTACATCGTGCGGGTGTTCGATCAACGGCTGCTGGAGAACATGCGCGCCGGGGCGAACCGGCGACTGCGCCTGCTGTACATGCAGTTCCTGCCCGGCGGCACCCTGCTCGGGCTGCTGCGCTGGGTCCGCGCCACCCCGATCAGTGAGCGCAGCGGGAAACTGCTGCTCGACGCCGTGGACAGCGCCATGGAGGAGAAAGGCGAGATCCGGCCGACCGATTCCAGCACCCGATCCGAGATCGCGGAACTGACCTGGTCGGAAACCGTGGCGTGGCTGGGTGTGCGGATCGCCGAGGCGCTCTGCTACGCCGACGGGCACGGGGTGCTGCATCGAGATGTGAAGCCCGCCAACGTATTGCTCACCGCGGAGGGTGTTCCGAAGCTCGCGGACTTCAACATCAGCTTCAGTCGTGACCTCGGCGACGGCAGCCCGGTCGCCTACTTCGGCGGGTCGCTGTCCTACATGTCCCCCGAACAGCTCGAGGCCTGCCATCCGGGGCTGGAACGCACTGCCGCGGACCTCGACACCCGCAGCGATCTCTTCTCACTCGGCGTGGTGCTGTGGGAATTGCTCACCGGCGCAAAACCTTTCGACGACGACACCGCCGGCGACACCGGCGACGCCACCACCCTCGCGGCCATGCTGGAGCGGCGCCGTTGCGGCGTGGACGAGATCGCGCAGGCCCGGGTCCCGGCCGACTGCCCGGCCGCCCTGCGCCGAGTCCTGCTGACCTGCCTCGAACCCGATCGCGACCAGCGCTGGGCCGACGGCGCGGCATTGTCGCGGCAGCTGGCGCTGTGCCTGGACCCGCGCGCCCGGGACCTGGTCGATCCGCCGCCCAACAGTTTTCGGCGTCGGCTGCGGCGGTGGTTCATTCCGCTGGTGATGCTGGCCATCGGCGTGCCGAACGCGCTGGCCTCGATGTACAACATCAGCTACAACCGGATGCTCATCATCGACAAGCTCAGCGACCATCCCCGGCATCAATTCGAAGCCACGGTGACGCTGGTCAACGCCATCCTGTTCCCGCTCGGCGCGGTCATCCTCATCTACATGTGCAGATACCTGCTGTACGTGCCGTGGGGGCTGGAACACGGCCGCACCTATGACGAGTCCGTCCTGGTGCGGACTCGCAAAGATGTACTGAGAGTGGGTGAGCGGGCGGTACTGGTGGCCTTCTCGTCGTGGCTGATCTCCGGCATCACCTTCCCGATCGTCCTGCAGATCACCGCCGGGAACATCACGCCCAAGTCGTATCTGCACCTGATCGCCTCACACGCCGTGTGCGGGGCGATCGCGGCCTCCTACCCGTTCTTCCTGGTCACCCTGCTGATGGTGCGGTGCATCTACCCGATCTTCCTCAGCCGCGGGGACGTGAGCGGCGCCGACGCGATCTGGCTGCGCGAACTCGGCCGCCGCTGCAGCTGGTACCTGGCGATCGCGGCCTCGGTGCCGCTGATCGCGGTCGTCGGCATCACCTTCATCCCGATCGACGACATCGTGCAGGTGGTCGTGCCGGTGCGAATTCTGTGCGCGGGCAGCGTGATCGCGTTCGTGATCACCTACGCGGTGTTCCGCGCACTGGAGAACGATCTGCGCGCCTTGGAGCGGGTGGTGTCGCCGGGCCGGTAGCCGTCCGGCGTGGCTCGTGCCGCTCTCGCCTCGGTTACCGCCGGGATTCCGTAGGGTGGAACGGTGGCGATACGTGGCAGTGTCGAAACCTCCTTGGCGGAGTTGGCGGTTCGCGTCCGGCGACGGACGGAAGGACACTCCGGTCGGTTTCTACTCGGGATCGCCGGGCCGCCCGGAGCCGGGAAATCCACCCTCGCGCGCGGAGTTCGCGACGAGTTGAACCTGGCCGCCGGGGCGGGGATCGCGGAGGTCGTGCCGATGGACGGATTCCATCTCACCGTCGAACAGTTGCGGGAGGCCGGAATCCTCGACCGCAAGGGCGAACCCGACACCTTCGACGCCGCGGGCTACACCCGGTTGCTGCGCACGGTGCGCGACGCGGCCGTGGGGGAGACGGTCGCCTGGCCCGCATACGATCGCGAGATCCACGACCCGGTGCCCGGCGGGGTGATCGTCGACCGGCAGCGCATCATCATCACCGAGGGCAACTATCTGCTGCTCGACGAGGACGGGTGGTCGGGGGTGTTCCCGCTGCTCGACGAGGCCTGGTACCTGGATGTGCCGCGGCCCGTCATCGAACAGCGACTGCTGCGCAGGCACATTCGCGGCGGTCGGACACCGGACGCCGCCCGCAACAAGATCGCCCGCAGCGATATGCGCAACGCGGCGCTCGTCGAGGGGACCCGGATGCGGGCGGACGTGGTGCTGCGCAAGGCCGGACGCGGCTACCGCATCGACTGATCGGATCGGTAGTGCCGCATCCATTCTCGGGTACCGAGGTAGCGGCAGGACTGGGTGGCCACCTCGGCGGCGTGGCGCAGAGCGGACGGGAAATCCGCACCGGCGGTGTGGAAATGGCAGAACGCGCCGTGCAGGATGTCCCCGGCTCCCAGGGTGTCGATGGCGGTGATCGGCGGCACGGCCACCTCGCCGCGCTCGCCCGGCGCGGAATAGCGGATCGGCCCGTCACCGCCGGTGATCGCGGCGTGGCCGACACCCACGGCGTGTAGGAACTCGAATACCGACTCCGGTGAATCCTGTTGTACGCCAGGTGGTGTGAACGCACTCGAGCAGATGGCGATGGCGGTCAGCGGTAGTAGCTCGGCGTGCACCGGACGCCAGCGCCCGGCATCCAGCACCACCGGCACCCCGGCCGCCCGGGCCGCCGCGGCCAGCCGCAGCGCCGGTTCGGGATAGTGGCCGTCCAGCAGCAGCACCGTCGCGCCGTCGAGCAGTGCGGGCGCGGACTCGTCGAATTCGGGATGGATCCGCGACCCGTCCAGCGACACGATGGTGCGGGTGGCCGCGTCCGTCGCCACGATGATCGAGGACACCGGCGGCTGCTGCTCACCGTCCGGCGTCAGATCCCGGGCGATCACACCGTGCTCGCGCAGATCGGTGCGAATCAGTTCCGCCAGTGGATGTTTGCCCAGCGCGGTCACCAGCGCGGCCGGACCACCGGAGAGGAACGCGTAGGCCACCGCCGCATTGGCGGCCGGACCGCCCGCCCCCAGGAACAGGTCGGCGGCCTGGGTTTTGGAGTCCTCCGCCGGAAACCGGTCGACGGCATACGACAGGTCCATCGTCGACAATCCGGCGAAAACCGCACTCCTGCTACCCATGCCGCCGACCCTACGGCCGGTTATTCGCGCACGCGGTTCTCGTAGGCCTTGCGCGCGTCGGAGTCCACATCGTCGAGGAAGGCCCGCCCCGAACCCAGCGCGCGACCCAGTGCGTCACCCACGGACTCCGGCAGCAGCCCCACCACCTGCGAGATGATGCCCGCCACCGAGGTCACCCGGACCTTCGAGCGCGGCTGCACGATCAGCTTGGCGATGGCGTCCGCGATCTCCTCCGGCTCGGCCGGGCGCAGCACCTTCGGCGGGTTGACGCCCGACCCCAGTTCGGTTTTCGTCAGGGTCGGCAGCACCGAGGAGAACCGCACACCCGTGCCGCGGTACTCCTCGCGCAATGTGTCGGTGAAGCCCAGCACCGCGTGCTTGCTGGCGTTGTAGGTGGCCAGACCCGGAATGTGGGTCTCCCCGGCCAGCGACGCGATATTGATGACATGCCCGCGCCCGCGCGGCAGCATGCGCGCGACGGCCAGCTTCGAACCCAGGATCACGCCGTACACATTGATGTCGAGAATGCGGCGGGTGATCTGATCCGGCTCGTCCACCAGACGGCCGGTGGGCATGATCCCGGCGTTGTTGATCAGCACGTCGATCGGGCCGAGGCGGTGTTCGACATCGTCCAGGAACGACTCGAAGGACTGCTGATCGGTGACGTCCAGGCGGCCGTACACCTCGAAATTCCTTGTCGCACCGGACTCTTTGACGGTGGCCTCGTCGATATCGCCGATCGCGATCTTCGCGCCGAGCGCCTGCAACGCGGTCGCGGTGGCCAGGCCGATGCCGCGCGCACCGCCGGTGATCACCACGACCTTGCCCGCGATGGAACCGAATTCAGTCATCACTACCCCCGAATCGTCTTGATGATGGCCGCCACGTCGACGCGCCGCAGCCCGCGGGTGCCCGCGGCCCGCATGGCCGCCATGGCGAAGGTCAGCTTCGGCACCGAGTACGGGAACCACAGCGGTTCCTTGGTCTGGGTGGGCAGGATCGGCTTCGTGATCGCCTGCTGGCGGCAGTATTTGCGCACGCCGCTCGCACCGCCCCAGCGCGCGCCGGTGCCCGACATGCCCCAGCCGCCCATCGGCAGCGCGAAACTGAACATATTGGCGAACACGTCGTTGATGTTCACCGCGCCCGCGTTCAACTGCCGCGCAACACGTTCCGCGCGATCCTTGTCGCCGCTCCAGACGGACGCCGACAGGCCGTAGATCGAATCATTGGCCAGCGCAATGGCTTCCGCCGCGTTCGCCACCTTCATCACCGGCAGCGTCGGACCGAAGGTCTCCTCGGTCATGCAGGTCATGGAGTGATCGACGTCGGCCAGCACGGTCGGCTCGAAAAGCGTTCCGACACCGGTGCGTTTGCCGCCGGTCAGCAGTCGCGCGCCCGCCTTGACGGCGTCCTCGACGTGCCGCTGCACGATCTGCGCCTGGTTCTCGTTGGCCAGTGCGCCCATGTCGTACTTGGGTTTACGGCCGTCCACACCCTGGCGGACCTCCTTGACCGCGGCGGTCAGCTTCTTCAGGAACTCGTCGTAGACCGGCGCTTCCACGTACACGCGCTCCACCGAGATGCACACCTGCCCGGCGTTGAACAGTCCGCCGAACGCGATACCGTGCGCGGCGCGATCGAGATCCGCGTCCGCCAGCACGATCGCCGGATCCTTGCCGCCCAGCTCCAGGCTGAACGGGACCATCCGCTCGGTGCACGCGACGGCGATCTTGCGGCCGGTCGCGGTCGAACCGGTGAACTGGATGTAGTCGGCGTTGGCGACCACCGCGGCACCCGTCGCACCCGCGCCGGTCACCACCTCGAACACCGGCGGAGCACCGATCTCACGCCAGCCGCGTGCCAGCTCCACCGCCGAAAGCGGGGTCACCTCAGAAGGTTTCAGGATCACCGCCGCGCCCGCCGCCAGCGCCGGGATCACGTCGATCACCGGCATCGCCAGCGGGAAGTTCCACGGCGTGATCACACCCACCACCGGGTACGGGCGGAAAACGGTGGTCAGCGCCTTCACTCGAGCCAGGGGGCTGTGCGGTGAAGGGTGTTCGTCGGCAAGGAATTTCGCGGCCCGCCGCGCGTAGTAGCCGGTCAGGTCGACGGAGAACGCGGGGTCGATGAGCGAATCCACCCGCGCCTTACCGGTTTCCGACTGCAGCACGTCGGCCAGGTGATCGGTGTTGTCGACCAGCCAGTCCTGCAACTTCAGCAGCCAGTGCTTGCGGCCGTCGGGACCCAGCGCCTCCCAGGCGGGCTGCGCGGCACGTAGTTCGCGCACCTTGGCGGCCACCGTGTCGGCCGAATGGATCGGCACCGTCCCGGCCAGCGCACCGGTCGCCGGATTGCGGATCTCCAGCTCGGTGGCGGGCGCGGCCTGCTCCGTCTGCACGGCGGTCGTCCCATTGGCCGACTTGCGGGTCCCGGTCTTGCGAGGGGTGCCCGCGGCGGGCTCGGTATTGGTCACGGTGTGCCTTCCCCAGATGCGCTGCATTGCGACGGCGAGCTGTGTGACAGCTCACTGGACTATGATCGTGACACAATTTCGAAGGCCCATGCTTGGCCAATCGGGTCAATTGTCGTGACCGTTTTTGTGCTCTGAGTACAACCCCGGAGGTCCCCCAGTGCCGACGACCGACAACACTGCCGAGGTCCGGCAGTGGATCGCCGACTTCGTCGCCGAGACGCTGCGCGCCGAAACCCTCGATCAGGTCGTCGCCCGCCTCGACAACGCCATCATCGCCCGCATCCCCGAATTCCGGGACCGCGATATGCGCCGCGACCTCGCCGCCAGCAGCCACGCCCACGCCCTCGAGGTGCTCAGCGGGCTCACCCAGGACCGCATCGACTACCCGGTCCCGGCGGAAGCCCACGCCTTCGCCCGCACGCTGGCCCGCCGCGGCCACGACGTCCGGCTGCTGCTGCGCGTCTACCACCTCGGGCTCGAGGCCGTCATCGAGTACATGACCGAGGTGGTCGAGGATCGGCAACTGCCCCAGGACATCGAAAGATCGCTGCTGCTGCGGCTTTTCGACCGCACCACCCGGTGGGTCAACACCTCGGTCGAAGCACTCACCGACACCTACATGGAGGAGCGGGAACGCGGACTGCGCGCCGCCCTCGAACAGCGCGCCGAAATCGTGCGCGGCCTGCTCGACGGTCACGACCTCGACCCCGAATACGCCACCAACCGCCTCGGCTACCGGATCGGGCAGCGGCATCTGGCGCTGGTGCTGTGGACCGACGTGGGCAACACCCCGATTCCGCTGCGCGGCGGCACTTCCGGCGGCGACCCCGCGAACCTGCTCGAACGGGTCGTCACCCGCTACGCCGGAACCTTCGGCAACGGCAGTCAATTCACCATGCCGTCCGGGGCGTCCGCGCTGTGGGCGTGGATCGGCCTGGACGGCGAAGCGCCCGAACCCGGCGATCCCGGCTGGACCGTCGAGCAGCCGGTGCGCGTCGCCGTCGGTGTGCCCGCCGCGCACACCGACGGCTTCCGGGCCGGGCACCGCGAGGCCGTCGCCGCCCGGCAGGTCGCCGAACGAGCGGGAGCCCGCGGTCCACGCGTGCTGCACTACTCGGAGGTGGAGGTCGCCTATCTGGCCGGTGTCGACGAACCCGCCATGCGGGCGCTCATCGAACGGGAATTGGGTGCGCTCGCGGCACCCGATACGCAGTCGGCGCGACTGCGGGAAACCTTGCATGCCTATCTGCGAGCCCGCCGCAGCCCTGACGCTGCCGCGAAAATGCTCGGCGTGCACAAGAACACGGTGCGATACCGGATTCAGCGCATAGAAGAACTACTCGGTCACTCCCTCGACCAACGCGGTCCGCGATTGGAAATAGCGCTCGACTGCGTCGCCGTCTACGGGGTCTGAACCTCGCAAAACGAACAGAGCTCAGCTGGCTTCCTCGGTCACCGATTCCGCCACGCCGCGTCGCCGCCTCGGCGGTTCACCCTCTCCGGTCGATCCGCGCTGCGGTAATTCGGCCAGCAGTTGCGTGGTGGCCGCCGCGATAGCGTCCACCGCCCGGTCCACCGCCGCCTTGGTTGTCGTCGTCAATCCCGATACTCCGCCGACCTTGCGCACGTATTCCTGTGCGGCCGCGTAGATTTCCTGATCCGTGGCCGCCGGCGTCAAACCGCGCAACAGGGTGATGTTCCCGCTCATGCCCCCAGAGGTTAGCGCCCGATTACCCAGTGTGACAGGGCGAGATTCAGAATTGGCCCAACGTTGGGCCGCGCGAACCAACCGGAGCGAAGCGCAAGCAAATTAGACTCGTGTCATGCCCGCCCGCGACGTGCCAACGCTGACCACCTTTCCCTACCCGGAGCTGGACCAGCGCGAGGACGACCACTGGTCCGGTGCGCAGGTTTCCGACGACGAACTGCGCGCTCTGGCGCTCGGCGGCTTCTACTCCACCCGCTGGGACGCCTTCCACGATGCGCTACTGCTCGGCCCCGAACGCCAGCATCCACTCGGCGACCGCCGGGAACTCGCCATCGACACCCTCACCGGCGCCTGGGGGATCACCGACGGCACCGAGGCCATGGCCTCGATGGAACAGCTGCTGGAAGGGATGCACGCACCGCTCTACGCGCTGGTGCACCCGCTGGTGATGGCCGCCATCAACTCTCCTGAACGCGATCGCTTCGGCGAACGCGCCGACCGGCATCGCGCGTTCCTGCGCCAGGTCGGATCGTTCCGCGGCATGGAGAACCCCGAGGCGCTCGTCCGCGACTACGACATCTGGTCGCAGGCCATCAAACTCGGGCTCACCGACCATCTGGTCCGGCCGCTGCCCACCGATATCCAGGCCTGGGATCTGGCCCGCGTGGTGGCCGTCGCCCGGATGGCCTACACCGCCGGCTACCTCGACGCCGACGTCGCCTGGGATTACCTGATGCGGGCACTGCCGCCCGCGCAGCGCAAATACCGCAACTGGCGGCAATTCGGTGACGCCTACCTCGCGGGCTGGACCTACTGGCAGGCGTGCGAGGACCTGGCGGAACTGAAATCCGGTGGCGTGGACCGGCGGATGGAATTGCTGCGCCTCTGGATGCGCCCGACCAGTCCGTGGCGGCGCATCACCCTGCAACCGGAGGAATAGCGCGGTGGGTTGGGGGTCGCGCCCCCAACCCATTTCGGCTCGCTCCCAACCCTTTTCGATACGGGCGGGGTGGATATTTCGGTCCGGCCCGGCGGATCAGTCCGGCAGCGAGCGCAGAATTCCGCGCCCGTACCGCTGGAATTGCGCGTCGTCCACCATTCCCAGCGAATGGCGTTCGACCAGCAGCTCCCATTCCGAGTACAGCTTCGACACGCCCGGGTCGGCAGGACCCGCCGCGCCGTCGGCCACCTCGCGCTGAATGGCGAAATTCAAAGCGCCCGTTACCCGATCGGTGTCGGCCCGGTCGGAACCGGCGAAATTCCAGGTCAGATTTCCGTCGTTGACCTCGACCCCGTATTCACCCGCGGCATCCGACTCGTCGGTGGTCCGCGCCCACAGCAGGGCCGCGATCGGCAGCTCGTGCGCGAACCGTTTACCCGAACCCAGCGAGACGAAGATCAACCGCGTGGTGGTGACGGCCAGCAGACCGACCCCCTTGGGGGCGGGCGGCTGCGCCGTGACCAGCGCGGTCTCCAGCACGTACTCCTCGGGAGTCACGTAGCGCTGCAACGCACTCACCGCCGGCTTGGCGTCCCGCTTGGGGGCCATCCGACGCACCGCGCGATCCACATCCGCACGAGCCGGACCGCCACGACCCCACGACGGCGCCGGAGCGGTCAGATCGGGGGCGGCCACATCCAGCCGCTGGGTGGCGAGAATCTGATTGTTGATGCGCTCCACGATCACGGTCGCGGCGGGCACATCGTGTTCGGCGATCAGTACCGGCAGGGGAGTCCGGTCGGCGGGCACACCGGTGAGCACCGGGGTCGGATAGCGGAGATAGATCTCGATGACGACGGCGTCATCGGCGCGCCGGTTCAAGCGCACCTTGAGAAGGTCGCTCACCGGCACGTCGAGCACGCGCTCGCCGTCGGTTCCAGGTCGCAGCACCGTCAAGCGCCCGTTGCCATGACGCACAATCGCTGTGGGTGTCCGTAGCTCGACTATGTCCATACCCCCTGCGCTCTGTTGTGTCGTCACTCACCTGAGGACGACCATGCCATGATGTGAACACCCGGTCCGACACCAGGGGGTGATCGTCCCGACGTGTTGCCGCAGATAGTCGGGGAACCACCTGCGTTCTCCAGCCGTTTACCAGTTGAACTGCACTAGCTGCCGAACTGCGCGATGTAACGACTAGACCGTACGCGGTAACGTGGCATGTCCGCATCCGTTCGCCGGAACGGGCGCGCCACGCAAGCATCGCAGGCAAACCGGATACACCCCCCGGAAAGGACTGGCCGCCGGCCGACGCTCTATGAACCGCAAGACTGTGTTCCGCAACCTGGCCATAGTCGCGGGCTTCCTGCTCGTGATCTACCTGGTCAGCTATTTCAGCAACGACACGCGCGGCTGGAAGAACGTCGATACCTCGGTGGCTCTTTCCCAGCTTCAGGACAAGTCGAATGTCGACTCGGTCCAGATCTACGACAAAGAACAGCAGCTCCGCATCACGCTGAAGAACGGCAATGATGCGACGGGCGGCGACAAGAAGATCATCGCCAAGTACCCGGGCGGCGGCGAGGTGGCCGCGCAGGTCTTCAAGGCCGCGCAGGACTCCGGCGCCAAGGTCGACACCACCGTGAAGCAGGACTCCTGGTTCAGCCAGATTCTGCTGTTCATGCTGCCCATGGTGATTCTGCTGGGCCTGTTCATCTTCGTGATGGCCCGCATGCAGGGCGGTGGTCGCGGCGGCATGATGGGCTTCGGTAAATCGAAGGCCAAGCTGCTGTCGAAAGACATGCCCAAGACCACATTCCAGGATGTGGCGGGCGCCGACGAAGCCATCGAAGAGCTCTACGAGATCAAGGACTTCCTGCAGAATCCGGCGCGCTATCAGGCGCTGGGCGCGAAGATCCCGAAGGGCGTGCTGCTCTACGGCCCGCCGGGTACCGGAAAGACGTTGTTGGCCAGGGCCGTTGCCGGTGAGGCCGGGGTCCCGTTCTTCACCATCTCCGGTTCGGACTTCGTCGAGATGTTCGTCGGTGTCGGCGCGTCCCGCGTGCGCGACCTGTTCGATCAGGCCAAGCAGAACAGCCCCTGCATTATTTTCGTCGACGAGATCGACGCGGTCGGCCGCCAGCGCGGTGCGGGCCTCGGCGGTGGTCACGACGAACGTGAGCAGACCCTCAACCAGTTGCTGGTCGAGATGGACGGCTTCGGTGAGCGCACCGGCGTCATCATCATCGCGGCCACCAACCGGCCCGACATCCTGGACCCGGCGCTGCTGCGGCCCGGCCGTTTCGACCGGCAGATCCCGGTCGGCAACCCGGACCTCAACGGACGCCGCGCCATCCTGGCCGTGCACTCCAAGGGCAAGCCGATCGCGCCTGACGCCGACCTCGAGGGGCTGGCCAAACGCACCGTCGGCATGTCCGGCGCGGACCTCGCGAACGTCATCAACGAGGCCGCCCTGCTCACCGCGCGTGAGCACGGCAACCTGATTACCGGTGCGGCACTTGAAGAATCGGTCGATCGTGTCATCGGCGGCCCCCGGCGTAAGTCGCGGGTGATCTCCGAGCACGAGAAGAAGATCACCGCCTACCACGAGGCCGGGCACACCCTGGCCGCCTGGGCGATGCCCGATATCGAGCCCGTCTACAAGGTCACCATCCTGGCCCGCGGTCGCACCGGCGGCCACGCCATGACGGTGCCCGAGGACGACAAGGGCCTGATGACCCGCTCGGAGATGATCGCCCGCCTGGTGATGGCGATGGGTGGCCGCGCGGCCGAGGAACTGGTGTTCCACGAGCCGACCACCGGCGCCTCGTCCGACATCGACCAGGCCACCAAGATCGCCAAGGCGATGGTCACCGAGTACGGCATGAGCGCCCGCCTGGGTGCGGTCCGCTACGGGCAGGAGCAGGGCGACCCGTTCCTGGGCCGGTCCATGGGACAGGGTTCGGACTACTCGCACGAGGTGGCCCGCGAGATCGACGAGGAGGTGCGCAACCTCATCGAGGCCGCGCACACCGAGGCCTGGTCGGTGCTCAACGACTACCGCGACGAGCTCGACAGCCTCGCCACCGCGCTGCTGGAACGCGAGACACTGCATCGCAAGGACCTCGAGACCGTACTGGCGACCGTCGAAAAGCGGCCGCGCATCACGGCTTTCAACGATTTCGGCGACCGCACCCCGTCGGACCGCCCGCCGGTGAAGACACCGCGCGAGCTGGCCGCCGAACGCGGTGAGCCGTGGCCGGAGGAGCCGCTGGTGCCGGTGCGTCCGGTGGTGCAGCCCAACGGGCAGCCCGCCGATGCCCCCTACGGACAGCCGCAGCAATACGGCGGCTACCCGGCCGCGCCCGCGCCGCAGGGGTATCCGCTACCCCAGGCTCCGGGCTACCAGCGGCCCGGCAGCGGCACCCACGGTTCACGTCCGGATTACGGCGCTCCCGCAGGTTGGTCCGCACCGGGCTGGCCGCCGCAGGAGGACGAACCGCAGCCGACCCAGCGCGGCTCCTACGGTGGCTGGGCGCCCGCGGGCGGCCAGCGCTACCAGCCGCAGCAGCCCGGTTACGGCCAGCCCGGCAACCAGCCGGGATACGGCCAGCCGGAACATCCGGCCCCGCAACCTCCCGCCACCGGGAATGACGAGGACGACAAGAACGGTTGGGACGGACCGAACGGTCGTCGCTGACCGCGGCCCGGATACGCTCAATGGGTTCGCGGCCCGGCCCGGGTCCGGTTCGACCGGAGCGGCCGACGCCTACGGGCAGTCGGTCGCTTCGCGGTCGAATCGGATCCGGGCCATCGGCAGCCGCGGACCCGCCGCCCTTTCGTCGGTGCGGCATTTCAACACAGGAGGTGTCGATTGTCGGCCAATAACCGTGTCGTCTCCGGCCCGATCGCGCTCGGCACCGGTCGGCCGTTCGACCAGGACCGTGCCGAAGCCGCGGTGCGCGAGCTGCTGCTCGCCGTCGGTGAGGATCCCGACCGTCCCGGACTGCTCGACACCCCGGCGCGGGTGGCGCGGGCGTACAAGGAGATGTTCGCCGGGCTCTACACCGACCCCGCCGAGGTCCTCAACACCACCTTCGACGAGGGACACCAGGAACTGGTCCTGGTCCGCGACATTCCGATGTTCTCGACCTGTGAGCACCACCTGGTGGCGTTCCACGGCGTCGCGCACGTCGGCTACATCCCCGGCCCGCACGGCCGGGTGACCGGACTGTCCAAGCTGGCCCGCGTGGTCGACCTCTACGCCAAGCGCCCGCAGGTGCAGGAACGGCTCACCAGCCAGATCGCCGACGCGGTCGTGAAGAAGCTGGACCCGCGCGGCGCGATCGTCGTGATCGAGGCCGAGCACCTGTGCATGGCCATGCGCGGCATCCGCAAGCCCGGCGCCTCCACCACCACCTCGGCGGTGCGCGGCCTGCTGCAGTCCTCCGCCACCTCCCGCTCCGAGGCCCTGGACCTCATCCTCCGA
Source organism: Nocardia sp. NBC_00511 (assembly GCF_045161165.1). Taxonomy (NCBI): domain Bacteria; kingdom Bacillati; phylum Actinomycetota; class Actinomycetes; order Mycobacteriales; family Nocardiaceae; genus Nocardia; species Nocardia sp. NBC_00511. The sequence continues at coordinate 7,370,913 of NZ_CP107849.1, forward strand.
AAGTGAGCGCACCGACCATGGCCGAAAGCGGTACGCGGGGGACCGAACTGGTTGTCCCTCGCGGTGGCCGCTCCACCGTGGTGATGGGTGTGGTGAACGTCACCAGCGACTCGTTCTCGGACGGTGGTCGCTATCTGGACCCGGGTTCGGCGGTGGCGCACGGGCTCGAGCTCTACGAGCTGGGTGCCGACATCGTCGACGTGGGTGGCGAATCCACCCGGCCGGGTGCGGTGCGGGTGGATCCGGAAACCGAAGCGGCACGGGTGGTTCCGGTGATCCGGGCGCTGGCCGCGGCCGGGGTGCCGACCAGCGTGGACACCATGCGGGCGAGCGTCGCCGAGGCCGCGATCGCGGCGGGCGTCTCGATGGTCAACGACGTGTCCGGCGGTCGCGCCGACCCGAACATGGTGAAAGTCGTTGCGGCAGCGAACCTGCCGTGGATCCTCATGCACTGGCGGGCCGAGGCGGACTACCGCCACACCGGTCCCGCCGAGCACTACGACGATGTGGTGCGCGAGGTGTGGGACGAGCTGCATACCCAGGTCGAGGCCGCGGTCGCCGGTGGCGTCGCCCTCGAAAACCTGATCCTGGACCCGGGTTTGGGCTTCGCCAAGAACGCCGACCACAACTGGGAACTGCTGGCCGAACTCGTGCACGGCCACACGCTGCGCCTCGACACCGGCATTCCGATCCTGATCGGGGCCTCGCGCAAGCGATTCCTGGGCGCGCTGCTGGCCGAGGGTGAGCAGCCGCGCCCGCCCGCCGGTCGCGAGGTGGCCACCGCCACCCTCTCCGCACTGGCCGCCGAACACGGGGCGTGGGGCGTGCGCGTGCACGATGTCCGCTCCTCGCTGGACGCCATCGCGGTGGTGGACGCCTGGCAGGCGGCGTCGCGCCGCCTGAACGAGAAATACCGTCGTGAAGTGAAGCAGGGGAGCTGAATTGAGCACGGATCGGACCACGACCGCCGGTGATCGCATCGAACTGCGGGGCCTACGGATTTTCGGGCACCACGGCGTCTTCGATTTCGAGAAGCGGGACGGCCAGGAGTTCGTGGTGGATCTGACGCTGTGGACCGACTTCTCGGCCGCCGCGAAATCCGACGACATCGCCGACACCGTCCACTACGGCGAACTGGCCGAGCAGGTGGTGGCGATCGTGGCGGGCAAGCCGCGCGATCTCATCGAGACGGTCGTCTCCACCATCGCCGACGAGGTGATGGCGGATACCCGCATCCAGGCCGTGGAAGTGGTGCTGCACAAGCCTTTCGCGCCGATCCCGCATACCTTCGAAGACGTGCGGGTGGTCACGTCGCGTCGCCGGGAGCCGGAGGAGCAGCGGTGACCCGTGTCGTGCTGTCGATCGGTTCCAATCTCGGCGACCGGCTCGCGCACCTGCGCAGTGTGGTGGACGCGCTGGGCCCGCGACTGGTGGCGGTCTCCTCGGTGTACTCGACCCCGCCCTGGGGTGGCGTGCCCCAGCAGGACTATCTGAATGCCGTTGTGGTGGCCGAGGATCCGGCCCTGGAGCCGTCGGACTGGTTGAAGCTGGGCCAGGAACTGGAGCAGGCGGCGGGCCGGATCCGTGAGGTGCGCTGGGGCGCGCGGACTCTCGACGTGGATGTGGTGTGGGCCGCGCAGCGCCGCCGCGACGCCCGTGTGGTGGTGCGCAGTCTGGATCCGACGCTGACCCTGCCGCATCCGCAGGCCCACAATCGGGCCTTCGTGCTGGTGCCGTGGCTGGAGGTGGAGCCGGACGCCGAACTGGAGGTGGCCGACGCGCCGCGCTCGCTGCGGGAGTGGTTGTCCGCCTTGGATTCCGCGGAGGTGCGCGAGGTGCGCCGCACCGAGCTGTCGCTGGGCTGGACCCGGTGATGCCGTGAAGCCGACTCGCGTGCTCGATCTGTGTGCGAATGTGCTGCTGGCGGCGCTCGTCGCCTGGATCGCCACCAATATCGCGTATTCGAGTTTCCCGCCGATCTCGGTGTTCTCGGGGGCCTCGCTGCTGCCGGTGGCGCTGCTGGAGGCGGTGCTGGCGTTCGTGATTCGGCAGCGGGTGGAGAACCGGGGGATCGGGCCCGGGCCGGGGCAGTTGCATCCGATCACGGCGGCCCGCGCGGTGGCGCTGGCGAAGGCGTCGACGCAGGTGGGTTCGCTGGTCGGCGGTATCTGGCTGGGTTTCCTGGTGTGGCTGCTGATGCAACGTTCGGATCTGCGCGCGGCGTCCTCGGATACGCCGGGTGCGGTGGTCGGGCTGCTGGGCGGGGTGGCGCTGGTGGCGGCGGCTTTGTGGCTGGAGTATTGCTGCCGTGCGCCGATCGATCCGCCCGACGAGGCGGCTACTTCCTAGCTAACGGATTGGCAGTGATCATCCACAAGGTGCCCGTCCTGGTCGGCTGATCACGCTACGCTGGCTGACATGGTTTCACCCTCCCGTAGCAGTGCTTCCCGTCGCCGGCGGGAGGATGCGGGGAAGTTCTTCACGGGCTTTCTGCTTCTCCTCGGCTTGGTAGCCAGTATTTTCCTGGTGTTCAGCGACAACCTCCATATGATTCGCGTCGGCCTGGTTGCGGCGCTGTGGGCGGCCGCCATCACGGCCCTCGCGGCCACCCGTTATCGCAGGGAGTCGGCCATCGACCGGGCGAAGGTGGGTGACCTCCAGAAGGTCTACCAACTGCAGCTCGAGCGCGAGGTTGCTGCCCGCCGCGAATACGAGCTCGGCGTCGAGAACCGGGTCCGTCACGAGGTCGGTGCGGACGCCGCGGAAATGGCCGCGCTGCGCACCGAACTCACCGTGCTGCGGGAGAGCCTGCAGCGGCTCTTCGAGGGCGATCTGCCCTTCGAACGCCCCGCCCTGCGTGCGGATGCCGTTCGAGTCCAGGAGCTTCCGGGCCGCACCGTCACCGGGCCCGCTACCACGGCGAACGATAACTGGCCGGACGCGGATCCCTGGGATCCCTGGTCCTCGCCGGAGCAGTCCGAGGAGCAGGAGACGCGGGCCCGCATCACCCCGGTCTTCGACCCGGCGCACCCCGAGCCGCCCGCCTTCGCCACCCCCTTCGACGACCCGGTCACGGCCGAGACCTCGATAGTCACCGACGCCATGCGCCACGACTACGAGCGGGCCCTGGAAACCGAGGCCGAGCAGCCCCTCGAGCCCGAACCTGCCGCCGCGAAGGTGGAAAAGCCTGCCGCGCCCGCGAATTCGAAGCCCGAGCCGGTGGTCGAACAGCAGCCGGTCGCCAAGCCGGAGCCGGTGGAGAAGAAGGAACCCGCCCCGGTCAACGGCAACAAGCCCGCCGTCCCGCGCCTCGCCCCGGAACCCGCCCCGGCCACCCCCATGGGCCGCGCCGGTGCCCGCCGCCGTCGCCGCGCCGATGACTCCGAACCCGAAACCCAGCGCCTCTCGGTCGCGGAGATCATGGCCAACCTGCGCTCGGAGAACACCAACTGAATCAGGCTCGTCCCGGCCGCGAGAGTTGCTTATGCCACACAGAGTGGCTCGCGCGAATCGGTGGCGATATTCTCGCGAAGTAACGTCCGGTACCCGCCATGCGGGACTGGAACGACTTTCGAGAGGACAAAGTGACCTCGGACAAGGATGTCTGCGGGACCGATCCTGCGCCTGCACGGTTGACGGTGGGAATCGTCTCGGCGGGACGCGTCGGATCTGCGCTGGGTGTGGCGCTGGAACGCGCCGGGCATGTCGTTTTCGCGGTGTCCGCGATTTCGGATGCCTCGGTGCGGCGTGCCGTCACCCGGTTGCCGGAGTCGCGAATCCTGCCCGCCGAGGAGGTCGCCGCCCGGTGCGAACTGCTGGTCCTGGCGGTGCCGGACAGCGAATTGCCCGGCCTGGTCTCGGGTTTGGCGGCCGCGAACGCGGTGCGTCCGGGCAGCATCGTGGTGCACACCTCGGGCGCGAACGGCGTCGGTGTGCTCGCCCCCTTGACGGCTCAGGGCGTGCTGCCGCTGGCGATTCATCCGGCCATGACCTTCACCGGTCACGACGAGGACGTGTCCCGGCTGTCCAATGCCTGCTTCGGCGTGACGGCCGCCGACGACATCGGCTATGCCATCGCGCAGGCGCTGGTGATCGAGATGGGCGGCGAGCCGGTGCGGGTCGCCGAGGAGAACCGCACCCGCTATCACGCGGCTCTCGCACACGGCAGCAACCATCTGGTGACCCTGATCGTGGACGCCGTCGAGATGCTGCGCGCGGCGCTCGCCGGCCCGGGTCTGCTGGGTCAGCAGGTGGTCGACGAGCAGCCGAACGGACTGGCCGAGCGGATGCTCGCGCCGCTGGCCTCGGCGGCTCTCGACAATGCGCTGCGGCGTGGCCCGTCGGCGCTGACCGGTCCGGTGGCACGCGGTGACGTGGCCGCGGTGGCCGCGCATCTGAACACCCTCGAAGATCTGGATCCGCGGCTGGCGGCCGGTTACCGCGCGCAATCGCTGCGTGCGGCCGAACGCGCGCAGACCAATCCCGCCCTGATCGATCTGCTGGAAGGAAACTGATGGACCCGAAGCTGATCGGTTCGTACAAGCGCGGCGAGCTGACCGTGCTGCACGATCCCGCCGTGGTGACCAAGGTCGTCAAGGCGTTGAAGTCGGTGGGCCGCCGGGTCGCGCTGGTGCCGACCATGGGTGCGCTGCACGAGGGCCACCTGGAACTGGTGCGGCTGGCGAAGCTGACCAACACCACGGTGATCGTGTCGATCTTCGTGAACCCCTTGCAGTTCGGCGCGAACGAGGACCTGGGCAAGTACCCGCGCACCCTCGACGCGGATGTCGAACTGCTGCGCGCGGAAGGTGTCGAGCTGGTGTTCGCGCCGAGCGCGCAGGACATGTACCCGCAGGGTCCCCGCACCACGGTGCAGGCCGGCCAGTACGGCGACATCCTCGAGGGCGCGACCCGTCCCGGGCATTTCTCGGGTGTGCTGACCGTGGTGTCGAAACTGTTCAACATCTGCCAGCCGCACGAGGCGTTCTTCGGCGAAAAGGATTACCAGCAGCTGGCTTTGATCCGCCAGATGGTGGTCGATCTGAATTTCGATCTGCGCGTCGTCCCGGCCGCCACGGTTCGCGAGCGCGACGGGCTGGCCATGTCCTCGCGCAACCGCTTCCTGAGCGACGAGCAGCGGGACCTGGCCGCGACGCTGTCGGCCGCGCTGCTGGCGGGTCGGCATTCCGGTGGGCTGGGTCCGCAGGCGGTGCTGGAGGCGGCGCAGTCGGTGCTGGATCTGGCCCCCGACCTGGAGCTGGACTATCTGGCGCTGCGCGGTTCGGACTTCTCCGAGGAGTGGCCGACCGGTAATGCCCGGCTGCTGGTCGCGGCCCGGGTCGGAACCACCCGCCTCATCGACAACATGTCCGTCAAGATCGGCGCTCCGATCGACGGCCACCCGACCACTCCCGATCAGCCTGCCCAGGCGTCTCTCTAGGAAGGCGACGACGATGTTGCGCACCATGATGACCTCGAAGATCCACCGCGCCACGGTGACTCACGCCGATCTGCACTACGTCGGCTCCGTCACGGTCGACCAGGACCTGCTGGACGCCGCCGACCTGCTCGAGGGTGAGAAGGTCAGCATCGTCGACATCACCAACGGGGCCCGGCTCGAGACCTACGTGATCGCGGGCGAGCGTGGTTCCGGCGTGATCGGAATCAACGGTGCGGCAGCGCATCTCGTGCACCCGGGTGACCTGGTGATCCTGATCGCCTACGGCATGCTCGACAAGGCGGAGCTGGAGAACTATGCCCCGCACGTGGTTTTCGTCGACGAGCGCAATCGTCCGGTGGAGCTGGGTTCGGATCCGGCGCACGCGCCGGAGGGTTCGGATCTGATCTCGCCGCGTACCTTGTCGCTGGCCTGAGCGGCGGGGCGGGCATGCTTCTCGGGATCGACGTCCGCAATACGAGTATCGAGCTGGGTCTGTTCTCCGGAAGCGGTGAGCACGCGAAGCTGGTGCGGCAGTGGCGGATGCACACCAATCCGCTGATGACCGCGGACGAGTTCGCGCTGCAGGTGCGCGGACTGATCGGCGCGGATGCCGAACAGGTGGTGGGTGTTTCGGCATTGTCGACGGTACCGCCGGTATTGCGTGAGCTGCGCGAGATGCTGTCGCGTTATTGGGCGCATGTTCCGCATGTGCTCGTCGAACCCGGTGTGCGAACCGGGATTCCGCTGCTGGTCGACAATCCGAAGGAGGTCGGCGCGGACCGCATCGTGAATTGTCTTGCCGCATATCACCGTTTCGGAACTCCGGCGATCGTGGTGGATTTCGGTACCGCGATCTGTGTGGATCTGGTGTCGGCCAAGGGCGAATTCCTGGGCGGCAGTATCGCGCCCGGTGTGGAGATCTCCACCGAGGCGTTGATCGCGCGCAGCGCACTACGCCGGGCGGAGTTGACCAAGCCGCGCTCGGTGGTGGGCAAGAACAGCATGGAGTGCCTGCAGTCGGGCGCTATTTTCGGTTTCGCGGGGCTGGTGGACGGCCTGATCGATCGGATTCGCGATATCGAGGCGTTCTCCGGTGACGATGTGGCGGTGGTGGCCACCGGTGCCGCCGCGCCGTTGATCGTGCCGGAATCGGAGACGATCGAGCATTACGACCCGCATCTGACGCTGGATGGTTTGCGGCTGGTTTACGAGCGCAATCAGCAGCGTCGCGCCAAGCCGTGACACGCCCGGAGCCCGGCATGGTGAACAGACCGGCCGGAATAATAGTGACGCAGTCGTCGCCGCGGACCCCTGTTGATTCTCGGCGAACCGCTGTTAGACTCGCCGACGTGTCTTTCCGCGTGACCACCCAGGAGTGTTGTCGAGGCTAATCCGCCTCGACGGTCGTCGAGGCTTCGTATAGCCCCCGACCACTTTCACGACTCCTGGAGTTTCGCTCATGCGTTCCTCTGTACTTTCCCTTCCCGGCGATTCCCGCACCCCCGTCTCGCGGCTGCTGCCCGAGGTGACCGAGCGGGCCACCGCCTCCGCCCTGCCGACCCGGTTGCGCCCGGCCGACCTGCTGCGCCTGACCGACGAGGGTGCGCAGGACGTGCTGGAGGGCCGCTACGACCACGTGCTGCCCGAGGACGGCCTGTGGCCCACCGAGAAGCGCTGGGCCACAAGGCTTGTCGCCGACGACGAGGTGGACCTCTGGCTGATCAGCTGGGCCGAGGGCAAATACACCGAACTGCACGACCATGCCGGTTCACTGGGCGCGCTGACCGTGCTGTCCGGTGCGCTCGACGAATTCCGCTGGAACGGCAAGGAATTGCGCCGCCGCACCCTCACCGCGGGTGATCAGGCCTCCTTCCCGCTCGGCTGGGTGCACGACGTGGTGCGCGCCCCCGCCGAGGAGGCCGGTGTCACCGGCCCGCTCAACCCGACCCTGAGTGTGCACGCCTATTCGCCGCCGCTGACCGCCATGTCGTATTACGAGGTCACCGGCCACGGCACCCTGCGCCGCACCCGCTCCGTTCTCACCGACCAGCCCGAAGGTGAACTCGAATGACCCACTTGACGATCGACGGCATGCTCGCCCACGCCCGCCAGCAGCTGCGTCGACTGTTGCCCATCGAATTGCCGCAGGCCATCGCGCGCGGCGCGATTCTGGTGGATATTCGCCCGCAGGCGCAGCGGCTGCGCGAGGGCACCCTGCCGGGCGCACTGGTGATCGAACGAAATGTGTTGGAATGGCGGCTGGATCCGTCGAGTTCGGCGCGTTTGGCGCTGGCCGAGCATCACGATCTGGAATGGATCATCGTGTGCTCGGAGGGTTACACCTCGAGCTTGGCGGCGGCGTCGCTGCAGCAGTTGGGCCTGCGTCGCGCGACCGATCTCGAAGGCGGTTATCAGGCATTGAAAGCGGCCGGACTGCTGACCGTCGCCGCCACCGCGCCGCACTTCGAGCGTGAGGTGGCCACCCTCGCCTGGGTGTGAACCGATCCCCGGCTCGCGTCCCGTGAAATTAGCCCGGGCGGCGGATTAAAGCATTTCCGCCGCAAGATAGGCTAGAGCCTCGTGAGCACCCCCAACCCCTCTTCTCCCGCAAGCCCCACCGTTTCCGCTGGCCGAGCGCGTGCCGAGGCCGCTCCGGTGGAGCAGGACGTTCCCGAGCAGATGCGGATTCGCCAGGAGAAGCGCGAGCGGTTGCTGGGGGAGGGGCGTGAAGCCTATCCCGTAGTGGTGCCGCGAACTCATACGCTCGCCGAAATTCGCGCCGCCTACCCGGAACTGCCCGCCGGTGAAGAAACCGGTCAGGTGGTCGGTGTCGCGGGTCGAGTTATTTTCGTCCGGAATACCGGGAAACTGTGTTTCGCGACACTCCAAGAGGGTGACGGCACCAAGCTGCAGGCGATGATCAGCCTCAACGGGGTCGGCGCGGAATCCCTCGCCGCCTGGAAGGCCGATGTCGACCTGGGTGACTTCGTGTACGTGCACGGCGAGGTGATCGCTTCGCGCACGGGCGAATTGAGTGTGATGGCCGACGCCTGGGAGATGGCCGCGAAGTCGCTGCGCCCGCTGCCGGTGGCGCACAAGGAGATGAACGAGGAGTCCCGGGTCCGGCAGCGCTATGTCGACCTGATCATCCGCCCGGAGGCCCGCGAGATGGCCCGCACCCGGGTGGCCGCCGTGCGCGCGCTGCGAAACGCGTTGGAGCACAGGGGTTTCCTTGAGGTCGAGACGCCGATGCTGCAGACCATCCACGGTGGTGCGGCGGCCCGCCCGTTCGTCACGCACTCCAACGCGCTGGATCTGGAACTGTTCCTGCGTATCGCGCCGGAGCTGTTCCTCAAGCGTTGCGTGGTGGGCGGTATCGAGCGGGTCTTCGAGATCAACCGCAACTTCCGCAACGAGGGTGCGGACTCCACGCATTCCCCGGAGTTCGCAATGCTGGAAACCTACGAGGCTTACGGCACCTACGACGATTCCGCGAAGATGATGCGCGAATTGATCCAGGAAGTCGCGCAGCAGGTCTACGGCACGCAGGTCGTGACGCTCGCCGACGGCACCGAATACGATCTGTCCGGCGAGTGGACGACCGTCGAGATGTACCCGTCGCTGTCCGAGTCGATCGGTGTGGAGGTCACGCCGGAAACTTCGGTGCAGGAATTGCTGGCACTCGCCGATCGGGTGGGTCTGGAAATTCCGGCGGGCAAGGGCTACGGTCACGGGAAACTGGTCGAGGAACTCTGGGAGCACGTCTACGGCGACAAGCTCTACGCGCCGACTTTCGTGCGTGACTTCCCGGTGGAGACCTCGCCGCTCACCCGACAGCATCGGAGCAAGCCTGGGGTTACCGAGAAGTGGGACCTCTACGTGCGCGGCTTCGAACTCGCCACCGGCTATTCGGAACTCGTGGATCCGGTGATCCAGCGGGAACGGTTCGTGGATCAAGCGCGTTTGGCGGCGGCCGGTGACGACGAAGCGATGCGCCTGGATGAGGACTTCCTCGCCGCCATGGAGCACGGTATGCCCCCGACGACCGGAACCGGTATGGGTATCGATCGTTTGCTGATGGCCCTGACTGGCCTCGGAATCCGGGAAACGATACTCTTTCCAATTGTGCGTCCGGCGACCCGATAGAGTTCTCCGGATTGCATTTCCGGGGCCCGTTCTGGGACTATCGGAATTAGCGGTATTCTGGCGTCGGGTAATCGACCCGACTATGTGGGTCGCACGATTTCGAGAGGACGTTCATCTCATGGCAAAGAAGGTCACCGTTAGCTTGATCGACGATGTCGACGGTGAGTCCATCGCGAACGAGACCATCGAGTTCGCTATCGATGGCGTCTCGTACGAGATCGACTTGTCGACTGAGAACGCAGCCAAGCTGCGCGACGGTCTGGAGGGGTGGGTTACCGCCGCTCGCCGGGTCAGCGGCCGGCGGCGCACCAAGGTGGCCGGCGCTCCCGCGGCGGGCCCGAAGAACCGGGTCTCCATCGACCGTGAACAAAGCGCGGCCATTCGTGAATGGGCTCGCCGGAATGGTCACAAGGTGTCGGCGCGCGGTCGTATCTCCGCGGACATCACCGAGGCGTACAACAAGGCAGCTACCAAGAACTAGTCGCCGATTTTTCGCGGCTGCCGCCCGGGTGTTCGTGCGAACCCGGGCGGCAGTGGTTTTTTCATACGCTTTGCGTATAACTCCGTGATCTTGCTCAGATCGGAGTGTCCGGGCACCATTGAAACGTGCGGACGATGTCACTGGTCGGGTCTAGGGAAGAGGTATCGGCGCGGTGACCGTATTCCACGGTTCGTTCCTCCGGTTCAACGATCAGGACGGCCGCCAGCACGAGTTGATGCTCTCCTCCGAGCAGCCGCGGATCACCATCGGGCGTTCACCGCAGGCAGATCTGTCGCTGGCCTGGGACGCCGAGGTGTCCCGCCTGCACGCCACCCTGGAATTCCTGACCGCGCACTGGACCATCGTGGACGACGGCCTTTCCCGCAACGGCACTTTCGTCAATGGCGACCGGCTGGTCGGCCGCCATCGGCTGCAACCCGGAGATGTCATCCGGATGGGCACCTCGCGAGTCACGTTCCAGGACTTCGGTCCGGTCGCGGGTGACGTCACGCGCACCTCCACCGGCGGACTGCCGACCCTGCGCTCGCTCACCGAAACTCAGCGTTCGGTGCTGATCGCGCTGTGCCGTCCGCTGCGTCCCGGCAATGACGCGTTCGCCTCGCCCGCCTCGAATCAGCAGATCGCGGCCGAGTTGTTCCTGAGTGTGGATGCCATCAAGACACATCTGCGCGCGCTGTTCGCGAAGTTCGGGGTCGAGGATCTGCCGCAGAACCAGAAGCGGGTGAAGCTCGCGAATCTGGCGCTGCAGACCGGCATCATCTCCGAGCGCGATCTGTAGAAATCCCTGTTCGGCACGGATTTTCGCGCCGATTCAGGTGCTGTGGACGCGTGCGCATGCGCGGAAGCTTCTGAGCCATGGAGACTCCCACCCCCGGACGGTTGACTGAATGCAGTCGATCACCTGGGAATCACACGGGTGGCGGATCCAGTCAGGAGACAGCAATGTTCGCACTTCGTACCGCCGCACTGGTGTTGGCGACACTGGCGACCGGTCTGGTCGCCGGGGTGTTCTACGCCTACGCCATCTCGGTCATGCCGGCGCTGCACCGCGCCGACGATCGCACCATCGTCGACGTGATGCAGAAGATCAACGTGGTGATCGTGAACCCGTGGTTCATGTTCAGCTTCATGGGCGCGGTCGGGTTCGCGGTGCTGGCGGCCGCGGTGCATCTGGGCAAGGATCACCGCGCCACCCTGATCTGGGTCGGAGTCGCGTTGCTGCTCAACGTGATCGCGTTCTTCGTCACCTCCGGAGTCAATGTCCCGCTCAACAATCAGCTGGCGAACGCCGGTGATGTCGGGCAGATCGGTGATCTGGCGGCGGTCCGCGCCCAGTTCGAAAGCTCCTGGGTGACTTGGAACATCGTGCGGGCGGTGCTGCACACCCTCGCCTTCCTGGCGCTGCTCGGTGCGCTGTTCGTGGCGGGCATGCAGCACGCCCGGGCCGCGACCGTCCAGTCCGGCGGGGTCGCTGCGGGCCTCCCGGTGGCGCAGCAGGCGACCGGATTCGCGCCGGGCACCGTCGCCGCACCGACGGTGGCCGGGCCGACCTACGGGGCACCCGCGGCGCAGTTCGCCCCGCAGCAGTTCGCCCCGCGTCCCGGATTCGCTTCCGGCCAGCGGTAATTCGACACCATTTCCGGCGGAGGCCGGGACCCGAAGTGCGGCAACACAAGCCGCCTGCGGGTCCCGGCCTTCGCTGTTCCGCTGTGCTGAAACCGGTTGCAGAAACCTACCCGCCAGTAAGCCATCTCTCGTGATTGTTTTCCGTTTAGGTTGACGGAACGCGTTCTAATTTGGGAGGGAACATGCGACGGATGCCCATGCGTCGAACGCCCGGATCACTGCTGATCATCGCGATCCTGGCCGTGCTGGGGGTGACCGCGAGCGGCACCGCCCGCGCGGAATACCCGGTCACTTACAACTTCTTCGCCGGTATCCCCGGCGAACTGCTCAACCCCGGCGGGTCACTCCCCGGCTCCAACGACTGGTCCTGCAAACCGACTGCCGCACACCCGGATCCGGTGGTGCTCGTGCACGGCACCGCGGGCGGCGCCCAAACCAACTGGGGCGCCTACGTTCCGCTGCTGGCCAACGCGGGCTACTGCGTCTACTCGCTGACCTACGGCAGCGCCGACGTGCCCTGGCCGCTCTCGGCCATGGGCGGCATGCGCTCGATCGAGGACGAGGCCGCCGAACTCGGCGCCTTCGTCGACCGGGTGCGTGACGCCACCGGCGCCGCGAAGATCGATTTCATCGCCCACTCACAGGGCAATATCGTCGCCAACTACTACATCAAGCGCGCCGGTGGCCATGGCCTGGTCGACAAGTTCGTCGCCCTCGCCGCCCCCTGGCTGGGCACCTACGGCGACAGCATGAACGTCGTGCGCACCTTCGCCCGCGGCCTCGGCGTCACCGACCTCGACGCCCTCACTCAGGGCTCTGGCTTCTGCCCCGCCTGCACCGAAATGCTCGGCAACAGCGCCTTCATGACCGCCCTCGACAGCGACGGCGTCTACGACCCCACCGTCACCTACACCAACCTCTCGACCCGCTACGACGAACTGGTCGTCCCCTACACCTCCGGCCTCGTCCCCGCCCCCAACGCCGACAACCACTTCATGCAGGACGCCTGCCCCACCGACTTCTCCGACCACCTGGCCATCGCCGCCAGCCACCGCTCCACCGTGATCGCCCTCAACGCCCTCGACCCGGACCACCCCCAACCCGTCCCCTGCGAGTTCGTCCCGCCCTTCACCGGCTAGCGAGCAACCGGTGGTTCGTGGCTCGGGCCGCTGATTTTCGGGCATGACCGGGTTGTTCGCTGTGGGCGTAGCGGAAATGGAAACGGTCAGCGCAACTGCCCCGTTATGAGTGAATGAGTCGTACTGAGGCCCGTTCGCAATAGGGTGGACGGACGACGTGCGTGACCCCTGCCAACTAGAGTGGAGGCGGGGGATGCAACCCCAGAGCTTCATGGCAGGCTGGCGACCAGAAGGGCAGCACAGGGTCTGAAGCGCCGGACGCCATTGATGGCGGAGCAGGAGAGTGAGGGAGCGATGTTCGAGAGGTTCACCGACCGCGCGCGGCGGGTCGTTGTCCTGGCCCAAGAAGAGGCCCGGATGCTCAACCACAACTACATCGGCACCGAGCACATCCTGCTGGGCCTGATTCACGAGGGCGAGGGTGTGGCGGCGAAGTCGCTGGAGTCCCTTGGCATCTCGCTGGAGGGTGTGCGGTCGCAGGTCGAGGAGATCATCGGGCAGGGCCAGCAGGCGCCGTCCGGTCACATCCCCTTCACCCCGCGGGCGAAGAAGGTGCTGGAGCTGTCGCTGCGGGAGGCCCTGCAGCTCGGCCACAACTACATCGGCACCGAGCACATTCTGCTCGGCCTGATCCGCGAGGGTGAGGGCGTCGCGGCGCAGGTGCTGGTCAAGCTGGGCGCGGATCTCAACCGCGTGCGGCAGCAGGTCATCCAGCTGCTGTCCGGGTACCAGGGCAAGGAGCCGGTCGAGGGTTCGGGCACGCGCGGCGAGACGGGTACCCCGTCCACCTCGCTGGTGCTGGACCAGTTCGGCCGCAACCTGACCCAGGCCGCCCTCGAGGGCAAGCTCGACCCGGTCATCGGCCGCGCGAAGGAAATCGAGCGCGTCATGCAGGTGCTGAGCCGCCGTACCAAGAACAACCCGGTCCTGATCGGTGAGCCCGGCGTCGGCAAGACCGCCGTCGTGGAGGGTCTCGCGCAGGCCATCGTCAACGGTGAAGTGCCGGAGACGTTGAAGGACAAGCAGCTCTACACCCTCGACCTGGGTTCCCTGGTCGCGGGCAGCCGCTACCGCGGTGATTTCGAGGAGCGCCTGAAGAAGGTGCTCAAGGAGATCAACACGCGCGGCGACATCATCCTGTTCATCGACGAGCTGCACACCCTGGTGGGTGCGGGCGCGGCCGAGGGCGCTATCGACGCGGCCTCGATCCTCAAGCCCAAGCTGGCTCGCGGTGAACTGCAGACCATCGGCGCCACCACCCTCGACGAGTACCGCAAGTACATCGAGAAGGACGCCGCCCTGGAGCGCCGGTTCCAGCCGGTCCAGGTGGGCGAGCCGACGGTCGAGCACACCATCAACATCCTCAAGGGTCTGCGCGACCGCTACGAGGCGCACCACCGGGTTTCGATCACCGATGGCGCTCTCGTCGCCGCCGCCACCCTCGCGGATCGCTACATCAACGACCGGTTCCTGCCGGACAAGGCGATCGACCTCATCGACGAGGCGGGCGCGCGCATGCGCATCCGCCGGATGACCGCACCGCCGGACCTGCGCGAATTCGACGACAAGATCGCCGAGGCGCGCCGGGAGAAGGAATCCGCGATCGACGCGCAGGACTTCGAGAAGGCCGCGCGCCTGCGCGACAAGGAGAAGCAGCTCGTCGCCAAGCGGGCCGAGCGTGAAAAGCAGTGGCGCTCCGGCGATCTGGATGTCGTGGCCGAGGTCGACGACGAGCAGATCGCGGAGGTGCTGGCCAACTGGACCGGTATTCCGGTGTTCAAGCTCACCGAGGAGGAGACCACCCGTCTGCTCCGCATGGAGGACGAGCTGCACAAGCGGATCATCGGCCAGGAGGACGCGGTTCGCGCTGTCTCCAAGGCGATTCGCCGTACTCGTGCCGGTCTGAAGGATCCGAAGCGTCCGTCGGGCTCGTTCATCTTCGCCGGTCCGTCCGGTGTCGGTAAGACCGAGCTGTCGAAGGCGCTGGCGAACTTCCTGTTCGGCGACGACGACGCGCTCATCCAGATCGACATGGGCGAGTTCCACGACCGCTTCACCGCCTCGCGTCTGTTCGGTGCCCCTCCGGGCTACGTCGGATACGAGGAGGGCGGCCAGCTCACCGAGAAGGTGCGGCGCAAGCCGTTCTCGGTGGTGCTGTTCGACGAGATCGAGAAGGCCCACCAGGAGATCTACAACACCCTGTTGCAGGTCCTCGAGGATGGTCGCCTGACCGACGGTCAGGGTCGTACGGTCGACTTCAAGAACACCGTGCTGATCTTCACCTCGAACCTCGGTACCTCGGACATCTCGAAGGCGGTCGGCCTCGGCTTCGCCCAGAGCAATGCCGAGGGCTCGAACTACGAGCGGATGAAGCTCAAGGTCAACGACGAGCTGAAGAAGCACTTCCGCCCCGAGTTCCTCAACCGCATCGACGACGTGATCGTGTTCCACCAGCTGACCCAGGATCAGATCATCCAGATGGTCGACCTGATGATCGGCCGCGTCGCCAAGCAGCTGAAGAACAAGGACATGGAGATCGATCTGCGTCCGCAGGCGAAGAGCCTGCTGGCCAAGCGCGGTTTCGATCCGGTGCTCGGTGCCCGCCCGCTGCGTCGCACCATTCAGCGTGAGATCGAGGACCAGCTCTCGGAGAAGATCCTCTTCGGCGAGATCGGCCCCGGCCAGGTCGTCGTGGTGGATGTCGAGAACTGGGACGGCGAGGGTCAGGGCGAGGCCGCGAAGTTCACCTTCGCCGCCAAGGCCAAGCTGACCAAGAAGACCGACGAGTCGGTCGAGGACAAGCCGGTCGCCGCCCTCGCGGGTGACGCCCCGGCCGCCGCCTCCGGCGAGTAACAGCTCAATCGAAAGCCCCGCTCTCCCACGGAGAGCGGGGCTTTTCGCATCTCCGGGCCCGCGGGCATTCGACGGCGGGGTACGAAATTCGGTGGCACGTGGGCGTGGTGAACGGCCAAGCTGGCGGGATCGACGTCGACGAAGGGACCGCATGCTCACCCGAAAACAGCTCTCCGAGTTCGTCGCCGACGGGTTCGTGAAGGTCGAGTCCGCGTTTGCGCGCGAGGTCGCGGACGCGGGCCGCGAGATCCTCTGGCGGGCAACCGGTTGCGACCCCGAGGATTCGTCCACCTGGACGCGCCCGGTGGTCCGGCTCACCGATCATGCCGAGCCGCCGTTCGCGGCCGCTGTTACCGCGCCCGCACTACTGGACGCCTACGACCAGCTGGCTGGACCGGGCCGCTGGTTGCCCCGCAACAGCCTGGGCGGCTGGCCGATTCGCTTCCCCGACCCGAACCGCACCGGTGATGACGGCTGGCACATCGATGCGAGCTTCCCCGGCGAGGACCCCACCGACTACCTGAACTGGCGCATCAATGTTCGGTCCCGGGGTCGGGCGCTGCTGATGCTGTTCCTGTTCTCTGATGTCGGTCCGGATGACGCGCCCACCCGCATCCGGGTCGGATCCCACCTCCGGCTGCCGCCGGTGCTGGCCCCGTTCGGCGACGCGGGCGTCGGAATGTCCGATCGGATCATGCTCGAGACCTACACGGCCACGGCCGATCTCCCCGAAGTGACGGCCACCGGGCGGGCGGGTGACGTCTATCTGTGCCATCCGTTCCTGGTGCACGCCGCGCAGCCGAACCACGTCGGACAGCCAAAATTCATGGCGCAGCCTCCGCTGCTGTCACGCGAGCCGTGCGACCTGGACCGTGCGGACGGCGCGCACTCGCCTGTGGAGCAGGCGATTCGACGTGGCCTCGGGATTGCCGACGCCATCGTTTCCTGACCACGCGCCGCCGGGCAGGACCGCGTCTACGTCTGGGCGCGTACGCCGGATGTGTTCCGGTGACGGATGTTTCACGCTTGCGCGAGGAGCAGTGTCGAGGTCATGGAACTCGGATTGCATCTGACGAATTTCGCCATGGACGCCCCGTCGAGCGGGACCGGCGCGTGGCTCGGAGAGGTGGCGCAGGCCGCGGAGGCGAGTGGCTTCGCGGTGATCGCGGTGGGTGATCACCTGTGGCAGAGCCCGTGGCTGGGGCGGGTGGAACAGAATGTGCTGGAGGCGTATTCGACGCTGTCGTACGTGGCCGCGCACACCGAGCGGGTGGGGCTGACCGCGGTGGTGTCGGGTGTGCACTACCGGCATCCGGCGATGCTGGGGAAGCTGGTCACCACCCTGGATGTGCTGTCGGACGGGCGTGCCTGGCTCGGGATCGGGGCGGGGACCTCGACCGGTGACGTGGAGGGCTACGGGCTGTCTTTCCCGCCGCTGCGCGAACGCTTCGAGATGCTGGAGGAGACGCTGCAGATCTGCCTGGCCATGTGGAGCGGGGAACGCGGCGCCGAGGAACCGGTGCCGGGCAAGCATTTTCAGGTGTCGAGGCCGTTGAACGCGCCGCAGTCGGTGCGCCGCCCGCATCCGCCGATCCTCGTCGGCGGTGACGGTGAGAAGCGGACGCTGCCGCTGGTGGCCCGCTACGCGGATGTGGCGAGCCTGCGCCCGGGCCCGGATCTGCCGCGCAAGATCGACCTGATCAACCGGCTGGCCGAGGAGGCCGGGCGCGATCCGTCGGAGATCCGCAAGTCGTGCGTGTTCACCTTCGATCCGGGCCGTGACGGTGCGGGTATCGGTGAGTTGCTGGGGCGTTTGAAGTGGCTGGGGGACATGGGGATCGACCTGGTGATCGGCCGGGTGGAGGGCGTCGACGAGGTCACGCCGCTGGAGTTGCTGGGCCGCGAGGTGATTCCGGCCGCCGCGGAATTCGGTCCGCGGCGCTAGCTGCCCCGAAAATCAGGGGCGCGGAGTTCGCCGCCCGCGTACGGTGGCCTGGTTCATACGAATTCGTCTCCGGGGGGAGCCACCACAATGACCAATCCTGATCGCACGCTCATCGCGATCCTGCTGGACCGTTCGGGATCCATGCAGACCATCAAGTCCGACACCGAGGGCGGTTTCGACGCCTACATCGAGCAGCAGCGCGAGGTTCCCAAGCAGATCGAGGTGACCCTCGCCCAGTTCGATACGGAATACGAACTGGTGTACGCGAATCGGCCGCTGGCGCAGGTCCCGAACCTGCGCCTGCAGCCGCGCGGCATGACCGCCCTGTACGACGCGGTGGGCCGCCTGATCACCGATGTGGGCGCCGAGCTGGCGGCGCGCCGCGAAGAGGATCGCCCGTCCACCGTGATCGTCGTGGTCCTCACCGACGGCCACGAGAACTCCAGCCGCGAATGGTCGCATCCCGACGTGCGGTCGCTCATCACCCAACAGCAGGAGGCATGGAACTGGACCTTCCTGTTCCTCGGCGCGAACATGGACGCCGTCGCCATCGGCACCGACCTGGGCTTCGCCCCGGGCAGCTCCATCACCTATTCGGCTGGCTCCGAGGGTGTCTCGGGCGTCTTCAGCGCCGCCTCCGCCTACTCGGCCCGCCTCCAGTCGGCCCCGGGATCCACCGGCTCCGACGACGCGGACACCCCCTCCTTCATGCGCCGCACCGGTTTCACCGACGAGGAACGCCACCGGTCGAATCCGGGTAGCTGATCGATATCGGGAGGGCGCACCCCGACCGAATAGCACACCGATTCGGCCGATTTGTCGGATTGCTACCCTCCCGTGATGATCATGCTTCGCTCCCGCCTGCCACTGCTGGCCCTGGCCCTGCTGGCGTCGACGGCCGCGTGCTCGAGCGAGAAATCCACTCCGCCACCGGTGGCGGCAGCCCCGAGCCCGACCACTTCGGCGACCCCCGCCCCCGTGCTGACGGACGGCACGCTGCCCGCCGACGCCGACAAGCAGGGCTACCTGAACTCCTTCGCCCGCTGTACCGCCGACGAACGCCTGGTCCTGCTGGTCGGCCAGAAATCCACCAGCACCAAGCCCTTCGGCGGCTTCCCGGCCGGTGACAACCGGATCGTGGTGTGCGAGAACAAGGCCGGTGTCCGTGTCATGCGCGCGAACGCCGCCTACCTGCGCCCCGACCCCATCGAGGGCACCTTCTTCACCTTCACCGCCAACAGCCAGCAGTTCGTCGCCGACGGCATGAAGATCGACCTGGCCCACTCCACCGTCACCATCACCGACGACCCGAAACGCCCCGACCTCAGCTCCCGCAGCTTCACGCTGAGCGAATACTGGAGCGCCGTCTACTGAAGCCGGTGGCTCGCGGTCAGTGCCAGCCGGGCCGGACCAGGCCGGATTCGTAGGCGAGGACGACGAGTTGGGTGCGGTCGCGGGCGCCGAGTTTCAGCAGGATGCGGCTGACGTGGGTGCGGGCGGTGGCGGGGCTCATGAAGAGGCGCTCGGCGATCTCGGCGTTGGTGAGGCCCTCGGCGACCAGGGCCATCACCTCGCGTTCGCGGTCGGTGAGGTCCGAGAGGGCCACGGCCGGAGCGGGTTTGGCGTGAGTGGCGTATTCGGCGACCAGGCGGCGGGTGACGCTGGGGGAGAGCAGGGCGTCGCCGCCCGCGACCACTCGGATGGCTTTGATCAAGTCGGCGGGCTCGGTGTGCTTGACCAGGAAACCCGTTGCGCCGGAACGCATCGCCTCGAAGACGTACTCGTCGAGTTCGAAGGTGGTCAGCACCACCACCCTGACGGCGGTGAGGGCGGGGTCGGCGGCGATGGCGCGGGTGGCGGCCAGTCCGTCGAGGACGGGCATCCGGATGTCCATCAGGACCACGTCGGGAATCATGGTGCGGGCCAGCCGGAGTGCCTGCTCGCCGGTGTCGGCCTCGCCGATCACCTCGATGTCGTCCTGCACGCTCAGCAGCGCCACGAATCCGGCCCGGACCAGGGCCTGATCGTCGGCGATCAGCACGCGGATCGGCTGAGGCTGCTGCGATGTCATCGAATCCTCCACTTACGCGGCCGGTTCCGGCAGGGACAGATGGGTGGGCAGCCGGGCTTTGACCCGGAATCCACCGTCCACCTTGGGTTCCGCGGACAGTTGCCCGCCCAGCGCGTGCGCGCGTTCGGTCATGCCGGTGATGCCGTGCCCGCCGGTCGGGGACTGTGGCGCCGGTTGCCGGGTGGGCCGGGTGTTGTCGATGGTGAGCTGTAGCCGCTGCGACGAATAGTGCAGGGTGACAAGCACACTCGCGCCGGGTGCGTGCCGCACCACATTGGTGAGCGACTCCTGCACGATGCGGGCGGCGGCCACGTCCACGACGGCGGGCAGTCGGCGCGGGCCGCCGGTCACCATGGTGTGCACGATCAGTCCGGCGGCGCGGGCGGGTCCGGTGAGCTTGTCGAGGTCGGTGATGCCGATGGTGGGCGCGGTCGGTGCGGCCACGGTGGCGGTGCCGCCGCGAATGGACCGCAGCAGCGCGTTGACCTCGCCGAGCGCGTCCTTGCTGGCGTCCTTGATGGCGGCCAGCGCGGTGGCGGCCTGCTCGGGTTTGCGGTCGAACAGTTCCAGCGCCACCGAGGACTGCACATTGATCAGCGACAGGCTGTGGGCCAGCACATCGTGTAGTTCGCGGGCGATGGCCAGGCGTTCCTCGCTGGCCCGCTGTTCGCGTTCGGCCAGGCCGCGGGCGGCTTCGGCGCGTTCGCGGTCGCGCTGCGCCTGCTCGTTGCGCCGGGCCTCGTCCTCGCGCTGATGCCGGGCCAGGATGGCGGCGCGGCGCTGCCGGATGCCTTCGGTGGCGACCACCAGCACGCTCAGCCAGGCGAACAGCCCCAGTTCCTGCCAGACGCCGCCGTGATATCCGCGCCAGCCCGGTACCGGCCACACCATCAGCAGATAGCCGACGGCGACGAACGGGTATGTGTACCAGCGTGATCCGCTCAGCGACGCGGTCACGAAGGCGACGACCAGTGAGATGAACACCGGCCCGTACCCGTAGCCGATGAGCAGGTAGGCGATGGCCGCGGCGAGGGTGCCGTAGAACACCGGGCGCGGATACCGGCAGCGCACCACCAGCAGCAGCGGCCCGGCGGCCAGCAGCGCCACCCCGAGCGGGTCGAGGGCGCGCGGCACCCCCTGGTGGTGGTTGGCCAGGGTCCCGAACCCCAGCTGTATCGCGCCGACGATGAGTGCGGGCAGCACGTCCCGTCGCACGAACCATCCCCCGCGTATGTCCATAACTGCACCGTAGCGCCGTTTCCGGTGCGTCGGCACCGTGTCGCCGGTAAATACATCCGGATACGGTCCCGCGGTACGTCTGCATACGTATGCCGGATCGCGCTGCGTGACGGATGTTTCCGCGTCCGCGACGGCGGACCGTGGAACGCATGGAAGAAGCGATCGTCGGCACCGACCGGCTGACCAAGCGCTACGGGTCGCACACCGCGGTGGACGCCGTCAGCATGACCGTGCGCCGCGGTGAGATCTACGGTTTCCTGGGTCCGAACGGTGCGGGTAAGACCACCACGCTGCGCATGCTGGTCGGTTTGATTCGCCCGTCCGGCGGCACCGCCACCGTGCTGGGCCGACACCCGGGCGATCCGGAAACGTTGCGCCGCACGGGAGTTCTCATCGAAGGGCCCGGGTTCTATCCGTACCTCTCGGGTCGCGACAACCTGCGGGTGCTGGCCCGCTACCGCCGCGTCGGCGACGGCGAGGTCGAGCAGGCCCTCGACCGCGTCGCCCTGACCGCCCGCGGCGGTGACCGCTTCCGCACCTACTCGCTGGGCATGAAGCAGCGGCTCGGGGTGGCCGCGGCCCTGCTCGGCAGCCCGGACCTGCTCATCCTGGACGAGCCGACCAACGGCCTGGATCCGGCCGGGATGGCCGAAATGCGGGAACTCATCACCGGACTCGCCGCCGACGGGCACACCGTCGTGCTGTCCAGTCACCTGCTCAGCGAAGTGCAGGAGATCTGTGATCGCGTCGGCGTCATCTCCGGCGGGCGGCTGCTCGTCGAGTCCACGGTGCGCGAATTGCGCGGCGCGGCAGCGCTTCTGGTGCGAGCGCAACCCTTGGAGCTGGCCCTGCTCGCCGTCCGCGCGGTGGTGGGTGAACGTTCGGCCCTGTTGACCGCCAACGGTATTCGCGTGGCCGCCGACGCGGACCAGGCTCCGGCGATCGCCCGCGCGGTGCTCGCCGCGGGCGCGGACCTGCTGGAACTGCGCAGCGACGAGAAGTCCTTGGAAGAAGTGTTCTTCGAGATGACGGAGGCGGCGAAATGACCGGCCCACTGGTGACTGTCCGATCCGATCTGATCGCGAGTGTCCGCGGTGAACTGCTGCGCCTGCGCAAGTGGCCCGCGTTCTGGATCGTGCTCGGCACCTGGATTCTGTTGAACCTCACCTTCGCCTACCTGTTCAACTACCTGGCTTACACCACCGGCAGCAGTTCCCGGCTCTCGAACGGGATGTCGCGCGACATGCTGATGCAGCAGATGCTGCCCGCCTCGGTGCCGGAGGTGTTCACGCAGGGCATGGCCATGTTCGGCGGCGCGCTCATGCTGGTGCTCGGTGCGCTCGCGGTGGGCAGCGGATACGGCTGGGGGAGTTGGAAAACCGTTCTCACTCAGGGGCCTTCGCGAGTGAACGCGGTGGGCGCGGTGGTGGTCGCGCTGGCGGTGACGGTGGTCGGGCTGGTCGTGGTGGCCTTCGTGGTCGACACCGGCGTGGCCGCCCTGATCGCGGGCACCCAGGGGCAGTCCCTGGCGCTGCCCTCGATGAGCCGCGCACTGCTCGGATTGATCAGCGGGACAGCGATTCTCGGCATGTGGACGCTGGCCGGAGCGGTGATCGGCGCGGTCGCTCGCGGTCCCGCGCTGGCGGTGGGGCTGGGCCTGGTGTGGGTGCTGGTGGTGGAGAACCTGCTGCGCGGTGTGGCGAGCATCTTCTCGCCGATCCGGGCGCTCACCGACCACCTGCCCGGTACGGCCGCGGGTTCGCTGGCGGGTTCGATGCGGTCGGTGAGCGGTCCCGCCACACCCGGTGTGCTGGACATTCTTTCGCGCGGTGAGTCATTGCTGGTGCTGGCCGTGTACGCCGTGCTGTTCGCGGCGGGCACGATCTGGTTGATCGGCCGCCGCGACATGGTGTGAGCCGCAGTCGATCACGGCCGCGTACCTCGGTGCGCGGCCGTTCGTCGCGTTTCAGCCCAGAACGCCGTGCGCCACTCTCGACAGCCCCGCGGTGATCTGCGCACAGTCCAGTCCCCGGGAGCGCTGCTGCTGGAACACCTCCGCCGCCAGCGGTGCCAGCAGCGCATCGACCAGTGAATCCGCCTCCGCGACACCGGCTTCGGTGAGCAGCGTGCGCACGTGCACGACCCAGAACCGATAGGCCCCCGTCCGGAATCGCGCACCCCCGGTCTCCGCGCCGAGCACCAGGTTGGCGTGGGTGTCCAGGAGTTCGATCATGGCCGCGTAGAAGGCGGCCAGCCGGTCCCCGGGCGGCGCACCGGGTCCGAGCGGTGGCGCACCGCGCAGCAGCTGCTCCTGCAGTGCCCGTTCGTGCTCGTCGAGCAGGGCGACGGCGATCGACGCCACGTCCGGATATCGGCGGTAGAGGGTGCCGCGCCCGACCCCGGCGGCCTTGGCGACGTCATCCATCGTGACCGTGCGCGGATCGCGTGCAGCGAACAGTCCGGCGGCCGCTGTGAGCACCTTGGCGCGATTGCGGGCCGCGTCCGCGCGTTCCGGAACGGCCGGGGCGGCATCGCCGATCAGGGGCAGTTCGGGAGTGTTCATGCAGCTCACTGTAGCCGTCGAAGAATAAGTGGACAACTTGTCCGTTTGCGGTCTAGGGTCGAAAATGAAAATGGACACACTGTCCACTTTGAATGGGAGATTCGATCATGGCCACCCTGCTGCACCTCGACGCCAGCGCCCGCCGCACCGCCATCAGCCGCGAACTGAGCGCCGCCTTCGCCGCCGCCTGGCGCGCCCGGCACCCCGCGGGCGGCTACCGCCACCGTGACCTCGCCGCCGACCCGATCCCCTTCATCGGCGAGGGCTGGACCGAGCTCTGCGACCGCGTCCTCGCCCACGGCGGCACCGACCTCGACCGGCTGGCCGACCTGGCCGACACCCCTGCGACGCGGGCGGCCTGGGCGATCGTCGAACCCCTGCTCGCCGAGGTGCGGGCCGCCGACGTCGTCCTGATCGGCACCCCGATGTACAACTACTCGATCCCCGCGAGCCTCAAGGCCTGGCTGGACCAGATCACCTTCCCGCGAATGTCCCTGGCGCCCAGTCGTTTCGTGGTCGTCACCGCCCGTGGCGGCGCGTACTCGCCGGGCGCCCCGAAAGCGGGCTACGACTATCAGGAGCGCTACCTGCGCGACTTCTTCGCGGGCCACTTCGCCGTCGAGGACACGACTTTCGTCAACGCCGAACTCGTCAACTCGCGCAACGATCCCGCGCTCGCCCACCTGCGCGACCAGCACGACGCGTCCTACGCGGCCGCCCTCGCGGCCGTCCGCCGCCTCGGCGAGGAGTACTGAAATGAACTGGCTCGTACTGGGTTTGGCCGGTGTCGTGGAGATCGCCTGGTCGCAGTCGATCAAGCCGACGCGCAACTTCACCCAACCGCTGCCCACCCTGATCTGCTTCGTGCTCGCCGCGGTCGCGGTGTACCTGCTGTCGTATGCCATGCAGACACTGCCGGTGGGCACCGCGTACGCCGTCTTCACCGGGATCGGCGCGGTGGGCGCGATCACGCTGGGCATCGTGGTGCAGCGGGATCCGCTGAGCGCGGGCCGGGTGCTGGCGCTGTCCATGATCATCGGCGGCATCGTGCTCGCCCGGGTCACCAATCCCGACTGAGGGCTCAGCGGTCGTTCATCCACCGGACGCTCACAACTGCCGAGAAGATCCGGCGAGCGGAGTAGGTTCGACGCCGTACCGCACCATCGCGAAAGGATAGTGATGCCAACACGTACCGCGCGCACTGCTTGGTCCGGGGGTCTGCAGGACGGCTCCGGCCAGGTCGAGCTGGCCAGCTCCGGCGTCGGCAAGTACGACGTCTCGTTCCCGAAGCGGGCCGCCGACAATGCCGACGGCACCACCAGCCCCGAGGAACTCATCGCGGCCGCGCACTCCTCCTGCTACGCCATGGCCCTCTCCGGCCAGATCGGCAATGCGGGCGGCGCCGTGCAGAGCCTGGACGTCACCGCCGACGTCACCCTGGGCCCGGACCCGGCGGGCGGCTTCCGCATCTCCAAGATCAAGCTGACCGTGGTCGGCCGCGCCTCCGGCATCGACGAGGCCGGATTCCTCGCGGCCGCCGCCGGCGCCAAGGCGGGCTGCCCGGTCTCCAAGGCCCTGGCCGGCGTCGACGACATCGAGCTGGACGCCACCTTCGAGGCGTAGGCGCTCCGAACTCTTCCGGCGCGGGCACTGCCCAGCAGCGCCCGCGCCGGGAGGTCCTGCCCCCGTGGCCGCGGGAACTTGAAATGGGTCTGCTGGCTGGCGAATTCGAGCGCGAAGGTCGCCGGGCCGGGGCCCGAGCCGCGCCATTGCCGCCGGAGCTCGTCACTCGCTCCGGTCGGCCGTCGCTCCCGGACCCCGATGCGTGGCAGCCGATCGTCCGGGCTGAGTGCTACCTGCGACCTACTTGAATTGCTGCATAGTCGCTATTTTGGCTGATATTTCCCTCAGGCTCTGATTCTGCTGGGTATATCGCCGCCTCATCGAGTTAGCCTGTCGATTGCTGTCGGGTTGATCATCTGGAGGTGGATATGGCTTCGTCGACGATCGCGGTATCAGGGGAGACGCGGCCCGAATCCGGGCTGGCGCGGGTGCTCGCACTCGATGTCGCGCGCGGCATCGCCGTGCTGGGCATGTTCGCGGTGCACGTCGGGCCGCACGACGGCGTGGACGGCTCCGGATGGCTGCGGATCTTCGAGGGGCGTTCGGCGGCCCTGTTCGCGGTGCTGGCGGGCGTATCGCTGGCACTGATGTCCGGCGGGGCCGTACCGCATACCGGAATCGCGGCGCGGCGCAGCACGATTCGCATCGCGACCCGCGCGGTGCTCATCGCGGTGCTGGGATTGGCGCTGACACAGCTGAATTCCGGGATCGGGATCATGATCATCCTGACCTACTACGGTCTCTACTTCCTGCTGGCCCTGCCGCTGCTGCGGCTGCGCGCCCCCGCGCTGGCACTGCTGGCCGCGGTGTGGGCGGTCGCCGGTCCGATCGCCTCGTTCCTGATCCGGGATCGCATGCAGCAGAACACCTTCGGCGGCGCACCCGTCTTCGAGATGTTCACCTCGTGGCACGGAGCGCGCGAGGCCATCGAGATGCTGGTGCTGACCGGCGGCTATCCGGCGCTCACCTGGATGCCGTTCGTGCTGGCCGGACTGGCGCTGGGCCGCTGGGGGATTCGTACCCTGCGCCCGCTGCCGGTGCTCGGTGTGGGAGCGCTGCTCGCGCTGATCGGTTACGGCGGGTCGTGGCTGCTACAGCACCCGTTCGGCGGCCGCGCACATCTGATCGATCAGCTCACCCAGGGGATGGCGGCGGCGGGCGTCACCGATTTCGATCCGAGCCAGATCATCGATATGACCGGTCTGGGCACCGTATCCACCACGACCTGGTGGTGGCTGACCGTCGACAACGCGCACAGCGGCACCCCGTTCGAGATCTTCGGCGCGGTCGGCGTCGCCTTCCTGCTGATCGGTGTGCTGCTGGCGCTGCTCCCGGCCGCTCGGATTCCGCTGTACCCGTTGATCTGCGCCGGTTCCTGCGCGCTGAGCCTCTACATCGCACAGGTGCTGGCCGTGCACTGGCTGGTGCCGCTGCCGGACGCCGACGCGACCTCGCTGCCCACCGGCATCCACGGCCCGTCGTGGGAACTGCTGGCGCTGCTGGCCTTCGGCTCACTGGCCCTGGCGACCCTGTGGCGCAGCGTGTTCCGCCGGGGCCCGGCGGAATGGCTGCTGCACAGGATCAGTCTGGGCATCACGAACGTGCTGGTGCCCGCGCGCCCGTGAGGCTCAGGCGGTCTTGGCCGCCACGTCCAGCACGACCTCGAACTCCAGCAGCGATGCCCCGGTGGACACCGGCTTGCGGGCCTCACCCGAGTGCGCGGCCCGCGCCGGACCGTCCCGCCACGCCTCGAAGGACGCCTCGGAATCCCACTGCGTGACAACGAAGTACCGGTTCTCACCGGCGGTCGGCCGCAGCAGCTGGAAGCCCAGGAACCCGGGCGAATTCTCGACGGCGTGCGCGCGCTGGGCGAAGCGCGACTCCAGTTCGGGGCCCGCGCCCTCGGGAACCTCGATTGCGTTGATCTTGACGACTGCCATGGCAGCGAATGTACTCCGCGCCCGCGACGTATCGTTCGAGGCGATGTTGTACGACGAAGGCGGCGCCGGCGCGCCCATCCTGCTGCTGCACGGACTGATGGGCAGTGCCCGGACCTGGCGCTCGCATGCGCCGTGGTTGCGCGAATACGGGCAGGTGTACACCTTCGACGCGGCCGGGCACGGGCGTCCCGCCCCGGCCGAGCTCACCACCGAGGCCTTCGTGGCCGATCTGGCCGCCGCGACCGCCGACATCCCCGGCCCGCTGGTGGTGATCGGGCACTCCATGGGCGGACTGCACGGCTGGATGTTCACCGCCGCGCATCCGGAGCGGGTGCGCGCGCTGGTGGTCGAGGACATCGCCCCCGACTTCCAGGGCCGCACCGCCGAGAACTGGGCGGCCGTGATTTCGGCTTGGCCGCAACCGTTTCCGGACGAGGCGGCGGTGCTCGGCTTCTTCGGCCCGGTCGCCGGACGCTACTTCCTGGACTCCTTCCGGCACGATCCGGACGGCTTCCGCCTGCACGGCGAGATCCCGACCTTCCGGGCCATCTCCGAGGAGTGGGGCACCCGGGACTTCTGGGCGCAGTGGAAATCCATCACCGTCCCGGCCCTGCTCATCGAGGGCGAGCACACCATCACCCCGCCCGGTCAGATGCGGCAGATGGCCGAATCGCACCCGGATGCCCGGCATGTCGTGGTGCCCGACGCCGGTCACCTGGTCCACGACGATCAGCCCGCCGCCTACCGCGCCGAGGTGGAAGCCTTCCTGCGCCGAATTCTGTAGCTCTGAGCTGCAAGAACACTCCATGGCCAGGCGGCTCCCGAGGTTGTGAAGGCGGGTGCCTTCAGTCTTCGGTCCCGGGCATCGTATGCTCGGCTCGAACGAGACCTCCGACGGATGGTGACCAAAGATGATCGACTTCTCGATTCCCGCCGACCTCGCCGCCGAACGCGACCGCGTCCGGCAGTTCGTCATCGACAAGATCGTGCCCTTCGAACGCGACCCCCGCCTGACCGCGCACGGCCCCAACGACGAACTGCGCCAGGAAATGGTCGAACTGGCCCGCGCCGAGAAGCTGCTGACCGTCCAGGCCCCCGTCGAACTCGGCGGCCGCGGCCTCACCCACGTCGAACAGGCCGTGCTCTACGAGGCGTCGGGCTGGTCCACCCTCGGCCCGGTCGCCATGAACTGCGCCGCCCCCGACGAGGGCAATATGTTCCTGCTCTCCAAGATCGCGAATCCCGAACAGACGCAACGCTTCCTGCAGCCCGTCATCGACGGCCACCAGCGCAGCGTCTTCGCCATGACCGAACCCGGCGGCGCGGGCTCCGACCCCAACCAGCTCACCACCGAGGCCACCTTCGACGGCGAGAACTTCACCGTCAACGGCCGCAAATGGCTGATCACCGGCGCGGACGGCGCGAAGACCTGGATCATCATGGCGCGCCTGGCCGCCAACCCGCACCTGCCCGAGGGCCCCACCCTGTTCCTCACCGAGGGCGACCAGCCGGGCATCGTCATCGAGCGAATCATGAACACCATGGACCGCAACTACGTCGGCGGCCACGCGGTGGTGAACTTCGACAACCTGGTGCTGCCCAAGGAAGCCCTGCTCGGCGAGACCGGCCAGGCCCTGCGCTACGCCCAGCTGCGGCTGGCCCCCGCCCGACTCACCCACTGCATGCGCTGGCTCGGCGCGGCCGAACGCGCGCAGGCCATCGCCGTCGACTACGCCAAGACCCGCACCGCCTTCGGCAAGCCGATCGGTGAGCACCAGGGCGTGTCGTTCATGTTGGCGGACAACGAGATCGCGCTGCACCAGTGCCGCCTGACCATCTGGCACGCCTGCTGGCTGATGGACCAGGGCCACAAGGCACGCCACGAATCCTCGATCGCCAAGTCCTACGTCTCCGAGGAACTGTTCAAGGTCGCCGACCGCTGCGTGCAGGTGCTCGGCGGCATCGGCATCAGTGACGAGACCGTGGTCGAGATGATCTTCCGCGACATGCGCGCCTTCCGCCTCTACGACGGGCCCACCGAGGTGCACAAGTACGCCATCGGACGGCAGATCCTGCGCGGCTAGCCGATAGCGGAGGCGGCGGCTTTCGGGCGCGCCGCCGCCGAAAGAACTAGGATTCGGCCACATGAGTTCGGAATTGCACGTGGACGTTTCGGGTGGCGTCGCGGTACTGACGCTCAACCGGCCCGCACAGCAGAATGCGCTCACCCCCGCCATGGCGTCGGAACTCGGTGCGTCGCTGCGCCGTTGCGACAACGACGACGCCATCGGGGCGGTCGTCATCACCGGCACCCCGCCCGCGTTCTGCGCGGGCGCGGACCTGTCGCTGAAGGTCGGCGAGGTCAACGGCCTGATCGACCCGCCGCCCTTCCGGATTCGCAAGCCGGTCATCGCCGCGGTGAACGGGCACGCGGTCGGCATCGGCCTGGAGATCGCGCTGCAGTGCGATCTGCGCTACGTCGCCCGCGACGCCGTCTACGCCCTCAACCAGGTGCGTCGCGGCGCCCTGGCCGACGGCTACGCGCACTGGACGCTGCCGCGCCTGATCGGCAGCGCCCGCGCCGCCGACCTGCTGCTCACCGGCCGCACCTTCGACGGTGACGAGGCCAAGGCCCTCGGCCTGGCCAATGCCTGCCTGCATGCCGCCGAGGTGCTGCCCACCGCCCTCGAGGTCGCCCACGACATCGCGAACAGCGCGGCCCCGCTGCCGGTGGCGCTGTCCAAGCGGCTGCTGTGGGAGGCCCCCACCATGACCCCGGAGACCGTGGGCCGGTTGGAAACCGAACTCAACGACTACGTCGCGGCGAGCGCCGACGGCGGTGAGGGTGTGGCCGCGTTGAAGGATCGCCGCCCGCCGCGTTGGACCGGCAGCGTCAGCGGCGAATGGCCCGCCTGGGACGCCGTCACCGGTGCGGAACCGCGGCCCGGCCTCGACTGATCAGCCCGAGCCCGGATGCGGGCGTTCAGGCGTGTCCGTGGCCGCCGATGGCGATCAGCACGAACGCGATCGCCATCACCACCATCAGAATGGTGCCGACCACACCCATGACGTAGCCGACCACCACCTGGATGCGGCCACCGTAGGCGCCGCCGGAGGTCTCGATCTCGTTCAGCGCCCGGCGGCCCATGGCCCAGGCCACCGGCCCGAGTGCGCCGCAACAGAACAGGCTGAGTGCGCCGAGCAGCAGCACCGCCGTCGCGTGCTCGTGCTCGACGGGTGCCCCGATGGGCGGCTGATCAAAGACCACCGCTCGAGTTTACGGGCGCAACCGCCGCGGCGTCAGGCTGACGCGCGGTCTTCGGTTGCGCCGCTGCGGTATCGGCGCTGCCGGAAGTTGTCGTGACAGTGCGTGTTTCAGATTTCGATCAGTGGCGGCGCTGCCGCGAGACCTCGGCCAGCACCACGCCCGCGGCGACCGACGCGTTGAGCGATTCGACCGGTCCGGCCATCGGAATGCTCAGGATCGAGTCGCAGGTCTCGCGGACCAGCCGCGACAGGCCCTTGCCCTCCGAGCCCACCACGATGACAGTCGGTGCGCTGCCGTCGAATTCGTCGAGGGTGGTGTCGCCGCCCGCGTCCAGGCCGACGATCTGGTAACCCTTGTTCGCCCAATCCTTCAGCGTGCGAGTCAGATTCGTGGCCCGCGCCACCGGAAGCCGTGCTGCCGCACCGGCACTGGTGCGCCACGCCACCGCGGTCACGCTGGCGCTGCGGCGCTGCGGGATCACCACGCCCTGCCCGCCGAAGGCCGCCACGGAACGGATGACCGCACCCAGGTTGCGCGGATCGGTGATGTTGTCCAGGGCCACCAGCAGCGCCGGTTCGGCCGAGTTGTGCACCCGGTCGACCAGGTCGTCGGGGTGCGCGTAGCGGTAGGGCGGCACCTGCAGGGCCAGGCCCTGATGCATGCCGTTGGTGCTCATTTTGTCCAGGTCGGTGCGCGGCAGTTCCAGGATCGAGATCCCGGTGTCGGCGGCGATCTTCACGGCCTCGGTGAGCCGGTCGTCGTTCTCGGTGCCGACCGCGACGTACAGCGCGGTCGCCGGCACTCCGGCCCGCAGGCACTCGACCACCGGGTTGCGGCCCAGCACCAGCTCCGGGCCCTCGTTGTCCTTGCGCCCGGCGATCGGACGCCCGGCATTGCGGCTGCGCGCCTTCTCACCGGCGGCGGCCGCCTTGGCCGCGGCCTTCGCCCGCTTGGCCGCCGGATGGTAGGTGCGTTCCTCCGCGCGCGGCGTCGCGCCCTTGCCTTCCAGGCCGCGCCGGCGCTGCCCGCCCGACCCGACGGTCTGGCCCTTCTTGCTGCCGTCCTTGCGGGTCGCGCCGCGCCGCTGTGAATTGCCTGCCATCACTTCGCCTTCCGTTGCCTGCGGGTGACCCGCCTCGATCCGGTCGCGGGATGAACCCGCTCACGGTCGATCAGTGCGGGAAACCTGCCTCCGGTCGGCGCAGCGTGCGGCTGCGCCCCTTGTCGAACAGTGCGCCTGGGGCGGCGCTGCGACCTACCGAGGGCCGCGTCGGAATTCTTCGCGAATCGGTGTCGCCGAGAACTCTGCTCGCCCCGGTCGCTGACCGTCCGAACGCACAGTCGACACCGGGACACAGAGAATTGTGCCCCACGCTGGGCCGAAGCCTCGAATTCGGTGCGCTGGGCCACACCGGCGCGCAGTGCGCACGCCGGTGTGGACGGCGCTACTTCTCGTCTTTGGCCAGTGCCCATTCCGCGCCGCGCGGCGTGTCGGTGACCTCCACGCCCGCCGCCTTGAGCCGGTCACGGACCGAGTCCGCGGTGGACCAGTCCTTGTCCGCGCGGGCCTGCTGGCGACGGTCGAGCTCCGCGCCGATGAGCACATCCAGGGCCGCGATGGCCGCGGAACTGTCGGCGGGCGCGATCCAGTGATCGTCGAGCGGATCCACGCCGAGCACGGCGAGCATGGCCCGAACCTGACCGGCGAGCAGCCGCGCACCCGTCAGGTCACCCGAGTCCAGCGCGGAATTGCCGACACTCACCAGACCGTGGATCTCGGCCAGCGCGTTCGGAACTCCGAGGTCGTCGTCGAGCGCGTCGGCGAAACCGGGGGTCCAGCCGCCGACCGGCACCTCACCCGTCCGCTCCACCGTGCGCAGCACGAACGCCTCCAGCCGCTGATAGGCGGTGGCCGCCTCGGTCAGCGCCTGATCGGAGTACTCCAGCATGGACCGGTAGCTCACGCTGCCCAGGTAGTAGCGCAGCTCGACCGGCCGCACGCCGACCCGTTGCAGCACATTGGGAATCGAGAGCACATTGCCCAGCGACTTGGACATCTTCTCGCCGCCCATGGTCACCCAGCCGTTGTGCAGCCAGTAGCGGGCGAACCCGTCCCCGGCCGCACGCGACTGCGCGATCTCGTTCTCATGATGCGGGAAGACCAGATCCATTCCGCCGCAATGGATATCGAATTCCGGACCGAGATAGAACTCGGCCATGGCGGAGCATTCCAGATGCCAGCCCGGGCGACCGGGACCCCACGGCGACGGCCAGCTCGGCTCACCCGGCTTGGCGGCCTTCCACAGCGTGAAGTCGCGCGGATCCTTCTTGCCCTGCCCGGCGCTCTCACCCTGGTGCACGTCATCGAGCTTGTGGCCGGACAACTGCCCGTACGCCGGGTAGCTCAGCACATCGAAATAGACATTGCCCTGCGACGGATAGGCGTGCCCGCGCTCGATGAGCCGCTGCATCATCTGCACCATCTGGGTGATGTGCCCGGTGGCGCGCGGCTCGGCCGACGGCGGCAGCACGCCGAGCGTCTCGTAGGCCCGATCGAAGGCGCGCTCGTGGGTGGCGGCCCATTCCCACCACGGGCGGCCGTGCTCGGCGGCCTTGTTCAGAATCTTGTCGTCGATATCGGTGACATTGCGAATGAAGGCGACATCGAAACCGTTGGCGGACAGCCACCGTCGCAGCACGTCGAATGCGACGCCGCTGCGGACATGGCCGATGTGGGGTTCGCCCTGAACGGTCGCGCCGCACAGGTACACCGAGGCTTTGCCGGGGACCAGCGGTGTGAATTCACGCTGGGTCCGCGTCTCGGTGTCGAAAAGGCGCAGAGTCACGACAAGGGATCCTAGCTGTTGGGATATAGCGGTTTTCGGGCGGCGGTGGGTCAGGACCGACAACAGAGCAGCGCGGTGGCCACCGAGGCCACACCCTCGCCGCGGCCGGTGAGCCCGAGCCCGTCGGTCGTGGTGCCGGACACCGACACCGGCGCACCCAGAATCTCGCCGAGCACCTGCTGCGCCTCGGCCCGGCGCGGGCCGATCTTGGGGCGGTTCCCGATTACCTGTACAGCCGCATTGACAATCGCGAATCCGGCCTCGTCCAGCAGCCGCCGGACTTCCTTCAGCATGGCCGCGCCGGACACGCCCTCCCATTCGGGACGCCCGGTGCCGAAGACCGCGCCGACATCGCCGAGCCCGGCCGCGGACAGCAGCGCGTCGCACAGCGCGTGCGCCGCCACGTCACCGTCGGAGTGGCCCGCGCAGCCGCTGTCGCCCTCGAACAGCAGGCCCGCCATCCAGCAGGGGCGGCCCGGTTCGATCGGATGGACATCGCTGCCGATGCCCGTGCGCAGTGCCATCGGATCGATCACGGTGCGATCGCCGCCTCGCGTGTCGCGTCAAGCCCGCTTGCAGTGTCGCCCCTATCACGATGGACGGCGTGCGAATGCGCATCGGCCGCCAGCGTATTGGCGAGAATCAGGTCCAGCGGAGTGGTGATCTTGAAGGCCAGCGCGTCGCCCGGCACCGTGTGCACGGTCGCGCCCAGCAGCTCCACCAGCCCGGCGTCATCGGTGGCCCGAGTGCCGGTGGCATAGGCATTGCGCAGCAGCTCGGCGTCGAAGCCCTGCGGAGTCTGGATGGCGCGCAACGCGGATCGATCGGGGGTGCCGGTCACCGCGCCGGCCGAGTCCACCGACTTGATGGTGTCCGACACCGGCAGTGCGGGCACCACGGCGGGTGCGCCGGCGCGCAGCTCGGCGACCACCCGGGAGATGAGAGCGGGCGGGGTGAGTGCCCGGGCGGCATCGTGCACGAGCACGAGCGTGGCCTCGGGGGCGGCGGCGAGACCGGCCCGCACCGAATCGGTGCGCTCGGCCCCGCCGGGGACCACCCGGACGGGTACGGCGGAGTCCGGCAGCAGGTCGCGGGTCTCGGCGACGAGTTCGGCGGGCACCATAACCACAACTTCGTCGACCGACCCGGAAGCGATCAGTCCCTGTACTGCCAAGGTGAGCATGGGACTGCCGCCGACGTGAACGAACGCCTTCGGCTTGTTCTCACCGAGACGCACGCCCATGCCGGCGGCAGGAACCAGAGCGACGACACGAGTGCCGTCGCCGGGTGTAGTTTTCACGGTCAGGAAGCCGCGGCGAGAACCTCGTCGAGCAGGGTCTCGGCCCTGACATCGTCGGTTCCCTCGGCGAGCGCGAGCTCACCGACGAGGATCTGACGGGCCTTGGCCAGCATCCGCTTCTCACCGGCGGACAGACCGCGGTCCTGTTCCCGACGCCAGAGGTCACGAACGACCTCGGCCACCTTGTTCACATCGCCGGAGGCGAGCTTCTCGAGGTTGGCCTTGTAACGGCGAGACCAGTTGGTCGGCTCTTCGGTGTGCGGAGCCCGCAGTACCTGGAAGACCTTGTCGAGACCTTCCTGGCCGACGACGTCGCGGACGCCGACATACTCTGCGTTCTCTGCGGGAACCCGAACGGTCAGGTCGCCTTGGGCGACCTTCAGGACCAGATACTCCTTTTGTACACCCTTGATGGTGCGGGTTTCGATTGCTTCGATCAGCGCCGCTCCGTGATGGGGGTAAACGACGGTGTCTCCGACCTTAAAAATCATGTGTCCCGTGCCCCTTTCGATGTTCACAGTTTAACATGCGACTCGGTAACGGCGCGATCAACGGCGCAGGTCAGGGCCACAACGAGGCGGCGGCGGGGGTTGACAGAACGCGAATCGTGTGCATTGTGTTGTGGCATAAGAGGATTGCGCTGCGCGTAGTTCCCGTGCATATGCGAGTGCGCTCTTCGCATACGCGACCGAGCGAGCTGTCATAAACATCAATGCATCACTCGGGAACTCGTCTCGGAATCTCTGTCAGGTCCCCTGACACTTCCGGCGGGTCGCGTCGGCCGCGCCAGCCCGGGGTCGCGCCACGCGCGTGCGACACCGCCCGCGTGTAGCGCGGGGGGAGACACGGATTACGCTCTTTGACTACTACTCTCCATAGTGGAGTGAGCCCGGTCGACATGGAGGACCCCGTGACTGCCCTGAAAGCCACCACTGCGTCGAAGTCGCGGCGGCGTGCCGTGACAGTTGCCGCACTCGCCGCGGGCGCGGTGCTCGCGCTGTCGGGTTGCGGCGCCGGTCAGATCTCTCAGACCGCCAGCCAGGCCGCCGCCGTCAACGGCAATTCCGCCAACGTCGGCTCGATCGCCCTGCGCGATGTGCGCTTCCTGATCCCGGCGACCGAAGAGTTCAACAACGCCAAGGGCGGCAAGGCCGTGCTGGCGTTCAGCGCGATCAACCTGAGCGACAAGAAGGTCGACGAGCTGGTCAGCATCACCACCGACCT
Source organism: Nocardia sp. NBC_00511 (assembly GCF_045161165.1). NCBI lineage: Bacteria > Bacillati > Actinomycetota > Actinomycetes > Mycobacteriales > Nocardiaceae > Nocardia > Nocardia sp. NBC_00511. The sequence goes on from NZ_CP107849.1 coordinate 7,406,638, forward strand.
GGGTCAGGTGAAGATCGCCGACAAGTTCTCGATCGCGCCGCAGACCACCGTGGTCGCCGACAAGCCGACCGCCAAGGACGCCGCCGAACCGGCCGCGGACAAGACCGGTGACCCGAACGCCAAGCCGGTGCTGATCGAGGTCGACGGGCTGACCAAGGATGTCACCCCCGGCCTGACCTACCCGCTGACCTTCGTGTTCAAGGAGGGCGGCACCGTCGTCGTCAACACCCCGGTCGACGCGGGCCCGGGCAGCGTCCGCACCGAACCGGCCAAGATGGACATGGGCCACTGATCCGGCTCTGAACCACCTGTCGCAGCGCCCGTTCCGGATTTCCGGGGCGGGCGCTGTCGCGTTCGCGGGCGGGCCCATCGGCGGCGCGGTGTTGCCGGGAGCTGTCGGTAGGGGTCGTTAGGCTGCGCGGATGGCCAAGGTGAAGTCGGTGTATCGATGTTCGGCCTGTTCGCACGATGTGGCGAAATGGGTTGGGCGGTGCCCGGATTGCGGTGGGTGGGGGACCATCGAGGAGGTCGCGGCGTCGTCGGGCGCGGTGGCGGTGGGGCGGCGGGCCATGCTGCCGAGCACGGCGGCCCTGCCGCTCTCGCAGATCGACGCGAACCAGACGCAGTCGCGGTCCACGGGGGTCTCGGAGCTGGATCGGGTGCTGGGCGGCGGGATCATTCCGGGGTCGGTGGTGCTGCTGTCGGGGGAGCCCGGGGTGGGCAAGTCGACGCTGCTGCTCGAGGTGGCGCATCGGTGGGCGCGGGCGCGTGGCGAGATCGCGCTGTACGTGACGGCGGAGGAGTCGGCGGGGCAGGTGCGGTTGCGGGCCGACCGGACCGGGGCGGTGCACGAAAAGGTGTACCTGGCGGCCGAATCCGATCTGGCGACCATTCTCGGGCACGTCGAGCAGGTGAAACCGTCTCTGCTGGTGGTGGACTCGGTGCAGACCATGCTGGCGGCGGACGCGGACGGGGTGATCGGCGGTGTCACCCAGGTGCGTTCGGTGACGGCCGCGCTGACCTCGCTGGCCAAGGCGAGCGGGATCGCGGTGCTGCTGGTCGGGCACGTCACCAAGGACGGAGCGGTGGCGGGGCCGCGCACGCTCGAGCATCTGGTGGACGTGGTGCTGCAGTTCGAGGGCGACAAGCATTCCTCGCTGCGCATGGTGCGCGGCATCAAGAACCGCTTCGGAAGCACCGACGAGGTCGGCTGCTTCGAGATGCGGGAGGCCGGAATCCACTGTGTGGACGACCCTTCGGGGCTGTTCCTGCATCATCGGGGCGCGTCGGTGCCGGGTACGGCGGTGACGGTGGCGATGGACGGCAAGCGGCCGATGCTGGGCGAGGTGCAGGGGCTCACGGTGGACACCCAGGCGCCCGCGCCGCGGCGGGCGGTGAGCGGGCTGGACTACAACCGCGTTTCCATGGTGCTGGCCGTCCTGCAGAGCCGCGGGGGCGTGTTCGTGGGCAAGCAGGACGTCTACGCGGCCACCGTGGGCGGTATGCGGCTCACCGAGCCCGCCGCGGATCTGGCTGTGGCCCTGGCCATTGCGAGCGCCAGCCAGGATCAGGCGCTGCCCAGCGGCATGGTGGTGCTGGGTGAGGTCGGGCTGGCGGGGGAGGTGCGGCAGGTGACGGGGTTGAGCCGCAGGCTCGCGGAGGCGGAGCGATTGGGATTCACCGAGGCGCTGGTGCCGCCGGGTGTGGAGCGCACCGGCCGCGGTATGACTTTGCGCGAGGTCACCGATATCCGTGCGGCCCTTGCCATTACCGGATTGCGTAAGCGCCGCCAGGTGCAGGCTCCGATGGAAATGGCGGAATGAGCGCCGGAATCGAAGTCGGGACAGTCGAAATGGATTGCTTTCCGGCCGGGTAATTCGAGCGGTCGGCGAATGTCCGGTGAATTTCCGGAATTGCTGTGAATGCGGCGGCGGGCGGAACCCTGCGAATAGGGTTCCGGCCGCCGCTGTTTCGTGCTTCTCGGGGGGTATCGCGAGTGCCGAGCGACTACGCGATATTGAACGGCTCCGGTGAGCTGCGCACCGAACCGAGCTGGGCCACAACGGTGTACGGGCCCGCGGGCACGGGGAGGCGTTCACCGGCGCAGCCGGGCTGGCTGCTGGCGCCCGACCAGGTCACGGTGAAGGCGGCCTGCTGCCCGGGAGCCAGGGTGCGCATGTCGGGGGTGCCGTCGGGGTAGCAGTCGGTGCTGGACCAGAGCTTGCGCTGGCCGTCGAGCGACTGCACCGACACCAGCTGCAGGCCGGAACCCATATCGCGTTCGCAGGCGTTGCTGGAGATGTTGGTGATGACGATGCCGAAGACGGGTTGGTCACCGGTCTTGTACGTGGGTTGCCCGACATTCACTTTCACGGCGAGGGACTGGTCCGGGCACTGGCTCGCCGCCGCGGGGGCGGCACTGACGGCGCCGCTGGCGGAGGGTTTGGCCGAGCCGGAATCCGGTGCGCTCGACGAGCTGCCGGCGGGCTTGTTGGTCGCCCCGGCCGCGGAGGTGGTGGTGGCCTTGGGATCGGCCTTGTGGTCCCCGCCGCCGCGCAACACTGCGAAGGCCACCCAGATCACCAGCGCGAGGCCGATGACCAGCGCGCCGATCGCGAGGGCGCGCCGGCGCCAATAAATTTCCGGTGGCAGTGGTCCGTTCGGTTCCAGCACGCTGACAACGGTAAGGGCAGTATTGGGGTCGACCCGAGCAGGGTCTCGGCGTGTCGGACGTGAAAGCGCCTACGCGACGGGTAAATTCCGCCGCTCGCGGCGTCGATCCACGCATTTTGCCCGCCGTGCCCACCGCGACGGTGATGGGCACGGACGCTGCTGAGAGTTCGCTAGACCACTTCGCCGATGTTGCCGATGACCCGGTTGAGCTTGATCTGGCCTTCGCCCAGGTTGTAGGTGACACAGGCGATGGCGCACTCGCCGGTGGCCACCTTCTGCGAGATGATCATCGACCGCTGCATGAGCAGGCGGGCGGTCTCCTCGACGTGGCGGGCCTCCAGGTCGTCGACGGATTCCAGGCCCTCGCGGCGGCCGATGAGGATGGACGGGGTCACCTTCTCGACCACCGAGCGGATGAAGCCGCCGGGCACGTTGCCGTGGTCGAGGGCGTCGATGGTGGCGCGGACGGCTCCGCAGCTGTCGTGGCCGAGCACGACGATGAGCGGCACATTGAGCACCTGCACGCCGTATTCGATGGAGCCGAGCACCGAGCTGTCGATGACGTGGCCCGCGGTGCGCACCACGAACATGTCACCGAGGCCCTGGTCGAAGATGATCTCGGCGGCCACGCGGGAGTCTCCGCAGCCGAACAGGACCGCGGCGGGCTGCTGCCCGTCGACGAGTTTGGCCCGGTCGGCGGCGCCCTGGCTGGGGTGCTGCAACGTGCCGTTGACGAATCGTTCGTTGCCTTCGCGGAGGGCTTTCCAGGCACTGATCGGGTTGGTTTGCGGCATGTATCCCATTTTCCATAGCGGGCGGGTTACCGGCGAGTCCGGGGCGTTACGCCCCGGCAAACACCGGCTGTCCGCCGATTCGGCGTCTCGGTGAGCGTTGCCTGTCACGGTGTCACACCGAGTGGATACCATCGCGCGCGTGGTCGTGTGTGGGAATCCCGGTGGTGGCGATCGGCCCGGAGGTCGGCGTGGATAGCGACGTGCTCATCGAGTGGTACCGCGAAACGGCGCGGGACCTGCCGTGGCGACGTCCCGGCGTCACCGCGTGGCAGATCCTGATGAGCGAGATCATGCTGCAGCAGACGCCGGTGGTGCGGGTCGAACCGATCTGGCGGGAGTGGGTGGCGCGCTGGCCGGTGCCCTCGGCGATGGCAGCCGCCCCGCAGGGGGACGTGCTGCGCGCCTGGGGCAAGCTCGGCTATCCGCGCCGCGCGCTGCGGCTGCACGAGTGCGCCGGGGTGCTGGCCGAGCAGCACGGCGACGAGGTGCCGACCGACGTGGAGGTGCTGCTGGGCCTGCCGGGCATCGGCGCGTACACCGCTCGCGCGGTCGCGTGTTTCGCCTACGGGCAGCGGGTTCCGGTGGTGGACACCAATGTTCGCCGAGTGGTTGCCCGCGCCGTGCACGGGCGTGCCGAAGCGGGCAATCCGGCGGCGCGCGACCTGGGCGAGACCGAGGCGCTGCTGCCGTCCCGGGTGGATCGCGCGGCCGTATTCTCCGCCGCCCTCATGGAATTGGGTGCGACGGTCTGCACCGCCCGCAACCCGGACTGCGAGCGTTGCCCGCTGCCCAGCTGCGCCTGGGTGACGGCGGGCCGCCCGGCCTCCGACGTGGTGCGGCGGACCCAGAAGTTCGAGGGCACCGATCGTCAGGCGCGTGGCCGACTGCTCGATGTGCTGCGCGACGCCTCGGGTCCGGTCGAGCGAATTCGCTTGGACCTGGCCTGGACTCGCGATATCGGCCAGCGTGACCGGGCCCTGGACTCGCTGCTCGTCGACGGTCTGATCGAGCAGACCGCCGACGGCCTGTTCGCGCTGGCGGGCGAGGGCGGCTAGGCGGTGACGAGCACCCGGCGGCGGTTGCGGGTGCGGGAGCCGACCACTCGGCAGATCACGTAGATGGTGAACGAGATGGTGGTGACGAACGTCGAGATCGGGACGCCGGGGGCCAGCGACAGCAGAATGCCTCCGACAGCGGCGATTTCGGCGAACACGATGGACAGCACCGCGACCCGGACCGGGCTGGCGGTGAGCTGAGCGGCCGCGGCGGCGGGCGTGATGAGCAGCGACAGCACCAGTAGCGCGCCGACGATCTGGACGCCGAAGGCCGCGGTGACGCCGAGCAGGACGGCGAACACGATGGACAGCGCGCGCACCGGAACCCCGCGTGCCACCGCCACTTCCGGGTCGGAGCTGGCGAACAGCAGCGGCCGGTAGATGGCGGCGAGCACGATCAGCACCGCCGCGGTGCAGGTGGCCAGCAGCCCGAGCCCGGTATTGCCGACGCTCACCACCTGTCCGGTGAGCAGCGAGAATTTGGAGCCCGCGCGTTCCGGGCCGAGCCACAGGAACAGCACCGACAGGCCGAGCCCGAACGACAGCACCACGGCGATGACCGAATCGCGTTCGCGCGCACGGGAACCCAGCACGCCGAACAGGACCGCGGCGACCACCGAACCGATGATCGCGCCGAGCCCGACGCCGACCCCGGCCAGCAGGGCGGCGGCCGCGCCGGTGAGCGAGAGCTCACTGGTGCCGTGCACCGCGAACGACATCTGGCGGCTGATGATGATCGGCCCGATGGCCCCGGCCAGCAGCCCGAGCAGCGCGGCCGCGATGACGGCCTGCTGCACGAAGTCGTAGGACATCAGATGCGCGGTGGTGGAGACGTCGAACATCTGCGAGAACAGCTTGCTCAGCTTGTCGATCATGCCCGCGCCTCGCCCTGGCCGGAGTGGTCTGCCCGCGTACGGGTTTCGCTGTCGGCCGGGTCCGTGTTCCGATGGCCGTGGCGGGGTGGCCGGTGGTCGCCGTGGCAATGCTGCGCGCCGGATTCACCCAGCGCGTCCATGGCATCGCCGGTGCCGACCACGACCAGGCGGCCGCGTACGCGCAGCACGTCGACCTCGGTGCCGTACAGCTCGGAGAGCGTCTCGGAGGTCATCACCTCGTCGGGGGTGCCGATCCGGAATTGCCCGTCGACCAGGTAGAGCACCCGATCCACCAGCGGCAGAATGGGATTGATCTCGTGGGTCACGAACAGCACGGCGGTGTCGTGGGTGCGTCGCCGCCGGTCGATGAGCTCGGACACCAGCTGCTGGTTGGCCAGGTCGAGCGACAGCAGCGGTTCGTCGCACAGCAGCACCCGCGGGTCGCCCGCGAGTGCCTGTGCCACGCGCAGTCGCTGCTGTTCACCGCCGGAGAGCGCGTCCAGCGGCGCGTAGGCGAACTTCTCCGCCCCGACGGACGCGATCGCCTCGATCACCTTCCGCTTGCGTTCCTTGCGCCCCTTGAACCCGAATCCCCACCGGTGCCCGTCCACGCCGAGCCCCACCAGGTCGATGCCGCGCAACTGTGCCCCGCCCTCGATGGTCTTCTGCTGTGGCACGTATCCGATGGCCGGATTCCCCAGCCGCGCAGGCGTTCCCGAGATCTCCGCGGTGCCCGCCGACAGTGTCAGCTGCCCGAGCAGCATCCGCAGCATGGACGTCTTCCCGGATCCGTTGGGCCCCAGGACCGCGATGAACTCGCCCGGCTCCACCCGCAGATCCAGCCCGTCCCACAGCACCCGCTCCCCGAACGCCAGCCGCGCCCCGGACAGCCGCACCGCGGGCGTCCCGGTCGGCGCGCCGGAAGGTTGCGAAGCGCCTGCGTTGCCCGTTACGAGACTGAGCGCGGGCGCCGGTAGTTGCTGTCCGGCAAGGGAAGTCGATGACTCCAGGCCGGGTGCGGGGTCGAGCGCGGGTTTCGCGGTCATGGTGGTGCTCCTCCCGGGCGCGGCGGTGGTAGCCCGGGTGGAGCCGGTGGAACCAGGGTCGCTAGTTGTGGCGGAACGGGTTTCGAGAACGGCCAGATCGCCGGGCGCGAGGGGTGCGCCCGGCGATGGCCGGTTGGTCCGCTCGGGGTGGTTCACGGTGCGTTCTTCTCGGAGGTGTTGCTAGGACAGGGCTTTGGCGATGGCCTGGGCGTTGCCGGTCATCCACCGCAGGTAGTCGACTCCGGCGGGGAGGGTTTCGGTGACGTCGACGACGGTGACGCCGGACTTCTCGGCGGTCGACTTCAGGTCCAGGGTGAGCTTGTCCTCGGTCTGCTTGTTGTAGACGAGGGCGCGAACCTGTTTGCCGGTCAACAGGTCTCGCACGGTGGCGACGTCGGCGGGGGCCGGGTCGGTGCCCTGTTCGACGGCCTCCTGGAAGGCGTGCGGGGTCTTGTCGTCGGCCTTGGCGGCGGTGAGCATATAGGCCGCGAGGGGCTCGGTCTGCAGCACCGGCTGGCCGGGGTGCTCGGCGGCGACCTTGGCGATGACGGCCTCGATCGGGCTCAGCTGGGCGGTGAACGCGGCGGCGCGGTCGGTGTAGGCCTGCTTGTTGGCCGGGTCGAGCTGCCCGAGGGCGTCGGCGATGTGCTGCGCGACGTGGCCGACCTGGTGCAGGTCGTACCAGACGTGTTCGTTGGCGTGTGCGTGCGAGGCGTCGGATGCCGGTGCGGCACCGGCGGTTTCGCCCGCGTGGCTGTCCGCGCCCGCGATGTCGAAGGCATTGACGGTGATCTTGTTCTTGCCCGCGATGGCCTTGTCGATGAACTCGTCGTAGTCGCCGCCGTTGTAGACGACCAGCTTGGCGTCGGTGATCTTGGCGGCGTCGCTGGGGGTGACCTCGAAGGAGTGCGGGTCCACGGCCGGGTCGCTGATGATCGATTCGACCTTGATGTCCGGTCCGGCGACGGCCTTGGTGATGTCGCCCCAGACATTGGTGGAGGCGACCACGGTCAGTTGGCCGGAGTCCTTGGAGCTGCCGCACGCGGTCAGGGTGGCGACGGTGGCGAGCCCCGCGGCGAACACGGCGAATCCTCGAGCAAAGCTACTTCTGGTCACGCTGGTCACTCCTGGCACTGCGGCTTACTAGTAACGAAAACGATTGCCATTTGAATGTAGCGCACCTGTCCAGTGGCGCCCTAGCCGTGCGGCCCGGATGTGGCCCGCACCACCCCGCCCCGCCCTTGTGACCGCCGACCCCGGGCATGCGAAAGGCCCGGCAGCCGTTGGCTACCGGGCCCTTCGGGATCAGTGCATCCCCTAGGTCAGCACCGCTGAATCCCGGGGCGAGGTGGTGACCGGCTGGCTCAGCAGCTGCGCGCAACGCAGCAGACCGAGATGGCTGTAGGCCTGCGGATGGTTGCCCAGCGAGCGTTCGGCGACCGGGTCGTACTCCTCCGAGAGCAGTCCGGTCGGACCCGCCACGTCGACCAGCTGCGCGAACAACGCCTCGGCGTCCTCCCGCTTGCCGATCAGCAGGTAGGCCTCCACCAGCCAGGCGGCACACAGGTGGAAACCGCCCTCGCCGCCGGGCAGTCCGTCGTCGTGGTGGTAGCGGTACACGGTCGATCCGCTGCGGAGTTCGGCCTCGGTGGCCACCACGGTGGCCGCGAAGCGCGGATCGTCCGGATCGATGAGACCGCTCAGGCCGATGTGCAGGGTGGCGGCGTCGAGGTCGGTGCCCTCGTAGGCCGCGGTGTAGGACTGGACCTCGTCGTTCCAGCCCTCCTGCTTGACCTCGTCGGAGATGGTGTCGCGCAACGTCTCCCACTCCGGGTCGACGGGCCGCCCGAACTGCCGGGCCAGGGTCAGTGCCCGGTCCACGGTCAGCCAGCCCATCACCTTGGAGTAGACGTGGTGGCGCGGGTTGCCGCGGATCTCCCAGATGCCGTGGTCGGGTTCGCGCCAGCGGCGCTGCACCGCGGAAACCATGGCAGCCACCAGTTCCCAGTCCGGGTCCGGCAGCACCTGCAGCGGATCGCTGATGCCCTTGCGCTCGCGCGCGTGCGCGAGCTGCGAGATCAGATCCACGATGGGACCGAACACGTCCAGCTGCACCTGCATGTTCGCCGCGTTGCCGACGCGCACCGGCCGCGACCCGGCGTAACCGGGCAGCTGGTCGATGACGGCTTCGGGCGGCAGCGTCTCGCCGTAGAGCGTGTAGAGCGGGTGCAGTCGTTCGGGTCCGGGCAGGGTCTCGAGCACCCGGTGCGTCCAGGCGAGGAGATCCTCGGCCTCGCCGAGCGAGCCCAGCGACACCAGCGCGGAGGCGGTGAGCGAGGCGTCACGCAGCCAGCAGTAGCGGTAGTCCCAGTTGCGGACGCCGCCGATGTCCTCGGGCAGCGAGGTGGTGGCGGCGGCCAGGATGGACCCGGACGGCGCGTGCACCAGGCCGCGCAGGGTGAGCGCGGACCGCTTCATGAGATCCGGCTTCAGGGGCGGCAATTCGAGCTTGCCGACCCATTCGCCCCAGTACCGCTCGGCTTCTCGGCGACGCTCGTTCTCCGGCCGCATGGCGGGCGCGAGATCGGAGGTGCCGCACCGCATTTCGAGCACGATCGGCCCCTGTGAGGGGTCGACGACGGCACGCGCGGTGTGGTGGTTGCCCTCGTCGATGATCTCCCAGTCCACGCCGGGTGAGCGCAGCACGATGGGATCGTTGGTGCCCTGCAGTTTCAGCCCGCCGGTGGCGTGCACCAGCCGCACCGGCACCTGCCCGAATTCGGGTCGCGGCGCGAAGGTGATGACCGCCTTGGCATCTCCGGTGATGACCCGGGTGAGGTCGGTGCGCTCGGGCACCACGTCGTGCGGCAGGTAGTCGACGACCCGCAAACTGGACCAACGGGTTTCGACGGTCATGGTGCCGTCGACATAGCGTTGGGACAGCGGCAGTCCGGCGCGTTCCGGTTGCACGGTGAAGTGCCCCGCGCCCTGACCGCCCAGCAGGTGGGCGAAGACCGCGGCCGAGTCCGGTTCCGGGTGGCACAGCCAGGTGATGGTGCCGTCCGGTGTGACAAGGGCTTTGGAGCGCGGGCTGGCCAGCATGGTCAGCCGTTCGATCCGCGGCGCGCTGGCACCGGCGAGCCAGGTGCGGCGTTCCTCGAGCAGGAAAGCCAGTGCCTTGGAGACCTCTTCGGTGCTGGCGACCCGGTACTTGGCGAGGCTCTCGCCGTCGCCGACCTTGATGCCGACGTCCGGGCCGGACAGTCGGGTGAAGGCCTTCTCGTCGGTGACGTCGTCGCCGATGAACAGTGCGGCCTGCGCGCCCTGCTGGTGCCGGACGATATCGAGCGCCGCGCCCTTGTCGGTTTCGACGACCGCGAGCTCGATGACCTCCTTGCCCTCGGTGGTCTGCACGCCGACCCAGCTGGCCGGTCCCTGGCGCACGGTAACCAGTGCGCGACGGCCGATTTCGGGGCTGGCGTTGCGGACGTGCAGGGCCACGCTGGCCGGTTTGATTTCTACAGAAGCGCCCGGATTGTCCTGAGCGATCTGCGTCAGGGTCGTAGTGACCTCCTGCAGCAGCTGTTTGGCGTCGTTGTCGATGGCGTGCACGAAGCCGACATCGAATTCCGAACCGTGACTTCCGATCAGCTGCACCTCGACGGGCAGCCGGGACAGGGCCGCCAGATCACGCAGGGCGCGGCCGGAGATCACGGCGGCGGTGGTTCCGGTGAGACCGGCGAGAGCGCGCAGGGCGCTCACCGACTCCCGATGGGGATAGGCCTTGGTCGGATCGGAGACGATCGGAGCGATCGTCCCGTCATAGTCCGAAGCAACCAGCAGTCGTGGCACGCGGGCGATGGCCGCCAACGCACGGCGAAGTTCGAGTGACAAATCCTGTGCGCTCACGCATCCAACCTAATGATCGGAGGAGATTTTTCAGGGCGCGAGTGATGCTACTGGGTGCTGGTTGCCCGCTTGTGTGTGCGGTGATACGTAGGCTTTACAAAACACTTTCGTGTCGTTCATCACGATGTCCGTTTTCCGCGCGGTAAGACGTGATAAGGCCCATTGACCTGCACTGTTCCTGGAAACGACTCAGGGGCTGCCCAGTTCTCCGGACTGGGCAGCCCCTGTGCGCACATGCGAACGCATGCGTGCGTTCGCATTACTCCTGGGAGCCGATGAGCAGGTCGACGGTCAGCTCGAGGCGCTCGGTGACATCGGTGGCGGAGGCCCGACGGGTCAGCCACGCAACAAGGTTGGACAGCCACACGTCGGAGATGACGCGGGCGATGGCGAGCTGCCGCTCCGAGGGCACCTCGTCGGAGAGGGCGCGGGCGAAGAACCGGTCCATCACCTTGCCGACCCGATCGACCTCGGCGGCCGCGGAGGCGTCGGCGAACATGAACGCGCGGGTCATCGCCTCGGTGAGCAGTGGGTCGCGCTGCATGGCCCGGGTGACCTGGGTGAGCAGCAGGTGCATGCGCTCCTGCGGGCTGACCCCGGCCAGCGGCTTGCGGCGACCTTCGAACTGCTCGAATTCCCTTGCCAGCGCGGACACCAGCAGGTGCACCTTGGACGGGAAGTAGCGGTAGAGGGTGCCGACGGCGACGTCGGCGCGCTCGGCGACCGCGCGCATCTGGACCGCGTCGTATCCGCCCTTGGAGGCCAGTGCGAGGGTGGCGTCGAGGATGCGTTTGCGTCGGTCGCGCTGCGCCGCCGAACTCAGATCCTCTTCGCTGAGGGTGGTGGCGGGCGCGGTGCGACCGGCAGACGCCCCATCGGCGGCCTGCGATCGGGAGGGACTGGCCATCGGTTGAAAGTCCTTTCCTGCACGACGAGTTCGTACCGCGACCGGACGGCGCTTGACTTACGCCCGGCTCGAACATTAGAACATGTTCTAGGAGCTCAAGTCACGCCTGAAAGGCGGTATGGAGTGTGACCATAGCCACCACTGACGAGCATAAAGCCGTTCAGGAGTCGATGCGTGGATGGGCTGCAGCGGTAGCCCCAATTGCAACAATGCGTGCGGGAACGGCCGAATTCTGGCGCGAATACTGGTCGCGCCTGGCCGATCTCGGAATTTTCCGAGTCGCGGTGCCGGAGGAATCCGGTGGTGCGGGCGGGTCCGTCGGTGATCTCGCCGTCCTGGTGGAACAGGCGGCGCACGATCTGGTGGGCGGACCGGTGCTCTCGACGGCATTGGCGGGACTCGTTGCCGGTGAGACGCTCGACGAAACTATGCCATGCGGAGTTGCTCTGGATGGCGAAATCGCCATATCCGTGAGCGAATCCGGGGCCCTGGTGTCCGGTGAGTGGGACTCGGTTCTCGGCGCTTCGCCGGGTGCCGCGCTCCTGGTTCCGGTCCGGGACGGCGAGCGATCGCTGTGGGCGTTGATCGATGCCGGGGCCGAGGGTCTGCGGGTCGAACCGCTGACCGGTCTCGACCAGAGCGTTCCGCTGGCCCGGGTGCGGTGCTCGAATGTCGCTGTCGCGCCGGACCGGCTCTTCGAACCGGCGGTGTCGGTGCCCGATGTGGCCGCGGCGCTGGTGGCCGCGGAGGCCGCGGGCATCGCGGGCTGGTGCCTCGAGACGGCGACCGAATACGCCAAGGTGCGTGAGCAATTCGGCCGTCGGATCGGCGAATTCCAAGCGATCAAACACATTTGCGCGTGGATGCTGTGCCGGGCCGAGCAGATTCGCGCGGTGGCCGCCGACGCGGCGGCCGCCGTCGACAGCGGCAGTGCGGAACTGCAGTTGGCGGCCGCGGTCGCGCTGTCGGTCGCGCTGGACGCGGCGGTCGAGAACGCCAAGGACTGCATTCAGGTGCTGGGTGGAATCGGTTTCACCTGGGAGCACGACGCCCACCTGTATCTGCGCCGCGCCACCGCGCTGCGTCAGCTGCTGGGCGGCTCCGCGCACTGGCGGGCCCGGGTCACCGAGCTGACGCTCTCGGGTGTGCGCCGCACGGTCGGCATCGACCTGGCGGCCGGTGACGACGGATCCGGTTGGGACACGGCCGGTTTGGATGCCGCGGAGGCCGCGGTGCTGGCGGCCGATCTGGCCAAGATCGCGGCACTGCCGGAATCTCAGCAGCGGGTCGCGCTGGCCGAGGCGGGGCTGCTGGCCTCGCACTGGCCGGTGCCCTACGGCCGTGGCGCGGGTCCGATTCTGCGCACCCGGCTCGACGATCAGGTCCGCAAGGCCGGTATCGCGTTGCCGGACATCGCGATTGCGAACTGGGCGATCCCGACGCTGCTGCAGTGGGGTACGCCCGAGCAGATCGAGCGTTACGCCATGCCGACGCTGACCGGTGAGGTCATCTGGTGCCAGCTGTTCTCGGAGCCGGGCGCCGGCTCGGATCTGGCCGCACTGCGCACGGTGGCCGAGCGGGTCGAGGGTGGCTGGAAGCTGCGTGGTCAGAAGGTCTGGACCTCGCTCGCGGATCGGGCCACCTGGGGTATCTGCCTGGCGCGCACCGACGCGTCCGCGCCCAAGCACAAGGGCATCAGTTACTTCCTGGTCGATATGAAGAGTGCCGGGCTGGATATCCGGCCGCTGGTGGAGATCACCGGTGAGGCGCGCTTCAACGAGGTGTTCCTCGACGATGTGTTCGTTCCGGACGACTGCCTGGTCGGTGAGCTCGGCAATGGCTGGAAGATCGCGCGTTCGACGCTGTCGGCGGAGCGAGTGGCCATGGGCGGTAAGGGAATCGGGGATGAGCTGGAGGCCTTGATCGCCGCCGCGCCGACCTCGGGTCCGGGTGCCGAAGTGGTGGCCGACCGGCTGGGCGCACTCATTTCAGAATCTGTAGCCGGGACATTGCTGGAAGCTCGTGCGGCACAGAAGCTGCTCACCGGCGGCGACCCGGCCGCGCAGAGCAGCGTGCGGAAACTGGTCGGTGTGCGTCACCGGCAGGCGGTGGCCGAATTCGCCGTCGAATTGTCCGGTGCGGCGGGTGCTCTGGAAACCGATGTGGTGAAAGAATTCCTGCTCACACGCTGTTTGTCGATCGCGGGCGGTACCGAGCAGATTCTGTTGACCGTCGCCGGTGAACGGATCCTCGGGTTGCCACGCGAGTCGCACGGCTAGCCCACACCTCAACCGGGAGCATTGAATTGGACTTCACCAGGGACGAGAGCCAGGACGCTGTCGCCGAGGTTGTCGTAAGTTTGCTGGAACGCGAGAGTGCCCGCGATAGCGCACTCTGGCCGATCATCGCCGAGAGCGGTCTGCTGGCCGTGCCCCTACCTGAGCGCTTCGGCGGCGACGATATGGGCCTGCTCGAGGTCTCGGCCATGCTCACCGAGCTGGCCACCGACGCCGCGCAGGTGCCCGCCCTGGCCACCCTCGGCTTCGGCGTGCTGCCGCTCAAGGTCATCGGCATTCCGGATGCCTTGGCGGAGAAGCTGTTTCCGGCCGTCGCCGAGGGCGCGGTGCTGACTGCCGCGCTGCACGAGCCGGGTGCGCCGTTCACCGTCAAGCCGGAGACCACCGCGGTCGCCGACGGGACGGGCGTGCTGGTCACCGGCCGGAAGGTGGCGGTGCCCTACGCGGACACCGCGCGCTGGATCCTGGTGCCCACCGACGCGGGCATCGCCGTCGTCGACGGTGACGCCCCGGGCATCACCCGGACCGCCAGCCCGAGTTCCGATGGCGTGCCGGAGTTTTCGCTGCAGTTCGAGCAGGTTCGCATCCCGGCCGAGCAGCTGCTGCCGACCGGGCTGGCCGAGCTGCACCGCTTCGCGCTGGCGAGCATCGGCGCGGTCGCGGACGGTCTGCTCAAGGGCGTGGTCGCGCTGACCGCCGAGCATGTGCGGACCCGGCAGCAGTTCGGCCGTCCGCTGGCGGAGTTCCAGGCGGTCGCGCAGCAGATCGCGGACGTCTACGTGGTGTCGCGCACGCTGCACGCCGCCGCCGTCTCGGCCAACTGGGCGCTCGCGCAGGAAGGTTCGGACGGGGAGCCGGTCAGCGCCGGGCACCTGGAGCGCATCGACGACGACCTCGACGTGCTGGCCTACACGGTGGCCTCCGAGCTGCCCGCGGCCATGCAGAAGTGTCATCACCTGCACGGCGGCCTCGGCGTCGACATGAGCCATCCGCTGCACCGCTACTACTCACAGGCCAAGGACATCGCCCGCTGGCTCGGCGGCGAATCGTTCCGGCTGGACCGACTGGGAGCCAGATGTTCATCGAACTGACCGCTGAGCAGCGACAGCTCCGCGACGAATTGCGTTCGTACTTCTCCGTTCTGGTGACTCCCGAGGAGGAGTCCGAGATGCTGGTCAACCGGCACGGCGACGCCTACCGCGCGGTCGTGAAGCGGATGGGCCGCGACGGCAAACTGGGCGTCGGCTGGCCCAAGGAGTACGGCGGGCAGGGTTTCGGCCCGCTGGAACAGCAGATCTTCTACAACGAGGCGGTGCGGGCCGATGTGCCCGTACCCCTGGTGACGCTGCTGACCGTCGGCCCGGCGCTGCAGTCCTACGGCACCGACGAGCAGAAGCAGAAGTTCCTGCCCGGAATCCTCACCGGCGACGTGCATTTCGCCATCGGCTACTCCGAGCCGGACGCGGGCACCGACCTGGCCGCGCTGCGCACCTCCGCGGTGCGCGACGCCAACGGCGACTGGATCGTCAACGGGCAGAAGATCTTCACCACCGGCGCGCACGAGGCCGACTACATCTGGCTGGCGGTGCGCACCGGTCCGGTGGAGGCCCGTCACCGCGCGATCACCATCCTGATCGTCGACACCAAGGATCCGGGCTACTCCTGGACCCCGATCATCACCGCCGACGGCGCGCACCACACCAACGCCACCTACTTCGACAATGTCCGCGTCCCCGCGAACATGATGGTCGGCGAGGAGAACGGCGGCTGGAAGCTGATCACCACCCAGCTCAATCACGAGCGGGTCGGCCTGGGCCCGTCCGGCAAGATCGAGCAGCTCTACGAGCGGGTGCGCGAGTGGGCGCAGAAGCAGGGTGTGCTCGGTGAGACCGAGGTGCGCCGCTCGCTGGGTCGCCTGCACGCCATGACCCGGCTCAACGAGCTGCTGAACTGGCAGGTGGCCTCCAATATGGAGCGCCCCGACGCCGATCCGCGCGATGTCATCGCCGACGCGTCGGCGACCAAGGTGTTCTCCACCGAGGCGCTGCAGGAGGCGGGCCGCCTGGCCGAGGAGATCGTGGGCCGCTACGGCGATCCCGCCGATCAGGCCACCGCGGATCTGCTGGTGTGGCTGGACAAGCGCACCAAGCAGAACCTGGTGGTGACCTTCGGCGGCGGTGTCAACGAGGTCATGCGTGAGCTGATCGCCCAGATGGGCCTGCGGCTTCCGCGAGTCCCGCGCTAGATCGCAGAGGAGTTACAGCGTGACGAAGAGTTTCACGGCCGACGAGATCCGCGACGGCCTGGAGAAGATCAAGGCGGACGGCGAGTCCGCGCCCCGCGCGGGGCGGGATCCGATCAATCAGCCCATGATCAACAACTGGGTCGAGGCACTCGGCGACGCCAACCCGATCTACGTGGACGAGGCCGCCGCACAGGCGGCCGGGCATCCCGGCATCGTGGCCCCGCCGGCCATGGCGCAGGTGTGGACTATGCTGGGGCTCGGCGGAATTCGCGCCGACGACGACCCGATGACCCGCACCAACGACCTGTTCGACGCGGCCGGTTTCACCTCGGTGGTGGCCACCAACTGCGAGCAGGTCTACCACCGCTACCTCCAGGTCGGCGAGCAGGTCACGGTGCGCTCCAGTGTCGGAGACATCGTGGGGCCCAAGCAGACCGGGCTGGGCGACGGCTGGTTCACCACCTACCTCACCAACTGGTACGTGGGCGACGAGCTGGTCACCGAGATGAAGTTCCGGATGCTGAAGTTCGCGCCCGGGACCGGAAAGTCGGCCGCTGCCAGGGAATCCGGCGCGGTCTCGGCGGAGGATCTGGCCAAGCGGGTCCGGCCCACCGTCTCCAAGGACACCGAGTTCTTCTGGGACGGAGTGAAACTCGGCGAGCTGCGCATTCAGCAGCGGCCCGACGGCACGCTCCAGCATCCGCCGGTTCCGGCGCTCTGGAAGGACCACACGGAGCAGTCCGACTATGTGGTGGCCTCCGGGCGCGGCACCGTCTTCAGCTTCGTGGTGCATCACGCGCCGCGGGTGCCGGGACGGCAGCTGCCCTACGTGGTCGCCCTGGTCGAGCTGGAAGAAGGCGTGCGCATGCTCGGTGAGCTCACCGGCATCGAGCCGTCCGAGGTCGAGGTCGGCCAGGCCGTCGAGGTCGCCTATCTGAAGCTCGACGACGACAACACCGTGCCCTACTGGAAGGCCGTGCGATGACCACTGTCGAACTCTCGGCCGTTCAGGTCGGAACCACGCTGCCGGAGTTGGTGATTCACGCCGATCCGACGTTCATCGTGTCGACCGCGCTGGCCACCCGCGACTTCCAGGACGTGCACCACGACCGCGACAAGGCCCTCGCGCGGGGGTCCAAGGACATCTTCGTCAATATCCTCACCGACACCGGGCTGGTGCAGCGGTTCGTGACGGATTGGGCCGGGCCGAGCGCCCGCGTCAAGTCCATCGCGCTGCGGCTGGGCGTGCCGCTGTACGCGGGCGACACCCTCACCCTGACCGGCACCGTCTCGGCGGTGGACGGTGCGGATATCACCATCGACGTGGTCGGCAAGGATTCGCTCGGCGACCACATCACGGCGAAAGCCGTTATCTCCCTTCAGGAGGCACAGTGACCGGCCTGAGCCGTAGCGCGGCCATCGTCGGCATCGGCGCTACCGACTTCTCCAAGGATTCGGGTCGCAGCGAGCTGCGCCTGGCCGCGGAGGCCGTCACCGCCGCGCTGGCCGACGCCGGGCTGACCCCCGCCGACGTGGACGGTCTGACGACCTTCACCATGGACACCAATACCCAGGCCGCCGTGGCGCGCGCCGCCGGTATCCCGTCCCTGAAGTTCTTCAGCAACATCCCCTTCGGCGGTGGCGCGGCCGCCGCGACCGTGCAGCAGGCCGCCATGGCGGTCGCCACCGGTGTCGCGGATGTCGTTGTGGCATACCGGGCTTTCAACGAGCGGTCCGGAAATCGCTTCGGGCAGTTCGCCACTCACCTGGCGACCGGCAACCCGAGCTCCTCGGGCGTCGACAACGCGTTCTCCTACACCCACGGCCTGGGCACGCCCGCGGCCCAGGTGGCCATGGTGGCGCGCCGCTACATGCACGTATACGGCGCTCGGAGTGAAGATTTCGGCCGGGTGGCGGTCGCGGACCGCAAGCACGCGGCGGTGAATCCGGCGGCGCACTTCTACGGCAAGCCGATCACCCTCGAGGAGCATCAGGCCTCGCGGTGGATCGCCGAACCGCTGCACCTGCTGGACTGCTGCCAGGAGACCGACGGCGGCGTCGCCCTCGTCATCACCAGTGCGGAGCGGGCCAAGGATCTCCCGAACAAGCCCGCGCTGATCGCCGGCGCCGCACAGGGTTCCGGCGCGGACCAGTACGTCATGACCAGCTACTACCGCGACGGCATGAGCGGACTCCCGGAAATGCGCCTGGTCGGCGACCAGCTGTGGGCGCAGAGCGGGCTCACCGCGCAGGACATGCAGGCGGGCATCCTCTACGACCACTTCACCCCGTTCGTCCTCATGCAGCTCGAGGAACTCGGCTTCTGCGGTCGCGGTGAGGCCAAGGACTTCGTGCAGGACGGCGCCATCGAGATCGGCGGCCGCCTGCCGCTGAACACACACGGCGGCCAGCTCGGCGAGGCGTACATCCACGGCATGAACGGCATCGCCGAGGGCGTCCGCCAGATCCGCGGCACCTCGGTCAATCAGGTGCAAGGCCTGGAGAACATCGTGGTCACCGCCGGAACCGGCGTACCCACCTCGGGTCTGGTCCTCACCACCAACTGACCAACCCCGCAGGCCCGGCCGATCCATCCATGATCGCCCGGGCCTGTGGCATGTCTCCGGAGCGGTCGAGAATGCCGCAGGGGCGCATCGCTCTTGTCCGGCATGTCGGTCGGTGGGGCGTAGATTGGTGCGGTCCGATGTGGGGAAGGGGAGTGCAATGACCTTGCAGGAGCATTTGAACCAGGTGCAGGCGTTCACCGGCGCGCTGGTTTACGGCGAGCCGCACGAGACGTCGGATGGGACCACCATCATCACCGCGAGTCGGGTCGGGGGATTCAAAGGCGGCCTGCGTCCGCTGGGGATCTTCGTGGTGCGCGGCGATCAGGTGAAGTGGGAACCCGCCGTCGATGCCGGACGGATCGCCATGCTGGGCGTGCTGACCGGACTGATCGCGGCGACGCTCGGAACCCTCGCGGTGGTCAAGCGGCCGCCGTGGCCCGACCTGCGGATCACTATCTCGAAGCACCAGTAGCCGCGAGCTGAACCGCCAGCACTGCCGCCAGTTGATCCACGCTCTTACCGGTTCCGGCGGCGAGTGCTGTTCTGGCGCCGGCGAATCGGTCGAAGATCAGCCCCTCGATGACCGCGATGAAATCGGCCGCGGCGGTGGCCGGATCGGGTGCGCCCAGAGTGTCGAACAGCGTTGTCGCGTGCCGGTGTGAGAACAGGCAACCGACGAGCTCGCCGTGCAGTTCGGCGTCGCCGAGCAGGTCGATGATCAACGCGTGCCGCACGATCAGATGGTTGCGGCGTTGCGCCAGTAGACGATCCAGCCACGCCGCCGTGCTGCGCGCGATCCGGTCCAGGTCGATCGGATCGCCCGTGCGCTCCATGCCCGCGAAGTCGGTGCGCGAGCGGGTCGCGATGCGGTCGACGATGGCCTCGATCAGTGCCCGCTTGGTGCGGAAGTAGTACGACGCCGATCCGGCGGGCAGTTCGAGCGCGGTGTCGAGGGCGCGGTGGGTCAGCGCCCGGAGTCCTTGTGTGGCAATGAGATCGATGGCGCTGTCCACGATGAGAATGCGCCGATCGGGTGTGGAGGCGGTCACGTTGTCTCCTCTGCGGCTTCGCGATCCTCTACAACTATAGAGGTAGCTCTACGGATGTAGAGGATTGCGAGGAGGTCGTCATGGAAGACCTGGAGATCGTGCTGGACCCGGATCAGCAGGCCGCCGCGGACCGGCTGGCCGCCATCGCCGCCCGGATCGGCAAGCGTTGGCACCTCGCGAGCGCGATAAAGAGCCATTGTCCGCGCGGCCTCTACCTGTACGGGGGCCCGGGCCGCGGCAAGACCATGCTGATGAACCGCTTCCTCGCCGCCGTGCCCTCGGAACGCAAGCGCCGCTACCACTTCCACGACTTCTACGCGCGATTGAACGCGGGCATCGGCGAATACGGCAGCATCGACGCCTCGATCGACGTCCTGCTCGGTGACGCCCGGCTGATCTGCTTCGACGAATTCCACGTGCACGACTCGGGCGATGCCCGCCTGGTGGCCCGGCTGCTCGACGTGCTCTTCGCCCGCCGCATCACCCTGGTGGTGACCTCGAACTACCCGCCGGAGCGGCTGCTGCCCAACCCGCTCATGCACGGCATGTTCGTGCCGACCATCGACAAGATCCTCGCGCACCTGGATGTGGTGGCGGTCGACGGCCCGCAGGACTACCGGCAGCTCGCGAGTCGGCACACCGGATTCGCCGCCGGGCGCTACCAGGTCGGCAGCTGCCCCGCCGACGGGAGCGCCGAGCTGCCGATCGCGCACCGGCGGCTGCGCGCACGGACCGTCGAGAACGGGACGCTGACCGTCGATTTCGCGGAGCTGTGCGGCATCCCGGTCTCGGCGGCCGACTACCTGGCGCTGGCCCGCGAGGTGCCCGCCTGGGTGGTGTGCGCGGTGCCCGACCTGAGCACGGTGCCGCCGGACTGGGTGATGCGCTTCGTGAACCTGGTCGACGTGCTCTACGACCTGGACCTGGAACTGTCGATCTTCGCCGAGGTCCCGCTCGCGGATCTGGGCGCGGAAATCCAGCGCGTTCCCGATCTCTACCGCACCCTCAGCCGCCTCGGTGAGCTCTCGCGACCGGTAAACCTCGAGACCCGATAGCCATCCGGCGAAGGGCCGGTGAACTGGGCCAGGAGATCGACGCGCACGGTTCATTTTCCGTCAACGCGCAGGGGGTCCGGCGTTGCGAGCCGCTTCCTACCGTGGCGTCAGGAGCTGCACCGAACCGGAGGGGACCGATGCGAATCCGCGAGCAGGCAAGGGATTCCGCGCCGCGGAAGCCGAGCGTACCGACAGGCCCCATCACCCGGAAAGGCACCCGGTTGCGCGTACTGGTTGTCGCCGAGTCCTTCCTTCCCCAGGTCAACGGCGTGACCAATTCCGTGCGCCGGGTGCTCGACCACCTGGCCGCCAAGGGGCACGAGGCGATCCTCGTGGCACCGACCGGACCCGCGAAGTACGCCGGTTTCCAGGTGCACGTGGTGCGCGGCGCGCGATTGCCGTTCTATCGCGACTTCCGCATCGGCCTGGAGACGCGCCGCCGGTTGCGCAAGATCATGCGCGAATTCCGGCCCGACGTAGTGCATATCGCCTCGCCCGCCACCCTCGGCTATCAGGCCGCCAAGGTGGCGGGCGAGCTCGATGTGCCGACCGTCGCCATCTATCAGACCGATCTGGTGGGTTTCGCGCAGCGCTACGACCTGCCCGGCGGGGTGCGCACCATGACCGCGCTCACCCGCCGCATCCACCTGAAGGTCGACCGCACCCTCGCGCCCTCGACCGCCAGCCTGCGTCAGCTCGAACTGATGGGCATTCCCGGGCTGGCCCGCTGGCCGCGCGGTGTCGACCTGCAGCAGTTCGGCCCCTTCCGGCGCTCCGAGGAGCTGCGAAACCGCTTGGCCCCCAACGGGGAACAGCTGGTCGGCTATATCGGCCGCCTCGCGCCCGAGAAGGAACTGGAACTGCTGGCCCACCTGACGCCGCTGCCCGGTGTGCGACTGGTGATCGTCGGCGGCGGCCCGGAGGAGAAGCGGCTGCGCAAGCTGCTGCCCGGCGCGGCCTTCCTCGGTGTGCTGCACGGTGAGGAACTGGCCGCCGCCTACGCCTCGCTCGACGTCTTCGTGCACACGGGACGTCACGAAACCTATTGCCAGGCCGCACAGGAGGCTCTGGCCTCCGGCGTCCCGGTGGTGGCTCCGCGCTCCGGCGGGCCGATCGACGTGGTCGAGCCCGGCGCCGGATTCCTCTACCCGCCCGGCGACGCGGACGCGCTGGTCGACCTGGTCCGCCGCCTGGTGGACGATTCGCGGCTGCGCGAGCAGACCGCCGAGAACGCTGTGCGCAGTGTCCGCGACCGCTCCTGGGCGGCCGTGAACGAACTGCTGCTGCGCCACTACCGCGAGGTGATCGCGGAAAGACTGCTGCCCGATTCGGCGCGGGGCGAGGTCCCGCTCTCCAAGGAGGCCTCCTGATGCTCCGCATCTCCGTCATCGGCACCGGATATCTGGGTGCCACCCACGCCGCCGGCATGGCCGAGCTCGGCTTCGAAGTGCTCGGGGTGGACAACAATCCGGCCAAGGCGGCCGCCTTGTCGGCGGGGCGGGTGCCCTTCCACGAGCCCGGCCTGCCGGAACTGCTGGCCGGGCACGTGGCCGGTGGGCGGCTGCGCTTCGGCACCTCGCTGGTCGAGGCGGCCCGCTTCGCGGATGTCCACTTCCTCTGTGTCGGAACGCCTCCCGGCGTGAACGGCGCCGCCGACCTGTCGCAGCTGTATGCCGCGCTGGACGGCCTGGTGCCGCATCTGACCCGCAACTGCCTGATCGTCGGCAAGTCCACGGTGCCGGTCGGCACCGCGGAGGCGCTCACCGCGCGGATCGCCGAGCTTGCGCCGGAAGGGATTTCGGTCGATCTGGCCTGGAACCCGGAGTTCCTGCGCGAGGGCCACGCCGTCTTCGACACCCTGCACCCCAACCGCCTGGTCTTCGGCGTCACCACGCCGGACGCCGAGTGGGCGCTGCGGCAGGTGTACACCACGCCGATCGCGGCGGGCGCACCGGTGGTGATCACCAACCTGCCCACCTCGGAGCTGATCAAGGTGTCCGCCAACGCCTTTCTGGCCACCAAGATCTCGTTCATCAATTCGATGGCCGAACTGTGCGAGCTCACCGGCGCGGACGTGACGCTGCTGGCCGACGCGCTCGGCCACGACGATCGCATCGGCCGCAAGTTCCTGGGCGCGGGTCTGGGCTACGGCGGTGGCTGTCTGCCCAAGGATGTGCGCGCGCTGATCGCCCGCGCCACCGAACTCGGCGCGGGGGAGTCGGTGGATTTCCTGCGCGACATCGACGCGGTCAATGTGCGCCGCCGCGAACGCGTGGTGCGTGACACCCTGGAACTGCTCGGTGGCGGCATCCAGCCGTCGGGCCGGGTCGGCATTCTCGGTGCGGCCTTCAAGCCGCTCTCCGACGACGTCCGCGACTCCCCGGCGCTGGACGTGGCCACCCGCCTGCACGCCATCGGCCTCGACGTCACCGTATTCGACCCCGCCGCAACGGCTACCGCCCGCGCGGTCGCCCCGCAGCTGGTCTTCGCGGCCACCGCGGCGGCCGCCCTGCACGAGGCGGACGTGGTCCTGCACCTGACCGAATGGCGCGAATTCCGGGACCTGGACCCGGTTTTCCTGCGCAAGGTGGCGCGCGGCCGCACCATCCTCGACGCCCGCAACACCCTCGACCCCGAACCCTGGCTCGCCGCCGGCTGGGATTTCCGCGCCATGGGCCGCCTGGTCGAGGCGCGCACCCCGCTGCCCAAATCCGTACCGTCCCCGGCGGTCCGGGATCGCCAGCCGGAACCGGCTCGCGCCCTGGTCGCGCCGTCGCCGCTCAACCGCCTGCGGGCCCGGGTCCGCCGCACCGCCTGATTCCCGGTGGGCTGCGCTGTCCCCGCAGCCCACCACCCCTTCTTCCGCCGGTGCCGCCCGCGCGCGGTCGTGGTTGTGCCGCGGCCCAACTCCCTTGCCCCCGCATCTGTGGGATTGACCATTCGGCCTTTCATCCGTTGACATTTCGTGCCGCCCGGACGAGTTTTGTTGGGCGCGGCGGGGATTGGCCGGTGCGGTGCTCGGGCATGCCCGAGCGGGGTGGGACACGGGGATTGGTTTCATCCGGTGATAAGTGGGCTTGCGGGATGGTTCCTGGAGTCCGCGGGATCACGCGTGGTCACAGGTGCAATCGTGACGAGGGGGGTAGCGGAGCCCGGTTCATGATCTATGCGTGAAATGTATGTAACCCGGCATTCGCGATTTTGGTCCTGATGGACCGTTCGGCATGTAACTATGTGCCTGATTTCTGCTGGACTCTGGTTGGGAGTGCTCGTGACTGGGGTGGGGACGGTGGCAACTCGCACGATCGGATTGATCGTGCTGGTGATGCTCTCTGTCGTCGCGCTGCGCGGGTATATCCCGGGCACCGGCGGCCCGCGTGCGCCGCATCCGTCGTCGGCGGTATCACTGGCTCTGATGCCGGTGCTGCTGCTGGTCTCGATGGTGATTCTGATCGCGGGCGTGATCAACAGCCAGCACCGGCTGCCGCTGTCCATGCCCGAACCGGACCGCGACACCCGCGGCGGCAAGCTGGGGCTGCGGCGCCTCGGACTGCTGGTGGTGATCGGCGTCGCGACGCTCGCGCTGCTGGTCACCGCGGTCGTCTCGGTGTACCTGGTGACGCCCGGACATCGATCCGAAGTGGGGTCGTCGCCGGGCAGCACGCCCGCGACCGCCACCACCGAACCGCTGGAAAACGTTGCGACACCGTCGGACACCATCTCCTCACCGTCCCTGTCGGGCACCGCGCTGCTGCTGGTCGGCATCGCGGCCGGAGTGCTGGTGCTGGTGGCCATGGTCGGGTTGATCGTGGTCGCGGTGGGTTCCAACCGCCGCCTGCCCGAAACGTCGACGCCGCACACCCCGCCGACCCCGGAGGAGGCGGTATCGCTGGCCAAGGTCGCCGAGATGGGCCTGGCGGCCATGATCGCGCCCGGCCAGGACCCGCGCACCGCCATCATCGCCTGCTACGTGGCGATGGAACGTGGTCTGGCACAGGCCCGGGAGGTGGCGCCGCTGGCTTCGGACACCCCGTCCGAGGTGCTGGCGCGCGCCTTCGACCGCGGCTTCCTACGCGACGCCTCGGCCCGCGAACTGGTCTCGCTGTTCGAGGAGGCGCGGTTCAGTCCGCACGCCATGCTCGAATGGCAACGGATGCGGGCCGAGCAGTTGCTGCGTATCGTATTGGCTGATCTCCAGGGGCAGGCGGCATGAAAATCGCTGTCGCCGAAGAGCTCCGGCCGGACCGAACGGGGGACCGGCGATGAACCGGATCGCGATCGTGGTGGGCGCGCTGCTGCTGGCGGCCCTGGTCGAAATCGCCGCCCTGGGCGATCAGCGCGAAATCCTGGTGGCGCTCACCGCGATTCCCGTCGCGGGCGGACTCGCGCTGCTGGTGTGGTCGCTGATCGAGCGGTCCCGCCGGATCGAACGCGACGGCCCCGACGACGACGAGATCGACAACGGCCCGGCCGACATGCTGCGCCGCTGGCAGGCCCGCGCCGAAATGCTGGCCGAGCGCGCCGAGGGTTCGCGCGCCGACTGGGACCGCCACCTGCGCCCGTTGCTCGCCAAGGAATTCGAGCTGACCAGCGGTCATCGGATGAACAAGAACCGCCGCGCACTCGAGGTGGCCGGGCAGCTGCAATTCGGCCCCGACCTCTGGCGCTGGGTGGACCCCGCGAACTCGGCGCTGCGGGACGAGGCCAATCGGGCCCCCGGGCGCGCGGCGCTGGACGAGATCCTGCGCCGGCTACAGAACATGTGAGATGAGATGCGAGACATGCGATGACATCACCGATGGAACTGACCATCAAGCGTACCGACGCGGTACTGCGCGAAGTAGGGCGCGTGGTGGTCGGCAAGCGGGACGAGCTGCAGCTGATCATGATCGCGGTGCTCGCCGGCGGCCACATCCTGATCGAGGACCTGCCGGGCCTCGGCAAGACCCTCATCGCGAGATCCTTCGCGACCGCGCTCGGCTTGAACTTCACCCGGGTGCAGTTCACGCCGGACCTGTTGCCCGCCGACCTGATCGGCTCCACCATCTACGACATGCATTCCGGCCGTTTCAGTTTCCGGCGCGGCCCGGTCTTCACCAACATGCTGCTGGCCGACGAGGTCAACCGCACCCCGCCGAAAACCCAGGCGGCACTGCTGGAGGCGATGGCCGAGGGGCAGGTCTCCATCGACGGTGAGACCTTCCCGCTGCCCAACCCGTTCATCGTGATGGCCACCGACAATCCGATCGAGTACGAGGGCACCTACCCGCTGCCCGAGGCCCAGCTCGACCGCTTCGCCATGCAGCTGCGCCTGGGCTACCTGTCGGAAGCCGACGAGATGAACATGATCCGCCGCCGCCTCGAACGCGGTACCCAGCAGGCGCAGATCGGCCAGGTGGCCGACGCGGACGGCCTGCTGGAGATGCGGCAGGCCGTCGAATACGTGACGGTGCACCCGGATGTGGTCGGCTACGTCGTCTCGCTGGCGGCCGCCACCCGGGGTCACCCGCAGGTCGAGGTCGGGGCCAGCCCGCGCGCCGAACTCGACCTGGTGCAGATGGCGCGCGCCCGCGCGCTGCTCAACAATCGGGACTTCGTGGTCCCGGAAGACGTGAAGGCGCTGGCGGTTCCGGCGATGGCGCACCGCATCACGCTGCGCCCCGAGATGTGGGTGCGCCGCATCCGCGGCGAGGACGTCATCGCCGAACTGCTGCGCCGCCTGCCCGTTCCGCGCGCCACCCAGTCGTGAGCCGCGCATGAAGCATCGCGATACCAGCACCTCGATCGAGGCCGAATTGCGCTGGCGCCCGGCACCACTGGTGTTCATGCTGGCCGCGGTGTCGGGTCCGGCGTTGGTGCTGGCGCTGATCCTGGGTAACTGGCAGCTGGTGGTGTTCGCCGCGCCCATGCTCGGCGTGCTCGCGACCGCGCCACTGCAGCAGTCCCGCACCAAGATTCAGGTCGACGGGTCGGGCGTGCTGCGCTGCTTCGAAACCGAGGAGGTGGTGCTGACCGCCGCCGCGTTCGTGGAATCCGGGCACGCGCTGCTGCGGCTGCACGCGCAGACCATCCCCGGCATGGACACCCACATCGAGGAGACGGTGGACTCCGGGCCCGCGCCCGCCGGTCTGCGGCTGGCGCTCTCGGCCGCGCGTTGGGGCCGCTATCCGGTGCCGATGCGGGTCAGCGCGCTGAGTCCGGCCGGGCTGGCGGTGGCGTCGGTGCAGCTGCCCGCCGGGCAGGTGTACATCTACCCGATCACCGACCCGCAGCGAATGCGGTTGCCGCGCACCGAACTTCCCGAACGCATGGGCACCCACCTGACCCGGCGGCACGGACCGGGCGTCGAGTACGCCGACATTCGCGCCTACACGCCGGGCGATCAGCTGCGCACCGTGAACTGGCCGGTGAGCGCGCGGCGCGGCCAGCTCTTCGTCACCCAGCGCTTCACCAACCGGGCCGCGGATGTGGTTGTGCTGGTAGACACTTCGCTGCAGGCCCCCGGTCCCGCCTCGGATTCGCTGGAGCTGTCGGTGCGCGGCGCGGCCCAGGTCGCGCAGTCGGCGCTGCAGGCCGGTGACCGCACCGCCGTGGTCTGCCTCGGCCGCACGCCGCGCTGGCTGCGCCCCGACATCGGCCGCCGCCAGTTCTATCGGATCGTCGACACCGTGCTCGATGTCGGCGAGGAGCACATCGAGACCCAGGGTTCCCTCGCGCCGCACCAGGCCGTTCCGATCGGCGCGGTGGTGGTCGCCTTCTCCACCCTGCTCGACACCCAGTTCGCCCTCGCCCTGATCGATCTGCGCAAGCGCGGTCATGTCGTGGTGGTGGTCGACGTGCTGCGCGGGCCGCCCTTCCCCTGCGACCTGGACTCCACCCTGGCCCGCATGTGGCAGCTGGAGCGCGCCTCCATGTACCGCGATATGAGCACCGTCGGCGTCGACATCGTGCCCTGGCCGGAGGACGTGCGCCTCGATCAGGCCATGCGGTTGATCCCCGACCACCGTCGCACGGTCCGGGTCCGGCGATGACGGCGTGCTCGGGTAACGGCGACGGCCGCAAACTGTTTCGGATGTTCGAGGTGTTCGGGTGACGAAGTTCCTGGCTGTGCTGTCCGGACTGCTGCTGGCCACGGCGGTGACCATCGTGCTGCCCTGGGCGGGCGCGCCGGTGGCGCTGCTGGTGATCGCGGGCTGGCGCTGGCGGGTGTGCGCGGTGCTGGCCGTGCTCGCCGCCATGGCGGTGCTGGCCTGGATCGGGACCGGCGCACTGGTGGCGGGTGGCATCGGACTGGTCGCGACCACCTATCTGCTGAATACGGCCACCGTGTCCGCGCCGGTGGGCGTGGTGCCCACCACCATTCCGTCGGTGGCGGGCGCACTGGTGTTCACCGTGGCGGCCGGAGCCGCCACGGTGCTCCCGACCGGGCTGTCGTGGTTGCCGCTCGCGGCGCCGTTCACGGTGATCGTGCTGTACGCCTTGCTGATTCGCGGACTGGCCGACAACCGCCCCGTCGGCTGACACGAAAATTCGCTTCGAATCCGGCTGCGGCCCTGGTTCACTCGCGACCATGGAACAACAACGAATGGTCAGGACCTCCAAGCGCCTGTCCCGGCATCTGCGACACGCTCCGGAAGAGATCGGCATCGCGCTGGACGCGGCAGGCTGGGTGGAGGTCGCCACGCTGCTGGCGGCGCTCGGGCGGCACGGGAGGGTGCTCACGCGGCCCGAGCTGGACGAGGTGGTGGCGCGAAACGACAAGCGCCGCTTCGAATTCGATGAGACCGGCACCCGCATTCGCGCGAGTCAGGGGCACAGTGTCGACATTGACCTGGACTACGGAGCGGCCGTACCGCCCGCTGTCCTCTACCACGGCACCGTTGCCGCGGTCCTGCCCGCGATCCGCGCGGAGGGACTGAAACCCATGCGCCGCCACGACGTTCACCTGTCGGCCGCGTTGGATACCGCGGTCGCGGTGGGCGCCAGGCGTGGAAAACCCGTGGTGCTGACCGTGGATGCCGCGGCCATGGACCGCGACGGGCACGTGTTCCGGGTCAGCACCAACGGGGTCTGGTTGGTGGCCGCCGTCCCGCCCGCCTATCTGTCGGGATGGTGAGCGGGACCGGCGTGGCCACCGTGGGGGCGAGGGTTACTGCAGGGCGGGCGGCATACGGGTCGGCTTGATCCGTCCCGCATCGACCAGTGCCCGGAATGCCGCGCCTTTGCGCGCGCACTCGCCGACCACGCAGCGACGGTGCTGCTGCATGGTGCGGTGGGCCTCGGTGAGTCCGAGCTCATGATCCGGGGCGAGATGCGACCAGGCCGACGGATCGGTGGTAGCCAGCACCGGAGTGTTGTGCTCGTTGTTGATTCTTTCACGAATCCGTTCGACCGAAAGCCGGTCCGGATCGTGGTGCGGATGATGAAAGCTCATGATCGTGATTGCCATGATCACCAGCGTTGCAAGCGTGGCCGTGAACACTTGCCAGGCGGCCATTGGTCCACCTTCTCCATGTCTATCGGTTGTAGTCAGCTACTGATCGAGTTGATAGCTAGATATTCACCGTACGTCCGATAACGTTACTCGGCCAGCGGCGTGTGGGTCAGAAACAATCGAATTTCGGCCGCTTTCAGCAACTTCCCCGCCGGTTCCGGCCACTGCCACGCTGAATGTTTGCGACCATCAACAGGTGACGGACGGCCAGGATCGACTGCGTTCCATCACCAGTGCGGCACTCCTGGTGGAGTTCGCGGTGGGCCGTGGACTCGGCACCCCGGAACTGCTGCGCCACACCGGAATCGGTGAGCGCGATCTGATGGATTCGACTGCCGAGATCACCCTCGCGCAGGAGCTCGCGCTGATGCGCAATGTGGTCGCGGGCGTCGGCGACGAGCCCGGTATGGGACTTATGGCCGGATTGCTGTGTCACCCACCGAGTCTCGGCGTCCTCGGCTTCGCCCTGATGAGCTGTCCGACCATCCGCGACGCCGTGGATCTGGCGCTGCGCTACGCCGACCTGTCGTTCACCGTCGCCCGCCACCAACTCGTCTCCGACGGCGAGGAGGTGTCCATCGTCCGCGACGACACCGGGATACCCGCCGCGGTGCGCCGTTTCGCGGTCGAACGCGACGTGGCCGCCATCTGGACCATCCAGCAGGACGTCATGCCCATGCGCGTCCCGATCGTGCGGGTCGCGGTCTCCTTCCCGCCACACCCCGTCTACGAGATGTTCGGGGCCATGCTCGGCGTCGACGAGGTGGTCTTCAACGCACCCCGCTCGGTGGTCACCGGCGCCTCCAGCCTCCAGCATCTGCAACTGCCCCAGGCGAATACGGCCACCGCCCGTTTCTACGAACAGCAGTGCGCCGAACTCATGCAGCGCCGCAAACGCCGCCGCGGCATCAGCGGCCAGGTCCGCCAACTGCTCATCTCCCGAGGCGGCATCGCCGAACAGTCCCGCATCGCCGCCGAACTCGACCTCTCCGTCCGCACCCTGCGCCGCCGCCTCGCCGACGAGGGCACCACCTTCCGTGAACTCTCCACCGAAACCGTCGGCCTGCTCGCCGAAGAACTCCTGATGGCCGGAATGACGGTGGAACAGGCCGCGATCCGCCTCGGCTACGCCAGCGTCTCCGCCTTCACCTCCGCCTTTCGCACCTGGAAGGGCCAGGCCCCCGGCCAATTCGCCCGAGAAAACCGAGGCCGAGTCTCCACCCGCGTCTGACCGCGCGCGAGCGTCAGGCAGCGGCGCGAGATTGGCGGCGGTACTGGCCCGGGGCGAGGCCGTACTCGCGTTTGAAGGCCTTGCCGAAGGCGAACTCCGAGCTGTATCCGGCTCGGGTGGCCACCTTTTCGATGGCGAGGTCGTCCTCGCGGAGGAGTTTGGCGGCGGTGGTGAGGCGCCAGCGGGTGAGGTAGGCCAGTGGGGGTTCGCCGACCATGGTGGCGAACTTGCGGGCGAAGGCAGCGCGGGACAGGCCCGCTTCGTCCGCCAGAGACTGGACGGTCCAGGCGGCGGAGGGGTCGTCGTGCATCGCGGCCAGTGCGGGGGCGACGGCCGGATCACGCAGCGCCGCAGCCCATCCGACGGAATCGGTCTGCGGCTGGTCCTCTATCCACGCGCGCAGGATGTAGAGCAGCAGGGAGTCGATCAGCGCCGGGACGATGCCGTGCGAGCCGATGCGCGGGTTGTCCAGCTCCGCGCCCAGCAGCTGGATCGCCGCGGCCAGTTCCGGATGGCGGCCGTGGCGAGCGGGCAGGTAGATCACCTCGGGGAGCTGCTTGAGCAGCGGGTGCGGGCGCTGGCCGTCGAGGTGGTAGTTGCCGCACAGCAGGCTGGCGGCGGGACCGTCGCCACCGATGCGCAGGGCGCCGATCGGCGCGTGCCCGGTGTACTGCTCGGGGCGTGGGATCTCGGGCGGGGTATCGGGATGGTCGGCGAGGATGTGGCCGGAGCCGTCACGCACGAAGATCACGTCACCGGGGCCCATGGCGATCGGCTCGGTGCTGGTCTCGGTCGGATAGATCCAGCAGCTGCCGTGCAGCACGACATGGAATCCCGCGCCCGCGGTGGGCGGCAGCCGCAGCGCCCAGGGCGCGCGGCCGTCGGTGCGCACCGAATGCGGCGCACCGGTCCGCATCGAAGCCAGTGCCTCGCTGAGGACGTCCATCCCGCTCTCCTTCGTCTCCGGATCCCTGTCGTGCAACCCGGACCCGACCGCCATTATTCGATGGTCAGCACCACTTTGCCCACGGTCTGACCCGACGCCACCAGCTCGTGGGCCTTACCCACCTGCTCGAGCGGCAGGGTCTCGGAGACGGTCGGACGCAGCTTGCCCGCGTCGGCGAGTTCCGCGATCGCTTCCAGCGCAGCGTAATCCGGCTCCACCGAGACACCGGCGAAGCGGCGGCCGGACTCCTTGACGGTGTGCTCGAGCTCGGGATTCACATGCTCGAGGATGGTGACCAGCACGCCGCCGGGCTTCAGCACCTGAAGTGAACGCGCGCCGTCGGCGACCGAGTCGAAGACGATGTCGACATCGCGCACCGCCTCGGTGAAATCCGTTGTGCGGTAGTCGATCACCTCGTCCGCGCCGAGGTTCTTCACATAGTCGTGCTTGCCCGCGCTGGCCAGGGCGATCACGTAAGCTCCACGCGCCTTGGCGATCTGGACCGCCAGGTGCCCGACGCCGCCCGCCGCGCGGTGGATCAGCACGCGGTCGCCCGCTTTCACGCCCGCCTTGTCCACCAGTCCCTGCCACGCGGTGAGCGCGGCCAGCGGCAGCGCGGCGGCCTCGATGTGGCTGAGCGACTTGGGCTTCCGCGCCAACTGCCGGGAGGGTGCGGCGACGTACTCGGCGTAGCCGGTGGCGGCACGCGGGAAGAACGGCATCCCGTAGACCTCCTCGCCGATCTCGTAGCGAGCACCGGGCCCGGTCTCCTCGACGACACCGGAGATGTCCCAGCCGACACCGAACGGCGGCTGACCGAGCAGCGGGAACGCTCCCGAGCGGACCGCGATATCGACCGGGTTGACGGCGCTGGCCCGGACCCGGACCAGCACCTCACCCGATAGCAGTTCCGGCTTCGGCGTCTCGACGACCTCGAGTACCTCGGGCCCGCCGAAGGTCTTCTGAATTACTGCGCGCATTGCCTTCTCCGTCTCGCTTGGCTGTCCGTTCAACCGAACGAGAACCACGCTATGCCGCCGAAACGAGACGCTGAATGGCCTGAAGTCTCCAGTTTTTATCCACGCGTATCAGCCGAGAGACTGTGGCGAGTTACGCGTAAGTGAGCACCACGTCCGCCAGCACGGGCGCCTCATCGCGCTCGACGACCGTCACCGCGATGGTGAGCTCGCCGTCCTGCTGCCAGATCCGCGAGTGCAGGGTCTCGCCCGGGTACATGACACCGGCGAAGCGCGCGCGGAATCCCTTGACCCGCGCCACATCCGAGCCCAGCACCGTATCGGTGGCGGTCTTCAGCACCAGCCCGTAGGTGCACAGGCCGTGCAGGATCGGGTTGGGAAAGCCTGCGTTGCGGGCGAATTCGGGATCCGAGTGCAGCGGGTTGCGGTCACCGCACATGCGGTACAGCAGCGCCTGCTGGGTCAGAGTGGGGGTGAGCACGTCGAAATCCGGTGCGCGGTCCGGCAGTTCGGTCTTGGCCGACGGTCCGCGCTCGCCGCCGAAGCCGCCCTCGCCCTTGGCGAAGATGGAGGAGCGTGACGTCCACAGCGGTTCGCCGTCGCTGCCGGTGGCGGTGTCCTCACGCCACACGACGGCATTGCTGCCCTTGTCCCAGATCTCGGTGATGCGGCCGACCGTGGTCGCCTTGCCCGAGGCCGGGATCGGCCGGTGCACGATGATCTCCTGGCTGCCGTGCACGACCTTGGCCAGGTCGATGTCGATGCCGGGGAACTTCACCTGCGGCGGCTCGGTCTCGTGGAACGAGGGTGCGACGGTCGCGAAGGACGGCAGCACCTGCGGCTCGCGGTCGTCGAGGTAGCGCAGTTCGGCCGGGTCGGTCCAGCGGCCACCGCCGCCGAGCGCCAGGTTGTAGGTTTGCACATCGCTCGGGGACCAGCTGAATTCCCGCGCGGGCAGTTCCGCGCCGAGCGCGATGTTCAGATCGATGGGCATTGACTACTCCTCGGTGGGATCCCGCTTCGGATCCGATGGTCCAGCGTGCGAAGTGTTTCCCGCAAGCGTGCGCCCGCTCGCCGGGACCCGGCGCGGCAGGCACGATCCGCGTCCGGCGCACCGGGGTGCTAGCGGTGCGACGGACGCGGAATCGGGTGTTCGGGTGCCCGGACCCCCGCCGGAAAGAGCGTTCCGGGGCGGTGGTCCGGGCTGTTCAGTTGTGATTTCGCGACAGCGCCGAGCAGAGCGGCTCCTTGCTGTGCGGGTGGATTGGGCGCGGGTTCGACGTGACCCGGACTCGCGCCCAACCCGATCCTGAAACCGGGTTGGGACGGTTCAGGACGCTTTCTCGGCCGAGACCTGCGCGCCGTTGTTCTTCTTGGCGGCGAGATCGAGGGCGGCCAGGTAGCCGAAGGTGATCGCGGGTCCGATGGTCGCGCCGGGACCGGCGTAGGTGTGGCCCATGACCGGCGACGAGGTGTTGCCCGCCGCGTACAGGCCGCCGATGACGGTGCCGTCCTCGCGCAGCACGCGGGCGTCGTTGTCGGTGACCAGACCGCCCTTGGTGCCGAGGTCGCCGGGGACCATCTTGACCGCGTAGAACGGGCCGACCTCGAGCTTGTTGAGGCACGGGTTCGGCTTGATGGTCTGGTCGCCGTAGTAGCGGTCGTAGGCGCTGTCGCCGCGGTTGTAGTCGAGGTCCTTGCCGGTCGCCGCGAAGCTGTTGAAGCGTTCGATGGTGGCCGCCAGCTTGTCGGCGGGAACGCCGATCTTCGCGGCCAATTCGGCCGCGGTCGGGGCGACGACGATCAGCTCGTTTTCCATCCAGCGGGACGGAATCCGCTGGCCAGGCTGCAATCCGGCGAAGATGTAGCGGGACCGGTAGCGCTGATCGAACACCAGCCAGCACGGCACGTTCTCGCCCGGACCCTCACCCTGACCGTA
This sequence comes from Nocardia sp. NBC_00511, assembly GCF_045161165.1. NCBI lineage: Bacteria > Bacillati > Actinomycetota > Actinomycetes > Mycobacteriales > Nocardiaceae > Nocardia > Nocardia sp. NBC_00511. Next base: position 7,440,697 of record NZ_CP107849.1, read on the forward strand.
TTCGCCGCCGTACATGGTGTGCACAGCCTCGACGTAAGGAGCGGACTCATTACCGAATCGCTGACCTTGCGTGTTGATCATGATGCTGCCGGGCAGGTTTCGCTCGGCGAGGCAGAACCAGGGCTTGCCTTCACCGCGGAAGGTGGTCGGACCCCACCACGCGTCGTCCATGAAGCCGATGTCCGCGCCCGCCTCGATGCCCGCCCGGATGCCGTCGCCGGTATTGGCGGCCGCGCCGGTGGTCCACTCGGTGGTGATGGGCTCGCGCTGGTACTTGTGCCGCATGTCGGCGTTGTGCTCGAAGCCGCCGCTGGCCAGCACCACACCGTATTTGGCGTTGAAGCGGACCGCCTCGCCGTTCTGTTCGGCGTCGACGCCGGTGACCACGCCGTTCTCGATCACCAGTCCGGTGAGCGGAGTGTTCAGCAGCACCGGCACATTCGCGTCGATCAGGCCCTTGCGCAGCCCGGCGATGATCGCCTGACCCATGCCCACGAGGGCCTTGCCGGTGACCTTGCCCCACGCCCAGCGGGTGCCGACGCGCAGCACGCGGGCGACGCCGACCGGGTGGCGGCGGATCAGATTGAGCTTCTTGTAGTCGGCCTGCATGACGACGACGTTCAGCGGCGCCTTGCTGTAGGCGGGCTCCAGATTGAAGCGCTCGTCGCCGAGGATCTTCAGGTTGAACGGCTTGGGTTCGCAGGAGCGGCCGTCCGCCTTGCCGCCCGGTGCCTCCGGGTAGTAGTCGGAGTAGCCGGGCACCCAGCACATCTTCAGCGCGGAGTGGTCGAGCACGTAGTCGAGGGCTTCGGCGCCGCGGTCGATGTAGGTGTCGATCTTTTCCTTGGGCACCACATCGCCGATGATGCTGTACAGGTAGGTTCGCGCCTCTTCGAGGTCACTGCCCTTGCCCGCGGCCTTGAGCACCTTGTTTCCGGGAATCCAGACGCCACCGCCCGATCGCGCGGTAGAACCGCCGTAATGAGCGGCCTTTTCGATGAGCACCGTGCGCAGACCGTGGTGCGCAGCGGTGATGGCGGCGGACATACCGGCGGCACCACTGCCGACCACCACCACGTCGTAATCCCGATCAGTCATGTAGAACACGTTATAGAATCAATCCTGGTTTGGTCTATGTTGGTCTGGCAGATGGGACTCCTGAAGCGATGTTCTTCACAAAAACTCGTTTCAGTTTCTAGTCTGGTAACCCCTGGGCCACCGGCCGGTACCCCCCAATGGAAGGAAACAGCGTGCTGACCGACGCGCTTCGCAAGGAACTGGCCGACGAGCTCGCGGCGGCCGAGCGGGATCGGACACCGATCGATCCGCTGGTCGCGCGGTACCCGGACATCGACGTGGTCGACGCCTACGAGATCCAGCTGATCAATATGCGGCAGCGGTTCGCGGGCGGCGCGAAGGTGGTGGGCCACAAGGTGGGTCTGTCGTCGAAGGCCATGCAGCAGATGATGGGTGTCGACGAACCGGACTACGGGCATCTGCTCGCGGAAATGGAAGTCTACGAAGACGTTCCGGTCGAGACCGGGCGCTTCCTGTACCCGCGCGTCGAGGTCGAGGTCGGCTTCATCCTGGGCGCGGATCTGCCCGGCGAGGACTGCACCGAGGAGGATGTGCGCAAGGCCACCGTCGCCTATGCCCCCTCCATCGAGCTGATCGACACCCGGATCAAGGAGTGGAAGATCGGGCTGTGTGACACCATCGCCGACAATGCCTCCTCCGCCGGATATGTGCTCGGCAAGGCGCGGGTTTCCCCGGATCAGTTGGACATCAAGACGATTGATGCCGTGCTGACCCGCAACGGCGAGGTCATCGCCGAGGGGCGCTCGGACGCCGTGCTCGGTGATCCGACCATCGCCGTGGCCTGGCTGGCCCGCAAGGTCGCCCAGTTCGGGGTCCGCCTCAAGGCCGGAGACATCGTGCTGCCCGGCTCCTGCACCCGTGCCATCGACGCCCGCCCGGGCGACGAATTCATCGCCGAGTTCGCCGGACTCGGTTCCGTCCATTTGGGTTTCGCGTAAGCGCCCGACTGAACACTGACCTCACCGAGTAGGAGAAAGCCGTGGCTGCAAGCAAAGTCACCGCCGCGATCGTCGGGTCCGGCAATATCAGCACCGATCTGCTGTACAAGCTGCTGCGTTCGGAATCCATCGAGCCGCGCTGGATGATCGGCATCGACCCGGAGTCGGAGGGCCTCAAGCGGGCTCGCGGCCTCGGCCTGGAAACCTCTGCCGAAGGCGCGGATTGGCTGCTGGCGCTGCCGCAGAAGCCCGACCTGCTGTTCGAGGCGACCTCCGCGTACGTGCACCGGGCCTACGCGCCGAAGTACGCCGAGGCCGGCATCCGTGCCATCGACCTGACTCCCGCCGCTGTCGGCCCGGCCGTGATTCCGCCGGTCAACCTCGACACGCTGCGTGACGAGATGAACGTCAACATGATCACCTGCGGTGGGCAGGCGACGATTCCCATGGTGGCTGCGGTTTCTCGCGTCGTGCCGGTGGAGTACGCCGAGATCGTGGCGTCGGTTTCCTCGGTGTCCGCCGGTCCGGGTACTCGCGCCAATATCGACGAGTTCACCAAGACCACGTCGGCCGGTGTGGAGAACATCGGTGGGGCCAAGCGCGGCAAGGCGATCATCATCCTGAACCCGGCCGAGCCGCCGATGATCATGCGCGACACCATCTTCTGCGCCATCCCCGAGGACGCGGACCGCGACGCCATCACCGAGTCGATCCACCGGATGGAGAAGTCCATCCAGGAGTACGTGCCCGGTTACCGCCTGCTCAACGAGCCGCAGTTCGACGAGCCGTCGCTGGTTTCCGGTGGCATGGCGAAGGTTTCGATCTTCGTCGAGGTCGAGGGCGCGGGCGACTTCCTGCCCCCGTACTCGGGCAACCTCGACATCATGACGGCCGCCGCCACCCGCGTGGGTGAAGTGCTGGCCAACCAGATCATCTCGGCTCGGGTGTAAGGAGTTCCGGCAGTGAGTAATCCGAACGTTCTCAAGACCTTCTCCGCGGATCTCGACATCCGCGTCACCGACACCAGCCTGCGTGACGGTTCGCACCACAAGCGCCACCAGTTCACCGTGCAGGAGGTGCGCGACATCGTCGGCGCGCTCGACGCCTCCGGTGTGCCGGTCCTCGAGGTCACCCACGGTGACGGCCTGGGCGGTTCCTCGTTCAACTACGGTTTCTCGAAAACCCCTGAGCAGGAACTGATCAAGGCCGCCGCGGAGACCGCCAAGCAGGCCAAGATCGCCTTCCTCATGCTGCCGGGTGTCGGTGTCAAGGAAGACATCAAGATCTCGCAGGACAATGGCGCGAGCATCTGCCGCATCGCCACCCACTGCACCGAGGCCGACGTCTCCATCCAGCACTTCAACATGGCCCGCGACCTCGGCCTCGAGACCGTCGGCTTCCTGATGATGGCGCACTCCACCACCCCGGAGAACCTGGCCAAGCAGGCCCGCATCATGGCCGACGCGGGCTGCCAGTGCGTGTACGTCGTCGACTCCGCGGGTGCCCTGGTGCTCGACCAGGTCACCGACCGCGTCTCGGCTCTCGTCGCCGAACTCGGCAACGACGCCCAGGTCGGCTTCCACGGCCACGAGAACCTGGGCCTCGCCGTGGCCAACTCGGTCTACGCCGTCCGCGCGGGCGCCACCCAGATCGACGGCAGCGCACGCCGTTTCGGCGCGGGCGCGGGCAACCTCCCCGTCGAAGCCTTCATCGGCGTCTGCGACAAGCTCGGCATCAAGACCGGCGTCGACTTCTTCGCAGTCACGGATGCCGCCGAAGATGTCGTCCGCCCGGCCATGCCGAGCGAATGCCTCCTCGACCGCCAGGCCCTCATGATGGGCTACGCCGGCGTCTACTCCAGCTTCCTCCGCCACGCCGAACGCCAGGCCGAACGCTACGGCGTCTCCGCCGCCGAAATGCTCGTCCGCGCCGGCAAGCGCAAGCTGGTGGGCGGCCAGGAAGACCAGCTCATCGACATCGCCCTGGAACTTCAGCGCGAAAAGGCGACTGTTTCCGCCTGATCCATGCCGTCACTACGGGCCGCGACCGAACCGGGTCGCGGCCCGTAGTGCTTTCGGCCCTTGCGTTCCTAGCGCCCTACCCGTGCCGGAAACACAGTGTGCCCCATTGGAATCCGGCACCGATCGCCGACATCAGGAAGGTGTCCCCAGCGGCCAGGCGCTGCTGCGAGCGAACCTGATGCAGTGCGGTGAAGACCCCCGCCGACCCGGTGTTGCCGAGGCTGTCGAGCGTGACCGGCGCCCGCTGCATCGGTACCTCGAGTTCGGCCATCGCCTCGGTGAGGATATTGAGGTTGGCCTGGTGCAGGAAGAAGTGATCGATCTCGGTCACCTCCAGTCCGGCGCGGCCGGCGGCGGCGCGAATGCTGTCGGGCAGCTGAGCCGTCGCGACCGACCACACCTCGCGACCGTCCATTCGCAGATAGTGCTCCCGGTCCGCGACGGTGCGATCGCTGGTCGGCAAACGTGATCCGCCGGCGCGGATTTCCACGGCATCCGACAGCTGGGAGCCGAAGTCCCACGACAGCAGCCCGGCTCCCGGGGTCTCGGTCCCGGTGAGCACGATGGCCCCGGCCGCGTCGCCGAAGAACACGCCGGCGGTGCGGTCGCGTGGATCGGTGACCCGCGACGCGCAGTCCGCCGCGACGATCAGCACCGTCCGGGCGCGCACGTGCAGTAGATGCGCGGCGACCAGGATCGCCTGCATCCCGTTCGCGCACGCCGCCTGGGTGATATCGAGCGGCAGCGCCCGGCTCGCCCCGATCCGGTCCTTGACCATCAGCGCCGTGGACGGCAGCGGCTGATCGTAGGTGTAGGTCGCGACGATGACGGCATCGAGTTCGGCCGCGGTGATCTCCGCGTCGTCCAGGGCCGCCCGGGCGGCGGCGCCGCACATATCGGAAACCGCCAATTCCGGTGCCAGCCTCCGGCGTTCGCGAATGCCGGTGCGCGCGACGATCCACTCGTCGGAGGTATCGAGCGTCTGTGCCAGCTGAGCATTGGTCACGACGGTCTCGGGCAGGTGGATGCCGCTGCCCGCCACCATGATCGGCAGCGTGATCCGCGTCGGGTCGGGCTGCGGCCGGTCGGCCGCCAGCAACGCGGTCATGCCGTCACGCCCGCGAGTGCGCAGGAGTTGTACTCGGGGGCGATGAGCGTTTCGAGATCGACGTAGAACCGGCCGGATTCGCAGGGCAGCCCGAGCAGGATGCGGCGGGCGGCCTCGGTGACGAGGGCTCCGCCGAGCGCCACATCGGAGGCCAGCTGCGGCCAACTGCTCAGGGTCCGGCCGATTTCCGGGAACGCGGCCGCGAGCTCCGGACTGATCCGCTCGGCGTCGACCATCCGCAGGATGAGGTCGGCCTTGTCCGCACTGCTCAGCGTCGGCAGGTCCGCGGCCCGGAGGTCGCCGAGGCGGCCGTGTAGCAGGGGCCGATCCGGTTCGAGGTCGAAGCGCTCGATATCGAGCATGCCGCGGTCGTTGCAGTCCATGATCACCGGAATGCCCAGGGCGCGAGCATGTTCCCGGGCTGCGATCTTGACGTACGGGGTGTCGCATTCCTCGACGAGCAGATCGATCGGCGTCCCGTCGCCGCGAAAGAACTCGGCCATGTTCTCCGCGGTGAGTCCGGCCGGCATGATCTCGATGTCCAGATACGGATCGATCTCGAAGAGCTGGCGCGCGCAGATGACCGCCTTGCCGACGTTGAGGTGATGCACGCCGGCCCGCAGCCGGTTCAGGTTCGACAGGCTCAGCTCGTCGAAGTCGGCGAGCCGGAACGCGCCGCCGATGCCCTCGAGCGCGAGGGTGATCGCGGCGGAATTGCCCACCGACAGACCGACGATCCCGATCCGGTGAGCCAGTAGCCGACGCTGTTGCGGCCGTTGGATCTTCTCGCGATTGCGGTCGGTGCGCACCAGCCGGAACTCCTCCCGGGGCAGCAGGTGCACCAGTCGTCCCGACCACGGATACCAGACCCAGCTGCCGTAGGCCCAGGCATCGATCCCGGCCAGCTGATCGTCCACCTTCGCCGCCAAGGTCGGCTCGTCGAAGCGGCCGCCGGGTTCACGGCAGCCGATCAGTTCGCGCAGCTGGTCCTCTATGGTGTCGTGAACCGTTCGCACCGTGCCGGATTCGAGCAGGTCGGCCAGGGCGGCGCGATCGGCGCCGCGCACCGGCTCGAACAGCACGGGCCGCCACACCTCGTCGTCGGGTGCCCCCGCCGAGAGCAGGCCGGTCGGCACGGCGCCGCGGTCGGCCGGGCCCGGTGGCGGCAGGACCATGGGTTCGGCGGCGAACTCCGGGAAGTGCGAACACATTCCGGCCACCAGGTCGGTGTACTCCCCGGCGCCCTCCGCGACCCGGTGCACCAGCAGGATCACCTCCTCGGTGTACTGCCGGGTGTAGCGTCGGGTGCCCGGCACCGGCCGGAAGCCGAACCGGCCGTGGAAACGGTCCTGGCCGTCCTGGGTGCCGGAGGTGCCGACCATGAGCTCGGCACCGAGGTGGTGCGCGGCGCCGATCGCCACGGCGTTCAGGTAGGCGCCCAGCCCGAGCTTGCGCGCCCGATGCTCGATCACCAGTCGGCTGTGCTCGAAGGTCTTCGCGGCCGTCGTGTTCTCGTCCGCGAGCAGTCGCTGGTAGGCATCATCGCCCAGGTAGAAACGGGATTGGAACAGCTCCCCGGTCTCCGGCGTGGACAGCCGGATATAGCCGAGCGGCGGTCCATCCGGCTCGCGACGGGCGACGAAATGCCAAGCGCCGTAATCGAGATCCTGGTCGTCGACGTGTGAGCCGTCGGGTGCGCGGAAGTCCGGTCTGCGACCGTGGTCGAAGAGAATCCGGGCTCGCAGTTCCCGCAGTCTGCTCACCACCTCGGTATGGTCGTCCCCGTCCCGCGGCACCCGTAACGCCGAAACATGCCATTGCACCGCGTGGATTTCGTCCTGAATCGAGCGCCCGTTCACGGGCATGCGAGATCCGGTGGACATCGAGACGCGCATGGATCCTTCCCAGAGATTAGATGAAAGTGTGCTGAACAGTTGCCAACGCTACGGACGCAGCGTCGAATCCTCAGGAAATGTTCAGCAGGACAAGGAGTTATCGTAGTTAATCTACGCACCATTTGCGTTTGCTGGACGGTAACTCGCTGATTGATAGTTCATCTGATCGGATACCTGCGAAGGCTGCCCACAGTCCGCGGCGACTGCCTGTGCACACATGTGAAGCGCCCCCGGGGATGAAATCCCCGGGGGCGCTTCACATTGTCAGCCGATGCGGCGGCGTCTGGAGCGAAACCTCACAGCCACGTGTCGAGCGTTGTGGTGGTGAGGAAGTGTTCGAGGTCGGCTCGCCAGGGGGCGGGGGTGGACTTCTCGGGTTCGATGGCGGTGTATTGGCCCTGGTAGAAGAGCAGCGGCCTGCCGGAGTCGGTGGTGGACTCCGACAGGGCCAGGACTCGGCCGATCACGATGTAGTGGTCGCCGCCGTCGAGCACGTTGGCCACGGTGCACTGGATGGTGGCCAACGCGCCGTCCAAGACCGGGAGATTCAGTTCCGAAGTGTGCCAGTCGATTCCGGCGAACTTGTCGGGTTCGCGGGAGCCGAAGCGGGCGCAGACGGGCTGCTGCTCCTCGGCGAGCATGTTCACGGCGAAACTGCCGTTGCGTTCGATCGCGGCCCAGGAGCGGGACTCCTTGGTGGGGCAGAACAGCACCATGGGCGGATCGAGGGAGAGGGCGGCGAAGGACTGGCAGGCGAAGCCGATGGGCGCCGACACCCCGTCCTGATCATCGAACGTGGTGATGACGGTGATGCCGGTGCAGAACTGCCCCAGCACATTCCGGAACTTGCGCCCGTCGATGACGGGGTACTCATCGGTGGTCATGTTCTCTTCCAAACCGGTCATCTCGCCGCCCCGCTCGTTCTCGCTACTTGAAACCGACGGTGAAGTCGTGGCCCCACAGGCTGACCGCCGTGGACTCCCGCGCGATCCACGAGTGGTCTTCGACTTCCAAACCCTCGCAACCGAATTCGATGTCGAACCCGCCGGGAGTCTTCATGTAGAACGACAGCATCTTGTCGTTGATGTGGCGGCCGAGGGTGGCCGACATCTTGACCTTCTTGCGGTTGGCGCGGTCCAGGCACAGGCCGACGTCGTCGGAGTTCTCGACCTCGACCATCAGGTGCACGATGCCGGTCGGGTTGGGCAGCGGCAGGAACGCCAGCGCGTGGTGGCGCGGGTTGCAGCCGTAGAAGCGCAGCCAGGCCGGGTCGCCGTCGGCGGGACGGCCGACGATCTGCGGGGGCAGTCGCATCGAGTCTCGCAGGCGGAAGCCCAGCACGTCCTGGTAGAACGCCTGTGCCGCGGCATCATCGGTGCAGGTGAGCACCACGTGACCGAGGCCCTGTTCGGCGGTGACGAACTTGTGGCCGTACGGGCTGACGAAACGACGGCCCAGGTACTGCGCGCCGTAGAACGCCTCGAGCGTGTTCCCGGCCGGATCCTGGAAGCGGATCATGCCCTCGACACGACGCTCGCCGAGCTCGTCCTTGGTGCCCTCGGTGAAGGCGACCCCGGCCTTGGCCAGGGTCTCCCGAAGCTGCTGCAGCCCACGGGCGTCGGTGACCTCCCAGCCCGAGACCAGCAGCCGGTCCTGCTCACCGGGGACGATCACGAGCCGTGCCGCGAAATCGTCCATCCGCAGATAGAGCGCGTCGGGGTTGAGCCCGTCGCCCTCCATCATGCCGAGCACCTTGAGGCCGTACTCGCGCCAGGCCGCCATGTCGGTGGCCTCGATGCGCATGTAGCCCAGTGCCTTGATACTCATGCTCACTTCTCCTTGACGCCGAGCAAGAAGTCGGTTGCCAGGCGGTTGAACTCGTCGAACTTCTCCAGCTGTGCCCAGTGTCCACAACCGCCGAAGACGTGCAACTGCACCCGCGGCACCATCTTCAATGCCACGAGAGCGCCGTCGATCGGGTTCACTCGATCCTCGCGACCCCAGATCATCAGCACCGGCTGGCGCAGCTTGAACGCGTCACGCCAGATCATGCCCTTGGCGAAGTCGGCTCCGGCGAAGGACTTGCCCATGGCGCGGGTGGCGGCGAGGGATTCCGGCTGCGACGCCGAGGCGAAGCGCTCCTCGACGAGTTCCGGCGTGATCAGCTTCTGGTCGAAGACCATGATCCGCAGGAACGCCTCCAGGTTCTCCTTCGTGGGTTCGAAGTTGAACTTGGACAGCAGCTTCACGCCCTCGGTGGGGTCCGGCGCGAACAGGTTGGTGGACAGGCCGCCCGGGCCCATCAGCACCAGCTTGCCCGCCCGGTCCGGGTAGTCGAGCGCGAAGCGGGCGGCCGCGCCACCGCCGAGCGAATTGCCCAGCAGGTGAACGCGTTCGGTGATGCCGAGGGTGTCGAGCAGGTCGTTCAGCGCCGAGGACGAGTGCACGAAGTACTGCGGGTGCTCGGTCGGCTTGTCCGACAGCCCGAACCCGGGCTGGTCGACGGCGAGGACGTGAAAGTCCTTGGCCAGCACCGGAATGTTCTTGGCGAAGTTGGACCACGAGCTCGCGCCCGGACCGCCACCGTGCAGCAGCACGATGGTCGGCCCGTTGCCGACGCCCGCCTCGTGGTAGTGCAGTTTCAGATCCGGGCGCACCTGCGCGTAGCGCGAGGTGGACTCGAAGGTGATCTCGTCTACAGAGGTCATAGGGCTACACCATCGTGTCGGTGATCGGGAGCCCGAACGCGTGCGTGCCGTACATGACGTAGGCGCGCTCGGCGTCGTTGGCCGCGTGCACCCGACCGGCGTGCGCGTCACGCCAGAAGCGCTGCAGCGGAGTGCCGTTGGCGAGCGCGGTGGCGCCCGACGCCTCGAACAGCTTGTCGATGGAGGCGACGGCGCGGCCGGTGGCGCGCACCTGGTCGCGGCGGGCGCGGGCGCGGGCGTCGAACGGCACGTCCTCGCCGCGCAGCAGGTAGGCGTATTCGTCGGCGACATTGCCCGAGAGCTGACGCCAGGCGGCGTCGATATCGCTGGCGGCCTCGGCGATGCGCACCTTGCCGAACGGATCGTCCTTGGCGTTCTCACCCGCGTAGGCGGCGCGCACGCGCTTGCCCTGGTGCTCGACGTGGGCTTCGTAAGCGCCGTAAGCCATTCCGACGATCGGGGTGGAGATGGTGGTGGGATGGATGGTGCCCCACGGCATCTTGTACACCGGATCGGTGTTCTGCTCCAGGCCCGGCGACTTCAGCTCGCCCATGGCGCGGAAGCTGAGGAAGCGGTGCTTGGGCACGAAGACGTTCTCGACCACGATGGTGTTGGAACCGGTGCCACGCAGGCCGACCACGTTCCAGACATCGTTGATCTGGTACTCGCTGCGCGGGATCAGGAACGAGCCGAAGTCGACCGGCTTGCCGTTCTTGATCACCGGTCCGCCGACGACCACCCAGTCCGCGTGGCCGGAGCCGGAAGACCAGGCCCAGGAACCGTTCACGGTGTAGCCGGTGGCGTCCTCGGTGACCACGCCCGCGCCCATGGGCGCGTAGGACGAGGAGATCCGGACGTCGGTGTTCTCGCCCCAGACCTCTTCCTGCGCACGCTGATCGAACAGCGCCAGGTGCCAGTTGTGCACGCCGATGATGCCGGCGACCCAGCCGGTGGAGCCGCACGCGCTGGCGATCTTGCGGACGGTGTCGTAGAAGACGACGGGGTCGGCCGCGTAGCCGCCCCACTGCTTGGGCTGCAGCAGCTTGAAGAATCCGGCGGCCTCGAGGTCCTTGATGGACTCCTCCGGGATCTGTCGCAGATCCTCGGCCTGCTGAGCGCGCTCGCGAAGGGTAGGCAGCAGCGCCTCGACCCGTTCAACCACTTCTTGCGTCATCTCGCCAGTTGCTCCTGCCTGGTGCGTATTCGATCGACGGTCTCGGGAACCGGTAGCCGTTTGTCCTGAGAGTAGAACACGTTCTTATTTCTGTCGAGAACAGCGGTTAGGTGTCCGGTTTCAACTGACGTCATGTGCCTCAAGAGGGGTTTTGCCGCTCCGCTCGCCGTTTAACTGGCGTCACGTTCGACATTTTTGTAACGTGTTCTAGTACATCCAAGGAGGATCAACGATGGTGACAACCCCCCAAGGGCCCCGCGGGAAGGTCCGCGAGATCGACGTGGGCGCGATGCCCACCCGCTACGCCCGGGGCTGGCACTGCCTGGGACTTGCCAAAACGTTCCGTGATGGCAAGCCGCACGCGGTCAACGTATTCGGCACCAAGCTGGTCGTTTTCACGAACAGCAAGGATGAGCTGAAGGTGCTCGACGGGTATTGCCGTCACCTCGGTGGCGACCTCTCCATGGGTGAGGTCAAGGGCGACTCCATCGCCTGCCCGTTCCACGATTGGCGCTGGGGCGGCGACGGCAAGTGCACCGGCATCCCGTACGCGCGCCGCGTGCCGCCGCTGGCCCGCACCCGCGCCTGGACCACGCTCGAGCGCAACGGGCAGCTGTTCGTCTGGCACGACCACGAGGGCAACCAGCCTCCGGCGGAGGTGACCATCCCCTATATCGAGGGACCGTTCACCAATGCCGACGGCAGCGCCTCGGAGGGCCTCAACGAGGGCTGGACCGACTGGACCTGGCACTCGATGCTGATCGAAGGCGCCAACTGCCGCGAGATCATCGACAACGTCGTTGACATGGCGCACTTCTTCTACATCCACTACGCCTTCCCGACGTTCTTCAAGAACGTGCTCGAGGGCCACGTCGCCACCCAGTACCTGGAGACCAAGGGTCGCCCGGACAAGGGTCAGGCCGCCGAGGCCGGGATCGACGTGCTGCTCGAGTCCGAGGCCTCCTACTTCGGGCCGTCGTACATGATCAACCCGCTGCGCAACAGCTACAGCGGCTACGAAGTCAAGACCGTCCTCATCAACTGCCACTACCCGGTGTCGCAGAACTCCTTCGTGCTGCAGTGGGGCGTCTCGCTGGAGAAGCCGAAGGGACTGCCGGAGGCGCAGGCGGAGTCGTTCGCCGCCAAGATGACCGAGGGTGTCAGCGAGGGCTTCTTGCAGGACGTCGAGATCTGGAAGCACAAGTCCAAGATCGACAACCCGCTGCTCACCGAGGAAGACGGACCCGTCTACCAGCTGCGCCGCTGGTACGACCAGTTCTACGTCGACGTCGCCGACATCGACCCGAAGTCGGTGCAGCGCTTCGAGTTCGAGGTCGACACCACCAAGGCCGTCGAATCCTGGACCGCCGAGGTGGAGGAGAATCTCCGCAAGAAGGCCGAGGCAAAGGAAGCCGCTGCGGCCGATACCGACACGCAGGAGGCGAACGTCTGATGACCACCTGGGCGAAGGCACCCGATTTCGCGGACCGACCGGACCAGCGGGCACAGGTGCGCGCCCAGACGGTTCTCGACAAAGAGCACTACATGGAGTCCGGACTCACGCCGATCGCGTGCCAGTCCTGCGGCACCGAGGTGCTGGTGCGCAAGCACAGCCACAACCAGAAGACGGTGCAGTGGACGGTCAACCCGGCCGACCACTGCCCGGTCTTCCGCAAGATGGCCGAAGCCGGACCGACCTTCGGCAAGCCCGACTCCTGCCCCAACCTCGAGAAGACCATCGATCACGCGGTCGCCGAGGGGTTGTTGGGCATCGACGACTGAGAGTCGTCGGAAGACTTTCGTGCCCGCCGCACTGTTGTGCGGCGGGCACGATTTGTTGACGGAAACCCGTTTTCGCCCTGCGGGATTCGCTGTTCCGGAGGTGGATCAGTCCATGCGGAAGTCGGCGAAGTCGAAGCCGGGGGAGACGACGCAGCTGACGAGGACGTGGGTGTCGCCCGCGGGGCGGGCGGCCTGGGAGATGCCGCCGGGCACGACGGCCTGCGGCCGCTGACCCTGGGCCACGTCGGGGCCGAGGACGATCTCCTCGCCGCCGATGTTCAGCAGCAGCGGACCGCCGCTGTGCCACAACCAGATCTCTTCGGAGGTAACGGTGTGCGGCGCGGACTTCTCGCCGGGCAGCAGCAGGAAGTAGATGGCGGTGGCGCTGGCGCGCGGGCCGTCGTACCCCTTGGGCTCGAATTCGACGGCACTGCGCCAGGTTTCCCGGAACCAGCCGCCTTCCGGGTGCGGTTCGAGATCCAGCTCGCGGGCGAGCTGCGGACGATCGTCGCTGACTTCGCTCATGAGATCACTGTATTGCGCGGAAGATCGGCGCGGTGGAGCTGCTGGTCGGGGCGTCCGGTCGGGCGCGCGGACCGGACTCGAATTCGCTGTCGTCGACCGACGTCAGATCTCGCCGATGGTCGTCGTGATGCCGTGCGGGCGAAGCGAATCCAGGAATTCCCGGGCATCGAAGGCTTCGGCGGGGGCCAGTGCGCCGGGGCGGGCGATACCGGTGGCGAGGCGGGCGGCGACCTCGACGGTCAGCAGCGCGGAGTCGCGATAGGAGTCGGTGCCGGTGACTACGCCGCGCACCTGGGTGCCGTCCGCGGCGTAGCCGTCGACGATCACGTCGTAGCTCAGGTCGGAATCCGGTGCGTCCGGAATGGATTCGAGGGCCTCGGGGGTGAAGCTGCTCAGGTTGGCCAGGAATTTCGGATCGATCGCACCGGCCACGTAGGAGACATCGGTGTGGCGGGGGATGGTGAGCACCGCGGACTGCGGCGACTTCTCGACCGGGGCGGGGGTGTCCGTGCCGGGGAACAGCAGGGTGCGGTGACGGTCGGCGGGGCCGGTCAGCAGCTCGCCGTCCGCGTAGTGCCAGCCGCCGTCCCGGAACCAATCCAGGTTGGCCAGCACGGTTTTGGCGCTGCCCTTCGACCCGTTGCCGCCGCTGCGGCTGTGGTGGGTGACCACGAGTTCGGCGGGGCCGCTCAGGCGGGCGGTGACCAGGTCGGCCAGCAGGTCGGCGGCGAGATTGTTGTCGGTGACGCCGGAAACCACGGTGACCCCGGCCTTTTCGGCCAGCGGGCCGTACTCCTCGAAGACGCGGCGCAGGAACTGCTGCTCGCCGGAGGTGTCGGTGTAGTCGGCGCCCGCCTCGATGGCGGCCGAGAGCACCGCGCCACCGAAGTCGACGAACGCGAACAGCGCGCTGATCACCACGTCTACGCCGGTGAAGGCGGCGAGGAGGGCGGCGTGATCACTCAGGTCCGCCACCCGGATCTCCGCGTCCGGCAGCCCGGCCGCGTCGGCGGCGACGCGCAGCCGTTCGGCATTGCGGCCCACCAGGATCGGGTTCAGGCCGCGGTCGCGCAGTTCGTTCAGGATGTGGCCGCCGGTGTGACCGGTCGCGCCGTAGACGGCGATGGCGGGGGCGGTGGTGGCGGAGTCGGTGTTCGTCATGAGAAGAACGTTATGGCGAATCAGCGAGCGTATGAATGGCTGTTTCGCTCAATCAGATGTCCGTATCGCTCATCTCTCGAGCTGTATGGTGAATTCGTGGACATCCTCAGCCAGACCATCGCCGCCGTCCGCACGGGCGCGCCCGCCTCCGGTCTGTTCATCCGGCACGCACCGTGGGGCCGCGCCTACCCGGTGGTGCCGGGCGCGGGATTCCATGTGGTGCTACAGGGTTCGTGCTGGCTGCTGCGACCGGACGCCGAACCCCTGGCCATGGGCGCGGGCGATGTGCTGTTCATGCCGCGGGGCGCGGACCACGACATCGCCGACCAGCCGGACACCGCTATCACCGAGCGCGCGATGCCCGGGGAACCACGCGAGATCCAGGGCCCGGGCGTGCGCACCGCACTGGTGTGCGGCGCTTACGAACTGGGCAGACAGCGCAGCCACCCGCTGCTCGACGAACTGCCCGAGTTCATCCACCTGCCCGCCCGGCCCGGCCGTCACCCGGCGCTGCGCTCGGCCGTCGACCTGCTGGCCGGTGAGATCGCCGAACCGCGCCTGGGCACCGACGCCGCCATCCCGGCCCTGCTGGACACGCTGCTGCTCTACATCCTGCGCGCCTGGTTCGAGGAGCACGCCGAGGCCGCGAGCGGCTGGGCCGGAGCGCTCACCGATCCGACGGTGGCCGCGGTGCTGCGAGTTATCCACGACGACCCCGCCCGTGCCTGGACCGTGCCGGAACTCGCTGCGGCAGCGGGGGTTTCCCGCGCGACCCTGGCCCGCCGCTTCACAGCCACGGTCGGCGAACCGCCGCTGTCCTACCTGACCCGCTGGCGCATGCTCACCGCCGCCCGGCTGCTGCGCGAATCCGAGCTCTCGCTGGCCGGCGTGTCCCGAAAGGTCGGCTACCAGAGCGAATTCGCCTTCGCCAAGGCCTTCAAACGCGAATACGGTCTCGCCCCCGGCCGCTACCGCCACGCGGAGGAGAGCCCGGCGGTGGTCGCGGTCTGATCGGATATTCGAGCGGCGGGGTCGGGGGCAAGCGGCCTAGGGTGGGGAGAGTGACGGACTGGCGCGAACGCAAGGGACCGATCGGAGTCTTGACCGGAGCGGGGATCTCCACGGACTCCGGGATTCCGGATTTCCGGGGGCCGCGCGGGACCTGGACCGAGGATCCCGTCGCCGAACTGCTGTCCACCTATCAGAACTATGTCGCGGATCCGCAGCTGCGGGCGCGGGCCTGGCTGGCCCGGCGCGACAATCCGGCCTGGCAGGCGACACCCAACCCGGCGCATCAGGCGCTGGTGCGATTGGGGGCGGCCGGACGACAGGTCGGGATCATCACCCAGAACATCGACCGGCTGCATCAGCGGGCGGGGTCGGACTCGGTGGTGGAGATCCACGGCAATATGTTCGAAGTCGTCTGTGTCGACTGCGAATTCACCGATTCCATGGCCGCCACTCTGGAACGCGTGGCGGCCGGTGAACCGGATCCGGCCTGCCCGGCCTGCGGCGGCATCCTGAAGGCGGACACCATCATGTTCGGCCAGCAGTTGAATTCCGCCGCCATCCGGGCCGCCGTGGAGATCGCCGAGACCGCCGAAGTCTTTCTGGCGGTGGGCAGTTCGCTACAGGTGGAGCCCGCCGCGTCGATGTGCGCGGTGGCCGTGGACGCGGGCGCCGACCTGGTCATCGTGAATGCCGAGCCGACGCCCTACGACGTCTACGCCGCCGAGATCGTGCGCGACCCGATCGGCGTGGCGCTACCGCGGCTGGTGTCGGAGATCGTGGGGGACTGAGGGTTTCAGGAGAACTTGGTCTTGGGCCGGGGCTCCATCTCGCCGTCGATCCAGATGTCGAGCTTCTCGTTGTAGAACGCGGCGTATCCGGCGATCTTCTGGCTTTCCGGCAGCGGTGTGCGGTAGAGCCACACCAGATCCGGGAACACCTCGTCGTCCAGGCGCACCGACCGGTATTCGGCGGTGCCCTTGTACGGGCAGTGTGTGACGGTGTCCGACGCCACCAGCAGGTCCAGGCGAACGTCGGTGAGCGGCAGGTAATAGCGCGCGGGCAGGCCGGTCTCGAACAGGATGTGCGGCGAGTGCGAGTCGGCGAGGGTCACGCCGTTCAACTCCACCCGGATGTGCCGGGAGCTGGCCAGGATGTCGACCCGGGTGTACGGGCTGCGCGGATGCACGTAGATGGGTTCGTCCTCCTCGAACCATTCGTCCATGGCCGCGAAGTCCAGCCGCACCAGGTCGGGCAGTTCCGACAGCGGTGAGTCGAGGTAGCGCAGGGCCGCGCCCGGCGCGGTGACGCCGTCGGCGACCACGTCGTAGACGGTGGCCTCGCCCCGGCTCGGGGAGTGCTGGGTGGTGCCGGTGGGTTCGAGTTTGGCGCGCAGATCGGCGGCGGGCACGTAGTAGGTCGGGTAGTACGGGGACTCCCACACCAGGGTCGGATGGACGGTGTCGGCGACGAGGCGACCACCCAGATAGGCGCGCACCCGCTTGGCGCTCTCCTCGATCCGGACCCGGCCACGCTGTGTCTCGGTCATACCTCCCGACGGTACTCCCGATGGAAGTGGCTGTCCGGGAACCGGATTCGCACCCGGTCCCGGGCCGGGCCGATGGCGATTTCACTCCGCTGACCAGCCTCGTTACAGTGATCTGGCAACAAATGGGCAACACGAAGAAGGTGGCGGACAGATGTCGGAGACGGGCAGCGCCCAACTATCGGGGCCGGGCGATCCGCACACGCCGGAACTCGACAGTGCGCACCCGCCGACGCCCGGCAGCCCGGCCCCGCGGGAATCCGGCGACCACCGGGCGCCCGGCCTGCGCACCGGGCTGCGCCGACGGCACATGACCATGATCGCCATCGGCGGCGCGATCGGCGCGGGCCTGTTCGTGGGCAGCGGCTCGGTCATCCGGACCGCCGGGCCCGCCGCCATCCTGTCCTACGCGGCGGCCGGACTCGTGGTGCTGTGCGTCCTGCGTGCCCTCGGCGAAATGGTGGTGGCACGGCCGGTCGCGGGCTCGATGGGCGAGTACGCGCGGATGGCGATGGGCCCGTTCGCGGGGTTCACCGTCGGCTGGCTGTACTGGTATCTCTACGTGATCCTGGTCGGGGCCGAGGCGGTCGCGGGCGCGGCCATCCTCGCCAATTGGATCGACCTGGACCAGTGGGTGCTCTCCGCCGGACTGCTCGTCGTGATGACCGCGGTGAACCTGGTGTCGGTGAAGTCGTTCGGCGAGTTCGAGTTCTGGTTCGCCTCCATCAAAGTGGTGGCGATCGTGCTGTTCCTGGTGGTCGGCGCGGCCTGGGTGTTCGGGCTGTGGCCGGGCTCGCAGCCGGGGTTCGGCAACCTCTCCGCACACGGTGGATTCGCGCCCAATGGCATCGCGGGGATCTTCTCGGCGATCGTGGTGGTGATGTTCGCCTTCGGCGGCACCGAGATCGTCACCGTCGCCGCCGCGGAATCCAAGGAGCCGGGCCGGGCGGTCGCCCGCGCCACCAACAATGTGCTGTGGCGGGTGGGCCTGTTCTATGTCGCCGCGATCTTCCTGGTGGTGACGATCCTGCCGTGGAACGACGCCAAGGTATTGCAGAGCCCGTTCGTGAGCGCCCTGGACCACATCGGGATTCCGGCCGCGGGCACCATCATGCAGGTGGTCATCCTGACCGCAGTGCTGTCGGTGCTGAACTCGGCGATCTATGTCTCGTCGCGCATGCTCTACGTCCTCACCCGCGACGGTGACGCCCCCGCGTCCCTGGTGAAACTCAATCGTCGCGGCGTGCCCGCGCGGGCGGTCCTGCTCGGCACGATCGCGGCCTGGGGCGCGGTCATCGCGTCGTACGTCTCACCCGATACGGTCTTCACCTTCCTGGTGAACTCCATCGGCGTCGTGCTCGCCTTCGTCTACGTCGCGATCATGTTCTCGCAGTTGCGACTTCGCGCCCGCCTGCGCCGCGAGGATCCGGCCGCCCTCACCTACAAGCTGTGGGGGTACCCGTACGTGAGCTGGGCGGTGATCATCGCCCTGTTCGCGGTCTTCGCGGCCATGGCCCGCAACCCCGATCAACGCAACCAGCTGCTCGCCTCCACGGTCAGCCTGCTGTTCGTGATGGCGATCTACCCCCTGCGCGCCCGCTTCGGCCGCAAGCCCCCGGTCCGTGAGGTCGAGATCCTGCGGCACTGAAGCGAATCGGCGCTACTTGTCGGCGGCCTCGATGATCACGGCGGTCCCGTAGGCGGCCACCTCGCTCATGGTGTTGGCGATCTCGTTGCAGTCGAACCGCATGGCGATCACGGCGTTGCCGCCGAAAGCCAAGGCGTGCTGGCACATCCGCATGACCGCCTCGTGTCGCGACTGGTAGAGCAGCTGCGTGTACTCGTGGATCTCGCCGCCGCCCAGCGCCCGGAACCCGGCCGCGAAATTCGCGCCCAGCCCCCGGCTGCGCACGGTCAACCCCGCCACCTCACCGATCACCTTGGTGATCTTGAACCCCGGCACATCGTTCATCGTCGACACCAGGATCGGGAACTGCTGCCCCTGCTGCTGCCCCTGTTGCGGCTGCCCCTGCTGCTGCGGCGGATACGGCTGCTGCCCCTGCGGCGGGTACGGCTGACCTTGCTGCGGCTGCCCCTGCTGCGGGTAGGGGTACGGCTGCTGCGGCGGCATCGGTTGATTCATGAGCCGGATCGTACGGGGTGAAACAGAACGCGGACCGAACCGGAAAAGCACGGTCCGCGACCGTCGGCTCCCGGGTTACCCGGCGAACGCCGAGGCGTTGCGGCGGGCGAATTCGGCGAACGTCGTAGGGGCCACGCCGTAGCGCTCATGGGTGGACAGGTCCACCCGCGATCGCGGGGATCCGGCGCGACCCGCGTAGAGCTCATCGAGGAGATCGACAGCGGTGTCCGGCAGCCCCGTGGCGGCGTGCGCCGCGCGTTTGTGCTGCCGAGTGACGGATTCGTAGGTGAACGCGGTTCCGGTTGCGGCGGAGAGCAGTTCGGCGACCTCGGACTGGGTGAGGGCCTCGGGGCCGGTCATCTCGAACACCTGACCCGCGATGTCGGCATCCCGCATCATCGCGACCGACACCCTGGCGACATCCTCGATGTCGACCGGGGACAGTGCGCTCGCGCCGATGGGCATGACCAGGGCATGCCGGGCGACATCGACTCCGGTCAGGGCCTCCGGCAGATAGGTCTGCATGAACTGACTGGGCCGCAGCTGCGTCCATTCGACGCCGGACGCCTCCAGGTAGCGTTCGATCTGCTGATGCCAGCGGGTACCGCGAAAGGCGTTCTGGTCGAACGTGGTTCCCGATTCCTTCCCACTGAGTTTCACGATGTGGCGGACCCCGGCCCCCTTGGCGGCATCGATGAAACGACACTGCGTCTCCACCATGCGGTCGCGCGGGGAGGAGATCATCAGCACCCGGTCGACGCCGTCCAATGCCGGGCCCAGCGTCTCGGCGCGCAGCATGTCGCCGACCACCACGTCCACGTCCGGCGCGGCGGCGGCCAGCCGCTCGGCCTTGGCCGGGTCGCGCACCAGCGCCCGGATCGGCACCTGCTGCCGCACGAATTCACGCAGGATGATCGAGCCTGCCGTGCCCGTCCCACCGGTGAGCAAAAACATTGGTCTACCTCGATTCTCGGTGACCGCGCGGACGCGGGTCGAGATATAGACCACCGCGGCTGCCGAAAACCGTCGCCCGAGACCAGCAGTGGCCCGCACCAGGTCTCGGTGCGGGCCGTAATTCGCGGGTCGGGGTCAGTCGTCACCGAGGGCGATGGCCGCGGCCTCGGCCGGGGTGTGGGTGGCGGGGGCGTGATCGTCCATGTGGGCCAGCAGTTTCCGGCCGGAGTACAGGACCGCCACCGCGGCCGCGGTGCAGGCCGCGCCGACCCAGAAGGGCAGGGACGCCTGGTGTTCGCCGAGCTTGCCCGCCAGGTAGGGGGCGGCCGCACCACCGGCGAAGCGGACGAAGCTGTAGGCGGCGGAGGCGGTGGAGCGTTCGACGGGGGCGGACTCCATGACGGCCTCGGTGATGAGGGTGTTGTTGACGCCGAGGAACAGGCCGGACGCGACGGTGCCGACAATGAGGACCGGCTTGTGGTCGGTGAACGCCGCCATAACGGCGAGATCGACGGCGAACAAGGCCAGGGCGAGGGCCATCATGCGGATGGTTCCGAAGCAGCGCTGCAGTTTCGGGGCGATCACCACCGAGGACAGCGCGAGCAGCAGGCCCCAGCCGAAGAAGATGAAACCGATCGAATAGGTGCCCATGTTCAGCGGGAACGGGGTGTACGCGAGCAGGGTGAAGAAGCCGTAGTTGTAGAGCAGCGCGGTGGCGCTCACCAGCAGCAGTCCGGGGAAGGCCAATGCCTTGAACGGTGCGGTGATCGAGGTCGGATGCGCGGGTTTCGGTGCCTCGGGCAGCAGGATGATCAGGCCGATGAAGGCGACGGCCATCAGCACCGAGACGCCGAAGAACGGTGCGCGCCAGCTGAAGTGGCCGAGGAACCCGCCCACCAGCGGTCCGGCCGCGATGCCGATGCCCAGTGCCGCCTCGTAGAGGATGATGGCCCGCGCGACGCCGCCGGTGGCCGCCCCGACGATGGTGGCCAGCGCGGTGGCGATGAACAGCGCGTTGCCCAGACCCCAGCCGGCGCGGAAGCCGACGATCTGCCCGACCGTGCCGGAACTGCCTGCGAGAGCGGCGAATACGACGATGATCGCCAGCCCGGCCAGCAGCGTCTTCTTGGCCCCGAACCGGCTGGAGACGACGCCGGTGATCAGCATGGCCACACCCGTGACCAGCATGTAGCTGGTGAACAGCAGCGTCACCTGCGACGGCGTGGCGTGCAGTTGCTCACCGATGGGTTTCAGGATCGGGTCCACCAGTCCGATGCCCATGAACGCGATGACAGAGGCGAAGGCCACCGCCCACACCGATTTGGGTTGTCCGCCTGCGGCTTTCGCGCTGGCGGCGTCGGCGGTGGCGGGAACGGCGGGGCGGGTGATGCTGGTGGTCACGAGCAAGTCCTCATCTACGAGTGATGGTGAATTGCCTCGATGAGGTCGCCGAGGTCCGCGCGCAGGCGGATCAGGGCGTCGGGATCGAAGTCGGGAAGTCGTGCGGCCAGGGAGTTTCCGAGGTTTTCCCGGGCGGTGGCCAGCCGGTCCCGGCCCGCGGGTGTCAGCTCGACGACCACAGCTCTGGAGTCGTCGGGGTCCTTGGCCCGCGTGGCCAGGCCGGCCTGGGTCAGCCGTCCGATCAGCGCCGTTGCTGCCGGTTGGGAGCACCGGTCGAGGCGTGCGAACTCACTGATCCGCAGCGCGCCGTACTCGTCGAGGGTCCCGAGGGCCCGCATGACGGCGTGCGGCAGCTCGACGCCACCGGCTACTCCGGCCAGGCGGTTGAGCCGCGTTACGGCGACGACGATGTCGGCCAGTAATTCCCCGCTGGTTCGCGGGGGAGGCTCGGTTGCCTGTCTCGGCTGCACTCATAGATTGTTGCATAAGCTAACTATGTATTTACATAGGCTAACGATATCGGGCTCGTGAATTGCCTCACAAATCGTCCTGACATGCGAAAACGGCCCGTGCGCAAGATTGGCACGGGCCGTTCGTCGGAGCAGAAACAGGCTACGCCGGGCGGGCCAGGGGGCGGGCAGGAGTGCCGAACAGCTGAGCGTCGGCGTGTGCGCGCTTGAAGAACAGGTGCGCGTCGTGCTCCCAGGTGATGGCGATGCCGCCGTGCATCTGCACGGTTTCCGACACCACCGAGTTGAAGGTGTCGATGGCGTGCAGGCGCGCGGCCTGCACGTCGATGGCCTCGACCGCACCCTCGGCGAGACCGGCGATGGCGAGGTAACCGAGTGAGCGCGCGGACTCCACCAGCACGTACATGTCGGCCATCCGGTGCTTGAGGGCCTGGAAGCTGCCGATGGGACGACCGAACTGCACGCGGGACTTCGAGTACTCGACCGTCATGTCCAGGCACTGCTCGGCCGCGCCGATCTGCTCGGCAACGACTGCCGCCCAGGCGATCTCACGCAGCCGCGAGACGTTCAGCTGCCCCAGCGCGCGACCGGCGACGGCTTCGAAGTCGATGCGGGTCAGCTTGCGGGTCGGGTCCTGGGTGACCACGACGGTCCGGGTCACCCCGGCCGCGCTGCCGTCCACCTCGAACAGTCCGGCGGCCGTCACCACGAGCAGGGTGTCCGCGTGCGCGCCGTCGAGCACGTAATGCGCGGTACCGGAAAGGTTTTCACCCGAGGCCTCGACTCCGAACGAATCCCAGCCCCGTGCACCCGCCCAGCACAGCGCCAGCGTGCGCGTACCCTCGGCGACCTCCGGCAGCAGCCGCTCGCTGGCCTCGGTGTTCCCGGCCAGCAGCAGCGCCTGCACACCCAGCACGGCGGAGCCGAGCATGGGCGGCGCGGACAGCGTGCGCCCGAGTTCCTCGACCACCAGCAGGGATTCGACCAAACCCACGCCGATCCCGCCGAACTCCTCCGGAATCGCCAGCGCCGCGACACCGACCTGCTCGCACAGCAGCTTCCACAGCTGTTCGTCGTAACCGCGCTCGGTCTCGAGCCCGCGCCGCACGGCCGCGCTGTCGCCGTGCTTGGTCAGCACCGCGCGCACGGTGGTGACGAGTTCCTGCTGTTCGGCGGTGAGGCTCATGCCGTGGCTCCCATCGGGTCGAAATGGCCTGTCATGCCGCGTTACCGGCGCGCAGGGCGGTCGCGATGCGGGCGCGGTGCTCGGCCGGGGTGCCCCAGGCCGAACGCAGCGCGGTGACCTTGGTGAGCCACAGCGACAGATCGAATTCCGCCGTGTAGCCGATCGCACCGTGCACCTGCAGCGCGATGCGCGCGGTCCGGTAGGCGGCCTCACCGCAGGCCAGCTTGGCCGCGGCGATGTCGCGGGCGCGGGTCTGCGCGTCCGCGTCGGATTCCAGGGTCAGCGCGGCCCGGTAGAGCAGCGGCTGCGCCATCTCCAGGGCGATGAGGGCATTGGCCAGGTGATGCTTGATGGCCTGGTAGCGGCCGATCGGGGTACCGAACTGCTGGCGCTGCTTCACGTAGTCGACGCTGGTGTCCAGCAGGGCACGGCCCGCGCCGAGCAGCTGGGCGGCGGCGGCGAGCGCACCGGTGTCGAAGGCGAGATCGATTGCGGCGCTGACGCCTTCGCCCTCGGCGAGCACCTCGCCGGGCCGCACGGTGAACAGCCGCCGCGCGGCGTCCACCGAGGTGACCAGGTCACCGGCGGTGCCGAGGCTGATGCGGTCGCCCTCGGCGATCAGCACCAGATCGGCGATATCGGCGTCGAGCGCGGTGGCGGTGCCGTTGGAACGGCCCGCGTTGGCACCGCCCGCGGTGGTCACCGCCAGCGTGCCCAGCTTCGCGCCCTCGGCCAGCTCCGGCAGCCGCTCGGCTGCCAAGGTGGAATCCGGAAGCGCCTGCAGCAGTGCGGGAATCGCGGCGGCGGTCTCCACCAGGGGTCCCGGCGTAGCCGAACGGCCCAGCTCGGTGAAGGCCACGATCAGTTCGACCGGGCCCGCGCCGAAGCCGCCGTTGTCCTCGCTGGTGGTCAGGCCCAGCGCGCCCGCCTCGGCCAGCTGGCCGATGAGCGCACGCCCGGCGGTGGAATCGCCTGTGCCCCAGGCCCGGACCACGCCGGGCGTCTTGGCGGCCTCGCCCAGCTTGCGCAGGCTGGCGGCGAAATCGTGCTGTTCTGCGGTCAATGCGAATCGCATGTCGTCTGTCTCCCCGTGGCTATCGCGGCAGGCCGAGCAGGCGTTCGGCGATGATATTGCGCTGAATCTCGTTGGTACCGGCGTAGATCGGGCCCGCCAGCGAGAACAGGTACCCGTCGGTCCAGGCCGACTCCTGCTCCCCGGCGGCACCGAGCAGCTCCAGTGCGGTCTCGTGCATGGCGATGTCCAGGTCCGACCAGAACACCTTGTTCACCGAGGATTCCGCGCCCAGCTGGCCACCGTCGGCCAAGCGGGTCACGGTCGCCCAGGTATTGAGCCGGTAGGCCTCCGCGCCGACCCAGGCCTCTACCACCTGATCGCGGGCGGCGGTATCGGACTCCTCGGCCGCGTCGCGCCACAGCTCGATCAGCTTGGCGGCGGTGGCGGTGAAGCGGCCCGGTGCGCGCAGCGACAGGCCACGCTCGTTGCTCGAGGTCGCCATCGCGACCTTCCAGCCGTTGTTGGCCTCGCCGATCACGTCCTGATCGGGCACGAACACGTTGTCCAGGAAGATCTCCGCGAAGCCCGGCTCACCGTCCAGCTGCGGAATCGGCCGCACCGTAATGCCTTCCGCGGTGAGCGGGAACATCAGGTAGGTGAGCCCGCGATGCCGCTCGGCCGCCGGATCACTGCGGAACAGCCCGAATCCCCAGTCCGCGAACGAGGCCCGCGAACTCCAGGTCTTCTGGCCGTTGAGCAGCCAGCCGCCCTCGGTGCGCTTGGCGGTGGAGCGGATACCGGCCAGGTCGGAACCGGCCTCCGGCTCCGACCACGCCTGCGCCCAGATATCTTGCGCGCGAGCCATTCTCGGCATGATGCGGGCCAGCTGCTCGGGCGAGCCGTGCTCGAACAGCGTCGGCGCGAGCAGGAAGATGCCGTTCTGCGAGACCCGTCCGGGCGCGCCCGCGGCGTAGTACTCCTCCTCGAAGATGACCCATTCGGTCAGCGAGGCGTCCCGGCCGCCGTATTCGGCGGGCCAGGCCACGCACGAGAGGCGGGCGTCGGCCAGCTTGGCCTCCCACTCCCGGTGCGCCTCGAAGCCCTCCTTGGTGTCCATCGACGGCAGGGGAGTGGCGGGCACGTTGGCCGCCAGGAACTCCCGCACCTCGCGGCGGAATTCCGCTGTCTTGGCATCGAATTCGAGATCCACTTACTTTGCCCCGTCTGTGTTGGTGGCCGCGGCCTTCATGGACTTGGCGTTCATGCCGCCCAGTGAGTCGGCGCCGACCTCGGCGTTGTGCGCGTGCGCGAAGTGATGCAGGCCGAACACCGAGTCCATCCCGGCGCGCATGCCCATCAGGTCCTCGCACTGGTTGACGGCCTTCTTGGTGAGCGCCAGCCCGAACTGCGGCATCTCGGCGATCTTCTCGGCCAGCGCGAAGGTCTGGGTCTCCAGCTCCGCGCGCGGCACCACGCGATTGACCATGTCCCACTCGTAAGCCTGTGCGGCGGTGAAGCGTTCGCCGGTGAACAGGATCTCCTTGGCGCGGCGCGGTCCCAGCACCCACGGGTGCGCGAAGTACTCGACGCCCGGAATGCCCATGCGGACAACCGGATCGGAGAAGAACGCGTCCTCGGAGGCGACGATCATGTCGCAGGCCCAGGCCAGCATGAGCGCCCCGGCGATGCACGCACCCTGCACCATGGCGATGGTCGGCTTGGGGATCTCCCGCCAGCGACGGCACATGCCCAGGTACACCTCGGACTCGCGGGCGAAGCGCTGATCGCCGCCCGGCCGGTCCACGTGGTCCCACCACAGCGCGGCTTGGTTCTCGTAGCTGATGTGGTGATCGCGGCCCGGCGTGCCGATATCGTGCCCGGCGCTGAAATGCTTTCCCGCGCCGCCCAATACGATCACCTTGACCTCGGGATCCTCGACCGCGCGCACGAAGGCGGCGTCCAGGGCGTAGGTCATCACCGAGTTCTGCGCATTGCGGTAGTCCGGCCGGTTGAGCGTGACGACCGCGATCGGCCCGCGCTTCTCGTAGAGGACGACGTCGCCCTCATCGGGGATGGCTCCGAGCTCGGTCACGCCTTCTCCTCACGTAGTTGCCGCTTGAGAACCTTTCCGGCGGCGTTGTAGGGCAGCTCGTCGCGGAACTCCACGAACCGCGGCACCTTGAAGTTGGCCAGCAGCTGCTTGGCATGGGCCAGTACGTCTTCGGTGCTCAGCTCGGCGCCCGCGCGCCGGACCACGAACACTTTGCCGACCTCGCCCATGCGCTCGTCCGGGACGCCGATGACGGCGGTCTCGGCGACACCGTCGAGCCGGGCCATGGTCTGCTCGATCTCGGCGGGATACACATTGAAGCCGCCGGAGATGTACATGTCCTTGAGCCGGTCGGTGACCTTCATGTAGCCGCGCTCGTCGATGATCGCGACATCGCCGGTGTGCAGCCAGCCGTCGGGATCGATGGTGGCGCGGGTGGCCTGCGGGTCGTCGAGGTAGCCGCGCATCACCTGGTCGCTGCGCAGCAGCAGTTCACCGTTGTCGGCCAGCTTCATCTCGAAGCCGTCGATGGTGCGCCCGCAGGTGTTGGCGATGGTCTCGGCGGAATCCTCGGGGCGGCACATGGTGCCGAAGCCGCCGGATTCGGTCTGGCCGTAGGCGGTCAGCACCACCTCGAAATCCAGTTCACCGCGCAGTCTTTCGATCAGGACGACGGGCACGGTGGCCGCACCGGTGACCGCGACGCGCAGACTCGACAGGTCCGCCTCGGCCCGGGCCGGGTGATCGAGAATCGTCTGATGGATCGTGGGCGGCCCGGTCAGGATGGTGACGGCCTCGTCGTGGATCAACCGCATGGTCTCGCGCACGTCGAACACGGCCTGCGGCACCATGGTCGCGCCGGTGACCAGGCTGGTGAGAATGCCCGCCTTGTAACCGAAGCTGTGGAAGAACGGTGGCACGATCAGGTAGTTGTCGGCGCTGTTGAGGGTCGCGCAGTCGGCCCATGCGCGGGCGCTGGCCAGCACCTGGCCGTGCGCGATGAGCACGCCCTTGCTGCGCCCGGTGGTGCCGGAGGTGAACAGGATGTCGGAAAGATCTTCCGGCGACACCGATTCCGCGCGGGCGATGGCGTCCGCGAGGCTCACGGCCTCGGCGACCTTGCCCAGTTCGGACCAGGCGATGGCGTTCTCGACCGGCGCTTCGCCCTCGACCGGGATGACGATGGCGGTCTCGATGCCGAGTTCCGGTGCGCTCGCGCGCAATTCGGCCAGCCGGTCCCGGCCCAGGAAGGTGCCCGCGATGAACAGCGTCTTGGCGTTCACCCGCGACAGCACGTCCGCGGCCTCGTCGGCCACGTAGCGCGTGTTCAGCGGAACGATGGCCGCGCCCACGTAGTGCGTGGCCAGTACCGCCGTCACCCAGTGATGGGTGTTGGGAGCCCAGATGCCGACGCGGTCGCCACGCTGGACTCCGCGCGCGATCAACGCACGCGCGGTCTCACGGACCGAGTCCAGCAGTTGCGACCAGCTCAGTCGCACGGCACCGTCGGCCACGGCGGGTGCGTCGCCGTAGCTGGCGGCGGCCGCGTGCAGTGCCAGCGGTGTGGTCTGCGGAGGAGATGTCACGGAGCTTCCTCGCTGTCCGGGAATGGGTCTAACAAAGCAAGTGCTTGGTAGGTTACTCTACGGACGTGAGCATGATCCAGACCCCCGAACCGGCCAGCGGGATTGAGCCGCGCGAAGACGCCGACTTCCGCATCGAGGTGCGGGAATGGCTGGCCGAGAACCTGAACGGCCAGTTCCGCGAACTGCGCGGTCTGGGTGGTCCCGGGCGCGAGCACGAGGCCTTCGAAGAGCGACTGGAATGGGATCGGGCCCTGGCCGCCGCCGGACTCACCTGCCTGGGCTGGCCCAAGGAGTGGGGCGGCCGCGACGCCACCCTGCGCCAGCAGGTCATCTTCCACGAGGAATACGCCAAAGCCGATGCCCCGAGCCGGGTTTCGCACCTCGGCGAGGAACTGCTCGGACCCACGCTCATCGCCTTCGGCACCGAGGAGCAGAAGCAGCGCTTCCTGCCCGGCATCCGCAATGTCACCGAACTGTGGTGCCAGGGCTACTCCGAACCCGGCGCGGGCTCCGACCTGGCCGCCGTCGCCACCTCCGCCCAGCTCGACGGCGATGAATGGTCGATCAACGGCCAGAAGATCTGGACCTCGCTCGCGCATCTGTCCGACTGGTGCTTCGTGGTCGCGCGCACCGAGAAGGGATCGAGCCGTCACCACGGGCTCTCCTATCTCCTGGTGCCGATGAACCAGCCCGGCGTCGAGGTGCGGCCGATCATCCAGCTCACCGGGACCGCGGAATTCAACGAGGTCTTCTTCGACAATGCCCGCACCGCCGCCGATCTGGTGGTGGGTCAGCCCGGTGAGGGCTGGAAGGTCGCGATGGGCACGCTGACTTTCGAGCGCGGCATCTCCACCGTCGGCCAGCAGATCCGCTACGCGCGTGAACTCGCCGACCTGGAGGCCGTGGCCCGCGAGAACGGCGCCATCGGAAACCCGGTCGTCTCGGACCGTTTCGACAAGGCGTGGGTCGGGCTGCGGGTGCTGCGCGCGCACGTGCTGCGCACCCTGGAATCCGGCCACGACGGTGCCTCGGTCGATGCCCGCACCGCCGCCGGACAGGCCTCGGTCACCAAGCTGCTGTGGGCCAACTGGCATCGCGACCTCGGCGAGCTGGCCATGGACGTGCTCGGCGCGCCCGGCCTGATCGCCGACGGGCCCGGCGACGACCTCAATGCCTGGCAGCGCATGTTCCTCTTCACTCGTGCGGACACCATCTACGGCGGTTCGAACGAGGTTCAGCGCAACATCATCTCCGAGCGGGTGCTCGGACTTCCCCGAGAGGCTCGACCATGAGTGAGCGAAGCGAACGGCCATTGAACTCCGTCGACTTGTCCACCGCCCCCGAAATCACCCCCGGCCACAACCTGCTCGCGGGCAAGATCGCGGTCGTGACCGCCGCCGCGGGCACCGGCATCGGTTCGGCCACCGCGCGCCGGCTGCTGTCGGAGGGTGCGGACGTGGTGGTCTCCGACTGGCACGAGCGTCGCCTGAAGGAGACCGAGCAGGCGCTGCAGGCCGAATTCCCGGACCGCCGAGTCGCTTCCGTGCCGTGCGACGTCAGCTCCACCGAGCAGGTCGACGCGCTGATCGCCGGTGCCGTCGCCGCCTTCGGCCGCATCGACGTGATGGTCAACAACGCCGGTCTCGGCGGTGAGGTGCCCGTGGTCGACATGACCGACGAGCAGTGGGACAAGGTCCTCGACATCACCCTCAACGGCACCTTCCGGGCCACCCGCGCGGCGCTGAAGTACTTCCGCGAGGCCGGGCACGGCGGCGTCATCGTCAACAATGCCTCGGTGCTCGGCTGGCGTGCCCAGCACGGCCAGGCCCACTACGCGGCCGCCAAGGCTGGCGTGATGGCCCTGACCCGCTGCAGCGCGGTCGAGGCCGCCGAGTTCGGCGTGCGCATCAACGCCGTCGCCCCCTCCATCGCCCGGCACGCCTTCCTGGACAAGGTCACCTCCGCCGACCTGCTGGACCGCCTGGCCGCCGGTGAGGCCTTCGGCCGCGCCGCCGAACCGTGGGAGGTGGCCGCCACCATCGCCATGCTCGCCAGCGACTACACCACCTACCTCACGGGCGAAGTGGTTTCCATTTCCAGTCAGCGCGCGTAAATCGTTCCGCGATCGCACTTTCCGGCCCATCCGAATTTTCGGGTGGGCCGGATTTTTTCGGCTCTGGGGGCGGCCGATCCGCTCACCCCACGGCGAAGTTGGAATATGCACTGAAAATGGCTGGCGCGCCGTAGGTGTCCCTGTGCAATCCTGGTTTAGGCCGGTACCGCTAGTCGAAGGGCACGACCCATGGGTCCGGATCGCCAGGAAGAAACCCCAGTACAAGCCGCTCTCGAGGCGGCCCACGAGGAATTCGACGACGAACTCGTGCGCGAGGTCGTTCTCGCGCGGCGCAGGATCGACAATGTCGTCCTCGCCGCGCTCACGTTGGGTGCCGAATTACTGGATCACGACTCCGAACGCGCGACCGCCATGCGGGCGGCGCAGATTCTCGAGCAGCATGCCGTGGACGAGGCCGAGGTGGCGCGTGATCCGCGTGCGGCCTTGCGCCAGGACATGATTCGAGACCGCGAGCGGGCGCGTCGACTCGGGCTGTCCCGGGAGGCCGGGCACGCCGAATCGGCGGCCGAGCACCGCCGCCGAAAACAGACCGAGCTGCTGTGCGAGGTGCGCGCCGATCTGCTCGAGGTGATCAGCGCCGGACGCCGGCTGCGCTACGACAACACGGCCTTCGCCGACAGCATCGCGCAGGGGTTGTGCGCGGCCACCGACAAACTGGTGATCGGGGCCGATATGGAGACCTACCGGGCCTGGCAGCGCGGGATGGTGCTGAAGATCATCGAGGAGCCGACGGCGGACGGCGGGCCGCCGCGGGTGATGGCGACCGTGGACGCGGGTCCGGGCCGGGAGCCGCTGACCGTCGAATGGGACAGTCCCGAGCGCAGGTTGGCGCTGGTGGCGCGGATGGCGCGGGCGGGGGTGTCGCCGGTGATCATCTGTGATCGGCTGTTGGCGGATCTGTCGGTGTCCTCGCCGCTGCGGTATTCGGTGCGGTGATTCGCCGCCGGGGGAGTCGGCGCTGAACGGGAGCGAGGTGGACCAAGCAAATGCTTGGTTGTATATTGGCGGAGTGACCCCACCTGACCCCGCCAAATCAGCACGTCGTACCGAGCTGCTCGGGCTGGCCGCGAACCTATTCGCGGAACGCGGCCTGCGCGCCACCACGGTTCGCGACATTGCGGACGCGGCGGGGATTCTATCCGGGAGTCTCTACCACCACTTCGATTCCAAAGAAGCCATGGTGGACGAAATCCTGCGCGGATTCCTCGACGACCTGTTCGGACGCTACCGCGAGATCGTGACCGGCGGCCTGCCCGCCCGCGACACCCTCGAGGCGCTCGTCATCGCGTCCTACGAGTCGTTCGACCATTTCCACGCCGCGGTCGCCATCTACCAGGCCGAGGCCAAACGACTCAGCGGCACACCGCGATTCGACTACATCGCCGAGTACAACAAGGAATTCCGCGAGCTCTGGCACCGGGTGCTCACCTCCGGCGTGGAGGACGGCAGCTTCCGCTCGGAGATGGATGTCGAACTGGCGTACCGGTTCCTGCGCGACACCGTCTGGGTGTCGGTGCGCTGGTACCAGCCCGGCGGCCGCATCACCGTGGACAACCTCGCCAAGCAGTACCTCACCATCGTCCTCGACGGACTCACCAATCCCGAACAGCGCGTTTAGTTTCCGCCCTCGTACGAAGCAGTAGGAGTTCCCATGTCAGCACCGTCCCGCCGCCAGTACTCGCCGATGCGTGAGGCGTATGTGATCGACGCCGTGCGCACCCCGGTCGGCAAGCGGGGCGGTGCGCTCGCCGCGGTGCACCCGGCCGACCTCGGCGCCGCCGCGCTGCGAGGTCTGGTGGAGCGCAACAACATCGACCCCGCCGTCGTCGACGACGTGGTGATGGGCTGCTGCGACACCATCGGCCCGCAGTCCGGCAACGTCGCGCGCACCGCGTGGCTGGCCGCCGGATACCCGGAGTCGGTGCCCGGCGTCACCGTGGACCGGCAGTGCGGATCCTCGCAGCAGGCCATCACTTTCGGCGCGCAGGCCATCATGTCCGGCACCTCCGAGGTGATCGTGGCCGGCGGTCTGCAGAACATGAGCGCCATCCCGATCTCGGCGGCCATGCTCGCCGGGCAGCAGTACGGCTTCGACGCCCCGTTCGTCGGCGCGCACGGCTGGGACCACCGCTACGGCACCGGTGAAGTGTCGCAGTTCAATTCGGCCACCATGATCGCCGAGAAGTGGGACGTCTCCCGGCGTGACATGGAGGAGTGGGCGCTGCGCTCGCACGACCGGGCCCGAAAGGCCATCGTGGAGGGCAAGTTCGACCGCGAGATCGTGCCGGTCGGCGACTTCTGGATCGACCAGGGACCGCGCGAGACCAGCCTGGAGAAGATGGCCGGACTGCAGCCGCTCGCCGAGGGCAGCCGCATCACCGCCGCGCTCGCCAGCCAGATCTCCGACGGCGCGAGTGCCACTCTGCTGGCGTCGGATTGGGCCGTGCAGGAGTACGGGCTCACCCCGCGGGCACGCATCCACCACGTGAGCGCGCGCGGCGCGGACCCGATCTACATGCTCACCGCGCCCATCCCCGCTACCAAGTGGGCGCTGGAGAAGACCGGGCTCACCATCGACGACATGGACGTCATCGAGATCAACGAGGCGTTCGCGTCCGTGGTGCTGGCCTGGATCAAGGAGACCGGCGCGAACCCGGAGAAGGTCAACGTCAACGGCGGCGCGATCGCACTGGGCCACCCGCTCGGCGCGACCGGCGCCAAGCTGTTCGCCTCGCTGCTCAACGAGCTCGAGCGGGTCAACGGCCGCTACGGTCTGCTCACCATCTGCGAGGGCGGCGGCACCGCCAATGTCACCATCATCGAGCGCCTGGGCTAGTCCCACAGCGTTCTTCGAAGCCGCGCACAGTATTCCGGTGCGCGGCTTTTTCATTCGGTGATCGGAGTTCTGCTGGGCCAAGCGAGGTCCGGGACCGGAGAGGCGAATTCGACACCGGCGCTGTGAAATTCCGTACCGCACGGTCGATGCGCCGTGCGATAGCTTCAGGTCCTGTTCGGCGTCGAGTGGCCAGGTGGGGTGCGAACTTTCTTTTGTCCCTTGGTTGTTCGGTGCCCGCTCGTAGGCTGCTGCCATGACGGGGTGGACGGAGCAGCGGTGGGCGGGGTTGGCGCGGAAGTCTCGACGGGTGCAGGACGCCATCGAGCAGGTGCGGGGTGTGGCCACCGCGGCGGGGGTACGGGTCGAGGTGGCGGCGGACGGGCGGATCACGGCGTTGGAATTGTCGGATCCGGGTTTGGCGCAGCGGGTTTCGGATGCACACGGGCGGGCGCTACGCGAGGTGGGCCTGCGGGTTGCCGAACTGCGCCGGGTGATCATCGAGGATCCGGTGGCGGGCTCGGCGTTGAGGTTCTTCGCGCGGCTGGGCACCGTGCCGCCGGAGGAGGTGGCGGACGGCGGGCGCGGGGGTGCCAATCCCTACGCGCTGCCCCCGGCGGTGCGGCGGCGGCACGGTCTGGCCTAGCTGGGGGTTTGCTCGGATTAGGATGTGCGCGGACTGATTCCGGACCTTCAGGAGAAAGCGGGCGAACGATGGATTTGGGTGTCCGCTGGACGCTGCACGGTGACGGGCGCACGCCCGCACCCGGCGCGGTGGTGCGACCGGACGAGCGGCTGTCGTGGCCGCGCACCTTCGGCCTGGGCGCGCAGCACGTGGTGGCCATGTTCGGGGCGAGTTTCGTCGCGCCCGTGCTGATGGGGCTCGACCCCAACCTCGCCATCATGATGTCGGGTGTCGCGACTGTCCTGTTCCTGGTGTCCACCCGCGGCCGCGTGCCCAGCTACCTGGGATGTTCGCTGTCGTTCGTCGGCGTGGCGGCGGTGATTCGCGCGCACGGCGGCAGTAGCGCGACGGTTACCGGAGCCTGCCTGGTGGTCGGTGCGGTGCTGTTCGCGATCGGTCTGGCCGTGCAGCGCTTCGGGGCCGGGATCATCCACGCCGCCATGCCGCCGGTGGTGACCGGCGCGGTGGTCATGCTGATCGGCTTCAATCTGGCCCCGGTCACCGCGTCCACCTACTGGCCGCAGGATCAGTGGACGGCGCTGCTGGTCATGCTGTTCACCGGTCTGGCCGTGGTCGGTTTGCGCGGATTCTTCTCGCGCATAGCGATTTTCCTGGGCCTGGTATTCGGGTACGCGCTGTCCTGGGTACTGGACCGGGTGCTCGGCAAGATCCACTCCACCAACGGCAGCGGCGTGGTCACCGACCACTGGCGACTGGATCTGTCCGGGGTGGCGCAGGCCGACTGGCTCGGACTGCCCAGCTTCCACGGGCCGTCGTTCGAATGGTCGGCGATCCTGGTGGCGCTGCCGGTGGTGATCGCGCTGGTCGCCGAGAACGCCGGGCACGTCAAGGCGGTCGGCGAGATGACCGGCGGCAATCTCGACGACCAGCTCGG
This sequence comes from Nocardia sp. NBC_00511, assembly GCF_045161165.1. Lineage (NCBI taxonomy): Bacteria > Bacillati > Actinomycetota > Actinomycetes > Mycobacteriales > Nocardiaceae > Nocardia > Nocardia sp. NBC_00511. Next base: position 7,475,013 of record NZ_CP107849.1, read on the forward strand.
CACCGCCATCGCCGCCGACGGTGCGGCCTCCATGCTGTCCACCGCGGTGGGCGGCCCGCCCAACACCACGTACTCGGAGAACATCGGCGTGATGGCCGCGACCCGGGTGTACTCCACCGCGGCCTATTGGGCCGCAGCGTTTTTCGCACTGCTGTTCGGCCTGTGCCCGAAGTTCGGTGCGATCGTGGCCGCCATTCCGGGCGGCGTGCTGGGCGGGATCACGGTGATCCTGTACGGCATGATCGGCCTGTTGGGTGCGCAGATCTGGACCAATGCCGGTGTGGACCTACGCAATCCGCTCAATCTGGTCCCGGCGGCCGCGGGGCTGATCATCGGCATCGGCAATGTGAGCATGAAGTTCACCGACGACTTCACCCTCAGCGGGATCGCCCTGGGCACACTCGTCGTGATCACCGGCTATCACGCGCTGCGCCTGGTCGCGCCCGCGCATTTCAAGGGTGAGGAGCCGCTGCTGGACGAGGGCACCTCGTCCTACGATTCACGCGGGCAGTGACCGCTGCTCGTCGGCGGGGACCTCTTCGAGCTTCTGATCGGTGGCGGGCAGCGGCAGCACATGCCAGGAGTGGTCGTTCGAATACTCCAGGTACTGCGAGGCTTCCGGGTCGCAGGCCAGACCCTCGACCCGGGTCCACTGTCCGTCGCCGCAGGCGACGACGTCGGTGTAGCGGACGTGCAGGTGCCCGTGGAACAGCAGGCTCGGCCGCAGTGCCCGCACCACCCGCTGGATGCGGTCCTGGTTCGGGTAGCACTCCGGCTTGTCCTTGCGGTTCCACTTCGGCTGCGAGGACCGCGGTTTGTCATGGGTGAGCAGCACATCCACCGGTGAGCTGTCGGCCGCGAGCAGCTCGCCGAGCTCCTCGTCGGTCATCTCCTCCTCCGGGAACCACAGGATGCCGGAGGTGACAGGCTGTTTCGAGGAGCCGTAGCGCCGCCGCTTCTCGACCTTCTCGGCCTTGCGCGCCTCCCGCGCCAGCCGCCAGCCCTTGTCGGTGGAGCGGGCTCCGCCGAAGGCCGCGAAGGCGGTGTCCTCCCAGGTCCAGCGGTGTCCGCGGGGCGCGTACCGGAGATGGCTGCGGCACACCAGGAATCCCTCGTCGTCCGGATGGTCGTCGTAGAGTTCGTGCAGCAGGGAGCTCTTGTCGTGGTTGCCGTCCAGGAAGTACACGGTCACCCCGGCCTTCTTGGCCGTCCGGTTCACCACGTCGAAGTAGTGCCGCCCCGACGGCATGTGCTCCCAGGCCCCGAAGTCGCCGACCACGAACACCTTCGCGCAGTCGTTGCGCACCGCGGCGCGGATCACGGTCTGCGCGTGCGTGGCATTGCCATGCAGATCTCCGGCAATCAGGACATTCCCCATCCGCATATGGTGGCAGTCCCGCGCCGGTCCGGCATCCACAATTCCGGTCCGCCACGCCCGGCCCGCGCGAATTAGGCTGACGACCATGAACTCTGTGTTGGTAACCGGCGCGGCACGCGGCATCGGCAAGGCCCTCTGCCTGCGGCTGGCGCAGCAGAACTGGCAGGTCTATGCCGGTGTCCGCAAGCTCTCCGACGGCGAGGCCCTCGCCGCCGAGGACTCCCGCATCGTCCCCGTCCTGCTCGACGTCACCAACCCCGACCACATCGCCGCCCTCGACGGTGTGCTCCCCACCGACCTGACCGCCGTGGTCAACAACGCGGGCATCGTCGCCGACGGGCCCGTCGAACTCCTCGATCTGGACACCCTGCGAAACCAGTTCGAGGTCAATGTCTTCGGCGCCCTGGCCGTCACCCAGGCCGTCCTCCCGCGCCTGCGCGCCACCCGAGGCCGAATCGTTTTCATCTCCTCCCTCAGCGGCCGCATCTCCACCCCCGGCACCGGCGCCTACAACTCTTCGAAGTTCGCCCTCGAAGGCCTGGTCGACGCCCTGCGAGTAGAACTGCGCCCCTGGCACATCCGCACCTCGCTGATCGAACCCGGCCCCATCGCCACCGACCTCTGGTTCGGCGCCACCGACATGATCGACAACACCACCGCCCGCCTCACCGCCCCCCAGCGCGCCCTCTACGCCAACCACCTGGCGGGCCTCCGCAAGATGTCCCAGCAGGTCCCCAAACTCGCCGCCCCCGTCGACACCGTCATCGCCGAGGTCGAAAAAGCCCTCACCGCAAAGAGTCCCCGAGCCCGCTACATCCCCGGCGTCCCCGGCAAGATCCAGGCCCTCGCGGTCCAGTTCACCCCGACCCCGATCCTCGACTTCATCTTCTCGAAGGTCGCGGGCGTCAAATAGCCCGGAAACGCGCTGAGTCCGCCCCCGGGCAAAGAGCTCCCGGGGCGGCTCAGCGATCTTCGTAGGTCGGCAGGCACCCGGTGTCCAGCGAGAACCCGAACGGCTCCGGCAACGGCAACTCGTCTCCGTACGAACCATCCAGGCGGCCAAGGTATTCGCCGTCTCTGGGGTGGGTGAACAACGTCCACCGCCCGTGACGGGGATCGACTACCAGTAGGGTCCGCACCTCGGCCGCGGCGTACCAGCTGTTCTTGTCGGTGATCTGCCGTGTCTTCTCGCTCTTGGAGATCACCTCGACCGCCAGCTCGACATCGTGCGGATCAGCGAGCCACTCGTCGTCCTGGTCCCAGGCGTCCGGAAGGATGATCAGATCAGGGGTGCAGTAGTCGTCGGGGTCGTCGCCCATCGGGATCGAGGACACCTCGTAGGGGGCGAGCCCGGGGATGAGCCGTGGCTCGATCTGCTTGCGCAGCCGGCGAATGGTTCCCGCGTGCTTGCCGCGAGGCGTGGGTGACATCACCAGATTTCCCCCCAGAATCTGTACGCGCAGCCCGGTGGCCAGTTCGATCTGTTCGGCGACGGCACGCAGATTACCGGGTCGGGGGTGCATGGCGGGGAGACTCACGACCGATCACTCCAATCCTCACGGACGGTTGCTCTCAACATAGCGTTACTCGTCAACAAATGGCCGTGTGGTGCGCGAACGCACGAAGCCGCCCCCGGGCGAGAGGGTCCGGGAGCGGCTCGGGCGCGCCGGAGAGACGGCGCGCGAGTGGATCCGAGGGTTGTTCGGATCCGGGTGCGCGGCCGATGGGTGGTGGCCGCGCAGTTCAGGGGTGCGTCAGGCGGATTCGGTGACGCGGTAGGTGTTGAGGTTGTCGATGCGGTCGATGGCCTCGGTGATGATGCGGTCGATCAGGTCGGCGACCGTGGGGAGGTCCTCGATGATGCCCGCCACCTGACCGGAGGCCAGGACACCGGCCTCGGTATTGCCTTCCACCAGACCGGCTTTCAGGTACATGGCGGTGTTCGCGCCCATGACGACCTGGGACCAGGTCAGGTCCTTGTGCTTGCGGGTGTTGAGGCCCTCTTTGGCGAGGGTGGTCCACTTCATGCCGGTCATGGACTTGAACTTGGCGGCATTGATCAGCGCGGCGGTCAGGCCGCGGATCGGGCCCGAATGCTCGAGCTTCTCGACCAGTTCGGTTTTCAGGACGCGGTGTGGCATGCCGTCGACCTTGAGCGAGACGACAGTGTCCTGCAGTCCGCGCTTGAGGTACTCCTGCTTCACCGAATCCGGGACGCTCGAGTCCTGGGTCAGCAGGAAGCGGGTGCCCATGGCGACACCGGCCGCGCCGTAGGACAGTGCGGCGGCCAGGCCGCGGCCGTCGAAGAAGCCGCCACCGGCCACCACTGGGATGTCGACGGCGTCGAGGACCGACGGCAGCAGCAGAGTCGTTGCGACGGAACCGGTGTGGCCACCGCCCTCACCGCCCTGCACGATCACCGCGTCCGCGCCCCAGGAGGCGACCTTCACCGCGTGCTTGGCCGCGCCGATGGACGGCATCACCACGACGCCGTTGTCCTTCAGCTTCGCGATCAGCTCCTTCTTGGGAGCCAGTGCGAAGGAGGCCACCTTCACGCCGTCGCGGATCATCATGTCGATGCGGTCCGGCGCGTCGGACAGATCGGCGCGGATGTTGACGCCGAAGGGCTTGTCCGTCTTGGCCTTCGTCTTGGCGATGGCCACCTCGAGCTCGTCGAGATCCATGGTGGCCGAGGCCAGGATGCCGAGGCCGCCCGCGTTCGCGGTGGCCGCGACCAGGCCGGGTCCGGCCACCCAGCCCATGCCGGTCTGCACGATCGGGTGCTCGATGCCGACCAGTTCGGTCAGCGGGGTGCGCAAACGCTGGGCGCTCATGCCGTCACTTCCTTCTCGCGGAAACCCTTGGGGTCCAGCACGGTCCGGATGATGGTGAGCTCTTCGTCGGTCGGCAGACGGGTTTCGCCCGCCGTGGCCAGCTCCGCGATCTCGAACGAGGTGTTCTCGGCGACCTCGTCGGCGCTCACACCCGGGTGCAGCGACAGCGCGCGCAGGGTGTGCTCGGGACCGTTGAAGTCGAACACGCCCAGGTTCGACACCACCCGGTGCAGGTGGTGGAAGCGGTAGGCCGGGTTCTCGGAATCGATCTTGTCGTAACCGATTCCGGAGACGATGTCGACCTGCTCGACGAACACCCGCTTGTTGTGCTTGGGCACGAAGTAGCTGGTGGCGTGGTTGATGGTGTTGCCGGGCGCGCCGCGCACACCGAACATCTGCCGGGTCGGCTGCTGCAGCGGGCCGAACGCGGAGAGGTTCTGGTTGCCGAAGCGGTCGATCTGGTTGGCGCCCATGACCACATGGCGGCGACCGGAATTGACCACGTCGAAGACCTTGGAGAACGGGAACCAGCCCTCCAGCGGAGCCTGGCCGCCGATCGGCGGGACCTCGGCGAACAGCCGCGCCTCACCGTCGGAGAGCACCAGGTCGGGCTCGAAGGTGAGCCGCGCCAGCCGCGCGCCGATGGTGGTGACGGTGGACATCGGGGAGGCCACGATCTCGCCCGCGCCGCGGAAGATCTCGGCGGACGCGACGACACAGACCTCGGCCCGAGTAATGGTGGTGGTGTCGGTCATTACTTCTGCTCCTCGGCGAAAGCCTTGACGGCATCCTGGTATTCGGCCTCGGACACGTCGAGGTAGCGGGCCTTGAACTCGGCCCACGACTCGGGGGTCTTGGCAGCCTCGACATAGTGGCGCTGGAACTTCTCGTCGCGGCCGTAGCTGCCGGAGAAGGTGAAGTGAGCGCCGCCGGGGGCCTCGACCACACCGTCGACCATCAGCCGGTTGAGGACGAGCGACTGCAGCGGAACGGCTTTCACCAGTTCGTCGGTCTCGACCAGACGATCCACCGACAGGTAGCGCTTCTCGGCGGCGAGGGCGTACAGGTCGTCCATGTACGGGTCGATGCCGGTGTAGGCGGCATTGCCGTGCTTGTCACCCAGGTCCAGGTGCATGAACGCGGCATCGAGATTCAGCGCGGGCATGGCGATGAGGGTCTCGGTCTTGCCGTCGGTCTGATAAGGCGACTGAACGGTTTTCAGCTCGCCCTCCCAGAAATCGACCACGGACGAACCCAGTCCGGCGCGGATCGGCAGGAACGGCAGACGCGCGGCCGCGGCCTGCAAGCCGCACTTCACCATGCCCTCGTCCATCTCACGCACGGTGATCTCACCGCCGGTGCGCGCCTTGGCGAACCACGGATCGTAGAAGGGCGCGGAGTCCAGCGACACGAAGCCGTAGTACGCCTTCTTGACCTTGCCCGCCGAGCAGAGCAGACCCAGATCCGGCCCACCGTAGGTGACGACCGTCAGATCCTTGATGTCCGAACGCAGGATCGCGCGGACGAAGGCCAGCGGCTTGCGCCGGGAACCCCAGCCGCCGATGCCGATGGTCATGCCGCTGCGGAGCTCGCCGACGACCTCGTCGAGGCTCATTCGCTTGTCGCGCATGATTCTTACGCCCCCTTCTTCTGTGCTGAATTCTTTTGGGCGGCCAGGTCGTCGTCGAACCGGGCGCGAATCTCATCGGCGACACCGGCGAGGTTGAGCTCCATGGTGAAGCCCTGCTCGAACCGGTAGGAGCGGTGCACGTCCTGCACGTCGATGCCGTTGAGCGCCTTCTTGGCGGCGCGAATGACGCGGCCGTCCTTGTTGGCGATGTTCTTGGCGACTTCCATTGCGGCGGCGTCGAGTTCGGCGCGCGGCACCACCTTGAAGACCGACCCGTAGTGGTGCAGCTGCTGCGCGGTGAGGGTGCCCGCGGTGTAGAACATGGTCCGCATCAGGTGCTGGGGGACCAGTCGCGACAGGTGGGTGGCCGCACCGAGCGCGCCGCGGTCGACCTCGGGGAGGCCGAAGGTCGCGTCGTCGGAGGCGACGATGACGTCGGAGTTGCCGACCAGGCCGATGCCGCCGCCAAGGCAGAACCCGTTGACGGCGGTGACGACCGGGACCTCACAGTCGTAGACCGCGGCGAAGGCGGCGAAGCAGCCGTGGTTGGCGCGGATCAGGGCGGTGTGGCCGACGTCGGCGTTCATCTCCTTGATATCGACGCCCGCGTTGAAGCCGCGGCCCTCGGCGCGCAGCACCACGACCCGGGTCTCCGGATTGCGACCGGCCTGGGTAATGGCGTCGGCCAGGGCGAACCAGCCGTCGGAGGGCAGGGCATTGACCGGCGGGTAGTCGACGGTGACTACCTCGACGCCCTCGGTTTCGGTTTGACGGTTGATCCCCATCGCAGGTCCCATCGTTGGCAAACAAGCAAGTGCTTGGTAGGTTAGCACGGTGGGTATCGAAGTAAACCTGTCCGGCTCGGTCGTCCTGGTCACCGGCGGCGTGCGCGGCGTCGGCGCCGGCATCAGCCGGGTGTTCCTGGATGCGGGCGCGACCGTGGTCGCCTGTGCGCGACGGCCCGGGGACACCCCCGTGCAGAGCAATGGACGCGGGATCGACTTCCTGCCGTGCGATGTGCGCGACCCGGATTCGGTGCGCGGACTGATCGAGCAGATCGTCCAGAAGTACGGACGGCTCGACACCGTGGTGAACAATGCCGGTGGCGCGCCCTTCGCGATGGCCGCCGATGCCAGCGCCAACTTCCACTCGAAGATCGTGCAGTTGAATCTGCTCGCGCCGCTGCTGGTTTCGCAGCTCGCCAACGAGGTGATGCAGCAGCAGGAGACCGGCGGATCGATCGTGATGATCTCCAGCGTCTCCGGGCATCGGCCCTCGCCCGGCACCGCGGCCTACGGTGCGGCGAAAGCCGGTGTGGACAGCCTGGTTTCGTCGCTCGCGGTGGAGTGGGCTCCGAAGGTCCGGCTGAACTCGGTGATCGTCGGCCTGGTCAACACCGAATCCTCGCACCTGCACTACGGCGACGAGGACGGTATCGCGGCGGTCAGCCGCACGGTTCCCATGCAGCGCATGGCCGCCCCCGAGGACATCGGCCGCACCGCCGCCTTCCTGGCCTCCCCGCTCGCCTCCTATGTCACCGGCAGCGCGCTGCTGGTGCACGGCGGCGGCGAGAAGCCCGCCTTCCTCGCGGCATCCACCGCGGACGTCCCGGCCGTCTCCGGCCAGTAGACCGATCGACAACGCTGAACTATTCAAGAGCAGAGGTATTCCCTATGACGGACAACAAGATCTGCGCGGGCCGCGTCGCCATCGTGACCGGAGCGGGTCGCGGCATCGGCCGCGCGCACGCCCTCGCGTTCGCCGCCGCCGGTGCGAAGGTCGTGGTCAACGACCTGGGCGCCGAGCTCGACGGCGCGCCCAGCCCGGACTCCCCGGCCGCCCAGGTGGTCGAGGAGATCAAGGCGCTCGGCGGCGAGGCGATCGTGAACGGTGACGACATCTCCGACTGGGAGGGCGCCCGCCGCCTGATCGCCACCGCCGTCGAGACCTTCGGCGGCTTGGACATCCTGGTCAACAATGCCGGTATCGTCCGCGACCGCATGCTGGTCAACCTGGCCGAGGACGAGTGGGACGCGGTCGTCAAGGTCCACCTCAAGGGCCACTTCGCCCCGATGCGGCATGCCGCGGAGTACTGGCGCAACGAGGCCAAGGCCGGTCGTACGCCGCAGGCCCGCATCATCAACACCAGTTCGGGCGCGGGCCTGCTCGGCTCGGTCGGTCAGGGTAACTACGCCGCCGCCAAATCCGGCATCGCGGGCCTGACCCTCACCGCGGCAGCCGAATTCGCGCGCTATGGCATCACCGTGAACGCGATCGCCCCGGCGGCGCGCACCCGGATGACCGAGACCGTGTTCGCCGACATGATGGCCGCTCCCGAGGACGGCTTCGACGCCATGGCCCCGGAGAACGTCTCCCCGCTGGTGGTGTGGCTGGGCAGCGTCGATTCCGCCGAGGTCACCGGCCGCATGTTCGAGGTCGAGGGCGGCAAGGTCACCGTCGCCGACGGCTGGCGGCACGGCGTCTCCATCGACCACGGCGCGCGCTGGAATCCGGCCGATCTCGGCCCGGCGGTCCGCGAGCTACTGTCCAAGGCGACCACCCCGGAGCCGGTCTACGGCGCGTAGATTCTCCGCTTCCGACCGTTTTCATCGCCGGTGCCCCGAACGGGGTACCGGCGATGGTCGTCTCGGGGATGGTGCAGCGAACGTGATGCAAACCACTCGGTCTAATTTTTTGATGCATTTCCGCTAGAAATCGACCGGATGTCCGATTGGCCCGAATTATGGCCGTTGCGTGGGGTTTCGGAGTGCGTTCGGGTGACGGATGAGGGCCCTGGGGTGCGTGTTCCGGTCTGGTCCAGTCCAATCACGCTGGGGCGCTTGAGGATATTGGGGACGTGGGCGACTGGCAGGCGTACGGTTTGTTGAACCCCCTAATGCGATCGGGACTTGCGCGGAATCACAGCGTGGCCGGTACGATGGCCGCGTTCCGCAACGGTTCGGCAATCGGGGCGATGCCGTGCTCGAAAACTGTCTTCGTGGGGAGACGAGCCCAACTGCGCAGTATCGATGAGGGGATGGCTGGCGCATGATCGTCGATCGTGCAATGCGCCTGGTGGCAGTGATCGCAGCTGTCGCCGGATCGGCGCTGCTCGGGCCCGGGGCCGCGTTCGCGCAGCCGGGCGGGCTCCCGCTCGATCCGGTCCCCGTCGGCCAGGATCCGGCCGCCGCGTCCGCCCCGCCCCAATCGATACCCTCGCAGCCGCAAGCCGTCGATGTACCCGTGTCACCGGTCGCCGGGCCGCCCGATCTGCTGGCCGCCATCCTCGGCATCGGAACCGGTTCCGCGGCCGTCGGTTCCGCCGGAGTCGGTTCCGCGGGCGTCGGCTCTGCCGGAGTGGGTTCCGCCGGAGTGGGCGGCACCGGCTCCGCCGCCCTGGGCACCGGCTCGGCCGTAACCGGTTCCGCGGGTGCGGGACTGGGTTCCGCGGTCGTCGGCACCGGATCAGCTGCCCTTGGCACCGGTTCGGCCGCACTCGGAACCGGTTCCGCGGCAGTGGGTTCCGCCGGTGTCGGCACCGGCCTCGCCCTGGGCGCCGGTTCCGCCGCGGTCGGTTCCGCCGCCGCCGGTACGGGTTCGGCGCTGCTGGGCATCCTGCTCGGCACCGGCTCGGCCGGAATCGGTTCGGCCGCAGTGGGTTCGGCCGCCGTCGGCTCCGCCGGTCTGGGCGCACTCTGCACCGGTTCCGCCGCTGTCGGTTCGGCGGGCGTCGGTTCCGCGGGTCTGGGTTCCGCCGTCGGCGGTTCCACCGGCGTTGGCTCGGCGGGCGTCGGCTCCTCGGTCGGCTCGGCCGCGACCGGTTCCGGTGTCGGTTCCGCCGGTGCGGGTTCGGCAGCCGGTTCCGCCGATCTCGGTTCTGCCGCAGTGGGTTCCGCGGCGGTCGGTTCGGCGGCCGTCGGTTCCGCCGCATTGTGCGCCTCCCCGCTACTGCTCCTGCTGATTCCGCTGCCCACCCCGCCCGCCGCCGTGCCCCCGGTGCCGCTCGAGATTCCGCAGGCCCCGGTGATCCCGCCGCTGCCCGCGCTCGCCCCGGCCGCGCTTCCACAACCGGAGCCGGCCCCGGCCGCACCCCCGCCGCCTCCGCCCCCACCGGTTCCGGCGCCCGTGCTGGCGCAGCCGGATCCGGACATCAAACCGACCTCGAGCAACAGCCCGCTGCCGCCGATCAAGGTGCTGTCGGTGATCGGCGGCCTGATCGCGATGGCCCTGGTGGGCACCGGTTCCGGAGCGGTCAGCTTCCAGGGCGCGTCCGCGGCGCAGGCCCGGGTGGATGCCGCGCGGGCCGCATTCTTCGGACCGAGGGTGTGAGGAAACCGCGATGACCGAGAGCAAGGCGCATAGCATCGGGTCCTACCGGCGGGTGGCCGCCGCGGTGGACGCGGTGTGCGCGGTGGCCGCCGATTTCGACGCCACCGACCTGGAAGAGGTGGTGCTCGCCATCTCCGCCGAGCGTCGCCGTCCGATCGAGATCGCCAGTGCCCAACTGGGTCCCGGCGTCTGCGGTCAGCGCCGCAGCTATCCGGACCGCGACGTGATCGTGCTCGCGCAGGCGCTGCCCAGCCGCGAGCACACCCTCGCCCACGAGCTCGGGCACATCGTTTTCGACCACCCCGGTGAGGCGGCCACCGAGGTGGTGCTCGAGGCCAGTGACGATCTCATCGCCTACATGCTCAGTCAGCGCGCCCACCAGAAGGTCGTCGACCTGGGTGACGACGAGCAATGCGAGTGGGAGGCCGAGACATTCGCCAGCATGCTCATGACCCGCCTGCGCGTGTTCAACAGCCGGGGCGCGGGCGTCTCGGTCCTGCGATTCGACGAGGCACTCGGATGACCGAGCGAAAGGACACGGCATGACCTTCTGGTTGACGGCGCTGCTGGTCTGGATGGCCTCCGGCGCCCGAGTGGGCCGGGTGCTGGTGAAACCGGCGACCACCGCCCGCGTCGCGATCGTGGTCGCGGTGGCCGCGGTGGCGCTGGCCGCCACCATCGGCGTGCCGGAAATCGGTGTGGCCGTTGATCATCTGATGCCGAACGGCGTGCACGGTCAGTGGCTGGGGGACCGGGTGGTGACCGCGGCCTGGATCATGTTCGCCACCGCCACCTCGGTGGTGGCGGCCGCCGCGTGGCCGGTGGTGTCGCGGCGGAATCTGCGTCAGATCGGCTGGATCATCTACGGGGCCGGGCTGATCGCCATCATCGCCACCTTGACCTGGTCGACCACCTTCGGCTGGGCGATCGTGCTGATCGAGTGCGTCTTCGTGGCCTTCACCGGTGTGCGAAACCTGGACTGGACCACGCTGGGTCGCGGCATCGCCCTCTACACCTCGGGCACCTTCGTGGTGGGAGTGCTGGCGGCACTGTCGATTCGGCGCGCCATGCACGATCGGCCGATGCCCGCGCCCGGGCAGTCGGGCTGGTACTGGCCGGTCTGGCAGATCGCGGCACTGCTGATCGCGATCGGCGCGGTGTGGATCGTGATCGAGCTGTGGTGGCGAGCGCGGATGCTGCTCAAGCAGATTCGGACATTGCACCGGGTACTGATCGCACGTTTCCCGGAGGTGGTGGCGCACGAGCAGACCGGTTCGGGCACTCAGCTCAAGGCTTCCGATCAGGTCGCGCAGATCATGGACGCGCTGTACCTGCAGTCGGGTGGCGGGTTGGAGTTGGCCGCCGCGGGTGTGCCGCCGGAGTCGGTGGCCGAGCGGGCGCAGCGGGTGGCGGACTGGGCGCGCGATCCGTTCGGCGAAGTGGTGATCGACGGCCGCTGGATCTCACCGCCCGCGGGGGTCAGTCCGCGCGGTTGGGTGCAGGCCATCGCCCGTGCCTACGATGCCGCGACGAGTACTGCCCCGGCTGCCATCGGACGCTAGCAATTTACCTTTTCATTACCTCCGGCGATCGCCGGAGGTGATCTTCTCGCCCATCACGCGAAGATCACCGACGCGTCGGGAGATGTTCATCCGAGTACGCGTTATTGGCACAGTTGTGCCGGAAGTCTATCGCCGCAATTGTGATCTTGTCGCAAATGCGCAAGTCCCGTACTACGCATGATTGCCAAGGGCGTGGCATTCCGGGGGGTCTTCACGATGAGACTTCGTATCCGAGGTTTCGTCTCATCGAACCCGCCGTGCGTAGTACGGGACTTTGCTTGCGATCTTGCGTGCCGAAGATGGTGCATTGGGGGCGAAACACTCACAGTGCACAAAACGACATAGTGCACAAAACAACTCACTCGCAGCCCACGTCGACCCCGGGCGGCGTAATGCCAGGTTTGTGCATAATGCACCAGCGCAGGGGTCTACGCCACATGGCCTCAGCGAACTGGGACCGGTGCAACATTCTTCACCTGAACCGCATGGTTCGGCGGGTGGAGTCACTGCCCTGCAAGCAGTGGCTCCATCCGCCCCATGTCGGGCCTGGAACGTGGTCTGTCACAAACCAACACAGTGCGGCCTCCGAGCTAGCCGCCCTGTGTTGCGCTGTGGCAGGCCTATTCCGTGCCGTCCGGAGGAATTTCGGGCAGCCCTTCGCTGGCCCGCAACTTCTCCGCCATAGAGGTGAGTAGGTTCTGAGATTCCTCGGACAGGTCGAACGCTCTACTCGACAGTCGACGGAGTCCGTAGCCCTGCAGCTGGGACAGCAGCTCGAGATCATGATCGATCTTCGCCGCATAGATGTCGTTGAAGAAGTAGTCCGGTTTGACCTTGAAGAACTTTGCCAGAGCAGCCACCGTCTCATCCGACGGGTTCGTGCGCTGTCCCGACCGCAACTGCGACAGATACGGTTTCGAGATCGGATGGCCGGATGCCGTCAAGGCGGCCGCCACCTCTGCGTTCGTGTGCGGCTTACGCCCCGGGGGATGCACGGTTTCGAACAGCTTGTTCAGCCGCGCCGCGAAATCAGCCATTGTGAGCCGCCCAATTCCCTTCGCTGTACTAACAGTCGTTATCTCGGATACGTATCATTGATATTAGCGGCTCAGTAACTGAAAACCTACGCCTGATTCGCGATTTCCTTGAAGCTTCTAGGCGGTGATCCGGTTCACCCACTGTGGCTTGGGCGTTTGCGGGCCAACCCCACGGTTCTTGCCGAGGGCTTAAGAGCCCCGGTTCTGGCCCGTCGCGAGGGTCTTCCCGAACGGGCCCCGGGTAGCTATAAGATAGCTGACGTCTCATCTTGTTGTCTGTACCGAAGTTTGTGTGGCGTACGCCACGTTTCGCGGCAAGTCGGATGAACGTTCAACCTGGCCGAAAATGATTCCGGCGGACTAGATCAGCTCGATGATCGTGCCCGTCGCGAGCGCCCCGCCACAGCACATCAGGATCATCGCGGTGCTCTTGCCGGACCGCTCCAGTTCGTGCAAAGCCGTTGTGATCAAGCGGGATCCGGTGCTGCCGACCGGATGGCCGATCGCGATCGCGCCGCCGTTGACGTTCACCCGATCGAAGTCCGGCTTGTGCACCGAGGCCCAGGACAGTGCCACCGACGCGAAAGCCTCGTTGATCTCGAACAGATCGATATCCGAGATGCTCATGCCGGACTTGTCGAGCAGCCGCTGGCAGGCCTGGACCGGACCGTCCAGATGGAATTCCGGCTCGCCACCCACCAGGCACTGCGCGATGATGCGGGCGCGCGGGCGCAAACCCTCACGCTGCGCGGCCTTTTCGTCCATCAGCAGCACCGCGGCCGCGCCGTCGGAAATCTGCGAGGAAGTACCCGCGGTGTGAATTCCGCCCTCCAGCACCGGCTTCAGCTTCGCCAGGCCCTCGCGGGTGGTCTCGCGCAGACCCTGATCGCGGCTGATGTCGGCGGTCTCGCCGGTGGGGTTGCCCTCCTTGTCGACCTGCGGCGCGTTCTTGATGGTCAGCACCTCGCGGTCGAAGCGGCCCTCGGCCCACGCCTGCGCGGCCAGCCGCTGCGAGCGCTCGCCGAGCGCGTCCACATCGTCACGAGTGATGCCGCGCCGCTTGGCAATTCGCTCCGCGGCCTCGAACTGGTTGGGCATGTCGATATCCCAGGACGCCGGACGACGCGGGCCCGCGTTCGTTCCGACGTTGGCGCCCAACGGAACATGGCTCATCGACTCGATGCCACAGGCCAGACCGGTCTCGATGGCCCCGGCCGCGATCAGGCCCGCGACCATGCCGACCGCCTGCTGCGCCGAACCACACTGATTGTCGATGGTGACCGCGCCGGCCTGCCACGGCAGCCCCGCGTGCAGCCACGCGGTGCGGGTGACATTGTTGCCCTGCTCGCCCACCTGCATGACGCAGCCGCCGACCACCTGCTCGACCAGAATCGGGTCCAGGTTCGCGCGCTCGAGCACGCCCTGCTGTGCCGCGCCGAGCAGCTCGGCGGCGTGCAGACCGGCGAGCCAGCCGTTGCGCTTGCCGATCGGAGTGCGTGCCGCCTCGACGATGACGGGTGTACCCATGTCATTCCTTCCGGATCAGAACTGCAACGAGTTCTCTACCAGTAACGTAAGCCTGTTCGGAGCTATTACCTAGTCCCTTCTCTTGTTTTACCTCCTGTGCTTCAATAGCGGTAGAACGTGTTTCAGTTAGTCGAAGGAGACTGCTGGTGGTTGACGCTCAGACCCAGCCCAATGTGCCCGACGGATTCGATGTCACAGACCCGGAGATGTGGGCACAGCGTGTCCCCGTCGAGGAACTCGCGGAGCTGCGCCGCACCGCTCCGATCTGGTGGAATCCCAAGTCGCCCGAGGTGGGTGGTTTCACCGACGACGGCTTCTGGGTGCTGAGCAAGCACGCCGACGTCAAGACCGTCTCGCGGCGCGACGACGTGTTCTCCACCTACGAGAACACGGCCATCCCGCGGTTCCAGGACAGCATCACCCGCGAGCAGATCGATCTGCAGCGCTTCGTCCTGCTGAACAAGGACGCCCCGGAGCACACCAAGCTCCGCAAGATCATCGCCAAGGGCTTCACCCCGCGCGTGATCAACGGCCTGCGTGCCGAACTGACCGCCCGCGCCGAGTCCATCGTGGCCGCCGCGGTGGCCTCGGGCACCGGCGATTTCGTGGAGCAGGTCGCGGCCGAACTGCCGCTGCAGGCCATCGCCGAACTCATCGGCGTGCCGCAGGAAGACCGCATGAAGCTGTTCAAGTGGTCCAACGACATGACCAGCTACGACGATCCGGAAAGCGATGCCGATCCGGTCATCGCCTCCACCGAGATCCTCGGCTACTCGTATCAGATGGCCGAAGCCCGCCGCGCGGCCCCGGCCGATGACATCGTCACCGAGCTGATCAACGCCGACATGGACGGCGAAGCGCTGCTGCCCGAGGAATTCGGCTTCTTCGTCATGATGCTGGCCGTGGCCGGCAACGAGACCACCCGCAATGCCACCACCCACGGCATGATCGCGTTCCTCGAGAACCCCGAGCAGTGGGAGCTCTACAAGGCGCAGCGGCCCAAGACCGCCGCCGACGAGATCATCCGCTGGGCCACCCCTGTCAGCAGCTTCCAGCGCACCGCGCTCGAAGACGTGGAAGTCAGTGGCGTGCAGATCAAGAAGGGTCAGCGCGTACTGCTGTCCTACCGCTCGGCCAACTTCGACGAGGAGGTGTTCGAGGATCCGTTCACCTTCAATATTCTGCGGGATCCCAACCCGCACCTGTCCTTCGGCGGCACCGGCGCGCACTTCTGCATCGGCGCCAACCTGGCCCGGCTCGAGATCGACATCATCTTCAACGCCATCGCCGACCACATGCCCGACATCACCAAGCTCGGTGATCCGCGGCGGCTGCGCTCGGGCTGGCTCAACGGCATCAAGAAGTTCGATGTCGACTACACCGGCGGGTGCCCGGTAAAGCACTGACCCGAAACGGATTTGATCTGCCCGGCGCACCCCTCTCACTCCGCCGGGCAGATACAAAAAAGCGGGCGACCGGAAATCCGGTCGCCCGCTTCATTTTCTGCGTATCAGAGTGGGCGAATCGTCGCCATTGCGCGTTCGGTCTCCCAGAAAGCGCGCAGGGCAAGGATTTTGCCGTCGTCGTCCACCTTGTAGGTGAACACGCCCTCGGCATCGATGAGCTGACCGCTCATCGTGGTGCGAATGCGGCCGGTGTAGACCACTTCGCTACCGCAGGCGAACGAGTCGTCGAACAGGAACTCGATCTGATCGGTGGCGGCAATCGCCTTGTCCCAGAACGCCCCGATGGCCTCGGCCCCGCGGTGTCCCTTGCCGTCCGGGTCGAAGAACGACGGACCCACCGGATCCTCGACGATGCCGTCGAGGGCGAACAGCGCCACCCAGGCGTCCTTGTCCTTGGCGCGGACCGCGGCCTGCGACGCCCTACCCGCCACCCGGGCCGGATGATCGTCGTTCGTCACGGCTGCTCACTCCCGACCACCCACATCGAGAAGTACTGCGAGCCACCGCCGTACGCGTGGCCGAACGCTTTGCGCGCGTTCTCGACCTGGTAGGCGCCCGCGCGGCCCATGACCTGCTTGGCGGCCTCGGCGAAGCGGATCATGCCGGAGGCGCCGATCGGGTTGGAGGACAGCACGCCACCCGAGGGATTCACGGGAAGCTTTCCGCCGATGGCGGTTTCGCCCGCGTCGGTGAGCTTCCAGCCCTCGCCCTCGGGGGTGAAGCCCAGGTTCTCCAGCCACATCGGCTCGAACCAGGAGAAGGGCACGTAGATCTCGGCCGCGTCGATCTCCTCGAGCGGGTTGGTGATCCCGGCCTGCTTCCACAGCGCCTTGGCGGCTTCCTGACCGGCCTTCGGGCTCACCTGGTCACGCCCGACGTAGGCGAGCGGTTCGGTGCGCATGGCGGTGCCGTGGATCCACGCCACCTTCTTGCCCTGCGCCTCGACCGCCTTTCCCGACGCTTCGTCACCGATCACGATGGCGCACGCGCCGTCGGAGGACGGGCAGGTCTCGTCGAAACGAATGGGGTCCCAGAGCATTTGGGACGCCATCACCGATTCCAGGGTGATGTCGGGCTGGTGCAGGTGCGCGAACGGGTTGAGCGCGCCGTTGCGGCGATCCTTCACCGCGACCATCGCGCCCACGTGCAGCGGGGCGTTGGCGCGACGAATGTAGGAGCGCACGTGCGGGGCGAAGTAGCCGCCCGCGCCCGCGCCGACCGGCTTGGTGAACGGCACCGGGTTCGACAGCGCCCACATGGCGTTGGACTCGGACTGCTTCTCCCAGGCGATGGCGAGCACCTTGCCGTGCACGCCC
Organism: Nocardia sp. NBC_00511; assembly: GCF_045161165.1. NCBI lineage: Bacteria > Bacillati > Actinomycetota > Actinomycetes > Mycobacteriales > Nocardiaceae > Nocardia > Nocardia sp. NBC_00511. Next base: position 7,492,092 of record NZ_CP107849.1, read on the forward strand.
GCCTGCACCTGGTTGGCCGCGACCACGGCGGTGGAGCCGCCGACCGAACCGGCCGTGTGCACCCGCAGCAGCGGTTTTCCGGTGGCGCCCAACGCATCCGCGAGGAACAGCTCCGGCATCATGGAGCCCTCGAAGAAGTCGGGGGCCTTGCCGACCACGACCGCGTCGATATCGGCCATGGTCAGGCCGGAGTCCGCCAGCGCCCGGTCGATGGCCTCGCGGACCATGCCCGCCATGGAGACATCCGACCGTTTGGTCACGTGATGAGTCTGTCCGGTGCCGAGCACCGCAGCTGCCAATGTCATCGTGCCTCCAGGGTGGCGACCAGGTTCTGCTGCAGCGCGGGCCCCGAACTGGCATGGGCCAGTGCGCGATTCGCGGTGCCATTGAAGATTTCGGTGGCGGCGAAGCCGATTCGTTCCAGCCCGGCCGCGAACATCGGATTGCCCGCCAGCGGACCGCCCGACGGGTTGATGCGGGTGTTGCCGTTCAGGCCGATGGCCTGCTTCAGGATCAGTTCCTCGTGGCTGAACTGCGTATGCAGTTCGGCCACATCGAAATCGGTCGCGCCGTCACCGATGGCGACCTTCGCGGCCTTGGTCGCGGACTCCGAGACCGTGAGGTCGCGCGCACCCAGCACCGGGGTGTCGATGTAGTGCGAGATGCCGGTCAGCCAGGCCGGACGCTCGCGCAGCTCGCGGGCGCGATCGCCCACGGCCAGCACGATGGCGGCCGCGCCGTCGGTGATCGGCGCGATGTCGTGGGCGCGGAACGGATCGGCGACCTTCGCTGCGGCCAAGTACTTTTCGGCGTCACCGCCGGTGGTGCGGGCGGCGACCGCGGCCATGTCGGCCTCGGTCCACTTGCCCGCGTCCAGGCCCGCGCGCGCCTGCAGGCCCGCCATCGAGACCGAGTCCGGCCACAGCGGCGCGACCAGGTACGGGTCGGTCTGCAGGCTCAGGATCTGGCGCAGCGTACCGGCCGAGGACTTGCCGAAGCCGTAGACCAGCGCGGTTTCCGCCTGTCCGGAGCGCAGTTTCACGTACGCCTCGTACAGCGCCCAGGCCGCGTCCATCTCTACGTGCGACTCGTTGATCGGCGGCACCGCGCCGATCGAGTCGATCGCCGAGATGAACGAGAACGCGCGTCCGGCAAGGTAATCCGAGGAGCCGGAGCACCAGAAGCCGATATCGGAGACGCCGATGCCGAGCTCGGTGTAGAGCTGCTGGAAGCACGGCGCGAGCATTTCGACGCCATTGGTGGTGCCGAAGGTCTCCGGCACGTGCGGCGCGTGGGCGAAACCCACTACCGCGATGTCGGTTGTGTTGTTGCTCAAGGTATTTCAGCGCCTCTCTACAGGTGGTGCGCGAAAGAGTCGTAGTCGGCGTCCGGTTCGCCGGTGGGCCGGAAGTGGTCGATATTGCCGATGGACAGGCCCCACTCCTCACGCGGTTTCCATACCGCCTTGACCTTCATGCCCATCCGGACCTCGCTCGCCTCGATGCCGAGCACCAGGTGCAGGAACGGAATGTCCGCGCCGTCCAACAGGATGTAGGCGGCCACGTACGGCGGCTTGATGGACTGACCCATGAACGGCACGTTCACGATGCAGAAGGTGGTGACGAGACCGGTGTCGGACACCTCGACGTAGTCGTCGGTGGGGGAGCCGTCACGCGGGTCCGCGCCACGCGGCGGGAAGTACACCTTGCCGTCCATGCGGGCGCGGGCGCCGAGCAGCTTGCCCTCGGTGAGTGCCTTGAGGAAAACGGCTTCCTGCGGCGCGGCGGTGTGCTTGATCGAGAAGTCGACCGGGGTCACGATGCCGGTGATCGGCTCCAGATCCGCGGCCGAGTCGGTCGGTGCGGCGGAGGTTTCGCCCGGCTCGAAGGCCAGGATGTCGTGGATGCTGCCGGTCCGTTCACCCGCCCAGCGCGCCCGCACCCGCAGGCCGGTGCTGATGTCGGCCGGATCGGCCACATCCACGGCGTGCAGGATCGCGGTGTCCGCGCCGTCGAGCTTGATCAGCGCGAAGGCGAAGGGCCGGTCGAAGGGCTGACCCGGCAGCGGTTCGGCCACCCACGACCACGTCTGGACCGTGCCGACGTCGGAGACGTCCACGAATTCCGTCAGCGGTTCGCTGGTCTTCGGATCGAATTCCGCGGGCGGCACGATCACGCGCCCATCGGAACCCCGCACCCCGACGACCTTGCCGGATCGCAATTCCGTGAGGAAGCGACCGATGATCGGACCGGTGGAGCGGGTGTAGTCGAATTGCATCCGCAGCGGTGCGGACAGTACTTCGGTGTTCCCCAGAGTCACGAGATCGAGTAGAACAGGTTCTAGTGATGGTGGCAAGGGCCGGAGCCGCGCCCCGGCTAACCGCCGCATAGTCCGCGGGGACCCGGTCCCCGCGGTGCCCCGGATGTTCTAGGAAAGGGACGCTGAGATGCGCTTCGGATTGCAGCTCGGATATTGGGGCGCGCAGCCGCCCGTCAACCACCGCGAGCTGGTGGCCACCGCCGAGGAGATCGGCTTCGACGCCGTCTTCACCGCGGAATCGTGGGGTTCGGACGCCTTCACCCCGCTGGCCTGGTACGGCTCCGACACCAGCCGGGTGCGGCTGGGCACCTCGGTGGTGCAGATGTCCGCGCGCACCCCGACCGCAACCGCCATGGCCGCCCTGACCCTTGATCACCTCAGCGGTGGGCGGCACATCCTCGGTCTCGGCGTCTCCGGCCCGCAGGTGGTCGAGGGCTGGTACGGCCAGCCCTTCGGCAAGCCCCTCGCGCGGACTCGCGAATACGTCTCGATCGTGCGGCAGGTGCTGGACCGCGAAGGCAAGGTCACCAGTGCGGGCGCGCACTACCCGCTGCCCTACAACGGCCCCGGCGCAACGGGATTCGGCAAGCCGCTCAAGTCGATCACCCACCCGCTGCGCTCGGACATCCCGATCTGGCTGGGTGCCGAGGGTCCGAAGAATGTGGCGATGACCGCCGAGATCGCCGACGGCTGGCTCGCGATCTACTACACCCCGCGGCTGGCCGACATGTACAACGAGTGGCTCGACGAGGGCTTCGCCCGCGCGGGCGCGCGGCGCTCACGCGAGGACTTCGAGATCGCCGCCACCGCGCAGGTGATCCTGACCGACGATCCGAAGGCCGAGCTGGATCGGCTGCGGCCGTTCATGGCGCTCTACATCGGCGGCATGGGCGCCGAGGAGCTCAACTTCCACGCCGAGGTGTACCGGCGGATGGGCTACGGCGAGCAGGTCGACGAGATCACCCGGCTGTTCCGGACCGGCCGCAAGGACGAGGCGGCCGCGGTCGTCCCGGACGAGCTGATCCTCGACACCACCATCATCGGCGACGAGGCGCACGTGCGTGAGCAGCTGAAAGTGTGGGAGAAGGCGGGCGTCACCATGATGCTGGTCGGGGTGCGGGACGTCGCGCAGTTCGAGGCGCTGAAGCCGCTCATTCAGTCGTAGTCCCGGCAGCCGAATCGGCCCGGTCGGCCGCCCGTTCGGGGGCGGATCCGGCCGGGCTTATAGCAATTGGTCGCTTGGCTGACTACGCTGTGACGGGTGCCACACGAAATGTCCGCTGAGCGGGAGAACGGGCCTTGCGAAGTAGCAAGAACACGTTCTATTTTCTACCTGTGAGCTACAACATAGCGGACCTCGTCGAGCACGCCATCGATCTGATGCCGGAGCGGGTGGCTCTGGTTGACGATCGCCGTTCCCACACCTACGCGGAGCTCGAGCGGCGCACCAACCAACTCGGCCACTACCTGCTCGAACAGGGCGTGAAGCCGGGCGACAAGGTGGGCATCTACGCCCGCAACACCATCGAGGCCGTCGAGGCCATGGTCGCGATCTTCAAGATCCGCGCGGTGGTCATCAACGTGAACTACCGGTACGTCGAGAACGAACTGCAGTACATCTTCGAGAACTCGGATCTCGTCGCGCTCATCCACGAGCGCCGGTACAGCGACAAGATCGAGAACGTGCTGCCCAAGGTGCCCGCGGTCAAGACCGTCGTCACCGTCGAGGACGGCACCGATCTCCCGCGGCCCACCGGCGCGGTCGAGTACGAGGCGGCCCTGGCCGGCAGCTCCGACGTCCGGGACTTCGAAGACCGTTCCGCCGACGACATCTTCATGCTCTACACCGGCGGCACCACCGGCATGCCCAAGGGCGTCATGTGGCGGCACGAGGACTGGTGGCGCGTGCTCGGCGGCGGCATCAACTTCGTCACCGGCGACCGCATCGAGGACGAATGGCAGCAGGCCAAGGTCGGCGCGGCCAATGGCCAGCTGGTGCGCTGCCCGATCCCGCCGCTGATCCACGGCGGCTCGCAGACCGCGGTGTTCCACAGCCTCTTCGACGGCGGCAAGGCCATCATGATGCCCGAGTTCAGCGGGCACGGCGTGTGGCAGGCCATCGACAAGCACAACATCAACCTGATCTTCATCACCGGCGACGCCATGGCGCGGCCGATGCTCGACGCGCTGAAGGCGGGCAACCCGGAAACCGGTGAGCCCTACCAGCATTCGACGCTGTGGGCGATGGCCTCCAGTGCCGCGCTGTTCTCGCCCTCCCTCAAGGACGAGTTCATCGAGCTGCTCTCCAGCACCATGATCACCGACTCCATCGGCTCCTCGGAGACCGGATTCGGCGGCCTGTCGGTGGCCACCAAGGGCGCCACCCACACCGGCGGCCCGCGCGTGAAGATCGACGCCTCCACCAAGGTCATCGACGCCGACGGCAACGAGGTCGTGGCCGGTTCCGGCCAGGTCGGCCTGCTCGCCCGCACCGGCAACATCCCGCTCGGGTACTACAACGACCCGGTCAAGACCGCGGAGACGTTCAAGGAGTACAACGGGGTCCGCTACTCCATCCCCGGCGACTTCGCCCGGGTGGAGGAGGACGGCGCGGTCACCATGCTCGGCCGCGGCTCGGTCTCCATCAACTCCGGCGGCGAGAAGATCTACCCCGAAGAGGTCGAGGGCGCGCTCAAGGCGCACCCGGAGATCTTCGACGCGCTGGTGGTCGGCGTGCCCGACGAGCGCTGGGGACAGCGCGTGGTCGCGGTCGTGCAGTGCCGCACCGAGGTTCGCCCCACCCTGGACGAGCTGCGCCCCACCCTGATCAAGGAGATCTCGTCCTACAAGCTGCCGCGCAGCGTGTGGTACGTGGACGAGATCAAGCGCTCGCCCGCCGGTAAGCCCGACTACAAGTGGGCCAAGGCGCAGACCGAGGAGCGTGCGGCGGACGACCACGCCCACGCGCCCACGACCAAGTAGATCGCCCACGACCAAGTAGATAGAGCCGAACTGTGCCCGCCCGCGATTGCGGGCGGGCACAGTTTGTTTGCAGGTGGGCGGGTATCCCGGGGAAATTGCGGGGTTCTTCTTGTCGGTGGGCTGTGGGAGGCTTTGCGACATGAGTGAGAAGGCTTCGGGCGTCGTTTCGGACGAGGTTTTACGCTCCTTCGAGGGGCATCGGCGGGAGTTGTGCGCGTACGCGTATCGCATGCTCGGGTCCTCGTTCGAAGCCGAGGACGCGGTGCAGGAGACCTTCACCCGGGCGTGGAAGTCCTACAGCTCCTTCGAGGGGCGGGCCAGCCTGCGCTCGTGGCTCTACAAGATCGCCACCAATGTCTGCCTCGACATGCTCGACGGGCCGCAGCGGCGGGCCCGGCCGATGGACCTCAACGGCCCCTCCACGCCGGATTCGTCCTTGCCCGCGCCCGAACCGGATTACGTCTGGGTCGAGCCGATTCCGAATGCCCTGGCCTTCGGTGCGGATCCGGCCGAGGCCGCCGGGGCCAAGGACTCGCTGCGCCTGGCCTTCGTGGCCGCCGTCCAGCACCTGCCCGCCAGCCAGCGCGCCATCCTGATCATGCGCGAGGTGCTGCGCTTCTCGGCGGGGGAGACCGCCGACATGCTCAATGTCTCCCCGGCCTCGGTGAACAGCGCACTGCAGCGCGCTCGCGCCACCATGTCGAAAGTGCAGGAGACGTCCACGGTTTCGGACGCGTTCGACGAGAACAACGCCCAGCAGCGCAAACTCGTCGACGATTTCGTGAAGGCCTTCGAGGCCTACGACATGGGCGCGCTCACCGAACTGCTCAAAGCCGATGTGGCACTGTCGATGCCGCCGTTCTCGCTCTGGGTCTCCGGGCCGGAGAACATCGCGGCGTTCATGCTCGGCACCGGCCATGCCTGCCGCGATTCGCGGATGGTGCCCTTGGCGGGCGCCAATGGGCTACCCGCCTTCGGTCACTACAAGCCGTCCGATAGTGAAGCGGGCGTGTGGGTTCCGTGGTCCATCACCACCCTGGAACTGGACGGCGACCGGATCTCCGGCCTCACCTTCTTCCTGGACACCGAGAAGCTGTTCCCGCTCTTCGGCCTGGCCCCGGAGTTGCGCGAGGCGCGGTGATCCCGCCGCGTCGTCAGGCGTGCTGCGCGGCCTCGGCCTCGGCTCGGGCGCGCAGGTTCTCGGCCACCTGGGCCTCCCAGGCCGCATTGGCCTTGGTGGTGTCGACCTCGAACTCGAAGCGCTGCACCGACTTCGGGTCGATGTCGGCGACGTCGACGTAGAACTGGTCGTACCAGCGGCGCAGCTGGTAGACGGGTCCGTCTTCCTCTGTGAGCAGCGGGTTGTCGATCTTGGACTTGTGCTTCCAGATCTCGACATCGCCCATGAAGCCCTCGCCGATGCCCTCGAGCATCTTGCCCGCCAGGCGATCCGCGGTCTTGTCGTCCACGCCCTGCGGCTTGCGCAGCGTCATGCCCCACTGCAGCATGAACGCGTCCTGCGAGATCGGGTAGTGGCAGTTTATGAGGACCGTGTCCATCTGATAGCCGCTGTAGATATTGGTCAGCGGGTTCGTCATGTAGGACGGACCGTGGTACGCGGCAACGGATTTCAACAGTGCGTCCCCGCCGTACTGGGTGGCCATGCCGATATCGGGCCGTGCCGTCGACTCCAGGAACTGGGTGGCGACGTGGCCTTCGAAGACGTTCTTGAAGTAGGTCGGGTAGGCGTAGTGGATGTAGAAGAAGTGCGCCATGTCCACGACGTTGTCGATGATCTCGCGGCAGTTGGAGCCCTCGATCACCATCGAATTCCAGCTCCACTGCGTCCATCCGGAGTCGAGCTGTTCGACGCCGCTGCCGTCGGCAGCGGTGAACGGTCCCTCGATGTAGGGGATGGTCACCTCTGCGGGCGGGTCGTTGCGCTCGTGGTCGTGCCAGACGAACAGTTGCCCGTTGCGCTCCAGCGTCGTCCAGGACCGGGTGCGCGCCAGCGGCGGCACGCGGCGGGCATACGGGATCCCGGTGCACTTGCCATCGCCGCCCCAGCGCCAATCATGGAACGGGCAGGCGATCGAATCACCTTTGATCTCACCCATACTCAGGTCGCCACCGAGGTGACGGCAGTACCCGTCGAGCACCTGCAACCCTCCGGTGCTGTCGGCGAAGACCACCAGTCTGGTGCCGAAGGCGTTGATCGCGTGCGGCTTGCCGTCCCGGAAGGTCGCGGCCAGTCCCAGGCAGTGCCATCCGCGGGCGTACCTGGTCGGGGCCGTGCCCACATCGATCTCACGAACTTTGCGGGCCGGTCCCTGGGCTGTTGCTGACATCTGTCGGCTCCCCTTCACGAAACTAGAACACGTTTCAGTTTTGGTTACTGAAACAGGTTACAGAATCCCCCGGGGGTGGGCCAGGAAATCCGGACACTTGTCCCGGTCAGCCGGACGTTCCGATCAGCCCGGATATGCCATGTGGAAGGGCTCCCACTGGTGGCCGTCGGGATCGAGGAAGGTGCGGCCGTGCATGCCGACCTGGGCCTCCTGTGCCCGCTTCTCGGCATTGACCTCCTCGGTGCCCCCGGCGCGCAGCGCGGCGTCGGCGAGCTCGTCGACCTCCTGGGGTGTGGCCAGGCTCAGCGCGTAGACGCTGCCGAGGGACCCGCGGGTATCGCTGATCGGCCGGGTGGCGAAGTTGGTGAAGAAGTCGTGGGTCAGCAGCATCAGGCAGATGTTGTCGTCGATCACGATGCAGGCGGCATTGTCGTCGGTGAAGTCGTGGTTCACCTTCCAGCCCAGCGCCTGGTAGAAGCGCATGGATCGGTCCAGGTCGGCGACGGGAAGATTGATGAAGATCATCTTGCTGGCCATGGTGATTGGTCCTCTCGTCCGCGATCCGGGTGTGCATCCATCGGTGCTCTAGTACGGACGGGGCGGGGGCCGCAAAGTCATCGGAGCGTCCGTTTTGTGGCCTGTGACACATCATTTCCCGATCGTCCGGTCGGCGATCCGCCCGGCGTGCGAGAGTGGCTGTGGAGGTGCCCGATGAAGTACAGCTACCTGGTCGCGCTCACCGGCAGCGGCGGTACGGTGCCGCCGGAACTGGGGGTGGTGCGGCGGCTGGTGCGGCACGGTCATCGGGTGACGGTGCTGGCCGAGGAGTCGATGGCCGCGCAGGTGGCCGCCACCGGCGCCCGGTTGCGCCCGCGCGCCGGAGCCGGGTACGCCCGCGACACCGCCGACGAAATCGACGCCGACCGGCCGAATCTGGTGCTGGCCTCCTTCTTCGCCTTCGGCGCCATGGTCGCCGCGCAGGCCTGCGACGTCCCGTTCGCGGTGCTGGTGCCCGGCATCTACCCGCTGCCGATGGAGGGCGCGCCGCCGCCGGGGACCGGCTTCGGGCTCGCTCGGGGGCCGCTGGGCCGGATGCGAGATCGCGTGGTGGGCACGCTGGTTCAGCGTCGCTGGGACGAGGAGCTGCTACCGCGGCTCAACGCGCTGCGCGCCGACTTCGGACTGGAACGGCTGGCGCACTATCAGGATCAGGCGCAGCTGGCGCAGCGTCAGCTCGTATTGTCCAGCGCCGCCTTCGATTTCCCCGCGCAACCGCCCGCCGGAGTGCGCTGGGTGGGCCCGATCCTCGACGATCCGGACTGGGCCACCGCGGCGGACTGGCCAGTCGCAGACGGCGGCGACCCGCTGGTGCTGGTCTCGCTCTCGACCACCCAGCAACGCCAAACCGATTGCCTACAGCGCATTTCCGACGCACTGGGCCGCCTGCCCGTGCGCGCGCTGATCACCACCGGTCCCGCCGTGGATCCGGCCGAGATCATCGCCGGTCCGCAGGTGCGGGTGGTGCGCTCGGCCCCGCATCGCGAGGTCATGCGGCACGCCAGCCTGGTGATCACGCACGGCGGTCACGGCACGCTGATGAAGTCGTTCGCCGCCGACCTCCCGGTCCTGGTGCTGCCGCACGGTCGTGACAGTGCCGACAACGCGGCCCGCGTGCACGCCCACCGCGCCGGAATCGTGTTGGCGCGCACCGCGACTCCGCAGCGCATCGGTCGTGCCGTGCGGCAGCTGCTGAACACGCCCGCGCACTACCGCGCGGCCGCCGACCTGGGCCGGGCCATTCGCCACGACGCCCTGGGTGCGGCGCTGCGCCACGAGATCGAGCCCGCCGGTGAGCACCCCGGCCCGGCGGCCGACCGCATCCTGTCCCTGCGCGAACTCGAATCCTGAGGCGCGGGACCGGCGGTGTCCGGTTACCGTGAGCGCCATGAACTTCTTGGCCATTTTGCGCGAGCAGCTCAGCGCCTTCGGTGAACTCATCACGCCGGACGTCGAGCTGTCGGCACCGGTTCCGCACTGCGGCGACTGGACCTTCTACGACCTGGCCGACCATGTCGGACAGGGCAATCTGTGGGTGGTGAACGCGGTGGCCGAGGGGCGCGGCGACTTCCAGGGTGAGCCCGCCCCGAAGGACGCCGTCGAACTGCGGGCCTGGTACGACGCGAGCGCGAGCGCCATGGTGGAGACGTTGTCGGTGGATCCGGCGACCCCGGCCTGGACGTTCACCAGCGCCATGCCGCGCACCGTCGGCTTCTGGCAGCGTCGCCGCGCCCTGGAGACCCTCGTCCACGTGTGGGACGGGCACAACGCCTTCGGCACTCCGGAGGCCTTCGATCCGGCGATCGCCTCCGACGGCGTCACCGAGGTCTTCGAACTCTTCGCGCCCCGCATGATCAAGCGCGGCCTGGCCACCGAACCCGAAGTGGCCCTTGGCCTGCGCTCCACCGATACCGGCCAGAGCTGGACCTACGGTTCCGGCGAGCCGGTCGCCGAACTCACCGGCACCTCCTCGGATCTGCTGCTGGCCCTGTGGCAGCGCAAGGACGCCGAGGACCCGGCACTGCACTGGAAGGGCAACTGGGCCGCGGGCAAACGGGTGCTCGCGGGTCCGCTGGTTCCCTGAGCGGCAGGCCCACCGAATTCACCTGTGCCCGAACACCACAACGGCGAGGCAGTGGCCCTTATCGGGTCGCCGCCTCGCCGTTGGGATTGATCAGTTGGCGGTGTCCGCCAGCAGACCGCCCAGTGCGCGCAGGTGGTCGGTCGCGCCGCCGAGCGCGAATTCGTGGTGCTTGGCGGCGGTGAAGTACTGGTTGACGATGTGATCGCGGTCGATGCCGACGCCGCCGTGCACGTGTACGACGGTGTGGGCGACGCGGTGACCGGCGTCGGCGGCCCAGAACTTGGCGGTGTGGACCTCGGCGGTGGCCGGAAGTCCTTCCGAGAGCAGCCACGCCGCCTGCTGCACGGCTAAGCGGACACCCTGCACGTCGATGTAGGCGTCGGAGAGCCGCTGCGCCACAGCCTGGAAGCTGCCGATCTTGCGGTTGAACTGCTCACGCTCACGCGCGTAGTCCGCGACCAGCTCCAGACCCTTCTCGACCACGCCGAGCTGGGTGGCGGCCAGGCCGAGCCACGCCCGCTCCAGCAGCCAGTTCAGGATCTCGCCGCCCTGTTCGACGGTGCCCACCAATTGTGCGGGGGTACCGGCGAATTCGACCTCGGCCTCGGGGGAGCGGTCGGTGACGATCTGGTCCTCGATGCGGACCGAGGGGTGCGCGGGATCGACCAGGAAGACGGCGGGGGAGCCGTCGACGCTGGCGGAGACCAGGATTCGCGCCGCCTGCCGGGCGAAGGGCACGGTGGTCTTGAGTCCGGTCAGCTGCCAGCCGTCACCGGCCATGGCCGTGGTGACCGGCTTGCCCAGCTCCCAGTTGCGCTCCTCGCTCAGCGCCGCGGTGAGGACGATCTCGCCGGTCGCGGCCGCGGCGGCGAGCTCCTGCTGCGGCTGCGAGCCGAACGCGGCCAGCGCGCCCGCGCCGAGCACGATCGACCACAGGTAGGGCACCGGCGCGACGGACTTGCCGATCTCGCGCAGGATCGCGGTCTGCTCGAGCACGCCGAAACCGCTGCCGTTCACCGTCTCCGGCAGGGCCGCGGCCAGCACGCCGGTCTCGGCCAGCGAGCTCCACAGGTTGGCGTCGAAGCGCACGGTGGGTGCACCGGCGGCGTCGGTGTTCTTGTCGAGCTCACGCAGCCGGTCGGCGGTGACGAGCTTGCCGGTGACCTCGGCGGTGAGGCGGGCGAGGTCCTGCTGCGCTTCGGTAAGGCTGAAATCCATGATGGTTACCTCGGTTTCGGGGTCAGCGCGACGCGGCGGGCTGCTTGAGGGCGGTCATGGCGATGATGTCGCGCTGCACCTCGTTGGTGCCGCCGCCGAAGGTGAGGATCAGGCAGGCGCGATGCATGCGCTCCAGGCGGCCGCGCAGCTGCGAGCCCGCGGAGTCCTGTCGCAGGTAGGCCTGCGGGCCGAGGATCTCCATCAGCGCGCGATAGGACTCGGTGGCCAGTTCGGTGCCGTACACCTTGGTGGCGGAGGCGTCCCACGGCCGCGGCGCGGCGTCGCCGCCGGCGTCGGCGCGCGAGGCGATCTCCCAGTTGGTGAGCTTCAGGTATTCGACCTTGGCGTGGATGCGGGCCAGGCTGATCTGCACCCATTCCTGGTCGATGACGCGGGAACCGTTGGCGGCCTTGGTGTTGCGCGCCCACTCGGTGACCTGCGAGACGGCCAGCGCCAGCGGCGCGGACGAGGTGAGCGCGACCCGCTCGTGGTTGAGCTGGTTGGTGACCAGCGACCAGCCGCCGTTCTCCGGGCCCACCATGTCGGAGTGCTTGACCCGCACGTCCTGGTAGTAGGTGGCGGAGGTGTCGGGTCCGGCCATGGTGTGCACGGGAGTCCAGGAGAAGCCCTCCGCCGTGGTCGGCAGGATGAACATCGAGATGCCCTTGTGCTTCTTGGCGGCCGGGTCGGTGCGGGCGGCGAGCCAGATGTAGTCGGCGTAGGCGATGAGGGAGGTCCACATCTTCTGGCCGTTGATGATCCAGTCGTCGCCGTCGCGGACCGCGGAGGTGCGCAGCGAAGCCAGGTCGGTGCCCGCGCCCGGCTCCGAGTAGCCGATGGCGAAGTGCAGCTGACCCGCGGCGATCTTGGGCAGGAAGAACTTCTTCTGCTCCTCGGTGCCGTAGTGCATGATCGTCGGCGCAACGGAGTTGATGGTCAGGAACGGCACCGGGGCGCCCGCGATGGCGGCCTCGTCGGTGAAGATCAGCTGATCCATGGTGGAGCGGTCCTGGCCGCCGTACTCCTTGGGCCAGGCCAGCGACAGCCAGCCGTCGCGGCCCATCTCCTCGACCACCTCGCGGTAGACGTTGCCCTCGCCGTACTCGCCGGTCTGCGCCGAAAGCGCCTGTCGCCGTTCAGGAGTGATGAGCCGGGTGAAATAGTCACGCAGCTCAGCGCGAAGCTGTTCCTGTTGCAGCGTGTATGCGATCCGCATGCGGTACCTCTAGCCTTCTTCGCTGTTCAATGTGCTCAGCAGGGTTCAGCCGATCATGACACAGCTGGTGAAACATGTTCCAGTATTGCACCGCGAAAGGGTTGCCTTGGCTGCGGATCGCGGAGCACTGTTGTTACTCTCGGCCGAACCCTGTTCCGAAGGAGTCAGTTATGAAGGTCATCGTCGATTTCGACCAGTGCGAAGCGAACGGAATCTGCGTCGGAATCGCCCCTGATGTCTTCGATCTCGATGACGACGACAACCTGCACGTCAATGAGGCCGAGGTGACCGAGGCCAACCGGCGTGACATCGAGTCGGCCGTGGCGCAGTGCCCGAAGGCGGCGCTGAAGCTGGTCTGAGACCAGCCTTGCCCATCAGGTAGAACACGTTCTAGAGTCGGCCCGGTGAGCGATTCTGATGTAAGTCTTGCCGGCCGGGTTGCCATCGTCACCGGCGCGGGCGCCGGGCTGGGCCGGGCCGAAGCCCTCGAGCTGGCCCGGGCCGGCGCGTCGGTCATCGTCAACGATCTGACCGAGAACGACGCGGTCAGCGCGACCCTGGCCGACATTCGGGCGCTCGGCGTCAAGGCCGAGTTCGTGGCCGGCAGCATTGCCGAGCGGGCCACCTCCGACGCCCTGATCGGCACCGCCGAGGAGACCTTCGGCGGCCTGGACATCGTGGTCAACAATGCCGGGATCACCCGGGACAAGATGTTGTTCAACATGTCCGACGAGGATTTCGACGCGGTCGTCGCGGTGCACCTGCGCGGCCACTTCCTGCTCACCCGCAACGCGGCCGCCTACTGGCGCGCCAAGTACAAGGAGAGCGGCGCGCCGGTCTACGGGCGCATCATCAACACCTCCTCGGAGGCCGGTCTGCTCGGTCCGGCCGGTCAGGCCAACTACGGTGCGGCCAAGGCCGGTATCACCGCGCTGACCCTGTCGGCCGCGCGGGCGCTCGAGGGTGTCGGCGTGCGCGCCAACGCGATTGCGCCGCGGGCCCGTACGGCCATGACCGAGAAGGTCTTCTCCGCCGCCCCCGACCAGGGCCCGGATCCGCTCTCGCCCGATCACGTCGCCCGCCTGGTGGCCTATCTGGCCTCTCCGGCAGCCGATTCCGTCAACGGTCAACTGTTCGTCGTCTACGGCCCGATGGTGGCGCTGATGGCGGCTCCGGTGGTGGAACGGCGTTTCGACGCCGAGGGCGAGTGGACCCGCGAGGGCCTGGCCGACGCGCTGGGCGGCTATTTCTCCGAACGTGGTTCGGACGCATCGTTTTCCGCCTCTTCCCTGAAGGATCTGGGTTAAGGCTTACCTGAGTTACCCGGGTCGGGGGGCTGTGAGTTCGTATAGACGACGCACACCCCCTGCGCCACGGTTGATCACGCGATCGATCGTTGGTAGGAATGGGGACAACTCTGTGTGGCGCCTCACAAAGCGTCACCGTTCTGACGGTTAGGCTGCACTGAACATGTTCTCGAAACTGGACGCAAGTTCAGAAAGATGACCTGTTCAAAACCGTCGAAACCTTCCCGGATGGCACGAGAACGTGTTCTAATCTTCGGGCGGGACCGAGATCACATTCAGATCTCGGTTGCTATAGCAAGGCAGGGGCAGGAGGAATAGCGGGAATGAATGAAGTCCTTGCCGTACCGCTGCGGGCGGTCGGAGGGTTCTTCGAACTCGCCGGCGCGGTCGCCCGTGCTGCAGTACGGCCCCCGTTCCAGCGACGGGAATTCATCGATCAGTCCTGGTTCATCGCCCGGGTTTCCATCGTGCCCACCCTATTGGTGGCGATTCCGTTCACCGTGCTGGTGAGCTTCACACTCAACATCCTGCTGCGCGAGATCGGCGCGGCGGACCTGTCGGGCGCGGGCGCCGCGTTCGGCACCATCACCCAGGTCGGCCCCATGGTCACTGTGCTCGTCGTAGCCGGTGCGGGTGCGACCGCGATCTGCGCGGACCTCGGGGCGCGCACCATCCGCGAGGAGATCGACGCCATGCGCGTACTGGGCATCGACCCGGTGCAGCGGCTGGTCGTCCCGCGCGTGCTCGCCTCCATGCTGGTGGCCCTGCTGCTCAACGGCCTGGTCTCGGCGATCGGCATCCTCGGCGGGTTCGTGTTCTCGGTCTATCTGCAGGGCGTCAACCCGGGTGCGTTCGTCAACGGCCTCACGCTGCTGACGCATCTGCCCGAACTGGTGCTCTCCGAAATCAAGGCAACGCTTTTCGGTCTCGTCGCCGGACTGGTCGCCTGCTATCTCGGCCTGAACGTCAAGGGCGGGCCCAAGAGCGTCGGCGACGCGGTCAACCAGACAGTGGTTTTCGCGTTCATGGCGCTCTTCGTCATCAACGTGGTGGTAACCGCCGTTGGCATCAAGTTCACGGCACGGTGATCTGATGTCGTTCGTGATCCAAAGTCGTTTCCCCAAGGTGACCAACCGCTTTCGGCGATTCACCGCGGGCCTCGATTCGGTCGGCCACCACGCGGTGTTCTACGCGCGCTCGATCGCCTCGGTCCCGAAGGCCCTGGTGCACTACCGCACCGAGACCATCCGCCTGATCGCCGAGATCTCCATGGGCACCGGTGCTTTGGCGGTGATCGGCGGCACCGTCATCATTGTCGGGTTCCTGACCCTGGCCGCCGGTGGCACCATCGCCGTGCAGGGCTACAGCTCGCTCGGCAATATCGGCGTCGAGGCCCTCACCGGCTTCTTCTCCGCGTTCATCAACGTTCGCATTGCGGCGCCGGTGATTTCGGGTATCGGCCTGGCGGCCACCCTGGGGGCGGGTACCACGGCACAATTGGGAGCCATGCGCGTCTCCGAGGAGATCGACGCCCTGGAGGTGATGGCCATCCGGCCGGTCCCCTTCCTGGTGGGCACCCGAATGCTGGCCGGCATGATCGCCATCATTCCGCTGTATTCACTGGCGGTCATCGCCTCGTTCATCGCGAGTCGCTTTGCGACCGTGGTGATCTACGGCCAGTCGGCCGGTGTGTACGACCACTACTTCTCGACCTTCCTCATCCCCAGCGACATCCTCTGGTCCTTCGCGCAGGCGATCTTCATGGCCATGGCGGTCATGCTGATCCACACCTACTACGGCTATCACGCCGCGGGCGGACCGGTCGGTGTGGGCGTGGCGGTAGGCAATGCGGTGCGGGCCTCGCTGATCGCGGTCGTCATGGTGACGCTGCTGATGTCGCTGGCCATCTACGGCACCTCCGGCAATTTCCATCTCTCCGGGTAGGGGCGGGACACACGACATGGTCCAACAGCAAGGCGGCGTGGTGAACCCGATCGGTTCACCTTTCGTCGAGAAACCAAGGCCCAAGCGGTACCTCGAACAGAGGTGGGTGATCCGGCTGGCGGGTGCCGGACTGGTACTGGGCATCGTCGCCGCGGTGACGATCTGCCTGGTGAGCTTCGCGGGTGGCTTCGACAACACCGTCAAGGTGTCGATCGCGTCCCCGCGGGCGGGCCTGGTCATGGACAAGGACGCCAAGGTCAAGATCCGCGGCGTCGAGATCGGCCGGGTCACCGGCATTTCCGACGGCAACGACGGCGCGCGCATCGACCTCGCCATCGACCCGGACAAGCTGAAGATGGTGCCGGCCAACGCCACCGTCGACATCAACTCCTCGACGGTCTTCGGCGCGAAGTACATCAACTTCATCGAACCGCAGACCCCCTCCTCCGACTCGCTCAAGCCGGGTTCGGTGGTGCAGGCGGGCGCGGTGACGGTCGAATTCAACACGCTGTTCCAGCATTTGACGGATCTGCTGGGCAAGGTCCAGCCGGAGAAGCTCAATGCGACGCTGACCGCGCTGGGCACCGCCCTGCAGGGCCGCGGCGACAAACTGGGTCAGCTCATGGTCGACAGCGACGATGTCCTCAAGGCCCTCAACCCCAGCCTCCCCGACCTGCAGCGCGATCTGCAGACCTCGGTGGGCGTCACCAACCTCTACGCCGACACCGCGCCGGATCTGTTGCGCACCACCGGAAATGTGGCCGTCACCGGCGGCACCATCGTCGATGAGAAGGACAACTTCGACCGGGTGCTGCTGAATCTGGTCGGCCTGGCCAACGACACCGGCACCGTGCTCTCGGACAACGAGAAGGCCCTGGTCGACACGCTGGGCGTGCTGCGCCCGACCACCGAGTTGCTCAACGAGTACAACCCGGCCCTCTACTGCCTGGTCGTCGGCTCCGCCGACGCGCTGCCGGTCGGCAACCGCATTTTCGGCGGCGACGGCCCGTACGTGACGCTGAACGCCGGCTTCATGGGCGGCGGCACTCCGTACTCGTACCCGAAGGATCTGCCCAAGGTGAACGCCACCGGCGGCCCGCACTGCGAGAACATTCTCGACCGGGTGCCGGGCAGCCACTCCCAGTACATCGTCACCGACACCTCCGAGGGCGAGGTGTGGACGCCGCCGACGAGCACCAGCCTCAACGGTCCCCGAGTGTTCCAGCTGCTGTTCGGTGATGTTCCGGGGGTGGCCAAGTGAAAATCAAACCGCATGCGAGCACCGTGAAGCTGGGGATCTTCACCCTGGTCATGGTGCTGGTGCTGGCCGGGCTCGGCGTGATCTTCAGCGAGATGCGCTTCTCCCGCTCGACCGGATACCACGCGATCTTCACCAGTTCGGCCGGGATGCTGCCCGGTTCGAAGGTGCGCATCGCGGGTGTTCCGGTGGGCTCGGTGAGCCGGGTCTACGTCGGCAAGGACCATCTGGCGCACGTGGACTTCGATCTCGACCGCCAGTACCACATCTACTCCGGTACCCAGGCCGCGGTGCGCTACGAGGATCTCGTCGGCAACCGCTACCTGGAGCTGATGGACGGCCCGGGCACGGCGCAGCCGCTGGGCAAGGGCGCCACCCTCGGCGTCTCCCAGACCAAGCCCGCACTCGACCTGGACATGCTGCTCGGCGGCATGAAACCGCTGCTGCGCGGCCTGAATCCGGATCAGGTCAACGACCTGACCGGTGCGCTGCTGCAGGTGTTCCAGGGACAAGGCGGCACGCTGGTGTCGCTGCTCAACAGCGGCGGCTCCTTCAGCAAGACCCTGGCCGACCGGGATGCGTTGATCGGCAGCGTGATCGAGAATCTGAAGACGGTGCTCGGCACCATCGATCAGAACAACGCGGACTTCCAGACCACCTTGACCGAATTGCAGCGCCTCGTAAGCGGTCTCGCGGCGGACAAGGACCCGATCGGTGACGCACTGCCCCGATTGGCCACGGCCACCGGCGGACTCAATGATCTGCTGATGCAGGTGCGCCCGGATCTGAAGGCGGACTTCCAGCAGCTCGGCACGCTGTCGCAGAACCTGGACGATCACACCGACGATCTGAACTACGTGCTGGGTCTGTTGCCCGAGACCTACAAGAAACTGATTCGGATCGGCTCCTACGGTTCGTTCTTGAACATGTTCGTCTGCGGCGCGGCCCTTCTCGTCGACGCGCCGGGCGGCGGAACCACTCGCATCACCCTGCCGGGCGGTCAGAACACAGGAAGGTGTGCGCCGAATTGAACCAACAACGCTCACCGCTGATCAATGTCGGCCTGGTCGGCATCGTGCTGGTGGTCTCGATCTGCCTGACTGCCTTGCAGTTCGACAAGCTGCCGTTCATCCGTTCGGGTGCGGTCTTCACCGCCTACTTCGCCGATGCCGGCGGGCTGCTGCCCGGCGACCAGGTGCAGGTGGCCGGCGTGAAGTCCGGCGAGGTCGAGTCCGTGAAGCTGGACGGCCCGAAGGTCGAGATCAAGTTCAGCCTCGACGAGGCGATTCCGCTGGGCACCAAGACCACCGCGGCCATCAAGACCAACACCGTGCTGGGCCGCAAGTCGCTCGAGGTGGTGCCGACCGGCGACGGTGCGATGCGCGAGGATCAGCCGATCCCCTTGGAGCGCACCACTTCTCCGTACTCGCTCACCGACGCGCTCGGTGAACTGGCGACGGACGTGAAGGGCATGGACACCGACCAGGTCAACAAGACCCTGGACACGCTCTCGGAAGCCTTCGCCGACACCCCGGGACCGCTGCGGTCGGCGCTCGACGGCGTCACGGCGCTCTCGCGCAGCCTCAATGCCCGCGACAAGGCGCTCACCGACCTGCTCTCGCACGCCCAGAACGTCACCAAGGTGCTGGGTGATCGTGCCGTGCAGATCAATTCGCTGCTGGTCGACGGCAACAGCCTGCTCGGCGAGCTGAACGACCGCCGGGCCTCGCTGAGCCAGCTGATCGTCTACATCAACGGTCTGGCACAGCAGCTCACCGGCTTCGTGAACGACAACGAAGCGCAGCTGAAACCGACTCTGGACAAGCTGAATTCGGTGCTGGACACACTGACCAAGAACAAGGACAACATCAGCAAGGCGGTCGACGAACTCGGCCCGTTCGAGGCCGCGCTCGGCGAGCAGGTCGGTAGCGGACCGTACTTCCAGGCCTACCTGGCCAACGGCGCCAGCCCGGCACTGCAGATACTGGTCGACTCCATGGTGTGGCCGCAGCATCTGCCGGACTCGCTGCAGAACATGCTCAACGGCGCGTTCCAGACCCAGACCAATCCCAAGGAGCCGCCGCGATGAACAGACTTCGCACGGTGCCGCGGTGGACCAAGCTCACCGCCGCGGCCGTGGTGGTCGCGCTGGCCGGGTGGCTGGTCTACGGACTGGTCTCCGACATCGGCAAGAAGCACATCACCGCGTACTTCCCCTCGACCAACGGTCTGTACGCCGGTGACGAGATCCGGGTGCTCGGCGTGAAGGTCGGCCGCATCGACTCCATCGAGCCGGGCAAGGACCGGGTGACGGTGAAGCTGACCGTCGACCGCGGCGTCGACGTGCCCAGCGACGCCAAGGCCGTCATCATCTCTCCGTCGCTGGTCTCGGCGCGGTTCATCCAGCTCGCGCCCGCCTACACCGGCGGGGCGAAGATGGGCGACGGCGCGCAGATTCCGGTGGAGCGCACCGCCGTTCCGGTGGAATGGGACGACATCAAAGCTCAGCTGACCCGGCTGTCGACCGCGCTCGGTCCGATCGGCGAGGACAAGCAGGGATCCTTCGGCCGGGCCATCAACACGGCGGCCGACAACCTCGGCAACGGCAATGCCCAGGCCTTCCGCGACACCCTCAAAGAGCTGTCCAGCACGCTGAGCACGCTCTCCGACGGCCGCACCGACCTGTTCGGCACCATCCAGAACCTGCAGAAGTTCGTCGATGTGCTGTCCAAGTCCAACGATCAGATCGTGCAGTTCGGCGGTCGACTGGCCTCGGTGTCCTCGGTACTGGCCGGGGTCTCCACCGATCTCGGTGCGGGACTGGACAATCTGGACTCCGCGATCGGCGATGTGAAGCATTTCCTCGACAGTCGCGGCGGCGCGCTGACCGACAGCGTGCAGAAGCTGGCGGACGCCACCCAGATCCTCGCGGACAAGAAGCCGGAACTGGAGCGGATCATGCACTCCGCCCCCACCGCGCTGGTGAACTTCTACCAGCTCTACAAGCCGGCCCAGGGCACGCTCACCGGTGCGCTGGGCGCCCCGAACTTCGCGAATCCGACCGCATTCCTGTGCGGCGGTGTCGAAGCCGACCCGGTCAACGATTCCGCGCACAGCGCCGAGCTCTGCAGGCAGTACCTGGCGCCCGTCATCCAATCGCTGATGATGAATTACCCGCCGCTGCTGGTGAATCCGGCGACCGAGCAGAACGCGTTCCCCAACCAGCTGACCTACAGTCCGTCGAGCCTGGCCAACCAGGCGCCGGCGGCCGACGGTTCGCAGGTCGCCTCGCCCAAGTCGCTCTCCGACCTGCTCACCGGAGGTGGACACTGATGAACAGTCGACGAATTCGCTTGGCGGGCATGGCGATCAGCGTGGTCGCGGTGTTCGGTGTGAGCGGCTGCCAGTGGGACGGGCTGAACTCCCTGCCCATGCCGGAATCACCCGGCACCGGGGCGGGCTCCTGGCAGGTCAAGGTCCAGATGCCGAATGTGACCACGCTGACCCGTAATTCGCCGGTCATGGTGAACGACGTGTCCGTCGGCACGGTCACCGGCATCGAGGTGCAGGATTGGCACGCACTGGTCACGCTCTCCCTGGAGAAGGGAGTCACGTTGCCCGCCAACGCCATCGCGCGCATCGGGCAGACCAGTCTGCTGGGCAGCAACCACGTGGAGCTGGCCGCGCCGACCGACACCCCGGCCCAGGGGCGGTTGCAGGGAGGGGATCTGATCCCGCTCGAACGCGCCGGGGCCTATCCGACCACCGAGCAGACGCTGTCCTCGCTCTCGGTGGTGCTCAACGGCGGTGGCATCTCCCAGGTGGAGACCATCACCAAGGAGCTCGACGCGACCTTCAAGGGGCGCACCGACGCGATTCGGGACCTGCTGCCGCAGCTGAACCAGCTGACCACCACCCTGGACAAGCAGACCGGTGACATCATCGCCGCGATGAGCGGGCTGGACCGGTTCGCCGGGGTGTTCGCGCAGCAGAAGGATGATGTCACCAAGGCCATCACCCAGATCCACCCGGCGCTCACCGTGCTCGCCGATCGCCGCGAGAACGTCACCAAAGCCATTACGGCCCTTGGTGGTTTGAGCGACACCGTGAACAAGGTGATCGATCAGGGCGGTGACAATCTGAAGGCCGACCTGGCGAATCTGGAGCCCGCGCTGCAGTCGCTGGCCGCGACCGGCAGCAAGCTCGTCGACTCGCTGCAGTGGCTGCTGACCTTCCCGTTCCCGATCAAGAACATCGACAAGGTCATCAAGGGCGACTACATGAACCTGTTCATGACGGTCGACCTCACCGGCGCTCGGCTGGACTCCAACTTCCTGACGGGCACTCCGCTGGGCGGCAGCCTGGGCGGTGCCGAGGCGACCCTCGGAACCGGTGTGACGCAGAAGTTCCCGCAGGGCATCGGCGATCCGCTCACCGATCCGCTGAAGACCGCGCCACAGACCACCACGCCGACGCCGACGCCGAGTATCGCCGGGCTGCCGCCGATTCCGGGTCTGCCGGCCATTCCGGGACTGACCGTGCCCGCGCAGCAAGGGGGTGACGGGAAGTGAAACTCAGTAGGTTCGTCAAGGTCCAGCTGGCCATCTTCTCGGTGCTGACCATCATCGGCCTGACCGTGATGGGTGGCAGCTACGTGAAGATCCCGGCCATGTTCGGGATCGGAAGATACGGCGTCACAGTGCAATTGGCCGCGACCGGTGGGCTGTACCCCACCGCGAACGTGGCCTACCGCGGCACCAACGTCGGCAAGGTGTCCGACGTCAAGCTCACCCCGGCCGGCGTGGACGCCAAGTTGTCCATCGACAGCGACTACAAGATCCCCACCGATGTGACGGCCTACGTGAAGAGCGTGTCGGCCATCGGCGAGCAGTTCGTCGATCTGGTTCCGGCCGATAATCCCAAGGGCGGCAACCTGCACGACGGTTCGGTCATCACGGTGGACCAGACCAAGCTGCCCCAGGACGTCGGGGCGATGCTCGATCAGGCCGATCGGCTGCTGTCCACCGTCGCCGACACCAAGCTGCAAGAGGTCATCAACGACGCGTTCGTCGCCTTCAACGGCGCCGGGCCCGACCTGCAGCGGTTCATCGACTCGGCCTCTCTGCTGGTGCAGGAGGCCAAGGGCAACACCGACGCCACCAAGGATCTGCTGGACAAGATCGGTCCGCTGCTCGACACCCAGAACCAGACCTCCGACGATGTCCGGGGCTGGACCAAGGACCTCGCCACCGTCACCGATCAACTGCGGCAACATGATCCGTCGCTCAAGGCGATCCTGCAGCAGGCGCCGTCCACGCTGCAGAAGGTGAACGCGACCTTCCAGGACCTGAAGCCGACGCTGCCGATCATGCTCGCCAATATGCTCAGCGTCGGGCAGGTCGGGATGACCTATCACGCCGGGCTCGAGCAGATCCTGGTCCTGTACCCGCCGCTGCTCTCAGGACTGCTGACCGCCATTCGCGGGCCCGTGCAGAACGGCGCCATGGTCGACTTCATGCTCGGCCTCAACGACCCGCCGGGTTGTACGACCGGCTTCCTGCCCGCGTCCGAGCGGCGCTCGCCCGCCGATCTCTCCGAGATCCAGACTCCGGCCAACATGTACTGCAAGGTGCCGCAGAACGCCAAGGAAGCGGTGCGCGGTATCCGCAATACCCCGTGTGTCGATGTGCCCGGCAAGCGTGCGCCGACTCCCGAGCTCTGCCACGATCCCAACGGCTATCAGCCCGAGGGCGACAACCCGCCGTTCGGTGCGCCGAACCCGGTGGACAACAACGGGCAGCCGCTCGACAAGGTGCTGGGAGACCAGCACGCGCCCTTCATCGCGCACGAGGATCCGGGCACCGGCACCTTCGTCGGACCTGATGGTCACGTGTACCGTCGGGGAGACGTCAATGCAGATGGTTCCACCAAGGTGCCGTCGAGCTGGCAACAGCTGCTTCAGGAGCCAACGCGATGAGCGAAACCCCAGCAAACCGAGACCGCACTCGGCGGCGCGTCGTCCGCCGGGCGGGTCCGCCCGTCGAGGGTGACGGCGCCATCGAGGTCAAGGAGACCTCGGTCGCCGCCGTGAGTCCGAAACCGGTCGAGGATGTGCAGCCGACTCCGGTCGCCGAGGCGACGTCGGTTGCGTCCGTCGAGCCCGCGGCCACCGAGCCGGCGGCACCGGTCGAGGTCGCCGCCGAAACCGAATCCGCCGAAGCGGAACCGGAATTCGTGGTCGCGGTGGTCGAGGACTCGGCTGCGGCCGAGTCGGCTGGGGTGCCAGCAGCCGACGCGGCGGCCGAATCGGAATCCGAAGGCGCCGAGTCGAAGTCGCGGGTCCGGCGGATCTACGCCGCGCTCGGCCGGTCGGGTTCGATCGCCGCCGCGGTCGCCCTGATCTCGACGCTGGTGCTGATCGGCTCGGGTGGCCTGTTCTTCTACCACCAGAACCGGTCCGATGCGCTCAGTGAGCGGCGCGCGGAGTACGTCCAGGTCGCCAAGCAGGCCTACATCGACATGGTGACGGTGAAGTCCGATACCGCCGGTCCGGACCTGGACCGCCTGTTCGCGGTCGCGGGCGGCGGTCTCAAGGACGATCTCGCGGTGAACCGGGACGACTACAAAAAAGTCTTCGAGCAGATGAAGGTGCAGTCCTCCGGCAAGATCATCTCCGCGGCGCTGGAAAGCGATGACGCCAACTCGGCCAAGGTGCTGTTGCTGGCGCAGCAGACCGTGTCCAATGCCGCGTCCAACGGTCCGATGCAGAAGGACTATCGCTTCCGGGTGACCGTGAACCACACCGGCGGCACCGTCACCGCCACGGGCTGGGAGCTGGTGCCGTGAAAATCACCCCTCGTAACATCCTCTTCGCCGTCGCCGGCGTTCTCCTGATCGCGGCCGTGGTCGCGGGATCGCTTGTCGGCGACCGCTTCTGGTCCGACCGCACCGCCGAGCGCAACCGCACCTCCGCGACCACGTTCGCGCAGGACGTGGTGGAGGACCTCTTCACCTACAACTACGACTCCGCCGAGAAGGAACTGCCGAAGGTCGCCGACAAGCTGTCGGGCCCCTACCGCGACTCCTATCTGAAGGTGATCAACGAGCAGGCGATCCCGGCGGCCAAGGAGAAGAAGCTCGACGTCCAGACCATCGTCTCGGCGACCGGCATCATCAACGCGACCCGCAGCAGCGCGACCGTCCTGGTGATCGCGGACCAGCGCTTCTCCAACTCCCAGTCGGGCCAGGAGACACTCGCCAGCGACCGCCTCGAGGTACACCTCACCAAAAACGGTGACAGCTGGCTGGTTTCGGACATCAAGACGACCTAGTCGATCTCCCGAACATTCGAGTACTGCGGCCCCGGACCTTGGTCCGGGGCCGCAGGCGTACGTATGGGGCCCCGGAAGGGCCGTAGTCCTGCGCGGTAGTCGACTGGTCGCGGCACGCGTATCGATCTAGGCTCCGAAGGAAGCTCGGGTACGGGACGGCGCTTACGGACAGGCAGGAGGGCCGGGGATTGATCGGGATTCTGCGGACGGGTGGCTATGTCCCGCCGGTGGTTGTCGACAATACCGCCATCGCCGAATGGTCCGGGGTGGATGAGGAGTGGATTCGCAGTCGGACCGGGGTGTTCGAGCGGCGGTATGGGGAAAACGATACGGCTGCATCGGATCTGGCGTATGCGGCGTGCATTGATCTGCTGGGCACGGATCGGGCGGCGTGGCCGCGGATCAGTGGGATCATCGTGGCCACCTCCACCGGGGATCAGCCGCAGCCTGCGACCGCGGCGATATTGCAGGACAAGCTCGAGTTGTACGGGGTTCCGGCGTTCGATGTGAACGCGGTGTGCGCGGGGTATCTGTTCGCGTTGAATACGGCGGCGGGGCTGCTGGATCGGGGGCTGGACCGCGAGGGTGCGGTGCTGGTGGTCGGGGTGGATATGTACTCGCGGATCCTCGATCGGCGGGATGTGCGGACGGTGAGCCTGTTCGGGGACGGGGCGGGGGCGACGCTGGTCGGGGTGGTGCCGGAGGGGTACGGGATCACGGCCAGCCGGTTGAGCACGGATGGCAGGTTGCATCCGCTCGTGGGGGTGCCCGGGGGCGGGTCGGCGCGGCCCTTGGATCCGGGGGCGTGGGAGGCGGGGGAGCAGTTCTTTCGGATGGACGGGCGGGCCGTGCGCGACCATGTGCTGTCGGCGCTGCCCAAGCTGATCGAGCAGGTGCTCGGTGAATGTGGGCTCGCACCAAAGGATTTGGATCGGGTCATCTTCCATCAGGCGAACATGCGGATGATCGAGGCGTTCATCGACGCGCTCGGGGTGGATCCCGCACGGGTGCCGGTGACCGCGCCGCGGTACGGGAATACGGGGGCGGCGTCCATTCCGATCACGTTGCACGAGGCGCACCTCGAGCGGCCCCTGCGGCGTGGCGAGACGATTCTGCTGGCGGGGGTCGGCGGTGGGATCAGTTCCGGTGCGACCGTGGTGAAGTGGTACTGACGCGTCGAGTCAGTGGTCGCCGGGTGGCCGGGGCGGAGCGGTCGATCTAGGCTTCCGGACGGAGCAGTGCAGGATTCGGAAGAGGCGGGATCGTATCGTGGCAGACAAGGCGGCGCCGTGGACTTCGGCGGACATTCCAGATTTGAGCGCGAAGACCGCCGTGGTCACCGGGGCCAGCGGTGGGCTCGGGTTGGAGACCGCGAAACAGCTTGCGGCGCACGGGGCTCGGGTGGTGCTGGCTTGCCGGAACGCGGCGAAGGCGGATGCGGCGGCGGCGGAGATTCGGGCGGCCGTGCCGGGGGCCGAATTGCCCTTCCTGGCAGTGGATCTGGCCTCGCTGGAGTCGGTGCGCGCGGCTGCCGCGCGGTTGCACGACGAGGTCGATCAGGTGGATCTGCTGGTCAACAATGCGGGTGTGCTGAATCGGGAGCGGTCGGTGACCGTGGACGGGTTCGAATCCACTTTCGGGACAAACCATCTCGGGCCGTTCGCGTTCACGGGTCTGGTGCTGGATCTGTTGCGGGCCGCGCCGCAGGGGCGGGTGGTCACGGTGACCAGTGGGGACTCGGCGCAGCGCGGGGCCTCGTTCGAGCTGGATGATCTCGAGTTCACACGGCGGAAGTACAAGGGGTACCCGGTTTACGGGCAGTCGAAGGTCGCCAACGCGCTGTTCGCGTTCGAGTTGCAGCGGCAGCTCAACGGGACCGAGTCGTCGGTGAGCTCGGTGCTGGCGCATCCGGGGGCGGCGGAGTCGGGGTTCGCGGCGAACTTCGGGCCCGCGGTGGCGTTCTTCGCCAAGCCGTCCACGCGGTGGATGTTCCGGTTCATCATGCAGACCGTGGAGATGGGGGCGCTGCCGACGCTGCGGGCGGGCACCGATCCGGGCGTGCGGGGCGGAGAGTTCTTCGGGCCCACCGGATTCACCAAGGGGTATCCGGTGATCAACGAATCCAGTGAACAGGCCCGCGATCCCGAGTTGGCGGCGCGGCTGTGGGCCGAGTCGGAGCGACTGACCGGGGTCACCTACCGGTTCGAGGATGTTGTCGACGGGGTCGAGGCCGGGGCCTGACCCGCGAACCACGCCCCCTGCGGAATCCGCAGGGGGCGTTGCTGTTTCGGAAAATCAGCGATGCACGTCCGGGTCGACGTCGTCATCGGTGAGCAGGGCGCTGCCCGCCACCCGGTCGGTGGCCAGGGCGTCGAGGAAGGCTCGGGCCCAGCGGTCCACGTCGTGGGTGAGGACCTGGCGGCGCAGCGAGCGCATGCGGCGGCGACGGGTGTCGCGGTCGTCGTCGATGGCACCCACCAGGGCGTCCTTGACGCTGTCCAGGTCGTGCGGGTTGCACAGGTAGGCCTGGCGCAATTCGGCTGCGGCGCCGGTGAATTCGCTCAGCACCAGGGCGCCGGTGAGGCCGCCCTGGCAGGCCACGTACTCCTTGGCGACCAGGTTCATGCCGTCCCGCAGCGGGGTCACCACCATGACGTCGGCGGCCACGAAGAAGGAGATCAGTTCTTCGCGGGGGATCGGGCGGTGCAGGTAGTGCACCACCGGGTAGCCGACGCGGGCGTACTCGCCGTTGATCCGGCCCACCTGGCGTTCGATATCGCCACGCATCTGGATGTAGGACTCGACGCGTTCGCGGCTGGGGGTGGCCAGCTGCACCATCACCGTCTCGGTGGGGTCGACGCGGCCGTCCGCGAGCAACTCCTCCAGTGCGGCGAGGCGGATGTCGATGCCCTTGGTGTAGTCCAGGCGGTCCACACCCAGCAGGATGGTTTTCGGATTGCCCAGTTCCGCACGGATTTTCGCGGCCCGCTCGCGCACGCTGCGGTGCCGCGAATACTCGTCCATCTCGGTGGAGGCGATCGAGATCGGGAACGCGCCCACCCGGACGGTGCGGAAACCCACCTGCACCACACCGAGTTTCGAGCGCACGCCCACGGTGCCGCGCGAAGTCGGTTGCCCGGCAAGCCTTCTGGCCAGGTACAGGAAGTTCTGCGCGCCACCGGGGAGGTGGAAGCCGATCAGGTCCGCGCCCAGCAGGCCCTCGACTATCTCTGTGCGCCAAGGCATCTGCATGAACAGTTCCACCGGCGGGAACGGAATGTGCAGGAAGAAGCCGATGGTCAGATCGGGGCGCAGCATGCGCAGCATCTTCGGCACCAGCTGCAGCTGGTAGTCCTGCACCCAGACCGTCGCGCCCTCCGCCGCCACCTTCGCGGTGTACTCGGCGAAACGGCGGTTGACCTGGACATAGGCCTGCCACCACTTGCGGTCGTAGACCGGCCGCACGATCACGTCGTGATACAGCGGCCACAGGGTGCCATTGGAGAAGCCCTCGTAGTAGTCCTCGACCTCGTCCGAGGTCAGCGGCACCGGATGCAGCTCCAGGCCGTCCTCGACGATCGGGTCGAGATCCACGTCCGGGACGCCGGCCCAGCCGACCCACGCCCCCTTGTTGTTTCGCAGCACCGGCTCCAGGGCGGTCACCAGGCCGCCGGGGCTGCGCTTCCATCGGGTGCTGCCATCGGGCAGGCGCTCCAGGTCGACCGGTAGTCGGTTGGCGACAACGACGAAACCGGAACCGGAGTTATCCGGGTGCACGGGTCATTCGCCTCGTGTCGGGGCGATACCGAGCATCGACAGCAGCATGCGGCATTCGTCGGCATCGGTGGCGTAGGCGGCCACTACGCGCTGAGCTTGGCGAGCGGTTTCATCGGCGAGCGGTTCCAGATCGTCGTCCGCGATGTCGTTGGCGCCGGTCTTCGCGACCATCTCATGTCCTCTCGGAGAAGTCAGCTCTCGATCTGCACCCACAGGCGGGTCGGTGCGAGTGCGTCCATCGTATCCGCCCGGATCGGCGCACCTGTCCGGTCGGTGTATTGCGAACCCGAAACGCAATGGTGAGCGGCGTTGGATACGGTGGCCAGTGCACGCAGACGCAGCACCGATGAAGGGACAGCGAGTATGCCGGTGGCGACGGTGAACGGAATCTCACTGAACTACCAGGTCAAGGGAGACCGGACCAAGGGCACCGACGTCAAGGGCGCGGGCCCGCTGGTCGTCATGATCATGGGTACCGGCAGCGCCGGGCGGGTGTGGGAACTGCATCAGGTGCCCGCGCTGCTCGCGGCCGGATACCGGGTCTGCACCTTCGACAACCGCGGCATCGCCCCGTCCACCGAATCGGCGAACGGGATCCACATCGACGATCTGGTGCGCGATACCGCCGCGCTCATCGAATTCCTCGGTGAGGGACCGGCTTTGGTGGTCGGGCAGTCCATGGGTTCACGGGTCGCGCAGGAGCTCGCGCTGGCCCGGCCGGACCTGGTGCGCAAGGCCGTCTTCCTGGCCGGGCACGGCCGCCTCGACCAGTTCCAGAAGACGCTGTCGTTCGGCGAGCACGAACTCGACGCGGGCGGCGTGCGGCTGCCCGCCAAGTACGAGGCCGCCATCACCGCGCTGATGAACCTCTCCCCGGCCACCATGGCCGACACCAATGCCGCCCGAGACTGGCTGGATCTGTTCGAATTCACCGGCGGCCCGGTCACTCCCGGCGTGCGGGCGCAGCGGCGCATGGACCACGACTTCGACCGGATCGCGGCGTACCGGGCGATCACCGTGCCGTGCCTGTCGGTAGGCTTCGCGGACGACCGCATGATTCCGCCCTACCTGGCGCGTGAGGTCGCCGACGCGATTCCGGGCGGCCGCTATCAGGAAGTTCCGGACGCCGGGCACTTCGGCTACCTCGAACGACCCGAGGCAGTCAACAAGATCCTGCTCGAATTCTTCGCGGCCTAGGACAAGAGCGCAGGTAACCGCCCAGCCGTAACGCCTGCCTTGCTAGGGTCGAAGCAACGTCGGGGGTTTGTTCCAGCATTTCGATGGCTGAACGATCCGTCAGCGTTCCCGTACACAGCGCCAGTATCCAGTGAGGTGAAATGAGCACCAATCCCTTCGATGACGAAGACGGCCGGTTCTTCGTCCTGGTCAACGATGAGGAACAGCACTCCCTGTGGCCGGCTTTCGCCGAGGTCCCGGCGGGTTGGCGAGTCGTGTTCGGCGAGGATTCCCGCGCCGCATGCGTCGAGTACGTCGAGAAGAACTGGACCGACATGCGGCCCAAGAGTCTGCGTGATGCGATGGCAGCGGACGACGCGGCCCGTCAGGCGGCTCAGTCCTGACACTGCGGTTGGTCCGATACTGTGCGAACGGCTCAACGAGTGCGGCCGGTGACGCTCCCAGCGTCGCACGGCCGCGTTCGGGCTGTCTCTAGCATCGTCGGTCCTGCTGGGACGCCGGCTTTTCCGCGCAGCCGGCCCACCCGGTTATGATGCATCCGTTTTCCGCCTCCTTAGCTCAGTGGTAGAGCACCGCTCTTGTAAAGCGAAGGTCGTCAGTTCAATCCTGACAGGGGGCTCCTGGACGTACGTCGGTCGAGAAATCGACCGGCGTTCGTCGTTTTCGGCGCTCGGCGTGTCGCGGTGGCACTGACCGGCCGCGACGCACCGTTCCCAGGAAACACACAGGGAAGGGCCAGGTTCTTCGCGGGGGGAGGCCAGAATATGAGGTCATGACAGGTGTGCCCGCGCAGCGTGAGTCCGAGGCCAGGGTCCTCGTCGTCGACGACGAGCCGATGATTGTCGAGTTGTTGTCGGTGAGCCTGCGCTATCAGGGGTTCGAGGTAGCCAGCGCGGCCAGCGGCACGGAGGGACTCGACAAGGCCAAGACCTTCCGGCCCGATGCGCTCATCGTGGACGTGATGATGCCCGGTATGGATGGTTTCGGATTGCTACGGCGACTGCGCGCCGACGGCATCGATGCCCCCGTGCTGTTCTTGACCGCCCGCGACGACGTGGACGACAAGATCACCGGATTGACCCTCGGCGCGGACGATTACGTGACCAAACCGTTCAGCCTCGAGGAAGTGGTGGCCCGGCTGCGGGTCATCCTGCGCCGCGCCGGACGCGCCGCGCCGGAGACCAAATCCTCCCGATTGCGCTTCGCCGACATCGAACTCGACGACGACACCCACGAGGTGTGGAAGGCGGGCGAGCCGATCTCGCTGTCGCCCACCGAGTTCACCCTGCTGCGCTACTTCCTGGTCAACGCGGGCACGGTGCTGAGCAAGCCGCGGATCCTGGATCACGTGTGGCGCTACGACTTCGGCGGTGAGGTCGGCGTGGTCGAAACCTACGTCTCCTACCTGCGCAAGAAGGTCGACACCGGGCCGGACCGGCTCATCCACACCCTGCGCGGGGTCGGATACGTGATGCGGGAGCCGCGCGGCAAGTCGGCGGCGACGTGAACGCGGCACAGGCTGCTCGTACTGTGCGCCGTAAGGTCGCCGACAAACTTGCCGCTGTGCCGCTTCGCACCACCCTCGTTCTCGCCCTGGTCTCGCTGGTCGGCTTCGGCCTGCTGGTCTCCGGCATCGCGGTCACCTCGCTGATGCGCAATGTGCTCATCGAACGCATCGACCGGCAGCTCTACGACGCGGCGCACAGCTGGGCCGCGCCCGGCGCGCAGCGGCCCGAACCGCTGCCCACCGTGCGCGGGCGGGAACGGCCGCCGCACCTGTACTGGGTGCAGGTGGCCGACACCGACGGACAGCTGACCTTGAACCTGCCCGCCGGGGCACAGCAGCCCGATCTGCCCGCCGACCTCGGAAACCGGCCCGCCACAGTCGGTTCCGTCGGAGCGTCGAGCGAGGAATGGCGGGTGCTGCGGACCGTCAACGAATACGGCACCAGCACCGTCGCGCTGCGCATGGACGAAACCAATTCGCTGCTGGACAAACTCATCGTGTTGCAGCTGGTGATCGGCGCGCTCGTGCTGGCCGCGCTGGCCGCGGTCGCGCGGGTGGTGATCCGGCGCAGTCTGCGGCCACTGCGCGAGGTGGAGCGCACGGCAGCGGCCATCGCGGGCGGTGATCTGCACCAGCGAGTTCCGGTGCGCGGCACCGACACCGAGGTCGATCACCTCTCGCAGTCGTTGAACACCATGCTGACCCAGATCCAGCAGGCGTTCGCCGCCACCGAGGCGTCCGAGGAGGCGGCACACCGGTCCGAGGCCAAGATGCGGCAGTTCATCGCCGATGCCAGCCACGAACTGCGTACTCCGCTGACCAGCATCACCGGCTTCTCGGAGCTGTACCGGCAGGGCGCGATCACCGATCCGGAACTGCTGATGGACCGCATCGAACGCGAATCCAAGCGGATGGGCCTGCTGGTCGAGGACCTGCTCATGCTGGCTCGCCTGGATGCCCAGCGCCCGGTCGAACGTCGCCCGGTGGACCTGCTCATGCTGGCCAGCGATGCCGTGCACAGTGCCCGCGCGCTGGCCGCCGTGCAGAATCCGGAGGGTCCGGAGCGCAAGATCGATCTCGAAATCTGTTCCGGCGCCGGCACCTTGGAGATGATGGGCGACGAAACCCGCCTGCGTCAGGTGCTGGCCAACCTGCTCAACAATGCCCTGGCCCACACCCCGCCCGAGGCGAATGTCACCGTCCGCCTCACTCCCGGCGAGGACACCATGCTGGTGGAGGTCGCCGATACCGGTCCGGGTCTGGAACCCGAGCAGGCCGAGCGGGTCTTCGAACGCTTCTATCGGACCGACTCCTCGCGCACCCGGGCCAGTGGTGGCACCGGGTTGGGGTTGTCGATCGTGCAGGCCCTGGTCACCGCGCACGAGGGCACGGTCTCGGTGACCAGCACCCCGGGCGAGGGCACCGTCTTCGCGGTCCGGCTGCCGCGCGAACCGAAGTCGGCGCCGAAGGTGAGTCGGTAACCGCCCGAAGGTGATTGCCGGATCCGGTGCCCATCCTCGATGGGCACCGGATTCGTCGCTAGGCGGGGACGTTGGCCTCGTGGCCGAGGTCGCGCAGCGCCTGCTTGATCTTGGCCTGGGCCTCGTCGAGGGATTCCTTGCTCGGATCCGGGTCCGCACCGGTGATGTCGAAGTTGCCGAGTTCGAAGGCCGGGAAGACGTGCAGGTGCAGGTGCGGCACTTCGAGACCGGCGATGAGCAGGCCCGCGCGCGGGGCGTCCCAGGCGGCTCGCACCGCCTTGCCGATCTGCTGGGCGACGACGGTCATCCGGGCGAAGGTCGCCGGATCGAGGTCCTGCCACTGGTCGATCTCTTTACGCGGCACCACGAGGGTGTGCCCCTGCGTGACCGGGGCGATGGTGAGGAATGCGACGAATTCGTCGTCCTCCCAGACGAATCGACCCGGCAGCTGACCGTTGATGATTGCGGTGAAAACAGAAGCCATGTGCGGGAGATTACGCGCGGAACCGGACGGTGGCGCGGACGTACCCGGTGCTGTCGGTGAACGTCGGGGAGCACTGTGGATGAACGCGCGGCGGGCGTCCCGGTGAACGCTCGACAGACCCCCACCCGCGGCGGTAGCCCTGCCCTCTAAGCTGTCTGCCGTGCGCGTACTCGTGATCGGTTCCGGAGCCCGTGAACATGCCCTCGTCCTGGCCCTGCGCAAGGACCCGGCGGTGAGCGCGGTGTACGCGGCTCCCGGTAACGCGGGCATCGCCCAGCACGCCGAGGTGCGTGCGGTGGATGCCAGTTCGGGTCCCGAGGTGGTCGCGCTGGCCCAGGAGTTGAAGGCCGATCTGGTGGTGGTCGGACCCGAGGTGCCGCTGGTGCTCGGGGTGGCCGACGCGGTGCGGGCGGCCGGGATCCCGGCGTTCGGGCCGTCGGCGTCGGCCGCGCGGATCGAGGGGTCCAAGGCGTTCGCCAAGGACGTGATGAATGTGGCCGGAGTGGCGACCGCGCACAGTGAGATCGTCGATCATCCGGGCGAATTGGACGCGGCGCTGGATCGTTTCGGGCCGACCTGGGTGGTCAAGGACGACGGGCTGGCCGCGGGCAAGGGCGTCGTGGTGACCGCGGACCGCTCGGTGGCCCGCGATCACGGCGCGGAGCTGCTCGAGCAGGGGCATCCGGTGCTGCTGGAGTCCTTCCTCGACGGACCCGAGGTGTCGCTGTTCTGCCTCGTCGACGGCGAGACCGTGGTGCCACTGCTGCCCGCGCAGGACCACAAGCGGGTCGGCGACGGTGACACCGGGCCGAACACCGGCGGCATGGGCGCGTACACGCCGCTGCCGTGGCTGCCGGACGAGACGCTCACCGCCATCGTCGACGAGGTCGTGAAACCCGTTGCGGCGGAGATGGTTCGCCGGGGCGTGCCGTTCAGCGGCCTGCTGTACGCGGGCCTCGCGGTCGGCACCAACGGCCCGTCGGTCATCGAATTCAACTGCCGCTTCGGCGATCCCGAGACGCAGGCCGTGCTGGCCATGCTCGACAGCCCGCTCGCCGAGCTGCTCTACGCGACCGCCACCGGCACCCTCGACCAGGTCGCCGCGCCGCGCTGGAAGGACGGTTCGGCCGTCACCGTGGTGCTGGCCGCCGAGAACTACCCGGGCCGCCCGCGCTCCGGCGACGTCATCACGGGCGCCGAATCCGCCGGTACCGGAACCGAATCCGAGGTGCTGCACGCCGGGACCGCGCAGCGGCCCGACGGCGCGCTGGTGTCGGCGGGCGGGCGGGTGCTGGCCATCGTCGGCCAGGGCGCCGACCTGGCCGAGGCGCGCAAGAACGCCTACGACCGCCTGGCCACCGTCAAGCTGCCCGGCGGCCACTTCCGCTCCGACATCGCGCTCGCCGCCGAGGAGGGCCGCATCGCGATCCCGGCGCGCGCGTAGCGGCCGACATGCGAAAGACGAAGGGCTCCCGAATGATTCGGGAGCCCTTCGTCGATTCCGGTCGGTTCCGGTCAGCCCACGACGATGCCGCGCTGAGCCAGCCACGGCTGCGGATCCACGTGCTGGCCGTTGATCACGATCTCGAAATGCAGGTGCGGGCCGGTGGAGTCGCCGCGGTTGCCGATGCGGGCGATCTGCAGTCCGGCCGGAACGCGCTCGCCCACCGAGACCGAGAAGTCGTACATGTGGCCGTAGACGGAGATGGTGCCGTCGTCGTGGCGGATGCGGACCCAGAGGCCGAAGCCCTGCGCCGGTCCCGCGTCGATGACCGTGCCCGCCGCCACCGCGTAGATCGGTGAGCCGATGGGTGCGGCGATGTCGATGCCCGCGTGGAAGGTGCCCCAGCGGGAACCGAATCCGGAGGTGAACACGCCCTTGGCGGGGAGCGCGAAACCGCCGACGCCGGGCAGTACGAAGCCGGGCGGCAGGGTGGTGTCGGGCGCGGTGTTCAGCCACGGCTGCGGGGTGCCCGCCACCGCGGCGGCGGCCTCGGCCTTGGCGCGATCGAGGGTCTGCGCTGCCGCGGCGGCCACCACGGCCTGCTCGCGCAGCCGCTCACCGTTGTTGATGGCGTCGAGGTAGCGCTTGGTGGAATCGGTGGGCGCCTGGATCTGCAGCGGGTACTGCACCGGAACCCGCAGTGCGACACCGGGTCCCACCGGTGCGTCGTATTCGATCAGCCCGAGGGTGTCGTCGGCGCTCGCGAACACCAGTACGGCCGCCATCCCGCCGAGCAGCACCCGGTGCCGGATCGCCCAGGCGCGCAACACGGGTGTCTGCCGTCGCAGCTCGGCCCGGCCGCGTCGCCCCAGCGCCACGGTCTCGGCCCACGATCGCGGTCGCCGCGTCCACAGCCGTAGTGCCCGGTCCCGGACGACGGGTGCGAGTTCGCGAATCCGGGTGACGGCCCGGGTGAACCACAGCGCCACGGCCAACCGCATCCGGGCCGCCGCCCGCTGGGTCCGTGAGGGCGCCGCGTCGGGGAACGCCAGCCGCGAGCGGATGCCGGGGGTGTAGGTGCCCGCCGAACGTCGGGATCGGCCGCCGGGCGGCCCCGATAGCGCGGCCTCGTCCCCCGGGTGTGCGTCGGTCTCCGAGCTGGACTCGGTGGTGGTGTGTCCCCCCTGCACTGCGCCCTCCTCAGGCATTCCGGCGGCCGTTCCCGGACAGCCGGGGGAGCGGGTGCTCTACCGTCTGTCGCGTGCCTATCGAATCTCGCCGGTCGACCATTCCACCTTTTTACGTGATGGACGTCTGGAAAGCAGCAGCTGAACGAGCCAGGACACGCGGAGATGTGCTGGTTCTCGCGGCGGGGCAGCCCTCGACGCCCGCGCCGCAGGCGGTGTTGCGCGCGACCAAGGCCGCGATGGACAGCGAATTGCTGGGCTACACCGAGACATTCGGGATCTTGGAGCTGCGCGAGGCGATCGCCGGGTATCACCGCGACCGCTACGGGGTTGCGGTGGACGCCGATGACGTCGTGGTGACCACCGGTTCCTCCGGCGCGTTCACCCTGTTGTTCCTGGCGGCGTTCGACGCGGGCGACACCGTGGTGGTGGCGCGGCCGGGCTATCCGGCCTACCGCAACACGCTGACCGCGCTGGGTTGTGAGGTGGTGGAGCTGGATTGCGGTCCGGAGACCCGGTTCCAGCCCACGGTGGCCATGCTCGAGGCGCTGCCGGAGCCGCCGCGCGGGCTGATCGTGGCGAGCCCGGCCAATCCGACCGGCACCATGATCGCCCCGGCCGAGCTGGCGGCGCTGGCCCGCTGGTGCGACGAGCACGGCACGCTGCTCATCTCCGACGAGATCTATCACGGCATCGTCTACGAGACCGAGCTGTCGGATACCGAGTCCACGTCCTCGGCGTGGGAGACCTCGCGGGAGTCGGTGGTGATCGGCTCGGTGTCGAAGTACTTCTCGATGACCGGTTGGCGGCTGGGCTGGATGCTGGTGCCGGAGTCCCTGCGCCCGGCACTGCAACGACTGGCCTCGAACATGACCGTGTGCCCGCCCGCTATTTCCCAGTTCGCGGCGGTGCACGCCTTCGGCGCGGAGGCGCGGACCGAACTGGACTCGCATGTGCGGCGCTACGCGGCCAACCGGCAGCTGTTGCTCTCGGGGCTGCCGAAGCTGGGCATCACCGAGCTGGCCCCCGCCGACGGCGCGTTCTACGCCTACGCGGATATCGCTCACCTGACCGATGATTCGATGAACTGGTGCACCGAGGTGCTCGATCGCACGGGTGTGGCGCTGGCTCCCGGGATCGACTTCGATACCCACAACGGTCTGCACACGGTTCGCTTCTCGTTCGCCGGGGCGGGTGCCGACATCGAGGAGGCACTGGACCGGTTGGAACGCTATTTGGCCTGATCTACCAAGGTTTTCCGGAGTCGGCCCCCAGCTCCCGGGAATGGGGTACAAAAGGCTGTACTGCGCAACACGATTCGTGGCACCGCCTCCCCCTTTCATGCCGCCGGATATTCGCGGCGCATCGCATTCCGGAGTGGGGCAGGGTCGCAGGAGCTGAGGGCAAAGTGAACACAGTGGCGATGATGACTGGCACGATTGCACGGTGACCACTGCGACGACTCCGAAAGGCGAACGGCGTCGCCAAGCGCTGGTTTGTGCCGCCGCCGAGCTATTGCTGGAGGGCGGCTTCGAGGCGGTCCGGCATCGTTCGGTGGCGACGCGCGCGGAACTACCGCTGGCATCGACCACCTACTACTTCGAATCGCTGGAGGATCTGATCGCGCGGGCGGTCGAGTTCTCCGGCAACGCCGAACTCGACGCCATGCGCCGCCGGGTCGGCGAGGTGACGCACCGCCGTCGCGGTGCGGACGCCACCGTGGATCTGGTGCTGGATCTGCTTGTCGGCCCGGAGATTCAGGACGAGGACGCGCGCGGTCAGCTGATTGCCCGCTACGAGCGTTCGGTGGCTTCGGCCCGGCATCCGGAACTGCGCGAGGTTCAGCTACGACTACGCGCGCAGCTCGATGAGCTGCTCGCCGATGTGCTGCGGCGTTCCGATCGGGTGGTCCGGCCCGAGCAGACCCGCCGCCTGGTGGCCGTGGTGGACGGCGCGGTGGTGACCGCGCTGGGTGAGCTCGATCCGCAGCCGCGGCGCATGGCCCGCGGCGCGCTGCTCGAGATCATCGACATCGTGGCCCCGCCCAGCTGAATCTCACCGAAGTTACTGCCGGTAAACTGGCACAACGTGACCTTTGTGCCGAACGTCCTCGCCACCCGCTATGCCAGCCCGGAACTGGTCCACCTGTGGTCGCCCGAGAACAAGATCGTGCTCGAGCGGCGGCTGTGGCTGGAGGTGTTGCGCGCCCAGTCCGAGTTGGGGATCGCGGTGCCGGCCGGGGTCGTCGAGGACTACGAGCGGGTGATCGATCAGGTCGATCTGGCCTCGATCGCGGAACGGGAGCGGGTCACCCGCCACGACGTGAAGGCCCGCATCGAGGAGTTCAACGCCCTCGCCGGTCACGAGCACGTGCACAAGGGCATGACCTCCCGCGACCTCACCGAGAACGTGGAGCAGCTGCAGATCCGGCTCTCGCTCGAGCACGTGTACGCGCATGCCACCGCGGTCGCGGCCCGGCTGGCCGAGCGGGCCGCCGAGTACCAGTCGCTGGTGATGGCCGGACGTTCGCACAACGTGGCCGCGCAGGCGACCACCCTGGGTAAGCGATTCGCTTCCGCCGCAGACGAATTGCTGATCGCGCTGACCCGGCTGCGGGAGCTGATCGACCGGTACCCGTTGCGCGGCATCAAGGGCCCGATGGGCACCGCCCAGGACATGCTGGATCTGCTCGACGGCGACGCGGGCAAGCTGGCGCAGCTCGAGCAGAAGGTGGCGCGGCACCTGGGTTTCGCCAGCGTCTTCACCAGCGTCGGCCAGATCTACCCGCGTTCGCTGGATCACGATGTGCTCTCCGCGCTGGTGCAGGTGGGCGCGGGCCCGTCCTCGTTCGCGCACACCATTCGCCTGATGGCGGGCAACGAGCTGGTCACCGAGGGCTTCCAGCCCGGCCAGGTGGGTTCCTCGGCGATGCCGCACAAGATGAACACCCGCTCGTGTGAGCGCGTCAACGGCCTGCAGGTGGTGCTGCGCGGTTACGCCTCGATGGCCGCCGAGCTGGCGGGCGCGCAGTGGAACGAGGGCGACGTGTTCTGCTCGGTGGTGCGCCGGGTCGCGCTGCCGGACGCCTTCTTCGCCATCGACGGCATGATCGAGACCTTCCTGACGGTGCTGGCCGAGTTCGGCGCGTACCCGGCGGTCATCGATCGGGAGCTCAACCGCTACCTGCCGTTCCTGGCCACCACCCGCATGCTGATGGCCGCCGTGCGCGCGGGCGTCGGCCGCGAGACCGCGCACGAGGTCATCAAGGAGCACGCGGTGGCGGTGGCGCTGGCCATGCGTGAGCAGGGCCGCGAACCCGACCTGCTGGACCGCCTGGCCGCCGACGACCGGTTCCCGCTGGATCGCCCGGCGCTGGATGCCGCGCTGGCGGATCGTTCGGCGTTCGTGGGCGCGGCCGAGGCGCAGGTCGCCGAGGTGATCGCGCAGGTGCAGAAGCTGGTCGACGCCGATCCCGAGGCTGCCCGCTACACCCCGTCGCCGATTCTGTAGCGCGCCAACGACTCTCGTTCGATCGCCCCTCGACCCCAAGCCGGAGTCGAGGGGCGATTCGCGTTCCGGGCCGCCCGTTCTAGGCTGCGCGTATGAATCCTTACACCATCTTTTCCGAGATCATCGCCGGTAGCGCGCCCGCCAGCAAGGTGTACGAGGACGCGGATGTGCTGGCGTTCATGGATATTCGGCCGGTGACGCCCGGGCATGTGCTGGTGATTCCGAAGGTGGTGGCGCGCAGCCTGGCGGAGTTGGATCCGGCGTTGGGCGGCAAGCTGTTTCAGGTGGGGCAGCGGGTGGCGGCGGCGCTGCGTGACTCCGAGGTGGCCTGCGACGGGGTGAATTTCTTTCTCGCCGACGGGGTGACGGCGGGGCAGGAGGTCTTCCATGTGCATCTGCACGTGATTCCGCGCACGCCGGGGGATGGTTTCGGGTTGCGGGCGCGGCCGACGTCACCGGCGCGTGCGGACCTCGACTACCTGGCCGGATCCATCGGCGGATCGTTGTCGCGGAATGCTGGCTTTGATAGCTGAATGGCATTACCATATGCGAACCATCTGGTTTGCTAGAGACACGCCATAGCTGAAATCTGCCTCGCGGCACCTGTCACTCGAGTTGCGTTTTATCATGATCGTGGTGGGCTGATGGAGGTGGGGACATGCGTAGAAAGCTAGTTGCCGCAGCGGTTTTCGCGATCGCCGCAGGTTTGCTGTATCCGGTTGCCGGGTCTCCGGCAATTGCCCGGGCCGCACAGGTGGTGCGGGTCGACGACCTGAGTCCGACCCGCTCGGCGATCTTCGTGGATTCCCCCGCGATGGGCCGCACGGTGCAGGTGCAGGTGCTGCATCCCGGTGGCGGCGGTGACCGCCCCACCTACTACCTGCTCGACGGCCTGGATCCGGGCGCGACCCAGAGCACCTGGACCAATGCCACCGACGCGGAGCCGTTCTTCCAGGGCAAGAACGTGAATGTGGTGCTGCCCATGGGTGGTCAGGCCAGCTACTACACCGACTGGGCCGCCGACGACGCGCGTTTCGGCCGCTATCAGTGGGAAACCTTTCTGACACAAGAGCTTCCGCCCATCATCGACGGGTATTTCGCCGGTAACGGGGTGAACGCCATCGGTGGGCTGTCGATGGGCGGTATCGCGGCTTACGTTCTCGCGGTGCGGCATCCGCAGCTCTATCGCGCGGTCGCCGGGTACAGCGCCTGCCCGGATCTGAACATCGCCGCGGGCGCGATGATGTTCTCGATCGCCAATCGCGGTGGCAATCCGTTCAATATGTGGGGCGGCCCCGGCAGCGCGGCGTGGAACGAGCACAATCCGGCCGTGCTGACCGAGGCGCTGCGCGGTAAGACCTTGTTCCTGTCCACCGGCACCGGTATCCCCGGTCCGCACGAGCTGGAGATCAAACCGCAGCTGCCGGAGAACATCTTCTTCGGCGGTCCCATCGAGATGGGTGTGGACGGCTGCGTGACGGCGTTCGAGCAGCGGTTGCGTTCGATGAACATTCCGGCGCGGGTCGAGCACAGCGCGGTCGGCACCCACTCCTGGTCCTACTGGCAGGACACGCTGCACGAGTCGTGGCCGACGATCGGTGGCGCGATCGGGGCTTGATCGCGCCGCCCGCCGGGTCGAATCGGCTTGCGAGCTCGATCAGGCTCCTGGACGGTTGAATTCGCCGTCCTTGGCGCCGGCCACGAAGGCCTCCCATTCGCCCGGAGTGAAGATCAGTACCGGACCGGTCGGGTTGCGGGAATCCCGCAGCCCGATATTGCCGCTGGTGAGAAAGGCGATCTCGACGCCGTCGGTGGTGTCGTCGCCACGCCGCCACTGCGCGTCGGCGTCGATTTCGCGGTTCTTCGATTCCATGAAATGCCTCCCCTTGCAGCGCAAACCAGCCAGTACTGGTCGGTGATGTAGATCGCACTCATCATGCCAGTGTTTGCGAAGCCCGCGGATCGGATATCCCATCTTCAGTCGGCGGAAGGAGGTTCGAGATGCGCACGCCATGGTCCCCACAGCGGGCTGCTCCCATCTCCGATAGCTGCGATGTGGTTCCGGAGAGATTCAGTGCCGAACTGGCCCAGAGCATTCTGCGAATCCACCGCAGCTGCCCGACCGACCAGTGCGCTCGGCGCAAGGCCGCGGTCTTCTACCTCTACGAGCACAGTCGCCACGTGGACCGGTCGCGGCAGCGCCGGACCGGGTAGTTTCACCGTCGACGCGAGCTCGGCGACGTCCGCAACATCACCGCGCCCACCACCACCGTGAGCAGCACGACACCGATCAACACCGCGTATCCCGCTGGGATGCCTAGGAATTCGACGTACACGGTGCGGTGCTCCACCTCCCGATAGGCGTCGTCGTGCGGCGCGTCGGCGAAGCGGAAGTCCGAACTGATCTGCGCGGTCTCGCGAATGGTGACCGTCATCGCGGTCAGGAAGGCGTGCCCGTTCGCGCTGAGCTGCTTCAGGTCCGCGTCGGCCGGATCGATCCGGCCCGCGAAGGTGACGCTCGGATCCTGCCAGTCGGAGTCGGCGTCGTCGCGCTGCATGCGGTGCGCGCCGAGCACGTAGAGGCGCACGGTCTGGGTCTGGGTGGCGGCCCGCGACATCCGCATCGGATAGACCATCCGGTCCGAGGCGAAGCTCAGCCGCACCGGATCCAGGGATCCGGCCAGCGGGGCGGTGGAGGTGAGCCGCATGGCCACGAACGACCAGCCGTCGCTCAGATACGGCTGCAGCGTGGCGATCACCTCGTCGCGCATGCGATAACCGTTGTCGGACAACCACTGCCGGACGCCGGTGAGATCGCCGCCGGAGAGGGTGGTGGCCTGCAGTGGGCCCAGTTGCACCTGCGCGAGCACGGTGGGCCGCCCGTCCCTCGGCGGTGCACCGGCCCCGACGGTCAGACCGAAGCCCAGCCCGCCGTGGCCGAACCATTCCCGATCCTTGATCACCCGTGGCGCGGTGAGCTCCGAGAGTTCGCTGAAGGTGCCGGTGCTGCCGGCGGTCACGGTGGCCGGGGTGGGCGTGGGGACGATGAGTCCGGCGCTGTCGCCGGTGGTGCGCAGGCCCAGTCGCATGTCGATGGTCTCGTGCTGCCCGTCCCAGCTCAGTAGCGCGGTTTCGTCGGCCACCCGGGCGTCCGCTCCGGTCGG
Source organism: Nocardia sp. NBC_00511 (assembly GCF_045161165.1). Taxonomy (NCBI): domain Bacteria; kingdom Bacillati; phylum Actinomycetota; class Actinomycetes; order Mycobacteriales; family Nocardiaceae; genus Nocardia; species Nocardia sp. NBC_00511. The sequence continues at coordinate 7,534,407 of NZ_CP107849.1, forward strand.
CACCGCGACCCCGCCGCACGCGCACGCCGAAGCGGGCCCGGCCACTCCGATTCCCCCCACACCCAGCACGACGATCGCGGCGGCGACCAGTCGCGCTGTCCAACGCAACAGCATGCGGCAGAGCCTATCTCGCGATCTGCGTCCCGGCGCGGGCATCGCGGAGCCGAGCGGATCCCGGTCCGGTGTTCGTGTCCCGGCCCGGGTGGATGACTCGCGGCGGGGATTTCCCACTAACGTGGACCCATGGCTTTGGACAGTGGTAGCGCGACATCGACCAGCGGCGCGATCGTGACGGCGCCGATCGCCAAGCGGGTGCCCACCGAGCGCGTGCATCACGGCGATGTCTTCACCGACGAGTACGAGTGGCTGCGGGACAAGGAGAATCCCGAGGTCATCGCGTATCTGGAGGCGGAGAACGCCTATACCGACGCGCAGACGGCGAAGCTGGCCCCGCTGCGGGAGAAGATCTTCGAGGAGATCAAGGGCCGCACCCAGGAGACCGATCTCTCGGTGCCGACCCGGATGGGCGAGTACTGGTACTACTCGCGCAGCTTCGAGGGCAGGCAGTACGGCGTGCACTGCCGCTGCCCGATCAGCGACCCCGATGACTGGACCCCGCCCAAGCTGGAGGTCGACGCGGCCATTCCGGGCGAGCAGATCCTGCTGGACTCCAATGAATTGGCCGAGGGCCACGACTTCTTCGCGCTCGGCGCGTTCTCGCTCAGCCATGCGGGCGACCTGCTGGCCTATTCCGTCGACACCGTCGGCGACGAGCGCTATCTGCTGCGCTTCAAGAACCTGGCAACCGGTGAGCTGCTGGCCGACGAGGTCGCCGAGACCGCGCCCGGCGCGACCTGGTCGCTGGACGGCACCCACGTCTTCTATCAGACCGTGGACGAGTCGTGGCGGCCCGACACCGTGTGGCGGCACCGGCTGGGCACCGCCAAGGACGACGACGTCAAGGTGTTCCACGAGCCCGACGAGCGCTACTGGGTGAGCATCGGCGCGACCCGTTCGGAGAAGTACCTGGTCATCTGGGTCGGCTCCAAGATCACCAGCGAGGGCTGGATCCTGGAGTCCGACAGCCCCGAGGGCGAGTTCCGGGTGCTGATCCCGCGCCGCGAGGGCGTGGAGTACTCCGCCGAGCACGCGGTGGTCGGCGGCCGCGACCGGCTGCTGATCCTGCACAACGACGTGGTCGACGGCGTGAAGGCCGAGAACTTCGTGCTCACCGAGGCGCCGGTCTCGGATCCGGACGACCAGACCATCCTGATCCCGCACCGCGACGATGTCCGGCTCGAGGATATCGACGCCTTCTCCGACAAGCTGGTGCTCAGCTACCGGCGCGAGGCGCTGCCGCGAGTCGCGGTGTGGCCGTTGACCTCCGAGGGGTACGGCGAGCCCAAGGAGATCGAGTTCGATCTCGCCCTGTTCTCCGCCGGGCTCGGCTCCAACCCGGAGTGGGAGCAGCCGACCCTGCGCATCGGCCTCACCTCGTTCATCACCCCGATGCAGGTCTTCGACTACGTGCCCGAGACCGGTGAGCTGCAGCTGCGCAAGGAGCAGCCGGTGCTGGGCGGCTACGACGCGAACGACTACCGGCAGTACCGGGAGTGGGCGGTCGCCGCCGACGGCACCCGGGTGCCGATCTCGATCGTGGCGCGCAAGGACGTGCCGGTGACCCCGAAGCCGTTGCTGCTCTACGGGTACGGCTCCTACGAGGCCAGCATCGACCCGGGTTTCTCGGTGGCGCGGCTGTCCATGCTGGATCGCGGCATGGTGTTCGCGGTGGCGCATGTGCGTGGCGGCGGCGAGATGGGGCGGCTGTGGTACGAGCACGGCAAGACGCTCACCAAGAAGAACACCTTCACCGACTTCGTCTCCTGCGCAAAGCATCTGGTGAACACCGGGGTCACCGCGCCGGACCGGATGATCGCCGACGGCGGCAGCGCGGGCGGCCTGCTCGTGGGCGCGGTCGCCAATCTCGCGCCGGAGACCTTCGCGGGCATCCTGGCCAATGTGCCGTTCGTGGACCCGCTGACCTCCATCCTGGATCCGTCGCTGCCGCTCACCGTGATCGAGTGGGACGAGTGGGGTAATCCCTTGGAGGACAAGGAAGTCTACGAGTACATGAAGTCGTACTCGCCGTATGAGAACGTCGAGGCCAAGGACTACCCGGCCATTCTGGCGATCACCAGCCTCAACGACACCCGCGTGCTGTACGTGGAGCCCGCCAAGTGGGTGGCGCGGTTGCGGGCGCTCAAGACCGGTCACTCGCAGCTGATGCTGAAGACCGAGATGAGCGCGGGTCACGGCGGTGTCAGCGGTCGCTACGAGAAGTGGAAGGAAGTCGCCTTCGAGTTCGCCTGGGTGCTCGACACCGTGGGTCTTTCGGAGGCGTAGCCCCTGTGCAATGCGAAGCGGCGGTGGAGATTCCACCGCCGCTTCGGCGTATCCGGTTGTCGCGCGGGCTATCCGGTGGACAGGTGTGAGGTGTCCGCGCTCGGCCCGAGGGCCTTGGCCTTCAGCTCGTCGGGTGGAATCCAGGACGGTTTCTTCAGCTTCTCGATGACCAGTGGGACCGCGCTGAACACGATCGCGCCGCCCGCTACCAGGCCCACGTACAGGGCCGGGCTGCCGATCGGCAACTGCGAGGGTGGTACGAACGCCAGCACGAACGCGAAAGCCACTGCCAGGAAACCGATTCCGGCGAACAGCCACATGCCCACGGTGCCGCCCGGAATCTTGAAGGCGCGTGGCAGATCCGGCTGGGTGTAGCGCAGCCGGATCGCGGCGGCGTACATGACCATGTAGATGATCAGGTACAGGCTCACCGCCATCGCCGAGATCAGGAAGAACGCCGAGCTGACGTCGTCCATGAACAGGTAGATCGACGACAGCGCGGTGACGATGACGCCCTGGATGAGCAGGATGTTCGTCTGCACGCCACGCTCGTTCACCTTCTGCAGCACCGGCGGCAGCATGCCGTCGTGCGCGGTGGCCAGCACGCCGCGACTGGGACCCATGATCCAGGCCAGCACGCCCGCGAGCGCGCCGTAGGCGATCAGCGCCGACAGGATGCGCACCGGCCAGGTGGTGTGGATCAGCTCGCTGAATCCCGCGGTGAAGGCGTCGAAAACGCCGGTGTTCAAGTCGATCTTGTCGTAGGCGACGATGCCCGCCACCGCGAGCGCGCCGAGGGTGAAGATGCCGAAGGCCACCGCCGCCGCGATCATGATGGCGGCCGGATAGCCCTTCGCCGGATTCTTCAGTTCGGTCGAGTGCACGCCCTGGGATTCCACACCCGCGAAGTTCAGCAGGATGCCGGCCAGGAACGAAAGGCCGGACAGTCCAGCGATATACGGGAAGAAGCGCGGCGAATCGTGGCCCTCGTGCGCCACGGTCACCGACGGATTCGAGGTGTGCTCCCAGCCGATGGAGTGCCCGGTGGAGATCCACCAGATGAACACCAGCACCAGGATGATGCCCGGCAGTGCGGTGCCCGCCAGGAATCCGGCGCGCGTCACCTTCAACGCGAACTGATTGCTCACGAAGGCCACGGCGGTGCACAGCCAGAAGGCGGCGATCGCGAAAATGCCTACGTAGACATGGTTCTGGGCGATGTCCGGCCGGTCGAAGGCGAAGGCCACCCCGGCGGCCGCGAAGCTCATGCCGGTCGGATAGAACACGATCACCTGGATCCAGGACAGGAAGATGATCGCGAATCCCACCCGCTTGCCGAACGCCCCGCTGATCCAGGCGTAGAGGCCACCGGCCTTGTCGGCGTACATGCTGCCGAGTTCGGCGGCGACCAGACCCGCTGGGATCAGGAACAAGACGGTGGAGAAGCCGATGTAGAAGAACATCGTCATCTCTTCCTTGGCCATCATCGGCAGCCCGCGCAGGCTGGTGACGATGGAGGCGGCGGTGGTGAACCCGAGCGCCGACACCGTCAGATACTTCACTCCCACAGCGCTTTTCGCCGGTGCCGCGGTGGCGCCTCCGGCATCGACCGACCTGTGGGCCGCGCTCACTTCTCGGCCGCCTTCTCGGTGGGTACGGCGGCGTGGGCGCTGTGGGTGAAGCCGCCTGCCTCCTCCTGGGTCAGCGAGCTGGTCAGCGGGTGCCGGTCGAGGACCTTCAGGCTGCGGTCGAGGTCGGCGAGCAGCAGATCGGCCATGTCGATGGTGAATCCGTGCCGCAGCACCGCCCGCATGATGGTCTCGTCCTGGCGGTCGGCGGGCAGCGGATACGCGGCGATGAGCCAGCCGCGGGTGCGCAGCCGGTCCGACAGGTCGTAGAGGTTGTAGCTGGCGTCCGCGGCCAGCTTCCACGAGACCGCCGTGATGCCGCGGCGCGGGTCGGCGTCGTGGATCATCTCGAACGGTCCGGCATCGAGGATGCCCTTGGCCAGGTGCTGGCTCGCGGTGTAGATCGCGTTCTGCACGTGGCGATAACCGGTGCGGCCCAACCGGATGAACTCGTAGTACTGGGTGACGGCCTGGCCGCCGGGCCGGGAGAAGTTCAGGTTGAACGTCGGCATGTTGCCGCCCAGATAGTCGACGTCGAAGATCAGGTCCTCGGGCAGATCGTCCTTGGTGCGCCAGACGGCCCAGCCCGCGCCCAGCGGTGCCAGGCCGGTCTTGTGTCCGGAGGCGTTGATCGACTTGACCCTGGGAAGCCGGAAATCCCAGGAGATCTCGGGTGCGCAGAACGGGGCGAGGAACGCGCCGCTGGCCCCGTCGACGTGGATCGGGATGTCGAGTCCGGACTTCGCCTGCAGGTCGTCGAGGGCCTTGCTGATGCCTTCGACGTCCTCGAACAAGCCGGTGAAGGTCTGCCCGAAGGTGGCCACCACCATGATGGTGTTCTCGTCGCAGTAGGCGGCGACGTCGTCTGGGTGCATGGTGTAGTGCTCGCCGCGTAGCGGGATCTGGCGGATCTCGACATCGAAGTAGCGCGCGAACTTCTCCCAGCAGACCTGGACCGGGCCGCACACGAAATTGGGGATGCCCTTGCCACCGCGCTTGCGCCAGCGGAACTTCGCGGCCAGCCCGCCCAGCATGGCGGCCTCGCTGGAACCGGTGGTGGAGGTGCCGAGGGTGCCCATCGCGTCGGGGGAGTTCCACAGGTCGGCGAGCATGTGCACGCAGCGCTGTTCGATCTCGGCGGTCTGCGGGTACTCGTCCTTGTCGACGATGTTCTTGTCGAGGCATTCGTCCATCAGCCGCCGGGCCTGATCGTCGACCCAGGTGGTGCAGAAGGTGGCCAGGTTCATCCGGGAGACGCCGTCGAGCAGCAGCTCGTCGTGAATGATCTGGTAGGCGACCTGCGGGAAGATCTCGTGTTCCGGGAAGCCCCGGCGCGGTGCGGCGTGCTTGATGCCGGGCATCGCGAAGACGTCGTCGGGCTCCAGACTGCCGGTCATTATGGCCTCCGATCAGTTCGCGGCAGAGTTTGCCGGGAATCATGCTAGCCATCTGGTCAGATCAAAACTGGCTCTGACAGCGACTGTTTCGTAATCAATAGATAGTTGCTGAAGAGTTACTATCCGACCTATGGACTATCAGCGGGTGGTCGAGCAGGTGATGTCCGCGACGGCTCCACACCTCGGGGAGGGCACGGTCGCCGACTACATACCCGGCCTCGCGATGGTGAATCCCAAGCAGTTCGGCTTCGCCGTCGCCACTGTCGACGGGGAGGTGTACAGCGGTGGCGACGTGGATGTCCCGTTCGCCATCGAGAGCATCTCCAAGGTGTTCGCGCTCGCACTCGTGTTGAGCCGCAAGGACACCGACATCTGGAAGCGGGTCCGCCGGGAGCCCTCCGGCATGGCCTTCAACGATCTGATCGAGATCCAGCTGGAGAACGGGATCCCGCGCAACCCGTACATCAATCCCGGCGCGATCGTCGTCGCCGATCAACTGCTGGCCGACACCGGGGATGGTGTTGCGGCACTGCGGGATCTGCTGCGCGCCGAGACCGGAAACCGCGCCCTCGAGGTGGACAGCGTGATAGCGGAGAGCGAGCTGCGCAGCGGCGACCGCAATCGCGCCATCGCCTATCTGATGGCCAGCTTCGGAAACATGCGCAACAGTGTGGAACTCGCGCTGGACCACTACTTCCGGCAGTGCTCGTTCAACATCACCTGCGCGGAACTGGCGAAGGCCGGACTGTTCATCGCCCGGCACGGGCAGCGCGCCGACGGCAGCCGCCTGCTCACCCCCGGCGACACCCGCCACCTCACCGCGCTCATGACCATGTGCGGAACCTATGACGGCGCAGGCGAATACGCCTACCGGGTCGGATTGCCCACCAAGTCCGGGGTCGGCGGCGGCCTGCTGGCCGTGGTGCCCGGGCAGTGCTCGGTGGCCGCCTGGGGGCCGGGGCTGGACGCGAAGGGCAATTCTGCGGCGGGCGGCGTCGCCCTGGAGGCCTTCGTGCAGGCCGGGCATTTCTCCGTGTTCTGAACCACCACAGCGCAACCGGCTCGGCAGACGGGAAGGACCGCAGATGACGGACACGGTGACCAGGGCGACGGCCACCAAATACATGTCGTGGGTGACCCTGGGCTTGATGACCACCAGTTCGGTGGCCAGCCTGCGGGCCTCACCCACCATGGCGGTCTACGGACTGGCCTGCGTGTTCCTCTATCTACTGCCAGCCCTGCTGTTCCTGCTGCCCACCGCGTTCGTGGCCGCCGAGCTGGCCTCCGGCTGGGCGGGCGGCGTCTACAAGTGGGTCGGCGAGGGGCTCTCGCAGCCGATGGGGTTCCTGGCGGTGTGGTGCCAGTTCGCCATGACGATCTTCTACTATCCGAGCCTGCTCGCCTATGTGGCAAGCACTTTCGCGTACATCATCAATCCGTCGCTGGCCGCCAACGGCACCTACGTCGCCATCGTCATCATCACCATCTACTGGGCGGCGGTGTTCGTCTCCTCGCAGGGCACCAAAACCGTTGCGGGACTGTCGAGTATGGGGTTGATCATCGGTACGCTGATTCCGGGCGCACTGCTGGTGGTGCTGGGCTTCGTGTTCCTGGCGCAGGGCAATCCCTCCGCGGCCCCGATGGACAGCGGACACCTGCTCCCGGCCTGGACCGGGCTGGCCAGCCTGGTGCTGATCGTCAACAACTTCCTGTCCTACGCGGGCATGGAGATGAACGCGGTGCACGTCTCGTCGCTGAAGGATCCGGGCAAGGAGTATCCGAAGGCCATGGCGATGGCGACGGGGCTGGTGCTGGTGATCTTCATCGTGCCCGCCGTGGTGATCAGCTGGGTGGTGCCATCGAAGAACCTGAGCCTGACCGCCGGTGTCATGCAGGCGTTCGACGGGTTCTTCGCGCACTTCCACATCGGCTTCCTGACCCCGGTGCTCGGCATCATGCTGGTGGCGGCCGCGCTGGGCGGCATGCTGACCTGGCTGGCCGGGCCGTCCAAGGGCCTGCTGCTGATCGGCCGCCAGGAGGGTTATCTGCCGCCGGTGCTGACCCGGCTGAACAAGCATGGCGTGCAACAGAACATGCTGGTCGCGCAGGGCGTCGTGACCACGCTGCTGGCGCTGCTGTACGCGTTCATCCCCGACGTGTCGAGCGCCTACTGGATCCTGTCGGTGATCACCACGCAGGTGTATCTGATCATGTACGTGCTGATGTTCGTGGCCGCCATCCGATTGCGCCGCGACAAGCCCGATCATCCGCGCGGCTATCGGGCTCCGGCGCTGATCGCGCTGTGCGGCTTGGGAACCGCGTCCTCCATCGCGGCGTTCCTGATCGGCTTCGTGCCGCCCTCGCAGTACGGCAGCGGCAATGCCCTGAGCTATGTGCTGTTGATCGGCGCGGGCATGGGCGTGGTCGGGCTGCTCATCCCGTACCTGTTCCTGCGCTTGCGCAAACCCAGCTGGAAGACCGAGATCCCGCAGGAGGCGCTGGCATGATCGGACCGGAATCGCCGCAGCAGGAGGGCGCACCGGATTCGGTGCGGCGGATAATCTACGTCTCGGTCGCAGTGGTGCTGGTCGCGATGGCCGTCGCGGGGGTGATCGTCTTCAAGCGTCACGGGGACAGCGATGCCGCGCTGCGCAAGGCGCAGGTGCTGCAATCACGGTTGATGGCAGCGGGTTTCGACTCTCCCGACCCGTAGGTGATCGCCGACTCCCTGGGTGAGGACGGCGGGTTGGTGTGTTCGGACCCGAGTTCGCCGCTGATCAAGGCCCGCTACGAGGCCGCCATCAGCAATGGCGCGACCGGACCGGGGGCCCGGCCGATCATCGCCGACAACGAGGTCTTCACCGCCACCTCGCTGGCCATCGAAACCTATTGCCCCGACAAGCTCGCGGCCTATCTGGAGACGACCGACAAGCTGAAGAAGGGTGACACCCTGAAACCGGACCACGCCAATTAGCCAGGAGGACCGCATGACCAGTACTGCCGGGGTGAAGGAAGATTCGGCGACCGCCGCGCTGCGGGCGGCGGTGAAGGAACTCATGCCGCGGGCGAAAAGTGATCTCGCCGAGCTGGTTTCGTACAAATCGGTGTACGACGCCCGGCAGTTCCCGGTCGAGGAGTGCGAGCGGGCCGCGCAGTGGGTGGCCGACGCCTTCCGCGCCGAGGGACTCACCGACGTCGCGCTGCACGAAACCCCCGACGGCAGTAAGGCGGTGGTGGCCCGCCACCCGGCTCCCGCGGGCGCGCCGACCATCATGCTCTACTGCCACTACGACGTGCAGCCGCCGCTCGACGACGCCGCCTGGAAGACGCCGGTCTGGCAGCTGACCGAACGTGACGGCCGCTGGTACGGGCGCGGCGCGGCCGACTGCAAGGGCAATATCGTCATGCATCTGACCGCGCTGCGGGCGCTGCGTCAGGTGTACGGCGACGACTTCCCGGTCGGCCTGGTGCTGGTGTCGGAGGGCTCCGAGGAGCAGGGCACCGGCGGCCTCGAGGAGTTCGTGCCCGGCAATGTCGATCTGCTGCGCGCCGACACCCTGCTGATCTGCGACTGCGGCAACTTCGCGGTCGGCGTCCCCACCTTCACCCAGACCCTGCGCGGCAATGTGAACGTGGTCGTCACCATCGAAACCCTGTCCAGCTCCATGCATTCCGGCATGTTCGGTGGTGCCGCGCCCGACGCGCTCGCCGCCATGATCCAGCTGCTGGGCACGCTGCGCGACGTCGCGGGCAACACCACCGTCGACGGGCTGCGCAACGATCAGGTCTGGGATGGGCACGAGTATCCGGCCGAGCAATTCCGTTCCGACGCAGGGGTTCTCGACGGTGTCGAGTTGCTCGGCAGTGGCGGGCCGGCCGATATGCTCTGGGCCCGACCGGCTCTGACCGTGCTCGGCATGGACGTGCCGCCGGTGGTCGGCTCCGCGGCGGCCATCCAGCCCAAGACCCGCGCCCGCCTCAACCTGCGTATTCCGCCGGGCATCAAGCCGGATGCGGCACTGAACGCGCTGACCGCACATCTGAAGGCGCACACACCCTGGGGTGCGCAGGTGACCGTCGAGACCGAGGCGACCGGTTCTCCGTTCGTCGGCAGCACCGACGGGCCCGCCCGCCGGGCCATGGAGGCCGCGATGGAGGCCGCCTACGGGCGTCCAGCCACCACCGAGGGGCAGGGCGGTTCCATCCCGCTGTGCAATGTCTTCGCCGACACCTATCCGAAGTCGGAGATCATGCTGATGGGCGTCGAGGAGCCCAAATGCCTCATCCACGCGCCCAACGAGAGCGTGGACCCCACCGAGATCGAGCACATGGCGCTGGCCGAGGCGCTGTTCCTGGCCTCTTATCGCTGACCCAGCTCAAAGGTACATTTCGGGCATTTCGCCACCATGGACGACCGTAGCGGTGGACCATGGAAAGGTTGGTTTGCCAGAACTCGCGTAGCCGGGTGGTGTGCATACCTGCCCGGCTACGCGGTCCCACCGCGCCGCGGTGAACCGGTGAATTCCGGTTCGGCCCAAGGCATCCGGTGATCGTGGCGATGTTTTTCGAAGGGCCGGTTCAGAATTCGGCGTGATCTTCCGGCTGGATGACGGTGAATTCGGTGTTCGCCGGACCCATTTCGTTCAGTCGGCCGAAATAGACGCCCTGCGCCTGCGGCACGATCATGCCGTAGTGGATGGGGAAAGCGGTGCGCGGATTGACGGCTCGCAGATAATCCACCGCCTCGCTGATGCGCATCCACGGTGCGACCGCGGGGATGGCCAGCACGCCCACCGGGGTGGAGGGAACCCACAGTGAATCGCCCGGGTGTACGAATTGCGACGGGTCCTCGGGGGTGCCGAGTTGGAAGACGGTGTTGTCGATGACCGGAATCTCCGGGTGGATGACCGCGTGCCGGCCACCGCCACCCGTTATTTGGACATCTCCGACTTTTAGAACATTTCCGGCATGAACGGCTTCCCAGGGTTCCCCGCGCGTCAGCGCCGTCTGCGGGTCCGAGAGCAGGCGGGCCTGTGGATTGGCCTCGATGAGCGCCTCGATCCGATTCGGGCAGATGTGGTCGGGATGCTGATGGGTGACCGCAATCGCGTCCAGACCGGTGATGCCTTCGAATCCGTGCGAGAAATTACCGGGATCGAACAGCACCTTGACGCCGTTGTACTCGACGAGAATGCAGGAATGTCCGAAATGGGCTATACGCATATCCGCAACGGTAGCTCCGCACAACGCGCCGCCGCAGAACTCCGGCCCGGTTCGGAGGTTCCTCTGTGTCGGCGACCACAACCCCAACGCCCCGCCGCAGTGGGCGCGAGCTGCGCCAACTAGTCTGAACCGCGAAACCCGCCCGGCTCTAGAGTGGCCGGGCGCCGCCCCACCAGCTGAGGAGCAACGCGTGGCACGTGTCGTGGTCGAGGTGATGCCGAAGGCCGAGATCCTGGATCCGCAGGGCCAGGCCATTGTCGGTGCGCTGGGGCGCCTGGGACACCCGGGCATCGCGGATGTGCGGCAGGGCAAGCGATTCGAGCTCGATGTCGACGACAGCGTGAGCGACGCCGATCTCGAGAAGATCGCGGAATCGCTGCTGGCCAACGTCGTCATCGAGGACTGGAAGGTCGTCCGGCTGTGAGCGCTCGCATCGGAGTCGTCACCTTCCCGGGCACGCTCGACGATGTCGATGCCGCCCGCGCGGTGAAACTGGCCGGAGCCGAAGCGGTCTCGCTGTGGCACGCCGACGCCGACCTCAAGCAGGTCGACGCGGTCGTCGTCCCCGGTGGCTTCTCCTACGGCGACTACCTGCGTGCCGGTGCCATCGCCGCGCTGGCGCCGGTCATGGGCGAGGTCATCAAGGCCGCCGGACAGGGCATGCCGATCCTGGGCATCTGCAACGGTTTCCAGATCCTGTGCGAGGCGGGCCTGCTGCCGGGCGCGCTGACCCGCAACGAGGGCCTGCACTTCGTGTGCCGCGACCAGTGGTTGACGGTCGAGCAGTCCGATACCGCGTGGACCTCCCGCTACGAGACCGGTGCGCAGATCCTGATCCCGGTCAAGAACGCCGAGGGCCGCTTCCAGGCATCCGCCGACGTGCTCGACGAGCTCGAGGGCGAGGGTCGCGTGGTGTTCCGCTACGCGGGCGGCAACCCGAACGGTTCGCAGCGCGAGATCGCCGGTATCACCTCGGCCAATCGCCGGGTCGTGGGCCTGATGCCGCATCCCGAGCACGCCACCGAGCCGCTCACCGGTCCCAGCGACGACGGCCTGGGCCTGTTCATGTCCGTGCTGGACAGCCTGGTCAAGGCCTAGAAACGCTCAGATCCCGTCGAGGATCTCGAAGTCGACTCCGCCCGCCCTGGCCATCCAGGTCGGGCGGATCGCTTGATTGCCCTCGAATCCCAGTTCGCCCCACGGGGTTTCGACGACCGGCCGTTCCGCGATGGTCGCGTGCAGGCGTCGGACATCCAGTGATCCGGCCAGTTCCGCCATCCCGCGCAGGGTGTGGATGGCCTCGTAGCTGGTGTTGCTGAAATTGGTCAGCGAGGGTGCGAACCAGCCGTGTAGCTTGCGATAGCGCTCCATCCGCTGCCGATCGCGCGGGCCGCCGACGAAGAATCCGGACGGCACGAACAGATTGTGGTTCGCGCCGCCGCCCGCGGCCAGCAGCACGTTCTCGTCCACCGCCGGGCTCAGCCGCACCTGCTGCCCGGAGCGTCCGGTGCGGGAGAACTGCCGGTTGAAGCGCGCGGTGTCCGCGCCCACCAGCAGCACGATGATGCCGTCGGCCTGGTCGAGCCGGGGATCGTCGAGGAAATCGCCGAAGTCGCGAGTTTCCAAGGGCACGAACATCTCCAGTGGGACGCGCTCCGGATCGGCCAGCGCGGCCCGCACCACCTGCGCGGTTCGCCGCGGCCACACGTAGTCGTTGCCGATGATCGCCCAGCGGGCGGCGCCGAAGGACCGGTGCAGCCAATCCATCGCGGGCAGGATCTGATGGCCCGGATCCGCGCCGATCAGAAACAGTCCTGCCGCCGGGGAATCCACGCCCTCGTGATCGGTGGCGAACAAATACGGCACCCGACCGGCCGTCACCTGTTCGACCGCGCTGCGCACCGCCGAGGTGTGCCAGCCGGTCACCGCGGCGACCATGCCGGTGGCGAGCAGGGCCGCGACTTCGGCGGCGACGACGTGTGGTTCGCGGCCGCCGTCAATGTGGGTGACACGCAATTCCCGGCCCAGAATTCCAGTGCCGCTGTTGATTTCTTCCAACGCCAGAGAAATGGCGGCCTCACAGGAAGGGCCGAAGATACCTCCGGGACCCTGCTGAGGAACTATGTTGATGATCTCGAGGGTGTTCTCGGGATTCCCGTCGAACGGGGACATCGGTTACCCTTCCCCTCGTTCAAGCGGTTTTATGACGGGTGGGAAATATGGCGACAATTCTAGGTGGATATTCCACCCTGCATGGAGCCCTCCGAGCGGCCGAGCGGAGTTGGCTTCGTCACCTCGACGCCGCACTGTGTGCCAGGCGGCTCACGGCCGACCAGTGGTGCATGCTCACCAATCTTTCCGCCGAAATCGGCATCACCATGAGCGAACTGGCCGCCCGCGCCCAGCTACCGCCCTCCTCCGCCACCCGCCATGCCGACCATCTCGCCGAACGCGGCCTGATCTTCCGCATCGCCGCCGCCGACGACCGTCGCCGCATTCTCATCGGCCTGAGCCGTCGCGGTGAGGAACTGGTCGAGGAGGTCCGCGCCGAAGAGGTCCGCGCCGAGTCCGAACTGCGCCGCCGACTCGGTGGCGCGGATTACCTGGACCTGGTCCGGCTGCTCGAGCGCGTCGCGCAGGAACCACCGGCGTAGTCCGGAAACGGACAATCGCTCGCGCTCGTTAAGCTCGGCGCATGCCAGTTGCCGAGACCACCGCGACCGCTGCCGGACTGTGTGAATTCATCGACGCGTCCCCGTCGCCGTTCCATGTGTGCCGCACCGCCGCCGCGGAACTCGACGATCACGGCTTCACCCGGCTCTCGGAATCCGAGCCCTGGCCCGACGGCAGCACCGGCCGCCACTACGTGATCCGGGGCGGCTCGCTGGTGGCGTGGGCCGCAGGCGGACCGGATGTGCCCAGCGGGTTTCCGGCCGGGCAGGCCGCCCCGTTCCGGGTGATCGGCGCGCACACCGACAGCCCCAATCTGCGGGTTAAGCAGCATCCCGACCTCGCGGTCGCGGGCTGGCAGCTGGTCGGACTCGAACCCTACGGCGGGGCCTGGCTGAATTCGTGGCTGGACCGCGATCTCGGCATCTCCGGGCGACTGTCGGTGCGGGACGGAAATGTGGTGCGGGAACAGCTGATTCGCATCGACGAGCCCATCCTGCGGGTCCCGCAGCTGGCCATCCACCTGTCCGAGGATCGGCGCGGAGTGCAGCTCGATCCGCAGCGGCACGTGAACGCGGTGTGGGGGACCGGCGAGCGACCGCGCTCGTTCCTGGCCTTCGTCGCGGAGAGCTCGGACATCGACCCCGGATCGGTGCTCGGCTGGGAACTGATGACCCATGATCTGGTGCCGTCCACGCTGATCGGGCGCGACCTGGATCTGGTGAGCGCGCCCCGGCTGGACAATCAGGGCACCTGCTACGCGGGTCTGCGCGCCTTCCTGGCCGCGCTCACCGAACCCGGTGCGGCAGTACCGGTCTTGGCCATGTTCGACCACGAGGAGGTCGGCAGCCAGTCCGATCGCGGCGCGCAATCCGATCTGCTGCCCACAGTTCTCGAACGCATCGTGCTGACCCGGGGCGGCGGTCGCGCCGAATACCTGGCGGCCCTTGCCGGTTCGGTCTGCGCCTCCGGCGACATGGCCCACGCCACCCACCCCAACTACCCGGAACGCCACGAGCCCATGCACCGCATCGAGGTCAACGCCGGTCCGGTTCTCAAGGTCAACCAGAACCTCCGCTACGCCACCGACGCCACCGGTGCGGGCGCCTTCGCCCTGGCCTGCGCCCAGGCCGAGGTCCCGTTGCAACGCTACGTCCACCGCGCCGACCTGCCCTGCGGCTCCACCATCGGCCCGATGACCGCCGCGCGCACCGGCATCCCCACTGTCGACGTGGGCGCGGCCCAGTTGGCCATGCACTCCGCCCGCGAAATGATGGGCGCCGCAGACGTTCCCGCCTACGCCGCCGCGTTGGCCGCCTTCCTCACCCCCGAGGCCACCCGCTGATCGGCGCAGATCGTCGGTAGGCGCGATCGGTTCTGGTTCCGCAAACAGCAAGGCCGCCTGAGCAATTGCGCAGGCGGCCTCGTCGTTGGAGGTCAGGCGTTGAGCAGCGCAACCTTCTCCGGATCCGGCGTCGGGCGGTAGGTCAGGGCCGCGACCACGAAGATGGCCATGGTGAACAGCACGTAGCTGCTGCCGAGAATCTGCTGCCACCAAGCCCAGCCGAGTTCCCGGTCGTGGTCGTGGGGGAGCAGCCACATCGGGCCGACCGCGAACATGACCGCGGCCAGGCCGACGGTGCCGGTGAACCACGGGTTGCGGTGGCCGCGGGCGATGGCGTCGGCGGCGACGATCAGGGCGGGGGCGATCCAGACCCAGTGGTGGGACCAGGAGACGGGGGAAACCAGTAGGACCGCAGCGGCATTCACCATGAGGGCGGCGACGGTCGCGCCCACATCGAGCAGGCGCTTCATCCACACCGCGGCCAGTGCGATGGCGATGACGGACAGCACCACCCAGATCATGGTGGACACCGATTCGGCGAAGCCGAGGCGGAACGCGAAACCCTTCAGGGACTGGTTGCCCGCGTACCAGGGCGGTCCGATGCGGCCGGTGTCGAACAGGGTGTGGAACCAGTACTGCGGCGAATCATGCGGGAACAGTGCGAAACCCACGAGGATCGCGCCGATGGACGAGAGCACCAGGGTGATCGCGCCCTTCCAGTCCTTGCGCAGCAGGAAGTAGAGGAGATAGCCGCCGGGGGTCAGCTTCACCGACACCGCGATGCCGATCAGCATGCCGCGCGGCCAGAACGGCTTGCGCGCCAGGCAATCCAGGGCGACGGCCGCCATCAGCACCAGGTTGATCTGCCCGAACCCGTAGGTCTGGCGGATCGGTTCCAGCATCTGCAGCAGCGCGACACCGCCGAGCACCAGCGACAACCGGGTCTGCCAGGTCAGCGTCGGGCGAATGCGATCCAGCACCAGCCACAGCGTGACACCCAGGGACGCAACGGAAACGATCAATACGGCCCATTCGGACACGACCAGCGGCATGATCGCCAGCGGTGCGAAGAACAGGGCGGCCAGCGGCGGGTACGTGAACGGCAGCCCGAGTCCGTACACCGGCGGCATCGGACCGTAGAGGTCCTTGCCGTCCAGCCAGGCCCGCGCCCCGTTGCGATACACCTGCAGGTCGATGTACCCGTGCCAGAACTTGGCCAGATAACAGATCGCCGCCGAGACGACGAACAACGACACCGCCAACGCCAGCAGTTTTCCCTGCCGTCGCGACAGCTCTCCAGGCGTGGACACTGGCTTCTCGGTCGGATCCGCGACCCCGGATCGATCGTTCACGGGCTCAGAGTAGCGGGCGGTAGGCGGCTACCGGCTCGACCCCCGCGCGGGGGTGTGCTCCCGAACACAGCGGCAGGCGGGGGAAAGCCGCGATTGCCAGGCAATTAGACTCTGCCCCGTATCTCGCCGACTTTCCAGCAACGCCGGCTCTCGGTTCTCCTGCCCGGCCGAAAGGACTCTGGTATTCCAGTGACCAGCCACGTCGATACCGTCAGCAACGCCGCGGCCACCCCGGACAACCCGCAGCCCTACAAGGAACTCGGCCTCAAGGAAGACGAGTACGCCCGGATCAAGGAGATCCTCGGGCGCCGTCCGACCGATGCCGAGCTCGCCATGTACTCGGTGATGTGGTCCGAGCACTGCTCGTACAAGTCCTCGAAGGTGCATCTGCGCTACTTCGGTGAGACGACCACCGACGAGATGAAGAAGTCGATGCTCGCGGGCATCGGCGAGAACGCCGGTGTCGTCGACATCGGCGACGGCTGGGCGGTCACCTTCAAGGTGGAATCGCACAACCATCCCTCGTATGTGGAGCCGTATCAGGGTGCGGCCACCGGTGTCGGCGGCATCGTCCGCGACATCATGGCGATGGGCGCCCGGCCGATCGCGGTCATGGATCAGCTGCGCTTCGGTGCGGCCGACCACCCGGACACCCGCCGCGTCGTCGACGGCGTGGTGCGTGGTGTCGGCGGCTACGGCAACTCGCTGGGCCTGCCGAACGTGGGCGGCGAGACCGTGTTCGACTCGTCGTACCAGGGCAATCCGCTCGTCAACGCGCTGTGCGCGGGCGTCATGCGGGTCGAAGACCTGCACCTGGCCTTCGCCTCCGGTGAGGGCAACAAGATCATTCTGTTCGGTGCGCGCACCGGGCTCGACGGCATCGGCGGCGTGTCGGTGCTGGCCTCGGACACCTTCTCCGGTGACGAATCCGGTTCCGGCCGTAAGAAGCTGCCGAGCGTGCAGGTCGGCGACCCGTTCGCCGAGAAGGTGCTCATCGAGTGCTGTCTCGAGCTGTACCACGCCGGACTCGTGGTCGGCATCCAGGACCTCGGCGGCGCCGGACTGTCCTGCGCCACCTCGGAATTGGCCGCGGCCGGTGACGGCGGCATGCTCGTCGACCTGGACCAGGTGCCGCTGCGCGCCGCCAATATGACCGCCGCCGAGATCCTTTCGAGCGAGTCGCAGGAACGCATGTGCGCGGTCGTCACCCCCGAGAACGTGGACGCCTTCATGGCCGTCTGCGAGAAGTGGGATGTCAACGCCAACGTCATCGGTGAGGTCACCGACGGCGAGCGCCTCATCATCACCTGGCACGGCGAGACCGTGGTGGACGTGCCGCCGCGCACCGTCGCCCACCAGGGCCCCGTCTACGAGCGCCCGGTGCAGCGCCCGGCGGATCAGGATGCGCTGAACGCGGATTCGGCCGCTCGCCTCAACCGGCCCGAGACCGGCGAGGAACTGCAGGCCACCCTGCTGAAGATGCTGGCCAGCCCGCAGCTGTGCTCGCGCAAGTGGATCACCGAGCAGTACGACCGCTACGTGCGCGGCAACACCGTGCTCGCCGAGCACGCCGACGCCGGTGTGATCCGCATCGACGAGGAATCCAGCCGCGGCATCGCGCTGGCCACCGACGCGTCGGGCCGCTACACCAAGCTGGACCCCTACACCGGCGCCCAGCTGGCGCTGGCGGAAGCCTTCCGCAATGTCGCCGTCACCGGCGCCACCCCGAAGGCCGTCACCAACTGCCTCAACTTCGGTTCGCCGGAGGACCCGGGCGTCATGTGGCAGTTCCAGCAGGCCGTGCGCGGTCTCGCCGACGGCTGTGTGGCACTGGGCATCCCGGTCACCGGCGGCAACGTGTCCTTCTACAACCAGACCGGCCAGACCGCCATCCTGCCGACCCCCGTGGTCGGCGTGCTCGGCGTCATCGACGATGTGCACCGCCGCATCCCGACCGGCCTGGGCACCGAACCCGGCGAGACGCTGATCCTGCTCGGCGAGACCCGCGACGAACTCGACGGCTCCATCTGGGCGCAGGTCGAGCACGATCACCTCGGCGGTCTGCCGCCCAAGGTGGATTTCGCTCGCGAGCAGCTGATCTCGGACATCCTCACCTCCGGTTCCCGCGACGGCATGGTCTCCGCCGCCCACGACGTCTCCGAGGGCGGCCTGATCCAGACCGTCGTCGAGGCCGCGCTGGCCGGTGAAACCGCCTGCCGCATCGTGCTTCCCGAGGGCGCCGACCCGTTCGTCACCCTGTTCTCCGAATCCGCGGGCCGCGTGCTGGTCGCCGTCCCGCGCTCCGAGGAGACCCGCTTCACCAAGATGTGCGACGCCCGCGGTCTGCCGTGGGCCCGCATCGGCGTCGTCGACGACGGCTCCGACTCGGTCGAGGTCCAGGGGCAGTTCAAGCTCACCCTCGACGAACTGCGCGCCGCCCACGAGGCCACGCTCCCGGCGCTGTTCGGCACCAAGCACTAGGTCCGGCAACGTAATTCGGCCGCCCGCCGATCCCGCACTCCGCGTGCCGGATCGGCGGGCGTCGCGGTTTCCGGACACGGTGCGGCGACATCCCAGCCGCGCGATCGCGAACGGGCGTGATCGCGGCAGGCTTTCGGATGACTGGAGCGACCACTGGCCAGGTCGGTACTCGGGGCGCGGAATCGTCCGGGGACCGGCGGGGTTGGGTTGAACGTGGATGTGGAGTTCGACGCCTTCGTCAGCGCCATGCGGGCCGTCACGGACCTGCCGGACGAGCAGTTCGCGCGGGCGCGGGCCATCTTCCGGACGGTGCGGCTGGATCAGCGCGCGCATTTCGCGCTGGCCGGGCAGCCCGCGGACAAGGTGGGGTTCCTGATCGACGGGCTCCTGCGCACCTACTATCTGACGCCGGACGGGGTGGAGCGCACGAAGTCGTTCCGCGAGCCCGGGCAGCTGGTCTGCCCGTACGGTGCCAGCCTGCGAAAACAAGTGTCGGACCTGTTCATTCAGGCGCTCGCGCCCAGCACCATGCTGGTGGCCGAGCGCTCGCGCTTCGACGAATTGACGCTCGGGCATCCGGGCTGGGGCACGGTGCTGCTGCGGCTCACCGAACTGCATTTCCTCGAAGAGGAGGGCGCGCATCGCCGCTTCCTGGTCGAGAACGCCGAGACCCGGTACGTCGAATTCCTCAGTGAGCAAGGGCATCTCGCGCGCCGGCTGTCCGGTCGGCAGACCGCGTCGTATCTCGGCATCACGCCGGAGGCGCTGAGCCGGATTCGTGCCCAACGCCGCCGCGACGGCATCACCGGTTGAGCGGATTCGGAGCGTTGATCTACATCAATGATCCGGTGGACGAACCTTCGTAATTTCATTGGCATGAACACCACCAACGCCATCACCATCGAATCCTTCGGCGGGCCGGAAGTCCTTCGCCTGCAAGAAGTTCCACTGCCCGAGCCGGGCCCCGGCGACGTCCTGCTGCGCGTCGAGATCGCGGGCGTGAACCCCGCCGAACTGGGCATGCGCGACGGCCGCTACCCGTGGGCGCAGGAGCCCCGCTTCCCGCTGATCCCCGGTTACGACATCGCGGGCGTCGTCGAATCGATCGGCCGCGAGGTCACCGGCCTGGCGGTCGGCGACCAGGTCACCGCCACCACCGCCCACTCCCACTCCCAGATCGGTTCCTACGCCGAACGTGTCGTGCTGCCCGCCGACCAGGTCGTACCCGCCCCCGGCGTGGACGCGGAGCAGCGAGCCGCCCTCCCACTGGCTGGAACCGTTGCGCTGCAAGCCCTCCGACGGCTCGGCCTGGAATCCGGGCAGGCCCTGCTGGTGAACGGCATCGGCGGCGGCGTCGGTTCCTTCATCGCCCAACTGGCCGCCGGACGCGGAATCACGGTCGCGGGCACCGCCTCCGTGGACGATCACGATCACGTCCGTGATCTGGGCGCAATCCCGATCGACCGCCGCGGCGACATCGCCGAACAGCTGAAATCACACGGCATCGGCCCCGTAGACGCCGCATTCGACACCGTCGGCGGCCCCTCTGCTCGAACAGCTTTCACCACAATTCGCGACAACGGCCGCTACGCCACCATCGTCCCCGGCTTCTGGATCCCCGGCGGCCAGTTCGACCCCGAACGCGGCATCACCCCGGAAATCGTCGTCTACTCCCACATCCGCGCCGACCTCGCCGAACTGGCAGCCCTGGTCGCCGCGGGCGACCTGCGCGCCCGCATCGCCACCACCCTCCCGCTCGCCGACGCCTCCGAGGCGCACCGCCTGCTGATCAAGGGCGGCCTGCGCGGCAAAATCCTGCTGCGGCCCTGAATTCGCGCACGAGAATGCCCGCCGGAACCCCTCGTTCCGGCGGGCATTCGTCGTCCCGAACCATCAAACGGTCTTGAACGGGTCGTGTTCGGCCATCAGCTTTTCCATCCGGGCCTCGTCGATGCGGTGATGCACCTTCGAGGATTCGTGTTGGTCGCGGATGACCTTGGCGAGGGTGAAGCTGCTGCTCACCAGGAACAGGGTTGCCATCAGGAGGAAGCCGCGCTGCCAGATGTCCAGGGGGAGGTAGATGACGCCGATCACCAAGGCGCCGAAGCTGATTCCGAAGGCGATGACTGCCTGGATGAGAAATGCGCTGGTGCTCTTGGACTGTGCGCCGGGAGTGCTCATGGTCGTCGAGTCTGTCGGGATACCGGTGCCGGGCCGCGCGTACAACTACTCGAGCGGGGTGGGTAGATGCCGTGGGCGACACGCCCGGAGCATGGTCGCTCTCACAGCCGGAGGTCCCTGGAATCCGGCCGGTTACATCCATACTTGGTGGGTGCTGGACTCCGCCGACGCCCTGACCCGGCTGCGCACCCGCGCCGTCGTGCTGTATCGGCGTGGCGCACTGCTGTTCCGGCGCGGGCGGTTGCGGCAGGTCGCGGTGGCGGCGCGGCGGGTCGAGGACATCATCGACCTCAACCACACCGGGCTGGTGGTGGCGACCGTGTTCTTCGCCTGGTCGGTGACACCCTCACTGGTGCCACGCGACTGGCTGTTCCAAGGTTTGATCTCCGGGCTCAACGCCGCCATCGGATACGGGGTCGGTTGCCTGCTGCAGTGGGCATTCCGCAGTTGGATCCGCCCGCGCGTCAAGATCGCCTCACCGCCCGAGTGGGCGCGCTACCTGATGAAGGTGGTCGTGGTGGTCGCCTGCATCCTGGTGGCCGCCTACATGCTGGTGCTGTCGGCGGACTGGCAGCGCGAGATCACCACGCTGATGGACATGGAGGGCACCACGCGTGCCGCCTATCTGCGCACCGGCGCACTGAGTTTCGCGGTCGGCGCGCTCGTCGTCGCCACCTACCGGACGGTGCGGGAACTGGTGCGGTTCATCGCCCGGCTGCTCAGCCGCTGGGTGCGGGTGCCGACCGCGCTCGCCCCGGCGATCGGCGCGCTACTGCTCACCGTGCTGGTGGTGACCCTGTTCAACGGTGTGGCGACGCGGGCGTTCTTCGCGGTCGCCAACTCCGCCTTCAGCGTTCGCAACGACAAGGTCACCCAGTACGCCGTGCAGCCGACCGCGCCCGAACGCTCCGGCAGCCCGGCCTCGCTGGCCAAATGGGAGACCCTCGGCTCCGAAGGCCGCTGGTTCGTCTCACACGGACCCGACCCCATGCTGATCGGCGCCGTCACCGGAAAGCCCGCGCGCCAACCGATCCGGGTGTACGTGGGCCTGCAATCGGCGACCAAGGACACCACCGAGGAAGACCTCGCCGTCGCCGAACTGGAACGCACCGGCGCCTTCGATCGCAAGGTGCTGGCCATCGTCACCACCACCGGCACCGGCTGGGTGAACTCCGAGAGCGCGGCCGCACTGGAATACATGTGGGGTGGCGACACCGCGATCGTCGCCTCGCAGTACTCGTATCTGCCCAGCGTGCTGTCGTTCCTCGCCGACCGGCAGAAGGTGGCGCTCAACGGCAAGAAGATGTTCGACGCCATTTATCAACGGTGGCTGCAACATCCGGCCGAGCACCGGCCGAAACTGCTGGTGTACGGCGAGAGCCTCGGTTCACAGGGCTCCGAATCCGCCTTCGACGGCCTGGCCGACCTGCGCTCCAAGGTCGACGGCGCGCTGTGGGTGGGCCCACCCAATTCGAATCGCCTGTGGCAGCAGTTCGTTCAACGCCGCGACCCCGGCACCCGCGAAGTGGACCCCGTCTACGCCGACGGCCTCGTGGTCCGATTCGCCGCCACCGCAGCCGATCTCGGCAAACCCTCACCGGACTGGCGCAAACCCCGCATCGCCTACCTGCAACACCCGTCCGACCCCATCGTCTGGTGGTCCTCGGATCTCATCTTCTCCCAACCGGATTGGCTGTCGGAACCCCGAGGCGCCGACGTCTCACCCCAAATGCGCTGGTGGCCCTTCGTCACCTTCTGGCAGGTGGTCGCCGACCTCACCAACGCCCAGGGCGTCAGCGACGGCCACGGCCACAACTACGGCACCCTCGTGCTCGACGGCTGGGCCGCCATCGCCGCCCCCGACGGCTGGAACCAAGCCCTCAGCGACCGCATCCGCGTACAGATCGAACTCGCCGAAGCCTACGAACGAGCGGTCAAGTAGCGGTGGGCGAAACTCGCGCAGACCTCTCTCGCGTGCTGCTGCGCCCGAAACCCCTTGCCGCCATGGCATTCCCGCCGCTGTGGGCCAACATCGTGCTCCCGGCCCTGCGGCTGGACGTGCGTGGCCGCACCGCAGCCAACACCGCCTTCGCCACCGCGTACGCCCTCACCTTCGACGGCACACCCCACTGGACCGACCCGCGCGGCATCCGCGCCGGTGCCGCCGTCGCCGCCCTCGTCACCGCCGGTCTCGCTGCCGCCGTAGCCATCCCAGCCACCCGTCGCCGCCTCGCCGAAGTCGCCGACCGCGGCCCGGACGTCCACACCGCCGAATGGACAGTCCTCCACATCCCCGTCGGCACCGTCCTCGCCGAGGAACTCCTCTACCGAGCCACCCTCACCCCGCTCCTGGAGCGCACCGCGGGCCACACCGGAACCCTGCTCGGCGCAATCACTTTCGGCCTGGCCCACATCCACCCGGCCCGCTCCGCAGGCGACTCCGTCCCCGGCACCCTCGCGATCACCACCCTGGCCGGCGCCCTCTTCGACCACCTCCGCCGCGCCACCGGCAGCACCACCGCCCCTGCCCTCCTGCACCTCGCCCTGAACGCGGGCGGCGCCCTCGCCCCCTACGCCGCCCGCGCTGTCTCCAACCGCAGGACCGAGGCATCTCGCTGATTCCCGCTCGGCCGCGGGGAGGTCGGTGGGCGGCGGTAGCCTCGGCGCATGGCAGGACGTGGCGTGGTGGATCCGGCTCAGGTGCGGGCCGCGGTGGCGGTGGTGGGGGAGTGGTTGCGGGACGGGGCGGTCGCGCAGCCGGGGCGGAGTGAGATCGCGGCGGCGGTGCGGGGGACGGCTCGGGCGTTGGCGGGGGATGCGCCGGGGCATTCGGTGGAGGTGCGGGTGCCGCCGTTCGTGGCGGTGCAGTGCATCGAGGGGCCTCGGCATACGCGGGGGACACCGCCGAATGTGGTCGAAACCGATGCTCGCACTTGGTTGTTGCTGGCCACCGGGCTGATGGGGTTCGAGGAGGCGTTGGATTCCGGGGCGCTCACCGCCTCCGGTAGTCGCGCGGCAGAGGTGGCGCGGTGGCTACCGGTGGTGCCGCTCTGACCTATGCGGAGGGCTTGCGGTCCAGGCCTTTGCGGTCGTAGAAGCGGGTGATGAACAGGCCGCCGAGGATGCCGATGGCCAGGCCCAGCAGGGACATCCAGACACCCCGGGTGAGACCGGCTTGGCCGTCGCCGTAGAAGTAGAGGATGGAGCGGGTGCCCAGGAAGACCTGGTGCATGGGCTCGAACTTCGCCAGCCAGCCGAAGTACTTGGGGGTGGCCTCGATCGGGATGGTGCCGCCCGAGGAGGGCAGGCCCAGGATGATGAAGATGATCAGGTTGATGATCAGACCCGCGGTGCCGACCGCCGCCAGCACCGAGGTGCAGGTGAAGCCGACGGTGGTGATCACCAGCGCGCCGTAGATGAACAGCAGCAGCGGCTTGTCGATCGGCATGCCCAGCGCGGCCGCGATACCCATCAGCGCACCCGACACCGTCAGCGACATCACCACCACCGCCGACCATTTCAACAGCAGGGTGCTCAACCGGGAGATCGACGCGCGCGGATAGTGCACGTACCAGGGACCCCACTCGGTCGGCAGGAAGCCGAGCGCCGAGTCGATGAGCTGGTGGATGATCATCGCCCCGACCATGCCGACCAGCAGCAGTAGCAGGCTGTAGAAGAAGGCGGTCAGGCCCTCACCGGAACCGCCGGGCAGCGGCCAGAATTGGTTCACCGTGATGTTCAGCGGCTGCGCCAGCACCAGCCGGGTGGCCGCGGTCAGCTCGGTCGGCGGCGCGCCCGGCGGCGGCGCCAACTGCGCCTTCACCTGATCGGTGAGCTGCTGCCCGACCTGCGCGTTCACCTGGGTGAGAGCTTGCTCACCGAATTTCTGCACCACCGCGGTCGCGAACGCGCCGGTGCGCGGATTGGTCTGCAGGATCAGTTCCGGCTTGGAGATATCGCCGGGCACCACACTGCCGACCCCGAGAATGCCGAGCCGCTTGGAGAAGTCGCTCGGAATGATGATGGTGCCGTAGACCTGCGCCGACTGCATTTCCAGACTGGCCTCGTTGACACCGAGCACCCGCAGATCGATTTGATCGGCCGGCACCGCCTTCTGCAGTCCCTCCGACACCTGATCGCCGAAGTTCACATGCTTGGTCTGCCCGCCGACGGTGAGATCCTCGCCCACATCCTGATTCACCAGCGCGATCGGGAAATTGTGGAGGTTCTTCTCCGGATCGACCACGTAGTCGAGGTACATGACCCCCAGCAGCGAGGCCAGCAGGGTGACGACGATGATCGGAAACGCCCACCGCAACGGGCTCAGATGACGGCGTCGGGTAGGTTCCGCGGTGTCGGTGGTCGCCACGGTCGAACGCTAACAGCAAACGTCGTGCCATCCCGGTTATCCCAACGGTGGGTTGCCTTGCGGTTACCCGTAGAATGGCTGACGCCCCCCGCCCGCCGAACAGGGAGCAAACGGTGTCTCTCCCCTCCGCTGCCACCACCCACGACCAGGACGAGAACGAACCGCGCGAAGAGTGCGGTGTGTTCGGTGTCTGGGCCCCGGGCGAGGATGTGGCCAAGCTCACTTACTACGGACTCTACGCATTGCAGCACCGTGGTCAGGAGGCGGCCGGTATCGCCGTCGCCGACGGTGCCCAGGTGCTGGTGTTCAAGGATCTGGGCCTGGTGAGCCAGGTCTTCGACGAACAGACCCTCGCGGCCATGCCCGGTCATGTCGCCGTCGGTCACTGTCGTTACTCCACTACGGGTTCCACCACCTGGGAGAACGCCCAGCCGATCTTCCGCACCACCGCGGTCGGAACCGGAATCGCGTTGGGACACAACGGGAATCTGGTCAATACCGCCGAATTGAGCACGCGGGCACGGGATCTCGGTCTCGTCACCGGCCGGATGGCCGGTTCGATGGCCGCCACCTCCGATTCCGACGTGATCACCGCGCTGCTGGCGCACGCTGCCGCCGACAAGAGCATCGAGCAGGCCGCGATGGAACTGCTGCCGACGCTGCGCGGTGCGTTCTGCCTGACCTTCATGGACGAGCACACCCTCTACGCCGCGCGCGATCCGCACGGCGTGCGCCCGCTGTGCCTGGGCCGCCTGGACCGAGGCTGGGTGGTAGCCAGCGAGACCGCCGCCCTCGACATCGTGGGCGCGTCCTTCGTGCGTGAGATCGAGCCGGGTGAACTGCTGGCGATCGACGCCGACGGTGTCCGCTCCTCGCGCTTCGCCAACCCGACGCCCAAGGGTTGCGTCTTCGAATTCGTGTATCTGGCCCGCCCGGACTCCACCATCTCCGGCCGTTCGGTGCACGCCACCCGCGTGGACATCGGCCGCCGCCTGGCCGTCGAGCATCCGGTCGAGGGTGACCTGGTCATCCCGGTGCCGGAGTCCGGCACCCCCGCCGCGGTCGGTTACGCCCAGGGTTCCGGCGTCCCCTACGGCCAGGGCCTGATGAAGAACGCCTACGTGGGCCGCACCTTCATCCAGCCCAGCCAGACCATCCGCCAGCTCGGAATCCGATTGAAGCTCAACCCGCTTCGTGAGGTCATCCGCGGCAAGCGACTAATCGTGGTGGACGACTCCATCGTGCGCGGCAACACCCAGCGCGCCCTGATCCGCATGCTGCGGGAGGCGGGCGCCCTCGAGATCCATGTGCGGATCGCGTCCCCGCCGGTCAAGTGGCCGTGCTTCTACGGCATCGACTTCGCCTCCCCCGCGGAGTTGATCGCCAACGGCGCGGGCCCGGAAGGCATCGCGGGGGAGAGTCTGGACGACATGGTGGACGGCGTGCGCCGCTCCATCGGCGCGGACAGCCTCGGCTACATCTCGCTGGAGGGCATGATCGCCGCCACCGAGCAGCCGCGCTCGCGCCTGTGCTGCGCGTGCTTCGACGGCGAGTACCCGATCGAGCTGCCCACCGAGGCCGCCATCGGCAAGAACCTCCTCGAAGGCATCCTCACCGGAGCCACCGAGGCGGAACTGCTGGCCGACAACGTGAATGCCAGCGCGCTCAGCCGCCCCTGACGCCTGAAATCCCGCGACGCCCCGTCGGTCTTCGGACCGGCGGGGCGTTGTCGTTCGGGCCGGAAACAAAAATTTCCGACCGTTTTGTTCGTATTCGCAACATATTGGTTATAACCGGTCGATACTGTGCCCAGCCAAAGGTTGTCCACCGCGGGGCGCGGCCGTGACCCGGTCCGCCGCACCGCGTTTCGAGAGCAGGGCAGTACATGCGCGTGAAAAGAATTGCGGCGGTTGCGTTTGCGGGACTAGCGGTGCTGGCGATGGCCGGTTGCGGTGCGGGCCGGACGGGAGGCGGTGGCGGCAGCGCCGGAATCCTGGTCGGCACCACCGACAAGGTCACCTCGCTGGACCCCGCCATGGCCTACGACAACGGCTCACTCCTCGCCGAAACCCAGGTCTACCAGTTCCTTTTGAACTTCCCGGCGGGCGAGGCGGCCCCGAAACCCGATGCCGCCGACAAATGCTCGTTCACCACCCCGACCGTGTACACCTGCACGCTGAAACCGGGATTGAAGTTCGCCAACGGTGACCCGCTCACCGCCAAGAGCGTGAAGTTCTCCTTCGACCGGATGCTGAAGATCAACCATCCGCAGGGCCCGGCCGCGTTGCTCGGCAATCTAGACCACACCGACGCACCCGACGACGCCACCGTCGCGTTCACCCTGAAGGTCGCCAACGACCAGACCTTCGCGGCGATCCTGCCGACCCAGGCCGCCGCCATCGTCGACGAGAAGGTGTTCCCGGCCGACGCCATCCTGGCCGACGAAGACGTCGTGAAGGCCAAGCCGTTCTCCGGGCCGTACACGATCAGCAGCTACGACAAGAACAAGCTGGTCGAGTACAAGTCCAACCCGGACTACAACGGACTGTTCGGCAAGCCCGCCACCGACACCGTCACGGTCAAGTACTACGCCGAGGCGTCGAACCTGAAACTCGATGTGCAGCAGGGCAATATCGACGTCGTCTGGCACACGCTGACCCCCACCGACATCGACTCGCTGCGCGGCAGCGACAAGGTGACCGTGCACCAGTCGCCCGGCGGCGACACCCGCTACATCGTGTTCAACCTCAACACCCAGCCCGGTGGCAGCCCGGAGCAGAAGCTGGCCATCCGCAAGGCGGTCTCGGTCTCCGTCGACCGTGAGGCACTGGCCAGCGATGTCTTCAAGGGCACCTGGTCACCGCTGTATTCGCCGGTGCCGCAGGGACTCCCGGGCGCGACCGAACCGCTGAAGGACCTCTACGGGACCAAGCCGGACAAGGTGAAGGCCGCGAAACTGCTGGCCGACGCGGGCGTCACCGGACCGGTCGAACTGAACCTGCAGTACAACACCGACCACTACGGCTCCACCAGCTCGGAGGAGTACGCGGCCATCAAGAACCAGCTGGAATCCACCGGCCTGTTCAAGGTGAATCTGCAATCCACCGAATGGGTTTCGTACCAGAAGGCGCGCTCCACCGACGGCTACCCGCTGTTCCAGTTCGGCTGGTTCCCCGACTTCCCGGACGCCGACGACTACCTGACCCCGTTCTTCCAGAACGACAACTTCCTGCGCAACCACTTCAGCGATCCCAAGATCAGCGCCGAACTGCAGGCCGAGGTCACCGAACCCGACCCGGCCAAACGCGCCGCCGCCCTGGCCACCGTGCAGCACGACCTGATGGCCGACTTCATGCCCATCGTGCCGCTGCTCACCGGCAATCAGATCGCGGTGGCGGGCAAGAACGTCCAGGGCGTCGACAAGACCCTGGACCCGTCGTCCAAATTCCGTTTCGGCGTGCTGAGCAAGTAGCGCACGGCGGCGCAGAGCACGCCGCTCACGAAACGATCGGGGCGCGCGAACCTGACACGCGCAGCGCCCCACCGACACCGGTCGGCCCGACATGAGGGGCGGGCCGACCGGTCTCATCTTCAGGCCGCAGCGGTGCGTGATCCGCGATCCGGGGTCGCGGCCGCGCGAATTCGAAAGCAGGGCAGATGGGTTCGAACGGATACCTGGGGACTTGTCGCCCCGGCAATGGAATTCAGGCGGCCACTGACCGCCACCTCTCCGAGGGAGTGCGACCCCGGTGACCACGACGCAGGACGCCGACGGGCCCGCGACACCGGCCCGGGCCGCCGCGAAGCGTGTGCGCGGCAACACTTCTCGCTACGGAGCGCTGGCACGGTACCTCGGGGTGCGGGCGCTGTTGATCATCCCCACCACCTGGATCCTGGTCACCCTGGTGTTCTTCCTGATGCGGGTGATCGGCGACCCGATCAGCGCGGCGCTGGGCGGACGGCTCAGCCCCGAACAGATCGAGGAACGCAAACGCGAAGCCGGTCTCACCAGGCCCATTCTCAGCCAGTACTGGGACTACCTGTCCGGGCTGGTGCGCGGGGATTTCGGTCGCTCCCAAGACAATCAGGCGATCAGTCACGTCATCGTCACCTACGGCGCGGCCACCCTGGAACTCGTGTTCTGGGCCTTGATCGTCGCGTTCGCGGTGGGCGTGCCACTGGGCAGATACGCGGCCACCAAACGGGATTCGGCCGCCGACGTCGCCCTGCGGCTGTTCGCGATCCTGGTGTACGCGGCTCCCGTGTTCTTCGTCGGGCTGCTGCTCAAACTGGTGTTCGCGGTGAAACTCGGCTGGCTGCCGGTCGCCGGGCGTGCCAGCACCAATGTCGAACTGCAACTGCAGAACGTGTCGCCCAAGACCAACATCATGATCGTCGACGCCGTCCTCTACGGGGATCCCGGATACATCGGCGATGTGCTGAAACACGCTGTGCTGCCCGCGATCGCACTCGGGCTGCTCACCGCCGGAGTCTTCCTGCGGCTGGTGCGCATCAACCTGATCCAGACCCTGCGGTCGGGCTACGTCGACGCCGCGCGCGCCCGCGGACTGTCCGACCGGGTCGTCACCCAACGGCACGCCTTCCGCAACGCGCTCATCCCCGTCGTCACCGTCATGGGCATGCAGATCGCCATGATGCTCGGCGGTGCGGTGCTCACCGAGAACACCTTCGAATGGAAGGGGCTCGGGTATCAGCTCGCCGCGTATCTGCAGGCTCGGGATTTCGTTGCGGTGCAGGGCATTGTCGCGTTCATCGCCATCGTGGTCGCGGTGATGAGCTTCCTGGTCGACCTGATCGTGGCGATGATCGACCCCCGAGTGAGGTTCTGATGACCGTCATCGAGACCACCGTCGCGGGCGACGCGGCGGTACCGCCCAGCCGGTCACGGTGGCGGCACATCCCCGGAATGTCGCTGGTGCGCATGACCTCCGGACTACAGCGGTTCACGCTGCTGCTCGGACTCGCGCTGGTCGTGGCATTCATTGTGATCGCCGTGTTCGCACCCCTGATCGCGCCCTACGGGTTCGCGCAGTCCATCGCCGACGGCACCGACTTCGTCCGGCAGCAGCCACCCTCGGGAGCCCACTGGTTCGGCACCTCGGTGCGCGGTGAGGATGTGTTCTCCCGCGTCATCTTCGGCGCGCGCACCGCGCTGTCGGTGATCGCGGTGTCACTGGTGCTGTCGCTGATCGTCGGCGTGCCACTGGGATTGGTTTCCGGCTACCTCGGGCGCTGGGTGGACCGCGTGCTGGTGCTGTTCATGGACGCCATGTACGCGTTCCCGTCACTGCTGTTGGCCATCGTGGTGTCGATCATGGTGTCGGGCGGGCAGTCCAGCAGTTTCGGCGGCATCGCGTCGGCGGCCGTCGCCATCACGGTGATCTTCGTGCCGCAGTACTTCCGGGTGGTGCGCAATGCCACCATCTCGGTGAAACAGGAACCGTACGTGGATGCCGCGCGGGTAACCGGCGCGTCCACCACCCGAATCCTGTTCCGGCACATCCTCGCCAACGTCACCCAGTCACTGCCGGTGCTGGTCACGCTCAACGGGGCCGAGGCCATCCTCACCCTCGCGGGACTGGGGTTCCTCGGCTTCGGCATCGAACCGACCCAGGCCGCCGAATGGGGATACGACCTCAACAAGGCGCTCTCCGACGTCTCCAACGGCATCTGGTGGACCGGCGTGTTCCCCGGCGTCGCCATCGTGACCGTGGTGCTCGGCATGACCCTGGTCGGCGAAAGCCTCAACGAGGTACTCAACCCGCTGCTGCGCACCCGCCGCGCCGCCACTGAACCCGAACCCGTTGCGCCCGAACCCGCGAAGGAGTCCGGCGATGCCTGAACCCGTCCTGTCCTACGACTGCCTCACCGTGACGTTCGCCACCGACGCCGGGGCCGTCAACGCCGTGAAAGACGTTACCTACCAGGTGTTTCCCGGCGAAGTCCTGGCCGTCGTCGGCGAATCCGGCTCCGGCAAATCAGTGAGTTCGCGCACCGCCATGGGCCTGTTGCCACCCACCGCCACTGTGCGCGGCACCGTCACCCTCGGCGCCAAAGCCGTCACGAAGATGAGCGAGCGCGAACTCACCGCCCTGCGTGGCGGCGCGATCTCCATGGTCTTCCAGGAACCCGGCGCGGCTCTCGACCCACTGTTCACCGTCGGCTTCCAGATCGCCGAGGCCCTGCGCGCCCACTCCGGCATGAAGCGGAAACCCGCCCGCGCCAAGGCCATCGAACTGCTGCGCACGGTAGGCCTGCCAGACCCCGAAGCCCGCGTCGACTTCTACCCGCACCAGCTCTCCGGCGGCCAGAAGCAACGCGTGGTGATCGCCATCGCCATCGCCTGCGAACCCCGCGTGATCATCGCCGACGAACCCACCACCGCCCTGGACGTCACCGTCCAAGCCGAAATCCTCGACCTGCTCCGCGATCTCCGCGACCGCCTCGGCGCGGCCATCGTCCTCATCACCCACAACATGGGCGTCGTCGCCGACCTCGCCGACCGCGTCGTGGTCATGCGCGAAGGCCGCATCGTCGAAACCGCCCCCGTCGACCAACTTTTCACCGCCCCTCAACACGAATACACCCGAGCCCTCCTCGCCGCAGTCCCCAAACTCCGTGTGCTGCCGGACAACTGGCAGCCTGGCGGCGAGCCGCCGAACGCCGGAGAGGCCGCTGTCACGGAACGGACCGCAGGCGAAACCGCCGCCCCCGGTTACCCGCAGCGTGGGGGCACCACCACCGTTGCAGAGGATTTCGCGACGGTCACCGAGACTGCGCCCGCGGGAATCTCGGCTCGCACCGGAAGACCGCGCGCCGACAGCGGAACCGGTACTGAATCCCTCTCGCGTGCAGAGACTTCTGTGGACGGTGGGATCGTGCTGGAGGTGGCTGGGCTGGTAGTGGAGTTTCCGGGGGCGCTCGGCCGCCCGCCGTTCCGGGCTGTCGACGACGTGTCGCTGACGCTGCGGCGGGGCGAAACCCTCGGGGTGGTGGGCGAATCCGGGTCGGGGAAGTCGACCATCGGGCGGTGTGTGGCGGCGTTGCAGCGGCCGACCGCCGGGAGTGTGCGGGTGCTGGGGACCGATATCGCCGGATTGTCCGAGCGGCGGTTGCGGCCGCTGCGGCGGCGGTTCGGGTTCGTGTTCCAGGATCCGGCCACCTCGCTCAATCCGCGGCTCACCATCGGGGAGTGCGTGGCCGAACCGCTGCTGGTGCATCGGGAGGCCAAGGGGGCGGCGGCACGGGCACGGGTCCGCGCGCTGCTCGACGATGTGCAACTGCCCGCCGGGATGGAACGGCGGTATCCGCACGAGCTCTCCGGCGGGCAGCGTCAGCGGGTGAGTCTGGCGCGGGCCCTGGTGCTCAATCCCGACCTGCTGGTCGCCGACGAACCCACCAGCGCCCTCGACGTCTCCGTGCAGGCGAAGGTGCTCGAGCTGTTCGCGGAGCTGCAGCGCGAGCACGGCTGGGCCTGCCTGTTCATCAGCCACGACCTCGCCGTCGTCGATCAGCTCGCCACGCGAATCATCGTGCTGCGCAACGGCGGCATCGTCGAACAGGGCAGCAACGACGACATCCTGCGGCGGCCCCGGCAGGACTACACGCGGTTGCTGGTGGCCGCGGTCCCGGTGCCGGACCCGGTCGAACAGCGCCGCCGTAGAACCGAATCCACCCGGTTACCGAGAGCGGGGAAATCGTGACAACCGAATTCGCCCGATGCGGGTAATTTCTCGGGTACGTCCGGAACATCGCGGCTCCTGGGCACTCCCACGGGGGCGCGAATACACCACTTTCGCGCCGCCCGCTGACTGAGTCGAAGGCGGCGTGAGCTAGCGTGAGCAGGCAACTGTCCACTCCGATTCGGCTTGGAGCTCTCCCCGACAATGACTGAACAGACACCCAGCAGCGCCGGTGCCTCGTACGCGGCGGCCGGAGTGGATATCGAAGCCGGCGACCGGGCAGTCGAACTGTTCGCGCCCCTGGCCCGCAAGGCCAGCCGCCCCGAAGTACAGGGTGGCCTCGGTGGCTTCGCCGGACTGTTCGCCCTGAAGGGTGGCTACAAGGAGCCGTTGCTCGCCGCCTCCACGGACGGCGTCGGCACCAAGATCGCGATCGCCCAGGCCCTCGACAAGCACGACACCGTCGGCCTCGACCTGGTCGCCATGGTCGTCGACGACCTCGTCGTCTGCGGCGCCGAACCGCT
This sequence comes from Nocardia sp. NBC_00511, assembly GCF_045161165.1. Taxonomy (NCBI): domain Bacteria; kingdom Bacillati; phylum Actinomycetota; class Actinomycetes; order Mycobacteriales; family Nocardiaceae; genus Nocardia; species Nocardia sp. NBC_00511. The sequence continues at coordinate 7,567,683 of NZ_CP107849.1, forward strand.
GTTCCTGCAGGACTACATCGCCGTCGGCAAGGTCGTCCCCGAGCGGGTCGCCCAGATCGTGTCCGGCATCGCCGAAGGCTGTGTGCTGGCCGGTTGCGCGCTGCTCGGCGGCGAGACCGCCGAACACCCCGGCCTGATGGGCGCCGACGACTACGACCTGTCGGCCACCGGAGTCGGCGTGGTCGAGGCCGACGCCGTGCTCGGCCCGGACCGCGTGCGCCCCGGCGACGTCGTCATCGGCATGGGCGCGTCGGGCCTGCACTCCAACGGCTACTCGCTGGCCCGCAAGGTGCTGCTCGACATCGACCGGATGTCCCTCACCGGACACGTCGAGGAATTCGGCCGCACCCTCGGCGAGGAACTGCTCGAGCCGACCCGCATCTACGCCAAGGACTGCCTGGCCCTGATCGCCGAAACCGACGTGCGCACCTTCAGCCACGTCACCGGCGGCGGCCTGGCCAACAACCTCGGTCGTGTGCTCCCTGCCGGACTCGTCGCCGAACTGGACCGCGGCACCTGGAACCCGGCCCCGGTCTTCAAGATGATCGCCCAGCGCGGCCGCGTCGAGCGCCCCGAGATGGAGAAGACCTTCAACATGGGCGTCGGCATGGTCGCCGTCGTCGCCCCCGAGGACGCCGACCGCGCCCTCGCCGTCCTCACCGCCCGCCACATCGACTGCTGGACCCTCGGCACGGTGAAGAAGGCCAAGGACGCCGACGCGCCCCGCGTCGCCCTGGTGGGCGACCACCCGCGCTTCTAGCGCCCGGAAAGCAGCCGGCCCCGGTCACTCTCGCGAGTGACCGGGGCCGTTCTGTATGTCCGAATTATGGTGTGCCGCAGAAACATCCACGGCCACCCCGCCATGGGTTACACAAAAGTAACGTCCCGACCCGGAGGGGACGGAACGCTCGATGCTGCTGGCAAATCATCGGCATCGCACGCGACCGGTGAAAACGACGTGCTAAAGGGGGAAGCCCACCGGCCTCCCCCTGCAGTACGTCGGAAATCCGAGTCAGCGACGCCAGTCGTCGTAGCTGTCTTCTTCATCCTGGCTCGACCGCGATTCGCTCGCGTCATGCTCGTCGGAAAGCACACCGCCCCGCTGTTGCGGTTCGGGACGACTCCACAGCGTGTCGGAGGGACTCCCCGACAGCTCGCGCTGAAGGCTCGTGAAGTCGGTCGACGGTGAGCTGTACTTCAGCTCTCGTGCAACCTTGGTCTGCTTTGCCTTAGCCCGGCCACGGCCCATGGCTGACCCCCTCGCGTCACTGCGGGGCGGCCTGGGGTGGGTTTGGCGGCCCCGTTCGAATTAATACTCTTCCTGACGAACACTTTAGCGTGTGTCCGGCGGTCGCGCTTCCAGGAGTGGGGGATAAACGTTGCGAGGCCGGGCCACCGGCCTCGACCGGTGTCCCGCAACCCACTTCGACGGGGGGCTAGAGCACTCCCGGAACGGCTCGCACGATGCCCACCCGGGCCGCTCCGCCGAGCACCGCGGGGGCCGCGAGTTCCGCGTGCGCGCTGGTCCATTCGATGCCCATACGCTGGAGAATGGCCAGCGTCAGGGGAACTCGCGCGCGATCGGCGCCATCGTCGATCTTGTAGGCGAAGGCCGTGCCGTCCGGCAGCGAACCGGCGTGCACCCCGTCCGCGCCGATCTTGCAGACCAGTCCCGGCGTCGCCGACATGATTCGAAGATCCGGGCCGTCCGTGCCGGAAATCACTCGGGGGTGGGCGCGGATCGCGTCCGCAATGCGCCGTTCGGGGCTATCTTCCGGCGCGGTCGCCAGCGTCGCGTAGGCGCGCGCCAGATTCACCAGCGACACCGGCACGATCGGCAGGCCGCAGCCGTCGATACCGAGATCGGTCTCCGGCTCACCGGTGACATCGGCGACGGTCTCCAGCACCGCCTGCTGCAGCGGATGCCCGACCTCGAGGTAGCCGCGGGTCGGCCAGTCGTTGATCCGGCAGGTCGCCAGCATGGCGGCATGCTTGCCGGAACAGTTCATGAAGATCCGGCGGGCCGCCTTCGCGCGATCGCTACCCGCCAGCACGGCCGCCCGGGCCTGCTCGTCGAACGGCAGATCCGGCGGGCACTCCAGGTCGTCCTCGGTGAAACCGAAACGGTCCAGCAGCCGCGCCACCAGCTCCACATGATCGGGCTCACCGAAATGCGAGGCGGTCGAGATGGCCAACTCGGTGTCGTCGACCGGTTCGAAACCATTGCGCAGCAAGGTCAGTGCCTGCAGCGGCTTGTTGGTGGAACGCGGGAAGATCGGGCCGTGCACGGCACCCAGCTCCACCAGCGGCTCACCGTCGGGGCGCAGGATCACCACCGAACCGCGATGCACGCACTCCCGGAATCCGGACCGCACCACCTCGACGAGATCCACGCTCATGCTCGGGTTTCCTTCCGGTTCGAGATCATCCAGGTCGAGGGCCGGGACGGGCGAGCTCATGACCGAACGGCTCCGGTATGGCGGCGGCGATGCCGGTCGATCTGCATGCGCACGTCCTCGGACACGGTGGGCTCGGCGTCGAGCAGCACCTCCAGCCGGTCCGGGTCCGCACCGGTGAACAGCTCGCGCACGGTGACGCCGTGCGTGGGCGTGTGCACCACCCGCACCTCGTCGCCCGCGCCGATCGTGCCCTCGGTCAGGACCCGCAGATACGCGCCCGTATTCGCCTGCAGCGTGAAGCGTTTCACCCACTGCGGCTCGGCGGCCCACCAGCCGAAGGTGGCGCACGGGACGCGGGGCGCACTCACCTCCAGCAGGGTGTCGCCGACGGCCCAGCGCGCGCCCAGCACGGCATCGCTGACCGCCAGGCCCTCGATGCGCAGGTTTTCACCGAACCAGCCGGCGGGCAGGTCGCGGTTCAGTTCCGCGGACCAGGCGCAGGCGTCCTCCTCGGCATAGGCGTACACGGCCTGATGGACGCCGCCGTGATGCTCGGTGTCGCAGACGTGATCGCCGTCCAGGCCCAGGCCGCGCACCGGAACCCGGTGCGGCACCGGCCTTTTGTCGATGGCGGTACGGCCCACCTTGCTCGAGCGCGCGGCCACCTCCAGTTCGGCGTGCACCACGCAAACCGCGAGTACGCGGCCGGTGTTCATCGCCCGCGCAACTTCTCGACCGCCAGCCGTCCGGCCTGCGGTTCATCGTGCGCCGGAACCGAATCCGGGTCGATGGACGCGGCGCACGGGCCCGCCTCGAGGGCGGTGTCGGCGGGGACATTGCGTTTGATCAGCGCGAGCGCGATCGGGCCCAGCTCGAAATGGTCGATCACGGTGCCGAGCGTGCCCACCACGCGCCCGCCCGCCGTCACCGAATCACCGGGCTCCGGACGGGAATCCGCGGAGCCGTCGAGATGCAGCAGCACCAGGTGCCGGGGCGGCTTGCCGAGATTGTGGACGCGGGCCACCGTCTCCTGACCGCGGTAGCAGCCCTTGTTCAGGTGCACCGCACCATGTTCGGCGGGGCTGCCGATCCAGTTCACCTCGTGCGGGATGGTCCGGTCGTCGGTGTCGATGCCGAGGCGCGGGCGCAGCGCTTCGACCCGCAGCGCCTCGAACGCCCACGAGCCCGCGGCCGCCGCACCCGCGGCCCGCAGCCGCGACCACCAGTCGGCCAGCTGTGCGCGCGGCACGATCAGATCGAAGGAGTGCGGGCCCGGCCACGGCATGCGGCGCAGGAACCCGCCGCCCGGAAGGGCAACGGCGCGATAGGTTTCGGCGGGGAGGGCACTCACGCCCAGGGTGTCGATCAGCTCGGCGGTCTGCGGGCCGAGCAGGGTCAGCACGGCGTGATCGTTGGCGTCGACGGGCTTGGCGTCGGCCCAGAACACCATCTTCTGCAGGAAGCTCAGCAGTTCCGCGCCGCGCTCGCCCTCGGTGTCGATCCACACCGTGCCGTCCAGCTCGGTGAGCACGAAGTGATTGAGCACGCGGCCCTGCAGATCGAGATCCAGGTTCTCGGCGGATTCGCCGTCGCCCAGATCGGTGACGGCCTGGCTGGAGATGGTGTTGAGCCAGCTCAACCGTTCCTTGCCGGTGATGGTCAGCACGAACCGGTGCGACCGATCCACCACCGCGACCTGTCGTGCGGCGGCGCGCTGCTCACCGAAGGGATCCCCGTAATGCCACGCGACCGCGGCGTCCGGTGATCCCGGCAGCCCCGCGACCGCCCCTGGAACCTGCAAGATCGGACTGGGTGCAACCGAGGAGGACACACGTCCACCTTATACAGCGTCGAGCGCGGGCGGCGGGGCCACCTGCGCCGGGCGGGGCGAAAGCGGGCGCGCGGTCGACGGACACGCCGGTCGGATCGGCGGTGCTGTCAATCCCCGGGGACGCCGTCACGGGCGGGTTTCACCGGTTCGGCTGCCCGTGTCCGGCGCGTGCCGGAGATGGACAACTGCCTGGATACGTCCGAAATCGAGGTGGCGGGTGCGGCCCGGCCCGCGGGCGGCCGCGCGACGGGCGTTGCCGCCGGACCGCACCGTGCCCGGGAGCCGGGACGGGCGGATTGCCCGGCCTGGGCGGGTGCGCTGGCCTAGGCTCGGGCCATGGTGGAACGGGTTCTGGTGACTCTCGACGGCGCGATCCAGGATCCGGACACGCCTTTGCTTTTCGCGGACGATATCGGCGCGCTGCGCGGCGACGGCATCTTCGAGACGGTGCTGGTGCGGGACGGGGTGCCGTGCGCGATCGAACTGCATCTGGCCCGGCTGCGCCGGTCCGCGGAGGCCCTCGAGCTGCCTGCCCCGGATCTGGAGGCGTGGCGCTTCGCGGTGGAGTTGGCGGCCGAGGAATGGGGCCGCGAGCGCGAGGGCATGCTGCGGCTGGTGCTCACCCGGGGGCGTGACAGCGATCACGGAAGCTCTGGCGAACGTACGGCAACCAAGGGTGGAGCGCTGGCCGGAGCCCAACCGGCAACCACCGGATACGTTTTGGTGATGCCGGTGGCCGACCGGGTGGAAACCGCTCGCGCCGACGGTGTTTCGGTGATCACGCTCTCGCGTGGCATCTCGATCGACCTGGCGCAGGCCGCGCCGTGGCAGCTGCTGGGCGCGAAAACGCTGTCGTACGCGATGAATATGTCCGCGCTGCGCTTCGCCAAGCGGATGGGCGCGGACGACGTCATCTTCACCAGTACCGAGCATCGGGTGCTGGAGGGGCCACGCTCCAGCGTCGTTGTGCAGCGCGACAATCAGCTGATCACCCCGCCCGCGCGCAACGGTGTACTGCCGGGCACCACGCAGCGGGTGCTGTTCACGCAGGCGGAGAAGGCGGGCTGGGAATGCTCGTACGAGCCGCTGTTCATCGCGGATCTGATCACCGCCGACAGCGTGTGGATGCTGTCGAGCGTGACGCTGGCCGCGCGGGTCAATTCGCTGGACGGACTGCGCATGTCGGCCAATGACCGGGCCCCGGAGATCGTCGAGATGGTCAATCGCGGGATCACGCTGCCGGGCAGTATCGCCGACTGGTGACCCGGGCTCCGGGCCGCTCTCCTGATCGCTAGCACGTTTCGTTGCGACCTTCCGTGCCCTGCCGCGGCATGTCCGTCACACTCTGGCTAATTGTTGGCAAGCTGTGGCGTGGCACATGTTGATAAGGCGGATCTGAGGCGTACTGTCTGTTACTACGTCATGTCGTAGATGGGCAGGGAGGTCGGATGAGCGTCGTAGATCTGGCGCGATGGCAGTTCGGAATTACCACCGTCTATCACTTCGTCCTGGTGCCGCTCACCATCGGACTCGCCCCGCTCGTCGCGGGTATGCAGACCGCCTGGGTGATCACCGGCCAGGAGAAGTGGCTGCGGCTCACCAAATTCTTCGGCAAGTTGTTCCTGATCAACTTCGCCCTCGGCGTCGCCACCGGCATCGTGCAGGAATTCCAATTCGGAATGGCCTGGAGCGAATACTCCCGCTTCGTCGGCGACGTATTCGGCGCACCCCTCGCGATGGAGGCGCTGGTCGCCTTCTTCCTGGAATCCACCTTCCTCGGACTGTGGATCTTCGGCTGGACCAAGCTGCCGAAAAAGGTGCACCTGGCCTGCATTTGGCTGGTCGCCATCGGTGTCAACGCGTCCGCGTACTTCATCGTCGCCGCCAACTCGTTCATGCAGCATCCGGTCGGCGCGGAATACAACCCCGCCACCGGTCGCGCCGAACTGCACAGCATCTGGGCGGTGCTGACCAACAACACCACCCTGGCCGCCTTCCCGCACGTCGTCGCCGGAGCCTTCCTCACCTCGGGCACCTTCGTCGCCGGTATCGCGGGCTGGTGGATGGTGCGCAATGTGCGAAAAGCCAAGGCCGACAACAACGACGCCCTCCTCGAAGAAGCCCGCGGCATGTGGCGGCCCGCCTCCCGCCTGGGCATCTGGGTGCTGCTGGTGGCCTGCGTGGCGCTGATCTTCACCGGTGACATCCAGGGCAAGCTGATGTTCAAACAGCAGCCCATGAAGATGGCGTCGGCGGAATCGTTGTGCCACACCGAGACCGATCCGGACTTCTCCGTGCTCACAGTCGGCACCCACAACAACTGCGACAGCGTCAACCACCTCATCGAGGTGCCGTACGTGCTGCCGTACCTGGCCACCGGCGACTTCACCGGCGTCACGTTGAAGGGCGTCAAAGACCTCCAGGTCGAATACAACGAGAAGTACGGCATCGGCGACTACCGGCCCAACCTGTTCGTCACCTACTGGTCCTTCCGCGCCATGATCACCTGGATGGCCGGCTCGATCCTGTTGGCGCTGGCCGGACTGTGGGTCACCCGCCGCGGTCGCGTCCCGGATCAGACCTGGTTCAAGTGGCTTTCGCTGATCGCCATCGCAACCCCGTTCCTGGGCAACATCTCCGGCTGGATCTTCACCGAGATGGGCCGCCAGCCCTGGGTGGTCGCTCCCAACCCGACCGGGGATCAGCACATCCGAATGACGGTGCAGCAGGGCGTCTCCGGCGTCTCGGCGGGCACCATCCTCACCTCGCTGATCGTGTTCACGCTGCTCTACGGACTGCTCGCGATCGGCTGGTTCTACCTGATGCGGCGCTACGTCGTCGCCGGACCCGAAAAGCCCGCGGACGACGACACCCCGAAGATGACCGGGGAGCCCGTCGAGAAGCTTTCCTTCGCCTACTAGGAGCCGAGGATGAGTCTCCCTGAATTCTGGTTTCTGCTGATCGCGGTCCTGTTCACCGGCTACTTCGTGCTGGAGGGCTTCGACTTCGGCGTCGGCATGCTGATGCCGATCATCGGACGCGGCTCCGAGACGAAGAAGCGCGTGGTGCTCAACACCATCGGACCGGTGTGGGACGGCAACGAGGTGTGGCTGCTCACCGGCGGCGGCGCCATGTTCGCGGCCTTCCCCGAGTGGTACGCCAGCCTGTTCTCCGGGTTCTACCTGGCGCTGCTGCTGATCCTGGTCGGGCTGATCACGCGGGCCTGCGCCATCGAATGGCGCGGCAAGATCCACGACGACCGGTGGCGGGTCTGGTGCGATATCGGCATCGGGCTCGGGTCCTGGATCCCGGCACTGGCCTGGGGTCTGGCCTTCGCCAACATCGTGCGGGGCGTGAAACTCAACGCGCACCGGCAGATCGAGGGCAACCTGTTCGATCTGCTCAACCCGTACGCGCTGCTCGGCGGACTGACCACGCTGCTGCTGTTCCTGCTGCACGGTGCGGTGTTCATCGCGCTCAAGACCGGCAACGAGGTCCGTGACGACGCGCAGCGCATCATCCGGCTGATCTTCGTGCCGACCGCGGTCGTGGTGGCGGCCTTCGGCATCTGGACCCAGCTCGCCTACGGGCACGGCTGGACCTGGATTCCGCTGGTGCTGGCGGTCGTCGGACTGCTCGTCGCCGGATTCGCGGCCACCCAGGGGCGTGACGGCTGGGCGTTCACCGGTACCGCGCTCACCATCGCGGCGGCGACCGTGCTGCTGTTCGGGTCGCTGTTCCCGAATGTGCTGCCCTCCAACATCTCCGACGTCTTCAGTCTCACCGTCGACGGACGCGGCGGGACGGTGTCGGCGTCCTCGACCCACTACACGCTGGTGGTGATGAGCTGGGTGGCGGTGGCGATGGTCCCGGTCGTGCTGTGTTACCAGGCCTGGACTTACTGGGTGTTCCGCAAGCGGCTCACCATGGAGCAGATCCCGCCCGCCATCGGGCTGCCCATGGAATCCGCCAAGAGCTGAACACGACGGCGCGCCGGGTCCGCCCGGCGCGCCGGTTCGCAAGAGGAGATCGACCATGGCACGACCGGTGGACCCGCGACTGTGGCGCTACGCCCGCTCCGCCCGCAGGTATCTCACACTGAGCGTGGGACTTTCACTGGTGACCACTGGCGGCATCGTGGTCGCGGCGCTGGCGCTGGCCCGCGTACTGGCGGGCGTGATCACCGAACCCTCGCGTCGCCAGCTCGGCTCGTGGACAACAGAACTGGTGATCTTCGCGCTCGCCGTGCTGTGCCGGGTGGCCGCCACCTGGTGGCAGTCGAGGCTCGCGCACCGGGCCGGAGCGCAGGTGGTCTCGGAATTGGAGACCGCCTCCCTGCGCGCCGCCGCCGAACTCCCGCCACGCGAATTGGAAAGCCGCCGAAGCGAACTGGCCGTGGTCGTCGGCAGCGGATTGAACGGGCTGCGCGCCTACCTCACCGGCTACCTCCCGGCTCTGATCCTGGCCTGCCTGGTGCCGCCCGTGGTGCTGGCCGTGATCGCCGTCCACGACTGGGTGTCCGGTGCGATCATCGCCGTCACGCTGCCGCTGATCCCGATCTTCATGATCCTCATCGGCCTGCTCACCCAGGGGAAATCCGCAGACACCCTGACCGCCACCGCCCGCCTCTCCGACCAACTCCTCGACCTCTTCGCGGGCATGCCGACCCTGCGGGCCCTGGGGCGCGAAACCGCCCGCACCGCAACCGGATCCGATGCCGTGGACTCGGAATCGGCCACCGGGAAGTCGAGCGCGGGCCACAGTATGGCCGGGCGGGTGAACGAGCTGGGCGAGTCCCTGCACCGCCGCACCATGTCCGCACTGCGGCTGGCCTTCCTGTCGTCGATGGTCCTGGAAATGCTGGCCACCCTGTGCGTAGCGCTGGTCGCCGTCTCCATCGGCATGCGCCTGGTCTTCGGCCACATGGGACTGCACGCCGGACTCCTCGCCCTGATCCTGACCCCCGAGGTCTATCTGCCGCTGCGCGCGGTGGGCGAGCGCTTCCACGCCGCCCAGGACGGAATCGCAGCGGCAGAGCGGGCTTTCGCGGTTCTGGAACCGGACAGCGACAGTGCCTCGGCGATCTCGGTGGCGCCCGGCGCACCAGCCGAATCCGGCTCACCGGCCGTCGGTGAGACCGGCCCCACGGCCACCATCCCGAGACCGGCTCTGAACCCGCGCGGCTACATCGACATTCACGGCCTGACCGTGGCGGCGCGCGACGGTGCTGCCCCCTCCGACCTGTCCGCCACCCTTCGCCCCGGCGAGGTCACCGTCCTGAGCGGTCCGAACGGCTGCGGCAAATCGACCGCGCTGCAAGCGATCCTGGGCCTGATCACGCCGGACGAGGGATCCGTCCTGGTCGACGGCACCCCCCTCGCCGACCTCGACCCCGACGCCTGGTGGTCCCACATCGCCTGGCTCCCACAACGCCCGGTCCTGCTCCCCGGCACCCTCCGCGCCAACCTCGATCTGCTCGGCCCGCCCGCCTCCTCGGAACTCATCGAATCCGCTTGCACCGCAACCGGCTTCGATGCGGTTCTCGACGACCTCCCGGACCGCTGGGAAACCGTGGTGGGCGTCGGCGGCACCGGCCTCTCCCTCGGCCAACGCCAACGCCTGGCCCTCACCCGCACCCTCGCGGCCCCTCGCTCGATCCTTCTTCTCGACGAGCCCACCGCTCACCTCGACGACGCCGCCGAAGGCACCGTCCTCGCAGCCCTGGTGGCCCGGGCCCGAGCCGGTGCCACCGTGGTCCTGGTAGCCCACCGCCCCTCGATCCTCGCCATCGCCGACCAGGTCGTCGAAATCCGCGCGGCCCGGAACGAGGCGATGTTCGACACGAATTCGAATGCCTCTACCGGCGCGGAATCGAGGTCGGCAGAACCTGGCAATGACACGGCGGCGACGAGCGCCGGCGGAACTGCGGCTGCCACATCGACATCGGCATTGCCCGGGCAGGGTGGATCGGGGCGGGCCGTTGTCGAGGAATCGACCGCGCGAGAGGAAAACTTGCCACCCGGGGCGACTGGACCGGGATCCACGAAGGTTACCGGGAACGCCAGGGCTGCTTCGGTTCTCGACGTGGTCGACGAGGCGGGCATGCGGCGTTTCGAGCGGGTGGAGGTGCGGCCGTGAACGGGATGTTCGGGGACCTGCGGCGGATGCGGGAATTGCTCGGGTTGTCCCGGGGGCGACTGGTGCTGTCGGTCGGGTGGGGCGTGCTGGCGCTGGGGAGTGGGCTGGGGCTGGCGGCGCTGGCGGCGTGGTTGATCGCGCGGGCCTGGCAGATGCCGCCGGTGCTGGATTTGAGCATCGCGGTGACGACGGTTCGGGCGCTGGGGATCGCGCGGGGGTTGTGCCGGTATCTGGAGCGGCTGGCCACCCACGATGTGGCGTTGCGGGCGATGAATACCGCGCGGGTCACCACCTACCGGACGCTGGCCGGGGCGGATATCTGGCGGCCGCGCCGGACCGGGTTCGGTACCGGCGGTGCGGGGGACTCGTCCGGAGCGAGCGAGCGATCGGGTTTCGCGCGTGCCGATGACGCTGGGCGGCAGGGGGATCCGACGCAGTTGCGGCGGGGGGACCTGCTGGGGCGGGTGATGAACGACATCGATGATCTCGGGGCCGTGGTGGTGCGGGCATTCGTGCCCATCGTGGTGGCGCTGATCCTGTCGGTGCTCGCGGTCGGGCTGATGGCGTCGATCTCGGTGGCCGCGGCGGTGATTCTGGCTGTCGCGCTGGCGGTTTCGGGTGTGGTCGCGCCGTGGCTGTCGGCGCGGGCGGCGCGGGAGGCCGAGATCGCGGTGCGGGCGGATCGGACCGAGTTCACCGCCGAGGCGTTGACCGTCCTGGATCACGCGCCCGAATTGCGGGTGGCGGGACGGCTTTCCGAGGCGGTGGCGACCGCCACGGCAGCGGCGGAGCGGGGTGTCGCGGCGGAGGATCGGGCGGCGTCGCGCAGTGCGTGGGCGGCGGCGGTGCTGCCGCTGTCGATCGGGGCGAGCGTGCTCGGGGCGCTGCTGATCGGGATCGTGTTGTACGGCAGCGGTTCTCCGGTGCCGACGATGGGCCTCCAGACGGTCGCGCCCGGCGGGATCTCGCCGATGGCGCTCGCGGTGCTGGTGCTGGTGCCCCTGTCGGCGTTCGAAGCGGTGGCGGTACTGCCCGCCGCCGCGCAGGCGCTGACCACCGGGCGAGCCGCGCTGCATCGCCTGACTCGGCTCGAACGCGGCGAAACCGAGACTCCCGCACCGGATGTCGCGCCGCTGCCCGAGGGCCGCCGGATCGCCGTGATCGGACCCAGTGGCGCGGGCAAGACCACCCTGCTGATGGGCTGGGCCGGGTTGTTCGGCACGCCGGAGCCCGGGGTCACCTTCTTCGCCGAGGACGCCCACCTCTTCGGCACCTCGATCCTGGAGAACCTGCGGGTGGCGCGCGGCGACATCACCGCGGCGGAGGCCGAACAGACGCTGCGGGAGGTCGGCGCGGGGGAGTGGCTGGACGCGCTCCCCGCCGGTGTCGACACCGATCTGGTGGGTGGCGCGGCCGCCGTCTCCGGTGGTCAGCGGCGTCGAATCCTGTTGGCGCGCGCCCTGCTGTCTCCGGCGCGAGTCCTGCTGCTCGACGAGCCGACCGAGCATCTGGAGGCCGAGCCGGGCGCGGACCTGCTGCGCCGACTACTCGACGAATCCAGCGGCCTGGTCGACCGGGATCGGACGGTCGTGGTCGTCACCCATCAGCTGCCGCCGGACCACCGCGCCGACACCGTCGTTCACGTCGCCGCCGGAGGCCGCACGACCAGCGACCGGCTTATTCCCGTAAACGCGGGATGACCTGGGATTTCGCAGTCGGAGAAAATACGTTGCCGCCCTTCCCGACGCGGACTACATTCGTCGGTACACAGGAAGGAGGTGGTTCGAGAAATGATTTCCAGGACGCGTGAGGTGGCTGCCAGCTAGGCGCTACCGCTGCAACGGATTCCGTGGCGCGAGACGCTGAGCGAATCCAAGGCAGCCACCCGGCCCCCGAGTCCCGGTCGTGTCCGACCGGACCCGCGTGAAATTTGTTGCATCTTTCCGTGGGAACGACTCGGGGGCCGTACCTTGTTCGGCCGCAGTACGAGAAAGGCCCTGTCCCGCCGGATCATCCGGTGCGACAGGGCCTTTCTCGAATTCTTCTCAGCCGATGTAGCGCTGCAACCGTGCCGACAGGCGCGGATCCAGGGACCCGTCCGGGCCGATCCGCTCCTCGACGTACCCGAGGTCGCCGCCCTCGACGATGCCGTAGAGCCGCTTCGCGCCGCCGACCACGATGCCGGACTGGCTGCGGATCACCACATCGGTGGCCAGCTCCCAGGACGACTGGGTCAGGGCCTGGCCGTAGAACAGCTCCACGATTCCGGTGGAATGCGTGAGCAGCAGCTCGAGCACCTCGTCGTCACCGTCGATACCGACTCGCCAGAAACCACTTTCGCGCAGATCCGGTCCCGCGTACTCGCCCTTGGCGTCGATCTTCCAGGAGCGCGACTCCCAGGTCAGATAGTCGCCGCCGTCGTGGGAGACGATGATCTGCTGACCGAAGCGGTAGTCGCCGGTGTCGGGGTCGTTGCCCTCGCCCTCGCCGCGCCACACGCCGACCAGCGGCAGCAGCGCGAGCATGGAGGAACTCAGGTCCGGGCCCAGCCGCAGGTTCGCGGTGTCGACGGGCAGCGGTAGATCCGGGAGCGTCGGAACATTCAGCACCCCGGTCGCCTTGGCGCGCTCGGCGGCCTCGGCGACCGCCGCATCGCCACTGCGCCGCTGGGCGTCGTCGCTGGGCCGCGGGCTGGTGCCGTTGGCCACTCCGTTTTCGATGTTCTCGTGGGCCGGATCTGTCACGACTCGGTGAACAGCCGGTAGAGGACGTACAGACCGAACCAGGCGATCAGCACGGAGACGAGAACCAGCAGAATCTCGAAGGTAAGCACCACGAGTCGGAGTCTAATCCCACCGCGCGCCACCGGTGAAAACGACCCCGCAAAATCACATCGGAAAAATGAGAAAGGCCCCGGGATGATGAATCCCGGGGCCTTTCTTGGTCTTTCGCCTTACTTGGCGACCGTGACGTCCACGTTGTGGATGCCGGCGCCCTCGGGCGCGACCTCGGTGGTGCCGTTGCCCGACGCCGAGAGGGCGCGCAGGGTCCACGCGCCCGGAGCCGCGAAGAAACGGAAGTCGCCGGTGCCCGACGCCACGACCTCGGCCGTGAAATCGCCGTTGCCGTCCAGCAGGCGGACGAACGCGCCGCCCACGGTCTGGCCGTCAGCGGTCAGGACACGGCCGGTGATGACCGTTTCCTTCTCCACGTCGACGCCGGCGGGAATGGCCTGTCCCTGGGTAGGTGCTGCACACATAGGTAATTACGCTCCCAACTCGATCGGTGCACCGACGAGGGAGCCGTACTCGGTCCAGCTCCCGTCGTAGTTCTTGACGTTCTGGTGGCCCAGCAGTTCCTGCAGCACGAACCAGGTGTGCGAGGAACGCTCGCCGATACGGCAGTAGGCGATGGTCAGCTTGTCGCCGTCCAGGCCCGCGTCCTTGTAGATCTCGGCCAGTTCGGCGTCGCTCTTGAAGGTGCCGTCTTCGTTCGCGGCCTTCGACCACGGCACGTTGATGGCGGTCGGGATGTGGCCCGGACGCTGCGACTGCTCCTGCGGCAGGTGGGCCGGGGCCAGGATCTTGCCGGAGAACTCGTCGGGGGAGCGCACGTCGACCAGGTTCTTGGTGCCGATGGCCTGGATGACCTCGTCGCGGAAGGCGCGGATCGTCAGGTCCTGCTCGGAGGCCTTGTAGGCGGTAGCCGGACGCACCTGAACGTCCTTCACCAGCGGGCGGCCGTCGAGTTCCCACTTCTTGCGGCCACCGTCGAGCAGCTTCACGTCCTGGTGGCCGTAGAGCTTGAAGTACCAGTAGGCGTAGGCCGCGAACCAGTTGTTGTTGCCGCCGTAGAGCACCACGGTGTCGTCGTTGCCGATGCCGCGCGCCGACAGCAGGTCGGAGAACTGCTCACGGTTGACGAAGTCGCGGCGAACCTGGTCCTGCAGGTCCTTCTTCCAGTCGAGACGCACGGCGTTCTCGATATGGCCCAGGTCGTACGCCGAGGTGTCCTCGTCGACCTCGACCAGCACGACGCCGGGGGTGTTCAGGTTCTCTTCGACCCAGTCTGCGGAGACCAGGACATCGGAGCGAGCCATGTTGTTCCTTTCGATGCGGCGCCGTGTCAGGCGTTGCGTGTGTGTGGTTGAGGTTTCAGAGGGACGGGTCGGAGGTCGGCGTGCGGAAGCGGGCCACCAGCGGATAGATCTTGCAGCCCAGGCAGATTCCGAACGCGGCGTTGAGGAAGGCCGCGAACAGCGCGAATCCGGTGAAGATCGCGCCCGCGATCAGGCTGCCCGCCGCGAAGCCAAGCACCCCGAGCACCGCGAACGCCAGCCCGACCAGCTGCGCGAACCGCAGCGGCGCAACGGGTTCCAGCTCGCTCGGCGGGCTGATGCGCGGCGCGACCACGGCGCGGAAGACGCGCCCGTAGGGGCTGCGACCCGGACCGTAGGCGGCGCCGAGGCCGAAGACCACGGCCTGCGCGGCCAGCAGCACGGTGGCGGCGGGAACGGAGACGGTGGCGATGATCAGCACCAGGGCGAGCACGCCGGTGGTGATCCAGGCGGCGAAACGCGGGCCGCGGACATCGACCTGCCCGGCGGGCGGTTTGTTTGGATTCGGGTTCGACATGTGCGTACTCCTGCGCTGATTGGTCTATGAGTCGAATCGCCGGAGGATCCAAGAGATCGCTCTACGGCGGGACACACCCCGGTCGGCGTCAGAAAGAGGCGAAAGGCCGACCGGCTACACGCACAGGCAGCAACAACCACCGAGGCGGCACAGGTCAACCGTGCGGCGTCGGGTGAGCATCAGCTCGTGGTCGGATTGCACGAGAGGGAGTTTACCCAATTTTCGGGGGAAATTGGACACGGGGTTCGTAATGCTGGTCACTCCGCCGCGGCGGACACCGTCAACGGTGCCAGTGAGCTGCGCAGATCCGCCGCCTTCGGGACGCCGGAGATTCGGAAGCATTCCAATCCTCGAGAATCGAACACGAACGTGGTCGGCAGCGAGAGCACGTTCAGCTCGCGAGCCAGCTCCGGATTCGCGTCGATGTCGAGCTCGAGGTCCAGCGGCGGGCGCTCACCGTCGGACAGTTCGGTCACCACCGAGGCGACCACCCGGCGCACGGCCGCACACGGGCCGCACCAGTCGGCCGAGAAGTGCAGGACGGTCGGGCGGCCCGCGACCAGTCCGGCGGCCGCCAGCAGGGCGGCCCGATTCGATTCGGGCGCACCGGCATCCGCGACCGGTGCGGTGGTGGCCGCCTTCGAACCGGTGGCGCGGACGCGACCCTCGTTGCGGCGCACCAGGATTCCCACGCCGGTCGCGACGACCAGCACGGCCAGCAGAATCAGAACGGCGATCATGGCTGTTGTAACCGATCCAGGTCGATGGTGACGTAGTCACCCTTGCCCTCGACCACGATCTGCCCGCCGCTGGCCTCCACCTTGGTGGGGGTGATGCCGAAGGGCAGATCCTTGGTGTCGATGGTGTGGGTGAAGCGGGCCAGCACGGCGAGCCGGTCCTGTTCGGGGATCAACGGATCGGTGTCGGCCTGTAATTCCCGGCCGCGGTAGATATCGGTGGCGGTGATGTGCACCTCGTTGCCGTCGATGCGCAGATCGGCCAGCACGTGGATCTTCTTGAGGTTGTCGACCTGGCCGCCGTCGTTGTGCGGGTCGGCCGCGGTGGTGTCCGCGTCGGGGGTGACGGGGATCTTGCCCTCGAGGATGATCGCGCCGGTGGTGGTCATGCCGGTGCCGCCGGAACCGCCGGAGCCGTCGGACTTGTCGGCGGGCGGGCCGAGCACCTGCAGGTCCGGAATCTTGAACAGCCGGCCCATCTCGGTGGGTTCGATGCGCATGCGGGCCTGCACCTGGTCCACGGGGACGCCGCGCACATTGCCGTCGATGAGGTTGCGCATCGAGAGGTGCACACCCTTGAGATTGGCCTCGACCATGATCTCGCCGGGGATGTCGGGGCGCATGGCGCGCGCCCGGATGTCGACGTTCTTGTATCGGTCAGCGAGGGCCTGTGCGGCGAACGGGAATCCGTGGAAGGTGACCTCCGGATCGGCGCTCAGGTTCGAGCCCTCTCTCAGTAGCCGCGACACCCGATATTCGGAATAGGCCGCGACACCGAAATCGAGCACGACCGCCAGCCCTGCCAGGCAGAGCAGTCCGATGATCAACCTCCGGAAACGCATAGCTGCACCCTAGTGGGGCCGCCTGTGACGGCACGCCGCAGTAGGCGGGGTAGGTCACATCACGGGCAGGTCGCGGGCCGGTGACGGGCACATTGAGCGCAGTCGACCAGACCGATTGCGCGAACTGGACCAGACCGAACGGTTGCGAAGGCCGCCCGAGATACCAGTGTGTCGGCTCCGACACGCTAATGTAGGCAGCGATTACCTGTGATGACCTGCATGCGGTCGTGGCCTACAGAGCAGTTGCCACGCACATGCCGAATGGGATGGAGGGCCCCCATGGAGCTGCTCCTGCTGACCTCCGACCCCAACCCCGAGGCTGTACTGCCATCGCTGGCACTGTTGCCGCACCACGTGCGGCCCGCGCCGACCGAGGTGGCCTCTCTGCTCGAGGCGGGTTCCGCGGACGTGGCGCTGGTGGACGCGCGCATCGATCTGGCCGCCGCGCGCGGGCTGTGCCGTTTGCTGGGCAGCACCGGTTCCTCGGTGCCGGTCGTCGCGGTGCTGACCGAAGGCGGTCTGGTCGCGGTGAACGCGGACTGGGGTCTGGACGACATCCTGTTGCCCGGTACCGGTCCGGCCGAGCTGGATGCCCGGCTGCGGCTGCTGGTGGCGCGCAACGGCGGCGTCGCGAGCCCGGAGAACACCGGCAAGATCACCCTCGGTGAGCTGGTGATCGACGAGGGCACCTACACCGCTCGGCTGCGCGGCCGCCCGCTCGACCTCACCTACAAGGAGTTCGAACTCCTGAAATACCTTGCGCAGCATGCCGGTCGGGTCTTCACCCGGGCGCAGCTGCTGCAGGAGGTGTGGGGCTACGACTTCTTCGGTGGCACCCGCACGGTGGACGTGCACGTGCGACGCCTGCGCGCCAAGCTCGGCAGCGAGTACGAGTCGCTGATCGGCACGGTCCGCAATGTCGGCTACAAGGCGGTGCGCCCGGCGCGCACGGCCGGTAAGGGTGAGTCGGTCGCCTTCACCGACTCCGACGGCACCGATGATTCGGAACTGACCACGGCGAACGGCGCGCTGTAATGAGCTCTTTCACCGACCGGCTGTCCGTCGAGACAGCCGGGCAGGTGCGGGCGCTGCTGGAGCGGGCGACCGCGGCCGACGGCGTCGCACCGGTGTCGGAGCAGGCGGTGCTTTCGCTCGATTCCGCTTCTCCCGCACGCCATCTGGTGGACACCCGGGACGGGGTGGTCACCGGGTACGCGAATCTGACGCCGGGCCACGACGAGCATCCCGCGATGGCGGAGGTGGCGGTCGATCCGCAGGCGCGTGGCCGGGGTATCGGCGCAGCTCTGGTGGCTGCCGCGCTGGCGGCCGGTGGGCCGGGCGCGCGGGTCTGGGCGCACGGTGATCTGCCGTCCGCGCGGGCGGTGGCGGCCCGCCTCGACTTGTCCGTTTCGCGTGAATTGTGGCAAATGCGACGGGACCTTGCTAACCCGGAGCTACCGGAACTGACCGTGCCCGACGGTCTCGAAATCCGCACCTACGCAGGACCTTCCGATGACGCCGAACTGCTGCGCGTCAACAACGCGGCCTTCGCCTGGCATCCGGAGCAGGGCGGCTGGAGCGAATCCGAGATCGCGGCCCGGCGCGCGGAATCCTGGTTCGACCCGAAGGGTCTGTTCATCGCCGTCGATCCGGCCGCACCCGAGCGCATCCTCGGATTCCACTGGACCAAGGTGCATTACGACGAGAACCCGCCGATCGGCGAGGTCTACGTGGTCGGCATCGACCCGCAGGCGCAGGGCAGGGGCCTGGGCCGACTGCTCACCCTCGCGGGTCTGCGCTACCTGGACGACCGTGGCCTCGCCGCGGTGCTGCTCTATACCGAGGGTGACAACACCGCGGCCGTGCACACCTACACCCGGCTGGGATTTGTCCGTTTTCACACCGATATCGCGTACTCGGCAGTGGGCTAGATCGCACCGCGCAACCGTGCGGCAAATGTCACACATCGGACGCCGCAATCGGGGCGGGTTGTTCATCTCGCGTTCACCCACGCTGGTCCAACTGTCAACCGTGCGCCCTTACGTTGCAAGTGGGCCGCATACCGCTGCCTGGTGCGCTAGTTCGCAGCGAACAGCCGCCACATCGCGCCCGTCCAGCCGTTGAGGGGTTGGGCGTGCCACCGTGATTCGCGGAGGAATCAAGTGAATCTCAAGCGCTCCAGCGCCCTGCTCGGTGTGCTGGCTGCCGCCGGCGCCCTGACGTTGTCCGCCTGTGGCAGTGACAACAACGGCGGGTCCGGCACCGCCGCCAAGGTCGACGTCGCCTGTGGCGGCAAGTCGGCTCTCAAGGCCAGCGGCTCGACCGCTCAGAAGAACGCGATGGACCGCTTCGTCGCCGCCTACGAGAGCAACTGCAGCAGTGCCAAGCTCGACTACACCGCTTCGGGCTCCGGCGCGGGTGTGAACGAATTCCTCGGCGGACAGACCGATTTCGCCGGTTCCGACTCGCCGCTGGACGCGAAGAAGGGCGAGGTCGACAAGGCCGCCGCTCGCTGCGGCAGCCCGGCGTGGAACCTGCCCACCGTGTTCGGCCCGATCGCCGTGGCCTACAACATCCCCGGCGTCGACGACCTGGTCCTGGACCCGCCGACCATCGCGAAGATCTTCGACGGTGAGATCAGCACCTGGGACGACGCCCACATCAAGGCGCTCAACACCAACAAGGCCGACAAGCTCCCCTCGGACAAGATCGGCGTGATCTTCCGCTCCGACGAGTCGGGCACCACCGACAACTTCCAGAAGTACCTGGAGTCGGCCGGCGGCTGGACCAAGGGCACCGGCAAGGCGTTCCAGGGTGGCACCGGTGAAGGCGCCAAGGGCTCGGACGGCACCTCGGCCGCCATCGCCAACCAGAAGTTCTCCATCACCTACACCGAGTGGTCCTTCGCCAAGGCGCAGAAGCTGTCCTCGGTGCGCGTGCTGACCACCGCCACCTCGAACGACCCGAAGCCGGTCGATCTCACCTCCGAGACCGCGGCCAAGTCCGTCGACTCGGCGAAGGTCTCGGGCGCGGGCAACGACCTGGTGCTGGACAACAGCTCGATCTACAAGCCCACCGTCGGTGGCGCCTACCCGATCATGCTGGCCACCTACGAGATCGTCTGCTCGAAGTACAGCGACGCGGACACCGCGAAGGCCGTCAAGGCGTTCCTGACCTCCGCGGTCAGCAACGGTCAGACCGGTCTGGCGGACTCGGGCTACGTGCCGATCCCGGACGCGTTCAAGACCAAGCTCACCACCGCGATCAACGCCATTTCCTGATCGCCTGATCGAAAAAAACCACGATGACCGTGCACGATGAAATACCAGCCGCGGGCCTGTCCGTTTCGACCGGCCCGTCGGAAGACCGTGCCCAACTGCCGGGGGATACTGCGCTAATGCCGACGGAACCCAGCACCAAACCAGCCGCCGGGCGCGGACCGAAGAAGTACGGCGCGGAGTTCGCGTTCCGCTCGGCGGCCACGGCCGCCGGTGGAATCATCGTCGCCGCAATCGCTTTGATCGCGTTGTTCCTGCTCATCCGGGCCTGGCCCTCGGTGATGGCGAACAAGGCGAGCTTCTTCACCAGCACCGAGTTCAACACCTCGGATGCGAACAACCTGCGCTTCGGCATCAAGGACCTGTTCATGGTCACGGTGCTGAGCTCGCTGTTCGCGCTGGTGATCGCGGTCCCGATCGGTGTCGGTATCGCGCTGTTCCTGACGCAGTATTCGCCGAAGGCACTGGCGCGGCCGTTCTCGGTCGTCGTGGATCTGCTGGCCGCGGTGCCGTCCATCGTGTTCGGCCTGTGGGGATTCCTGGTCGTGGCTCCGAAGCTGGAGCCCTTGCAGACCTTCCTGAACAGCCATCTGAGCTGGTTGTTCCTGTTCTCCGACGGCAATGTCAGCATCGCCGGTGGCGGCACGATCTTCACCGCGGGCATCGTGCTCGCGGTGATGATCCTGCCGATCATCACCTCGGTGAGCCGCGAGGTGTTCGGCTTGACGCCGCGCTCGCACATCGAGGCCGCGCAGGCGCTGGGCGCCACCAAGTGGGAGGTCGTGCGGCTGACAGTGCTGCCGTTCGGCCGCTCCGGTGTGGTCGCCGGTTCCATGCTGGGCCTGGGTCGCGCGCTCGGTGAGACCATCGCGGTGCTGATCGTGCTGCGCACCTCCACCAAGGGTGGGCAGTGGTCGCTGTTCGACGGCGGCTACACCTTCGCCTCCAAGATCGCTTCGGCCGCTTCGGAATTCAGCTCCAAGCTGCCGACCGGCGCCTACATCGCCGCCGGTTTCGTGTTGTTCGCGCTGACCTTCGTGGTCAACGCACTGGCTCGGCTGGCGGCCGGCGGGAAGGTGAACGGATGACCACCACACTGGACAAGCCGGTCAAGGCCCCGACCTTCCGGCATGTCAGCCCGGCCCGTCGTATTCGCAACAATGTCGCCACCGCTGTGGTGTGGGGTTGCTTCCTGATCGCGCTGGTCCCGCTGCTGTGGGTGCTGTTCGTCGTGGCCCAGAAGGGCATCGACGCGGTGGCCTCGCTGGACTGGTGGACCAAGTCGCAGAAGGGCGTGCTGCCCGATCAGACCGACGGCGGTGTGTACCACGCCATCTACGGCACCCTGGTGCAGTCGGCGATCGCCGCGGTGATCGCGGTGCCGCTGGGCATCATGGCCGCCGTGTACCTGGTCGAGTACGGTCGCGGCTGGCTGGCCAAGACCACCACCTTCATGGTCGACATCCTCGCGGGTGTGCCCTCGATCGTGGCGGCGCTGTTCGTATTCGCCTTCTGGATCGGCACTTTCGGCTTCCCGCAGAGTGCGTTCGCGGTGTCGCTGGCACTGGTGCTGCTGATGCTGCCGGTGGTGGTGCGCTCCTCGGAGGAGATGCTCAAGCTGGTTCCCGACGAATTGCGGGAGGCCTCTTACGCTCTCGGTATTCCGAAGTGGAAAACCATTGTGCGGATCGTGGTTCCGACCGCGGCCCCCGGCATGATCTCCGGCATGCTGCTGGCGGTTGCCCGCGTCATGGGTGAGACCGCGCCGGTCCTGGTGCTGGTGGGCTACTCGAAGTCGATCAACTTCGATGTGACCAACGGCAATATGGCTTCGCTCCCGCTGCTGATGTACCAGGAGCTGGCCAACCCGGAAGCTGCCGGCCGAGCGCGGGTCTGGGGTGCGGCGCTGACCCTGATCCTGATCATCGCGCTGCTGTACCTCGCCGCCGCTGCGGTCAACAAGCTGCTGACGCGGAACCGATAGAAGGAAACTACGATGGCCAAGCGGATCGACGTCAAAGACCTGAACATTTACTACACCAAGTTCCACGCCATCTCGAACGTGGGCCTTACGGTGTTGCCGCGCAGCGTGACCGCCTTCATCGGTCCGTCCGGCTGCGGTAAGTCCACGGTGCTGCGGTCGCTCAACCGCATGCACGAGGTGACCCCGGGTGCCCGCGTCGAAGGCGCGGTGCTGCTCGACGGCGAGGACATCTACGGCGCCACCGTCGATCCGGTCGGCGTGCGCCGCACCATCGGCATGGTGTTCCAGCGCCCGAACCCGTTCCCCACCATGTCGATTCGCGACAATGTGGTGGCCGGGCTGCGGCTGCAGGGCGTGCGTGGCAAGAAGGAGCTCGACGAGGTCGCCGAGCGCTCGCTGCGTGGCGCGAACCTGTGGAACGAGGTCAAGGACCGCCTCGACAAGCCGGGCGGTGGCCTCTCCGGTGGTCAGCAGCAGCGACTGTGCATCGCGCGTGCCATCGCGGTGTCGCCGGACGTGCTGCTGATGGACGAGCCGTGTTCCGCGCTGG
The DNA here is from genome assembly GCF_045161165.1 of Nocardia sp. NBC_00511. Taxonomy (NCBI): domain Bacteria; kingdom Bacillati; phylum Actinomycetota; class Actinomycetes; order Mycobacteriales; family Nocardiaceae; genus Nocardia; species Nocardia sp. NBC_00511. The sequence continues at coordinate 7,590,076 of NZ_CP107849.1, forward strand.
ACCCCATCTCCACGCTGGCGATCGAGGATCTGATCTCCGAGCTGAAGAAGGAGTTCACCATCGTCATCGTCACCCACAACATGCAGCAGGCCGCGCGTGTGAGTGACCAGACCGCCTTCTTCAACCTGGAGGCGCAGGGCAAGCCGGGCAAGCTCGTCGAGATCGACGAGACCGAGAAGATCTTCTCGAACCCGTCGCAGAAGGCCACCGAGGACTACATCTCCGGCCGCTTCGGGTAAGAACCGATACCTTCCGGCGCTGACGACCCCTGTCTTCGGACAGGGGTCGTTCCCGTTTGTGCTGGTGGCGATGCGGTTCGCTAGCTGAATGTGTGCTGCGTCATACATACCGTGGGTGGTTGTGTGCAACCGTGGGTCACAGTTAGTCTCACCTCGAATGTAAACCGATCGGTTTAGTAAGGAGGTGTCGGATGACTGTCTCAATGGCGAGCCCGGTGTCCGATCAGGTCGCTGGACTCTCGCAACGGGCGAAGATAGCGGCGCTGATCGCCATCTGCCTCGCGGAACTGCTTGTCGTACTGGACAACACGCTCGTCAATGTCGCACTGCCGTCCATGGCGGTGCAGCTGCAGGCCGATATGAGCGGGCTGCAGTGGATCGTGGACGCGTTCACCCTCGCCTTCTCCGGGCTGCTGCTGGCCATGGGGCACCTGGGCGACCGCTACGGGCGGCGACTGTTCATGATCATCGGTCTCTCCGGAGTAGCTGTGATGTCCGCGGCCGGGGCGCTGTCCTCCGGGCTGGGGCAGGTCATCGCGGCCCGCGCTGGCATGGGCGTGTTCGCGGCCGTGGTCTTCCCCGCCACCCTCGCGCTGCTCACCAATATTTTCACCGGCAAGCGGGAGCGGGCCGCGGCCATCGCGCTGTGGACCGCCATGGCCGGTATCGCCATCGCCATCGGCCCGACGGTGGGCGGCTGGCTGCTGCAGTACTTCTCGTGGCATTCGGTGTTCTGGATCAATGTGCCGGTGGCCCTGGTGGCCGTCGCGGCGGTGCTGATGACCGTGCCGGAATCCCGTGCCGACCATGTGGCCCGGCTCGACCGGGTCGGCATCGTGCTCTCGCTGGCCGGGGTGACCGCGCTGGTGTGGTCCATCATCGAGGCGCCCAAGCACGGCTGGCTCGCGGCGGAAAGCATTGCGGGCTACCTGATCTCGGTGATCCTGCTGGTCGTTTTCGTGGCCTGGGAACTGCGGGTGGACGCACCGGTGCTCAACATGCGGCTGTTCCGCAACCGCCGCTTCGCGCTGCCGTCGCTGGCGATCACGGTGTCCTACTTCGCGGCGTTCGGCTTCCTGTTCCTGATCACCCAGTACTTCCAGGGCGTGAAGGAGCTGACCCCGCTCGAATTCGGCATCCACTCACTGCCTTTCGCGGTGGCCGTCGGCTTCGGCGCGCCGATCGCGACCATGCTGGCGCAGCGCTTCGGCACCACGGCCATGCTGGTCTCGGGGCTGCTGATCCTCGCGGTGGCCATGTACATCGCGGGTCAGGCGACGGTCGAAACCCCTTACGTGGGGCCGATCGTGGTGTCGATGATCCTGATGGGCCTGGGGTTCGCGGTGGTTCAGGGTCCGGCGACCGAATCCATCATGGGCTCGGTGCCTTTGAACGAGGCGGGCGCCGGATCGGCGGTCAACGACACCACTCGTGAGGTGGGCGGCGCGCTCGGGGTGGCGGTGCTCGGGTCGGTCATGACCTCCACCTACACCAGTCATATCGGCGCCCGGATTCAGTCCGTGCCCGCGCAGATCATGAATCCGCAGCAGAAGGAGCTGGCGAGCAATACGCCCATCAGCGTGCTGGAGATCGTGAAGGCGCCGGTGAATCCGATTCTGGCGCAGGCGAAGATCGATCTGATCCAGGCCATGAAGGTCGCCGCCATGCAGGGCTCGCACACCGCGTCGTTCATCGCGGTCGGCGCGCTGGTGGTCTGTTCGCTGGTGGTCGCGCTCGCGCTGCCGTGGCGCGCCGAACAGGGGCGTTCGACCCTGCTGGCGTGGCGTGAAAAGGAGCCTGCCGCAACCGATTCGCCGGACTGAAACATGGTCCAGCCCTGATACGAGACGGTGCCGGTCCGCTGGGCGGACCGGCACCTGCGTGTCTCAGATGAGCGAAGTCGGTTCTCGCGTATGGGGTTTGCGGCCCCGGGGGATCAGAGAGATTCCTTCTCCGAATCCGGGTCGGGCGGCAGCACACCGGTGACCAGGAAGATCACCCGGCGGCCGATCTCCACCGCGTGGTCGGCGAAACGCTCGTAGTAGCGGCCCAGCAGGGCCACGTCCACGGCCGCGGGCACGCCGAACTGCCAGTCGCGGTCCATGATCAGCGTGAACAGGTGCTTGCGCAGGTCGTCCATCGCCTCGTCGTCGTCGGTGAGCTTGGCGGCCCGCTCGGGATCGCGGGACTCCAGCACCTCCTTGGCGGTGGCGCCCATCTTGACCGCGATGCGACCCATCTCGGCGAAGTAGCTGTTGACGGCTTCCGGCACGGCGTGGCTCGGGAACCGGCGGCGGGTCATCTTCGCGACATGCAGCGACAGCACACCCATGCGGTTCACATCGGCGACGATCTGGATGGCGCTGACCACCTGCCGCAAATCTCCGGCCACCGGGGCCTGCAGCGCCAGCAGCGCGAAGGCCTTCTCCTCGGCCAGCTGGATCATCTCGGCGATGCGGTCGTACTCGCTGATCACCTGTTCCGCGAGCTCGAGATCGGCGGTGAGCAGCGAGTTGGTGGCCCGCTCCATCGCCGAACCCGCCAGCCCGGCCATGCCGCCGAGTAGATCGGCCAGCTCAGCCATTTGTTCGTTGTAGATGACACGCATGAGTCAAGACACTAGTGTGCACCGCTGACCAAGTCACGAACTGCGGGTGAATCATCGGTGCCGGTCGGTCGTGGCAACGTCACCGCAGGCAGGGGCGTCACCGAGAGTCGACGGTCACTTGCACAGATCGTCGGCCGCGTTCACGTGTTCCAGGTCCGACGGCAGTGCGACCGGTGCGGCGCTGGGCCCGCCGGAGTCGGTCGGCATGTCGGGCAGGGGCTGCCCGAAGGCGGTGGGGGTGCGCACGACGCCGGTGTAGTCGGTGCCCGCGACCACCTCGATGATGCTGCCGAGCCCGCTCGCGGGTTCGAGGATGGCGCCGGGGACGGAACTGGCGACCGTGCTCGCGTCGGCTTCGTGGCCGGGGGAGTAGCGCACCTTGGTCTTGGGTGAGGTGCCGTCGGCGTAGTTGCCGGTGCTGTAGATCTGGAAGCCCTGATTGGCCAGTTTGGTGGCGGCCGCTCCGGCGGTGCCCGCCAGCCCGGAACCGTTGGACACCTGCACCGAGACGGTGCTCGGGTCGACGGCGGTCAGCTTGGGTTTGGCGGGCGCGGCGGTGGTGCTGGGGGCGGGGGTGTCGTCCTTCTTCTCGCCGGGTAGCGGTTGATCGTCGATGACGGCGCGGAAGATGGCCTTGATATCGGATTCGCGCGGGATCTCATTGCCGTAGGAGGTGGTGCCCGCGGTTGGGACGGTCAGGAAGGTGATTTTCCCGGATTCCATCTTCTGCATCGAACGGCCAAGTGTCAGTAGATCTTTGGTGCTGACATTGTCCATGAACGAGTGCTTGGCGAAGGCGTCGATGAAGCCGTTGAGCTTGCCCGGATCCATCAGCACCTTGTTCGACAGCGCGCTGCGCAGCAGGGACGACAGGAAGCGCTGCTGGCGGTTGATGCGGTCGTAGTCGCTGCGTTCCTCGCCGTAGACGTGGCGGGCGCGCACGTAGTTCAGTGCGGTCGCGCCGTCCACGACCTGCTTGCCCGGGGTGGTGAGCACGGTGCCGAGGATCTCGTCGACCAGCGGTTTGGTGGTGCAGACCTCGACGCCGCCGACCACGTCGACCATCGATTCGAAGCCGGAGAAGTCGATGCCGACGAAGTGGTTGATCTTGAGGCCGGACAGTTTGGTGATCACCTTGGTCAGGCATTTCGGGCCGCCGAGCGCGTAGGTGGCGTTGAGTTTGTCGCCCAGGGCGGCCGGGAAGGTCTGACCGGTGTAGGCGGCCTTGTCGTTGTCCCAGCCCTCGCAGGCCGGGCGGGAGACGTCCAGGTCGCGGGGGAAGGACACGGCGACCACGCGGGCCCGGTTGGCGGGAATGTTGACCAGCATGACGGTGTCGGAGCGCGCGCCCTCGGCGTCGTCGACGCTGCCCGCGCCGAGGCTGGCGTTGGCGCCCGCACGGGTGTCGGTGCCGACGATCAGGTAGTTCTCGTCGCCGAGCTGGCCGCCGGCGTCGACCACGTCCTGCGGGTTGTCGTCGAGGGCGACGACGTGTTGCAGGGCATTGTCCTTGGTGCGCTGATAGTTCCAGCCGCTGCCGGTGATGATCAACGCGACGATCGCGAACACCGCGAGCGCGGCGCGTCCGGCGAGGCGCGCGCGGCGTGCCCGCCTGCGCTGTCCGGGGGATTGATATCTGCCGGGTTCGGTGCCGACGGCGGCGGGCAGCGCGGTGGTCGGATAGTCGGCCGGGGACTTCACCTTTCGCGCGAGCAGCGCCTTGGTGCGCTCGGCGAGCGGGGGCGGCGTGGTCGCCGCGGTGACCGGGGGTAGCTCCTCGGTGACGGGGTCGGCGGTCGGATCGACGCGGGGTTCGGGGGCCGGGCGGGTCGCGCTCGCCGGGACGGTGGCGGGCTCGATGGCGGAGCCGTTGGCCGAATTGCCTTGTGGGGCACGGGGGCTGGCGATGCGACGCAGGTGGCTGGTATCGCGGACGGTCCGCTGGGAGCCGGTGCCGGGCGCGGTGGCGGGCTGGGATCCGGTGGACGGCTGGGATCCGGGGGCGGCCAGGGGTACTGCGGCGGGTCCCGGTTCGGCCGGTTGCTCGCCACCGGTGGTTTCGGTGGGCCGGGGCCGGGTAATGCGTTCACTGTCCACGCGATCGACCAGGTCCTGCACGGTGATCGGGGCGGAGCCGGTGTCGGGGGCGTCGGTGTGCCGGGCGCGGCGACCGGTTCGAGACTGGTCAGTCTCCTCGTCGGTGGCGTAGCGCTCCCAGGGGGCGGGACCTCCGGGCCGCGGCGTGCGTCCGTACCGATCGTCACCCACCAACGGACCTCACTTTGCTCTTGATGTCGCTCGCCATGATAACGATTTCGCCACGGTCAACCACTCGAACATCTGTCCGATTCGGGCTGAATCGGGTTTGCCGACCGGCCACCGGCGGTCTGCACATCCTGCACCCGGGCGCCGCGCAAAGTTTGCCAGGGTCCACCTACCGAATCCGGGAGCTGCGCCGCACTTCACCGGATCGAGTTCGAAGCGCCACCCGCCCGCGACTGGTCTTCTGAAACACGTTTCAGTGCAACTGCCAGGCCGTTAGCGTTCCGCATCACGGCGCGAGATCAGCAGCGCCAGGGAGCGAGCGCTGCTCGCGGTAGGAGATAGATCACGTATGACCATCACCTCGATGGCACGCCTCGGCCTGGGCGCCGCCGTCCTCGCTGCGGCAGGCAACCTCGTCCTCACCACCACCTCCGCCTCGGCCGCCGTTGTGCAGATAACCATCGCCAATGTCAGTAAGGGTTACGACATCGGCATGACCGATGGTGCGTTCGGGATCATTGCCCGGGTCGACAATTCGGACCCGGTTACGATGTCCGACAACGGAACTCCGATGGTGGGGTCTCCCATGACGCCGACCGCCGCCTACTGCTCCGTAGCGGGAGAATTATGTGTCAGCGGCCTGTCCGATGCCAGCAAGGGCATACACCATGTCGTGCTGACACAGGATGGCAAGCAGTTCGCGGCGACCTATTTCATTCCCGGCGTGCTGCCGGGCAGCGGCATGTATCCCACGCCGATCGCTCTGCCCAGCGGGAGCAGCGGTAGCTGATTCGCGGTCTATCCGCCCGAGTGCATGACGTCGGCGGCGGCGGGGACGGTGGCGTCCTCGGGGTCGTCGAGCCAGCCGTCCGGGAGGGCGACCTTCGTCTGCGGGGAGCCCTGTCGGCCGCGCGGGCCGAGGGCGTCCTCCGGGAACGGCACGTCCGGGTCGAGTTGTCCGACCAGGTCGGCGATCTGGGCGAGGCTGGAGACGGTGGCGAACTTGCGGCGCAGTGCGGATCCGACCGGGAAGCCCATCAGGTACCAGGCCATGTGCTTGCGAATGTCGCGCATGGCCTTGTCTTCGCCGTCGTGGTCGACGAGTAGCGCGGCGTGCCGGTGCAGGATCTCGCCGACCTTGCCGAGCGTGGGACCGACCGGGATCGGTTCCCCGCGCAGGGCGGCGCTGAGTTCGGCGAACAGCCACGGCCGTCCGAGGCAGCCGCGCCCGACAACGACTCCGTCGCAACCGGTTTCGGCCATCATGCGCAGCGCGTCGTCGGCGGAGAAGATGTCACCGTTGCCGAGCACCGGAATGGTGGTGACGGTTTCCTTCAGTCGCGTGATGGCCGACCAGTCCGCCTGCCCGGAGTAGAGCTGGGCCGCGGTGCGGGCGTGCAGCGAAACCGCTTTGGCCCCTTCGGCTTCCGCGATCCGTCCGGTATCGAGGTAGGTGTGGTGCTCGTCGTCGATCCCGATCCGGAATTTGAACGTGACCGGCACGTCCCCCGCCGCCGACACCATCTCGCGCACGATCTCCGCGAACAGCCGCCGCTTGTACGGCAGCGCCGACCCGCCCCCGAGTCGCGTCACCTTCCGGACCGGGCAGCCCAGGTTCATGTCGATGTGGTCGGCCCACCCCTCGCCGACAATGATCCGCACGGCCTCACCGAGCGTCTTCGGGTCGACCCCGTACAGCTGCATGGACCGAGGCGATTCGTCCGGCCCGAACGCCATCATGTTGAGCGTCTTCTCATTGCGCTCGACAATGGCCCGCGCCGTGATCATCTCGCACACATAGATCGAGGTATCACTACCGAACTCCCGGCACAGCGTCCGGAAAGCCACATTGGTGATCCCCGCCATCGGCGCCAGCACCACCGGCGGATCGACCGGGTACGGTCCGATCCGCAACGGGTTGGCAGGGGCTTCGATCGAGGCGGTCACGCCCTCCAGTCTCTCACCCGCGCCCCGCTCTCCAGAGCCGCGTACCCGCCCGGGTGCCGCCGGTCACAGCCCACCCCGAGCTGTGGCGCGAACCTGGTTCGGTTCCCACCGGTCGCGTAGGCTGCGCCCTCGTGACTGAAGTGGGGGGAAGTCCGGGGCCGTCCGCCGTCCCGGAAAACTTGGTGGCCGACGCGTATTCGATGGGCGCGGAACCGAATTCGGCGATGTCCGGCAGGTGCTGACGCATGGTGGATGTGGATCCGCAGGTGTTCTACGACGCCAGTAAGGCCTGCTACGAACTGGCCGACGATCTGGCCGGCGCCCGGGGTGTGCTGGTCATGGCACTGGCGAACAAGGACACCGGTGGCATGGCGGGCAGTGATGACGCGAGCGCGCCGTGGGCGGTGAACTACGACCAGCGCGCTACGGATACCGTCGCGCTGGCTCAGCAGATCGGTGCGGCGCTGAGCCATGTCGCGGGCCTGCTGCAGTGGGGCGGCTACAACCACGCGTATGCCAATTGGAAGGCTGACACCGCCGCGAACAAGGGCGACGCTCCCAAGGAGCCGCCGCAGCTGATCGATGTCGGCAACGACGTCGCCGAGATGGTTCCGCCGTCGGCGCACGACAACGGGACCGGCGTGATCACCACGATCGCGAATCTGGTTTCCAAGATCGGTGTGAAGGTGCCGAACGGCGACACCGACAAATTGGGCGATGCGGCCGCCGCGTGGGATGCGTACGTCAAAGACAAGCGTGTTTCCGGTGCGGTCGACAGATTGAAGGGACTCGACGAGAAGTTCGCCGCCATGTCCAGTCCGGAAATCGGTGATATCGAGATCCACTTTCGGGCACTTCAGTCCGGTGTCAATGATTTGACGACCGGTGCGAGTGGAATCGCGCAACTGTGCAAGGACTACAAGTCCGCACTCGACGACCTGCGCAGCGAAATCTGCAAGAGCGTCGCGGAATTCGTTGCCCTGATCGCCGGAACTCAGATCGTGGCGGCCGCCGTGACCTTCTTCACCGCGGGTGCGGCCGCCGCTGCGGACGCCGGTGCCACCGAGGCCGAAGTCGAGTCGGCCGCCGCCACCGTCACCAGGCTGGTCAAGGACAGTCGATTGGTCCGGCTCGTGCTGCCGAAGGGCGCCAAGGAGGTCGAGGACCTGACCCGGGCCGAGACCGACATGCGCAAGCTGGGTGGCCTCAGACCGTACAAGGCCGAGGAAACCGAAGGTGCGGGCCTGGGCAATACCTCTTCGCTCCCGTCCTCGTTCTCCCGCTCGGATCTGCAGCAGGTCGAACAGCACCTGGGCAAGCTCGATCATTTCGATGCCAATGACGCGATGATCGAACGCATCGGGGAGGCCATCGATCAGGGCAAGCCGTTGACCGAGAGCCAGCAGAATTTCATGAATCATGAACTGACCGAAGCCAAATTGATGGACAAGGGAATGCCCTATGAGGACGCGCACGAGCTCGCACTCGAGACTCACCCGCCGGGGCAGAACTACGACCCGGACGTGATCGACAAGTACCCTGAATTCGGTCCCTGGTGGCGAAAGATGAACGGATTACCTCCACGATGATCATCGAAATCGAGCAGTACGGGGCGGTCGCTGTCGAACCGGGTGACGACGCCGCGGCGGATTATGTTGCGGCGCAGCAGCTCACCGCGTCCGAGGCTGCCACGGGCGCGACCGACCGGCCCCAGGACGTGCGGGTCCTCGTCGAGGTGCAGCGCCGTCTGGGTGGAATCGCGCCTCGGGCTCTACTGGGTGGTCGGTTCGTCACCGGGCCCGGCGATACGACGCGGATCGCCGTGGCGATCGCGGGTTTCGACGCCCTCGGTGGAGACGGGCAGCCCACCTGCGACAGCCGCCTGTGGCGTCGGCCTTTCACCTCGGGCCTGCCCAGTGATTTCGGGGGCGCGGTGCTGGAGTCGCTGACCAAGGCGACCGATGCGGGCCTGCCCGCCGGTACCTTGACCGTCGACCGGGCGGGCTTCGATGAAATCAATTCATCCGAGGTGATTTTCGCGCAGGCGGCCGCCTTCCTGCGGCTGAGTATCGCGGCCCTGCTCGATGGCCGAGATCCGGAGCCGCTGCTCCGGAGTGCGATCGAAGGCTGGTGACAGATGAGTGACGAGGAGAATTCGGGAAGCTTGTTCGTCGTCCCCGAAGACGTGCAGGGCCTGGGCAGGTTCGCACTCGATCTGGTCGGGACGCTGCGTTCGGCGCTGGAATCCGCAGGGCGCGAGGTCGATTCGCTCAGGTGGACGGGAACCGCAGCCACGTCGTTCGGCACCGGCTGGGACGAGTGCTTCGAAGGTGGTCAGAGCATCATCGACGCACTGACCACGGTGGCGGGCCAGCTCGGCGTAGCCGCCGACACCTACACCGGCCAGGATCTGTTGTCCGCGGACCGTTTCACGAACCTGGATCTGACGTGACCGACAGATACTCGGTGGATCTCACCGAACTGGACGAGATCGTGACGCGCCTGTCGAATCTCGCGAAATTCTTGGCGGACCAGTTCACCACTCTCGATCAGAAGGTCACCGCGCTGCGGGCGAGCGGCTGGGACAGCTCGGGCGCCACCGCGTACGAGAACGCGCATCGCCAATGGCTCGCCGGGGCACAGGAATTCGCGCAGGGTGTCACCGATATGAGCACTGCCGCGCAGGCCGCCCACGGCCACTACACCGCGGCGATCGGGGCGAATACCCGGATGTTCGGCGGCAGCTGAACCTGTTCGGCCCGAACCGAATCGCGCGTGGCGACTGATCCTGCCGGTCAGAGCACGCGCAGTCCGCGCTGGCGGACGTAGGCGACGGCGATGACGGTGCCGAGCAGCCACACCCCGAGCCCCACGCCGAGGTGGATGAGGGCGCGGGTGTCGGCGGGCATGCTGCGGCCGAGGTGGAAGCCGAGGATGGCGCGTTGGGTGCCGTCGATGGGGGCTACGAAGTAGTAGAGGGCGTAGGGGAGGGTCAGGTGGGTGATCCAGGGGAGGGTGCTGCGCCAGTCGCGGCGTTCGGCCCAGCGGGTGCCGAGGGCGCGGGGGCGGACGGCCAGTAGGACCGAGACGATATTGCCGACGCCGAGCCAGGCCAGGATGGGCAGGGCGACGTCGGCGACGGTGACGCCGACGCGTTCCATGCCGCGGGCGCCGGTCCAGAGGGTGAGGGCGGCGGTGGCGAGCAGGGTGGGGACGCCGACGATGATCAGCAGGGCCAGGTTCTTGACCAGCAGGATACGGCGGACCGACAGGTTCTCGGCCAGGCTCAGGCCGACCCGATCGCAGTCGACGCCAAGCACATTGGTGGTGGTGACGTCGGCGAGGACGAAGGTCGCGAAGTAGACGCCGACCAGCACCACCCAGCCGTGCCGGTGCAGGGTGAGCGGGAAGATCAGCAGGTACAGCCCGGACAGCACCACGTTGGCGGCGATGCCTTCCAGCCACAGCGCGGGTCGGGTGAACGACCAGCGGACTTCGCTGAGGGCCTGCCACCAGAGCGGACGGTCCGGTGCGATGGGCCGGGGTGATTCGGGTCGGCGCTCGGTGTGGAACTGGCTGAGCGCGCGTTCGCGCACGGTCACCAGGGTGCCGCGCATCGGTTCACTCCAACGACTCGACAAATTCGCCTATCCGGGCGGCCACGACGTCGGGCCGGCGTCGCGGGAGGTGGTGACCACCCTCGCTGATCAGTTCGACTCGGGCGCAGGGCAACTGATCGGACAGAGCGTGGGCGGTCGAGATCGGCACGACCTTATCGGCCGGGTCGGCGAGGATCAAGGTGGGCGCGGCGATCTCCGGCAGCCGCGCGGTCCACTGTTCGAGGCCGTGGAACAGTTCGCGCTGTTCGATCAGGAAACTGCGCCAGACCTGGCCGTGCCGGTGGTGGACACCGGCCAGCATGTGCCAGGCGGCCGGGACCGCAGTCCGGGAAGGGTTGCGATCCAGGCCTTTCCGGGCCAGCCAGGGCAGCAGTGACCAGGCCGTCACGGACAGTGCGGGGCCGGCGATCGGCGCGGCCAGCAGTTCGTCGAAGGGGGTGAGGCAGCCGGGGCCGACGCTGGCGATGAGCACCAGGCCGCGCACCCGTTCGGGGGCGAGGGCGGCGGCGGCCAGTGCGACGATGCCGCCGTAGGAGTGACCGACCAGAACGGCACGGTCGATGCCGTCGCGGTCGAGCCGGTCGAGCAGCCAGCGCGCGTTGGCCTCGATGGATCCGGCGGGGGTCTGATTGTCGCCGTAGCCGGGGCGGTCGAGCGCGTGGACGGTGAGCGTCTCCGGCAGCTGTGCGACGACCTCGTCCCAGTCGGCGCGGTCGCCCGGCTGACCGTGCAGCAGCACCACATTCGCCGTGCTCACGGCACGACTCGACGCGCCGCCCCGCCGGGCGACCCAGCGGTGTTGGCGGCGGGGAAACGGTGTCGGCGTGTCGGCCGGACCATCGGGAACCCGCATTTCGAGGCTCATGTACTCATGGTCGGGGGTGGTGGCGCAAGCTGGCTGGGCGGGAGCCGACAAGTTCCTGTGAGTCGGGCGGTCCGCAGTCCGGGGCGGGTGTGGCTATCGGGATCCGTGCGACGAACCGGACAGGTTGTGGGCGCCGTTGACGGGGGCGGCGGCGGTCCGGCCGACCGGCGGTGTCGAGGAGTGGCCCAATTCGACTGCGGCGATACCGCCGCCGAGCAGGACAGCGGCGGCCGCGACGCCGGAGATCAGCTTCGCGAAGCTGCGTTTGCCGGGGGCAGGGGACGCGGGCTCAGCAAACTCGGCGGCGTGGCGGGCCGCGGCACGCTGGCGGCCGGGTCCCGATCGGTGGGCGCTCCGCTCGGATCGAATCGCGTTCGATTCGGATCGTTGCGCGTTCGAGTCGGATCGGGCCGCGTCGGCCTCGGTTGCTTCCGGCGCGGCGAATCGCGGCCGATTGCGCGGAATCGGTTGCCCGCCTTCGGATATGCGCTGGCGTGGGATCTGGCGTCGCTCACCCGGGGTGCGCTGCACCGGTCGCAGGACGCGGGTGGCGGGTACCTCGTCGGAGGATTCGCGGGTGGAGGGGCGACGTGGGCCGCGCGTGGTGCGGGCGGCGATGAGGGCCGCACCGCGGACCACGACGGATCCCGGCTCCGCGCTGGTGACGATCGGGAGCGGGACAGCGGTCGAGAGCTGTTCCGCCAGTGCGGGAATCGCGGACGCGCCGCCGATCAGTACGACAGCGTCGATGTGGGAGCCGCGCTGCTGCGCGGTGTGCGCGGTCTCGGCGACACGGTAGGCGAGCCGCCGCACCGGGTCGGCGATGAGCGCCTCCAGTTCGGAGCGCACCAGGCGCTGACGGTCCTCGATACCGGGCAGAGACACTCCGATGATCGCCGAAACATCCTGGGACAGGCGCTCCTTGGCGGTCCGGATCTGGTTGCGCAGGGCACGGATGCCGGGCCAGTTGATGCGGTTGGCGGGATCGAAACGCGGATGCGCCGCCACGGTCTGGGAGATCACGTGGTCGAGCAGCAGGGAGTCGACCAGGGTGCCGCTGAAATCCGTTGAACGGGTCGGTTTTTCGACGCGAATCCGGCCTTCCGGGTTCGAGCTCACCACGGCCAGGTCGGTGTGGGCGGTGCCGACATCGCACAGCAATACGGTGGCCTGCGGCCTGATATGCCCGTCTACGGTCAGCGCCACGTAGGCGGCTTCCGCTTCCTGAACCAGTGTGGGTGCGCCGGTTTCGCGGGCGAGCTCCGACTCGAGTGCTCGTACCGGGTAGCCGGTCCACACCGACGGATACGCGATCACTGTCGAGATCGGTTGGGCAGCAGCGGGTCCCGCCAACCTGTCCCGCACAATGCAGCGGACGGCCATGGCGACCAGTTCCGCCCCCGTGCGTCCGGAATGTTCGGTGAGTACCGGGACCGGGTCGCCGACCCGGTTGGTGAAGTCCCGGAATACGCTGCCGGACGCTGCTTTCGCGCGCTGGGTGGCGCGGTCGCCGAACACCGGCTGACCGCCGGGCGCGACATGGAGTACGGCGGGTTCGCGCACCACTTGCCCGCGTCGGCTCGACCCGGATTCCTCCAATACGGAGGCGAAGGATTCCGCGCCGATCCCGATGCCCAATGCCCGCGTCATCTCTTACTCCCGTTCACCGGCCAGACCCGGCCTTCCACAGCTCAGCGGCCGCGTCGGCAGCCGAATTCGGGTTCCGATCCTAACTCCGGCGGCAGCCTCGAAACCGGTTGTGCGCTGCACGTTTCCTGTGTGATGGCTGAGTGCCAGCCGCGTGTCGCCGGTGACACGACCGTGCGCCGTTTCCTCCGGCAATCGCACAGTCCGCTCCCCACTTATTGCCAGAATCCGCTCCTAGCGTCAGTGCCATTCGACGGCGATCCCACGCCGCCCGGTGTGAATGGACACAGACATGACGATCGAAATCGGGTTGAACGAGCCAGCCCTCCCCGGCCCCGCGAACCTGGACCTCCACCAGTCCGCCGAGACCTCGTTCACCGAGCACACTGTCTCCGAATCCGAGACCAGCGCCGTCACCGGCGAGGCCACCCACTTCGCGAGCACCACCATCGACCAGACCCAGCAGTCCCTCGACCACTACGTGCAGTTCGCAGACGGCGTCGAACACGGCCAGGCCGTGGATGCCGCACAGAGTTTCGACGCCGGTCAGAGCTCCGAATTCGTACAGGGCGTGCACTTCTCGCAAGGCAGTGAGTTCGGGCAGGGTTCCGAGTTCGGGCAGGGCACGAGCTTCAGCGAGACGGTCGGCCAGACCCGCGAGCCCGGCGCACACCGCCACCAAATCCCCGGCGAGCACCACGGTTTCGGTCACCAGTCGTTCGGCTCGGGCGAATCATTCGGTGAGAACCCCGAATTCGGTGATCAGTCCGGCTTCGCCACCGACAGCTCGTTCAGCGAGGCCTCTTTCACCGATGACCACACCGACCTCGCCACCCACGACTCTTTCGACGACTTCGAGGCCCAGAGCTCCGACTACTCCACCGACAGCTCGTTCAGCGAGTCCTCCTTCACCGACGACCGCTCCGACTTCAGCGCCCACGAGTCCTTCGGTGAGAGCGCAGCCTTCGGTTCGAGCTCCGATTTCGGCCGTCACGAATCCTTCGGTGACCGAGCCGGTTTCGGCAACCACACCGCCTTCGGCGAGCAAGACGGCTTCCGCGAGCACGCCGGGTTCGGTGAGCGCGAAGGTTTCAGCGAGCGCGGGGGCCTCGATGGCCGTGCGGGTTTCGGCGAGCGCGGAGCTTTCGGTGAGCATGCGGAATTCGGTGAGGGTGCCGGTTTCGGTGAGCGGGGAGCTTTCGGTGAGCGCGGCGGTTTCGAGAACCGCGCCGACTTCCGCTCCGGCGAGCACGGTAACCCCGCCCTCCCGCACCGCGAGAGCCCGAATCACCCCGAACACGGTGAACCTCCGCACAACCCGTACGGCGCCCACCGCGGCCCGGATGATCACAACGGCCGCGGCGGCGAACCCTGGAACCAGAACGGCCGCGACCACGGCCAGCCCCGCAACCCCGAACACGGCGGCGACCACGGCCGCCCGGGAGGCAACGACCACTTCAACCCTGGTGGCCTGAACCGCAGTGACCACGGCGGCAACGACCACCGCAATCCCGGCGGCCCGGATCGCGGTGACCACGGTGGGCCGCGGCACGAAGGCGGCTCAGGTCCCCGAGGCGGCGACCATTTCAATCCCGGCGGCCCCGATCGCGGCGGTGATCACGGTCGACCAGGCGGAGAACACGGCAACCCCGGTGGCGATCACCGGAATCCGGGTGGCCCCGGTCGTGGCGATCATGGCGGCCCGCAGCATGGTGGCGACCGTGGTCCCCAGGGTGGCGACCACCGTAATCCCGGTGGTCCGGAGCGGGGCGGTGCGCACAACGGCCCGGGGGGCGATCGCAATCCGGGTGGACCCGACCGTGGAGATCACGGTGGTGTGCAGCACGGCGGCGACCACGATGGCCCGCAGCGCGGTGTTGGCGAAGGATCCCGGGGTGACCATCGCAATCCCGGAGGTTCGGAACACGGTGGTGCGCACGGTAACCCGGGTGGCGATCATCGCAACCCCGGCGGACCGGATCGTGGGGATCACGGTGGCGCGCAGCATGATGGCGGACGTGGCCCATCCAACGGCGGTGATCACCGGAATCCCGGTGGGCCGGACCGTGGTGGCGATCACGGGAACCCAGGCGGTCCTCAGCACGGTGGCCCTCACACCGGTCCCAGTGGTGGGCAGCGCAACCCGGGTGGCCCGGACCATGGTGGTTCGCACGGTCAACCCGGTGGCTCGGAGCATGGTGGTTCCGGTGGAGATCACGGGAATCCCGGTGGCGTCGGGCGTGGTGGATCGGAAGGCGGTCAGCGCGGTCCCGGCGGGTCGGAGCATGGTGGAGCCAACGGGAATTCGGGTGCCGGGGGACACGTCGGGGCCGGTAATGGTCATGGCGGGCAAGGTGTCGGCGGCGACAACGGGCATGGCGGCGGAAATGTTCACGGTGGCGCGGGCGCGTCCGGTGGGCTCGGGGCGCATGGCGGAGTCGGGGCTCATGGTGGGGCTGGTGCCCAAGGCGGCGTCGGTGTTCACGGTGGGGCCGGTTCCCAGGGTGGCGTCGGCGTCCATGGTGGTACGGGAGTTGGGGAGCGCGGCGGGAATTCGGGTGGTGCGCAGCATGGGCAGGATGGGGGTGCTCGGGGGGATGGGGCGTCCGGGGAGAGGAATGGAGCCGGTGGTGAGGATGGGCAGGGGCGGCCCGGGTTCTCGGGGAATGCGGGTGCTTCCGGCGGTGGGCTCGGTGGTGAGCATGGTGTGAGCGCTGGTGTCGGAGTGGGCGCTGCGGCGAATGCCGGTTTGGGACAGTCTGTTTCGGTCGGCCAGCAGGGCGCTTCGGGGCAAGGGGCGTTCGGTCAGGGTGGGGCGGCCAATGGGGGTGGCTCGTTCGGGCAGGGATCGGTGGGGCAGGTCAGCACTGTCGGTCAGGTGAGTTCGGCTGGGCAGGGTGGAGCGTTCGGGCAGGGCGGGGCGGCCGGGCAGGGGGCTTCGTTCGGGCAGGTCGGGTCCAGTGGGCAGGCTGGGGCGTTCGGGCAGGTGGGGTCGCAGGGGACGGCTGGGGTTTCGGGGCAGGGGGCTGCGTTCGGGCAGGCGGGGGCGAGCGGGCAGTCTGTGAATGCTGTTGGGGCGCACAGTGCTCCGGTGTCGGCGAGTGCGGTGGCCGCGCCGTCGGTGGCGGCGGTGCAGCCGGTGGCGGCTACTCCGGCTTCGGCGCTGGTGCATACGGATATCGCGAATCAGCCGATTACCAGCACGGTCGGGCAGGCTGCCGAGCAGACTTCGGGAGTGACCTCGTTGACCGGGGCGTCGGGGCATGCGGCGCTCGCGCCGACGGCTGATCTGGGTGCGGCGTCACCGTCGCTGGGTGCGAGTACGGCGGGGACCGCCGCACATCCGGTGGCTGAGCCGTCCGGGGCCACGCTCGGTGCGACCACTGCGGTCGGTGGGGCCGGGCTCGGCGCGACTTCGGTTGTGGGCGGAGCCGGTTCGATCGGGGTTGCGCAGGCTCCCGGCGCGTCCATCCCGACCGGGACTCCGGGGGCTTCGATCCCGACCGGGACCCCGGGGGCTTCCATCCCTGCCGGGACTCCGGGGGCTTCCATCCCGGCGACCACGGCTGCCACCACGCCTGCCGCCACCGAACCCCATGGTGCGGTGACGACTCCGGCCGCGACTCCGGCCCCGGCCACTTCGCCGACCGCCGCCCACGCCCCGGCGGCACCCACCGCCGCTCCGGCACCGACGGCGGCCCCGAGCGGTGCCCCGGTGGGGACTGCCCCGCAGGCGGATAACGGTGGTGCCTCGGCTTCGGCTGCGCCGCACGCGGATACGGGAGCCGCGGCCGCTCCGGCCCCGGCACCTTCGACGGCTCCGACCGGTACTGACGCGCACTCCGCACCCGCGACGGCCGCACCCTCGGCCGATCTGGGTACCGGTGCCAACACCGCGCACACCTCGGATGTGAGCGCGCTGCTGTCGAGTGGTGCTTCGGCTCCGGCCGCTACTCCGGCCGCGCCGGTGGCGGATTCGTCGCACGCGGCGACGGGTGCGGATGCGGGGACGGTGGCGGCTGCTGCGCCGCAACCGGTTTCGGCTCCGGCTCCAGTGGCGAGCACGGTGGCGAGTGTGGATCACGCGACGGTCGCACCGGTGAGCACACCGGATGTCTCGCATGCCACCGATGTGACGGCGGGAACGTCGACCACGCCCGACCACACCGGTCTCTCGGATGCGGGCACCTCGTTGTCGACCGGTCTCACCTCGGACGACGGTGGCGCGCTCACGCACACCGGCACCGATTCGCACGTCGCGACCACCGACATCCACCACTGAGCCACCGCGCCCGGCCTCGATTTCCGGGGTCGGGCGCGGACATTCATCAGGAAGGAGGCGGATCGTGTCCGCTTCAGTTGTCGCCGGTTCGGCGAAGCATTCCGAGCAGGTGCTGCCGATGGCGATGCTGCTCGACGAGCTGCGGTCGCTGACCGATGCCGCTGGTCGCGCCGATCTGACGCGGCGACTGGCCGCGGCCCGCACCCGCATCACCGATCCGCGGGTGCGGATGGTGGTGACGGGTGAGTCGAAGAAGGGCATCAGTTCGCTGGTGAACGCCCTGGTGTCGGCGGATGTGTGCCCGGCGGGCACGGATTCGCCGGTGCCGGTGGTGATCGAGTACGGGGAGCCGGTGACCGGTCCGGCGGCGGCGCAACGGGATTCGTCCGTCCGGGAGGTGCGGGCGACGGCGGAGCTGCTGGCCGAGGGCCTGGTGCTGGTGGATGCGCCGGGGATCACGGGTGTGGACGCGCGGCGGATGGCGCGCACCCTGGCGCTGGTGGCGGAGGCGGACGCGGTGCTGTTCGTGTCGGATGCCAGTCAGGAGTTGACCGCGCCGCAGGTGCGGTTCCTGGAGCAGATCCACCAGCTCTGCCCGACGGTGGCCTGCGTGCTCAACAAGATCGACAGCTATCCGCACTGGGCCGACATCCAGCAGGCCGATCGCAAGCATCTCACCAATGCCGGTTTCGGTTTCGCGATCCTGCCGGTGTCGGCGGCCATGCATCGCACCGCGCATCGCCTGCGGGATCCGCAGCTCGAAACCGAGTCGGGGATACCGCAACTCGTCGATTTCGTGCGTGGCCACATCCTGTCCCGGACCGAGGCGCTGGCCCGCGAGACGGTGGTGCACGACGTGCGGGTGGTCTCCGATCATGTCTCGCTCGCGTTGGACACCGAGCTGGCGGCTCTTCAGGATCCGGTGCGCGGCGCCGAGCTGGTCGAGGACATCAAGGCGGCCCGGGCGGCCGCCGAGGCGTTGCGCAGGCGGACCGCCAACTGGCAGTACGTGCTCGGTGACGGCGTCACCGAGCTGAGTGTCGCGGTCGAGCACGATCTGCGAAATCGCCTGCGGGAGATCATCCGTGACTCCGACGAGCAGATCATGGCGGGTGATCCGGCCCGTCGCTGGAAGTCGTTCGCCGAGCAGTTGAACGACCGGGTGACGACCGCTGTCACCGAGAATTTCGTTCTGGCACAGCGTCTTTCGGACGATCTGGCCCGGAAGGTGGCGCTGCGCTTCGAGGAGGAGGGCCGACTCTCGGTGCCCGCGCTGCGGTTGCGCGCGGGCGCGGACATCGTGCGCCCGGTGGGTGACCTGGCGGCCCTGGACAGTCGCAAGGCGGGCATCCCGCAGCGGGTCATCACCAGCCTGCGCGGCTCCTACGGTGGCGTGCTGATGGTGGGCCTGGCGACCAGCCTGCTGGGTCTGGCGCTGCTCAACCCGTATTCGATCGGCGCGGGTGTCCTACTGGGCGCCAATACTTTTTGGGAGGACCGCAAGACCCTCAAGACGCGCCGCCAGGCCGAGGCCAAGCAGGCGGTCGCGCGGCTGATGGACGAGGTCGTCTTCCAGGTCAACAAGGAATCCAAGGAACAGTTGCGGGAAGTGCAGCGCACCCTGCGCGACCACTTCACCGACCTGGCCGAGGAGATGCTGCGCACGGTGAACGACGCCCTGATCGCGGCGCAGGAGGCGAGCAACACCCACGAGGGCCGCCGGGCCGCCCGGATCGAGGAGGTGCGGGCGCGGCTGGGGCAGCTGCGTCAATTGCGAGTGCGCGCGGCCGGGTTCGTCACCGAGGCCCAATCGTGAACGCCCGCAGCGAGATCGAGGTGGCGCGCTCGATGCTGCGGGCCGCGCGCGCCGAACTGGGCACCGATGCCCGGACCGCCGCCGAGCTGACCGCGTGCGAGCGCCGCCTGGACGAGCCGCTGCGGGTCGCGTTGGCGGGCACCCTGAAGGCCGGTAAGTCGACGCTGCTGAACGCGCTGGTGGGTGAGGAGATCGCGCCGACCGACGCCACCGAGTGCACCCGGATCGTCACCTGGTTCCAGCGGTCGGCCGCCCCGCGCATCACCCTCACCGCAGACGGGCAGCACCGCAATCTGCCGGTGCGGCGCCGCGACGGTCGCCTGCAACTGGATCTGGGTGGCGTGGCCGCGGACCGGGTGGAGCGGCTGGAGGTCGGCTGGCCGTCGTCGCTGCTGGGCGAGTACACGCTCGTCGATACGCCCGGCACCTCGTCGAATTCGGCGGATGTCTCCGAGCGCACGCTGCGGCTGCTGGCTCCCGAGGACGGTCGCTGCGAGGCGGACGCCGTCGTCTACCTGATGCGCCAGTTGCAGACCGCCGATATCGAACTGCTGCAACAGGTTCAGGAGCGGATGACGGCGGGCGCGGGCCCGCTGGGCATCCTGGGCGTGCTCTCGCGTGCCGACGAGGCCGAGGGCGGTCGCGGCGAATCGCTGGCCCCGGCCCGCCGGATGAGCGACATGCTCGCGCACGCACCGGAATTGCGCGGCCTGCACCAGGACTTCCTGCCGGTCTCGGGCCTGCTGGCGCTGCGCGGGCAGACCCTGCGTCAGCACGAGTTCACGGCGCTGCGCGCGCTGGCCGCACTGTCCCCGGACCAGCTGGACGCGGCGTTGATCTCGGTCGCGCGGTTCGTGGCACCGACCACGGATCTGCCGGTGGCGGTGGAGGAGCGCGCGCATCTGCTGGACGCGTTCGGCCCGTTCGGTATTCGGGTGGCGGTCGCGATGATCCGCGGTGGCATCCGGGACGCGCCCGCGCTGGCCGACGAGCTGCTGCGCCGCAGCGGTCTGGACGAACTGCGGGCCACCCTGAACGCCCGTTTCGGCGAGCGCAACGAACAGCTCAAGGCGCATTCGGCGTTGCAGACACTGCGCCGGATCCTGCTGCGGCACCGGGGTTCCGGCATCGAACGCCTGACGCATCGGGTCGATCGGCTGCTGGCCGACACCCACGCCTTCACCGAACTGCGCTATCTGGCGGCACTGCACGGGCTGCGGCTGGCGGCCAAGGACCGGGATCGCCTGGCCCGGCTGCTGGGTGGTCACGGCATCGCCGCGTCGCGGCGGCTGGGGCTGGCGCCGGACGCGGGGCGGGTCGCGCAGTTGGACGCGGCCCTGCACGCCATCGCGTATTGGCGTGCGCAGCTGGAGAATCCGCTGCTGGACGCGCCCACGGTCGCCGCCTGCCAGGCCGCGATCCGCAGCGCGGAGGCACTGGTGACGACCCTGGCGATGTCGTCGCGCGCCACGGGGGACACCCCGCGGCCCGGACTCGTTGCGCCACGGCCGATCCCGCAACCCCAGCCGATCCCGCAGCCACCGCGCAATCCCGCGATCCCGCAGCCGCCGCGCGGTCCGGCCCGGATCCCGCGCGTCGCGCAGGGTGCCGCGCGCGTGCTGCCGCCACCGGGCGCGGCCCGGGTGCTGCCGCCGCGCGGCCCCGCCTGAGCATCGGTACGACAACAAACGAACGGCCCCTCGTGATCTCGTCACGAGGGGCCGTTCACGTTGCCTTGGTCAGCGGGCGCTGTTGGCGAATTCCTTGTCCCGCTTGGCCGCTTCGCGGGCCAGCATCTTGTCGCGCTGCTCTTCGAACTTCACGACGTCCTTGCTGAGCTTCTCGAGGAAGAGGCCCAGGCGCTCACGGGTCTCCTCACCGCGGGCGGTGAAGTCGTCGCGTTCGAAGATGCGCCACTTCTTCAGCACCGGGTTCACCACTTCTTCGAGGTGCTGGCGCAGGTCGTAGATGCCGTGCTTGGCCATCATCACGCCGTTGCGACGGAAGTTGGGCATGCCCGCACCCGGCATCTGGAAGTTCTCCAGGATCAGGGTGATGGCGTCGAGGGCCTGGTCCGGCGAAAGGTCCAGGGCCGCAGCGCAGAGGTTGCGGTAGAAGATCATGTGCAGGTTCTCGTCGGCGGCGATGCGCTGCAGCATGCGGTCGGCGATCGGGTCGTCGCAGACGCGACCGGTGTTGCGGTGCGAGACGCGGGTCGCGAGTTCCTGGAAGGTCACGTACGCGACCGAGTGCAGGAATCCGGCGTCCGCCTCGGTGGGAGAGGCGAATCCGTTGGTCATGTGGATCATTCGCGCCTCTTCGAGGGCGACGGGGTCCACGCCGCGGGTGACCACGAGGTAGTCGCGCATCACGATGCCGTGGCGGTTCTCCTCGGCGGTCCAGCGGCCGACCCAGGTGCCCCAGGCGCCGTCCTGGGAGAAGTTCTCGGCGATCTCACGGTGGTAGGACGGCAGGTTGTCCTCGGTGAGCAGGTTGGTGATCATGGCGGCCTTGGCCAGTTCACTCAGCCGGGACTGGGACGGGTCCCAGTCGTCGCCACCCATGGCGGCGAAGTTACGACCTTCGTCCCACGGCACGTAGTCGTGCGGATGCCATTCCTTGGCCAGGGAGAAGTGGCGGTTGACGTTCTCCGCGGCAACCGGCTCCAACTCCGTCAGCAGCTCGAGTTGAGTCAGATCCTTTGCCATACATGTGCCCTTCGTGTCGTGCCTGGTGCTGTCGTACCCTCGCCGGCCTGCCGCCGCGCCCATACCTTACGTGACCGTAGGGTGATGTGAAACTCATCTGTGCGCCATTGCGGTCCGGGTGAGGGATGTCATAAGACCAACGGCCCACAGCGATGACTATCGCCATGGGCCGCAGTTCGTTAGCCGCGCACCGAGATCCGGTGCACCATTACTTCTTCCCGAGCAATCCGCCCAGCACATTGCCGAGTACGTTGCCGGCGTTCTGGCCCATGGCCTTGCCGAGAATGTCGCCGAGACCGCCGCTGCCGCCCTGGCCTCCGGTGGCCCCACCCAACAGGCTACCGAGAATGTCGCCGATACCGCCGCCGCCGCCGGATTGTGCCGCCGCGCCGCCGCTTCCGCCGCCGAGGGCCTTCTTGCCCAGGTAGGCCAGCACGATCGGGGCGAGCATGGGCAGCAGTTTGCCCATCAGATCCTGGCTGATATTGCTGCCGCCGACGTTGCCGAGCGCGCTGATCACCGTGTTCTTCTCAGCGCCGAAGGTCTGATCGACGATCTGGCTGCCGTTGTCGGTGTTGACCTGATTCATGTCGACGCCGCCGTCGAGCAGGGCGTGCGGCTGGTTGGCGACTTCGTTCTCCAGGTTCAATCCGGTCTCGGGGTTGCCGGCCTGTGCCTGGAATCCGCCGAGTAGGACCGGGACGGCCGCGCTGATCGCCGTCTTCGCGGTGGCCTCGTCGACGCCGAGCTTCTCGGCGATCTGTGCGACGGGGACATTGGAGAGCAGGTCATCGAAGGAAGTCATGAACTCCGCCTGTGATGGTGGTTCCCGGGAAAAGCTCTGCTCAGGTCACGGTAGGTGAAATCCGGACAGATTGCCACAGATTCGCGGATGTGGCGAGGGGCCCGGCGGTATGGTTCCGGGCCCCTGCGCAGACGTGTGCCCCCACCAGGGCTCGAACCTGGGACCTGCGGATTAAAAGTCCGTAGCTCTACCAACTGAGCTATAGGGGCGTGCGGGATGTGAGTGTAATAGGCCGGGGGCGCAACTGTTAAATGAGTATCCGATTGTGCTCGGGGAGCACAGGTTTGCGCAGGTCATGCTGGGCGCTCGGCGCGTTGTGGGACGTGGGTGAGCGCCGTAGCGCCGGGGGTGACGCGGGTGCGGGTGGGCGCTGCGCGGTCGTGTGGCGCGGTCGTGGGGCGGATATCCGGTGGGGCAGATATGGGGCAGATGCGGGGCGGGCTCGGGGCAAATACCGGTGGGTTCGGGGTGCTTCGGTGGTGACGCGGCGTGCCGTTGGGGTGACCGGTCGTGCCGATCGGTGTGGCTCCGGGCGTTGCGCACTTGCGATGGGGGGACGATGTGGCGCTGTGAGGGTGCGGACCGGTCGGTGCGTCACCGCGAGGTTGGGGGCTCCGGAAATTTTCCGGGGTCGGGTGGGGGTCCACGCGGAGAGTGGGTGTGGCGGGGCGGATATGGGGATCCGTCACGCCCGCGGGATGTCGTTGTCGTCGCGGCCGGAGCGACCGCCACCGTCACGCTCGGGTAAGCAGGCGCTGACTGCCGGTTGCGCGGGGTCCGGCAATCGCGTTGCCACTCAATTTGTTTGGTTGCCCGGGCATGCGAATATCATCCAATGGTGATGTGTGGCAATCTATTTGGAACAGGGGGCGGGGATCGGCCGGAATCGGCGCCGGGGTGCGGGCGTTCGGCCGATGGTGATGCGGTGTCGTCGTGGACGCCGCGACCGGGCTGTTGCGAATGGCCGAACATCGGTGGGATATGGGCGAATTCGTCGATTAGAGACGATCATCCATTGAGTAGCTGGGAAATTGCGGTTTCTCATAGGAGGCGTACTGGCTAACTGACTCTCCGGTACACATCACGCTGGGTGCGCCTTGCGGGTACGGTGACCGACTGGTGAATTCCCGAAGAACCGGGATTGCCCCGGTGACACGGGATTCGGCTTATCGTTGAAGTTGCCCGAAAGGGTCGCGACCGGTCAGGCCGATCGTGGCTCCAACAGATGAAGCTGCGGGGAGGCGGACCAGACGACCTGATCGCCCGGGTGCGCACCCCCTGCGGTGCACCCGGGCGGGAAAAACTATACCAGTTGGTGTGTTTCAAGTTTTTCGCGCTTTTTCGTACCAAAAGATTGGTATTTCGGGCGAAAGCCCGCTTTTAGGTATTTGAAAGACACGTAACTTTGCGTCGGGGCCGCGCGTTCGGTCAGCGACGGTAGCTAGCTTCGGAGGCGTTTCGAGCATGGCACGGCAACAAGAGCGGGCCCGCCGGACACGCGCGGCGATCATCAGGTCCGCCGCCGTTGAGTTCGGGAAGAGCGGCTATGCCGCTGCATCACTCAACCGCATATTGGAAGGTTCCCGGGCGACCAAGGGAGCCATGTACTTTCACTTCGATTCCAAGGAGGATCTGGCCCGAGCGGTACTGGAGGCGGCGGTCGACCGCTACCGGGCATCGACCGAAAGATGGCTGGCCCGAACGGATCTCGGTCCGCTCGACGTGCTGCACGGGATGATCGACGAGATCGCCCTGCGCCTGGAGAACGACATCATCATCCAGGCCGAGTTCCGGCTCATCATCGAACCGGAGTTCTATCGCGACATCCAGGCCGGCGGCGGCCGCATCCTGGGTAAGGCCATCCGCTCGCTCACGGTGCGCGCGACCGAGCACAAGCAATTACGCCCGGACGCCGATCCGGACCGCTTCACCCGCACCTTGGCGGCGGCGCTGGCAGGCCAGCGCTACATCGCCGATGTGCTGGCGGGTCCGGTGGATCTGCGCTCCCGGTTCGCCGAAGCCCTCGAGGTGATCGTGGAAGGTGCCGCGACCCCCGAGTGGGCCGAGGAGTTCCGCCGCGTGGGCTGGCGCGTCTCCGCCCGGCTGGAAGATCTCAATTTGGGACTCTGACCAGCAGATTTGGGAATAAGGCGGAGCCTGTCATAAGCTATCTCCGCTCCCAACGGAAGCCGTTGCAAGCAAACGGTCCAGAGAAATCTGGCGGGCCCCCTTCGTCTAGCGGCCTAGGACGCCGCCCTTTCAAGGCGGTAGCGCGGGTTCGAATCCCGTAGGGGGTACAACGATGGCAGTACGCATCGTTGTAGGAGCAAGAGCAAGGCCCTGTGGCGCAGTTGGTTAGCGCGCCGCCCTGTCACGGCGGAGGTCGCGGGTTCGAGTCCCGTCAGGGTCGCAAGACACACATCTTGCGACGCGAGAAGTGCAACAAAGCTCGGCATTCGAATCGGGTGCCTACGGCCAGGTAGCTCAGTTGGTACGAGCGTCCGCCTGAAAAGCGGAAGGTCGCCGGTTCAATCCCGGCTCTGGCCACCAGTTTCGAGAAGACCCCACCTTCGGGTGGGGTCTTCTTGCGTTGGCGGGTCTTCTTCGCGTGTTCTCACCTCTCCCTTTGATCTTGGTGGAATCCTGGAGTCATGGCTGAGGACAACCAGTGGTACTACTGCATCTCGCATCACAAGGCCGAGCAGGGGAAGAGCTGTTGGGTGGGGGATCGGATGGGGCCGTATCCCGATAAAGCGACAGCGGAGCGCGCGTTGGATATTGTGCGAGAACGGAATCGGCGCGCTGATGAGGATGACGACTGATCCGGAGGTTGCGGGGGGACACGCGCCCGGTCGGTGCGCTCACTGAGCGCTCAGGCGGACCAGGTACGGTTTCCGGAGCCTAGACAACGATCGAGCGGGAGGGCGACCCTTGAAGGTGACCGTGGTGGTGCCGACCTACAACGAGCGGGAGAACCTGCCCGTGGCGGTGGAGCGGCTGACCGCGCTACCGGTGGCCGACCTGCATGTGCTGGTGGTGGACGACAATTCACCCGACGGCACCGGCGAGGTGGCCGACAAGCTGGCCGCCGACCTGCCGAACCAGGTGAGCGTGCTGCACCGGACGGAGAAGGACGGCCTCGGCCGCGCCTACATCGCCGGTATCACCCGGGCGCTGGACGAGGGCGCGGACGTGGTGATCCAGATGGACGCCGACCTCTCGCATCCGGCCGAGGTCATTCCCGCCATGCTGGAGAAGCTGGAGACCACCGACGCGGGTGTGGTGCTCGGATCCCGTTACGTCCCCGGCGGTTCCACCGCCGCGGAGTGGAAGTGGTACCGCAAGGCGCTGTCGGCCTGGGCCAACTTCTACGTCAACACCATCCTGCGGCTGAGCGTCAAGGACGCCACTGCGGGATTCAAGGCGTGGAAGGCGGACACGCTGCGCGCCATCGACGTGGCCTCCATCAAGTCGAACGGCTACTCGTTCCAGGTGGAGATGAACTACCGGACGGTCAAGAAGGGCTTCACGATCGCCGAGGTGCCGATCCGCTTCGAGGAGCGCACCAAGGGCGCGTCCAAGATGAGCCTCAAGGTGCAGCTGGAATCGGCCGCGATGCCGTGGAAGCTCCTGTTCGGCCGTCAGGTCTAACCGACTCTCGAACTCTCGTGCTCCGACCCCGCGGGTCGCGGGCACAGTGGGATCAATTTGGGCTGTGCCGTGCCGGATGACGGTGCTGCTCAGTCGGGTTCGGGCCAGTGCAGCAGGGTGTCGGTGAACAGCTGCCGGACCTGCTCCACCTCGGCGTCCATGGCGGCCGGATTCCAGCCGCCGACCTCGATGGGGTCCAGTACCGCCACGTCGACGACGCCTTTGCGCACGATTGCCGAATTGCGCCACGCGATTTCACCGGCATTGCGGATCACCACCGGGATCACCGGGACGCCCGCCTGGATCGCGATGTGGAAGGCCCCCTTCTTGAACGGGCCCAGTCGCGGGGTCAGCGAGCGGGTGCCCTCGGGGGCGATCACCACCGACAGTCCGCCGCGCAGGGTTTCGACCACCGGTTGCAGGGCGGCCTTGGCGGCCACCGTGTTCGAGCGGTCGATGAACGTCACCTCTACGAATCGCATGAGCGGCCCGAAGATCGGATTCTTGGTGACCTCGCGCTTGGCGACACCGGTGAATCCGGTGCCCAGCACCTCGGCGAGCACCACGATGTCGAACTGGCTCTGGTGATTGAAGATGAACACCGCCGGGCGCGGGGCCCGGGTGTGCTCGGCGCCGGACACCCGCACCTTCACCCGGGAGCCGAGCAGGGTGGTGTCCGCGGCGTAGGTCATCATCGAATCCGCCATCTGGCGGCGCTGTTTGGTGTGCGCCTTGGCCGCGACCCCGATCAGCGCTCCGGTCAGCAGACCGGTGAGTCCGGCGAAGGTGCGCGCGTAGTCGGTGGCGCGGGGTGCGGCGCGCGGCCGGAAACGCAGGACCGGCCAGGCCCTTTCGGCGGCTTCGAGGACCACGCGCGGGTCCGGGTTGACCGCCACCGGGTGGCCGACCGTCGCCAGCAGCGGTAGATCGGGTGCGCTGTCGGCGTAGGCCCAGCTGTGCGACAGGTCCAGGTCGTTGGCGATGGCGAAGCGTCGGACCGCGTCGGCCTTCCCGTTGCGCCACAGCGGCTTTCCGTCGACGTGCCCGGTGAGGACCCCGTCCTGCACCGCCATGGCGGTGCACAGCACGTGCGGAATGCCGAGTTCGCGCGCCACCGGCTCCACCTGATAGCGGGTCACCGAGCTGACCAGCACCAGCGTGTGCCCGGCCGCCTCGTGCTCGCGCACCAGCCGCCACGCCTCCGGGTACAGGTGCCCGTACACGGTGCGCCGGAACAGCTGTTCGCCCAGCTCTTCCAGCTGGGATTCGCGGACTCCGGCCCAGCTGTACATGGCGGTCTGCAGGAACTGCTCGTATTCGCCCTCGCTGCGCGCGCCTCGAATACTGCCCAGCAGTGAGGCATTGAGCGCGTTCTCGGTGCTGCTGCGGCGCACCGCGCGGTAGATGAGCGGGGGCGGGTTGAAGCCGTGCACCACGGTGCCGCCGAAATCGAAGACCGCGGCGATCCGCGGCCCTCGCGGACCGGACCGCACCGCTTCGACGGCCGTATCGAGATCCATTGCGCCGATGGCCTGCTGGGTGATGCCGACCCAGGACCGGTGTGTCACAGCGCTTCCAGCCGGTTGGACGGGTCGAGGGTGGCGGCGCGGGAGATGCGGCCGCTGATGGCCCGCAGTTCGTCGGCGAAGCGGCTGCGGCGGGCGGCCAGGTCGGCGGGATCGTCGGCGGGGGTGAGCAGGTTGTGGTTGTCGGCGAGTTTGAGTGCGCTGCCGAACAATTCCGACGACACCGATTCGGGACTGTGCAGCCGCTGCTGCAACAGCATCTGCCTGCCGACCTGCAGGCACTCGTCGACGAACATCTTCTTGTCGACGGGCAGCACCGGATCGCGGGCGGCCAGGCGTTCGGCCACCACGAGTTGTGCGTCGAAGAAGGAGCGCAGCACCCGGTGCGCCATCATGAATCCGGAGTCGGCCAGCCGCGCCAGCACGTCCGCGCCGACGGTGCCCGCCGCGGTGCGCTGATGCCAATCCTGGTCCACCAGCAGCATTTCCGCGGTCAGCTGACTGGTGAACTCGGCGCGCTCGGGGAAGAAGAATTCGAACTTGAGCAGGTCGCGCAGGCGGTAGGCGGCCTCCCAGCCGACCCGCAGCTGATCGCCCTCCGGCGCTTCCACGGCCGAGAGGATGGCCAGTTCGAGGATGGCGCGGTTGACGAACCAGTGCACGGAGCTGTTGCGGTAGAACGCCGCCTCCAGGTGCGCGCCCGCGTTGATGGCGTACACCGCCTCCAGGCCGCCGCGGTACACGGTCACCACCTTGGCGATGGCCAGCTGTTCGAGCACCACCGCCAGGCCGTGATCGTCACGCAGCGTGGCGATCTCGCCGTGCGGCAGGCCGCGGTGCTCGATGTAGCCGAGCACCGGGGCGATGGCGGTGCGCAGTTCGGCGCGGGTGAGGGCGCGCTCGTGCACGCCCAGCAGCACCAGGGTGGTGAGCGAGTTGACGGTGATCGGGGTGACGTCGTTGATGCCGACGGCGACCTCGAAGGCCAGCCGCTGCACGGCCCGGTGTTCGCGTTCGAGGGTGTCCTCGACGGCGGGCAGCACCGGCGCGGTGAGCGGATCCCCGTGCACGGCAAGGCGATCGCGCGCCGAGAGCGGGGTGCCGAAGCGCACGTAGACGTGTCCTGCCGAATGCTGCTGGTTGCGAACGTATCTGGCCAGCCAGGGCAGGCCCTCGGCCTGCTTGCTGCCGCCGGTCTGCTCGTCGGCGATGGCCCCGATCTCGTTGAGCCGCTCGTAGGTGATGGACACCGGTACCAACATCACGTCGTCGATGCGCTTCGAACGCAGCGCCGCCGCAAGGTAATTCAGCAGTCCGTAGCGGGGCGGGCGGAGCTTGCCGGTGCGGGTGCGGCCGCCCTCGAAGTACCACTCCAGGTTGAAGCGTTTGGCCAGCAGGTAGGCGAAGTACTCCTCGACGACGGCTTTGTACACCTCGTCGTCGCCGAAACTGCGGCGGATGAACACGGTTCCGGTGCGGCGCGCGATCGGGCCGATCGGCCAGAACTTGAGGTTCGCGCCGCCGACCACGTGGTTGGGCGGGAAGTCGCTGCGCGCCAGGATGTCTCCCAGCACGAAGGCGTCCACGTAGGAGCGGTGCGAGGGCAGGAAGACCAGCGGGTAGCGCCGGTTGAGGGTACGCAGCCGGTCCAGGCCGGAGGCCTCGGTGTCGACGTTCCAGGTGGAGGCGTGCACCGGGCGCATGGCCTGGGTGAACAGGTCGGAGACCAGACGGCTCTGGGCCGCGACCAGCTCGCGCAGGCCCTTTTCCGCGCGCCGGTACACCTCGCGGGAGGAAGCCCCGGACTCCTCGGCGATGGCGTCGAGGCGGCGCAGGAACTCCGGCGAGTCGAGGATCTCCTCGACCACCAGTCGCGGCACCTTGTACCGGTCGCCGATCACCGCGCGCTCGGCGCGTTCGAGCGCCACGATGCCCGCGCGCACGATGGCGCGGCCGAAAGCCTCGGGGACACCGGCACTCGCGGGGTTGTTGGCGCGCAGCTCGCTGAGCCGGGCCGGCTGCCCGGCCAGGATCAGGTGGCGGTCGGGGGACTTGCTGAGCAGTCGGCGCTGCATGATCCGGTGCGGCTTGCGCGGGTTGGTCAGTGAGATCAGATCGCTGAAGGTGGTGCGGCGCACGCCGTCTCGTTCCGGCGGCAGCCACAGCACCCGCACGGGAACCACCAGCGGGTCGTCGCCACGGCCGACCAGGCGGGTGGTGACCGCGCCGGGATCGAGGTCGAGTTGGGTGACCGGTGCGGTGGTGCCGAACTCCTGCGCGATGCCGCCCTCGGCGAGCCAGTGGCCGACCAGTTCGCGTTCCACCTGCGAGGTGGCGTCGACGAGCGCGACCACCGAATGCGGTGCGGTGAGGGCGGCCTCGGGAAGCCGACTGTCGTGATCGAGCATGTTCGTTCCCTCCGCGCGTGGAGCCGCCGTAACCCATTGAAGCCGAATCGGGCGTTCCGGGTGGCAGGTCCAGCAATTCGCGGGCTTGGCCCGGGGTGTTGGCGGGGTTCGACAGGTCCGGCGACGGGGCGGCCGTGACGGAAGTCGCCCAGCGGGACTCCCGCTTAATGGAAAGGTAATGCTAACCTCACTCCACAAGTTAGGTAAGCATAACCTTGGAGGTCTGGTGTCGGTCGCGGACGAACGGGTACGGCCCGAGGGCGAGCAGCGTTGGGGTGAGTACGTCACCGATCCGGTCGCAGCGGTCACCGCACTCGCGGCAGCCGATCGATTCGGCGAATACGTGGTGTACGAACGTCCCGGCGAATGGGTGTTCGCCGCCGACCCGCTCGGCGGCATCGAACTCGACGCGGGCGAACTGCGGGTCAGCTGGGCGGGCCGCACCACCGTCGGACCGTGGACCGGCAGCCCCGCGCAGGCCGTGGACCAGGCCCTGGCCGGACTGCCGCTGGAGGGCCGAAACGCCTTCGGCTGGATCGGATTCGAATTCTGCGCCTGGTCGCTGGCGGCGACCGCGCACGTGCACCCCCGGGCCACCCTCGCCAACCTGATGATCCCGCGCATCGAGGTGCGCATCGACGCCGCCGGGGTTCGGGTCAGCGGCGCGACGCCCGCCGAGACCGGCGATATCCACGCGCTGCTGGCCACTTCCCAGAATCAGCCACTGCCGCAGGCACATCCGGTCGACGTGACCGTCGATCCCACCGGATACCAGGACCGGGTCGCCACCGGCGTCGCGGAGATCCGCAGCGGGCGCTATCAGAAGGTGATCCTGTCGCGGAAGGTGGAACTGCCCTTCGCGGTGAACATTCCGGCCACGTACCGGCTGGGTCGCGCGCACAACACCCCCGCCCGCTCGTTCCTACTGCGCCTGGGCGGGCTCGAGGCCGCCGGGTTCAGTCCGGAACTGGTGGCCGCCGTGGACCGCGACCGCGTCGTCACCACCGAGCCGCTGGCCGGCACCCGCGCCTTCGGTCGCGGCGCGGAGATCGACTCGGCCGCCCGAGACGAACTCGTCCGGGACCCGAAAGAGATCGTGGAGCACGCGATCTCGGTGCAGACCTCGTTCGCCGAGATCGCCGCCGTCGCCGAACCCGACACCACGGCCGTCTCCGATTTCATGGCCGTGCGCGAACGCGGCAGCGTCCAGCATCTGGCTTCCACGGTGCGGGGCC
Source organism: Nocardia sp. NBC_00511 (assembly GCF_045161165.1). NCBI lineage: Bacteria > Bacillati > Actinomycetota > Actinomycetes > Mycobacteriales > Nocardiaceae > Nocardia > Nocardia sp. NBC_00511. The sequence goes on from NZ_CP107849.1 coordinate 7,621,698, forward strand.
GCCTGGCCGCCGACCGCAGCCCGTGGGACGCGCTCGAGAAGCTGTTCCCGTCGGTGACCGCCTCCGGCATTCCCAAGGCCGAGGGCGTCGACGCCGTGTTCCGCCTCGACCACGATGCGCGCGGGCTGTACTCCGGTGCGGTGGTGACGGTTTCGCCGGACGGCGAACTGGAGGCGACCCTGGTGCTGCGCGCCGTCTACCAGACCGGCGCGGGCGCGTGGCTGCGCGCGGGCGCGGGCGTGGTGGGGCAGTCGCGGCCCGAGCGTGAATTCGAGGAGACCTGCGAGAAGCTCGGCAGCGTCGCGCCGTACGTGGTGCGCGCGGAGGAACTCGCGTCCTGAACCGTGTGAGGCCGCCGCAGCCTGGCGGCCTGACAACCTGCGGGCCGCAAGGATTTCCATCCGGGCCCGCCTTCCCGGGGCCGACGGTCGCGAGCTGTCTCGCGGCCGTCGGCGACCACCGGGTCAGATCGTGAAATCGACGCCGGTCAACCGCTCGGACAGCTCCCAGAGCTGCCGGGCGGTTTTCTCGTCGTGGGAGGCGGCGGTGGACGACACCCGCGTGGGGTTACCTCGCCAGTTGAACCAGTCCGGGCCGTAGTACGCACCGGGTTCGGCGTCGGCGGTGGCGGCGAACAGGGTTGGCAGCGCGCCCATTTCGGCGCTCTGCGCGATCAGGCGATTGCCGAGGCCGACGATCTGCTCGAGGATGTTCTCGGTCTTGGAGCTGATCTCGGTGGCCGCGTAGCCGGGATGCGCGGCCACCGCCAGCTTGTCGGACCCGGCCAGTTCCAGCCGCCGCTGCAACTCGTAGGTGAACAGCAGCAGGGCCAGTTTGGATTGCGCGTACGCGCCGAACCGCGAGTAGGCGCGGCGCTCCCAGTTCAGATCCTCCAGATCGATGCGGCCGATGAAGTGCGTGATGCTGGAGGTGTTCACCACCCGCTCCGAAATCCGGTCCAGCAGTAGACCGGTCAGCGCGAAGTGGCCGAGATAGTTGGTGCCGATCTGGCTTTCGAAACCGTCGACGGTGGCGCTCTTGGGCACCGCCATCACGCCCGCGTTGTTGATCAGCACGTCGGCGCGCTCGACGGTGTCGGCGAACGCGCGCACCGAGGCCAGATCCGCCAGGTCGAGGGCCCGCACCTGGGCGTTGCCGCCCATGGTCTTGGCGACCGCCTGACCCTTGATCTGGTTGCGGCAGGCCATGATCACCTGCGCGCCCGCGGCGGTGAGTGCCCGGGCGGTGGCCTCGCCCAGCCCGCTGGTCGCCCCGGTCACGATGTAGATCCGCCCCTGCTGGTCAGGGATATCCGCTGTATTCCACCCGCCCATAGATGAACCCTATGACGCGACACCGATCTCCGCCCGCTGAACCACGGTGAGCAACTCCACACCGTTATCCGACCCGGTCACCGGTGGCCGATTCGCGGCGACGCGGTGACGGATCCGGGCCGGTGCGATGGCGGACCCGCACAGGTCCCGGTCGATCAGCGGGCGGCCGCCAGCGCCTTCTTGTCGATCTTGCCGACGGCGGTCACCGGCAGGATGTCGGTGCGGCGCAGGACATCCGGGAGTTTGTAGGTGGCCAGGCCCCGGGCGGTGAGGAAGGACTTCAGTTCGGCCAGGGTGGGCGCTTCGCCGTCGGTGACCAGCACGACACAGACCTTCTCGCCGAGCGCGGGGTCGGGGAGGCCGACGGCGGCCGCGTGCCGCACCACCGGGTGGGCGAGCAGATGCTCCTCGAGTTCGTCGCAGGAGATGTTCTCGCCGCCACGATTGATCACATCCTTGATGCGGCCCGACACGATCAGGTGGCCGCTGGGCAGCTGCCGGACCAGGTCGCCACTGCGGTAGAAGCCGTCCGGGGTGAAGGCGCGCGAATTGTGTTCCGGGGCACGGTAGTAGCCGCGCAGCGTGTAGGGGCCGCGGGTGAGCAGCTCGCCCTCCTCGCCCGGGGCGACGTCGCGGCCGTGCTCGTCGACCACCCGCACCTCGTCGGCGGGGGACAGGGGACGGCCCTGCGTGGTGCAGACCAGATCGTCGGAATCCTCGGCGCGGGTGTAGTTGAGCAGGCCCTCGGCCATGCCGAACACCTGCTGCACGCGCACGTTCAGCGCGGGACCCACCTCACGGGCATTCACCTCCGCCAGCTTCGCGCCGCCGACCTGCAGCAGCCGCAGCGAGGACAGGTCGGCCTCCTCCCATTCGACTGCGGCACACCACAGTTGCGCCAGCGGCGGCACCACGGCGGTGACGGTCACGCCGTACCGCTCGATGGTCGCGAAAACGCTCTCCGGGCTGGGATCGGTGACGAAGACCATGGAGCCGCCGGTGGCGACCGTGCCCAGGATGCCGGGGCAGGCCAGCGGGAAGTTGTGCGCGACAGGCAGAGTCGCCAGGTAGACATCCTGCGGGCCCAGTTCGCACACCTCGGCGCTGGCGGTGGCGTTGTAGGTGTAGTCGTCGTGGGTGCGGGCGATCAGCTTGGGCAGACCGGTGGTGCCGCCCGACACCAGCATCAGGGCGATATCGGAGGCGTCGATCTCCGGCAGCGAATCACCTTCGGCGGGAACCGAATCCAGCGCGGTGTGGTGGCCAGGATCGCCGTGCACGAGCACGTGCCGCAGGGTGGGCACGGCGGCGGCGACCTCGTCCGCCAGTGCGCGATAGTCGAATTCGCCGTCCCGCTCCGAGACCAGGTAGGCGACCGCGCCGGAAAGCCGTGCCAGATGCTCGATCTCGGCCCGGCGGTGTGCGGGCAGGGTCAGCACCGGGATGATCCCGGCCCGCAGCAGGCCGAACAGGACCGGTACGAACACGGGCGTATTGCGCAGCTGCACCACCACGCGGTCGCCGGTGCGAATGCCCAGGGACAGCAACCCGTGCGCCATCCGATCCGCCGCCGCGTCGAGCTCCGCGTAGGTGATCGCCGGACCGCTTGCGCCCGAGGCCGATTCGCCGGAGCCGAGCCACGCGGGCCGCGCTGCCGCCGGGTCCGGGTGCAGGGCGGGTGCGGTGGGGGTGGCGCGGGCGGCGGCACGCAGTAGCTCGCCGAGCGGGCGGCCGGTCCAGTACCCGGCCTGCCGGTACCGCTGCGCGAGGTCGGCGGGGAAGGGGACGAAGCCGTCGCGGTGGTCCGGGGCGGCGGGGTCGATCGATGTCACGGCGCTGACCTTCGCGAGTCGGGGATCCTTTAGGTTAGGCAACCCTATCTCACTGGGTGGTCGTGTGGGGTGGCGGTCGAAGACGGCGATACCCGCGTCCTCGGCGGAACGCGGGTATCGGTGGGTGCGCGCGGAAGTCAGCTCGCGGCGGGCAGCACGCAGCCGCCCTTCAGGATTCCCAGATCGTGCAGCAGCTGATAGCAGGACGGGTCGTCGGGGAGCGCGCCGTGGAAGCCCTCCAGGAAGAAGGTCGCGACCAGGTTGATCACCAGGACCACGCCGAGGAAGCCCAGCGCCAGCGTGCCGAGCGCCCGATGTGGCCGGGCCGGAATCGATTCCGCCGCCGTCGCGTACGAAAACGACAGCACCACACCGATTGTCGTGACGGCCGCCACGAACAGCACCAGCGCCCACACGTACAGGTGCAGGCCCAGGACCGCGCCGCCGTAACCCTTGTCGCCCGGCAGGATGTGCAGCATGGTCTGCCGCCACGCGGTGAAGCCGCCGCCGAAGCAGGCCACCACCGCCAGGCCCCAGCCGACCATGTAGTCGCGCCGGACCAGCGTCCCGGTCATGCCCTTGCGCACGATGTACGCCCCGCCCAGCGCGGCCAGCGCCATGAAGTAGCGCTGCAGCATGCACAGTGGGCACGGGTAGTCCCAGGTGCCGAATTGCACGCCGAGCCCGCCGCAGATCACGCCCGTCCAGCCGATCACGAAGATGACCGCCAGCCAGTACTGCAGCTGACCGAGAACGCCACCGCCGCTTGTGGTTCCGGTGGGTTCCGTGGTGCCGGTGACGGTCACCATGTCAGCCCCAAGCCGAGGCCGCTGGTGATGTGATACTTCAGCAGTCCCGCGCAGAGCAGCAGCACGATCCACCAGGCCGCCAGGACCGAGCGGCGGGAGCCCTGCTTCCAGATCAGGATCAGGACCCCTAGCAAACCCGCGAGTATCAGCGTGTCCATGGTCGCGGACGCTACCTGTTTGCGCAGGTGGAACCGCTTCAATCGGGACCGGACACGCCGCGCCGATGAACGCTGGTCCCGCATCGGCAAACTCGTGGTCACCCAGCGGTTCCGGGCGAGACCCGGCGGTCGCGCCCCCGCGCCCCTAGACTCGACACCGTGAGCGGCTGGGACATCTCCGACATCCCCGATCAGACGGGTCGCACGATCATCGTGACCGGTGCCAACAGCGGGCTGGGCGCGGTCACCGCGCGGGCGCTGGCGGGCGCGGGCGCACGGGTGATCATGGCCTGCCGCAACGAACTCAAGGGGCGCTCGGTCGCCGATGAGATCGGGCCCAACGCACAGGTGCGCCGCCTCGATCTCGCCGACCTCGCCTCGGTGCGCGAATTCGCCGACTCCATCGACGGCGCGGACGTGCTGATCAACAATGCGGGCGTGATGGCGGTGCCGCTGCGCCGCACCGCCGACGGCTTCGAATCACAGGTCGGTACAAACCATCTCGGCCACTTCGCGCTGACCGGCTTGCTGCTGGACAAGATTCGCGATCGGGTGGTCACGCTGTCGAGCGGCATGCACGCCCTCGGCAAGATCGACCTCGAGGATCTCAACTGGGAGCAGCGCTCCTATCAGCGCTGGCCCGCCTACGGGCAGTCCAAACTGGCCAACCTGATGTTCGCGCGCGAACTCCAGCGCCGCCTGACCGCGGCCGGATCCACCAAGCTGTCGGTCGCCGCGCACCCCGGCTACGCCGCCACCGACCTGCAGGGCCACACCGAGTCCTTCTACGACACCCTGATGGCGATCGGCAACCGGCTCTTCGCGCAGAGCGCCGAAATGGGTGCGCTGCCAAGCCTGTTCGCCGCCACCGCCGACGTCGAACCCGGCGGCTTCTACGGACCCACCGGACTGCGCGGCATGCGCGGCCACCCCGGACCCTCCACCTCCACCGCGGCCTCCAAGGACGAGGTCACCGCGCGGCGGCTGTGGGAACTGTCCGAGCAGCTGACCAAGGTCAGCTATCCGTTCGTGCGACGCTGACCGAGGGCGGGGGCCGTGAGCATTCCATTCGATCGCCGCGATCAGTTCGACAAGATCCAGCAGGGACTGCTGCCCGGCGAGCAGATCCTGGCCGTCTACGACGCCATCGGAGTGGGCACCGGATTCCTCGGGCTCACCGATCGGCGGGTCATCGTGCAGGACAACTCGTTCGTCGGCAAGAAGATCGCCATCACGAGCATTCCGTACGCGCGGATCTCCAGCGTCAGCATCCTGACCAACAAGTCCTTCGCCGGACAGTGGTTCTCCTCCGGGCACATCGCCATCAGCACCGGGCATCACACCTACGAGGTGGAGTTCCGCGGCGACGAGAAGACCCGCCACGTGCACGACGTGATCCTGCACTACATCGCCCGCTGAATCCCAGCCCTCGAGATTCGCTTCTCGAGCGCACGTGGCCCACGCCACACGCGCTTTTTCCGATCTCTGGTACAGTGCCGGGCATGCAGCGCGTGTATTTCTGGTTTAGCGAGCCGGCCCCGGGTGGGCCTGGCGGCGCCGACCTGCGCTGACAACTTCCACCCCGAGCCGGACGAATACAGACCGGCACCAAGGGGTTTCGCACCATCTCTCCCGCGGGTCGGACTGGGAACAGGAAACCCTCCGATGTCTACCGCCATCGATCTCGAACGCCACGCCGATCTCGACGATCAGCGCACGCTGAGCATCAGCCCGCTGAGTTCGCCGCGTGAGGTCCGTGCCGCGCACCCGATCGACGACAACCTCGCCAATATCGTGCGCGCCGGCCGCAAGGCCACCGTCGACGTGCTCAACGGCGACGACGACCGCCTGATGGTCATCGTCGGCCCGTGTTCGGTGCACGACCCCGAGGCCGCCATCGACTACGCGCGCCGCCTGGCCGCCAAGGCCGCCGAACTCGACGACCGCCTGCTCGTGGTGATGCGCGTCTACTTCGAGAAGCCGCGCACCACGCTGGGCTGGAAGGGTCTGATCAACGACCCGCACCTGGACGGCAGCTTCGACATCAACACCGGTCTCGACCTGGGCCGTCGCCTGCTGGTCGACATCACCGCGCTCGGCCTGCCGGTCGCCTGCGAGTTCCTCGACCCGATCACCCCGCAGTACATCGCCGACCTGGTCTCCTACGGCGCGATCGGCGCCCGCACCGCCGCCAGCCAGGTGCACCGTCAGCTGTCCTCGGCGCTGTCCATGCCGGTCGGCATCAAGAACGGCACCGACGGCGACGTGCAGGTCGCGGTCGACGGCGTGCGCGCCGCGGCCGCCAGCCACGTCTTCCCCGGCACCGACCTCGACGGTCGCTCGGCGCTGATCCGCACCGCGGGCAACCCGGACTGCCACGTCATCCTGCGCGGCGGCAGCAACGGCACCAACTTCGACGCCGCCTCCTGCTCGGAAGCCCTGCTGCGCCTGGAGAAGTCGGCGTTGCCGCAGCGCCTGGTCGTCGACGCCTCGCACGGCAACAGCAACAAGGACCACAACAAGCAGGTCGATGTCGTCACCGACATCGCCGACCGCATCGCGGGCGGCGAGGACACCGTGGTCGGCCTGATGATGGAGAGCTTCCTCGTCGCGGGCCGTCAGGACCTGACCCTCGGCCACCCCGAGCAGCTCACCTACGGCCAGTCCATCACCGACGCCTGCCTCGACTGGGAGGTCACCGCCACCCAGCTCGACCGCCTCGCCGACGCCGTCACCGCCCGCCGCGCTGCCCGCGGCTGACCCCCGGCCCGCACCCGGAACGCGTGAGTACCGCTCGCGCACCAGCGAGTACCGCTCGCGCGCACACAGTTCCGCGTGCACACTAGGTTCGGCGCACACCCAGTCCGGCGGGTGTGCGCCGAACTCATTTCCGAATCAGACCCAGCCGAATCAGACCCAGCCGAATCAGACCCAGCCGAATCAGACCCAGCCGAATCAGCGCTGGATCAGACGCCCTCGGGCCAATTCTCGCCCTGCACATCGGGATCGGTGTGCAGGCGGCTCGCCACCCAGATATCGCGGCGGGTGCCGCGCTGCACCCCGCCGCCGCGCAGCAGGCCCTCGTAGTGGAAACCCGCCCGCCTGGCCACCGCCGCCGAGCCGTGATTGCCGACGAAGGCCCGCCACTCCAGCCGCTGGAAACCCAGCACCTTCGGGTCCAGGCCGACCGTGCCGACCAGGCGCACCGCCCGGGTCATCAGCCCCGCGCCCCGGGCCGCGGACGACAACCAGAAACCGATCTCGGCGGTGTCGTCGTCCCGTCGGTGATAGAGCGGGCCGAGACCCGTCATGCCCACCACCGGACCGCCTTCGCTGCGGCGCAGCGCCCAGGTCGGACTGCGGGTGGCCCAGCCCGGACCGACCAGGTCGTAGATGAACTTCTCGGCGTCCGCGCGCTGATAGGGGACCGGCATGGTGGTCCAGGCGCCGATGGACGGCTCCTGGCACAGGGTGGTGATGTCGTCGATATCGGAGACGGTCGGCGGCGACAGCCAGACCGTGCCGTCGGTGAGGAATTCCGCGTCCATGCCGGTCATGCTGTCACGGAAACGGGTGCGGGCGCAGCGGGATTCCGGCCCGGTGCCCGAGGCGATACCGTCCGGCCGTAGCATGCTCGTGATGGTTGCCGCGCTCCTCGCCGATCTGTTCGAAACCCATCGGCCACACCTGTTCTCGGTGGCCTACCGGCTCACCGGCAGCGTCAGCGACGCCGAGGACGCGGTGCAGGAGAGCTGGTTACGGCTCGCGGTCGCCCGCCAGTACGAGATCGAGGACCTGCGCGCCTGGCTCACCACCGTGGTCAGCCGCATCTGCCTGGATCGGCTGCGCAGCGCCGCCGCGCGCCGCGAACAGTATGTGGGGCAATGGCTCCCGGAGCCGATCGTCACCAGCGCGACGCCCTCCAGCACACCCGATCCGCTCGCCGCGGTGGTGCGCAAGCAGGAGTTCCGCTTCGCGGCCCTCGTGGTGCTCGACACGCTCACCCCGCCACAGCGTGTCGCCTTCGTACTGCACGACGGCTTCGCGGTGCCGTTCGACGAGATCGCCGAGATCCTCGACATCTCCGCCGACGCCGCTCGGCAGCTGGCGGTGCGGGCCCGCAAGGCCGCGGCCGCCGCACCCGAACCCGTCACCGACGACACCCACCGGGCCGCCGTCGAGCGCCTGCTGGCCGCCCTGGCCGGTGGCGACGTGAACGCCGTTGTGGCCGCACTGCATCCGGGAATCCGCACCGTCGGCGACGCGGGCGGCACCGCCTCCACCGCGATCAATGTGGTTGCGGGCGTGGACAACAACACCCGCCTGTGGATGGGCCTGTGGAAGCGCTTCGGGCCCGCGGAGACCGAATCCGCCGGACGCGGACAGGAATTCGAGCCGGTCCTGGTCAACGGCCAGCTCGGCATCCTGTCGCACGAGTTCGCCTCCTACGACGGCCTGCCCGGCAGCCCGCAGCGCGTCTACGGTTTCACCGTGGTCGAGGGCCGCGTCTGGGGCATCTACGACCTGGTCAATCCATCCAAGCTGACCGGAATTCGCCTGCCGCACTGATCCGCAGGCCCCGGGCCCACCGGGGGTTCGCGGCGCCGCCCCTGCGGGGGTGCGCCCCGGTTTCCCCACTACGCTGCGGGGATGGCCACTATTCCGACCGTTGCCCGCCTGCAGCCCTTCGCCTCGACGATCTTCGCCGAGATGACCGAGCTCGCCGTGCGGCACGGCGCGGTCAATCTCGGCCAGGGCTTCCCCGACAGCGACGGACCCGCGGGCATGCTCGACGTGGCCCGGCAGGCCATCGCCGACGGCTTCAACCAGTACCCGCCCGGCCGCGGCGTGCCCGCGCTGCGGCAGGCCATCGCCACCGACCGGGCCCGCCGCTACGGCACCCACTACGACCCGGACAGCCAGATCCTGGTCACCGTCGGCGCCACCGAGGCCATCGCGGCCACCATCCTCGGACTGGTCGAACCCGGGCAGGACGTAGTGCTCATCGAGCCCTACTACGACTCCTACGCCGCCGCCATCGCACTGGCCGGAGCCCGCCGCCGCACCGCGCGCCTGGTCCCCGACGGCGACGGCTTCACCCTCGACCTGGACAGCCTGCGCGCCGCCATCACCCCGAATACCCGCATGCTGCTGGTGAATTCACCGCACAACCCGACCGGCGCGGTGCTCTCGCGCGCCGACCTCACCGCCATCGCCGACCTCGCCATCGAACACGACCTGTACGTGATGGCCGACGAGGCCTACGAGCATCTCGCCTTCGACGGGCACGAGCACATCAGCCTGTCCACCCTGCCCGGCATGTTCGACCGCACCATCGTGATCTCCAGTGCCGCCAAGACTTTCAGCGTCACCGGCTGGAAGATCGGCTGGGCCTGCGCCCCCGCGCCGCTGCTGGACGCCGTGCTCGCCGCCAAGCAGTTCCTCACCTTCGTCGGCGGCGGACCCTTCCAGCCCGCCGTCGCCTACGCGCTCGACAACGAGCAACAGTGGGTCGCCGCGCTGCGAGACACCCTGGCGGAGAAGCGCCTTCGCCTCTCGGCGGCACTGACCGAGGCCGGATTCGGTGTGAAGCGCAGCGACGGAACCTATTTCGTGTGCGCCGACATCACCCCGCTCGGCGCGACCGACGCCTACGACTTCTGCCGCGAACTCCCGGCCCGGCTCGGGGTGGCCGCCGTCCCCGTCAGCGTCTTCGCCGACGACAAGGCCTCCTGGAATCGTCTGGTCCGCTTCACCTTCTGCAAGAAGGAAGCGACCATCGCCGAGGGCGTGCGGCGGCTGCGCGCCGCCCACACCGCACCCGCCTCCAGCTAGGGCCGGGGTCCAGCGGGTGGAAATTGGCTCGCGACAGCGGTGGGGGTCCGGCGCACAATCGGAATCGTGATAGCGACGAGTTCGATGCTGGGAGTTGCCGCCGCGGAACTGGGCCTGGTGCTGACGCCCGGGCCGAACATGATGTACCTGGTGTCACGCACCATCTCGCAGGGCCGCCGCGCCGGACTGGTGTCGCTGGCGGGCGTGGCCGTCGGATTCGGCGTGTACCTGGTGGCCGCCACCGTCGGGATCACCGCCATCTTCGCGGTGGTGCCCGCGCTGTACCTCGCACTGAAGGTGGCCGGTGCGATGTACCTGCTGTACCTGGCGTGGAAGATCCTGCGGCCCGGCGGGGTCTCGCTGTTCGAACCCAGCGAGCTGCCCGCCGACTCGACTCGGCGACTGTTCGGGATGGGCCTGGTCACCAACCTGCTCAACCCCAAAGTCGCCATCCTCTACATGGCGTTGATCCCGCAGTTCGTGATCCCCGCGCGCGGACAGGTCTGGTTGCAGAGCCTGTGCCTCGGCTCGATCCAGATCGGCATCGCCGTGGTGATCAACGGCCTGATCGTGCTGAGCGCCGGCGCCATCGCGGCCTTCCTCGCCGATCGGCCACTGTGGTTGCGCGCCCAGCGTTTCGTCACCGGCAGCGTGCTGGGCGGGATGGCCGCGCTGGTGCTGTCCGACCGGACGCGGCCACTCCCCGCCTAAGAGTGCAGCGAACCCGGGTACAGGAACTCGTCGCCCGGGCGGTCGGTGCGATCCAGCCACGCGGCGAAGAATCCGTTCAGATCCTGCGGTGTCCGGGTCTGCATGAACTGCCGGAACTCCGGCATCGAGGCATTGCCGTACTTGTGCCCCATCACGAAATCCCGCACCGCCGGGAAGAAGGCGTCGTCACCCATGGTGCGGCGCAGGGCGTGCAGGAACAGCGGGCCCCGGTAGTAGACCGAGGTGAATTCCTGTCCCACCCCGGGGTTCTGGAGGCTGATCTGCCAGAACTTGGGATCGTCATGGTATTTCGCGACGGTCTCGCGGTACTGAGCGTCGACGTCCTTGCCGTCCTTGCGTTCCGGCCACAGGTAGTCGGCGGTGTAGCTGGCGAAACATTCGTTGAGGCAGATGTCGGACCAGTGCTGCACCGACATCGAGTCGCCCCACCACTGGTGGGTCACCTCGTGCACCACGGTGTCCAGATCCGTCCACGGCGCGTAGATCGGCCGTGACTGCGTCTCCAGTGAGAATTGCAGATCGGTGTCGACGAAGATGCCGCCCGCCACATCGAACGGGTACGGGCCGTAGAGCTGCTCCTGGAAATCCAGGATCTCCGGCAGCCGCGCCTCGATGTCCTTGGCCTTCAGGGCATCCGGCGCGAAGGCGCTCAGCAGCTGGGTGCCGTTGGCGCGCTGCTGCTCGAGGAACTGGAACTTGTCGATCGCGATCGTGGTCAGATACCCGGCCACCGGCTGGCGCATATCCCAGTCGACGGTGCGGGTGCCGTTCTGCACGGTGTCGTCGACCTTGATCCCGTTCGACATCACCTCCCACTCCTGCGGCACCGAGGCGTGCAGCGTGAAAGTCGCCTTGTTCAACGGCGAGTCGTTGAGCGGATACCAGCTGCTGGCCGAATGCGGTTCGCCCGCAACGAAAGCCCCGCCGCTGGGGGAGAAGTTCCAGCCGCTGTCGTCGCTGCTGTTCACCGGGCCCGCGTACTGTACGGCCACCGTGAACGGCAGGCCGGGCAGCAGCGGCAGCAGCGGCGTGATCGTCAGCTCGTGATCGCCGTTGCGATCGAACGCGGCCGGGAGATTGTTGACGGTGACCTTGGAGATCTGCGGGCCGTCGTAATCGAGGTTGAACGCGTGCATCGCCTGCGTGGCTGTCGCGTCGATGCGGGTCGACCCGATCAGCTGACGGGTCGGCGGATCGTAGGAGACGGTGACGTCGTAGTGATCAGCCTGGTATCCGCCGTTGCCGTCGAGCGGATAGTAGGGATCTCCGAGTCCGGGCGCACCGGCCAGCGGGTCGGTCGAATCTGCCTGTGCGGCAGGCATGTTGGCTCCCGCCAGCAGCGTCGCCCCGAGCATCGCGTACCGCCATCCGTGCCGCATTCGCCCTGCCGCCCCTCTCACCGCCACCGATCACCGACGAGCCGATGCTAACCGGCCCGGGCGTCAGTTGGTTGTGCCCGACACGGCCACGCTCGCACCCAGCCCGATGATCATCATGCCGCCCGCGCCGCCGACCGCCTCCAGCCGCCGCGGCGACCGCGCGAACCAGTTCCGCGCCGAGCCCGCCGCAAGGGCGTACACCGAATCCGAGCACACCGCGATCACCAGGAACAACACCCCCAGCAACAGCATCTGCAACGGGATCGCACCGGACTGCCGATCCACGAACTGCGGCAGGATCGCCGAGAAGAAGATGATGGCCTTCGGGTTGGTGACCCCGACCAGCACCGCCTGACGCAGCGCGCGACGCTGGTCCATCGGCTCCAGCTTCGCCTCGAATGCCGTACGCAGCGAACGACGTTCACGTATGGCCTGCGCGCCCAGGAACATCAGATACAGCGCACCGGCGATCTTCACGACCGACAGCGCGATCGCCGAGGCCGCCAGGATCGAACCCAGTCCCGCGGCCACCAGGCCCAGGATCGCGAGCACGCCGAGGGAGTGGCCCAGCACCGAGAGCAGGGCGGCGCGACGGCCGTAACTGAGCGCGCGCCCGATCACGAACAGCACGCCCGGACCGGGGATCACAGCGATGAGGACGGCGGCGCCGACAAACGCCAGCAGGTTCGCGGCGGGAATCATCCGACCATTCTATGGACCGGGCCCGCCGCTGTCGCCCGAATAACTACCCGCGCAGTTCCTCGGGCAGCTGCTGCGGATCCAGCAGCAGCCGTTTGGCATCGACGCCGCGCACCTTGGCGGCCAGATCCAGATTGTCGGTGAGCAGCTTCCACTCGGCCTCGCCGATGGCGTCGCGGGCCCGCTCGATGGTCGCGACATCCCTTGTGCCCCAGGCGATCGGCATGGCACTCACCGACTGCCACAGGTCGCCGACCGAGCCCGGCGCGCGGTCGATGCGCACGGTGACCGCGGGCACCCGCTCCCCGGCGCGGGTGCTGTGACCCGGCAGCGAGCGCACCGTCCGGGTGACCAGCGCGTAGCGGGGACCCGCGGTGTCGGGCTTCGCCAGATCGACCAGGGCCAGCAGGGTGGCGCTGTCCCCGTCGGTCTCCGACACCACGGCCGGAACCAGCGCGCCCGCCGCGTAGAGCTTGTCGACCCGGCTGCGATGCGGGGTCCAGTAGCCGATGAACATCGCGGTCACCGCGCCCACCGCGAACGCGACCGCCAGCAGCCACGACCACGGATGGTTGACCCAGATCAACAGTGCCGTGCCCAGACCCATCACGACCGCGGCCGCATATGCCAGTACCCGCAGCCGCCGTAGGTCGGCCGCGACCTCGTTCACCGCCCGGGCATGGTCGCGGTCGACCGCGAATTCGAAGCGCCGCACGTGCGTCCCTCCCGCCTTGTGGAGACCTCTCCTCCACTTATCCTAACGTCGGCCCCAGCAGGTCGTCCGCATCGGTGATGCGATAGGCATACCCCTGCTCCGCCAGGAAACGCTGCCGGTGCGCGGCGTAGTCGGCGTCCAGCGTGTCACGCGAGACGACGGAATAGAAGTGAGCTTGGCCGCCATCGTGTTTCGGCCGCAACAGCCGCCCGAGCCGCTGCGCCTCCTCCTGCCGGGACCCGAAGGTGCCCGAAACCTGGACGGCCACAGACGCTTCCGGCAGATCGATGGAGAAGTTCGCCACCTTCGACACCACCAGCACCGGAATCTCCCCGCGCCGGAACGCGTCGAAGAGCTCCTCGCGCTCCTTGGTACGCGTCGAACCCTGGATCACCGGGGCGTTCAAATGCTCGCCCAACTCCTCGAGCTGATCCAGATACGCGCCGATCACCAGGCTCGGCGACCCCTGGTGCTTGGCCAGAATCGCCTCCACCACCGGCAGTTTCGTGCGCGCGGTCGAGCACAGCTTGTAGCGCTCCTCCGGCTCCGCGGTCGCGTACGCCATCCGCTCGGCATCGGTGAGGGTGACCCGGACCTCGACACAGTCGGCCGGGGCGATCCAGCCCTGCGCCTCGATGTCCTTCCAGGGCGCGTCGTAGCGCTTGGGGCCGATCAGTGAGAACACATCGCCCTCGCGGCCGTCCTCGCGCACCAGCGTGGCGGTCAGGCCGAGGCGGCGGCGCGACTGCAGATCCGCGGTCATCCGGAAGACCGGCGCGGGCAGCAGATGCACCTCGTCGTAGATGACCAGACCCCAGTCACGGCTGTCGAACAGCTCCAGGTGCCGGTACTCGCCCTTGGTCTTGCGGGTGATCACCTGGTAGGTGGCGATGGTGACCGGGCGGACCTCCTTGCGCTCACCGGAGTACTCGCCGATCTCGTCCTCGGTCAGCGAGGTGCGCGCCAGCAGTTCCCGCCGCCACTGCCGCCCGGCGACGGTATTGGTGACCAGGATCAGCGTGGTCGCCTTGGCCTTGGCCATGGCCGCCGCGCCCACCATGGTCTTGCCCGCGCCACACGGCAGCACCACCACGCCGGACCCGCCCGCCCAGAACGAATCGGCGGCCATCTCCTGGTAGTCGCGCAGCTGCCAGTGCCCGGCCTCGAAGTCCAGGTTGATCTCGTGCGCCTCGCCGTCCACGTAGCCCGCGAGGTCCTCGGCGGGCCAGCCGACCTTCAGCAGCATCTGCTTGATCCGGCCGCGCTCCGAGGGATGCACGATGACCGTGTCGGGATCGATGCGATTGCCGAGCATGGGCTGAATCTTCTTGTGCCGCAGGATTTCCTCCAGCACCGCGCGATCCAGGCTGACCAGCACCAGCCCGTGCGCCGGATGCTTGACCAGCTGCAGCCGCCCGTAGCGGCCCATGGTGTCGACGATGTCCACCAGCAGCGGCTGCGGCACCGCGAACCGGCTGAACTGCACCAGCGCGTCGACCACCTGCTCGGCGTCGTGTCCCGCGGCGCGCGCGTTCCACAGCGCCAGCGGCGTGATCCGGTAGGTGTGGACGTGCTCGGGCGCCCGTTCCAATTCCGCGAACGGCGCGATGGCCTGCCGCGCGGCGTTGGCCGCCTCGTGGTCGACCTCCAGCAGCAGCGTCTTGTCACTCTGAACGATGAGTGGACCGTCGGTCATCACACCTCCTGGCTGTGTCCGGACCCGAACGGGCCTCGACCATTCTCCAGGAAGTCACCGACACGGCCCACGTGACCTGCGCCCTTTTTTCTATGGGCAGAAGCTCGCCCGGGTCAGGGTGGGTGTCGATGTCTCGAAAACCCGTCAAGACCCGAGTTTCGGTGGCTACGATCACACCCAAAATTGGACGCCCGTCCATTTGGACGTTTGATCAGAGAACTGCACAGGGGTAGCGATGCGCAAGGGCACAGCCGCAGTCCGGCGGAAACACCGCGGACCATGGATCACCGGATTACTCGCCGTCGCGCTCGCGAGCGCACTCGCCACACCCGTCAGCGCGCACGCGGATCCCACTCCCGTGATCTCGCCGCTGCGCACCGACGGCACCCACTTCATCGACGACAGCGGCCGGGTGGTGCTGCTGCACGGCGTCAACAATGTCGACAAGGAGCCGCCCTACATCGAACCCGGCGACGGCTTCACCCTCACCGCCGACGATGCCGCGCTGCTGGCCCGCCACGGCTTCGACACCGTGCGGCTCGGTGTCTCCTTCGACGGGCTGATGCCCACCCGCGGCGTCGTCGACACCGCCTACCTCGACCGCGTCGCCGGAGTCGTGGACACCTTGGCGCAGCAGGGTATTCACACCCTGCTCGACAATCACCAGGACGGACTCTCGAAGATCTGGGGCGGCAACGGTTTTCCCGAATGGGCGCTCTCGGCGCGACCCGGAGCCCTCGAGCCCAACGTCGGATTCCCGCTCTACTACCTGATGCCCAGCATGAACCAGGGCTGGGACCAGGTGTGGAACAACAGCGACGGCGTCCTCGACTACCTCGGCCAGGCCCTCGGCGCACTCGCCGCGCGGGTCAGCGGTCACCCCGGCGCGCTCGGGGTGGAACTGCTCAACGAGCCGTGGCCGGGCTCGGCGTTCCTGTCCTGCTTCCCCAACGGCTGCCCCGGCTTCGACGTGAAATATCAAGCGGCCATGCAGAAGCTGACCGACGCGGTACGGGCCCGCAACGGCGACCTGATGGTGCTGTGGGAGCCGAACGTCACCTGGAACGAAACCATGCCCACCAACCTGGGCAAGAACCCGCCCATCACCGCGCCCGACATCGCGTTCGCGCCGCACGACTACTGCATCCCCAGTCAGCTGGCCATTTACATGGGGCTGCCCACGTTTCTGCGCGGCCTGTGCCCGCTGCAGCAGGACAAGACCTGGGGCAATATCGACGCCTTCACCGCCCGCACCCAATTGCCCAC
Source organism: Nocardia sp. NBC_00511 (assembly GCF_045161165.1). NCBI lineage: Bacteria > Bacillati > Actinomycetota > Actinomycetes > Mycobacteriales > Nocardiaceae > Nocardia > Nocardia sp. NBC_00511. Next base: position 7,638,153 of record NZ_CP107849.1, read on the forward strand.
GCTGGTAACCGAATTCGGCGACGGCGACACCAGCGTGCTGGGTAATACGCTGACCCGCGCCGACGACCGGTTCGTCGGCTGGCAGTACTGGCACTACGCCTCGCACTTCGGACCCGCCGGGGCGCAACCGGATCCGTTCCTCGGCGACATCGGCCGGCAGCTGGTCCGCACCTACCCGCAGGCCACCTCGGGCACGCCCGGGCGGATGATCTTCGATCCGGCCACCGGTGACTTCGCCTACCGCTACACCCCGCGCGCCACCGGACGGCCGACCGAGATCTATGTCTCCGATGTGCACTACCCGGGCGGCTATCAGGTGCGCGTCGAGGGCGGGCACGCCACCTCGGCGGCGGGTGCGCGAGTGGTGACGGTCGAGGCCGATGCCTCGGGTCCGGTCACCGTGTACATCAACCGGCCGGGCTCCAAGGGTGCGACGGTGCCGACCGGGCCGATCGGGACCGGGTCTGCCAGCGGTTCCGCGGGCAGCGGGTCGGGCAGTGGGTCCGGGACCGGCTCGGCCGGTAGTGGATCGGGCACCGGATCGGGGAGCTGACCGGCCGAATCGGCAGTGGGATCGGTGTAACACGCCGATGATGGGGAGCGACACAGTGCACGGCGCACGACCCTGAACGTGCGTCCAAAACGAGAGGGAACAATTGTGAACGCTATTGGTCTGCTACTTCTCAACAACCTGCTCCCCACCATCCTCAACCTGTCGCTGCTCGCCAACCACGGCCTCCCGTATCACCACTGAGCTCTCCCGGTATCGGACCCGGCGGATTTCCGCCCTCGGGAACGCGATACTTCGCACGTCGGATGCGGTTGCGGCGGATCCACAGGTATTCTCACCGCGTTCACAGCCGTGAACTGTTCGGTGAGAAAGGTTTTCGCTAGTGAAGTTCGCAGGAACGAGGCCGATCCTCCGCCTCGTACTCGCCCTCGTGGCGGTGGCCGTGGCCGCATTCGCCGTGACCGGCTGTTCGATGGTCAAGGACGCCAGCAAGTCCGATACCGCCAAATCCAAGGTCGGTGACTGCATCAACGTCATCGAGGGATCGATGACCGATTCCAAGACCCAGCCGGTCGACTGCACGGACCAGAAGGCGGTCTACAAGGTCGCCGCGGTCTACGACAAGAAGACCGACTGCAAGGACGAGCAGACCTCCTACGAGGAAACCCTCAACGGCGGCACCACCTCCTTCCTGTGCCTGAACCCCAATTTCAAGGAAGGCGCCTGCTACAACGAGAGCCAGACCACCGGCTACAAGTTCGTGCAGTGCACCGCGCCGGAAGCCTCGTTCAAGGTGCTCAAGCGGATCGACGGTCAGGCCGACGAATTCCAGTGCGACACCAATACCGCGATCGGTTTCCGCGTTGTCGACGACCCGAAGACGACCTTCTGCCTGGGTAATCCGAAGGGGTAGTGGGAATCTCGAATATCCGGCCCGGAACTCGCGGTGGAGATGCGACTCCACTCGAATTCCGGGTCGTGCTGTCCGGCAGCGCTATTCGACCAGTGCGACCGAGGCGATGCGGTGCAGCGTGAAATGGCGGACCGCGCCGGTGACGGGATCCAACGCATCGAGTTGTCCGCCACCGACTTTCAACGGTTCGACCACGCGCTGCGAGGCGACCCCCTGCGCGTCGACATAGCCGATGTGCACCGGACGCCGGGTGCGGGCGGCCAATTGCAGCAGGTTCAGGGTGGCCACGGTGCTGGTGCGGGAGCCGTCGGCGCGCACCGTCTGTCCCGGGCGTGCACTCGCCGCGCGTTCCCCCGCCCGCAATTCGGCGACCAGCGACTGCAACTGCTCGACGCTCGGCGGATTGGGCCGCCAGTTGGGGCGCTGCCCGCCGCGGGCCGCGATGCGCACGCCGCGCGGTCGCAGGTCCACGATCGTGCCCGCGGAGTCCTCCCCGGCGGGGCTGAAACCCGCGGCGCGCAACCGATCCAGTACCTCCGACAGTGACGCCTGCGAGATGGCGACCGTCGGCGCGACCGCGCGCAGCGCCAGTTCACCGGCCACCGGTGCGGCCAGCACCTCGGCCAGCAGCGCCGGATCCTCACTGCGCACGAAGCTCTGCGCCATGCCCGCGCGTAGTCGGCCGTGTCGGCGGGCCACATCGTCGATGAGGTAGGTCAGCGACTGCGGCACCGGGGTGCGCGAGTGGGTGGTGAACAGGTGGTGCAGTTCGGCGGCGGTCGCCCCGGCATCGAGGGCGCGCCGCACCGACAGGTCGCTGATCCGGTAAACCGTTGCCGCCCCGGCCGATTCGACATCGGCGACCAGCGACACCCGGTCTTGTAGCTCCGGGGTCAGCGGGCCGGGGGCGATCACCGTCAGATCCGCCTGCACCAGCACGTGGTCGACCGGCGTGGGCAGGGCCGCCGCCATCTCGGACTCCGCGTCCTCGGGGCTGCCGTGCAGCAGCGCCCGGCCCGCCGAGCTGACCGCGCCGCGCGCCACCAGTCCCAGCGCCTGCGCCTCGGCGAGGGTGGCCGCCACCGCGTCGAGCCGGTAGTGCCGTCGCCAGCGCGGCTGCCGCCAGGCCAGTGCGCGGGCCAGGTCCGCGGTGGAAACCTCGGTGCCGGGCGGGAATTCGGCCAGCAGGTCCAGCACGGCACGGCGATCGCGCACCGCGTGCACATTGCGCAGTTCGGCCGAGAGCGCGGCCAGCGGCTTGTCGTTGGCGTCCCGCATGCCGATCATCCACGGGAAGCGATCGAGGTCCAGCCAGGCCTGTGCCAGCACCACCCAGCGGCGCGGCGGCACCACCGCCAGCCAGGCGTCGGTGGTGGTGGTCGGGGTCCAGTAGTCCTCGGTGCCGTCACCGTCCGGCGGCGGCTCGGGGGTGCCCTTGTCGAGCAGTCTTGCGGCGGTGAGGATTTCGGCGAGCAGGCCCAGCCGGGTCTCGTCGATGCCGGTCTGCTTGGCTACCCGACGCAGCTCCCGCACCCCGAGTCCGCCCGCGCGCAGCACCGGTGCGGGCGCCTGCCCGAGCGCCTCCAGCAGGGATGCGCTGTGCCGCAGCAGTTCTCCCACCTCACCGGCCGCGACGGCGTTCACGTCGGCGGGCGCGTGCTTGGTGGGATCGGTGGCCGGGGGCTTCAGCGCGTGCGGATCGGTGACCGGCTCTCCGCGCAGCAGCTGACCCACCGCGATCGGCAGCTCGACGGTCTCCTCGTCGACCCAGTTGAGCAGCCGCCGACCCAGCAGCCGCTGCACCGGGCGGTCGTCCGGGGTGCCGGGGGCGGCGTCCCGGGTGCGGCCGCGCGGCCCGGTGGCCGCCAGCTTGTCCAGCAGGGCGCGTTCCGGCGGCGTGGATTCGGCCAGGGCCGCGGCGATCTCGGGTTCGGTGAGGGCGTCCGGCAGTTCGGTGGTGCTGCCCAACGGCCACGGCAGCGCCTCCTGCGCGGAGGGCGTCAATCGCAGCGCGGTATCCGGGCCCCACACCAGGGCACGTACCCGCAGCTTCAGCAGCGAGGCGTTGACGGTGGCGGCGGGCACCCGATCCGAGAGCAGTTTGCGCAACGTCTTGGCGGGCAGCGGTTCGCCGTGGCGGCCGTCGGCAGCGCCCTGCACCACCAGGGTCTCGATGACCGCGAAATCCAGGGTGTCGAGTTCGTCGGTGGCACGCAGCACCGAGGCCCGCTGTTCGGTGCGGGCGGCCAGCACCGCCATGGTGGCGGGCAGCGGGACGGCGAGATCGGGCCGCAGCTGCAGCAGTGCGACCAGATCGTCGTCGCCGCGCTTGGAAAGCCATTCGGCCAGAGTCGAACCGGTGCTCCCGGCGGGAGTGGGGGTATCGCTCACTTCACCCGATCCTGGCGGGGCGCACGACGAGACAGCGGGACGGGACACGCTTGCGCGGCCGCCGCGGCGACCAGGATCGAGCCTGGGAGCGTATGCGCGGCGGCCGCCCGGAAGCGAGCGCCGTCAACCGCATGGATCGGTGCTTGGGTCAGCGGTTGACGACCGTGTACGGGTGCACGTAGGGCAGCTGGTCCGCGGGCAGCGGGAACTCGGTGTCCTCACCGTACGGGGACAGGCCGCCGGAGCGCGTCGACGAGAGTTCGGTGACGGCGTGATCGCCGTTGGCCGTCTCGGGCCAGCCGTTGTCGACATAGGGTTTGTTCGATTTGTTCACCACGTCGCTCATTCTGGCATGAGGTGGTGGGGACCGCCCGCTCCGGCACCCGGAAGTTTGCCCACCGCACAGTTTTCCGGTGGCAATGCCGGGCAGCGTGCCCGGGCGTGAACGGACGAATGCCCCGCATCGGTGTCGATGCGGGGCATTCGCGGGAGGGAACGGGCTGTCCTACTGGGGAAGCATGCCCTTGTTCGCCTCGAAGAAGTTCACGAGACCCGGGTCGAGCTGGGTGCCGTTGGCCTTGGTGGCGTTGAGGAAGTCGAGCGCCGGCTGCGGAATGTTGATGCCCTGCTGCTGTGCGACCGCGATGGCGCGATCGACGGCCTGGAACACTTCCTGCGTGCCGTTGGTGCCACCGCCGGGGACGCCGGACTGCGGCGCGTTCCACTGCGGGGTGTCGGAGGCGGCGGGAGCGGTGCGCTCCGTGGGGCCGCTGCTCAGACCGAGGTGGGAGGAGCAGGAGGGCCATGCGCCCCAGCCCTGCGTGGCGAGTACCTTCTCGGCGACTGCGATCTGCTGCTCGCGGGTGGCCTGGTTGGCGGTGGAGGCGTACTGCCCGCCGCCGTGTGCGGTCCAGGTTCCGGGGGAGAACTGCAGCCCGCCCTGGAAACCGTTGCCGGTGTTGATGCCCCAGTTACCGCCGGCCTCGCACTGTGCGAGCCGATCCCAGTCGGAGTCGGGTGCCGCGCTGGCGTTGCCAGCCATGGCCACTCCGGCGCCGCCGAGGGCGATGCCTGTCAGGGCAACCTTAGCGACGGTGCGGCCGGTGTTGCTCGGCTTGCGATGGCGTCCACTCATTTTCGGGTCTTTCCTCTCGTACGCGCCTGCGAGGTCGACTACCGGGGTCGAACTGAGAGGTCGTCCGGCCCGGCGCACATATCGTGCGCTGTTCCTCGTCTTCGCCCCTGATTCCAGTTGGGGGTCCGGTTCCCGCGGGGCGAAGTTCGGTGCGGCGGGCCGGTGGCGTCGGGCTGACCCGACTGATGGAAGACGATACGTCGAGTGCCGGGAAAAGTCTCCATTTGGTAACCGCCGTGTCTGTCCGGGTCACCTACCGGCACAAGGGGTTCCGAGTGGCTTCTGTGCAGGTGGTCGCGGCGAGTCTCGGCCGTGAGCGGTCCGTCACCACTCTGTGACCGTCTCGTTATGTGACGAAGGTCACAGGCGTAGCCGGGTAACGAACTGGGCAATCCCGGTGTCGCGGCCCGGTCTCACCGGTTGGCTGGATCAGCGGGCGCGGCGGCCCGTCCACATCGCGTAGAACACCGCCAGCAGAAAACCGACCGGCGCGCACATGGCGAGCAGATACAGCCAGAGCCCCGGTTTGGACGAAGTCAGCAGCCCGATGCCGAAGATTGCGACAACCGCCAGCAACCCCAGCCCGAACAGTCCCATGGCGATGTACAGCAGCAGGCTCGAGGAACCACGAGCGGCCCGCTTGGCAGAAGAGTCCGGCACCCCAAGACCGTAAAACTCATGTGCTCGCGCTGTTCACACCGGGGTAGACTCGACTCAATCGCGTCCTGCACAGCTATGTGGGGCGCGTTCTTTTCGCACAAGGAAAGGTCGCGGACGAGCTCGTTCGCGACCACGATTGTGTCCGGCCGCGTCCGGGCATCGAATGATGAACAGGTGAGCGCAGTGCCGACCGGCAAGGTGAAGTGGTACGACGTCGAGAAGGGCTTCGGCTTCCTTTCCCAGGATGAGGGCGAGGACGTCTATGTCCGATCGTCGGCGTTGCCCGACGGCGTCGAAGCGCTCAAGCCTGGTCAGCGCGTCGAGTTCGGAATGGCCGCGGGTCGCCGTGGCCCGCAGGCACTTTCGCTGAAGCTGCTGGAGACGCCGCCGTCGCTGCGCGAGGAGCGCGGCGAGCGGGGCGGCCGGGGCGAGCGCGGTGGCCGCGGTGCGGGGCGCGACGAGGGCGGCCCGATCACCCGCAAGGATCCCGACGAGTTGCACGGCCTCATCGAGGACATGATCACGCTGCTGGAAACCAAGGTGCAGCCGGATCTGCGGCGGGGCAAGTACCCGGATCGCAAGATGTCGCAGCGCATCGCCGAAGTGGTGCGCGGCGTCGCCCGCGAACTCGACCACTAGGCCGAATTCGCCTCCAGGACAAAGGCTCAGGCCCCGGTGACTCGGTCACCGGGGCCTGATGCGTTGGGGGAGAACTCAGCTGAACAGGGCCGGATCGAACGCCGGGGTGTGGATCGACCAGACGCCGCGCGAGATGAAGCCCTCGTTACCGGCCGCGTCGCGCGCCGGGATCGGCAGATGCAGCTCCACCACCGCGATGCGCTTGCCCGGCTTGGGATTCAGGGTGTACGCGTACGGCTTGTCCTTGGGCCGGGAGATGCTCTCGGGCTCGATCGTGTTGTCCGGCAGGCGATATCCGACCAGCAGCTCCCACGGGACGTTCGCGATGTCCTTGGGCAGCGAGATCTGCAGCGGGGAACCCAGCGGGATATCCAGTTCGGAGACGGCCTGGGTGTTCTTGCAGTCGGTCAGGTCCAGCTTGCGGTCGGCCACGTTCAGATCGCAGTACATGTACGGGTTCACCGTCACGGTCTTGCCGTGCGAGTACGCGGCCAGCTCCGGCTGCGGTTTGTCGGTATGGCGGGCGACGACCACAACCGAGGCAAGATAGGCCACCGCGACCGCGGCCACCACCGCTAGCAGGGCGAAAATCGTGCGGGCTTTGGGTTGGCTCACCGGGGGTTCCTGTCCGTCACTGGCTGGGCTCCCCGGAGCCGTGGGCGGCGCTGGGGACTTCCTGTTTCGCGTGCTGCGGTCGATTGCCGCCCAAACCGGGCAGCAGCGAATGACCACGGTAGCTGACCACGGTTTGAATCAGACCGAGCGCCATGATGACCGCGACCACCGCGAAACCCTTCCACCACATGGTCGGCATCCACATGGTGGGCAGCAGCACGCCGACCGAGCCGCCCAGCACCCAGGCCAGCTGCAGCACGGTCTCGGAGCGGCCGAAACCGGAAGCGACGGATTCCGGCGGCAGGTCGTCCTGGATGGAGGCGTCGAGCGACACCTTGGCCAGGGCGCTCGCACCGGCGGCGACCAAAGTGGCGATGGCCGCGCCCAGCAGGCTGTCCATCACCGCCGCCAGCGCCGCGACCGCCGTGCAGCCGATGGTGCAGGTCAGCACGATCAGTTGGGGGCGGCCAAGTTTCATGCGCGCGCCGGTGGCGTTGCCGGTGAAGTTGCCGATGGCCGCGGCCGCGCCGATCACGCCGAGCATGGCGATCTGCTGCACCGCGCGATGCTCGGTGGCCTTGGCCACGAACGCGCCGTAGAAGGTGAGGAAGCCGGTCAGCACGCGCACCGTGCTGTTGCCCCACAGTCCGGTCACCACCGAACGGCCAAGTGGCTGACGGCGTTTGCTCGGCTGCACGTCCTCGGCCGCGTTCGGGTCCAGGATCTCGGTGCGGCCGTCGTTGCCGTGATAGCCGAGGGTGGCCGGGACCTCGCCCTCGGTGACCTCCACCCAGCGCGGGATGCGCAGGCTCAGGTACGCGCCCGCCGCGGCCAGCGCCGCGGCGAACAGCAGTGCGCCGGTCGAACCGGTCAGCTTGGCGATCAGGGCGGCCACGCCACCCGCGCCCAGGGTGCCGCCGACCAGGCCGAACACGGTGAGCCGGGAGTTGGTGCGCACCAGGTCCATTCCCCGCGGCAGCAGGCGCGGGGTGACCGCGGACTTCAGCACCGAGAACGATTTGGACAGCACCATCATGCACAGCGCCAGCGGATACAACGCCCAGTTGTCGATATTGAAGATGAGCAGTCCGGCGATCAGGACGCGAATGGCGAAGGATCCGGCCAGGGCCAGTCGGCGGCCACGCTGCAGGCGATCGAGCATCGGCCCGATCACCGGGGCGATCACCGCGAACGGGGCGATGGTGATCGCGAGATAGAGCGCCACCTTGGTTTTCGATTCGGCGGTCGCGCTGGCGAAGAACAGGGTGTTGGCCAGCGACACCGCGATCGCGGCATCGGTCGCGAAGTTCGCCATGGTGGCGTAGATCAGCGCGGTCAGCCCGGATTCCTCCGCGCCGTCGGCCTTGGCCGCGCGCTGGAAGGTCGCGAACCCCTTCTCGGTGAGTTCGATGCTGCGCCGCGCCGCGACCCGGGTGACCGTCAGCTTGCGCGGTGGCTTGTGCAGCCCGGAGTCGGTGACCCCGGTGTCGGGATCGTGCGAATGCGCCTGTGTCGCTTCCGGATCCACGTGCTGATGCCGCACGGTGTCCGGGCGCGTGGGATGGCTCTGACCCTTGCGGGTGGACGGCCCGGAGTCGGACGGGTGCCGCCGTGCGTGATTCGCGGGCGGTTCGGGGTCGGGGCGGCGCGGTTCGTCGCCGTAACCCGACATGGGTTCGGCGTCCGGGCGGCGGGCCAGGAATTCCGGCACTTCGGGCTCGCCGCGTCCGGGGTCGGGTCGGCGGCCCGCGCGGTTGGCGGGCGGATAGTGGTCGTACCCCGGATGCCTGTCGATCATGGGTGAGTCCTCGTCGCCCCAGCGACCGGGATCGGCACCGGGGTCACGGGGAGCAGTCACGCCCCCAATTCTTGCAGTGCGGCAGACGGGCGGCTGCACTACCGCCGGTGTGCGCGGCCACAAGTTCGTGTCGGGCAGATGTCCGGGAGCAGATCAGGCGGGTACGAAGCGGACTTCGTAGGAGGTCGGCCACTTCTTGCCGGTCAGCAGGAAGTGATCGGTGCCGGGGATATCGGCGATTCCGTTGAGCACATCGGTGTCGGGGGTCCGGGCGTGTTCGGGGAGCAGGCCCGACGCGTCGATGGCGGCCAGCACCGCACCGGTGGCGGGATCGATGTGCAGGATGGTGTTCGTCGGCCAGGTGTTGGCGTAGACGGATCCGTCCGGGGCGCAATCGAGTTCGTTGAGCCGGACCTTGCCGTGGCTGGTGAGCGCGATCGTGCCGGTGACGGCGAAGGTCACCGGATCGCGGAAGGTGAGGGTGGCGCTGCCGTCGCTCATGACGAGGCGATCACCCCGGGCGCACAGGCCCCAGCCCTCACCGTCGTAGCGGGTGCGGCGCAGTTCGGCCAGGGTGGCCGGATCGCGGGCGATGGCGATGCCGTCCTTGTAGGTGAGCTGCCACAGCAGGTCGCCCGCGCGGGTGATGCCCTCACCGAACAGCGGTGCCGGCAGGTCCGTTCGGGCCAGTTCGGCTCCGGTGGTCAGATCGGTCGCGGTGATTCGGGAGTGTCCGGACAATCCGGTTCCTTCGTAGAGCACCGGGCCGTCGATTTCGAGGCCCTCGGTGAACGCGGCGACGTCGTGCGGGCGGGTCGCGACCACTTCGGCGCGCAGCTTCGGCGTGTTGTCGCTGCTGGTGCAGCCGGTAGTGGTCGCTGCCAGGGCGAGGACGACCGACGCCACGAGGCCCGCCGTCGCTACCGGTGCACGGTGTTTGCGCTCCATACGGCAAAATGTAGGGCGTGAGCGCGGTTGGAGTTTCGGAGTCTCGTGTGCGGCCGATCCTGGCGGAGGCGGTCGAGCTGGCTCGCCGTGCGCTCTTGGATCTGGAACCGGTCGGTGTGGGCGTCCATCTGGGGGTGACCGCCGAGGATGATTCCTGCGCGACGCACCACTTCGAAGCGACCCTGCCCGGCTACGGCGGCTGGCAGTGGGCGGTCGTGGTGGCCGCCCCGCCGGAGGCCGACCGCGTCACGGTGAGCGAGTCGGCGCTGCTACCCGGCCCCGACGCGCTGATCGCCCCCGACTTCGTGCCGTGGGATCAGCGCATCCGGCCCGGCGATCTGTCGCCCGGCGACCTGCTGGCCCCCTACCTGAACGATCCGCGCCTGGTGCCCGGCTACGTCACCAGCGGCGACCCCGCCGTCGACGAGCTCGCCCGCGACATCGGACTGGGCCGCCCCCAGGTGCTCAGCCGGGAGGGCCGCGAGGAGGCCGCCGACCGCTGGTTCACCGAATTCGGCCCCGACACCGAGATGGCGCGGTCCGCGCCGTCCACCTGCGGGCTGTGCGGGTTCTACGTTCCGCTCGCCGGTTCGCTGCGCGCCGGGTTCGGTGTCTGCGCCAATGCGATGGGCGCGGACGGGCGCGTGGTGAGCGTGGTCTACGGCTGTGGCGCGCACTCCGATGTGGAGCTGCCCACCGGCGGCGGCTCGCCGCTGTACGAGGCGTACGACGACGCGGCCGTGGAAATCGTTCCGGCCAGCGAGTATCGGGCTCCGGAACCGGTGGCCGAAGACGCCCCCGAAGCGGTGGTCGAAGACGCCGCGGAACCGGTGGCCGAGGCCGAGTCAGCCGTCGAGGAGACCGCCGTGGTCGCCGATGAGCTCCCGGTGACCGTCGAAACCGCCGTCGCGGCAGTCGAAGACGCGGCTCCGGACGCGGATGCGACTGTGGCGGAATCGGAGTCGCTGCCGGTCGTCGAGGAATCGCGGGCCGCCGAGGTCGTCTCCGAGACCACGGGCACCCTGTTCGACGTCGCGGACCCGGATGCGGTCTACGACGACGCCTGGGCGGTCAGTTCGGTGCGGGTGGAGCAGCCCGCGGGCGGCACGCAGTCCGGCTCGGGAGCGTCCGAGAACCGCTGAGCCTCCGGCCCCGAATCCACCGGGCGGTGCACGGGCCCGGCGGGGGATGGGTACGGTCTGTCGGCGTAAGCGTCGGTGAACCGGTTGGAAGGATGTGGCGTGACGGCTACTGAGGTGGGGGATCCGTTCGGAACGGCCGCACTGCGGGCCGGGGTGGTGGCGGCCTGGAAGGGCTCGCCCACCCGGTTGCGGGAGGACGCGGCGACCGAGGCCGATCTGGTGCGATCGGGATATCGGGACCGGCTGCTGACCGAGTTGGCGCAGAACGCGGCCGATGCCGCCGCCAAGGCCGGGGTGCCCGGCCGGATCACGGTGTGGCTCGACGGGCGCACCCTGCATGTGGCCAACAGTGGTGTGGCACTGGATGTTTCGGGTGTGCACGCGTTGACGGCGCTGCGGGCCTCGGACAAGCCGGACAATGGTGAGTCGGTCGGTCGGTTCGGCGTGGGTTTCACCGCGGTGCTGACGGTGTCGGATGAGGTGGAGTTCCGGTCCACGAGTGGGTCGGTGCGGTTCTCGCGGGCCGAGACGTGGGCGCTGCTGGGTGAGAACGGTATCGAGATCCCTTCCACCGCAGTCGGATTCGAGCCACCCGCGCTGCGATTGGCGTGGGCGAACGCGGAGCGGCCCGCCGCCGGTTTCGACAGCGAGATCGTGCTGCGCCTGCGCGCGGACGTGGACATCGTGGCGCTGCTGGCGGCGATGCGGGCCGAGGCGGTCGATCTGCTGCTGGAACTGCCCGCGCTGCAGACGGTTCGGATCGAGGACGACGAGATCACCGCCACCGTGAGGGATCTCGACGACGGACTGCGGGAACTGCGGATCGACGGCCCGGACGGCGAGCACCGCATCTGGTGGCAGTACCGCACCGAGCGCGCCCGCTGGCTGCTGCCGGTGCGCAACGGCCGCCCGGTCGCGGCCCATCCGGACGTGCTGCGCGCCCCCACCCGCTCCGACGAGGAACTGTCGCTGCCCGCGCTGCTGATCGCCGATATCGCGATGCAGCCGGATCGCCGCCGCCTGCTGCCCGGCGGCCGAGTCGCCGAACTCGCCTCGGGCTACGCGGATTTCGCCCGCGCCCTGCCGCCCCGCGACCGCCTGGTGCTGGTTCCGGCCCCGGCCTTCGCCCGCAGCGAGGTCGACGGCCAGCTGCGGGAGGCCCTGATCGAGGAACTCCGCGACAACGAGTGGCTGCCGGTCATCCTGGCCTCGGTGGCCGGGGACGACAGCGCGCCCGAACCCGCCGCGGTCGATGCCGATATCGCCGAGCGGGCCGCCGATTCGGATGCTGCCCTCGCCGCGCCCGAGCAGTCCGAATCATCGCCGCTGCCACCGGATCTCGAGCGTGTCGCCGAGCTGGGCGCGTCCCGGGCGAACGGTCGGGTGCGGGTTGCCGAGGACCAGGGCCTGCTGCCGCTGTGGGAGGACGAGCCTGAGCCGGAGCCAGTCGACCCCTTCGCGGAGGTGGACGACGAACCGGAGTCCGACGACTCCTGGGAATGGCCGACGGCGATCCCGGTACCCATGCCGGTCTTCGCGCTGGCCGCACCGCGCCGGGCCAGCGTATTCACCGGTGTCACCACCGATCTGGCGGATCTGCTCTCCGATCTGGTTGGCCCGCTGGTCATTCCGGAGCTGTCGGGACGGCAGTTCGCGGACGCGCTGGCGGTGCTGGACGTGCACCGGATCGGGCTGGCCCGGATCGCGGAGCTGTCGAGCAGCCTGGAACGTGCACCGCAGTGGTGGTATTCGCTGTACGACGCCCTCGACGGCTTCGCCACCGATCCGTTGTCGGTGGAGGAGCTGGGTGCGCTGGCGGTGCCGCTGACCGACGGCCGACTGGTCACCGGGCCGCGGACCGCCGTGCTGGATGATCAGCTGGAGACCGCGATTCCGGTGCACTGGGCGCGACTGGTGCATCCCGAGGCGGCGCACGAGCTGCTGGGGCGGCTGGGCGCACGCGCGGCCACGCCGGAGGATCTGCTCAATGATCCTGCCCTGCAAGCCCTGCTGGAGGACGACCCGGCCGATCCGGACACCGTGGACGCGGTGCTGGGGCTGGCCGCGCAGGTGCTCGGCACGCCGGGTGTGCTGCCGTCCTGGCTCGGCCTGCTCGAATTGCCCGACGAGGCAGGCGAATCCGCGCCCGCCGACGAACTGCTGCTGCCGGGTGCGCCGCTGGCCCGGGTGCTGGTGGCGGATTCGCCGTTCACCACCATCGCCGCCGATGCGGTCGAGCGCTACGGCGCGGAAGCGTTGCGCGCCATCGGTGTCGGCTGGAGTTTCACGCTGGTGTCGGAGGAGGATCCGACCGGCCCGGACCACGATCTCGACGACGAGGACACCTGGTGGGAAGGTCTGGTCGAGGATCCGCCGCGCCTGCTGGCGGTCCGCGACCTGGATCTGGTCGACGAGGCGGAATGGCCGGAAGCGTTGCGGCTGTTGCTGTCCGACGAGGCGACCCGTCCGCTGCTGGCCGACCGCGACGGCTACACCGCGTGGTGGCTGCACCATCACGCGCACATCGACGGCATCCAGCTGGGCCTGATGCGGCATCCCGACGACACGTTGTTCGCCGGACTGCTGCCGCAGCTGCCCGGGTTCGACGCGCTCGACCTGACGGTGCTGCGCGGGGTGCTGGCCGATCCGGACATCGTCACGGTGATGCTGGCCGAGGAACTCCTCGACGCCCTGGCCGATCCGGCGAGAACCCCACTGCCCGAACCGATTTCGCAGACCTACCGGCTGCTGGCGGAGGCCCTCGAATCGGGTCGTCTCGATGTCGAGGAGCTGGTGCTGCCCGATCAGGTGCGGGCACTGTCCGGCGAGGTGATCGGCGTCGACGACGCGCTGGTGCTGGACCTGCCGTGGTGGGGTCCGGCGCTGCCGCCCGAGCGCCTGGTGGTCAGCGATCTGGCCACCGCGCGGTCGCTGGCCACGCTGCTGGAGTTGCCGCTGGCATCGGAGGTGATCACCGCGGAGGTGGTGAGCACCGGCCGCGCCACCAGCTGGATCGCGGATCCGCTCGGCGTGCTGCTGCGCCTGCAGTTCGATCTGCCCACGCCCGCCGGTGATCTCGTGGTGCACGAGGAGCTGCTGGTGCGCCTGTCCGGGGCCTACGAGGCCACGGTCGCGGTGGCTTGGTGGCGCGACGGCGACGTCACCCATGTGCAGTCGCAGCCGCAGAACATGGCTCGCCGCTGAGGAATTGACGTCGGAGATGGGTCCGGCGCGGATGCTTCGGTGAGCGTCCGCGCCGGAGGGAGTGGGTGGAACGTCAGGCCGAGTGGCCCGCCACGGTGGCGGCGAGGACGTCCAATTGGTCACGTACCGCGGCACTGTCGTTGTCGACGAGCCAGCGCAGCACGATGCCGTCGATGGTGGCGAGAATGAATCGCGAGAGGGTGCCGACGGGGGCGATCCACTGGGTGCCGGTGGCTTCGCGCGCATGCTCGATGATGTCGGCGACGGTGGAGTCGTTGAATGTGTACTGCTCGCGTGCGATGGCGAGTTTCGCGGGGGTCTGCTCGCCTTCGCGCAGTGCGTAGGTGGTGGTTTCGTAGGTGAGTAGCTGGCGCTCGGGGGTGGCTTCGATGTTGAGCCACATGAGTTCCAGCCCCGCGCGCACCAATTGTTTCAGTGCTTCTTTTCCGGTGCCGACGTCTTGCCAAACCGTTTCGTTGGCGTCGACGGAATCTCGCAATTCCATCGAGAGCGCCTTGACCAGCTCGGTCATCAGCTGATCTTTATTTTCGAAACAGTAATGCACCACACCGAGGGAAACACCGGCTGCCTGGGCAACATCGCGCGTGGTAACCCCTGCCACGCCCTTCTTTTCGGCAAGGCCGATGGCCGCCTCGATAAGGTGGGCCCGTCGTTCTTCGACGCTCAATCGGGAGGACACTCCAGGGAGTTAAGCGTCCGCGACGCGCGCAGTCAATTCGCACGGACCTCGAGTTCGTTTTCCCGCCCTGGTCTGGACCATCCGCTAGTCGGTCATTAACGGCATCCCGGACGGAGTGCTCACCGCGGCGGCGGTTCCCCCGACGGTGTCGGCGAAAACCCGCCGGATCCCGGCATTCGCGGCCGGTGTACTGGAAACCCGGCGCCGCACCCCGAATCCAGTACTCCGGAAGGGACACCCATGTCCACCCGTATCGAAAACCCGGCGACCCCACCGGGTCCGGCCGCCGCGGTCGCCCGCTCCCGCTGGCCCGCGGTCGGCAGCCTGTCCCTGGGCATCTTCGTCATCGTGACCAGTGAGATCCTGCCGGTCGGGCTGCTGAATCCGATGGCCGCCGGATTCGGCGTCACCCCGGGCGTCGCGGGACTGCTGCTCACCCTGCCCGGCCTGACCGCGCTCATCGCCGCGCCGGTGGCGACCGTGGCCACCGCGCGTTTCGACCGTCGCGTCATGCTGACGGCCTTCCTCCTGCTGCTGGCGCTGGCGAATCTGCTGATCGCGGTGGCCCCGAGCTATCCGCCGGTGCTGCTGGGCCGGATCCTGGTCGGGGTGGTGATCGGCGGCTACTGGTCGATCGGCGCGGGACTGGCCCCGAGAGTGGTGCGCCCCGAAGCCGTTTCGACGGCCACCGCGATGATCTTCGCCGCGGTCCCGGTCGGCTCGGTGCTCGGCGTCCCGCTCGGCACCGCGCTGGGACAGGAGTTCGGCTGGCGGACACCGTTCCTGGTGCTGGCCGTCGCCTCGACGGTGATCGCGGCGTTCGGCCGGTGGGCGCTGCCCGAATTGCGTGCGGTGCGAACCACCAGTGCCGCAGTCCTTTTCGGGCTGGTGCGCGAGCGCGGTACCGGGGTGCGCACCGGGTTGGCGGTGACGGCGCTGCTGGTGATCGCGCATTTCGCGGCCTTCACCTATGTGTCGCCGTTCCTGGAATCCGCTACCCACGCGGGCAATCGGACCGTCGCGGCCTACCTGCTGCTCTACGGGGTCGCCGGGGTGGCCGGGACCGCGATCACCAGCCGGGCGCTGATCCGCGGTCTGCGTGGCACATTCGTCACCGCGGCGCTGTTGATCGCGGGGTGCACCGCGCTGCTGCCGCTGCTCGGGCGTGGTCCGGGGGGTGCGATCGCCGTGCTCGCGGTGTGGGGGCTGGCCTACGGCCTGGTGCCCGCCTGCTCCCAAACCTGGCTCGCGCGTTCGGCACCGGCCGTGCCCGAGGCGGCGACGGTGCTGTTCACCGCGGGTTTTCAGGCGACCCTGGCGGCGGGCGCGCTACTGGGCGGTCTGGTCGTGGACGCCGCGTCGACCTCGACGGTCATGCGCTGCGCGGCCGTGCTCGCCCTGTTCGCGGCCGCGGTCGCGGCAACCGTGCGAACGCCGGGCTGAAACCGGTCGGCCGCGGCCGGTCCGGCGGTCAGTCCAGGCCGAGTTGCGCGCCCTTGTCGCCGCGGCGCGCGCCGCGGCGCTGGATCGCGAAGAGGGTGTAGCCGAGCAGGCCGACGGCCAGACCCATCAGGCAGATCGGGCGGGCGGTGGCCCAGGCGTCGACGAGCCAGGCCACGATGGTGGCGATCAGGAAGCCGATGGTGCCGACGGCCAGTACCGGCCGCGGATCGGTGAAGCGCGGGGGGATCTCCGGTACGGGCGTGGTCACCCCTGCAGCCTAGTGGGCGGGGCCGCGTGCGGTGGGGCGCGCCGGGGTCGCGATGGCGGACCCGGCGAACCGGCGACCCCCGCGCGGACGGTCCCGTATCGTTTGCCTCTGTGACAACGCCTTCCGACATTCGCGCGCTGGCCAGTGAACTCTCGCTGGCGGTGGTGCGCTTGACGCGGCATCTGCGGGGCAGGCGGACCGATGCTCAGATTTCGCTGACGCAGCTGTCCGCGCTCGCCACCCTGAATCGGGAAGGCGCGATGACCCCGGGGACGCTGGCCGCCAAGGAGCGGGTGCAGCCCCCGTCCATGACCCGGGTGATCGCCTCACTGTCGGAATTGGATCTGGTGGAACGCAATCCGCATCCCACCGACGGGCGGCAGATCATCGTGTCGCTGTCCCCGGCGGGCCGGGCGGTGGTGGCCGACGAGAACCAGGCCCGCGAGGCGTGGATGACCGATCAGCTCTCCGGTCTGAGCCACGAGCAGTTGCGGGTGCTGGATCAGGCGGTCGCCATCATGAAGCAGATCGTCGACGAATCCGAGTAGCGGCGGACCCTCAGTAGCCGAAACGGCGGTCGCTGTCGACGATTTCGCGTCCCAGCGGGAACAGTGAGATCGGGATCAGCTTGAGATTGGCCCAGGCGAACGGGATTCCGATGATGGTGATGGCGAGGGCGATGCTGGTGAACAGGTGCCCGATCGCCAGCCACCACCCGGCCACGATGAGCCAGATGACGTTGCCGAGCATCGAGGGCACGCCCGCGCCCGGTTTTTCGACGGCTTCGCGGCCGAAGGGCCACAGCACGTAGTTGGCGATGCGGAACGAGGCGATGCCCCACGGGATCGTCACGATCAGTACGCAGCAGATGAGTCCGGCGACGATGTAGCCCAGCGCCATCCAGAATCCGACCAGCACGAGCCACAGGACGTTGAGTATCAACTGGATGGGTTTCACGACCTCCAGCATGCCAGCGCCCGAGGTCGGCCCACCACCGGGAAAACCCTGACTTCCAGTTCGGGGCCCTCGCCCGTATCGGGTGAAATGCCGGAAACGCCTGGTCCAGGAAAGGGCTGCCTGTTAATGTCGCGCTATCGGAGCAATCTCCAGCTCTTATTGCTTTTCTGGCCCCAAAGAAATGAGGGAGCACATCTTGAGCAAAGCAATGCGACTATCCGCCGGACTGACCGCCCTGGCATTCGCGGCGACCGGCACACTGAGCGCCTGTAGCAGCGACGACAGCTCGTCGAGTTCCGGTTCGAGTTCCAGCTCCGCGACCGCGTCCGCCGCGGGCGCCGGACCGGCGCGCAATCCGTATCTCGCCGCCGACAAATACGCCATCACGCATCTGGACTCCGGGCAGTCCGACAGTTTCACCGATCCGGTGCCGCGCGGCACTTTCCATATCGACCCGAAAGCCATGCCGCGGGTCGCGGTCGGGCCCGTCAGCATCATCACCCTCGCCTCGACCTCCGACAAATACCGGTGGATCTCCTCGACCTCGGGCGTGCGCTATGTGGACGTCTCCGACGGCGGATTCAAAGAGGTCGCGGGCCTGGACACACCGGGGATCACGCCGATCTCCGCGCAGGCCCTGGATCAGGTCCTCGATCAGAACTTCACCGACGCCGGGCAGATCCAGAACGCCATCGCGCAGGACTGGGGCGGCGCGAACTGGACCCGCATCGCCAACGGCGTCTACTCCATGGTCGACAAGGACAACCGGGTCTACTACAACACCTTTGACTCCCAGCTCTACGTCTTCGGCCTGAAGAACAACGACAAGCCGGAAGAAGGCGTCGAGGTGGTGAAACACCTTGATCTGAAACCATTTCTGGGCACCGAGCTCACCACGCTGGGCACCCCGGAGAACGTGGTCGGCGTCAGCATGACCTATGACGGGCACGTCATCGTGGCCTCCTCGCGCGGCCTGCTCGCCTTCGATCGCAACCTCGACGGGCCGCCGCAGCAGGTGCGTTTCGGCGACGACGAGACCGTCTCGAACTCGATGGCCAACGACGAGCACGGCGGCATCTACATCGCCAGCGACAAGATCATGCACAAGGTGGTGTGGACGGGCAGCAAGCTGTCGACCGACGAAGCCGACGGCGCGTGGACCTCGCCCTACGACTTCGGAAGGCAGCCTCCGGCAGTCAAATTCGGCATCGGCACCGGGTCGACGCCGACGCTCATGGGCTTCGACGGCAACTCCGACGAACTGGTGGTGATCACCGACGGCTCCGATCACATGAAGCTGGTCGCGTTCTGGCGCAACAAGATTCCGGACGGCTTCCAGCAGAAGCCGGGTACGAAATCGAATCGGATCGCCGACCAGAAGGAGGTGACCGCCGGATTGCCGGACCCCAAGCCGGAATTCATCCAGTCCGAGCAGTCGGTGGTGGTGAACGGCTACGGCGCGTTCGTGGTGCAGAACATCGGCAGCGGCGGTGAGCCCGACCGGCTGGTCGACGTGCTGGCCAACGGCCCGGTCGATCCGCCGCCGCACGGCATGCAGCGCTTCGAATGGGATCCGAAGGCGCACCAGTGGAATTCGGTGTGGGAGCGCGGCGACGTGATCTCCACCTCGATGGTCCCGGCGGTGTCGGCGAACACCGGGGTCGTCTTCGTCAACGGCTACGACAAGGCCGACGGCTGGGAGGTCACCGGTCTGGACTGGAAGACCGGGGAAACGGTGCACCGCACCATCTTCGGGCAATCCAACCTGGGCAACGGCGCGTACGCCATCGTCGAGGCGCTGCCCAACGGCGACATTCTGTTCAACAGCGTCGGCGGACCGTTCCGAGCGAAGATCGCCGGCAAATAGGAGCATCCGGCCCCGTCCCAGGGCCGGGTGGGGAGGAGGCGGCCGGGCACCGAAAGCGGTGCCCGGCCGGTGTTCTCACAGCCGGGATCAGAAGAACCAGCCGAGTTCGGCGTCCCGCTCGGAGGCGAAGGCGTCGTCGAACTCGCGCAGCACGACGGTGTCCTTGGCCTGAATCCGGTTGGCGGCGGCGAAGACCCGGGCGCGGTAGGCCCCGAAGTACAGGCTGCCGAGCACGTCGATGCCGAGTTCGAGATCCGCGGTGCGGTCGGTGGGCTCGCATTCGGCGACCCCGTCGCGCACCCGCAGTGCGAAGACACCGCCCGCCTCGCGGAACGGATCGTCCACCGACAGCACCACATCCAGGTCGCGCTGATAGGTGCGGGCGGTGAGCGCGGCCGGGACGTCCATGATCCGGGTCCACAGCGCGTCGTGGCGGCCGGTGACCCGCACCAGGCGCGGGTTGGTCACCAGGTAGGGGAGTGGATCGTGGTCGGCGAGGGTGGCCTCGATGCTGTGCGACAGGTCCAGGTTCAGCAGCACCCGCCACAGCGCGGCGTGCGCCTCCCCGGTGATGGCCCGCAATTCGTGGACCTCGGCGGTGTTCTTGTCCTCGGCCCAGCGGCGGCGCAGGATTGCGTAGCCGTCCGGATGCACCAGGAAGAACAGCGGAGATCCGCCCTCCTGCTGAATCGAATCGGCGAAAACCCGCTGCTGCCAACGGGCTTCGGGGCGTTCCTGCGCACCCGGTACGAGTCGCCGCCAGCGGTCGTAGATCTCGGGCAGCGCCACCTTGGCCTCGTCGAGCGAGACGATCTGCACGCCACCGGGATCGGGTGTGGTGGGCCGGAATTCGGCGATCCGTCCGGGCACCGAGATGACGTTCTCGACCAGCGCCGGGCCGTAGCCGAAGCGGCCGTAGATGGTGCCCTCGCTGGCGGTGAAGATGGTGAGCGGCAGCCGCTCGGATTCGGTGCGCCGGTGCTGCTCGGTGTAGAGCGCACGCAGGATGCCGCGTCGTCGATGGGTGGGCGCGACCACCACGCTGGTGATGCCGCAGGCCTGTACGGTGCGTTCGCCCGGAACGGTGACGGTCATCGTCCGGTCGTTGGTGTGACCGACGATGCGGTCGCCGTCGACGGCGACCAGGGCGCGCTCGGTGGGGAAGACAGTGGGTGAAAGCTCCAGGTCGGCGGGGTCCACCCGCATTCCGAAGCAGATCTCGGAGAGCCGGATGATCGCCGGTCGTTCGTCCGCTCTGGCGGAACGCACGGAAATACCATTCGTCGATGCCATGATTCGAACATCCCACGTATTTCGGGCCGACGCACCCGAATTTCCTGGTGGGTCACCTGCCGCCGCAACTCGCGACACGTGACCCACCAGGATCGGTCCCCCCGGTCCTGAGCCCCCCGGCTCAGGTTCCCCCCAAGGTTCTTCCCTCCCCAGCATCGGAACCCCCCGACCCGATGCCCTTTTCAGGCCCCCCGACCTGCCCCCTTCGAGCCCCCCGGCTTGTACTCCGAGTTCCCCCGAACTCGGTCCTGCTCCGAGCCTCCCGGCTCGGATTCCCCCCGGTTCCCCCCGACCGCGGGTCCCCAGACCCACAGTCCCGGCTCCAGGCCCCCCGGCCTGGCCCCCCGGTTCCGGATCTCGCGATCCGGCCCCCCGGATACCGGGGTCCTGCGCCTGTGGCGCAGGACCTTTCGGTGTTGTGAGCTCCTCCTGCCCCGCTCACGAGAACAAGATTGCCGTGCGCCGCCAGCAGAATCCTTAACAAGTTCTTGTAAACGAGAACTCGCTCTCCGGCGATGCGTTCCGGGTGGTTCGGGATGCGCTGTTCGCCTGTGCCGCCGGGTAATTCGCGGGTGCGCCCACGAAAAGAGCCTGCCCGCATCGGAACTCCGATGCGGGCAGGCTCGAGATCGTGGCGGTCGCGGTGTGGCTAGCGGCCGGTGATCGGGTGGTAGTCGCGCTCGCCGTAGCCGGTGTAGATCTGGCGCGGACGGCCGATCTTCAGCGGCTCGGTGTGCATCTCGCGCCAGTGCGCGATCCAGCCCGGCAGGCGGCCCATGGCGAACAGCACGGTGAACATGCGGGTCGGGAAGCCCATGGCGCGGTAGATGACGCCGGTGTAGAAGTCGACGTTCGGGTACAGGCGACGCTCGATGAAGTACTCGTCGGTCAGCGCCGCCTCTTCCAGGGCCTTGGCGATGTCGAAGAGCTGGTCGTCGCCGCCCAGCTTGCTGAGGATCGCGTCGGCGTGCTGCTTGGCGATCGTCGCGCGCGGGTCGTAGTTGCGGTAGACGCGGTGCCCGAAGCCCATCAGCTTCACGCCGTCTTCCTTGTTCTTGACCTTGCGGATGAACTCCTTGACGTCACCGCCGTTGGCCTTGATGTCGTCGAGCATCTCCAGCACGGCCTGGTTGGCGCCGCCGTGCAGCGGGCCCCACAGCGCGTTGATGCCGCCGGACACCGAGGTGAACAGGTTGGCGTCGGACGAACCCACCAGGCGCACAGTCGAAGTCGAGCAGTTCTGCTCGTGATCGGCGTGCAGCACGAGCAGCATGTCCAGCGCGGCCGCCACATCCGGGTCGACCTCGTAGGGCTCGGCCGGGAAGCCGAAGGTCATCCGCAGGAAGTTCTCCACCAGCGACAGCGAGTTGTCCGGGTAGAGGAACGGCTGACCGACCGACTTCTTGTAGGCGTAGGCCGCGATGGTCGGCAGCTTGGCCAGCAGGCGGATGGTGGACAGCTCGACCTGCTCGGGGTCGCGCGGGTCCAGCGAGTCCTGGTAGTACGCCGAGAGGGCGTTGACCGCCGAGGACAGCACCGGCATCGGGTGCGCGTTGCGCGGGAAGCCGTCGAAGAACCGCTTCAGGTCCTCGTGCAGCAGCGTGTGGCGGCGGATGCGGTCGGTGAAGTCGTCGAGCTGGGCCTGGGTCGGCAGCTCGCCGTAGATGAGCAGGTAGCTGACCTCGATGAAGGACGAGGTACCGGCCAGCTGCTCGATCGGGTAGCCGCGGTAGCGCAGGATGCCCGCTTCACCGTCGATGTAGGTGATGGCCGAGCGCGTCGACGCGGTGTTCATGAAACCCGGGTCGTAGGTGACGTACCCGGTGCTGGCCAGCAGCTTGCCCAGGTCGATTCCGTCATTGCCCTCGACGGCCTTGGCGACGGTCATCGGGTACTCGCCGCCGGGGTAGGTGAGTACCGGCTTGGCGTCGTCGTCGACGTTGATGATGTTCTCAGCGGGCACGGAAGGATCCCTCTCAGGCTTGGAACCGTAGGCATCGGACGCGGGTGGCGCACGATGCGCTCGAGTCAACGCTAGCCGCTGTCCACTACGCCCGACCAATGAGGGTGGCACTTTGCTACCTCACAGTCACATCGTTCGCAGGTGAGGCGAGCGGCGGTCATGTGCTATGCGCATGACGGGCGAAATGGTCAGGCGACCTGCACCTCTGAATGCGCACGTGTCACCCGGTATCGGACGAAGGTGGGGAAGACCACCGCGGCGACCACCATGCCGATCACGACCAGCGCGCCACCGCCCGCCGCAGCTGCAGCAGTACCCACCGCGGCGGCCGTGAAACCGTGCGCAACATCACCGATGCGCGGTCCACCCGCCACCACGACGATGAACACGCCCTGCAGGCGGCCGCGCATCTCGTCGGTGGCCACCGACTGCAACATGGTGGTGCGCAGCGCCGCCGAGAACATGTCGACCGCGCCGCCGAAAGCCAGGCAGGCCAGGGCGATCCAGAGCGCGACGGTCAGGCCCAGGCCGTGCCCGGCCAGACCGACCGCCAGCCCGAATCCGACCATGCCCGCACCCCACAGCACGATGCACACCACCACGGCCAGCCCCTGCCGCGACACCCGCGACAGCCAGCCGGAGAACACCCCGCCCAGCACCGCGCCCACCGACATGGCCGCGAACAGCAGGCCCAAAGCCGTTCCGCCGGAAGCGGAATCGCCGAAACTGTCCTGCGCGATCTCCGGGAACAGCGCGCGCGGCATGCCGAACACCATGGCCACCACGTCGACCGCGAAGGACGCCAGCAGCACCTTCTGGGTGGCCAGATAGGCGAAACCGTCGAACACCTCACGCAATCCGGCGCGACGGCTCTCACCGTGCGGCGGGATCGGCGGCAGCTTCCAGGTGGCCCACACCGTGGCCAGCAGGGCGATGGAATCGATCAGGTAGAGGGTGGCGAGCCCGGTCAGCGGAATCAGCATGCCCGCCAGCACCGGTCCGGCGATGGCCCCGAACTGCATGACCGTCATGCTCAGCGAGTTGGCGGCCGGGAGCTGCTCGGGCGGCAGCAGCCGCGGGTAGATGGCGCTGCGGGCGGGCTGGTTCATGGCGAAGAAGGCCTGCTGCGCCGAGAAAAGCACCAGCACCAGCCAGACATTGTTCAGGTGCGCGGCGGCCTGCGCCCAGAAGGCCAGCGAGGTGAGGCCGGTGCCCGCGCTGGTGATCAGCAGCATCTTGCGGCGGTCCATGGCGTCGGCGAGCGCGCCGCCCCACAGGCCGAACACGATCAGCGGGATCAGGCCGAACAATCCGGCCAGGCCGACATACGAGGAACTGTGCGTGATGTCGTAGAGCTGCTTGGGAACCGCGACCACCGAGAGCTGCGCGCCGATGACGGTCACGACACCGGTGGTCCAGAGCCTCCGGTAGTCGGAATTCCGTAAAGGGGTGATGTCGGCGAGCAGTTTCACCGCGGTGACATTAGTGACGCTAAATAGTCCTTGGCTAGCAGTTTTGGGCGAATCGTCCCACGTATTGAGAGTGAGAAATCCAACTCTCGTACTCTCAGGGGCTTCGCCCCCGAACCCCCTGGGCTCCAACAGCCGTCATGGCTGCAATCGCTCGACCTTCATTGCCGCCACCTCGGGATTGCCCGCTTCTACCGTCACACGCACCCGGTTGTGCATGCGGCTGCGCCGTCCCTGCCAGAACTCCACCGTCTCCGGCTGAATCTGGAAACCGCCCCAGAACGGCGGCACCGGAATGTCGTCCACGTCGGCGAAACGCTCGGTCACCGCGTCAAGCTGCCTATCCAGTTCCGCGCGCGAGGCGATCGGCCGCGACTGCTCCGAAGCCCAGGCGCCCAGCCGGGAGCCGCGCGGCCGGGACTGCCAGTACACCTCGATGGCCTCGGCGGGCACCCGCCGCACCGGCCCGCGCACCGTCACCTGGCGACCCAGCGACTGCCACACGAATGTGGCCGAGGCATACGGGGTTCGGGTGAGCTGGCGACCTTTGAGCGATTCGTAATTCGTGTAAAAAGTCACACCTTCGGGCGAGAGTCCTTTGCACAGAACTGTCCGCGAGGACGGGTGCGGCCCGGAATCGGTGATTTCCACGGTGCTCAGCACCATGGCATTCGGATCGGTGACACCGGCACTGGTGGCGTGCTCTATCCAGTTGCGCAGCAACGGTTCCCAGCCTTCCGCCAACCAGGTTTCATCCAGGTCGGTTTCCCGGCCCGGATGATTGTCACCCTGATCCACTCCGTACTCGACGCGCAGGGCCGCGATGTCGAAGCCGGGAGTGGCGAATTTCTCCTGGTCACCCATGGGCCAGACGTTACTCCGCAGTAATGCGCGCGTTAAGGTCTAGATGATCGGCGTGGCTGCCCAGGGATCGGGCAGCCCGATTTGCAAGGAGAGTCACAACATGACTGCCAGCGCTGCGGTACCCAAGTCAGTCGTCCCGGACGACTTCGTCAGCGGTCTCGAAGGAGTGGTGGCCTTCACCACCGATATCGCCGAACCGGACAAGGACGGGGGCTCGCTGCGCTATCGCGGTGTCGATATCGAAGATCTGGTCGGCAAGCACGTCACCTTCGGTGATGTCTGGGCCCTGCTGGTGGACGGCGAATTCGGTCGCGGCCTGCCGCCCGCCGAGCCGTTCCCGCTGCCCATCCACACCGGCGACGTGCGCGTCGACGTGCAGGCCGGACTGGCCATGCTGGCCCCCATCTGGGGTTACCAGCCGCTGCTGGACATCGACGACGACACCGCCCGCGACAACCTCGCGCGGGCCTCGGTGATGGCGCTTTCCTATGTCGCCCAGTCCGCGCGCGGCATCTATCAGCCCGCGGTGCCGCAGGCCAAGATCGACGAGGCCGCCACCATCACCGAGCGGTTCATGACCCGCTGGCAGGGTGACCCGGACCCGCGCCACGTCGAGGCCATCGACGCCTACTGGGTGTCCGCCGCCGAGCACGGCATGAACGCCTCCACCTTCACCGCCCGCGTCATCGCCTCCACCGGCGCCGACGTGGCGGCCTCGCTGTCCGGCGCCATCGGCGCCATGTCCGGCCCGCTGCACGGCGGCGCGCCCGCCCGGGTGCTCCCGATGATCGAAGCGGTCGAGAAGACCGGTGACGCACGGGCTCTGGTCAAGGGCATCCTGGACCGCAAGGAGAAGCTGATGGGCTTCGGGCACCGGGTGTACCGGGCCGAGGACCCGCGTGCCCGCGTGCTGCGCGCCACCGCCAAGCGCCTCGACGCCCCGCGCTACGAGGTCGCCGCCGCACTCGAGCAGGCCGCCCTGGCCGAGCTGCGCGAGCGTCGCCCGGACCG
Source organism: Nocardia sp. NBC_00511 (assembly GCF_045161165.1). Lineage (NCBI taxonomy): Bacteria > Bacillati > Actinomycetota > Actinomycetes > Mycobacteriales > Nocardiaceae > Nocardia > Nocardia sp. NBC_00511. The sequence continues at coordinate 7,663,944 of NZ_CP107849.1, forward strand.
CGCCATCGAGACCAATGTCGAGTTCTGGGCCGCGGTGATCCTGGACTTCGCCGAGGTTCCGGCGCACATGATGCCCGCCATGTTCACCTGTGGTCGCACCGCCGGCTGGTGTGCGCACATCCTCGAGCAGAAGAAGCTCGGCAAGCTGGTCCGCCCGGCCGCCATCTACACCGGCCCGGACCCGCGCGGCCCCGAGACCGTTCCCGGCTGGGAACTGGTGTCGCACAAGTAATCTCGTGACATACGACGGTGGCCCGCAGCGAATCTCGCTGCGGGCCACCGGCTTTTCACGGCGGGGTCAGGCCTTGACGACGATCGTTCCGATGATCTTGTCGGCGAAGGTCTGCCGCTTGTCGTCCCACAGCGGCCAGAGCCAGCCGAGGTAGCAGGCCATGCTGTCGGCGACGTGGCAGATCTTGCGGACGAACGCCAGCCCGAAACCGATGGGCTGGCCGGTGTTCTCGCGGATCAGGCGGATGCCCAGGGCCTTCTTGCCCGGCGTCTGACCGTTCTTGCCTTCCATGTACAGCAGGTAGAGGCCGCCCGCGATGGCGATGAGCGCGCCGACCAGCATCAGCGCCAGCCCCGCCCCGCTGAGCCCGCCCGAGCAGGAACTGCTGTAGGAGGTGCTCTCGTAGGTCGAACTGTCGTACGGAGTGGTGGTGCAGTCGATGTTCTTGAATCCGACTGCGAAACCGATGCCGTAGAAGATCGAGGCGGGCACTCCGACGATGAGTCCGTCGAGGAAGTAGGCCGCCACGCGCGCGCCCCAGCTCGCATACTGTGCCCCGTATCCCCCGAACGGGACATAGCCGGGCTGGGGTGCGCCGTAGGTGGGTTGCGGTGCGCCGTAACCGGGTTGGCCGTAGGGCTGCGCCGCCGGGTAGCCGGGCTGGGGTGCGCCGTACGCGGGCTGCGGAGCCCCATAGCCGGGTTGCGGTGCTCCGTAGCCGGGTTGGGCGTCATAGCCGGGTTGCGGTGCGCCGTAACCAGGTTGGGGTGCGCCGTACCCGCCAGGTGCGGGCTGGTCGGTCGGTTGACTGCCGTACCCCGGCTGCTGCGGGGGATACGGGTTGTTCGGGTATGTCAATGTGATTCCTAGCGAAGGGTTGATTTCGATTCGGGAGGCTACAGTCTGAGGCAATCAGGCCGCCCGGTATGAACTGGAGATCACACCCGAATCGCCCGGGCCGTCGCCCCTTTCCCGTGCTGAAATTCCCGGTGACATCTGCCCCAACGGCGGTGTTGCGCCGGTTGCCGGAGCGCGACACTTGAAACAACCCTGATCCTGGTCCTGGTAGCGATGCTCGAATTCGCATAGCCTGCACCGGTGCTCGACACAGGACTGTCCAGGCGTGGCCTCTTCGTCGCGGGTGCGGCACTGGCCGCCAGTTTCGCGACCTCCGGATGCGGTGTGGCGAACGGCAATTCGTCAGACAGAGTGCTGGAGCCGCCGCGCGCGAACCCGGTCAAGCTACCGGTCTCCACGGTGAACCCGGACACCATCGCCGCCAGGTACGCCGGTCGCAAACCGGCGGGCTGGGGCGTGGATCTGGACGGCATCACCACCGGATTCGCCGCCGCCGGCACGCAGTTCGCGGTCACCTTCGACGCCTGCGGCGGGCCCGGCAACAACGACATCGACGAGAACCTGCTGGCCTTCCTGCAGGCCCAGCGGATACCGGCAACCCTGTTCCTGAACAAGCGCTGGATCGACGCCAACCCGGCCCGCGCCGGACAGATCGCCGCCAATCCGCTCTTCGAGATCGGCAACCACGGCACCGCGCACTGCCCGCTGTCGGTCAACGGCCGCGCCGCCTACGAGATCGCGGGCACCGGCTCCGCGCAGGCCGCCGTCGACGAGGTGTGGGGCAACCATCAGCGCATCGCCGCGCTCACCGGCAAGCCCCCGCGCTTCTTCCGGGCGGGCACCGCGCACTACGACGCCGTCGCCGTCGCCATCGTCAAGGATCTGGGGGAGACCCCGGTCGGCTACTCGGTCAACGCTGATTTCGGTGCGACGGCCACCGCCGCCACCGTCCAGTCGAACATGATGAAGGCCAAATCCGGCGGCATCTCGCTGGCGCACATGCACCGCCCGAAGTCCGGCACCGGCCCCGGCATGCTCAACGCGCTGCCCGCGCTGAAGGCCAACGGCTTCGAATTCGTCAAGCTGCCATAGCTTTTCGAGTATCGGTACGGCGCGCGGGTCACAGCTCGCGGGACGCCGCCCAATCGACGGCCACGGATTCACCATGGTCGACGGTGAAGAACGCGACCTCGAGATGCCGACCCAGATCGACCAGCTCCAGCGCCGAGAGCGGCACCGGCTGCACCACCCGCGCCCGCCACGGCATCGGCTCGTCCCAGGCGTGCAGTTCCAGATCCAGCCGCAGCACCGGATCGTCGCGACCGGTGTAGTCCGCGGCCACCGGGGTGGCGGCCAGCACGGTGGCCCGGGCCCGGCGGCCGTCGGCGAGGATCTTGGCGATATTGGTGCGCGTGGTCTCCTCGGGCGCGGGCAGATACAGCACCACCCGATCGTGGTCGCCGGGATCGACCCGGCAGCAGATGATGTCGCCGGGCTGCATCCACTCGCGGTCCGCGGCGGTGATCCGCTGCCGCACCCGGGTCTCGTAGGCGTGCCGGTCGTCGAGCTGGATGCGCACCCAGAACTCCTCACCGGCGTCACCGTTCTCGGGGTCGTCGGCCTGGCGGATCTCGGCGCGCCGTTCAGCCGCGGCGCGGGCGTCCACCCGGCGTTCGGCCCGCGTGCGGATATCGGCGCGGGCCTCCGCCGGTTCGGCGATCTTGGTGGCCGGAGCTTTGCGGGCGGAGCGGACGCTGAGGATGGTCGCGGTGCCCGCCACCCCGTGCAGCAGCAGTTCGCGCCGGGCCGCGCCGTCGAGCACGGGACCGCGCCGAGTGAGTCCGCGCGAACCGAACTGGGTGGACAGGCGGGCGAGCAGGCCCAGGCGCGGAGTGTCCCGCGGGGCGCGCGCGACGTCCCGACCTGGGCCGGGATCGTCGTCGAGGCCCGGGAAACGTTGTGGGGAGCCGGAACTCGGGTCGGTGGTGGAGGGGTCGGCGGTGGTGCTCGGTCGCTCGTCTGCGGCCATGTCCATGGTGCGCAACCGTAATGGCTGTGTGGTGGGCGACACAGCGATACGCGCGCATTCCGGAGGACCCGTGTCCGAGTTGCTGAGGGGCGCAACCCCGTATCGCTGTGCGGCGCCGACCCACTCGCGTACGCGGGTGATACCACCACTACCCTGGTCGCCATGACCTCTGCGTTCCCGACCATCCCCGACGAACTGAAGCCCGCCGATGGACGGTTCGGCTGCGGCCCCTCCAAGGTCCGCCCCGAGCAGTTGCAGTCCCTGGTGGACGTCGGCGCTTCGGTGTTCGGTACCTCGCACCGCCAGAAGCCGGTCAAGGACGTGGTGGCGCGGGTGCGCTCCGGTCTGCGCGAATTGTTCTCGCTGCCCGACGGTTACGAGGTCGTGCTGGGCAACGGCGGCACCACCGCGTTCTGGGACGCGGCCGCCTTCGGCCTGATCCGCGAGAAGTCGCTGCACCTGGCCAACGGTGAGTTCTCCTCGAAGTTCGCCTCGGTCGCCAAGGGCAACCCGTTCATCGGTGACCCGATCGTGGTGAAGTCGGAGCCGGGCGACGCCCCCGAGCCGACCTCCGACCCGTCGGTCGACCTGATCGGCTGGGCCCACAACGAGACCTCCACCGGTGTCGCCATCCCGGTGTCGCGTCCGGCCGGTTCCGAGCACGCGCTGATCGCCATCGACGCCACCTCCGGCGCGGGCGGCCTGCCGGTCAACGTCGCGGACACCGATGTCTACTACTTCGCGCCGCAGAAGTGCTTCGCGGCCGACGGCGGCCTGTGGATCGCGCTGATGAGCCCGAAGGCCCTCGAGCGCGTCGAGGAGATCAAGAACTCGGGTCGCTGGACCCCGGAGTTCCTGTCGCTGCCCATCGCGGTCGACAACTCCACCAAGGACCAGACCTACAACACGCCCGCGCTCGCCACGCTGCTGCTGTTCGCCAACCAGATCGAATGGCTCAACGGCAACGGCGGCCTGGACTGGGCCGTGAAGCGCACCGCCGACTCCTCCTCGCGCCTGTACTCGTGGGCCGAGACCAGCGAGTTCGCCACCCCGTTCGTGCAGAACCCGGCGCTGCGCTCGCAGGTGGTCGGCACCATCGACTTCACCGACGCGGTGGACGCGGCGCAGGTCGCGAAGGTGCTGCGCGCCAACGGAATCGTCGACACCGAGCCCTACCGTAAGCTGGGTCGCAACCAGCTGCGCGTCGGCATGTTCCCGGCCATCGACCCCGAGGACGTGTCGCAGCTGACCCGCTCCATCGACTGGGTCGTCAGCCAGCTCGGCTGACCCGAAAACACCTGGTGCCCATCGCGACAGCGAGGGCAAAGTTGACACAGTATGCGGCGCGGCGATCTGGCGACAGATTTTCGCGCCGCGTGTCTTGCCCCAATATGCTCAGAAGTGCACTACTGTTCCAGAACGTGGGCGGTGTCGCGAGCCTAGCTATAGCTGTGAGTTGCGCAGCGAACAGGAGGTAACGGTGCGTGAACTTCGAGTAATCGGGTTGACGCCCGATTCCACGCACATCGTGTGCATCGATACCGAGAGCGGCCAGAAGTATCGGCTCGCCGCCGACGACAAGTTGCGGGCCGCTGCCCGTGGAGATCTTGCCCGGTTCGGCCAAATCGAGATCGAAACGGAAGCCACGATGCGCCCACGCGATATCCAGGCTCGGATCCGTGCCGGTGCCTCGGTGGATCAGGTCACCGAAGAGTCCGGCATGCCGATGGCGCGGGTGGAGCGTTTCGCGTATCCCGTTCTGCTGGAACGCGCCCGGGCCGCCGAGTTGGCGCAGAAGGCGCACCCCGTGCGCAACGACGGTCCCGCGGTGGAGACCCTGATCGAGATCGTGTCGGCGGCCTTCGCCGAGCGCGGCCACAATATCGAGGTCGCCGAATGGGATGCCTGGAAGGACGAGAAGGGCTACTGGGTCGCCCAATTGCAGTGGCAGGCGGGCCGTTCGGTGATCGCCGCGCACTGGCGCTACCAGCCCGACGCGCACGGCGGTTCCGTGGTGCCGCTCGATGATCCGGCCTCGGACCTGATCGACCCCGACTTCGGCCGTGCCCTACGCGGTTTGGCCACCATCCTGCCGGATCAGACCGAGGCGACGCTGGCCCCCGAGCCGATCGCCCCGGCCCCGATGCCCGCGCCGCGTGAGGAGCGGGCCGACTACACCGCCGCCCCGGCCCGTGTCGCCAAGCAGCAGGAGGAGTACTTCGAGCAGCGGGCCGCCGTCGGTGACGGCACGGTCCCGGTGCCCGCGGCCGCCGCGCCCGCGGTGACCCCGGCCGCTCCGGTCGCACCCTCGGCCCCGGCCACCCCGCCCGCCCCCAAAGAGCAGGCCGCCCCGGCACATTCGGCTCCCGCCCCGGCACCCTCGACTCCCGCTCCGGCGGCGGAGGCCCCGGCGGCTCCGGTCGCCGAGCCCGTGACGGAACCGGCGGCCCCGGCCGCCACCGCGCAGCCGCCCGCGAAACCCAACGCGCAGAAGGCGAATCGCGCCAAGCGCGGCGGCAAGGCGCCCATGCCGTCCTGGGAGGACGTGCTGCTAGGCGTGCGCAGTTCGGGTCACTGATCCCCTTTCGGCCGTCATCGGAGTAGATTTTCAGCTGGTGGCGGTCCTTCTGTGTGCGATGACCTAGGGAGGTGACGTCGGTGCCGTCCACAGTCTCGTCCCTGTGGTACGTCGACGATCCCGATCCGGTGGCGGTGCTGCGCGCCCACCCCGGCCCCGACCCGGACGCCGCCTTCGCCCTCGCCAGACAGCTCAACCCGGACCGTGATGTGGTGCCCGCCGCCTCCGGCACCATGAAGGTGTGGGCCGGACCGGATCCCGAATCCGTGTACATCGGTTGCTATCCCGGCGTCACCGTCCTGTGCTCGACCCAGGCCGCGCTGCCCCGCCCCACCAAACTGCCGGAGCTGCTGGTCCGTCCGCTGGCCTCCGAGCACACCTTCCTGGTCTCCTACGACCTGTCGCTGGGCTGGGGCGCGTTCGCGGAGTGGGAGCGCGGCGAATTCCGGCGCTCCTTCAGCGCCACCCGCGTCAATATCCTCGAGGACGAGGGCATGCCGCGGGTCTGGGAGCGCCCGTACTGGGCCGGTGACCATCCCATCGAGCTGGTGCCGGGTGAACTGCCCGACCCGCAGATGTTGCCGTTCGATCCTCCGGATTTCGCGGACGCCGCCAATCAGGTGTGGCTCGGCTTCCGGTATCACGGGCCGGCCTCGGCCGAAAAGCCGTTGGCCGCCGAGGAAATCGAGGTGTGCGGGTTCTCGCTGTTCCCGAAGGGGGAGGCCCCGAAACTGGCAGCCGAGCAGACGACGGCGGCCGAGCCCGGGGTACGACGTGGCGGCCTGCTGCGCTGGCTGCGCGGTCGAGACCGCGTTTCCTGACCCGTTCCGCGGACGGTCAGAACAGCAGCAGCCCGATCCAGGCCAGTGCCACGCCCACGGCCAGTCCGGCGATCACCCAGCGGGTCACCGGCGCGAACCGCCAGCGCCAGGCGGTCGGCGCGGCCCCGCCCACCGCGATCAGGTTGACCGCCACCGACACCAGCGGATGGATCTGGGCCAGCGCCGCGCCGAAGGCGTAGACACCGGCGGCGCTCAGCGCGGCCACCATCGTGACGACGGCGACGCCGCTCGCCCAGGGGGTCGGTTCGGAGTACCCGTATCCGTACGGGCCGTCGGGCGGGTGGCTCACTGGGTTCGCACCCTTTCGTAGAAGGCCATGGCGGCTGCGGTCGCCACATTAAGCGAATCCGTGCCGGGCGTCATGGGGATCCGCGCGCGAATGTCGCTGGCCGCCATGGTGTCCTCGGTCAGGCCCGGGCCCTCCGCGCCGAGCAGCAGCGCGACCTTACCGCCGCTCATAGCGGTGGCCAGGTTCTCGGCCTTCGGGTCCGGGGTCAGTGCGATGGTCTGGAAACCGTTGCGGCGCAACACCTCCAGGCCCTCCGGGAAGGCGGGCAGCTGGGCGAACGGCACCCGCAGCACGTGCCCCATGGAGACCCGCACGGCGCGCCGGTACAGCGGATCGGAGCAGCGGTCGCCGAACAGCACCGCGTCGGCTCCCAGCCCGGCCGCATTGCGGAAGATCGAACCGATGTTCTCGTGATCGTTGACGCCCTCGAGCACCGCCACCGTGCGCGCGCCCGCCAGCACCTCATCGACGGTCAGCTCGCGCGGTCGATACGCCCCGGCCAGCACGCCACGATTGAGGTGGAAGCCCACCACCTCGGCCATCACCTCGGCGCTGGCCCGGTAGTAGGGCACGTCCACTCCGGCCAACTCCTCGGCGAGTTGCTCGTGGCGCTTGCCGACGCCGAGCAGCGCGAACGGCGGGAACCGGGAGGCCAGCATGCGCTGCACCACCACTACGCCCTCGGCGATCACCAGACCCTTGCCGCCGGGCAGGTCGGGACGGCGATCCGCGTTGTTGAGATCGCGGAAATCGGCGACCCTGGGATCGGCTGGGTCGTCGATATCGATCAGTTCGGCCACCGGGCTATTTTCGCCTCCGCCACGTTCCGGGGAATTAGCGGGGCACTAAGGTGAACGAAGATCCGATCCCCTATTCGAAGAGGACAGCCCATGAGCAGCAAGCCGGAAATCGAGTTCCAGGACGGCCCCGCCCCCGCCGGACTCGTGATCAAGGACCTCGTGGTGGGTGACGGCGCGGAGGCCAAGCCGGGCGACACCGTCGATGTCCACTACGTGGGCGTCGAGTACGACACCGGCGAGCAGTTCGACGCCTCCTGGGATCGCGGCGAGTCGATCAGCTTCCCGCTGCGCGGCCTGATCCAGGGCTGGCAGGACGGCATTCCGGGCATGAAGGTCGGCGGCCGCCGTCAGCTCACCATTCCGCCGGCGCTGGCCTACGGCGAGGCCGGGCGCGGCCACCAGCTCGCGGGCAAGACCCTGGTCTTCGTGATCGATCTGCTCGACGTGGTGAACTGACCTCAGGGGTCCGTATACCCGGGTGCCCGCCGCGCGATCGCGCGGCGGGCACCGGTGTTCTCACGGAGTCGGGTTGCGGGACTCAGACTTTCACGACGATGCTGCCGATGATCTTGTCGGCGAAGGTCTGCCGCTTGGCGTCCCAGATCGGCCATAGCCAACCCAGGTAGCAGGCCAGGCTGTCCACGATGTGGCAGATCTGCCGCACGAAGGCCATGCCGAAGCCCAGCACCTGGCCGTCGTTCTCGCGAATCAGCTTGATTCCCAGAGCTTTCCGGCCCGGCGTCTGACCGGTGGTGCCTTCCCGGTAGATCAGCCACAGGCCCAGCACCAGGGCGACGAGCGCGCCGAGCAGCACCAGCACCAGTCCGGCCCCGGACAATCCGCCCGAGCACGAGGTGCTGTAGCTGTTGTCGGTGGAATCGGTGGTGCAGTCCGCGTCCTTGAAACCGATGCCGAAACCGACACCGTAGAGGATGCCCGCCGGTATCAGGATGATCAGCCGGTCGATGAGATAGGCCCCGACCCGCGCACCCCAGCTCGCGTACGGCGGTTGCGGATAGGCGGCGTAACCGGGCGGCTGGCCCGGCGGGTAGCCCATGGGCTGCTGGCCGTATCCGGGTGGTTGCTGCCCATATCCCGGCGGCTGCTGCCCGTATCCGGGCGGTTGGGGTTCTTGTGAGTATGGATCGTTGCCGTACGTCATCGGTTCCTCCCCAAGAGGATGCGGGGGTATTGCCCCCCGCATTGTCTCCCGAATTACCCGCCCACGACGGCGTTCATGATGGTTCCGCCGCTGGTGGCCACCGCGCCGCCCATCATGGCGTTGGCGACCATCTTCGGGGAGGCCGAGCCACCGCCCCACTTCTCCCAGGCGAAGCGCCCGCCGCCGTAGGTGATGGCCGCGACGCCCGACATCTGGGTGAACCAGGTGAAGTAGCGGAACATCTTCATCATCTTGTCGGCCATGGGCGGTGTTTCGGCCGTGGGGTTACCCACCTGGGCGAGAACCGTGCCGTACATGTCGTGCGCGGCCATCAGCATGCTCACGATCGTTTCCTCTCCGATACCGGGACGCTGGGTGGAGCCAGGGTGCGGTAGAGCAGAAAATCTGGGCGAAACGTCTCGATTAGAGCAATTCGGGCAATAGTTTAGCCCGCCGAACCGCCGTTTGTTGCTGATTGTTTGCGAAGGTTATGTCCGAACGATGTCCACCGGATCGGTCAGCGCGGCCGAGATCGTGGTCTGCTGCGCCACCCCGCGCTGCGGCAGCGCGTTCAACGCCTGCGTCGTCTGATTGCCCAGCGTGCGGGTGATCGCCTGCATCTGACCCAGGCCCTGGGTCACCAGCTGGATCGCCTGCTGCAACTGGGTGCCCGCCTGATCGGCGATCTGCGGAATGCTCTTCGCCAGCGACGCACCCTGATTCAACTGCCCGCTCGCGTCGCCCAGCTTGGCGGCGGCATCGCGCAGCAGCTGACCGACCTGGGTGTCGGGGGTGACGGTGGTGCCGGTCAGGTTCGCGAACCCCGACAGCTGGGTGTCGGCCTGGGTCGCGATGTTCTGCAGACCCTGCAACTGGGTGATGATCGAGGCGAGCTGCGGATCGCCCGCGAACGGCAGCCCCTGCAGCATCGGCACCACGGTGTTCAGTCCACTGGACAGGCCGTTCGCGGCCTGCGACACCTGCCCCAGCGTCACCCCGGTCGAATCCAGGGCGGTGGCAAGCGAATTCGCCTGCGTGGTGGCGGCCGACAGCGTCGAGTTGAGACTGTCGATGCCCGAGGTCAACTGTCCCGCACCGGCTTTCGCCTGATTCAGGAAGTCCATCATCTGATCCGCGCCGCCGGTGAACTGGCCCGCGCCATCCGCGGCCGCCTGCACGCCCGCGCTGAGCAGCTGCGAGGTCATCGCCACCTGCGAGACCTGGCCGCGCGCGGTGTTCATGGCCGCGAACACGGTGTCCAGACCCGCCGCGCTGATCTTCTTGGTCACCTCGTTGACCGCGTCGTTGACCAGGTTCGGGTCCGCGCGGCGATGAGTGGCCACGGTGACCTGCGCCTTGGTCGGCTTGTCGGTGGCCAGCGAGGTGATGTCGGCGGTCAGATCGGCGGGCAGGGTGACCACGGCCGCGTAGTCGGCGGTGCTCGCGGAGTCCACCACCTCCCAGTGCCGGGTTCCGCTGTCCTGCAAATCCTTTGCGATGCGCGCGCCCAGCGGCCCGGAATCGCTGTTGACCAGCGCCACGGCCGTGGGGGCCGAGCGCAGTCGCAGGACGCTGAAGGTGCCCGCGGTGACCGCGGCGACGAGCAGCAGGACGATCAGGACCCAGCGGGTGCGTTTTCCGAACACGATCATCGACGGTAGAGCCCGCGCATGCCGCTACCTCTGATGGAGGTCTGAGAGTTCGCTAAATAACCGGGCATTCAGGGGCATTCAGCCCTGATCGGGCAATTCCAGCACCAGTCGTGCGCCACCCATCGGGCTGTCCTCGAAATAGGCGCGCCCGCCGTGCAATTGGGCCTGCTGGGCGACCAGCGCCAGCCCCAGCCCGGAACCGCCCATGGTGGCCTGACTGCCCCGGAAGAACCGCTCGAACACCGCCTCCCGCTCGTGCTCGGGCAGGCCGCGGCCATTGTCGTCGACGGCGATCACGATGCGCCCGTCACCGGTGCGATGCGCCGACACCACCGCCGCCGTGGCCCCGCCGTGCCGGGCCGAATTGGTCAGCGCGTTGTCCACGGCCAGCCGCAACCCGGTGGGCAGGCCGCGGGTCACCAGTTCGGCGTCGGTGTCGATGGTCACCGTGAGCTGCGGGAAATGCCGCATGGCGTCGTGCGCGGCGGCATCGCAGAGCTCGGCGACATCGGTGTCCACGTGCTCGCGCCGGTGCGCCAGGTCGCCCGCGGCCAGCCGCTCCAGCGCGGCCAGGGTGGTCTCCACCCGGTTCTGGCCGCGATGCAGATCGCCGAGGATCTCGCGGCGCTGCTCCTCGTCCAGGTCCAGGGTGCGCAGCACCTCGAGGTCGGTGCGCATGGCGGTGAGCGGGGTGCGCAGTTCGTGCGCGGACACCGCCGCGAAGTCGCGGGCCGTCTCGAGTGCGGCGGCCGTCTCGGTCTGCGCGCGGTCGAGGCGTTCCAGCATGGTGTTGACGGCCTCGGCCAGCTTGTCGGCCTCCTTCACCCCGGACCCGTCGATGGGCAGCGGGACGCTGGGGTCGCCGGTCGGGCCGCGCATGTCGACCTCGCGGGTGAGCCGCACTATCGGGCGCACCGCGCGCCCGCCGAACAGCCAGCCCAGTCCGGCCGAGGCCGCCACCGCGGCGATCGCGGCCAGCAGCACGAAGCGCCGCTGCTGGGCGGTGGCATGCTCGGTCTCGGTGGTCGGAATGCCAAGGGAGACAACACGTCCCGACGGCTGATTCTCGGTGGTGGTGAGCACCCGGTAGGTATTGCCGTCCACCGTCACGGTGTGATGACCGACCGGCAGCACGGGCAGCTGCACCGTGGTGCTGGCCAGCGAGCCGTCGGCATTGCGGACGGTCACCGCCATATCGTTGGTCGGCCCGAGCACGCTGAGCACGGTCACCGCCAGCACCGGTTCGATCAGCACAACCCGGGAGGACACCGCCAGCTGCTGATCGGCCTGGGTCAGGTTGTTGCGCTCGATGGCGTTGACCGTCACCCAGCTCAGCACCGCCACGATGATGGTCGCGCCGAGCGCCGCCGCGGCCGCGACCCGAAAACGCAGTGAATAGGAATGGCGACGCCGTCGCACCCGAAATGCCATGGCGCGCCGCTACTTCGGAGCGCGCAATACGAATCCGACGCCGCGGATGGTGTGCAGCAGTCGCGGGGTGCCGTCGCCCTCCAGCTTGCGCCGCAGATAACCGACGAAGACGTCCACCACATTGGTGTCGGCCGCGAAGTCGTAGCCCCACACCAATTCCAGCAGCCGCTCCCGGCTCAATACCACTCCGGCGCTGCGGGCCAGCGTCGACAAAAGCTCGAATTCCCTTTTGGTGAGCTCGATTTCGGTGCCGTGCAGCAGGGCGCGATAACCCGCGACGTCGACTTCCAAGGGCCCCACCGTGATCGCGCCCGGAATGGCGGTGCCCGGGGTATCGGTGCGGCGGCGCAGCAGCGCCTTGATCCGCGCCACCAGCTCGGCGAGCACGAACGGCTTCACCAGATAGTCGTCTGCCCCGGATTCGAGTCCGGCGATGCGGTCGTCGACCGAACTGCGCGCCGACAGCACACAGATCGGGACCTCGTTGCCCATCGCCCGCAGTGCGGTGACCACGCCCGCGCCGTCCAGCACGGGCATGTTCATGTCGAGGACCACCGCGTCGGGTGATTCCTCGTTGACGCACCGTAGGGCCGCCGCCCCGTCCCGGGCGATGACCACCCGGAAACCGGACAGCCGGAGCCCGCGCTCGACCGAGGCGAGAACATCCTGGTCATCGTCGACAACCAGGACAGTGGGTAGCTCTCCGCGTTCGACCACGGGGTCCATTCTGGCAGCCGCTAGGTCAGTAATTGTGGCAAGAGTCGGCGACCTGCTGAATCGCCGCGGCGACCCCACCCGCGCGCGGGTCGCTCTGGGCCTGGTTGGCGGCATCCGGGTGATCGGCCAGGTACTGGTCCAGCTGAGCCTGACGCTGGGCGGGGGACTGCTCGAACTCGGCCTTCAACTGCGCCTTGGTGTCCGGGTTCTGGTCCAGCATCGAGGCCAGCGCGGGCGACTTGTCGTGCAGCGCGGCATCAACCTGGGAGAACGTGCAGGTCGAATTCAGCAGGGGCGCAATGAGATCCTCGGGGGAGGCGGATGCGGTTGCGGGGACGAGAGTCAGTGCGAGAGCGGTGAGGGCGCCGGCGCCGAGGACCACTCCGACTCGGCGATTGCGGGCGAAGCTCATTCGTCGACCTTTCTGTCGCATGCGCGAATCCGTCGATGCGCGCCTGCCCGACGGTAGACCACCGCCATGGGAGACCGATGAGCCCTTTCTGAAGGAACTCTGTGGCTCAGCTCTGAGTAGGTGACTCCACGTCCGGCGAGATCAGGTTCGGGTCGATGCGGCGGATCGGTGTGGTGAGGGCCGCGGCGGCGTCGGCGGCCGCGATGCGCTCCTTGTCCTCCATCAGCGTGACCGCGTCGCGGATCTGCTTCTCCAGGGTGGGCAGCATGGCGGCGTCGTCGATGGTGGGCGGCACCTCGAAGCTCTCGCCCGCCGCGATCTGACGCATGGTGCGGCGCAGGATCTTTCCCGACCGGGTCTTGGGCAGCGCGGTCACCGCGACCACGTCGTAGAGGGTGGCGATGGATCCGACCCGCTCGCGCACCCGCGCGATGATCTCCGCGCGCAACCGCTCTGGTTCGATGTCGACGCCGGTCTTCAGTACTACATAGCCGATCGGCCGCTGCCCCTTGAGCTCATCGGGGATGCCGACCACCGCCGTCTCGGCGACCACCGGATGCCCGGCGATGGCCGCTTCGATGCCGCCCGCCGAGAGCCGGTGCCCGGCCATATTGATGACGTCGTCGCTGCGGCCGAGGACGAACAGGTAGCCGTCCTCGTCGAAGAATCCGGAGTCGCCGGTCAGGTAGTGGCCGGGATAGGCGGAGAGATAGGAGCGTTCGTAGCGTTCGTCGTCACGCCACAGGGTGTTCAGCGTGCCGGGCGGCAGCGGCAGCCCGATGACGATGTTTCCCTCGGTATTGGGCGGCACCGCATTGCCTTCGGAGTCCAGCACCCGCAGCCGGTATCCGGGCACCGGCACCGACGCCGAACCGGGCTTGATCGGAAGCTGTTGCAGTCCGAGCGGATTCGCGCAGATGGGCCAGCCGGTCTCGGTCTGCCACCAGTGGTCCACCACGGGGCAGTCGGGGTGCTCGGCGAGCAGGGTGTCGACGGCCCACTCGTAGGTGGCCGGATCGAGCCGTTCACCCGCGCAGAACAGCGACTTCAGGCCGGACAGATCGTGATTGCGGGCGGCGGCGGCCTCGGGGTCGGCGCGGCGGATGGCGCGCAGCGCGGTCGGCGCGGTGAACATCACATCGACGCGATGCTCGGCGGCCAGCCGCCAGAAGGTGCCCGCGTCCGGGGTGCCGATCGGCTTGCCCTCGTAGAGCACGGTGGTCGCGCCGATCAGCAGCGGCGCGTAGACGATGTAGGAGTGCCCGACCACCCAGCCGATATCGGAGGTGGTCAGCATGGTCTGCCCGGGGGCCAGGTCGTAGATATTGCGCATGGACCAGGCCAGGGCGACCGCGTGCCCGCCGTTGTCGCGCACCACGCCCTTGGGTTTCCCGGTGGTGCCCGAGGTGTAGAGGATGTAGAGCGGATCGGTGGCGGCCAGCGAGACCGGGTCGGCCGGTTCGGCGTCGCGGATCGCGTCGTCCCAGTCCAGCCAGCGGGCGGCCACCGTCTCCGAGGACGCGGGCAGGGATTCGGTGGCGGCCTCGGGGGCGGAGAAACGGTGGGTGGGGAAGCCTTCGCGCTGCTTGACCAGCACGGTCCGGGCCGAAGTGGTCTGTGCGAGATCGAGGGCCTGCAGCACGATCGGCGGATATTCGATGCGGCGGCCGGGTTCCAGCCCGCCGGAGGCCGTGATGATGAGCACAGGTTCGGCGTCGTCGATGCGGGCGGCCAGTTCGTGGGCGGCGAACCCGCCGAAGACCACCGAGTGCACGGCGCCGATGCGGGCGCAGGCGAGCATCGCGATAACGGATTCCGGAATCATCGGCATATAGATGATGACGCGTTCGCCGGTCCGGACCCCGAGCCGCAGCATGGATCCGGCGAATCGGGCGACTTCGTCGAGCAATTCCCGATATGTGAAAGTCCGCCTGGACCCGGTCATAGCGGAGTCATATATTAGGGCGGGTTGATCGGCGCGACCCCCCTCCTGACCGGTGGAAGACCCGTCCAGGGCTGTGATCTCGCGCACATGCCGATCCAGCGCGTTGTAGGAGGTGTTGAGGCGAGCATCCGGAAACCAGCGGGCCGCGGGGCGGGCCGTGGTGTCGAGAATCTGGGTGGGAGGCACATCCCAGCTGATGGCTTCGGCCGCGGTGCGCCAGAACTCCGAGGGGTCGACCAGGCTCAGCTGATAGGCCGGTCGGTACTCGTGCTTCGCGTTCAACCCGGTGACTCCCTAGCTCCGCCTGTTGTCCTTGAGATGCGCTGAGATGCCCGCCTCGATAGATCGACCTGATTGTGGCAGACTTCACGCGACGTCCGGGCGGACGCCGCGACCTTTGATTTTGCCTGCAAATGGCAGGTCAGGGACCGGTGGTTGCCAAGAGGTCACACAAGAAGTTATTGATCCGTTAGAATCGCATGTCACATATTTCGGCCGTCATGGACGCAATTTCTCGGCCAGCCGCAGTTCCCGGCCAGCTGTGCCAGTCGAGCCCAGGGTGCGATCGCGGAGGCTCGCTGATGGCGCGTGGCTGGGGCCAGTTTGGAAAGTGAGTGGGAGATGCGTGACGCCGCTAGGTCCGGCAGCAATAAGCGCTGGGCGCTGAGCAACTGGGACCTGCGATGGAAGGTTACGGCGGTGCTCGCCGTGCCGCTGTTGGTCGCGGTTGTGCTGGGAGCCACCAGGATCTCGGCTGAATTTTCCGACGCCAGCCGCCTGTCGACGGCAACCGACCATGTCGGGGTCATCCCGGCGATCACCGGACTGAGCGCCGACGCCGGCCAGGTGTCCGGCGGCCAGATGGTCATGATCGGCAACCAGTCGCTGACCTCCGATCCCGAGCTCACCCAGCTGGACACCTCGATCTCGTTCGCCGAGCGCGCGGCAGCGCGCCTGAGTGATCTGCCCAGCGCTCGCCAGGCGCTCGACGAAATGATCGTGGGCGCCAAGAAGATCCGGGCCCAGGGCACCGCCCCCTCGAAGTCGATTCCGGACACGGTCGCCGACGAGGAGCGCATTCGCGGCGACAGCGTCAAGACGACCGAGGCGATCGTGGCCTCCGTCGCGGACCCGAATGTGGACCAGTCCAAACTGCGACTGGTCGACTCGCTGAACGCGCGCTGGATGCTCTACAACGAGACCGCCGGTATGGCGGAGGCGCTACGCAGCAATGCCGCGGGCGGCATCAAGGATCTGCAGGTCGGTATCAATACCGAGCGGCAGATGCTGGCCGTGCTGGCGCATCGCTTCCCGGACGGCGACCCGACCATCGCCGAGCTACAACGCCAGGCCGACACCCGTTTGCAGCTGGTCTCCAGCCCGCAGGCGCAGGCGGGCAACCTGCCCGCCGCCGAGTTGAAGGACTCGCTGGTCGCGAGCATCAACGCCTATCAGAGCATCGCGACGAACTCGACCAAGGACATCGTCTCCCGGGTGGATCACCTGGCGAGTACGGCCCGCACCGACGCCATCCGCTACTCGGTGATCGTCGTCGCCACCATTCTCGGCGCCATGGCGCTGGCCGTGCTGATCGCGCGCGCGATGATCGTCCCGCTGCGCCGTCTGCGTCTGGCCGCCCTGCGCGTGGCCGAATACGACCTCGGCCAGGAGGTTTCCGCGCTGCGTGACGGTGCGGACCCCGAAGATGTTCCGCTGGAACCGATGCCGGTGCACACCGATGAAGAGGTCGGTCAGCTCGCCCGTGCCGTGGACGACATCCACGGGCAGGCGCTGCGCCTGGCCGCCGACCAGGCCGCCATGCGTACCCAGGTCAACGACATGTTCGAGACCCTGGCCCGACGCTCCAAGTCCCTTGTCGACCATCAGCTCTCGCTCATCGAGGCGATGGAGTACGACGAGAAGGACCCGCGCCTGCTCGAGAACCTCTTCCGTCTCGACCACCTCGCCGCCCGTATGCGGCGAAACGGTGACAACCTGCTGATTCTGGCCGGTACCAAACAGCGCCGGACCAAGTCCGCCCCCGTCGAGATCGCGGACGTGCTGCGTGCCGCCATCTCCGAGGTGGAGGACTACGAACGCGTCAAACTGGGTGCGACTCCGCGTGGTTCGCTGGTCGAGCCCGCCGCCTCCGATCTGGCGCACCTGTTCGCCGAGCTCCTGGACAACGCGCTGCGCGCTTCTCCGCCGGAGACCGACGTCAAGTTCACCTTCGCGCAGGCCCACGATCAGGGTCTGCTGATCGAGGTCGCCGACCGCGGCATCGGTATGCCCCCGGCCGAGATGGCCGAGATCAACCGCCGTCTGGAGGCGGTCGCCGAGGTCGGTCCCGACACCGCCCGCCACATGGGTCTGTTCGTGGTCGGCCGCTTGGCCGAACGCCACGGCCTGACGGTGCGGTTGCGTCCGACCTTCGACACCGCCCGGGATCCGGGTGTGACCGTCACCGTGCACGTGCCCAAGCCGCTGATCGTGTCGACGGGTGGGCCGATCTCGGTGCCGCCGCAGCCGAATCAGCAGCAGCCGGCCCCGCAGGGTGCGCCGCAGGGCGCGGGCAACCAGGCCGGTGCTCCTTCTTCCATGCAGATGCGCGCGGTCACCCGCACGGCGACCGGCAATGTCATGGTCACCGTGGATCCGGGTGTGAGCGGGCCGATTCCGGCGGGCACCACTCCCGGTCCGGTGCAAGCGCCGAACCAGGCGCCCGCCCCGGCCGCGGCCAGTGCCGCGACCGGTCTGCCGACCCGCCAGCCGGGCGCGCAGGTGCCCGGTGGTCTACCTACCCGCCAGCCGGGTGTCAACGGTCCGACCGTGAAGCACACGGTGGCGGCTCCGGGTGGCGCGAGACCGGGCCTACCCCAGCGGGATCCGGGTGCGAACGCACCGTCGGCCCCGTCGGCACAGCCGAATCTGGGACTCGGCGGCGGAGCGCCGCAGCGCGGTCCGGGCGAGGCCCCGGCGCAGCCGCGCGGCGGCCTGGCCGCCAATATGCTCAAGCGTCAGGGTGGTCCCGGTGGACCCGGCGGAACGCCGCCGCGGCCGGGCGCACCGGGGGAGCCGGGGATGCCGCAGCGCGGCCCCGGGGGGATGCCGCAGCCGGGTCAGACCGGCGCGATGCCGCCGCGTAACCTCGCGGGCGGTCTCCCGCAACGGGATTCGAACGGCGGGGGATTGCCGCCCCGGGAACCGAATGCCGGTGGTTTGCCGCAGCGTGATTCGGCTTCGGGTGGATTGCCGCCTCGGGAGCCGGGCGCGGGTGGTCTGCCTACTCGTCAGCCGGGTGCCAATGGTGCGCCGGGTCGTCAGCCGACGGTCGGTCTGCCTCCGCAGCGGCCTGCTGCCGATGGTGGTTTGCCCTCGCGGGATCCGGGTGCCAATGGCGCTCCGCTCCCGACGCGTGGACCCGGTGCTGATTCCGGTCCGACTCGCCGTGAGCCGGGCCCGGGCGGTCTGCCGCAGCGCGATCCGTCCGCTGGTGGTCTGCCGCAACGGGATTCGGCTTCCGGTGGTCTGCCGACCCGGGAGCCGGGTTCCAATGGTGCGCCGCAGCGTGGGCCGGGTGGCCTGGTCCCGCGTGACGGTGGCAATGGCGCCGGTCCTTCGGACACCGGTCGTCAGGGTCTGCCGCCGCGTGATGGTGGTCAAGCGCTGGGAGGTGGAGCGCCGCAGCGGCCCGCTGCCTCGGGTGGCCTACCCACCCGCGAGCCGGGCTCCAACGGTGCACCGCAGCGTGATGGTGGAGCGCCGCAGCGTGATTCGGCCCCCGGCGGTCTTCCGCAGCGTGGACCCGGTGGTCTTCCGCAGCGTGGTGGACCGGGCGCGGAGTCGCTGTCGGGTGGACTCTCGTCGCCAGCGCGGGGAAGCGGAGCGGATCCCCTCAACGGTGGTCTGCCGCAGCGGGATCCGGCCAATGGCTTGTCCTCCGGTGGCTTGCCGCAGCGTGGTGGCGGTTCGGATGCCCCCGGTAGCCTGCCGCAGCGCGGTGGCTCGCCGGACTCCCTCGCAGGTGGTCTGTCTCAGCGCGACCCGCTGAACGGTGGTCTTCCTCAGCGTGACCCGTCTGCCGGTGGTCTCCCGCAGCGTGGACCCGGTGGTCTGCCGCAGCGTGATTCGTCCGGTGGTCTGCCCCAGCGCGATCCCGCGTCGGGTGGCCTTCCGCAGCGTGACCCGCTCAGTGGTGGCCTGCCCCAGCGTGACCCGCTCGGTGGTGGTCTCCCGCAACGTGATTCGTCCGGTGGTCTGCCCCAGCGCGATCCCGCGTCCGGTGGTCTGCCCCAGCGGGATCCGGCTGCCGGTGGTTTGCCGCAGCGGGGTCCGGGTGGTCTGCCCCAGCGTGATCCGGGTGGCCTGCTGCCGCAGCGTCCGGCTCCGATTCCCGGAGTCGGCTTGCCGCGCAACGGTTCTCCCGAGGATGCTGTCAAGGATTCCGGACGCCACAGCTTCCGTTCGAATCCGCAGAAGGCCGCGTCGTTCTTCCAGACCAGGTTGCAGCCGGCCGAGGATATCGGCGACCCGATCCTGGGTGGCACGCCGATCTTCGCGGAGATGATGTCGGCGTGGCTGTCGGATCCGAATGCCGACCGGTCCCAAGTGGCCTCCTCCTTCGAATCACCGGGTGATGAGGGCTGGCAGGCCGCGCAGCGTGCCAACGAGGTGACTCCGGACAAGCGGACGGCTGCCGGTCTGCCGCAGCGCGATCCGGGTAACCGACTTGTGCCCGGCGGTGTCAACGGAAACGCTGACAAGGCGGCCCATCGCGACCCAGAATCCATCAGGTCGAGTCTGAGTCGTCATCAGCAGGGCGTTCGGGACGGCCGTGCCGTGCAAGCTATGAACCTAACCGGAGATAAAGGAGACCGATGAACCCCGATCTAGGTGGTACGAAGCGTCAGCTGGATTGGCTGGTTTCGAATTTCGCCAATGAGGTTCCCGGCGTTGCGCACGCGGTCCTGGTATCGGCCGACGGCCTGCTGATGGCCGCGAGTGCGCAGCTGCCCGTGGACCGTGCCGAGCAGCTGTCCGCGGTGACCGCGGGCCTCGCGAGCCTCTCGGTGGGTGTGTCGAACCTGTTCGAGGGCGGCACCGTGTTGCAGTCGGTGGTCGAGATGGAACACGGCTACCTGCTGCTCATGGCGGTCGGGGACGGCTCGTACCTGGCGGTCCTGACCAACACGTCCTGCGATATCGGACAGGTCGGCTACGAAATGGCTTTGTTGGTCGAGCGAGTGGGCCAGACAGTCCAGGCCACACCTCGCGTCACGATGGGTTCCTGATGGCGGGATGGACATAGACAACGAACGCGTTGGGAGCGCCGAACCGAGCTTGGTTCGCCCATATTCACTGACGGCCGGTCGCACCCGGCCGAAGGTGGAGCTCGCTTTGGAAGCGCTCGTCGCATCGCATCCGGTCGCCCTCGAGCGGCAGTTCGAACTCACCAACATCGAGACGTCAATCGTGGAGTTGTGCAGAGAATCGCCGTCGGTTGCCGAAGTAGCCGCACGCCTGGGTATCCCGATCGGGGTCGCCAGGGTGCTGGTCGCCGACCTCATCGAAGCCGGCCATGTGCGGGTATCGGCGACATTGAAAGACGATTCCAGCGACGATGAACGTCGCGAGCTGATCGAAAGGGTTCTCAGTGGACTCCGGCGTATTTGATTCGACGACACAGGTCGATACCCGCACCAGCAAGCCCACTTCGGCCAAGATCGTGGTGGCCGGCGGTTTCGGTGTGGGCAAGACCACCCTGGTCGGTGCTGTGTCGGAGATCGTTCCGCTGCGCACCGAGGCGTTGGTGACCAATGCCAGTGTCGGCGTGGACTCCCTGACCGGGGTCCCGTCGAAGGCCACCACCACGGTGGCCATGGATTTCGGCCGTATCAGCCTGGCCGACGACCTGGTGCTCTACCTGTTCGGTACGCCGGGCCAGTACCGCTTCTGGTTCATGTGGGACGACCTGATCCGCGGCGCCATCGGCGCGGTGGTGCTGGTCGATACTCGCCGGTTGGAGGACAGTTTCGCGGCCGTCGATTACTTCGAGGCGCGGAACCTACCCTTCCTGGTGGCCATCAACGAATTCGATGATGCGCCACGGTATCCGGTCGAGGACATCCGTCAGGCGCTGGCGGTGCCCGCGGATGTGCCGATCCTCTCGATGGACGCCCGTCGCCGCGAGCCGGTGAAACAGGCGCTCGTCGCGGTGACCGAGTACGCCCTGCGCAAGGTTGTGCAGGGCTACTGACGCAGTATCGGATTGCGGCGGCGTCGGTCGCCGCGGTTCGCGATGTCACCTCGATGTCTCGGCGCGAGCCGTGACCCGGGGCGAGGCCGGTGGTTGGCTACGCTGATGCCTCATGACCATTTCGGCGCGGGAATTGCTCGGCGAGTTGCTCGATCCCGGTTCGTTCGTGAGCTGGGATCGACCGCCGGTGCCGGTTGCCGCGTCGCCCGCCTACCGGGCGGAGCTGTCGGCTGCCGCGTCCGCATCGGGCATCGACGAGTCGGTGCTGACCGGGGAGGGGTTGCTGCGCGGACGGCGGGTGGCCGTGATCGCGTGCGAATTCGCTTTCCTCGCAGGCTCTGTCGGGGTGGCCGCGGCCGAGCGCATCGTGTCGGCGGTGGAGCGCGCGACCGAGCTGGGTCTGCCGCTGCTCGCGTCGCCGACCTCCGGTGGTACCCGAATGCAGGAGGGCACAGTCGCTTTCGTGCAGATGGTCAAGGTCGCGGGCGCGATCGCCGTGCACAAGGCGGCCGGGCATCCGTATCTGGTGTATCTGCGCGATCCGACCATGGGCGGCGTGTTCGCGTCGTGGGGTTCGCTGGGGCACATGACTTTTGCCGAGCCGGGCGCGCTGATCGGGTTCCTGGGGCCGCGGGTCTATCGGGCGCTCTACGGTCGCAAGTTCCCCGAGGGTGTGCAGACCGCCGAAAACCTTTACCGCAGTGGCGTTATCGACGGTGTGGTCCCGGTGCGGGTGTTCCGCCGGATCGCGCACCGGGTGCTGAGCGTGTGCTGCGATCCTCCGGCCGCGCTACCCGAGAAGCCTTCCACCCCAACGCAGCACGCGGCCGGGGTGGGTGCGTTCCTGGCGGGTCCGCAGGAGCGTGGCGGGCTGGCGGTGCTCGACACCGCGGAGGTGCACGCCTGGCAGACGGTGCTCATCTCCCGGCGCGGTGACCGTCCCGGCATTCGTGACCTGCTGCGGCATGTGACGGATCGGGTTCCGTTGTCCGGCACCGGTCAGGGCGAGCTGGATCGGACGGTCGCGCACGCGCTGGCCCGTTTCCGCGGTCAGCCGTGTGTGGTGTTCGGTCACGATCGGGCCGGGCAGTCGCCGGAGCACACCATGGGTCCGGCGGCTTTGCGGGAGGCGCGGCGCAGCATGCAGTTGGCTGCGCAGTTGCGGATCCCGCTGGTGTTGGTGATCGACACCGCGGGGGCGTCGTTGTCGCGGGAGGCGGAGGAGCGTGGGCTGGCGCCCGAGATCGCGCGCTGCCTGGCCGATCTGGTGACCCTGGATACGCCGACGGTGTCGGTGCTGCTCGGTCAGGGCAGTGGCGGTGGCGCGCTGGCCTTGATGCCCGCGGATCGGGTGCTGGCGGCCGCGAACGGCTGGCTCGCGCCGCTGCCGCCGGAGGGTGCGAGCGCGATCGTGCATCGTGACACCTGGCACGCGCCGCACCTGGCGGCCGCGCAGCGGATCCGGGCGGTGGATCTGGAGGCGGACGGCATCGTCGACCGGATCGTGCACGAGTATCCGGACGCGGCCGAGGAGCCGGTGGATTTCGCGCTGCGCATGGTGGAGGCGATCGCCGAGGAGTTGGCGGAGCTGACCGCGCTGCCCACCGAGAAGCTGCTGAGCGAGCGTCACCGTCGCTACCGCAGGCTCGGATTGCGGGACTGATCACACCGTTTCGCCTGGAAGCCAAGAGTTAGCCAGGCCCTTTCGCTGCTACGGTCGGAATGGTGACGTACCGCAGTGAGACCAGCTCCATCCCGGCCATCGTGCTGGCCGACGGCCAGATCATGCCCAAGCTCGGGTTCGGTGTGTACAAGGTGGCCGGGGACGAGGCGGTCTCGACCATCGTGACCGCGCTGGAGCTCGGGTATCGCAGCATCGACACCGCCGCCTTCTACGGCAACGAGGACGCGGTGGGCCGCGCGGTGCGGGAGTCGGGGCTGCCGCGCGACGAGGTGTTCGTCACCACCAAGCTGTGGAACGCCGACCACGGCTACGACGCGGCCCTGCGTGCGTTCGACGCGAGTCTGCAACGGCTGGGCCTGGATCGGATCGATCTGTTCCTGATCCACTGGCCGGTGCCGTCCGCGGACCTCTACGTCGACACCTTCCGGGCATTGCAGGCGCTCAAGCGGCAGGGCCGGGTGGTGTCGATCGGCGTCTCCAATTTCGACCGCGAGCATCTGGAACGCGTCATCGACGAGACCGGGGAGACCCCCGCGATCAATCAGATCGAGCTGCACCCGTATTTCGCGCAGTCGGAGTTGCGGGCCTTCCATGCCGCGCACGGCATCGTCACCGAGGCGTGGAGTCCGCTGGGGCGGGGCGCGGAGTTCAACGATTCGGTGATCATCGCGCTGGCCGACAAGTTGAATCGCACTCCGGCGCAGGTGATTCTGCGCTGGCACATGCAGCTGGGCAATGTCGCGATCCCGAAGTCGATGACCCCGGCGCGGATGGCGGAGAACCTGGCCGTCTTCGATTTCGAGCTCACCGGCCGGGAGATGACGCAGATCGCGGGCATCGACAAGGGCGCGCGGCAGGGTGGCGATCCGGCGGAGTTCGCGATGGACGCCCCGACCGCCTGAGTCCGCTCAATCAGCCTGTCGCGCAGCGAGTCCCAGGTATTCGGTGAGTTCGACCGCCGCGGCCCGCCCGGCCCGATTCGCGCCGATGGTGCTGGCTGACGGCCCGTAACCGATCAGGTGGATCCGCGGATCCGAGGCCACCTGGGTGGCGAGCCGCCCGGTCATGGTGATGCCGCCGCCGGGCCCGCGCAGGCGCAGTGGCGCGAGATGGTCCAGGGCACTGCGGAATCCGGTGGCCCACAGGATCACGTCGGCGCGCTGGAAGTCACCGTCCGCCCAGCGGATCCCGCCGGGCTCGATGCGGTCGAACATCGGCCGCCGTGCCAGCGCACCGCGTTCGCGCATGGCCCGCACCCGCGCGTCCTCGCGCAGTCCGGTCACCGAAACCACCGAGCCGGGCGGAAGTCCGCGCCGCACACGGTCTTCCACCATGGCGACGGCCGCGCGACCGTCCTCGGGCGCGAACCGACCGTCGCGGAACACCGGTTCGCGCCGGGTGACCCAGGTGGTCGCGGTGACCTGTGAGATCTCGTCCAGCAGTTGGATGGCGGTGATGCCGCCACCCACCACGACCACCTGCCGACCCTCGAATTCCCTTGCGCTGCGGTAATCGTGGGCGTGCAGCTGCTGTCCGGCGAACGTCTCGGCGCCCTTGTAGTACGGGATGAACGGCTTGTCCCAGGTGCCGGTGGCATTGACCAGCCCGCGCGTGGTCACCGGTTCCCCGGGCCGGATCTCGGCGTGCAGCAGCCCGTCGACCTGCTGATCGGGGCAGGTGGAGGCGGTGGCGCGGTCGCACACCACGGTCACCGTGACCGGCCGGTGCACGCGCAGATCGAAGCGTTTCTCGTAGAGCTCGAAGTAGTGCGGCACCGCGGTGGCGGCCTGCGCGTTCTCCGATCCCTCGGGCAGCGTCTCCTCGAACGACATGCCCGGTAGGTCGTGCACGCGGTTGACTGTGCTCAAAGTCAAAGAAGGCCACCGGAACTGCCACGCGCCGCCCGCCGCGGGTGCGTGGTCGACGATGAGAAAGTCCTGTTCGGGCCGTAATCCGAGGCGTTGGAGGTGGTAGCCGACGGACAGTCCGGCCTGCCCGGCACCGATCACAAGGATGTCGATATCGGGTGTCGCGATCACCGACCCGACGGTACGCCCACTTAGAGTGAGAACCGTTCAATGGGTAGACAGCGCAGGTGCGTGGACAGTGGGGAAGGGACAGATGCTGGGAGTCAGCCACGATGGTGAGGTCGTCACCATCGAACTGCAGCGTCCGGAACGCCGGAACGCACTCAATCTCGAGCTGATCGGACTGCTGCGCGCGGCGGTCGAGGAGGCCGCGGCGTCGGCCCGGGTGATCGTGCTGACCGGGGCGACGCCGCTGTTCAGCGCGGGCGCGGACCTGGACGGGGTGCACTCCGACGAGTTCCTCGACCAGCTGCTCGCCATGCTGCACACCATCGAAACGGTGCCGGTGCCGGTGATCTCCGCGATCAACGGCGGTGCGCTGGGCGCCGGGGTGCAGATCACCCTGGCCTCGGACCTGCGGGTGATGGAGGCGGGTTCGTTCCTCGCCGTTCCGGCCGCGAAACTCGGTATCTCCGTTGATCGTTGGACGGTGCGCCGACTATCGTCGCTGATCGGATCCGGTCCCGCGCGCACCATCCTGCTGGGCGCGGAACGTATTTCGGCCGAGGACGCCTACGCGTTCGGATTCGCCAATAAGATCGGCACGCTGCAGGACGCGCAGGCCTGGGCTCATCGGATCGCCGAGCTCGCCCCGCTGTCGCTGCGGCACATGAAGCTGGTCTTCAACGACGACGACACCCGCGGCGCGGACAC
This sequence comes from Nocardia sp. NBC_00511, assembly GCF_045161165.1. NCBI lineage: Bacteria > Bacillati > Actinomycetota > Actinomycetes > Mycobacteriales > Nocardiaceae > Nocardia > Nocardia sp. NBC_00511. The sequence continues at coordinate 7,689,572 of NZ_CP107849.1, forward strand.
CGAGGCTCAGCGCGCCGCGCTGGCCGCCGCGTGGAGCAGCGCCGATGCCCAGGAAGCTCGCGTGGCCCGGCAGGAGAAGCGGGTCGCGAAGTTCTCTGGCCGATGAAGGAGAAGCGCATGGCCGCGACTTCGCGGAAACTGGTAGGTATGGCAGCGGGTGCTTTCGGAATTTCCTGGTTGGTCCGGGCGGCGTGGGGGATTCCCTCCGCCATGGGGGCGTCGATCGCCGCGATCGCGCCGACCGCGCGCGGGGCGAGGACCTACCGCAACAAGCAGTTCCACAACACCGAGCCGAGCAGTCAGATCACCGGGTCGATGGCCGAGGTGCTCTATCAGCTGGCGACGCAGCGCAATCACGGCCGCCCGCCGGGCGCCATCCCGCTGGTGACGCCGGAGTTGCCGGCGCAGGCCGGGGATCTGGCGGTCACCTGGTACGGGCACGCCACCTGCCTGGTGGAGGTGGACGGCTACCGGGTGCTCACGGATCCGGTGTGGAGCGAGCGGGTTTCGCCGTCGCAGCTGGTCGGTCCGGCCCGGTTGCATCCGGTGCCGTCGGCGATCTCGGAGCTGCCGCCGCTGGACGCCATCCTGATCTCGCACGATCACTACGACCATCTGGATCAGGACACGGTGACCGCGCTGGTGGAGACCCAGCAGGCGGTGTTCATCGTGCCGATCGGCATCGGCGCGCATCTGCGGCACTGGAATGTGCCGGAGGCGCGGATCGTCGAATTGGATTGGGCCGCATCGGTTTCGCTCTCGGAGCTGGAGCGCGCGCACGATGACGGCACCGATCTGGTGATCACCTGTTCGGAGGCCAGGCATTTCTCGGGCCGCGGTCTGGTGCGCAACACCACGCTGTGGGCGTCGTGGTCGATCGCGGGTCCCACCCGCCGCGTCTATTTCGGCGGAGACACCGGTTACACCAAGGCTTTCGCGGAGGCGGGCGCCCGGCTGGGCCCGTTCGATCTGACCCTGCTGCCGATCGGCGCCTACGACCGGCACTGGCCGGATGTGCACATGAATCCGGAGGAGGCGGTGCGCGCGCACGCCGATCTGTGCGTGGGCGATCCGGGATACGGCGTGTTGGTGCCGATCCACTGGGCCACCTTCAATCTGGCCTTCCACGGCTGGTCCGAGCCGGTCACGCGAATGGTCGAGGCGGCGCGCCAGGCGGGAACCGAGGTCGCCGTGCCGAAGCCGGGGCAGCGGATCGACCCGATTGGCCTCCCACCACGGGATTCCTGGTGGGAAGATGTTCGCCAGTGACCGATTGACCGATTGACCGAGAGACAAGGAGCACTTGCTGTGAGTTTCATGGACACGCTCAAGGGCTTGGTCGGCAAGGGCAAGGAAGTGGCGGCCCAGAACGCCGACAAGATCGAGCAGGCCGTCGACAAGGCCGGCAGTGTGATCGACGAGAAGACCGGGGGCAAGTTCTCCTCCCAGATCGACAAGGGCGCGGAAGCCGTCAAGAACGCGATTCCGGCCGACGGCGCGGCGGCAGCGCCGACCGAAGCGGCTCCGGCCGCCGAGCCCGCACCCGCCGAGGCGGCGGCCGAACCCGCCCCGGAGCCGGCCCCGGCTGCGGAACCCGCCCCGGAAGGGGAACAGCCTCCGGCCTAGTCGTGCCGGTTGTCTTCACGGGCCGTCCGGGTCGGTGGCGTCCGCGCCGCTGACCCGCACGGCCCGTTGGGTTATCTAGACTGCTGCCATGAGGTCCCGCCGGGATTTCGGGGGCATCGAGGTTGGGCTGACCAACCTCGACAAGGTGCTGTACCCGGCAACGGGCACCACCAAGGGTGAGGTCATCGACTATTTCACCGCCGTCGCCCCCGCGCTGCTGCCGCATATCGCGCTGCGCCCGGTCACCCGCAAGCGCTGGCCGAACGGGGTGGACGAGCAGTCGTTCTTCGAGAAGAACCTGCCCGAGCACGCGCCGAAGTGGCTGGAGCGCAGGACCGTTCGGCATTCCGATCGGCCGGTGGTGTACCCGCTCATCGATACGGTCGCCGGGATGGCGTGGCTGGGTCAGCAGGCCGCGCTGGAACTGCATGTCCCGCAATGGTGTTTCGACGGCCCCGAGGTCGGGGATGTCACCCGCCTGGTCTTCGATCTGGATCCGGGTCCCGGGGCCGGGCTGGCGCAGTGCGCGGAGGTGGCGCTCATCCTGCGCGACGTGGTGCGCGAGGTGGGATTGACGGCGTTCCCGGTCACCAGCGGCTCCAAGGGAATTCACGTCTACGTCCCGCTGGATCGGGCGCTGGGACCCAACGGCGCGTCCGCGGTGGCCAAGCAGGTGGCCACCAACCTGGCCCAGCTGCGTCCCGAACTCGTCACCGCGACCATGGCCAAGTCGGCGCGCGGCGGCAAGGTGTTCCTGGACTGGAGTCAGAACAATCCGGCCAAGACCACCATCGCGCCGTACTCACTGCGCGGCCGCGCCGAACCGTGGGTGGCCGCGCCGCGTGCGTGGGAGGAGTTCGAACAGCCGGAACAGCTGCGGCACCTGCACTTCGGTGAAGTCCTGGAGCGCTGGCAGCGCGACGGCGACCTGCTCGCCGGACTGGACGCCGCGCCCGCACCGGATCGTCTCGACACCTACCGCTCCATGCGTGATCCGGCCCGCACTCCGGAACCTGTTCCGCCGCAACGGCCGTCGGCGAGCACCGATGACCGTTTCGTGGTGCAGGAGCATCACGCCCGCCGCCTGCACTGGGACTTCCGCCTCGAACGCGACGGTGTGCTGGTGTCCTGGGCGGTGCCCAAGGGTCCGCCGACGGATACCCACGAGAACCGGCTGGCCGTGCACACCGAGGATCATCCGCTGGAATACCTGTCCTTCCACGGCACGATTCCGCGCGGCGAGTACGGCGGTGGCGCGGTCACCCTCTGGGATACCGGCAGCTACGAAACCGAGAAGTGGCGCGACGACGAGGTCATCGTGTGGCTGCGCGGGGAGCGGCTGACGGGTCGGTACGCGCTGATCCGGACCAACGGCAATCAGTGGCTGATGCATCTGATGAAGGACCAGTCTCCACCCGGGGAAGTAGCGGACGCGCCGAGTGGCAATGGGGCACATCCGGTTTCGGCCGCCCGCCCGCCCGTGCCGCTGCCGCACGGACTCGCCCCGATGCTCGCCACCGCCGGTGACGTGACCACCCTGGACGCCGAACACTGGGCCTTCGAGACCAAATGGGACGGCTTCCGTTTGATCGCGGAGCTCGACGACGGCATCCTCACCCTGCGCAGCCGGGCCGGGCACGTGGTCACCGGCAAGTACCCCGGATTGTCGATACTGGGCACCGAATTGGCCGGGCACAGCGCGGTACTCGACGGCGAGGCGGTCGTGTTCGACGACCACGGCAGCGCGAATCTCGGTCTGCTGCGGGCGGATTCGGGCCGCGCGGTGTTCGTGGCCTTCGATCTGCTGTACCTCGACGGCACATCGCTGGTGCGCAAACGCTACGAGGACCGCCGCCGAGTATTGGAAGCCCTTGCCGCGCAATCATCTTCGCTCATCGTCCCGCCGCGCCTGACCGGCTCGGGAGCGGAAGCGCTGCGCTACAGCCAGGACCACGGCATGGAGGGCGTGATCGCCAAGCGCCGCGACTCGGTCTACCTACCCGGCCGCCGCGGCCAGTCCTGGATCAAGACCCGCAACTGGCGCACGCTGCCGGTGGTGATCGGCGGCTACCGCCGCTCCCAGGTGCGTCCGTTCGCCTCCCTGCTGGTGGGCGTCCCGCACGAGGGCAAGCTGAACTACCTGGGCCGCGTCGGCATCGGTTTCGGCGAGCAGGAGATGAGTGATCTGGCCATCCGCCTGCGTCGCCTGGAACGCGCCACCGTCCCCTTCGACAACGACCTCACCGCCGCGGAGCGCAAGGACGCGGTGTGGGTCACCCCGAAGCTAACCGGCACGGTCCGCTTCATGAACTGGACCGAGACCGGTCGCCTGTGGCATCCGGCCTGGATCCCCGGCGCGGACTGAATCCTGCGGCCGTCGGTGGAAGTCGTTCAGTGCGAAGGTGATTCGGCGAAGGCGGCGAGTCCGGCCCGCCAGGCGGCGGTCAGATCGGCGTCCTCGGGAAATCGGCCGTCGATCTCGAGACTCACCATGCCGTGCGCGAAGGCCCAGAGGGCGCGGGCCAGATCCGGATCTCCGCCGACGACCGCCGCGAGGGGGCGCGCGGACGCGGCTTCGAGACCGTCGGGCAGCAGATCCCGGCGCAGCGGCCGGTAGTTCATCAGCCGGTACAGGTGCGGGTGGGTCACGGCGTAGTCGCGGTAAGCCCGCGCCAGCTCCGGAAGTCCCTGTGCCGCCGCCGTTTCCAGGGCGTCGGCCAGTTCGGCGAAGGCGTCCGCGACGACCAGGGTTTCCAGGGCGGTCTTGTCCGGCACGTGCTTGTACAGCGAGGGCGCTTTGATGCCGAGCGCTTCGGCGACATTGCGCATGGTGAGCGCCTCGGGCCCACGGTCGTCGAGCAGCGCGCGAGCGGCCGCGGCGATCTGCCGCTGCCGCTCGGTGAGCGCCGAGTTGAGCTCAGCCACGGTTGAATCCGTCCTTGGTGCGCAGCCCGTATCCGGCCACCCGGTCGATGCCGATGTGCAGCATCCACGCCACCAGGAAGGTGAACAGCGCCGGGGCCTGCAACGGGCCGAAGCTGTAGGCGACCGCCAGCGCCAGGGGGATCCAGATGATGTGCGCCGCGTTGTAGAACGGCACCGCCTGTCGCGGCAGCTGCCCCTGCTGGACCGGATCCTTCGCGCCGATCGCCGCGAAGAAGGTCAGGTCGGGTGCGATGAGCCCGGCCGCCAGCGCGCCCCATGACCAGCCGCCGTGATTCACGCCTTCGAGGATGGCGAAGGCGGCCAGGAAGATCGTCACCGCGGCCCAGCCGAGCTTGCGCAGGATGGCGGGCAGACGGTGGGCGGTGGTGGCGTTGGCGATGGTGGTCATGGGACCCTCCGGGGCTTTCAGCAGGGGCTAACGTTGTTAGCCACCATGTTAAGGCTAACGCCGTTAGCCTGTCAACCCTGGTGGTGCGTGCCAGGTCGGGCGGCCATCGGCTCGATGGTGCCGCCGCGTCCGGCCTCGACGGTCGCCGGGTCGGGTGCGGGGTGGAAGCCGGGCAGGAACCGGTCGACGTACGGGATCATCACCTGGATCAGCGGCCCGATGGCGAACGCGTAGACCAGGGTGCCGACGCCGAGGCTGCCGCCGAGGATCCAGCCCACGCACAGCACGGTGGCCTCCAGCCCGGTTCGTACCATCCACACCGGTTTGCCGGTGCGCCGGACCAGTCCAGTCATCAGGCCATCGCGCGGCCCCGGCCCCATGCCCGCGCCGATGTAGAGCACGGTCGCGACGGCATTGAGCACCACCGCCGCCACCATCGCGCCGATCCGCAGCGCCAGGCCGTCCAGCTCCGGCAGCAGCCGCAGTCCCGCGTCCACCGCCACCCCGATCACCACCACGTTGCTGACCGTCCCCACGCCTGGCCTCTGCCGCAATGGAATCCACGCCAGCAGCACCAATGCCCCCGTGATCGCCACCACCGTGCCGAAACTCAGCGGCAGGTGGTCGGTCACGCCCTGATGGAAGACATCCCACGGATCGAGCCCGAGCGCCGCGCGAATCATCACGGCCATGGAGGTGCCGTACAACCAGAGTCCGACGGCCAGGGCGATGAGGCGGCGCAACAACATTGACCGAGCATGCGGGCAACTGGCTTGCAATCGCCAGATCCAGTTGTCAAGAGCTGGACCGCTATCTGGATATATTCTTCCCGGACTCCGCTATGTCGATCTCAACAGGCAGACCGGTCGCGACACCCGCAACGTCGTCGCTACGACGCGCGGGACGCCGTTGACCGCGCGAGATCGCGGAGTTAACTTGAGTTTTCCGATGCGCCTGAGTTTCTGATCGGCGCGGACAGCGAGCCCGTGGTGCCTGGAGCGTCGGTGGATACGACGCTGGAGGCGTGATGCGGCGGGATGACGCATGGTTCGGGGCAACCACCGGCGAGTTCGCGGAGGGTTCGCGGACGCGACCGTCCGGGTCACGGCACCGCCGAATATGGTTGCGCGCCTGGTTGATCGGTGCGGTGACGCTGCTGGCCGGAGCGCTGGTCATGCCGGGGACCCGGGCCGACATCCCGTTCCCCGACGACGATCCGTTCTACGCCGCCCCGATCGATCTGGGTGAGCACGCCGACGGTGACGTCCTCAACTCGCGTCCGATATCCGTACTGGGCCTGCCGCTTCCGGTGGCCGGGTGGCAATTGCAGTACCGCACCACCGGTTCCGACGATGCCGCCGACGCCGACATGGCCACCGTGCTGTCCCCGATCACGCCGTGGACCGGCGCGGGCGACCGGCCGCTGCTGTCGTATCAGATCGCCGAGGACAGTCTCGGAACCCGTTGCGCCCCATCGTTCGCGCTGCGCGGCGGCCGCGACTTCTCGATCGCCACCACCCTGCTCGACGTGCCGTTCCTGGCCGAGGTGCTGGCGCGCGGCTGGGCGGTGGTGGTCTCCGACTACGAGGGTCCACAGTCCCGCTTCTTCGACGGCGTGAATTCCGGCCGGGCCGTGCTGGACGGCGTGCGTGCCGCCAGATCCTTTGCACCCCTGGGTATCACGGCGGCCAGTCCACTGGGTGCCTTCGGCTACTCGGGCGGTGCCTTCGCCACCCTGTGGGCGATGCAGCTGCGGGCGAGCTACGCACCGGACCTGTGGTTCGCGGGGGTGACGTCCGGCGGTGTCCCCGCCGATATCCCGGCCATCGCACGCGGTGTGGACGGCGGATATCAGGCCGGACTGGCGGCCCTCATCCTGATCGCCTTGGCGCGTGACGATTCCGCGTCGGGACTGAGCGACGAACTCAACGACAACGGCCGGGCGCTACTGGCGCGGGAGGCCACCGCATGCGGCGGCGATCTGGTGGCGAGTCACCTGCAAGGACATGTCGACGACTACTCGAACACGCCGAATCTGCTGGAGAGCCAGGCGTTCCTGGCCGCCACCGGGCATCAGGAACTGGGCGGCTGGGCCCCCGACGTCCCGCTGTACCTGTACCACAGCACGTCCGACGACGTGGTCCCCGTGGCGGGCTTCAGCGCGCTGGTCGACCGCTACTGTGCGCTCGGCGCGAACCTCACCGCCGTGCATTCCGGTATCCCGGGCCACAATCCGGCCGCGATCGTGGAATCGACCGGAGCGATGAACTTCCTGGCGGACCGTTTCGCCGGTACCCCGGCCCCCGCCGGATGCAACGTTCGGTGACCCCCTGCCGTGCGGCGAAAAGGCCCGCACAGCAGGGGATTGCGATCAGTGGTCGCCGGGCTGCGCCCACCGGGAGGTGCCGGGCGCGGCGTTGAGGGCGTTGATCAGATCCATGCCCGCGATGAGCAGTGTCGGGCCGCCCACCACCAGGGTGCCGATGAGCGCACCGATACCGGCCGCGATCGGCACCGTGGCCAAACCGAAAGCACCGCCGATGAATCCGATGGCGCCGACGGCGGCCCCGATGGTCAGGCCGATGAAACTGCCTACGGCGGTGGCGATTCCGAACTGGCTGCTGAAATTGTTGAGGGCCCGCTGGTTTTCGTTGTTGGAGGCCACCGGGTGCAGCACCGGGGTGGCCGCGGCCACGTCCTTGACGGCGGTCAGCGACAGGGTCGCGCCGTTGTCGCTGATCGCGCCCGGCATCGGGTAGCTCAGGCCGTCCTGTTCGAAGGCCAGCGGCAGGCTCAGCACGGTAGCGCCCGAGCTGTCCTTGATTTCGGCTGTGCCGTCGGTCAATTCGAAGGTGCCGTTGGTGAGGGTGGTGACGACGGTGTTGCCGGCCAGGCTCGTGGTGTACCCGATGTCGGGTACGGCTGGGTCGGCGTGCGCGACGCCGGCTCCGGCGATGGCGACGGCGGTCACGACCGGTGCGGCGATCGCGGTGATCTTGCGCAGCATCATGGCTGTTCCAATCTTCATCAGGTTTTCGAGGCAACACATGGCTCGACGAAAAAGATTCCCCTCCCCGGAGTGAGCCCATGTCGCAAAGCAGCAACGCGTTCTACAGGAAGTACCGTAGCGCGCGTCACCGACAATCCGGCTATTTTTCGGCTCGAGAGCCTCAGATCAGTATTTCGACCGCGATCGCCACCGCGCAGAGCAGTCCGACCACGAGCAGCGCGACCGCGTCCGTGCGGCCCGGCGCGCCCGGCCGCGCGGTCAATTCGCCGGTGCCGCCGCGGGTGGTGATCGCCTCGCCGAGCTCCCCGGCCCGTCGGCTGGACACCGCCATGCTCGCGGTCAGGATGTCGACCAGCGGATTGTCCGATGCCCGCTGCGCGAGTGAGTCTTTGGGCCGCAGCTTGCGTGCGGCCCGCAGCACCCGCATTTCCTCGATGAGCAGCGGCAGCCCGCGCAGCGTCAGCGCCACCACGACGGCCCATTCGTCGACCGGAACCGAGTGCCGGACCCCGCCGCGGGTCCAGTGGATGCGCCGCAGCGGCGCACCGAGTTTGGCCAGTGCGGGCGCCACCGCGCCCATCGGCGTAGTCCAGGCAACCAGGAACGAGAAGCCCAGCAGCAGGAATCCGAACACGATCACCTGTGCGTACCGGGTCACCGCGCTCAGGCCCACCGGGGCGTTGATGGCCGCGCCGAGCGCGATGCCCGCCCACACCCACCACGGCAGTCGCGGCAGCGTGCCCACGGGCAGTTTCGCCAGCAGCCACACCAGGATCAGGAAGGCCGCGGTGCCGCCGAGCATCCACCAGTCGGGGATGAACATGAGCACCATGCTGACGGCGAAGACGCCGATCATTTTGGTGCCCGCCCAGAGTCGATGCACCACGCTGTCGCCCGGGACCTCGCGCAGGATGATGCCGCTCATCGAATGCCTCCGCTGATCTGCCGGACGGCGTCACCGCGGACGGTCGCGCCGGATTCGTCGTCGACGAGGCGTCCGTCGCGCAGGTGCACGGTGCGGTCGCAGACCGCCGCCATATCGGCCACGTCGTGTGAGATGACGATCAGGGTGAGCCCTGAATCCCGCAGCCGGGCAAGCAGTTCCACCACTCCGGCGCGGCTCTCCGGATCGAGTCCGGCCAGCGGTTCGTCCAGCACCACCACCTGCGGGTGGCTGGCCACGATGGCGGCCAGCACCACCCGTTTGGCCTGCCCGCCGCTGAGCTCCTCGACCGATCGCGAGGCCAGCGCCCGATCCAGGCCGACGGCGTCGAGCGCCTTGGCGACCGCGTAGGTGCCGCGCCCGCCCCAGTCCTCGATCTCCGAGCCCACGTCCTGGCGTTGCAGTTGCAGCCGGGAATGCTGAAAAGCCAGCTGCACCTTGCCGATTCGCTTGTGCACGGGCTTGCCGCCGCGGAAGTCGCGCAGCACGCAGCTGCCCGCGGTGGGGACGGTGAGTCCGGCCATGATCCAGGCCAGCGTGGACTTGCCGGATCCGTTGCCGCCGACCACCAGCAGCGCTTCACCGCGTCGTACGGTCAGGTCGATGTCGTGCAGGGCGGGCGCGTCCCACGGGGTGCCGGGGTGGTAAGTGTGTGAGACGCCGCGCAATTCGAGGACGGGGTCGCCGATGGGGCGGCGGCGGGGTTCGCGCGCCGGGCGCGGCCAGGCGGGCAGGTGCGCGACCGAGCGGCCGTCCCGCAGATGCACCACCCGGTCGGCGGCCGCGGCGTCGGCCTCGTGGTGGGTCACCAGCACCACCGCCATCGGATGCCGTCGCGGCAGCGCCGCCAGCAGTGCGACCAGGTCGCGTCGTCCCTGTGGATCGATCATCGAGGTGGCCTCGTCGGCCAGCAGCAGCGTGGGTTTGCGGGCCAGCGCGGCGGCGACGGCCAGCCGCTGCTGCTGTCCGCCGGACAGGGTGGCGGTTTCGCGCCCGCCCATTCCGGCCAGGCCGACCTCGCCGAGCAGTGCGTCGATGTCGACGGCCGCGGCGTCGGCGGTCGGCAGCCCCCACACCACGTCGTCGGCGACCAGGACGCCCAGGGTCTGGCTCTCGGGCCGCTGCAACACCATGGCGGTGCCGCCGAGCAGGCCCAGGCCCGCCGATCCGGGCCGGGTGACGGTGCCGCTGCTGGGCGGGCGGCCCGCGAGCAGCCGGGTGAGCGTGGACTTTCCGGATCCGTTGTGGCCGACGATGGCCACGAACTCGCCGACGTCGACGGTCAGGTCGATGTCGAGCAGCGCGTCGGTGCGCGCCCCGGGATAGCGAAAGCTGGCCTGCCGCAAGGTGACCGGCAGCGGGGCCACCGGCCGATCGTCGGCGGGCGCGTCGAGCAGGTCGTCGCGGCCGGGCAGCCAAGCCAGCCGGTCGAGCACCGATCCGAGCACGAACCAGGACACCACCCCGCTGACCGCCATGCCCGCGACGATGCCGCCGCCGATGAACAGCCACCACCAATGCAGCACGGTCTCGGTGAAATTCGCGACCGCGCGCCCGAGCGGTTCCAGTGCGGATTGTTTGGCGGCCAGGTTCTGAATGCCCTTGGCGGTATTGCGGATGCTGTCGAACAGCAGGTGCCGCGACTGCCCGAACACCAGCAGCGCGCCGACCGACAGCGTGGCCATGCCGAGCCCGGCCAGCGTCGAGAGTCCGAACACCGCGGGCAGTCCGCCGCGTCGCCGCTTGACCGTCCCGATGATGCCGCCGATCACGGCCACCCCGACCAGATTCGCCGCCGGCATCAGTCCCGCGGCGACGAAGGTCACCAGCGTGCCCGCGATGGTGGTGGCCAGCTGGGCCCGGAATCGATGGCGGTGCGCCAGCAATCCCATCGGCACCGCGGCCACCAGTTGCAGCGCCGCCGCGAACGGCACCAGCGACCCGATCGTCACCAGCCCGACGGTCGCGCCGCCCAGCACGGCGGCGGCCGCCAGTTCGATGGGGCGCAGCGGCCCGTGCGGCAGCGGCGGGGCGGACTTGCGGGCCACCCCGGCCGTGTCGGCCAGGGCTCCGCGTATCCGGTACGAATCGGTCACGCCTACCAGTCTGCCGTGTCCGAGGGGGTGCCCACCGCGTCCTCTCAACATCTCCACAGGGATCCGTCACGCCCGCCACATTCGGGCCGGGCCGGGCCGGGGTTTGCCTACCGGCTGCCGGCCGGTCCGAAGGTGTAGTCGGCCGGGCGAATCGTCCGGGTGCGGCGGCGGTAGCTGCGGGTGGTGCCCGGCCAATTGTTGGTGATGCGGCCCGAGGCCGTCCGATACCAGCTGGAGCAGAAATTCCAGGGCGTCCGGGCCAGTCGCTCCTGTAAAGCGGTGTTGTAGACCTGTTCCGCTTCGGTTTTCACCTCGAGCGCGTGCCCCGGTCGCTCGGCGAGCAGCTGTACGGCCCGGCGAATGTAGTGGGTCTGCGATTCGATCATGTAGATGATCGAGCCCACCCCGAGGTTGGTGTTGGGCCCGTAGACCATGAACAGATTGGGGAAGCCGGGCACGGTCAGACCCAGGTAGGCGTGCGCGCCGTCCGCCCACACCTCCGACAGGGTGATGCCGTCGCGGCCGCGAATCCGCATGGGCCACAGGAATTCCGTGCCCTTGAAGCCGGTGCCGTAGATGATGACGTCGGCCTCGTGCAGGACGCCGTCCGCGGTGCGCACGCCCTCCGCCACGATCTCGCTGATCGGCGTGGTCTCGAGTCGCACGTTCGGCTGGGTGAGCGCGGGGAAGTAGTCGTTGGAGAACAGTCCGCGCTTGCAGCCGATCGGATAGTCCGGGGTGAGCTTGGCGCGCAGCTCCGGGTCGGTGACCTGCTCCTCGAGGTGTTTCTCGGCCATCCGCGACACCATCCGCACGATGCCGGGGTATTCGACCAGCCCGAGCGCCACGAATTCGGCGATGGCCCACCACGAGAACCGTTCGGCCACCGGCATTCCCGGGATCCGGGCGAGGATCCGCTGATGGATCGGCTGATAGTCGGTGTCGAATTTGGGCAGCACCCAGGCGGCGGTGCGCTGGAACAGGGTCAGCCGCGCGGCCCCCGGCTGGATCTCCGGGATGTACTGGATGGCGCTGGCCCCGGTGCCGATGCAGGCCACCCGCCTGCCCTCGAGTTTCACGTCGTGGTCCCAGCGCGCGGAGTGGAACGACTCTCCGGCGAAGCGGTCGAGGCCGGGGATGTCCGGCAGGGCGGGGCGGGAGAGCTGTCCGACCGCGGAGATGAGGATGTCGGCGGTGCGGGTCACGCCATCGGACGTGTGCACCTGCCACTGCCCGGTGTGCTGGTCGTAGTCGGCGTCGGTGACGTCCGCGCCGAACACCACGGAGTCGGTCAGCCGATGCGCTCCGGCGACCCCGTGGATGTAGGCGACGATGTCTTCGCGGGTCGAATAGCGTTGCCGCCATTTCGGTTTGGGTTCACTGGCGTACGAGTACAGCGGCGACGGCACATCGCAGGCGGCCCCCGGATAGGTGTTCTCCCGCCACACCCCGCCCAGGTCGGCGGCCCTTTCCAGGATGGTGAACTCGCGGAAGCCGTTGCGCTGCAATTCGATCGCCATACCCAGGCCGCCGAACCCCGCGCCGATGATGATGATCGACGGCATGTGGTGCTCCTCACATCGAAGACTGTTCTTCAGGGTAGAAGCGGTCACCGGATTTGGTGGGCGAGATAATCGAGAATTTCGGCCATAATCGGATGATGAGCACGGTGCAGGAGGCGGGAATCCGCGACTGGGACTTCCCGCGCGGGGTGGCGAGCGTGGCACTGATGGCGGGTTTCGCGCGGGAGCACGGGGTGCCGACCGCGCGCATTCTGCAGGGCAGCGGACTGGGGGAGCGGCAGCTCATCGACCCGGACGCGCAGATCGACGCCCATACCGAACTCGCGGTGATCCGGAACCTGGTGCGCGAGTTGGGGGACCGGCCCAACCTCGGATTGGAGGTCGGGCGGCGCTACCGGATCACCACCTTCGGGATCTTCGGCTTCGCCTGCGTCTCGAGCCCCACCCTCGGCGAGGCCATCGCCTTCGCGCTGCGCTACCTGGAGCTGAGCTTCACCTTCTGCATTCCGGCGGCCCGCTGGCGGCCCGGCGAATTCGTGGCCCGCATCCACGACGAGCGGGTGCCCGCCGACGTGCGCCGCTTCCTGGTGGAGCGCGACGTCACCGCCATGTACCAGATGCTCTCGGACCTGCTGGGTCGCCATGTCGAGCTGCTGCGCGCCGAATTCGACTTCGCGTCGCCGTCGAATCTGGACCTGTACACCGAAATCTATGGTCTGCGACCGACTTTCGAGCAGGAGCACAACCTGTTCACGCTCGACCCGGCACTGCTGGAGCAGCCGCTGCCGCAGGCCAACGAGCACACCTGGGCCATGTGCCTGGCCCAGTGCCGGGAGCTGGTGTCGCGGCGGCGGGCCCGCACCGGCATCGCCGCCGAGGTGCGCGAACTACTGGTGCCACGCGGCGGCCTGGACGGTTACGCGGTGCCGCCCGGAATCGACGCGGTGGCAAGGGATCTGAACATGAGCACCCGCACCCTGCGCCGTCATCTGGACGCGGCGGGCACCAGCTACCGCCAGCTGCTCGACGAGGTGCGCCGCGCGCTGTCGGAGGAAATGCTCACCGCCACACCGCTTTCGGTGAGCGATGTGGCGATCCGGCTCGGCTACGCGGAGGCGTCGACCTTCATCCACGCCTTCAAACGCTGGACCGGCACCACCCCGTCGGCCTACCGGCGCGGCGCGATCACCCCGCCCGCGCGCCGCTGAACGCTATTCCTCGGGCGAGCCGAGCCTGCCGCGCACGGACAGCGGCCGGAACATCGACAGCAGTCGCCCGTCGGTGATCGAGTGGAAGATCAGCGCCGGGTCCGGCGCGAAGTCGATCGGCACGTGTCCCGGTGCGGCCGTTTCCCATTCGCCGCCGATGGTCGACGCCACGCTCGGCGCGACGATCAGCGGTTTGCCCGCGAACTGGGTCATCAGCCCGGAATGCACGTGCCCGGTGAGGACGGCGGCGATGCGGTCGTCGCCCGCCACGATCTCGGCCAGCCGCTCCGGATTGCCGAGCCGGATGGGATCCACCACGGTCGAGTGCACCGCGACCGGCGGATGGTGCATGGCCACCAGCACCGCGTCGTCGGCGGGGGTGGCGGCCAGCAGGTCGGCCAGAAAGGTGAAGGTCTGTTCCTCGAGGAAGCCGTCCGGCTTGCCCGGAATGCTGGAGTCCAGCAGGGCCAGGGTGAGTCCGGGCACGCGAAAGGACTGGTTGATCGGGTCGTAGCCGGTGCTGCCCGGGAACAGCACCTCGCGCATGGCGGCGCGGTCGTCGTGATTGCCCGGGAGGATCAGCACCGGGACATCGGCGACCAGGGTGGCTCGCGCCTGCTGGTATTCGCCGGTTTCGCCGCGGTCGGCGATATCGCCGGTGACGATGATGACGTCGGGGCGCTGCGGCAGCTCGGCCAGGAAGGCCATCACCCGTTCTGCGCGTTGGACATTGCGTGCGCCCAGATCGAAATGGGTGTCACTGAGCTGAGCCAGCAGAACCATCGGCGTTCGCTTTCTGTAAAGGCCGCATCGTTGCGCCCGAGGCTGCCGCCCGCACCGCGGCACCTCATTCAGGCTAAATGACCTGCCCGGATACCGCCTTCGTGAGACCCGCCACGCTATATAGCGAACCGATATCAATGACCTTCGACTGTGGCCCGCGTCATGAGTTCGCCTGCGCGGCTCAATAGTTGCCGGGGGTCGCCCACCGCGGGCAGTCCGCCGATTTGCCAGAAGTCGGCTCCGGGCTCGGCCTCCAGCTCGAGCACGCCGCCGGGCCGCCAGTCCGCGTCCAGGCCGAGTCGCCACGAATGCAGATGGGTGCGCGCCACGCTGCCGGAGCGATCGAAGAGCGGATCACCGGCGATGGCATGCCCGATCCAGGCCAGGTGCACGCGGATCTGATGCCGCCGCCCGGTGATCGGCCGCAGCGCCAGCACGGTGTGCGATGCGGTGGCGGCGACGGTGACGAACTCGGTGACCGACGGATACGACTTGCCCGCCAGCACATCCCGCGGGTCGACCAGCCAGGTGTCGCCCTCGCGCCGGATCAGCTCTCGGGGCGCGGCGATCCGCACCCGGTTCTTGCGGCCGACGCTCAACGGCAGATCGATGACGCCGCGTTCGGGCAGCCCGGTGGATTCGGTGACCGCCAGGTACGCCTTGCGCGCGGTGCGCTTGTTGAACTGCCGGGTCAGCTGCCCGTGCGCGGGCAGCTGCTTGGCCAGCAGCACCAGCCCCGAGGTCACCTTGTCGATGCGGTGCACCGGATAGAGCGTCTCGCCCTGTGCGGCAGCCATTTCCACCATGTCGGTGTCGTGGCGTTCACCGGTCACCGAGATGCCCGCGGGCTTGTTCAGGGCGAGGATCGCCTCGTCCTCGGTGATCAGGCACTGTTCACGCAGTCGCGGCCAAGCTGTCTCCACCCGCTCCAGGGTAGTGAGCGCTCAGCGGGTGGCCCGCTCCAGCTCCGCGAGTCCGTTCTCCAGGTGGTCGACGACGCGATCGAGATCGGGGATGGTGCGGCGGCAGCCGACCAGTCCGAAATCGAGGTGGTCGCCGTTGGTGGTGAGGGTGATGTTCATGGCCTGCGACTCGAACGGAATCGACAGCGGATAGTTGGCGTCCAGCCGCGCGCCCTGCATGTACACCGGCTTGCGCGGACCCGGCACGTTCGAGATGACGAGGTTGAACGGCATCCGCGGCAGCGCCTCGAACCCCGGGATCAGCGAAACGCCCAGCGGCGTCATGAGAGCCGCCGACAGCAGCATCGCCTCCAGCTTCGGCAGCTGCGTGAAGACCTGTTTGGCATCGCGCATGGAGGTGGTGATGGCTTCCAGCCGCGCCACCGGATCCGCGATGTGGGTGTTGAGGTTGGCCAGGCAGGCCGCGACCATATTGCCTTCGGACGCATCGGATTCCGCGGCGCTGCGCACGTTCACCGGCACCATGGCGATGAGCGGTTCGTCGGGCAGCGCGTTGTGGTCGAGCAGGTAGCCGCGCAGGGCGGCGGCGCTCATGGCCAGCACCACGTCGTTGACGGTCGCGCCGGTGGCCCGGCGGACATGGTTGATGCGTTCCAGCGGCCACGACCGCACCTCGACCCGGCGCGCGCCGCCGATGGAGACGTTGAACGGGGTGCGCGGGGCGGTCATCGGCAGGGTGAGGCGGCCGTCGAGCGCGCCCCGCAACGGTGCGGCAATCGACCCGGCGCCGCGCAGGATTCGCGGCAGTGCCCGGCTCGCCTGGGTCAGCGGGCTCACCGGCTCCGGGGAGTCGTCGCGAACCACCGGCGGCGTCACCCACGGGACGTTGACGTGGGTGTCGAGCGGGTCGTCGGTGAGGGTGCGTTGCAGCAGCCGCATGGCCGAGACGCCGTCGATGAGCGCGTGGTGCATCTTCATGTAGATCGCGAAACGGCCGTCGGACAGGCCCTCGATCAGCCGGGCCTCCCACAGCGGGCGGTGGCGGTCGAGCAGGATGCCGTGCAGGCGTTCGGTGAGATCCAGCAGATCACCCATGCCGCCGGGGGCGGGCAGGGCGGATCGGCGCAGGTGGTAATTGAGATCGACGGTTTCGGCATGGTTCCAGGCGACGCTGGAGAAGCCGCCGAAGCGGCGACTGGGGTGGCGTCGGAAACGGGTGCGCACATCGGTCTTCGCGGCCATCGCCTCGAAGAGCTGCTGGGTGAATTCGGGTCCCGCGTCCGCCGGGGGCTCGAACAGTTGCAGACCGCCCACGTGCATCGGATGCTCGCGGGATTCGATGGCCAGGAAGATAGCGTCGAGAGGGTTGAGAAGGTCCATCGGAGTCGCCTAAACCGCTTGGGCAGAGCTGCCCGGAGTGGACGGGTTCGGCGACGCTGCCCCCCGCTGCGTGAACAGTGAATCAGGTTATCACTCTACTGGATTCGCCATTGCCCGTGCGGTCGAGCGTAAACATCAGGCAATGGCGTCGCGTGTCTGCTCCAGGTTTGCCCGGGAGGCGAAGGTCATGGCCAGCACGGTGCGGCGGCCGTGCGTGAACGGGTGCACCCGGTGCAGGGTGGTGTCGGTGCGCATCAGGTACAGATCGCCGGGGTGCAGTTCCCAGGAGTGAATCGGGTTGCGCGTCAAGGTCCGGTAGACGTCGTGATGGTCCCAGTCGCGGTCGGTGTGCGCCACCGTCTGCACGAATCCGCCCTCCTCCAGTGGCGGGCACTCCACGATCAGCACGAGGGTGAAAGCGTGCTGCTCCCAATGCCATTGGCCCGCCGAGTCGTCGTGATGGGCGCGGCTGACGGTGAAGCGATGGCAGCCGGGGAACGGCAGCACGGGTTCCGCGGCGATCACGGACAGGTTGTCGCGCAAGGATTCACAGTCGTAGAGCTGGGGGATGGCGGGCGCGTGCGCGGTGACCTCCGGCTCGTCGAGGTCGACCGGGCGGCGCGGGAGGTCCTGGGCCTCGGGCAGCCGTTCACCCCACTGCCGGTGGTGGTCGAGCACGGTGAGCGCCTCGGCGGCCAGCATGCGCCTGACCCGGTACGGAAGCAGGAAGCTCAGCCGGGCTATTCCGGTCTCCGCCAAGCGGTTCCGGGCATGGCCCAGGGCATCGGTGTCCACGCGCCGCAGGTGTTTGTGTGCCATGTCGAGCGTGCTGTGTGACTGCATCGCGCACGTCCTTCCACCCGGTCGCCGCGCGGGGCGGCCGACCGCCGCGAATCGGGCCGAATCCTCCGAGCGGCCCGGCTTCGATTGTAATTCGTTGCCCGGCAAGGGTTATGGATTCCGGTTGCCGCTTGATCACGATCTGAAACACCAGCCGCCGCTCGGACTCGCCGAGCCGACACGCGCTCGCCGCCGCCCCGCCGCCGTCGCGGTAGCTTCGTATTCGCTATGGCGGATTACGGGCATGAGCTGAGGTTCGGGATCTTCGTTCCGCCCGAGGCGGCGCGCGGCCGGTCCCTGCTGCGCCTGGTGCGCCAGGCCGACGAATCCGGTCTGGACATCCTGGCGATCCAGGATCACCCGTACCAGCCCGCCTTCCTCGACACCTGGACCCTGCTGTCCTACCTCGCCGCCGTCACCCGCACCCTGACCCTGATGCCCGCGGTGGTGAACCTCCCGCTGCGCCCGCCCGCCGTGCTGGCCCGCAGCGCCGCCAGCCTCGATCTGCTCAGCGGCGGCCGCCTCGAACTCGGGCTGGGCGCGGGCGCGTTCTGGGACGCCATCGAGGCCATGGGCGGTGACCGCCGCACCCCGCGTCAGGCCCTGACCGGGCTGCGCGAGGCGGTCACCGTGCTGCGCGCCCTGTGGGGCGAGGGCCGCGCCGAGCTCGACGGCGAGATCTACTCGCTGCACGGGGCCAAACCCGGTCCGCCCCCGGTGCATCCGATCGGCATCTGGTTCGGCGTCTACGGTCCGCGCGCGCTGCGCCTCACCGGCGAACTGGCCGACGGCTGGTTCGGCAGCGCCCCCTACGCCCCGCCGGATCGCCTCCCGGAGCTGATGGCGGCCATCGATGCCGGGGCCCGCGCCGCCGGTCGCGTCCCCGCCCTGATCCGCCGCGCCTACGCCATCGACCCGGTCATGCCCCCATCCCAGCTCGCCGATCTGGCATTGGCCCACGGCATCAGTCAGTTCATCCTGCCCGTCGATCCGGAAGGCGACCGGGCCGCACTGCATTTCGCCGCCGAGGTCGCTCCGGCTGTCCGTGGTGCGGTCGCCGCCGCCCGGGCGGCCCGCTGACCTCCCGCGGCGAAACGGCGGCCGGCTCGATTCCCCTGTGGTCCAGTGGAATTCTGCGGTGCACTCAGCCGAACAGTGCCTGGGTGGCCGTGTAGCCGAGCAGCACCGCGCCGAGCCCCGCCAGCACGCTGACGATGACATTGAACGCCGCGTACAGGTAGACGCGCTGCTCGGCCAGCCGCACGGTCTCGTAGCTGAAGGTGCTGTAGGTGGTGAGCGCACCGCAGAAACCGGTGCCCGCCAACGTCATCCACGGCGAGGACAGCGCCGCGCCGGTGAGCGCGCCCAGGATCAGGCAGCCCGAGACATTGATCGTCAGTGTGCCCCAGGGGAATACGCTGTCGTGCCGGTTCTGCACGGCCCGGTCGCCCAGGTAGCGCAGCGGCGCGCCCACGGCCGCACCGAGAATGATCAGCAGCACGCTCATGCCACGGCCTTCCGGAGTGAGGTCGCCCGGTACACCCACCGGGTGAGTCGGATCGCGGTCAGCGTCGCCAGCAGTGCGCACACCAGCGTCCCCGACAGATACGCGAACGCGGTCACCGCCGCACCCGGATGCAGCAGTGCGCGAATGTCATTGGTGTAGGTCGAGAACGTGGTGAACCCGCCGAGGATTCCGACGCCGAGGAACGGGCGCACCACCGGATGTGCGGGCCGGATCTCGGTGATCGACACCATGAGCACCCCGATCAGGAAGCAGCCCAGCACATTGATGGTGAAGACGGCCCACGGGAAATGCCCGGCCGGAGTCGGCCACGCCTGGATGAGTCCGTAGCGGGCCAGCGCGCCGAGCGCGCCACCGCAACTGGTCGCCGCCAGGATCGCGCCCGGCGAGCGCAGCAGTTCTCGCTCTTGCTCGGGTTGATGCAGATCGATATCGGGGTCGATCGGCTCGCCGGATTCGGCAGTCACACTGTTGGGCACAAGGGTCTCCTACGCCATAGCCGCCAAGGGGTCATGCGTAGGGACTGTTGGTGGTGAAACCACGGTTGTTCCGGACCGGGTCCGGAGCGGCGAGCCCCACCGCCGCATTCAGCCGATAAGGCTAACCGCTGCGGCCGGATTCCGGGTCGAAGGTGCTCGACATCACGAGCGGCTGCCGCGGGAACCCTCGCGACGGGCTCAGTGCGAGCCGAAGAGTCGGTTGTTCATGATCTGCCGGATCGGGGCCAGCATCCCGTCGTAGGCGACCCGGTCCGAGCGCACGGTGTGCAGGCTGGGGTCGCCGCGTTTGGGGTCCTCGCAGAGCACGCGCAGATGCTTGCCCGGGTCCTTGACTCCGCCGAGGGTGAGGGTCACGGTGCCGTCGGGTGCGACGGTGCCCCACGGGCCGCTGATGTCCTTGCCCGCTATCAGGCAGCGATATCCGGGTTTCTCGCCGGTGACCTTGGCGGTGATCTCGGTGCGGCCCTGGATGACAGCGCGGGGTTCGCCGTTGGCCGTGCTGGCGGTCCCGGCGGCGAGCACCGTGCCGAGGGTGCCGAGCACCCCGAGGGTGAGCAGGCGGCGGCGGAGCGATCGAGACATGACTCAGATAGTGAAGCGCGAATCCTGATGTTTTCGTGACCCCACGCGGTGAACGGCGGTTGAATAGTCTTCCAATTCGATCGCGATTCATGCCGACCGGAGTGTTTTCCGCGAAGATCGATTTGCTGTCGGTACGCTGTGCGCCGTTCTATGTGCCCCGATTGGTAGAGCTGGACGGAACCCCTCCCGAGGAGGATGCGGTGACTGCAGTCGCTCCAAAGCCTGAACAGAACCTCGAGGCGGTGCGCCCGTTCCCAGCGAGACTGGGCCCCAAGGGTTCGTTCATCTACAAGGCGGTCACCACGACCGACCCCAAGGTGCTCGGGATCATGTACCTGACCACCGCCATCACGTTCTTCCTCATCGGCGGCATCATGGCGCTGCTCATGCGCGCCGAGCTGGCCCGGCCGGGCATGCAGTTCCTCTCGCCCGAGCAGTTCAACCAGCTGTTCACCATGCACGGCACGATCATG
Source organism: Nocardia sp. NBC_00511 (assembly GCF_045161165.1). NCBI lineage: Bacteria > Bacillati > Actinomycetota > Actinomycetes > Mycobacteriales > Nocardiaceae > Nocardia > Nocardia sp. NBC_00511. The sequence goes on from NZ_CP107849.1 coordinate 7,710,318, forward strand.
CTGCTGTTCTACGCGACGGCGATCGTGTTCGGCTTCGCGAACATCGTGCTGCCCTTGCAGATCGGCGCGCCCGATGTCGCGTTCCCGCGGCTGAACGCCTTCAGCTACTGGCTGTACCTGTTCGGTGCGTCGATGGCGACCGCCGGATTCCTGACCCCGGGCGGCGCGGCCGACTTCGGCTGGACCGCGTACACGCCGCTGTCGGACATCGTGCACTCGCCGGGCGTCGGCGGTGACCTGTGGATTCTGGGTCTGGCCGTCTCCGGTCTGGGCACCATCCTCGGTGGCGTCAACATGCTCACCACCGTGGTCTGCCTGCGCTGCCCGGGTATGACCATGTTCCGGATGCCGATCTTCACCTGGAACATCGCCATCACCTCGATCCTGGTGCTGCTGGCCTTCCCGCTGCTGACCGCCGCGCTGTTCGGGCTGGCCTACGACCGCCACCTGGGCGGGCACATCTACGATCCGGCCAATGGCGGGGCCATCCTGTACCAGCACTTGTTCTGGTACTTCGGCCATCCGGAGGTCTACATCATCGCGCTGCCGTTCTTCGGCATCGTGTCGGAGATCTTCCCGGTCTTCAGCCGCAAGCCGATCTTCGGTTACACCACCCTGGTCTACGCGACGGCCTCGATCGCCGCGCTCTCGATCGCGGTGTGGGCGCACCACATGTACGCCACGGGTTCGGTACTGCTGCCGTACTTCTCGTTCATGACGTTCCTGATCGCGGTCCCGACCGGTGTGAAGTTCTTCAACTGGATCGGCACCATGTGGCGCGGCCAGCTCACCTTCGAGACGCCGATGCTGTGGTCGGTCGGGTTCATCGTGACGTTCCTGTTCGGTGGCCTCTCCGGTGTCATCCTGGCGTCGCCGCCGCTGGACTTCCACGTGTCCGACTCGTATTTCGTTGTGGCGCACTTCCATTACGTGCTCTTCGGCACGATCGCCTTCGCGACCTTCGCGGGCATCTACTTCTGGTTCCCGAAGATGACCGGTCGCATGCTCGACGAGCGCCTGGGCAAGTGGCACTTCTGGGCGACCTTCATCGGCTTCCACATGACGTTCCTGGTGCAGCACTGGCTGGGCGCGGAGGGCATGCCGCGGCGCTACGCCGACTACCTGCCGAGCGACGGATTCACCACGCTCAACACCATTTCCACCATCGGTTCGTTCATCCTGGGCGCGTCGATGCTGCCGTTCGTCTGGAACGTCTTCAAGTCCTACCGCTACGGCGAAGTGGTGACGGTGGACGATCCGTGGGGCTACGGCAACTCGCTGGAGTGGGCGACCTCCTGCCCGCCGCCGCGGCACAACTTCTACGAGCTGCCGCCGATTCGTTCGGAGCGTCCGGCGTTCGAGTTGCACTACCCGCACATGGTGGACCGGATGCGCGCGGAGGCGCACGTGGGCTGGGGCTCGCAGCATCACGAGGTGGTCGAGCTCGAGAAGACCCCCTCCAGCTAGTACTTCCGAAGGTGTGGCGCGGCAGCCGTTTTCGAACGGTTGCCGCGCCGCTTTCGTTTCCGGGCCGGTGCGACTCACTGATCATTTGTCCACATGGCGACTTATCGGACGTCCATCTGCGGCACGAAACAAATTGCGGATAAGTTGCTGACTTAGTGCTGTACTGTCCGCATCGGGAGCGCGAAACCGCCGCGCTCCGGATAAATTCGCAGGTCTCGACTTCGGGAGGGACAATGCTCTCCGATTCTCCGGATGTTTGCGACACCGTTACGCAGTACGCCCGCCAGGCCGATTACGAGACCGCGCATGCGGATTCCGGCCATGAGTGGCGGCGGCAGCTGCGGCGGTGGAACGACACCAGTCAGGCTGTGCCGCTGACACTGCCCCAATTGCTCGCGCGCGCCGCGTCCTACGATCCGGAGGCCGCCGCGGTGGTCTGCGACGAGGTCACGCTCACCTATCGGGAACTGGTGCGGCGCTCGAATGCGTTGGCGCGCAAGCTTATCAGGTCCGGCATCGGGCCCGAGGACGTGGTCGCCGTCGCGCTGCCGCGGTCACCGGAGTGGGTGGTGGCGGTGTGCGCGGTGGCGTACGCCGGAGCCGCCTTCCTCGCCGTCGACCCGGACGCCCCCGCCGCGCGCATCGCGCCGATCCTGCTGGATTCCGGTGCGGTAGCGGGCATTACGGCCGAGCACCGGCGCAGCACGCTGCCGGTCATGGCCGCCGGGGAGTGGCTGTCGATCGACCCGATCGGGCCCCTGGACCGGGACGGCATTCCCGTCGACGTCCTCGACGCCCGCGCCGTGGCCCTGCTCGCCGCGAACCCGAACGAGCCACCGCGCCGCACCAGCGGGGAGAGCGAACCCGGCGGCTGGGTGGGTCCCGCCGCCATCGCCGATGCCGAACGGGTGCGGCCGCTGCGCCTGCAGCATCCCGCCTACCTGGTCTACCCGCACGAGTCGACCGGAATCGTCAGGGGCGCAACGATTACCCACGCCGGGCTGGCGAACCTGGTCGTCACCCAGGCGCAGCGCTGCGATACCGACCCGGACGCCCGGGTGCTGGCCGCCGCCGCGCCGGGCCGGGACACCGCGGTGTGGGAACTGCTGCTGGCCCTGGCCTCCGGTGCGGCGCTGGTACTGGCCCCGCCCGGACCCTACGCGGGCGCGGACCTCTACGAGCTGATGGTCGCCGCCCGTGTCACGCACGCGGTGCTGACCCCGCACATCCTGGCCACCCTCCCCGGCGCGGAACCACTCCCGCACCTGCGGCTGCTGGCCACCACCGGTGCGGCCTGCCCCGCCAAGCTGACCGGAATCTGGTCGGCCGGAAGGTCGTTCGTGAGCGGCTACGGCTGGTCGGAGACCAGCATCTGCTCCACCGTCAGCCTCGCCCTGGCCACCGCGGCCCCCCACTCGGCCGTCCCGATCGGCGGCCCGGTCGTGGGTTCGCGCTGCTACATCCTCGACGAGCAGCTGAACCAGGTGCCGCCCGGCGTCGTCGGTGAGATCTACATCGGCGGAGCGGGTTTGGCGCGCGGTTACCATCATCGCCCGGGCGCGACCGCACCCCATTTCGTCCCGGATCCGTTCGGGGTGGGCACCCGCATGTACCGCACCACCGAACTCGGCAGCTGGCGCCCCGACGGCCAGCTCGAGCATCACGGCCGCCTCGGCGCCCAGCCGATCGGCCAGGTCCCCACCCCTCGTGCGGCGACCACCCCGGTTACCTGGCACTGAGAATCTGTCGACGAATTGCCCTGCGGCTCGACCGAATCCGGTCGAGCCGCAGTTCTTTCCGGCATCGCTCACGCCTGCTTGGTGGGCAGTGCGATGATCTGACGCAGGTTGACGTGCGCCGGACGGCTGGTGGTGTACCCGATCAGATCGGCGATGTCGTCCGGGCTCAGCGGCGTCATGGCGGTGAACATGCCGTCGAGCTGTCCGCTCAGGTCCGCGTTGTCGATGTGGGTGCCGAGCTCGGTATCGGTCAGTCCCGGTTCGATATTGGTGATCCGGACATTGCGCGGCGCGAGCTCGGCACGCAGCGTGGCCGACAGCTGGGTGATGGCGGCCTGCGTCGCCCCGTACACCGCGTAGTTCGGGAACGGCAGGTGCGCCCCGATCGAGGAGATATTGACCAGATCGGCGGTGCGCCCCGCCTCAGCGGCGGCCAGCAGATCGGGCACGAAGGCCCGGATGATCCGCAGCCGCCCACCCACATTGGTGTCGAGCATGCGGGTCCATTCGTCCTCGCGCCCGTCGGTGATCGGGTTGGGCAGCATCACGCCCGCCGAGTTCACCACCAGGTCGACGGCTCCGAACGCCGCGTGCACGGCGTCGGCGGCCGCAGTGACGCTCGCCGAATCGGTGACGTCCACGGTCACCGCCAGCGCGGTCCCGCTCTCGGCCTCGATCTTGGCGGCCAGGGTCTCCAACCGGTCCGCGCGGCGGGCCAGCAGGGCGACCCGGGCACCGCTGCGGGCCAGCAACAGCGCGGTAGCCTCGCCCATGCCGCTTGCGGCTCCGACGATCACAGCGGTGCGTCCGGCCAGGTTTTCGTAGCTCACTGTCTTGCTCCTTCATCGTTCTCGCTTGTGAAACTCATCTTGCGAGAGCGTGAAAGGAGCAGCGAGGGTTCCGCTTTTCCTGGGTCCGCCAGTACCAGGATCGGCTTCGGGGTTCACGGCGATCACATCGATCTGCCGAACCAGCGATCCGGGCATCTCCCCGCCTTCGAAGTGCTCAGGACTCGGAACGATGACCGCTTCGGCATCCAATCGGGTCACCTGTGCCTTCAGCCGAGCCAGCGGAGGCCGCCCGAACTTCGGGTCATAGATCACCATGTCGGCGAAGTCGTAGCCCAGACATGTTGCGAGCTTGCGGATTTGGCCCTGGTCCCACAGCAACGCCACACCTGACACGTCGGTCCGGAGGTAGCCCACACAAGTCGGCTTGTATCGCATGGTTGCCCCTTCCCGCGGTAGTTCGTCCTCATCGGCCACGGCTGGTTCACAACGAGCAAATCGCGACGCGTGCCAGGCAAGAAAGATGGCAAGTCATATCGAAAGTGGTCTTGCCATCCCGGTGCGGTGGATCAGAATGGAGCGCGGCGCGAGGAGGTGGCGCAGCTGGCGGGGGTGCAGTTTCGTTACGCACTCCTCATTGGGACAGCCTCTCGATCTCGTTAGCCGCTCTGAGGACTGACACACAACGCGCAGAGCGTAGAGTTACACGAGACCGCCATACCACATCGCAGCTCGAACTGAACTAGCCCTGCACTTCTCGCGCCACACCGATCACAAAGTCGACAGCTTGTCGAGTTTGTTCGTTGGTCATCGATAGCGTGCCAGATGGAGTCTTAATATTTTCAGTCGAGATCCTCATCTCCACAACCCACGATCCAACTTGGGTGCGGAATTTGTTCCCGTCAGCCAGCCAGACCTTCTCGTCGAATCCCTGTGTGGCCTGGAAATTCTTATCCGTTGGCTCGACGGTGCCTTTCGATCGGGGATTGATAACTTGCAGCGTCCCCGCAATTCCATCTGTGGTAGACGGAAGGCATGTCGTCGTCCACTCGATTGGCTTGTCGAAAAAAGTCTGAGCTTCAGTGCCTCGATAATCTGCCCCACCGGCGGATAAATCAGTATTTAGGAAGTCCGCGAACTGGCGGCACACCTTGCCCTGCTGGTATTGAGAAGGTTTGGTATCCAGGTCCGTAGCCAGGGAGTCGCGAAAAGGGTTACCGCAGCTTACGGGCATCATCAGCAAAGGCAAGGCTATCAACGGTAGGAAACGGTTTGCTCTCGACATTCCTACGCCCTATCCGTCGGTATTTTCCAGCTCACTGATCCGCCGTCCATGGTGATGCCACCAAGTGCAGTCACGAGCTCGTTGCGCGTGGCTGCATCTGTACCCTGTCCCTGTGCATCCGGCCAGTGGCCATTGGGCATGCCGGTAGGGACGTCGGTCAGGGCCTTCAAGATGCCTGATTGTACAGACACCTTTGTTGAAGTCTCCAGGATGTCGATGATCGCCTTCACGATAGCCTTGCAAAGGTCAATGACAGTGTTCGCGTAGGCTGACATCAAACTGACAACGGCAGTGGGGGACAGCTGTTTCGATACTGAATAGGCTACGGCAGCGATCATATCAGTAATATTCTTGGCAAGGTTCGCATACAGCGATTCGACGCTAGTTGCAACCGATTCCAGGCACCCGGCGGCATCTGTCGTGTACTTGACCATTGCGTCCAACGCTGGCTTCTGCTTATCGACGCGTTGCGCGTTGTAGATATCATGGGCCGGACCGCTCCAATGCCCACTGAGGTTGGTGTCGTTGTAGTCAGTCACTGCGTTAGCCAACGGAGTGCCGATTGCGCTCCTCCATGTCCCAGCGATGTCGATTAGAGTCTGGGGCAACTTGGCCCCGACGAGGAACGGGCGGATTCCAGGTTGGCCGGTCGACTGATCGCCGCTGATGGCCTTCTTGATGTGGTCCTTCACGCTGTCTTCGTCGTCGCCGATGAGGTAGGCATGAAGAGGGTTCTTGAATGTTATTGGCCACGTGCCCAGCTCTTTGCCGCCATCGAAAAAGCTGATCATGTCGTCGGCCATCTTATAGACCGCATCGACCTGGGCGGTCAGTCCGTCGAGCTTTGGGTCATCGGCGGTCATTTGTGCTATGTAGTCGCCTAGATTTGCTCTGGTCTGCTCCAGTGTTCCCATGTCTACCCCCGCTAGTACAATGCGTCGAACGCAGATCGGTTATCTTCTTCTTGCTTTTGATACAGATCGTGCCCGTTCTTCAAGTTAGTGCCAATCATCTTGAAGACCTCCGCACCTTCGGTGAGTCTGAAATATGCGGTTCCGGGAACCTTCTTATACGCGTCATAGAAGTCAGTGAACAAGCCAACTTCCGATTCGGAAACATTCGCCCCATGGTCGAGAGTTTTCATGGCGGCAGTAGTCAAATTGGTGCTCGCATCTTCCCAGCGATTCGCTGCTGTGGCCAGCTTTTCCAGAGATGCAGTAATCTTGGTGTCTGAAGGTGCTTTACCCATTTAGAGTTCTCTTCTTTCAATCAGCCTGGAGCGATGCTGATCATCCCACCTGGACAGCTCGTCGTCGGAATATGAAGAGTAGTCGCCCCGTACCGCTGGTCGAGGCCGTAGCCCACGAATCTTGTCGATGCATCCAAGAACTTCGCTCTCAAGCCGCACCGGATCGGTGCAGCCCTCCCAGCCCGTCCAGACTTGAACCGACTGGATCATAAATCTCGTTCCTGCGATATACATCACGGGCTCATCGTTGACTTCCGTCGGTCCCGAGGCGCGGTAGTTTCCAAGGCCGAGCGTCGCATTCTGAACCTGAGTGTATTGCTCCCATGTATCTGTTTCGATCAGCATCATCAATCGCTGCCGAGCTGAAATAATTCCCTCGTGTCGAGGGGGTGTTTTGCCGCCAGTGAGTGCAAACATTCGTTCGCTTCTTCGATTTATCGCAGCTGTGTATGCATTCATTATTTCAGTGCCGACCTTGTTCGCGGACACTTGATTTTGCCAATTTTGACTGAACTCAAGTCGGGTTGGAAGCCATGCGCTGTCGACTTCCATGGAAACCAATGCGGTTCCCGCTGCGCCCCCGCGCGGTTGCGAAGAAGGGGCCGGGGTCGGAGGCCTCGCCTGTATGGCCGGTCGAGTCGGCTGAGGCGACGGATCGTCGTCCCAGTCGTCGTCACGACCCCCGAAATTCGTATACCGAATCACCATATGGTGAGCGACACCCCCTTGGATAAAGATCAACTCGGCTGTAGAGGCTATCAGGGGTCCGCCGAGGTGGACAGGTCAAGTGACCGTCGAGGCTTGTTGCGCGCGATGACTCAGGGCGAGCTGTGCCGTGGTGCGCGGATACGCAATTCGTCCAGCAATGTGGGTCTTCAGTGTTGCCAGCGGAGGGGCTAGTGGCTCACGGTTCCAGTCGTGGTGGTGTGCGTGGTGTTGAACATCGCCTCCGCTGTCGCGATGCTGCACGTCCATTTCACGCGGCTGTGCCCGGTCTGCATGAGCGAAGTCCCCCATCGATGTCGACGAGCGCGCGCGCCTGCAACGGTGGCTGCTGCGTCTCGAGCATCTGGTCCGTCCCCGCGTCGGCAGGCCGCAATCTGCCTGTACGTCCGCGACTCATCCCCTGGCCCCTATGTCATCATCCCCGAATTCGTGTCAGCGTAACACGCTGGTCGGTTGAGTTGATCCCAAGTTGGCTTGGGGATTGCCGCATCTCGGGTCAGTCGGACTGCCGACCTCCCGTATCCAATGGCGCAGGGCTGCAGCGGAATTGGTGTGGTCGGTCGGGTCGGCAGTCTGAGCATGGCGTTCGGGTGAAGCCAATGCTGTCGGCCTCAGGGTCTGGGTTCCGGTTTTCCTGGGTCCGGCAGTACCAGGTTGGGTTCGTAGGGTGGGACGCATGGACACCGATCTGGGCGACTTCCTGCGCTCGCGCCGCTCCCGCATCCAGCCCGGGGATGCCGGGCTGCGCGAATACGGCCGCCGCCGGGTGCCCGGCCTGCGCCGCGAGGAAGTGGCGCAGTTGGCGGGGGTCAGCGTCGACTATTACATCCGGCTGGAACAGGGTCGCGGCAAACATGTTTCGGATGCGGTGTTGGATGCGGTCGCGCGGGCACTTCGGCTCAGTGATTCCGAGCGCCTGCACCTCTATGCGCTGGCCCGCCCGAAAGGCACGGTCGACGCGCGGCCCACCACGGTAGTCGGGGTGTACACCGACGCGCTGCGTCCCGGTGCGCGTCTGGTGTTGGACGCCCTCACCGCCCCGGCCTTCGTGCTGGGTCGCAGGATGGACGTGCTGGCTTGGAATGCCATGGGGGACTTGGTGTCACGGTTCTCACGAATGGATCCGTCGGCGCGCAACCAGGCGCGCTATCTGTTCCTGGATCCGGCCGCGCGCGAGTTCTATCCGGAGTGGGAGGCCACCGCCGAGGAGACCGTCTCGTACCTGCGTCTGGACGCCGCCCGCCATCCGGGTGATCCGGAATTCGCGCGCCTGGTGGCCGAACTGTCGGCGGGTAGCGCCGCGTTCGACGCGCTGTGGGCGGCGCATCCGGTGCGGGAGAAGACGTTCGGTACCAAGCTGATTCAGCATCCGGAGGTGGGCAGGCTGGACCTCGGGTACGAAACCCTCACGCTGCCGGGCGATCCCGATCAGCTGCTGGTGGTCTACACCGCCGCCCCGGATTCCGAGGCCGCGGCGGCGCTGGCTCGCCTGGTCGACATGCATCGGGTCGGCGCGGGCGGTCACTGACCGTCGCGCCGACCCGGATCGTCGAATCTCAGTTGGCGGCAATCGATTTGCGATGCACCGGTCCGTGCGAGTCCTCGCAGTGCGGGGCGTGCTCGTGCTCGGTGTCGGTGCAGTCCTCGTGGTCGGTGTAGTCGACCTGGAGTACCGCGTGGTCGATGTGGTACTTGTCGGCCAGCATGTGGGCGACGTCGGCGCGGGTGGCCTGGCAGTCCTTGCCGGGCGCGACCAGCACGTGCGCCGACAGCGACGGCACGCCGGAGGTGATCTCCCAGATGTGCAGGTCGTGCACCTCGACGACATCGCCGACGGCGGCCATCTCGCGGCCGATCTCGACCGGGTCGAGGTGGGCGGGCGCGGCCTCGAGGAAGATGCGCCCGGAGGCCCGGACCAGACCGACCCCGGCCTTGACCATGAGCACCACCACGATCAGCGTGGCGATGCCGTCGGCGCGGGCGAAGCCGGTGAGCATGATGATCAGACCGGCCACGGCGGTGGCGATGAATGCGAACAGGTCGTTGAGGATGTGCTGGTACGCGCCTTCGACATTGAGGCTGGTCCGGTTGGCGCGGCTGATCATCCAGCTGGCCAGCACATTCACCACGACACCGACGAGTGCGGTGATCAGCACCAGCTTGCCGCTCACGTCGGGCGGGTCGATGAGGCGGCGGACGGCCTCGTAGGTCAGCCAGGCCGCCAAGCCCAGCAGGGTGAGCCCGTTGGCCTGGGCGGACAGGATCTCGGCGCGCTTCCAGCCGTAGGTCATGCGGCCTTCCGCCGGTTTGGCGGCCAGTCGAATGGCCCACAGCGCGAGCACGATCGAGGCCGCGTCGGTGAGCATGTGCGCGGCGTCGGAGAGCAGTGCCAGCGAACTGGCGAGCAGGCCGACGACGACCTCGCCGGCCAGGAAGGCCACGATCACCGCCAGCGCGCCCGCCAACCAGCGCTTATCGCTGTCCGCGGTCGCCCCGTGCGAATGCCCGTGGTCGTGCCCGTGATCATGCCCGCTGCTCATACACCCTCCTCCGATAGCTTCGACGCCAAACCATATGCACGAATCGCTATGTATGCAACCTTTGTCGCCATCACCACTATGAATAGTCGCGGAAGGTCATCAGAAAACCGGCCAGCGCCACCAGGAACAGCGCCACGAATCCCGCCACCCGCAGCCACAGCCACGGCCAATCCCGGACCCACAGTCCCGAGACCATGACTCCGATCAGCATCAGCGCCCCGTAGAAGGGCGTCCGCTGCGGATGGCGACCCATCACTCCTGCATACGCCTCCGAAGCGAACGCGTCATGTACCCCTACGTCAGCCAGGGGATCTCGTCGGCCCCGTACCGGTACGCCCGGAACAGGGCGTTCGAGACGCCGGGGAAGACCCGCGCGGTGTCCGCGTCGGGGTATTCGGTGAACGACGGCACCACGTACTCCCAGACGATCCGGCGATCGCGGGTCACCTCGAACAGCCGCCCGAACGCGGCCTCGGTGATCAGCGTGTTGCCGTTCGGAAGTCGTTGCGCGCCACCCATGTACGGGGTGAAGAAGGCCTCGCGCGGCGAATCCCGGTACTCCCAGACGATGTCGCCGGTGGCCAGCTCGAATTCGACGATCCGGCTGTAGGTGACCGATTCCCCGGTGCGGAAGGTGCCGTTGTCGAACACCAGCAGTCTGCCGTCGCCGACCGGCGTGGCGTGATGCTGCTGCGCCAGGACATTGCGGTCGGCGAGGGTGGTGCTCGCGCCGGTGCGCCGGTCGATCAGGATGACCGCGGACACGCTGCGCAGACTGGCCACCACGGTGTGCTCGTCGAGCGGGTGCACGCTGTTGATCAGCGGCCAGTGCTCGCGCCAATAGTGCGGCTGCAGAACGTGATCCGCCGGATCGAGGTGTTCGGCGGCCTTCCACTCCCACAGCGGCGTGCCGTCCGGCGCGACCTCGCGAATGACGTCGGCCCACACGATCCCGTCGGCCTCGCTGCCTGGGACGCCGCCGCGAATGCGGGCCGCCGCCGCCCCGGTCAGCGGTTCGACGGCGGCGTAGAGCACGCGCCCGTCGTCGTAGTGGTGGGCGTCGTGGTGCTGATGCTCGTCGAGGTGCTCGCCGATCACGGTGCCATCGGGCGCGTAGCGGGCCATGGATCCACCGCTGTACTTGCGCCACATGGGGAACAGCGCGCCGGCGGCGAGGGTCGCGCCGTTGTAGGCGAGGCTGCCGTCGGGCAGCAGCCGGGCGTGACGGCCCGGCCGGTGCGGCAGCTGCCAGCGGTGCGCCGATTCGCCTTTGAGGTCGACCAGCTCGACGATGCCGTTCCCGGCCAGCGGCGCGTACAGCGTGTATCCGGGAAATGCCAGCTCGGGATCGACGCCGATGAGTCCGACGCCGCGCCGCTTGAGGGTGTTCTGCTCCACCGATCCTCCAATAATTCAGTCTCACTGAATATTCAGTAGAGTGATCGGTGCGACAAGGGTTCCGATTGCCTCGAGGCAAACCCTGGGACCTGCCCGACCGGCATGGAGAATGACCCGGCGGCGCGAGACCGTGATCGATCGACGAGAGGCGCGGGGAGTGGGATCCGAGCACGGCGGCGGGCAACGGCTGGGCCGGGTGGTGCACGCCCGCCGCTTGGCGGCCGGACTCACTCTCTCCGGCCTCGCGGAACTGACGGCGCTCTCGCAGTCGTTCCTGAGCCAGTTCGAGAACGGCCGCACCGACACCAGTCTGCGTTCGCTGCAACGCATCGCGGACGCACTCGACACCAGCGCCACCGACCTGCTCGCCGAGGCCGACACCGCACCGCATTCCCCGGTGGTCCGCGCGCACGAGAACATCCGCCCCGCCCACGCCGATCCGGCGGGCGGCACCGTGCGCTCACTGGCGCGCGGCGACCGGGACCTGCGCGCCCTGGAATTCACCGGTGGCGCGACCCACGGCGATCGCGAATTCACCCATGCCAACGACGAATTGATCTACGTGGTGCGCGGCACCATCACCGTGGCCGCCGCGGATGTCGAGCACGTGCTCGACACCGGCGACACCTTCTACTGCACCGCGGGTGTCCCGCATCGCTGGTGGGCGCACACCCCCGACACCACGACACTGCTGCTGTCGGTGTCCGACGCGCTGGCGATTCGCCGCCGCCCGCATCGACCACGCCACCCCTGAGCGCCGAAAAGCCTAGAATCACAAGGGTGGACGCAATCCTGACAACCATCGGTGTCGTCGTGGTCGTGGGCATCTCGGGTGCCGCCTACATGGCCTTCCTGCTCCTACGCGGCCGAAAGTAACTCGCGGCCAGCTGTTTTCGACTCAGCTCTGCACTCGTGGCCACGGGTAGAAGGCGAGATGGATGAGCAGCACCACCAGTGCGGCGAGCAGCACCGCCGCGAGGGGGTGCGCCCGCCGTTCCAGGTAGCCGATGGTGCGAAACAGGGTGGGGAAGGGGACATCCCGGGTGAAGAACATGGCCAGCGCACTGGGCACGATCACCCACATCAGGGCGATCAGGCCGTAGAGCACGTACGCGCCCAGATACGAATCCGGTCGCATGCCGCGGTCTGCCGCCGCGAACACGACGCCGAACACCAGGGTCGCCACCGCCGCGAGCAGATATCCCAGTCCGATCAGAGTGGTCAGGGAACCTGGTTTGGTGACGCGGCCGTTGGCGGTGAGCGTGCGCCCGGCGACTTCACGCGGTTGCGGTGCGGGGGAGATGCTCAGTTGCGGGACCGCGTAGTAGGCCAGCAGCACGATCACCGAGACCGTGACGATCCGCACGAAGGAATGCTGGGTCTCGAGATGGCCCACCGTATTCGAGATGGTCGGCCAGGTGGCCAGCCGGAAGACCGAGGCGAGTTCGGGTCCGGCGATGGCCAGCGCGGCCAGCCCCCACATGCAGTAGCCCCAGAATTCCAGCGAGCGCCCCGCAGGGGTGGGCTCGGCCCGCGTGCCGTGTACCTCGGTCATGCTGCCGGTTTATCACGAAAACCGAGCCTCACCTGCACACATTCGTACTCGATATCAGGTTGGAACGGGTCCGACACCTGTTGATACCGAAGGGTTGGTTCGCCGTTTCGGCCGGTCACGCCCGGCTACGCGGTGTGGCCGATCTGATCGAAGAATTCGGTGATCGCCTTCGAGAATCCGTTCGCGTCCTCGAGTGGAAGCGCGTGTCCCGCCTCGAATTCGACGGTCTCCGCGCCGCGGACGGCCGCCGCCACCTCGCGCTGACCGGCGGGCGGGATCATCTGATCGTGCGCGCTCACCAGTACCCGGGTCGGTGCGGTGATGCGCGGCAACAACTCTCGTATGTCGGCATCCCGATCCGCCGTCACCTGCACGGCATGCCGCTCGGCGATCATGCCCTCGAACGCGGCCACGGTCGCGGCCATCTCCGCCGGAGTCCACTGCGCCATGGTCTCCGGGCGCATCGCGGTCAGCGGCAGCAGCCGCGCCAGTGCGGGGCGATCGGTGCGCAGCAGATCCAGCCACAGCGAGAACATGGTCGCGCCGCGCGGCCGGGTGACGGCCCAGGGCGCGTGCAGCACCAGGGAATTCACCCGTTCGGGGTGCAGCCCGGCCAGCGCCGCCGCGGTGACCGCGCCCAGTGAGTGCCCGGCGAGATGGAAGGTCTCCAGCCCGGCGTGATCGGCGGCGGCCAGCACCTGCTGAGCGAGGTCGGTGACGCTGACCTCGGTCGGGGCGGTGGTGGCCCCGGATCCGGCGTAGTTGGGCGCGAGGACGGTGTAGCGGTCGGCGAGCGCGTCGATGAGATCGGCCCAATTGCCCTCGGCGTCAGCGAAGGTGCCGTGCACCAGCACGACGCCGGGCCCGCTGCCCCGCACCAGGTATTCGACGTCGCTGGGCCCGTGGGTCAGGGTGGTGTGCGCGAACGGCATGGCGAGAATCCTTGACTGCGTGAAGGTTCGGTGATTTCGGTACCCGGTGGGACCGGCCGTGCAGCCGGTCCCGGAGCCGAAGGCTACTTGCCGTCGGCGGTGAGCTTGCCGCCGATGCCCCAGCTGTCGGTGGGGGTTTCGTGGATCCAGACCTGTACGGCCTCGGCCGGGATCTGGTAGGCGTCGACGAAGGCATCGGTGATGCGGCGCACCAGATCCCGCTTGAGTTCGACGGTACGGGGACCCTGCTGCACGGTGACGATCGGCATGACCTTGCTCCTTGGCGAGAACTGTTGTGGTACAGGCTATTTCGAAATCCTGCGATTCCGATTCCGGCTGTTCCGGCGGCCTGTGAACAGTTCACCCGATCGACGCGTCGCGACCAATGCGCAGTCCGCTAGCGCAGCGATAAGCGTTCCTTATCGTGCGGAGATCAGGCCTCGGCGAGCAGTGCGCCCAGCAGCCGCAGATTCGGGGAGGCGGCGTCCGCGCGCACCGCCAGCGCGATGGGCAGCGTCAACCCCGGATCCGCGAAGGGCCGGAAGGCGACTCGCGAGTTGTGCACCTGCCGAGCATTGGATTCGTAGACCACCGTCCACATGGGGGACCCCGCGCCGATGGCGGCCAGCGTGTCCTGCAACGTGGTCGAGGTGGGCGCGGGAATCGGCTCGAATCCGGCGCGCACGCACGACGACAGCACCAGATCCACCAGCGCCGGATGATTGCGCCGCTCGGTCAGCCGCAGCGGCACCCCGGCCAGCTCTTCGAGGTGAACCGAATCCCGCAGCGCCAGCGGATGTTTCGCGGGCAGCGCCACCACCAGCGGATCGTCCCAGGCGGGCAGGAAGTCCAGGTCCGGGCTCTCGTCGGGTTCGGGGGAGCGGACGAAGGCGGCGTCCAGGCGCCCGTCGGCGACCTGCGCCATCCGATCCCGCACCGGCAGCGCGACCAGTTCGACCTGCACGTGCGGGGCCTGCTCGGCGAACGCGTCGAGTACCGCGTCGAGTCGTTCGCCCAGTCCGGTCACGGTGCCCAGCCGGAAGACGGCGGCGCGGGCGCCGGCGAGTTCCGCCACCGAGGCGCGCGCCTGGTCGGCGGCGGCCAGCACCGCCCGGGCGGCGGGCAGGAACCGTAATCCGGCCTCGGTCAAGCGAACTCGTCGCGGCGACCGGTCCAGCAGTTGCACCTTCAGATCGCGTTCGAGGCGCTGCACCTGCTGGCTGACGGCGGGCTGGGCGATGTGCAGTCGTTCGGCCGCGCGCCCGAAGTGCAATTCCTCGGCCACGGTCACGAAATAACGCAGCTGCCGCAACTCCACCCCGTCATCCAACCATCGCGGGGTTTCGCGAGTTATGTGAGGTAGCGCCCGTACCAGTCGAGCACGCGCCGCCAGGCTTCCGCCGCCGCGACGGGCGCGTAGCGCGGCCCGGTGTCGTTGAAGAACGCGTGGTCGGCATTGTCGGCGACGAAGCTCTGGTGCGGGAGTCCGGCCTTGTCGAGCGCGGCCTCGGCGGCGGGCCGGGAGGCGTCGACCCGGGTGTCGAGCGCACCGTAGACGGCCAGCACGGCTGCCTTGGCCCCGCTCAGGTCGCCGCCGTCGGGGAATGGACCGTAGAAAGGCGTGGCCGCGACCAATTCCGGGGTGCCGTGGGTGAGCAGCAGCCACACCAGGCCGCCGCCGAAGCAGAATCCGGTGGAGCCGAGCTTCTTTCCGGGCACCCGCCGCTGGAGTTCGGCCACGCCCGCCTGGAGGTCCGCGACGAACCGGTCGTTGGAGATCTTGCCGAGAGCGGCGGTGGCGGCGGCATCGTCGGTGAAGGTGGCGGTGCCGCCTTCCTCGGAGAGTAGGTCCACCGCGAGGGCCGAATAGCCCGCACCCGCGAAACGCCCTGTCACCGAACGGATGTGGTCGGTGAGCCCCTTGTTCTCGTGGATCACCAGCACCCCGCCCTTGGGCTGGGACGCCTCGGCCCAGGCGGCCTGGAGGACACGGCCGTCGGGACCGGGCAGGGTGATCGCGGTGGGCTGCACCGCACCCGGGGTGCCCGGCGGCGGCGAGGTCGGCGCGGTCGTACCCGAGGCCGCGGATGTCATTGTGGGAGAAGGTGATTGCTTCGTATTGTCGGCACAGGCGGCCAGCAGCGTCACCGCGGCCGGTGTCGCCATGCCGAGCATGCCCAGTCGGCGCAGCGCCTCGCGGCGGCTCATCAGCCCTTCCGCGTGGTCGGTCGCGATTTCCTCCGCGATATAGCGCTGCAGCGGCGTCATGGGCACAGCCTAAGCCCCGCGCGGCGATCTCATCCCGGTGAAAACGCTGTGGAAACGCTCGAGACGCCACCTGTTCACCCGTAGCCGAACTGTGACTTCCCGGGCTGGACGCGACGCCGCGGCAGGGCTGGAATGGCTCCGGAACCTAAGCGAGAAAAGGGATTCGAATCATGACTGCAACAACTCGCGACCTCGAGGGCAAGGTCGCGCTGATCATCGGCGGCACCCGTAACCAGGGTGCGGAGATCGCCGGGCAGATCGCGGCCCGGGGCGCGCTCACGGTGATCACCTATCAGGGCGACGAGCAGGCGGCGAAGGCGACGCTGGCCGCATTGCAGGACTCCGGTGCGACCGTGGAGGCGGTGCGCTCGGACGCCACCTCGGCCGCCGACGTGGACGCCCTGTTCGCCGATGTCGTCGCCCGCCACGGCCGGTTGGACATCGTGGTGCACACGCCGGGTCGCGTGATCAAGAAGCCGATCGCCGAAACCACCGACGACGATTTCGATCAGCTGTTCACCCGCAATACCCGGACCGCGTTCAACACGCTGCGCGCCACCGCCCGGCACATCTCCGACGACGGCCGCTACGTGGTGCTGTCCACCACCCTCACCTCGATCATGACCGGAACCTACGGCCTGTACTCGGGGTCGAAGGCGGCGGTGGAGCGCATGGTGCTGGCGGCGGCGAAGGAACTCGGCCCCCGCGGCATCACGGTGAACGCGGTCGCGCCGGGCCCGATCGACGACGACTTCTTCCGGGGTGCGGAGACACCCGAGTCGATCGCGGCTGCGGCCCTGCACAATCCGCACGGCCGACTGGGCCTGCCGTCGGATATCGCCCCGGTGGTGGGCTGGCTGGTCAGCGCGGAGGCGGGCTGGGTGTCCGGTCAGACGGTCCGCGCGAACGGCGCGATGTTCTGAAACGCCGGGCATGGCTCCCGCCGCGTTCAATTGTTCCCGGTGGGGGCCATGCTGGTCAGGAAGGTGTCGAGGATGGCGTCGCGGCTCACGACACCGCGCCCGCGCCCGAACAGGCGGGGCAGCGCGACGCGGGTGTGGCAGTTGTCCAGCAGTAGTGAGGCCGCCGCGGCGGGATCGATATCGGGCCGAATGTGGCCCTGTGCTTGCAGATCGGCCAGATAGCCGCCGATGATCTTCAGCCCGTGGTGCGGGCCGATGTCGTTGACGCGGATGTGCTCGTGCAGGGCGGCCCGCAGCTCGGTGTCGGCCTGCGCGCTGTAGAGCACGGTCAGCGCGCGTTCGAGATAGTTCTCCAGCAGCTCGGTGAAGTTGGCCAGGGTGGCGCGAATGTCGTTTAAGTCCGGCGGATTTCGCTCATATTCCGCCATCGGCCGCAGTGCGTCCGCGTAGACCGCGATGAGCAGCCCGGCCCGATCCTTGTACCGATAGAAGATGCTGCCCTCGGCGACGCCCGCGCGCTCGGCGATCTCCCTGGTGCTCAGGCGCGCGACGCCCTTCTCCCGCAGCAGCTCGTAGGTGGCGGTGAGGATCCGGTCCTGGTCGACCGACGGCGGGCGGCCGCGGCGCGGGGCAGAAGGGCTGGGCATGCAGCCAGTATCCCCGAGCGGCAAACTTTTTCGAGCCACGACTCAGATAAGCGGCTATATTCTGAGTGAGAACTCAAGAAAGGCTGTCGTGATGCCGAACTCGCTGCTGCTGGCCGTCCACATCACCATCGCGCTCGCCCTGACCATCCTGGTCGGCGTGCAGTGCACCGAACTGAGCCGAATCCGCTGGCGCCCAGTGGAAGCCATTCCCGAGGGCGCGGCCCGCGCCCTGCGCCTGACCCTGATCTCGGTCCCCGTCTTCACCCTCCTCACCGCGATCACCGGCTTCTCGGTGCTGGCCGACGGTGCCAAGGGTGGCCCCTGGGTCGGCGCGGGCGTGCTGTCCACCGCCGTCATCGGAGCCAGCTCCGGCTGGACCCGCCGCCGGTTGAGCAGGCCCGCAACGCATTTCGAGGGCCACGGGGCGGGTGTGCTGGCAGCCGTCCAGTGGGGCGTCCCCGCTCAGGCTCTGACCGCCGCCTTCCTGATGGCGGATCGCCCGGACAATCCGGCCCTCGCCATCGCGCCTGTACTACTGGCCCTCGCGGTCACCGCGGCGGCCTATGCCACCGCCCGCCGTTCGCGCCGCCCCGCGTCGGTAGTGGCCGCGGGCTGATCGGCGGGCAGGTGGTGCGCGTGGCCGAGCGCGATCGGCCTGCGGGGCGAGCGGGCAGTGCCGCGCGCTGCGTCCGGTTCCGCGAGCAACGCGATCAGCGGGTCGAAATCCCCCGTGCTCGAGGCTGATACGAATGCCGCCGCCATCGTCCGCTGCTGGTGTCGGTTCACCACCGGTGTCTCGCAATCCCGCACCCGACGCCGGGCGCGGGATGCCAGCTGGCGCGCGGCGATCGGTGAACGGTCCAGTCTGCGCCCGATCTCGTCGAACGGCACCGCGAACAGATCGTGCAGCACGAAGGCGATCCGTTCGGCCGGGCCCAGTCGATGCCATATCACCAGCAGTGCCGTCCCGATCTGATCCGTCTGCGCCACTTCGTGTTCCGGACCCGGGCGCGACGGTGCGGTGTGTTCGGGCGGTTCATGGTCGAACAGCAGTTCCGGGCGGGCGCGGCGGGCGCGCAGGATATCGAGGCAGACGCGGGCGAGCACGGTGGTGAGCCACGCGCCGAGGTTGTGCACCTGGCCGGGATCGGTGTGCCGGGCGCGCAACCAGGTCTCCTGCACGGCGTCCTCGGCGTCGGCCGCCGAACCCAGCATGCGGTGGGCGATCCGTTCCAGGCGTGCGCGGTGATGCTCGAATCCGGCTGCCGGGCAGAGTGTTTCGGTGTACATGCCGGGCCCTAGCGCTCGTCGACGATTTCGCCGGTCTCGGCGGTGTCGTCGAGGGTGAGTCCGGGGAACAGGGCGGTGCGCCCGAAGCCGGGCAGGTCGCGTAGCGCGGTCAGCATCTGCTCGGCCGACGCCCAGCGCCAGGTGTCGGTGTAGCTGCCGTTCTCCAGCCGGGTGAGCCGGGTCTCGGTCAGGCCGGGCGCACTGCGGCGCAGGCGTTCGATGAGTTCGGCACGCCGGGTGAGCAGGGCGTCGATGCGGCCGGTCACGACCCGGAAGTCGTGGATCCACAGCACTGGCAAGGCCTTCTCCTTCGCTGTCTCGGGGACAACGTCGAGCCTCACATCGGGGCGGGACCGCCAGTAGTGTCCGCGGCACCGGTCGCGTGTGCACTATCCAGGATCGGGGATGTGCATTCTGCACCCGCTGGAACCGCTGCGGTGAGCAGGAATTCACCGTTGACGAGCCGGGTGGAGAATTCGCCTCCGGCCTCGGCCACCCGGGTGCGCATATTCCGCAGCCCGCGCCCGCCATCGTCCGATGCGGCGACCCGGTGTACGCCGTCGTTGCGAATGCTCAACCGCAGCAGTCCGTCTCGCTGATCGCAGTGGATCGCGATGCTGGTGGCCGTGCTGTGCCGCAGGATATTGGTGACCGCCTCGCGGACCACCGGTGCCAGCACCCGCGCGGCCGCTTCGGCGAGCTCGTCGTCCTGGTGCAGGTCGACGTGAGCTCCGGTGGCGGTCAGCACGCGCTCGGCGTCCCGAAGTTCCCGGGGCAGGGTGGATTCCGTGCGATCGTCGACCATGGCGCGGGCGTCGGTGCGGGCGGTCTCCGCGATCCGCAGCGCCTCGGCGAGTTCGCTGGCGGCGCGTTCCGGATCGCGGGTGACGAGTTCGGTGATGAGGTCGCTCTTGAGCGCGAGCACCGACAGGGTGAGCCCGAGCAGGTCGTGGATATCGCGGGCCATCCGCAGCCGCTCCACCTGAACGGTCATGCGCACCAGCTCCATTCGGGACCGGTTGATCTGCTCCGACAGTTGCAGGAATCGCGACAGCCCGAACAGCACGGTGGTCGCCTCCAGCGCCAGCACCACCCAGCCGATCCGGCCGTCCACCGGTGTGGACGGCGAGTAGTACACCGCGCGCAGCGCGATCAGCCCCGCCACCACGATCGGCCCCCACCGGCCGTGCGGATGCAGCAGCACCGCGGCGGCGAGCAGGATCAGCCACACGCACCAGTCCGCGCCCAGCCACGGCAGCGGCAGCAGCGCGACGGCGGCCTGGATGATCAGCAGGGGAGTGGCGTAACGCGGCCGATTCAGTTGTGCCAGTAGCAGACCCGACATGGCCGCGCCGCCGAGCGCGATCTCGATCCGGTGGTCGTCGGCCTGGATGGTCATGGTCGCGGTCCAGGCGAGCAGGCTGGTGACCAGCGCGATCAGGGTCAGTCGCGGCACCAGTCGGCTGATCGGTTCGGAATCCTCCGGCAGCACTTCGAGTTCGGCGTGCAGGTCGGCGGTGGCGCGGACGACGTCGATCATGCGCCGGGTGGTGCGGGCGGCCTCGTCCATCGTGGCGCGGGCGCGTGCCGGTTGCCGCTCGAGTTCGGTGCGCGCGCCGCGCAGCAGTGCCATGACGCCGGTCAACTGGTCGCCCAGGGTGGCGCGCACCGTGCGGGCGGTGTGCAGGCGTTCGCGGGCGAGTGTCGCCTGGGCGAGGTCTTCGCGGGTGGCGTCGAGGCGGTCCAGGAGTGCGGGCAGTCGCAGCAGGCTGTACATGACGAGCCCGATGGCGGCAGTGGCGACCGTGGCGGCGAGATAGTCGAGCGCCGCGGCATGTCGGCCCTGATCGATCAGGCACGATCCGGCGGCGACGAGTCCGAAACCGATCCAGCGCACCCGATTCGGCAGGCACCACAGGGCGGTGGCCGCGAGCAGGCACCCGAGTCTGCCGCTGCCGTCGATCGTGACGGCCGCGGTCACGGTGAGCGCCAGCTGTACCGGGAGCACCCAGCGGCGGCTCGCGGAACGCCGCTGTGCCAGGACCAGCAGCACGGCCTGCAGCGCGCACAGCGCGGTGACGCTGCCCGCCGCGTCGAGGGCCACGGTCACGGTGAACAGCAGGAGAAACAGGTACCCGGTCGATCTGGGGAGTAGCGGCACGCCGATGATTGCATCCCGGGTCCCGCCTCCGGAGCAACCGGTGAGCGGGCCTGATCTGCGATGAGGAGTGCGTTTCCATGATCAGGGTGCTGGTTGCCGAGGATATGCGACTGCTGCGCGAAACCCTGGTGGCGTCCCTGGAACTGGAGTCCGACATCGAGGTGGTGGCCGCCCTCGGCGACGGTGAATCCATTGTCTCCGAAGCGATCTCCACTCGTGCCGAGGTAGCCGTCCTGGACATCGACCTCCCCGGCGTGGACGGCCTGACCGCCGCCGACGCCCTCCGCCGCCACCGTCCCGATTGCGCCGTGCTGATCCTCACCGTCCACGCCACCCCCGGACACCTCAAGCGCGCCATGGAAATCGGCGTCAGCGGCCTGGTCCTCAAGGACACCCCCCGCCACGAACTGATCCAGGCCGTCCGCACCGTCGCCGCCGGCGGCCAGGTCCTGGCCCCCGCCCTCGCCATGGCCGCCCTCCGCACCCCCGCCAACCCCCTCACCGACCGCGAAGCCGAAGTCCTCCGCTGCCTCGCGGAAGGCCGCAACCCCAAGGAAATAGCCACCCACCTCCACCTCTCCTACGGCACCGTCCGCAACTACCTCGCCTCCGCGGTAACCAAACTCCAGGCCCGCAACCGAGTCGACGCCCTCCGCCTGGCCAAGGACTCCGGCTGGCTCTAGATCGCCATCTTCACCGCCCGCTACTTCGCCCGATAGCGACCCGTACCGGCAAATGTAACCAATTTCCCGTAAATGTAACGATCTGCGGTTACATTGTCTCGATGGCTGATCTGAGTGCGCTGATCTCGGAGCTTCGGGTTGCTGGAGGTGACCGCGTCGATGTCGAGGTCAAGTCGGCTGCCGGAGGGTTGCCGCAGTCCTTGACCAGCACTTTGAGTGCTCTTGCGAACCTACCGGGTGGCGGGATGGTCATCCTCGGGTTGGATGAGCGGACCGGGTTTCGTCCCGTCCCCCTGGGTGACATTCACTGCCTGAAGCAAGGGCTGGGAACGAAGGCGCGTTCGTTCACGCCCCCGATTCAGATGCTGATCGAAGACGGAACAGTCGACGGTGAACCGGTCGTCATCGTCAGGGTGCACGAGTGTGATCGTTCCGCGAAGCCGTGCCGAGTCTCCGCGACCGGCACGGCCTACCTGCGCAGCTACGATGGCGACTTCGCCATGTCCGAACTGGAGGAGCAGGCGTTTCTCGCCTCGCGGTGTCCTCCGCTTTTCGATCGCGATCCGGTGGCAGGCGCGACTGTCGATGATCTGGATACCGAACTGGTGGAAGGGTTTCTGCGCTCGGTTCGAGAACGAGATCCACACGGGCTCGGGAGGTTCGCCGACGATACCGAATTGCTGCTGCGTGCGGGCGTTTTGGACGGGGCTGGACGGCCTACGGTGGCCGGGATACTCGGGATGGGTGTTCATCCTCAGCAGTGGTTCCCGCGGTTCGTGATTCAGGCCGCCGCCGAGCCACTGCGGACGGACTCGCCTGCGGTCCGTGCCCGCAATCAGACGACGATCACGGGTCCGATACCCCGCATGCTCGATGAGGCATTGGCCTGGGCGCGAAGGAGTTTCGGCACTTCGATCGTGACTGCCGCCGATGGGACGGTGCACGACAGGACCGACTATCCACTGGTCGCGTTTCGGGAATTGATCGGGAACGCGCTGGTCCATAGGGATTTGGATCACTGGTCAATGGGAATGGCCGTCGAGGTGCGGCTGCGCCAGGATCGTCTGGTCATCACCAATCCGGGTGGTCTCTACGGCATTACGGTCGAGCGCCTGGGGCGGGACGCGGTGACCTCGGCGCGCAATGCCCGGCTGGTCGCTATCTGTCAGCACGTTCGGACCCCCGAGACCGGCGCCCGCGTGATCGAGGCGTTGGCGACCGGCTTGCCCATCGTTACGGAGTCACTCGAACAAGCCGCCTTGCCGCCGGCCCATTATGTCGACGCCGGCATCCGATTCACCGCAGTGCTCTATCACGCTGCCCGGGAACCTGCCCGAACGCCGAAACTCAATGCGACGGAACAGAGAATCTACGACGCGCTGACAGCGGGCCCGCGCACTGTTCACGAACTCGAAGAGGCGCTGGCACTTTCGGCCCCGAACATCCGAAAAGCACTGCGCGCTCTCCGCGCGGCCAGCTTCGTCTCACAGGACGGCGGCCGTGGAAAGCCGACAATTTACCGACTCGAACCTTGAAAAGCACCTGTGAGTACTGACCGACATCGCCCCGGGGGGCGGCGGAGGTGCCGGTGATTCGAGACACATCGGTGTGCGCCGGGAACCCGGGGGCGATCGGACGCGACTGATCGTCCAGGGGTTTTCTGCGATGACGCACGGCTCGAGGATGGTGGCACTGAATGGGTGGAACGCGGTCGCTGGGTGTGCGGTGGGGTTATCCGGTTGCCGCGGTCGTGGGGGTGGGCGTGGTTGTCTGGGTGGTGGTGGGGTTCGGGGAGATGCCTTATCGGGCAGCGGGAATCGGGTATCCGGGGGTGGGTGGGGTGCTGGTTTTCGTGCTGTTGCGGGTGGTGGCGGCGGTGTCGGGAGCGGTGGCGTTGGGGGCGTTGGTGTTCAGCGTGTGCTGTGCGGCGTTCGAACGGGGTGGACGGGTGGGGGTCGAGGGGTATGCCGGGTTGCGGATCGTGCAGCGGGCGGCGGGGGTGTGGGCGCTGAGTGCGCTGGTGCTGATTCCGGTGAGTGCGGCTGATGTCGCGGGGTTTCCGGTGTTGGGGGCGTTGCGGTCCGGTGCGGTGGTCGCGCTGGTGGAGGCGGCGGAGAAGCCGAAGGGGTGGGTGGTGGTCGCGGTGCTGGCGGGGGCGGTCGCGGTGGGGGCGCGGCTGGTGCTGTCGTGGATCGGCGCGGTGTTGCTCATGGTGGTGGCGGCGGTGGCGGTGTTGCCGCCCGCGCTGACCGGGAATGTGGGGGAGGGGCCGGGGCATGACTACGCGACCGGGGCGATGATCTTCTTTCAGGTCGCGGTGTCGGTGCTGCCGGGATTGTTCGCCGGTCTCGCGGCGCGGTGGCGGGCGGACGATCCGCGGGCGTCCGCGCTCGTCGGGCGGGCGGTGACCATCGGTGTGCTGTGCCTGGGGGTGGCCGGTGCGACCGGACTCGTGCTGGGCGCACTGCTGTTGCCGCCACACGCGCTGGCGTCCACCAGCTACGGTCGGCTCGCGCTGGTGGTGGCCGCCGCCGGAGCCGGGATCGCAATGCTGTTGTGGCGGTGCGTGATCGCGCGCCGAGCGGGCCGTCTGGAGCGGGTCGGCCCACTGCTGCGCGGTGTCGCGGCACTCTCGGCGATCTCGTGCGCGGTCATGGTCGCGATGGCGGTGCAGCCCGCCCCCGCGTTCGACGGGCAGCGGTTCACCGCGCAGGAGGTGTACATCGGCTTCGATCTGCCGGGCCCGCTGACGGTGTCGCGGCTGATCACGTTCTGGCGCTTCGACATCGTGCTCGGTAGCGCGGCCGTGTTGGCCGCGGCGGCCTACCTGCTCGGCGCGTATCGGCTGCGGCGACGCGGTGACGGCTGGTCGCGGTGGCGCACACTGTCCTGGGTGAGCGGCTGCGTCGTCCTGCTGATCACCACCTCATCGGGCATCGGCGCTTACGGCTACACCATGTTCAGCGTGCACATGGTCACCCACATGGTCCTGAACATGGGTGTCCCGGTGCTGCTGGTGCTGGGCGCACCCATGACCCTGCTGCTGCGCGCCGTGCCCGCCGCGGGCAAGGACGCCCTGCCGGGGCCGCGGGAATGGGTACTGGCACTGCTGCATTCGCGCCCCGCCGCGATCCTCGCGCATCCGGCCACCGCGCTGACGCTGTTCGTCGTATCGCTCTACGGCCTGTATTTCACGACGCTGTTCGAGAACCTGATCCGCTACCACTGGGGTCACGTGCTGATGAACGTGCACTTCCTGATCATCGGCTACCTCTACTACTGGGGCATCATCGGCATCGACCCGGGCCCGCGCAGGCTCCCGCATCTGGGCCGCCTGGGAGTCCTGTTCGCGATCATGCCTTTTCACGCATTCTTCGGTGTCGCGGTGATGTCGATGTCCACCGTGATCGGCGACCGCTTCTACGCGCAACTGGAGTTGCCGTGGCCGGTGGACCTGCTGGGCGATCAGCACATGGGCGGCGGCATCGCCTGGGTCTCCGGCGAAGTCCCGATCCTGCTGGTGGTGGGCGCGCTGCTGACCCAGTGGGCCGGGCAGGAGCAGCGCACCGCGGTGCGCACCGACCGCAAGGAGGACGAGTACGGCGACTCCGACCTCGACGCCTACAACGAGATGCTGCGCCAGCTGGCCGCGACCCGCCGCTGAATCACTCAGTCGCGGAAGCGAACCCGCCGCAGCCGCAGGCTGTTGGACACCACGAAGAACGACGAGAACGCCATGGCGGCCCCGGCGATCAGCGGATTCAACCAGCCCAGCGCCGCCACCGGAATCGCCACCACGTTGTATCCGAACGCCCACACCAGGTTTCCCCGGATGGTCCGCAGCGTGGCATGCGCGAGCTCGATGCCGTCGGCGACCGCGCCGAGGTCGTCACGCACCAGGATGACGTCGGCGGCCGCGATGGCCACGTCGGTCCCGGCCCCGATGGCCATGCCGAGATCGGCGGTGGCCAGGGCCGCCGCGTCGTTGATGCCGTCACCCACCATCACCACCCGACGCCCCGAATCCCGCAGTGCCGCAATGCGTGCCACCTTGTCCTGCGGCAGCAGCTCCGCCGCGAACTCCGCGATCCCGACGCTCGCCGCCACCGCCCGCGCGACCTCGGTGTTGTCCCCGGTCAGCAGCAGCGTCCGAAGCCCGAGCCGATGCAGCCGGTCGATGGCGGCCGCCGCACTGTCCTTCACCGTGTCCGACACCGCGAACACCGCGACCGCGCGACCGTCCACCGCCGCGAGCACCGCGGTGCGCCCCGCCCGCTGCTGTGCGTCGACGGTGGCGGCGAGCGAATCACTCACCGCCACCTGATGTTCGGTGAGCATGCGCAGCTGCCCGACCAGCACGGTATGTCCCTCGACCACGCCCCGCGCACCCAATCCCGGTAGCGCTTCGAAGGATTCGACGCCGGGCAGCTCTCCGACGCGGGAAGCGCAGGCGGCCACCGCCGCGGCGACCGCGTGTTCGGAAGCGACCTCGACCGCACCCGCCAGCCGCACCGCCGCGTCCTCGTCGCAGCCCTCGTCCACCGTCACCGCGACCACCCGCATCTCACCGGTGGTCAGCGTGCCGGTCTTGTCGAGCACCACGGTGTCGACGTCCCGGGTCGCCTCCAGCGCCTGATGCCCCTTGATGAAGATGCCGAGTTGCGCCCCGCGCCCCGACGCCACCATGAGCGCGGTCGGAATGGCCAGTCCGAGGGCGCACGGGCAGGCGATCACCAGCACCGCCAGCGCGGCCGCCCCCGCGCGATCCAGCCCGCCGCCGCTACCCCACCAGGCCGCGAAAGTGCTTGCCGCGATGAGGAACACGATGGGCACGAACACCGCCGACACCCGGTCTGCGACGCGCTGCATCCGCGCCTTGCCCTCCTGCGCCTGCTCGACGAGCCGGATCATGCCGGACAGCGCGGTGTCCGGCCCGACCGCGTCGGCGCGCACCACCAGCCGTCCGGTCAGCGCCGTGGTCCCGCCGAGGACGCTCATGCCCGCCCCCACCTCCACCGGCAGCGATTCGCCGGTCATGGCGCCGGTGTCGATGCTGGAAGCGCCGGACACCACCACCCCGTCGGCCGCGATGGTCTCACCGGGCCGCACCACGAAACGCTGCCCGGTCACGAGTTCCCTTACCGGGATCCGCATTTCGCGGTCGGCGGCGGTCAGCACGGTGACCTCGCGCGCGGCGAGCGCGGCCAGGGCGCGCAATGCGCCTCCCGCACTGCGTTTGGCGCGGGCCTCGAAATACCGTCCGGCGAGCACGAAGCAGGTGACCCCGGCCGCAACCTCGAGGTAGATGGAGTCGCTGGACCAGATGGCGTCCCACACTCCGCGCGGTGCGTCGGCGCGCGGCGGCCGCAGGAACATGGTGTGCAGCGACCACAGCGTGGCACTGACGATGCCCACCGAGACGAGGGTGTCCATGCTCGCCGTGCGGTGTCGCGCATTGGCGAGGGCCTTGCGGTGCAGGGGCGCCGCCGACCAGCACACCACCGGCAGCGCCAGCGCGGTGAGGATCAACTGCCAGCCCGGTATCCGCGCGGCCGGGATGGTCGCGAACATGATCGACAGGTCGGCGAGCGGGAAGAACGCCAGCAGCGCCACGGTGAGCCGGCGGCGCAGATCGATGATCTCGGTCCGATCCGGCCCGGCGGTGGCGGCGGCCTCGGCCCGGTCGGTGATGGGTGTCGCGCCGTATCCGGCGGCGATCACCTTCTCGCACAGGCTCTCGGGTGTGACGGTCGCGCCCGCGTCGATGGTCGCCACCCCGGTCGCGTAGTTCACCGAGGCCGTCACGTCCGCCAGCTTGTTGAGCGTCCGCTCGACGCGGGCGGCGCAGGCGGCGCAGCTCATTCCGGTGACGGTGAGCGCGATCCGGCTGGGTGCGTCCGTGGTTTCGATGCTGACTTCGGTGGTCATGGTGATCCGTCCGTCCGGCGGTGAGCTCCGCGCGATGCCGTCGTCCGTCTGTCGGCGGACGGGGCCTCCGTGAATTGGTCGGATGGCGGGCGGGAATGGTTCCGGACAGCCGATGCGAGCCCCGTCACCTGCGGGGCGCGGGCGGATGTGACAATCGTGCGCGTGTATTGCTCTGTCGCGCGCGAGGCCCTCTCCGCACGGATCGACGGTGAGGCCGGACCGGTTCCCGCGGCCCGGGTCGACGAGCACCTCGAATCCTGTGCGGACTGCTCGGCCTGGTTCGACCGCGCCTGCGAGCTGTCCCTTCGCGTCGACCTGTCGGCGATCACCGCGCCCGACCTGACCGCCGACATCCTGCGGTCAGCCGCCGCCGAGACCCAGCAGTCCGGCTACGTCGGCAGGGGACAGGCCGGGTAGCGCCACCGCATGGTCCGAGCGCCAGTCCCGGTCGAAGCCCGCGAGCTGGATATCGCACCAGACGGTGACGGCCTGCCGCAGCCCGGCATCGAGATCGGTTGTGCTGCAAAGATTCTCCCGCCATTCCGACAGCGGCAGCATCGGTAGGTCATGGGCGGCCTCCAGTACGTCGCGCACATCCACCTGCGCCGTGCCGATCAGGTCGAGAACCCGGGTGCCCGCCTGCGGTTCGGCCACCGCGGCGGCGACCACTGTCGCGGCATCCTCGGCACGGGTCATTGGTTCGCGCAGCGTGACGGCCGGGATGCTCCCGAGGGCACGCACGGCCGCATCGACCGACAGCAGGAAATCCCGGCGTTCGGTGCGCCGATCCCCCGGGGAGGGCAGGATCCGCCCGAGCCGGGCGATGGTGGCCGAAATTCCGGTGCGCCCGGCAGCCTCGGCGATCACGTGTTCCGCGACGCATTTGCTCTGCGCGTACCCGGTCGGGATGCGCGCCGGATCTCCCAGCACGCCACCCGGTCCGGAAGCGGTGATCGTCGAGACGAAGGTGACGCCCGCACCGCGCGCGGCCGCCAGGCGGGCGACTTCGGCCGTGGCGACGACATTGGCCGTGCGCAACCCGGCGTAGGTCCGCAGCGGGCTGATCACGGCGGCACTGTGCACGATGTGCGCGAGTCCGGTGAGCCGCTCCGGCGCGACACCCAATCCGGTTGCGGTGCAATCTCCGCGGATGGCGATCAATCGCCCGGTCTCGAGCGCGTGGGTCACGGCGGCTTCCGCGTCGGTGGCGGCCACCGCGCGCAGCAGTCTGTCGACGGCCGCGGCGTCGCCGTCGGCTCGCACCGGGACGAGGATCTCGGCGTCGGTGTCGCGTAGCAGTGCGTCGAGCAGATACGCGCCGAAGAATCCGGTGCCGCCGGTGAGCAGCACGCGTGGTGGGTCGGTGGACTCGCAGGTCCGGGCGGTCGCGGTGAGGCCGGCGAGCAGTGTGGTCGCATCCGAGATCAGCGGTGCCGCAGCCGATTCCGGATCCCGCTGTCCGGTGAGATGTGCGGTGAGGGCGAGTGCGCTCGGATGCTCGAACACCGCCTCGACCGGAACGGCTGTCCCGAGGGCAGAGGAGAGCCGATTGGCCACGGCGATGGTCTGCATGCTGGTGCCGCCACTCCCGAAGAAGTCGGCGTCTGCGGCTAGACCGGGATCGCCGAGCACCTCCCGCAACACGGCGAGCACCCGATCCGCGGGGGATCCGGGTGCGTCGGTGGACGGGGAGCCGGGCGTGTCGGCCGCCGTGAGGTTCCCACCCTCCGTGAAGTTCCTGTCCACCTTGAAGTTCCGATTACGCGGCAGCTCGTCGACGGTGGTGAAACGCGCCGGAATCCATTCGCGGGGCAGGGCGCGCGCGAGATGTGCGCGTGCGGCCATCTCCCAGTCCGATGCTGCATCCGTGCCGAGGTGGACCCAAGCCGCCAGTGATAGTGGTCCGGACCGCGCCACCAACGCATCACTGATCCCGGGGACCTGACGCAGAGCGTCCTCGATGGTCCCGGTGTGGACCCGCCGCCCGCCGAGTTTGATCAGATCGTCGATGCGGCCGAGGAATTCGAGCTGGCCGTCGGTCCGCACCCGCACCCGATCCCCGGTGTGGAACGCGTTGACCACGGTACCTGCCAGCGGAACGGGCCGAAATCCCTTGGGGCCGTGTGGATCAGGGAGGTAGCCGCGTGCGAGCGTCGGACCGTAGAGGCACAGTTGTCCGACCCGCCCGCCATCCGGTTCGAGTCCCTCGTCGGGATCGACCTCGTCGATCAGCAATGCCGCACCAACGCTCGGAAAAAGAGCACCCAGTGGAACCAGTTGTCCCGGAGCTGTTTCCGAGCCGATCCGCCCGGCAGCGCAGACGACCGTCGCCTCGCTGGGACCATAGCTGTTGACCAGCGTCACCGGACTATGTCGCTGCCAGCGCGCCACCAGCTCGGCCGACACCTCCTCGCCGCCGATGACGATCTGCCGCAGCGTCTCCGGCAGCACCACGCTCCCCGCACACACGGCGATGGCGAGTTCGTGCCACAGCGCGGTAGGCAGATCCAGGACCGTGACGGCGTACTCGCTTGCAGCCGTGACGATTTCGGCGATCGAACGCCGCTGTCCGGCGGCCAGCGTCACCACACTCGCCCCGGCGGCCAGCGCGACGAAGATCTCTTCGATACTGGTGTCGGCGTGCAGCGGCCCGAATTGCAGCACCCGGTCGGAGCTGTCCCAGCCGTACTGGTGCACGGCGTCGTCGACGAACGCGCACAGCGCACCGTGCTCGACCACGACACCTTTGGGTCGCCCGCTCGACCCGGAGGTGAATACGACGTAGGCCACCCTCGTGCGTTCCCCGGATACGAAGTCGTGATTGCTCTGTGGCAGTACCGGATTCCCCGCGAACCGCAGGGTGGGAGTGGCGGCGCTGATCTCGTTCGTGAAGTCGGTCGCGCCATCACCGTGGACAACGACGGACGGCGCGAGCGCGCTGAGAAGCTCCCGGCGATCGGCCGCCGGGAGATCGGCATCGAGTGCGACATGTCCGGCCCCGGCGAGCTGAATGCCGAGGATCGTGATCACGTCCGCCGCCCGGGCTCCCGGCGCCAGCGCGACCAGATCCCCGGCGCGGACACCTGATTCGCGCAGTTGGCGAGCCCGATCCAGCGCTCGGCGCAGCAGTTCGCCACGATCGAGCGTCACTCCGGTCTCCGCATCCACAAGGGCGGGGGCACTGGAGTCGGCGTGCGCATGAGCCTCCATGAGCCGCAGCGGGTTCGGCGCGGACCCGAGTGTCGGTGCCTGTACCGGTTCGACCCGCCGACCGATCTGCCCGGCAGTCGACTCCGGTGCTGTTGCGGCCCGGTCGATCAGCGTCACCAGCGCGTCGGCGTGCCTCTTCAATTCGTCCGCGCTGTAGGACCCCGGATTGGCGTCCAGGCACAGCTCCGCCGCTCCGGAGCGCAGGTAGACGTTGACGGCGAGATCCTCGACGGGACCGGCGGTGAGATTGTGCGCCCGCACCTCGACGCCCGGCAGACCGAGGTCGTAGTCGAACGGCATGATGTTGACCACCGGCCCGAAAAGCCTGCGGTGCCCGCCGATCCGGCCCAGCTCCCGGCGCAGATCCTCGTGCCGGTAGCGGGCATGCGAACGGGTCGAACGCAGTGTCGCACCGATATCCCCCGCCAGTTCGTCGAGAGTCCGATCGGGTGCGACCCGGACCGGCAGCGCAATCGCATTGAGCACCATGGCGGGGACGGTCGCGGCGACGGATCCCATCCGGTTCATCATGGGAACCCCCAGCACCACGTCCTCCACGCCGGTGCGCCGGGACAGATACCCGGCCACAGATGCCAGGATCAGTTCCGCTGCCCCGTAGCGTTTTCCGGCTCCCGGCTGCCACTGAGTGAGCGAGCGACGGGTGCGCAGCCGGTGGACGGCGGGCATCCGGGGCCGATCGGTCAGCACCGGTGCGGTGCCGTCCGTGAGCAGTGCATGCCAGAACTGCCGATCGGTGTCCCGCCGCGCACTGCCGCGATACGCGGTGTCCTCGGCGACGACGTCGGACAGTGTTCGAATCGCGCTGCCGTTCCGAACCCACTTGTCGGGCAAGGCGTCACATTCGAACGCCATCGCGTCGAGCCGTAGATAGTGCTCGGCGACACGTCGTGCGCACAGCGCGAAGCCGTACCCGTCCAGCGCCACATGATGGGCGCGGTGATACCAGAACACCTGCCCCGGTGCGAGTTTCACCACGAGATGCTGTGTCGTGGGTCCGTCGAAGGGGTCGACCGGAGTGTCGTGGTCAGCGCGCATCAACGCATGCGCCGCTGCCAGCGCATCGGCGGCGCCGGTCAGATCGACCGTCTCGACCGGCACCGTCCCCGGCTCTTCGACCCGCTGCCGGACCTCGGCACCGCTGCCGATCAGCCGAATCCGCTGCGCCTCGGTGTCCGCGACCATCAGTCGAACCGCCGCCGCCCAGCGCTCGGCGTCGACTCCACGCAGTTGCAGATACTCGCCGAGCACGAAGGCGGGATTGCCGGGCCACAGCAGCTGGGCGTCGAGAATGCCCCGCTGCGCGGCGGTCAGCGGAAGTTCGGTCATGTCAGGTGTGCCAGCCACGCGCCGAGGGTCGGCTGCTCGGCCAGTTCGGCGAACCGCACGGCGCAACCGCTTTCGCGCCAGCGCTGCACGAGGGTGGCCAGTCGCAGCGAGTCCAGGCCGAGGTCGATCAGCTCGGTCTCGTCGGTCAGCTCCGTCGGCTCCGCGAACAGCACCTCGGCGATATCGGCGATCACCCGATCGCGGTCGAGACCCACCCGGGACTCCTCTCCGTGCGCGACAAGCGATTCAGTTGACTCGGCGCTCACGGCCCACCCAGAACTGTTCGCGCAGCTCGCGCCTGAGGATCTTGCCGCTGGGATTGCGTGGAATCGTGGTCACGAAGTCGTATTTCGACGGCACCTTGTATCCGGCCAGCCGTCCGGCCAGGAAGCGCACCAGCTCCCGCGCCGTGAGCTCGGCCCCCGGCACGACGACCACGAAGGCGTGCACCCGTTCACCCCAGCGTTCGTCGGGAGCACCGACCACTGCCGAATCATGCACGGCGGGATGCCCGTTGACGACCTTCTCCACCTCGGCCGGGTACACGTTCTCACCCGCCACGATGATGAGGTCCTTCACCCGATCCCGAATGACCAGGTAGCCGTCCTCGTCGAGGTAGCCCGCGTCGCCGGTGCGCACCCAGCCGTCGACGACCGTCGCGGCGGTGGCCTGCGGGTCACCGAAGTACTCGAGCATGCCCGCCGGACTCGCGAGATACACCTCGCCCGACTCACCCGGCGCGGCCGGAGAGCCGTCCGGCCGTCGAATCTCCAGGCGGACACCGGGATACGGGCGCCCGGCCGCCTGCAACCGGGCGGTGCCGGGCCGGTGCTGATCCGGGGGCAGGCACACGGCGGTGTTCCCGGTTTCGGTGAGCCCGTAGATCTGCGCGAACTCGCAGTCCATCGTGGTGAGGGCGCGCCCGAGCAGGTCCGGCCCGATGGGCGACCCGCCGTAGACGACCTTGCGCAGTGACGCGAAATCCGCTGCGCCGACGCCGGGTTCGGACAGGGTCAGCAGGATCATGGCGGGCACGAAGCAGGTGACGGTGACCCGATGGTCGCGTACGGCTGTGACGGCGGCCGAGCCGGTGAAGTGCGGCAGCACGACATTGGTGACACCGCTGTTGAGACCCTGTGTGGCCCACCACATTCCACCGATGTGAAAAGACGGCAACGCGATCAGGCTGACATCGCCGGGCTGCCAGTCGATCCAGTCCAGTTCGGCCGAATCGAGTAGCTCACGCACCGCGAAGAAGGTCCGGTGCGCCAGCACCACCCCCTTCGGCTGCCCGGTGGTGCCGCTGGTGTAGATCTGCGTCACGGGGGTGTCGGCCCCAGCCGTGAACTCCGGAATCGCCTGTCCCGCATGGCTGTCGCGCCACTGCTCGAACTCCGGGATGCCGAGGACGAGCCCGTCGGCACCCACCCGCTCGGGCGCATCGGTGACGATCAGTCGCGCCCGGCAGTGCGCGACGATGTACTCGATCTCGTCGCCCGCCAGTCGCCAGTTGACCGGCACCAGCACCGCGCCCACCCGGGCGCAGCCGAAGAGCAGCTCATAGACCGCCGCGCCGTCCTTGCCGAGATGGACCACCCGATCTCCGGGCCCGATGCCACTCGCATGCAGGGCGGCGGCGACCGCGTCGGCCCGCTCGGCCAGTTCGCGGTAGCTGATCCGCTCGGCGCCGACGATCAGGGCGGCGCGGTCGCCGTGGTGCGCTGCGTTGTGGTCCAGCGCCGCAGCAAGATTCGCGTTCATCGTGCCCTCTCGGCGGCCGTCGGCGGATCGACCAGCACGATCTCGACCTCGCCGACGGCGCTGCCCACGCCGTCGTCGGTGAAGTCCACCCGGGTCTGCAAGGCGATCAGCGGCCGGGACCGATGCCGGAACTCGACATCGGTGATGGTGAGTTCGGCCCGGTACGCCCGGGAGTTGATGGGTCGCCGGTAGCGGCTGCGCATCTCGCTGATGAGCACCGCGGGCAGCTGACGCTCCCAATAGTCGTCCATCGACCAGTTCGCCAGCTCCGGAATCAGCCGGTCGCGCACGGCGGCCGCCAGCGTGTAGTAGATCAGCTGGTTGTAGGAGATATTGAATTCGACGGCATTGAAATGTCCGGTCTCCTCGATGTAGCAGGATTCCGCGATCTCGAACCGTCCGACGCCGACGACCTCGGTGCCGCGCCGAAATACGCTGGCCTGCTTCAGATATACGGTGTCCTTGCCCGCGTAGGGGGTCATGGTGCGGGCCAGCAGTCGCGTATCGGACAGCACCACACTGGATTCCGGCAGGGCGAGGGAGCTCACGCGATCACCCCGGCGCTCAGCGGGTACTCGTCGGTGACGGTGACCCGGAAGGATTCGGTGGGTTCGCCACCGGGATTGTGCAGCGCGCGATGGATGAGCGTCCGGTTGTCCCACAGCACCAGATCGCCGGGCTCGTAACCCCGCAGGAAGATATTGGGATGCTCGAAAGTCGTGTCCAGCTGCCCGGACTCGGCGAGCAGGTCGTCGATCAGCCGACGCGGCAGCGGGTTTCCGTCGGCATCCTCGATCTCATAGGTGAACGCCTCGGTGACGTAGAGGATCCGTTCACCCGTGACGGGATGGGTGAGGACGGTCGGCCAGGTCTGCGCGGGCGTCTTCCGCTCCACTTCGGCGATGACCTCGCCCAGCGGCCGGTACACGTCCGACGGCCGGATCTTCACGTAGCGCCGCGCGCTGTGGCGGCAGCGGGTGCCCTCGATCGCCGCGCGCAACCCCGGGCTCAGCCGCCGGTAGGCCACGGACATGTCGATGAAGTAGGTGCCCCGGCTGACGGTGGGCAGCCGCTGTGGATAGAACAGCGTGACCGCGAACGGTTCCGGCATGAACTGGTAGTCGGAGTGCCAGAACGCGCCGGTCTTCGGCACGCCGATCGGCCCGGTGTCGTGCCGCAGGTTGGAGGACACGAAGATCAGTTCGTGGTCGGGGTGGTGGTACATGGGCTCGTAGTAGGCCACCGGGGTGCCGAAGGCCCGGCCGAGTTCGATGAACCGATCCGGTGTCAGCGTCTGCTGTTTGAGCACCACGATCTTGTCCCGGTAGAGGTGTTCGCGCAGGGCCGCCAGGTCGGCGGCGGTGGCGGCGGCCGGGTCGAATCCGTTCACCTCCACCCCGTGGCGGGTCGCGGTCCGGGTGGCGATCTGCATGCTGTTCCTCTGCTGTGGGTGCGATCCGGCGGTTTTGCGCCCCGGCCGGATCGCCGCGTTCCTCGAGCTGACGTCCCGTTCGCTCGCTCCGAGCTGCCGATGTCCTCCAGGTAGTCGCGGCCGGACCGCGATCGGTTCCCGAACGCCGCGAGCGGTTTCGCGGGCCCGGGCGGGGTGCGCCGTCGTGCTACGCTGCCGCCCGCGCCCCTCGAGGACTTCGACGTCCGTTCCCGCCCGACCCGTCATCGCACGCGGTTGCACCGCTGGGTTCGAGAGCGACATTCTTTGTGAGTCAGGTGAATACCGCGCCGCCGCGCCGCTTCGTCGCCGACGCCGGGGCGCTGATGGCGTCGAGCGCGGTCAATGGCGCTCTCGGACTGGTGTTCTGGGCCTGGGCGGCGCACCGCCTCCCGGTCGCCCTGGTCGGCCGCTCCAGCACCCTGATCATGGCGGCCACCACCATCGCCGCGGTCTCGAACTTCAGCATGGGCCCGTTCTTCGAACGCTTCCTGCCGGCGGCGGGCCGCTCCGGACCGCGCGTGATCTTCCGCACCCACGCCGCCGTCGCCCTGGTCGCCGCCTTGCTGGCCACCGCCTACCTACTGATCGCGCCGCGGCACTTGCTCTTCGACAATGCCTGCGACATGGCCCTGTTCGTGATCGCGGTGGTGATCGTCGGCGCGTTCGCCCTCCAGGATTCGGTGCTGGTCGGCCTGCTGCGCGGCCGCTGGGCCGCCGCCAAGAACATCTTCCACGCGCTCGCGAAACTCGCCCTGCTCATGCTCGTCGGCACCACCGCCCTCGGCATGAACGCGGTCCTGCTCGCCTGGGTGATCCCCGCGGCGATCGCGGTGGCCGCAGCCCAGTACGTGATCGCCACCGGCGCAGGCGGTTTGGGCCGCCTGTTCGAGGCGCAGGCCCGCCCCGTGCCCCCATGGCGTGAGCTGGTGCGGGAATGCTTCTCCCTCTACGGCATCGTGCTGATCAACGCCCTGTCCTCGTTCGTGGTGACGCTACTGGTGGTGACCCGCCTCGGCGTGGAACAGGCCGCGTACTTCGGCGTCGCCTGGACCCTGGTGTCGGGCGTCGCCCTGCTGCTCTCGGTCATCAACGGCCCCTTCGTGGCTCGTGCGGCTGCCCGCCCCGAGGACCTCCCCGACCTGATCCGCCGCCAAACCCGCCTGCTGACGCTGGTAGCCCTCGCCGGAGCAGCCGCCCTCGCCCTCGCCGCCCCGGTCGCCCTGCGACTACTCGGGCGCGACTACCCGACAGCCCGCCCGCTGCTGCTTCTGATGGCCGTCATGCAGCCGCTGATGATCCCCGCCTACCTCTTCGCAGGCTTGTCCCGAGTCCTACGCCGCCTCGACCATCTGCTGCTGGTGCAGGGCCTCAGTGCCTTGGCTGTAATCGCCGCAACCTGGCAACTGCTGCCGGTCTTCGGCATAACCGCCGTTGGAATCGCGTATGTCACAGTGGAATTGACTGTCGTGGTGGCCGTCCTCGGTCCGATCCGGTCAATGCTCCGAGAAGTACGCCCGGGCGTGCCGTCATACCCGCCCGCGCCGGTTCATTCGGACCTGCCCGCAGCCGAGATGCCTCCGGTGGCTGTGAATGCGGATCTCGCGTGCGCCTTGCCCGACGGCGGCGTGGCGCGCGTTGAGGCGATGTCTGTCGATGTGGTTGTCCCGCTGCACAATTGCGCCGAGTTCATCGCCGAATGCGTCGCGGCACTGGGTCGGCAGACGCGTCCGCCCACGCGTGTGGTGATCGTCGATGATGGATCCACCGATGGCGGAGCCGATCTGGGGATGGCGGCCCTGGCGGCAGTGGGACTGCCCGGCATCCTGGTGCGGATCGACGAGCGAGTTGGGGCGGGTGCGGCGCGGAATCAGGGACTGGGGGTGGTCACCGCCGAGCTGGTGTGGTTCGTGGACGCCGATGACACGGTCGCGGACGATGCGCTCGAAATCCTTTGCGCGGCGCTGGGTGAGCACGACTTCATGGCGTGTAGGACAACCCTCATCGCGTCCGATGGACAGGTGTTGGGCATCGACGAACCCACGCCACCACACATCGAGGTCGCAGGGGAGGAGTTCGCGGGCTTGCTGCTGTCCGGTGTGGTGCGGGCGTATCCCACTACGAAGCTGTTTCGTCGCGCGATCCTTGGTGAACGGCCGTGGGATGAGGTGCGCCGCTACGAGGACATGGCGGCCATGCTCGCACTCTCGTTGCGGGCCAGGTCGATCGGATTGGTGGCGGCCGCGCCGTACCGCTATCGCCAGCATGCCGCGTCGGCGTCGAAATCCTTCGACCCGGTGACATTGCAATTGCTGGAATTGCCCGACCGGGTGCGAGAGCGGGCGCGCGCGGCCGGATACCGGCCCGCCCCAGCTGTGTTCGCGGCCTTCGTGTTTCGTGAATCGGTGTTGCCGCTGGCGAACCTGGCCATCCGGGCGCAGAGCGGATCCCCGGCCGCGAGTGAGCTCGCGCAGCAGGCTGTGCGCTCCGCGCGGGACCGGATCGGTGTGCGCGGGCTGGTGCTGACGGTGTGCGCCGGGCAGCCGCGGATCGCGGCTGCCGCACTGGTGTTGAAGAGCTTTCCCGGACTGTACGCACGAGTGTTGAGGCGGAGATGAGCAGGAACGCGGCCCCCGGAACCGAGACGGCTGTCACCGAGGTGTGGCGGGAGGTACTGGATCTCGACGATATTCGCCCCGATGACAGCTTCAGCGAGCTGGGCGGCAGTTCGCTCCAGATGGTCGAGCTGCGGGACGCGGTGCAGCAGCGTTTCGGCATCCGGCTGTCGATCGCAGACTTGGCGAGCGCGGATACCGTGGCGGCCTTGGCTGTTCGGCTGGAGGAGACGGACCGGCGCGAGTACGCCACCGGAACCCGGGGCGCGGTGCGCATCGGCAGCGCCGCCGTGCCGGGGAACGAGCGCATCAGGCTGTTCTGCCTGCCCGGTTCGGGCGGCAGTTCCTGGTCGTTCGTGCCCCTGGCCAACCGGTTGCCCGACGTCACGCTGTACGCGGTGTGTCAGCGCGGGCTGGAGCGCCGCGGCCTGCCGCACTACCGGATGAAATCACTGGTGCGGCACGCGGTTCGGGCGATCCGCGCGGTGCAGCCCGCCGGTCCCTACTACCTGCTCGGGCATTCGATGGGCGGGGTGGCCGCAGCCGAGGTCGCTGCCGAACTGGAACGTGGCGGGGGAGAGGTCGCGCTGGTGGTGCTGCTGGACGCCACCCTGCCCACCGCCACCGCACGCAATCTCGGGCTGTCCATTCGGCCCCCGGAGCAAGCCAGCTCTACCGCAGAGGCGGCAATAACCGCACGGATCATGCTGTACGCAAGCATGTTTCGCGCAGGCCTGGCCGATCATGACATCGGCAGACGGCAGGAGCTGTTCTACCAGATCGGATTACGGGTGCAGAACCGTCACCGGCTGCGCCCACGGTCGTGCCGTGCGCTGGCGGTGGTCACCGCGGACACCGAACACCAAGTGGAGGGCTGGCGACGCGTACTCGGCGACTTCCCCGTGGTCACCGTGTCCGGCGCGCACATGGACGTGGTCAGGGAGGGGCCGGTGCTGTGGGAGCTTGCCGGGCATGTGCACACCGCCCTGACAGCGCCGCAGCAGAATCCATGATTCGTTGCTGCGGCGCATGCCTGGCCCCCGTCGAGATCAGACGTCGCTGGTAGGCCCGAGCGTGGTCACCGTGTCGCCGGAATCGCTGACCACGGTGACGTACGGCTGCACGGTGGCCGGTCCGACCACCCCGGTCACCGTGGCGATCGCGTTCACGATGCTGATGAACCCGTTCTTCCCGCTGATCTTCCCGGACGCCACCTCCACGGACTTGACGCCCGGCCCGAACCCGACCTCCAGCTCACCGGTCACCGTCGGAATCAGGCTCCCGTTGAACCCCAGCCCCGGAATATTGTCGGTGAGGTTGAACCCGAAAGACGGTGTGCTGTAACTGAGTTTGATCCGACCACCGAACGTCGCCGGATACCCCACCAGGTACCCGATCTTGATGTACCCGGTGAATTCCTCGGCCTTGTCGCCGTCGACGCTGAACTCC
The DNA here is from genome assembly GCF_045161165.1 of Nocardia sp. NBC_00511. Classification (NCBI taxonomy): domain Bacteria; kingdom Bacillati; phylum Actinomycetota; class Actinomycetes; order Mycobacteriales; family Nocardiaceae; genus Nocardia; species Nocardia sp. NBC_00511. The sequence goes on from NZ_CP107849.1 coordinate 7,749,729, forward strand.
GCCTTGCCGTCGTGCAGCCACTGCCGAGTCAGCGGATTGCGGTCCAGCGGCGCGACGCCGCGAATCGTATTGTCCGACAGCATCGCGGTGATGGTGCGCTGCTTGGCATCCACCACGATGCTGGTGCTGTTCACCGTGGCGGATGCCGTACCGGCCGCGGCCAGTAGGGCGAACGTCGCCGCCACCGCGACGAGTGCACGGCGGTGTAGGGAACCTCGGGTCATTCTTGCCTCATTCGTTTCATTTCGAGCTGCCGAGGACCGAACGGTCTTTCGGCGGACAGGACGAGTAGGGGGCGGATTCACTTGCCCGCCATGGGAAAGGCCGGCGCGTAGACGCTGACCCAATCGATCTGGATCTCGGTGTGGTCGGGCGTACCCACCCACGGGCACGGCGCGACCCCGTATTCGACAGCCTTGGCGCACCCGCCGGACTGGGTCTGCAGAGCCAGCCACATAGGAGTGTTCGGAACGCGATCGCCGGTCTCGACGCCCCACACCTGGCCGTTGAGCGTGTAGCGCACCATGCCGGGCAGCCATTCGACGCCGACGGTGTTCCACCGACTGAAGTCGGCCCGAACCGCCTGCTGGGCCTTGCGCCGCCCGCCGGAGTCGGTCCAGTGCAGGAACCCGTCGACGTAATCCCGCGCGCCGCCGAAGTTCTCGGCGAAGTCGATCTCGGGCGGCCAGATCTCGTCGCGTGGCCACAGCAGCAGGTGGAAGGTGACGTCGTCGCTGGGGTCGGCGCGCAGGCGCACCTCCCACTTGCCGTAGGTCTGCGGGCGCGGCCACATCCCGACCCCGCCGGTCACCATGCGGCCGAACTCCCGATAACCCCGCAGCGTGAGCATGCCGTCGCGCACCACGGTGTGCGACGGCAGCCAGAAACTGGCCGGATCGCCACCGGGTTTGCCGCTGTAGCGGCCCCAATCGGATTCGGAGAGTTGATCGCCGGTGAAGTCGTCGACGAACACCTGCCGCCAACCGGGCAGGTCGCCGCGCGGGGCCGCCACCCCGGACACGCCGTCGGCCGCGGTGCCGCGCGCGCACTGTGCGATACCCGCGCAGCACAGCAGCGCCACCGCCAGCAGCAGCGCGCCGAGCACCGGGCGGCGGGACAGTCGTCGGCTCATGCCATGGTCCCCATGCGCACGGCCGTCGCACTCAGCCCGAGCACGACGGCGGCGAAGGCCAGCCCGTGCAGCACCGGCCGAGCGGTGGCCAGCCGGTCGGTGGTCCCGGTGCGCGGCACCGAGCGCTCCCGCAGCACCGTGGACAGGGCCAGCAGTCCCAGCGCGAGTGCGAACATCACCGCGCCGGCGGGGCCGATCACGAAGTTCCACAAGGTCATTGCTCCTGTCGCTGGCGTTCCAGCACGATCACGTGATCGGTGCGCTGCACGATGCGGTAGCGGCCCTGCCGGGCCAGTTCGTCGGCGAAGGTCCACAGCGAGCCCGGCGGCATGCCCCATTGGAGTCGCAGCGCCGCCTGCTGAGTGGTGCTGAGGAAGACGTAGTCGGCGTCAAAGGTGTCGACGCAGGCGATGGTCCATTCGGCACACTTCCCGTTCTGCGGCCGCGCGACGGTGGTGAGCCGCGCCATTTGCAGCACGCCTTCACCGTTGGGCGGAATCACGCTGGCGCCGTCGGGAATTCGACGCAGCAGGTCGCGGGCCGCCGCCGCGACATCGGCGGGATTGCGTTCGAAGGCGGTATTCAGGCCGCGTGTGGTGAGCCCGAGCACCGCGGCCACCAGTACCGCGGGCGTCAACAGTGCGGCGGCTACACCACGCCGCCGCCGCGGACATGCCGCCGAGGTCGTCCGCCGCGCGAATCCGTATGCCCACCCGAACAATCGGTGCAGGCAGAGCGCGGCCAGCGGAGCCATGATCGGCAGCGCGTAGAAGAAGCAGCGCAGCACGATCTCGCCGCCGTAACTCTGCGCCACGATCAGCGTGAACGGTGCCGCGAACAGCGCCAGCGCCGCGAGCGCGAACCGCGAATGCCGATGCAGCAGCAGTCCGATCGCGGCCAGCACGGCCAGTCCGCCCGACCACCCGATGCGCACCAACTGCATGCGCTGATAGGTCGGATCGCCGGTCACCCGGTCGCTCACCCCCGACTGCAGCGACCTGCCCACCCGGCCCAGATCACTGAGCAGCACATGCAGGTGACCGGTCCAATAGTCCGGCGCGCCATAGCTGAGCCACAGCGTGAACACGATGCCCAGTGCCACCGGCAGCCCGCGCTGCCGCAGACAGCCGACCAGGGCCAGCAGGGTCAGGGTGGCGATGGTGAACACCGGGGTCAGCTGATGACTGACCACAGTGGCGGCACCGATGAACAGCAGCACGAATTCCAGTGCCAGCGCCTGCGTTCGACCGACCCCGTCCGGCAACCCCGGAACCCGCACCGGCAGTGCCGACAGCCGCTGCACCCACCCGCCGCTCAGCGCTGGTGTTCCACCGCCGCGCAGCAGCCACAGCAGCACCGCCACCATGCTGAAGTGCATGACGATCGCGATGGCCTGCGGCGCGAAGTAGTCCTGCTGAAACCAGTTGCCGCACACATAGATCGCCAGGCTCACCCAGGCCAGCCGCTGCGACCCGGTCACGATGCGCGCGATCACGAACAGCGGCAGCGTCGCGAACCCGGTGATCACCGCCGGAGCCCACAGCAGCAGCGGCCCCGCATCCGGCAACCCCGCCAGCCGCACGATCAACGCTGCCGCATCGAAGAACCCCGACCAACTGAACCGGGCGTCCACGCTCGGCGGCAACCGATGCGCGGCCCCGAGGTAATCGACGAACCCCACATGCACGAACCCGGTCCCGACGACCGCGCTCCCATCCGCCACGCTGACCAGCTGATACAGCCCGCACACCAGCAGCGCCACCGCCCCGGCGGCGCTCACCCCGTCGACCCGCCGCCGAGCCAGCGCGCACGCGAACACCCCGGCGATCAACACCAGCGCGACAGGCATCCGCCAAGTCAGCACCCCGACAAGCCCATACGCCCCGGCCGCATCGAGATCGACGACCCGCGACTCCCACCACAGCAGCCCGGCCGCCACCCCGAGCCCGGTCAACGTCACGAATCGGCTTCGCGTCCAGCGCATTCCATACGCGGCACCGATGCCGAGCTGTCGCACACCTGCCCCGGACCGGCCGATGGCCGACCCACCCAGCGTCGGACCCGATGCCATGCCACCGGACGCGGGCAACGGTCGCAAGCTCTTGCGGCGAGTCCGTCGTCCGATGGCGACCGTGTGCTCAGACGGAGGTGCCGTGTCGTCATCATGGCCGCGGCCCCGGAGGCGCTGAATCAGCCACGGCCGCTGGACTTTCCATTCCCCGCGCAGTCGAGGAGTGAGGTAGGCGAGGGTGGCGGCGACGGTGATCGTCGAGATCAGGAGCGCACACGGGATCGGCAGCCAGTGTGCGGAGGTGATCTGGGCGAGGGCGAGCAGCAGCCAGGTCGCCCAGGAGGTGCTGATGCCCAGGATCAGCGTGATCGGCAGGCTGGGCAGGCGGATCAGGGCGATGAGCGGCAGGCCCGGCGCGCAGCAGAACATGGCCAGGACGGCGGCGAAGCGGAGTGGACCGCCACAGTCCGCGATGGCCATCAGGGTTGCCGCGCAAGCGATTGCGGACGCCGTGAGCACCGCGATCGGGGGCAGCGGGTATCGCGGCCGGTGGGAAGCCCGGGTCCGGCCGGGGGAGTCGAGCCGGATCACCCGATGCGCTCCCGCCGGGCCCGGGTGAGGTGGCTGCGCACCAGATGAACCGGCCCGGTGAGGTATCCGGCGAGTTCGATGTAGGTCAGCGCACGGGGATAGTCGGGAGTCTTGCCGGAGTTCTTGGCCGAGCGCGGATCCACCAGCAGCCGCAGGCCACCGGGCAGGACGCGCAGCACCCGCAGCAGCGCGGCGGTATCGGTGGTCGCGTAGCGAACGACGCTCGCGCACATGCCGACGCCGTAGTCGTACATCTGCCGCCGCAGCTGCGCGGGGGTGTCGCGGTGGTGATGCCGAACCGTGGCGGCGGGCTGATACACGATCGCGCCACCGTCCAGAATGGTGCGCCGGAACATGTCCAGGTCCTCGCCGCCCCGCGCCGGACTGCCGGTCCCGAGCGCGGTGTCGAACCCGCCCGCCCGCACCAGCCACTCCCGCCGCAGCGCCATATTGTTCCCCGACCCGAACTCACTGCCCGCCACCGGATACGCCGGCCCCCGCCGCCCCGGCACCGCGAGCGGTTCGTGCGCCCGCAGTCGAGTCAGCAGCTCACCGTGGCCTTCGCGCTCCCACACCATCACCGTGTCCCCGCGTCCGAACCCGGAACTCGCCTCGAACCAGCGATGCGTCGCCAGGTCCAGATCAGCGGGCACGACCAGGCCTGTCACACAGGCGATCTCGCCGTCCGGATCGGCCTGAAACACCTCGGCGATCCGCCGCACCCAATCGGGTTCCGCGATCACGTCGTCATCGATGAAGGCGACCACCGGCGCGACGGCCGCAGCGACCCCGGCGTTGCGGGCATATGACACGCCCCGCCTCGTCTCGGCCACCACCCGTAGCCGCGGATCATCGAATCCCGTCAACGCACGACGCGCCGCTCCGGACGTCGGGTCGTTGTCCACCACCAGCACTTCGGTTGCAGGCCAAGCTTGCTCGACCAACACAGACCGCACGGCAGCGGGCAACGTGGCGGCCCGCCCGAGAGTGCAGAGCACCACGGAAACACCGACTCGCACGGCAGGCCAGTCTTGCGACGGGGACTGCCGGCCAAGCCGCACGGCAGCGAAACCAGCGGCTGTCGAACGTGATTGATCGCGGGCTATACCGTCGTCTGTTCCCGCCTGCGGGCGCGGGCGGAACATTCCGCGTATCCAACCGAGGATCGCGGCAGTCAATCCCAGTACGGTCCAGAGGATTCGGCGTGTGGCGGTGCGGTCGCCATTCAATGCCGCGGCCAGTTCCCGGCCGATCGCGCGGGGGATGGCGATCATCGCGTGGTCTGCCTCGGCGGACATCGCGGGCCCGGCTCCCTCGAGGCGCATCAGGACCGCTTTCGAGCCGCCTTCGGCATAACAGCGGCGAATCAGGTAGCGGCCGCGGCAGCGGTCGGCATCGACGTGGTGATCGACGGGAGCTTCGGCGATTCGGCGGATGATTCCCCGTGGTGCAAGTGCTTTCATGCGTATGGCGAGATCCGTCTCCTCACATCCGGCCGGGGTTCCACCGACCCGGCCGAGTACAGCGCGGAATCCACCGGCCCGGACAACGACGTCGCGCCGCAGAGCCATGTTCGCGCCGATCGGGTTGCGGATCTCCGCACCCAGTGCGGCCATGCCCGCGTAGTCGCAGCCGATCGCCCAGTCGAATTCCGGCGGCAACCACACCGGCCGCACGCCTTTCGGCCACGCGGGGTGCACCTCTCCGCCCGCGCCCAGCAGTGCGGTGTCCGCGAATGCCGCACGCATCGACGTCAGCCAGCCGCCCCGCGGCACCGCGTCGTCATCGATGAAAACCACGACATCCCCGTTGGATTCGGCGACACCGGTATTCCGTGCCCCGGACAGCCCGCGCGATTCCCGGTTGGCCACGACGGTCACGTCGGGGAAGCGGGCGGCGCATCGAGCACGCAGTTCCTCGTTGTGATCGACGACCACGACCACCTGGGCATCCGACTCCGCCGCCTGCGCGCACACCTCGGTGACGCAGGCGCGGAACAACTCCCAGCGTCGATCGGAGTACGTGCACACGATCACCGAGATCGATGGCAGTTCGCTCACACCGCGTCCCGATGACCATGGGGTGCGCGCAAAGTCGGAATATGCCGGTCCGCGACGGGCCGTGTGGGTTGCGGCGCGGGCGTGAAATGCCTTGCGGCAGAGGAAAGCCGAACCGTCCGGTCGCGAGCGCGCCATTCGTGGATCAGCGTGGTCAGCACCCGCCGCCCGTCTCGCCAGGCATTCAGATTGCTCGGCCCGTGCAGCCGGTGCTGTTCATGACTGGGCACCTCGCGAATCACGAGCCCCGCATTCGCGACCCGGCAATTGATGACGGTCTCGATTTCGAAGCCATCCCCCCACCGCGTCCCGGCATCGGCCGGTTCACAATCCGGGAGCGCCAGCAGCGGCAGGATATCGCGCCAGAATGCGTTGTAGCCGTAGCACAAATCGGTGAAATGCATGCCGAACAGCCGATTCGCGAGCGCGGTCAATCCGCTGTTCCCGAGCCGCCGCAGCGCGGTGATATCGACGCTGCCGCCGCCGGGCGCGAACCGGGTGCCCTTGGCGAAATCGGCTCCCGTCATGAGGGTGGCGACGAAGGCGTCGATCTCCCGGGCGTCGGCGGACCCGTCGGCGTCGAACATGACGATGACGTCGCCGGTGGCGGCGGCGAACCCGCAGGACAGCGCATTGCCCTTGCCCCAGCGGGTTTGCCGCAGCCGGGTCGCCTCGGGTCGCAGTTCGGCCACGACCGCCATGGATTCGTCCCGGGAGCCGCCGTCCACGGCGATGATCTCGTATCCGGCCGGAATGGTCGGCAGCACCTGACGAAGGTTGTCGGCCTCGTTCAGAATTGGAATGACGACCGAAATTCGCGGCCAGTTCGAATCCGATTCGGCGTCCCCTGCCCCGGGCCGCCGATTACGCCCGCCGTACCAGCGACCGCCAACAGACATGGCATTTCCTCACCTCTGGGCCGGCCCCTCGCCTGCCGACTCAGAGGATCAGTCGGACGACACCCGCCCCGGGTTCCCGTCGCCGCGGAGAATTGTGTGTTATCGCTCACGCCCGCGCGGAATCGGCGATATCCACTGCGGCCGTGGCCTTTTCATCCGGCAGGCCGACAATGATGTGTGGCCGCCCGGTGAGCGGATTCTCGATGACGCACGCCGACACCTGGAACACCTCACGCAGCAGTTCCGGAGTGATCACCGTGCCCGGCTCACCCGCCGCCACCACTGTGCCCGCCCGCAACACCACCACATGATCGGCATACGCGAGCGCCTGCCCGATGTCGTGGATGGCCAGCACGATCGTCGCGTCCAGCTCACGCAGCAGCTGTAGCAGCGCCAGCTGAGCGTGAATGTCCAGGTGATTGGTCGGCTCGTCGAGCAGGATCACGGGGGCCCGCTGCGCCAGCGCCCGCGCCAGCAGCACGCGTTGCCGCTCGCCGCCCGAGAGCCCGGCGAAGTCCCGATCGGCGAAACCGGCCACACCCACCCGCTCCATGGCCTCGACCACGATCTCGCGATCGCGCCGCGAGTCCGGCGCGAGGTAGCGCTGATGGGGGGAACGACCCATCGCCACGATCTCGCCGACCGTGAAATCCGCTGCCTCGCCTTGGTGTTGGGTGACCACGGCCCGCTCGCGCGCCATCGCTTTCACCGGCGTCCGCCACACATCGTGCCCGCCGATCAGCACGGTGCCCGCAGTCGGCCGCCCGGATCGGTACACCGCCCGCAGCAGCGTCGACTTGCCGGACCCGTTCGGGCCCACGATCGCGGTGACCGACCCCGGAGCCGCCGCCATGTGCACGGCATCGACGATGGTGGTTCCGTCGATGTCCACCCGCAACCCGGTCACGGTCACCGCCGAGCCACCGGAGTTGCGAGAACTGTTGTCCGCCTGAGTCATACGGTGCCTCCCGACCGGCTCCGCTTGAGCAGCCACAGAAAGAACGGCCCGCCCAGCGCGGCGGTGAAAATCGTCAGCGGGTACTCGTTCGGCGAGTCCAGCGCCCGCGCGGCCAGATCGATGAGCACCAGGAACACCGCACCCAGCAATGCCGAAACCGGCAGCAGCCGACGGTAATCCGCGCCCGTCGCGAAGCGCGCGATATGCGGGATGATCAGCCCGACGAAGCCGACGCCGCCCGCGATGCTCACCGACAATCCGGTCAGCACCGCGACGATCACGATGAGCTGCAACCGCAGCCGGTTCACGTCCACGCCCAGCGCGACCGCGTCGTCATCGCCCATCGAGAGCGCGTTGAGCCCGCGCGCCTGCACCAGCAGCCACACCATGCAGGCCAGCGCCGCCGCGGCGGGCAGGCGCAGCGCCGCCAGATCGGCCCCGGCCACACTGCCCATCATCCAGAACAGGATGCCGCGGATCTCCGCCGGTTCGGAATGCAATTGGATGAGACTCGTTGCGGCCGAAGCCACCTGGCCTACAGCAACACCCGCGAGCACGATGCGCGCCCCGGTGAACCGGCCACGATGCTGCGCGAAGATCAGCACCAGCACCAGCGTCGCCATCGCACCCACGAAACCGGCGACGGGCACCCCGAGGTTGCGAATCCACAGCGCCGACGCCGAGGACATGACGGCCACCGCGGCCAGTCCCGCCCCCGACGACACCCCGATCACGAACGGGTCGGCCAGCGGATTGCGCACCATGCCCTGGAGCACCGCACCCGCCATCGACAGCGCCGCGCCCACCACGATCGCCGCGGCCACGCGCGGAATCCGCAACTGCCACACGATCATTGCGGGCAGCGCGTCCGGCGGCGGACCGAAGTGCAGGAGATGGAAGCGCAGCGTGTCCCACACCGCGACGACCGGGACATGCACCGAGCCGACCGTGACACCGGCCAGGCACGCCAGCACCAGCGCGATCCCGCCCAGCGGCAACAGCACCGCCGGGCTCAGTCGCCCCGAGCGCGCCCAGCGGCGGTCAGAACGCGGCGGGGTGGGCGACGCGGGCGATCTGCTCGATCGCGTCGGCATTGGCCGGGCCGAGGTAGATCCCATCGGAAACCTTCACGTAGGACTTGGATTTGGACGCGTTCCACTGCGGATAGGCGGCGAACAGCTTGGCCGCCTCCGCATCCAGGTCCTCACCCGGCCGATACGCGCCGATCACCAGCACGTCGACCGGTGCGGCCGCCAGTTGCTCGGCGCTCAGATTCGAGGTCAGATCCCAGCCGCCATTGGGGAACGCGGGTTCCCCGCCCGCGGCCCGCACCACCGAGTCGTAGATATTGCCCGAGAACACCGCGGGCAGACCGTTGGCGTTCATCATGCCCATATCGGGGAACGCGATCAGCATCTTGCTCTTCGGCTGCCCGTTCACCTTCTGCGCCACGGCATCCATGCGCACCCGCAGCTGGTCGACGAGCTCGCGGGCCCGGTCCGGCACCCCGAAGATGCGCCCTACCAATGTGATGAAGTCCAGCGACGAGGTGGTCGACGCCGCGGTGTACGCGTCGCGCTCGGCGGCCGTCACGTCCTTCGGCTTACCGTAGGAGCAGTTCACCGGATTGACCAGCGACCGAATCCCGGCCTGCTGCAACATGTCCCGGCTCGCGAACCCGAACTTCGGATCGAAGCCGCCCGACCAGGTGGACACCACCAGATCCGGTTGCAATGCCAGCGCCTGCTCGGCGGGCACATCGGCCGACGCGTTCAGCTTCAAACCGCCCTTGGGCAGCGAGTCGACGCGCTGCGCCATCCCCGGGATATCCGAAACCCCGTAGTACTGCGCATTGGCCACGATCTTGTCGCCCAGACCGAGCAGCAGGAACGTCTCCACTTCACCGACGGAAGCGCCCTGTAGCAGCAGCACCCGCGACGGCGGCTTGTCGAACGTCTGCTGAAACCCGCAATTGTCGACGGTCACCGGATATCCGGCAGCACCGTCCTGTGCCTGCCCACCCGAGGCCGCGTGATCGGATCCGCAGGCTGCCAGCAGCCCCGATCCGGCGAGCAGCAGCGCACTGAGCGCGACTCTCGACAAGGTACGTGTGAACAAACGACACCCTCCGCGATCCCGATGACGCCGAGCCAGGTCCCGGCCCGCCACACCAGTAGTCGCGACCGAGAGGTATTCGGTTCCCACGGCACCCGCGGTTTCGCAGGCGGGTCCGGCTCAGTCGGTGGTCGCGGGAATTCGGGCGCGGCGCAGGTGGCGGTCGCGGCGGGCGAGGGCGAGCACGAACAGCGTGGTGCCGAGCAGGATCGCGACCAGGATCTGGCCGACCGGCAGCGCCCAGAGCGTGCGCTCGTTCTGCACGGCCGGGGTGGCGTAGTCCACGGGGGATCCGCTGATCGCCGTGGGCCGGAAACCCACCTGGGCATCGAATCGCACTGCGGGCCAGACCCGGTCGATGCGGACCGAACCGCGATAGATCGCACCGGGCACCAGGACCACGGTGGGCGCGTGCGCGAAGTCGGCGTCGGCTCGCAGACTGTAGAGCCCACCCAGCCCCGCCAGCACCTGCCCGCTGATCGTGGCGGTGCCGGTATTGGCCACGGTGAACGCGATATCGGCGCTGCCGGGCGCGAAGGGATTCAACCGCGAGTGATACGCGGCGGCGATATCGCCGATCTCGACCCGCTGCCGCTGCTCGCCGTCCACGCGCAGCGGAATCGACTGCCAGCGAACAGGATTCGCCGGTGCGTCGGCCTCTGCCGCACTCACGGCCAGCGGGTGATCACCGGGCTCCGCATCCGAGGCGGCCGACACCGTGACCCCCACCACTTCGCTGCCGCCCGGTTCAACGGTCACCTGCTCGCGGTCGAAGCGGGCCGACCCCGCCGCATCCACGAGCGGCGACCAGGCCGGTGCGCCGTCATCACCGGTCACCGTGCGCCCGGACCGCAGGGTCAACACCACCGGATGCGAGCAGCCATTGACGATCCGCACCGTTGCGTCCAATTGCGTTCCAGCAGCCATCGAATCGCGTGCTTCGGCATAGACCGGCACGTCCATCACCCAGCACCCGGTCGCGGTCTCGGCGGCCGAGACCCCCGGGGCGAGCGCCGTGACACCGGTCGCGACCAGCATCGTCACCCAGCGCGCAGCCCTGCGCCGACGGCACGACGGCTTGATCCGGTCCAACACGCCGGGAACCATAACCGCGCCCCGCCCGGGAACCCAACCCCCCTCCCATCCGACTGATCCACCATGAGGTGCGATACGGCCCGCGAGGCCATTTCGGCGCGAATCGACGGTGAACCCAGCGGCATCCCCACCCCCCGCCTGCAACAGCACCTCGACGAATGCCCCGCCTGCCACACCTGGTCGACCCTGGCAGGCCTGGTCACACCGCAGACCGGCCCGGTACCCGCGACTCAGGAGTTGACCGGGTATCCCGACCTGTCCGACACCATCATGAATCAGCCCGTGCCACCCTCCGACAATCCGTCGCGCGGCCGCCGTCGCCCGGCGCGGCTGCCGAACCTGGTGCATGCCGCACTTGCCGTGGAGATCGGATTGCTCACCGGATCAGCCGGATTCGGGCTGCCTGCCATGCTCCTCGCCGGCATCCTGGTCGCGGGCTTGTCCCTGTCCGCGCAACTCGCGCTGTCGCTGTTCCGTGCACCCGCCGTATCGCGCCCGGTCCGGGTGCCTCAGCGGATCTTGCCGCCGCGTGCGGTTCCCGGACGGCTGCCGTTGCGGGTGATTGCGGGCCTCGGCGGTTCGGAGTCGGTGTGACCGCCACGGTGTATCGGTTTCCCCGGGCTGATCCGCCCGTGCTGCGGCGGGTGACGCTGGTCATCGACGGAATGACCTGTGCTGCTTGTGCTTCCAGGGTCGAGGCACGGTTGGAGGCGATCGCCGATGTGACGGCGTCGGTGAATCTGCTGGCCCGCACGGCCACCATCGACGCTCCCGAGGGTTGCGACGTGGAGGAGCTGTGCAGGGCGGTGGAGGGCGCGGGATACTTTGCTGCCGAGGCTAATTCGGGCGCGCATGCCGAGGTGCTGGCGGCGGAGAGTTCGCGGTTGCGGTCGCTCGGTCGTCGGCTGGCCCTGGCTGTTCCGCTGGCCGTGCTGCTGGCGGTGACCTCGCTGAGTTTCGTTCTCGTGCCGTCGACGCGATTTCCCGGTTGGCAGTCGATCCCCATTCTGTGCGCGCTACCCATCGTCACGTGGGCGGCCTGGCCCCTGCACGCGGCCGCGCTGCGTGGTGCGCGGCATCGGACGGTGACGATGGACACCCTTGTCTCGCTGGGGATCACGGTCGCGACAGGGTGGGCGGTGGTGGCGCTGTTCGAATCCGGCTCGGTCGATCCGGGTCTCGGATGGCGTGCGGCGCTCGGAAGCGATATCGGGTTCCTGGCGACCGCGGCCGGGATCACCGTGCTCGTGCTGTCGGGCCGGTGGATCGAGCGGCGGGTATCGCTGCGCACGGCTGCGGCAGTTGGAACGCTCGCCGAGGCAGACGTCAAAACAGTTGTAGTAGTAAATGATTCGGGTCAGCGCCAGCGGATTCCCTTGGGTGACATCGAGGAAGGACAGCGCTTCCTCGTACGGTCGGGCGAGATGATCGTCGCCGACGGGCTCGTCATCGACGGGGAAGCGAGCGTGGATCTCGCCACCCTCACCGGTGAATCCGGCAGCACGCCCCTGCGTGCGGGCACGGCGGTGTCGGCCGGGACCGTGGTGCGGGAGGGCCGGTTGATCATCGAGGCCGCGAGCCGAGCCGACACCCTTGTCTCGGCGGGCCCGACCCGAGTGCTCGAACCCGGGCTGACGGGACGCAGTGAACTACGGCGACTGGCGGATCGGCTGGTGACCCGCTTCGTCCCGGCCGTCCTGCTGATCGCCGCCGTCACCACCACCGGCTGGCTGGTCGCCGGAGCCACACCCGCGCGGGCGGTCACCGCCGGGATCGCCGTGCTGGTGGTCGCCTGCCCGTGCGCCCTCGGCCTCGCCACCCCCGCCGCACTGCTCGCCGCGGTCGGCCGAGGCGCCCGCACCGGCATCCTCATCGGCGACGAGGCCGCCCTCGAACGCGCCGGGCGGATCGACATCGTCCTGTTCGACAAGACCGGCACCCTCACCCACGGTGCCGACCACGACGACCGGGTGCGCGACAGCGCTGCGGGCGCGATCGCCGAACTGCACCGGCAGGGCCTGCACACGGTCCTGCTCACCGGCGACAATCCCTATGCGGCACAGGCGGTCGCCGACCGCACCGGCATCACCGACGTGCACGCCGGTCTGCTGCCCGAGGACAAGGTCGAGGTGATCCGCGGGCTGCGGGAACTCGGATACGGGGTGGCCATGGTCGGCGACGGCGTGAACGACGGCCCCGCGCTGGCCGCCGCCGACCTCGGCATCGCACTCTCCGGCGGGGCCGATGCCGCGATCGCGGCATCGGACATGGTGCTGGTCGGCGACGACCTCGCGGCGGTCCCGGCCTCGATCGCACTGGCCAGGGCGACCGCGGAAACCATCCGCGGCAATATGATCTGGGCGCTCGGCTACAACCTGATCTCCATCCCGTTCGCGGTCGGCGGCCTGCTCGATCCGCTCGCCGCCGCGGCCGCCATGGCCCTGTCCTCCCTGTTCGTCATCTCCAACAGCTTGCGGCTGCGGTGAGAAGCCCCGCCTCCGAAGGACTTACCCCTCAGATGCGACGATGTCGGATGCCATGACCGATCCAGCCGTGACCCCCGTGACTCGCGCCGTGCGCGCGGCGATCTTCGCCGTGATCGCCGTCGCACTGTCCGCGGCCGGGCACAGCCTGATTTCCGGTCATCCGCTCTCGTTCTCCACCCTGCTGCCCGCCGCGCTGGGAACCGCCACCGTGGCATGGGTTTTCGCCGACCGGCAGTGGGGCGCGACCGCCATCATCGGCGGTCTGTCCGCCATGCAGCTGATCCTGCACCTGTGGTTCGGGCTCGCGCCCGTCGCCAACGGGCACAGCGCGCACGGCGGCCACGGCGCCGCGCCATCGATGGTGAACTCGCCGTCGATGGCCGCCGCGCACTGCCTCGCCGCGACCTGCTGCGGCCTGTGGCTGTGGTGGGGCGAGCGGGCCCTGTTCGCGCTGCTGCGCGCGCTGCACGCCCGGGTTTTCGCGCCGCTGCTGGCCGTCTTCCATGTCGGCCGTGCCGCTGACGCCCCCATCGCCCGGCCCGCACACGTCCGGGTCCGGATCGCGCCGCAGGATGTGCTGCGGCATGTGCTCGCCCGGCGTGGCCCGCCCGCATTCGCCTTCGGGGTCTGAACAGTTCCCGCCGGTGACCTCGCGGCACCGGCCGATGCGTTACCCGGCACGACGATCCGCCACCCAGGTCGGGTCGTGATGCCGCGGTCGTGCGCATCCGCGACCGGCCACCCAATTGCGGTGCGCCGGTGACTGATCGACCGTCTTGCCCGCGGTACGTCACCCCCGAGTGACGGCCGAACCTTGCCGACGCCACGCCGGCGTGGCGTCTTCTACCGAAGGCCTGGCAATGCATTCCATCACCGTGCCGCTGTCCACCGGGCAGCGGTCCTCACCCCTGCCCGCCACTCGTGAAGTGGACGAACTCACCGCGCTGGCCCTGTCGGCCGGACGCGGCGACCGCCGCGCCCTCGAGGCGTTCATCCGCGCGACGCAGCGCGATGTCTGGCGTTTCGTCGCGCACCTCACCGACACCCAGTCCGCGGACGATCTGACGCAGGAGACCTTCCTGCGCGCACTGCGCAGCCTGCCGTCGTTCGCCGGGCGATCCTCGGCGCGCACCTGGCTGCTGTCCATCGCCCGCCGAGTCGTGGTGGACCGCATCCGCAGCGCGTCCGCGCGCCCCAAATCGGCGTCGGGAGACTGGCAGTCCGCCATCGACAGTCGCCACGAACGCGACTGTGCCGATTTCCCGGAGGAATTGGCCATCACCGAGCTGCTGCGCGGGCTGCCCGAGGACCGCCGTGAGGCCTTCGTCCTCACCCAGGTACTCGGCCTCTCCTACCTGGAGGCGGCGCAGGCGGTCGGCTGCCCGGTGGGCACCATCCGCTCGCGCGTGGCCCGCGCCCGGGAATCGCTGATCGAACTCCTCGATCGGCAGGACCGCCCCGGCCTGCTCGACCAGCGGGCCTGCTGACCACGACACCGGACCGGCTGCCGGAGCATGACTTTCGTGACATGCTCCGGCGGTCGGGCAATCATCGAAGAAATCCGAAGGGACACGACATGAGTGAGATCGTCTACACCGTGCAGGGCATGACCTGCGGCCACTGCGCTGGCGCCGTCACCAAGGCCCTGACCGCCATCGACGGCATCGACACCGTCGAGGTGAACGTCGAAGCCGGCCAGGTGACCGTCACCGGCGCCGCCGCCGATTCCGTCGACCTCATCCGCGCCGCCGTCGACGACGCCGGATACGAACTGGCCCAGGCGTGAACGAGGCCGACCCCCTCGAACCCCTACTGAAGGCCACCGCCTTCGCCCTGATCCTGGTCGCGATATTCACCGTGGCCTGGCTGATCGGCCAGTCGTTCCCCACCTCGACCCGCCCGACCGTGCACCACCCCGCGCACAGCCACGCCCTCGGCGCGAACAACGTGCCTTACCCGCGACTCGCGATCTGATAGACGTTCCCGAACCGGTCGCGCACCATGGCCCGTCGATCCCCGTACGGTGTGTCGAAGGGCGGTTCGAGCGCGACGGCACCCGCGTCCAGCGCCCGCTGGAAGGTGGGCGCCACGTCCTCGACATAGATGTACAGGAAAGCCGGAAACGCCTCCCGCGCACCGGTTTCCGAGATCATCACCAGCGAGTCACCGATCCGAACTTCGGCGGGACGACCTGGCTCGGCCGTCCCTGCCGCGCCGAACACGGTGCGCAGGAACGAGACCACGGCCACCGGGTCGTCCACCACCATGCGCGGTGTCACCGAGTGATATCCGGGCGGCGTCGCATCGGCCATACCGCCAGTCTCGCACGAGCCTTCGAGCCCGCACGGCATTCCGGCCCCCCGATCAGAACCGCGGGCCCGCCACCCGCTCGATGACCGGACGCCAGGTGGGAAGGGGCTGCACCACGAGCCCCACCACCTTGCCCGCGTCATCCGCCTTGCGCAGCGCGATCGCGGCGTCGAAATCCGGATCCGCCTCGAACACCGCGATCTCCGCGGCCGTCATCGGCCCACCCTGCGCCACCAGCGTCCGCTGACTCGACGCCGACAGCGCCGCCGCATGCACCGAATCCGTAGCCGCCAGATACCTTTTCGCCGTCACATGCAATTCGATGAGCCGCGCCACCCGCTCACCCAGCAGCTCCCGAACCGCGTTCGCGCCATTCACGCCGTGCCCGCCGTCATCGCCAGGCACCAGCACATGCCCGATATCGTGCGCCAGCCCCGCGACCTGAAGTTCCTCGTCTTCCGGAAACCGCTCGCGCAGCAATTCCGCGCACTGCCGGTCGTGGTCGAGGATGTCGACCGGATCCCCACTTCGATCCGGCATGTCCCAGGCGTCTTCGCAGCTGGCCAACAAGGCCATCAGTTCGGCGACCGACCCCACACGCAGCGATTCCCTCATAGTGGAAACCTAAGTCGCGCAATATTTGCCAGAGGTGAACGGCACATGAAAACTCTGCCGCACCCGGGTGGCTCTCAACCTCGAAGACTTGGAGGCCAGCCACGCTGGCCCGGCTCTGACCGATACCGCGAATTCCGGACCGCCAATACTGGAACCTGTTATCGTTCGGTCCCGAATGGGAGGGGCGAACCATGCCGCAGGTGGGCGAAGACCGTTATTCGGGAAACATGTTCGGCAGGTGGCGGCGCGGGTGCGGCACGGCGCTGACGCTGCTGACGGCCGCGTTCGTGCTCGGCGGCGTCACGACACCGATCGCGACCGCCACCCCCGACGACTCCGACGCGTTCTACCAGCCGCCCGCCGACCTCGCGGACGCCGCGCCGGGCACGATCCTGCGTACCCGGGAGATCGAACCCAGCTTCTTCCAGGCGCTGCCCATGCGGGTGTCGGCCTGGCAGTTGCTCTACCGCACCACCGACGCCGACGGGCAGCCCTACAGTGCCGTGACCACGGTGTTGAAGTCGGCGGACAATGCCAATCCGTCCGCCGTGCTGTCCTTCCAGAACATGACCGACTCCATTGCGCCGCAATGCATGCCGTCACAGGCGTTGCAGCAGGGGCGCGTGCCCTGGCTCGACCTCTCGCAGCCGAGCATCGACCTGACCACCATGGCCAACGAGTCACCGATGGTGGCCGCGGCGCTGGCGCGCGGCTGGGCGGTGTCGGTGCCCGACTACGGCGGCGTCGACAATCACTTCCTCACCCCGCGCGAACCGGGCTACGTCGTGCTCGACGGACTGCGCGCCGCCGAGAACTTCACGCCCACCGGGCTTTCCGGGGCGGACACCCGCGCCATGCTGTGGGGCTACTCCGGCGGCGGCATCGCCTCCGGCTGGGCCGCGCAGGAGCAGCCGCGCTACGCCCCCGAACTGAATCTGATCGCCGCCGCGCTCGGTGCGCCGGTCGGCGACTTCCGCGCCGGATTGCGTTCCGCCAACGGCACTCCCATCGGCGGCGCGCTGGTGCCGATCGCCCTCATGGGCATGATGCAGGGCGCGCCGGAGTTCACCGCCGCCCTCGACCGCTACCTGACTCCGGCCGGGCAGCAGAAGATCGCCGCCGCGGTCTCCGCCTGCACGCCTCAGAACCTGCTGTCCAACATAGGTTTCGACGCCACCCACTACATGACCGCCTCGCTGGACGAGGTGCTGGCCGACCCGGTGATCAGCGCCGCCATCGACGCCGCGCAACTCGGGGCCGAGACGCCCACCGCTCCGCTCTACGTCTACAACGCGATCAGCGACGAGATCAGCACCATCGGCGGCGTCGACACCCTCGTCTCCACCTACTGCGACAGCGGCACCCCCGTCACCTACCGCCGCGAGCAACTGACCCTCCCGGTCTCCGGCCACACCCTCGAATGGGGCCTGGGCTCACCCGGTGCGCTCGCCTGGCTGCAATCCCGCGCCGATTCCGCCGAAATCCCCACCGGCTGCGACACCCGATCGGTCCCCGAAACCGTGCTGGCTCCCGACTCCCTCACCGCCCTGACCTCGGGAATGCTCGGCGGATCGCTGCGCGCCCTGCTCGGCGGCTGACCCGGCATTCGCGCCCAACCGGACAACTAACCGATAGCGTGGAATTCGCTGCACCCATAGGGTGACTGTGCGAGGCGGGTGTTGGGAACCGCCCGATCAATCACATATCGGAGGGATTTTCATGCGCAAATCGTTGAGCTCCGCCGCTTTGATTGCCGCCGTGGGTGTTTCGGGATTCGCTCTCACCGCGGTCACCGGATCCGGCACCGCCAACGCCGCACCTCAGGATTGCGCCGTCACCAGGGGCATCGTCGACGCCTCCGCGGTCTGCGCGCCCGACGGCGGCAGCAACTACGTACTCCACCTCGACTGCGTGGGCCTCTACGCCAGCGGCCCTTTCCCGCTCTACGCGATCGGCCCGTACCGCATCCTCAGCTATCCCTTCACCCCGTCGGGCGAGCGCATCACCGCCGCCTGCACCGGCATGGGCCCAGGCATTCTCGCCGTCGCCACGAACGCGTATGTAGAGATCTACAACCCGTAGCCGATCGCGCTCCGACTGTTGAAAGCCCCGATGGGCAAGGCTTTCAACAGTCGGCATCGGTCACTGCCGATTCGGTCACCGGAAGAAGCTGCGCAGTTCGGCTGCGACCAGCTCGGGCTTCTCGTCGTTGAGAGCCGCCAGATGGCCGACGCCCGGCAGCGTGACGCGGCGCGCGTTCGGGATCAGGGATTCCAGGGTGTCCTGCGCGGTGCGCAGGTAGCCGATGCTCTTCTCGCCGCCGAGCAGCAGGGTGTCGCAACGTAATCCACCGAAATCCTTGTCGTTGATCACGGTTTCGACAGCACCGGCGTCATATCGCATGGTGGGCAGCAGGTTACGCAGCGGCTCGTCGTCTTCGCCCTTGTCCAGCCGCAGCATGACCGCCATCAGGGGCGTCAGCAGGAATCGGGGGATGTTGGCGATGACACTGCCGGTGTCGCCGGTGCCCTTGGCGACGGTCACGAACGCCGAAGCTGGCCTGTGGTAGTTCATTTCGTGCTCGTAGCGGTCCAGCCAGCCCAGCGGTGAAACACCGTCGGCATCAGCCAGCGGCGGATCGTAGACGGCGAGCTTGGTGATCTGCGGCAGGGCTCGCGCCGCGTGCAACGCGAAGGTCGCGCCCGCACTCAGCCCGAACACATTGTGCGCACCCGTTTCCCGCAGCAGCACCGCGATATCGTCGATCTCGGTCCGGATGCCGTACCCCGGACCGAACGGCCCGCTCATGCCACGGCCTCGCCGGTCGGGCAGATACACCGTGAACTCTGTGGACAACTCGGTGGCCAGGGTTTCGAACCCCTTCGAGGTCATCATCGCCCCGTGCACCAGAATCACCGCGGGCCCGCTCCCGATCCGCCGATACCCGATCCGCGTACCGTCACTGGCCCGAACCACCCCGGTCTCGAACGTCGTGGTCGCTGTCATTGCTGTTGTCTTCATGAACCGAGTGTGCGCACCGCAGCTGTCACCGCACTTGCGCTCGACTGTCGTGGCTCTGGTGCCGGCGGCGGTCATGTCGGCCAGGTTGGGCTACTTGTTCTTGACCGACCACAATGCGGCTGGGGAGCCAGGGGAGTAGGTCATGTTGCCGCCATCGAGGTCGGGGAGGGCGTCGGGGTAGCGGAGGCAGAATTTGTACAACTCGCCGGTGTCGACCCGGTGTCCATTCGAATCGGTGGGGTCGCTGGGTGTGCCGGTGATGGTGCCCGAGGGGGTGGCGTAGGTGAATTGGTCTGTGTTGACGGTGAATCCGGCGTAGCCGCCGATGACCGTCCAGCACGTGGTCGCGCCCGCCTGCACCTCCGACTTCTCCACAACCGAGATGCGGCTGCCCTTCGGGGTCGTGTACGTGCCGGTTTCCACGACATGCTTCGGAGTGAGCAGAGGCAATTTCACGGCGGGGGCATTCGTTCCCTCGGCTGCGATCAGCCGCGCCTGCGACTCGGTCAAAGTGCAAGCGGCAAAGTTGATTCCATCGATGGTGCCGCCGGTCTTCGGCATCGCACCGCACACGGTGGGCCGGGCCGTCAGCCAGGCGCTGTCGTCATCGAGAATCGCCTGCCGATCGGTGGCGGTCGCCTGATCGAACTTCGCTTTCTGCGCGACATCGATCTGCGCGTCGACATCCTCGGTCTGCAGGTCGTAGCAGTGTTCCATATCCGCGGTTGAAGATGCTGTGGCGGAACAGGTTCCGGCGCCCGGCTGCCGCTTCGCCGCCTGCTTGTCCTTGGAGTTCGGCTCTACGATCGGCACGTATCCCGACACCGCAGCGGTACTCGTCGACGGTGATGCGGGAATGGCGGCCGGAGCGACACTGGTCGCGACGGCAGCAGACTTGTCTTTGTCGCCGATGACCCCGGCGAAATACAACCCCCCGACGGTCGCCGCCCCACCCACAACCGCCGCGGCCAGCCCGATCGCCACGGCCCGACCCATCGACCGCCCCCGCTGTCCCTGCGGCGGCAGATAATCCCCCCGAATCGGCTCGAACACGTCGGTGTCCTGCGACCAAATGTCCCGTGACGGAGGATATTCCGGCGACATCGATGTCTCCCCACCCAAAGCTCTACCGGCACATCGAAATCCGATCCGCCCCGCAACGAATCATACAAAGAACCAGGCTGCGGTGGAGTCCCGGAAGGCGCCGAGACGTCCGGGCTCGATCTTGACGGATCCTGGATCATAATGACTGTAGGTCATGTCCGTAGGTCTACAGTGTTGACATGGCGGTGTGGGCGGCGTCTACTGCTCGTCACCGTCGGAGTCATCGTCCTGGTCATCGGGGTGGCGCTCATGCTGGCCGGGATGGCCGGGCACGCCGTCGGCGGACGCCGTCACTACTACTGAAACCGGCACCGGCACTAAAGCATTCAACTCTGGAGCTAGACAATGAGAACCTACGCAAACGAAAATCGAAGGACGCGCGGCGGTAGTCGCTCGGGCATGGGGATCGCGGGCATCGTCACGGTGCTGGTATTCGTGTGGCTGATCATCGGCGCCATCGCCGCGGGGCAACGCCACTACTACGACAGCGCACCCACCAACTGCGCGAGCACCGGAACCATCGCGGAAACCATCGTCGCCGGACCCCTCAACTATCTCGGGATGAACCCGAAGGTCGCTGACTGCCACGTCGACGTGCCGCAACCGAGTCCGTAACCGGGTATCGAACCGACTCATCGGAGGTCCGGGTGCGCGTGGCAGATTGGCTGCTCAGTGCCGCTGAACGCGGCAATCGTGCGACCAGGCTGGATCGGCGCCACCCGGATGGCGCCGCGTGGACCACGGGTAACGAGGTCCGTCCGCTGGTACACGGGGTGTCGTATTTCGCCGAGCTCGTGCGATGTGTGCAGTTGCTGCGCGCCGGAGATCTGCTGCTGTTCACCGACTGGCGTGGCGATCCGGACCAGGCGATGAGCCCGCACGGCATCGATATCTCGAACCTGTTGTGCGCGGCCGCTACTCGCGGAGTGGTGGTCAAGGGCCTGGTCTGGCGTTCGCACCTGGACGCGTTCGCGTTCAGTGAGCAGCAGAACCGTCACCTCGGCGAAGAGATCGAGGCCGCGGGCGGAGAGTGCCTGCGCGATATGCGGGTGCGCCTGGGCGGATCGCACCATCAGAAATTCATGGTGCTCCGCCATCCCGGCCGGCCGCAGCTCGATATCGCGTTCGTCGGTGGCATCGACCTGTGCCACAGTCGCCGCGATGACGGCGACCACCACGGCGACAATCAGCCACAGCCGTTCGCTGCGGCGTACGGCCCGCGCCCGCCTTGGCACGACATCCAGCTCGCGATCCGCGGACCCGCTGTCGGTGATATCGAAACGGTGTTCCGGGAACGGTGGGAGGATCCCGCGCCGCTGATCCGAAACCCGTTCGACCGCACCATCGATGCGCTGCGGCGTGAGGACACCAGGCCCGAAGCGCTCCCCGCGCAGCTGCCCGATCCGCGCCCGCGAGGCTCACACACCGTGCAGGTGCTGCGGACGTATCCGTATCGGCGCGCCGCCCGGTACCCCTTCGCTCCCGAGGGTGAACGCAGCATCGCCCGAGCCTACGAGAAGGTTCTCGCGCGGGCCCACACGCTCATCTACGTGGAGGATCAATACTTGTGGTCGGTGGAGGTCGCCGCCTGTTTCGCCGCAGCATTGCGCGCAAATCCCGGATTGCGTCTCATCGCGGTGCTGCCGCGAGTTCCCGACCAGGACGGACGACTGTCGCAGCCGCCCGATCTGGTCGGCCAGCAACGCGCACTCGACCATATTCGCGCCGCCGGCGGCGACCGCGTTGCTAGCTACGACATCGAAAATGATTCGGGCACACCGGTTTACGTCCATGCCAAGGTGTCCGTCATTGACGATATCTGGGCTTCGGTCGGCTCGGGCAATCTCAACCGCAGATCATGGACCCATGACTCGGAGCTGACCTGCGCGATAGTGGACGACGCCGCCGACCCGCGAATCCCGTTGTCGGTGAGTCGATTCGGGGACCAGGCCCGTGTCTTCGCCCGCGACCTGCGACTGGAACTGGCGCGCGAACACCTCGGCCGAGCCCGCGACGCCGACGCCGACCTCGTCGATCCCCGCACCGCGTTCACCGCGTTCGCCGACAGTGCCGCGTGCCTCGCGCACTGGTACGCCGGGGGTGAACAGGGGCCGCGACCACCGGGCCGGTTGCGGCTCCATGATTCACCTCGGCTGGGCCGGGCAACCCTGGCTTGGGCAACCCCGCTGTATCGGATGTTCTACGACCCGGACGGACGGTCGCGGACGCTTCGGCGCCGCGATTGCTTCTGACCGTCGCCGAGTCGACCGTCCTCGAACGTGTACGACGAAGGAATCATGGCTGACGCCAACCGTTCTCAGGCATTCCCCGCCGAGTCGTCCTCGGCGTCCTCCGGCAACTCGTCGTCCATCGCGGGGCGGATCGCGCAGAACCGCGTCTTCGAGCACTTCGCCCGGGCCGGCTTCGTCATGAGCGGCATCGTGCATCTGATCATCGGCTATCTCGCCATCCGCATCGCTTTCGGCGGTGCGGGCGGCACCGCCGACCAGTCCGGCGCCATGGCGGAGCTGGCTGCCAAGCCTGGTGGCATCCTCGCCCTCTGGACAGCTGTGGCCGCATTCCTGGTGATGGCACTGTGGCGGCTGGCCGAAACAGCGTTCGGCAGCTCGTCCCATCCCGACGCCGACAGCAAGAAGGTCGAAGTCCTCGACCGCCTCAAGGCCTTCTGCGTGGCAGTGGTCTACTTCGCATTCGCGTTGTCCGCGTTGGGATTCGCCCGCGGCCGGGGCAAATCCAGCGGCGCGCAGAGCGCGGGCCTCACCGCGCGCCTCATGCACACCACCACGGGCACGGTGGGCCTCGTCGCGGGTGGGCTGATCATCATCGCCATCGGCGGCTACCACGTCTACAAGGGGATCAGCCAGCACTTCCTGACGGATTTAAAGGGCATCACCAGCGATTTCGTGCGTTGGCTCGGCACGATCGGATACCTCGCGAAGGGCCTGGCCATCGCCGCCGCCGGACTGTTGATAATCCTCGCCGCCAATCAATCCCAGCCGAACCGTGCCACCGGCCTCGACGGCGCGTTCAAAACGCTTGGCGCACAACCCTTCGGCGCGGTCCTCCTCGTCGTCGCGGGGCTGGGCATCATCACCTACGGCCTCTACAGTTTCGCGATGGCCCGCTACGTCAAAATGTAGAATCTGCTGAGCGGTCTCACCGTGTGCTCGTACCCGGTATCGGCCTGTCATTACGGGTGCAGTGGAATGTCTCCGCTCGCGGGAACGCAGGGTGCTGGTGGGTCCTCGCCGTAGATCTTGTTCAGCAGGTCCTTGATCGGGCCGAAGGCCGCGGTTTCCAGTGACTGCTCGGTCGGGGTGTTCATGCAGTAGCTGGGTCCGGCCGTGCCGTCGGGGGCGATCTCGCTCGCCACCGATTTCGACAGGTGCGGGTCGGCCTGGGTTACCCGCCCGCAGGCCGAGTCGTCCTGTTGGACATGGCAGTCCATCCAGTCGACCGCGTAGTTCACCGACACCGCCACCGAGTAGGTGGCCTGCGGCACGATGAAATCGATGTTCGCGGTGTCGCCGTGGCTGCCGCCCAGCAGGGTCAGCGTCTGCAGTGCGGCGTTTCCGCTGCCGTGGCGGCGCAGCCAGTCGTACCAGGCCTTGTCACCCAGTGGACCGTCGGTGAGGTTCAGACCGATATTGGCGCCACCGAAATTGAAGTTGTTGAGCCCGGTGATGCCCGCGATCGTCATACCGGGGATATCGATGTCGGCGGTCTGGATCTGCGTCGGCACAATGGAATTGAAGACCGGTGACAGGGCCGACATGACCACGGCGGCAGCCGGTTTCGGAAGCGGGCGGCCATCCATGCCCTTGCCCTCGCCGACATCCTTCAGATAGTGCGTCAGCCCCAGCGAGCCCTGCGACTGCGACCAGACACCGACTCGATCCAGATCGACCAGATCCAGTGCGGGATTGCGGATATTGTCGCCCTCGGGGGCATAGGCGGGGTCGTACAGCTTGCCGATGCGCGGAATGTGCACGGTATTCCAGAAATTGACCGGATCGGACGTGTCGCCCAGGAACGATTCGGTGGTCGGCGCGTTTCCGATGTCGTCGTTGAACACCCAGCGCATCACGTCCTCGACGTCGCGGCAGATGCCGGAGGACGCGCAATAGGGGACGTTGAACGGGATTTCCTGGTCCAGGACGGTGCCGTCGCTGGCGCCCTGTCCGGCCTCGTCGTAGGTCAGGCCGATATAGCCGCGCGTCACGGCGGTCTCGGTCCAGGCGTAGTACGCCGACTGCGGTACCGCGGCGCCGTTGGTGAAGACGGTCATCGGGTACTTCTCGGTATTGCCGGGGTCGAGTGCGCCCTCGGGGTACCAGAGGGTCGCGGCCATCCGCAGCCCGCGCGAGTCGATGATCTGGATCTTGCGGGCGGTGCCGGTCTTGAAGACCGCGCCGGGTGTGTCACCGGAAACGCAGACGCCGTCCTCGTTCTGGTACCAGACATCACCTTCGGCGCGCACACACGGATAGCGGAACTGCCCGGTCAACCCGACATTGCCCGCGCTGTGGGCGGGTGAGTCGACCTCGAGGGCGTTGTCCTCGGGAGAACCCCACTGCCCGTTGTGACTCCAGTTCGGAACGAACAGCCGATTCACCGGCAGCAGTCCCGCACCCGCGATGGTCGGGATCTGGTGCACGGTCATATCGA
This sequence comes from Nocardia sp. NBC_00511, assembly GCF_045161165.1. NCBI lineage: Bacteria > Bacillati > Actinomycetota > Actinomycetes > Mycobacteriales > Nocardiaceae > Nocardia > Nocardia sp. NBC_00511. Next base: position 7,774,812 of record NZ_CP107849.1, read on the forward strand.
TGAGCTTCTGCAGGGTGTCGCGCAATCGGTCCTGGCCGTCGGTCCCCTGATACTGGGCCGGGTCGAGCATGGTCGCCAGATTGACGCCCGCACGACCGGGCAAGGTGGCCAACTGTTGCCACCAGTACTGCTGCTCGGCCGGATTGGGGAGGTCACGCTGATACCCCATCAGCAGCGTTGCCATGTTCTGCAATAGGTACTGCGGGTCGGCAGGCCCGGTCGCCACTGTCGGCGCGGTCTCGGCGGGCGCATCCGCGGCAGGATCCGCCAATGCCCGCGGTCCCGCCGCGATCACCGATGCGGCCGTGAAAGCCACCGCGATACCGCGCAACCACCACCCGGACGAACGGATGGACGTCAATCCCATTGTCTGCCTTCCTCACCGAACCGTGGCGACGCCACGAACAGTCGTTTTCAGAGGGCTGACCATCGAGCAACGCCGCCCGGGACAAACATGACGGATCGGACGTCGAAATGATGTAGTCCATCACCAGACTGGCGGCTATAGACGAACGTCTGGCGGAAAAAATCCACCCGGGAACCGCTCGGCGGCGTGGTCACGGGCGAGCCGGGGTACCGTGACGGCTGCTCGTGATCGTTGGGGTTGAGAGGTTTTTCGTGGCACTGGGGTGGGTAACCGAGCGGACCGTAAAGGACCGATCGGAGGTCGCGGATCCGGACCTGAACACACTGAACGAAGTTCGTCCCGAGCGCGGTCGGCCTCGATTACCGGCACAGCGAGTGCGCTCAGCGCGTACAGATCTCATCGTTGCCGGTGGTTATTTGTCGCTGGCGGTTTTCGTGCTTTCCCGGCTGTGGCTGCGCCCCCGTGACAGTTACCTGATCAAGAGCGATCAGGACCAAACCCTGTTCGAGTGGCTCTTCGCCCTCACGGCGCACAACATCACCCACTTCGAGGGTATTTTCAGCACGTCGCTGGAGAACTATCCCGACGGCGTGAACCTGATGGCCAATACCCTCACATACGGTTTCGGCATACCGTTCACGCCGGTCACCCTGCTGTTCGGGCCCGCCGTCACCTTCGTATCGGCGCTCACCCTCGGCTTGTCCGGCACCGCGTTCGCCTGGTATCTGGTCTTCTCGCGCGAGCTGGTGACCTCCCAATTCGCTGCGGCACTTGGTGGATTGTTCTGCGGGTTCGCGCCCGCCATGATCTCCCACGGCAATGCCCACCCGAATTTCGTTGTGCTGGCAGTGCTTCCGTTCATCGCGATGCGGATCATCAAGATGGCGCGGCACGCGAACGACGCTCCGGAGCTGGGCACAGCGCCGCGACCGCGCGATTCCATCGTGCTGGGCCTGCTGGTCGCGCTACAGATCTCGCTCGGTGAAGAGCCGCTGCTGATCTTCGCCCTGGCCTTCGCCGTCTTTGCCCTGATCTACCTCGGCACCCGGCGCGCCATCCTGCGCACACTGCGTGCGATCGCGCGGCCCATACTGCTGGCGGCGCTGATCACGCTGACACTCACCGCGATTCCGCTGTGGTGGCAGTTCTTCGGACCGCAGTCGTATCGATTCATCGGACGCGGCCGGGTGGGCAATGACATCCTCGCGCCGTTCCAGTTCTCGTCGCAATCGGTAGGCAGCATGATCTCGTTCGGCCCGGATGTGAGCATCAATCCGACCGAGCACAATTCCTACTTCGGCTGGCCGCTACTGCTGCTCGTCGCCGTGACCGCCTGGTTCCTGCGGCGTGAGCGCGTGGTGCGGGCCGCCCTGACCGTCATCGTGGTGTTCACGGTGTTGTCCTTGGGCGTGGTGCTGTCCTTCGGCGGCAAACTCCATATGGTGCCCATGCCGTGGCTGATATTCGGGTGGGTCTCGCCGCTGAACGGGATCATCGAATCACGGTTCACCATGGCGGCCGTTCCGGCTATCGCGATAATCCTGACCCTGGGCACCCAGCGGGCGATAGAACAGTGGCGTACCTCCACCACCAGGTGGCGGCCCGTGGCCTGGTTCGGCGTGCTGGCCTTCGCGCTGCTGCCCCTCGCACCGACCATGCTGCCCGTGGTGAAACGTACCCCGACACCCGCCTTCTTCGCCGATGGCACTGTGCGACAGTATGTTTCGCACGGATCCGTGATGATCGTGCCGCCATCCACCGCGGTCGACGCGGTCGCGCTGCGGTGGCAGGTCGACGCCGACTTCAGCTTCCCGCTCGTGGGTGGCTACTTCGTCGGTCCGAGCGGCGCGGACAAAGCGGTTCACTACGGTGCCGTCGCCCGGCCCACCGGCAACCTGCTCACCCTGGTCCGGATGTTCAACACGGTCCCGGTCATCGACCAGGCCCTGCGCGATCAGGCCATCTCGGACCTGCGTTACTGGCACGCCGATGTGCTCGTCCTGCCCACCGACAGTGATGTCCTGCACCGCACCGTGGATCAACTGGTGGGTTTTCCAGCCGAGCGGGTGGACGGTGTGTGGCTGTGGGATGTGCGCGGCCTCGTCGGCCGATAAGACTGCGTCGCAGATCAATTCGTGCCGGTTCCGACCCGCTCACGGCTGGAGCACTACACCTGGTATTGCATGGTCGGCGGCCGGGTTTTGAACGTCGGATTCAGGTTGGCTTTCTCCAGCCCCCGACGCACTTTGGTGCTACTTTCGGTGCTACCGGAGGTAGTCTGCACTGTATGAGTCAGAACTTGTCGGTGAAGGTGCCCGACGAACTCGATGCGCGCCTACGGGCAGCGGCGGGCGGCAACGTGTCGCAGTTTGTCCTCGAAGCGATCGAGGACAAACTCGAACGGCAAATGTGGGAGCAGTCCAAGCAGGTTGACGCCCTGCTCGGCATCGACGATGGATGGCTGGCGGCAGAGAAGGCCGCCGTAGAGCAGGTCGCCCGTGCAGCAAGGTGAGATTCGGCCCCGCCTCGACGCCGGACCGGTGACGGCCTACGTTGTCGTGCTGTCAGGTCCGCGGTATCTCGCCGCGAAGAAGGGGCGCGCAGTGGTGTGTCGGGTGGTGCCCGGTGTGGTGCCGGAAGACTTCACCGGTGTGCATCGTGTCCGATATCGAGACGCCGCCGGTACCGACACGATCGGAGTCGCGGTGCCGGATTTGGTTCATTGGATACCGGAGTCTGGACTGGGCCCGGTAGCGGGGCACGTCAGCGACCTGCCCGAGTTGCTACGAACAGTCGGCGCGCTGTTCCGCTGACTTGTCGAACCCTGGAACTGGGACCGACCGTACCAGCGGCCCTTGCGCTTTGGGGAACAAACCTGACCTGTGGAATGAGGCTTCCTGCCTGTGCCCTCGGCAGGATTCGAACCTGCGACACCCGCTTTAGGAGAGCGGTGCTCTATCCCCTGAGCTACGAGGGCTTGACCGCCGGTCGGATGGGGGACCGGGTGGTCGTCGGGGAGTCTACCCGGTGGGGGGTGTCGGGGCCGCATCTGTTGGGGAGGTGCGGGTCAGTGGGGGTGGGTGAGGGTGTGGCGGGCTCGTTCGGGGGTCATGTGGGCGGCGCGGTGTTCGGATTCATGCCTTGGTGGCGGTGGCGATGATGTAGTCGGCCCAGGGGCCCCAGGCCAGCAGGCCGGGGCGGCTGAAGGTGGCGCGCAGTAGGGGGTTGACGCGGCGCATGTCGGGGTCGCGTAGGCGTTTGCCGAGGTAGCGGGCCAACGGTTCGTAGACGTCGCGGCGGATGGAGTAGACGGTCACGTCGGTGAAACCCGTTGCCAGGAGGGCTTTTCGGTAGCGGTGCAGGTCCATTACGTCGCGGTCCGGGGTGCGGCCGGGGAGATCCTGGGTGGACAGGGCCAGGTCGGTGACCGGGTTCGGGCGGGCGGTGATGTCGGCGGTGACCAGTTTGCCGCCGGGTTCCAGGACTCGATGTGCTTCGGCGAAAAACTTTGCGCGGGAGGGGAAGTGGAAGGCCGACTCCAGGGCGGTGACCTTGGTGCAGGAGGCGTCGGGGCGCGGGAGGTCGACGGCGGAGCCGTATTCGAAGCGGATGCGGTCGGACAGGCCCAGTTCGGCGGCGCGGCGGGTGGCGATCTCGATCTGCTCGGTGGCGATGTTCATGCCGATGATCTGCTTCGGGCCGAATTCGCGGGCCCACAGGAAATCCTGGTCGCCGTAACCGAATCCGACATCGAGCTGGATGTCGGCGGGGCCGAGGTTCGCCTCGCGAGCGACCAGGCGGGCCAGGTCGCGGCTGGCCTCGTCGAGGCTGGCCGGATTGTCGCGCCAGTAGCCGAGATTGATGAACAGCGAATCCTCGCCGAACAGGTTGCGGGGGCCGACGATGTCGTAGACGCGGCCGACCCGGGTGCCCGCCGGGAGCAGCGGCACCTTGGCCCACTCCACCCATTCGCGGGCCCAGCGGCCGGTGCGCTCGGGCAGGGTCTCGACGGGGATGGCGGCGGTGGTCGACAGCATTGGGACCCTCCGAAGATCGGACCCGGACGAGCCGTCTGCGTCTCAGACGATCTAGCGCCGGACTGGGAACAGTCTCAGACAGTTGGGGTTCCGAGTCAAGGGCCCGTAGCGTGCCGCCGATCAACCGTCGCAGCGGGTCACCGCTCCCGCGCGGCCTGCCCCTGCTCGTAGTCGCCGGGCTCGAATGTATTTGTCTTCCAACGGAACAGCGCCGTCGCACCGGGCCAGTTGTTGGTGATCCGCCCGGACGCGTTGCGATACCAGCTGGAGCAGAAGTTCCAGGGCGTGTCCTTCAAGCGGCGTTGCAACCAGTCGTCCCACGCCTGCTCGGCCGCGGGGCGCGCGGCCAGGAACCGGCCGGGCCGGTCGGCCAGATACTCGACCACCTGGCGGATGTAGCGCGACTGCGACTCCAGCATGTAGATGATCGAACCCGAACCCACATTGGTGTTCGGGCCGTACATCATGAACAGGTTCGGGAAACCGGGCACCGACATGCCGAGGAACGCGCGCGCACCCTCCGGCGTCCACTCGTCGGTCAGCTTGCGGCCTTGCAGCCCATAGATATTCATCGGCGCGAGGAACTCGGTGCCCTTGAATCCGGTGCCGTAGACGATTACATCCACCGGGTGCTCGACACCGTCGGCGGTGCGAATCCCATTGGCTGTCACGGCTTCGATGGCCGTGGTCTCGACGCTCACATTGTCCTGCGCGAGGGCGGGGAAGTACTCATTGGAGAACAACCCGCGCTTGCAGCCCGCGGCGTAATCGGGAGTCAGCTTGGCGCGCAACGCCTCATCGGGGATCTGCTCACGTCGATGCCGGTCGGCGATCGCGATCACCGGCGACTTGATCGCCGGAATATCGGTCAGCGCCAACGCCATTACTTCGAAGAACGTCCAGATGGCGAAGCGCTCCGCCAGTCGCGTCAGCGGAATCCGCTGGAACAGCGCGTGATGCAGCGGCGTGTATTCGGTGTCGAACTTGGGCAGCACCCAGGCGGCCGAACGCTGGAACAGCGTCAGCTGTGCGACCTGCGGCTGGATCGCCGGAATGTATTGAATGGCACTGGCTCCCGTGCCGATGCACGCCACCCGCTTACCGGTGAGATCGACCGAGTGATCCCATTCGGCCGAGTGGAATGCCGCGCCGGTGAACGAGTCGATGCCGGGCAGGTTGGGCAGCGCGGGCCGGGAGAGTTGCCCGACGGCGGGGATCAGGACGTCGGCGACGTGGGTGACGCCGTCGGCGGTGTGCACCCGCCATTTCCCGGTGGCTTCGTCGAATTCGGCGTCGAGCACCTCGGTGCCGAAGCGGATGTGCGCGGGCAGCTCGTGCTTCTCGGCGACCGTGCGCATGTACTCGTGGATGTCGTGCTGATGCGAAAACCGGCGCGGCCAATCGGATTTCGGCTCGAACGACCACGAGTACAGCGGGGACGGCACATCGCAGGCCGCGCCCGGGTAGGTGTTCTCGCGCCACACTCCGCCGAGGTCGGCGGCCTTCTCCAGGATTGTGAAGTTCGACAACCCGTGGCGCTGCAACTCCAGCGCCATGCCCAGCCCGGCGAAGCCGGCGCCGATGATCAGGATGGACGGTTCTCGCGTCATATCAGCAACGGTAGGGGCATCGGCGCTGGTCATCCAGAGAACGCCGGTCAGTGAATCGATATTTTCGGCCACGCGCGCATGTTGTCGGCGAATCCGGCCCGGGGTCGGCTCGACCGGCATCCCTCACGGCGCACTGTCCGGGTCAGTGAACCCATCTGACCTGCGAACGCCGGTCTCGACTGGACAGTTGTACGTCGTACTACCTATATTCACGGAAGATCTTGCTCCAATTTGCTTGTCCTGGTTGGTGATTGGTTATTCTGCGGCGCCGCAGGGGGTGTCGTGGCGCATCGACGCCGATCAGGATTGCGGAGCCGGCTGGTCGTCGTGTTGGGCGGCGGACGGTCGGCGACAGTGGCTGCGGGCGGCGAAGGTGGGGTTTGCCGCCCGCAGCTTGTCGTCACACGCGTGCCGAACTCCGGTTGTGGAGAGTCCGCGCTCGACCCGGGGGCCCGGCAGCGCGTGTCCGTTTTCGGCTATCCTGCCGAGACGTGACTCAGTTCACTCTCGTGTAAGCACATGCAAGGAGCGGTTGGGAAATGTTGAGCACCATGCAGGACGAGCAGTTGTCGCTGGCGACACTGCTGCGGTACGCATCCACCTTCCAGGGCGACAGCTACGTCTCCACCTGGACCGGCAGCGGGATACGCACCCAGACCTACCGGGAGGTCGGCCAGGATGCCGCCCGCCTCGCCAATGCCCTGCGTGACCTCGGCATCGGTGTGGGCGATCGGGTCGGCACCTTCATGTGGAACAACAACGAGCACATGGTCGCCTACATCGCGGTGCCCGCGATGGGCGCGGTGCTGCACGCGCTGAACATCCGGTTGTTCCCGGAGCAGCTGGTGTACGTGGCCAACCACGCCGAGGACCAGGTGGTCATCGTCGACGGTTCGCTGCTGCCGATGTTCGCCCAGTACCTGCCCAACCTGACGACGGTGCGCCACGTCATCGTGGCCAACGGCGACGCGGCCGCGCTGGAGGCGCCCGAGGGCGTCACCGTGCACTCGTACGCGGAACTGCTTGCGGCGCAACCGGATACCTACGACTTCCCGGTGATCGACGAGCGTTCGGCCGCGGGCATGTGCTACACCTCCGGCACCACCGGCGACCCCAAGGGCGTCGTCTACTCGCACCGGTCCAACTGGCTGCACGCCATGCAGGTGATCTCGCCCAACGGCATGGGCTTCACCGCCGCCGACACCGTGCTGGCCATCGTGCCGCTGTTCCACGCCAACGCCTGGGGCATCCCGTACGCCGCGCTGATGTCCGGCGCGAACGTGCTCATGCCCGACCGCTTCCTGCAGCCCGCGCCGCTGCTGGAGATGATGGCCGAGGTCAAGCCGACCTTCGCCGCCGCCGTGCCCACCATCTGGGGTGGCGTGCTGGCCGGGCTGCAGGCACAGCCGCAGGACATCTCGCACCTGCGCACCTGTGTGGTCGGCGGTGCGGCCGTGCCGCCGTCGATGATGCAGGCCTTCCAGGAGCGCCACGGCGTGACGCTGCTGCACGCGTGGGGCATGACCGAGACCTCCCCGCTGGGCTCGGTGGCGCACCCGCCCGCCGGGACCGAGGGCGACGAGGCCTGGTCCTACCGCTACACGCAGGGTCGTTTCCCGGCCGGTGTGCAGGCGCGACTGGTCGGCGACGACGGGGCCGTGGTGCCCAATGACGGTGTGGCGCTGGGTGAGCTGGAGGTCAAGGGACCGTGGATCACCGGGTCCTACTACTCGCCTTCGGGTTCCGAGGTCGACCCGGACAAGTTCGACGACGGCTGGCTGCGCACCGGTGACGTCGGCAAGATCAGCGCCAACGGCTACCTGACCCTGGTGGACCGGTCCAAGGACGTGATCAAGTCCGGCGGCGAATGGATTTCGTCGGTGGATCTGGAGAACGCGGTGGTCGGGCATCCGGCGGTCGCCGAGGCGGCGGTGATCGGCGTGCCGGACGAGAAGTGGGACGAGCGCCCGCTGGTCGCCGTCGTGCTGAAGGAGGGCACCGAGGCCAAGCCGGAGGAGCTGCGCGACTTCCTGGCCGGCAAGTTCGCCAAGTGGCAGCTGCCGGAGCACTGGGCCTTCATCGAGGAGGTGCCCAAGACCAGCGTCGGCAAGTTCGACAAGAAGCGGCTGCGTGCGCAGTACGCCGACGGCGCGCTCGCGGTCACCACGCTGTCCTGAAAACACCTGCCCGCCTGCCTCTTTCCATGTCGGAACGGGGTGGGCGGGCAGTTTTTCGCGATCGGTGGGGTGCGAACCTCGCCGAGAGGTTCCGCTCGCGAGGACTCGTCCGTAACGTTGGTTTGTGGGCGGATGCCCGCACATGGGGTGGACGAGGAGGTCCGGGTGACATTCGGGTTGATCAGGTCGGTGGGGGAGCGGGCTTACCTGGAGGCGGAGTCGGCGCGGCTGGCGTTCGGTGCGGGGCTGGCCCGGGTGGAATCGCCCGCGGTGTTGGTGTCGGCGGCCACGGCCATGGTGCGGTACGGGACGCTGGCTGCGGCGCTACGGCTTTCGGCCGCGCGCTACAGCGGGCGGGTCGCGGTGATCGACGAGCTCGGTGAGCTCACCTTCGCGCAGCTCGAGGACCGGTCCAATCGGCTGGCCAATGCCTGGCGCGAGCGCGGGCTCAAACCCCGTGAAGGCGTGGCCATCCTGGCGCGCAATCATCGCGGGCTGCTCGACGCCATCTTCGCCGCCGCCAAGTGCGGGGCCAAGATCATCCTGCTGAACACCGATTTCGCGGCTCCCCAGATCCGGGACGTCGCCACCCGCGAGGGCACCGATCTGCTCGTCTACGACGACGAGTACGCGCACATGCTGGCCGAGGTGAGCCCGCGCCGCGGCACCTACCGCGCCTGGACCGACGAGCCGCGCGAGGACAGCCTCGAATTCCTCATCGGCACCGGCTCACCCGCGTCACCGCCCGCGCCCGGGGCCGAACCCAAGATCATCCTGCTGACCAGCGGCACCACCGGCACGCCCAAGGGCGCGCCGCGGGCGGAGCCGAAATCGCTGCTGTCGCTGGGCGGTCTGCTGTCCAAGGTCCCGTTCCGGGTGAACGAGGTGACCGAATGCTGCGCGCCCATGTTCCACACCCTCGGATTCGCCTGCGCCATGCTGACTCTCGGCTTCGGCTCCACGCTGGTCATCCGCCGCCGCTTCGACCCGCAGGCCGCCATCGACAGCGTGGCCGAACACGGGGCCAGCACCATGATCGTGGTGCCGGTCATGCTCAACCGCATGATGGACCTCGGCGGCCGGGCGCTGACCGGGCGTGATCTGTCCGCGCTGCGCATCGTGTTCGTGGCCGGTTCCCAACTGGGCGCGCAACTCTGCCGCGAGGTGACCGCCGCCTTCGGGCCCGTCGTCTACAACCTGTACGGGTCCACCGAGGTCGCCTACGCCACCATCGCCACCCCGGCGGATCTGGCGGACGAGCCGGGTTGCGTGGGTTCGCCGGTACTCGGGTCGCGGGTGGAGATCCTCGACGAGCGGGGTCGTCGGGTGCCGGCCGGTGCGGTCGGGCGCATCTTCGTCGGCAACACCATTCAGTTCGAGGGGTACACCGGCGGCGGGCACAAGGAGATCATCCGCGGGCTGATGTCCTCCGGCGACGTCGGCCATTTCGACAGTGCCGGAAGGCTTTTCATCGACGGTCGCGACGACGACATGATCGTCTCCGGTGGCGAGAACGTCTTCCCGGTCGAGGTCGAGGAACTGCTCTACACCCATCCCGCCGTGCGGGAGGCCGCGGTCATCGGCGTCGCGGACGAGCAGTTCGGCGCTCGGCTCAAGGCGTTCGTCGTCGTCCACGACGGGCGGACCTTCACCGAGGTGGAGATCAAGGAGTTCGTGAAGGAGAACCTGGCCCGCTACAAGGTGCCGCGCGAGGTCGTCTTCCTCGACGAGCTCCCACGCAATCCCACGGGCAAGGTGCTCAAGCGCAAACTTCAGGAGGTCTGAGCCGCTACTCGGCCAGGCGGGACAGCAGCGCGGCGAACTCGGCGCGGGACAGGAAGCCGTCGCCGTCGAGATCGGCTGCGGTCAGCAGGGTTTCGGCGGATTCGTCGGACAGGCCCGGGCAGGTGCGCAGCAGCGATTCGAGTTCGACGAGTTCGATGAGCTCGTTGTGGTTGACGTCGAAGGTGTCGAAAGCGGCGTCGACATCTGTGATCTCGGGATCGCGGCCCAGGCGGGCGGCCTCGAATTCGGCGCGCGAGATCAGCCAGTCGCCGTCGGTGTCGGCGGCGGCCACCAGCCGTTCGACCGCCTCCGCGTCGATCTCCAGGCCGAGGGCGGTGATGCCGGAGAGGATGTCGTCCGCGGAGATGCGGCCGTCACCGTCGCGGTCCCACAGGGCGAAGGTGTCGGCGGGCTGGTCGCTGGCCACGGGTGCTCCTCGGTGCTGGAAATGCGGTGCCGCATCGGAAACACGGTGCGGCGTGGTGCATTCGATCGCACCGGGGAGCGGCGGTCAAGCGGAACGGTTCAGGCCCGGACCTGACGGCGGTAGGTGAGCCGGTCGAATTCGCGGCCGTACTCGTCCACCGCGACCACGTCCATCTCGCTGGCGAAGAAGCCGGGGCGGACATCGACGCGCAGGAAGGAATAGTTGCGGAAGCGGACTCGCGACCACGGGGCGGCCTCGTCCTGTTTGCCGCCGTCGGCGGTCCACACGTAGCTGTTGGGGACGGTGGTGTCGGCGACCTCGTTGCCACGGTAGGTTTCCGGCGAGCCGGGCTGGAAGCCGTAGCGCGGGCGGCCGCCACCGCCGACCGTGTAGTAGACGGTGCCGTCGGTCTCCGGGTAGACGATCGAATTGTCCGGGGCCGCTTTGGTCATGGCGTTCGCGCGGATCGGGTCGGTGCGCTCGAAGATGTGATTGTGGCCCTGTAGCACCAGGTCCACCCGGTACCGGTCGAACAGTGCGCACCAGGCGTCGCGGACGCCGCCGTCGCTGGCGTGCGAATCGGTGGTGGAGTACGCGCAGTGGTGGAAGAAGCAGACCAGGAAGTCGATGTTCGGGTCCGCGCGGTATCCGGCCAGCGTGCGCTCGGCCCAACCGGTCTGCGCGCCACCGGAATAGCCGGTGTTGGCCTTGATCTCGTAGGAGATGTCGTTGGCGTCGAGTGACAGCACCGCCACATTGCCGTAGGTGAAGGAGTAGGCCGACGGGCAGCCCGCGGGACCGTTGCCGGGCAGGTCCAGGCGCGCGAGATGCCCGCCGTAGCCGTGGGTGTCGTAGGCGGCCTCCATATCGTGGTTGCCGGTCGCGAACATCCACGGCGTCACCGACGCGCTGGCCTCGATGGCCCCGAAGTACACGTCCCACACATACGGATTGAACTTGTCGAACCCGTCGGTCACCTGCCCGCCGGACGGCACGAACTGCGGATTCTTGCCCGCCCCTGAGGGATCCGCGTACGCGATATCGCCCGCCAGCACGTGGAAGTCCGGTTTGCTCGCGCAGATCTGGCGCATGATGTTGCCGGCGTGCGGGGCTCCCGGATCGTTGTCGGGCTTGTAGTACCGGTCGTCGTAGTCGCCCGGGGCCAATCCGGGCGGCTGCGTGGGGGTTTCGTCGGTGCCCTGATCACCCATCATGGTGAATCGGAACGGCAGCACCGCGCTGCGGACACTGGGCATGGCGGGCGCGGCCGCGCGAATATCGCTGGTGAACCCGTCATCGGTGCGCCACCGATAGAAATGCGGGACCCGCCCCGCCAGCCCGTCCACCGGTGCGTGCGCGTAGAACTGCTCGGCCGCCAGCACCCCGCCGTCGCTCGACGGAATCTGCGTCACCAGGTTCCGCACCTGCGCCTCGACGGTCCCGCCCAGCACCGGCGTCGGCCCGTGATCGAGAAAAACCCTGGTGCCCTGCGGATTCCGCGACAGCTGCCCCGAGAACCGCAACTGCCCCGCCGCATCGGCCCCGAACCCGACGTGCCGCCCCGCCACCCCCAACTGCGCCTGATCGGCATACGCCCGGCTACCGAACGGCGACACCCCCGCCGCCCCCACCGCCGCAGCCGCCGCCGACCCCCGCAGGAAGTTCCGCCGCGACACCGGCCGACTCCGCAGATAGCGGCGATGCCACTCGTGCTGCTCGGCCATGCTCATGGACGCGGCCAAGGCCCCGGGCACCCCCGTATCGGGAACAGCGCCGGGCGGATTCAGGCGATTCGACGACATGCGCGGCATGCTGCCGCAATCCCCGCCCCGACACCAGCACCCCCGCCAACCATTCGGCGAATTATTCGCTAACTCACTCGGGCCTCGAATCACCCGGCGGGACCGCGGAGCTCCCCACCGTGAAATTCGGTGCGGTTCCCCACTGTGACGACTCCCTGATCTTGCCGTTCCCGGTCCATGGTCGGCAGCGATGATGCGCTGCCGCAAGGGGGTTGGTGGTCGTATGCTGGGCACGCGCGTCGGGCGGAGGTTAGGGAGAACACAGGTGTCGGGGGAGGGATATCTCGGCCACTATCGACTGGTCAGGCTGCTGGGTCGCGGCGGGATGGGTCAGGTCTGGCTGGCCGAGGACACCAAGCTGGAGCGGGAAGTCGCACTCAAACTGCTGCCCTCCGAGCTCGCCGCCGATCAGGACTACCGGCGTCGGTTCGAACGGGAGGCGCGGTCGGCGGCCCGGTTGCGCGGGCAGCATGTGGTCCCGATTCACGCCTTCGGCGAACTCGACGGCCGCCTGTACATCGACATGGAACTCGTCGAGGGTTCCGACCTGGGCAAGGTCCTGAACGAGACCGGAGCGCTCACCCCGGAGCGTGCGGTCGACCTGGTCGCCCAGGTGGCCGAGGCACTCGATATCGCCCACCGCGCGGGGCTCGTGCATCGAGATGTGAAGCCTTCCAATGTCCTGACGCTGCCCAGCGGCTATGCCTACCTGATCGACTTCGGCATCGCCCGCGGTACCGGACAATCCACCCTGACCGCCACCGGTGTCGCGGTCGGGACCTGGGCCTACATGGCCCCCGAAAGATACTCGGGCACCGAGGATCTCCGGTCCGACATCTACTCCCTGGCCTGCCTGCTGTTCGAATGCCTCACCGGTGCAAAGCCGTTCGCGCAGACCGATCCGGTGCAGCAGATGGCGGCCCACCTCACCGCCGACCCGCCCCGGGCCAGCGCCCAGCGTCCGGCCGTGCCCGCCGCCCTCGACACCGTGATCGCCAAGGGAATGGCCAAGGAACCGCAGCATCGCTACCCGAGTGCCGGCACCCTGGCCCTGGCCGCGCGGGCGGCGCTGGAGGGGCGGCCCGCCGTGCGAACCGCACCGTCGATACCGGCCCCGCCGACCACGAAATGGGATGGCGGACAGCCACCCTACGGCTACGGCCCCGGATATCCGGGACAGAGCCCGACACCCTATGGCCCGAACCCGACCTCGATGACACCGTTCCCGGCAGCCTCCCGAGATCCGAATCCCTACACGCCGCCGCCCGCCGCACTGCCGGTCACTCCGACCGGATGGCAACAGAGCGCGGCACCGCACGGTTTCGGTGTCGCCGCGCCACCACCGAATTCGGCCTACTCGGGGCCGCAGGCGCACGCCGGAACCTATGCGCCGTACGCGAAGGCGGGCTCATACGGCCAGCCGTCCGGTGGTTTCCCGCGGGCCGCTGCCGGCCCCCGCATCGGCCCGGGGCGGATCACCTGGTGGGTGTGCCTGCCGTTGCTGCTGTTGATATTCGGCACGTTCACCTTCCTCGGTGTGCACGACATCTTCACCCGTGGATTCCCGGGTGTGGCCGTCGCGGTCCTGGTCAACGTCTTCTTCGACGTGCCGTTCGTGGTGCTGTGCTGGCTGGCGGTGCGGGATATTCGTCGATTCGGCCTGCGGAAATAGGTTTTCGGGTCGCGCATGATGTTCGGAACACAGGAGGGCAGCGTGTCGGGGGATACCCGAGTCGGCCACTATCGGCTGGTCGAGTTGCTCGGCCGCGGCGGCATGGGAGAGGTCTGGCGTGCCGAGGACACCAGACTGGAGCGCGAGATCGCGCTGAAACTCCTGCCCGCGGAACTCGCGGTCGACCAGGAGTATCGGCGGCGGTTCGAGCGGGAGGCGCGGCTGGCCGCGCGGCTACGCGGGCAGCACGTCGTGCCGATTCATGCCTTCGGCGAACTCGACGGCCGCCTGTACATCGACATGGAATTGGTCGAAGGCACGGACCTGAGTGATGTCCTGCACGACAGCGGCGCGCTCACTCCGGAACGCGCGGTCGATCTGGTCTGCCAGATCGCCGCGGCCCTGGACATCGCGCACCATGCGGGGCTCGTGCATCGAGATGTGAAGCCCTCCAACGTGCTGACCCTGCCGAACGGCTACGCGTACCTGATCGACTTCGGTATCGCCCGAGCCTCCGGACAATCCACGCTGACCGCCACTGGTGTGGCGGTGGGCACCTGGGCCTACATGGCTCCCGAAAGATATTCCGGCGGCGAGGATCTGCGCTCCGATGTCTATTCGCTGGCCTGTCTGCTGTTCGAATGCCTGACCGGCGCAAGGCCGTTCGCGCAGACCGATCCGGTGCAGCAGATGGCGGCTCACCTCACCGCCGAGCCGCCCCGGGTCAGCACACACAGTGCGGCCATTCCCGCCGCCCTGGATTCGGTGATCGCGCGTGGCATGGCCAAGGGGCCCGCCCACCGGTACGCCAGTGCGGGCGAATTGGCCGCAGCCGCCCGGGCTGCGTTGCAGGCCGGGCATACCCCGTGGCCCGTCGTCGCCCCGGCCGCGCCGACCGCGAAATGGGAGGGCGGACAACCACCGGTGCGCTACGACCAGGGCTACCGGCCGCCGACCCCGCCGCCGCAGCGGTTCGATTCCCCGGGCGCGCCGTTCGTGTCCCCCGCGCCCGCCGCCCCAGGCGGATGGCAGCCGAATCCGAATCTTCAGGTGTATACGCCGCAGTCGGCCTGGACAGCAGGCGCAGCAGTGCCCGGAGTCGGAAATCCCCAGCCGCGCAGGCGAATCGGGGTCGGCCGGGTGCTGTGGTGGATCCTGCTGGCCGCGCTGATTCTGTTCTTCGGGCTGATGACCGCCGCGGGGATCGACATCTCGATCACCGAGCGGGAGAAGAGCGTGAGCTCCGAGATCGGGCTGATCGTCGTCATGATGATCTTGTTTGCCGCGCCGCTGGTGGTGTTCGGCTGGCTGGCCGTGCGGGACTTCCGCCGCTTCCGGCGTCGATAGGAAGGTCCGGACAGCAGGGTGCGACCGGGATTCCGGTCGCACCCTGCTGGTTTCGGCTCAGCAGTTGCGGAGTTCCGGGCTCTGGTTGAGGAGTTGGGCTCGGGTGGAGATGAAGGTGGAGTAGGTTTCGCCGCCTACAGCGGCGAGGGGGAAGGCGGCTACCCGGTGGCAGTTCTGGAAGGCGAGTTTCACGCCGAAGTGGCGTTCCAGGCCGCCGCGGATGGAGTCCGAGGCCATCGCGCGGAGCAGTTGGCCGCGGGCCGTCTCGTCCGGGGGCGGGATGGTGTTGTCGGCGTATTCCGCTGTGCCGGAACGTAAATCGGCGGCTACCCGGCTGACGACCTCGTAGGCGTAGGGCAGCGAATTGCGGACGCATTCGACGAACTCTGCGTCGCTCACTTCACCGCGTTCGGCTCGCTCGAGTAGTGCGTTGGGTACGTCGAGTGACATATCGCTCTCCTCATGGGATGGCGGAAGGTGCTTTTTCGAGTCTAAACGACCAGCGTTGTCAATAACCCTGGATTCGCAGTGAAAGTGCCCGTTCCAGTGCGCTTTTCGTATCCGCCGACAGCCTGCGGACCAGCTCGCCCGCCGGTAGCTCGGCCGCCAGCGAATGGGCCTGACCTGCCCAGAGATTCACTTCCTCGGCATTGCCCGCCGCTCGCGCGGCCGCCCGCAAAGGGCCGGTGGCGTAATGGATCTCGGGGTAGGCGACCGGGGCATCGGTGTGCTCCAGCATGAATCGGTTGCGCAGGCCGCGCGCTCGGCGACCGGTGAAGGCGCGGGTGAGCATGGTGGGGGTGTCGGCGGTGATCGCGGCGCGGATGAACGGCGCGGTGCCCGCCTCGGGGCAGCGCAGGAACGCGGTGCCCAGCTGGGCGGCCGCGGCACCGGCGGCCAGGGCCGCGGCGATCCCGGCACCGGTCGCGATCCCGCCCGCCGCAACCACCGGGACCACCACCGCCTCGCGGACCAGTTGCAGCAGCGCCAGCAGGGTGAGCGGATCGGCGGTGTCCTCGGTCGGATCGTCGACGAAGCTGCCGCGATGGCCGCCCGCCTCCGACCCCTGCGCGATCAGCACGTCCGCGCCCGCCGCGGCGGCCGCGCGGGCCTCGGCGACGGTCGTGATCGTCACCCACACCTCGGTGCCCACCACGTGCAGCCGGGTGATCTCGGCGGGCGACGGGCAGCCGAAGGTGGTCGACACCACCGCGACCGGGTCGGATTCGAGCAGTGTCAGTTTGGCGTCCCAGTCGTCGCTGTCGTAGCGGGGTTCGCCGACCGGGAATTCGCGGCCGAGATCGTCCACATAGGTAAGGAACCGATCGGTCGGACTCGGGGTGGACGGATAGAAGAGATTCACGCCGAACGTCGCGGCCGTGAGCGCGCGCGTGCTCTTCACGCGGGCGGCCAGTTCGGCGGCGGGGAGATATCCGGCGGCCACGAATCCGAGCCCGCCGGCCTCGGAGACGGCGGCCGCCAATTCGGGTGTGGAAGGCCCACCGGCCATGGGGGCGAGAACAATCGGGGTACCCAGCTCGTCGAGAACCATCCCACCAGTGTGCGCTTTCGGTTACCTTTTGTGATCAAGGGTTCGAAAGTGCGACCAGGCGTTATCGCACAAAAGGTTGCGAATTGGTCACAGACGAGTACAGTTTCCGTCACAGCGATGCCGAATCGTTACCGGACCCACCGAACGCTAGGACGAGCTTTGCCGCACCACCGAACTACCTCGAACTCCGTCTCTGTTATGGATTTGCTTGGTGATTCCGGTGCCCGTGCCGGCACCGTAGCTCGCACCCGCCACCGGGCCGAATCCCATACCGCGGGCCGCGTGAAGACCGCCGCCGGAGCCGCTGTCGCCGCCGGAGCCCTGATCGGCACCGCGACCCAGCTGGTTCCCGCCCTCGCTCATGCCGCGCCCCTGCTCCCCAACCACGACTCCAAGGTGACCATCGGCGAGGACCACGCCGCGGTCAAGGACACCGCCGCCGAGCTGAAGGAAGCCAAGCAGCCCGCGGCCCCCGTCGCCGACGCGGCCCCGCAGGCGCAGCCCGTGGCCGCGGCGGCCCCCACCCCCGCCGCCCCGACCCCGTTCGGCCTGCAGAACCTGCCGCCCGAGGTGTCCGGTCCGCTCGCGCAGGCCGAGGCCGCGCTCAAGCAGCTGCAGCAGACGGTCACCCCCGCCCCGCAGGCGGCCGTGGTCAAGCCGGTCGACGGCGCGCTCACCTCCGGCTTCGGAATGCGCTGGGGCGCCATGCATTACGGCATCGACTTCGCCGATCCGATCGGCGCGCCGATCCACTCGGTGATGGGCGGCACGGTGATCGACGCCGGCCCCGCCTCGGGCTTCGGCCTCTGGGTGCGCGTCAAGCAGGACGACGGCACCACCGCTGTCTACGGCCACGTCAACGACATGTACGTGACCACCGGACAGCGGGTCAACACCGGCGATGTCATCGCCTCAGTAGGCAACCGCGGCGACTCCACAGGCCCCCACCTGCACCTGGAGATCTGGGACGCCGCCGATCACAAGATGGATCCGCTGCCATGGCTGGCCAGCAAGGGCGTAATCATGCAGCAGCAGTGGGGCCCGGACCAGTAGAGCGTTCACCGGCCCCTTCGCCCGGACGATTTCCGGACCGGCGGCTGCCGGTGGGCGCGGTGACGACCACACTGGACGACCTCTTCGACCCGGCCTCGCTGCTCGGGCGAACCTTCGCGATGCTGGTACAGCATCCGCGCTCGACGCTGCTCGAAGTGGCCGAGCGCCTGAACGTGCCGCCGCGCGCCGCCGAGTCGGCGCTCGAGGCCCTCGGTCAGCTCGAGGCCGTGGTGCGGCTCACCGACGGCAAGGGCGTGGTGCGCTGGGACGCGCACGCGCCGGAAGCCTTGTCGGAGGCCGAGACTCGACGCCGCAGCCAGGATCTGCTGCGCATGCAGTCGGCCGCCGCGCGCCTGGGTGAGACCTTCCGCTCGGTGCGGCGCACCACCGATGCCGACGGCGCGGTGGTGGCCGTCTACGAACGACGCCAACTGCTGGCCGATTTCGAGGACCTGCAGCACACCGCGCACACCTGCGTGAAGGTGGTGGAGCGCGGCCCGTTCCTCTCCGATGTGG
This sequence comes from Nocardia sp. NBC_00511, assembly GCF_045161165.1. Classification (NCBI taxonomy): domain Bacteria; kingdom Bacillati; phylum Actinomycetota; class Actinomycetes; order Mycobacteriales; family Nocardiaceae; genus Nocardia; species Nocardia sp. NBC_00511. The sequence goes on from NZ_CP107849.1 coordinate 7,793,157, forward strand.
AGACCGAGGAGCGGATGTTCGAGCTGAAGACCTCGCGCATCACCGCGGGCATCGACTACCAGACGCTGTACCAGGAGACCATCTACCAGGATCCGGAGCGGCTTCGGCACGTGCTGGCCACCAATGCCGTTGGCGCGCAAGCGCGTACGCTGCCGGACCCGCCGATGAAGCTGATCGTCGCCGACGACCGGCGCGCGGTGCTGGTGCTGCACACCGACGAACGCCGCGGCGATCCGATGGGGGTGCGCGTCGGCGCGTCGCCGACGCTGGATCTGCTGGTGAAGACGTTCGGCGCACTGTGGCAGATGGCCACCCCCATCTCGGTCAATCCGGCCGAGGCCCTCGACGAGCGCGACAAGGCCATCCTGACGTTGATGAGCATGGGCGCGACCGACGACACCATCGCGCGGCGGCTCGGGCTGTCGCGTCGAACCGTGGTGCGGCGCACCGCGAGTCTGCTGGAGCGGCTCGGCGCGAGCACCCGATTCCAGGCCGGTGTGCAGGCCACCCGCCGCGGCTGGCTGTGACCCAAGCGGGTTGATTTCCAGGTGGGGGGCCATCTTCGGGGTGGTGGCACGGGTGCGCCCGCGAGCTGTGGCTCAACTCACATAGTGCAACGCTGGGCCGTGGTCATCGATAGTCAGAGCGCTTGACCGTTATCGAGCCCTCTCGGGCCCGGATATGATTGCCCGAGTCCGCTCTTCTGCTTTTCGAAACTGGGTTGGCCGAAGGTCTTCGGCGCGCGGACCCGATCGACCCGAGAGGTGAATGCACTCGAATGGATACTGCCCGCCGTACAGCTCGCGGTAATCGTCGGCGTCGGTCCGGCAGCCTGCTTTTCGGGCAGCTTCTCACCGCCGCGGTCGAGGCCGCGGCCGACTCGGTCGCGGTGCGGTTCAACCCCACCGGCACCGAAACCGGCCAGCGCGAGATCACCTACCGCGAGTTGGACGAGCAGTCCTCACGGCTGGCGCGTGAGCTGATCGGGCGCGACATCGGGCCCGGCGACATGGTCGCCATCGGCATCACCCGATCCATCGAATCGGTGCTGGCGGTCTGGGCCGTCGCCAAGACCGGCGCGGCCTACGTCCCGGTGGACCCGGCGTATCCGGCCGACCGCATCGAGCACCTGCTGACCGATTCGGGCGCGGTGCTGGGCCTGACTGTCGCCGCGTACCGCCCGAACCTCGACGCCGCCGCCGGTGCGGAGTGGATCGAACTCGACGATCCGGCGCTGGCGCGGCGACTGGCCGCGCAGCCCGCGCACCCCATCTCCTACGCCGACCGGGTGCGCCCGCTCACCGAGCAGCATCCCGCGTACGTCATCTACACCTCCGGTTCCACCGGCAAGCCCAAGGGCGTGGTGGTCACCCACACCGGCCTGGCCGGGCTGGCCGCCGCCGAACGCGAGCACTACGGGGTCACCGCGGATTCCCGCGTGCTGCACGTGTGCTCGCCCAGCTTCGACGTCTCGGTGCTGGAACTGCTGCTGGCCTTCACGGCCGGAGCCACCCTGGTCGTCGCGCCCGCGGGCGTGTTCGGCGGGGTCGAGCTCGCGGAACTCCTCGCGCGCGAGGAGGTCAGCCATGTGCTGATCACGCCGGGCGCGCTGGAATCGGTCGATCCGGCCGGACTGGACGCGCTGCGGACCGTGGTGGTCGCCGGTGACAAGTTCGGTCCGGAACTGGTGGCCCGCTGGGCAACTCCGACCCGCTCGTTCTACAACGGCTACGGTCCGACCGAGGCCACCATCCTGGCCACCAGCACCGCGCCGCTGCTGCCCGGCGCACCGGTCGTGATCGGTTCGGCCGTGCCCGGGGTGGGCGCGTTCGTGCTGGACACCCGGTTGCAGCCGGTGCCCGACGGTGTCGTCGGCGAGCTGTACCTGTCGGGTCCCGCGCTCGCCGAGGGCTACCACCGGCGGCCCGCGCTGACCGCCGAGCGGTTCGTCGCCAGCCCCTTCGGACCGGTGTCCGGCACGCCCGGCGCGCGCCTGTACCGGACCGGTGACCTGGTGCGCCGCAACGAGAACGGCGTGATCGAGTACCTGGGCCGCTCCGACTTCCAGGTCAAGATCCGGGGCCTGCGCATCGAACTGGGCGAGATCGACAACGCGCTCACCGCGCACGCCGACGTGGATTACGCTGCGACGCTGGGCAAGACGCTGCCCTCGGGCACCACCGCGCTGGTCTCCTATGTGCTGCCGCGCCCCGGCGCGACCCTCGACACCGCGGGACTGGCTGCGCACGTGGGGGAGTCGCTGCCCGCCTACATGGTGCCGACCGCGATCGTGGTGCTCGACGAGATCCCGCTGACCCCGGTCGGCAAGCTGGACCGCGAGGCGCTGCCGGAACCGGTGTTCGCGGCCCGCGAGTTCCGCGCCCCCTCGACCCCGGCCGAGATCGCCATCGCCGAACTGTTCGCGACGTTGCTGCTGCCCGATGATTCCGATGCCCGGGTCGGCGCGGACGACGACTTCTTCGAGCTCGGCGGCAACTCGCTGCTGGCCGCGCAGCTCGCGGCCCGCATCGGTACCGCGCTCGGTGTGCGGGTTCCGGTCTATCTGCTGTTCGAGGACTCCACCGTCGCGGGTCTGGCACAGCGGCTGGCGGGCGATTCCACTCCGGCCAGCGGTCCGGCGCTCGGCAGCCTGGCGCGCCCCGAGCGGGTGCCGCTGTCGTTCGCGCAGCAGCGCATGTGGTTCCTCAACCGCTTCGATCCGGACAGCGCCGTGGACAACATCCCGGTCGCGGTGCGGCTGCGCGGTGCCGTCGAAATCGAGGCGCTGCGTGCGGCCGCCCGCGACTTGGTCGCCCGCCACGAGGTGCTGCGCACCATCTACCCCGAGGTGGACGGCGAGGGCTACCAGCAGGTGCTCGCGATCTCCGATCCGCGTGCGGTGCCGGAACTTCCGGTGCTCGACATCGCCGCCGCCGACGTGCCCGCCCGGGTCGCCGAGGTGATCGGCGCGGGCTTCGACGCCACCGTCACCCCGCCGATTCGCCTGCGGCTGTTGCGGATCGCCGCCGACGAGTACGTGTTCGTCGCCGCCGTGCACCACATCGCCACCGACGGCGTCTCCATGGGCCCGCTCACCCGCGACCTGGTCACCGCCTACGCCCAGCGCGCACAGGGTGCGGAACCGCAGTGGACGCCGCTGCCGGTGCAGTACGCCGACTACGCGGTGTGGCAGCGCGCCACCCTCGGACGCGAAGAGGACGCGGACTCGCTGCTGGCGCAGCAGATCTCGTTCTGGCGCGAAGCCCTCGCCGACCTGCCCGACGAGCTGGTGCTGCCGTTCGACCGCCCGCGCCCGCCGGTCGCCTCCTTCCGCGGCGGCAACCACGCCTTCCGCATCGACGACGAGATCTACGCGGCCGCACGGCGTTTCGCCGAGACCCGCAACACCACGCTGTTCATGGTGGTGCACTCGGCGCTGGCGCTGCTGCTGTCCGGACTCTCGGGCAGCCGCGACATCGCCATCGGCACTCCGGTGGCGGGACGCGGCGCGGCCGAATTGGACGACCTCATCGGCATGTTCGTCAACACCCTGGTGTTGCGCACCGACGTCGACCCGGCGGCCGATTTCGATCAGCTGCTGTGGCAGGTGCGAGAGAAGGACGCCAATGCCTTCGGTCGCGCCGACGTGCCGTTCGAGCGCTTGGTCGAGCTCATCGATCCGATCCGCTCGCAGGCCCGCAACCCGCTGTTCCAGGTCATGCTGGCCTTCCAGAACATGGCCCCGACCCGGCTGGAACTGCCGGGGCTGACCGTCGCGGGCGCGGATCTGCAGATCCCGTTCGCCAAGTTCGACCTGCAGCTGACCATGCAGGAATCGCACGACGAGCACGGCGACGCCGACGGGCTGGCCGCCGAATTCTCCTACGCGCTCGACCTTTTCGACGCGGACACGGTCGCCGGATTCGCGCACCGCTTCCAGCGGCTGCTGGCCGAGGTCACCGCGCACGCGGACGTGCCGGTCGGCGATATCGACCTGCTGGCCCCGGCCGACCGGCAGCGGGTGCTGTCGGACTGGAACGCCACCGGCTTCGACATCGCGACCGCCGTCGGGCTGCCCGGCGTCGAACCGACCCTGGTGTCACTGTTCGAGGCACAGGCCGCCGCCACCCCCGACGCGACCGCGCTGGTCTTCGAGGGTGAGCGGCTCAGCTACCGCGAACTCGACGAGCGCGCCAACCGCCTGGCCCGCGAGCTCATGGGCAACGGCTACGGCGCGGGACCGGAATCGCTTGTCGCACTGGCGATGCGGCGGTCGGTCGAGCTGGTCGTCGCCATGTACGCGGTGGTCAAGGCGGGCGCGGCCTACGTGCCGCTGGATCCGGATCAGCCGGGTGACCGCATCGGCCACATCCTCGACACCGCCCGCCCGCGGGTGGTGCTGACCACCGAGCGCGACGGCTTCGGCGCGGACGGCCGCGATGTGTCGGTGCTGCTGGTCGAGCAGCTCGAAGGCGTTGCGCTGCACCGGCACAGCGGTGCGCGGATCACCGACCTCGAGCGGGTCGCGCCGTTGCAGGCGGCCAATACCGCCTACGTGATCTTCACGTCGGGTTCGACCGGTCGGCCCAAGGGTGTCGCGGTGTCGCACAAGGCGATCGTGAATCGTCTGGTGTGGATGCAGGCCGAGTATCGGCTCGGTGCCGATGATGTTGTCTTGCAGAAGACTCCGGCGACGTTCGATGTGTCGGTGTGGGAGTTCTTCTGGCCGTTGCAGACCGGTGCCGCGCTGGTGGTGGCGAAGCCGGACGGGCATCGCGATCCGGTGTATCTGGCGCAGGTGATCGCCGAACACGGTGTCACGACAGCGCATTTCGTGCCGTCGATGCTGGCGGTGTTCGTGGCCGCGCTCGGCGAGGATCAGGTGTCGGATCGTTTGCGTTTGCGGCAGGTGTTCGCCTCGGGTGAGGCGTTGCCCGCGCCGACCGCGCAGAAGCTGCGTGAGCTGACCGGGGCGCGGTTGCACAATCTGTACGGTCCGACCGAGGCCGCGGTCGACGTCACCTTCCACGAGGTGGTGGACGCGGACACGGTGTCGGTGCCGATCGGCCGTCCGGTGTTCAATACCCAGCTCTACGTGCTGGATTCGCGTCTGCACCCCGTCGCCCCGGGTGTCGCTGGCGAGCTGTACCTCGCGGGTGATCAGCTCGCGAGCGGGTATGTGGCGCGTCCGGATCTGACCGCTGATCGCTTCGTGGCCGACCCGTTCGGTGACGGCGAACGCATGTATCGCACCGGTGATCTCGTGAAGTGGAATGCTGCGGGTGAGGTGGAATACCTGGGCCGCACCGATTTCCAGGTGAAGCTGCGTGGTCTGCGCATCGAACTCGGTGAGATCGAAGCCGCCCTGCTCGCCCAGCCCGGCGTGGCCCAGTCCGTCGTGGTGGTGCGCGCCGACGCGCACACCGGCGATCAGCTGGTCGGTTACGCGGTCCGGGAATCCGGTGTCGAGGTCGACCCCGAGGCCGTGAAGTCCGCACTGGCGCAGGCGCTTCCGGCCTACATGGTGCCCGCCGCCGTGCTGGTGCTCGACGAGTTCCCGCTCAATGCCTCCGGCAAGCTGGACCGCAGGGCGCTGCCCGCGCCGGTGTTCGAGGTCAAGCGTTTCCGTGCCCCCTCGACGCCGATCGAGGAGATCGTGGCCGGGGTCTTCGCCGACCTGCTCGGCCTGGACCGGGTGGGCGCGGACGACGACTTCTTCGATCTGGGCGGCAATTCGCTGATCGCCACCCGCGCGGTCTCCCGCATCAACGAGGCCCTGGAGGCCACCGTCTCGGTGCGGGAACTGTTCGAGACCGCCGGGGTCGCGGCGCTGGCCGCCCGCATCGTGCCGGGCACCGCCACCGGTAGCCGCCCGTCGCTGGTGGCGGGCGAGCGTCCGGCGCACCCGCCGCTGTCGCTGGCACAGCAGCGCATGTGGGTGCTCAACCAATTCGACACCGGCTCACCGGCTTACAACATCCCGATGGTCATCCGCCTCACCGGCAGCCTCGACACGCACGCGCTGGCGCAGGCCGCCGAGGACGTGGTGGCTCGCCACGAGGTGCTGCGCACCCGCTACCCGGAGAACGGGCCCGGCGGCGCGCCGTACCAGGACGTGCTGTCGGTCGCCGACGCGCTGCCCAACGGTCTCGAGCTGGAGCGCGCCGACGACATCGGCGGCCGGGTGCAGGAGATGATCTTCACCGGATTCGATGTGGCGCAGCGTATTCCGGTGCGACTGCGACTGCTCACCGGTGACGCGCCCGACGACTACCTGCTGATCCTGGTCGCCCATCACATCGCCGCCGACGGCGCCTCACTGGCACCGCTGGCCCGCGACCTGATGACCGCGTACCTGGCGCGCACGGCAGGGGAGAACCCCGGCTGGGCGCCACTTCAGGTGCAGTACGCGGACTTCGCGCTCTGGCAGCACGGCATCATCGGCACCGACGACGACGAGAACTCGGTCGCCGCACAGCAATTGGCCTACTGGCGCGAACAGCTCGCCGGGCTCTCGGGCAGCACCCTGCTGCCCCTGGATCACCCGCGCCCGCCGGTCGCGTCCATGGCCGGAGCCCTCGTCGATTTCACCGTCGGCGCGGACGTCCACGCCGGACTGAACCGAATCGCGCGCCGCCACAACGCATCCCTGTTCATGGTCGTGCACGCCGCCGTCGCCGCCCTGCTGGCCCGCATGTCCGGCAGCGCCGACATCACCGTCGGCACGCCGATCGCGGGCCGTGGCGAACGCGCGCTGGACGATCTGGTCGGCATGTTCGTCAACACGCTGACCCTGCGCACGGCGGTCGACACCAACGGTTCCTTCGACGATCTGGTCGAGCGCGCCCGCGAGACCGACCTGTCGGCGTTCGCGCACGCCGACATCCCGTTCGAGCGGGTGTCCGAGGTCGCGGCTCCCGGTCGCGGCGCGGCCAATCCGCTGCTGCAGGTGGTGCTGGCGCTGCAGAACACCGAGACTCCCGAACTCGAGCTGCCCGGTCTCACCGTGTCGGCCGTGGACGCTGAGCTCACCACCGCCAAGTTCGATCTGCAGATCGGCGTCGACCAGCTCTACACCGTCGACGGCACCCCCGGCGAGCTGGCCTTCGTCTTCGCCTACGCCACCGAGCTCTTCGACGAGGAGACGATGGTTGCGCTGGGGCGCAGGCTGACCCGCATCCTGACCGCGGTGGCCGCCGACCCGCACATCCCGGTCGGTGACATCGATATTCTGGATGCCGTCGAACGCGAACGCGCGCAGGCGAATTCGGTCACCCCGCCGCCCGCCGCGGTCGCGCGCGGCACTGCGCTGCCGCAGTCGCTCTCGGCCGTGGTCGAGGACGATCCGGACGGTCCCGCGCTGGTGTGGGGCGAGGAGTCGCTGTCCTACAGCGAACTCGACGCCCGCTCCTCGCGGCTGGCCCGGGTGCTGATCGGCCGCGGCTGCGGTCCCGGTGCGGGCGTGGCGGTGCGACTGGATCGCGGCGTCGAGCAGATCGTGGCCACCTGGGCGGTGCTGAAGGCGGGCGCGGCGCTGGTGCCGCTGACGGCCGTCGAGGCGCTGCCGCCGACCGGGCTGGACGTGAAGGTCGGTCTCACGGCCGGGGTCGCCGCCCCGATCGCGGGCCTGGATTGGCTCTCGCTCGACGATCCCGCCGTGATCGCGGAGATCGCCGCCGAATCCGCGCGTCCGGTCACCTACGCGCACCGGACCCGGGCCCTGCGCGGTGAGGACACCGCCTTCGCCGCACCCGGTTCGGCCCCGCTCAGCTACGACCGGCTCGCGGTCCTGGTCGAGGGTGTGCGCGCCGATTCCGAGCTGACTTTCGAGGCCCGCACCTTCCAATTGGGTGCGGTCGATCACCCGCTCGCTCTGATCGAATCGGTGGCCGCCGGTACTGTCGGCGCATCGATGGTGTTGCCGAACCCCGGAACGGGGCTCACCGACGCGCTCGCCGACGAATGGGTCACCCACCTGTTCGCGGCGCATGATCGCCTGGGTGAGATCGATCCGGGCGCGTTGGAGGACCTCTCGGCGGTCGTCGTCGATGCCGCGGCACTACCGGCGACCTGGTCGGGAGTCATCGAGGTAGCCCTGCCCGACTTGTAGGCCACCGCCGATCGAGCCGGGCCGAGTAACACGCCGCCGGGCCGCACTCGATGAATTCGGGGGGCGGCACGGCGGCAGACGAGGTTTACAGACAGGATGAGGACAGCTTCATGACCCGCACGGCTCGCGTTCGCCCCACTCGAACCAGGCGCGGACCTCATGTGCCCACCCTCCCGCAGCTGATGGCGACGGCCGTCGAGGCCAACCCGGGTGGCACGGCGGTGCGCCTGGCGGACGCCGACACGACGCTGTCCGCGCTCGGCTACGCCGAACTCGACGACCGCTCCACCCGGCTGGCGCGGCTGCTGATCGCCCGCGGCATCGGCCCGGAGGATCTGGTCGCGGTCGGGATCAGGCGCTCGGTGGAGTCCGTGGTGGCGGTCTGGGCGGTGGCCAAGACCGGCGCGGGTTTCGTGCCCGTCGACCCCAATTACCCGGCCGACCGGGTCGCGCACATGGTGACGGACTCGAATGCCGTTCTCGGCCTGACCGTTTCGGCCGCCCGCGCGGGGCTGCCCAACACCGTGACCTGGATCGAAGTCGACAGCGACGAATCCGCGGCCGTCGCAGCGAGTTACTCCGCCGAACCGGTCACCAATGCCGACCGGGTGCGACCGCTGCGCGCCGAGCACCCCGCGTACGCCATCTACACCTCCGGTTCCACCGGTCTGCCCAAGGGCGTCGTCGTCACCCACACCGGCCTGGCCGCCCTCACCGAGGAGATGCGCGAACGCTTCGCCATCACCCCGGAGTCGCGGGTGCTGCACGTGGCCACCCCGTCCTTCGACGCCTCGATCATGGAACTGCTGATGGCGCTCGGTGCGGCGGCGACCCTGGTGGTCACCGTGCCGGAGGTCTACGGCGGTGAGGATCTGGGTGGTCTGATCGCCCGCGAGCAGGTCACGCACGGCCTGATCACCCCGTCGGTGCTGGCGTCGCTGGACCCGGCGCAGTTGTCCGCGATGGAGGTGATCATCGGCGGCGGCGAGGCGGTCTCCGACGATCTGGTCCGCCGCTGGTCGGCGAACGACGCGGGCACCCGGCGCTTCTTCAATGCCTACGGTCCGACCGAGGCCACCATCGCCACCAATATCTCCGACCCGCTGACCGACGAGCGGCCGGTGAACATCGGCGCGGCCATTCGTGGTGCCACCGAATACATTCTGGACGAGAAGCTCAGCCCGGTGCCGCCCGGTGCGACCGGCGAACTGTACGTCGCCGGTGCGCTGCTGGCGCGCGGCTACCACGGCCGCCGCGAGCTCACCGCCGCGCGGTTCGTGGCGAACCCGTTCGACGACAACGGTTCCCGGCTCTACCGCACCGGTGACCTGGTACGACGCACCGCCGCCGGGGAAGTGGAGTACCTGGGCCGCAACGACTTCCAGGTCAAGATCCGTGGCCTGCGCATCGAGCTGGGCGAGATCGACGCCGTGCTCGGCGGCGACGACACCGTCGATTTCGCGGTCACCGTCGGCCACGAGGTCAACGGCCGCGCCACCGCGCTGGTGTCCTACGTGCACGCCGCGCCCGGCGCGAGCATCGACGTCGCCGCGCTGACCGGGCTCGCCGAGCGCACCCTGCCCGCGCACATGGTGCCCGCCACCATCGTTGTGCTGGACGAGATTCCGCTGACCCCGGCGGGCAAGCTGGACCGGCGCGCACTGCCCGAACCCGAACTCGAGGTGACCGCCTACCGCGCGCCGCAGACTCCGGCGCAGGTGGCCGTCGCCGAGGTGATCGCCGAGGTGCTGCACCTGGACCGGGTCGGGCTCGACGACGACTTCTTCAGCCTGGGCGTGGACAGCATCACCGCCATCCAGATCGTGTCCCGGGCGCGCGCCCGCGGCCTGGGCTTCAAGCCCAAGGAGATGTTCACCGCCCGCACCGTCGCCGCGCTGGCCGAACTGGCCATCGCGGTCGAAGAGGGCGATGCCGCAGTCGAACTCGCCACCGGACCGCTGGTGGAACTGAGCGCCGCGGACGAGGCGGCGCTGCGTGAGCAGTACCCGAACCTGGCCGAGGTGTGGCCGCTGACCCCGTTGCAGTCGGGCATGCTGTTCCACGCACGGCTGGCCGAATCCTCGGTCGACGCCTACATGGTGCAGTTCGCCATCGACCTGGCCGGTGAGATCGACGTGCCCACCGTGCACGCCGCCGCCCAGGCCATGCTGGATCGGCACGTCAACCTGCGCGCGGTGTTCAGCGAGGACAGCGACGGCAACGCCGTGCAGGTCGTGCTGAACGATGTCGAACTGCCCTGGCAGTACCTGGATCTCAGCGATCGTGAGTTCGAGCAGGCGGTCGCCGAGACCGATCGGCTGATGGCCTTCGACGTGGCCCGGCACTTCGACATGAGCGCCGGACCGCTGCTGCGAATGACGCTGTACCGCACGGCGACCGACCGCTACCGGTTCTGTATCACCAGTCACCACATCCTCATCGACGGCTGGTCGATGCCGCTGCTGGTGCAGGACATGCTGCTGCTGTACGCCGCCGGTGGCGACGCCGCCAAGATCCCGGCGGTGCGGCCCTACCGCGACTACCTGGCCTGGCTGGGCGCGCGCGATCACAGCGCCGCGCGGGAAGCCTGGCGTGAGGCGCTGACCGGATTCACCGAGCCGACGCCGCTGGCCGCCGTCGACCGTTCGCGTGAAATCTCTTCGGGCATCGGCGAAATCCACTTCGACGTGAGCGCCGCCGACACCGCGGTGCTGTCGCGGGTGGCCGCCGACGCCGGGGTCACCCTCAATACCGTGGTGCAGGCCGCGTGGGGTCTGCTCATCGGGCGCAGCACCGACCGCGACGACGTGGTCTTCGGTGCTACCGTCTCCGGTCGCCCGCCGCAGCTCGACGGCATCGAGACCATGATCGGCCTGTTCCTCAACGCCATTCCGGTGCGGGTGCGGCTGCGCGCCGGTGACCGGGTCACCGATGTGCTGCGCGAGTTGCAGGACGAGCAGGCCGCGCTGCTCGATCACCATCACGTCGGGCTGGGGGAGATCCAGGAGATCGCCGGAGTCGAAGGGCTTTTCGACTCGCTGGTGGTGTTCGCGTCCTTCCCGGTGGACGAGGAATCCCTCGACGACGCCGCCGCGCCCATCGACGGTGCGGGCATTCTCGGCGCGTCCGCCGTCAACGGCACCCACTACCCGCTCACCGTCATGGTGCAGCCGCACGGCAGCGCGCTGCGTTTCGGCGTGAAGTACCTGCGCGATCTGTTCGACACCGAGGCGGCACAGGCCATCGCGGACCGGCTGGCCGCGCTGCTGGCCCGGATCGCGGCCGCACCGGCGGCCCGCATCGTCGACATCGACGCCCTGCTCGACGCCGAGCGCGCCGAGCTGGTGGCCGTCAACGACACCGAAGTCGCTGAGCTGCTCGATGATTCGACGCTGCTCACCCTGTTCGACGCCCAGGTGGCGCGCACCCCGGACGCCCCGGCCGTGCACTTCGGCGACGTCACCCTGACCTACGCCGAACTCGACGCCCGCTCGCGACGGCTGGCGCAGGAGCTCACCCTGCGCGGGGTCGGCGCGGAATCCCGGGTGGCGGTTGCCATGCGGCGCAGCATCGAACTCGTGGTCGCCGTCTACGCGGTGCTGCGTTCCGGCGGCGCGTACGTGCCCGTCGACCCGGACCATCCGGCCGAGCGCAACGAGTACGTGCTGGCCGGGTCCACCCCGGTGTGCGTGCTGACCCGCGCCGCCGACGACTTCGAAACCGCCTCCGGCGTACCGCTGTTCTTCGTCGACGCGCTCGCCGGTGCGGAATCGTTCGTCGAGATCGCGCCCGCGCGGGTGCTGCCCGGCAATGCCGCGTACATCATCTACACCTCCGGATCGACCGGCCGCCCCAAGGGCGTGGTGATCACCCACCGGCAGATGGCCAACCAGTTCCGCTGGGCGCAGCGCACCTACCCGCACGGTCCCGGCGACGTGGTGCTGCACAAGACGCCGATCACCTTCGACATCTCCACCTGGGAGCTGTTCTGGCCGTTGCAGACCGGCGCGGCCGTGGTGATCGCGACCCCGGACGGGCACCGCGATCCCGAGTACATCGCGCGGACGATCGACGAATACGCGGTCACCGCCGTGCATTTCGTGCCGTCCATGCTCGACGCCTACCTCGACGGCGCGGCCCGGCGGCATCCGTCGCTGCGCTGGGTGTTCGCCGCCGGTGAGGCGCTGACCACCGAGAGCGTCACGAAATTCGATGCGGCCCTGCCGGATACCGAACTGGTGAACTGGTACGGGCCCGCCGAGGCCACCGTGGTCACCGCGCATCCGGCGCGGGACTCACGGGGGATCGCGGTGCCGATCGGCAGCCCGGTCGCCAATACCCGGGTGCACGTGCTGGATCGGCAGCTGCGACCGGTGCCGCCGGGCGCGGCCGGTGAACTGTACGTGGCCGGAGTGCAATTGGCGCGCGGCTACCTCGGCGCGCCCGCGCTGACCGCCGAACGCTTCGTCGCCCACGAGGGTGGCGAGCGGCTCTACCGGACCGGCGACGTGGTGCGCTGGATCGCCGACCCCGCCGGAACCGGGCACGCCCTGGAATACCTGGGCCGCAGCGACTTCCAGGTCAAGCTGCGCGGCCAGCGCATCGAGCTCGGCGAGATCGAGACCGTGCTGCTGGCGCATCCCTCGGTGCATCGCGCCGCGGTGAGCCTGGTGCGCGGCAGCACCGGCGACCGCCTCGTCGCCTACGTGGTGCTCGACGGCGACGTCACCGACGCCGAACTGCTCTCGCACACCCGCGAATCCGTGCCCTCCTACATGGTGCCCGCCGCCGTCGTGCGGCTGGAAGCCATGCCGCTCAACGCTTCCGGCAAGCTGGATCGCAAGGCGCTGCCGGTGCCGGACTTCCAGGCCCGCGACTACCGCGAGCCCGCCACCGCCGCCGAACGCACGGTGGCAGAGGTGTTCGCGGCCGTCCTGCACGCCGAACGCGTCGGCGCGGACGACGACTTCTTCGAACTGGGCGGCAACTCGCTCAACGCCACCCAGGTGGTCGCCCGCCTCGGTGCGGCCCTGGGCGCACGTGTGCCGGTCCGCGCCATCTTCGAGGCCCCCACCGTCGCCGAACTGGCGGCCCGGGTCGGCGCACTGTCGAAAGACCCTGCCGCACAGGCGGTCGCGGCGGTCGGCCCGCTGCGGCCGATGCCGCGCCCGGAGCTGGTGCCGCTGTCCTACGCGCAGCAGCGCATGTGGTTCCTCAACCGCTTCGACAGCTCCGCCGCCACCTACAACCTGCCCATCGCGCTGCGCGTCAGCGGTCCCCTCGACGTGCCCGCCCTGCGTGCCGCCGTGCAGGACCTGGTGACCCGGCACGAGGTGCTGCGCACCGTGTACCCGGAGCAGGGTGGTGTCGGACACCAGGTGGTGCTGGCCGCCGACCTGCCCGAGGCGCTGCCGCTGCTGCCGCTCATCGAGGTCACCGAAGCCCAAGTGGCGCAGGCGGTCTCGGAGGTGGCGTTCGCGCCCTTCGACGTCACCGTGACCCCGCCGCTGCGACTGCGACTGCTGCGACTGGGCGCCGAGGAGCACGTGCTGGTGTGCGTGGTCCACCACATCGCCGGCGACGGCTTCTCCGGCGGGCCGCTGACCCGCGACCTGATGACCGCCTACTTCGCGCACACCCAGGGGCAGCAGCCGCAGTGGACGCCGCTGCCCGTGCAGTACGCCGACTACGCGCTGTGGCAGCGCGAGATCCTCGGCGACGAACACGATCCCGCCTCGCTGCTGGCGCGGCAGTTCGACTACTGGCGCACCACCCTGGCCGGGCTGCCCGACCAGCTGGAACTGCCCATCGACCGGCCCCGGCCGGTGGTGGCCTCCGGACGCGGCTCGGTGCACTCCTTCGACATCGACCCGCATGTGCACGCCGCCCTCAACCGGGTTGCGCAGCAGCACAATACGACCCTGTTCATGGTGCTGCACGCGGGCTTCGCGGTACTGCTGGGCCGGGTGTGCGGCACCCGCGACGTCGCCATCGGCGCACCCGTCGCCGGTCGTGGCGAAGCCGAATTGGACGATCTGATCGGCATGTTCGTCAACACCCTGGTGTTGCGCACCGAGATCGACCCCAACGCCAGCTTCTCCGACCTGCTCGCCGTCGTGCGCCGGACCGACCTGGCCGCCTTCGAGCACGCCGACGCGCCGTTCGAACGCATCGTGGAACTGCTGGATCCGCCGCGCTCGCAGGCCCGGCACCCGCTGTTCCAGGTGTCGATGACGCTGCAGAACATGACCCCGGCCACCTTCGAGCTGCCCGGCGTCACCGTCTCCGACGTGGACCTCACCGTCCCGGTCGCCAAGTTCGACCTGGACCTCACCCTGGTCGAGCGCACCACCGCCGACGGTGTGGCACAGGGGATCTCGGCCGGGCTCACCTACGCCACCGACCTGTTCGACCCCGACACTGTGGACCGGCTGGCCGAACGCTTCCGCCGCACCCTGGTCGCCGTCGCCACCCACCCCGAACGCGCCCTCGGCGACTTCGACCTGCTGGCCGTCGACGAACGCCAGCGGGTACTCGCCGACTGGAACGCCACCGCCGTGGACGTGGCGGCCGGGCAGCCGCGCGCGGCCACCGCCACCCTGGTGTCACTGTTCGAGACGCAGGCGCTGCGCACCCCCGACGCCGTCGCCCTGGTACACGAGGGGGAGCGGCTCACCTACGCCGAGTTCGCCGCCCGCGTGCACCGCCTGGCGCGCCGCCTCATCGTGGGCGGGGTCGGACCGGAATCGCTGGTGGCTCTGCACATTCGGCGCTCGCCGGACTTCGTGGTCGCCGCCTACGCGGTGCTGGCCGCCGGTGGCGCGTACGTGCCGCTGGACCCGGATCAGCCCCACGAGCGCATCGCGCACGTGCTCGACACCGCGCACCCGGTGTGCGTGCTCACCACCTCGCGCGACGCCTTCGACGCCGGGGCGCACCCGGTGCTCGAGATCGACACCGCCATCCTCGCGGGTTACGCCGACCATCCGGTCATCGACGTGGAACGCCGGGCGCCGCTGCGCCCGCACAACACCGCCTACGTCATCTTCACCTCCGGGTCCACCGGCCGCCCCAAGGGCGTGGCCGTGCCGCACGCCGCGGCGGTCAACCAGATCCGCTGGATCACCAGCGAATACGATCTCGGCCCCGCCGACGTGGTGCTGTTCAAGACCCCCGCCACCTTCGACGTGTCGGTGTGGGAGTTGTTCGGGCCCTTGGCCACCGGCGGCCGCATGGTGGTCGCCGCACCGGACGGGCACCGCGATCCGCTGTACCTGGCCGACGTCATCTCCACCGAGCAGGTCACGCTGACCTCCTTCGTGCCGTCCATGCTGCGGGTCTTCGCGGGCAGCGCGGATCCGGTGCGACTGGGCTCGCTGCGGGCGCTGCTGGTGGCCGGTGAGGCGTTCACCGCCGACGCCGTCGAAGCCTTCCGGGCCGTCGGCTCGGCCGCACTGCACAACCTCTACGGGCCCACCGAATTCACCGTGCACGCCACCTACTCGGCCGTCGCCGACGACGTGCGCGGCGCGGTGCCGATCGGCGGCCCGGTGTGGAATGCTCGTGCCTACGTACTGGATTCGCGACTGCACCCGGTCGCCCCCGGACTTGTGGGTGAGCTGTACCTGGCGGGCGATCAGCTGGCGCGCGGCTACGTCGGCCGCCCCGATCTGACCGCGGATCGCTTCGTGGCCAACCCCTTCGGGCGCGGCGAACGCATGTACCGCACCGGCGACCTGGTGCGCTGGAACGCCGACGGAGCGCTGATCTACCTGGGCCGCACCGACTTCCAGGTGAAGCTGCGCGGCCTGCGCATCGAACTCGGCGAGATCGAGTCCGCGCTCACCGGGCATCCGGCCGTGGCACAGGCCGTGGTGGTGCTGCACTCCGACGAGCGCACCGGCGACCGGCTCATCGGCTACGTGGTCCCCGCCGACAGCGAGGCCGATGTCGACGACACCGCGTTGCGCGCGCACCTGGCCGCGCAGCTGCCGTCGTACATGGTGCCCGCGGTCCTGGTGTCGCTGGATGTCATGCCGCTCAACGCGAACGGCAAACTCGACCGCAAGGCGCTGCCGGTGCCGGAGCTGGAGGCGCGCGCCTTCCGCGCCCCCGCCACCCCGGTCGAACAGGCCGTGGCCGAGGTGTTCGCCGAGGTCCTCGGCACCGAGCGGATCGGCGCGGACGACGACTTCTTCGAACTCGGCGGCAACTCGCTCAGCGCGGTCCGGGTGACCGCCCGCCTGGGCGAACTGCTCGACGCCCGGGTGCCGGTGCGGGTGCTGTTCGACACCAGCACCGTCGCCGAACTGGCCGTCGCGCTGGAAACCGTCGGCGGCGGACGCCGCCGGGTGCCGCTGGTCGCGGGCCCGCGCCCCGAGCGGGTGCCGCTGTCGCTGGCGCAGCAGCGGATGTGGTTCCTCAACCAGTTCGACACCGCCGCATCGGCTTACAACCTGCCGATGGCGCTGCGCCTGGACGGCGAACTGCACCTCGACGCCCTGCGCGCCGCGGTCGCCGACCTGGTCGCCCGCCACGAGACCCTGCGCACCGTGTACCCGGAGGCCGAAGGCGGTGCGTACCAGCAGGTACTGCCCGTCGAACAGGCCGTGCCGGAGCTCGACGCCGAAACCGCCGACGCCGCAGCGCTTCCCGAGCTGATCGCCGGGATCATCGGCACCGGATTCGACGTCACCCGCGAAATCCCCTTGCGGATACGGCTTTTCCGGGTCGAACCCACCGTGCACGTCATCGTGCTGGTCGCGCATCACATCAGCTCCGACGGCTGGTCCATGGGCCCGCTCGCCCGCGACCTGATGACCGCCTACATCGCGCGCACCCACGGCGGCGCACCCGAATGGACGCCGCTGCCGGTCCAGTACGCCGACTACAGCCTGTGGCAGCGGGTCGTGCTCGGCGCGGAAGACGATGAGCAGAGCCTGATCTCGCAGCAGGCCGGTTACTGGCGCACCGCGCTGGCTGGACTGCCCGACGAACTCAACCTGCCCGCCGACCGCCCGCGCCCGCCGACGCAGAGCTTCCGCGGCGGCACCGTGTCCTTCACCATCGACACCGAGATCCAGCAGGGTCTGACCCGACTGGCGCGTGAGCACAACGCGACGCTGTTCATGGTCGTGCACTCCGCGCTGGCGATCTTCCTGGCTCGCCTGTCCGGCACCGACGACATCGCCATCGGCACCCCGATCGCGGGGCGTGGCGAGGCCGCGCTGGACGACGTCATCGGCATGTTCGTCAACACCCTGGTGCTGCGCAGCCAGGTCGACGGCGGCCTCGCCTTCGGCGAACTGCTCGCGCAGACCAAGGAAGCCGACCTGCAGGCCTTCGCACACGCCGACCTGCCGTTCGAACGCCTGGTGGAGGTGCTCAACCCGGAGCGCTCCACCGCCCGCAACCCGCTGTTCCAGGTTATGCTGGCGTTCCAGAACCTGCCCGACACCGAGTTCGAACTGCCCGGATTGCGGATCGCCGCACTGGATTCCGGCATCGAGACCTCGCAGTTCGACCTGTCGCTCACGCTGCGCGAGAGCACCGACGGCAGCGGCCTGCACGCCGCCTTCACCTTCGCCCGCGACCTGTTCGACGACCGCACCGTCGAGGTGTTCGCGCAGCGGTTCACCCGCCTGCTCGCCGCCGTCATCGCCGGACCGGAGACCCCCGTCGGCGATCTGGCGCTGCTCGACACCGGCGAATACGACCTGCTGACCCACGTGCAGGGTGACGACGTGATGGCGACCGGGCTGCTGCCCGACCTCCTCACCCGCGGTGTCGCCCTCGGGCGTGACCGCGTCGCCATCCGCTACCGCGGGCACTCCATCACCTACGGCGAACTCGACGACTACTCCTCGCAGCTGGCGCGGGTGCTCATCGACCGTGGGGTGGGACCAGAGCAGCTGGTCGCCATCGCGTTCCCGCGCTCGTTCGAAATGGTGGCCGCCGTGCTCGCGGTCGCCAAGGCCGGTGGCGCGCACGTGCCCATCGACCCCAACTACCCGCCGGATCGCGTGCGGCACATGGTGATCGACTCCGGCGCGGTCGTCGGCATCACCGCCAAGGTGTTCGCGCAGACGCTGCCCGCCGCCGTCGACTGGCTGTGCCTCGACGACGCCGCCGTCGACTCCCTGTGCGCCGCACAGTCTTCCGCGCCGGTCACCGACGCCGACCGGATCGAGCCGCTGCGCATGGCGCATCCGGCGTACGTCATCTACACCTCCGGTTCCACCGGAATGCCCAAGGGCGTCACCGTGACCCACACCGGGCTCGGCGGGCTGGCCGATTACGCGGTGGAGCTCTACGGCCTCAACGCCGAACACCGGGTGCTGCACATCTGCTCGCCCAGCTTCGATCCCTCGGTGCTGGAATGGGTGTGCGCGTTCTCGATCGGCGCGACCCTGGTCGTGGTGCCGCGCGACATCCTCGGCGGCCCCGAACTCGGCGACCTCATGCGACGCGAGAGCGTCACCCACACCATCATCACCCCGGCCGTGCTCGGCACCCTCGACTCGACCGATCAGCCGCAGCTGGAAGTGGTCTCGGTCGGCGGCGACGTCACCCCGCCGGAACTTGTCACCAAGTGGCGGACCCCGGAACGCGTGTACCACAACGCCTACGGGCCCACCGAGACCACGATCATCTCCACCTACGCCCAGCTCACCCCGGGTGCGCACATCACCATCGGCAAACCGGTGCACGGCATGTCGGCGCTGGTGCTCGACTCGCGCCTGAACCCGGTGCCGCCGGGCGTCGCGGGCGAGCTCTACCTGAGCGGCGGCGCACTGGCCCGCGGCTACCGCAACCGGGCCGCGCTCTCGGCCGACCGGTTCGTCGCCAACCCGTGGGGCGGACCCGGCGCGCGCATGTACCGCACCGGCGACGTGGTCCGCTGGTACGCCGCCGCCGACGAACGCGACGGCAATCAGGCTGTGCCCGAAGTGAACTGGCAGCTCGACTACGTCGGACGCTCCGACTTCCAGGTCAAGGTGCGCGGCTTCCGCATCGAACTCGGCGAGATCGACGCCGTGCTCGCCGCCCACCCCGACGTCGAATTCGCGGTCACCGTCGGCCGCAAGAACGCCGCGGGCGCAACGGTGCTGGTGTCCTACGTACTCGGCCGGACCGGCCACACCGTGGACCCCGAGCAGCTCACCGCACACGCGGGCGGCAGCCTGCCGCCGCACATGGTGCCCGCCGCCATCGTGGTGCTCGACGAACTGCCGCTCACCCCGGTCGGCAAACTCGACCGCAAGGCGCTGCCGGAACCCGAACTGCGCCAGGGCGAATACCGGGCCCCGAGCACCCCGCTCGAGGAGACCGTGGCCGGGGTGTTCGCGGAGACGCTCGGTCTGGAACGCGTCGGCCTGGACGACGACTTCTTCGCCATCGGCGGCAATTCGCTGCTGGCCACCCAGATCGTCAGCACGCTGCGCAAACTCACCGGCGCGGAACTGATCGTCGCCTGGTTCTTCACCGACCCGACCGTCGCCGGGCTCAGCGCCCGGATCGCGGCCGCGCTCGACGGCCAGCACGACTACGACTCGGCCGCCGACTCGGCCCTCGGGGTGCTGCTGCCGATCCGGGCCACCGGCGAACGCACACCGCTGTTCTGCGCGCCGCCCATGGTCGGCATGTCCTGGTGCTACGCGGGCCTGTCCCGCTTCCTGCCCGACGACCAGCCGATCTACGGCCTGCAGTCCCCGGCCCTGTCCGAGGACGACTACTGGCCGGAATCGGTGGGCGACATCGCCCGCCGCTACATCCGCGCCATGCGCGAGATCCAGCCTGAGGGCCCCTACCGGCTGCTCGGCTACTCGCTCGGCGGTGTGCTCGCGCACGCCATCGCCACCGAACTGCGGGCCGGCGGCGACCGCGTCGACCTGCTGGCCGTCCTCGACGCCTACCCGGGCGCGGAATTCTCCGACTTCCGCAGCGCGCTGCGCGACCAGTTCGCCGAATTCGGTGTCGGCGCGGACGCTTTCCCCGACGGCGACCTGCAGGACCTCAGCGACGAAGCGCTCTCCGCCCTGCACGCCGCCATCCCCGGCGAACTGGCCGTCCTCACCCTGGAACGACTGCGGCGCATGTACCGCGGCGCGGTCCGCACGGTGGAACTCGGTGCGGAATACCAGCATTCGGTGTTCGACGGCCGGATGGAGCTCTTCGCCGCCGAATTCGGCCGCGACGACGACCACCCGCACCACGCCGCCGACTGGCGTCCCTACGTCACCGGCCAGATCTCCGAACACCTGGTCCCGGTCAAGCACCAGCTGATGACCACCCCCGAATCCTTCGCGGTCATCGGCCCGCTGCTGGCCACCCTCGTCGACCGCGCCGACAACGCGGGCAACACCGACTGGGCCGTCACCCAGGTCCTGCCGGTCATCCGCCCCGAAGACCTCGCGGCCGCCGTGAAACTCCGCGACCCGGAACGGGCGGACGGGGCGATCAGCACCGAACCGGATATCGCGTTCCAGCTGGATTCCGGTGCCGCCGAAGCCGATTCGAGCCCGGAGCCCGACAACGTCGAACCCGACGTCGTCGAGACAACGGTGGAGCCCGCCTCCCCTGAATCGAGTGCGCCCGCCCCCGTCGCCGCTGATTCCACTGCGGCCGAACCGGATTCGGGTCGCCGCCCGATGAAACCCGCCGCAGGCAGCGCCGCCACGCCGCGGCTGAGCTCCGTCGGGGATGTGTCGCCGCTGCCGCCGGGTGCGGTGAGCCTGCTCGAACTCGAACCGTCCGGGCTGTGGGTGCGGGCCATCACCCTCGACATCGCGGCGGGTATCTCCGGTACCCGGGTGCGGCGTTCGGTGGCGACTCTGCTCGATCGGCATCCCGGGCTGTGGGCGCGGTTGCGGCGAGACGGCGAATCCGTCGCGCTCGACGTGCCCGCGCAACAGCCGCGCGGCGCCGCCGCCGTCTGGCAGATCGACCCCGGCGTGGAAGCCGTCGGCGATCCGATCGAGGCCGTGATCCATGCCGCCGCAGCCGAATTGGACCCCGAGAAGGGGCACAATATGCGGTTCGTGCTGGTGGAGAACTCGGCCGCCGCCGCAGCCGACCCCGAGGGCGAGCTGCCCGCCGCCGTACTGGTGGTGGTCGCCAACGGCCTGGTCGTGGACGACACCTCCTGGCGCACCGTCATCGAGGACCTCACCGCCTCCTGGTCCGGTGGCCACGCCACCCCGCCCAGCGCGGACGCGCACCCGGTCGGCATCGCCCGGGCCCTCGCCGAGCAGGCCGTCGCCGGCGACACCGTCGACGAATTGGACTGGTGGCGCGAGACATTGGCCGATGTCGACGAGGGCGTCGCACCGGAGGAGGCCGCCACCATCGGCCGCACCGCCGGACGCGGCCGGGTCTCGGTGTCCATCACCGGGGAGGGTGCGGCCGCCGTCGACACCGTCGCCCGGCGCTACCTGGCCACCATCGACGACGTGCTGCTGTCCGCACTGGCCGCCGCCCTGCTCGACGACGACGCCGAATCCCTGCGCGCCACTCTGGGTTCGGTGGTCCGACTGGTCGCCGACGGCCGCCTGCCCGGCGACCCCGCCGGACTGCGCACCGTCGGCGCGTTCAGCACCGCCTATCCGTTCGCGCTGCGCCTGCGCGGCGTCGACTACGCGGAGGTGCGCTCCGGCGGACCGTCCGCCGGGACCGTGCTCGAACAGATCCGCGACCACACCCGCGAGGTGCCGTCGCAGGGTGTGGGATTCGGGCTGCTGCGGCACCTGAATCCGGACACCATCGCCGAGATCGCCGGATTGCCGGTGGGCCGCATCGGTTTCCGCTACCGTGACCTGCGCCCGGCCCGGGTCTACCCGGAACCGGTCGCCGACGATCTGTACCTCGACGTCACCGTCGACACCAGTCAGGACGGGCTGATCGCCCGTTTCGACTTCGCCGGTGCGGTACTCGAATTGGATCAGGTCAAACAGCTCGTCGAAGGATTTGTGCAGGCGCTCGGCGGTCTCGCCGAGCACGGGCGCTGAGAGGTACCGAAAGACACACCCGACGCGCGGCCGCCCGATGGCGGCCGCGCCGCGACCACGTCGTAACATCGTCACCTGTCGCGGAGATGGCTTAGGACGACCCGAGATGAAGGTGCGCACATTGATTCGTCGAAATGTCCGGAACGCACGGCGTGGGGTACGGGCCGCGGCCTTCCTCGCTGCCACCGGGGTTCTCGCCGGTCTGATGACCGGAGTCGGTGGCGGCACCGCCTCCGCCGATCCGATCATCGAGGGTAAGAAGCTGCTGGCCGATCCGGTCTCGGCGGACGGCTCCAAGATCACCAAAGCGGAGATGAAGGACGACCGGAACATCCGGCTCTACATCTACTCCGCGGCCATGGACGCCACCTATCCGGTCGACGTACAGCGCCCCGCCGACGCCTCGGTACCGCGCCCCACCCTCTACCTGCTCAACGGCGCGGGCGGCGGCCAGGACGACGCCTCCTGGGTGAAGAAGACCAATATCGTCAACGGCTTCCTCGGCGACAAGAACGTCAACGTGGTCCAGCCCATCGGCGGCAAATGGTCCTACTACCAGGACTGGCAGACCGACGACGCGACCCTGGGCCGCAACAAGTGGACCACCTTCTTCAGCCAGGAACTGCCGCCGCTGATCGACGCCGCGCTCGGCACCAACGGCGTCAACGCCATCTCCGGCATCTCCACCTCCGGCACCACCGTGCTCACCCTCGCCGAGGCGCGCCCCGACCTCTACAAGTCGGTCGCCGCCTACTCCGGTTGCGCGCAGATGGCCGACCCCGTCGGCCGCGAGTTCATGCGCCTCACCGTCGAGACCTGGGGTGGCGGCAAACTCGAGAACATGTACGGCGACGAGAACTCGCCCGAGTGGGCCGCGCACGATCCGGTCATCAATGCCGAGAAGTTGCGCGGCATCAACCTCTACATCTCCTCCGGCAGCGGCCTGCCCGGCCAGTACGACGCGCTCAACGGTCCGTACGCGCTGCCCGGCGGCTACGGCCTGGCCAACCAGATCCTCATCGGTGGCGTCATCGAATCCGGCACCAACTTCTGCAGCCACAACCTGATGAACAAGCTCAACTCCATCGGGATCCCGGCCACCTACGACTTCCCGCCCACCGGCACGCACTCGTGGGGCTACTGGAACGACGAGTTCCTCAAGTCGTGGCCGATCCTGGCTCAGGGCCTCGGCATCTGATCGACGGCATCACTCGCGCTCGCCCGGCATCCGAAGATGCCGGGCGATTGCCGTTATGCGGCCGGTCACAGATCGGTCGATTGCACTAAACAAAAAGTTCGGGAACCCTTAAACTTTTCTTGTGAGTACCAGTGTCGCCGATCGCAGCAGCCCGTTCCAGCGAGCGCGCTCGGCCACGCTGTTACTGGGCCCGGCCTTCGTCGCCGCCATCGCTTACGTCGATCCCGGCAACGTCGCCTCCAATATCAGCGCCGGAGCCCAGTACGGCTACCTGCTGGTGTGGGTCATCGTGATGGCCAACGTGATGGCCGGACTCGTCCAATTCCTCTCCGCCAAAACGGGACTCGTCACCGGCAGGTCCCTGCCGGAACTGGTGCGCGAGAAATCCGGCCGCAGCACCCGGCTGGCCTACTGGGCACAGGCCGAAACCGTCGCCGTCGCCACCGATCTCGCCGAGGTGGTCGGTGGGGCCATCGCCCTCAACCTGCTGTTCCAGCTGCCGCTGCTGGCGGGCGGCGTCGTCACCGGCATCGTGTCGATGGGCCTGCTGCTCATCCAGGACCGGCGCGGGCAACAGCCTTTCGAACGCGTCATCACCGGACTGCTCGGCGTCATCGCCGTCGGATTCCTTGCGTCCCTGTTCATCTCACCGCCCTCACCCGCCGACGCCGCCGCCGGACTGGTACCCCGCTTCGACGGCGCGGGCAGCGTCCTGCTGGCCGCCGCCATGATCGGCGCGACCGTCATGCCGCACGTCGTCTACCTGCACTCCGGCATGGCCCGCGACCGCCACGGCCACCCCGAACCCGGCCCGGCCCGCGCCCGGCTGCTGCGCATCACCCGCTACGACGTCGGCTTCGCCATGCTGCTCGCGGGCGCGGTCAACCTCGCCATGCTGCTGATGGCCGCCCACACCCTGCGCGGCCGCGACGGCGTCGACACCATCGAGGGCGCACACGCCGCCGTCTCCGAAGTACTCGGGCCGCTGGCCGGACTGCTGCTCGCCGTCGGACTGCTGGCCTCCGGGCTCGCCTCCACCTCGGTCGGCGCGTACGCGGGGGCCATGATCATGCAGGGCCTGCTGCACCGGCACATCCCGCTCGTCGTGCGCCGCGTCATCACCCTGATCCCCGCGCTGATCGTGCTCGCCCTCGGCATCGACCCGACCCGGGCGCTGATCATCTCGCAGGTGGTGCTGTCCTTCGGCATCCCGTTCGCGCTCATCCCACTGGTCCGGTTCACCAGCAATCGGGAACTCATGGGCGACAACGTCAATCGCGGCATCACCA
Source organism: Nocardia sp. NBC_00511 (assembly GCF_045161165.1). Classification (NCBI taxonomy): domain Bacteria; kingdom Bacillati; phylum Actinomycetota; class Actinomycetes; order Mycobacteriales; family Nocardiaceae; genus Nocardia; species Nocardia sp. NBC_00511. Next base: position 7,817,760 of record NZ_CP107849.1, read on the forward strand.
CCGCGCTGGCCTGGCTGGTCGCGGCCGTCATCACCGGCCTCAACATCGTGCTCATCTACCTGACCGTCACCGGCCAGGGCTGACCACTGCGACTCAGTCGGTAAGGATTCGGGTGGCTCAGTCCGTGAACACAGCTTTGCGCTTGCCGAGCATGGCCGCCGCGCCCTCGGCGAAATCGTTGGCGCGCAACAGCTCACACTGACCGGACTTCTCCGCCTCGAGCACCGCGTCCAGGGTGGCCAGGGTCGCGACATTGAGGGCGCGCTTGGTGAGCTCCTGGGCGCGACGCGGACCGTTCGCCAGCTTGGCCGCGGCCGCCTCGACCTTGGCGTCCAACTCCTCGACCGGGTACACCCCCGCGATCAGGCTGTGCTCCAGCGCCTTTCGCGCGGGCAGCCGCTCGCCGAGCAGCGCCAGCTCCGCCGCCAGCGGTCGCCCGCCCGCCGCGGCCACCAGTGCGGCCGCGCCGCCATCGGGCATCAGGCCGATATTGATGAAGGCCAGCAGCAGGTAGGAGTCCTCGGCGGCGTAGGTCAGATCGGCGGCGACCGCGATGGCCACCCCGATCCCGGCCGCCGAACCGCGCACCCGGGCGATGATCGGCAGCGGCGAGTCCACTATCGCCCGCACCATGTCGTTGGCCGCGTCCATGGTCTGCTCGGGCGTGATGCCCCGGACCTGGTCGGCCTCGGCGGTGGAAAGATCCGCGCCGGTACAGAAGTCACCGCCCTCGCCGGTCAGTACGATGACCCGCACGCCGGGATCCGTCGCGGCGGCCCGCACGGTCGCCCCGAGCGCCTCCATGGTGTCGAAGTCGAGAGCGTTCTTGCGGCGGGGATTGGTGATGGTGATGCGCAGTACCCGGCCGTCCGCGATCGCGGTGTACCCCGGTGTGGTCGCGATATTGCTCATCGGCGCTCCCAGATATATCTGCGGCGGCAATGCCGCAAAATGTGTTCAGTATTGCGAATTGTGGTTAACTTAAGGGCGTTCGTCCGGCACTGTCAACAGCCGGAGCCGTCGAGAAGGAGAAACCGTATGGTCGCCGATCGCAGCGAGGCCGCCCTCGCTTCCGTGCGACCCGGCGGCCGCTCCGCGCAGTCCGACGGCGAGTCCGGGCGACCCGACAGCGAACCCGGTCCCCGCCGCCGCCCCAAGAATCGCAAGGCACAAATCGTGCGAGTAGCGGCGCGAGCCTTCGCCGAACGCGGCTACCACCCCGTCGGCGTCGACGAGATCGCCGCCGAGGTCGGCATTTCCGGCCCGGCCCTCTACCGCCACTTCACCAACAAGTACGCGCTGCTGGTGGCCGCCGCCGAGGGCGGTGCCCAGCAGCTGCTCGACGCCGCCCGGGCCGCCGACAATCCGGACCTGGAACCAGAACCGCGACTCACCGCACTGATCCGCGGCATCGCCGAGTACACCATCGAGGTCCGCCGCGAGGGCGGCCTCTACCGCTGGGAGCGCCGCTACCTCGAACGCGAGGACCGCGCCCGCATCCGGGTCGTCTACAACGCGGTGCACGACACCCTGGCCGGACCCATCGCCGACCTGCACCCCGACGCCGACCCCGCCGACCCCGCCGACACCCAATTGCGCGCCGCCGCCGTGCTCAGCGCCATCGGCAGCATCACCGCGCACCGCACCGCGCTGTCCACCACCCGGCTGGTCAACCTGATCGGCGAGATCTGCTGGGACATCCTGCGCACCGACCTGCCGCCCGCGCCCGGCCCGATCGGCGGCGACCCGGTGATCCGCGGCCTGCCGGTCATCTCCAAGCGTGAACAGCTGCTCACCGAGGCCATTCGGATCTTCGGGCGGCAGGGCTACCACGAGGCCAGCATCGAGGAGATCGGCGCGGCCGCGAGCATCAACGCCTCCAGCGTCTACCGCTACTTCGCCAGCAAGGCCGATCTGCTCGCCGCCGCCTTCCACCGCACCGGCGAACGGGTGGCTATCGGCAACAACGAAGCGCTCGCCGAGGCCACCAGCCGCGCCGACGCCGCCGTCCGCATCGCCGACCGGTTCGCCCGGATGACCTTCGTGATGCCGGAGATCCTGCCCGTCTACTTCGCGGAATTCTCCAATCTGCCCGCCTCCGAACAGCATCGGCTGCGCTCCATCCAGCGGCAGAACGTGCTGGAGTGGGCCAACCTGCTCGACGGCGACCAGGTCGAAGCGCGCTTCCGGGTGCATGCCGCCATCGCCCAGGTGATCGACGTGGGCCGGTGGATGCACTTCGACGCGCGCAACGAGAACCTGGCCCGCGTCGGCGCGCTCATGCGCGCCGTGCTCCTCGGGACGGCCTGACCCTCGAAACCCGCTGCGGTTCAGACCCGGTGGCGCAGCCGGAACAGCGCGCGCGCCACCCGCAGCCGCCGCGGATGCCGATCGAAGGTGCCCAGCGTGATCTGATCGCCGCCGCGCCGCTCGGTCACCGTCTGCGTACGCGAGAACTCGCGCAGTGACTGCGGATCGCGAATGCGGCCCGGACCGGTGACGCCGTAGACCGGAGCCGCGTTCACCGTGACCAGCTCGGTGCGCAGCTGCCCCGCGAATTCCGGAACACTGCGGACATCGCGGGTGAAAACGGATACGGGCAGCGGCTTTTCAGCCGCATTGACACGTTCGGCGGCCTCCTCCATGGTCGCCACCCGATTCACCACCAGCAGCGGCCCGACCCCGTCACCGGTGATCGCGGTGCTGACCTCCGGCACATCGGTGAGCACGATCGGCTCGATATAGGGCTCCCGAATCGACTCCGGACTCCCGACCACCAGCCGCCCGCCGCGCGAGACGGCATCGCGCAATTGCCTGCGCACCACGTCGATCTGGGTGTCGAGCGCCATCGGGCCGTAGGAGGCTTGACGATCCGCGCCCGGCCGCAACCGGCGCGCCTGATCGGCCACCAGCTCCAGGAACGGCTCGTACACCGAGTCCGCGACGTACACGCAGCGCACGCCCGCGGGATGCTGCCCGGAGTTGGCCATGGCCCCGTAAACCGCTGCGGCGGCGGCACTGTCGAGCCGGGCGTCGACCTGCACCACCATGGTGCCGCGCCCGCCCTGCTCGACGACCAGCGGCGTGCCGGACTGGGCGCACAGGCCCGCGATCTCGCGCGCGCCGACACCCGACCCGGCATAGGACAGCTTGTCGAGATGGGCGCGGCACAGCGCGGCGGCCGTCCCGCCGTCACCGGTGACCACCTGCAGCACAGGCTGATTCGGGGCCAGGTGATTCCAGCTGTCGGCCAGCCAGGCCCCCACCCCGGGGGTGAGCTCGCTGGGTTTGAAGACCACCGCGTTGCCCGAGGCCATCGCCCCGGCGATCGAATTCATCGGTGTCAGAACGGGATTGTTCCAGGGGCCGAGCACCCCGACCACGCCCAGCGGCAGGTGCGCGATGGAACCGGCCGGGTCGCGGCGGAACCGGTCGGCCAGCCGCGTGGTGCGGCTGAGCAGCCGTTCCGCGTGGCGGGCAACCCAATCCAGGTTCTCCACCGCCAGCGTCACCTCGATGGCGGCGTCGATGCGCGGTTTCCCGGTCTCGCTGCTGACCAGTTCCACCAGTTCCCGGGTGCCACGCGCGATGGCGCGCTTCCAATCCAGCAGCCAGCGTTTTCTGGCGTCGAAACCCAGTGCGGCCCACCATTGTTCGGCGCTGCGAGCGGATCTGACGGTTCTGGTCAGTTCGCCCGCGCCCATGCTGGCGTATTCACCGACGACCTCGCCGGTGCGCGGATCATAGGATGTCAGCACCTTGGAGCGGGCTGTGGTGGAACGTGCTGCGCGCGATCGAGCGGAATCATCCGCGCGCGACTGCGCCGACTCGGCCATGGGTCTACCTCTCGTGGCCTGAAATTCTCTCCCCCGTCTTCGCAAGACTATGGTTCGAGGCGCAGATGCGACAAGGTAGCGAAATCGCCGCATACCGCCCGGTCTGGGTCTGGATCAGCGGCTATGCATCCGTAAGGTGGATTGTGACCAAGGGCACAGTTTGGAGATAGCCGCATCGGCAAAGGAACGTGCGCCTTTCAGTTTCGCCGGTAACATCACGGCCGGCGGTGCGGATCATCCGTGGGGACCCGCCGCACGGGGCGTGCACCATTGCCCGACCAGCCGATAGTGGAGAGTTGATGCCCAGCTTGGACAGACCGGATTCCGTAGCACCCGACGATCCGGCCGTTTACGTCGAAGACGTTCACAAGTCGTTCGGCGAGGTGCACGCGCTGCGAGGCATCAGCTTCACCGCCGAACGCGGGAGCGTGCTCGGCATCCTGGGTCCCAACGGCGCGGGTAAGACCACCATGGTCAAGGTGCTCTCGACCCTGCTGCGCCCGGACTCCGGCATCGCCCGCATCGCCGGGCACGAGGTCCGCAAGGACCCCGCGGCCGTCCGCCGCTCGATCATGATGACCGGGCAGTACGCCGCACTCGACGAGAACCTCTCCGGTCGCGAGAACCTGGAACTGTTCGCCCGCCTCATGGGTCTGAGCCGCAAGGCCGCCCGGCAGCGCGCCGACACCCTGCTCGAGGAGTTCGACCTCACCGCGGCGGGCCGCCGTGCGGTACGGCACTACTCCGGCGGTATGCGCCGCCGCGTCGACATCGCCTGCGGCCTGGTGGTCCGGCCCGAGGTGGTGTTCCTCGACGAACCCACCACCGGCCTCGACCCGCGCAGCCGGCAGGGCGTCTGGGATCTGGTCTCCGCGCTCAAGACCCAGGGCATCACGGTCCTGCTCACCACGCAGTACCTCGAGGAAGCCGACGTCCTCAGCGACAACATCATCGTGATCGACAAGGGCACCGTCATCGCGGAGGGCACCGCGGACGAGCTCAAGGAGAAGACCGGCGGCAGCTACTGCGAGATCGTGCCGCTCGATCCGACCCAGCTGATCGTGGCCGCCGATGCCCTCGGCGACCTGCTGCCCCCGGCCGCCCGCACGGAACTGGCGGGCGCGGACCGGCTTTCGATCCCGGCCGTGGCCGGGGCCGACACCCTCGCCGAGGCGCTGCGGCGCCTGGACTCCGCCGGGGTCAAGCTCGCCGACATCGGCCTGCGTCGTCCTTCCCTCGACGATGTGTTCCTCTCGCTCACCGGACACTCCGGCACCCGGCAGCTGGAATCCGGCGAGACCGACGCGCAGGCGCAGGCATGACCGCCGCCGCGGCGAGCGCCGCCCGCGACCTGTTCGCCGACGTCCCCAAGGCTCGCCCCAACGCTTTCTCGCAGTGGCGCGCGCTCACCGGCCGCGTCGTCTGGGTGATGGCCACCAAGGGCGAACTCATCGTCGCCGCGGTCACCCCGCTGGTGTTCACCCTCGGCTTCTATCTGCCGCTGAAATTCATCATGCAGATCCAGCACATCGACTACGCGCAGTTCGTCATGCCGATCATCGTGCTGCAGACCATGTCGTTCACCATGCTCTCCAACGCCCAGTTGGCGGCGTTCGAGGCCATGACCGGACTCAACACCCGCATGCAGACCATGCCCATCGGGGCGCTGGTACCGCTGTCCTCACGGCTGTCGGCCGGGCTGGTGCGGTCGGTGACCTCACTGCTCGCGGCCATCGGCTGGGGGCATCTGATCGGCTTCCGGTTCGTCGCGGGCTGGGGACAGACGCTGCTGTTCTGCCTGTTCTCCCTCGCGGTCGGCACCGTGCTGGCCATCGGCGCGGACGGCATGGGCTCGCTCACCAAGAGTCCCGAATCACTCAGTCAGGCACTGACTCTGCCGACCCTCATCTTCGGCATGCTGTCGTGCGGGTTCGTGCCGGAGGCGGCGTTCCCGAGCTGGATTCGCTGGTTCGTGCGCAATCAGCCCATCTCGCAGTTCTCCTTCGCCATGCGGGACATGGCCGCGGGCGGCGTGACCTGGCATGTGCTGTGGGTTCCCCTGGTGTGGCTGGGCGGTCTCGCCCTGGCCTTCACCCCGTTCGCCATCTGGGCCAGTGTGAGGCGCGCATGAGTACCGCGACCACGACCGATCAGGTCGCCACCGACACCTGGGGTGGGCATCAGCCGCTGCCGCAGGTCGAGTCCCGCAATGAATCCGCGCTGTCGGTCTGGGCCGAACAGAGCCTGGTGCAGAGCAAGCGGCTGCTGATCGGCTGGTCCCGCGACCCCTCGACCACCGTGCAGGCGCTGATCTATCCGGCCCTCACCCTGCTGATGTTCCATGTGGTGCTGGGCAATTCGATCAGCGCGGCCACCGGCGCGCCCGCCGTGTACGGGCAGGTGCCGATGGTCATGCTGGTCGCGGCGATGACCGGATCGGTGATCAGCGCGCTCGGCTTCAAGATCGAGAAGGCCACCGGACTGCTCGGCCGGTTCTACACCATGCCGGTGCACCGGGCCGCGGGCTTCACCGGACGACTGCTGGCCGAGGCCGGTCGCGTCCTGGTCACCTCGGTCTTCGTGCTCATCGTCGGGGTGTGCCTGGGCTTCCGATTCTGGTTCGGCCCCGCCGCCGCGATCGGCATGGTGGCGTTGCCGGTGCTGTTCGGCATCGCCTTCGCGGTGCTGGTGACCGCGCTGGCCACCCTCACCGAGGGCATCCTGCTGGTGTCGGTGATCGGCATCATCAGCAACCTGCTGATGTTCTTCAACTCCGGATTCGTTCCGGTGTACGCCTATCCGCGCTGGCTGCAGACGGTGGTCGGCAACCAGCCGATGAGTACCACCATCGACGCCATGCGCGGGCTCGCCTACGACGGGCCGATCCTGAACCCGCTGTGGAAGACCCTCGCCTGGACGCTCGGCACCATCGTGCTGTTCGCCTACCCGGCGGTGCGCGGTTATCGGCGGGCCGCCGAGACCGGCGCGTAGACGCGGCCGAGACCGGCGCGTAGACACGCCCGACCCGATGCACCCGGGGCGGCACTCGAATCCGAGTGCCGCCCCGGGTGTTTCCGCACCCTGGCCGCCATCGCGAGAGTCCGCCCGCGACACCGGGTTCGGACGCGGCGACGGGCCCCCCGAAGAATGTGTCCGGGGTCACGTTAAGGTTGGCGCATGGCTTACCTGGTCACCGGGGCCACTGGGTTCATCGGTCGATTTCTGATTCCCGAACTCCTGAAACGCGGCGGGGACATCCATGTCCTGGTGCGTCCCGGCGAGGATTCGGTGCTGCGCTTCAACCGCTGCGTGCGCACCTGGGACGCGCGTGATCGCGTGCGGCCGGTGCGCGGCGATCTGAGCGCGCCCGGCGTCGGCGTGGACGCGGACTGGATTGCGGCGCACCGCGGTTCGATCGACCATGTCTTCCACCTGGCCGCCGGCTACGACGTCACCGGCGACACCGGCACCGACGGCGGCGGCACCCGGCGCGTCGCCGAACTCGCGGCCGCGCTGGAAGCCGGACGGCTGCACCATGTTTCGACCGCGCGCGTGGCAGGCAACCGGGACGGACTGTTCACCGAGGACATGACCGACGTCGGACAGCTGCTGCCCACCCCGTATCAGCGCAGCATGCTGCGAGCCGAAGCGGCGGTGCGCGAGCAGACGCTGGTGCCGTGGCGGATCTACCGGCCCTCGATCGTCATCGGCCACTCCCGCACCGGCGAGATCGACCGCATCGACGGCCCCTACTACTTCTTCCGGCTGCTGCGCATGGCCGCCCAGCTGCCGCGCATCCTGCCCGTGGTGTCACCGCAACTCGGGAAGACCAATATGGTGCCGGTCGATTTCGTGGCCCGCGCCCTCGACCACATCGCGCACCGCGGCACCGGCGACGCCACCACCTACCACCTCGTCGACCCGCGCGAGCAGAGCGTGGCCGAGGTCTTCAACCTGTTCGCCGACGAAGCGGGCGCACCGCACCTGCTCGAGGTCATGCCCAAGCAGGCCCTCGACGTGTCACTGCGGGTGCCCGGCATGGGCTGGGCGCTGCGGCAGGTCGGCATCCCGATGGACGTCGTCGAGGACAGCGAATTCGCCTGCCACTTCGACTCCCGCCATACCGCCGCCGCATTGGCGGGCACCGATATCAAGGTGCCGCCACTGGAGGCCTACGCCGCGATCATCTGGAAGTACTGGATCGAGAACTGGGTCTGACAGCGGCTGGCGTATGCCAACCACCGCCACTGATTTCGTGACGGTCGGGGTAACTCACCGGGTACGTCCAGAATCGGGTTGCTCCGCAACCGCCGCTCGCGTGTCCGGCCGGATACGGCTCTCAGTTGTGCGCTGAAGTCTCGGGGAGGCGGGGGAGTCCGTAATCCCAATCCACCCAGCGGTTTCGGTTGGTCCAGCCGACCAGGTCGTAGCGCCAGCGGAACGGCCAGGTGGTGGCGACCGTCATGAACAGGGCGGTGCCCAGGGCGGTGTAGTCGTCGTGCGCGGACAGCAGGGCGCGCTGCTGGCGCGGTGGGCGGGTGAAGAACGCGTCGAACATGGCCAGCGACTGCGGGGTGGTCAACCGGCCCAGGCCGTAGACGCCGCGCATCCGCATCCAGTGCACCGCGCGCGCCTGCCACGGCCACAGCGCCTCGATCGGATCCGCGCCGCGCGCCACCGCTTCCAGCGCGGTGTCCACCAGCGCCAGTGAATCCGCGACACAGTAGCCGGTGATCGGATGCATCATGCCGCCGCGCGAGCCGAACGGAATCACCTGTCCGCGACCGGCTTTCGGCACCGCCGCGTCCAGCGGATAGTGGGCCGCCTCGGTGGGTTCGTCGCCGCGCAGCCGAATCCCGTGCGCCGCCAGCCGATTCACCGTGCGCCGCCGCAGCTCGTGCTGCGGCATCCCGCCGCGCAGGCCGAGGCTGGTCTCCTCGAAGATCACCGTCCCGTCGCCGAGCGGCACCGCGTACAGGAACGACGGCGGCTCGTCCGGGCCCGCACCGTTCTCGGGCCGCCAGTCCAGCAGCAGCCCCTCACCGGGCCGCACCATCGGTGCGGCGGTGTCCTCGTCGACGAAAATGCCGTGTGCGCTGGCGGTCCGGCGCGATCCCGGCGCGGCCTGGCCACGCGTGTCGAACACGGTCGCCGCCCGCACCTCGCTGCCGTCGGCCAACTCCACCCGATGCGCCTCGACGGTGCGCGCCCGCCCGGTGACCACCCGGGCGTCGTCCAAGGGCAGCGCGTCCCGTAAACCCTGCTTCGACAGCACGCAGTACGGCCGTTGAATCCGGTGTTCGGCGTCGGTCCACACCACCGGCGCTTCGATCCGGCTCGCGATGGCACCGTGGTCGAGCCATTTCGGCAGCTCGTCGACCCAGCACGAATACGTGGGCCCCCACAGGCGATCCGGGCGCGGATCCACCGCCACCACCCGCATCCCCGCCACCGCCGCACGATGCGCCAGTGCCCGGCCCGTGGGCCCGAGGCCCACCACACACACGTCGGCCGCGCCGCCGACCTCCCGGCCACTCATACCCGCATTCAAACAGGTTGATGTCACCTGCCGCCAGACCGCCCACCACCGGATTCCGCGGCGGTCCACCGGTCGTCGTCCGGGCTACGGGGCAGGGTTGGGGGCCGTCATCGGCAGCGGCGGTGCAGTCGGGGCGGGGTCGCGCGCATCCGGTCGTCGGCGGCGGTCGGGCCCGTGGACGGCAAGTCCGTTGCGGGGCAACAGACTTGCCGCTGCCGGAGCAGGGCGTCGGCCCGTCCCGAACGCGTCATTTCGTCGGAGCGGACGCGGCCTGTGAGGTCGGTGCGGTGCCGCCGGGGGAGGCCGGAGCGCCGGACGCGCCACCGTTGCGCTCGTGGGCATGGGAGATCCGGGTCGCGGTGATGGTGCCGTTGGACTCGTCGCCCACCACCATGATCTCGTCGCCGACGGCGAACTGGGCTGCGGTCTCGGTCTGCTTCTTGGAGCCGAATTCCGTTGTGGAGGAGATGGTTACGGTTTCGTTGGAACCGTCCTTCTTGGTGATCATCCAGGAGCCCGCCCCCTCCGTGGTGATCTTCCCGGCGACGCCGTGCATCCCGGCCCCCTCACCGCCGGTGTGATGCCCGGGCCCCGCCTGCGGGCTGGCCGACGCCGACGGCGCACTGCTGCTGTTCGACGAACCGCAGGCCGCCAGGCCGAGCGTGGCCGCGAGGGCCAGCGCCGCCGCCCCCACCGCCGCCACGGTTCTGCGGGCGGGCCCCCGGCGCTTCGGGGAGGGCTCGGAGGGTGTCGCGGAAGCTGTTGAAAATGTCATGGCCGCAACGCTATTGACGGACCCTGTGAGGTCCCTCCGCGTCCGCTGGTGAGTCACTTCCAGGTCGCTGATGACCGACCGGTAGGCACCTGACCGGCCATCGTCGACGCCGGCTACTTCGGGGTGACCCAGGTGGTGATGTCCGCGTGCACGACCTCGAGCCCGGTCTTGTCGAAGATCGAGACCGGCACCAGCAACTCCTGGCCCTCGGTGATCTTCTCGAAGTCCGGCACCTCGGCCAGCTTCGCCACGGCCCGCAGACCGGAATTGGCCTTCGCCAGGTACTGCACGTTCATGGCCTTCGGAATCCAGCGGTGCGTGCCCGGAACGGTGGCCTCCGACAGCATGCCCATCGCCACCTCGGCCAGGTTGCACGCCGCGATGGCGTGGAACGTCCCGAGATGGTTGTGAATCCCGAACCACTTGGGCGCGGTCACCTCGCACAGGCCCGGCTCCAGCCGCACCACGCTCGGCAGCACCGTGCCGAAGTACGGCACCCGCGCCACCATCCCGAGCGAGAACAGGGTGTGCCCGACCCGGTTGTCGGGAAGCTTCTTCCACCCGCGATAAGTAGCGGTCTCTTTCGTCATGCGGTTATCTTACTCAAAAGTAAGTTAACCGGAAGCGGAGCCCTTCGAGGTGCCGCTGTCGGCGTGGAGACGGCTGGTTACAGCCTCAATAGGCGCCGCAAGGCCCGATCGATGCTGGACATCGCGTCGTCATCGACGGTGAAAAGCAGCTCGCGGAGATTCTCCGGATTGACGCGGGAGAGGTTCAGGCACTTGGCGTACAGGCCATTTCCCAGGGCGACGCTGAGCGACAGGGCGACGTTCTCGCTGATCGGCATGACGTCGGTGACGTCGATGCAGATGCACCCGCCCTCGGTGTTGACGGGGTCCGCGCTGACGATCAGAACACTTCGCACCCGTCCGATTGCCTGGTAGGCGCGGACTTCGCCACGTGTGTGGGTCAAGGTCGAAACTCCTCCATCTCGGCGTCGCGGTCCTCGTGTGATGTGAACGCGGAGGGCGTTTTTCGCTCGGCTGCCAACTCCATGCGCACAGCAGCTCGGAGGAGCGCTTCCTCGCAGACTGCCGCCACCCACGCGGAGACATTGCCGTCCGCTTCGGCTTTGATCGCTTCGGTTAGGTCGTCCGGCAGCCGGACAGTCAACTTCGCCATACTCATGAGCCTACCCAGAGGCTGGCGCTCAGGCCGCAGGATTCGCGCTACTCAGCCGGGGTCTGCCACCACTATTCGGACACGGTGTGACCAGGGCCATCCGTACCCGGGGTGGGGGAGGGGGCGATTTGAAGTGCCCCGGGGGCTCGAGGCATACTATTCGGGTTGCCCAGGCGGAGTTGCGTCGATTCTTCGGAAACATGCAGGTCCTGGGTGAGCAAGACCGAATTTTGCACCCCGCCTGATTGCGGTGTGGGTGCGTCCGGGACACTGTTCCGAGGCTATTGAGGATTTAGGTCCGGGCCGAGGAATGGGCGGCGGAGCGACACGCCCGACCGCGTGGACCGGATGAACCATGACAGATGAACAGCGGCGATGGATCGGGCCCAAGGGCCTCGGTCGTGTGGTGGCTGATGCGTCTTCGTGTGTTCGGGCTGTGCAAATGAGGGTGTCTCGGGAGCGAAAGCTCCTGGGTCACAACGTAAGCGGAGAAAAGGACACTCAGCGTGGCGGGACAGAAGATCCGCATCAGGCTCAAGGCCTACGACCATGAGGCGATCGACGCGTCTGCGCGCAAGATCGTCGAGACGGTAACCCGCACCGGTGCCCGTGTCGTCGGGCCCGTGCCGTTGCCGACCGAGAAGAACATCTACTGCGTCATCCGTTCGCCGCACAAGTACAAGGACTCGCGCGAGCACTTCGAGATGCGCACCCACAAGCGGCTCATCGACATCCTCGACCCGACGCCCAAGACGGTTGACGCCCTGATGCGCATCGACCTGCCGGCCAGTGTCGACGTCAACATTCAGTGACGGGGACTTCGAATATGACTGACAACAAGACTCGTCCGGCCGCGGGCATCCTGGGCACCAAGCTCGGCATGACCCAGGTCTTCGACGACAAGAACCGCGTCGTTCCCGTCACCGTCATCAAGGCGGGCCCGAACGTCGTTACCCAGATTCGCACGGTCGAGCGGGACGGTTATTCCGCCCTCCAGGTCGCCTACGGCGCCATCGACCCGCGCAAGGTGAACAAGCCGGTTTCCGGCCAGTTCTCCAAGGCCGGGGTCACCCCCCGTCGCCACATCGCCGAGCTGCGCGTCGCTGACGCGTCTGCCTTCGAGGTCGGCCAGGAGATCAGCGCGGAGGCCTTCGAAGAGGGCAGCTACGTCGACGTCACCGGCACCTCCAAGGGCAAGGGCTTCGCGGGCACCATGAAGCGTCACGGCTTCAAGGGCCAGGGTGCCTCGCACGGTGCGCAGGCTGTGCACCGTCGTCCGGGCTCCATCGGTGGTTGCTCCACCCCGGGTCGCGTGTTCAAGGGCATGCGCATGTCCGGCCGGATGGGTAACGACCGTGTCACCACGCAGAACCTCTCGGTCCACAAGGTGGATGCCGAGAACGGCCTGCTGCTGATCAAGGGCGCGATCCCGGGCCGCACCGGCGGCATCGTGGTCGTCAAGAGTGCAGTGAAGGGTGGTGCCCGGGCATGAGCACCGAGACCAAGACCAATCTGACGCTCACGGTCAAGGCCGCTGGCGGCAAGACCGAGGGCACCGTCGAGCTCCCCGCGGAGATCTTCGACGTCACCGCGAACATCGCGCTGATGCACCAGGTCGTCGTGGCCCAGCAGGCCGCGGCTCGCCAGGGCACGCACTCCACCAAGACCCGCGGTGAAGTCCGCGGTGGTGGCAAGAAGCCGTACCGCCAGAAGGGCACCGGCCGCGCGCGCCAGGGTTCGACCCGTGCGCCGCAGTTCGCCGGCGGTGGCACCGTCCACGGCCCGCAGCCGCGCGACTACACCCAGCGTCTGCCCAAGAAGATGAAGGTCGCCGCGCTGCGTGGCGCACTGTCGGACCGGGCTCGCAACGCGCGCATCCACGTGATCACCGAACTTGTTGCGGGACAGGCTCCCTCGACCAAGTCCGCGAAGTCCTTCCTCGCCGAGCTCTCGGAGCGGAAGAACATCCTGGTCGTCGTGGGTCGCGAAGATGTCACCGCGTGGAAGAGCGTGGCGAACCTGCAGGGCGTGCACCCGATCGCCCCCGACCAGCTGAACACCTACGACGTCCTGAAGTCGGACGAGATCGTGTTCTCGGTCGAGGCGCTCAACGCCTTCGTGCACGGCCCCGCCGAAGCTGCACAGGAGGAGAGCAAGTGACCACCATCGCCGACCCGCGCGACATTCTGCTGGCGCCGGTGATCTCCGAGAAGTCCTACGGACTGATCGAAGAGGGCACCTACACCTTCATCGTGCACCCGGACTCCAACAAGACGCAGATCAAGATTGCCGTCGAGAAGGTTTTCGGCGTCAAGGTGACCAGCGTCAACACCGCCAACCGTCAGGGCAAGCGCAAGCGGACCCGCTTCGGCTACGGCACGCGTAAGAGCACCAAGCGCGCGCTCGTGACCATCTCGGCCGACAGCAAGCCCATCGAGATCTTCGGAGGCCCGGTCGCGTAAGCGGCGGGGACTTCAGAAAGGCAGAAGAACTCATGGCAATTCGTAAGTACAAGCCGACAACCCCCGGTCGCCGCGGTGCCTCGGTCTCGGATTTCGCCGAGATCACCCGCACGACCCCCGAGAAGTCGCTGCTGCGTCCGCTGAGCAAGACCGGTGGCCGTAACGCGCAGGGTCGCATCACCACCCGTCACAAGGGTGGTGGCCACAAGCGCGCCTACCGTCTGATCGACTTCCGTCGCCTGGACAAGGACGGCATCCCGGCCAAGGTCGCTCACATCGAGTACGACCCGAACCGCACCGCCAACATCGCGCTGCTGCACTTCGCCGACGGCGAGAAGCGATACATCATCGCGCCCAAGGGCATTGCCCAGGGCACGAAGATCGAGTCCGGCACCGGTGCCGACATCAAGCCCGGCAACAACCTGCCGCTGCGCTCGATCCCGACCGGTACCACCATCCACGCGGTGGAGCTGCGTCCCGGCGGCGGCGCCAAGCTGGCCCGCGCGGCCGGTATGAGCATCCAGCTGCTGGGTAAGGAAGGCGCTTACGCCGTCCTGCGTATGCCGTCGGGTGAAATCCGTCGCGTCGATGTGCGCTGCCGCGCCACCATCGGCGAGGTCGGCAACGCCGAGCAGTCGAACATCAACTGGGGCAAGGCCGGACGTATGCGGTGGAAGGGCGTTCGCCCGACCGTCCGTGGTGTGGTCATGAACCCGGTCGACCACCCGCACGGTGGTGGTGAGGGTAAGACCTCCGGTGGTCGCCACCCGGTCTCCCCGTGGGGCAAGCCCGAGGGCCGCACCCGTAAGCCCAACCGTCCGAGCGACAAGCTCATCGTCCGCCGCCGCGGCAAGAAGCGTTAAGGAGGAGGTTAAAGATGCCACGTAGCCTGAAGAAGGGCCCGTTCGTCGACGGACACCTCCTCAAGAAGGTGGACGTTCAGAACGAGAAGGGCACGAAGCAGGTCATCAAGACCTGGTCGCGTCGTTCCACCATCATCCCCGACTTCATCGGTCACACGTTCTCGGTCCACGACGGCCGCAAGCACGTGCCGGTGTTCGTGTCGGAGAACATGGTTGGACACAAGCTCGGTGAATTCGCGCCGACTCGCACGTTCAAGAGCCACGTCAAGGAAGATCGGAAGAGCAAGCGGCGATGAGCACTGAAACTCAGAACCCGACCGCGCGCGCGACCGCCAAGCACGTTCGCGTGACGCCGATGAAGGCGCGTCGCGTCGTGGACCTGGTCCGTGGCCGCAGCGTGCAGGACGCGCTGAACATCCTGAAGTTCGCGCCGCAGGCGGCGAGCGAGCCGGTCGCCAAGGTGGTGGCCTCGGCCGCCGCCAACGCGGAGAACAACCTCGGCCTGAACCCGGCGACGCTGGTCATCTCGACCGCGTTCGTCGACGAGGGCGCGACCATGAAGCGTTTCCAGCCGCGGGCCCAGGGCCGTGCGTTCCGGATTCGCAAGCGCACCAGCCACATCACCATCGAGGTCGAGAGCGTGCCTTCACTCAGCAACGCCGCCACTCGCAACCGCCGGAAGGGAGGGGCAAAGTAAATGGGACAGAAAATCAACCCCCATGGCTTCCGCCTCGGTATCACCACCGACTGGAAGTCGCGTTGGTACGCGGACAAGCAGTACGCGGAATACGTGAAGGAAGACGTCCAGATCCGCAAGCTCCTCGCCACCGGCATGGAGCGGGCGGGCATCTCGAAGGTCGAGATCGAGCGCACCCGTGATCGCGTCCGTGTGGATATCCACACCGCGCGTCCGGGCATCGTGATCGGCCGTCGTGGCGCCGAGGCCGATCGCATTCGCGCTGAGCTGGAGAAGCTCACCAAGAAGCAGGTGCAGCTGAACATCCTCGAGGTCAAGAACCCCGAGTCGGATGCGCAGCTCGTTGCTCAGGGTGTCGCCGAGCAGCTGTCGAACCGTGTGGCGTTCCGTCGCGCGATGCGTAAGGCCATCCAGTCGGCCATGCGTTCGCCGAACGTCAAGGGCATCCGGGTGCAGTGCTCGGGCCGCCTCGGCGGTGCGGAAATGTCGCGCTCGGAGTTCTACCGTGAGGGTCGCGTGCCGCTGCACACCCTGCGTGCGGACATCGACTACGGCCTGTACGAGGCCAAGACCACCTTCGGCCGTATCGGCGTGAAGGTGTGGATCTACAAGGGCGACATCGTCGGTGGCAAGCGTGAGGTCACCGCGACCGCCGCTCCGTCGGGCGATCGTCGCGAGCGTCGTGAGCGGCCGAGCCGCCCGCGTCGTTCCGGTGCCCAGGGCACCACGGCTACCAGCACTGAGGCCGGGCGCGCCGCGACTGCCGTCGCGGAAGCTCCGGCAGAGACGACCCAGGAGGGCTGACCTATGTTGATGCCTCGCAAGGTCAAGCACCGTAAGCAGCATCACCCGGGCCGTTCCGGTATGGCCAAGGGCGGCACCCAGGTGACGTTCGGTGAGTTCGGCATCCAGGCTCTGGAGTAGAATACGTGACCAACCGCCAGATCGAGTCGGCGCGTATCGCGATGACCCGCCACATCAAGCGTGGCGGCAAGATCTGGATCAACATCTACCCCGATCGCCCGCTCACCAAGAAGCCGGCCGAAACCCGCATGGGTTCCGGTAAGGGTTCGCCGGAGTGGTGGATCGCGAACGTGAAGCCCGGTCGGGTCATGTTCGAAATGTCCTACCCGAATGAGGAGACCGCTCGTGAGGCCCTGCGCCGCGCGATGCACAAGCTCCCCATGAAGTGCCGGATCGTGACGCGAGAGGAGCAGTTCTGATGGCTACCGGAACTCCGGCTGCAGAGCTGCGTGAGCTTACTGAAGAAGAGCTCGTCGCGAAACTGCGTGAAGGCAAGGAAGAGCTGTTCAACCTGCGCTTCCAGATGGCGACCGGTCAGATGACCAACAACCGCCGTCTGCGTGTGGTCCGCCACGAGATCGCACGCATCTACACGGTCATGCGCGAGCGCGAGCTCGGCCTGGCCTCCGGTCCTGCTGAAGGCAAGGGAGACGCCGCATGAGCGACGTAAAGGGCCCGGCCAAGACGCCGGCCAAGGTTGAAGAGCGCGGCCAGCGCAAGGTGCGCATCGGCTACGTCGTCTCGGACAAGATGACCAAGACCATCGTGGTCGAGCTGGAAGATCGCGTGAAGCACAAGCTTTACGGCAAGATCATCCGCACCACCTCGAAGGTGAAGGCGCACGACGAGGACGAGGTCGCCGGTGTCGGTGACCGCGTGCAGCTGATGGAGACCCGTCCGCTGTCCGCCACCAAGCGGTGGCGTCTGGTCGAGGTGCTGGAGAAGGCCAAGTAAGCCTTCCCCTCACCCGGGCAAGTCGTAACACGAGGGCCCGCTTCCTATTTGGAGGCGGGCCCTCGTTGCTGTCTGGATCGCGTGGCTTCGCCGTTCGGTTTGAGTGGCTTCGCCGTCCGGATTGTGGGGCTTTGCTGTCCGGGTCAGTTGGCGGCTACCGATCGGTAATGCTCCGACCTGGACAAGTGTGATGAAACTGAAACCCCATATCTCCAAACGGGATTGGCGTGTCGCCCGCCGAAAGCGTTAGCGTGTACGGGCTATGAGGGATGCTGCAACGACTTCTTCGGGTGCCTGGCGGACGAGCGACCGGGAGGCAGTGACCTTCCGTGAGGCTGCGGTCGCCTGGGCACTTGCCGCGCATGAGGTCCTGGCCGAATCGGCCACGGGCTATGGATATTTCGTCACCGTCAACGAACTCGCCGACCGCGTCCAGGAGATGTCCGGTATCCGGACCGACGCACCCACCCGCACCTGGATGGACGCCATCCTGCGCAAGGTGGCGCGGCGCTGCCACAATTCCGCCGAACCGCCGCTGACCGCGTTGTGCGTCAAGCAGAACCACAAGGTCAGCGAAAGCTACAAGTACGTCCTGGAGTTGGCGCATCTGCCCATCCCCACCGACCTCGAGGTCCATGCCGCGTACGCGCGCTGGCAGTGCTACGCCGCCTACGGGGCCGACATTCCCAACGATGGCGGGATTCCGCCGCTGATCCCACGCAACGGCGGCGTGCCGCGCGTGGTCACCGCGTCGGCGGTCGCTCCGGTCAAGCCCGATCCGGAGGCTCGGAAAGCAGTCTGTGCCAACTGTTTCACCGAACTGCCCGCGAACGGTGTCTGCTACTACTGCTGACGCCCGTGGCATAGCTCCGAAATTCGAAGGCCCGCTACCTTTCCGGTGGCGGGCCTTCGTTGTCGGCGCTGTTCAGGCGGTTTCTCCGGCGTGCCAGTCGGGAGTTCCGAAGAGCGCCAGGGAGATTTGATACAGGTGCGGCAGTAGTTCGGGGAGGGCGGTCGGTTCGGGGCCTTGCAGGCAGTCGCGGATCCGGTCGTCGATCGCGCCGATGAGCGCCTCGAACGCGTCGTCCGGAATGTCCTGCGGGATATCGCCGACGCCGCGTCCGATCCGGAAGGCCGCGTGCATGCGTTGCGCCAGCACGGTTTTCATCTCGCGCCGCTGGTTCGCGACGATGGGCCCGGCCACCAGGCATTCGACGTGCAGGGCGCGGGCGCAGGGGCTGTTGTCGGTGAGCACGCGCAGGTATTCGCGCAGCGTGGTGTGGATGAGGGCGCGCCAGTCGGTGGGCGGGGTGTCGCGGACGCTGTCGTCGAGGTAGCCGATGACCAGGTCGACCGCGGCCTCGAAGGCGGCGGTGAAGCAGTCGTCGCGGCCGCGGAACTGCTGGTAGAAGGTGCGCCGGGAGACGTTGGCGCGGGCCACGATATCGGCGACGGTGGTGCTCAGGAAGCCGCGTTCGGAGACGGCCTCGAGCGCGCCGAAGTACATCCGCATGCGCTGGGAGTGGATGACGTCCGCGGGGTTCAGGCCGTGGGTGCCCCGAGGCAGTCGACCGCGGTCTATGGCGTTGTCCAATCCCATGTATCGAGCATAGTGATCGCGGTCATGTGATCTGAATCTCATCTTTTCCAAATGTCTCAGACGATTTTTGGCAACGTGCACCATGGGTACGCAACTGTTTACAAGCCCGGGCCGGTGTGGGGCGCGGGAAAAGGAGACACATGATGAGGACGGTCCGTCGCGGCCTGGGTGGAACGGCGGTCTTCACCGTCGCGCTGGCCCTGACCGCACTGTGGGTGACGCCGGTCGCAGCCCGCGCCGACACCCCGCCCGACGGCGGCGCCCTGGCCGCCGCCTGGCAGTCCACGCACGACGGCGCGGCCCGCTATCCCGGCCGCTATCCGGGCGAGGTGCATATCGACTTCGACGTGCCCATCACCATGAGCGACGGAACGGTGTTGAAGGCCAACGTGTATCGGCCCGTCGACGCCAACGGCAACCCGGTGGACACCCCGCTGCCGACCATCGTCAACCTCACCCCGTACACGAAGTTCGCGTCCTGGCTGGCCGATGTGGCGCTGTCGGTGCCGTGGCTGTCGGACGCGTTGATCCAGCTGGTGAACGCGGTGGATCTGACCGGCACCCCGCTGGAGTCCATCACGGATCTGACCCGGGTCCTCAGTGGCGGTGCGGCAAGGACTTTCGGCGTCGACCGCAGGCTGATCCAGCACGGTTACACGCAGGTCGTGGTCGACACCCGCGGCACCGGATATTCGCAGGGCACCTGGCAGTTCTTCCAGTCCCGGGAGACGCAGGACAGTGTGGAGACGATCGACTGGGCCTCGAAGCAGCCGTGGTCGGACGGCAAGGTCGGGATGAACGGCATCTCGTACTCGGGCATCAACCAGTACATGGTGGCCGCGGAGAACCCACCGGCGCTCAAGGCGATCTTCCCGGTCGAGGGCAGCACCGACGTGATCGGCGATGTCGCCGCTCCCGGTGGCGGATTGGGGATGTTCGCACCTCTCTACATCGCCCTGATCGACGTCATCAAGAACATCCCCGACCCGGTCGGCGTCCTGATGGGGCACCTCGACATGAAGTGGCTGCTGGATCGCATCAGCACGCCGTTCGAGTTCTTCGACTACATGCTGATGACCCTGACCCCCGACGTGAACACGCTGCCCGAACCGCTGCGCACCCAGCTGCAACCTGGCAGCCCGCTGCGCAACGCCTTCACCGACACCCATCCCGAGCGGATCAAGGTGCCCACCTTCGCCTACGGCGGCTGGCAGGACATCTTCGCGCCGTCGAGTTCGATGGTCTACGACCGGATTTCGCTGCCGCCGGAGCAGAAGAAGCTGATCATGGGCAACACCTACCACGCCAATCCCGGTTCGGGCTT
The DNA here is from genome assembly GCF_045161165.1 of Nocardia sp. NBC_00511. Classification (NCBI taxonomy): domain Bacteria; kingdom Bacillati; phylum Actinomycetota; class Actinomycetes; order Mycobacteriales; family Nocardiaceae; genus Nocardia; species Nocardia sp. NBC_00511. The sequence continues at coordinate 7,837,796 of NZ_CP107849.1, forward strand.
CGGCAATCCGGGCACCCCGCCCCGGCTGGACGTGCTGCAGATGGCCTGGTTCGACAAGTGGCTCGAGGGCGTCGACAACGGGATCGACCAGTACGGTCCGGTGGTCAGCTACCAGCAGGGCGGCTGGTTCGTGAGCGGCGACAGCATCGCGCATCAGGTTTCGGACTACCGCCGCGTGTACCTCTCGGCGATTCGCAGCGGCACCGCGAACAGTGTCTACGACGGTTCGCTCACCCAGCAGCAGCCCGATGATCAAGCGCAGCTGACGGTTTCACCGCTGAGCGGCGTCACCGCCCTGTGCTCCCGTGACGCCGCCGTGGAGTCGATCGGCGTGTTGTCGATCCTCCCGTTCTGTGCCAAGGACGACCGCATCCACGAGACCGGCGGCCTCACCTTCACCAGCGCCCCGGTCTCCGAGGCGACCACCATCACCGGCCCCATTACCGCGCACCTCAACACCATGTACGACACCACCGACGGCTACTGGTCGGTCACGGTGAACGACGTTGCGCCCGACGGTCAGTCGACGGTCCTCACCGGCGGCCAGCTCACCGCCTCGCTGCGCGCGGTCGACGAGGACAAGAGCAAGAAGGACGCCGACGGCGACTACACCGAAACCGCCTACAAGCTCACCCTCGACGACCGTCAACCCCTGGTCCCCGGCCAGCCCACGGTCCTGGACGTCGCCGTGAACGCCACCAACGCGGTCCTGCAACCCGGCCACCGTCTCCGAATCGACGTCTACGCCAGCAACTTCCCCCGCGGCATCCTGCTCCCACCCGTCCTGTTCGAAAGCCGCCTGGCTCCCCAGCACCTGGTCCTGGACCCCGCCGAGCCCAGTTTCATCAACCTTCCCCTGAGCCGCGACCTCACCTGACCTCTCACGCGGTGAAAAGCATCCACAAACTCGACTGATCGCCCGATACCGGGACCGCGCCGATCAGCCGGGAAACGAAGGCCCGCTTCCGATTCGGGGGCGGGCCTTCGCGACGGCGGGTGCTGGGCAGGGTTGGTTGTCCCCTGACCAGTACGAAAACAGCGGGCCTGCAACGCTTTACGTTGCAGGCCCGCTGGCTGTATCTGCCGTGTCCGGCGGCCTATCAGGCTTCGGCCGGTGTCACTTCTCGCCGAAGAGGTTCTTGGCCGGGCGGTTGGAGGCCGCGCGCCGGGTCTCTTCCTTCTCCTTGACCCGGTCGGCCTCCTGGCGGACCGAGACCAGGTTCTCGCGTTCGCGCACCAGCCATGTCGGCGGGTCGGCGAGCAGCGCGGTGATCTCCTCGGCGGTGAGCGAGTCGGAGACGCCGGCGCGGGCCAGCCCGGAGTTGGAGATGCCGAGTTTGCGGGCCACCACGTCGCGCGGGAACGGACCGTTGGCGTGCAGGTCGATCAGCCACTGCGGCGGGTCGGTGCGCAGCGCCTCGAGCTGGGCGCGGGTGACGGTCGAGTTCCGGAATTCCTCGGGGGTTGCCGGCAGGTAGATGCCGAGCTTGTTGGCCGCGGTCAGCGGCTTCATGGTCTGAGGGTTCTTGTCCGGGCTCACCGATCAAGGGTATCGGGCGCGGGTGCCAGGACCGTGAGCGCGGTGCCATAACCTGGACGCATGAGCGGTCAGGACCTGGAGTCGATCGATATCACCCGCCTGCGCTGGTTCGTGGCGGTTGCCCAGGAATTGCACTTCGCTCGCGCGGCCCGCGAACTCGGCATCGCGCGGCAGCGGCTGAGCGGCACGGTGATCGAGCTCGAGGAGGAACTCGGGACGAAGCTGTTCGTGCCGGGCGCGCAGCCGACCGAGCTGACCGCCGACGGCGAAGCCCTCCTGACCCGGGCGCTCGAGCTGATCGCGGCGGCCCCGGAACCGCGGCCGGACGCCGATCCCGGCGTCGAGCGCCTGCGCGTCGGTTTCGTGCCGGGCGTGACGGTCACCAAGTGGGAGCGGATCTGGGCCGACCGTTTCCCGGACACTCCCCTCGACCTGATCCCGGTGCCCATGAAGGAGCAGGAGTCCGCACTGCGCGAGGGCACGGTCGACATGTGCTTCGTGCGCCTGCCCATTGATCGTGGTGGCATGAGCGCCATTCCGCTCTATCGCGAGGTGCCCGTGGTGGTGGTCCCCAAGGATCACCCCATCGCGCTGTTCGAGCAGGTGGCGACCGTTGATCTGGCCGATGAGCGGATGCAGGACGCCTCGGATCTGGACGATGCCGCCATGACGATGGAACTGGTGGCGGCGGTCAGCGGTGCGGCGATCGTGCCGCATTCCCTTGCGCGCCTGCATCAGCGCAAGGATCTGGTCTATCGGACGGTCACCGATGTCCCCGAGACCGAGATCGCCCTGGTCTGGACGGAGGACGACACCTCGGAGCTGGTGGAGGAGTTCGTGGGCGTGGTGCGCGGTCGTTCGCAGCGCAGTTCGCGCTCGCCATCGGGAAAGTCGGCAGATCATGCTGCGCGGCAGCAGAATTCGTCGAGTCGCGCGGCCGGTGGCAAGTCCGCTAGCGGCGGTAAGGGTGGCGGCAAGCAGGCGGGTGGTCGCAAGCCGTCCGCGAATTCGAAGCAGTCGGCGGCGAAGAAGCCGGCCAAGCGTCGCGGTCGCTGAATCCGTAGGTCGGCAACGGGCCCGTCTCCTCCTGGAGGCGGGCCCGTGGTGTTCGCGGGGTCAGGGGGATTCCGGGGGAGTGCGGTGCCGAAAGTTCAGGGTCGAATCAGGGTTGCGCTATACGTATACGTCTACTTATAGTGGCTGAAGACGGAAAATCCGCCTGAGGCAATCGGAAACCCTTGCGGTGCAACGGAAATCAACCCGGGTTGCCATGTCGTATCCGCATGACTATATGCGCATTCGCTGATGAATTGGAGCTCACCATGGCCCTCGAAATGGACAAGTCGAACGATCCCGAAACCCAGGACGCCGTGGACGCCCCCGTCACCGACCTGGTCCCCGACGCCCTGCCCGCCGGCATGCGCGAGATCCAGGTCCGCGTCGGCCCCGGCGGCGGTCGCACCCAGCGTTTCGTCGGCCGCCTGCTCGCCGAGGCGCAGCAGATGACCAAGGAGGGCAGCGAATCCGTGCACGTCTACCAGACCCGCAAGGGCAAGCTGGCCGTGCACCGTCACTACATCGAGTGGAACGACTTCGCGATGGCCACCAAGCAGGCCGCCCGGGCGAAGAAGGAGGAGTACATCGTCGCCCGCCGCACCTCCGACGAGTCGGAGCTGTCGGTGATGGCCAACTGGGCCAAAGGATTTAAGGGATGGCGCGACCTGCTCGGTCTGGGTGAGGATGGGTACGGCGACTACACGCTCGACATCGTGGACTCGCTCGGGGAGCTGCAGGACCGGATCCCGGCGAAGGTCTACCGGATCGTCGCCGACGTGATCGAGAACCCGACAGCGCAGTTCCTCGACATCTGAATAGCGGCCGAAACCCTGAAAGGACTTCTCCCGCATGTTCTCCCGACTGGGGCGCTTCGTCGTCCGTTTCCCGTGGCTGGTGATCGCCGCCTGGCTGATAGCCATCGTGGTGGTCGTCCTCTCGGCGCCGAAACTGACGGCGACCACCGAGCAGTCCGACTTCCTGCCTTCGCACTACGAATCCGTCCAGGCGATGGACGTGCAGCAGAAGGCCTTTCCGAACAGCAACACCCCGGCCGCGCTGATCGTCTTCGAGCGCAACGACGGCGCCCCGCTGACCGACACCGACGCGGCCGCGGTCGCGCAGGCGGCGAACAAGCTGTCGGAGAAGAACATCAAGGATGTGCTCGGCGTCCAGGCGGTGCCCCCGTCGGGGAGCCGGGCCATCGAGGTCGTCGCGGTCCAGATGACCAAGCAGACCGACCCGCAGGCCAAGGCGCAGACGGATGCCGTCAAGGCCTTGCGCAGCGCGCTGAAGGACTCGGTCTCCGGCACCGAGTTGAAGGCGGGCGTCACCGGCACCGCCGCCCAGACGCTGGATCAGCAGGCTTCCAGTCAGAAGGGCCTGGCCATCATCGCGGTCGCGACCGTGGTGCTGATCGTGGTGCTGCTGCTGGTGATCTTCCGCAGTCCGATCATCGCGTTCCTGCCGATCATCGTGATCGGCGGTGTGTCCCTGCTGGCCAACGGCCTGATTTCGATCGCGAGCAGCGCCTTCGACCTGAAGATCGACAGTTCGGTGGAGTCGCTGCTGGTGGTGGTGCTCTACGGCGTCGGCACCGACTACATCCTGTTCCTGATGTTCCGTTTCCGGGAGCGGTTGCGCGCGGGTGAGGACGCCAAGACGGCCGTGGTCAGCGCGGTGACCCGGGTGGGTGAGGCGATCACCTCGGCCGCGGCGGCGGTGATCATCGCCTTCGGTGCGCTGACGCTGTCCTCGCTGGGCATGTTCCGCTCGATGGGTATCGCGTTGGCGATCGCTGTGGCGGTGGCGCTGCTGGCGGGTCTGACGCTGGTGCCCGCGATCGTTTCGCTGTTGGGCACCAAGGTGTTCTGGCCGTCGAAGGCCTGGAAGCACGAGCCGACGGGCGCGCGTTTCGCGGCGGTCGGTGGTGCGCTGGGCAAGCGGCCCGCGGTGTTCGCGGTGGCTTCCGGCGGAATCCTGCTGGTGCTGGGCATTTTCGCGCTGGGTTTCAATCCGACCTTCGATCTGAGTTCGGGTTCGACGTCGGATACCTCGGAGTCGACGGTGTACGGCAAGGAACTGCTCAAGGGCATGCCCGCCGGCAGCACTCAGCCGTCGCAGGTGTACTTGCGCAGCAACGACAATGGCGCGCTGTCGCCCGGGGTGCTGGCGAGTTACGGGTCGGCGCTGTCGGGAGTCCATGGCGTGGGCGAGGTTTCGCCGCCGACGCTCTCGAAGGACAACTCGGTGGCCGAATACCAGGTCACGCTGTCGGATACGCCGGAGTCGGATGCCGCGTTGAAGACGGTCAAGGGTCCGCTGCGCGATACCGCGCACGCGTCCGCTCCGGCGGGCACCACCGCGGTGGTGGGCGGTATGACCTCGGTGTTCGTGGACTTCCAGCACGCCATGAACCGGGACTACACGGTGGTGTTCCCGGTGGCCGCGATCCTGATCATGATCGTGCTGGCGCTGCTGCTGCGCAGTCTGGTCGCGCCCTGGTACCTGATGGCCTCGGTGTTCCTCGGTTTCGCCGCGACGCTGGGTTCCGCGGTGCTGGTTTTCCAGCACGCGCAAGGACATTCGGGCCTGATCTTCACCTTGCCGCTGATCATGTACCTGTTCGTGGTCGCCCTCGGGACGGACTACAACATCCTCATGGTCGCCCGTTTGCGTGAGGAGGCGCGGGAGGGTCACGACCCGCACACCGCGGCCGCGATGGCCTTGCGGCACACGGGTCCGACGGTGGCGGCGGCCGGTCTCATCCTGGCGGGTTCCTTCGCCTCGATGATGCTGGCGGGCAATACCGTGATCTCGGAGATGGGTTTCGCGATCTCGGTGGGTATCGCCATCGCCGCGTTCGTGATGGCGATGTTCTTCACCCCCGCGGTGACCGCGCTGATCGGCCGCCGTGCCTGGTGGCCGGGGCACGGTGGTGACGCCGAGCCGCCGGTGACGATGGACAAGAGCTGGGCGCCGTCCACCGATGCGCTGGGTGATCCCGCTCGTAGGTGATGCTTTTGCGCAGGCCGGGGCCCGTTTCTCTGCGGAGGGACGGGCCCCGGTCTCGTCGTATCCGATGCATCTGACAGAAACGTGTTTCAGTATTTCTGTGAAAGCGCCACGGACTGAACTGGACAACCGATACAGTTCGGCCGGACCGCATCGGAGCGGGTCCAGACCTAGGGAGTTACGAATGACCATGTCCGTGAACAAGCACATCGCACGGCGGGCCGGCGTCGGCATCACCGCCTTGGCGGCGATGGCCTGTGCCACGGCGTTGACCGCGTCCACCGCCTCGGCGGTGCCCACCGGTCTGTCGGTGAACGCCCGCAATGTCTACATGGGCTGCGTCTACCAGGTCACCGCGACCTACGACAGCTGGTTCCAGGCCTGGTTCTACGACAACGGCCTGGTCATCGGCGGCAGCCCGATCAGCCCGAGCAACGGTCAGGCAACCATCCAGTGGACCCCGCACAGCGCGGGCACCCACACCCTGTCGACCCTGCAGGGTTCGGCGTGGGAGTTGAAGGTCAATGTGCTCGAACCCACCCTCACGGGCAGTGCCACCTGCGGCGCGAGCCCGCTGGGCTTCCTGGGTTCGTAAGCGCCACACGAAGACTCGGTTCGGTGCGGTCCCGACCCGCCGAACCGTCCCAGGGCCGGCTGATCATAATCCTCTGTTCCCAGGTCAGCCGGCCCACCCCACCGTTGTCGCGCAACGTCTTTCGACAGCTGTCAGCGCGTGCTCACGTGCCACACGACGGCCGCGGCCAGCGCGCCCGCGCCGTTCACCGCCCAGTGCAGTGCGATCGGGGCCAGTAGGCTCCCGCTGCGTCGCCGTAGCCAGGTGAACACCACTCCGGCCCCCGCGGTCGCGATCACCGCGAGCCCGATCCCGAGCAGCTGCCCCGCGGGCCCACCCCCGAGAAATCCCGACAGCCCCTTGTTGCCGCTGGTCAGCCCGAGCGACGAGGCGATATGCCACATCCCGAAAAGCAGTGAGCCCGCGGCGAATACGCCCCGCGCCCCGACCGCTCGATCGAGCGTCCCGTGCAGCACTCCGCGGAACGCGAGCTCTTCCGGAATGGCCGTCTGCAACGGGATCACGATCATCGAGGCGATCAGCGCACCGGAGATGGTCGCGTACCGATCGGCCAGGAAGAACGGCCGCGTGATCGGCAGCGCCGCGCCGATGGCCACCGCCGCCAGCACCACCCCCACCGCGGCCAGCGCCCACACCGACCCGCGCCGCCATTGTCGCGGCGAAAGCCCGAGGTCGGACCACTCCAACCCGCGCCGCCGCACCATGGCGACCAGGATCAGCGCCGAGATGGGCACGGTGAGAATGCTGGCCCACGCGGTGGTGAAGTGCGCGATGAGGTTGGTCCCGATCAGGACGGCAACGACAACCGCCACGTCCACGTAGGCGTGCAGCTTGTGACCGGTGGTCGGTGCGTCGGCCGGAACGTCGATCACGGCACCGTTATCGTTTCGAGACATCCCGGCCAGTCTACGAGCGAATTCTTGGAAACCGCTTCGAATGTGGTAAATACCGCTGACTCTGCACCCCTTATGCGATCAGTTTCCGGTGGCCCAGCCATCCGGATCGTGCCAGGCCTGCAGGGTGCGGCGGGTTTCGAAGCGGCGGGGTTCGCGGGTGAGCGGATCGACGAATTCGAGGCCGGAGGCCAGCAGCTGTAGTGGCCGGGTGTAGTCGTCGACGGGTTTGTCGGTGAGTTCGGGATAGAAGTCGTCGCCCAGGATCGGGATGCCCAGGCCGTTCATGTGCAATCGGATCTGATGGGTGCGGCCGGTGCGCGGGCGCAGGCGATAGCGGGCCAGGCCGTCGCGGTGTTCCAGCAATTCGACCAGGGTTTCGGCATTCGGTTCGCCGTCGGTTTCGTAGGCGCGCAGCACCTGTCGTTCCTTGACGATGCGGCTGATCACCGTGCGCGGCAGTTCCAGTTCGGGGTCGAAGCGCGCGATGGCCTCGTACTCCTTGTGGACCAGGCGGTTGTGGAACATGGTCTGATACGCCCCGCGCCGAGCCGGATCCACGATGAACATCACCAGTCCGGCGGTCACCCGGTCGAGCCGGTGCGCGGGGACCAGGTCGGGCAGGTCGAGGTCGCGTCGCAGTTTCACCAGCGCGGTCTGCAAGATGTGCTGGCCGCGGGGAATGGTCGAGAGGAAGTGCGGTTTGTCGACGATGAGGATGTTCTCGTCGCGGTGCACGATCTCGATCGGGAACGGCACCTCGAATTCCACGGGCAGATCCCGGTGGAACCAGACTGCCCCGCCCGGTAGATAAGGGGTATCGAGGGTGATCGGCCCGTCGAGGTCGACGATGCCGCCCTCGCGCAGCAGTTCGTCGATGCGTTCGGGCCGGACCCGCGGCAGGCGTTCCACGAGGTGGTCGCGAATGGTCGCCCAGTCGCCTTCTTCGGGTAGCCGCAATCGAGCCGGATCGAGTCCGTGCCGCTTCGGGAGCGGGGGCTGCTGCCTGCGTCTCACCCGACAACCCTAATCCTCTGGTTTGTCCGGACTGCCAGGTACGGTTGCCCAGAACTCGGGTGTGCCGGGTCGAGTCCGAAGACGGGGGTCACGTGCATCCGAACGATCAACCACAGGGCCTCCCGGGTCAGCCCGGGCAGCCGGATCACGGCCAGGGGCAGCCGGTTTGGGGACAGCCGAGCGAGCCGGGGTATGGGCAGAGCCAGCCGGGATACCCGCAACAGGATCAGCCGGGCTATGGCCAGCCGGGTCAGCCACAGTACGGCCAGCCGGGCTACCCCCAGCCGGGTCAGCCGGAGTATGGCCAGCCGGGATATCCGCAACCGGGTCAGCCGGCCTATGGTCAGCCCGACTACGGCCAGATGCCGCCCGCCTACGGTCAGGTCCCGCCCGCTGGTTATGGCCAGTACCCGCCCGGGTATCAGCCGGGTCCGCCGCAGGGCACCAATGGTTTCGCCATCGCCTCGTTCGTCCTGGGCCTGCTCGGCGGCGCCTGCTTGCTGCCGATTCCGTTCGGCATCATCGCGTTGAACCAGATCAAGACGCGCAATCAGGGTGGCAAGGGTCTGGCGATCGCGGGCCTGGTGTTGACGGCGGTATGGGTTGTGGTGTGGCTCGCCACATTTGGTCTCGCGGCCACGAAGTCGTCGAATACTGATCTGTCGCAGGACAATGCGACCCGCACGTCGCAGCCGGATGGCCCGAACTCGATCTCGGTGGACACGGTGAAGGTCGGCGACTGTGTCCAGAATGTGGAGGAGAACACCCACATTCGCAAGGTGACGATCGTGCCGTGCACGTCCGCGCACGATGCCGAAGTCATCATCCAGGTGCACATGCCGGGCAGCTGGCCCGGTTCGGCCGACTCCTCCTCGTCGAAGGCGGACGACGCGTGCACCGACAAGCTCGGCGACCTGCTGTCCAATTCGTCGAGTGTGGACAAGCTGCGCAGCTTCGTGCTGTATCCCGCCAATGAGGCGCAGTGGAACAAGTCCGGTGGCCGGGCCACCTGCATGGTCCAGAACGCCGACGGCTCGAAGTTGACCGCGCCCGTGCCGCGTTGAGTTCGCGCACCGGATAGTCGGAGATTCCTCCACCAGGTAGGCAGAAGGCCAAAGTTAGCCTAACCTATCTTGTCGGTGCCCCCGTCTGGCGAAGGGGGTGCGTCCGACGAGGGTGGAGGAGTTCTGATGACGGTGGAGGTCGAGCCGCGGTCCGCGGTCGAGCCCGATCCGCGGGTCGTCGCGGAAACCGAGGGGGACCCCGCATCGGTCAAGGCGGCCGCGAAGGAGCGCAAGCAGCGGGAAGCCGCCGCGCGCAAGGAGATTCTCGCGCCGGTGGCCGGGACCCTGTCGCTGGCGAGCCTGATCTACGCGGTGGCGTCGGTGTGCGCGGTGGTCCCGTTCCTGCTCATCGTGGCGGCCTGCCGGGAACTGCTGCACACCACCGTGGACACCGACCGGGTGTGGCGACTGCTGCTGATCGCGGTGCTGGTGCTGGTGGCCCGCGCGGTCCTGCAGGCGGTGGTGCTGACCTGGACGCACAGCGTGGACGCGGGCTATCAGCTGACGCTGCGCCGCCTGCTGGCCGAGAAGCTGACCCGGGTTCCGTTGGGCTGGTTCGGGGTTCGCACCTCCTCGGAGGTGAAGAAGTACCTGCACGACGATGTCGACGCCCTGCACTACCTGGTCGCGCACGCCCGCCTGGACTTCGTCGGCGGCGTCACGATTCCGCTGGTCACCCTGGTCTACCTGTTCACCGTCGACTGGCGGCTGGCCCTGGTGCTGCTGGTGCCGCTGATCATCTACATCCTGTGCATGCGCGTGATGATGGATGAGGCCGGGCGCGAACGCATTCTGGCCTACAACCTCTCCGAGCAGCGCACCCGCGAGGCCACCGTCGAGTTCGTGGACGGCATCCAGGTGGTGCGCGCGTTCGGCCGGGCGGGCAAGGCGCACACCGATTTCCAGGACGCGGTCGAGCATCAGACCGAGAGCCTGCGCCGCTTCAAGCTGCCCTACATCACCGTCCAGTCGATCTCGGACGCCGCCCTGTCCCCGGTCTTTGTCATGCTCCTGGTGGTGTTGGCGGGCCTGACCGGCGTCGGCGCGCACTGGATCGACCCCCTCGACATCCTCCCGTTCCTGCTGGTCGGCCTGGGCCTGGGCAGCTCGCTGATGGGCCTCGGCTACGCCGGACAGGCCCTGCGCACAGCTGGTGATGCGGCCCTGCGCCTCGCCGAGCTGATGCACATCCCCGAATTGCCGTCCAGCGCACCGACGTCGGATGCGGCCGCCAACTCCGGCACCGCAGCGGCGGAGCGGCTCGAGTCGGATGTCAGCGGATCGCACGCCGAATCGCCCGCGGCGGCTACGGTTTCCGGTGCGTCGGCGGAATCACCGACCGGAGTGGCATCCGCGACGGCTGCTGCCGGGCACGACCCGGACCGCGCATCCGACGCCGGGGCGGAACGCTCCGATGTCGCAGTCGGACAGGTGCGGTTCGAGGGCGTCACCTTCGCCTACCGCGCCGACCATGACGTCCTGCGCGGCGTCGACCTCGAACTCGCGCCGGGCACCATCACCGCGCTGGTCGGCCCGAGCGGTTCGGGTAAGTCGACGCTGGCCAAGCTGCTGCCCCGCTTCTATGACGTGACGGCGGGCCGGATCACCATCGGGGGCCGCGATATTCGCGATATCCCCACCACCGAGCTGTACAAGACGGTCGGCTTCGTCTTCCAGGATGTGCGCCTGATTCGCGGCAGCATCCGGGAGAACCTGCTGCTGGCCCGCCCCGATGCCGATGACGCGGCCTTGGAGGTGGCGGCTCGCGCCGCCCAGATCCACGACCGCATTCTGGCCCTGCCGCGCGGCTACGACTCCGAGATCGGCGTCGATGCCACCCTGTCCGGTGGTGAGGCGCAACGGCTTTCGATCGCCCGCACCCTGCTGGCCGACACTCCGGTCCTGGTGCTGGACGAGGCCACCGCGTTCGCGGATCCGGAGTCCGAGGCGGCGGTGCAGGACGCATTGGCCGCGCTGGTCGCCGGCCGCACCGTGCTGGTGATCGCGCATCGTCTGCACACCATCACCGGCGTGGATCGAATCCTTGTGCTGGACAACGGTGTTCTCGTCGAGCAGGGCGATCACCCGACCCTGCTCGCGGAGAACGGCCTGTACCGGTCGCTGTGGGATCTGAACGAGGCCGCGCTGAACGTGGTGTTGGAGGGAACTCGATGATTCGCAAGGTTTTCGGGCTGGTTCCGGCGGAGTTCACGCCGCTGATCCCGCGATTGCTGATCGCGATCGTCTTGCAGGCGCTGTGCCAGGCCGCCGCCTACGTGCTGCTGGTCCCGGTGTTGCAGGCCCTGTTCAACGGCAATACCGCCTCGGCCTGGCGCTGGGCGATCGGTCTCGCCGTGGCGGTCGCGGGCGTGATCGGATTCGGTTATGCCCAGGCGGTTTTCGGCCTGCGCATCGGTGTCGGCATGCAGCAGGGTTTGCAGACCCGTCTCGGTGATCATCTGAACGCGTTGCCGCTGGGCTGGTTCGAGACCCGCAATGCCGGTGAGCTGGCGCGGCTGACGGTCGACAATGTGCGTGAGGTGCAGCGTCTGATCGCATACCTGTTGAGTCCCATCCTGTCCGGCGTGATCGTGCCGCTGGGTGTCGCGGTGGGCATGCTGTTCGTGGATTGGCGGATCTCGCTGGCCATGCTGGTGGCCGCGCCGCTGCTGTACGTGGTGAACCTGTGGGCGAACCGCTCGTACGCGGCCGCCGATGAGCAGATGCACGAGGCGTCGGCCGAGGCGAACGCGCGCGTGCTGGAGTTCTCGCAGGTGCAGCCGGTGCTGCGGTCCTTCGGTGCGGTCGGCGCGGGCAACAAGGCTCTGGACGCCGCGCTGGTGCGGCAGCGAAAGGCGGTGTCGGGCCTGCTGTTCGCGAGCGTGCCCGGCCTGATCGTGTTCTCGCTGTGCGTGCAGGCGATCTTCCTGGTGCTGGTGTACCTGGTGGTCGGCCGGGTGACCGGCGGTGCGATCTCGGCGGCCGCGGCGATCGCGTTGATCGCGGTGTCGGCGCGTTTCATCGAGCCGCTGACGCAGGCCGCGTCGCTGGGCGGCGCGCTGCGGATGGCGACGTCGGCGGCAGACCGGGTCTCCGCGCTGCTGGCGGAACCCACGCTGCCGCAGGTGGATTCGGAGGTGACCCCGGGCGCTCCGGCGGTGGTCTTCGACGACGTGAGTTTCGCCTACCGCACCGGCGATCAGGTCCTCTCGGACCTGTCGTTCACGGTCCCCGCGGGCACCACCACCGCGATCGTCGGCCCCAGCGGTGCGGGCAAGTCGACGGTGCTGCGCCTGGCCGCCCGCTTCCACGATGTGGATTCCGGCCGGGTCCTGGTGAGCGGCAACGATGTTCGCGAGCAGCCGTCACCCACCCTGCTGGGCCAGGTGTCGCTGGTCTTCCAGAACGTCTACCTGTTCAACCGTTCGGTGCTGGAGAACATCCGCGCCGGTCGCCCGGACGCCACCGACGAGCAGGTGCGCCGCGCCGCGGCCGCTGCCCGCGTGGACGAGATCGTCGATCGTCTCCCCGACGGCTGGGACACCACCGTCGGTGAGGGCGGTGCCGCGCTCTCCGGCGGTGAGCGCCAACGTGTCTCGATCGCCCGCGCCCTGCTCAAGGACGCCCCCGTCGTCCTGCTGGACGAGGCCACCAGCGCCCTGGACCCGCAGAACGAGGCCGTCGTGGTCCGCGGCATCCACGAGCTCACCCGCGACCGCACCGTGATCGTGGTGGCGCACCGCCTGGCCACCATCGCCCACGCCGACCAGATCCTGTTCATGGAGTCCGGCCGCATCGTCGAACGCGGCACGCACGCAGAGCTTCTCGCCCTGGACGGCCGCTACGCCGCCTTCTGGAACGAGCGCACCCGCGCCTCCGGCTGGCGTCTGGAGCACGCCCCGGCCTGACCCGAAACATGAAGCAGCCCGGACATTCCCACGGAATGTCCGGGCTTTCGCATGCCCGTCTGTCGCCGTCGATCCCCGCGTACCGCGCCTGGATCGGGGCCCGGTCCCGACGCGAGGGCGGAGCTGTCCCGGGTACGCCGATGGCCCCGGGCAGGTGCTCCGGGGCCGTTGTGGCGCTGTGCTTTACAGCGAAATCAGATGTTGCAGCCGAGTCCGGCGTAGTACGCGACGCTGCACTCGGAGTCGCGGGTGAGCTTCCAGGTGCCGTCGATCTGACGCCAGGTCAGCTCGATGTTGGGGAAGGTGCCGTAGCCGTCGACGGTGACCTGCAGGTTGGCGGTGAGGGTGTCGCCGTTGTCGCTCACCGGTCCGGCGAGCTGCCAGCGCAGGCTGGGGACGGTGTTGATGACGCCACCGATCTGGTCCATCAGGCCCAGGCCCGCATCGCCCGCTTCGAGTTCGGCGGCGCGTGCGGCGCGGTTGCCGCCGGGGTTCAGCACCAGCTGCAGTTTGGACGACAGGTCGCCGAGGCCGGGCTGCACGGTGCGCACGGGCGTGGTGATCGGGGCGGCCTGGGCCGGTGCGACGACTGCCGCCTGGAGTCCGGCGAACATCGCGGTGGCGGCGATAACCGCTGCTCCCAGCTTGTTTCGGGTGGTGCTGCGCATGTGTTCATCCCATCGTTTCTACGGTGCGACCGCGTGCGGCGCTCTGGCTACACCATGCAATATAAGGTAAGCCTATGCAAACATGGGAGTGGATCTCGCAGCTGTGACGCGATCGCCGGGCGATCGCAAGAGAGAGTGAGTGTGAACCGGTGAAGACACTTCTGGTCGTCGGCGCGGGCCCGAAAGCCCTTGCGGTAGCCGCGAAAGCGCACGTCCTGCGCGAATTGGGCCTGCCCGCGCCGCGCGTGGTGGTGGTCGAACCCCATGCGGTGGGCGGCAACTGGCTGCCCAGCGGCGGCTGGACCGACGGCCGCCACCGCCTGGGCACCAGCCCGGAGAAGGATGTGGGCTTCCCGTACCACTCGACCTGGGCGCGCGGCCGCAACCGCGAGATCGACGCCGCCATGCAGGCTTTCAGCTGGCCCTCCTACCTGGTCGACCAGGGTGGATACGCCGAGTGGATCGATCGCGGCCGTCCCAGCCCGCAGCACCACATCTGGGCGAAGTACCTGCAGTGGGTGGGTCACCGCATCGAGCTGGATCTGGTCGCGGGTCGGGTGAGTTCGATCGCCCCGGCCGCCGACGGCTGGCTGGTCTCGGTGACCGACGCGGACGGCGCGCTGACCCAGATCGACGCCGACGAGCTCATGATCACCGGTCCGGGCCGCAGCACCCGTGCGCTGGCCGAGCACCCGAAAGTGCTCAGCATCCAGGCGTTCTGGGAGCTGGCGGGCCGCCGCGAACTGCCCGTTTCCTCGCGGGTCGCGGTGATCGGCGGCGGCGAGACCGCGGGTTCGGCGCTCGACGAGCTGGTGCGCCACGAGATGCTGACGGTCTCGGTGATCTCGCCGATGGCCACGCTCTACACCCGCGGTGAGAGCTATTTCGAGAACTCCCTCTACAGCGATCCGGGCAAGTGGGCCGGGCTCAGCGTCGATCAGCGCCGCGATGTCATCCGCCGCACCGATCGCGGCGTCTTCTCGGTGCGCGTGCAGGAGAGCCTGCTGGGCGACAACCGCGTGCATCACCTGCAGGGCCGGGTGGTCCGGGTCGCCGACGAGGGCGCGGGTGTGGCTCTGACGCTGCGCAATTCGCCGCGTCCGGATCAGCTGCACACCTTCGACCTGGTGGTGGACGCGACGGGTGGGCAGCCGCTGTGGTTCCTGGAGATGTTCGATTCCGATGCCGCCGATCTGCTGGAGCTGGCGGTGGGCGGCCCGCTGACGCAGGCTCGCATCGAGGCGACGATCGGCTATGACCTGGCTGTTTCCGGTCTGGAGTCGAAGCTGTTCCTGCCCAACCTGGCCGCGCTGACGCAGGGTCCGGGCTTCCCGAATCTCAGCTGCCTGGGCGAACTCTCGGATCGGGTGCTGTCCTCGGTGCCGGTCGCGGGTGGCTCGGCGAGTGTGAGCGAGACCGCTCGGTCGGTTGCCGGGGTAGGGGTCAACTTGCTTAGCAAGTAGGTTAGGCTTGCCTTAATTCGAGGAGATGAGGTTCGGTTCATGCGTATCGTGTCGTTCGGCTTCCAGACCTGGGGGCGGAAAACCCTTCAGGCTCTGATCGATTCGGAGCACGAGGTGGTGCTCGCGGTCACCCATCCGGCCAGCGAGTCGTCCTACAAGGCCATCTTCAACGATTCGGTCGAGGACCTGGCGCGTGAGCACGGCATCCCGGTGCATCTCACCGAGCGGGCCGACGCCGAGACCGTGGACCTGGTCAAGCGCGCGGAACCCGATGTGATCGTGGTGAACAGCTGGTACACCTGGATGCCGCCGGAGCTGTACAAGCTGCCCCCGCACGGCACCCTGAACCTGCACGATTCGCTGCTGCCCAAGTTCACCGGCTTCTCCCCGGTGCTGTGGGCGCTGATCAGCGGAGCCGAGGAATTCGGTCTCACCGTGCACCGCATGGACGAGCAGCTCGACACCGGCGACATCCTGGTGCAGCACAAACTGGCGATCCCCGCCGGTGCCACCGGCCCCGAGTTGGTGCGCGCCGGAATGGAATTGATCCCGGGCGCGGTGCACGAGGCGCTGCGCGCGCTGGTCGACGGCACCGCCGAGTGGAAGCCGCAGAACAAGGCCGAGCGCACCTATTTCCACAAGCGTTCGGATCGTGACAGCCGCATCGACTGGTCGTGGGACGCCGTCGACCTGGAGCGTTTCGCGCGCGCCCTGTCCGAGCCGTATCCGGCCGCGTTCTCCTACTACCGCGGTGAGCGCGTGGAGGTGCTGGCGGCCAAGGTGTCCGAGGCCCGCTACGGCGGCACCGCCGGTCGCGTGATCGTGCAGGAGGGCGGCGGCGCGGTGGTGTGCGGTCCGGATCCGCGTCGCGGCCACAATCACGGCCTGGTGATCACCCGCGTGCGCACCGCCGACGGTGTGGAGCGCGACGGCGCCGAATTCTTCGTGCGCGGCGGCTATCTCACCGATACGCCCGAATGAGACGCGGCATGTCCACCGCCGCCGACGAGACCGAGGCGGATATGCGGCACCCCCTGACCCCCGGGCAGCGGCGGGCCTGGTTTCTGCACACCCGCGAGCCGGGCGACACCAGCCTGCACATCGCGATCACCTACCGCCTGACCGGCGCGCTGGACCCGAGCCTGCTGCGCGCCGCCGTCGGCGAGGTGGTGGCCCGCCACGACATCCTGCGCACCACCTACGGCACCGCCAATGGCGAGCCCTACCAGGTGATTTCGCACGAGTCCGCCCCCGACTGGCGCGAATCCGACCTCTCCGACCTGACCCCCGTGCGCCGCGCCCGCCGCGCCGAGGTCCTGATCCGCCGAGTAACCGCCGAACCCTTCACCCCGGCCGAAGCACCCCCCATCCGCTTCGCCCTGTTCCGCACCGGCCCCGACGAATTCGTCTTCGCCCTGGTAGCCCACACCCTCTGCTGGGACGAAGAATCCTGGCAGATCTTCGCCCGAGACCTCACCACCGCCTACAACGGCAACCTCCCCGCCGCCCCGGCTCGCTCTTACCTCGACTTCCCCGTCGGCGAACGGTGGACCGGCGCAGAACTTCCGAGCGGCGGATCCGGCGATCCGGTTGGTTACGAGTTCAGGTCTGCCGCAGACGATCTCGCCCAGGGAATCGGTGGAGTGGAATCGCTGGTGGCGTCCACCGTGCCCAGTGCGAGTCGGTCGTCCGCGCCGAACGACGATGCTTCCGAGCGCTCGCGGCAGTCCGGGATCGACGATGCGGAGCTGGAATTCTGGCGGCGTGAGCTGTCGCCGCTGCCTGAGCCGCTGGAATTGCCCGGCGGGTCTGTTGCGGCCACGGTCCGGACCGGCGAGTCGCAGCGATCGGTGCGGGAGTTGCCGCGTGAATTGAGCACGCGGGTGGACGAATTCGCGGGGGAGCGGGGCGTCGACGCGTTCTCGGTGCTGCTGGCCGCGTTCGACGTGCTGGTGTACCGGTACACGGGTGCCGTGGATTTCCTGGTGTCGGTGCCGGTGACCACGCGTGACGAGCGTTCGACTCCTGCGCATCCGGGTGCGCCGATCGGCTACTTCGGTAATACCGTGCTGCTGCGTGCGGCTGTGGCTGTGGACCCGCCGTTCGCGAACCTGGTGACGGCTGTGGATAACTCGTGGACCCACGCTGGCGAGCACCGACAGGTCGGGATCGACCGGGTCGTGCACGCCGTCAATCCCGACCGCACCGTGGACCGCGACGGCCTCGATCACCTGGTGCACCTGGGTTTCGGCGTGCGCCGCGCGCCCACCGGCCCCGCCCTGAACGGTGTGGCTGCCGCTCGCCTCGAGCTGGAGAGCACCGCGCCCCGGGTTCCGCTGCGGCTCACCGTGGTTCGGGACGGCGAAGGCGCGTACCTGGAGGCCGAGTACCGTTCCGGCCGATTCGCCCCGGAGCTGATCGACCGCCTGCTGACCCACTACGTCCGCCTGCTGGCCGACGGCACGGCCCGCCCGCAGTCCCCGGTGGGCGCACTCGACCTGCTCGGCGTCGCCGAACGCGCTGAACTGCTGACTCTTTCGGAAGGTGAGCGCGCCCCGCTCCCGCCGACCACCCTGGTCGCCCTCTTCGAGGAGCGCGCCCACCTGGCCGCCGCCACGATTGCCCTGGTCGCTCCCGCCGCGAATTCCCGTGCGGTGGAGATGGTGAACGCCTCCGGTGCTTCGGCCTCGCCCGACGCCAGCGTGGCCGCGTCGTCACCGGCTTCTGTCCTCGCGGATCTGGAGCTGACTTACGGTGAGCTGAATCGGCGCGCGAATCGCCTGGCGCACTGGCTGATCGGGCGGGGCATCGGCACCGAGGACGTGGTCGCGTTGCGGCTGTCGAACTCGGTGGAGTTCGTGGTGGCGGTGCTCGCGGTGCTGAAAGCCGGTGCCGCGTATCTGCCGATCGATCCGGCCTACCCGGACGAGCGCATCGACTTCCTGATCGCCGATGCCGCACCGCGTCTGGTGCTGGGCCGGGTGGAGCTGGATGCCGCCGAGGAGCTGGCCGCCGACCGCCCCGAACATGACCCGTCCGACGGTGATCGCCTGCGCCCGTTGCGGCCCGGCAATCTGGCTTACGTCATCTACACCTCGGGTTCGACCGGTCGTCCCAAGGGCGTCCCGGTCTCCCATGCCGCGATCGCCGATCACCTGGTCGGATTCACCGCGCAGTGGGGGATGACCGCCGAGGATCGCCTGTTGCAGGCGTCGTCGGTGAGCTTCGACGCCTCCCTGCTGGATGTCTTCGTCACCCTGACTCTCGGTGCGCGCCTGATCATTCCGCGTCCCGGTGGCTTCTCGGATCTGGCGTACATCGCCGGTCTGATGACCCGCTACGGCGTCACGGTCCTGCACATGGTCCCGTCGCTGCTGCGCACGTTCCTGTCGCTGCCGCAGGTGAAGGACTGGCGCACACTGCGTTTCGTGCCGGTCGGCGGCGAGGCGCTGCTGGGCGAGGTCGCCGATCGTTTCGCGGGCATCCTGGATGCCGAGCTGCGCAACCACTACGGCCCGACCGAGGCCGTGGTCAGCGCCACCCACATGCCGGTGCGGGGCCCGCAGGGCAGCCGGATCGTGCCGATCGGCGGCCCGAACCGCAATGTGGACCTGTATCTGCTCGACGCTCGCATGCGACTGGTGCCGCCCGGTGTCATCGGCGAAATCTATTTGGGTGGAACCCAGTTGGCGCGCGGCTACCTGGCGCGCGGTGCGGCGACGGCCGAACGCTTCGTCGCCGACCCGTTCCGTCCGGGTGCCCGCCTGTACCGCACCGGTGACCTGGCCCGCCGCAATCTCGCCGGTGAGCTGGAATTCGTCGGCCGCGCGGACGAGCAGGTCAAACTGCGCGGCTACCGTGTCGAACTCGGTGAGGTGCAGGCCGCGCTGGCCACCCATCCCCAGGTCCGCGACTGCGTGGTGACGATGTCCGGGGACACCTCCCTGGGCCCGGTGCTGGCCGCCTATCTGGTACCGGAATCGACTGCCCTGGAAGTGGATTCGGTGCGCGCACACGCGGCCGCGACGCTGCCGGAGTACATGGTCCCGACCGCATTCGCGCTCATCGACGCCATCCCGCTGACCGAGCACGGCAAGCTGGACCGCCGCGCCCTGCCCGCACCGGTCCGCCTCACGGCCCGCCCGTACCGGGAACCGGTGACCGGCACCGAGATTCGCCTCGCGGCCCTGTTCGGCCAGCTGCTGGACCGGGCCACCGTCGGTGCGGACGATTCGTTCTTCGAGCTGGGCGGTCATTCCCTGCTGGCCAACCAGCTGGTGGCGCGCATCCACGCGGAGTTCGGGTTCGAGCTCGATGTGCGCGCGGTGTTCGACACCCCGGCGGTGTGCGGCCTGGCCGCGATCCTGGAGGCGTCGGCGGTCTCGTCCCGCGTGGGCAGCCGACTGCCTCGGGAAGCTACGGCGGCTGCGCCGCAACGGGATACAGCAGTTTCGGGGACGACGGCGTCCCTGTCCGGATTCGAGGAGCGAACCGAATGAGTACAGGTCGACTACGCGGGCTGCTGCGCCGTGCCGGGCTCGGCGTGCTGGCCGTGGGACTCGTGATCGGTACCGCAGCGTGCGGATCCGGCAACGATGACAACGGTTCCGGCTCGATCACCGTCAAGCACGTGATGGGTGAGACCCATATCGACGGCGTGCCCAAGCGGATCGTGACGCTGGGCCCGCAGTGGCTGGATGCCGCGCTGGCGCTGGGTGTCACCCCGGTCGGGTACATCGTGCCCGGAATGGCCGCGGGCACCTCGGTGCCGTGGGAGCCGAAGCTGCCGGACTCGGCCAAGCAGATCACCATGACCGGTGACTACACCGAGCAGATCGCCGCGCTGGAACCGGATCTCATCCTGGGCCCGTCGTTCATGGTGGACAAGAACACCTACGAGAAGTTCTCGAAGCTGGCCCCCACCATCGATTCGCTCTCCAGCGCGCAGATCGATTCCTGGCAGGACCAGGTGACCACGCTGGGCAAGGTGCTGCACAAGGACGACGAGGCCGCCAAGGTGCTCGCCGACGTGAACGGCAAGATCGATGCGGTCGCCGCGAAGCATCCGGGCTTGAAGGGCAAGACCTTCCTGACCTGCATGCTCACCGGCCCCTCGCAGCTGATGGTGCTGGCCGATCCGAAGGACGGTTCGGCCGCGCTGTTCGAGCGCCTGGGTCTGACCATGCCGGACAAGATCGTCGCCGAGGCCCCGACGGGTGGCCGCCTGGCGCTGTCGCCGGAGCGGTTGAGCGATCTCACCGCCGACCTGCTGGTGTGCGGTTCGATGCCCGCGCTGGAGGCCAAGTTCAAGGAGTTGCCCGGGTACGGCGATCTGCCCGCGGTGCGCCACAACGGCATCGCGTTCGTCGACGTGGTCGCCATCAATGCCATCAATCAGCCCACGGCGCTGTCGGTGCCGTACGTGCTGGAAAAGCTCGAACCGACGTTCGCGAACGTCGCCGGCAGCTAGTCGCCGGTAGCCAGGAAGGACTTCCCGACATGACGCTCGACACCCACGCCGCCCCCACCCGCTCCGCCGAGCGGGCCGCCCCGCTGTCCCCGGCCCAGCAGGCCGCCCTGCTCCCGGAGCGCCTGGCCCGCACCACCGCCGCCAATGTCTATGTGGCCCTGGAGTTCCCGGCGTCCCTCTCCGACGGCGTGGCCGAGCGCGCCACCGCGGCCCTGTCCGCCCACGAGATCCTGCGCACCGTCTACCCCGACGACCGCCGGGTCCCGTACCAGCGCGTGGCCGAGGCCCCGGAGGTCGCGGTCGACACGGTGGAAGCCGCCGAAGCGACCCTGCCCGCGGCCCTCATGTCCGACGCGGGTCACCGCTTCGACCTGGCCACCGACCTCCCGATCCGAATCCGCCTGTACCGCTTGCCGGATCGCGCCATTCTCTCGATCGCGATTCACCCGGTCGCCGCCGACGACCACACCGTGGACCTGCTGGCCGCCGAACTGTTCGGGGTGACGCTCGGGCCCGCGACGACGACGCTGTCCGCAGCCGGATCGTTGTCGCAGTACCGCGATTTCGCATCGGTGCTGACGAAACAGCTGGCCGCCGAGGACGACTCGCTGTCCTTCTGGAAGCAGCGCCTGGAAGGGCTGGCCGAGCAGCTGCTACCGCTGCGTGAGCGTCCGCAAACCCCGCGCAGCGCCCGCGCCGTAGTTCGGATCTCGGCCACCTCGCTCGCGGCGGTCGTCGCCGGGGAGCAGCAGTCGACGTCCTCGGGTCGATCGCAGTCGGGTGCCACGGCGGTCCTGACCGCGCTGGTGGCCGATACCCTGCGTGAACTGGGTGCGCCGTCCGATGTGCCGCTGGGCTTGGCCACGCCGGGTCGGCCCGCCGACGCGTCGCGGGTGCTCGGCAACTTCGCCAATTACACCGTGCTGCGGGTGGATTCGCCTCGCGGCGGCACGCCGTGGGATTTGATCGGTGCGACGCGGGGCCTGCTGGAAGAGGCATACGCCCATGAGGGCACCCGCATCGAGCGTTTGACGCATCAGCTGCGCGGTCCGGGCGGTGCCGCGAAGGGCGGTCTGTTCCAGGTGCTGGTCGGGGTGCGTGCGGCGGTGCTGGAACTGGACGTGCCGGGTGGCGTGGTGCGTGAGATCGCGCGTGCCGCGGCCCGTCCGCACGGTGTCGATCTGATCGTGGACGCGGTCACCACCGTTGATGGCTGGACCGTCACGGTCGACTTGACCGAGGAGCTGTCGCGTCGCTACTCCGTCGAGCAGTTCGCGCGCCGCCTGCGGGAGACTGCCGAATCCTGGTCGGCCGCACCGGATGTGGCGCTCGGCACCGATATCCCGGTGCAGCCGTGTGACTGGTTCGCCGATGACGACGAGCTGTCGTTGGACCTGGCCATCTCCGGTCTCGGTGGTGCCCCGCGGACTCCGGCCGAGCAGCTCATCGCCGACGCGCTGCGCGAGATCCTCGAATTGGACGATGAGGACGAGGTCGGTCGTGAGGACAACTTCTTCGCGCTCGGCGGCGACAGTGTGGCCGCGCTGCGCTTCGTCACCGTGCTGGCCGACCGCGGTCACGTTCTGGATGTGCAGCAGGTGTTCGAGTTCCCGACCGTGTACGAGATGGCCGCGAACCTGAGCTCGGATGCGCCTGCCCCGCAGGCGGATCCGCCCGCCGAGGTCGCGCCGCTTGCGGCCTCCGGGCTCGACGCCGCCGCGCTGGCCGCCCTGGCCGGGAAGCTCGCCGGCCGGTGAGCGTGCAGATTCTCGATGTGGTCGCGCTGTCTCCGCTGCAGCGCGGCCTGTATTCGGTCAGCGTCACCTCCGGCGAGGTGGACCCGTATCTGGTGACGTTCGCGGTGCGGGTCGAGGACCTGACCGACCTGTCCGGCCTGCGTGCCGCGTTCGACGCTCTGCTCGAGCGCTACCCGCACCTGGGTGGCGCGGTGCTCACCGACGGCCTGCCGCATCCGGTGCTGGTGATCACCGATGGCGGCCGCATCGGCTGGCGCGAACTCGACCTGCGTGCCGCGCCGGACCCGGAAGCCGCTGCCCATCAGCTGTATTGGGACGAGGGCCGCCGCCGCATCGACCTGGATCGCGGTCCGCTGTTCCGGGTGGTCGCCGCCCGCGTCGGCGAGCACGCCTACGAACTGGTCTGCACCGCGCACCACATCATCATCGACGGCTGGTCGATCCCGCTGCTGTTCGCCGACCTGATCGCCCTGCATTCGGGCGCGGGCGCGACCCTGCCGCCCGCCCCGCCGCTGCGCGCGCACGCCGCCTGGCTGGCCGCCCGCGACACCGAGGCCTCGATCGCCGCCTGGAGCGCCGCCCTCGACGGCCTCGCCCCCATGTCCATGCTCGCGTCCCCCGCCCCCGCCGACATCCCCGTCCTGGGCGAGGCCCGCTTCGACCGCGCGCAAACCGACCGCGTCACCGCCTGGGCCCGCGCCCACGGCTTGACCCTCAACACCGTCCTCCAAATGGCTTGGGCCCGTGTTCTTTCCAGCCTCACCGGCCGCGACGACGTGGTGTACGGTCAAACCACCTCCGGCCGCGACGCCTCCCTCCCCGACGCCGACCGCCTGGTCGGCGCCCTGGTCACCACCATCCCGGTCCGAGTCCGCCTCGACGACCGCGCCCCCGCCGACATCGGCACCGCCCTGCAACGCGAGGTAGCCCAACTCCGCTCCCACGAATACCTGGGCATAGCCGAGATCACCCGCCACACCGGCGGCAGCCAACTCTTCGACACCCTCCTCGTTTTCGAGAACACCCCCCTCGGCGGCGTAACCGCCGACATGCCCCTGGGTCGAGGAGCCCGCCTCCTCCCGCGCCGAGTCGATTCCCCCAGCCACTACCCGATCGCCGTCGTCCCGGTCGTCGAGCACGGCGAACTCATCACCCGCGTGGAAATCCGCCCGGACCTGGTCCGCCGCTTCACCCCCGACCGCCTGGCCCACCGCATGCTCGCGGTGGTGGAACGCATCATCACTGCCCCCAACGCCGCCGACATCAGCGTCCTACTCGACGACGAACCCGCCGCCCTCACCTCCGCTCCGCCATCGACGCATCAGGTAGATCAGCCGTCCATCGAGGCTGCTTCTTCGTCGCCGGATCCGGTTGTTTCGACCGGGCTGGTGTCGGATATCCTGCTCGCCGCCGCTGCGCGCGCGGGTCAAGCCGTCGCGGTGGTGGACGGTGCAGGGGAGCAGTCCTTCGCTGAGTTCCGTTCGGCCGTACTGACTTTGGCTGCCCAGCTGCGGCAGGCCGGATTGGACGCCGGAGAGGCAGTGGCTGTTGTGCTGCCGCGTGACCGCCGGGTGTTGCACGCGCCGTTCGCCATCGCGCACGCCGGTGGCCTGGTGGTGCACGTCGATCCGGGCACGCCCGCCGTTCGCCTCGCCTACCTGCTCGAAACCTCCGGTGCGCGACTGGTTCTCGGCGACGAGTCGCTGGTCGACGTGCTGGTTCAGGTTCGCGCCCAGGGCGTGGACTGCGTGCATGGTGTCACCAGCGGCGACGGCACGCTCCGGCTGCTCGGGGTGGAGGGGCTCGGGCCCGATACCTCGGATGTGACGCGCTCCGCGTCGGCAGATACCCCGTTCTACGTCATCTTCACCTCCGGCACGACGGGTCGTCCAAAGGGCGTTGTGGTGCCGCATCGGGCGCTGCTCAACCACTGGGGCAATCACGAGCGCCGGATCTTCGCTCCCGCCGCCGAGCGGCTGGGTAGGCAACTGCGGATCGGTCATGGCTGGTCGACAGGTTTCGATGCCGCCTGGCAGCCGACGGTGGCGTTGCTCAGCGGCCACACCGTGGTGATGCTGGGCGAGCAGGCCCGTACGGATGCCGAGCAGATCGCGGCCGCCATCCTGGGCCAGGGGATCGATATTTTCGACACCTCGCCGTCGATGTTGCCGCGGCTCATCGCTTTCGGCTTGTTCACCGAGCGTGACGGTGTCGAACACTGCCCGCTGGCGGTGCTGGCGCTGGGTGGTGAGGCGATCGACCCCGATACCTGGCGGCGGTTGCAGGGTCTGCCGGACACCCGTGTCATCAACTTCTACGGCCCGACCGAGGCGACCGTCGAGGCGCTGATGGCCGATGTGCACGACCATGTTTCGCCCACCATCGGCCGCACTTTCGACGGCATGACCGCCGAGATTCTCGATCACCGCCTGCGTCCGGTCCCGCCGGGCGGGCAGGGTGAGCTGTACCTGTCCGGCCCGCAACTGGCCCTCGGCTACCTGGGTCGGCCCGCGACCACGGCAGCCGCGTTCGTCGCCGGTCCGGATGGAAGGCGTTACCGCACCGGCGATCTGGTGCGTCGCGCGACCGACGGGACGGTGATCTACGAGGGCCGCATCGACAGTCAGGTCAAGATCAACGGCTACCGCGTCGAACCCGACGAAGCCGCCGTGGTGCTGCGGGAACTCGATGGCGTCGAGCGTGCCGCCGTCCTGGCCTACACCGACAACGGCCGCACCCGCCTGGGCGCGCTCGTTGTCAGCGCGGTCCCGGTGCCGCGCCTGCGGGCGGGCCTGTCGCGTCGTCTGCCGCGCTTCCTGGTGCCCACCCGCATCGTCCCGGTCGCCGAAATCCCGTTGAACCGCAACGACAAACTGGACGTGCACGCCGCCACCGCCCTGCTCACCGCCCCGGTGGCGGGTGCGGGCGGTGCGGAGCCCGCGACGGAGACCGAGCGCACGCTGCTCGGTGTCATCGCCGCGTTGAGCACGGGTGCGGGCCCCGGGATCACCGACAGTCTCGTCGATCTGGGTATCGACAGCATCGGTGTCATCGACCTGGTGTCTCGTCTGCGCGGTGCCGGTTTCCGCATCGCTGCCCGCGATGTGCTGGCGGCGGGCGATCTGCGCGAATTGGCCGCTCGCCTGGACGAATTGGCAGCGGGTGGCGACGCGGAAGAGCTCGCGTCGGTCACCCCGGCCGGAACCGTGCTGCCGCTCACCGCGCTGGCCCGCGAGATCATCGCCAATGGTGACTACGGCTATCTTGCGCAGTCGCAGGTGATTTCGCTGCCCGCCGATGTCACCCCGGAGGCGGTCACCGACCGGCTGACGGCACTCGCCCTCGCACACCCGACACTGCGTTCGCGTCTGACCACCGACGCGGCAGGCACTCCGGTCCTGGTCGTGGCGGAGGTTCCGGACGCCGACTCGCTGTTGGAGTGCGGTGAAACCGGTTCCGCCGCAGCAGATCTCGCCGCCACGGTCGCCCGCCTCGATCCGGAGTCCGGGCGGATGGTCGCAGCCACCCTGCTGTCCGGCCCGCAGCCCCGCCTCCTGCTGTCCATCCACCACCTGGCCGTGGATGTGGTGTCCTGGCTGATCCTGGTCGACGACCTGCGCCGCCTGGATCAGGATCTGTCGCCGCTGAACGAGACCCCGTTCGACGAATCCGGCACGCCCGCAGTGACTTCGGGAACTGAGATCCTCGGCGCACCGCTGGCGGGTCGCCTCACCGATCCCGCCACCGACCGTGCCGACCGCGTGCATCAGCACATTGTCGAACTCGGCCCGGACCGCACCGAGGACCTGCTGTCCCGCTGCGCCAACGCGGACGTCGCACTCGAGGACGCCCTGATCCTGGCCTGCGCCAAGGTCTTCCCCGATCTCGCCGACCCGGCAGGACGGATCGCGATCACCCGCGAATCCCACGGCCGCCCGGACGATGACGACACCCGCCGCGTCGGCTGGTTCACGGTCGAGGAGACGGTCCTGGTGCCCCCGGTCGCCGAATCCTGGCAGCCCGGCGCACCCCGCCCCGACCTGTCGGACCGCACCTTCGCGGCCCGCGGCCAACTGCGCCTCAACCACCTGGGCCGCTTCGACGTCCTCCAATTCGGCAGTGGCCCATGGTCTCCCATCCCGCTGTCGGAATTCACCGGCGAGTTCGGCGTAGCGGCCCACCCCTCGCTGCCGCTGCGCTTCACCGTCGATGTCACCACGGCCGTGGTCCCGCGCGACGGCAGGCCCTCGCTGGTGGCCCAGTTCGATTTGAACGCGGCCGTGCTGGACGAGAACGCCGTCGCGGCCCGTACGGGACGCTGGGCGGAAGTGCTGTCCGAGTTCGCAGGCGAGTTGTCAGGTGCGGCGGCCGTGTCCCAGTGATTTTCCCCGGAAGAGTTGCCTATTGGTTTGTGACGCAGCGGTTTCCAGCGGCATGCGGGTTTTGCAGCAGCGCCGCCTGAGCCGGGATCTGGGATTTCCTCGACATTCTCCGCAGCGTCACGCCGAATGCCGCAGCCAGTGTTGAAGCCGCCGCGTGGAGCGGCCATCGGGGCTCGTGGGACATCCGGTCCCACGAGCCCCGTCGGCATTCCTGGTGCTGTGCCAGCGCTTTTCGCGCCTATTTATGGTCCAGGCGGCCGACGGGCTCGGTGGCCTGCGCGAGATCGTCCTGCACCTGCTTCCACGCCGTATCGTCGATGCCGAGCGCACTGCGCAGGTAGGCCCAGGCGACTTCCCGGATCAGTGTGACCCGACCAGCGCTCTCATCGGTGGTGTCCTTGGCGTTGTACCCGTGGATCCCGCCGAGCGAATGATCTCCGCCGAACACGGTGAGCAGGCTGCCCGCCCCGGGGCTGTGGGTGTAGACGTCGGTGAACCAGTCGGGCCCGCGAGTCGAGAGGTGCGATTGATCGTGATCGCCCGCGACCACCAGCGTCGGTGTGGTCAGCCCGTCGAAGTCGGGGTTCATGAACGGGAAGTTCTCCGCCGCGAACGGGGTCAGGGTGCCGCCGCCGATACCTGTAGTGGCAAGCAGCACACCGGCTTTCACCCGTGCGTCGCTCACATCCGGTCCAGGCTGCCCGTTCGCGTCGAGTACGCGCGCGCCGAGCAGCATGCCGACGGTCTGCCCACCCCAGGAGTGTCCGGCGACGGCGATCCGCTCCCGGTCGACACGTTCACCGAGCCCCGGTATCGCCGCCAGGATCTGATCGAGTTCGTCGAGCACCCTGGTGACGTCGCGGACTCGAATCCGCCAGATATCCGGGTAGCGCGGGTCGGCCGGAGTGAGTCCGAGCGTCCGTGAATCGAGGAATGTCGGCTGTACGACGACGAATCCATTGCCCGCCCAGAAGTCGACGAGCGGGTCGTAGCCGGACATCGACTCGCCGTACCCGTGCGCCAGCACGACAATCGGCAGGCCGGTGCCGACTGCGGGCGCGGACAGCCGCACCTGCAGTTCGTCGCCGCGTTCGGGCGTATGCAGCGCAACGGGTTTGACGCTGATGATCGGTGTGGTCAGCGCGGGTACGGCGCTCGAGTGTGCAAAGTCTGGTCCGGGCATGGTCTTCCCTTCGAATAGCGAGGAACGCTGTGCCCCGGCGGCTGCGAGCGTGCGTGAGAACCGCGGATATACTCTCAAACGGAGCACTGTTCCGAATATACGGAACGCTGTTCCGCTTGGCAACCGCTGTTGTGAGAAAGGACGTCCCGTGGTCGAGCGAACTCCGGCCGTACCCGCGGCCAAACGTGCCGATGCGCGCCGCAACGAGCAGACCCTGCTCGACGTCGCGGCCTCGGTGTTCGTCACCCAGGGCGTGGACGCGCCGGTCCGTCAGATCGCCACGGCGGCGGGCGTCGGCATGGGCACCATCTACCGCCATTTCCCCACGCGCGCAGACCTTGTCGCGGCCGTCTACCGCCACCAGATCGACGCCTGTGCCGAGGCAGGTCCCGCCCTGCTGGCCTCGGAGCCCTCCCCGTTCACCGCCCTGCGCCGCTGGGTCGACCTGTTCGTGGAGTTCCTGGTCACCAAGCACGGCCTGGCCGCCGCGATGCGCAGCGACCCCGACAACTTCACCGCCCTGCACACCCTGTTCCTCGACCGTCTGGTCCCGGTCTTCGACAGCCTGCTCACCGCAGGCCGCGACGCCGGTGAGATCACCGCCGACGTCTCCGCCTACCAGCTCATGCGCGCGATCGGCGACCTGTGCGCGGGCGCGGAAATGCCCGACCCGGACTACCAGCTGAACCGCACCATCGACCTGCTACTCGACGGCTGCCGCACCCCGCACCGATGAGTTCGCTGTCCACCCGTAATCGGTTTGAGCAATGGGCCGATTCCTGCAAACCCTGGGCGCGAGAATCAGTTTCCTGACAGTCCGGTGGTCCGATTGCAGGAATAGGCCCATTCGACCGTGAATATCAGTCCGCGGCCAGGCCTGTGAAGGCTGTGGACCAATCGGCGAGGGGTCCGTCGTAGATTTCGAAAGTCCTGCCACGGGATTCGGGCTCGAGCAGGGCCGCGACCGCTGCCTGAGCAACGGTTTCGCGGCTGACGTTGCCTTCACCGCGATCACCCTGTTCGAGGCGGACTCCGGTTGCGGCGGAATTCGTGAGCCATCCCGGCCGCACGATCGTGTACGGAGCACCGCTGTTCCGCAGCGCCTGTTCACCGGCACCACGCGCACGGATGATGCCCGCCAGTTCGGGATGTTCGGCCGCGCGGGTGATGTAGATCTGCGAGAGCAGGACGACGGGAATCTGCTGTGCCGCAGCGAGTTCGGCCAGCCGCTCGACTCCGCCGTTCATCACCGCATCGGCTCCGGTGTCGTCCGTGGGCGGCTCGACCGACACGATGACGCCGTCGAATCCGTCCAGCAACCCGGCATCGAGCGGGTTCGCCAAATCGACTGCCACGCTGTGCTCGTCGCGGGGACGGCGGGTGCCGACGACGACGTCATGCCCGAGTTCGCCGAGCTGTGCGACGGCATGCCGACCGGTGCGGCCGGTGCCACCGATGATCAGGTACTTCATTACGTCTCCTCGATTGCATTCGTTTACCAGGGCAGCGGCTGGCCGTCGCGGAAGAATCCTCCAGTAGGTCCGGAGTCCGGCAGCGTTGCCGCCCACACGATTCCGCGCGCCCCCTCGGCCACAGGTCGACCGCCTGCGCCACCCATATCGGTAGCCACCCATCCCGGGCAGATCGAGTTGACGAGTATGCGATCGGAGCGCAGCTCCGCAGCCAACATGCGGGTGAGCGCATTGAGCCCCACCTTGGTCGTGTTGTAGGCCGGAGTCCCGCCACCCATCCCCGAGAGCGAGGCGGCCTCGCTGGAAACGTTCACGATCCGTGGATGAGAACTCTTGCGCAGCAAAGGCAAGAAGGCCTGAACCATTCGCCAGGGCCCGTACAAATTGGTCTCCGCGGCTTCCCGCACCACATCCAGATCCGCAGTCGCCGCCCGCTGCCAGGTGTCGTAACTGATCGCCGCATTGTTGACCAGCACATCCAGCCGCCCATGCTGCAACTGCACCTCGGCTTCCGCCGCAACAACACTCGCACCATCGGTGACATCCAAAGGCACCGAGATGGCCCCCACCTCCGCAGCCGCCCTCTTCCCGGCCTCCTCCGACCGTGCACCCAGCAACACGGTGAACCCCTGATCGACCAACTGCCGACAGACCTCCCGCCCGATCCCGCGATTCCCACCGGTAACCAGGGCGATACCACTCATAACTATCGATCTTGCCTCCGAACCCTCTGCGAGTCGACTGGTTGCCAGGTGGTCGAAATCTCGCTTGGCGCGGCGCGGCGGACCCGTTAGCCTTCCTCGCGGAGGGAATCTCACCGTCGGGTGAGCGGGGAAAATCAAGGGGGAAAAGTGATTTCACGTTTCGCTGGTATCGGGCTGGCCGTTGCCGGAGCTGCTGTCGTGGGCGTCGCGGGCGCTGCGCCTGCCCAGGCTCAAGACCTGTGGACCGCGGTTATCTTCGATGAGGGCGGTTACACCTACACCTCGTCCGATCACGGCAGTAAGCAGGAAGCCGTGGACGCGGTGGAACAGTACTGCCGTGACCAGAATCCCGCGCACTGGATCGACACCGGTTCCGGCAACGGCCACGTGGGTGTGACCGCGAGCTGCACCTACGACGCCGTGATCCCCACCGGCTGGTGCGCCGCGTATGCCAAAGGCCTGCAGTTGGATTCGCAGGGCAAGATCGACGACAGCAGCGGCACGTATTCGGTCGGGCTCGGCCGCTCCATCGGCGAGGCGGACTACGACGCCATAGTCAAGAACAGTGGCTACAGCGTCAAGGTCATCGACAACAAGTGCCAAGGCTGACAAACGCAAAAGGCCCGGAGCAGCTCAGCTCCGGGCCTTTCACCGCAACATCCCGATACCGTGCCGGAGTGCAGCCAACCGATTCAGACATTCCCTCCGGCCTGATCGCGCACTATCCACCGCAATCCGGAATCAGTAGCCCAATTCCGTAGCAGTAGTGCGGGATCAGGCCGAGATCGTGTTCGTCAGCGAGCTACGCCGCCACTCCCAGTCCCAGCGCGACCGCGACCGGGATCAGGTACAGCACCGGGAACGCAACCGTCTTGTACGAGCGGGCCCGCAGCACGGTGACCACCGCACCCGCGAAGTAGAGAATCAGGCCGATCGCCGCCGCCACCCCGATCACGGGAACGAACAGTCCGACGATGAGTCCGATCGCGCCGATCGCCTTGGCGACACCCAGCGGGTTCCACCACGACTGCGGCACACCGTATTCCACGAGCGGATCGACCACGAACGCGGCCCGGCGCAGCAGCGACACCGCCGAGAATCCGACCCAGGCGGCAGCGGCGATGGTGACGATGATGTAGGCGGTATGCATGTCGATCTCGGTTCTGTAAGTGGGTCCAGGATCGGACCGGTTCACCAACATGACGCGACAGCACACGAGAGTGTGACATCAGCTCCTCGATGGGTTTGCGGGCGCGCATGGGACTGACCGCGTGAGCACAGATAAGCGTCCATCTGAAATCCGGTGGTGTCGTGTGCGGATCAGTCGATCGGCCTCTGGACTGCCCGGAGCAGGCGCAAGCCGCGGTGTTGGAAGCAGCCCAAGCCTTCACTCGTCGTCAGCTGACGATCGAATGGCGTATGGACGACACTCGTTCGTGGCTGGGTGTGGTCACGCGTCACGACATCTGACCAGCAGGTAGGACAGACTGAAGCGATGAGACTCGATTGCCCGACATGCGGAGCGCCGGGGCAGGCGGCTGAGCCTGGAGTTGCGGTCCTGTGTCCCGGCTGTTCCGAGCGGTATGTCTCCGCTCGGTGCCTGGAATGCGGTCTGCTGCAAACCTCCTCGAAGGCCGAGTTTTCCGAGATCTGTAGCGAATGCGTAGTGCGCGCCGAGTGGCCGACGTTGCCTGCCGAGGTGCGGGCCGAGTTCGACCGATTGCTGCTGGAAGGACACCGGATCCACGCGATACGGGTGGCTTGCGAAAGCTTGCGGACCGAGTCGATGCCGAGAATCCACTGGGGAATGGAAGCACTCGTGTACCGTGCGAAAGTCCTCGGGCTAGCGGGCTTCTGAGCTGTCCAAGTGAGGCCCGGCCATCGACCGAGTTCGTATGCCTCGCAGCGTTTATCGCCCTTGCCTTCTCGACCCTGTTGAACAGGGTTCGAGTGAGAGTCGATAAGTCCGGTCATCGAGCAGAATCCCGCAATGTTCGCCCCCGAGAGGCGTCTAAACGCCAATTCGCCCGCAGCATTGCGGGATCCTGCCACCTGCTACGCGAAAAGCCTGAAGCCTAAATGTGGAAGCTGCGGCGGGAGGTTTCGGGGGAGTCGTGGCAGCGGGACGTTGCGCGTATTCACGGGTTGGCCGAGCAGCGTGGGTGGTTGGTGATGCTGATGTATTTCGGTGACGACCAGGGGCCGGTGACGGTGATCAATCAGTTGATGAATCTCGCCTACGGCAGGTACGTGGAGGAAGTTGTCGCGCCGAGCCTCGACCATTTCGCGGACGGTGAGGTGGCCGCGCTGGTCAAGATCGCGGATGTGGTCTGTGTGGACACCGGGCAGTCAACTGTCGGCTATCCGGGTGCGCAGAGGCGTGATTGCGCCATTCTCGTGCACCGTAGTGGCTTGTCAGAGGGTTGAAGTGGGGAGATTAGGTTAGCCAAACCACAGCGCTGTACCCGGCGGGTGGGCATGGGCTACCATCCCTCTGAGGTTAGGCAAGCCTTGCCTACAGAATAGGCCGACGGCTGACGGTTCGCTGATGAGGGAGTTCGATGCTCGACATTGCTGAGGTTCGCGACATGGTGGCAGCGGCGCTCGACGTGGCCCCCGAAACGATCGGCGACAACGACGATCTCGTGAGCCTGGGAATGCACTCGATGATGCTCATGCAGCTCTCGGCCAAGTGGCGCAAGCAAGGGTACGAGGTGCGCAGTTCCGCGCTCGCGCTGGAACCCACCCTCGGTGTCTGGGCGGCGCTGCTGGGCGCGGGGCAGGTCGAGGGTGGGGCGAGCTCCGCCGCCACCGTGTCGGAGGGCGGCGCCGCGAACGGCGGATCCGAGGCTGCCACCGGGGAATTCGGGCTCGCCACCATGCAGCACGCCTACTGGATGGGTCGCCGCCAGGATCAGGCGCTCGGTGGCGTCGCCGCACACCTCTACGTCGAATTCGACGGCACCGGCCTGGATTCCGAGCGCCTGCGCCGCGCCGTCACCCGCCTGGTGCGCCGCCACGAGCAGCTGCGGGCCGGCTTCACCGACAGCGGCACCCAGCTCACCCTGCCCGAGCCGCAGCATCCGGTCTTCGAATCCCGCACCCTCGCAGCCGATTCCGAGGCCGAAGAGCTCGAACGCATCCGCCAGGCCAAGAGCCACCAGCGCATGGATGTGGCCGCCGGACAGGTCATCGACATCACCCTGTCCACCCGCACCGACGGCCGCCACCGCCTGCACGTGGATGTGGATATGCTGGCCGCCGACGCGCAGAGCTACCGCCGCATCCTCGAGGACCTGGCCACCCTCTACACGGCCGACGACGACGCCCTCTCGCCGCTGGCCTACAGCTTCCGCCGCTACCTGGCCGCGAAAGAGCAGACCGCGCCCGACAATTCGGCGGATCGCCGCTGGTGGGGCGAGCGACTGGCCGACCTGCCCGACATCCCGGCGCTGCCCGTGCTGCCGGAGACCGAGCGCCGCGACCCCGCCGCCAGCATCCGCCTGCACCACTGGTTCGACCCCGCCGCCAAGGCCCGCCTGCACCAGGCCGCGCACGGCCACGGCGTGACCCCGGCGGTCGCGCTGGCCACCGTCTTCGCCGAGGCCATCGCCCGCTGGTCGGCACGGCAGCGCTTCCTGCTCAATGTCCCACTGTTCAACCGTGAACCGCTGCACGCCGATATCGACCAGGTCGTCGGCGACTTCACCAATTCGGTGCTGGTCGACGTGGACGCCGCCCGCCGCGAATCCACGGTCGCCCGCGCCAAGCGGCTACAGCGCGAATTGCACACCTGCGCAGCACATTCCGTCTATGAGGGCCTCGACGTACTGCGCGACCTGGGTCGCCTGCGCGGCGCGCCCGTCACCCCGTCGGTGGTGTTCACCTCCGGCCTGGACCTGGGCGAACTGTTCTCCGAACGAGTCCTGCACGCCTTCGGCGAACCGGTGTGGATCATCTCGCAGGGCCCGCAGGTCGACCTCGACGCCCAGGTCGTGGAACTCAACGGCGGCCTGCTGGTGAACTGGGACATTCGCCGCGACGCCCTGCCCGAGGGCGTCGCCGAGGCCATGTTCACCGAATTCCGTTCCCTGCTGGACGCTCTCGTCGAACCCGGCGCGGACTGGAACGCCGACCTGTCGATCGCCCTGCCCGCCGCGCAGCAGGCCGTCCGCGACCGCGTCAACGCCACCGACCTGGACCTCGGCGGCCCGCGCACCCTGCACGAAGCCTTCTTCGCGCTGGCCAAGCGCCACCCGCAGCGCCCCGCCCTGCGCTGGCTGGCCGACGCCGCGACCGCCGCGGAGGAAACCCGCGTGGCCGCCCTCAGCTACAGCGAACTGGCCGCGCAGGCCCTCGCGGTGGGGAAGGCGCTCGAGCACGCCGGAGTCCGTCCCGGCGACACCGTCGCGGTCATGATCCCCAAGGGCCACAAGCAGATTCCCGCCGTCCTCGGTGTCCTCGCCGCGGGCGCGACCTACCTGCCGATCAGCACCGAGCAGCCGCAACTGCGCCGCGACCGCATCCTCGAGCGCGGCGGCGCACGCGTGATCCTCACCGACTCCCCGGTGGAACTCCCCGAGCAGATCACCCCGCTGCTGCTGGCCGACGCCGTCGCGGGCCCGCGCCTGGACGCCGCGCACATCGCCCCCGCCGACTCGATCGCCTACGTGCTGTTCACCTCCGGCTCGACCGGCGAACCCAAGGGCGTGGAGGTCAGCCACCGCGCGGCCGCCAACACCATCGACGCCATCATCACCCACTTCGAACTCGGCGCGGACGACCACACCATCGGCCTGTCGGCCCTGGAGTTCGACCTGTCGGTGTTCGACATCTTCTCCCCGCTGTCGCTGGGCGGCGCGGTGGTCGCCGTGGAGGCCGCCGTCGAACGCGACGCCGTCGCCTGGTCGACGCTGATCGCCGAAACCGGTGTGACCGTGGTGAACTGCGCCCCCGGCCTGATCACCATGCTGCTCGACACCGCCTCACCCGCTCAGCTGCGCACCGTGCGCACCGTCATCACCGGCGGCGACCGCGTGAAATCCCAGCAGGGCCACCGCTTCCGCACCACCGTCCCCGGCGTGCGTTTCGCGGGCCTGGGCGGCACCACCGAGACCGCCATCCACTCCACCGTCTGCGAGCTCACCGACGCCTACCCGGCCGACCGGGCCAACGTCCCCTACGGCACCCCGATGGCGAATGTTCGCTGCCGCGTGGTCAATTCGCGCGGCGAGGACTGCCCGGACTGGGTGCCCGGCGAGCTGTGGATCGGCGGCGTCAGCGTGGCCGACGGCTACCGCGGCGACCCGGAGCGCAGCGCCGACCGCTTCGTCACCGTGGACGGCATCCGCTGGTACCGCACCGGCGATATGGCCCGCTACCTGCCCGACGGCACCCTCGACTTCCTGGGCCGCGCCGACCATCAGGTGAAGATCCGCGGCTTCCGGGTCGAGCTCGGCGAGGTCGAGTCCGCACTCGCCGCCCAGCCGGGCATCCGGGAAGCCGTTGCGCTGGTGACCGATTCCGGCCGACTGGCCGCGGTCGCCGCGACCGGGGAGGCGGCGCTGTCCGGCAGCGCCGCGTCCTCGGTCCTCGACGGCCTGCGCACACTGCTGCCCGCGCACATGATCCCGGAGATCCTGGAGCTGACCCCCGCGATCCCGTTGACCGGCAACGGCAAACTCGATCGCGCCGCCATCCGCCGCCTGGTCGCCGCCGGTGACGACACCGCCCACGACACCTACACCGCGCCCGCGACCCCGGTCGAAGCCGCCGTCGAATACATCGCCTCCCAGGTGCTGGGCATCGAGAAGCTCGGCGCGACAACCGATTTCTTCGCCGCCGGTGGCGACTCCATCCTCGCCACCACCCTCACCGCCAAGCTGCGCGGCCTGCTCGCCGTGGAACGCTTCGGCGTCACCGGCGTACTGGAGGGCCGCACGGTGCGCGGCATCACCGCTGCCCTGCTCGCCGGTGAACCCACCCCGGACCGGCTCGACCAGGTGGCCCGGATCCTGCTCGAACTCGCCGAGATCGCCCTGCCCGAACCGGTGGCCGCCCGCTGACCCAGCGGAACACGCTGCGGCGCAAGGCATTCTCGACAACAAGGATTGGTTCGACACATGAAATCGCTGGAAGACCTACAGGCCGCCATGCTGGCCCGGCTCGCGCAGGAGGGCCTGGCCGCGGCTCCCACCGTCCCGGTGCGCCGTGACCCCACCCGCGCCGCCCTGTCCTTCGGACAACGCTATGTCTGGGCGCACCAGCAGATTTCGCCCGACAGCGCCGCCTACAACCTGTGCCTGGCCCTCACCTTCGACGGCGAGGTCGACACCGACGCCCTGCGCCGCGCCTTCCTGGCCCTGGTCCGCCGCCACGAAGTGCTGCGCACCACCTACCACAACGACGAGCAGGGCGATCCCTACCAGCTCATCCACGACCAGCTGCCGCCCCGGCTCACCGACACCGACCTGACCGGCCACGACCCGGCCGAGGCCGACCGCATCCTGGCCGAGCTGGCCCGCGCCGCCGCGTACGAAACCTTCGATCTCTCAACCGAATCCTCGCTGCGCGTGCTGTTCGCCCGCACCCGCCCCGACCGCCTGGTGGTTGTGCTGACCATCCAGCACATCGCCTGGGACGGCATGACCCTGCCCGCGCTGTCGCCGGACATCGAGAACTTCTACCGGCAGGCCCGCGCCGGCGAGGTCACCGTGGAACCGCTGCGCCTACAGGTCGCCGACTTCGCCGAATGGGAGCAGGACCACTACCGCGACGACGACCACGGCACCGATACGGCGTTCTGGGAGAGCCAGTTCGACGGCGAGGTCCCCGAACTCCAGCTGCCCTACGACCGCCGCCCGGTCACCGTCAGCGAACGCGGCGACCGCTTCGACCGGCTGCTCGGCGACCGCGCCGACGCCAACCTGCGCCGCCTGTCCGCCGACCTGAACGCCACCCCGTTCCAGGTGTTCCTGGCCGCCTACTACCTGGCCCTGCGCACCACCACCGGCCAGCGCGACATCATCGTCGGCACCACCGTCGCCAACCGCGAGGAGTCCGGCCAGGAACTGCTGATCGGCAACCTGTCCAACATGATTCCGCTGCGCTTCACCGGCGCGGGCGCGGCCACCTTCGCCGACCTCGTCACCCAGGTGCGCACCACCACCACGGCGGCGTTCCGGCACAAGCACTTCCCGCAGGAAGGCATCGTGCGGGCCGCCAACCGCGCCACCGGGCACGTCGGCTCCAAACTCTTCGACACCATGGTGCTGTTCCTGCACCAGAAGATCGACGGCCCGCAGCTGCCGGGCGCGAGCACCAGCTGGGAACTCATCGACAACGGCGGTGCGCTGCTGCCGCTGGTCGTCGAGACCTTCATGCACCACGATCGCACCGACGTCCAGATCACCTACCGCACCGACCTTTTCGATCACGGCACCATCGAGCGGCTGCACGAGTACATCGACCAGGTGCTGGCCGCCGCCGCGCCCGGCGCGACCCTGGGCGCGCTGGAAACCCTGTCGGCGTCCGACCGTGCCCGCCTGGACGACTGGTCCTTCGGTGACCGCCCGGCCATCGAGGCCGAGACCGTCGACGCCATGATCCGTGACTCCGCGCAGCGGTATCCGGAGCGAGTGTCCGTGGTGTTCGAGGACATCGAGCTGGCGTATGCCGAATTCGATTCGCGGGTAAATGGACTCACTCGCATGCTGCTGGAACGCGGTGTGCGCACGGGGGATCGAGTCGGCGTCTATGCCGAACGCAGTGAATGGCTGCCGGTCGTGTTCGCGGCCGTGCTGCGGGCAGGCGCGGTGTACGTGCCCGCTGACCCCAGCTACCCGGTCGATCGCATCGAGTACATGCTGGGTGACGCCGACCCCCGGCTACTGATCACCTCGGTGTCGGTCGAGCGAGCCCTTGCGGCCGAAATCGCCATTCCGGTAATGGATCTCGCGTCCGCCGAGGTGCGTGCCGAGCTGGCCGCCGCCGACCGCGCACCGGTCCGTGCCGAAGAACTCACCCGGCCGATCCACCCCCTGGACGCCGCCTACCTGCTCTACACCTCCGGCACCACAGGCCGCCCCAAGGGCGTGGTCATCAACCACCGCGCCATCGTCAACCACGTCCAGTGGATGCGCGACTACCTGGGCTTCGGCGAGGAACGCATCCTCCAGAAGGCCCCCATCGGCTTCGACGTCTCGGTGTTCGAGCTCGTCAACGCGCTGTGCACCGGCTCGGCCACCGTGCTGCCGCACCCGCAGTGGTGGCAGGCCGACGTGGAGGCCCTGGCCGGAATCATCGAGCGGCACCGGGTGACTCAGCTGTCCCTGGTGCCCAGCGTGACCCGCGCCTTCCTCGACGCCGGTCCGGACCCGATCCGGCTGCAATCCATGCGCTACGTGTACCTCGGCGGCGAATCCGTGCCGCCCGCCCTGGTCGAAGAGGCCAGCCGCGTCTTCGGTGGCAAGGTCCTGGGCCTCTACGGCCCGACCGAAGCCGCCATGGACCTCACCCACGAGGACTTCGAGGGCGCGCACGGCGGCGACGAGATCCGCTCCGCGCTCATCGGTGTCCCCGAATGGAATTCGTCGGTCTTCGTCCTCGACGAGCAGCTGCGCCAGGTGCCGCCCGGCGTCACCGGCGAGCTGTACCTGGGCGGCGTCCAGCTGGCGCAGGGCTACCACCACCGCGCCGGACTCAGTGCCGCCACCTTCATGGCCTGCCCGTTCGCGCCCGAACCCGGGGCCCGCATGTACCGCACCGGCGACATCGTGCGCTGGAATTCCCGTGGCCGCCTGGAATACCTGGGCCGCGTGGACGATCAGGTGAAGATCCGCGGCCACCGCATCGAACTCGGCGAGATCGGCACCACGCTGCGCCGCATGCCCGGCATCGGCTCGGCCGCCGCCGTCGCACTGCCCCGGGTCACCGACTCCGTACTCGTCGCCTACTACGTGGCCGATCCGAACACGGAGTCCGCCGACGACTCCGAGGCCACCGTCGCCGACCGCATCCGCGCCTACCTGGCCGAACGCCTGCCGGACTACATGATCCCGGCCGCCTTCGTGCGCCTGCCCGCCCTGCCGCTCACCGCCAACGGCAAGCTCGACCGCCGCGCCCTGCCCGTGCCCGATCTCGGCGGCAGCACCGGCCGCGGCCGCGAATTGGGCTCCGGCCCAGAGGAACTGGTCGCCGAGGTGACCCGCCAGGTGCTCGGCCTCGCCGACGATCTGGACCTGGCGGCCGACGACGACTTCCTCGCCCTCGGCGGCGATTCCATCACCGCCATCCGCATGGCCTCCGCCCTCAAGAAGCGCGGCCTGACCATCACCACCAGCGCCCTGTTCGACGCCCGCACCATCGCCGCCATCGCCGCCGCCACCGAAACCATCACCGACACCGGCGCACCCGCCCTGGCCGCCACCGGCGACACCGGCTGGATCCCCCTCAACCCGATCGCCGCCATGCTGGTCGAAAAGGTCGGCGAGTGCACGGGTTACAGCCAGGCCACCACCATCGTCACCCCGGCCGACGCCACCGCCGAACGCCTCACCGCCGCCATCGACGCCCTGCTGGTCAGGCATCCGCTGCTGCGCGCCCGGATGGGTGTGGCCCCTGCGGGTGAACTCCCGGTGCCCCAGCACGGCGCAGAGGATGCCGCACCAGTCCCGGTCGGCAACGCCACTGGTTCGGAAGGCCTTGCCGCCTACTACGTTCCGGCGCTCGACGAGCCGCGCCCGGCCGTCGAGCTGCTCGAGGTCGTCGTGGCCGACGAGGAGTGGGAGGCCGTCACCCCCGACCTGCTGCAACAGCAATTGCACGCTGCCGGTGCGGGTCTGGATCCCACCGCGGGCCGGATGGTCGCCGCCGTGTGGGTGCGAACGCCGGACCGTGCCGTCGGCCGCCTGCTGCTGGTCGCGCACCACCTGGTGGTGGACGGTGTCTCCTGGCGCATCCTGCACGACGACCTGCGCCAGTTCTGGCGGGACGGTTCGCTCGAGCCGGAGACCGGCACCTCGGTGAAAGCGTGGAACACCAGCCTGATTCAGGCCGCACACCGCGACGAACTGGTCGCGGAGCTGCCGCGCTGGCAGACCGTTGCCGAGAGTGGCGATCCGCTGCTGGGCAGCCGCGCCTTCGACCCGGCCGTGGACACCATCGCCACCCTGCACGAGGTCACCGCCGAGCTGGACGCCGAGGACACCCGGTTCCTGATGACCACGGGCGCACAGGCGTTCGGCTGCGACTTCCTCGACATCCAGGTCGCTGCGCTCGCCGTCGCCGTGCACCGCTTCCGGCGCTCCCGCGACAACGACGCCGACACCGTCTCATTGACCATGGAACGCCACGGGCGCGTCGAATCCCTCTTCGCCGGAACCGATCTCGCCAATACCGTCGGCTGGTTCACCAGCGCCTACCCGGTCGCTCTCGCCGTTTTGAGGGGCGGCGAGGCGGACGTGGTGGACGCGGTGAAGGCGGTCAAGGAGCAGTTGCTGGCCGTGCCCGACGCGGGTATCGGATGGGGACTGCTGCGCTGGCTGAACGTCGAGGGCCGCACCGCGCTCGCCGGGCAGCCCGCGCCGCAGCTCAGCTTCAACTACATGGGCCGCTTCGCCGTCGCCGAACAGGCCGAAACCTGGAAAGCCGCACCGGAATTCGGATACCTCGGCGGTCACGCCGACTCGGCCATGCCGGTGGCCGCGGTCCTGGACGTGAACACGGTGACCGTCACCGACGGCGACAATGCCACCCTGCGCGCCTCCTTCCGCTTCCCCGCCGGGATCCTCACCGACGCCGAAGTCCACGAATTCGCCGACCTGTGGGCCGGTGGCCTGCGCGACTTCGCGAAAACCGTGCGCGACGACTCCAGCCGCCGCTTCACCCCCAGCGATGTGCTCGCCCGCGAGGTCACCCAGCTGGATCTGGACCGCTGGCAGACCCTTTACGGCGCGTTCGCCGACGTGCACCCGCTGGCACCCATGCAGGCCGGGCTGTACTTCACCGCGCTCGGGTCCGGCGGCAAGGACTTCTACAACGTGCAGACCATGATCGCGGTGCGCGGCGCGCTGGAGGTGCCGCGTCTGCGCACGGCCCTGGACACCGTGGTCAACCGCTACCCGAACCTGCGCATCCGCATCTCCGTCTCGCACGCCGGACAGCCGTACGCGATCGTCGCCGACCACGTCGACGTCGAGGTCCGCGAGGTCGACTTCGCCGACCGCCCCGACGCCGACGAGCGCCTGCGCGACTTCCTGCTCACCGACCAGGGCGAGCAGTTCGACCTCGCGCGCGGCCCGCTCACCCGGGCCACCGTCGTGCACCTGCCCGATGCGGTCCACATGCTGGTGCTCACCTCGCACCACCTGCTGACCGACGGCTGGTCCGGACAGCTGCTGCCGCAGGAGATCTTCGGCGCGTACCTCAGCGACGGCGCCGCCGCACCGCTGGGCAGCCCGGACACCTTCGCCGACTTCCTGCGCCTCACCCAGGACCGCGAAACCGCCACCGAGACAGCCTGGTCCGGCTACCTCGACGGCGTGCAGCCGTGCCTGGTCGCCCCCAACCGGGTGCCCGAGGGCGGGGGAGTGCCCACCGGCCGATCCGCCGCCATCGACCCGGAGGTCGTCGACCGGCTCACCGCGCTGGCGGCCGAACTCGGCACCACCTTCAGCGTCGTCTGCCAGCTGGCCTGGGCCAATGTGCTGCGCTACGTGACCGGTTCGGAGACAGCCGTTTTCGGTGAGGTCGTCTCCGGTCGCCCCGCCGACCTCGACGAGGTCGACAATGCCATCGGCTGCTTCGCCAACACCATCCCGGTCGCCGTCGGCCTGCGCGGCGCATCCAGTTGGCGCGAACTGCTCGCCGAAATCCAGCGCCGCCGAGTCGAACTCATGGAGTTCCACCAGTACCGACTCACCTCCGCCATCCGCGCCACCGGCGTACGCAAGCTGTTCGACTCCATGTTCGTCTTCCAGTCCTACCCGCCCGGCCGCGAGGAGCTGGAAAGCCTGCTGGCCCAGGCGAACCTGGAACTGGTCACCTTCGAAGGCGGCGGCGCGACCGACAACGCGCTGCTGGTGATGATCTTCCCGGCCAACTCGCTGCTGCCCGCCGACGGCGTGCAAGCGGTCGTCTTCTACGCCGAGGACTCCTTCGACCCCACCGAGGCCGAGATCGTCGAGGCCGCCTTCCACGACACCCTGCGCGCCATCGCCGCCGACCCCGACCGCACCGTCGACGACACCGCGGTCATCGACGACGAAGACCACGGACTGCTGGTCATGCGCCGCATGTGGCAGTGAG
Source organism: Nocardia sp. NBC_00511 (assembly GCF_045161165.1). Classification (NCBI taxonomy): domain Bacteria; kingdom Bacillati; phylum Actinomycetota; class Actinomycetes; order Mycobacteriales; family Nocardiaceae; genus Nocardia; species Nocardia sp. NBC_00511. The sequence continues at coordinate 7,880,286 of NZ_CP107849.1, forward strand.
CGCCGCAGAGAATCAGGAGCGAAAACCCATGAGCAACACCCTCGGATGGATCCGCAAATTCCATCGCCCCCGCACCGCGGGCAGCCCCTCGCTGGTGATCTGCCCGCACGCGGGCGGCGGCGCGTCCACCTACCGCCCGTTCTCCAAGGCGCTCAGCGAGCACTTCGACGTGTCGATCTTCCAGTACCCCGGGCGGCAGGACCGCGGCCGCGAAGCGGCACTGGGCAGCGTGCCGGAGATCGCGGCCGGGGCCTTCGCCGAATTCGAGCGGTCCCCGCAGAACGGGCGCACCCCGATCACCGTGTTCGGGCACAGCATGGGTTCCGTCGTCGCCTTCGAATTCGCGCGCCTGGCACGGGAATCCGGCATCCCGGTGCGGCTGCTCGCGGTGTCCGGCGCGGTCGCGCCGTGGCGGGTGATCGACATGCCGCCGCACCCCACCGAGGACGAACAGCTGCTCGATCACGTCGGCGGACTCCAGGGCACCGGCGCGGACGTGCTCGCCAACCGTGAACTCATGCGCATGGCGCTGCCCGCGTTGAAGGCCGACTACGCCGCCTTCGACGCCTACACCTGCCCGAAGGACGTGGTGCTCGACGTTCCCGTGCATGCCCTCGGCGGCGAGGACGACGAATTCGTCACCCTCGGCGACCTGTACGGCTGGCAGACGCACACCGACCACGAACTCCAGGTGACCATGTTCGAAGGCGGGCACTTCTACCTGCACGACCACGTCGCCGCCATCGCGGAAACCATTGCCGCCGATCCGAGTCGGGAACTGGTGGCACGATGAGCACGAACCACGACGACCCCATCGTCATCGTCGGCATGGCCGTGGAGGCCCCCGGCGGCGTCGAGACCCTCGCCGACTACTGGACGGCACTCGCCGAATCCCGCGACCTGCTGGGACCTTTCCCGCGCGATCGCGGCTGGCCGCTCGAGCGGCTGTTCGGACTCGCCGAGACCGAAGGCTGGGGGACCGTGCGCGACGCGGGCGGATTCCTCGACACCGCAGCCGATTTCGATCCGCAGTTCTTCGGCATCACCCCGCGTGAGGCCGTGGCCATGGACCCGCAGCAGCGGGTGGCGCTGCGGGTGGCGTGGCGGGCGCTGGAGAACGCGGGCATCAACCCGTCCGATCTCGGTGACGATGAAATCGGCTGCTACATGGGCGCTTCCAACACCGAATACGGTCCGCACGGCGCGGAGGTCAACGACTACACCGGTTACCGTGCGGGTGGCGCGGCCCTCGGCGCGGTGGCCGGGCGGATCTCCAACTGCTTGGGACTCACCGGACCCTCGGTCGTGGTCGATGTCGCCTGCGCGTCCTCGCTGGCCGCGGTGCACATGGCCGCCAATGGGATTCGCAACGACGAATGCGAATGGGCGCTGGCCGGTGCCGCCTGCATCATGGGCTCACCCGGCGCGTTCTTCGAATTCTCCAAGAACAACGCGCTCGCCGCCGACGGACAGTGCAGGCCCTACGCCGAAGACGCCTCCGGAACACTGTGGGGCGAAGGCGTGGGAGTCGTTGTCCTGGAACGAGAATCGCGGGCCCGCCGCCTCGGGCATCGGATCTACGCCCGGCTGCTCGGCTCCCGCGTCAACCACAACGGCAAGGGCGCACCCATCGCGGTGCCCAGCACCTCGGCGCAGGAGCGGCTGATCCGCGCCACCGTCGCCGCCTCCGGCGTCGCACCCGAGCTGGTCGATCTGATCGAAGGCCACGGCACCGGCACCGCCGTCGGTGACCCTCTGGAACTGGCCGCGCTGCAACAGGTCTACGGCGCACCGCGCACCGACGGCAGTGACGCGCTGCTCGGCTCGGTCAAATCCAACCTGGGCCACGCGCAGGCCGCCGCCGGACTGCTCGGCCTGATCAAGGTGCTGCTCAGCGGCCTGCACGGGCAGATCCCGCCCACCCGCCACGCCGCCCAGCCCACCACCCGCGTCGACTGGGACGGATCCGGACTGCGGCTGGCCTCCGAACTCCGCGACTGGGCACCGCGCGATGGCGTCCGCTACGCCGCCGTGTCGTCGTTCGGCGTCAGCGGCACCAACGCGCACGCCGTCCTCGCCATGCCCGCACTCGACGAGACCGGGTCCGTGCAGGCCGCATCACTGAAGGAAGCCCATGCCTGACTACCGACTTCCCGACGGCAGCACGCCGATCCCGCTGTCCGCCGACACCCCGGACGCCCTCGCCCGCGAGGCCGCCGCCGTGGCCGCGTACCTGGAACAGCATCCCGCCGTCACCCCCGACGAGGTCGCGGACATGCTCCAGCGCACCCGGGGCGCGCGCAGGCATCGGGCCCTGGCCATGGTGAGCGAACGCGACCAGCTGATCGACGCGCTGCACGCCGTCGCCGCCGGACGCCCGCACCCGGCCGTGATCACCGGGCTCGGCGCGGCGACCGCCCGGCGCATCGCCTACGTCTTCCCCGGACAGGGCAGCCAGCGCCCCGGCATGGGCCTGCTCTACTACCGCAACTCCCCGGTCTTCCGCGCCGCCGTCGACGAATGCGACGCGAAATTCCAGGAACTGCACGACATCTCGCCACTCACCTACCTGCTGCACGAGGAGGGCGAGGCGAACGAGGGCGTCGACATCGTCCAGCCCGCCCTGTTCATGCAGATGCTCGGCCTCGCCGCCATGTGGCGGGCCGCGGGCGTGGAACCCGATGTGACGGTGGGACATTCACAGGGTGAGATCGCCGCCGCCGTGGTGTCCGGCATCATCTCCCTCGCCGACGGCATCCGCGTGGTCACCCTGCGTGCCAACCTGGTCGCCTCGCTGGAAGAGGCGAACGACTGGAGCGGCCAGTGGGCCATGGCGGTCCTCGGCGTCGACCGCGACGAATGCGAGGCACTGCTGGCCCGCAACTCCGGCTGGGCCGAACTCGCGGTCGTCAACTCCGCGCACGTGCTCGCCGTCTCCGGCGAACGCCCCGCAGTCTCCGACCTGGTCGCCACCCTCACCGCACAGGGCAAGTTCGCCAAGGAGATCCGCGTCGAATACCCCGCGCACACCTCCTTCGTCTCCAAGTTCCGCGAAGAGCTCGAGACCACCCTGCGCGACACCCTCGACAACACCGAATTCCTCCCCACCGAAATCCCGTGCCTCGGTGCGACCCTCGGCGAACCCGTCACCCCCGACCTCCCCGTCGCGGGCTACTGGTACTGGAACCTGCGCAACCGCGTCCGCTTCGACCTGGCCATCGCCGAAGCCGCCAACCGTGACGTCGACATCTTCGTCGAAATCGCCGACCACCCCGCTCTCATGCTCGCCATGCAGGAAACCCTCGGCGGCGTCACCCCCAAACGCGCCTTCCACACCATCGGCACCTCCCGCCGCACCGCCCAGGACCTCCGCGAATTCACCCGCAACCTGGCCCAGATCGCGGTCCTGCACGGCAGCTTCACCTGGAATGCGCTGCGCACGAACACCGATACGGTCCGCCTGCCCCTCCTCGAATTCCCCAACACGCAGACCACTCCGAAGAAGCTCTGGGCCCCCTTCAACTACGTCGCGGCGCCTGCCGCGCCCGACGGCACAGCGGTGCCCAGCTCGGGAGCTGTCGCCAGCGCGACCTCGGATACTCGTGCCACCGCGACATCCGTCACCGCAGAACAGCAGTCGGGCGCACCGGTCTCCAACGAGAGCGGAAGTGGCTCGGCAGCACCGGGTTCGGCCGCCGTGGTCGGCTCGACCTCGAGCGCCGCAGCACCGATCGCCGTGCCGCAGCGTCTGTCCGAGCGGTGGGTCCGCCTGGAGAAGCGCAAGCTGGTGCCCCCGCGCACCCTCGCCATCCTCGACCACACTGGCGGCTGCGCCGACCTCGCCGCCGCTGTCGAGCACGCCGCGGGCCGCCACGGCGCGACAGTCGTCACCCCCGGCGACGGTGCGACCTACGACACCGCGGTCATCCTGCTGCCCGGACAGCGGACCGAGGTGGCGGGCGGGTCGTCGAATGGCGCAGCCTCCGCGAGTGTGGATCTCGCCGCACAGGTTGCCGCTGCCGCCGACTTCGTCGCTGAGCGCGGCTGGCTACCGGATCTGACCGGGGTCCGCGACGTCTGGCTGGTGACCGCCGCCGGCGAGGCTGTACTGGACGGGGAGACACCGGATCTGGTGCACGCCGCCGCGCAGGCGGCCTTCCGGTGCCTGGCGTCCGAGCATCCGGGTGTCGGGTTCCGGCACGTGGATCTGCAAGCCGGACAGGAGCTTCCGGCCGCGGCGAAGGCGGTGATCGGGGCCGTGCACACCGCCGGGGAGCCGGAGCTCGCCGCGCGGGACGGCAAGCACTACGCCAAGCGGCTGGTCATCGACACGGGCAAGGCCGAGGATCGGCCGCTGACCCGTGACGATCTCGCCGAGGTCGTGATCGTCGGCGGGACAGGGAAACTCGGCCTGGACTTCTGCGCGGAGTTCGCGCATTCCGGTGCGCGGCGGATCACGCTGATCAGCCGGTCCGGTGGCTCCGCCGAGGCGCAGGCCCGGGTTCGGGAGCTCGCGAATTCCGGCGCGGCCGTCGAGATCCGGCGCTGCGACGTCACCGACGACGCGGCGGTGACGGAGCTGGCGGGAGCGCTCGCGCCGGTCACCCTGCTCGTGCACGCCGCCGTCGACTACGACGCGGCCGCCGCCGAACCCACCGCCGAAACCGTGCTCGCCGCAGCCGAATCCAAGGTGCTCGCCTTCGATCGCCTGGTTCGCACCCTGCCGCTCGCTCCGAATGCCCGGGTGCTGGCCTGCTCCTCGCTCTCGGCCACCATCGGCGGCCGCGGCCATGCCGTGTACGCGGCGGTCAACCGCATGCTCGACGCCGCCGCGACCGGCTACCGCCGCAACGGAATTCACGCCACCGCGATCCAGTGGGGTCTGTGGCGTGCCGTCGGCGCGGATCACGACGAGGCCATTGCCCGCATCAGCGGTACCGGGCTGCTCCCGATGGACCCCGTCGCCGCCGTCACCACCGGCTTCGCCGCCACCGGCAACCGCGTGGTCGTGGCCGCCGAATGGTCCACGCTGCGCGCCATTTTCGCGCTCTTCGGCCAGGACCCGCTGTTCGCGGAACTCCCCGACGAGCCCGTCGCAATGGTTCCCGCTGCGCCCACTGCGGTGTCGAACGCATCCCTACCGGGCGTTTCCGTTGGTAGCGCCGCACCGGTATCGGTGGTACCGGCGGCTGCTGGCAACGGCGCTGCCGGATCGGTCGCCGCACCTACGGTGGCGGCACCGGTCACTCCGACACCCGATGTCGCCGAACAGGTTCGCGATGCCCTGCGCTTCGTCATGGGCCTCGACGCGGGCGAAACCATCGACGGCACCCTGCCGCTCGTCGCCCTCGGCCTGGACTCCCTGCAAGCCCTCGATCTGCGCAAGCGGATCGAAGCCGACCTACAGCGCGACCTGCCCGTCACCGCCATCCTCGGCGGCGCGTCGCTCGACGACGTGGTTTCACTGCTCGCCTGACCCGATCCTTCCGAAAACACCAGTGCAGGGGGAACACCCGACCATGAGTACCGACAACCGGGCGCCGCAGCCGGACGACGCCATCGTCGTCGAAGCGGTGGAGAAGTCCTTCGGGGAGGTGAAGGCCCTGCGGGGCATCAGCTTCCGCGCCCCGGCGGGCAGCGTGCTCGGCGTGCTCGGACCCAACGGCGCGGGCAAGACCACCACCGTGTCGGTGCTGTCGACCCTGGTCCGGCCCGACGCGGGCCGCGCCACGGTGGCGGGCTACGACGTGGTCCGCCAACCCGACGAGGTGCGCGCCAGCATCATGCTCACCGGCCAGTACGCCGCCCTCGACGAGGTACTGACCGGCCGCGAGAACCTGGTGCTCTTCGGCCGTCTGCTCGGCCTGCACCGCAAGGCCGCCCGGGTGCGCGCCGACGAACTGCTGGAACGCTTCTCGCTCACCGAGGCCGCCGACCGCCGCGTCGGCCAGTACTCCGGCGGCATGCGCCGTCGCATCGACATCGCCTGCGGCCTGGTGCGCTCCCCGCGCGTGGTGTTCCTCGACGAACCCACCACCGGCCTGGACCCGGTCAGCCGTCAGGGCCTGTGGGCGCTGGTGCGCGAACTCAAGCAGCAGGGCGTCACCGTCCTGCTCACCACCCAGTACCTGGAGGAGGCGGACGCCCTCAGCGACAACATCATCGTCGTCGACAAGGGCACCGTCATCGCCGAGGGCACCGCCGACCAGCTCAAGGCCCGCAGCGGCTCCAGCTACTGCGAGGTCGTGCCCGTCGACGCCGCCGACGTCCCCCGCCTGGCCACCGCCCTCTCGGGCCTCGGCGAGGTCACCGTCCCCGACTCCGCCGACCGCGTCTCGCTGCCCGCCCCCGACGGTGCGGCCACCCTCACCGAGGCCCTCGCCCGAATCACCGGCGCGGGCATCGAACTCATCGACATCGCACTGCGCCGCCCCTCCCTGGACGAGGTCTTCATCGAACTCACCAAGCCGACGGCCGAGGTGAACGCGTGAGCGGGCGCACTCGGCGATCCGCCGGAACCGTGCGGGCCGCAGGACGATTCACCGCGATTGCCACCAGCTCGGAGGTGAACTCGTGAACGAGACTGCTCCGGTGCGGGTTCCAGCCGGAATGCAGTGGCGGGCGCTGAGCGAGCGGGGGATTCGGGCCGCGCTGCGTGAAGGCGACGTCATCCTGGCGGTCGGTGCGCCCATCGCGTTCTACATCTGCTTCTATATCCCGCTGCGAAAGTCCATGTCGGCGGCCGGAATCGACTTCGCGCAGTACCTGCTGCCGTTGATCGCGGTGTACGCCATGTTCTTCACCGCCATGTTCGCCGGTGATCGCGCCGGGCGAGAACAGGCCGGGGGCATGGCCACTCGGCTGCGGTCGCTGCCGGTGCGGTCGTGGGTACCGGTGGCGGCGCGCATGTCGGCCAACCTGGTACGTGGTGTCGCCGCGCTGGCGGGGGCGTTGATCGTGGGAAGCCTCTTCGGGTTTCGCTTCCACGATCCCGTCACCGCGCTGGTCTTCGTGCTGGTGGCGTTGGCCTTCGGGGCGGGTGTGGTGATCGGGGCGGATGCGCTCGGCACCGCCACCCGCAATCCCGAGCTCGGCGCGACCGTGCTGTTCGTGCCGCAGCTGCTGCTGGTGATGACCTCCACCGGATTCGTTCCCGCCCAGGGCTTTCCGGGCTGGATTCAGCCGTGGGTGCGCAATCAGCCGGTGTCCCAGGTGACCGCCGCCCTGCGCGGGCTCGCCGAAGGACGCTATCCGGCCGAACTCGGTGTCGCGGCCGGATGGATCGTGGGCCTGCTCGCGGTGGGCGCGGTGCTGGCCATTCGAGCGGAAGGACGCCGCGCATGAACGCCGAGAACCCGGTCCAGTCAGCCGAAGTGACCGGTAAACCTGCTGGGGACAATGGAATTCCGCACGCCCGCGGCTCCCTGCTCAGCCAATCCCTGGTCGAAACCGGACGCCTGCTGCGGCGCTGGTCCCGCCAGCAGGAAGTCATGACCAGCACCCTGGTCCTCCCGATCCTGCTGCTGCTCATGTTCGACCTGGTGCTGGACCGCTCCCTCGGCATCTCCTCCGACGCCGACCCCATCTACGGCTTCGTCCCGATGATCGCCATCGCCGGAGCCATGTACGGCGCGATGGGCACGGGCCTGTCCCTCTACGGCGAACGCCAGAGCGGACTGCTGCGCCGTTTCTGGGTGCTGCCCATCCATCGCTCCGCCGGACTGCTCGGCCGCCTGCTCGCCGAATGCGTGCGCGCCGCGGTCGTCGCCCTCGCGGTGATCCTGCTCGGCCTGGCCCTCGGTCTGCGCTTCCAGCAGGGCTGGCCCGGATTCTTCGGCGCGCTCGCCATTCCGGTGCTGGTCATCGCCGGATTCACCCCCATGGTCATCCTGGTGGGCGTGAGCCGCATCGGTGACAAGGTGGTGCAGCTGTTCGCGATCGTCGTGCTCATCGGCATGTTCTTCAACTCGGGATTCGTTCCGGTGCAGAACTATCCGGACTGGCTGCAGCCGATCGTCCGCGCCCAGCCGATGAGCTGCGCCATCGAAGCCATGCGCGGCTTCATCCTCGGCGGCCCGGTCGCCACCCCGCTGCTGCAAACCGTCGCCTGGGCACTGGGCCTGGCCGCCGGATTCGGCGCACTCGCGGTACGCGGCTACCGCGCCGCCGCGGAAAGCTGACAGCGGCCGCGCCGCGAACAACCGTTCGCGGCGCGGCGCACCGTCAATTCGTGACCAGTCGCCAATCATCGGGCAGGTTGGAGGCGGTCACGTGATCACCCGAGACCACCAGATCCACGACCGTGCCACCCAGCCGCAGATCGGTCAGCTCCACCCGCCCCCACCGCTGCGGCAGATGCGGCAGCACCGTCAAAGTCCGGTGCGGCACATCGGGTTCCAGCCCCAGGAACGAGCGCACCAGCAGCAGCGGCGCCGCACTCGCCCACGCCTGCGGTGAGCACGAGGTGGGGTAGGGGACCGGCACCGGAAACTCCGAACGCGGGAAACCACAGAACAATTCGGGCAGCCGCCCACCGAACGCGTCCGCCGCGTCCAGTAGACCCTCACCCAGCCGGGTGGCCAACTCCAGCGCGCCGGGGATATGGCGGTAGCGCAGCAGCCCCGCCACCACGATCGCGGTGTCGTGCGGCCACACCGAACCATTGTGGTAGCTCATCGGGTTGTACGCGCCCATGTCGGAAGCCAGTGTGCGCACCCCGAATCCGGTGTCCATCGCCTCGGTCGACAAGTTGGCGATCACGATCGCCGCATGCTCGTCGGTAATGATCCCCGACCACAGGCAGTGCCCGATATTGCTGCTCAGCGCATCCAGGCGACGCTTGTTTCCATCCAAACCGATGGCGAACCAACCCTTTTCGGGCAGCCAGAACGCCTCCGCGAACTTGGTGCGCAACTCCGCCGCCCGATCCCGCAGATGCCCGGCCGTGGCGGCGTCGTCGAACTCCTCCGCCAGATCCGCGCGCGCCCGCAACGCCGCGTACACGTAGCCCTGCACCTCGCACAGGGCGATCGGCGGTTCCGGCAGCCGACCCAGCGCGTCGTTGATGCCGTCGAAACTGTCCTTCCAGCCCTGATTGATCAGCCCGCGATCGGTGGCGCGGCGGTACTCCACGAACCCGTCACCGTCCCGATCGCCGTAGTCCGCGATCCAGTTCAGCGCCGCGTCCGCCGCGGGCAGCAGCGCCCGCACCGACTCCTCGTCCGCGCCCCAGCGCCGCGCCTCCGCCAGCAGCATCACGAAAAGCGGTGTGGCATCGATGGTTCCGTAGTAGGTCTCACCACCGAGCACCTGCCCGCTGGCGGGCCCGCGCCGCATCTCGTGCATGATGCGGCCCGGCTCCTCCTCGGTCATGGGATCCACCCGCTGGCCCTGCATCTCGGCCAGCTGCTGCAGGGTGCCCACCGCCAGGCCGACATCCATCGGCAGCGCCATCCACGCGGTGAGCAGCGAATCGCGGCCGAACAGCGTCATGAACCACGGCGCGCCCGCGGCCACGAACGGTCGTCCGCCCCGCGCGTCGTCGTGAATCTGCAAGGCCCCCAGGTCACTTTCGGTGCGTTCGAGCACCGAGGCCAGCAGCGGATCCGCCGAGGTGATCTTGGTGGCGGTATCCCGCCAGGCGGCGATCTTGCGGCTGGGCTCACTCGTCTCGTAGTGCTCGCCCGGCCGCAGCGGTGCGTGGATGGGCTGATTGCCCAGCGTCGGCTGCGCCACGATCTCGGTCTGCCAGCTGCCGCGCGGCGGTACCACCGCCCGCCACGACAGCGAACCCGGCAGCACCAGCGGAGGTTCCGAGGACGACACCGCCAGCCCCCGCGACCGGTCGGAACGATCGTGCAGCACCAACTCCAGATCCGCGACCAGCACCTCGGCCCGGGCGTTGCCGCTTCGACCCTCCTTCACCGCGAACAGATCCACGAAATCCGCGTCCACCAGCAGTTGCAGATCCACCGCCGTGGTCTCGCGGCCCAGGTTCTGCACCGTGATGGTCTCGCGCATGCCATCCGCCACCAGCCGTTCCCGGATGATGAGCACCGTCGAATCCGCTGCGCCGGCCCGGGGAGGCCGGCGCAGTATGAACCGGCCGGTGAAGGCCTCCGGGCTCAATACCGACAGCGGCTCCGGCCGCTGCCCGTCCATCCGCAACTCCCAGCGCGACAGCACCCGGGCATCCCGGTAGAACAACCCGTACGGCGTCCCCTGCTCGACATCCCCCAGCCGATCCGACAGGCAGAACGTACTGCCCTCCACCAGCGTCACCGCCCCGCCGAAACCGCCCAGGGTGGACGGCTCGCCGGAATTCAGAGTGGATGGCGCGTCACTGTTCATGAAGACCCTTTCGCCGTGGCGACCGCCCCGAGGGCACGGCCTTGGAAGTGGAACCACTGTCGGACACACGTTTACGGCCCGGCATCGCCTCGCCTCCGGTCAAGAGGTCTGGATCGACCCCGAGCTCGGCGACCGAATCGGGAACCGCGCTGGTCGGCGGATGCGTATGCGGCCGAACCCGATTCGACGCGGTGCCTGTCGCGCGCCCCGACGGCGCGACCGGCGTCCGGCCCGGACCGGCACCCGCCGTACGCACCGGCGGCAGTGCGGGCAGCGCGGCGGCCGGATTCCAGCCGTGCACGGTGACCCGTCCGGCATGGCGGCGGCGATGCGCGCGCACCACTCTGCGATAGATGTCCTCGTAGCCCCGACCGAGGGTGTCCGCGCCGAAATGCGCTGCTACGTGCGCACGCATCTTCTCCGGGTCGTATCCGGCGACTTCGGCCACGGCAGCGGGCAATTCGGCCGGATCGTCACAGATGCGGCCGGTGACCCCGTCCACGATGACCTCGCTGACCGCCCCGCCGCGCAACGCCACCACCGGCGTCCCGCACACCATCGCCTCGATCATCACCATGCCGAACGGTTCCTCCCAGCGGATCGGGAACAGCAGACATTTGGCGTTGGACAACAACTCCCGCTTCGCCGCGGCATCGGCCATGCCGAACATGTGATCGCGTTCGGTGAGCAGGGGCCGTACCGAGCTCTCGAAATAGCTCACCTCGGGCGGCTCCGCGCACTTCCCGGCCAAGATCAGCGGGATACCGGCCTCGTGCGCGGCCCACACCGCCAGATGCGGCGCCTTCTCCGCGGTGAACCGGCCCAGAAAAAGAGCGTAGTCCTGCTTCTCCGGTTGGAACGGCCAATCCTCGACTCGCAGCGCATTGTGCACGCGGCCCGCCCAATTCAGGTCCGGAGCCAGCTCACGCTGCCGATCGCTGATCGCCACCAGCTGCGCGTCGGTGCCGAGCTCGCGGTAGTAGTGGTACGGATCGCCGTCCACCGGACCGTGCACCGTCACCACCGTCGGCAGGCCCAACTCCCGGCTGACCGGGATGTTCAGCGGGCCCGCGAAGGTGTGATCGTGCACCAGATCCAGGCCCTCGGTCGCCGCCAGCCGCTCCAGCGCGCGCCGGACCTTCATGGCGTGCAACACCTCCGGAAACGGATCACCCAGCCGCTCGGACTGCGCACGATCCCACAGCGACTGGAATTCCCCCGCCGTGCCGTTCACCCCGGCTCCCAGCAGCGTCACCCGGTGACCGCGCGCCACCAGCGCGTCCACCAGATCGGCCACCACCGCCTCCACCCCGCCGTACGCCTTCGGCGGGATATCGAAATACGGTGGCACCACCATCGCGATACGGAGCCGGTCACCTTCGACCGACGGGAATTCGATTGCGGTGCTTGCCGGAACGGGCAACGGAAAATCCGTGCTCATGACAGCCCTTCCTTCCAGGGACACAACCATCGGTGCCCGGACATCGGGACGCCGATCTGGTGGCCGAACCACGGAAGATCGAAGGCGACGGAGCCGCGAAGTATTTACGACTAGGAACGCTCGATGATCGTCGCACCGGTCGGTGTCACGCCTGGAAACCGCATACCGATGGCGAAAGCGACTTCAGCACCTGTGATGAGGCCGTCACCGCCGGATCGGACACGGTGAGACCAGGCCCGCGGACACCCCGGGCGCGTCATCGCGCTCGGCAGCCATTGGGTGAGTTCCACAATATCCCCGTCGATCACCTGAATACGACATATCGAATGGGTTCCGTGGTTTCTTCCCACGAACCTCGACCCGAAACCGTCAGGCGGCGGCGTAGCCGTCGACGTCCAGGACGGACACCGGCGTAGCGGTGGGAATCCCGGCGACCGAAGCGGATTCGATCACCTCGAGCACCAGCCAGCCGTCGGCGGTCCAGCCGCCGAAGGCGTCCGTACGGACCAGCCGGGAGTCGGGGACGAAGGGATCGTCGACGAAACCCTCGGTGGCGCCGTCGAGTTCGAGAGCCAGCGCCGCGCCCCCGAGGTAGACGCGACCGGATTGCCCCGGCGCGACCAGGTTCATGTCCTCGTCCAGCACCAGCAGACGCGCGCCCGGGATGGGCCGGACCCGACCGGAACCGTCCAGCGGACCGCGCGCGGCGACACCGGCGTATTCGGGTGCGGTGTAGGCGAATCCGGTGCACGAACCCGGCGACAGGTCACGCAGCAGTGCGGAAAGGGCGGCCGGGCAGTCGTTTCCGAACACGTCCCAGCGGCGCACCGTCGGCAGCGCGGGCGCGGTCACGAAGGCCAGCGCGGCCAGGGTGTCGGCGTCGGCGACCACGTGGGTGGGCGCGCTGACCGCGATCAACTCGGCCAGGGCCGCGGGGTCGGTGCGCTGGGTCGCGGTGCTCAGCACCAGGGTCGCGCCGTCGGCCAGGGCGGCCAGCAGTTCCACCGCGGCGTCGGTGGTGTCCCAGCGGGTGGCCAGCAGCCGCACATCCGCGGAACCGTAGGCCCGGTCGATCGGGCAGGACGGCTGATCGGCGGCCACGGCCCGGCGGTCGTCGGCGGCGGCCGCCACCGCGACCGGCTTCAGGCCCGCGCCCTCGGGACCCAGCTCGGCCAGCACCGCACCGATTTCCGCGGCCGCGGCGATGGCGCACAGCAGGCGGGCCAGATCGTCGAGGGTCGGTCCGGCGGGTCCGGTGACACCGCCGTCGAGTCGTTCGTAGAGTTCGGCATAGGTGAGGATGTGGTCGCCGCAGCGCACGGCGGTCCGCAGCGCGGGCACACGCCGGCCGCAGTCGATGAGACACGAGACCGACGGCACGTCGTACAGTTCGACGCCGTTGGCCCATTCGTCCACGAGCCGGTATCGCTCGACGGTGGACATCTTCGGCACCGCACGCTCCATCGTTCCAAAACCCCCGGGGCTCTAACTTATGCAACCCTAACCTAACCGATGAAGGGCACGATTAGCCACCCCCTATCGAATCGAATCGGCGACAACCAGCGGCAATACCGGAAAAATCAGACTCGTCACAGAAGGAGTCACGATGAAGTCGGCATACGCGGCACTCGCCGGAGTCCTGATCCTCGGACTCACCGGCTGCGCCGGCGAACACCGGACGGCCACCCCGCCGCCCGCGGTCCTCGCACCCGTCACCGTCACGCACGCCCTCGGGCAGACCACGGTGGACGGCACCCCGGCCCACATCGTGGCCCTCGGCAGCCGCTGGCTCGACGCCGCGCAGGCCCTCGACGTGACACCGATCGCCTACCTCGACGAGATGACCGGACCCGGCACCGGCACGCCCCCCTGGGAACCCGCCGCGCTCTCGGCCTCGAAAGCCCTTGCCACCAGCGGCAACCTGGTCGACGAGGTGACCGCCCTGCACCCGGACCTGATCCTCGTCGATCCTTTCCTGGCGGCCACCCACTACGCCGACCTGTCGAAAATCGCCCCTACGCTTCCCGGTCTGACCGCCGACCCCGTCACCCCGTGGCCGGACCAACTGCGCGCCCTCGGCCAGGTGCTGCGCAAACCCGCTGCCGCCGACCAGTTGATCGCGGGGATCAACGCCCGCATCGACGGCATCGCCCAGCGCACCCCGACCCTGAAATCCGCCACCTTCGTCGACGCCTGGCTCACCGTCCCCACCCGCCTACTGGTCCTCACCGACCCCGCCGACCCCTCCGGCAGCCTGTTCACCCGCCTCGGCATGACCATCCCCGCGCACCTCGTCGACGAGGGCGGAACCTCCGGCCGCCTCACCCTCCCCGCCGAGCAGCTCTCCCGCCTCGACGCCGACCTGCTGCTGGCCGCCTACTCCCCGGGCCTCGACGAAACCTACGGCCGCCTACCGGGATTCGCCGACCTCCCCGCCACCCGCAAGCACGCCGTCACCCTGCTCACCACCCAGGAACTCACCGCCCTCACCCAGCCCACCGCGCTGTCGCTGCCCTACCTGCTCACCAAACTCGAACCGGCCCTGGTCAACGCGGCCACCCCGCACTGAGCACCGGCCCCGCTCGCGGGTGTCGGACCCGGCTGCGAAGATCCCGGCATGACGGTGAGCGGTGACGACGTGCGAGCGCTGGCGCTCGCACTGGCGAAGACGACCGAGCAATTCCAGTGGCAGATGCCCGTTTTCCGAGTCGACGGCAAGCTCTTCCTCACCCTGCCCGAGAACGAAACCTCCATGGCCGTCCGCTGCCCCATCGCCGACCGCGACGAACTCGTCCTCGCCGAACCCGACAAATTCTGGATAGCTCCGCACGAAGTCATGAACGCCTGGGTCCGAGTTCGCCTCTCCGCCCTCGACGACCTGGACGAACTCGAAGCCATCATCACCGACTCCTGGCGCCAGGCCGCACCCCGCGAACTGACCGACCCGACTCGGTAGCGTCGAACAACCCTGCGCCGGTTCAGAAGACGGCGCGCTGGTCCTCCGCGAGGAACAGCTTGTCGCCGTCCTTCGTGCCGTAGGTCGCGTAGAACTCGGCCTGGTTGCGGACCACCTGGTTGGCGCGGAACTCGCTGGGGGAGTGGACATCTCCGGTGAGCTGGGCCTCGGTGGTTTCCTGGGTGGCCTTCTCCCGCCAGTTGCGGCCCCAGGCCTCGAGCATCGGGGTGAAGTCGGGGTTGTCGACTCCGGCGCGCTTCTGGTTGATGCGGTAGGCCGCGAAAGCCATTTGCAGGCCACGGTTGTCGGCGACGTTCTCGCCGAGGGTGAGTTCGCCGTCCACGTGATGGCTGGGGTCCAGGCCCGCGGGGACCAGCGCGTTGTACTGGTCGACGAGCTTCTTGGTGCGGGCCTCGAACGCGGTCCGGTCCGCGGCGGGCCACCAGTCCTTCAGGTTGCCGTCGGCATCGTATTTGGAACCCTGATCGTCGAAGCCGTGCCCGATCTCGTGGCCGATCACCGCGCCGCCCGCGCCGTAGTTGACCGCGGCCTCGGCCTTGGGGTCGAAGAACGGCGGCTGCAGAAACGCCGCGGGGAAAGAGATCTCATTGTTGACCGGCGAATACTGGGCGTTCACCGTCTGCGGGGTCATGCCCCACTCGGTCTTGTCGACCGGCTTGCCGAGCCGATCCATGTCCCGCTTGCTCTCGAAAGCGCTGACGGCGCGCAGGGATCCGATGAGCTGACCGCGAATGATCTTCAGCCCGGAGTAGTCCACCCACTTGTCCGGATAGCCGATCTTCACGCCCATCTTCGCGAGCTTGGCGATGGCCAGGTCGCGGGTCGGCTGCGACATCCAGGTGGAGGTCCGGAAGTTATCGCGGTAGGCCTCCTGTAGATCGGCGACCATCTGCAATGCCTGCTTCTTGGCCTCGGGCGGAAAGTACTTGGCCACGTACAGCTTTCCGAGCTGCTCGCCGAGACTGGAATCGACGACCGAGACCCCGTACTCCCACTGCTGGCGGCGCTGCTGCTGACCACGCAGTTGACGGCCGAAGAACTCGAAGTTCGCATCGACGATGGTCTGCGGAAGATACGGCGCGTAGGTGCGCACCAGGTACAGCTTCAGATATTCGCGCCAGGTGTTCACATCGACGTCGTGCCACAGCCCGCCCGCGTGGGTGAGATAGGACGGCTCGTCCACCAGCATCGTGTCGAACAACTGCTTGGGATGGTCGGTGGAACCCGCCAGCCACGGCTCCCAGTCGAATTGCGGTGCCAGCGCCACCATGTCGTTCCACGACATCTTGTTGTAGGTGGCCTCGGAATTGCGCAGCTTCACATTGTCCCACCAGCCCGCGGCGATCTTCGTCTCCAGATCGACCACGCGCCCGGCCATTCCGGCCGCATCCGGGAAACCCGCCGCGGTCGCGAACTTCTCGAGACAGGTGCGGTATCCGGCGACCTTCGCCGCGTAATCGGGCTTGCGGTAGTACTGCTCGTCCAGCGCGATCCCCGACTGCCCGACCGAGGGGATGTAGGCGGTCGAATTCTTGCGGTCGACCGCGATGCCCAGCCCGATCAGCCCGCCGATCGGCAGCGCGCCCATCACCTTCGCCAGCTCCGGCTTACCCGGGGCCTTGTCGATCTGATCGAACAGATCCTGCAGCGGGGTCAGGCCGAGCTTCTCGATCTGCGCCAGATCGACTTTCGCGTCGTATAGGTCGCGAATCTGCTGTTCCTCGGAACCCGCGGCGGGATCCTTGATGCCGTCGATGATCTCCCGCAGCTGCCCCTGCACCCGATCGTTCACCTCATCGAAGGTGCCGAAGGAGGTCTTGTCCGGCGGCAGCTGATACTCGTTGAGCCACTTGCCGTTGACGAAGCGGAACAGATCGTCCTGCGGACGCACCGCCGCGTCGGAACCCGACATGTCGGGACCGGACAGCGGCCCCGAGTTCGCCGCGTTCTTCGCATCGTCACCGCAGGCGGCCAGCGTGGCGATAGCGGGCGCCAGACCCAGCGCGATCAGAAAACGACGACGGTCCAAACCGGCCGGACGACCCGACGATGCCACAGGCACAACCTCTCCCCGAAACTGCGATACCGACGCGAGGCTACCGGTGATGGCAGCCCCGCGCGGGGCCGAAAGCGACTCAGAGCGTGACGCGCTGATCCGGCGGCAGATACTCCTTGTCGCCGTCCTTCACCCCGTACGTCTTGTAGAACTGGTCGAGATTGCGCACCACCTGATTGGACCGGAACTCCGCGGGCGAATGCGGATCGCCCGAAATCTGGCTCTCCAGTGCCTGATCGGTCATCTTGGTACGCCAGGTCCGGCCCCACGACTCGAACATCGGCAGGTAATCGGGATTGTCGACGCCATCGCGTTTCTGCGCCATCGCGAACGCCGCCAACGAGATCTCCAGCCCGCGCAGATCCGCCAGGTTCTCGCCGACCGTCAGCGCGCCGTTGACATGCTGGTCAGCGGGCAGACCCTCCGGCACCAGCGCGTTGTACTGCGCGATGAGCTGATCGGTCTTGGCCTTGAACGCGGCCTTGTCCGCCGGCGTCCACCAGTCCTTCAGATTGCCGTCGCCATCGAATTTCGAGCCCTGGTCATCGAATCCGTGGCCGATCTCGTGGCCGATCACCGCGCCGCCCGCACCGAAGTTGACGGCGGGCTCGGCCTCCGGATCGAAGAACGGCGGCTGTAGGAACGCCGCCGGGAAGACGATCTCGTTGCCGCTGGCGTTGTAGTAGGCGTTCACCGTCTGCGGCGACATGCCCCACTCGGTCTTGTCCACCGGCGTCCCGAGCCGATCGAAACCGCGCTTGGTCTCGAAAGCGTCTGCGGCGCGCAAGGATTCGATCAGCTTGCCGCGCGTCACGGTGAGCTTGGCGTAGTCCTCCCACTTGTCCGGATAGCCGATCTTGGCGTTGATCTTCTCCAGTTTGGCGACCGCCGCGTCCTTGGTGGCGGGCGACATCCAGCTCGAATTCTGGAAGTTCACCTTGTACGCCGCACGCAGATCGTCGACCATCTCCAGCGCGCGCTTCTTCGACTCGGGCGGAAAGTGCTTGTCCACGTACAGTTTTCCGAGCGCGTCACCGACCGTGCCGTTGACCGTGTCCACGGCCGAGCGCCACAGTTCCGGCCGCTGCTTCAGCCCCGACATCTCCTTGCCCCGGAAATCGAAGTTCGGGTCGGCGATGGCCTTGGGAAGATACGCGGCGAACCCGCGCACCAGCCCGAGCTTCAGGTATTCGCGCCAGGCCGCGATATCCACCTCGGCCCACAGCGCCGCCGCCCCCGTGATGAACGACGGCTCGGACACATTGAGCTTGTCGAAGAGATTTTTGGGCCGGTCGGTGCTGCCCGCGAGCCACGGATCCCAATCGAATTGCGGTCCGAGGGCGACCAATTCGTTCCAGCTGCGCTCGTTGATGACGGCGTCGGTGTCGCGGGTCTTCACGTTGTCCCAGTGCAGCGGCGCGATCCGGGCTTCCAGATCGACGACGCGGTTGGCGTACGCGGTCGGGTCGGGGAATCCCGCGCCCGCGGCGATGCGCTGCATGAAGGTCCGGTAGGCGGCGAACTTGTCGGCCAGTTCCGGCTTGCGGTAGTACTGCTCGCCCAAGCCCAGCCCGGCCTGCCCCACCGACGGCAGATAGGCGTTGGAATCCTTGGGGTCCGAGCCGATGCCGAGGCCGATCAGCCCGACCCCCGGGAGCCCGCCCATCACATGCGCGAGATCCGGCTTGGTCGCGGCCTTGTCGATGGCGTCGAAGAGATCCTGCAGCGGCGTCATGCCGAGCTGCTCGATCGCGTCCTTGTCCATGCGCGCGTCGTACAGGTCGCGGATGCGCTGCTCGTCGGTGCCCGACTTCGGATTGTGGATGGCCTCGATGATGTCCTTGAGCTGCTGCTCGACCCGCTCGCCCACCTCGTTGAAGGTGCCGTAGGACACCTTGTCCGGCGGCAGCTGATACTCCGTGAGCCACTTGCCGTTGACGAACCGGTAGAGGTCGTCCTGCGGCCGGATCGCCGCGTCGGACCCGGACATGTCCGGGCCGGTCAGTGCCTTCTCCGCGCCCGAGTTGTTGGAACAGGCGGGCAGTACCGCGACCGCGGGCACCAACCCCAGCGCGATCAGGAACTTCCGACGGTCGAGAGCCATGGGACGTGTCGTTTTCGCTGACAAACGAGGGTGCCCAGACGTCACGCGAATCTCCTCTACCGGATGATCGGGTACTACTCGGACGTTGCTCGCGCCGACGCTAATCGAACCGGCTGAGGAACTCCTGAACCCACGCGGAGGGACGTCGGTCACCCTGATTTGGGTCCGACCTGGGGCTTGGCTACACTAGACCGGTTGCCTGCGGGAGCTATGCCCGCAATTCGGCCGCGAACCCACAGTGGTTGAGCATCCTCGATGCTCATGAAACCGCTGGCAGGCGCTGCCCCGTGCATGTCGCGGAGCGGGCCATTACGGCTCAGCTGAAGGGCAACTGACCATGCTCGTCGGGTCGGCAATCCGGCGCGCATTTCGTCCAGGTCTAGGAGGAGCTGAAGTGATTCAGCAAGAGTCGCGACTGCGCGTCGCCGACAACACGGGTGCCAAGGAGATCCTCTGCATCCGCGTTCTCGGTGGTTCGTCGCGTCGCTATGCCGGCATCGGTGACATCATCGTTGCCACTGTCAAGGACGCCATCCCCGGTGGCAACGTCAAGAAGGGCGAGGTCGTCAAGGCCGTCGTCGTGCGCACCGTCAAGGAGCGTCGTCGCCCGGACGGCTCGTACATCAAGTTCGACGAGAACGCCGCGGTGCTGATCAAGGCGGACAACGATCCGCGCGGCACCCGCATCTTCGGCCCGGTCGGCCGTGAGCTGCGTGAGAAGAAGTTCATGAAGATCGTGTCGCTGGCTCCGGAGGTGCTCTGACTTATGAAGGTGCACAAGGGCGATACCGTCATCGTCGTCTCGGGTAAGGACAAGGGCGCCAAGGGCAAGGTCATTCAGGCCTTCCCGGCGACCGGCAAGGTCCTGGTCGAGGGCGTCAACCGGATCAAGAAGCACGTCGCGGATTCCGCGAACCAGCGTGGCGCCAGCTCGGGCGGCATTGTCACCCAGGAAGCCGCTATCCAGGCCTCCAACGTGATGGTCGTCGACTCCGACGGCAACCCGACTCGCGTCGGCTACCGCACCGATGAGAACGGCAAGCGCGTTCGCATCTCCCGTCGCAACGGGAAGGACATCTGAGATGACTTCTACCGAGAACAAGGTCCAGCCCCGGCTGAAGACTCGCTACCGCGAGGAAATCAAGCCCGCGCTGAACACCGAATTCAACTACGCCAACGTGATGCAGATCCCCGGCGTCGTGAAGGTCGTCGTGAACATGGGTGTCGGCGACGCCGCCCGTGACGCGAAGCTGATCAACGGTGCAGTCGCCGACCTCACCCTGATCACCGGCCAGAAGCCCGAGATCCGCAAGGCCACCAAGTCCATCGCGCAGTTCAAGCTTCGCGAGGGCATGCCGATCGGCGCGAAGGTCACCCTTCGTGGCGACCGCATGTGGGAGTTCCTGGATCGCCTGATCTCCATCGCGCTGCCCCGTATCCGCGACTTCCGGGGCCTGTCCCCGAAGCAGTTCGACGGCAACGGCAACTACACCTTCGGCCTCTCGGAGCAGTCGATGTTCCACGAGATCGACGTGGACCGCATCGACCGCCCCCGCGGTATGGACATCACCGTGGTCACCACGGCGACCAACAACGAAGAAGGTCGCGCTCTGCTCAAGCACCTCGGCTTCCCGTTCAAGGAGAACTGATCCATGGCTAAGAAGGCTCTGATCAACAAGGCCAACGCCAAGCCGAAGTTCGCGGTGCGCGCCTACACCCGCTGCCAGCGCTGCGGCCGCCCCCACGCCGTCTACCGCAAGTTCGGCCTGTGCCGCATCTGCCTGCGCGAGATGGCCCACCGCGGCGAACTCCCGGGCGTCCACAAGTCGTCCTGGTGAGCTAGCGCTCCTCTGGAGCCGACAGCTTCAAAACCCGAAGGCCCCCAACGAGTCTCGACTCGCCGGGGGCCTTCGGCGTTTCCGTCGCCGACCGTGAGGTGATCACATGTCTGAGGAAGAAGCTCTGGGCACCGCCTCTATCGAAGAGTCGAGGCAGCTCGAATATGCCGCCGCCCTCGCCGAACTCGTCGAGATGGGCAACCGAGGCGACTTCGACATCCTGCTCGAGAAGCGCAATTACCGCCCGTCGACATCCTGGCCGCCGTCACCGCAGCCGAGACCAACCTGCCAGTGAACGCGTGAACCCGTGATGGGGGATGACCGATCGGTGGTCCGATTCGGGCTTCGGGTTGGGTTGGTACCGTTCCTCGATTCGGCGACACCTGCGCTGAATCAGGTTGGTATGGAAGGGAAATCGATTGAAGCGTCTTGTTCCGGTGGTGCTGGCGGGCATCGCTGTTTCTGGGTTCGCGATGGGGACTGCGGCTGCTCGCACTGTTGATGCCGGGTCGTATTCGACGCGTGCCGCGTGTGAGCGGGCGGGGCAGGGGCGGGTGGGTGGTTCGGTGCTGGGCTATCGGTGTAGCGCCACCTCGCCGAATTCCGCGACGGGGGA
The DNA here is from genome assembly GCF_045161165.1 of Nocardia sp. NBC_00511. Lineage (NCBI taxonomy): Bacteria > Bacillati > Actinomycetota > Actinomycetes > Mycobacteriales > Nocardiaceae > Nocardia > Nocardia sp. NBC_00511. The sequence continues at coordinate 7,901,668 of NZ_CP107849.1, forward strand.
TTACAACTACGCGCTGTATCTCGAGACTCGGGATGCCAATCGGCCCTGCCAGACCGGCGAGACCGGTTCTGCGGCGGGGTCTGCTGAATTGTTCTGTCTGTTGCAGCAGCGCTGAACGTGAGGATGCACTCTGATGAGTGAGCCGGTGTCGTTCGTGAACTGATTTCGTCAAACCTGAAGGCCCCCAGGGGGATGCGCCTTGCTGGAGGTCTTCGGGGTTGTCGGTGGGGCTCGATACGCTGTGGGTGGAATCGGACAAAAGGGATTCCTGGTGCGGGGGAAGTCCTCGTGGCGTGCGTATTTGTGGGAGGTAATTCGTATGTGGCGCAGTGGGGTTCGGGTTTTGGTCGGGGTGGCGGGTGGGGCTGTGGTCGTTGGTAGTGGGGTGGTGTGGTCGGGGGCTGCGGGTGCCGAGTATCCGCAGGGTGGGACTTTTGCCTGTGATCGGGTGGAGGTTTCGGGGAGTAATCAGCTCGAGGGGTATGGGTGTTTGGCTTCGCCGGGATTTCCGAAGAGGGGGCCTGTGGATAAGTTCTATGTTCAGTTGAAGCAGGATCGGAACAGCGTGTGGTACTGCGTTGCCGGGATCGCGACGATCGGGATTCCTTCTGCGCCTGGTGATCTGGTGGCGGATGGGTGCGCTGCGCGGTAGCTGAAATCGGTGGGGCATGCCTGGCGGTGGCTGGGGGTGCCCCACTTTTGGTTTTCGGGGTATCTCACTGAGCGGGGCGCTAGGGCTATCAGTTCTTAACCGGGGGTGTTTGATACTGGACGTTTGAATAGGTCCCTAGCTGCAGGTATGGGGTAACGAGCGGTCTGAACTGGGCGAAAGCAAGGCATCGGTTCTTCAACGCTTGGAAGTGAATTCATCGATGTCGACAAGAACACTCGCCGCTGTGGCGGTTTTCGTGGCCGCGACGGCGCTCTGCGCCCCGACGGTTGCTGCGGATCCCGCGACGACCACGACGCCCGACGCTCCGGGACTTCAGGTCGGCGGGGGCGTCAATGTCGGGGTCGGGGGTGACGGGCTCACCGTCGGTGGGGGAGTGAATGTCGGGGCGAACGGCCAGGCGGGTGGGCAGGCCAATGGCGGGGCCCAGGGGAACGGGGGCGCGTCCGCACAGCCGAGCGTGTCCGCGGGTGCCGACGGCGGCGGCGGATTGCAGGTCGGGGGTAACGCGAACACCGGCGTGCAAGCGGGCGGCGGGGTGCAGGTCGGTGGTAACGGGAACACCGGCGTGCAGGCTGGCGGCAATGCAAACACCGGCGGCGGTGTGCAGGCTGGCGGTAACGGAAACACCGGTGGCGGAGTGCAAGTCGGCGGAAACGGGGACGCTGGGGCGCAAGGCAACACCGGGGTACAGGGCGGGGGAGACGCCAATCTCGGTGGCGGCGCACAGACCGGGATCGATGGCGGTCTCGGAGTTCAGGCCGGAGGTAATGGGGACCTTGGGGGCGGCATCCAAGCGGGCGGCAATGGGGGAGTGCAGGCAGGCGGGAACGGGGGCGTGCAAGCTGGCGGCACCGGCGCAGGGGGTGTGCAGGTCGGCGGCGGAGTTCAGGCCGGAGGCAACGGAAATGGTGGCGTACAGGCCGGCGGCAACACCAATCTCGGTGGTGGCGCCCAGGTAGGTATCGGCGGCGGCCTCGGCGTGCAGGCCGGAGGGAACGCCAACGGCGGAGTACAGGCCGGCGGCGACGCGAATGTCGGAGGCGGTGTCCAGACCGGTGGCCTGGGCGGCGTCGACCTGACCGTCGCCGGAGCCGGTGCGGCCGGTGCCGACGTGGTGAACGGCATGACCATTCCGGCGGGCGCGACCACCGGAATTCCAGGTGGGACGGCGGTCACCGATCAGGTGCCCGCGGGCGGCTACGTGATTCCCAAGGGCGCGCCGGAAACCGGTGCGGGCGGGATGTCCCACGAGGTGAGCGCGAAGTGAAGACGGTATTCGAGAACGGGTCGAGAGCCATGAAACCTGTTCGGCCGCTATGGTTTCCGCTAGCTGCGGCGATGGCGATCGGGATGACCGTGCTCACCGGTTGCTCGTCCTCGAGCGGCACCCATCCGGCGGCGAACCCGAGCACGAGCGCCGCCGTGCAGCCCGCAGCCGCCGTCAAGACCGCAACTCCGATCACCCGATCGACCCCGACCTCGTTCAAGATCGCCTCGATCAACGCGTCCGGCTCACTGATCTCCGTGGGCCTCAACGCGGACGGCTCGGTCCAGGTACCCGCGGATTACCAGCAGGCAGGCTGGTATCAAAAGGGCCCGGCCCCCGGCGAAGAAGGCTCCGCGGTCATCCTCGGCCACGTCGATTCCTACAAGGGCGAGGGCATCTTCTTCGAACTCAAGAAGGTGAAGCCCGGCGACATGATCGACGTCGCCCGAGCGGACGGCAAGACCGCCCACTTCAAGGTCACCGACGTCCGCATGTACCTCAAGTCGCAGTTCCCCGACCAGACCGTCTTCGGCGCGCGGGGTGGCGCAACCCTCCAAATCGTCACCTGCGGAGGCGATTTCGATCAGACCGCCAAGAGCTACCTCTCCAACGTGGTCGTCTACTCCTCGCTGGAATCGGTCACCTAGACGGGCGTCACGCCGTGCCGCTCCTGGTACGCGCTGATCTGCCCCGGCCGCCACTGCCCCGGTCCCAGTGGATTGTGGCCGTGGCGCCCAACACGCTGCTCCGCCCTGAACTCGCGGAAATACTCGAACCGGATCAGCAACAGCCCCGCACCGAACAGCGCCGCCGTCACGATCCCCCCGACCAGCGCCCACCCCCACGAACTCGACGCCGCCGCCACGATCGTCAGCGCCAGCCCCACGATCCCGAGCGCACACAACACCAATGCCGGAACTTCGCCCGGATCCTCCAACGCATCCCCCGGATGCGGATGCCAGTGCTCCCCATTCGGCTCAACAGCCGTCACCTTGACCATGATCAACCTCCTCGAACTGCGGAAACTCCTTCCATACAGTCCAGAATGCGCCCCAGATCACACCTACGTACAAGTAAGTTCCGAATTAGCCGAGAAATCCCCAGCCCGAGCCACCTACCTGCGGTTGGTCCGGGACGCGTCACGGCGCTAGCGTGGCTGCGGGAAGAGGTCGCGGCGAAGGTTCCGGGGCCGGGGGAGGTTCGGAATGATCTCGAAACGTGGCACCAGTGTTGTCGTGGTGGCGATCGGTTGCCTGGTCGCGGCGGCCTGTAGCAAGCAGGAGGTCGCGCGCCCCTGGTACTCGCCGGAGGCGGGCGACGGAACCGAGGATATGCACGCCATCATCCTGGACGGCACAACGAACGAAACAACCACGGCTACAGTGCATTTCACCTACCGCTGCCCGTCCTCGCAACTATCCGGCGGCAAGCTCACCGCCCACCTGAGCAAGAACAACACGAACGTCCACTGGAGCGACAAGGACAACCTCCCCGTCACCTGCGACGGCGTCGAGCACACCTTCGACGTCCAGTTCGACGGCGCGTTCCCGGCCGCCGACCACACTGTCAGCGCCGACATCCTGATGTGGCTGCCGGACGGCCCATCCACCACCATCCCGGGCATCGCCGGAACCCCGGGCATGATCTCGACCTCGCTACGCGAGACCGCCAGCGACGACGGCCACCACCTGAACCTGAAGCGGGCGTGAGCTCAAACCGCGTAGATCGTGCCGCCGGAACCGCGCTGCTCCCACTGCGCGGACTCCACTACCTGCTCCGAAGGCGCTGAAACGCCCATCATTTCGGCATAGATCCGGTTGGCTTCAGCCTCTGCGCGACCCTTCGCAGTCTGATGGCACTGCGAAATGGCGCTCGCCAGTCTGCTGCCCTCGACAGCCATCGCGGCAGGCGTGAGTCGAAGATCGGTGATCGTCCCGTACACGTCCGTTTCCACCACCACCGCTCCGCCCGTGGTCTCGGCGGTACCTCGGACCTGCGCGATCGCATTGAGAATGCGCTCGTTGCGCGCGCTGATCGGCCGATCGTGCATGGGTTCTTCCTTCTACATCAGAGCTGATTGACGTTCCGAATCAGACTATTGGCGTCAATCTATACCACTTAGTTCTTCGCGGACCAGAAGGCCAATTCCCCGCCGGGGAGACTGATAACTCGGTATCCGTCAGGTCCGGTCACGTTCCATGCTTCATAGTCTTGGTCGACTGGGATAGTGATGCGATTTCCCGATTCAAAATCGATGACCAGGCCGTGGACTTCGTCCGCGTCGGCGGCGAGCACTGCCGAGCCGACTATCGCATTTAATTCTGGCTGGATGTCAGCATATTTCTCGGCCGTGACGTGATGTATGTCGCCGGTTGGCAGGCGAAGGTCGATTTCTCCTTCGATCTGCAGTTCGAACTCGGAGGATTGGCCCATGCGTATGGTCACCGTGAATCCTACGATAACTTCGGACACCTTCTGTCCAATAATTTTCAACAGCATGTTCACCAACCTTGGGGTGTCGGGTATGTTCCGTCTGGATTCTTTGGTATGTGGGTTTCCGCGTTGGATCCCGGCTTCCCGTCGAGCTTTATCGGTTGACCTTGATCGTTGTAGAATCTCACATAGCCATTCGGGTATCGTGCATTAGGGTCGGCGTCACGGAATATATTGGCGTTTCCAGAGGACCCGGGCTTCTGCCACACCCAGCCCTTACCGTTGTCGGCTTTGCGTGCAATCCAGTCGTCTGGAACATGGCTTGGGCGGCTGGGTGGTTTCAGCCCATCCCCGCCATTTCCAGGCGGGGTGTCGGCATTGAATCGGGTGGGTGTGGAGTCCAGCAGCGGTTGCAAATTGGCGGTCAGCCGTCCGGCCGCCAGCGCTGTTCCTGCCAGTGCCACGTTCTTGGCCGTTACTGCGTCGGCGAGCGCATCGACGATAGTGATCACCCGCGCCGCAGTGGCCTCGCCGCGGAGGCCCGCAGCCAGCGCCCCGCCCCCGGCGGTACCTTCGGGACCGATTATCGACGAGAGTATCGCCACGCCACCGACTGTGAGGCCGAACTCGAGCATTGCTTTCTCGATATCGTGGTGTGCTTGAGTGAGCGCCTTCGAATAGTCCCAGCACGCTGTGGACAGCACCTCGCAATGGTTGGCGAGGTTCGTAATATCGCCTATGACCAGATCGATCTGCGCCAGGATCTGCGGGATCTCGTCGGAGACCTGCTGACCGACAAACCCGCGGGCATCCCTCAGCTCCTGAATGACGCTATTGAGTCCATCTTTGGCCTTCGACCAAGCGCTGGAGAGGTTGTCGAGCCCGTCTTGATGGCCGTTGGGCCACATCCGACCTTGCAACCAGCGAGTGATTAGTCCCCAACCCAGTGGTGCGTCGCTGTCGCCGCCGTATGAGCCGCGGAACGTCGGGGTCGCGTAAGCGGGAATCGGCAGAGGCGCGGGTATGAGGTTTGCGAGGTTGGGATCTGTTGCGGCGGAAGTGTTTCCGTTGGCATGGTTGATACTGGTGTACTTCAGCAGGTCGTACAGCTTGCCCAGGCCGTTGGCGATGTCGGACCCGGAGGCCACTGCGTTGAACGCTGCGGGGTCGTAGCTGTTGGCGAAGCTGTGCCCGGTGTTGTCGGTTCCGGCGCAGCCCCAGTTGTCGTCGAGGGTCTTGGCCAGTGTGGTGACGAGTTCGGTGACGGTCTTGTGCGCGTTGGCGCAATTCGTGGCGGCGGAATTGAAGGCTTCGGCTACGACATCGATTGTGCCCGTTGGACTCACGCCGGCCACATCTTCTGGTTGGTGGACACCACGTTCGAGTAGATGGTGCGTGCGCGGTCTGTTCCGGTGCGCAGATCGGTGAGGGCCTGGTGGAGGTCTCGGGCGGCGGTCATCCAGCGGGTGTGGGCGGCCGCGTGTGCTTCGGCGGCGACTCCGGACCACTGCACATGCAGTGCGGTGACGCGCTGGTCGATGTCGTCGAGCCGCTGCTCGATCGCCGTCTCGATCTGGGTGGCCCGATCGATCAGTCGCTGCATTTCACCGAGGTCGGTGCGGTAGCCGTCGGAGTCGCCGCTCACAGGTTCAGTCCTTCGACTGTGCTGTTTATCTGTGTGGCAGAACCGGAATCGACGGAGTCGAAGGTTTTGGCGGCGGCGCGCAGCGCGTCCGCGTCGTCTGCCAGTGCGCCCGAGAGGTTGCGTGCGGCCGAGGCCCAGTCGTCCCATGCGGTCTGATGGGTGTCCGCGGCGCTGCCCTGCCACTTCTCCATGAGGCTGCCGACGTCTGTCATGAGCTTCTCTACCGTGTCGCGGAAGTCCTGTGCCGATGTCTGTATCCAGTCGGCCGCCGCTGATACGTCGTCGACGTTGACCTCGAGATGGTTGCCGCTGTTCCCCGCCATGGGCTTCACTATGGTCGGCTCCGCCTCGCCCGCGCAATCAACGCGGCGGCCGATCGCGCTGTGGCGTTCGCTACCCCGATTTGGGTCAGACCTGGGGGTTGTCTACACTAGACCGGTTGCTTCGGGCACATCTGTGTCCGCACGCGGTCTCGCGTGTGGCGTTGCTCCAGCACAAGCGCTAATCCGGTCGGGCATTCCCGGCTGGACCGCCCCGAATTGTCGTAGGCCCACTGCCGCCGAATTTGACGGTGCTGTATGGGAACCGCGGCGAGAAAGGTACCGGTCAAACACATGACCATGACTGATCCGATCGCAGACTTCCTGACCCGTCTGCGCAACGCCAACTCGGCGTACCACGATCAGGTGAAGGCACCGCACTCGAAGATCAAGGTGAACATCGCCGAGATCCTCAAGCGTGAGGGCTACATCTCCGACTACCGCACCGAAGACGCGCCTGTCGGCAAGAACCTGATCGTCGACCTGAAGTACGGCCCCTCGCGTGAGCGCTCCCTGCAGGGTGTGCGCCGTGTGTCGAAGCCGGGTCTGCGGGTTTACGCGAAGTCCACCAACCTGCCCAAGGTGCTTGGCGGCCTCGGCGTGGCGATCATCTCCACGTCCGCTGGTCTGCTCACTGACCGTCAGGCCAAGCAGCAGGGCGTGGGCGGAGAAGTCCTCGCCTACGTCTGGTAAGGGAGGTAGGAACTAATGTCGCGTATCGGTAAGAAGCCGATCCCGGTTCCCGCCGGTGTCGAGGTGTCCATCGACGGCCAGAACATCACGGTGAAGGGTTCCAAGGGGACCCTGTCGCACGTGGTCGCCGAGCCGATCCTCGTCAACCGCGCCGAATCCGGTGAGCTCGAGGTCGTTCGTCCGAACGACGAGCGCCAGAACCGCGCACTGCACGGCCTGACCCGCACTCTGATCAGCAACATGATCGAGGGCGTGACCAAGGGCTACGAGAAGAAGATGGAAATCTTCGGCGTCGGTTACCGTGTCGCCGCCAAGGGCTCGAACCTCGAGTTCGCCCTGGGCTACAGCCACGCGGTTCCGGTCGACGCCCCCGAGGGCATCACCTTCGCGGTGGAGTCCCCGACCAAGTTCTCGGTGTCGGGTATCGACAAGCAGAAGGTCGGCCAGATCGCTGCGGTGATCCACGGCCTGCGTAAGCCCGACCCGTACAAGGGCAAGGGCATCCGCTACGCCGGCGAGGTCGTTCGCCGCAAGGTCGGAAAGACGGGTAAGTAAGCCATGGCACGTACTGATATCCAGAAGGCCAAGCGCCTGCCGATCGGCAAGGACGCGTCGACCGCGCGTCGTCTGTCGAAGACGCGTCGCCACTTCCGCCTGCGGAAGAAGGTCGTCGGAACCACGGAGCGTCCGCGCCTCGTCGTGAACCGCTCCTCCCGTCACCTGCACGCTCAGCTGATCGACGACTCGGTGGGCAAGACCATTGCCGCCGCGTCCTCCATCGAGGCTGATGTCCGTGCCCACGATGGTGACAAGTCCGCCAAGGGTGCCAAGGTCGGCGAGCTGCTCGCGGCTCGCGCCAAGGCTGCCGGCGTCGAGGCGGTCGTGTTCGACCGTGGTGGTCACGACTACCACGGCCGTATCGCGGCTCTCGCGGACGCCGCCCGTGAAGGTGGGCTGAAGTTCTGATGATCAACTCTGCGAACGAAGGGAACGTCTGATGCCGGGACGTCAGCGGCGTGACGGCGGAAACAACGGTCCCGCCGGACAGAACAACAATGCCGGTACCGGCAACGACCGCGATCAGCGTGGTGGCGGTCGCGACCGTCGCGGCGGTAACGATCGCCGGGACAACGCTGCCGAGAAGAACCAGCTCGAGCGCGTCGTCGCGATCAACCGCGTCTCCAAGGTCGTGAAGGGTGGTCGTCGCTTCAGCTTCACCGCCCTCGTGATCGTCGGTGACGGCAACGGTCTGGTCGGCGTCGGCTACGGCAAGGCCAAGGAAGTTCCCGCGGCCATCCAGAAGGGCGTCGAAGAGGCTCGCAAGAACTTCTTCCGCGTTCCGATGATCGGCTCGACCGTCACGCACCCGGTTCAGGGTGAGGCGGCTGCCGGTGTGGTCATGCTGCGTCCGGCTTCGCCGGGTACCGGTGTGATCGCCGGTGGCGCGTGCCGTGCCGTGCTCGAATGTGCCGGTATCCATGATGTTCTGGCGAAGTCGCTCGGTAGCGACAACGCCATCAACGTCGTGCATGCCACCGTTGCTGCCCTGAAGATGCTGCAGCGTCCCGAAGAGGTTGCCGCGCGTCGCGGTCTGCCGATCGAGGATGTGGCTCCGGCGGGCATGCTGCGTGCGCGTGCGGGACAGGGAGCGCACTGATATGGCACAGCTGAAAGTCACCCAGATCAAGTCGAGCATCGGCGCCAAGTCGAATCAGCGGGACTCGCTGCGCACCCTCGGGCTGCGCGGTATCCGCCAGACCGTGCTGCGTGACGACAACGCGCAGAACCGCGGCCTGATCAACGTCGTGCGCCACCTCGTTGTCGTTGAGGAGGTTTCCGCATGACCATCAAGATTCACCACCTGCGTCCTGCCCCGGGATCCAAGACCGAGAAGACCCGTGTGGGTCGCGGTGAGGGTTCCAAGGGTAAGACCGCGGGCCGTGGTACCAAGGGTACGAAGGCTCGCAAGAACGTCCCCGTCCGCTTCGAGGGCGGTCAGATGCCGATTCACATGCGTCTGCCCAAGCTCAAGGGCTTCACCAACCCGTTCCGCACCGAGTACCAGGTCGTGAACGTGTCGGACATCGCCCGGGTGTTCCCCGAGGGCGGCACCATCGGTAAGGCCGAACTGGTCGCCAAGGGTCTCGTTCGCAAGAACGAGCTCGTGAAGGTGCTCGGCGAGGGCGATATCGCTGTCGCCGTGCAGGTTTCGGCTGACAAGTTCTCCGGATCCGCCAAGGAGAAGATCTCCGCAGCCGGTGGCACTGTCACCGAACTGGCTGGACGGTAACCTGAAGTAGCAATGGCACCGGGCGAGTCGCGAGCTCGCCCGGTGTCGCTGTTAAAGTTCAAGTGTTGTCTGCCAAACACTGTCATGGGTGCGGCGTTTCGTGGCTCTAGGGTCCACGCTGAATCCCTGGCCTTACCCATGTCGTTAGCCAGGAGGATCTGTGCTTTCCGCCTTCGTGTCGGCTTTCCGGACCCCGGACTTACGGCGGAAGATTCTCTTCACGCTGGGACTGATCGCGCTCTACCGGCTCGGTGCGTCTCTGCCCTCGCCGGGCGTCAGTTACAAGAACGTTCAAGAATGCATCAACCTGGTCAACGGCGGTAACGACGCCGGTATCTACCAGCTCATCAATCTCTTCTCCGGTGGCGCGCTGCTGCAGCTGTCGGTGTTCGCGATCGGCATCATGCCGTACATCACAGCGAGCATCATCATCCAGCTGTTGACGGTCGTGATCCCGCGGTTCGAGGAACTGCGCAAAGAAGGCCAATCGGGTCAGAACAAGATGACCCAGTACACGCGGTATCTCTCTATCGCGTTGGCTGTGCTGCAGGCGACCGGTCTGGTCGCGCTCGCCTCCCGCGGTCAGCTGCTGCGAGGCTGCCAGAAGCCCATTCTGGACGACTCTTCGATCTTCGGCATGATCATCATCGTGCTGGTCATGACCGCTGGTGCGGCCATGGTCATGTGGTTCGGCGAGCAGATCACCGAGCGCGGCATCGGTAACGGCATGTCGCTGTTGATCTTCGCCGGTATCGCGGCGCGAGTTCCGTCGCAGGGCAAGCAGATCTACGACAGCCGCGGCCTGATGACCACCGTCCTGGTCGGCGTCGCCGCCCTGGTCGTGATCGTCGGCGTCATCTTCGTGGAGCAGGGCCAGCGCCGAATTCCGGTGCAGTACGCCAAGCGCGTGGTCGGCCGCAAGATGTACGGCGGGTCCTCGACCTATCTGCCGTTGAAGGTGAACCAGGCCGGTGTCATCCCGGTCATCTTCGCCTCGTCGCTGCTGTATCTGCCGAACCTGTTGGCGCAGTTGACCCAGAAGACTTCCGGTAACCCCGCCAAGTGGCAGGAGTACATCCAGAAGTATCTGGTGAACCCGACGAACCCGGTCTACGTGGCGATCTACTTCGCGCTCATCGTGTTCTTCACCTACTTCTATGTCGCGATCACCTTCAATCCGGAGGAGCGCGCGGACGAGATGAAGAAGTTCGGCGGGTTCATCCCGGGTTACCGTCCGGGCAAGCCGACGGCGGACTACCTGAACTTCGTGCTCAGCCGCATCACGCTGCCCGGCTCGCTCTACCTGGGTGCGGTGGCCGTGCTGCCGAACCTGTTGCTGGGCATCGGTTCCAGCGGTGGTGGCATGTCGAGCCTGCCGTTCGGTGGTACCTCCGTGCTGATCATTGTGAGCGTCGGCCTCGATACCGTGAAACAGATCGAGAGCCAATTGATGAACCGTAACTACGAAGGGTTCCTGAAGTGAGACTCGTACTGCTCGGACCGCCCGGCGCCGGTAAAGGCACCCAGGCCGAACTGCTGTCCGAAAAGCTCGGTGTTCCGCACATCTCCACCGGAGCCCTGTTCCGCACCAACATCTCGGAGCAGACCGCACTCGGTCTCGAAGCGAAGAAGTATCTCGACGCGGGCGATCTGGTGCCCTCCGATGTGACCAACCGCATGGTCGAGGCGCGTATCGCCGAGCCGGACGCCGTCAACGGCTTCGTGCTCGACGGCTACCCGCGCACCGTGGATCAGGCTGTGGCCCTGGAGAAGATGCTCAAGGAGTCGGGCCACGAGCTCGACGCCGTGCTCTCCTTCACGGTGTCCGAGGACATCCTGGTGGAGCGTCTGATGGGTCGTGGCCGCGGCGACGACACCGAAGAGGTCATTCGCAACCGGATGCGCGTCTACCGCGAGGAGACCGAGCCGCTGCTGGATCACTACGACGGTCACGTCGTGGCGGTCGACGGTGTCGGTGAGATCGGCGAGGTCAACGAGCGAGCGCTGCACGCGCTGGGTCGCTGAATGGTCTTCGGCCGCAAGAGCAAGAAGGTGGTGCCCTTCCGCACCGCCGGTGAACTGGACGCCATGGCGGCGGCCGGCGCTATCGTCGGTCGCGCCCTGGTGGCGGTTCGCGCCGCCGCGAAGCCCGGGGTTTCGACCCTGGAGCTGGACGAGGTCGCCGAGCAGCTCATTCGTGAGTCGGGTGCGATTCCGTCGTTCAAGGGTTATCACGGGTTCCCGGGTTCCATCTGCTCGTCGGTGAACGACCGTGTGGTGCACGGCATCCCGTCGAAGGCCGATGTGCTCACCGAGGGTGACCTGGTCTCGATCGACTGTGGCGCCATTCTCGAAGGCTGGCACGGTGATTCGGCGTGGACGTTCGGCGTCGGCAACATCATCGAGGCGGATCGCCTGCTCAGTGAGGCGACCAAGATGTCGATGGAGGCGGGTATCGCCGCCATGATCGCCGGCAACCGGCTCACCGACATCTCGCACGCCATCGAGCTGGGCACGCATGCCGCGGAGGCCGAGCACGGCCGCGCCTACGGCATCGTCGACGGTTACGGTGGTCACGCCATCGGCCGTGAGATGCACATGGATCCGTTCCTGCCCAATGAGGGCGCGCCCGGCAAGGGCCCGCTGCTGCGGGTCGGCTCGGTGCTGGCGATCGAGCCGATGCTCACGCTGGGCACCACGGAAACCAAGACGCTGGAAGACGATTGGACGGTCGTCACCACGGATGGTTCCCGCGCCGCGCACTGGGAGCACACGGTCGCGGTCACCGAGGACGGTCCGCGCATCCTGACCCTGCGCCCGGAGTAGTCTCCGGAACAGTTCGGAGTAGTTCTCCCGCAAGACATCCCGCACCCGCCCCGGTTTTCGAACGGGGCGGGTGCGGTCGTTTCGGCCCGTTACGATCGAGCGAGTTCCGGTGAGAGGGGATCGCGGTGGCGGGAGTCGGTGTGCCCGGGCGGTTCGACGGACTGGCGATCGCTCCGGCCGGTTCGCGGACGGCGCTCATCGAGTTCGGTCCGGGGGCGATGGAGGTGTCGCTGCTGATCGCCACGACCGACGGGGTGTTCCACGCGATCGATTCGCGTTCGCTCCCACCGGTTTCGGCGGCGGACGTGACCGCAGTGGGGCTCGCGGCCATCGTGGCGGCGGTGGTCGAGGTGTTGCGGGTCGCGGGTATCTCCTCCCCGAGCGACCTGCACGGTCTGTACCTCTCGGGAGAGGTGGCCGCTGATCCTGCTGTGCGACAGGCATTTCAGCCGCTCTGTGCGAACCAGCAGTTGAGATATGTGACACCGCAGCCGGTTTCGGTACTCCCGCGCCCCGCCGTTCCGTCTCCTCGGGCGCAACTGGCTGCTCTGCCGTCGACTGGCTCTGCCGCCGTTCCCCGGTTGGTGTGGATCATCGCGGCGGCCGTTACGGCGTTGGTCGTGACCGTCGGGGCGATCGGCTTCTTCGTGACCAGCGGCGGTGACGATCATCCGCGCTATCCGACTGCTGCGGTGGGCAAGTCGGGAGACTTCAACTACTCGGCCGTCGATGCCGGTGCCGGTCGCCTCTATGTCGGCAATCAGCAGGACAGGTCGGTATCGGTGGTGGACACCGCGAATCGCACAGCGGTCGCGACGATTCCGCTGCCGGACCATCCGATGGGCGTAGCCGTCGATCCCACCCTGCATCGGCTCTATGTGGTGGGGCGTGGTGACGGTTCGAGCCCGAGCGCCGACAAGGCTTCGTTGTTCATCATCGACACCGGGTCGAACCAGATCGTGCGAACGCTGGTCACCGGACGTCAGTCCTGGGGTGTCGCAGTCGATTCCGCCTCGCACCGGGTGTACGTGGTGAACCTCTACGGGTTCGAAACGTCGACCGATGTGCACCGGACGAACCCCAATGGGGCGAGCACCCTGTCGGTGATCGATCCGCAGTCCCAGAGCATCGTGGCATCGATCGACATCGGGGCCAACGCCATGAACATCGCCATCGATCCCGGCACCCGGACCGCGTATATCGCGGCACAGCACATCAATTCGTCGAACGCCATCGACACCTTGGTCGCGGTGGGGTTGGACACCAACCGGGTGATCGATTCCTTCGGCGTCGGCAAGGACGTGAACAACACCTTCGATCTGGCGGTCGATCCGACGTTCCACACCGTGTACGTGACGGGAGGCGACAGGGTGATGGTGGTGGACCCGGCCACGAAATCCGTTGTGCGGGCGTTCGATGCGAAGGGCTACTCGTCGATCGCGTTGGACCCGGTGGCGCACACCGCCTATGTGACCGTCTTCGAAAGTTCGACGAAGCTGCTGGTCCTGGACACCCGCACCGGGTCGGTCACCGCCACGATCGACTGCGGAAAGGAGTCGGTGCACGGCGTCGGCGTCGATCCGCAGTCGCACACCGTCTACGTGCTCGCCTACGACTCCGTGCTGTTCGTTCCGCCGCCGAAGTCCTGATTCGAACCGGCCGCCGCGCTCGATCGTGGTCGCGGGCAGCCGTATTTGCGGTTGGCACAGTGTCGGCGCTCCCGTTAACGTGGGCCGCGAACGGATGAAGCTAGGAGGGGGAGTGTCCGGTCTCGGCATTGACGTGGGCAATGATCCGGATCTGATGCGGCGCATCGGGGATACCGCGACGGAGTACAAGCTGGGGGAGCATCGCACGCATCACCTGGGGCGGAAAATCGGTGCGCGGCTGGATATCTACGAGCGCGGCGCGGTGGTGGTGCTGGGTGGCCAGCAGCTTCGGGTGGTGCGCAATGAGATTGCGAAGATCACGCAGAAGGTGACGCGGCATACCCGAAATGGTGTGCACACCGGCACGACTCACCACTATCGGGTGACCGATGTGCGTGGTGAGGAGGTGCTGCTGACGGAGGCCATCTGCTGTCCGGAGCAGTGGGGTCCGCAGCTGGTGGAGGCAATCGCTTCGTATCAGGCGGGCGCCGCGATCGATACGTTGCGGGCGGGGCAGCGGCTGGAGTTCGGCCCGTGGTGGCTCTCGGCGACGCAGGCCGGGACGGACAAGCACACCTTCGCGCTCACGGAGCTGCGCGGTTTCCGGGTGAAGGGCGGTCAGGTGACCATCGAGGCCCGCGACGACATCCGCATCACCAAGAGCATCGACAAATTCCCCAATTTCCTGCTGTTCCAGTATCTTCTGCGCAAGCTGCTGCCGAATCTGCCGGAGTCGGCGGGCAAGGTCTTCGATCGTCGGTTGACGGTGCGCGGGTTCAATATCGCGTTCGCGATCATCGCGGTGATCGCCTTCGTGATCGCGTGCGCGAACAGCTGGCCGGTGGACCGGTCGGAGCTGTGCGACAAGCTGTCGGCGGTGCAGAAGGCGGGTTCGGAGCTCACCAGTCCGGTGAAGGATCTGCGGGACGCCGCGAGCAACTATCGAGGTGACGACCAGTCGGGTGTCCGTGACGATGCCAAGAAGCTGGGCGCGTACACCGGTTCCGGTTTCCACTGGGTGAAGGAATCGCAGCTGGACGACGCGACCGCGTCGATTCGCGCTGTCTGCCAGGCGAAGTCGTTCCAGAGTGGAAAGTGATCCGATGAACCGCGACCCGCGCAGCCTGGCTTTCGGCGCTTTCACGCTGATCCTGGGCATTCTCGCCCTGATCCTCACCACCAGCGTGGTGTGGCCGATCGTGATTCTGGTACTCGGTGTGCTCGGGTTCGGGGCGGCGCTGATCACCCCGGCCCGTGATCCGAACAGGCAGTGAGCACCCGTATCCAGTGAACTCCTCGAATACCGCTCCGGAAGTCGAAGTCCCGCAGCGTTTCTCGGTGACCGGTGCGTCCGGTGACGTCTACGACGTCGCCGGTGATGCCGTCAGTGCCGCCTACGGTCGTTCATGGTTGCACAGTTGCCGCGATCGGCACGGCCGCGAGCGCCTGTATCGGCAGTACACGCTGCCGCTCACCGATGCCGAGGAACTGGAGTGGGTCGGCAAGGCGGCGGAGGCGGGTCGCGCGATCGTGCTGGCCGCCGAGCAGTCGCCGAACCCGGTGACGGTGCCGATCAGTTGGCCGATCGATCGCGTCTGGCAGCCGGATGGTCTGGCCGGTGTGGTCCTGCCGGTCATTCCGCCGGAGTTCCTGGGTCCGGACGGCACCCCGCTCACTCTCGATCAGCTGTATTCCGCGGAGCCGCCGATCGGCCCGGAATACCGTGTCGCGGTGGCGATCCGGCTGTGTGAGCTGTTCGAGGCGCTGGGGCAGCGGGAGCTGGTGCACGGCGATATCGCGCCGCAGAACCTGCTCTGGTCGCGGTCGGGCGTGTATCTGCTCGGCGGTGACGGTCTGCGCTCGGCGCGCGCGGTTCCGGTCCGTCGTCCGATCGCGGACGCCTGGCGTGATCCGCGGGTGCACTTCGGGCTTGTTCCCGGTCACGACGCGTTCAGTGACCGGCTCGGTGTCGCGATGCTGGTGTATCGCACGCTGTTTCGGGACGGTTCCGCACCGGCGCTGGTCGATGAACGCTGGCAGAAGCCGTCCGATCTGCCGAGCGGTTTGGACCCGTGGCTGCGTTCGCTGTTCGAGCGGGCCTTCGATGATCCGTCGGCCACCGCGGATCGGCCGATCGCGGGTGAGTGGCGCGCCGCGCTGAACGGCGCTTTCGGCAGCCCGGACGGTGTCAATTTCCGTGCCGACGCACTCGCCCTGCTCGACGAGCGCCCGGTGCCGACGGTACCGAGCACGGAATCCGACACGCCGAGATCTCCGACCTTGGCGGAGGGTGGGGTGCTCCCGCTGTTCGGGGCAGCGAGCGCTCGGGAGAAGCCCGAGTCACTGGGGTCGCCGACCCTGGGGGAGGGCGCGACGATTCCGCCGTTCACCGGCGTGAGCGCCGAAGCGCGAGGGTCGGAACCATCGGAGCCGCAGCAGAACTCGAGCCTGAAGCTGCTGGCCGCCTTCGCCGCCGCGATCGTCGCCGTCGTGTGCGTCGTGCTCGGGGTGCGGTCGGTGACCGACCCCGATAGCCACAGCGCGTCGTCGAATTCGACCTACACCTCCTACTCCTACAGCAGCCCCTCCACCTACCCGCCAACTTCCACTACCCCGGCCTTCGACCGGACTTCACTCGATCTGGCGGCCACCGACAAGACCCCGTTCACCGCGAGTGCCCTACTGCCGCAATCGTTCCGGGATGCCAAGAACGTCAACTACACCCTGCGTTCCAGCGGCGTGATGGACTGCATCACCCCCGACATGTCGCAGAACGTGCGGTCCCTGCTGCAGAGCTACCACTGTGATCAGCAGGTGGCGGGCTCGTATGTGGACGATTCCAACAAGATTCTGGTGTCGGTGAACGTGATGGCCTTCAACACCGCCGCCGACGCGAGCCGCCTGTACGAGTCGATCAAGGGACAGACCCAGGACTGGTCGACCTGGTGTCCGCACACGGGCGCGGGTTCCGATGTCTGCGGCAATGATCCGGCCCGGGCGAAACGCAGCGGCTACAGCGCCCAGCGCAACCGCTACCTGTTCGAAACCACCTCGCTGTACATCAATCTGTCCAGGGACCCCACCGTCAGCGAATGGCTGGACCCGGCCGCACAGGCCGGTGAGCAAAAGGCGGGTCCCGAAAACTACTGGCACAAATAGGGTTATGCCCGCAGTCGCTGCCGGGCCTCGGCGGTGAGCTGGGCGGCGATGTCGCGCAGCGCCTCGGTGAACGGGTGGCTGCCGTCGGGTCCGCCGTCCCGGAAGGCCAGCACGGTGGGCCGGATGGCGGCGGGGTCGTCTATGCGGACGGTGGAAACCGTTGCGGGCAGCGCGTTGATGACCAGCCCCGGCACGATGGTGACGCCGAGTCCGGCCGCGACGAGGCCGAGTTTCGCGGCCCAGTCGCGTGCCGTGTAGGCGATGATCGGCTGCCACCCGGCGGTGTTCCACGCACCCAGCAGGGTGGTGCGGGAGTCGTCGCTGCCGGTGATCCAGCGTTCGTCGCGCAGTTCGGGAATCGTGACCGCGCCGCGTCCGGCCAGCGGATGCCCCAGCGGCACCGCGAGATACAGGGAATCCTCCAGCAGCGGAACAATGTTCACGCCCTCGAGCGGATCGAGGAGGCCCGAGAGCACCGCGAGATCGAGCCGCCCGCGCCGCAGTGCGCTGAGCAGTCCGGGGCTGGTGCCTTCGCGCAGGGTGATTTCCGAGCCCGGATAGCGTTGTGTCGCTGCGGCTATCGCGCGTGGCACCAGTGCCGCGTTGGCGGTCGGGAACGCGCCGATGCGTATCCTGCTGGGCGGCAAGGGCGTCCGCAGTTCCTCACGGGCGGTGTCGAGGACATCCAGCACGGTGTCCGCGTGCCGCACCACGATGCGTCCGGCCGCGGTGAGTCGCACCCCGCGTGCCCGGCGTTCGAACAGTGCCTGCCCCGCCGCCTGTTCCATCAGGGTGATCTGCCGTGAGATCGCCGACTGCGTATATCCGAGCCGCTCGGCCGCACGCGTGAAGGATTCGGTGCGCGCCGCTTCCCGGACCACCCGCAGTCCGGAGATCGTGAACTCTCCCATGCGTATCCGTGATACCAGCTATGCGGGACTTTCGCTGGTCGCATGGCTCTCGGAGCCGTAATTTCGCAGGTATGAGCGTTGTGGAGAACAAGGAATCGATCCGGAAGATCTTCGACGAGCTGGCTCTGGGCAACGGTGCCGCGCTCACCGAGGCGCTGGCGGACGAGTGCAGCTGGACCTTCCCCGGTGAGTGGTCCTGGGCTGCCACCTGGGAACCGAAAACCGCTGTCCTACACGGACTGCTACGCCCGCTGCTGACCCAGTTCGAGGGCGGCTACCGCATGTACGCGGATCTGATCCTGGGCGATGAGGATCGCGTGGTGGTGCAGGCTCGCGGCTACGGCACCACTGTCCGAGGCGAGGCGTACCACCAAACCTATTGTCTCGTCTTCCAACTCGCGGATGCCCGGATCATCGAGGTGGTGGAGCACTGCGACACCGCCCTGGTCGAACGCGTCCTGGACCGCGTGGTCCCGGTCGAGTCCTGATCCGGCCGTCAGCCTTCCAGCAGAATGGTGACCGGCCCGTCATTGGTCAGCTCGACCTGCATGTGCGCCCCGAACCGCCCCGTGGCCACGGTCGCCCCGAGCTCACGCAGTGTGGCCGCGAAGGAGTCGACGAGCGGTTCGGCCACCGCCCCGGGCGCGGCGTTGTTCCATGACGGCCGCCGCCCCTTGGCGGTGTCGGCGTAGAGCGTGAACTGGCTGACCACCAGGATCGGTGCGCCGAGATCGGCGGCCGAGCGTTCCCCGTCGAGGATCCGCAGCCGGAACAGCTTGTCGGCGAGGGCCTTCGCGGTGGCTTCGGTGTCGGTGTGGGTGACCCCGACCAGCGCGACGAGCCCGTGGGCCGTGTCGTGTCCGGCCGGATCGATCCGCCCGACCACCTCGCCCTCGACCGTCACCTGAGCCGATGTCACCCGCTGCACCAGTACCCGCATGGTGCTCGATCTTCCCAGATGGGTCACCGGCGTGGCCGCGACACCGCCGTGAGCTTCCCCCGACCTGCGCGCATGCCCCGAATTTCCTTGTGCGCCACCGGGAGTTAACGACAATACGGTGTGCTGGCACAGACATCTGAAAACTGGGCGGAGTGGCAGTAGTTACCGATGGCACCTGACACGAACAAAGACAATTCGGCTTGGTCCGGTTTGAAGCAGCAGGCCGGTACGGGGGCGCTGAGCTATGAGCCGGGTGCCGCCGAGAAGGGTGCGCAGTACTGCGCGACTCTGATCGGTCAGCTGCTGTATCTGAAGAACCTGGCCGGTGGCGCCAAACTCGACCAGCTGGATCCCATCGGTGATCTCTCCTCGGGAAATCTCATGGCCAGTGAGTTCAGCAAGTCCGGTACGGCGCTGCTGAACATCTTCGACACCCACGTCGCCATCCTCACCGATATGGGCGACACGTTCGAGGCGGCGGGCAAGGCGTATCTCGCGGCGGACCACAAGTCGGCGGCCGGTTTCGACGGTCTCGGGTTGCAGATGCCCGCTGCCGCACCGGCATCGGTGGGGCTGCAACTGCCCCCGCCGGAGAAGGCGCCCACCGATACCCAGGTCGACGTGAAGTTCCCGGATGATCTGAAGAAGGCCCAGGGTGATGCGACCCAGGTCAAACAGGGCGTCAGTGTGTATGTCGAGAACTCGAAGGCGATGACCTGGGAGCAGCTCTACAACCTGGGCCAGTCGCTGAAGCCGGATCCGTACGCTACGGCGGGCGGCGTCTGGAAGTGGCTCGCCGATCAGCTCGAGTCGAATATCGGCACCTTCTCCAACAATGTGCAGTCGCTGACCGGTTCGTGGCAGAGCCCGGTGGCGGGCGGCGCCGAGGCCGCGCAGGCCGCGGTCACCAGCTACTGTGCCGGTCTCGCGCCGATGCTCGCCGCCATGCGCACCACGGGTTCGCTGTTGGAGTACACGTCGCGCTGGATGGTGCAGACCCGCAATAACATGCCGTACACGTCGTCCGCGAGTACGACGTATGTCAGCAGCTACTACATCGGGCCCGGGGGCTATCCGGAGAGCACGGGACTCGGTGGCGACGCATCCTACGAATTGCCCTGGTACCAGGGGCATTTCAATGACTACTACTGCACGCCGATGAAGGACACCGCGAGCACGATCCCGGTGGTGTCGGGTCCGGCGCCGCTCGCGCCCGTGCAGAAGCCGCCCGTCGACACCAGTGGTGACAAGACCGGTGGTGCGAACACCGGCGGAGCCAACACCGGAGGTGCGAACACCGGCGGAGCCAACACCGGAGGTGCGAACACCGGTGGAGCCAACACCGGTGGTGCGAACACCGGTGGTGCGAACACCGGTGGTGCGAACACCGGTGGTGCGAACACCGGTGGTGCGAACACCGGTGGTGCGAACACCGGAGGTGCGAACACCGGTGGTGCCAAGGCTTCGGGTGCCCCGAAGATCCCGCCGATCAAGGACGAGTCGACGGGTGCGAATCCCAACGGCACCAACCCCAATGGGACGAATCCGAACGGCACCAACCCGAACGGTACGAAGCCCCCGGGTACCAACCCCACCGGCACGAATCCCACCGGGCAGAACCCGACCGGCACCAATCCCACGGGGACGAATCCCACCGGCTCCAATCCGCCCGCCACCTCCACCGGTGCCTCGGTGCCGCAGACCAGCTCGTCGGGTTCCGGTGGCACGGACGCGCTCTCCACGCTCGCGAGCACGCTGAGCTCGCTGGTCAGCGCGGCGTCGACCGGCGTGCAGGGCCTGTCCTCGCTGGGCACGGCGTTGCAGCAGGTCCAATCCGCCATGAGCACAGGCGATATCGCGAAGCTGGCGACGGCGCTCGGGGTCCCGCAGGACACGGTGACCGCCGCGCTCACGTCGCTCGAGGCGTCCCCGGACAAACTGAATCAGTTGAAGCAGCTGCTCGGCCTGCCCACGGATGCCGCTCCGGCCACCACGACCACTCCGGTCGACACCACGCCGACTACGACCACCACCACGCCGACGACCACCACGCCTTCGGGTGCTGCGCTGCCGACCCCGGCCACCGGCCAGGTCACCGGCCCGCCGTCCTTCACCAACCTGTTCGGCGGTGCGGGCCTGCCCGATGTGGTCTCCGGTGTCCCCGGTTCGGGTCTGTCCGACGGTGGCGTGGTGCGCGCCGATATCGACCACGGTGGCGTGGTGCGGGCGGGTCTGGACCACGACGGCGTGGTGCGGCAGGCGTCGATTGCGACTTCGCCCGTGCTGGGCGCGCCGACCGAAACAGTCGCCGCCGGAGCCGAATACCCGGAGCCGGACTTCGCCGACATGCTCGCGCACACCCTCGAGGCATCGGTGCCGGTGGTCGAGTCGTGACCCGCTGGGAGTTCACCGACGACGAGTTCCAGGTGCTGTGCACGCGGTACCTGGAGGGCGCGCTGCCCGCGCCCCTGACCTACCTCAGCCGTACTCCGCTGCTGGCCGATTACGAGCGTGAGGTCGCCGAGATCCAAGCGCGGCTGGATGCCGAGCTGGGCCCGGAGATCCGGCCCGTGATGGAGGTGCTGGCGCGTCCGGAGGTCTGGTTCTGGTTGCACGCCAGTGTCGATGGCCGGTCGGACGATCCGACCGCCTCGGTGCGGATACACGGTGCGCGGCTGGGTCGCCGGGCGCTGCTGGTGTCGCAGGCGGCGGGCGAGACGTTCGATCACGGCGGGAATGTCACACTGCTGGAATGTGATCCGGAGGAACTGCCGGGTCTGCTGGTGGCGCAGCTGCCGCCCACGAAGGCCGGTCGGCGGACCTCGATTCCGATCGTGGTGGACACGGCCGCGCCGGATCCGGAGGAGACGTCGGGGTCGGGCGCGTTCGACAGTTTCGAGGAATCGGACAGATCGGCCACGGCCGCTTTCTTTTCCGAGCCGGTCACGCTGGCCGGGATGCTGCGGCTGGCGCAGGGGCGGTCCAAGTACGGTCCGCGCGGGGTCGCCGAGGTGGTGTTGCACTGGCGGGACGTGGCCGACGACGGCCGCTATCTGATCGATTTGGGGCAGCCGGAGCCGCTGGCTGTCGCGGTGGACGCCCGGCAGTTCACCGACCGGTTCACCCGCTCGATCGCGCAGATCATCGAGCAGATGGAATGGCGCGGCGAGTACGACGAATGACCGTGCCGGTCTTGTCCGGTTCGAATCGGCACTCTGCGTTCATATTCCGGCAACTGTCAGGTTGCACGGGCCTGGAAAGGTCGGCGTGCCCGCGCTGCGCGTCCGAGTTCTGGAGGTGGTTCTCTCATGGCCGATCGGCTGACGACCTACACGGATCTGTTGCGTACGGCGGCAGGCAAGACGGATGCGGTGCGGGAAGGCGTCCAGCAGGTGGTGAACACGCTGGTGAGTTCCGCCGAGGCGCGTGGCGACTGCTGGGGTGACGATTCGATGGGTAACCAGTTCGCCAACGGCAAGAACGGTTACCTCGCGAGCAAGACGAACATTCTCGACGGTGCGAACAACATGGCCGGCACCTTCGCCAATTTCTCTCAGGGTCAGACGGATTCGGCCAATCAGCTGGCCGCCATGGACCACACCAACGCCACCGGTTTCGAGTGAGTTCGCCGCGTGACGAATGAATTCGCCCAGGCCGATCTGAACTCGATCCTCGAGGGTTTCGCGGATCAGATGCAGACCATTTCCCGTCTGCAGCACGAGCGGGCCGCGTTGACCGCGTCCGCGACGGTGCGGGGCAAGCGGGTCACGGTGACGGTGAATGCCGACGGCACGGTGATCGAGACCCGTTTCCGTTCCGGCATCGAGGATCTCGACTATCCGGAGATCGCGAAGGCCGTCACCGAGGCCGCGCAGCAGGCCGCCGCCGAGGTGGCGCGGCTGAGTTCGGAACTGATGGCGCCGGTGTCGCAGAACCGCAAGCGGCTGCCCAAGCTGAACGATCTGATTCCGGGCATGCCGGATCTGAGCAAGGAGTTGGTCGCGCCGCCGCCCCCGGTGGTCTCCCTGGCGCCGCCGGGTGCGGCCGAACGCGGTGAGGTGCGCAAGGATTCGGGCAGTTCAGAGGTGAGCCCGCGCGGCGGCGCCCTCGATTCCGGATGGTGACCAGCCCCGCATGATGGAATTTCCCTCCTGGCTGGAAGACCTGGGCTATCTGGTCGGCATGGAGTGGCCGCAGGGCAACGAGGACCAGATGTGGGCCCTGGCCCAGGACTGGCGTACCGGCGGGGACGGGCTGCGAAATCTGCTCGACGCCATCGCCGATGCCAAGTCGACCACGCTGGCCGCGTATCCGGACGGCGACGGTGTCGCGGCGATGTCGAAGTCCTTCGACCTGCTCAGCGGCCAGGCCAGCGCCGATGGGAACACCTCGATCGTCGATCTGGCGGGATATTTCGATCAGGTCGGCAGCTCGGTGGACGACACGGGCACCCAGATTCAATACACGAAGATCATGTTCTATTCGACGCTGGCCTGGCTGGCGGCGGAAATGATCGCGGTGTGGGTGTTTCCGCCGACCGCGCCCGAGGAAGAGGCCATCGCGGTGGCGTCCACGCGGGTGGCGGTGCGGATCATCGCCCGCGATGCCATGAACGCGATCGAGAAGGCGATGGCCAAGCTCGTCGGTCCCGCGCTGGCGAAGTTCCTGCTGCGGCACATCGCTCTCAATATGGCGATCGGGACGATCCAGGATCTCGGTGCGCAGGAGATCCAGGTGCTGGAGGGGCACCGCAGCGGCATCAACTGGCAGCAGACGGCGGTCACCGCGGTCGGCGCCGGTATGGGTGGTGCGGTCGCGGGTCCGTTCGGCGGCTGGCTGGGCGGCAAATTGGCCGCGCGGGGGATGACCGGTCTGCTCAGCCAGTTGGCGACGCACGCCACGTCCGGATTGGTCGGCGCCGGAGCGGGATTCGTCGGCGGCACCGCCACCCAGTTCGGTTTCGATGTCGCGCAGCACGGGCTGAACGACGCCGTGAAGAATCTGGAGAACACCCAGTTCGACCCGCGCATGCTGACGGCGGGGTTCGGCGCGGGTGTCGTCTCGTCGCTGAATCATGCTGGGGCGCATGCCTTCGGAGGTCACGGTCCGGCGGTGACACCGCACGTCGCTGAACTGCCGACGGGCGACGGAACTCACCCCGGGGTGGGCGATCTCGGTGGAATCAAAACCGACGGAACGCATTCCGGCGCTCCCGAGGGAACTCCGGCGGGTGATCCGAACGGCTCCGGTGGTGAGCACACCGGTGATACGGGTACCGGTCATCAGCCCGGTGATCCGCAGACCGGCGACCCCGGTGGCGATTCGGGTCATCGTTCGGGTGTCGACCCCGGAAATTCGAACGGGGACAACGCATCCAAGCCGTCGGAGCCGGAGACCGGTACTGCTCCCGGCAATGACGCTCATCACGGCGCGGCCCCCGATCCGGGAAATGCCGAGGGGGACAAGGCTCAGCAGCCTGGAGGCCCGCAGTCCGGTGTGCCTGGAGACAACGCTCATCAACCGGCGGGCTCGCAGCCCGGTGTCAACGGGGACGGCGCGCATCAGCCCGCCGGTCCCCAGCCCGGTGTCAACGCGGGTGATTCCCATCAGCCCGCGGCTCCGCAGCAGGGTGGCGATTCGCAGCCGGTCCAGCCGCAGAACACCGGTGCCAGCCCGGGCAATTCCGGTGTGAATACCGGTGATTCGGCACCGTCGGCGGGCTCGCAGGGATCCTCGTCCGGCTCCAACCCGTCGCTGTCTCCGGCGAGTGCGTCCGCGCCCTCGGAGGCCGCGCCGCAGGCGCAGCCGCAACCTACTTCAGATGCGCCCGCCGAGAGTGCGCACCCCGCCCCGGACGTCCAGTCCGCTCCGCCTCCGGTGGCGCCCGCCGATCCGGCCGCACCCCACGATGGCGCCGCCGAGCCGACCGGGTCCGGCGCCGCGCCGGACGGCAGTGCCGCCCACGTCGCCCCCTCGCACTCGCCCGCCCCGTCCGCCGACGCGTCCACGCCCACCGCCGCACCGGATTCCCGTGCGTCGGTGCCGTTCGTGGCCGAGGGGCCGGTGGTCGCGCCGAGCGGCACCGATCATGCGGCGGCTCCGGCGGAGCAGCGTGCCCCCGCCGCCGAATCGCGTCCCACGACCGCCAACCCGGACGCGTCCCGAACCCCGGCGGCCCCCCGCACCCCCGAGGCTCCGCGGCTGGATTCGGCCAAGCCCCAGGGTGTTTCGGACCCGGCCGCGCCGCGTGCCGGTGCCGCCGACACCCGGGCATCCGGCGCTGGTCGATCCGACGACACGCGAGCCGCCAGCGGCCCCGCGCGTACCGGTGCCGCCGACACCAAGGCCGGAATCGGCACCACCACAACGGAATCCCCGCACGACCCCGCGATCGGCGTGCAGTCCGACAACCGCGCCACCGATTCGCCCGGCCACACTCCCGACGCCGACGGCACCTCCGCCCACCCCGGCACCCTCGCCGAGCCACACGTCCCCGCAGCCCCCGACGAACCCCACCCCGACCGCCCGCGCGCTGGTGTCGCCGACGACCCCGATCCCGCGACTGGCCGATCCCGCCCACTCGACGAAGAGCCCGCAGCACCCCAACCGCACCCCGACGACCAGGTGATCGACGACAGACCCGAGCCGCGTGATGCGGAACCCCGCGATGCCGAGCCGCGCGATGCCGAGCCGCGCGATGCCGAACTGCGCAATGCTGAACCGCGCGATGCCGTACCCCGCGACGCTGAACCGCGTGACGGGGAACCCCGCGACGCTGAACCGCGTGACGCCGAACCGCGCGATGCGCAACCCCGTGATGCCGAACCGCTTGACGCTGAACCGCGTGACATCGCAGAGCCGCATGCTGATGATGCGAAGCCGCAGGATCGCGTTCCGGATGAGGCGACCCCGCAGGATGAAGTTCCCTTCGCGGACCGGCAGCCGACGGACGGCACCCCGCCAGCGGATGCGCGGCCCGAGGACGCTCGGCCCGATGGCGGGAAGCCAGTGGATGTTCGGCCGGAAGATGTTCGGCCCGAAGATCTTTCGAACGCCAGCGAACCCAAGGTCGGGGATGTCCGCCCGGAAACTCAGCGGCCCGACGCTTCTCACCCGGGCGATGCGGCGCACACGCCTCAACACGCCGGTGGTCCCGAGCCTGAGCATCCGGTCGGTGCCCACGACGGCGACGGCCCCGAGTATTTCGGCGACGACAACTGGGGCGCGGATGCCGCCACTGGCGTTGTTCCGCTGGTGCCCCTGGATCCCGTGGTGGAGCACCCGACCTCCCGCCCGGCCGAGGCCGCGAAGCCTCCGGCCGCGCACACCGAGCCGAGTACCGCTGAGGCTCCGCATGATTGGTCGTCGCGACCCGACGACATGTGGTCGGGTCTGAGCCCGGAGGAGGTGCAGAAGAAGCTCGCCGAGCTCTGGTCGGACATCGGCCTCCAGGTGAAGGGTTTCGAGACACCGGGTGTCGACCCCGAGGTTGCGCGCGAGTTCGCACGTGCCATCGACGACATGCTGACTCGCTATCCGGACGGCAGAAAGCTGCAGATCGTCCGGATCGGGGCGATGCTCGACCACGACACTTTCGCCAGTCACAGGCCCCGCCGTGAGTATGTGGGCCCGGAACGCTATCTGCGCCACGCCGCGGGCGAGATCACGTTGAGCCTGTATCACGCGACGCACCCCGAGGTCTTCGCCGACCAGATGGTCAAGGCGGAGAACCGCGGGCATCTGGTTCCGGGTTCCAGTGAGCGCCCGGCGTATTCGACGATCGTGCACGAGTTCGCGCACGCTCTCGACGCCGAGGGCAACGAGATCTGGCACACCGCCGAGCGCGCCCTGCGCGACTACTTCGAGAACACCCGCTCCACCATGGACGAGCAGGAATTCCAGACGAAGTACCAGGAGTGGCTGCACCAGCTCAGCGGCTATTCCTTCGACAAGCGCGGCCCACTGGATCCGGCCGAGGCGCTGGGTGAGGCCTTCACCGATGTCGAACTCAACGGTGAACGCGCGAGTGAACCCGCCAAGGTCCTCTACTGGCACCTCCTCGACGAGGTCACCAGATTCGGCCCCGACCCCGAATCCGCCCACCACGTCCCCGCCGACGCGATCGCCCGCCCCACCGGCCCCGAGCCCACGCCCACCGAACTACCCCCCGAGGCCGCCCCGGCCAACGAACACGCCCCCACCCCCGAACACCCCGACAACCAGCCCCCGAACGACCCCCGAACCCCCGCCAACGACCCCGCGGCCACACCTGACCCACACGACAACATCGAACCGCGAGAAGAGGTTTCGCCGCGCGATGACGCACAGCCGCGCGATGACGCACAGCCGCGCGACAACGTCGCACCGCGTGATGACGTACAGCCGCGTGATGACGTACAGCCGCGTGATGATGTGGTTCCGCGCGATGAGGTTCCGCCGCGCGATGAGGTTCCGCCGCGTGATGACGTACAGCCGCGTGATGATGTCGTCCCGCGGGACAAAATCGCGGCGCGTGACGATGTTGCTCCCCGCGATGAGGTACCGCCGCGTGAGGGCCCGCTGCCGCGTGACGAGATCCCGGTGCGGGACGAGGTTCTGCCGCGTGATGACGTCGTTCCGCGTGACGAGATCCCAGCGCGTGATGAAGTTCCGGGTCGGGACAATGCGCGACCGCGTGATGATGTTGCTCCCCGCGATGAGGTACCGCCGCGTGAGGGCCCGCAGCCGCGCGACGAGATCCCGGTGCGGGACGAGGTTCCGCCCCGCGACGCCGTGCCGCCGCGTGAGGATGTCATTGCGCGCGAAGAGGTTTCGCCGCGTGACAAGGTCGCGCCGAAGGATGACGGCCAGGTCGGCGAGCGGCGGTCGCCGGATGAGACGCCACGGTCCGGTGAGCCGGAGGGTGGGCCGCGCCCGGCGCGTTCCGAAGCGCCCGCCGAGGAGCATCCGCAGGCGGTGAAGCCGGATGCCGCTGAGCCCGTGCATGATTCGGATCCCGCGGCGCGCCGTGCGTCCGGCGATGATGCCGCCCCCGCTCACGACGGCAGCCCGGCGCGTCATGCCACCGATACCCCTGAGCCGGGTAACCGGTCACCTCAGGATGAGGAGCGTCCTCGGCCTCGTCGTAGGTTCGGCAGGCGGCTGTGGGGTGGCGGTGACGGGGATTCCGCGGGCCCGCACCAGGATTGGTCGCCCAGACCCGATGACGAGTGGTCGCATCGGGACGCGCAGCAGATCACCGACAAGCTCCGGGAGCTCTACCGGATCCAGGCGCACGGCTTCGATTCCTCGATCGATGTCGAGGTGCTGCGCGAGTATGCCCGTGGCATCGACGACATGATGAACAAGTACCCGGGCACGCGGCTGCTGGCGGTCCGTATCGACGATCTGCCGAATGACGTCTACGCCGAGACGCATCCGACCACCGATGCGTCGGGACGCAAGCTGGCCCGCAAGATCGTCCTGAACAAGAAGCTCGCCCTGGACCCGGAGACGTTTGCGGCACGGGTCTCGCAGAAGGTGCGCGAGGGCGAGTTGGTGCCCGGCTCGGGCGAGCGCCCGGTCTATTCGACGATCGTGCACGAGTTCGCGCACGCCATCGACTTCACCAGCGAGGCCAAGGCCCGTGAAAAGGTGATGGAGGCATTGCTCGATCACTTCATGGCTCAGAAGCTCAAGGGCGGCTTCACCTCCTGGGTGCGCGAATCGCTCAGCGGCTACAGCTTCGACGAGCATGGTTTGCTCGATCGCCCGGAGGCGCTGGCCGAGGCCTTCACCGATGTCGAACTCAACGGCGACAACGCGAGCGTCGCCTCCAAGCTGCTGCACAAATTGCTGGTGGACACCTTCAACGACCACCTGGCGTCGATCAACCCTCGGACCGACTCCACCGCTCGGCCCGGCAACCACGGTCCGGAGTCGGCCCCCAGAGCCGAGCTGCCAAGACCTGGGGAGTCGCCCAATTCATCTGCCACCAACGACGATTCGCGAGCCTCCGGCAGCCCCGTCGCCGGTCATGCCCCTGCGGAGGGCCGGAGCCCGACCGGCACCCAAGATCCGGTCGAAGGAAGCGAGCCGCGCGCCGAGAACCCGGAGGCCGCGCATCCGTCCGAGGCTCCGCATGACGCCGCGTCCAAGGATCAGGCTGCCCCCGGCGACAATTCGCGCACCCACGGCGATCCTGCCGCGGATCAAGATCCGTCGCACCAGTCGCACCCGTCCGACGGCAGCGAACCGGATCTCGGTGTCAAGCAACAGGAGTCGCCGGACGAGCGACTCTTCCGCCGCGCGTCGGACCCGAACGATCCGGACAGCTGGGTCGATCGCATGAATGCCGAGCACGCCGACATCGCGGCCCGCGCCGACGCGAACGACGCTCGCTACCTGCACGCTCTGGCCGACAACGAGGTCCCGGGTACTCCGGCGGAGCGCGAGGCTCGACTGCGCGCCGAACAGGCCGATCTGCTCGCGCGTATTTCCGCCGAGCGCGCCGACTACCTGTGGGAGATGGCAGGCGGCCGCCCGGACGAGTCCGCTGCCACCCCCACCGCCGAAAACGCTTCCGCCGGTGAAGAACCGACGCAGGGCGGCAAGCCGAACCCGCCCACCCCGGAAGCCGGCGAGGCCCCGGCCGCCGCGAGCGGAGGCGGCGACGACGGCAAGAAGCCGCCCACCCCGCCGCGCGCGGGCGACCCGCAACCGGATCCCGAGTCCACCGGCGGCGAGAAGTCCACGCCTTCGGCCCGGAACGAGCCGGACGGCGGAAAGCCCGCAGCGGGCGAGAAGTCCACGCCCACAGCGCGGTCGACGCCTGCTGGCGAGAACGAGGCGACCACGCCGCAGACCGCACGCAACGCTCACGCACCCGATCCGGATCCGGCCGCGACTACGGAGGAGAACACGGCTCCGACCGCCGTGGTGCCCGCGTCGGAGGCCCCGACGGTGGAACTCACCCCCGCCGGTGAGGCCCCGGCGAGCGAATCACGCCCGCTCTCGGTGGATCCCGCGAAGATGTCTCCCACGTTGCGGGCGGTGGTGGACTTCCTGTCGAAGGCCCCGCTGGAACACAACGCCCATCAGCGCACTCCGGAGGAGCTGCGCTATCTGGCTCGCCTGGCCGACGCGCTGGGCATGAACGATGCGCTGTCCGGTCGTCCGGACCCGCTGGCCTCGTTGCAGGAGCTGGCCGAGATGGCCAGGGCGCGCGGCTTTTTCGGCGATCCGGACACCGGTGCCACCCCGAGGTCGATGCGAGATCCGGAGGATTTCGGCCCGCTCTCACTCGACGAGCGCTACGGCGGCGAGGAGTACTGGCGTAACGAGGTCGATCCGGATGTATTGCGTGCCCAGGAAGCCGAGTTCCGCAAGCTGGGCCTCGACGACCGCCTCAATCGCGCTGCGGCCGAAGAAGCGGCAGCCGCCCGACCGGCGTTGGAAGGCAATACTTCTCGGACGCCGGACGAACACGCCGGTCTGCCGCTCGAGCCGTGGTCGGATCCCACCTACGGTCCGGGTGATCCGCCGCGCGCCCTGACCCTCGATGAGCTGCGCGCGGATATCGCCGAGCGGCTGGGCCTGTCGGATGAGCAGATCGCACCCGATCGCCTGCCGGAGACCGCGGGCGAACTCCAGTACCGGAACATGTTGCGCGCCGGTGCGATCGAGGCCCTCGACGAGGCCTCCGCCCGCCATGACGCGGCGACGGATCCCGTCCAGCGCACACAGCTGGCGAAGATCCGCGACGAGTGGGCGCGTCTGCTGCGCGTCGATCCGGACCTGCTGGCCCCGGAACTGCGAGACGCGACGCTGACCGCGCTACGTGACGAAACAGTCCGTCGGGCAGCCGATATCGCGGATCTCATGGCTGCGACCTTCCACACCCCCGACCCGTCGGGCCCGCAGCATCTGGTGCTGGAGGCCAACGGCGAGCGCGTCCACGTCACGGTGCGCACCGACGAGAACGGGGTCAAGCATCTCGAGCCCGCCGAGCGTCCGCCGCTGCCCAAGGACCGGCTTCCGGCCAAGCCTGATCCGGTGCTGCTGCCGTTCGGAAAACGGCTGTGGAACTTCATTCGGAGCGGATTCAGCGACCAGTACCCGAAGTACGCCTCGGGTTCGGGTCTCGACGGCACCGGTCAGAAGCAGATCATCCACGAGATCGGTGGGTGGCTGCACAACGACTTCCTGCACGAACTCGATATCAACCCGTCGCGTTTGGCGAAGGAGTTCGCGACCTTCTGGAAGGCGCGCGAATATCTGCCGTTGGTGAACCGCCTCACCGGCAAGATCGCGAATGTGGTGTCGGAATGGGTTCCGAGGCGCACCCGGGACGGCGGCGAGTACCAGCCGTGGCTCACTGAGGTCGATCCGGCCACTCGTGCCAAGGTCGCCGCGGAACTGGCCGCGGCGGGGATCTCGAACGAGGATCCGCCGACCGGGCAGCATCAGCCCGCGCTGCCCCCGGGTGAGGATCCGGCCGCCGTCACCCAGCGTCCGGCGCTGCCGGAGTTGACCTCCGGCGAGCACCCCGCCGAAGCCGCTGGCGGACAACCGGATCCGCACTCCACCCCGCCGAGCGATCCGGCCGCCGAGCGCGCCGGTCTGCCGAAGACCCTGGCCGATCAGCTCGACGTCCGTGACGACGCGCTGCGCGAGGTGCTGAAACAGGCTGCGCGGCAAGGCATCGACCTGCGGACGGCCGAACCGGCCACGCTGCGCCGGCTGGTCGACGAGGCGAAGTACGTGATGATGCGCCGCGCCGGTGCGGTGGAAGCGCTGGCCGATGCCGCCCGCAGCTACAACCTCCAGGACGGCCTGGTTCCCTACAGCCGCGAGATGAACTTCTTCGACAAGGACCCGCTGGGCCGCTACCTGCGCGAGCTGGTGCACAGCGATCCGACGCGCAAGGAGTGGGCGCTCACCAAGCTCGCCCGCAAGTTCGGCCTGGTCGGCAAGGACGATCCGCTCGTCACCATGCTCGAGTGGGAGAGCAAGCCGAACGGTGGCGATCCGGCCCGGCACTTCGATTCCCTGTCGCCGGAGGAGATGTCGACCCGCAAGGAGGGCATCCTCTTCGATCGGGCGTTGCGGCGCGACCAGATTCGTGAGGAGCGGTCGAACTGGGCGCAGATGCTCGGTCTCGGCCTGGACGAACTGACGCCGGAGCGCTTGCCGCACACCCTGGCCGAGCTGCGCATGGCGGTGCGCGAGCACGCCGATCAGGTGGTCGATCTCGGCCACGCTGTCGACGACTACGTGCATGCTGACGATCAGGTGCGCACGGCGGCCGAGAGCATCGCCGCGGACGTCGGTCGGGCCTGGGTGCAGGAGCACGACGGCGCGACGCTGGGTGACAGCGTGAGCATCCTCGGTGGCGAACCGCCGCGACTGACGGTGATTCGCGGCAGCACCGATCACGCCCGGGTGCTGGCCGATTTCCTGGCCGAGCATCCCGAGATCGGGCATCAGCTCGCGGATGGCCGGCTGCGACTGGACTTCCGCACGGTCTCCCTGGATGAGCACGGCCCGGTGGTGGTCGAGGAGCCGACCCCCGAGGTGCGCTTCCACGAGTTCGATCTGAACGGTGAGCGGGTCGCGGTCACCACGTTGCGTGACCATCCGGCCGGGCCGTGGCGGGTGGCCGAGTTGTCCGAGCCGCATCCGACGTCGACACCCGAGGCGCACACCCCGCCGCGCACGGTCGACGAATTGCGCACGGCGCGTGACGATCTCGCCAAGAAGCTGCTGGTCTACCGCGATGATCTGTCCCCGGCCGAGCTGGCCGACACCATCAAGGCCATGCAGCACGAGAACGCCCTGCGTGCCGCCCAGATCGAGGGCATGGCCGATTACATCCGCAGCAGCGACAAGATCGAGGCGTTCCACGATCTCAACACGGCGCTGCAGGAGCTTTCGCACCGGCTCGGATTGGATCCCGGCACGCTGACGCCCGAGCGGATGGCCGAGGCCATGGCCGATCCGGGGGTGCGCAATGTGCGTCGCCTGCAGGCGGTGGAGGATCTGCTCGATTATGCCAAGGCGCTGGGCAAACTGGATCCCGACGCCGCCATGGCCGCCCGTAACCGGCTGGCGGAACGGCTCGGCGTCGCACCCGAGGATCTGTACGACGAGAAGTACAACAAGAAGGCGGATCTGTTCGAACCGGATCCCAAGGCGACCGATCCCAAGGCGACACTGCGCGCGATCAACGATCTGCTGCACCGCTCGATGGATCGGCCGGAACTGCTTGCGGCGCTGACCGAATACGCGCGCAGCCTGGGCAATCTCGATCCGTTCCACAATGACATGCAATTCGACCCGGCCGCGGATCCGCGCATCGTCGAGGGTGAACTGCCCGTCTACGACAAGGATGCGCCCGGTCAGCTGCGTGGTTTCGACCCCGACCTGATGGGTGAGGCCCCGCGGGTGGACGAGCCGCCGCAGGACGGTCCGGTGTGGGCTCGACTGCAGGGTCTCGAGCTCGGTGACGATCCGGTCCGGCAGGCCAAGGCCTATGAGGCCTATCTCGACGGCAAGATCGAGAAGTTCGAGCGCCCGACCGATGCCGAGACCAAGCAGACGATCGACGATCTGCGAGCCGAGGTCCGTTCGCGCGCAGCCGATATCGAGGCCTTGAAGCAGGTCTCGGAGGAGTACAACCGGGCCACCGCGCCGGTCGAGGCGGAACTCCCGCCCCCGCGTCCGAGGCTGGCCGCAGCCCAACTCGACAGTGCCCGAGCCGATTTCGAGCGTGCCCGCAACGGTCGCGACTACGCGCTGGGTCGGGTTACGCAACCGGATGCGCACGCACCGCATCTGGAGGGTGCGCCCGGCCGGGCGATCCGCCCCGAGGATCTGACGCCGCGGCGACTGGCGTCCACGCTCGAGCACCTCGAGGCCCTGCCCGTGCCGGAGGCGCTGCGCTCCAGCCACGAGGCGCGTATCACCGAATTGCGCGCCGCCGCAGAGAATTACAATGCGGCCGAAGCTCGGGTACAGGCCGCCGAACACGAACTCGATCGTTCTCTCGCGGCGGCGGCGCGCCCTGGTGAGTCGCCGCTCGATACCCTGCGCCGCGAACGGGAATTCGCGATCGGCGGCCGCAAGCGAGCGATGGTCGGTCTCCGGGTCAACGAATCCGAACTGACGCCCGAACATTTCCGCGACGCGCTGAACGAGGCCACCCAGCATGCCCGCACACCGGAGCAGCACGCGGAGATCGGTCCGCGGATAGCTCGCCTGCACGAGGCGACGGTGCGGGTGCACCTGCTCGATGACCTGATCGCACGGCACGAGGCCGAGGCGCAGTCCCGGGCCCGGGCAGCGGAAACACCGCTGGAGTCCGCCCAGCGTGAATCCGCCGCCGCGCAAACCGAACTCGACGCCGCGAAGGCGGACCGCGACGCGGTGATGAACGCTCCGAAGCCGGTCGGCCCAGAGGAGTTCGCCGCCCACACGGATGCCCTGCGCGCAGCGGTCGACCGCGTCGACCAGGCGCAGGCCGCCGCCGATCGCTGGTCGGCCGAAACGGATCGCCTCCAGTCCGCCGCCGACCGCGCAGCCGTCACCCCGCACGAGGCCGCCGCCCAGGCCCGCGACGAAGCCCGAGCCGCCCTGAAACAGGCGATCACGGACTTCCGAGCCGCCACCGGCCTCAACCGCGTCGCCGAATCCGACCTCACCCCCCAACGCCTCGACGAGACCCTCGAATCCCTCCAGGGCGAAACAGTTCTCGTCAACGGCCCCGGCAGCGCCACCGCCTTCGAAGACCTCCGCGCCGCCGCCGAGCGTTCCCACCGCGCCGACGACCTGGCCACCTGGGTAGACCAAAACATCCCCCACCCCACCGACCCTTCATCCCCCGCCCACACCCCCGACCCAGGCGAAGACGGCCCCACCGGCGCCGCCCTCGCCCACCCCCGCAACCCGAACGAACCCAACTCCGGCCCCTCAGCCCGCTCCACCCCCGACCCCGACCCAGCCGCTCCCGAAAACAAGCCCCCAGCCCAGCCGACTCCTGAAGAAGCGGTCAAGCCCGAAGAGGCGGCTAAGCCTGAGGAAGCAGCTAAGCCGGAAGAGGCAGCTAAGCAGGAAGAGGCGGCCAAACCCGTAGAGGCGGCCAAGCCTGAAGAGGCGGCTGAGCCTGAGGAAGCAGCTAAGCCGGAAGAGGCAGCCAAGCCCGACGAGGCAGCTAAGCCCGACGAGGCGGCCAGGTCTGAGGAGACGGCGAAGCCGGACGCGGCGGCGAAGTCCGAGCAAGGGGAGGCCCCCGAGAAGCCGGGGACTCCTGAACAGCCGGTGCTCGAACAGCCGGAGACGCCGCAGGAGTCGGGTGTGCGGCCGGTTGAGGAGCCGAATTCGGGTGGTGGCGAGCCTGGTTCGCTCGATGGCTCGCTGTTGCGTCAGCCGGCCGATCCGCACGATCCGGATGCCGCGTACGAGCGGGAGCGGGCTGCGGAGGCGGATCTGGCGGCGCAGTCGGATGCGAGGTACGCGCAGTTCCTGCATGAGATGGCTGATTTCGAGGTGCCGGGTAGTCCTGCGGAGCTGGCTGCGCGGCTGCGTGCCGACAACGCGGATCTGCTGGCGCGGATCTCCGCCGACCGCGCCGACTGGCTGTGGGACATGGCGGGTGGCCGACCTGATGAGACCATGCCACCGGGCTCGAATCCGTCCGGCCCACGCCCGGATTCGGGCGGTGGCGACCCGGAACCGCCCGCGCCCGCTGGTTCCGGCGCAGGCGGTAAGGAGCCCCCGAAACCGCCGCGCGGCGGTGCTGCCCGGCCCGATCCGGAGCCCGAAGCCGGTGGCGAGAAGCCCGCTGCGGAAAACCGTCCGCAACAGCCCGACGCTGAGAAGCCGGGTGGTCCGCGCACCACCCCGGAGGGCGAGGCCACCGGCCCGCAGGCGGCGCGCGCCGAGTCGGAGCCCGCTCACGAAGCGACCGCGTCCGCGACGGTCCGGGAAGCGACGGTCCCGAACGAGGCCGCGGCGGGTGTTCCCCTGTCCGAGGCCGAGACTCAGACCGCGGAGATCTCTCGCGCGGGTGAGGGCGAGCCTGAGCAAGAGCCTCCCTCGGTGAATCCGACCAAGGCTTCGCGGGCGCTGCGGGCAGTGGTGGACTTCCTGATGAAGGCTCCGCTGGAGCACAACGCCCAGGCCCGGAGTCCGCAGGAGGAGACCTATCTGGCCCGCCTGGCGGACGCGCTGGGCGTGGGTGAAGCGCTCACCAGACGCATGGACCCGATAGCGTCGCTGCAGGAACTGGCCGAGATGGCCAGGGCGCGTGGCTTCTTCGGCGATCCCGATGCCGGGCGCACGCCGAGGCCGATGCAGGACCCGAAGGATTTCGGTCCGCTCTCACTCGACGAGCGCTACGGCGGAAAGGAGTACTGGCGCAGCGAGGTCGATCCTGCGGTGCTGCGCGCCCAGGAGGAAGAGTTCCGCAGGCTGGGCATCGCGGATCGTCTGCACAATGCGAACGTCGAAGAGGCTGCGGCACAGCGTCCTCCGCTGGAGCGCAGGGCGGCCCCGTCTCCCGACGAGCACGGCGCGCTGCCGTTGGAACCGTGGTCGGATCCGGTGCAGCGGCCGGGCGATACCCCGCGCGCCATGACCCTGGACGACCTGCGCGCGGACATCGCCCGTCGTCTCGGTTTGACCGACGAGCAGGTCGCGCCCGAGCATCTGCCGGAGGTCGCGGGCATCCTCCAGCAGCGGAATATGTTGCGGGCCGGTGCGATCGAGGCTCTGGACGCCGCATCCGCGCACCATGACGCGGCGACCGATCCACAGGCGCGCGCTCAACTGGCGGAGATCCGCGACGAGTGGGCGCGCCTGTTGCGCGTCGATCCGGACCTGCTGGCCCCCGAGCTGCGGGACGCCACGCTGTCCGCACTGCGAGATGAAACCCTCCGTCGCGCAGCCGATGTCGCGGATCTGGTGGCCGCCACCTTCCACACCACCGACCCGTCGGACCCGCTGCGCCTGGTGCTGGAGGCGAACGGCGATCGCGTCCATGTCGTGGTCCGCACCGACGAGAACGGTGTCCGGCATCTCGACCCGGCCGCCCGCCCCGCCCTGCCGGGCGAGCACCGGCCCGAGCCCGCCGAGCAGACCCGTCCGCCGTTCCGTCGCCGTCTCTGGGATTTCATCCGCGCCGGCTTCAAGGACCCGTACCCGAAGTACCCGTCGGGCTCGGGTGAGGACACCGATGGCTGGGGCAGGGTCCTGTCGGGGCCGGGTGTGCTGCTGCACAACGACCAGATCGTGTTCGGGACACAGGTCGAGCCGCACGAGGGCACCCCGCACGGCGGCGTCGCCCCGCACGGGCCCCAGCCGCACGAGGTCAAGCTGCACGAGAAGCCGGACGGCAACCCCTTCCGTGTCGCGAAAGAGCTCCTCGCCATGTGGCAGCAGCGGGAGCACATCCCGTTCCTCAAGCGCTGGGTGGGTCGCGTCCACGAGGCGAGCGGCATCTCGGAGCCGATGTGGCAGCGCGCCCCCCGCGAGTACGAGCCGTGGCTGACCGAGGTCGATCCGAAGGTGCTCGCGGAGATGAACGGGCAACTGCACGCGGCGGAACTGGAAACCGGTGCGGCGCAACGCCCGGACTACCGTTCCAATGAACTGTCCCCGCGCGAGCAGCCGCGCGCCATCGAGGGCCCGAAGGGACCGGACACCCCCCGCGAGCTGCTGCCCAAGTCCTACGCCGATGCGCTGGACCTGAGTGACCAGGCGCTGAAGGAAGTACTGAAACAGGCTGCGCGGCAACACCTCGACCTGTCCTCGGCGGATCCGAAGGCGGTTCGCGAGCGGCTGGACGCGGCCCACTACGTGCTGCTGCGCCGGGCGGGTGCGGTGGAGGCGCTCTTGCACGCCTCGTCCCGCTACAACCACGAAGACGCGAGCATTCGGTACTTCCGGGAGATCAACCACTTCGACAACGATCCGCTGGGCCGGATGCTCCGCGAGATGATGGCCAGCGACGCGTTCCGCAACAATCCGGATCGTGAGGTCGGCCTGCTGACCCGGATGGGTCGCGCACTGCGGCTGCTGTCACGCGACTCCCCGCCGTTGTCGGTGCTCGACTGGGAGAGCGTCACCAATGGTGAGGAGCAGCAGAAGCGGTTCCGGGTGGAGTCGCCCGAGGAGCTGTTGCTGTCGCAGGAAGGCCGGCTGTTCAAGGCGGCCGTGCGGCGCGATCAGATCCGTGAGGAGCGATCGAACTGGGCGCAGCTGCTGGGTGTCGGGCTCGACGAGCTGACTCCGGAACGGTTGTCGCACACGGTGTCCGAACTGCGCATGGCGGTGCGCGAGCAGGCCCGACAGATGGTCGATCTGGGTCATGCCGTCGACGACTACCTGCATGCCCGTGCCGAATCCGACGCGCGCGGCGTCGAGTTCTCCGATGACGTGGCTCGCGGCTGGATCGAGGAGCACGGTGGCGCGGCCCTGGGCGACGGTGTCGGCATCATGCCGGGAGAGCCGCCGCGGCTCACGGTGATCAGGGGCGATGTCGATCACGCGGAGGTCCTGGCCGGTTACCTCGCCGAGCATCCCGAGATCGGGCGTCAACTCAATGACGGTCGGCTCGGGCTGGCCTTCCAGGACGTCGACGTGGATGCGCAGGGCCGTCCGTCGGTGCTCGATCGGCCGACTCCCGAGGTGCGATTCCAGGAGCTCGATCTCGGTGGCGAGAAGACACCGGTCACCATGGTGCGCGACGGTGCGGGTTCACCGTGGCACCTCGCCGAGCACCGCACCGAGCCGACCGCGACCCCCGCCGAGCCTGCCCCGCCGCCGCGCAGCGTGGACGAATTGCTCGCCGCGCGTAATGATCTGGCCAAGAAGCTGGCCGTCTACCACGACGACATCACGCCCGCGGCGCTGGACGGGTCGATCAAGGCCATGCAGCACGAGCTGGCCCTGCGCGCGGGGCAGATCGAGGGCATGGCCGACTACATCGGCACGGCCAAGGCCATCGAGTCCTACTACGGCCTCAACGACCGTCTGCACAAGCTCGCGGAGCGACTGAACATCGACCCGACCGAGCTCACTCCGAAGCGGATGGCCGTGGCGATGGCCGACCCGGCCGTGAAGAGCGCGCGTCGCTTGCAGGCCGTGGAGGACCTGGTCAAGTACGCCGAGGCGCTGCGCAAGCTGGACCAGCCGAAGGTGCTGGAGGCCCGGGCGCGGCTCGCGGAACGGCTCGGCCTCGCGCCCGAGGAGTTGTTCGGCGAGAAGTTCGACGCGAAAAAAGATGTGTGGCAGCCGGATCACGAGCGCACCGACACCAAGGCGGTGGTGCGCCTGGTGGACGAGCTGGTCCGGCGTTCGGAGCAGCAGCCGGAACTGCTTGTCGCGCTGGCCGAGTATGCGCAGAGTCTCGCCAAGGTGGATCCCTTCCACCCGGAGATGCATTTCGATCCGGAGCTGGACCCGCGCATCGCCGAGGGCGAGCTGCCCATTCACGACCCGAAGGGGCCCGCACAGCTGCGCGGCTTCCTGGCTGAATACCTGGGTGAGGCACCGACTTCGGACGAACCGCACCGGGGTGCGGCGCTGTGGTCGCAGCTGCAGGATCTCGGTCTGGAGCCGGGCGATCTGCACAAGCGGTACGAGCAGTATCGCGACGGCAAGATCGAGGCGCACGAGATCCTGGACGGCAAGGCGACCCAGGCGAAGCTCGACGAGCTGCGCGCCGAAGTGCGCACGCGCGCAGCGGATATCGAGGCGTTGAAGCAGCTCGCCGAGCAGTACAACGACGCGATCACGCCGCCCGTCCCGGATCCGGTCCCCGCTACACCCCGAGCAGCCGCGTCCGAACTCGACAGTGCACGAACAGAACTCGACTCCGCACTCAAACAGCGTGAGGCCGCGCAGCAGCGTCTGCTACAGCAGCCCGACGACCACGCATCGCACCTCGACGACGCACCGGGCCGTCCGCTCACCGACGCGGACCTGACGCCGCTGCGACTCCCCGGCACCATCGAGCACCTGTCGAATCTTCCTGTTGAGGAACCCCTTCGGGCGGAGCAGACAGCGCGTGCCGAAGAGTTCCGGCAGGCCGCGGACCGGTACAACGCCGTCGAGGCCCGGGTGCGAACCGCCGAGCAGGGTCTCGAGGCCGCCGTACTGGCAGGTGCCCGGCCCGGCGAGACTCCGGTGGAAACCCTGACCCGGGAGCGCGATCAGGCCCTGGCCGACCGCAAGGCCGCCACCAGCGGCGTACGCGTCAACGAATCGGATCTGACGCCGGAGCACTTCCGCGACGCGCTGGATGAGGCTGCGCAGCACGCCCATACGCCCGCCGAGCAGGCCGCGGCCGCCGATCGAATCAGCAAGCTGTACGACGCGACGGTGCGGGCGCACCAGCTCGAGGACCTGGTAGCCCGGCACCAGGCCGAAGCACAGTCCCGGGCCCGCTCCGCGGAGTCTCCGATGGAGACCGCGCAACGTGAATCCGCCTCCGCGCAGCGGGAACTCGACGCGGCGAAGGCGGCACGCGACGCGGTGATGACCGCCCCGAAGCCGACCGGCGCCGAGGAGTTCGCTGCCCACACGGATGCCCTGCGCGCAGCGGTCGACCGCGTCGACCAAGCGCAGGCCGCTGCCGATCGCTGGTCGGCCGAAACGGATCGCCTCCAGTCCGCCGCCGACCGAGCCGCCGTCACTCCACACGAGGCCGCCGCCCAGGCCCGCACCGAAGCCCACACCGCCCTGAAACAGGCGATCAAGGACTTCCGCACCGCAACCGGCCTCAACCGAGTAGCCGAATCCGACCTCACCCCAGCCCATCTCGACGCCACCCTGACCGCCCTCCAGGGCGAAACAGTCCTGGCCAACGCCCCCGGCAGCTCCACCGCCTTCCAAGACCTCCGCACCGCAGCCGAACGCCTGCACCAAGCCGACGCCCTCGTAACCTGGGTAGACCAGAACATCCCCAAACCCCCCACCCCCTCCACCCCAGGTCCCGGCCCCCACCCCTCCGGCCCCGGCCCAACCCCCGGCCCCAACGGCGGCGGTGGCGGCGGCCCAACCCCCGGCCCCGGTTCACACCCCACCGGCCGAGGCCCCGGCAGCACCTCTCCCCAAGATCCGCGTCTCGCATACGGCATCGGCAACTCCACACCCGAAGGCCCGAAGTCCCCGCAAGCCAACGGTTCTCAACCGGGCCCGCGCCTCGCGTTCGGCATGGAGAACCCCATGTCCTCAGCCGGAGACGACCCGAAGTCCCCGCAAGCCAACGGTTCCCAACCGGACCCGCGCCTCGCATTCGGCATGGAGAACGCCGTACCCCCAGCTGGAGACGACCCGAAACCACCGCAAGGCAACAGTTCTCCATCGGATCCACGCCTAGCCTTCGGCATGGAAAGCCCCGCGTCCCCGACCGGCGCCGACCCGGCACCGGCGCCGGCGCCGGATCCGGTTGCGCCGGTGCAGCCTGTTGTTCGTGGATCTGAGCCGGAAGCTTCGTCGGATGACGCGGATGGCTCCGGCTCCGAGCCTCTGGAGCCGGTCGCACCTCGTAGTCCTGTTGTCGCTCATGGTGAGTCCCTGTCGGCCGATGGTGAGTCGCCGGATAGTGGCGATTCGGCTGGGGGCGCCGATTCGGGTGGGCGTGGCCGGGCCGGGGATTCCGGTTCCGATGGGGCGGGGCCGGACGAGGACGTCTCGGATGATGAGGCGCGGCGTCGAGCTTTCGCTCGGGAGCGCACGCATGTGCTGAATGTGCCGCACAACCTGCGGACCAACTTCCCGAACTACACGCCGCAGCCGTCGCAGCAGCCGTATCCGTGGACGCCGCCCGCTGGTCTGGTGCCCGGTCCGGAGCAGCCGCAACCTCCGGCGCCACCACATCCCCCGGCGCCGCCGCAAACTCCGGTGGGACCGGGACCGGGACCGA
Organism: Nocardia sp. NBC_00511; assembly: GCF_045161165.1. NCBI lineage: Bacteria > Bacillati > Actinomycetota > Actinomycetes > Mycobacteriales > Nocardiaceae > Nocardia > Nocardia sp. NBC_00511. Next base: position 7,943,380 of record NZ_CP107849.1, read on the forward strand.
CCGGTGCGCCGCACGTTCCGGCACCGCCGTCGAACCCCGCGCCGGTAGCACCGACGCCGAAACCGATTGCCCCGCCGACGATTCCGCCGCCGCCGGTTCCCCCGACGATTCCGCCCCCGACGATTCCGCCGCCCGTGCCCCCGACGATTCCGCCGCCGTCGTCCCCGCCGGGCGAGTCGTGCCCGCCGGGCTCAACCTCCCCGCCCTCAGGCAACTGGCCGCCGGGCTCGACGACTCCACCGACGACCCCTCCAACCGATACCTGGCCTGTCGGTTCGCAGCCGCCGAACGGGGGAGCCCCCGGTAGCGGCACGCCGTGGAACGGCGGACAGCCGACCACACCGTCGTGGCCCAACGGCGGACAGCCGCCCACGCCGTCCTGGCCGAATGGTGGTGTGCCGCAACCGCCGGACGGTTCGCCGACCGGTCCCGGTGGCGGTCCGAACGGTGGCGCACCGCATATCCCGGGCAGCCCTTACGGTTCCGCGCCGGGTGGGTTCGGCGGTCCGGGCGGATTCGCGCCTGGCGGTACGGATTCGACCGGTGGCGCGGGCGGTCAGCCCCTGGGTGGTTCGCCGATGGGCGGCGGTGGGCCGTCCGGTGGTGCCCCGGGTTCGGCCAACGGCGGTAAGCAGCGCCCGCGCTTCCCCCGCGCCACGGGTCCGGCCACCAGCGGCGGAGATCTGTATCTGCGTTCGCATTCCGGATTCGGCGAGTTCGCCATGCTCGATCCGGCGACGGGCGCCATGCGTGCGGCTCCGGCCGGTGGCGGTTCGCTGTCCGGCGTGTACGGCGATATGGACGGGGTGCCGGTGGTCCTCTACCGCGATGCCCAGCACGGTCTGGTGCTCCGGGTCGCCGATCAGGCCTTCCCCGTGGATCGTCTGGGCGCGGACGCGGTGTGGGAGCGCACCAGGGACTTCCATCGCTTCGTGGTGCGCGTGGACGGCCGCCCGCAATGCGAGGTGCGCTACAGTCCGGTGCCCAGCGATGCGGACCTCGGAATACTCATCCGCGACGTGCTCGCCGATCCGGTTCGCCGGTCGGGAATCTTCGGGTGACCGTGGTGAGTTCGCCCATTTTTACGATCTCGTCCACTCCCCGGCCACGCGGCATATGTGATGCTGAGATCTGGTTCCAACTAGGGAGGATGCGGACGTGCGCGACGGCTATCCCAGCGACGACGAGTTGCGGGAGAACTTCGAAGAGGTGCTGGCAGCCGTGCTGTCCGGGGACGGTCCGCGCACCGCGACCGGGCTCGACGACGTCACCCAGACCGCCCTGTGGGCGATCTTCAAGGCCTACCCGGACGTTACCCCCGAGTTGGTCGATGCCGCGAAGCGGGGCCTGGCCGGTCAGCTCGACGGCAGCAATGCCGCCCGCTGGGAGGCGGACATGGAGAAGTGGTTCCAAGAACGTGAGCAGCGCAAGCTCGCTCGCGAGCAGCAGGAGCGCGCGGAGTAGCGTGCATCCGATTCAGAACGCGGAATCCGCTGCGCCCGAGGCAGTTCCGGCCGTCGCCACCCCGGAGCCCGCTGTCACCGCCGCGGTCATCACCGCCGTGCCCGAGACACCGGATCCCGATGTCGGCTTCACCATGGCCGCCGAGGAACCCGAGATCGCCGAGCAGGCGCGCCGCCTGGTGCATCGCATCGCCCAGGAGTTGATCAGCGAGCCGCCCGAGGGCTGGCAGCAGCTGCGCGCCTCGTTCGCGGTGACGGTGACCGGCCACCTGTCCCGGGTCTCGTTCTTCGACGGCGAGCAGCGCCGCGCCGAGGTGATCCCGTCGGGTGCGGTGCTGAATCTCGTTGTCGAGCACCGCGCATTGTCGGCGACCCTCGGTGACGGCCCCTGGTGGCGACTGGAGCTGGTACTGAATCCAGCGGGCGAATTGACTGTCGACCACGACTACGGTGACGAGCCGTTCCCCGCCGACCAGTTGTTCTCGCCGCAGGACTATCTGGCGGATCTCGAGGTCTATCCCCGTGCCACCCTTCAGGTTTGGCTTGCCGCCCACATCTTCCACGGCGACCGCCAGTCCCGTCCGCCGCGCCTGGCGGCGGTGACGGCCCGCGCCGATCGCGAATCCGACCGTCTCCCGGTGGTTTCCGAGAACGACTTCCCGAATCTTCCGATGCTGTGGTCGCGTTGGACCGCCGTCTCCGCGGCTTTCGTCGCGGTGGGCTCCGAACGCGGCCCCCGGGTGCTGCCCTCGTGCGGCTGGTTCGAGGGCTCCCGCCGTTCCGGCTCCTCCCTCTATCTGCTGCCCGGTGACCGCGCGGTGCTGTCCGGAGGCGTCTGGGAGGCAAGGGAATTGGCGACCGCCTACCGCCGGAAGACCGCACTGCCCGACCTGTACCGGGGCGCTCCGGACTGGGTCGCCAACCCGGTGCTCAACACCCGCGCGGCCGGTGGCCTGCTGACCTTCTGCTACTGGTGGGAGCACGGCCGCTGGCATCGCGGCGACTCCCCGTCCGCACCGGAGCTGACCGCCGCCGTACCCGGCATCTGGACCGCCGTCACCGTCGCGGACGTGATCAGCGGGTTGATCCCCGGCACCCCGACGCCCGAACAGCGTTCCGCCATCACGTCTTTCGTCGCTGCCGCCGAGCGCCGCGATGTCACGCCCGCCGTGCTCGCGGCGGCCTTCGGTGACACCGCGGATGTGGACACCGCCCACTATCAGCTGACGCTGTCCGGCGTGGCCAGGATCGGAGCACATCATGGGTGACAAGGTCTACGATCCCTGGCTCGACACCGCCAAGGACGCGCACAACGGCCGACTCACCATCGCGCCGGATGTGGCGGGGGACGCGGCCGCCTACGCCGCCGACTGCGCGGCATCCCTGAGCGCGGCGCAGGGCTACACCCATTTGCTCACCCAGTACACCGGATTCAGCGACAACGGGATGCTGCATTCCGCGCTCACGCTGCGTGACCGGTTCGCGGCGCAGGGCGGCCAGATGGGCACGATCATCGCGCACTATCTGGATCTGGTGAACGCCATGGGCGACACCTTCGTGACCGCGGGCAAGCTGTACAAGTCCAAGGACGAGGACGCGGCGACCGCCTTCGACGCGATCAAGCGCGACGCCGTCGCCCGCTGGGACAACACGGGGATTCCCCTGGCCGGAGCCACCCAGATTCCCTCCTGGCCCACCTCGACCCCGGATCCGAACGACGGCAACGGCAATGGCGACATGGCGACCGTCAGCCAGGCGAAGTCGGGCCGCTACACCGATGCCATCGGCTCCGAGGACCCGACCGGTCACGACCCCGAATGGTTCCTCGCGGTCGGTCAGGGCATCAACCCGCAGCCGATCGCGGATATCAGCGGCCTGTGGGGTTGGATGGCCGACCACATCAGCTCCGATTTCCAGCTGCTCTCCGGCCGTATCAAGCAGATGACCGCCGCCGGCAGCTGGACCGGCAAGGGCGCCGCCGGCGCGGTCAAGGCGGCCGCGGCCTTCGAGGCACAGGCCGCCGACCTGTCGACGGATCTGCATGCCATCGCCGAGAACCTGCTCTACACCTCCGGTTGGCTGAATCTGACGAAGGCCGGCATGCCGATCGGCTGGGACGGCGACAAGCTGAACGGTTCCGCCGAGGAGACCCGGGTCATCCAGGTCGCCGTCGCCGCCTTCAAATCCTGGTACATCCCGGGAATCGCCAACTCCAGCACCATGATTCCCAAACTGGTCGACCCGACCGCGCAGCCTCCCGCGTTGACCGACAACGGTGGTTCGACGACCTCCGACTACACCGGGGGCGGCCCGACCGGTGGGGGCCCGACCGGTGGCGGACCACAGGGCACGGTGTCCGCGAGCGCGATACCTCTGCTCAATGCCAAGGCCGTGTCGACGCCGAGCGGTGGCGGCCGAACTCCTGGCGGGGCCAATGGTTCCGGCGGCACTGATCCGAACGGCTCCAACCCGAGTGGCTCCAATCCGTCCGGTTCCAACCCGGGCGGATCCAACCCCGACGGTTCGAACCCGAGCGGCACGGATTCCGGTGGCTCCAACCAGGGTTCGAGCAGCCCGTCCTCCTCGGACTCGAGCCAATCCGGCCTGTCCCAGTTGCAGAGCGCGATGCAGTCCGGCATGCAGGGCTTGCAGTCGGCGCAGTCGGCGAACCAGCAGAATCTGCAGAACCAATTGCAGAATTCTCCGCTCGGCTCGCTGCCCAACCTGCTCAATGACCTGAAGACACCGCTGGGCGCCAACGGCGTCGGCGGCGGTGGTGGTGGGCCCAAACTCGATGCCGTGCAACCGGCCAAGCTGTTTCCGCGTGCCGCCGCCATCGCGGGTGAGCTGGAGGCCGAGTCCGTCGGAGTGGCCCGCGCCGGGCTGGCGACCGGTCCGGCGAGCGCGATGGGCGGTGGCGGCATGGGCGGCGGTATGGGCCACGGCGCCGGCGGGCACGGGAACCAGGGCAAGGAGCACAAGCGCCTCGAGGCCCTGGAGTCGACCGAATACCTGGACGAGGCCATGGGCACCGCACCGATCGTGGCGAAACCCGTGGTGGAGGGCTGATTCGGTGCTTCGGACCTGGAAGTTCACCGATCTGGAGTTCCTGGCGCTGTGGGAGCAGCTCGGTGAGGAGTTCCTGCCGCAGCCGCTGACCTTCGCCAGCCGGACGCAGTGGTGGGACGACCATCTGGCCAATATGGCTCGCGCGCGGGAGAGTCTGCGCCACCGCGACGACGACTACGCCGAGGTGCTGCCCGCCCTGCTGCGGCCGCAGATCCGGGTCGAGGTGCGCGGCTGGGACGGCCGCGACCGGCTCGCCGCGGCGTCCAGTATCCGCATGCTGGCGGTCCGCTCGGGCGAGGCCGGATACCTGGTGGTGCAGCATCCGGGTGAAACCGTCAGGCACAGCAGCGGTTTCACCCTGACCGAGTTCTACGCGGACGCGCTCGCCGAGCGGGTGGTGGCGGCCCTGCCGGAGGTCGGTGCCGCGCGCGGCGGTGACCTGGTGCTGGCCGAGGCCGAGGACGTCGACGAGGTCGACTACGACTTCGGCCTGTCCCCGGCGCACGAGACGCTGGAGGGCACGACCGTGCACCGGGCCGTCGATTTCCTCGATACGCCAGCGGCGTGTCTGGGCACCGTCGAAGTGGTGCAGGGTCTTTCGCGCTTCGGGCCGCGCGGCATCGCCCGCTATCGCTATCAGTGGCGCGATCTGGTCGACGAGGGGCGCTACGTGGTGACCGGTGATCATCCGCCGGTGGCCGCGCCCGCCGATCGTCGCCGGATGATCACCACGCTGGAAACCCATATCGCCGAGGTGCTGCTGGCGATCGAAGACGAGTGAGCGGGAGCACACGATGACCTCCGAGCAATTGCCGTTCCCCACCGAGTTCACCCAGTCCTCGCGGACCGGTTCGATCGTGGTGACCACTACGGAACAGGGCCTGCCCCGGGCGATTTCGGTGGATCGCGATCGCCTGCGCGAGGATCCGCAACTGCTGGCGGCGGAGATCGTGCGGCTGTGCCGTCAGTCCGCGGCCCGCGCCGGGATCGAGCGTCGCGCGCAGCTGGTGGCCGCGGGTCTCGCGCCGGAGCTGCTGGCGCTGACCGGTCTGCCGACGGCGGCGGAGGTGACCCGTCAGGAGTATGTCGAGGAGCAGGAGTACGAGACCGAACCGGACAGCTGGTTGCGCCCGATCTGACCGGATAGTGCCGACCCGTCCGGCGCGAATGAAATATGTAAGTGAGACAACGTTATTGGGGGCACCCTCGGTAACCTGCGGAACATCTGGTGTTCACCGCAGTGTTCGCCGGTTGGTGCAGTCTTTGTCATGCCGGGCGAGACACCGCTCGGTATCGTTCGATTCGAAATGATCTTCCGGATGGGAGTCTCATGAGCAACCTCGTTGCCACGCCGGACGCGATTCGCGGTTACGGAGACGCTTCTGCCGCCATGGCCACCACGGTGGCCGGTGCCGCCGCGGTCGATCAGGTTGCCACGGTTGTCGGTCTGGTCCCGGTCTTCGGTCTGATCGGCCAGGATTTCCTGCTGAGTTTCGCTGGCGCGCAGGGCAATCACCTGTCCTCGGTGGCCGAGCTGGCCGCCGTGCACGCGGGCACCGCTGTCACCGCGCACGAGGCGGCCGCGTCCTACCAGGCGGTCGACGAGTCCGCCGGGGTCGATTTCCTCTCCCTGTCGCAGGACCTGTGAGCACTCCGTTCGATTCGGGCGCGGCCACCCCGTCGCCCGGCGCCCTACCCTCGCTGCCGGACGGGCAGACCGTGGCGGATGCCCTGCGGGACACGGCTTTCGCACCCCTGCTCGACAGCCCCGTCGCCGATGTCCTCTCCACCCTGGGTCTGCCCGCCCTTCCACAACTGCCCGCGTTCCCGCCGCTACCCGAGCTGCCGCCGCTGCCCACCCTGGATCTGACCGCGCTCACCAAGCCGCTCACCGATCTGGCGTCGTCCTTCGGCACCGGCCAGCTGGGTCAGGGTCTGGACGCGTCGAACATGCTCTCCGGCGTCTCGTCCGCGCTGCAGCAGATCATGTCGATCGCGCAGTCGATCTCGTCGCTGGCGGGCTCGAATTCGTGGCAGGGCGACGGTGCGACCGGTGCGGCCGAGAAGGGCGCCGCGGCGCAGGGCAACGCCGTCGAGCTGGAAACCCAGAACGTGCAACAGAAGACGGTGATGGGTGGCGCGGCGGCCTCGGTGGCCACCGGCGCGGCCACCATGTCGGCGATCATCACCAAGTTCGTCACCGGGGTCACGCTGGCCGCCCCGTTCATCGCCACCCCGCCGGGACAGGCGTTCCTGCTGTCGCTGGCATCCGAGACGGGTGCGGAGGCGACCGCCACGGTGGCCAAGACCCGCACCGAGATGACCGTGCACAGCGCGACCATGACGGCGGCCGGTCAGAAGGTGAAGGTCACCGACGCCCCGAAGGGCGTGGACCCGATGTCGCAGGTGTCGCAGCTGCTGAGCATGATCTCCCCGCTCGGCACCGCCGCGAGCACCGGCGCGCAGACCATCCAGCAGTTGCAGTCCATCAGCCAGACCTCGGAGGCACCGCTCACGCCGGTCGCGGAACCCGTTGCCGCGGCCACGGATACGAGCGTGTTCACCGGTGGTGGCCTGATGCCGATGAGCGGTCTGCCCACGATCTCCACCCCGCTGGCTCCGGCCGGTCCGCGTGCCATGAGCGCGACCCCCGTGGCCGCCGAATCCACGACCCCCACCGTGGTGCCCGCCTCCACCGGTTCGGGCATGGGCGGCGGCATGGTGCCGCCGATGGGTGCCGGGGGCATGTCCGCCGGTGCCGGAGCCGGTGACGCCGACGAGGAGGTGCGCACCCAGCTGGTCACCGCCGAACACGGCGACGAGGTGGTCGGCGAACTGGGCCACACCGGCGTGGCGGTGGTGGGTGCGGTCGGCACGAACGGTCCGCGTCCGGCTTCGTGATCGAACCGGCCGATCCGGAAACCTGGTCGGTGCGGGCCCGGTCTACGCGATAGGATGCCCCGAAAGGGAGGGACGATGAGCGAATTCAATGTGCGCGGTGTGCGTTTCGACGCGGACGCGGTACGGGCCGCCGCCGCGAGTCTGGACGCCATGGCCGACCGTCTGGAGTCCGCGCTCGGCAGCGAGGGGACGGCACTGGCCGTGCCCGCCGCGGGCTCGGACCCGGTCTCGCTGACCGCGGCCGACACGCTGACCGCGGTCGGCGCGTCGTATGTCACGCAGGGCGCGTCCGGTGTCGACGAACTACGCAAGCTGGCTGCGGTCGTGCGCGGCCAGGCCGACGCCTTCGGTCAGGTCGAGTCCAGCAACGCGACGGACTTCACCAACCTCTGACCCGGTCGTCACCACGGGCTGTACCTAGCCCGTGGTGATCGCCCGCACCGCGCGATCCTTGGCGGCGTCACTGACCTCGCCGACCCGGAACCCGCGAGCCACGATGTGCGCCACCAATTCCGGTTCCGGCGGCAGCCCGTGCTTGTGCAGATAGTGCGGCACCGCGCCCGCCCACACCCAGACCCCGTCGGTCCGGAACGTCAACGGCACATCCCTATCACCCGGCACGAACTCGTCCTGATCGGTGCTCCGCGCCGCCAGCACGATCGGCGCGGATTCCAGATACGCCAGCACGGCGGACCTCGAATTCTCCTCCAGCGGTGACCGATTCACCACCGGCCGCCCCTGCCCGTCCCGCCCGTCGTACACCTTCGCCATCCGCAGCTCGGGATCGTTGACCACGGTCTGCTCGGCGGGGTTGACCGCGACGGGATCGACCGCGAACGGGTTCGGAGTTGCGGGGTTGGCCGCGAAGGGATTCGGCATCGCCGGACTGGCCGCGAAGGGGTTCGGTGTTGCCGGACCGCCCCCGAACGGGTTTGCGGGGTTCGCTGCGAACGGATTCGGCACAGCAAGGTTGGGTGCGAACGGATTCGCCACCGCCGGACCGTGCGCGAACGGGTTCACCACCACCTGGGGATTGCCGCCCGTCGCAAAGGGATTCTGAGCATTGACGGGCGCGAACCCATTGGGCACCTCTACGCCGGGAGCCGAGGGATCGGCCGCGAACGGCGCGGGCGCGAACGGGTTGGCCACGATCACGGTGGGGTTGAACGGATTCGAAGCGGCCGGATCGACCAGGGCCCCCGGTGCGTAACCACCCGGCGCGGGACTGTGCGGCTGCCCGTACGGCACCCCTGAAAATCCTTGCGGCCCAGGCACTCCGGTGCGTGGCCCGCTGATGTTCGCGACCACGCTGGCGATGATCGCCGGGATCGACGCCAGCGTAGCCAGCAACATCACCCAGAACCCCGAGGTGGCGTGCTGGAGATTCAGCCAGCCGTTGTCGTCTCCGGAGGGCAGCATCAGCGTCAGCACCGCCCCGAAAAGCATTGCGGCAACGAACCCTCCGGCGATCCGCACCCGTGAATCGCGCACTCCGAGCCCGGAGAACAGGAGTATCGCCAGCACCACCGAGAGGAAGATCGCCACGGCTAGCACGATGCCCCGCAGTGGCGTCGCATCGAATCCCTCCTCGTGCCAGACGGTCATCTCCATCCCGTAGTGCTCACTCTGCGGGAGAAACGATGCCACCAGGCCGACGATCGACGCCAACAGCAGAAACCCACCGGTCAGCCCGTCGGTCACGCGCCCGTGCGCGGGAGCCCGCAGCGCGGTGTTGTCCGGCAGTGCTCGAACGCCGATAACGAAGGCCGCCAGCGATATCGGCAGCGCCAGCGCGAGCAGCCAGTAGCCCGGGCCGAGCGACACATTGTTCCCCGGCGACGCGAACGCGAGCACGTCGCCACCGGCGATCGCGGTGCCGAACCCCGCGGCGAACGCCCCGAGCCACCGCACCCCGTTGCGCCGGTCCCCGCCCCCTGCGGCCAGCATCGCGCCGGCGATGCCCGCCAGCAGCACGGCGAGCACATACCCGAAGACGGTCCCCAGGAAAGCTTGCCCGGGGACAGCGCTGTGGTTCTCGGTGATCCGCCACGAATACCACTTGATCTGCCCGCGCCCGGCCGAAGCCAGCGGTAGAACCGCCGCCCCCGCGACCAGCACGGCCACCCCGACCAGCATCCACCCGGCCACCCGCCCGGCATTTCCCCCGTGCCCCGGCACCCCGCCCACCGGCCCCTGCTGAAAGCTGCTCACTCCTACGGACCCTAAGTGATCGAGCCCGACCCCGCCGCACCAGCATTCACCTGAAGATCAAGGAGCTCTCACCGTGGGAATCCGGACAAAAATTCACAGTGGGAGCTCCCTGATCTTGGTCTGTGCACTAGGGAGCGAGACGGCCCAGGAGGGCGGCCCGGATGGGATCACGGGTGGTGCAGACGAGGGCGAAAGTGGCCTCGCGCATCAGCCGCTCCGCCGTGGAGCCGGTGACCGTGGCCCTGCTGCCCGCTGCGACCACGCCTGGCGCGGCGATCCTACCGCCGGGCCACCGGAAGTGTGGGGGCGTACCTTTTCGCAATCCCCCTTCACACGCGCCGTCGCTGACTTACGGTGCAAGCCGGTTATCGAGAGAATCCGGAAGGGGTGGGAGCATGCGTGCGCTCCGGAGCTTGCTCGTCACAACGGTATCGGCGTCGGCGCTGCTGGGGGGTGCGCCCGGTGCGGCGCACGCCGAATGCGGTGCCACGCACTGGGTGGGCAGCTGGTTCGCGCCGCCCAGCGATACCACCAGCCTGGTCGACCCGTACCTGTCGCCGACGCTGGCGGTGGGGGATCAGACGTATCGCATCGTCATCACCCCACATCGCGGTGGCGGTAGCGTCCGGGTGCATCTCACCAACCGATTCCGCCCGCTGCCGTTGACCATCGCGCACGCGACCGTCGCCCTGCGATCCGATGGCGCTGGCGTGCAACCGGATTCGCTGCGCACCCTGACCTTCGACGGCGCGCAGGACGTGACTCTCGCCCCCGGAGCCGACATCGTCAGCGACCCGGTCGATTTCCCGCTCACCGCTTGGCAGCCGATCGTCGTCGGCATCAATGCCGCTGGTATCGCACCGATTCCGACAGAGCACTTCAACGCCGACGCCACCAGCTACTACACCCCGCCCGACACCGGCGATCACACCGCCGACCCCGACGGCGCGGCATTCGGTCTGAGCACCACCGCCGCCCTCATCGCCTCCGGTGTCGACGTGCAGGCTCCCGCCGACGTCGCCACCGTGGTCGCGTTCGGCGATTCGATCACCGACGGCTACATCTCCGGCAATGTGATCGGCACCCCGCAGAACCCCGAGGCGATCGACACCAACGCCCGCTACACCGATTTCCTGCAGCGCCGCTTCGACGACGCCGGTGTCCCGGTCTCCGTCCTGAACTCCGGAATCTCCGGAAACCGGGTCCAGGCAGGCGGATTCATCCCCGAGTTCGGGCCAAGCGGCCTGGATCGCCTCGACGCCGACGCCATCTCGCAGGCGGGCGTCACCGATGTCATCGTCGCGGAGGGCATCAACGACCTGGGCATCCCGATCGCCGCCGGGTACGACCAGCTGGTCGCCGCCTACACCACCCTCATCACCCGCCTGCACGCCGCGGGCCTGCGCGTCCACCTCGGCACCCTGCTGCCCGCCTCGAACGCCCTCACCGACGGCATCCTCACCATGCCCGCCGCCGACCCGGTCCGCATCCGCGTCAACGACTGGATCCGCACCCAGCAGCTCAGCGATTCGTTCATCGATTTCGATGCGGCCCTGCGTGATCCGGCCAACCCCTCGACCATGGACCGCGCCTACGCGGGCCCCGACAACCTGCACCCCAACCCCACCGGCTACCGGAAGATGGCCGACACCGTGGACCTGTCCACCTTCAGCGGCGGCCACTGCTGACCGCTGCCCGGGGCGTCCCGCCTCGTTAAGCTGTCGGCGCGTTGCTGGTCGGCAGGAGGGGGTTTCGTGGTGCGTCTGTGTGTAGGTCAGGTCTTCGCGGACTACACGATCGACGGCATCCTCGGCCAGGGTGGCATGGGCAGCGTCTACCTGGCCCGCCACCCCCGCCTGCCGCGACAGGTGGCCCTCAAACTCCTGGCCCCCGAGGTCTCCGCCGACGACGCCCTGCGCCGCCGCTTCGACCAGGAGGCCAATGCCATTGCCCGCCTGGACCACCCGAACATCGTCGGCATCCACGACCGCGGCGTCCACGAGGGCCAACTCTGGATAGCCATGCAGTACATCCAGGGCACCGACACCTCCCGCCTCGACCCCCGCCAGGTCCGAGTAACCCGAGCCGTCCGCATCATCGCCGAAACCGCCGCCGCCCTCGACTACGCCCACAGCCGAGGCATCCTCCACCGCGACGTCAAACCCGCCAACATCCTCCTCGCCGCCCCCGACACCGCCCGCGAGGAACGAGCGATCCTCACCGACTTCGGCATAGCCCGGCTCCTGGACGCGGCAACGGAGATCACTTCAACCGGAATGGTCACGGCCACACTGGCTTACGCGTCCCCGGAGCAACTCTCGGGCGACCGAGTCGACCACCGGTCGGACCAATATTCGTTGGCCTGCACCTTCTTTGCCCTGCTGACCGGCCAACCGCCTTTCGCTGGAAGCACTCCCGGCCAGGTAATCGCCGGGCATCTCACCAAACCGTTCCCGCTGCTCAGCAGCATCCGACTGGATTCCTCGCCCCAACTAGACATGGTCATCGCCCGCGCGACCGCCAAGAGCCGCGAAGCGCGCTTCGCCAGCTGCACCGAATTCGCCATGGCCGCAGCCGCTTCCCTCCATAGTCCAGTGGGGACCGGCCTCAGCCTGACATCAGCACCCCAGCCGATGTCGACTGCTCGGCCCTTCGCCCCGGAGCCGGTGGATCCCCGCCCGGCCTTGCGATCAGCGGCCCCAACGGCCGACGCGAACGCCCCCAAGTCCCACGCTTTCGGACGCCGGAGGCTCTTGACCATCGGTGCCGTCGCCGTGCCGCTCGCGGTGGCGGGTGTCGCTGTGCCATTCGCGCTGCACGACTCCGGTGCTCAGCCGTCGAAACCGACACCATCGGCGAACCCCGCTCCGACACCCGTCGTACTTCAGGCCTCGGACCCCGTCACCAGGCTCGCCTTCACCCCGGACGGGTCGACCTTGGCGGTCGGAGTGTCGCCTTCGGGCCCGGTGGATCTGTGGGATACGAAGAACCACACCGAGATCAGGGAGATCAAGGGCAATAGCGATGTGGTGGGCCTGGCCTTCAGCCCGGACGGAAAGACCATGGTCACCGGCCGCTTTTCGAGGTGTCTCCAGTTCTTCGATCCGACCACCGGTGCGCAGATCGGTGACCTCGTACCGGATCCCGAGATGAGTATGAGCATGATCGCCATCAGTCCGGATGGTGCGATGGTGGCTGTCGCGGGCGATGCGGGAATCAGGCTCTGGGACATGCGCACTCGACAGCGCATCGGACAGATCGACGGCTTCATCGGAAGCACTGATCTCGTCGCCTTTACCCCCGACAGTGCGCAGGTCGTAACCCTGCAGGCCTCTGCCCAGGTGTACGACGTTCGCACAGGTGCCAGAATCAGGATGATGACACCGCCCGCGGGGGTGCAGTCGCGGACAATGGCGTTCAGTCCGGACGGCACGACTATCGCGGTGGGCGGCTCGGACGGCATGGTGCGGCTCTGGGATCCGAAATCCGGACAGCAGATCGGCGAGATGAGTGACAGCGTGCGGGAGGTACCCGTGATGACATTCAGCCCCGACAGTCGAACGCTGGCGGCTGCCCACAACTACGGCTCCGGCGACTGGGGAATCACGCTGTGGGACGTGTCCAAGCGGACCCGGCGTGGCTACCCATGGTTCATTCACTCCGGATCAGTGAACACGCTCGCCTTCTCACCGGATGGCTCGACGCTGGCGTCGGGCGGCGACGATCAGAAGGTCAGGCTCTGGGATACCAGCGGCATTCGGTGATTCACGCCCAGCGTCGGCACTTCCGGGGATTGACGCTGGGCCCGCCGTGGTGCTACTCGTGGTGACGTGAAGAGCATTGGGGCTCAATCGCGTTGCGGGTGAATTTCGATTGAGACCGGCGGGTCGTCGTTCCCTGTGATGTCGTAGCGATAGTTCGGGCGGGTATTGCGGTGTCCGACTGGCTAGGCTGCGAGCGGGATCTTCAGGAGGGTGACGATGGCCGATGATGCCTTAGCTGGTCTCAAGAGCGATGCGCGTGCGGGGGTTTCGTTCGACCATGACGCGGCGGCCACGATGGCGCAGCAATGCTCGGACATGTACAGGACAGTGGGGGAAGCCATTGCCACCATGGGGTCCGACAAGGATCTGCCCGCACTGAATCAGCGGAATTCCGGTGCGCTGCTGGCCTCGAAATTCAATGTCGCGATGACGAACCTGCTGCACAGCGTGCTGCCGAGCCATCAGAGCATCCTGACCGAGATGGGTGAGTCCTTCATCGCGGCGGGCAAGTTGTACGACCACACCGAGCAGAATTCGACCGCGCTGTTCACCGACCAGCAACTGTCACAGAAGTTCGAGAGCCTGAGTAAGCCGAAGAGTGCGCAGCCCGGTCTGGCCGCGCCCACCGGCCAGCCCGGGCTCGCGGTTCCCTCAGGTGTCACCCCGGTGCAGTTGCCCGGGTGGGGGCCGTCCACCTGGAGCGGAGCCGACAAGGGCTACGCGTGGTCCGGAACCGCGAAGCAGGACTATGACGACTCGCTCGCTGGCACCAAGGAGCAGACCGATCTGACGTCCATGCTCGGTAAGAACGGGACCGTGATGGAGGGGTCCACAATTCAGCCGGAGCCCGGTGCCCAGTACGAGTGGGACGACTTCCACAATCACTGGGAGTACATCGAGGGCCAGAACGTGGTCGAGATGCTCTCGGTTCGCGCGCAGCACTGGCATGTTGCCGGTCAGACTTTGAGCTCGCAGTTGAGCGGTTTCCACTCGGCTGCGGACAAATATCTTCAGGACTATCAGGGTGCCGCTGTCGCGGGCGTCTGGGCATCGGATTCCGCGAAGCAGGCCAAGACCGCGGTCAACAAGTATCTGGACAATGTGGGGACGCTGGTCAGCTCGATGGAGATCATGAGCGCCAACCTGGCCTTCACCGAGGGATGGGTGAAGAAGCTGCAGAGTTTCCTGCCGCACAACAGCATCAGCGACACCTACGACAGTGCGGTCGGCAACGGGCAGCATCTTTCCCAAGCCGCCGTCGATCAGGCCATGCGGGATCTGCGGCGTGCCTGGGACGATTGGTACGGCGAGGGCGTCAAGGATTCCAGCGGTGCTGTTCCGGCGCTTTCGGATCCGAAATCGACTATCCAAGGCCAACCTTCGACCGGTAAGCCCTCACCCGGGGATCAGAAGCCGGGGGACAAGCAGCAGTCGCCGGGTAGCCAGAATCCGGTCCTGGTCAGCACCCAGAAGCCGAGTTCGACCACTCCGGCCACCACGACTACGCCCGCCACGACCACGCCCGCCACGACCACTCCGGCGACGACAACCCCCAGCACCACAACGCCTTCGACGACGACCCCGTCCACCACGACTCCGTCCACCACGTCGGACACCACCTTGTCGACGATCACGTCGTTGATCAGCACCCTGGTGCAGGACGGCACCCAGTTCGTCGAATCCCTTGCTACGCAAGGCTCGAGCCTCGTTCAGTCGATCGTGTCGGCCGTGCAGTCGCAGCAGACGACTCAAACCGGTACGCAGAGTCAGGATTTGCAGAGTCTGGTGACGAAGAAGTTGCAGGAGGCGGGCCTGCTCCCCAGTACCACCACCCCGGCCGACGTGCCCACCGGCGGCAGCCCCGAGACCCCTGCGGCGAGCGTCCCCACCGCGGGCATCCCCACCGACTCCCCGGTGACGTTGGCGTCCCAGCTGTTCCCGCGTTCCTCGGTCCCGACGGTCGACACCCCCGACACCTCGATCATTCACCAGGCGGGCCTGGCCCCGTCCGCCTCCACCACCGGCACCACGGGCGGGATGGGTTCCCCCATGCACGCGGCCTCGCAGGGCCAGGAGAAGGAATACACCCGCCCCGAATACCTCAGTGCCGCAGAGAATCTCGAAGCCGCACTGGGCGAGACGCCGTCCGCCGTCATCCCCGTGGCGGAACAATGACGGAAGACTGGCAGTTCAGCGAGGCCGAGTTCTACGTCCTATGGATGGACCAGTCCGGCGAAGAACCCCCCGACCCGTTCATGTTCACCTCCGCCACCCGCACCGCCGAGGACTTCGACGCGGAACTGCGCAACGCGCGAGAGTCCTTGAGCCACAAGCTGGGCCCGAACTTCCGCGCCGTATTCGACGCGATGGCCGACCCCGACCTCTACCTGACCGCCTACGGCTGGAACGAACAGGACCGCTGGAGCACCGGCGCCATGGTCCGCGTCCGTGCCCTCTGCAAAGCCGCCAAAGGCTATGTGATAACCCAACTCCCAGGCGCAACCCTCTGGCGCAGAGGCGGCTACACGGTCACCGAATGCGACCCCGCCCTCCTCTCCGCCGCCGTAGTGGCCGCCCTCCCCTCTGCCGAACGAGGCCGCCAAGGCGACATCCCCCTGGTAACCGAAGAAGAAGGCCTGGACCACATCTTCGGCCACTCCAGAATCGCCGCCGACTCCGGCGCCGACCTATCCAAAACCAAAGAATTCCTGACCACCCCCGCCACCACCGCCGGCGAAATCCACATAGTCCAAGGCAGATCCGCCTACGGCCCCCGAGGCATAACCCGCCACCTGATCCGCTTCCGAGACCTGGAAGACGACGGCCGCTACGCCCTGGTAGAAAACCCCGCCCAAGCCCTCGCGGTAGACGAACCCCGCTTCGCCTCGATCCTCGACGACTGCATCGAAAGAGTCCTCCGCACCATCGAGGACGAGCGAAACTGACTGTTCTGACGTGCCGCGGATACAGTCATATGCCGTCAGGTCACCACGTGAATTCGCGACAGTGGGGAATCAGCGGGTGGCGTCAGCAACCCACATGTACCCGCTGATCCCGGTGTTGACGCAGATGACAGGTTCCCCGGTGTTCACATCCCATGTCGGATGCATCAACTCACTGTGTGGACACCAGGTGTTCACTACCGGAGTCGCCGTCGCCGACGCCGCCCCGGCCAATCCGATGACCGCCGCCGCAATGACTCCGCCGAGGACGGCTGTGCTCGCGAGTGCCTTCACTGTGTTTCCCTTCGTCGTCTGACAAGGCCACTTTGCGGGAGCGGCGTTAACGAAATCTTGGCGTTCCCTTATCAACAGCTCGAAGGATGAAAGCTGCACCGCAGCAGTGTGTTTCGTCAATTCTCTGGCTCGGAGAACTACCGAGACGGCGCCGGGCGGCTGTGCTAGCCTCCGTCCGGAGACGCTGCCATTGGGGCTGCAGCTAGAGGGGGAAGAACGTGCTGAAAGGCATTCGTAGATCTGTCATTCTATTGCTGGCGGCTATTGCCGCATTGACTGTCGCGTCGACGGCGTCAGCTGACGGCCCGCAGATCCGCAGTGGCATGAATGGTTACTGTCTCGATATCCAAGGGGCGAACCCTGATCCGGCACCGGTCGTCACATACCCGTGCAACGGTCAGTCCAATCAAGCCTGGTATTGGGACGGCGCACAAATCCGTAGTGGCATGAATGGCCTCTGCCTCGATATCCAGGGAGCGAACCCCGATCCGGCACCGGTCGTCACATACCCGTGCAACGGTCAAGCCAACCAATCCTGGTACCGGAACGGCGCGGAGATCCACAGCAATCTGAATGACTTCTGCCTCGATATCCAAGGGGCAAACCCTGACCCGGCACCGGTCGTCACGTACCCGTGCAACGGTCAAGCCAACCAACGCTGGTAAAACCCATTGCGAGCGAAACCCGGAAGGCGCCTGACCTTCCGGTAGATCGTTCCGGACGCACGGTAACGAGACCCACTGACACCTGACAGTGGAGAGCGGTCGTCGGACCGCGGGCTGGCGGATAGCTGTCCCCGGTTGTGAAAACTCAACACTTCATAGTTGGGGAGCGTTAGTGTTCGCCTGTCCTCGCGCAGGTGCGGGGTGAACGACCGGAGGGACGCATGAGGATGAACCGCTATTTCAAGCAAATCGTCTGGGGCGACAACGATGCCATCGTCTCGGATCGGTGGTCGAACACCACGCTAGAGATCAGCTAGGACAGATATCGTCTTAGTTCGACGGTTGAGGCGAGCGTCTCATCTCAGAACGGTGCCGGGTCCTCGTACCGCGATACGGGCATATCGATAGTCGACGCCTGTTGCGCCGTTCCGGATTCCCTGGCGGTGCGGGTGCTGCGTGCGTGTCGGCGTTGTGCGGGTGGGTGGTAGACGTGGAGGAGTTCGGTGAGTTCGTTGACCGCTCCGCCCGGATTCAACAGTGGCTCAACCTGTTCCGGTTCCGGAATGCCTGCGCCGGTGACCGGCGGTACGGGTGTGTTGGGGAACAGGAACTTCGCTCCCTCGGGTGTGGTGGTGATCGAACCGCCCGAAGGGCTGCGCCATTCCACACGCCGGTCCGGGTGGTGGATGACCTGCCATCCGTTGAGTCCGTTGTCGGCGAGGGTTTTGGTGCGGTGGTGGCGTCGGCACCGACAGCCGAGGTTGGATTCGACTGTGCGGCCACCGGATTCGGGTGAGCGGTGGTCGAAGCGGTCCTGGTGGTCGATGTCGGTGGCCGCGGCGGGGATCGCGCATCCGGGGGCGCGGCAGCCGCCGTCGAGGGCACGGATCCGGTGGGCCAGGCGGGTGCCGGGGCGGTAGCGGGTCTCGCACGCGTCCGCCGGGTTGTCGAAGTTGGCCCGCTGGCCGTGGTCGGTGCCTGTCGAGCCCGAACGGTCGGCGGCCGTGGCCTGTCCAGCACAGTTGGTGCCGGTTGAACGCGCCAGGGTGTCGGTGGTGGCGTGCCCGGTGTGGCTGGTGCCGGTTTGTGTGTGGTTGGTGGTGGGGTGCTCGGTGATGATGTCGAAGTGGGCTTGGCGGGCCAGCTTGCGTGCCAGGTCGGCGTCGATGGCACCGAAACCGGCCAGCAGAGCAGGGTTATCAGCCAGACCCGCCAAGGTTTCAGCCGAAACACCCACCTGCACAAGCGCTTTGCGTGCGGGTGCGACCGTAGATCCGGCGCGCGGGCAGTCGCGGTGGCCGCAGCCGCAACTCAATTGACCGGTTCCGGTGGTGAGGGCGATGAGGGCGTCGGCGCGGCGTTGGTTGCTGGTGCGGGGATCGGCTGCGCAGCAGTGGGTTTGCGCCATTTCCCGCAGGCGTTCGTAGAGGGCCACGCCGTCGGCGGCAGGCAAAACAGCATCCAGGACGGCGGTGCCGTTGTCCGCGGCGGTGACGTTGACATACCGGTCGGATTCAGCGGTCTTGCGGCGCTCGGCCTGACCGGCCGGGTCTGCTTCCAGCAGCCAGCGGCGCAGAGTGCGCTTGACCCGTGACGGGTCGGCGTTTTCGGCATAGGCGACGATGCGTGGTTCGAGGGCCGCGACCAGCTCGAGGTCGATGTTGCGGAACACCTCGTGCAGGGCCCGTACTCGCGGCAGGTCGATCCGGCCGCTTTCGAATGCTTCACGCGTGCACGGCAACCGGTGTTCGAGGCTCAAACCGAGGGCGATGAGGTTGTCGGCGGTGCGTTGCGGAATGTGCAGGGCGACACCGATTTCGGTGGCAGCGTCTTCCCCTGCGTAGACGGCGCGTACCCCGCGCTCGAGTTGCTGTTCGCGGCGCATCCGGTAGAGCGCGGTCATCAACTCGACTTCTTCGGCTTGGGCTACAGCGATCGTCGAGTGCACCGCGCGCAGCCGCGCCACCAGTTCGGTGGCGCTGAGGCTGTCAGCAGCGGTTTCGTTCACATGTTCGATGATATTCGCGTGTAATGAGACACGCCAGAAGGCTTTCGGTGACACGCTGAGCGAATTTCCAGCTGGCCCAACGACTGTCACGCGCTCCCCGCCGAAAGTCGTGTTCCGAATGATCGCGTCAGCTATGGCAGACCGAGATCTCGCCGGAGCTCGATTGCGCCGGGCAGAGACTCAGCCAGTTCGGCGAGCCAGTTCCTGAACGATGTCCCACCGTTTCGCACCTGCTTGCACCCTCGAAAATGCCCGAACTGGTCGGGTGGCCGTATCGGGCTCCAAATGTCTTGCGGCCGAGTACATCATCCGTGGCCACACTGGCCGCCACGGCCATGGTGATCTGCGCGCCGTCGGCCTCGGCTGCGAGCGCGCACTGGTCGATCGGCTGGTTCAGGCACATATCTGGACACGCAAACGATGGACAGCATCTCGCTGACAAGAGTCGCGTAGGTCATCCCGTGCAACGTTGGACCCGCGCAGCAGTGGTGACCGCATGCGGCCGCCGATCTTCGAGCAGGTGTGTGCATCACGGTTGCTGTGCCCGAGTGCCGGGGCCGCTCGTCGAGCAACGCCGTCAACTGCCGCCCAGGACACCCGTATGTAATGCTGGATCCATTCGACGGAGGAAGGGGGCAGCTGTGCGTGGTCGCCTCACGGAGGAGCAGCTGCGGGGCAGCTTCGACTTCACGTTGGCGCGGATCCTGGCGGGAAAAGGTTTCCTGAGCGGGTCAGGGTTGGACAGGGAAACGATGACCGCATTGGAGGCGATCGCCCGTGTCAGGCCGAATGTCACCGATGAGCTTGTGGAGGCCGCTCGCCGCGCGTTCGCCGAGCAGTTGGACGGCACCAATGCGGCGCGACGGCGTGCGGAGCGGGATCGCGTGCTCGCCGAGCTGGAAGATGGGTCGAAACCCTCCTAGTCGGACGGCGCCACAGGGCTTCGCGATGCATTGATAGAGTTTCAAGGTCTAGGCGTATGGATCCGTCCGGGTTTGAGCTCGGTTCGCGCTGAGCGATTAGGAGTGGGCGTTGCTTTATTACCACGCGGTTTATGAAGCGGAGTACGAGAATTCGCCTCCTTTTACCATGTTCGTAACGTCGGATAAGACGCAGGATGCGCTCGTGTGGGCGCAGGGAATCCAGATGTGGCAGTACGATCCTGGGCGGGTCATCGGTTTTACCAGCGACTTTCGAAATGATGACCGCTGGGAGATGGTGGATCGAGCCAGCGCCGAGGCCTTTTCGAGGCAGCTGGCGGTGGACGGGTCGGCAGTCAGTGAGCTGCCGTCGGAGGATTGGATCGAGTGGTTCT
Organism: Nocardia sp. NBC_00511; assembly: GCF_045161165.1. NCBI lineage: Bacteria > Bacillati > Actinomycetota > Actinomycetes > Mycobacteriales > Nocardiaceae > Nocardia > Nocardia sp. NBC_00511. Next base: position 7,964,012 of record NZ_CP107849.1, read on the forward strand.
TTTCCTGGAAGGGCGATCCGCCTGACCATGAGGATGTCTCTTGGAACGACGATTACCATGTCAGGCAAATTAAGGAAGAAGGCGGCGACGGCAAATAGCCGGGTTCGAGCCGTCTAGGGTGCTCCCGCAGATCGAGCCCTACGTGGGCTTCGGCCCTGCCTCGGCCGAACCGGGCTGCGGCGGTGCATCTGTCGGGCCGTGCGGCGAAGTGGTTGGCTCCATGTCGTGAGCGAACGTCGACGGTTCGTATCCGGGCAGATGCTTGTGCAGATCGAGCCCGAACTGATCTGTGACCCAACTGAGTTCGCGGTTGTTCTCCTGGAGCCAGCTTTCGTACAGCCGCCACTGTCCAGGGTTCTTTCGAACCCATTTCGCGAGGCTCGAGTCCAAGGGGCTCCAACGTTCTTCGACACCGGCTGGGACCATCCCGTCGAGGCCGAGTTCTTCATTGATGCGCAATATTTCGAAGAACGAGTGGATACGCCGTTCGATCGGTTCCGGGCTTGGGTCGTTGGTTCGGCGAAACACCTCATAGGGTTCGTGGGTGAGTTTGTTTGCCCGCCAAGCGGTGTCGGTGGGAAATTGCAGCTCGAACTCGCGCCCGTGTGGAGATCTCAGGGTGGTGTTCAATCCGAGATAGCGGTTTCCCTCCTTCCAGAAGTTCTTGACGTCGACCACCTCGTATCCACGTTCTTCCAGCCTGCTCAGCACGGCATCCAGTGCGGGGCGATACCCTTCGCCCTCGGGCAATCGAGTCGAGAAGCGCACCAGGTCGTTGACGCGGTTGAGGAAGCTGTCGGCGGTCTCCCCGGAATGCCGTTCAGTTTCGAACTTTCGAGCTAGGGAGTCCGACGACTTGACTCGGTGGTCTTCTCCTAGCGTCTCGACTCGATGGTGGTCGAGTCCCAGGTCCTGGTTGATGCTGTCGAGCGTTTCGTGCAGATCTGCCAGGATTCGATCGGCCTCAGGGCGTGCGGTGTGTACGGCTTCAGTGATCATCTGGTGATCGGCCGGTGCCAGGTGGACTTCGATCGTGGGTGCTGGTTTCGCGGCGAACACTGGCCGCTGATCGGAACCTCCCAGATCACCGGGCAGCAGACTCCGCTGTTCGGCAGAGCGGAAAAGGGCTATGTCACCCCAAGTTTCAGCGACTTGTCCGCGTCGATAGACGATCTCTCCCGTGTCGCCGCCGACGCGGAGCGTGCCGTCGGGAAGCTGGCGGATGTCGACACGGAGAGGGTTGCGTTGTCGTCGATCCTCATCCCATTCGTGTGGCCAATCTGCCAGCCGCTCGCTCGCCGCATGCAACGCGGTCGGTACCCGATCGAGCCCGGCCAACTGCGCGGCGGTCAGACGCCGATTGTCCAGGCTCGTGATACGGCCGTCCTCGGAAACCACTGCGTGGATCGGTCCGCCCCGCCATCCACCATCGGCCATACGGTCGGCTAGCACCTGAATGGGAAGTCCATCCGATGTCTCACGGCTGATACTGCGCTGCGTGAACCGAACCTCCTGTGTAGGAACGAGTTCCGTAACTGTCAACGCTTGCTCGAAGCCGGGCAGATCGACGTCGGCGATGCCCTCGCCATCCGGGAAGCCCAAGTCGTCGAGTGACGCCCGCGGATAGCCGTGTTCGCCGTTTTCAACCTCGTGCGCACCGCCAGGTTCGACGCGGCCGACTGCCGACTGTGGTGTTTCGGCGTCAGGTTTGCGGGGAGCGCTGTGAGTCGCGCCCTCTGCGGAGTGACCTGCCGCCGATGTTGGGTTGTCGGGTTCAGACTTCCGTGGGAAGTATTTGGGTTCCGAGCCTGCGGTGTGCGGATCGGTGTTGGCGGGGGATACCGGCGATGCCTCGGCTGCTTCCGGCAAGAGAAACCGGGCGTTGTCGACAAGGTATTTGGCCAGCGTGGGATCGTGCTCGAGGAAGGACTGCCAGACGGCAACACCGGCATCGCGATCACGAAGGCCGAGTCTGTCGAATCGGTCGGCAAACTCCTGACGCAAGGTCGCGAGCTCTTCGGCCCGCGCGGGATCCGTGTGGGCGTCGAAGATCTCCGATGCACGGGACCGAAGGTCTTCGAACCTGTCTTGCAATGACGGTGGGTGGACTGGCTCGAGCGGTTCGGCGACATGCGGACCGGTGGGGCGCGCGATTACGTCTTCAGGGATGTGCCGGAAGCCGTCTGGAGCGATGCTGTGCGCATTCGCGCTGTCGAGGAGGTGCCAATACAGCACCTTGGCAGGCTCACTCGCGGCTTCGCCATTGAATTCCACGTCCGCGAATGCCTCAGCGAGCGCCTCCGGGGGATCGAGCTGGCCGTCGGTGTCGAAACTGTAGTCGCTGAGCTGGTCGAGCCATTTCTGGTATTCGGCCTTGTCCAGTTCGCCACGGGTGGATCGGTAGTACCGATCCAGGGTGTCCAGAGCGGTATCCTCGGCGCTTCGCTGACCCTCGATGTCGATGACATGGCCGAACTCGTGCACGAGTGCGGCATGGATGGGGCGGTCACCGGAACCGGGTACGTAGTGTCCGTTGGCCTCCAATCTGGCGCTCTCACTGGCCATGAACTCCGGATCGAGGGCGGGGATCTCGTTCAGAATCAGCGCTTCGAGGGAGTATCGACCGTCGGGCAAGACCTGCCATTCAGCCGCGGCGTGGTATTCGTCCGGAAGCTTGTCGATTACGACCTTGGGCACGTTCGCATCCGGGTACCGAGACTTCATATCGTCTACGGCGCGGGCGAATTCGCGTACGACCTCTGGATGCAGGTCGGGGTTGTGGAAGCCCTGGGTGTCGATGCCCCAGCGGCTCTTCAGCGCATCCGAGATCTCGTGGGCGGTCTTCTGAGACCATTCGTCGTCGATGTGTGGCGCCCAGCCGACTTCGGACGAATGGGGTTGTGTGGGAAGCGCTTCGGTCGAGTGCGGTCCGACCGGATCGGATGGGTGGGTGTTGGATGCATGCGGCGATATGGACCTGTGCTCGTCGGCAGGGGAGCGCCCGGGAACGGATTCACTTGCGGGGTGGGCAGTCTGCCTCGGGGGATTGTCGTGGGAGCCGAGCGGTTCGTTCTCGCCCGCAGGTCCGCCGGGCCTGTCGCTCGAAGCGGCGTGCAAATCGTGCACATCGTCGAGTCGATGCCCGGGCGTCGGAGCATCGGCCCCTAATACTCGTGGGTCAGGTGTTCCGGCCAGATCCCGTTCTGCCGGTTGACGTTCACCCAGCCCAGTGCGTGGGTCGCCGAGGGCGGAATCTCGCCCGTGTTCGTCCGGTACCGGTGGGTTTCCTTGTTCACGATCAGTTGGAGATCCGTGGTCGGTTCCGGCGGTTCGGTCAGGGACTCCGCTGTCACTCGGTACTCGATCTCGGTCTGGTCCTGCCGTGTCTGCTGGATGGTCAGCTTCCACCGGTGCGGGTAGATCTGATTGCCTGCGATCATCGGCTGGCCGGTCCGAATCGATTGGTCGTACATCTCTCCCCAGAGGATCGGGGGTCTCGCGCTGCCGTAGCCCGTCACCACTCCCGTCCTCGCGTCCACGATCCGGCAGCCCCCGGTGCCCGGCCTCTCCAACGCTATCGCTTGTTCCTGCGGGTTCATCGGAGTCCAGCAGACCCATGCGAATTCGGTCTGATAAATGTTGACTGCTCGGTTCTCCGGGATGAGGCCCGCCTGTCGGAGGTACTCCTCCACCTGTTCCCGAGTGCGCAGCTCCGGCACCTGAGATACCTCCGTTCGGATCGATTTCCATGAAGTACAGCGAGGCCGACCCTAGCGTCAGATCAGCTGGCGGATGGTCCGACATGGTCCTCGACTGGGGGTCCCACCACACCGGGCTTGACGCCCCGCGGGGGTAAACGATGACGGTCGCGTGCGATCCATCGGCTATGGGGGTGCCGTCCGGCTCGTACAGCTTGTTACCGAAGTCGTCCCGGGCATGCCATTCGTTGATCACCAGCGCGGCGGAGAGCTCGCCCTGTTGTTCGATGTGCTGGTGCAGCCAATTGAACTGCTCATGAACCGGAGTCTGGCTCTTGACGTTCCAGCCGAGCATATTGTCCCCAAGCCAGTGCTTGGCGCGGGGGATCCCTCCGGCTTCACCGTGTTCATCGAACGTTCCGTCGGCAAGCTTGTCGAAGTAGCGGGGTAGACCGACCTGTGGGTCGCCATAAAACGAGGACAGCGCGGCGAGGCTCTGGTCGAGGCAGTTGAAACGGCGTACGTCTGTGAACGGTCCACCGTCGTTGATCAATTCGCCATACGGATTGGTGCGAGGGTCCGCGCCGACTATGAACCGGTCTCCGTCGCGCAGCGCGTCTTCCACATCCCACTGGAACTTCGCGGACTCTAGGACCCCCAATTCGTGTGGTGCCACGACGCGCGTACCCGGCAGCCCCCGGAGCTGGTTGTCGGTGTTCGACAACGCGATGTCATTGCTGATGTGCCGAAGGTCGACATCCGTCAGCGCCGGATCATCCTTGGGCAGACCCAGATGGTCGCGGAGGTGTTCGGCAAGTGCGTCGGAGGGCGTATTGCGGTTCAGGGCAGCGGGTTCCGCACTCTTGCCCGGGTTCTCGACCGGCAGCCTCAGATGCGCTTCGGCCGGATCGTCGACGAATTCGAGTTCGACTCGGAAGCGGTCGCCGCTCAGTAGTTGGTGTTCGCCGGTGTTGAAGGTGCGGTCGGCGGATTTGTGGAGGGAGTCGGCGATCGAGTGCAGGTCGGTTTCGGGGACCTTGCCGCTGTCGTCGAGATGCACTTTGACCGTGAGGACGGTGAGCTTGTCGTTGTCGTAGGTGAAGCGGCGGGCGTCGTAAAGTGGTTCGGCGGTGGGGGATCCGCTGTCGCGAGGCATTACCTCGGTGGGCTTGGCGGCCTCCGAGTATTGGTCGCTGTAGAAGTCCTCGAACTCGTCGCGGGCCTTGAAGCTGTCGAGTTCGGGGTCGACGCCGGTGAGCTTTTCGATGCGGCGGCGGACCTCTTGGGGGTGCTCCGGGGTGGCGTGCGAGGTCGTGATGATCACGGCTGGTGCGTTCGGCGGCGAATTGTCCTGCCCGGGAACGTGATCCGACCCCAGCGGGTTCACATCGGCGGCTGGTTGATGGTCGCCGTTGACCGGTTGGGTACCCGGGTCGTGCGGGTGCTTGCTTTGCGGCTCGGGTGCGCGTTTGGGTGGCTCGTGCGCGATCCCGGGCGACCGATCCGCAGGAGCCGGAGCGCGGTCGGCGGGGGCGCGGTCGGCGGGGGCGCGGTCCGTGGGGGAGCGATCTGCCGGACCCCGATCGGCTGGAATGTCCCGCGTCGGTGCGTGGTCCACGGTCGGCACCGAACTGTGTGGCGCAGACACCGGATCAACCACGCGTGGAGTCGGTTCGAGCCCGATCGGTCGCACGTCGGGCAGTGCGGTGACCGACGCGGGCCGAATATCCCGGATGCCCGTCAGCGGCTTGTCTGCCACTGCCGCAGTGACATTCGCGGCCGGAGCTGTCGTCGTGGCTGCGGGGCGCGCCGGGCTGTCGGCGGTCGGTTGCTTCGCCGGGGTGGCATCGCGCAGGGAAGCGGGCTCGCTCGCGCGTTCGGGTCCGGCGGAGCGGTTGGGTTGGTCGGTGTGCCCAGGCCTGGCCGGTTGGTCGCCGACGGGCCGTGTCTCGCCGGGCCTGGCCGGTTGGTCGGTGGTGGGCCGTGTTTCGCCCGGCCTGGTCCCGGGTTCGGTGGGCCGGCCGTTGTCGCCGTTTCTGCTCGCAATATCGCTGTGCCGGTTGGCAGCGTCGGTGACCTGGCCGTTCGCGGGTGCGGTTCGACTGGTCGTGTCGCCAGCTCTGGTCCCGGCATCGCCGGTATGGCCGTGATCGCCCAGATTCGTATGTGCGGGCGCGGTGTCGTGCGGCACCGTCGAACTCGCCGGAGCGACGCGGCGTTCGGTGTCGGTCACGACGTCTGTGTTCGCCGGATGCTGACCACGCCCACCCGGCTCGTTAGAAACGACCGGATTCTCATGTGCCGGAACAACATTCGGCACCGTCTTAACCTGAGTATCCGCAGGCGCGATCTTCGCGATCGAACTCGCCGGATCACCGGTCACGGGCACCTCGCCGTGCTTGGCCCCGCCCTTCAACCCGCCGAGCCCGCCCATCGCCAGCCCACCCGCGAGCAACTGCATATGCAACGTCTTGTCGACGTCGCTCCACTTCCCCTTGTCGTAGTACTGCGTACCCAGCCCGGCCCCGTACATCCCCAGCCCGCCCGCGACCCCGCCCGCACTACCCGAGACGAACCCGCCCAACCGAGATGGCAGCCCCGGCAACGTCCGCTTCAACACCGATTCCGCCAGCGTGTGCGCCGGCGCCCCGACGAATCCGCCCGCGCCCCACTCCAATCCGGTGGTGAAGGTCTGCTTCAGGTCGAACCCGTCATCGCGACGGTGCAGTCCGATCTGCAACCCCTGGATCCCCGCGTCGAGCCCCGCGCCCATCCCCCCGGCGATGATGGCTCCCTTGCCCATCTGCAGCCCCACCGCACCGATCCGCTTGGCCAGCGGAACGGCGATCTCCTTCGACAACGGCTTGGCCAGCGACTCCAGCGCCGCCCGACTGGCAAGTGCCGCAATCTGTTTCATCATCGTCTCCGCGAAGACCGCCAGACCCTCACGCGCGATCGCGAGATACGCGGGTACCAGCACCTCCCCGTACAGCGACGCCATCAGCGACGCCACCGTCGCGAGGGTTATGAGCGCGAACGCCTCCTCTTGCAGCTTGGTGTATTCGATAGTCGTTGCGGTGGACCGAGTGTCGTGCCCGAGCGAGTGAAGATTGCTCACCAGCTTCTGGATCGAATAATCCTTGCCGTCGAACAGCGTCGCGAACTCCGCGGAGATCTGGGTGGCTCCATCACCGACGTAGTACTGCGGAACCTTGTCGGTCACCGACCGGAGGTCTGGCTCCAGGGCCTCGAGGTCGGATGCCGCCTTGTTCCAGGAGTCACCGAGCGCGAACAGCGCGTCCTGATCACCCTTGGGATAGGCCATTCCGAAGTTGAGCGCCTGCATGAGCCAACCCGGCAGGAAGTCTCCGCCCGCAGTCCATCCAGACATCGCCGCTCACCACTCCGGTGCGGCGATATTCGACCGATTCCGGGCCTGCTCGTCGTGCTCCCAGTCCTCGACATCGGTGAATTCCATCGCGGATCCGTCGGGAGCATCCCGCTCGGGCGACCCCGGGGGCGCGGTCGAGACCTCGGGCGGCGTCGGGATCATCTCCCGAATATCGGGCATTGCCGGGAAGAACTCGGACATGGCGGGCTGGCGTTCCTGTTCGCTCCGCAGCGCGTTCATGATGTCCTGCGACTTCTGCCGCACCTCGGCGGCCGCCTGCTGCGTCGCACTGGTCACCGCGGTCGCGATCTCGGAGAAGGGCAGATCGTCCACGTCAGCACTGAATTCGGTCTTGATCACCACACCGTCGGCATTGACGGTGATCGTCACCCGCCGCCCACCGGCCTGCGCCGTGGCGGTCAGCCGCGCCCGCTCCTCCTGGGCGCGCGCCACCGACGCGAATCCGCTCTGCACCGTGTCGAGCAGTTCCGCCAACCGCGCCTTCTCCGCTTCGTTGGCCACCGATCAGGATTCGAAGCTGTCGGTGTTGTTCGCCTCGGTGGTCTCGAGGGTGGTGGCCCCGTCGCGCAGACCGGTCGCGTACTCGCGCAGCCGTGCGGCCCTGGCCTTCAGCACACCCTGCAGTGCCCCATCGCGATTCGTGTAGCCGCTGTCGCCCTCGGCGAAGGGTCGGCCGAATTCGTCATCGCCCCAGCAACCGGTGTGGGAATCCGATGCCGCCGACACCGCGGCGAGGATCGTGTCGATGCGAGTCGATACGCCTTCGAGTCCGGTTGCGGTGGTGCGCATCCCGGCCACCTGGACTTCGACCTTTTCCGCCATGCCAACCCCCCGGTTCGATGATCGATCCCGAAATCTGCCGCGAGCATATCCGCATCGTTCTTCGAGCACGACCGCTGTGCACTCACCTGGCGCGCGCGGAATCCGCGGCGACAACCCCTGCCAGCAGCAGTTGATAGTAGGCGCCGTCGAGTTCGGGACGGTCCGTGCCCAACGCGTCAACCAGCAGCGACCGTGTGGCCGAACCGGATTCGGCAGCGGCCACCAGATCCACCGCGTCCGTGCCCTCCGCGTCGATGACCTGTCCGATCACGTCGGCCGCGACGCGCGCGGACCACACGCCGGGCAGCGCGGCCCGTACCGCCGGAGGATCCGGCGATTCCCCTCGATACCAGCCCTGCCCGTCCCACCAATAGCAGAACGACATGAGACCGCTTCCGGCGCGCGGATTGAGGACCGGATCCGCCACCCATTCGGGAGCGCCCCGATAGAACCTCGGCATCGGGCCACCGTGGTTGTACACCGCCTCCAGCTCCGGTGCGTCCCACACGCCGCCGGACAGCACCGCACGTCCCTGCGGCAGCCGATACAGCGTCGCACCACTGTGTTTGGCGCCTTCGAACCAGCCGACCGCGGTCGTGATCCGGGGGCCGCGCGGTGAATTCACCGCCACGAACGCGGCGGAGATCGCGGCCCAGCGCGCCCAGAGCCGTGACAGCGGCGGCAGCGTGGTGACGGGGACCGCGCCGATATTGTCGGCGAGGTCCGCCCGGGCCTGCGTGAAAGCAGTTCTCGGTGTGCGGATCTGACTGCCCTGATGCCCGACATACGCGGCCAGCCAGACGGGCAGACGCTTGCGTGGATAGACCTGCAGATCCGCCAGATACGCGGCAGCCGGGAAGAGTTGCTCATCGGGAAACGGTTCGGTGCCGTAGTCGTAGGTGATCGACTGCTCACCGGTATTCGTCAGGGAAACGAGCAGACGCCACCAGGGCCCGTTCTCGGTCGCGGCGCATTGGTGCCGATGTGCGCGCAGCAGCTCGACAACCCGCGCGGAAGGCCGGGCGGGCACTACCCGTTCACCATCGGACAAGATCACCTGCGCCGCTTCGTCACTCACCGTGAATGCGAATACGGCATCCAACCGCTGCCAGCCGTCCGTCAGAATTCCGGCCAGTTCGTTTGTGATCTGCCGCTCACCCTCGGCCGGATCGTCGCGTAATTCCACGGTTGTCCTTCATCGAATGCAGGTCAACGGATCGGCTGTGCGGCTGTGGTTTACCGCTGCTGCGCTGATCATCACCCTAGCGGTCCGCCTGGCGGACCACCGGGGACCGGTGGCGGACCGATGGGGCGTCGGGCAAGATGAGACCGCCCGCGGCAGCTGCGCGGGCTGATTCCGTAGGGGTTCGAAGTCGGGGGGATTCAGAATGGTCGACAACGGTCAACTGACGTTCGAGCCTGCGGTGGCATCCAAGGCGATCAGTACCTGCAGCACGTTGATCGGTCAGCTATTGGCTGTGAAGGACTTTCTGGGGTCGCGCAACATCAAGGATTTCGCCGGTCCCGAAACGATCTTCAACTCGGGGCGGGCCTGGACCGACGGCTTTCGCAGCCTCGACACCGACCTCACCAACGCACTCACCACTCACGTGGCCGTCGTGACCGCGCTCTCGGACACCTTCAAGGCCGCCATCAAGGAGTTCAAGAACGCCGAAGAGACGTCCATGCAGGGCTTCTTGAACGCGACGATGCCGGACAAGGCGGCTGCGGTCACCTCGCAGCCGGACTACACGAAACTCAGCGGCAAGGTGCCGAAGCCGGATCCGGTCGAGAAGTTCACCAACAACCGCAGCACCAAGCAGCGGACACAGGCGTATTCGTATTCGGATCTCAATATCAAGGGCCAGCATCCCGCGTGGCCGGAGAACCCGTATGCGAAGTCCTGGAACGACCTCTACCAGCTCGGCCAGAGCATCGAGAAGGTCCCCGGCAACCTCGCGGTCGACTGGGGGTGGATGAAAGACCAGCTGACCGCTGCGGTCACCGCCTTCAAGACGGACATCACCGACGGGCATTTCCGGAACTCGTGGACGGGTGAATCGGGCAGCAAGGCCGTGACCGCCGCGGACGGTGTCGCTACGGGCATAAGCGATTTGACCTCGAAGATGGGCGACGTCGAATCCGCCCTGTACAAGGCCGAGGGCTGGCTGGAGTCGACCAAGGCTCGTATGCCCAAGCAGGAGAAGTCGCCCGAGGCCACCACGATGACCGACGGAAAGCGCAACACCCGCTACATCATCACCGACACCGATGCCGACAAGACCTACGGCGCTGCGAGCCCGCAGGATTGCGTCGAGGCGGTCGTCTCCAAATATCGCCAGGACTGCGAGGCCTACTACGTCGCCGGTGTCATGGAGTACAACGGCCTGACCCTCGCCCTACCGCAGCCGACGGCCCCGAAGGTGGATCAGCCCGCGGCCCCGGGTGCCCAGCAGCCCAAGGATCAGGGCACGCCGGACAAATCCGGCTCGCCGAGCGTCACCCAGTCCGGGTCACCGTCAACCCAAACCCCTTCCACCGAAACACCTTCCACACAAACTCCGTCGACCGAAACCCCGTCCACGGAGACCCCGTCCACCCAGCAGCCCACCACCACTCAGTCGCCGACGACGACGCAGACGCCGTCGACGACCACGGATTCCACCCTCTCCACGCTCACGTCCGCGCTGTCCACACTGGCGCAGAACGGCACCCAGCTGGTGGAATCCGTTGCCTCCCAAGGCTCGAGCCTGATCCAGTCACTGGTGTCGGCCGCGACGAACACCCAGAAGACGACCGAGACCGGCACGCAGCCCGTATCGCTGCCCACTTCGACCCTCCCGACCACGGACACGGGCTCCCCGAGCGGATCTCCCACGGGCGGCAGTCCGACCGGCGGCAGCCCCAGCACTCCGGAAACCCCGGCGGCGCGGCTCTACCCGCGCGCGACCGTCGCGACCGAGACCGAGACAGAGACGGAAGCGACGACCACCCGCGCGGGCCTCGCCACCACCGCGGCCACCACTTCCAGCACCGGAACCGGTATGTCCGGCGCCCCGATGGGCGGCGCCGGTGCGGCCGGTCAGGGCGGCGGCAAGGACCACAAGCGCGCCGAGTTCCTCAAGAGCGGCCAGCACCTCGAGGAGGTCTTCGAGGCGGTGCCGGAGGCAGTCACCCCGGTGGCCGAGAAATGACCGCTGCCTTGCGTTTCGACGATCTGGAGTTCGTCGTGCTGTGGGAACAGGCGACCGGCGAGCCGATGCCCGCGCCGTTCGTGTTCACCAGCAAGACCGAGATGTACTACGACTTCCTGCGTGAGAAGCGCGAGGTGCTCGAGCAGCTGGACGCGCGCTGGACCGACCCCTTCGACCTGCTTTCCAACGCCATGGTGGAACCCGATGTGCGGATCACCGTCAATGGATTCGACGGCCGCGATCGCCAGCGTGCCGATGGCCGAGTGCGAATGATGGGCCTGCGGCGCGGAACCTACGGCTATCTGATCCAGCAGACTCCGGGTGAGACCTATCTGCACAGTGGCGGATTCACCGTCACCGAATGCGATCCGATCGCCTTGGCGGATGCCATCGTCTCGGCCCTGCCCGAGGCGGAGCCGGGTAGCAGGGGAGATGTCGTGCTACCGGATTCCGCTGGGCCGCAGAATAATGACGTGGAATACAGTCGATCCATCGTCGACGACATTTCTGTCGATTCGATGGATCGCCGCGCACTGTCTTTCCTGAATGCGCCGATGGCGTATATGGGAACGATCGAGATCGTTCAGGGTTACTCCAAGTTCGGCCCGCGCGGAATAACCACACGGCAACTGGATTGGCGTGATGTGCAGGACGACGGCCGCTACGTGATCGGTGGCGAGCCGCCGTACGTGGCCACGCCCGCGGACGCCAAGCGAATGGTCGCCGCCATCAACGGCCGGGTGGCCGCGGTGATCCAGGCGATCCGGGAAGAGCGTGCGCCCTGACCAGGGCCGTCGGGTCGACCGCGGTGCGGCTCAATGAAAGTGAATGGATGTTCGCCTTGCCGTGTGGTACTGATACGTCAAGCAAACTGGGAGGGAGTTCGCGATGACGCCAGAGGGGGACGTGAGTCCGCAGGCCGGGCAACAGGATTGGCCTGCCGTGACCGGCGCCACATTGAGCGGCTCTATCCGCGTGCGCACCACCGAGCAGGGATTGCCGCTGGCCATCAAGGTGGATCCGGCTGAGCTGCGGCGGGATCCGGCACAGTTGGCCGGGGAGGTGCTGCGGTTGTGCCAGCGCACGGCGAACCGGGCGGGGCTGGCGTTGCGCAAGCAGTTGGAGGAAGCGGGCCTGGATGCGGCGGGTCTCTCGCGTACCGGTCTGCCCACCGAGGCGGAGGTCGCTCGGCAGGAGATTGTCGAGGAGCAGGACTACGATACTGAACCGCAGAGTTGGCTCAGGACTGTTTGAGAGGGGGGCTCGTGGTCTCGTCGATGGATGAGCTGCAGGAGCAGGTTCGACGGCAGCTGTACCGGTTTCAGGATTTGTCCGATCAGATGGCGGCGGTTCGCGGGCGGGAGACTTCCGAGGACGGGGCCGTGACGGTCGAGGTCGACGGGAACGGGGCGCTGCAGGATCTGCGGTTCAGCAGTGCGGTGTCGCGGATGACCCCTGCGGAGTTCGAGCGGGCCGTGGTGGGGACTTCGGCCGCGGCGGCGCGGCGGGCCTTCGAGCGGCGAGCTGAGATTGTAAATCGGTTCAATGAGGAGACGGCCGGTTAGGCCGACATTGTTCACACAGTTTTGAGCCAGAGTTTGCAATACACTCTCTGGCACAACAAATTTCGCACTTGTAAGCTGTGCAAGATCGAAAGTAGTGGGAGGGACACTGATGGCCGATCACGTAGCGGCGGATTTTCCGCCGATCCTGGCGTATGGCACTCAGAAGGCGGGCATTGCCGCACAGGTCGCGGGTTCGGCCGCCGCTGATGTGGGTACCGCGCTGGCGCAGGCCGTGCCGGTGTTCGGGTTGATCGGTCAGGAGTTCCTGGCGGCTTTCGCGGTGGCACAGGGCAACTTCCTGATGTCGTCGGCGGAGATCGCGGCCGTGCACGCGGACACCGCGACCACGGCGTACGCGGCGGTCGGCGCGTACGGCTCCAATGAGGTCACCTCGGCTGCCAATTTCCTCTCGACGGTGCTGTGACCACTCCGGCGAATCCGACCGTTCTGGACGAACTCCGGAGCAGCCCGATCGGTCCCTACCTCGACACGCCGGTCACGGACGTGTTGAGCAATCTGGGATTGCCGCAGCTGCCACAGATTCCGTCCATCACGCTGCCGGATCTCTCCGGAATTCAGCTGCCCACGCTGCCGACGATCGACCTGACCTCGCTGATCCAGCCGGTCATCAGTCTGCTGCAGTCGTTCGGGACCGGGAACTCCAGCAGTAGCAGTTTCAACCCGGCGAGCATTCTGACCTCCCTGGTCAGTGCGCTGACCTCCGCTGTGTCGCAGAGCAAGTCGGCGACCAGCGCGGTCATGAACACCTGGACCGGTGACGCGGCGACCGCGGCGAAGGACAAGAGCGACGCGGTCGAGGGTCAGAGTGTCGAGGTCGCCGCGCAGGGGACCCAGCAGCACGGGATCCTGCTGTCCGCGGAAGCCATCGTCGCCGAGGGCTACGCCGAAATCACCGGTGTCATCACGAAATTCATCGCGCAGGTGACGGCGGGCGTCGCCCTGCTGGCGACTCCCGCCGGTATCCCGTGGTTGATCGCGACCGCGACCGACGCGATCACCGAGGGCACGGCCATCGCCGCCACCACCAGCGCCCAGCTGGCGGGCAGCACGGCCGAGATCGTCGCGGCCGGAACGAAGGTCATGATCGCGGGTGCGCCGATCGCGTCCAATATCGCGGACCTGGTGAACATGGTGGGCACCACGCTGCAGCCCATCACCAGCGTCGCCCCCACGGTGGCGAGCACGCTGGCCGAGAAGGGCGCGTCGGTGGTGTCCAGCGGGACCGAGGCCGTCAGCCAGCTCGGGCAGTCGCTCACCGGAAGCAACAACAGCAATTCCAACACCAACACCAAGACCACTACGACGCCGTCGACGACCACCCCCAGCACGACCACGCCGTCGACCACCACTCCGGCGGATACGACGACCAAGACCACCGACACCGGCGGCGGCGTTCCCACCGGAACGGTCTTCGGCGGCGGCGTTCCGACGTCCACCTCGCCGACGACTCCGGCGGCCACGCCGAGCACCGGCAAGGTGACGGCCAGCGAGGTCACCTCCGGAACCGGAACGCCGAAGGCGACGACCGAAACAGCCGCTCGCACATCGTCATCGGGCATGGGTGCGCCCGGCGGTGCGGCGGGCCGGGCCGGTGCGGCCGACGAGGAGAGCACCTCGGACCGTTCCAAGCTGGTCACCGGCGCGCACGGCGACGAGGTGGTCGGTGTCATCGAGGGTGTGGTGCTCCCGGTGGTCGGGGCCATCGAAGCGATCGAAGAGCCGCCGGACAAGGCGCTCACTCTCTGACGAACACGCGAATCCAGGCACTGAACAGCCAGGGGTAACAGGAGGATTGGCATGAGTACCAACGCATTCGACGGTCTGCGCTTCGACGCTTCGTCCGCGCGCAGCGCCGCGGCGCAGCTGGACGCGCTCGCGGATCGGCTCGACGGCGGTCTGCAGGTCGAGCAGGTCAAGCTCGATCTCGTACCCGCCGGGGCCGACGAGGTCTCGGTGCGCGCCGCGCAGACCCTCACCGCGGTCGCCGCGTCCTTCGTGGGCTCCGGCAGCGACGGTGTCACCGAATTGCGCTCTCTCGCAGCGACTCTGCGCAGCCAGTTCGACACCCTCGGACAGGTCGAGCAGCAGTCCGCCCTCGGCTTCGCCAGCTGACAACGGTTCACCTCGATGCTGGAACCGACGACACCCGGCTTCACCGAGACGGTCTGGGAATCCAGGCCGCCCGAGCAGCTGGCCCGCGAATTGGTGACGGGCGCCGGTGCGGTGCCCGCCGCCGAAGCGGGCCTCGCATGGGCTCGGCTGAGCGCGGGCTTCGCCGCCGCCGCCATCGAGTACGAGCGCATCCTCGTAGTCCTCGACAGCGCTTGGGAATCCAAGAACAGCGGACCGTTCATCGAGCGGATCAAGGCGCTGCGCAACTGGCTCGGGGACTCCGCGGCCGCCGCTGCCGGTAACGCCGGTCAGGCCGAAACCCACGCGGCCGCATACGAACTCGCGCGTCTGACGATGCCGGATGTCGACGAGGTCGAGCGGATCAAGGATGTACAGCAGCTGATGGGACAGCTCGGCCTCGCCGCCGGGCTGCCGCTGCTGGGTGGGCTCGCGGGTGCGGATGCCGACGCCGATGCGGCGAAAGCCGCTGCGGCCCGGGTCATGCGAACCTACGAGGCCGCCACCGAGAACCTGGCCAAGCCGTGGGAACACGAGGCCCCGCCGCAGTTGACCACCGCATCACAGCCCACCGACCAGGCCGCGCCCACCGCGGTCCCGGAGGAAACGCCGACCACGCTGTCCGGGTCCATGCCGACCCTGTCCATCGGCGAACTGAATCTGCCGCCGATGCCGTTCGTCCGGATGCCGGTGACCACGGTCCAGGCCAGCGAATCGACCACGCAACGCGTTGTGTCGCAGCCGGTTACGGTCGAGACGAGTGGTACGTCCATGGCCCCCGCCGCCATGGGTAGCTCGGTGCAGGGTCAGGATGAGGAGCACACCGCTCGCGCCGGACTGATCGGCGCGCCCGCCGGCGACTCCGAGCTCGGACTCAACTCCGGTATGCAGGTCGCGCCCGCCGTACTCGGTGGACTCGACCCCGCCGCGCAGCGACCGCCCGTGGACATCGCCTTCAACGCTGGCAGCACTGGTTCCGAAAGTGCCTCCGGTGCTGGCGATTCGGGTGCTCGGACCGAGGCGGCGTCATGACGACGCTCACCAACGACAGCGTGATCGTGCTCGCCGGATACCTCGGTGTGCAGACCCTGCCGCTGGTCCTGTCCGTCGGCCCGCAGCAGGACACGTACGCCGAATGGGAGCAGGCTCAGCAGCGGGCCCGTGCCGAACTGCGCGCCCAGCGCGTGCTCGACCCGCACGGCGACGTCGACACCGACACCGCCGCAGCCCTTTTCGCCCTGGCCCAGCCCGACCGCGAACTGGCCATGCGCGCCCACACCGCCGACGGCCCCATCCGAGTCTGCGTAGTCCGCCGCGCCGACGACCACGCCGTAGCCATCCGCCGCGGTGACACCCTCGACATCCACCCCCTGTGGTCCGACGGTTCCGGCGACTCCCTCACCCGCCCCCTCCTCGACGCCCTCGGCCCCTGCCCACCCGCCGACCTGGCCGCTTTCAGCGCCGAATCGGTGGACCTGGCCGAACGCCTGGACACCGCAACAACTTCCGGCGACTACACCAACGTCGTCTACAACCTGGGCGTCCCCGACACCGACGCCACCAACTACGGCCTCGCGCTCTCCTCGACGCGCGCCTACGCCGAAATCGTGGCCTACGCCTACGCGGACGGCCTCACAGACCGATCACCCGGAGCCGTCGCGGTCTACGACACCGCACGAGGCCGCCTAGTGGCCGCACCGGGGGTCGCCCCGGACCAGCAACTCTGGTCCACGCTGACACCGGGCAGTGATCACCGTGTCGCGCAGTCGATCACGACGTTGATCGACTCGCTGCCTGGGGGGAGGTGGCTGGCGTGAGTCACCAGTGACTCATGGCGGCTGATCAACCCGAAACGGTGATGCGCAGCGCATCGCCTATCTGAGAGATGAAAAGGCAAGGTACAGACGATGGTTGCAAATGAATCGGGACTCGCGAAGCAAGCGCAGAGCCACATGGCCGACGTAGTCGCCTCGATCAAGGGTGTGCTGCAGCAGATCACCGACACCGTGGACCACTCCAAGGGTGGTTTCCAGGGTACCGCTGCGGGCGCGTTCCAGTCTGCGGCGGTGCGGTGGGATGACGAGGCCCAGGAACTGAACCGGGCTCTCACCGAGTTCCAGGACAAGGTCGGCGCGGGAACTGACGTCTTCAGCTCGACGGACGCCTCCAACGAGCAGGCCTTCCACACTGCCCTCACGAACCTCGGGTAATACCGGCCAAATCTGTAATCGAACCTTCAGTACTCACAAAGGAAAAGAAAATGGTTGCTAACGACGGCAATATGGTCTATGACAAGGCCAAGATGACCACCCTCATCCAAGAGCTGCGGCAGTACCACAGCGATCTGGTCTCGCTCGCTGGCGATGGGTCGAACGACTCGGGCAGTGAGCTCGGCCAGGCGTACCAGAAGTTGAAGCAGGCCTGGACGGATCCCAACAGCGGTGTCGAGAATGGCGCGCTGACGGATGTGGCGGCCGCGAAGACGAAGTGGGACACCGCTTACCAGGACAAGTGCCTGCAGACTTTGGATGCTGTTGCTACCGCAGTTGAGACTGCTCTGAATGACGCGCTTGCCGCAGACTCGAAGGTCGGCGGGTCTTTCGCCTGACGAGTGACGTCAGTACCGCCTACGACAGCGCACGCCTCTGTTGAGAGGGGTGCGCTGTCGTAAGCCGCAGCCGCGTAGTCTACGTGCCTGTCGTTCCCGGATCGATGGAGGATTTGGTTAGTGCCAGCCCAATTGACCACCCGTGCCCAGGTCAATGGGTATCGCTTTCTGCTCCGTCGTCTGGACCATGCGTTGGTCCGGCGCGATGTGCGAATGCTCCACGATCCGATGCGGGCCCAGTCCCGATCGCTTATTACCGGGGCGATTCTCGCCCTGCTCGTTGTCGCGGGCGCGACCATCATGGCCTTCATCAAGCCGCAAGGCTCCATCGGCAACGCGAATATCGTGATGGGCAAGGACAGCGGTGCCCTGTATACCGTGGTCCGAGACAAGAACGACAAGAACAAGATGGTTCTGTACCCGACGCTGAACCTTGCGTCGGCTCGGCTGCTTTCGGGCACCAGTGAGAAGCCGACCTCGGTCAAAGACAGCAAGCTCGGCTCCGTTCCGCGTGGTCCGATGATCGGAATCCCCGGTGTGCCTGCGGCTTTGCCCGGCAGTGGGCAGGGCGAGCATTCTCAATGGACCCTTTGTGACAGGGTGCTGCTGTCCGCTTCCGGTGGGTCGGAATCGTCATCCAAGGCCGTGACCACGGTCGTCGCGGGAACACTGCAACTCGACGACCACATCAAATCGGCTGATGCGGGCACTGCCGTTCTGGCCAAGTGGACCGACGACAAGAATCAGGATCACACCTCACTTATCTACGAGGGCAAGATCGCCGACATCAGCTCGGACGCAACGACTCAGAAGGCTCTGACGCAGGTAATCAATCTTTCCTCCACTCGGCCTGTCTCATCGAAGTTGATGCAAGGCGCGGTGCGGGTGCCGATGTTGATCGCCCCGGAGATCGCGCACGCTGGTGATGACGGCCCGGACGGGCTGAAAAGCGTCAAGGTAGGCGGCGTCATCAAGGTCGCGGCACTGGACGGATCCGGTGGGTCGAATCTGTATGTCGTACTGGCTGACGGGATTCAGCGCGTCTCCCCTTTCACCGCTCAGTTCATCAGGGCTGTGAACTCTGTGAAAATGGACGACATCGTGTCCGTGACGCCCGACATGATCGCGGGACTTCCGCAGAAGCACGCCTACGATCCGATCCCGGCCAACAAGGGTCTGCCGATCGACGACTTCCCAAGCGTCACACCGAGGATCGTTTCGGCCGCTGAGGACCCGGTTTCCTGCGTGACTTGGGCGAAGAACAACGGTTACGGCAAGAGCCAGCTCGATTCCACCGAGAGTCTGTCGGACTGGTCGAAGGTTCAGCTGCTGGTCGGTACGCGTCTGCCGCTGAGTGATTCGCAGGTACCGGTCCAGCTGGCTACCGCAGACGTGAACAGCCTCGACCGAGTTGATCAGGTCTATGTGCCACCCGCCACCGGAGAGTTCGTGCAATCCACTGGCAATAAGCCGGGCACTGGTGAGCTGGACAGCCTGTACTACATCGCTGACAACGGAATTCGGTACGGCATCCCGGATATCAAGACAGCACAGATCCTCGGGCTGGACTCCCAACCACACCTGGCCCCCTGGAGGATCATCGGGGCGCTGGTCCCTGGCCCCACCCTGTCGGTTGAGGATGCTGCGAAGAAGTGGGATTCGCTGCCGGTCGGCTGAGAGCCTGGCGCGGGATCGCTGATCTCGCGCCAGATCCTATTTGACGCTCTTGTGCAGGATCGGAAGCAGCTTGTCCAGCAGGACCTGCTGGGAGCTGTCGGACCACTGCCGGATTGCGGTGACGGCGGTCGGATCATCGAGTACGAGGACCGTGGCTCTGGTCGAGGTGATGGCAACGGGGAGATTCACCAGACCGCCTCCGCCGGCGCTGCTGTCGCTGCGTACGGCCAGCACATAGCCGGAATTCAGCACGGACAAGGCAGAGTACTGCGCGCTGGAATCTTGCGAGACGGGGCGAGGATTCGGCTCATTACCCTCCTGCAGGAAATTGGGGTTGTAGCTGAACCCTAGATCTTCCAAGAACTTCGACTGTTGGCCTGGTTTGAGCTGAATATCCAGGTTAGCGGAGTATTCCCCGCTCTTACCCGAGACATCCATGACCACAATCGATTTCCCGATGAATGCAGGGTTCTGTGCGCGAGCATCTGCCATGGCGCTGCCTGACGCGGACGCCGAAGTGCCGTGCTGTGCCGCCCAGATACCGGCTCCCGCCGCCAGCGCGACGACTGTCGCACCTACCGCGCCGACCAGCCAGATGCGCTTGCGTGCAGAAGCTTTCGCTGGTGTCGCGACGGCAGATTGTGGTGCGCGAGTGCTGACTGGTCGGTTGTGCGGCACGGTCGTCATGGACAGGCCGGAAACCCCGTACTCCAGAGCGGATTTCAACGCCGTGGTGAATTCGTGGCAGGTCTCGAAGCGATCGGCGGGGTTCTTGGCCATCGCGACGGCGATAACGTCGTCGACAGCTGCGGGTATTGCGGGATCTATCACGGTGACACGAGGCGGCGGATCGTTCAGGTGACCCATCATCACCACCGCCGGTTGTGTTCCCGGATAAGGGTTTTGACCGGTCAATAGACGATAGAACGAGCAGGCGAGGCTGTAGATGTCGGCGCGGTGATCCAGCCTGTCTCCACTCAACTGCTCGGGTGAAGCGTAGGCGATAGTGGCCACGAAGCCGCCGGCCTGCGTCAGTTCGTTGGCATCCTCGGTGGACTTCGCGACGCCGAAGTCGGTGAGCAGCACTCGTTCTTCTCCGTTGTCGCCCATGGACAGCAGGAAATTAGCAGGCTTCACGTCACGATGGAGCAGACCCCTGCGGTGCGCGTGGTCGAGGCCCCGGCCGACCTCACTGACAATGTGAAGCGCGCGCCACGGTGTGATTGACCGTGGGTTGCGTTCGGCCTCTGCGGCTGCGTCGATGCCGTTCACATACTGCATCGCGATCCACAGTTGACCGTCGTCCTCTCCGCGGTTGTAGATCGACACGATGTTCGGATGATCCAGGGCAGCAGCGAGATTCGCCTCGCGTTCGAACCTTGCCCGGTATTCGGCATCACGACTGAACTGTGGGCTGAGAACCTTGAGCGCGTCCCACCGGGGCAACTCCGGATGCCGGGCCAAATAAACGGTGCCCATGCCCCCCGCGCCGAGTACGCGTTCGATGCGGTACCCACGGACGATGGTGCCGGGTCCGATGTTCATCCCGATTCCTCACATGTACTGACTGTTGACCAGCAGGGCATACTGCGCGGCCGCGCGTTGGGTGACGTCAGCCAGTTGTGTTCCCGCGACACGCGCGACGTAACGATCGTAATGAAGAGTGCAGATGAAGCGGTCCGAGTGGTCCCACGCATCCTCTTGATCGAAGCGATAGGGTTTTACGGTATTGCTGGTTTCTGTGCAGACGGTGTCAGGAACATCTGCCTGCTTATCGGCGGGAGCGGTTGTAGCACTGGTAATTCCAGTCCACAAGGCGGTGGCGGCGTTGGAGTCGCGGGCGCGGAGCAGCAGGCCGCCATCGAGCGCAGTGGCTGTGCTGTCTACTCCGTTGTCCTCGAGGAGCTTCTTCCATGTGGACTGATCGTCGACATTGTGGAGAAAACCACGTGGTGTCCGGGTTATTTCGCTTTCGGAGTGGGGTAGTGCGCCCTTTTCGGGGTGCAGCGTTCGGCGCATCATCCCTTGCGGGTCGTAGTCCAGTCGGAGCATGTCGCGACGCGAAAGGGGCTTGAGCTTCTCCAAAAGGGGGAGCTGCACTGCCAAGATCTTTTCGGTCAAGCTCTTCAGCCCGGCGAGTTCGGGATTCGGTTGCTGGACAAAAATGCTGACGACGTAGTGGCCGTGGGCAATGGTCGTCCCCATCGACGGGATACCCGGTCGCCAGTGGGCTTTGGCATCGGGATGGCTGTCGATGGTGACGCGCTGGTTCTGGTCGGCCGCGACGTTGAAATCTGCGGCCTCCATCTGCTCGGCTGCGGCTCCGGCCCGCTGTTCATCGGGGAACTGCAGCACAGTGACGTTGAAAGAGGTAGCGCTCGGATCGGGCGTGTACGGGCCGAAGGGTGCATAGACTTCGCCGATGTTCGCGGCTCTGACGTTGGAGAGGGGTTTGGTGCTGGCAGAAGCAGATGACCCGAACAACATATTGTTGCTCTCGGCCACGGGTTTGGCGACGCTGGAGAGAACCAGGCCGAGGCCTTCGGGAATCTGCAGGTTGACGGAGAGAACACCGTGGGTGATGCTCGGATCGACATCAGGTCCGGACACGACGGCATCATCGATGCGGCCGGTCGCCAGTTCCAAACCCCCGGAAATTGTGTGGGAGTACGAGAATCGCGAATCAAGCGGTTCGATCGGGTACGTGCCGACCGAAAGCTTTCGAATGTCGATTTCGCCGGGCACTGGGTTGCCGGAGACCGCCCCGCACCCTGTGAGCACAGCAGTGGTTATGGAAAGTGTCAGTACACCGAGCGCGGTTCTGCAGCTGATACTGCGAGAGTCGAAGATCATCTGAACAGTTCCTATCTGCTATTCGCGAGTATGGAGTACTGGGCCGAGATCCGTTGGTACACATCCTGTTTCTGAGTGGACCCGATCTCGGCCGCGTATCGGCCATATGCGGCATAGCAATGGAACGGATAGTCGAAGTTCTGCGGGCCGTGGTACTCAACGCAGCGCGCGTCGGGCAATCCGGGCGGGGGATCGATAGGGTGTTGGAACTTAGCGCTGGATACGGTGGCTATGAAAGTCTCGGCCGCCGAGGTATCCCGGGTCCGAATCACCCGGCCCGCACCGTAACTGACGAAGTCGACGCCTGTTTGGTCAAAGAGGGTCTTGTTGTCGTTCGGGTAGCCGGCCGTGAGCACGGCACCGTGTGCGTCGAGCGTTCCCGGGAAAAAGAAGGCCAACTGGTCTCCAGCTGGGTGGCGCAGGGTCATCCGGAGCATCTTCTGTGGATCTGCAGGGAGATCGGCGAGCTTGTCCTTGGGTGTTGGCTGAAATGCCTTCAATCGATCCGAGGTGACCGATATCGCCTTGTCGGTCAGGCTGATCAGGCCAGATTGATCTGATTCGCCGAGCGCACTGTTCTCATGGTTTATTGCCAGCGCGAGGATGACGTACCTGCCGGTGGGGTACCACGACGCCAAAGCCTGGTACTGGGGCTTCCATACGATCTGTGCATTCGGATACTGGGTCGAATGCGCTGGTTCGGTTCCCTCGGGTTTCCCGAAGCCGCTGCGAGCCAGAGCGGTTGCGGCAGCGGTTGCGGAAGTATCGCTGTCGAAGAGCATGACGGCGTTTTTGAGCTCGATCGAGATGTTCGAGTCTTCGTTCGACTCGGCACCGGTTTGGAAGCCCGCTACGAGCCCCGGTGTGTTGGCATCGAACTCGGTCATATTGAGCCAACCGAAGGCAGCCTTATTGCCTGCCAGCTGGTCTGCGATGAAGTCATCGCTGTTGATGAACGGGTTCACGTCGGGGACGTTGACGGTCAGCGTCGGGTCGACGTCCTGCGCGAGCGGCATGACACTCGCGAGTCGGAAGGCCTCAAGGTACTTAGCCCAGCTCGCCGGGTCTTTCGCCTGAATGTCCTTCGGCTGGGTCGCGTAGGCCCCCACGTCCAGCTTGCTCAGGTCAACCGTCTTCTGATCGCCCGCATGCGATTCCGACCCGCACCCCGCGCTAGCGAAGACCGAGACCGCCAGCACCACAGCCGCGGCCACGCGTACTCGGGCACGGGCCGATCGTAGTCGGCCATAGCCATAACGCATACCGAACATCCCCCCGACGAAACCGACCTACCAGTGACACCTTGCTTCTGGTGTGCAGAGTGTACTGGGCGGCCCGGGGTCCCGGCCCACCGTGTCAATCCGCTGCGTGACTTCTCACAGCTAGCAGCCGGTTTCGGGTGCGTCGCTCAGAGGCGATCGAACTCCCCAGCTCGTACGCCCGCGATGAAGTCATCCCAGGAGCGGGGTGCGAATACCTGAGCGGGACCACTCGGATCCTTGGAGTCGCGCACCCCGACGTTCCCACTACCGAGGAACGCCACCTCGACGCACTCCTTGCTCCCGCCACTCCTGGTGCTCTTGAACCAATAAGCATCGGTTAGTTCAGGGTTCACGCGGTGTACTCCTTTGCAATATCGCGCACCAGCTTCCTGCTGCTGCCCTCGTCCAACGCGGCCCGCTGGAGATCTCGGTATGCCGTCAGGTAGCGCTCGACGACGTCCGGCTTCTCCGAGTACATGTCGCTCGAGTAGCCCTCGCAGTACACCGTGGTGGGCGCGGCGGGTTGACCACGCCCGTCCAGCTCGAAGTCGATGACGACGAATGCCCCGATCTGGTCACCGGTTGGCATTCCTGCGGAGAAGGGAAGGACTCTCAGCGTGACATTGTCCAAAGTGCTTGTGTCGGCAAGATGTTTGAGTTGATCAGCCATAATCTTGTCGCCGCCGATCCGGCGGCGCAACACAGTTTCGGCGACGAGCATGTTGAGCTGAGGTGGCCTGCGGTTGTGCGTGATTCGGCGCTGCCTCCGTGCCCTCAGCTCGAGCCGCCCATCGAGCATCGACTCGCCTTCGTCGGGATGCGCGGTGTGGGCGAGCATTCGTGCATAAGGTCGGGTCTGCAGTAGCCCGGGCACCAGGTCCGGTTGGTAGGTGGTGATCACCCGGGCGGCGGACTCCATGTCGACGTAGACCCGGAAGTCTTCTGGGAGAACATGACCGAACTCGTGCCACCAGGACTTCTCCGGGGCCTGATCTGCCAGGCCCCGCAGGTATGACGCTTGTCGCTCGTCGATGCGATAGATGGAGATCAGCAGTTCCAGATCAGGTCTGCGGATCTTGGCAACCTCACCGGCCTCGTGGCGCTGGAGACGACTCTTGCTCCAGTCCATCTCTCTACCAGCCTCGGTCAACGTCAGCCCTGCCTCCTCGCGGGCAGCTTTGAGGTAGCGGCCCAGCTGGCGACGAGTCAACGTGCTTTCGGTATCGGACATCGGATTTCCCGTTCTGGGGCAGTCCTCGTTCCCGCCCCGAAGTAGATACGGTTCCCGGATCGGGAAAATTGTCCCATCGCCAGCGGGAAATATCCTGAAAATCAGTGCAAGAAGAGGGAATTCCCGGTTTTAGGTTCCCGCTGTGGAGCATCGGTCGTGTGCTTGTCGGACCTGATGGCCCCTACTACACGGAGACCTCGATGACGAGTCCGAATCAGACCGGTCAGACGCCTCAATCCTGGATCAACGACCGCTGCACCGAGAGCTTCATCTTTCCCATCACCCGTCGACGTCTCGAAGGGATTCTCGCGATTCACGCGCCGTGCGAGCCGCCGTGTCCGCGGAAGATCAGCGCTGGCGCCCACCTCGAAACGTTGTCGGCCGCCAGTCAATCCGGCGACTCCCAGCCATGACTCCGAACTTGGACCCGGGCGGACAATGCCTGTGTGCCACGCACCTGAGCGCCGAACAGGCTGCAAACCTTGCCCGTGTCTACCGCTGGGATGGCTTGCCGTGCAAGGTTTCCGGAGCGCGAGTAGTCGTCGAGACCGAAGATGTCAGCGCCATCCTCGTGCCGCACGCCCTCAGTGAACTGCTTCGGGGTCGACTCGTCACGCCGATAATCAACGACTATCGGTGCGGGCGGATCGCCATCGCGGCACATGGCGAGGACGACGATATCCACCACGACTTCCTGGACCGCGCCGGATGCACACCACTGCCACCCGGGATGACTCTCCTGGTGCCCGTCCTCGACCACATCGACGGCCGTTACCCGGATTGGTTTCAGCGCCCGCACCGCAACCTGTGCCCGCTCGAAACACTCGCCCGTGCAATTCAACTCGCCTTGCAACCGGCGCTGCGACAGCCACCCACCTTGCTTCGCCTTGCCGAACCTGATGTCCATCGATGCGGGAATTGACTGCTCCGCACGATCTTTCACCGATAAGGAGACAGTTTCATGTTCATCTTGATGCCCTTCCTTGCGGGTCTCACCGTGGGAGTTCTGCTCGTACTGCTTCTCGCCGCCGGACTCGGCGGCAGTGGCCAACCTGCCCGGTCGCATGCTCACACCGGCGCAGGCCGGACGGTCCGAGCGATCACGGCTCGAATCGAGCACGAACGCAAGCAGATCGGATACCCGCCGACCTCGAGATCGGTGACCCGAGCGGCCTCGGCGGCGTCCACCCTGCGCTGAATCGGCTGACGTTCACCAGCCCTCGCCCACCGGCCGATGCCACGATACTTCCGGAATGGGAAACCGCTGGGTTGGAGTCACAGTCGATTGTGTGGACGTGGAACTGGTCGCGACGTTCTGGAGTGCGCTGTTGGACCGTGAGCGGGGGCCGTCTCGACCCGGTTGGGTGTACCTCGGCCACGCGGGTGATCAGCAGCCTCGCCTGGTATTCCAGCCCGTGCCCGAGTCGAAACGCGGGAAGATCCGGCTCCACCTCGACGTCGCGGTCGACGACATCGACGAAGGGATCGCTCAGGTCGTCGCGCTCGGCGGTCGGTCCACTGATGAGCGGCACGACTACGAGCAGGGTGTGGTCGTGGTGATGGCAGATCCCGAAGGTCATGAGTTCTGCCTGGTGCAGTACTACTGACCGGCCAAATTCGGCCAATCTGCCAGCTATCGGCCATGATTCGTCGGGTTTGTGTTCGTACCTGGTTTCAAAGGAAAAGTGCTTGATGAAGTTCATGGGTAAGGCCGTTTTCGCGATCGCGGCGGCGGTTCTTGCGGGAGGGTCGGCGATCGGTGCCGGGACGGCCGACGCGGCCGGACTGCACGGGGCGATCGCGTTCAGTCACGAGAACTGGAGCTACGGCAGCAGTGTCGACGCGTTCAGCCGCACCGGGGCGATCGACGAGGCGTTGGACAACTGCGCTTACAACGGCGCCTCCGACTGCCGGATTCTGCTGACCTGGACCAACGGCTGCGGTGCGCTCGTGTACCGCAACGACGACGGGGATCAGGTCGCGGTGGGCACGGGTTCGGGCCCCGATCGGGCGAGCGCGCTGCACGCCGCCTACGACAGCCTCGCTCGCCTGTATCCGCGGGCGATGCTGGCCAATGTCGGTTCCTCGGACCTGTCGGCGACGGCCGTCAGCGACGTGATCTGCACCGCCAACGTGTGATCCGGAGCGCCGCCGCACAGTAGCAGCGGCACGGAACTCGACTACGCCCCAACCGACAATTCGGTTGGGGCGTAGCTGATTCCGGACCGATTCCCCAAGAGAAACCCGATATCCACCTCGCCGTGGCTAGTCGCGTGCGACCGGCTGGATTCGCAGGCCGGATGGCGAACCATGTTGCGCCCGAGCGGAACTGCGGATCTGCTGCGGGGTGCTGCCGAACCATCGGCGCACCACACGGGTCAACGCCGACTGTTCGCGCAGTCCGGCCAGCGTGGTGATCTGGCTCATCGGGAGATCGGTTTCGCACAGCAGCCGGTAGACGGTGTCGCGGCGGGTGATGTCGAGAACCTCGTTGAAGGTGGTGCCCTCGGCCGCCAGGGCGCGTTGCAGGGTGCGCTCGTGCATGATCAATGTCTTTGCGACGGTGCGGATGTCGGGCTTGGCCGTGGTGATCAGTTGCTCGATCGCTACCCGGACGCGGGCGCTCATGGTGTGGTCGAGGTCGGAGAAGTTCTTGGTCAGGTAGTCGATGGACATGGTGCGCAAGGTCTGGTTGCTGCCGGTGATCGGGCGGGTGGGAAGGTCGTCGGGGAGCCGGAATACGGTGTATGACGCGTTGAAAACCACTGGTGCGCCGAAGTATTCGGTGTAGAGCGACTCCGGCGCGACCGGCGGATGCGGCAGGTGGACAGAGCGCAGGCCGTAGTCGTCTCCCGCTATCCGGCACAGCGCCCGGTGAATCGTGCCGGAGGACAGTCCTACTCCCTGTGCGAAGCCCGTCGCGGCGGCGGTGTCCCGGTATTCGAGGCCGATCGTCGCCGACTGGCCTTCCGGATCGTCGACCAGGCCGATCGAGATACCGCTGTTGTGGGTGAACAGGAAGCGTGAAGCGAGCTCGAGCGCGTCGCTGACGGTGGCGGCATTGGCCACGGCGACCGCCAGTGGCCCCAGCACGTCGATCTCCTGCCGCGCGGCCAGCCGGAGGCCGAAGTCCGGGCAATCCAGCTCGGTCGCAGCGGCTTCGAGCGCCCAGCCGATCGACTCCGCGGGGATGATCGCGTCGTCGTTGCCGACGGCGTCCGGGGTGATGCCGAAACGGCCGAGCAGGGCCGCGCCATTGCCGCCCAACTCGTCGACCAAGGCCGGATAGTCCCGCAGGCTGGCGGCTCGTGCCGTGGTCACCATGTGTCGGATCACCTTTCGCGGTGGGGTGGTCGAAGCACCTCGATTTGGCTGCTCGCGAGTAAAGACGGTAATGCAGATCGCTGATCGGCCGCAATATCCAGGGAAATTTCCGATAACTCGAAAAAGCGTCCTTAGATTCCGGCGCCGCCGCACCGAAAAATATTGTCGCTGTCGGATAAAACGGCACGAAGATCGCCCTGAACTGGGACTTCTCGGAACTCGTGAACGACATGGCGGTTGCCGCGCCGATGTGGTCCGCATTACAGTCCCTACCCGCCGGTAACTCGTAATCGGTTGATACATCCCAACTCTGAAAAACGTGGATGTTTCGGAATCCCCGAATGAATGTGGAGCGATATGAAATCGAGGGTGGGGGCAAGATTGTTCGCTCGGAAAGCGATCGTGGTGCTCGTCGGCTTCGCCGCCGTGGCCCTGTTCGTCCGTCCGGTCGCCGCGGCGGATCCGGAATTCACCGGGATCGACGGCGGGCCGTACGCCGCCGGCTGGACCGCGGCGGTCGACGGGCCGCAACCGTACGCGCAGATCTTCCCGGATCTGGCCGAGCCAGTGACGATGAGCGACGGGACGGTGATCAAGCTCGACGTCACCCGGCCCGGGAACACCGGCGCACCGATCGACGCCAAGCTGCCGACGATCGTGGAGTTCGAGACCTACAGCAAGATCGCGATCAACCTGGCCTCGGTGCTGTTGCAGGTGCCCGGCGTGGAGAACGTGCTGCTGCCGTGGATCGGATCCATCGGCGCGCCCGCCGGATCCGGGCTCGAAGGGATCACCGATCTGACCCAGCAACTGCGCTCGGGAGCGCTGCAAACCTTCCTGCACAACTATGACCTGGTCAAAGCCGGATACAACATGGTGCACGTGGACATCCGCGGCACCGGGACGTCACAGGGCAAGTGGCAGATGTTCGGGGACAAGGAACGGCAGGACGCCTCGGAGGTGATCGACTGGATCACCAAGCAGCCGTGGAGCGATGGCAGCGTCGCGGTGAAGGGCACCTCCGCGACCGGCATCGCGGCCCTGCGCTCCGCCGACCACGGGAACCCGGCGATCAAGGCGGTGTTCACCTACATCGGCAGCGGCGACCTGGTCGACGACATCGTGGCCCCCGGCGGCGCGGTCGGATTCGGCTTCGCCGCCTTCTGGCCGATGGTGGTGAACCTGGCCAAATTCGCCCCCGATGTGGAGTCCGTCATCGCGGGCAAGTTCGACCCCGCGCAGCAGCTGAAATGGTTGCAGGACAGGCTCGCCGATCCGTTGACGATGATCGACGTCGTCGCCAACGCCTACACCGCGATGAACACCGGACAGCTCACCCCGGGCACTCATGACCTCCTCGACCCGGACTCCGACCTGCGCAAGGGTTTCAAGGCCGACAGTCAGAACGTCACCGCCCCGAGCTTCATGGTCAGCGGCTGGTGGGACCTGTTCGGCAGCACACCCACCGACACCTACCGGGCGATGCCGCAGACCGCGGACCGCAAGAAGCTCGTCGTCGGCGAGGGCTTCCACGCGGGCGCGGGCGTCAAGGGATTCGGTGATCCCGGGATGCCGCCGCGCCTGGATGTCATGCAGCGCGCGTGGTTCGACAAGTGGCTCAAGGGAATCGACAACGGGATCGACCACTACAGCCCGGTCACGATGATGCAGCAGGGCGGCGGGTGGATCTCCGCGGACAGCTACCCGCAGGTCGAAAGTGACTACCGCCGCATGTATTTGAGCGATCAGCGCTCCGGTACCGCGAATTCCCTTTATGACGGCGGACTTTCGAGCACGCCGCAGCAGGGTGGCGTGAACGATCTGACGGTCGCGCCGAGCGTGCTCAGCGTCTGCTCCCGCGACACCTCGCGCATTCTGGCGGGCGTCCCGTCGATCATCATGGCGTGCGGTGACGATTCGCGGATCTGGGAGAACAACGGGCTCAGCTTCACCAGCAGCCCGGTCACGCAGGCGACGACCATCTCCGGCGCGATCAACGCGCACCTCAACACCGTGCTCGACCAGCCCGACGGGTACTGGGTCGTCACCGTCAATGATGTGTCGCCGGACGGTCGTTCGCGTGAGATCAGCTCGGGTCAGCTGGTGGCCTCGTTGCGTCAGATCGACGAATCCAGGAGCACGAAATCGGCCGACGGTGACTACACCAGACCCGTCTACGACCTCGACATCGACAAGCGGCAGACCGTGACGCCCGGCCAGCCGCTGGTACTCGACATCGCGGTCGATCCGACCGACGCGGTGCTGCAACCCGGGCATCGACTGCGGGTCGACGTGTACGCCAGCAACTTCCCGAAGGGGTTGCCGCCCATGCCGATTCTGATCGACAGCAAGCTGGCGCCACAGCATCTGCGCCTGGATCCGGCCGAGCCCAGCTGGGTGAACATTCCGCTGAGCGCCGACATCCCGGAGTAGACCCCAGGAAATCTCCCCGGCACCGCGCATCGCATGGGGGATGCGCGGCGCCGGGGGCCCGCCCGTGCTCGAAACACCTGGAAGAACAATGACGAATAACCACGCCGCCGACACGCGGCTTCCTGTCTCGTCCCTCGTACGTTTGTCGGCGCTCTCCGGGGCGCTGGTGCTGGCCGGAGCGTTGGGGGTGGTCGGCTTTCCGGCAGCGTCCGCCGATCCAGAACCTGTTGCGGCACAGTCGGGTTCGGCCGATACCTTCTACGATCCACCGGCCGGTTACGAATCGACCACGCCGGGAACCATTCTCGCCTCCCGGCCGGTGCGTGCCGACGCGCTCCCGTCGGTATCCCTGGCGGTGAGCGCCTGGCAGTTGCTGTACCGCACCACCGATTCCGACGGGCACCCGTACGCCGCGGTCACCACGGTGATGATTCCCGACGGTCAATCCGGACCGCGCCCGCTGCTGTCGGTGCAGGCCGCCTACGACTCGATCCAGCGCTCCTGCATGCCCTCCTATGAGATGACCGCCGGGGACCCCGCCTCACCGCCGCCGAGTGAGGCGTTGCAGGCCGCCATCGCGCTGGATCGTGGTTGGGCCGTGTCGATTCCGGATCCGGGCGGCATCGACAATCGGTTCCTCACGCCGCGTGTCATGGGATACACGGTGCTGGACGGGATTCGGGCCGCTGAGAACTTCAGTCCGCTCGGCTTGGAAGGGGCCGCCACCCGCACCGCGCTCACCGGATACTCCGGCGGCGGCATCGGAACCAGTTGGGCCGCAGAGGTGCAACCGTCCTACGCGCCGGAACTGAATGTCGTGGGAGCGGTGCTCGGTGCGCCGATCCCGGATCTCGCCGCGGCGATGCGCACGGTCAGCGGCCGGATCTCGGGCGGCCTGATCGCTGTCGGCGTCGCCTCACTGATGTACGACTCGCCGGAATTCTCCGCCGCTCTGGACCGCTATCTGAAGCCGGGAGCACGCGCCATCCTCGCGGATGCCGGACGTGCCTGCGTCAACACCACCGTGGCGAAGAACCTCTTCATCACCACCTCCGATCTGCTGACGGTCCCGCTGGATCAGGTGCTGGCGGATCCGGTCATCCACGCCGTCATCGCCGAGCGGAGCCGTGGAACCGCCACGCCCACAACGCCGATGTACGTGGTGAACGCGGTCAATGACGAGGTGAGCCCGATCGCGGCGGTCGACAACCTGGTGGCGCGGTACTGCGCGGACGGCGCGTCGGTCAGCTACGTTCGCGACGACATGCCGGACGTGATCAGCGATCACAGCATCGAAGCCCTTGCCAGCCTCGGCGGCACCTTCGCCTGGCTCGACCGCGCGATGGCATCCGATCAGCCGAATCCACCCGGCTGCCACACCGCCACCGTTCCCTCGACCTTCACAGACGGGTCCTGGTCCTCGCAGATTCCGCAGGTGGCACAGGGACTGGCGCGGGTGCTGATGAGTCAGGCTCTCGGGCAGTAGCTTTCAGTCGATCGCCTCGGTCAATGAGTGTCGCTTATTGACCGAGGGTCGATTGCCTGTGGCTGCGCAAGGCCTGGCTGAACCACGGAACACCGGAGCCATATCCGCCATCGGCGGCCAGTCGTTGACTGCGGCCACCAACTGCCAATAGCGCGTCACCCGAGCATCGTCGGAGATCTCCAGCCATGGCTACCGAAAGTCATAGCTACGGAAGCGTAGTTACGGTACCGTACTTATGGTTGGTATCCCCGAGGGCAGGTGGGACAGAGCATGTCGCAGCATTCAGCGTCTGGTTCGACGGAGCTATGCGCCGTGGTCGGTGCGGGGCCGGTGGGGTTGATCGCCGCGCTGGGATTGGCCCGGCGCGGCGTGCCGGTGGTGGTGCTCGAGGCGGAGCCGCGGGATCGGGTCCGGCCGGGGAGCCGGGCGATCGTGCTGGCATACCCGACGCTGCGGCGGTTCGATTCGGTACTGCCGGGGCTGGGACGCGAGATCTCGGCGGCCGGGCTGGGTGTGCGCGGATACGACGCGTACTACGAGAATCGCCGGGTCTTCCACTACCGCACCGGCGAAAATGTGCTCGGCCGGATCGCGCCGATGCCCGCGTTGGCAACCAGTCTGCCGCAAAAGGTCACCGAGACCTACCTTTACCAGGCCTGCATCGACAGCGGTGTCGAGTTCCGTTGGGGCACAGCGGTAACCGGGATCCAGACGCGCGGCGACGGCGTCGGGATCGCCTTCGAAACCGGTGAAACACTGGACGTCGCATACGTTATCGGCGCGGACGGCGCGCGCTCTCGGGTCCGTCGGGAGATCGGCGCGACGATGCAGGGTCACACCGACGACGCCCCCTTCATCATCGTCGATGTCGAGGACGCGCCCGACGGCTCCACACCGGCGATGTCGGCGATGTTCCGCTACCGCACACCGGGACTCGACGGCCGCAACGTCATGCACATGCCGTTCAAGGGCGGCATGCGCATCGACCTGCAATGCGCACCGACCGACGACGCGGACTACCTGTCGAGCCCGGAAGGCATCCGCGACTGGACCTCTCGGGTCGTGGACCCGTGGTACGGCGACCATGTCACCTGGGTCTCGACCTACCGGTTCCATCAGGTCGTCGCAGACTCCTACACCGACACCCACCACCGGGTGCTGCTCGCCGGTGAGGCCGCCCACCTGTTCGCGCCCTGGGGCGGACGCGGTCTGAACTCGGGGGTGCTGGACGCCACCGATGCGGCCACCGCGATCGCCGATGCCCTCGCCGCGGCGACGCCCGTCCGTGCCCGGGAGCTGATCGAGCGCTGTGCCCGCAAGCGCCGAGAATGGGGACTGCGCAACCGCGACGTGTCCTCCCGCGCCCTGCGGATCATGCGCGCGTCCGAAGCCGGAATGCACCGCAAACGCGCACTGGCCGCCCGGCTCGCACCGGTCTGCTGGCCCGCCGGCGCATGGCTGGCCAACGGTCCGACACAACTGGGCATGCCGCCACTGGGCAGCCTGGACTTCTACTGAACCCAATACCGTAGACCGGTGCCGACCCCGCCCGAACCACCGCGAACACGCCAACCCCGCATGGCGATCGAACACCGCCGCGAACATGTCCTCGATGCCGCGCTGCGCCTGGTGCTCCGTGACGGGTACACCGCCGCGACGATGGAAGCCATTGCCCGCGAGGCGAACCTGGCCAAACCGCGGGTGTACGCCGCATACCCGGGCCGGGGCCCGCTGCTGCTGGCCCTGCTCGAACGCGAGCAGCAACGCGCGGTGGCCGCCCTCGACATCGCGATGCCCGAGTTCACCGCCGACACCGACGTCGCGACGACCCTCGAAGCGGCCGCCACCAGCCTGCTGCACGCGGTCGCCACCAATCCGGGACCGTGGCGGCTGTTGAACCTGAACGCCGACGAAGCACCGCCGGAAGTCCACGCCCACATCGCCGACACCCACGAGTTCGCCCTGTCCAACCTGCGCGCGCTGCTGGCGTGGGGGCGCGAACACCAACCGGGCATCGACGACTACGACGTGGAACTGCTGGCGGTATCGCTGCTGGCGGTCGGCGAACAACTCATCCGCCTCACCCTCGCAGACCCCGACCGCTACCCGACCGACCGCCTCACCGACTTCATCAGGACCACCCTCGGCGCATTCGATCCAGCCCGCACCACGCCCAGCGATTCGTGAGGGTCTGCAAAGGCGCTGCGGCGGGCGGTTATTCACCTGTTTCGATCTTGCCTGGCGTGGCCCGGACGCGCGGAGGCGTCCGGGCCACATCGGCCCCGCCGTGTTCCTGGCGCGCGATCCTCGGCCGCGTGCCGTCACCGGAGTGCGGAGTCTGCGTTCCGCCACCGGCGACGAGGGTGCAGGAGTCCACGCGTTGCCCGAGTCTCGGCAGCCATCACACCGGCGGGCCGACGCCGACGCCAGGGAGACGTCGGCACCTCAAAGTGTGAAACAGCAACGGCTGCAACGCATGCCGGAGGGCCAGTACGGCACGAACGCGAGTATTCGGCGGCACGAACCGTCAGGAGTCCTTCCCGGGCCGCGGCATCGTGACATTTTCGGCAACTATCTAGCCAAGCTCCGCTGGGTGGCTCATTGAACACCCGTGTGGACAACGACCGTGAACGATTTCGCGCCCAGCTGGACGCTCGTTCTCACGCCATGAGGGCGGCGTCGTAGACGTTCGATCTTCAGCTGACCCAGGACGAGGAGCGGAGTACGGATGGCTGGGTCTGGACGAGTTCCATGCACAGGTGATGCGGGTGGAATACTCGGTGGCACAACGATTCGAACGGCGCGGGGATGGCGATTCCAGAGCGTCGTTCTCGACGTTGTTCGGCGCTCCGGCGACTTCCGGCCACCGTACTCGGAGAACTGAATCGGGACGCACCGGACAGTGCGGGTCCTCTCTTCTCCGAGATTGTCTATGACATGGCAGCTACCGATAGCCTTGTGCGCGAGCCGATTTGCCTGACCCGGCCGAGTCGGCATTCCAACGCACGAGGAGAATCGCATGCCGCTAGTGCTCTCGAGCTACAAGGCCGCCCTCACCGTCCACACCGACCAAGCCGTTCACGGATGGTCGGTGACGCTCAACTTCTCCAGCACGATCTCCCACATCGACGTGCCCGACGGCCACGTTCGTTTCGTGCCTTCCCGGCAGCTCACCGAATTCGAATTGCTCACCGCGGCCTCCGCCGACGCAGTACTGGGATACCCCCAGAGCGTCGTCATCACCAGCGCGGACTCCAACCCGAATATCGCCGCCGACACCGACTTCGTTCTCGACTTCACCGTCAGCGCCCCCGATGGCGGGCCTGCCCCGCAGGTGACCAAGGCGGTATTCAACGGCCGGGATGTTGCCCTCACGAATTGACAGAGCAGTCGGTCCTGGCGTTGCCCCGGCCGGTAGACGAACTACCGCAACGACATTCACTTGGGGATGAGAGCTGTGTAGTCGTCGATACCGTGCCCTGTACGCCAGGGCCGTGACGCACCCGAGGTCAACCAGCGCAACCACAGGGAAGAATCGCCAGATTCGTGATCTGCGGTGGATCGAGTGCGGGCCGATCTCTGCAAGTAGGTTGCCCGAGCCTCGTCCATGTGAGCGGGCGCTGAGATCATGACGAATACTGAGATGTCTATCCTGTTGTGCGGACCGGCTTTTCATGGCCGGTGTGAATCGAATAAATGGCCTGTCGAAGCTGTGACCTGGGGTGAGGCACCTTTCAGGACGGATCAGGTGTCTGATTTCTCCGATGAAAGTGGTCCGTTCGAACTCCCCGTTGTGCGAAATAGCATTTTATGTCTTGCGCGGCCTGCCAATACCGTCGGATTCATGGAGTGGAATTATGTTTCGGCCGAAGAACTTTCAGTCGCGTTGCGTGCCGGTGAGGTGACGTCGGTGGAACTCACCGATGACGCGATCGCTCGGATCGAGGGTGAGGACAAGGCGATCAATGCGATCTGTGTGCGGGATTTCGACCGGGCACGGGCGGCCGCGATCCGGGCCGACCAGGCGCTCGCGGGTGGGGAGGATCGGCCGTTGCTCGGGATTCCGGTGACGGTCAAGGAGTCCTATGACGTCGCGGGGTTGCCGACTACCTGGGGGATGCCGGAGCAGAGGGGTTATGTGCCGACCGAGGACGCGGTGCAGGTGTCGCGGCTCGTGGGTGCCGGTGCGGTGGTGCTCGGGAAGACCAATGTGCCCGTGGGGTTGCAGGACATCCAGAGCTTCAACGAGATCTACGGGACGACCAACAATCCGTGGGATCATGGGCGCACGTCGGGGGGATCCTCCGGTGGGTCGGCGGCGGCGCTGGCTTCCGGGTTCGGGGCATTGTCCATCGGGTCCGATCTCGCCGGATCTCTGCGCACCCCTGCGCATTTCTGCGGGATCTACGCACATAAGCCGACCGTCGGGCTGGCGGCGACCCGGGGGATGGTCGCGCCGCCCGCACCGGCATTGCCGGTCGATCTCGACCTCGCCGTTGTCGGGCCGATGGCGCGGACCGCGCGCGACCTCAGCCTGCTGCTCGACGTCATGGCCGGACCGGATCCACTGACGCACGGGATGGCATACAACGTGACCTTGCCGCCCGCGCGCCATGAGCGGCTCTCCGACTTCCGGGTGCTGGTGCTCGACGAACATCCGTTCATCCCAACCGGATCCGCGGTCCGCGCGGGTGTGAACCGGGTGGCCGAGGCGCTGGTCGACGGCGGTGCCCGCGTCGAACGGCACAGTTCGCTGCTGCCCGACTTGGCCGAAGCCGCACTGCTTTACATGCAGTTCCTGTTCTCGGGATCCGTTGCGCGTTTTCCCGTCGAGGCCTACGCGGAGCTGCAGACCCGCGCCGCCGCACTGGGCGCGGACGATCGGACTCTCGCCGCCGCGCAGCTACGCGCAATGGTGTTCACCCACCGCGACTGGATCGAGGCGAACAACCGGCGCGAGCTGCACCGCCACGGGTGGCGTCAGCTGTTCGCCGAATTCGACGTCGTGGTGTGCCCGATCACGCCGACTCCCGCTTTCCCGCATGACCACAACCCGGATGTGCTGGAACGCAGGCTCGACATCGACGGGGTCCCGTACCCGTATTTCGACCAGCTCGTCTGGGCCGGTGTGGCGACCATGCCCGGCCTGCCTGCTACCGCCATCCCCACCTGCCGGTCTCCCGAAGCCCTGCCGGTGGGAGTGCAGCTGATCGGACCGATGTTCGAGGACCGCACTCCGTTGCGGCTGGCTGAACTGTTGGAGGAGAAGATCGGCGGCTTCGAGGCGCCGAAGTAGGAGCACGGCGTCCGCCCGGGGCGAGGGGGCCTGGGCGGATCGTCTTCAGGTGCCCGAAAGAACCTGCACCACAACACCGTTCACGACATCGATCGCCGGGCGAAATTCGTCGGGATAGTCCACGTGCTCCAGTCCGACCAGAACGTGAATCGCGCTCGGATCGTAAGTCTCGTGCGGCACTTCTATTTCGGCGAAGTCGAACACCTTCCACACCGAGCTCGGCGGCATCTCCGCTTCGACCAGTAGGTCGGCCAGCCCGGCTTCGGCGTCCCGCCGCAGCGTGGACGAATGCGCCACCAAGGCGACTATGGCTTCGACCTGCGCTGCGGTTGGGCCATCCGGCGTGCCCGCGACGGAAAGCTCGACCGGCTCGTCGACACCGGCCAGTTGCAGTCGACCGGTCCAGTGCTTCGAGCGGCCCAGGTGTGACAGTCGGCCAACGCCATCGACTTCGATCGAACTCTGCACGCCGGTGATTGTTCCACGAGCCGAGTCGCGCTCAGCACCGCAAGGTGGAGATGTGTACGGCAGCGCTGACGATGACGCGGAACTGTTGGTAGATCGACAGCAGGTTTTCGGAAGCGCGAGGCTTCAGTCTCGGGGCAGGATCGCGGTGAACCTGAAACCGAGGAGGAGCATGCGGATTCGACATTGCGGGCCAGCGTTGCTCGTCCTGGTGGGGGAGCGATGAGGACCGCTGTCCTGGCCGCGGTGGGAATGTTCTTCGCGGGCATGGGGATCTACGCGTTGGCGGTGCCTGCCGCACTGGCGCGACCGTTCGGCATTGCGGTGCAGGACGCGGTGAGTCGCTCGGAGATCCGTGCAGTTTATGGCGGCTTCGGGTTGGCGATCGCGGGAGTGCTGTGGTGGTCGGCGTCCGGTGTCGACGACATGCGCAGTGGGGCCGCGGTGACGGTCGGTGTGGCGTTGGCGGGTATGGCGGCCGGGCGCGTGCTGTCGCGGCTGGTCGATACCGCTACCGCGTTCTATCCGATCTGGTTCTACTGCCTCGTCGAAGCGATCGGGGCTGCGGTCGTCCTGGCCGTCGCGTGACCGTGCGACCATGACGGCTATGACCGCCCTGTTGCCCGACACCGCCCGGACGGTGTGGCTGTGGGCCGGTCACGCCGCATATCTGGGTCCGTCGTTCCACTTGGATATGCACTCGACATCGGTGCACTGCCTCGCGCTCGGAGTCGATGCCCCGTTCATTGTCACGACGCCGGATCTTGTTGCGCGACAACAGCGCAGCGTGCTGATTCCGCCACGAACCCGGCACCGGATCGATGCCGGTGCCGGGCGCATGTTGTTCGTCTACGTCGACCCTCGATCGGTACACACCGAACACCTGCGCGCCGCGATGCGCGATCGGTCGACGGTGATCGCATCGACGCACCGCGCCGAGGATGAGTTGCTGACCGCCCTGCGCCACGGTGTGGGTCCCGAACAGCTGGATCGCATCCTGTTCGGCGACAACGGGTCCGGTGCTGACGACGATCGCATTCGGCACGCAATGGAGATGATCCTCGCCGACCCTGCGGCGGAACTCGGTGCCGACCAGCTCGCGGCGGCAGTCGATCTGTCGACTTCGCGCTTCCTGCACCTCTTTACAGCGACCGCCGGGACCAGCTTCCGGCGCTACCGGCTGTGGTCACGAATGCTGTCGGTCGCCGCAGCCGTCGCCGACGGCAGCGACCTCACCACGGCGGCCATCCGCGCCGGATTCGCGTCCCCCAGCCACTTCAGCGATACCTTCCACGCGATGTTCGGCCTCACCGCCACAAGTCTGCTCTCCCAGGGAACCACGATCGTCGTACGTCGATAGCGCCACGAGATCGTCGGCGACGCAGCGCTTCCCGCCCCAGCCGGCCAGGTGGTGCTCACCCAGCTCTCTTGGCCGTTCCGCCACCTCGACGACGCCGAGCTTTATCCGGGTTGATGTAGAGCCGAATCCCCTTGTACACCACGATATTCGGTAGTTCGTCGTCGTCCGGGTCGCCGGAGTCGCCAGGATCCGGCAGTTCCGCCATTTCCTGGACGACGATCTGCGCTCGCGCCGCACCCGGATCGAACATCTCTTGAAACGGCCCGACGAACGACCCCCCGAGCCCGCGGTGCTTCGCCCGAACCGCGGCCCACCCCAACAGCGTCAACGGACCGATGGTCGCGATCAGAAACAACAAGTCCCCACCCATGCCCTCGAGCGTACTGACGAATTTCTTCGCTCAGCTGGCTCGCGCGAGTTCGCTCAGATGCAGAGCGTCGTCGCCACGGAAAACTGTTGCAGCAGCGTGGTGTTCGGCGTAGGGCTCGGTCAGCCGCTGACGTGGGCGGTGTTGTCGAGCCAATGCTGGGCGAGGCCGGTGTCGCCCTCGATGCTGAGGTCGGCGTCGTGGTCGGTGAGTGGGAGGCGCCGGGTCAAGATCAGCAGCAGGGATCGTGCCGGGCCGCTCACCGTCACGTCGGCGGGCTGGGTTCCGGGCTGCCACGTCGCCCCGTCAGGCTGTCGTTGCACGAACCATGCGCCCGCATCGCCGGTGATATCGGTGGCCAGCCACTGCAGCCGCTGGCCGGTGCCGCTGAGGGCACGGGCCGACTCGGAGCGCTGCATAGCCCAATTGGGGGAGGTGAGCATCGCGAAGTGGTTGCTGATGAGCGTGGCGGCGATATCGGGATCGACGCCGGAATCCCGCTTCGCCGCGTTGGCGGCATCGAAGCCGTGCACGACCGACTCGTTGAGGACGCTGGCCAGCCAGAAGCGAGTCCCGGACCGCGCGTCCCCGGCGGGGTTGAACACCGGAGCGTCGAGCGCGTCGTCGGAGCACGCGCTCGCTACCCGTTGCGCGGAATTCGACAGCCACGCCTGCCATTCGCCCGGATCGGCGGGGAGCACGGCCATCTGCGTGGGCAGTTGCATGGGATCGGTGATGCGCCGCTCGATGCTCTCCGCGACCCAGTGCTGGGTTTGGCCCACATGTTCGACCAGATCACGGACGGTCCAGTTGGGTGCCGTCGGCACGGCGGCGTCAGGTCCGGCCGCGGCGGCCGATTCGGCCAGCTGCCGGGTGTGCTCGACGATCGCTCGCCTGGCGTGTTCGGCGTTCAGCTCGGTCATCGGGTTGCCCTTTCCATCGGTTGGTTGCACTGGATACGACTGTGCCCGCCGGTCGAATTCATCGGTGTCGCAACAATCTCTCATCCGCGGGTGCCCATGTCGACGCAAACACGGCCTCCGGCAGGCATTCGGCTGGTGGCTTCGGCTATGTCGGTGTGCCATGCCACGATCCGCTCATGTCGCTGGAGTTTTTCAACAGGTTGTCCGGGAAGTTGTCGATCGAGCTGACCGAGGCCACGGAAGATATCGCGGGCAACCTCTCGAATCAGCGGGCCACAGCGACCGCGGAGATCGTTGAGGTCTCGTTCACTCCGCAGGTGTTGCGGGACGGCAACTTTCGGGAACTGACTGTTGATGAGTTGGATCAGGTAGTTCTAGAGTCGGCCGCGCTGAACCTACGAAGTTTGGGTGAACCCGTTGCGCACCAGGCACCGAACGGCAAGTGGTTCACCGTGCGTGACCTGGTGGCGGCTGTTGCTGAAACCGAGCGGCGCACGCGCCAGCAGTCGGAATGGTTCGGTGGTATGGATGTGCATCACATCTTCTTCGAAGGCATCGAAGAAGATGTCGACGGGGCCTGGACGGTCTACTGGGGCTCGTAATTGCGCTACGGCGCGACCCAGTCGCGGAACGCGGCGACGAATTCCTCGGGGGCGTCGGATTCCACGTAGATGCCCGCGCCTTCGACGATCACCGTTTTGTGGTCGGGGAACGTTGCTTCCAACCGTTCGCGTTCCTGGGGGCGGAAGGCGATGTCGGCGTCGCCCCAGATGATCAGTGTGGGCAGGTGGGCGAGGTCGGGGAGGCTGGATTCGATGTCAGCGAAGAAGGCTCGGCTGGCGATGACCTGGCCCGGGAGTACGGCGCAGGCCTGGCGGCGGTCGGGGGTGTCGAGGGCTCGGCGGTAGTGGGTCATTTCGGCGTCGGTGGGCTTGCGCCGGTGGTGGCCGATGGGGATGAACGCCTTGACGAGCAGGTTGAACCGGCGGACCAGGAAGCGCATCGGGGGTCCACCGACTATGCGTGCGAAGGCCTCGAAGTGAAGGTCGCCGTTGACCGGCCACGCCCAGGTGTTGATGAGTACCAGCCGATCGAAGACGCCTGAGCGTTGCTGTGCGACCGCCAGGCCGATCAGCCCGCCCCAGTCCTGGCCGACCAGCGTGACTCCCTCGAGGCCGAGCGTGTCGACGAACTTGCCCACCACGTCGGCGTGCTCCTTGGGCAGGTAGCGGTAGCCGGGCTTCGCCGTCGACAGGCCGAAGCCCGGGTAATCCATTGCAACGCAACGGAAGTCGGCGCGCAATGCGCTGATCGCGTCGCGCCAGAGGAACGACCAGGTCGGGTTGCCGTGCAGGAGAAGCAGTGTCGGGCCCGAGCCCTCGTCGACGTAATGCACGCTGTGCCCGTCGATTTCGACGAAGTGGCTTTCGAAAGGGAACAGGGCGTCGTCGACCCAGTCGGGCCGCACGCTGCTGGTGGTCTCGGCCATGGTTGACCCCTCCGGATTCGGCATCGAGGTACAATTGAGAATCTCAAGTGTACTTTAGATTATCAATCGATAGTAGGAAATGATGCGTAGCTACGGCCAGTACTGCGGGCTCGCCCGGTCCCTCGAGGTCGTCGGCGACCGGTGGAATCTGCTCATCGTCCGGCAGCTTCTCGTCGCCCCCGCCCGCTACCGGGACCTGATCGACGGTCTGCCCGGCATCGCGACCAATCTGCTCGCCGATCGGCTGCGCGACCTGGAGACATCCGGTGTCATCGAGCGGCGACTAGCGGGCGCGGGCAACGTGGTCGAGTACGCCCTCACGCCGTGGGGTGCGGAACTGCGCCAGCCGATCGAGAGCTTGATCCGCTGGTCCACCCCATTGATGGTCCGCGGCCCGGAGGGCGACTCTTTCCGCCCCGAATGGCTCACCCTCGCCGTACCGGCTCTGCTCGGCACCCGCGTCGAGGTTCGCCCGTCGGCGACCATCGGCCTCGAGATCGGTGGCCCGTTCCTCGAACTCCGCGCCACGCCCGCTGGATTCGAAGTCGGCTCGCATGATGGCGGCACCCTCGACGGTGTCGTGCGCGCTGAGCCCGCCTATGTTCTCGGACTCGCCGCTGGCGCAATCACTCTCAGCGATGCGCGTTCTCTCGGGCTGGTCGAGATCGACGGCGACGAGTCCCTCGTCCGCGCCGTCTTCGCCGCCTGACGGGCCAGGTCCGGCTGTTCAGGTTGCCGGCCCCATCCAGAACTGGGCTGGATGCTGATCCGGTCGCGTTCGCGCAGCACATCTTTCCCGCTCACGCACGCTTGTAGTAAACCGATTGGTGTACTAGGGTCCCATCAGCTATATCGAGGTCACCCCGGTCGTGGGCGGTAAGGAGCAGCGTGCGTCGAATACTGTGCACGATCCAGCAGGGCAGTCTGACCGCGTCGCAGTGCCGAGCCGCGGAACGTGTGTTGGTCGGTGCTTTCCGGCAGACGCTGGGAACCACCGACCGCACGGTTGTGGTGTGGTGCGAGATTCCGCCGGGGCAGTCCTACACCGAGAACCGTCCATCGACGATGTCCTGGGTGCTGGCCGAGACCGACGACGGTCTCGACGCCGCCCGCCGCGAACAGGCGATGCGTGCGATGAGCGAGGCATGGAACACCCTCACCGGCGCTGGGCCAGACGAACTCATGCTCGCCCTCGTCGACACCGCGCTGTTCGATCGCTACCTCGCCCTCAACCGTGACCGCATTCGCCCCACCGCCCGCCCCCTGTTCCTCCTCCGCACCGTCGCCCGCCTGGCCACGTCCCGGCTCACGCGCGGCCGCCTCGCCATCGCCGCGAACCAGAACTGGAGCTGACATGCCGCTCTACAACGTCGCCTGCCGTGCCAGATCCGAAGCCGTTGCGCACCAACCCATTGTCGAAGCCATCACCGC
This sequence comes from Nocardia sp. NBC_00511, assembly GCF_045161165.1. Classification (NCBI taxonomy): domain Bacteria; kingdom Bacillati; phylum Actinomycetota; class Actinomycetes; order Mycobacteriales; family Nocardiaceae; genus Nocardia; species Nocardia sp. NBC_00511. The sequence goes on from NZ_CP107849.1 coordinate 8,007,059, forward strand.
AACCCACTGCGAAATCACCGGCGCACCACCAGAATTCGTCAGCGTGGTGTTCCTCCACGGCCACCCCGTGCGCGCCGATGTCGAGCTGTCGGTGATCGCCGGAGTGCGCGGCGGCGGCAATCGCGACGCGGACCTCTTCGCCCGCCTCGAACATTCGCTGCGGGAAGCCATCGCCGCAGCGGCCGAGCTCCGACACTCGGCCGTCGAGGTCGCGCTGATCGAATTCGCCGCCAGCTGGATCATGGAGGGCGGCGTTGTCCTCCCCGAACCCGGCGAGGAAGACAACTGGCGTCAGCCCTGATCAACGGACGTAGGTGCGCCCATCTCTACTCAGGTCAGATGGCCCAAGTGATCGGGTAATTGGCGTATTTCGCGGTCTCTGCTGTGAACGTCACGCCTACTGCCCGGAGGTCGTCGCGCGCTCTGACTCTCATCTCCTTCAGCTCGTCCATCTGCGACGCATGCTCTTCGGAGTCCCAAATGCTCACCTGGGAGAGCGAGCCTTCAGGGGAGACGGCTGCATACCAGTGCAGAAGGCCCGGCAGCGCCTGGATTGCCGGGATCAGGTATTCCGAGGTTTTCTTGTCCGCGGCGGCAACCGCGTCGTACAGGCTCGGATCAAAGGTGACTCGTCCGACGCGGACGACGGCAGTTGCCGGCAACGATTCTGTCATCGTGTTCGATTCCTCTCGGCAATGCTGGAATATCTTGCTTGCCAGACGATCTCACCGTCAGGCCCGTGGATCAACAGCGATCTTCGGAGCGACCGACTCCGATGAGCCCTCGATGAGGTGTTTGCGCTAGTCGTCGGGGGAGGCGCGGCGGTTGCGTTTGGTTGCGCCGCGGCGCTTCTTCGCGGCTATGCGGCGTTCCTTCGAGCCGCGGGAGGGCTTGGTGGGGCGGCGGGTTGGCGATGGGGCGGCTGCGGCTTCGCGTAGGAGGGTGGCAAGGCGGTCGCGGGCGGATGCGCGGTTTTGGATTTGGGCGCGTTGCTCGGAGGCGGCGATTGTCAGTACGCCGTTGACCAGGCGGGAGGCCAGGCGCTCGAGCATTCGGGTGCGTAGGTGCTCCGGGATGGAGGGGGAGTTGGCCAGGTCGAAGGACAGCTCTACCCGGCTGTCGGTGGTGTTCACGTGCTGGCCGCCGGGGCCGGACGAGCGTGAGAACCGCTCGTGTAGCTCGGATGCGGGAATGACCAGCGTCCGAGTCACGGTCAGGTCCTCTGCCATGATCTGCCGCCGCTCTTTCCGGTTCGCGAGTCGATTCGGCCGCATCGGACTGGCTCCGACCGAATGGTGACCCTATTGTTCACGGTAGTTGCGACCTTGGTCGGGAGCGTGGCTCGGGTTCTGGTGGCGCGACCGCTGTTCAACGTTCTACCGCAACAGCTTTCAGGACTCTCTGGCTGCGATCGCGGCCTGAATTCTGCGTAGCGTGCGCAGGCCCTTCTTCGCGGCGACGCTCACCATTCCGTCGAAAACCGTTGCGCCCCGGTCGTTCGCCATCAGTCGCTCCAGCGTCGGAACGGCACGATCGTCGCCTGTCGAACCGAGTGCGACAGCCGCCCAGTAGCGCTGGTCCGGGTCGGTGCGCTCGGCCGCTTCGAGCAGCCTCGGGATGACATCGGGGGTGAAGGTGGACAGTGCGCTGGCGATATAGCCGATGCGGTAGTAGCGGCGGTTGTCGAACTCGTCCCACAGGGCCGTCAGGGCCTCGTCGCCGCCGATCATGCCGAGGGACTCCGCCGCACGTTCGCGCATGCCCGAGATCGGATCCTGCAGCACCGGGATGAGCGCCGGGACGACCGATTCGTCGCCGAGTTCACCGAGCGCGATCACGGCCTGCTCCCGGGCCATCTCCTGCGAGTGGTTCAGCATCGCGAGCAAGCCCGGGACCGCCTCGCGGAAGCCGAGTGCCGCGCAACCCATGGCCGCCCACGCCTGGCAGTTGTATCGGGTGTCGGCCAGCGACGCGAGTAGCGGGGCCTTCAGGCTGTCGTCACCGAAGACCTCGGCTCGGTTCAACGCCAGGCTGTAGAGCGTGCGGTGGTAGTCCGGGTAGTCGCGAACGAGCGCTCGCAAGGCCTCCTGGGCGGAGGCGTCGCCGTCGCCGGCCCGCACGAGCAGCAGCCGCAGGTTCTCCTTGCGGGTCTCGAGGCCGCCATCCTTGAGGCTTCGTGCGTCAGCTGGGTTCACCGCCCAACGGTACCTGGCGGTGATCTTGCTCCTCAGCGCCCGCTGGCGGCTTCGATGTTCATCTTCATTTCGGCGATGCCGACCTGCGTGCGGATGCGGATCTCGGGGGCGGCGGTGTCGGGCAGGACGTCGGTGGTCCAGATCAGTCGGCCGTGCTCGCCCTCGGCGTGCACCTCGAAGGAGGCGTGGTGGTAGTCCAGGGCGGGCCGGGCGCCCGCGACGACGGAATAGGCCAGGCGTCGCGAGTCCTCGTCGATGGTGATGAGCAGCTCCTGGATCACATGGCCGTCCGGGAAGGTCAGAAATCGAGCGGTTCCCTCGACGCGGGTGGCGGTTACCCGGCCGGGCAGCAGGCGCTCATGAACGGCGCCGACATCGCGGATGACATCCCAAATATGTTGCGGTGCAGCGTGTATAACGACTTCTTGGCGAATCGAGGCCATGGGGGCGAAGCTCTCCTCTGTTCAGCTCACAACCTCGTCAGAGTATCCGGAACTCCGGTGTGCGCGGCACCGATGAGTTTCGGGTGGATGCGTCGTCGGTATCTACGGATATCCCGACAGGCAGGAGCTTCGGCATGGCGCGATCGTTCGGCACGACCTCGATCCGGGTGAACGGGATGGATCTCGGCATCGAGAGTTTCGGCGGCGCGGACGATCCGCTGATCCTGCTGGTCGGCGGTACGACGATGCTGTCCTGGCCCGACGCGCTGTGTGAGCGGCTCGCGGCGGGCGGGCGGCGGGTGGTTCGCTACGACCTGCGCGACTGCGGTGCGTCGACGACCGTCGATCCGTTGAATCCGGAGTACGACCTGCGGGATCTCGCTGCCGACGCGGCCGCGCTGGTCGAGGCGCTCGATGCCGGAAGTGCCCAGCTCGCGGGAGTCGGCGTGGGCGGGATGGTGGCTCAGGTTGCGGCACTGGATCATCCGGGCGTGTTCTCCGCACTCACCCTTGTCGGCACCCGGCCGGTAGCGCCGGGTCCGGTCGACGACGATCTGCCGGACCACGACCCCGCCCTCATGGGTGCGCTGTTCTCGCGCCCGTTCCCGGACTGGACCGACCGCGAGGCCGTCGCAGCGTTCGCCGCCTCGGGCGCCGAGCCGATGGGCAACGATCCGGACCAGGCGCGCACGACCGCAGCCCGCATCTGGGACCGCACCCCATCCACCGATCCCGTTGTGCACCAGGCCAATCAGATCGGAATCGTGTTCTCCCGCATCGACTGCACCCCACGCTGGCGCGAGCGGCTCACCGAACTAGACCTGCCCACCCTCGTAATCCACGGCCGCACCGACCCGTTCTTCCCGCTCGGCAACGGCGAAGCCCTCGCCGCCGAAATCCCCGGCGCACGACTACTGGTCCTCGACGGCATGGGCACCGTACTGCGACCCACCGCGGCCGACCTGGCCGCGACCCACATGCTCGCCCTCTGACCGTTTCGGGCTTGCATCCGGTACCCGGGTACAGGCTTACCGTGGATTCATGACGATCGATACCGGTTCCGCCGGGTGGGTACCGGATTCGTGCACCCTGCCGACGGCCGCGCAGCCGATGCGGGTGGAAGAGTTCGATCGGTTCTTCGCCGACTCGGTGCAGCGTGCAGTTCGGGCCGACCGCACTCGGCTGGATCTGTTCATCGACGCCGCGGCCGAGGCAGTCGGGCGGGACCTGGCGGCCCGTGAAACGGAATGCTGCTCGTTCTTCACGTTCTCTTTCGAACCCACTGCCGGGGGTTCACTGATGCACATCGATGTTCCCGCAACGCATATCGAGGTTCTCGACGCTGTCGAATCGCGGGTCGGAGCCGTGTCGCGATGAGCGCGGAGTTGCGTACCGGCCAGGTTGCCGCCGCAGCCGGGGTGAACATCCAGACCCTGCGCTACTACGAACGCCGCGGCCTGCTCGCCGAACCGAACCGCTCCCTGGGTGGACACCGCCTCTATCCACCGCAGGCCGTCACCACCTTGCGAATCATCAAGGCCGCACAGCGGCTCGGGTTCACCCTCGATGAAGTCGCAGACCTCCTGGCAGTCACACCCAACACCGGTCTGCACACCCGCGCCGCAACCAAACTCGCCGAGGTCGATGCGAAACTCGCTGAACTGAACGCAGTACGCGACGCCTTGCGCGCGGCCCTGGCGGCCGGATGTGACGACCTTCTCGTGTGCAGCGAAAGCCATTGTTGCCCAGTGCCGTTCGAATGAGCCCGGCCGCTGAAGGCCAACCGATTCATCCGCAGCGTCCGCTGTAATCGACCGGTGGGTCAGCAGCGGTTGGCGGTCCAGCCGATGGGGAGGATGTCGCCGGGGGTGGCGGATTCGGCTCGGGTGAGGAGGGATTGGGTGTCGGGGGTGAAGGGGGAGCTGTATTCGATGTCGGGGGCGCAGCCACCTTGTTCGGGGCCGCCGATCACGCCGACTATCTGGCCGTTCTGGATCCAGGGGCCGCCGCTGGTGCCGTCTACGAAACCGCTGCAGTGGATGGCGGAGCCATTGTCTACGGATTCCAGTGGGGCGGTGCAGGTCAGGGGGCGGCCGCCGAAGCCGAGGGGGTAGCCGCTGACTGTTACCGGGGTGCCCGGGGTTGGGGTGGCGAGGGGGAGGCCGGGGACCACGTCTTCGATCTTCTTGCCGTTTCGCGGGGCGACGCGGAGGAAGGCCACGTCGTGGCGGGGGTCGAAGGACTGCTGCCAGGAGGGGTCCACGTACATGGATGTCACGTCCCATACCCCGGCTGGGAGTTCGGAATCGTGTAGTAGAGGTGCGAACTCGATCAGGGCGCCGGGGCCGAGGACGCAGTGGGCCGCGGTCACCAGGAGGTCGCGGGAGGGGGAGTCGACTACGCCCGCGGAGCAGAAGTGCGGGCCACCGAGGCGGGGGACGGCACCGGATGTGCTGGGGTAGAACAGGGCTCCGGTGGCGGGAGCCGTCTCGACCTCGGCTGCGGCCGGTTCGTCCGCTCGGGCCGCCTGGGGCACCGCGAAACCTAGTAGTACTCCACAGGCAAGAGCCGCAATCCGTCGCATTCGTCGCACGGTAGCGAAGAGCACGCGAAACGTGAAGCATCGGAGCGATTTACACGAGCGTGGCGTCACCGGATCTCGAGGACCGCGCCGGTGCCTTCACATCCATTGGCTGTTCGCGAGCAGGGCGTACTGGGCGGCCGCGCGCTGTTGCGCGTCGGTGAGCTGTGCGCTCGCGACGCGAGCTACGTAGCGGCCGTAGCGGATATCGCAGACGTAAGCGTCGTCCTCGTACCAGGACTCGAAGCCCGACCAGGAGTCGGTCCTGCGAGCACCGTTCTGGGCGCAGTACACGTCGGGGACATGCTCGGGCGTTTCCGCGGGTTTCCCTGGCAGCCCGTTGATTCCGTTCCACAGTGTGGTCGCGGCTGCCGCATCGCGGGCGCGAAGCAGCAGTGCGCCCTTGTGGGCGGTCGAGATTCGATCCACCCCCGCAGAGTCCAACAGGGGCTGCCACAATCCCGCGTTCGCCACGAAATGCAGGAAACCGCGGGGGGTGTGGGTGGCTTCGGTCTGGACGTCGGGGCCGATGAAATCCATGGGGTGCAAGGTTCTCTGCAGCATGCTGTCCGGGTCGTAGTCGAGGCGGAAGACGTCGGGAATCGACAGTCCCGGGGTTCGATCGAGCAGTGGGAGTTCGGCGTCGAGCACCTTGTCGGACAGCGCCCGCAACCCGTCGAGATCCGGTGTGGGCAAGGCGGTGAAGACGTTCACGACGTACGGGCCGTCGGCGACCGTGACGACCATCGCGGGCAGGCCCGGCCGCCAATGGGCGGTGGCATTCGGATGCCGGTCCAGGGTGACGTGGACATTCTGATCCGGGGCCACGCTGAAGTCGGCGGCCTCCATTTGCTCGGCGGCCGTCTCCGCTCGCTGCTGATCCGGGAATTGCAGCACGGTCACATTGAAAGAACTGGCATCCGGATCGGGTGCGGCGCTGCCGAAGAGGGCGTAGGTGTAGATCTCGGCGGTGTCCCTGAGCTTGCCGAGCGGGCGGTCGCTCACCGATGTGGCGAAGCCGAACAGCATTCCGTTTGCCTTCACTACCGGTTGGACCGGTTCGGCCAGCCAGGGCGTCGAACCCAGGTACTTGTCCGCCCGCAGGTTCCGATCGAACTTCGGATCGACCTCGGAACCGGTGATGACGGCGTCGGCCAGCCGCGTGACAGCAAGCTCCCTGCCCTCGACGCTGTCGTGCCAGTACCGCATCCGGAGGTCGAGTGGATCGGTGGGAAAGTTGCCGACCTGGAACTGCCGGACGTCGACCTCCGCGGCCGCCGCCGCACCGGACACGTCGTTCTCGCATCCGGCGAGTGCGGGCACCGCCAGCACGGCCGCGACAACCAGCGCGATCGCGCTGAAAACCCTTCTGCCGCTGCCCCGGTGAGACTGGTGAGGTTTCACGACTTCCGCCTTACTTGTTGTTGGCGAGCATGGCGTACTGTGCGGAAATCCGCTGGAACACGTCCTGCTGCTGTCGTGACCACATCTCCGCCACATAGCGCCCATAGGTGACCGAGCAGACGAAGGGGAACATGCGGACATCCGGGCCGTGGTATTTCACGCACCGTGCGTTCGGCAGTCCTGCGGGCGAATCGATTCGGCGGAAGAATCTGTCGGCTGAGGCGAGGACCAGATCCTTCGCGGCCGCGGAATCCCTGGTGCGATACAGGATTCCCGCGCCGTAGCTCACCGCGTCGACACCGTCGCGATCGAAGCTCGCGTGACTCAGCGTCGGATCCAACTCGGTTTGCAGGGCGCCGTGTGCGTCGAGAGTGCCGTCGAAGGCATCGGCGGTCGTATCACCGTCCGGGCGCGGTAGAGCCAGGCGCAGGATGCCCTGAGGATCGAGGGGCAGCGCGGTCAGCTGGTCCGAGGGCGTCGGCCGGAACGATCGCAGTCGATCGACGGTGACTTCAATGGCCTTGTCGGACTTGGCGATCAGATCCGGAAGGTCCGAGATCGTCTCCTCGTGGTTCTCGTAGTCGTCGGCCATGGTGAGGATCAGGTACTGCCCGCTGGGGTAGAACGCGGTGAGGAATTGGCTGTCGGGAAGCCAGATGAGTGCGGCGGTGGGGTGGGAGCTCGACTGCGCCGGCTCGCCCTTACCGGAACCGAGGTCCTGGAATCCGTTCGCCGCGTAAGTGGTCGCGGCCGCGGCGGCATCGCTGTCGCTGTCGAAGGTCATGACCACGTCGGTGAGCTGGTATCCGAGGTTGTGATCCGCGTTCGATCTCGCCGCTGCTTCGAAGCCCGCCGTGAACCCCGGCGGGTTGGCGGCGAACGCCGTGTCGTCGAGCCACCCGAAGGCCGACCGACGGCCGTTGATCCCGTCCTCGAGCACGTCCGACATATTCGGAAAGGGGTGCAGAACCTGGAGATTGTGAGTGAGTGCGGGATCGATGTCCATGGGCAACGGCATGGCGTTCCCCAGCCGTAGCGATTCGGCGTTCCGTGCCGCGACGGTCGCGTCCGCAGCGGTGTACGCGACCGGCCGGGTGGCGTAACTGCCGGTGTCCAGACCGTGCAGATCGACCGAGTCGTCCTCGGCCGCAGTGGAATCGGAGCCACATCCGGCCGTGGCGACAGCCGAGACGACCAATATCGCGGCGGCTGCCGCGCGCAACCGGAGCCGGACCGACCGTGGCCGGACAAAACTGTGACGCATGCCGAAAATCCCCCGAACAACCCGAATTGTCGGTCCCGCCTTGGCTTCCGACGAACCGAGCATACTGCCGGGTTCGGGGTGCGGCAGAGTCTGTGAGTCGGTGGAGGTCGGTTACAGAGGCTGGCTGTTGGCGAGTACCGCGTACTGTGCTGCCGCCTTCTGCTGGACGTCGATGAGTTGATCGCTCGAGACTCGGGCGACGTAGCGGTCGTAGTGCAGGGTGCAGATGTATTTGGCGTTGGTGTCCCAGGTTTTGTAGGTGGTCCAGGCCTTGTTCGCTTCGGCGCAGGTGGTGTCGGGGACCTTGTCGGGGACCTCGGCCGGGGTTGTGGTGCGGGCGGCTATCGCGGTGGCGAGGGCGGCGGCGGATTTCGGGTCGCGGGTGCGGAAGAGCAGGCCGCCCGAGCGGGCGGTGGAGACGCGGTCGACTCCGTTGTTGTCCAGCAAGGCTTTCCAGGTCGGCAGGTCACCGATGTAGTGCAGGTAGCCGTGGGCGGTGTGGGTTGTCTCGCTGTCGGCGTCGGGTGAGATGCTCTGGCCCGGGTGCAGGGTTCGCCGCAGCATGGCGTCGGGGTCCGGGTCCAAGCGGTAGATGTCCTCGGGGGACAGTCCCGGGGCGTCGTCGAGCATCGGGAGCTGGGCCGCGAGGATCTTGTCGGCGAGCGTGCCCAGGCCGTCGAGATCCGCGGTGGGTAGTTGCACGTAGACGGATGCGACGTAGAGGCCGTCCGCGATGGTCGCGGCCAGCGAGGGAATGCCGGGTTGCCAATGGGCTTTCGCGTCGGCATGGCCGGCCAGGGTGACATGGACGTTCCGGTCGGCGGCGACGGTGAAGTCGGCGGTATCCATGTCCTGTGCGGCGGTCCGGGCCTGCTGCGCGTCGGGGAACTGGAGGATCGTCATGTTGAACGAGGTGGCGCTCGCCTTGGCGTTCGCGCCGCCGAAGGGCTGGAAATCACCGGAGATCGTGTAACCGGTTGTGTCGCTGAGATCTTCGGTGCTGGCGGCGGCGGAGAAGCCGTACTGCATGTGGTCCGGCTCGAGCACCGCCCGAACCGGATCGGCCAGCACCGAGTAGGCATCCTCCGGGAAGCGCAGGGCCTTCGACATCACATTGTGGCTGAGGCCGGGGTCGACGTCGGTGCCGATGACCGTGTTACCGGCCAGGCGGGCGATGGCCATCGGACGGCCGTCGCCTACACCGTGTTCGTAGGTCATGCGCGCGTCGAGCGGTGCCGTCGGGTAGTTGCCGACCGGGAGCTGGCGCACGTCGACCTCCGCGGCGGCCGCGGTGCCGGACACGTCGGATGCGCATCCGGCCAGCGCGGGCAGCGCCACGACCGCGGTGATCCCCACGGTGATCGCGCCGAAAACTGTTCTGCCGCAAGAGCGGCGCAGGCCATGTCTGGTCATGATGCCCCTACTTGTCGTTGGCGAGGATGGCGTACTGCGCCGAAATCCGTTGCAGGACATCCTGCTGCTGCTGTGACCACACCTCGGCCACATACCGGCCGTGGGCGACCATGCAGTCGAACGGGAACGCGCGCGCATTGGGGCCGTAGTACTTCCTGCACTTCGCGATCGGCAGGCCCGCCGGTGAGTCGAGGAGATGGTTGAACTTGCCTACGGAGTAGTCGCCGAGGAAGCGTTGCGCCGAGTCCGCGTCCCGCGCCCGAAACAGTGCTCCCGCACCGTAACTGACGGCGTCGATGCCGTCCTGGTCGAACATCGGACCGTCGACGGCCGGTTCGCCCGCGTTCTGTAGCGCGCCGTGCGCGGCCAGGGTTCCCGCGAAGGCGTGCGCGGTCTGGTCACCCGGCGGGCGCGGCAGGGTCAGGCGCAACATGCCCTGGGGATCCAGGGGCAGCGCCGAGAGCTGGTCCGGGGGTGTCGGCTGGAACGACTTCAGACGGTCCGCAGTCACGTCGATTGCCTTGTCGGACTTAGTGATCAGATCCGGCAGATCGGAGAGCTTCTCGTAGAACTTCTCATGGTTGTCGACCAGGGTGAGAATCACGTACTTCCCCGTCGGGTAGAACGCCGCCAGGGTTTGTGACCAGGGCTCCCAAGTGATCGACGCACTCGGATGCGCGGTCGACCGGGCGGGTTCGTCCTTGCCCATGCCTACATCCAGGAAGCCACCGGCCCCGAAGGCCGTCGCAGCGGCAGCGGCGTCGGCGTCGCTGTCGAAAGTCATCACCACATCGGTGAGCTGATAGCCGAGCGTCGAATCCTCGTTCGTGCGTGCGGAAGTGGCGAAACCCGCTGTGAAGCCAGCAGGATTGGTGGTGAACGCGGCGCTGTCGAGCCATCCGAACGCGGACCGCCCCCCGTTCATCTCCTTCACCAGCACGTCGGAGATATCGGCGAAGGGATGCACGCCACCGGCGTTGACGGTCAACGCCGGGTCGACCTCCATGGGCAGCGGCATGGCGTTCCCGAGCCGGATCGCCTCCGCGTTGCGACCGGCCGCGGCGGCGTCGGTCGCGGTGACGGGTGTCGGCGCGGTGGGGAAGCTGCCGGTATCGAGTGCGGTCAGGTCGACCGAAACCCGTTCGGCCGGATGGGAACCGAACCCGCAGCCCGCGGTCGCCAGGACCACGACCGCACACGCGATGACGATCCCCGCCCCCGGTTTGGATCGGGCAGCACGCAGCCCGGTGAAACTGTGAAGCATGTAGAACAACCCCCGATGAAACCGAATCGCCTTCGGCACGTGAGCTTCCGGCGTGCGAAAGCCTACCGGCAGGTCTCGGGCAGGGCACACCCTGAGAACCATCGGGGTCGTCTACAGCATGGGGCGATCAGCGCCGAGCCGGTGTGCCGCTCAGGTAATGCTGCTCGGCCGGGGTGGTGACCAGCTGCGCGGTAGTGGTGGTGGCCTGGGTGTGCACGGTGATGGTGTGGGGGGCGTCGGGGTGCTGGACGATGGTGACGTCGGCATCCGGCTGGTAGTCGGCGGGGATGGATTCGTGGACGGTGACCACGGTGGCCGAGCCGGGGGGCGCGCTGGCGGGGACGCCGTCGAAGACGATGACGGTGGCCGCCGGGGTCGTCATGCGACCCTGCACGGTGGTGCCGCGCGAACTGTGGATCACCGAGGAGGCCAGGGAAAGAGCCTGGGGGGCCGCCACATTCGCGACCATGGCCTGCCAGGCCCAGGGGCGGGCGGTGTGGACCACCGCGCCCGCGCCGAGGGCGATGGCGCGCAGGATGACCTGCTGCGCCAGTTGCAGGCTGGCGATGATGTCGATGTGGCGGGAGCCGTCACCGATCAGCGGGACCGCGATACCGCTACCGGTGCGGTCCGCGCCGATGAGCTGGCCGCAACCCGCGGTCGGCATGGCGATATCGGTGAGCACGTCCACGGGGCCCCGGTAGCCGCTGGGACGAATCTCCTGCGTGCCGTAGGAAAGAATGTCGAGCAGCGCCCAGAGTTGGCGGCGCGGCAGCTCCTTCAGACCCGCCACCGGCGGTTCGCCGTGCTCGTAAGGCGTGTCGTAGCGGACGCGGGCGTCCACCTCGATGATGGCGGCGGGCTGGCCGGGCTTGGCGTCCGGATCGGGGACCGGTTGCAGGCGCACCGCCACCGTGGTGGCCAGGCTGCGGACCGACCAGATCTTGGCCAGGCCATCGGAATTGAACAGCTGCGGATCGATCTGGTAGCTGGTCAGGTGAATGCCGTTGTGCTCCAGGTTGTCCGGGTTCTCGACGAACTCGGGGACCGGGATACCTCGGGTGAGCTCGCGCAGCGCGGTCGTCATCTCCGTGGTGGTCAGGATCGAGGCCGTGATGCCGTGGCCCGCAAGACGATTCGCGACCCGGCGGGTGGCGACCAGAGCGGAGCGCAACGCGCCCTCCGGACCGCCGCCGCGATTGTCGACGGCCTTCGCGTTGTCCAGCGGGTTCAGCCGCAGCACCAGCCACATGGTGCGGTGCGCGATGGCGGGCAGCGGGCCGAGGATCTCGTCGTAGAGCCGCCCCAGCGGTGCGATGCTGGCCGCGTAACCGGAGATCACCGCCTCGGTGCTGGCGGTGCGGGTGCCGGTGCTGATCACGTCCACCGAATGCAGTTCGACGTCGTACTGCCGCAGGCAGGCGGCGATCTCGTTGAGCGGCAACAGCTGATCGGTGCTCAGCGAACCGCGACGCAGCAGCGTCAGCGTGTCCGGCGGCGGATCGATGCGCAGCATGGTGGTCAACAGCGTGCCGTCCCAGCGCAATCCGCAGCTGCCGCCCTCCGGCAGCGGGACATCGACACTGGCGTTCTCGTCGAAGGTCCGGCGCTGCGCCTGCTTCCAGCGATAGGCCACCCACCGGCCCAGCCGCAGCCCGGTCGGCACCCCGCGAATCGGGATCAAGCCGATCAGCGCGGGCAGCACCCCGCCGATCAGCGCCGCCCACCACGGCGCGTGGCAGGCCACCACGACCAGCGAGACCGCGACACCGAACAGCGCGACCGGAATCACCAGGCGCAGCGGCAGATTCCGCAGCAGCCACAGATCATCCGAGCGCAGCTCATAGGCGACCGCGTCATCCGATGACGCACGATGCGTACCACCACTCGACTGCGACTCCGTCGCGGGTTCCGCGGGTCGCGGTGCAGCGGAACGCGGCGGTGCCGCCACGGCGGTGCCACCGCCGCGCTCATCCTCGTACCTCGCGTCCGGTGCGTAGTGATCCGCTGCGGCATGACGAGATCGCGCACCGCCCGGCGAGTTCGGCCCACCCTGCGGGTAGCCGCCGGGTCCCCCCTGATATTCGTTCACTATCCGCCCCTCAGCGAGCTGCCGACGATAAACCCAGCGAGCTGAGCAGGGTGCTCAGTGCTGCCTTCATGTCGGGACCTTCGATCCGCATCAGCACCGACTCGTCGACGGCGCTCAGATCGATGGATTCATCATTGGCGAGCCGGAATTCGCGCTCTTCCTCGGCGGCCTCGATCAGGTTGCGGATGAAGCGGCCGTTGCCCGCCACATCCACCCCGCGGCGCGGCTGCCCGCTCTGATCGGTGCTCTCCAGTTCGTAGAGCCGCTGGCAGGTCTCGATCAGCGCCTGCATGGCGTCATCGGAGAGCTCCGAATCGCGCTTGCCGGAAATGACCTGGCCGATCTGCCCGAGCTCCTCGGCCGTGTACGACGGGAATTGCAGGCGCTTGGCGAAGCGCGAGGACAGACCGTCGTTGGCGGCCAGGAAGCGGTCGATCTCGCCGTCGTATCCGGCGATGATCACCACCAGGCGGTCGCGATCGTTCTCCATCCGGGCCAACAGCGTGTCCACCGCCTCGCGGCCGAAGGCGTCACCACCCGAAAGTCCGGTCTGGATCAGGGTGTACGCCTCGTCGATGAACAGCACGCCGTCCATCGCGGTGTCGATCAGCGCGTCGGTCTTGATCGCGGTGGAACCCAGGTGCTGACCGACGAAATCGGAGCGCTTGGTCTCCACCACCTTGTCGGTCTTGAGAATGCCGAGGCCGCAATAGATCTTGGCGACCACCCGCGCGATGGTGGTCTTACCGGTTCCGGGCGGGCCGGTGAAGGCCAGGTGCTGGCCGCGCGCCGAGCTCGAAAGGCCCTTCTCCGCACGGATCTTCGCCAGCTGCGCACTCGATTGCAGCTTGGCGACCTGGGTTTTCACCGCGGTCAAGCCGATCTGCTTGTCCAGCTCGGCCCGCGCCTGGGTCAGGATCTCCTTGGCGCGGTCCTCGTGCTCGGCGGCCTGCTTCTCCTCCAGCGAGGGCGCGGACGCCGGATCCCACTTGTCGGTGCGGGCCTCGATCACCTCCTTGGAGGTGAGGGTGATGCGGTAGGTGCGATCGCGCATGGCCGCGGTATTGGCTTCGAAATCCGGTGCCTGCGAATACACCTTCTCGAAAAGTGCCTGCGCCTCCTCGGCCGCGCCGTTCTCGCGCAGGCACAGACCGCGGCAGAACATGGCCGCCGTGCGGGCCGCCGGAATCGGTCCGGCCTCCGCGGCTTCCATCCGGCGAATCGCCTCACCGAACAAACCCAGCTGTGCGCAGGCGGTGCCGACCATCACATGCGCGCCGGCCGCCAGATAGGGGTCCTCCCACTCCGCGGAACCCGACAGCACGGTCATCACATCCGACCAGCGCTGCGTGTTGTAGTGCAGGATGCCGCGCACGTACTTGGCTATGCGGCCGTCGATTTCGAAGTCCGGTTCCGAGGCCCGGGCACGCCGGTGCTTGTCCAGTTCGTCGAGCACGTTCTGGGCCTCGTCGTACTGCTTCTCGGCGATCAGATGCGCGGCCCACGCCAGGTGGATCTCGGTGAAACCGGCCAGCGGATAGTCGATGTAGAGGCCCGGCAGGAAACGTCCAGCAAGCGCGCGCGGGGCCAAACCCAGCCGACGTTGTTCACGTGCCAGGGAAACGGTGCTGCACTTGTACAAATTGGACAACACGTCCGTGGTGACCTCGCCGGCGGCCGTGCGGCCCAGCCAGGCGTCGGCCATTGTCGGATCCCACTCGGTGGCGCGCTGAAATGCGAGTTTGGCGTAGTCGAGGTCCCGGTTCGACTCCTGGCCCTCGATGCTCAACCCCAAGGACAGCACTCCGGCGTCGAAGGCGCGTTGTGCCTGGCGAGTATCGATCATCCTAGTCGAACCCCGAATTCGTCGAACCTGGTTGGTCTTTCGTTCACTTTGCCCACTCACACGGTGCGATCGCACAGCTGCGGACAGTCGGATACATTATGGTTAACCGCCCTGGGCGGGCAACTGTTGAGAGCTACAGGGGAGCAGTTCAGCAAGTGACAGCACAGTCGATCAGCGGCCCTCGGGCGGCTGAACCCGAGTTGTGCCGAGTATCCGTCATCGGGGGGAATACCCAGCTCGACGTCGGGCTGCCGGCCAACGTACCCATCGCCGCGTTCATCGGTGATCTGGTGCGGCTCATAGAATCCCGAAATCCGGACATCATCGGCGGCGACGACGGGGGTACGCCGCTCCAGTCCCAGCATTGGACACTGGCCAAATTGGGACGCGACATGATCGCGCCCAGCCAAACCCTGAACGACGCCGAGATCTACGACGGCGAACTGCTGGTGCTGCGCGCGGTCTCCGCCAAGGAATCCCCGGCACTGTTCGACGACGTCATCGACGCCGTCTCGCGACTCACCGCCGAGGAGTTCCGCAGCTGGTCGTCGACCGCGGCCCGCTGGACCGGACTCGTCGCCGGAGCGGTCGCGGTGGCGTTCGCGATCGTGCTCGCACTGGTGGCGCGTTCCGGCGGAAACTCGTATGTCGCACCGCCACTGCTGCTCGGCGGGGCCATCGCGGCCCTGGTCGCCGCGGCCATCGCCATGCGCAAATACGCGGACGAACTGACCGCCACCGTGCTCACGCTGTGCATGCTGCTGCTGGCCTGCGGCGGCGCGGCCCTCGCGGTGCCCGGACCACTGGGCAGTCCACACCTCATGCTCGGCGCGGCCGCGACGCTGCTCATCGCGATCGTCGGATACCGGATCATCGGGGCGGGTGCGGCCGCGATCGCGGCGGTCGTGACCGTCGTGCTGCTGTCCGGAATCGGCGCGGCCGTGCGGATGATCTGGGACGCGGGCATCCCGAAAGTGGCTGCGGGCGTACTGGTCGTCTCGATCATGCTGCTGTCGGTAGTGCCGCGACTGGCCGCCATGCTGGCCCGGCTGCCCGTCCCGCCGGTGCCCACCGCGGGCGCGGCCATCGACCCGGCCGACCACGAACCCCGGCCCACCATCGAGGGCATCGGTGCGATCGGCGCGACAGTGCTGCCGTCCGCACACGGACTCGGGCAGCGGGCGCGGACCGCGAATCAATTCCAGACCGGCATCGTGATCGGCAGTGCCATCGGCGCCGTCGCGGGCGTGCTCGGCGCGGCCGACCCACTGCACTCCGATCGCTGGCAGGGCATCGCGCTGGCGGTCGTCGTATCCATCGTGCTGTGCCTGCGCGGGCGGTCCTTCGCCGACCTCACCCAGGCCGCCACGCTCATCTCGGGCGGATGCGTCACGTTCATCGGCCTGGCCGTGCTGCTGGCGCTCTCCGACGACGGCAACCTGCTGATATCGGCGGGGCTGCTGATCGTATTCGCGGTGGGTGCCATCGGATTCGGCGTCATCGGGCCGCACGTCGAGGTCACGCCCATCACGCGGCGGTTCAACGAGATCTTCGAATACGCGTTGATCATCTCGATCGTCCCGCTGGTGCTGTGGATCATGGACGTCTACTCGACAGCCCGGAACATATGAGACGGCGTCCCGGAAACTGGGCGCGAACACTGTGTGCGGCAGCGATTCTCGGCGGTGCGCTGCTGGGGCCGCAGGCTGCCGCGGGGGCGCGACCGGTGCCGGCGGTGGACCCGCCCGCGCCCACCGACGCGGTGCCACCGGCGGTCGGGGACCTCTCCCGTAAGCCCGCACCGTTGGCGACCACCCAGTTGCGCCAGGAATGCGGGAGCGAGTTCTACCTCAGACCGGGCGGGGTGCCGCGCGACGAACCGGTCGCGCAGAAGGTGCTCGACCTGCCCGCGGCGTGGCAGGCCAATCCCGACCAGGAACACAACCGGGGGGCCGGACAGAAGATCGCGGTCATCGACACCGGGGTGAGTCGAAATCCCTACATCAGCAGCAGAATCGACGTGCAGCCCGGCGGGGACTACGTCTCCGGCACCGACGGCACCGAGGACTGCGACGGGCACGGGACCGTGGTCGCGGGCATCATCGCGGCCAAGCCGAGCACCGATGACGGACTGGTCGGCGTCGCACCGGACGCGCAGATCCTGTCCATCCGCCAGCTCAGCGAGCATTATCAGGCCAAGGATCAGAACGGCGAGAAGGCTCCCGGCAATATGGCCGCGCAGGGGTACGGGCCCAGCCTGACCCTGGCGGCGGCCGTGGTGCGGGCCGCCGACATGGGCGCCTCCGTCATCAATATCTCCGCGGCCTCCTGCACGGCGGCCAACTCCGACACCGGCGACGGACCGCTCGGTAACGCTGTGCACTACGCCTTTTCGAAGGGTGTGGTCGTGGTCGCCGCCGCGGGCAATACCGGCGGCACCAACACCGACTGCAAGGTCAACGCGAACTACAGCGACAGCGCGACCAGCTGGAAGAACGTGAACACGGTCGCCAGCCCGGCCTGGTTCGACAAGTACGTGCTGTCGGTCGGCTGGATGATGCCCGACGGCAGCCCGTCACAGCAGACGCTCTACGGGCCCTGGGTCGGCGTCGCGGCCATCGGCCAGGACGTGCTCGGATTCGACAGCAACACAGGCGGAGTGGTGAACACCTCCGGCTACGACGACAAGAACAAGAAGTTCATCGGCATCCAGGGCACCAGCTTCGCCGCACCGTACGTGGCGGGGCTCGCGGCGCTGCTGAAGGCGAAGTATCCGAACTGGTCGGCGCGCGAGGTGATGAACCAGATCATCCTCACCGCGCATCAACCCGGCACCGGGCGTGACGACGGCGTCGGCGCGGGCATGATCGATCCGGTCGCGGCGCTCACCACGCAGTTCTCGGACGCGGTGCGCCAGGCGGACGTCCCCGTGCTGCCCAATCATGTCGACTCCGACAAGGCGCACGCCTTCCCCGCACCCGAAAAGCCCACCGGCCCAGCGCAGTTGCCGCGATTGGTCGCCACGGTCGGCTCGATCGTCTGTCTGTCCGCGTTGGGAATCGGTCTCGCCGTGTCGATTCCGTTCCGGCGGCGGCGCAGTGACGACGAACTACCCGACCTCGATTCCTGAGAACCGGAGAATTATCAATGGCTACCGAAGGTTTCGTGCGTCGACCGCGCATCGCCCCACCCCGCGCCCCGGGCGGTGAGATGGCGCTGACCGCGCCGCCGGAGATTCCGCGCGCGGTGCCCGCACCGCTGATGAGCAAGCTCATGCCGGTCGTGATGATCGTCGCCATGATCGGCATGCTGGCCATGTTCGCCATGATGGGCCGGTCCGTGCTGACCAACCCGTACATGATGATGATGCCGCTGATGATGGTGATGGGCATGGGCGGCATGCTCATGGGCCAGCGCGGCAGCGGCAAGAGCTCCGGGGAACTCAACGAGGAACGCAAGGACTACTTCCGCTACCTCGACCAGACCCGCCGAGAAGTGCGGCGCACCGGGCAGAAACAGCTCGAGACGCTGGTGTGGAGCCATCCCGAGCCCGCGGATCTGCCGTCCATCGTGAACAGTCGGCGCATGTGGGAGCGCCGCCCCAACGATCCGGACTTCGGGCATGTGCGCGTCGGCATCGGCACGCACCGGCTGGCCGCCAAACTGGCGCGGCCGGAAACCGGGCCGCTGGAAGACCTCGAGCCCGTGTCCACGGTGGCGCTGCGGCGTTTCGTACGAACACATTCCGTCGTGCACCACCTGCCGACCGCGGTGTCGCTGCGGGCCTTCCCGGCCATCAACCTCGAGGGACCGGCCGCGGACGTGCGCGGGCTGGTGTGGTCGATGCTGATGGAGCTCACCGCATTCCACGGGCCCGACCACGTCGGCGTCGCCATCGTCACCGCCGAACCCGACTGCGAGGCCTGGGCGTGGGCGAAATGGCTGCCGCACGTGCAGCATTCGGCGCATCGCGACGGGATGGGCGCGGCGCGCATGATCTACGGCTCACTCGGTGAGCTGGAGACCGCGCTGGCCGACGACCTGCTCGAGCGCGGGCGCTTCATGCGCAATCCGCAACCGACACAGGGGCGTCTGCATCTGGTCGTCATCATCGACGACGGATATGTCAGCGGCAGTGAGCGATTGATCAGTGAGTCCGGACTCGACGCGGTCACCGTCATCGACGTGAGCTCGGCCGAGAACGGGCTGGCCGCGCGTCGCGGACTGCAACTGGTGGCCGCCGGGGGCGAGGTGTTCGCCAAGAGCGCCGCCGGATCCGAGAAGTTCGCCAATGCCGACCGGGTGACCCTGGCCGAGGCGGAAGCCTTCTCGCGCAGCCTGGCTCGCTTCCGCATCGCCACCGCGGCGCAGATCGTCAGCCTCGGCGACAACACCTCCGCCGCCGACCCGGGCCTGATGAACCTGCTCAAGATCCCGGACGCCGCACAGATCGATCCGGCCAAGGTGTGGCGGCCGCGCGCCGGACGCGAACGGCTGCGGGTGCCGATCGGCATCACGCCCGACGGCACTCCCGTCGAGATCGACATCAAGGAATCCGCCGAGAACGGCATGGGCCCGCACGGGCTGTGCATCGGCGCGACCGGTTCCGGCAAGTCGGAATTCCTTCGCACGCTGATCCTTTCGATGGTGACCACACACTCGCCCGACCAGCTCAACCTGGTGCTGGTCGACTTCAAGGGTGGCGCGACCTTCCTCGGCATGGATCCGCTGCCGCACGTGGCGGCGGTCATCACCAACCTCGAGGAAGAACTCGCGCTCGTCGACCGTATGCGCGACGCGCTCGCCGGTGAGATGAACCGGCGGCAGGAACTGCTGCGCTCGGCCGGAAACTTCGCCAATGTCGTGGAATACGAGAAGGCGCGTGCCGCGGGCGTGCCGCTGGATCCGCTACCGGCGCTGTTCGTCGTCATCGACGAGTTCTCCGAACTGCTCTCGCAGAAGCCGGATTTCGCGGACCTGTTCGTGATGATCGGCCGCCTGGGCCGGTCGCTGCACGTGCACCTGCTGCTGGCCTCGCAGCGACTGGAAGAGAACAAGATGCGCGGCCTGGACGCGCACCTGTCCTACCGGATCGGCCTGCGGACGTTCTCCGCCAACGAATCTCGCGCCGTGCTCGGTATCACCGACGCCTACCACCTGCCGGGTGTGCCGGGCTCGGGCTACCTCAAGAGCGACGCCTCGGATCCGCTGCGGTTCAACGCGACCTATGTGTCGGGGGCCTACGTCGCGCCCCGGGCCAGTCGGCAGACCGCAGACGGCCGCACGGTCGCCGAAGCGCCGCCGCGCGAGTTCACCGCCGCGGCAGTGGAAATGCTCGAACTGCCGGAGCCGGAGAACCCGCTCGATCCGTTCGACCTGCTGCCGCCGCCCCCGCCCGCCGACGAGGGTGTCCCCGACAGCCTGCTGCAGGTCGTCGTGAAACGCCTTACCGGACACGGGCGTCCGGCCCACGAGGTGTGGCTGCCGCCGCTCGAGGAATCACCGACCGTCGACATGCTGCTGCCCGATCCGGACTGGCGTTCATCGGTCAACCGGCACGGACAGCTGTGGATGCCGATCGGCATCATCGACAAGCCGTACGAGCAGCGCCGCGACGTGCTCACCATCAATCTCGCTGGCGCACAGGGCAATGTGGCGGTCGTCGGTGGTCCGCAGGCGGGTAAGTCGACCGCGCTGCGCACCATCATCATGGCCGCCGCCGCCACCCACACCCCCGAGCAGGTGCAGTTCTACTGCCTCGACTTCGGTGGTGGCTCGATGGCCGGTCTGGTCGGGCTGCCGCACGTCGGCTCGGTCGCGGGCAAGCTCGACTCCGACCGGGTCCGGCGCACCGTCGCCGAAATCGCCACCCTGCTGCGGCAGCGCGAGGAACGCTTCGCGGCGCAGGGCATCGAATCGATGGCCGAGTTCCGGCGGCGCAAGCACGCCGCGCTGGCCGCCGGGCAGACCGACGACCCGGTGCTGGCCGACCGCTTCGGCGACGTGTTCCTGGTCATCGACAACTGGCAGGTCGTGCGCGAGGAATTCGACTCGCTGGAACCGACGGTCGGACAGCTTGCCGCGCAGGGCCTTTCGTACGGCATCCACGTCATCCTGGGCGCGAACCGCTGGGGTGAGGTCCGCGCCTCCATCAAGGACATGATCGGCACCCGGATCGAACTGCGCCTGGGTGACCCGTCGGACTCCGAGATGGGCCGACGCATCGCCGTCAACGTGCCGCTCAACCGGCCCGGCCGCGGCCTCACCGCCGACCAGCTGCACATGCTGATCGCGCTGCCGCGCTTGGACTCCGACACCAATGTGCAGAACCTCGCCGAGGGCGTCGCCGCCTCCCGCACCGAGATGCAGGCGCTCTACGGCACCCGCCGCGCGCCCGAGGTGCGCACGCTGCCCGCCAGCCTGCCGCGCGAGCAGGTGCTGGAACTGGCGCATCGCCACGGCATCGCGCAGAGCCCTACCAAGGTGGTCGTCGGCATCGGCGAATCCGAACTCCAGCCGATCGCCCTGGACTTCGGCGCGGACGCGCACTTCATGGTCTTCTCCGAAGTCGAATCGGGTAAGACCACGGTGCTGCGCAACATCGTTCGCGGCATCGCGGAGAGCTCCAACGCCGAGCAGGCCCGCGTCATCCTCATCGACTACCGGCGCACCCTGCTGGGCGTGCTGGAGGGCGATCAGCTGGCCGGGTACTCGACCTCGTCGCAGACCTGCGGCGGCATGGTCAAGGAGGTGGTCAACTACCTCGCCAAGCGCGTCCCCGGCTCCGACATCACCCCGCAGCAGCTGCGCGACCGCGACTGGTGGTCGGGCCCGGAGATCTACGTCGTCGTCGACGACTACGACATGGTGGTCGCCGGTGGTGGAAACCCGTTGAGCGCCTTGGTGGAACTGCTCCCGCAGGCCCGCGACATCGGCCTGCACGTGGTCATCTCCCGCAATATGGGCGGCATCTCCCGGGCCCTCTACGACCAGGTGCTCGGGTCGATGAAGAACCTCTCCGTGCCGACGCTGCTGATGAGCGGCTCGCGCGACGAGGGCAAGCTGATCGGCGACATCCGCCCGATGCGCCTGCCGCCCGGCCGTGGCATCCTCTGGACCCGCTCCGCGGGTGCCGAGATGATCCAGATCGCGGATCTGCCGGCGCTGTAAGCGATTTGCGAGTCCGAAAGGTCCGGCCCGCCTGAATCATCAGGCGGGCCGGACCTTTTCGTTCAGGCGGTGGTACCCGGTTCGATGACCACGCCCGGATGGGGGCGCAGGTAGGGGTGCTGGTGGGTCTGCCAGGTGGGGGAGGGGGTCTCCGGGAACTTGGCGGGTGTGACCGGGGAGCGGGTCAGGGTGGAGGTGTGGTCGGTGAGCCAGGCGGCCGTGCGGCGTTCGAAGAGGGCGCGGGAGGGGCCGGTGGCCTCCGGGCCGGCTATGCGGGCCAGAGTGAAGCCTGCGCGGCGATAGTAGTCGTGCAGGGCGTAGTTGGTGGTCCAGGCGTCGAGGCGGACCCAGGTGCGGTGTCGGGTGCGGGCCAGGTAGGCGGCGTGGGCCAGCAGGGATTCACCGACGCGGCCGCCCGCGAACCGCAGGTCGACGATCATGAAGTGCACGATCGCGGCGTCCGCCAGTTCGCCGGGGGACCACAGGTTCTCGTCGGCCCGGTCGTTGACGGTGATCGTGCCCGCGGGTTCGCCGTCCACCTCGGCGATCCAGGTTTCGCCATTGCGGACCGAACGGGCCACGGACCGGACGAAGAGCTCGATGGGGAGTCCTCGTCCGGCCCGCGTCCACTGGTCGCTGCCGTGTGCCGCCAGCCAGCTCGTACGTTGCAGCCGGAACCTGGTGATGGTTCCCAGGTCTGCTATTCGGGCCGGGCGGAGGTGCGGAGTCATGGCGAACGAGGTAGCAGAGAAATGCCCGAAGAATGGGAATTTCCCGGTGGGCACGGCGCGCCGAGTGTTTTACGGATTATGTCCGTTCCGGTGTCATCGCCCAATTCGTATGCCAATCGATTGCGGGCAGCAGTGGAACGATGTCGGGTCACTCGAGTAATTCGCTCATGATTAGCGCCGATGCGCAGATGGTCCAGCAGGATGGTGCCCGGACCCACGCCGAGTACCGCCGCCTCCTCCGCGGTGGCGGGGCGGGCGACGATGGTGTCCCGGTGCGCGGACTCGGCGAAACCGCGCTCCGACAGTCGGCGGGTGGTGCCCTCCGGGATGTCGTGCGGCGCGTCGATTCCGGTGGCCTCGGCCAGATCTCGCGGGTAGACGCTGATCTCCCAGGACCACGGTTCGTTGTCCAGATACTGCATGACGGTGCGTGAAACGACCCATTCGTCTGGTTCGACGCCCAGCCAGTGCGCCACCTCCGGGCTGGCCGGTTCCATTCTGGCACTGAACTGTTTGGACGGCTCCCGGCCCGCCGACCGCGCGATCTCGACGAAGATGTCGTGCGGCGCCTTCGGCCGGTCCGGCCGAATGCTGTCGGTGACAACCGATTCCAGCACTTCCTGACTTCGCACGATGGTGCCGCGGGAAGTTGCTGTGTACACCAGGTTCTCGGCTACCAAAAGCTGAATTGCATTGCGAGCGGTCGTAATCGAAACCTGCATCTGGTCGGCCAGCTCGTTGTGACTCGGTAGTCGATCGCCCGGTTCCCACTTGCCGGCGCGGATCTCCTCGCGGAGGAGGTCTGCGATCCGTTGATATCTCGGACCGTCCGCCATCTCGCTCCTCGGTTGTTGCTTCAAGGCTGTGAAGTCTACTCCGGTGGCACTACTGCCGTGTAAGGCTTGACAGCAGCATTCCGAGGTTTATTGTAATGAAGGTCCTGAATGCGGTGTTGTTGTTTACGTCGATGAACGCGAGGCAACGTGGCAGGTTCGGAGACATCAAATACGGTCGTCGTGGCTCTGCCCGACGTGTCCCTTTCGTATGCGGACACTGACGCTGCGCCACTAGCTGCCGGCCTATTGCCGACCTCCGACCTACTTTTGCGCGCTTGTCGCGGTCACCGGGTCATCGGTGGACCACTGCTGTGGTTCGCCCATGATCTCGCGGTGCTGCACCAGCGCAGGGTAGTGGGTCGCGGTGGCGTGGGACCGGAGACCGACCCGACGTCGATCATCGAAAACAAACGTCGCCGAATCGAATTGGTCATGGCCATTGACGACTGGATCGTGCGCTCGGTTCCCCAGCATCGACTGGGGGCCACCCTGCACACCGAAACGGTCGGATCGGTCATCGATCGATTGGCAGAGGCGTCGGTTCGCGCCCATCATGCGTTGATGACCCTTGACGCGAATGATGAAATGTTGCACGGTGCTTGGCACCATTTGGCTGAATTGTCCGACGCCTATGACGATCTCGTCCGCGACGTGCTCGCCGGACGGCGACGGCTGCCCGCCTGGTAAAAAGCGTGAACAGTGCGCGGTCCGGACCCGAGGGTGGTCCGGACCGCGTTTTGTTCCGTGTCCGAAAAGGTAGCTATATCGCCTATTTCGGCAAGCGGGCTATCACATCGGTGAGTACCGCCTCGGCCGCCGCGCAATCGGCGCCCGAGGCGGTGCCGACCAAGGACACGTGCACCTGCTCGGCATTGTCACCGCTGGTGGCACGCACCGGATAGCGGATATCGCAGCCGTCCGGCGATGCCGCGGTGGTGTAGACCGTGTACTGGCCCAACGACTTCGAGACCAGCGCGGGTGAACCCTTGTCCGGACTGGTCTCGTCGACCAGGCCGACCCGCAGGGTGCCGCCGGTGCCCGACATGCCGCACTCGTGCGGGGTGATCGACCGCGCGCCGCCGTCGTCCACACCCAGGACCCGCTGCGCGACAGCCGAATCCAGCACCGAACACGGGTCCAGGCGCAGGATCGAGGACTTCGGCGTCTTGCGCAGCGGCACATCGACGGTCAGCAGCTTCACCACCGCCGCCATGGCGTGCTCCGCCGACGCGCACACCTGCGCCGGATCGGCCGACGCCGCGTCGTCCTCGGCGTACACCTGCAGCGCCACCTCGCCACCGGCATCGGTCACCACCGCGCTGCGGCAGCTGTTGCCCACCGGATCCGCGCGCCGGATCTCCGCGCCGCCCACCACCGCACCCGTCGGCTGCATGGTGTCGCGCACGGCGGCCGCGTCCACCCCGGCCTCCAGCTTGTAATACACCTGGTGCTGGGCGGATTCGAGCACCGTGGTGCCGCAGCCCCCGGCGTAGGACCACGCCGGATCGGCGGTCCGGGTGCCGGACTTGCCGACCACCGCCATATCGATCACCGCGCAGGGATCCAGCAGCCGCGCCTCCGACGCGCTCAACGCCAGATTCGGATTCTCCAGCGACTGCGCGTGCCCGTCCTGACGGGACCAGTGGCTCACGCCCTCCAGCGCGGCCCCGAACGCGACCACCGTCGCCACTCCCGCTGCCGCCCACACCAGGCCGCGGCGGCGGCGCAACGCCATGCGCGCCAACTGATCCCGGTAACCGGCCTCCTGCGCGCCGGTGCGCGCCCACCACTCCGAATCGGCCCGATTGCTGGCGATGAAATCCTGCACCGGGTGTGGCCAGCCCGCGCCGCCCGGGGCGGTCGCGGCATCCAGGGGGATCTCCGCCGCCGCATCCGCCAGACCGCGCGGACTCGGGCGCTTGGCCGGATCCTTCTCCAGGCACGACAGGATCAGCTCGCGAATCTCCGGCGGCGCGCCGTCGAGCTCCGGGTCGGAATTGACCACCCGGTAGGTGACCTGGGAGGCGAAATCGCCTGGGAACGGGGTCTTTCCGGTCGCGGCGAAGGCCAGCAGCGCGCCCACCGCGAAGACATCGGCGGCCGAGGTCACCGCCCGGCCCTCCACCTGCTCCGGGGACATGAACGCCAGCGACTCGACGGCGGGCTCCGCGCCCGCGTTCGAACCGGCGATGCCGAAATCGATGACCCGGGGGCCCTGCGGGGTGAGCACCACGTTGCCGGGCACCAGATCACGATGCACCAGCACCGCGCGATGCATCTCGATCAGCGCGGCCGCCAGACCCGACGCCAGCAACTTCAGGCCCGGCAGCGGCAACGGTCCCGCGGTCTCGACGGTCGTCCGCAGATCCGGGCCCGCGATGTATTCGGTGGCCAGCCAGGGACTCTCGGACTCGGTGTCGGCGTCGATCACGGCCGCGGTGTGCACACCGTCGAGCTCACGACCGGACTCCACCGCCCGCAGAAACCGCGCCCGGAACTCCTGATCCTCGGCGCGGACCTGGTCGACCTGCTTGACCGCCACCAGTTTCCCGGTCGGCGAACGCCCCAGCAGCACCCGTCCCAGCTGCCCCCGAGCGATCACCGCGATCATGCGATTCGACCCGAGCCACCGCGGATCATCAGGCCTCAACGGCTTCACGCAGTCACCTCACTGAACGCCACAGCGCCCTCATCCGCCGACAGCCCGCCGCGCTCGAAACCCGCGGAACGTCCGTCTTTTCCACCGGCCCGTGGTGGACTGCCGAAAATCATCAGAACCCACGCGCGGCAGTACAAATCCGGCGCGATCGAGCCACAAAGTAGCACCGCCGCGCGCTCGTGTCATGCGCACGATGAACAACCGCTGCAAGGGACACGACGGCGGAGCGACCTGCCCGCGGCGCGGCCGAATAGCCGCGCGGCCGATCGAACGATCAGCCGCGGTAGCGACGGTGGTCGGCGGCGAAATCGTCGGCGACCGTGGCGGCCAGTTCGACGTAGGCGCGTTTGACCGGCTTGCTCAGGCGGTGCAGATCGATCTCCGCGCCCTCACCGAGATGCGGGTCGTAGGGGATGATGTGGACTGCGCGGCAACGCGACAGGAAGTAGTCGCGAAGCTGGTTGATGCCGACATTCGGGGCGCCCGGCCGCGGCAGGTTGATCACCACCACCGCGTTGCGGACCAGATGGTCGTGACCGTGCAGCGACAGCCAGTCCAAGGTGGCGGCGGCACTGCGCGCGCCGTCGATCGCCGAGGACGAGATCAGCACCAGCGAGTGCGCCAGATCCAGCACGCCCGCCATCGCCGAATGCATCAGGCCGGTACCGCAATCGGTGAGGATGATGTTGTAGAAGCGCTGCAGCACCCGCGCCACCGCGCGGTACTCCTCCTCGTTGAAGGCCTCCGACGCGGCCGGATCACGCTCGCTGGCAAGGACTTCCAGGCGACTGGTGCCCTGCGAGGTGTGGCGGCGCACATCCGAATAACGCTGAATGTGCTCGTCCAGCAACAGATCCCGCACCGTCGAGCGCGTCTGCAACGGCACCCGCTGCGACAGCGTGCCGAAGTCCGGGTTCGCGTCCACCGCGATCACCCGGTCACCGCGAATCGAGGAGAAGATCGACCCCAGGCCCATGGTGGTGGTGGTCTTACCCACGCCACCCTTCAACGACAGCACCGCGATCCGGTAGTCACCGCGCACCGGCTGTCGAATCCTGGCGACCAGCTCCTGCAGCCGACGCTCTTCCGCCGACATCCCCGGATTGATCGCCCCACCCGACATGTGGTGCACCGCGCGCCGCCACCCCGACCCGGCAGGCTTGGTGGCCCGCCGCATCGGCACGTCATCCAGCGACGGCACCCCGCCACCCGCCGGACCACCGGCATTGGGCCACTGCCCCTGCTGCACCGGAGGCGGACCCTGCTGCCCACCCCACTGTGCCTGCGCCGCAGCCTGAGCCATCCCCCCGAGATAAGCCCCCGGCTGCCCCGCCGGATTCTGCTGTCCAGCCCACGGGCCCTGTCCGGACCCATCATTCGGCGCGCCCGCCTGCTGCGGACCACCCGCCGGGTGCTGACCACCCGCCCAAGAATGCTGCCCGGAACCGTCATTCGGCGCGCCGCCCTGAGCGAACCCACCCGCCTGCTCCGGCCCGTTCGCCCAGTGCCCTTGGCCCCCGGCGACCGCGCCCGCCTGGTGCGAACCGGCACCCGGGTTCGGCCCGGCGGCCCAAGAGGCCTGGCCCCAGCCGTCGTTCGGTACGCCGCTCGACGCCGGGCCGCCTGTCGGGGCCGGTCCGTTCGCCCAGGGAGCCTGATTCCCGGCTGGCATTCCTGACTGATCATGGGGCGCAGGCGAGCCTGTCTGACCGGCACCGCCAGCCGGATTCTGTCCCGCGAACGAGGTTCGGCCGGAGCCGTCGTTCGGTACGCCGCTCGATGCCGGGCCGCCTGTCGGGGCCGGTCCGTTCGCCCAGGGAGCCTGGCTGCCGGTCGGCATTCCCGACTGATCATGGGGCGCAAGTGAGCCCGCTTGACCGGGGCTGCCAGCAGGGATCTGTCCGGCCCATGAGGTTCGGCCGGGGCCGTCGTCCGGCGCGCTGCCCCAGGGGGCTTGGCCTCCGGCGGGGGTACCTGACTGATCGGGGGCGGTAGGCGACCCGAGCTGGCCGGATGCGTCCGCCGGGTTCTGTCCTGCCGCCCAAGTGTTTTGGTCGGGCTCGACGTTTTGTGCGGGGTTGACCGTGGGCTGGCCTGGGCCGCCGGCCCAGCCGGTGGGAGTGCCCGGTTGCATGCCTGGGGGGTACTGTCCCGCGGGCCAGGGATGCTGCCCCTGGGTTCCGGGGGCTGCGCTCTGTTGAGAGGGGCCGCCGGGCCATCCGGTCACGCCCGGGGGCATGGCGGTGGCGTCCGGGGTGCCGGGCCGAGGGGACTGGCCTGGGATGGGTGTTCCCGGGAAGTTCTGTGCGCCTTGATTATCAGGGCCTGCGACCCAGGCGTTCTGGCTCGGTCCGGGCTGATGGCCGCCGGTGTGGTCGGAGCCGGGTGCCTGATGGGGTGCGCCCCAGGGCATCTGGGTCGACGGATCCGCGCTCTGGCCGAGGCCGTGCTGCGGGCCGGTGGCGCCGTGGCGTGGGCCGGTGGATTCGGGGACGCCGGGCTGCCCGGGTGTGTCCGCTGTGGGGGCTTGTGCGTGCTGGCCCGGTCGAGGGGTGGACAGTCCGGCTGCCGCTGCCTCCGAGAGGGGTGCGTTTGCCCACGGGTCTGCCTGTGGGGCGGTGGTATTCGGGTCCGCGCCAGGGTTCGGGGCGGCCGGGAAGCCGTCGATCAGCGTCGGTGCGGAGGGGGCGTGCTGGGGAGGGAGACCGGGCTGCTGTTCACCGGGCGTCGGCGGGATGGGCGGCTGCCACAGGGGTGCGGCCGTGGCGGGATTCGGTGCTCCCGTGTACGGCGCGGGCGTGTCGGATGTGGGGGCCTGCGTCCACGGATTCGGTTGTGGTGGAACCTGTCCGGTGGTGGGGACGGGCGGGGTCCAGCGCGCGCCCGACTGCTCGGCGTCGGGGGCGGCGGGCAGTGGTGGGCGGCTCGGCGGGGTGACGGCGGGATCCTGCTGGGGGGCGGCGGTGTCCGCGCCCGCGTGGCGGCCCTGCAGGGGGAGCGGTACGTCGAGGGCGCGGTGACGGCCTTCCGCCGCGTCCTCGTCTTCCTGGTTGTTCGCCTCCGGCGTGGTGCTTTCGGGGGCGGCGGTGGCGGAGGCGCCGATGTCGCTGGGGGACTTGGGCTTCGGGTCCATGCCCAGGGGGTTGGCGATGCTCTCGAGCAGGGCGTCCAGGAGGGCGTTGGCGGCGGCGGTCGGATCCTGTTCGGCGGTGGGGGCCGGGGGGATCGTCATGCGGGTGGTCGGATCGGACTGCGCCACAGCGGGATCCGGTGCGATCGGGGACGGCGGCAACTCCGGGTGGCCGGAGCGGGACCGGTCCGGGGTGGCGGGGCCGGTCGTTTCGCCGGGGGCGGGTGGCAGCGACGGACGCGCGGAGGGCTTGTCCGGTGCGAGCAGCGTCGGGTCCGCGGCGGGGTCGCCGGGGGCCGGGGGGAGTGGCGGATTCGAGCCGCGGGGAGCCGGGGTGGTGGGGATGCGGACCGGGGCGTCGGCGGGTGCGAGTTGTGGTCCGGCCGGGGACGCAGCCGAAGCTGGCGTCGGGGATGCGGCCGGAGGTGGCGTCGGGGCTGCGGGCGGTTCGAGGCGATCCGGGCTGTCGGCCTGGGGCGGATTCGGAAGTGGCGCAGGCGGAATGGGCGGTGCGCTGAAGCGGGGAGCGCCGCTCTGCGGGGTCGCTGTGCCGTTCGGCGGAGTGACACCGTCCGGGGGAGGCGCGAATTGAGTTGCGCCGTTCGGGGGTACGTCGAAGCGCGGGCCGGGGGACTGCGGCGGGGTCTGCTGCGGCGGGGGCGTCGCGCCGGGGAAGGAGGAGCCACCGGCCTCGCCGACGTTCGGCAGATTGAAGTGGGTGCCGGGGTCTCGATGCGGGATCGGGGTCGCCGGCGGCGGCGGGGTCCACTGGGGTGCGCTGTTGCCGTTGGCGTGACCGTTGGACAGGCCGGGGTGGCCCGAGCCGTTGCCGTTCGGCGTCGCGGGCGGCGTGGGCGCGGCGGGCGGAGTCGGGCGGGGCGGGGTCGCGGGCGGCGTGGGGGCCTGGCTGCGCGGTGCCGCGGGCGGCTCGGGGGCGGGCTCCGCGGAGCTCTCCTTGCGGGCCTTGCGGTTGCCGAAGAGGCGGCGACCGCCCTTCTTCTCCTGGATCGGGTCGTCCTGCGGCAGGTTCTGGACCGGGGACTCGTATCCGGTGTCGGTGACGTCGCTCTCGGACAGCCATGGCGGAAGCATGGGGAGTCCGTCGTTCTCGCGACTCACATCTACCCCCGAGGTGTTCGACCGATCGTGCAGGACAGGGCGTAGTTTAGCGATCTCCGCAAGTGCGGTGCCCGCTGTGTGGTCCGCCCAAGCACGTCACAGGCCCCAAGTTTGGCCGGATCTGGGGAAACGGGTAAAGTAGGTCGCTGGTGCATATGCATAGTGGTCGTGGCATGTCCACAGGTAGAGATACCTGGTTCGTGCCGGTGCCTCGAGTATCGCATCGGGTCGACCGCTCCGCACGACGACGAAGTTCTGATGACGGGCGCGTGGCCGACCAGCCGTAATGAAGCTTGAACCAACCAGGTTCAGCCTAACGGGATCGCGGAGGATATGGCGAAGAAGGAAGGGGCCATCGAGGTCGAGGGCCGGGTCATCGAGCCGTTGCCCAATGCGATGTTCCGGATCGAGCTGGAGAACGGCCACAAGGTGCTGGCCCACATCAGCGGCAAGATGCGGCAGCACTACATCCGCATTCTGCCCGAAGACCGTGTCGTCGTGGAGCTTTCGCCCTACGACCTGACTCGTGGCCGCATCGTCTACCGCTACAAGTGAGTCGCCCAACGCTTTTCGATCCGAAGAGCAACGGGCGCAAATGAGACTTCCGGGGCATTCCGCCCCGGGTTTCCCCGGCCGATCTGACCGGGGAAAAACTGTGTTCACGGCCAGTGAACGCCAAAACCAGAATGGATCTGACGTGAAGGTTAAGCCGTCCGTCAAGCCGATCTGCGAGAAGTGCAAGGTGATTCGCCGTCACGGGCGAGTCATGGTGATCTGCGAGAACCTGCGCCACAAGCAGCGTCAGGGCTGATTTTCGCTCACCAGCCAAGCACCGAACGCGGTTCGGATTGGCAATAGAAGAAGAACTCCCAGCGCCAGTCGCCGTTGTCGAGTCCCGTAGGGGACGGATGGCGGCTCACCCCCGGTACGGAGGCCGGGGCCCCATTTCGAGGGGACGGACAGGGAGCAGACCTCCGCAAAAGTAAGGAAATGCCAAACATGGCACGTCTGATGGGCGTCGACCTCCCGCGCGAAAAGCGCATGGAGATCGCGCTGACCTACATCTTCGGCATCGGCCGTACCCGCGCCAAGGAGATCCTGGACACGACCGGCGTCAGCCCGGACCTGCGTTCCAAGGATCTCAGCGATGACGATCTGACCAAGCTCCGCGACTACATCGAGTCGCAGGACTTCAAGGTCGAGGGTGACCTGCGCCGCGAGGTGCAGGCCGACATTCGTCGCAAGATCGAAATCGGCTGCTACCAGGGTATTCGCCACCGTCGTGGCCTGCCCGTGCGTGGCCAGCGGACCAAGACCAACGCCCGCACGCGCAAGGGTCCGAAGAAGACCGTCGCCGGCAAGAAGAAGTAGGGATAGCGCATGCCTCCGAAGAGCCGGGCCTCGGGCCCGAAGAAGACTCAGAAGGCGCGTCGCCGGGATAAGAAGAACATCCCGCACGGCCACGCTCACATCAAGAGCACCTTCAACAACACCATCGTGTCGATCACCGACCCCGAGGGCAACGTCATCTCTTGGGCGTCGTCGGGCCACGTCGGTTTCAAGGGTTCGCGTAAGTCGACCCCGTTCGCCGCTCAGCTCGCCGCCGAGAACGCTGCCCGCAAGGCGCAGGAGAACGGCGTCAAGAAGGTCGACGTCTTCGTGAAGGGCCCGGGTTCGGGCCGCGAGACCGCGATCCGTTCCCTCCAGGCCGCTGGCCTCGAGGTCGGCACGATCTCCGATGTCACTCCGCAGCCGCACAACGGCTGCCGTCCGCCCAAGCGGCGTCGCGTCTAAGCGGGAAGGAAAAGGTACAGAACAATGGCTCGTTATACAGGCCCCATTACCCGCAAGTCGCGTCGTCTGCGTGTCGACCTCGTCGGAGGCGACCAGGCGTTCGAGCGTCGTCCTTACCCGCCCGGCCAGCACGGCCGCGCGCGGATCAAGGAATCCGAGTACCTCATGCAGCTGCAGGAGAAGCAGAAGGCTCGCTTCTCGTACGGCGTCATGGAGAAGCAGTTCCGTCGTTACTACGAAGAGGCGAACCGCCAGAAGGGCAAGACCGGCGACAACCTGCTGCGTCTGCTCGAGGCTCGTCTCGACAACGTCGTGTACCGCTCCGGCCTGGCCCGCACCCGTCGTGGCGCGCGTCAGCTGGTCTCGCACGGTCACTTCACCGTCAACGGTGTGAAGGTGAACGTGCCGAGCTTCCAGGTGTCGCAGTACGACATCATCGACGTCAAGCCGAAGTCGCTGGCCACCCTGCCTTTCCAGGTTGCGCGTGAGACCATCGCCGATCGCCCGATCCCGGGCTGGCTCCAGGTCGTTCCCGGCCGTCTTCGCATTCTGGTGCACCAGCTCCCCGAGCGTGCGCAGATCGATGTTCCGCTGCAGGAACAGCTGATCGTCGAGTTCTACTCGAAGTAATGAGGTGCGCGTAAGCGCACCGCTGGTTGCGGCTCGAATGGCGCAAACCATTTGAGCCGCAACAGCTCCCAATCGTGGGCGTCAAATAGTGGGCGTCCGAAGGAGGAAGAGAAGTCATGCTGATTTCACAGCGACCGACGCTGACCGAAGAGGTCGTGTCCGAGAACCGGTCGCGGTTCACCATCGAACCGCTGGAGCCGGGTTTCGGTTACACCCTCGGCAACTCGCTGCGCCGCACGCTGCTCTCGTCGATCCCTGGTGCTGCTGTCACCAGCATTCGCATCGACGGCGTGCTGCACGAGTTCACCACCGTCCCCGGCGTGAAGGAAGATGTCACCGACATCATCCTGAACCTCAAGGGCCTGGTCGTGTCGTCCGAAGAGGACGAGCCGGTCACCATGTACGTGCGCAAGCAGGGCCCGGGCACCGTCACCGCCGGTGACATCGTCCCCCCGGCGGGCGTGACCGTGCACAACCCGGACATGCACATCGCCACCCTGAACGACAAGGGCAAGCTGGAGATCGAGCTCGTTGTCGAGCGCGGTCGCGGTTATGTCCCGGCCGTGCAGAACAAGGCGTCGGGTGCGGAAATCGGCCGGATTCCGGTGGATTCGATCTACTCGCCTGTTCTCAAGGTGACGTACAAGGTCGAGGCCACCCGTGTCGAGCAGCGCACCGACTTCGACCGGCTCATCCTGGATGTCGAGACCAAGAACTCGATCTCCGCGCGGGATGCGCTGGCGTCGGCGGGCAAGACCCTGGTCGAACTGTTCGGTCTCGCGCGCGAGCTGAACATCGAGGCCGAGGGCATCGAGATCGGCCCGAGCCCGGCCGAGGCGGACCACATCGCCTCGTTCGGTCTGCCGATCGAGGACCTGGATCTCACCGTGCGGTCGTACAACTGCCTCAAGCGTGAAGGCGTGCACACCGTCGGCGAGCTGGTCGCCCGCACCGAGTCGGACCTGCTGGACATCCGCAACTTCGGTCAGAAGTCCATCGACGAGGTCAAGGTCAAGCTGCACTCGCTCGGCCTGTCCCTCAAGGATTCTCCGGCTTCCTTCGATCCGTCCTCCGTCGTCGGCTACGACGCCGCGAGCGGCACCTGGAGCGACAGCGGTTCGTTCAGCGACACCGACAGCGGCGAGCAGGACTACGCCGAGACCGAACAGCTTTAGGCCGGCGAACGGGGTGTAGCGCCCCGAATCGGCCTTAGACACAGGAGATTCAACAATGCCCAAGCCCAAGAAGGGTGCCCGCTTCGGCGGGACGGCGTCGCACCAGAAGGCGATCTTCGCCAACCTGGCGACGGCGCTCTTCGAGCACGGTCGTATCACGACCACCGAGGCCAAGGCCAAGGCGCTGCGCCCCTACGCCGAGAAGCTCGTCACCAAGGCGAAGGGCGGCAGCCTTGCCGACCGTCGCGAGGTGATGAAGGTGATCCGTAGCAAGGACATCGTCCACGCCCTGTTCGCCGAGATCGGTCCCTCGTTCGAGGGCCGTGAGGGTGGCTACACCCGGATCATCAAGACGATCCCGCGCAAGGGCGACAACGCCCCGATGGCGATCATCGAGCTGGTTCGCGAGAAGACCGTGAG
Organism: Nocardia sp. NBC_00511; assembly: GCF_045161165.1. Taxonomy (NCBI): domain Bacteria; kingdom Bacillati; phylum Actinomycetota; class Actinomycetes; order Mycobacteriales; family Nocardiaceae; genus Nocardia; species Nocardia sp. NBC_00511. The sequence goes on from NZ_CP107849.1 coordinate 8,041,225, forward strand.
CAACGAGGCCGATCGTGCCCGTCGCGTCGCGGCTTCGCAGAAGCCCGCCGAGGCTCCGGCCGAGGCCAAGGCCGAAGTGGCCGTCGTCGAGACCGAGGTCGTCGCCGACGCTCCGGCCGAGGATGCCGCCGAGGAGAAGAAGGACGCCTGACAGGCATCCTTTCGGATTCCATGAGTGAGCCCGCCGTCCCCTCCGGGTCGGCGGGCTTTCTCCATGTTAACCAGGAGATCGCTGTGACGGTGGACGATCCGACGCCCGAACCGGTTTCGATTCGGGTACGGCTGGACATCAGCTACGACGGCACCGATTTCAGCGGCTGGGCGCGACAGCCCGGCCTGCGCACCGTGCAGGGCGTGCTCGAGGAGTCGCTGAGCAAGGTGGCGCGCGAGCCGATCCAGCTCACCGTGGCCGGGCGCACCGACGCCGGTGTGCACGCGGAAGGTCAAGTCGCGCACTTCGATACGCATATCGAACTGGACGGCGCGAAGCTGGTGCACCGACTGGCCCGCTTCCTGCCCAAGGATGTCCGGGTGAAGGCCGCGAGCATCGCGCCCCCGGAGTTCGATGCCCGCTTCTCCGCGATCCGCCGCCACTATGCCTACCGGCTCACCAGGGCCCCCTACGGCGCCGAGCCGCTGCGGGCCCGCAGTGTGGTGCCGTGTCGCGCCAGCGTCGACGTGGAGGCCATGCGCGAGGCCTCACGGAAGTTGTTGGGCCTGCACGATTTCGCCGCGTTCTGCCGTCGCCGCGAGGGCGCGACCACGGTGCGCGAACTACAGCGCTTCGACTGGGTCGAGGACGGGGATCTGCTGATCGCCTACGTCAGCGCGGACGCGTTCTGCTGGTCGATGGTGCGCAGCCTGGTCGGGGGCGTGCTCGCGGTCGGCGAGGGCCGCCGCACCCCGGCGTGGATCGGGGGACTGCTCGACGAGCGGGAGCGCTCGAGCGCGGTCACTGTGGCCCCGGCACACGGACTCTCGTTGATCGCGGTCGACTATCCCGCGGATGCCGACCTCGCCGCGCGCAACGCGCAGACACGCGAGATGCGCACCGTGCCCGCTGCCGAGGGCTGCTGCGGCGACTGACCGACGTGGCCGCGGCGATCGTGCGCGCGGTGGTCGCCGAGCCCGAAATGGTTGCCGCGTCTACTGATCCGCGTCATGGCGGATCGGCGTGTCGGTCGTTCTCGGCGCTGCGCGGTGCTGAATGGTCGCGCTCGACGTGAACCTTCATCTACGGACGTCGCACACCGTTGTCGCGCCCGCCGCGAATGCCGGTGCCCGGAAGCGGAATTGGCGGCTGGTGTGCAATTTCCCTGTGCGAGGCGGGAATTCGCAATGCGCCGGGATCCGCGCCGATGACGGGATGCGCCGGGTTTGCGGCTGCGCCCGCCGCTGAATCCTGAAGTCCGCGGTGAAGATTCGTGATGCAACTTTCGGCCTCGGGATTCACGGTTCTGGAGTCGAAAGTTGGAATTTGTGAACGAGTTTCGCGTTTTCCGCGGGGGGTGGGATGCGAGGATTGGGGCATGAGGGGCGGCTCTGAGCCCGCAGTGGTGGAGGTTCGATCCACCCCGGAGGTTTCCGTGCAGGAGACCTTCGAGGAGTGGGAGGCCGCGGTAGCGCGGGCCTACGTGCCGTTGGTCATCACTCCGGTGCGGGCGGGGGATTTTCGGGCTCGAATCGTGCAGTCGCGGTTCGAGGGCATCGACGTGTCGATCGTGGACGCGAGCGGTCAGCACATCAGCCGGATTCCACGGCTGCTCCACCAACCCGAGGAGGCCGTGCTGTTCGCCAGCGTGACCACCCACGGGCACGGCTGGCTGGAACAGGACGGCCGGGTCGGCGAGATGGCCGACGGCGGTCTCACCCTGCATGTGAGTTCGCGACCCTTCAGTGCGCACTTCGAGCAGTCCTGGGGTGTGGTGGCGGTGCAGGTGCCGCTCTCGGAGGTGGTGGACGCGTCGGGGGTGGCGGCCGAGCGGATACCGACCGCGGTGCGCTTCGCGCCCGAGGGCGCGGCGGGCATCGTGGGCCGATTCTTCTGCGGCCTGGCGCATTTGCAGTGCACGGCTCCCGATCAGGCGGCGGTGCTGGCTCGGCACGGGGTCGGCCTGCTGGCGACCGTGGTGCAGCTGGCGGCCGGGGAGCTGCCGCGTGACGAGCCGTCGCAGGCGCTGGCCAAGCAGCGGGTGCTGGCCTACATCCAGCGCCGCTACACCGATCCGGAACTCACCATCGATCAGGTGGCCGCGGCCTGCGCCATTTCGCGCCGCACGCTGTACCGGCTCTTCGAGCACGGTGAGGACGGAGTGGCCGCGATATTGCGCCGGATGCGGGTGGAGCGCGCGCTGGCGCTGATCCGCACCGATCCGGCCCGGCCGCTGCTATCGGTCGCGCGCGCTTCGGGTTTCGTCTCCGAGCGCCAGTTCTATCGGGCGATCAAACGCGAAATCGGCATGACCCCGGGCGAATTCCGGACAAATAGCGCCTGATGGGAGCGGGTGAGCGGGTTGACGTGAATTGGCAGTGATCTGGCACGAGCCGACAGTCCGGCACGCGGTTCGGCGGGAATAGTCTTCAGGCGTCGCCTGCAACCTCTGCTCCGCGCCGTCGCCGATGACGTCGACGCGCCGGGATTCGACGCTGCGGAGGCGCCGCCCGGTCGCCGACAAGACTCGTCGGCGGGCGGACGGTCAGCGGGTCTGCACCCGTTCCGACGTGCGGTGGAGCTGCTGCGAACCCCGGCGTGATCTCGTCGTTCGCCCGAATTCGCAACGGAATGAGTCCGTTTCGCCCGTTTCGAACAGGTTCAATACTTGTTTGCTGGTGCGTGGGTAGTGGGATGATGCTGGAGTGGGTAACGCGGCCACTGCCAGCGCCGAGGTCAGCACGACCGCGGACGTCTCCGCGCGGCAGGCATTCGAACAGTGGGAGGCGATCGTCGCCGACGCCGTGCTGCCCTCGATCATCGAGCCTTTGGCCAAGGGGCACTTCCACGGCAAGGTGCGCAGCACCACTTTCGATCGCTCCAGCCTCACCCTGATGACCTCCAGTGCTCAGCGCGTGGTTCGCACCAAACGCCAGCTCGAACAGGCGCAAGCGGACTTCCTGCTGGTGAATATCGTTGTGGAGGGCGCGAACTGGACCGAGCAGAACGGCCGGCTCACCGAGGGCCCGGCCGGTTCCATCGCGTTCTACGACAGCGCCCGCCCGCTCGAGAGCCGCACCACCGAGAACGCGGTGTCCACCATCGTCCGCGCGCCGATGTCGCTGGTGCTCGAGCACGCCGGTCTGGTGCGCGACGAACTGCCGATAGCCAAGGCTCTGCCCGCCACCGGCGCGCTGGGTGTGGTGGCCGGTTTCTTCCGGGGCCTGGCGGAGTTGCCGGCCGACGAAACCGACAAGGCCGCAAACATTCTGGAATCCGAGATCGCGGGCATGCTGTCCTCGGCGGTGTTGCTGGCCAATGGTCAGAACTCGCCGGCGCCCTCGGATTCGCTCTACACCCGCCAGCAGGTGCTGGCCGTGCTGCGCAAGCGCTACACCGATCCGGAGCTCACCGTCGACGAGGTGGCGCACGCCTGCCTGATGTCGCGCCGCACGCTCTACCGGGTGTGCGAGGACATCGGCGGCCCGGCCGCGCTGGTGCGCCGCATGCGCGTCGAGCACGCCCGGCGGCTGCTGCGCGCGGACCCGAACCGGCCACTTTCGGCCATCGCCGCGGCTTCCGGTTTTTCCACCGACCGGCACTTCTACCGCGCGTTTCGCGAGGAAACCGGCGTCACGCCTGGTCAATTTCGGGCACAACTGGACTCCGGCACATCCGGTCCGTAGCTCGGCACGCGATGTCGCTGTGACCGGCACCACGAAGGCGTTGGGTGATTGCACCAGATCATCCGACCCGTCGAAGGAGCCGAGGTGCCGACGAAGGTGCGAGTGGCGGCCGTGCAAGCCGAACCGAGGTGGCTGGACCTGCGCGCGGGAGTGCAGCAGGCCATCGAGCTCATCGAGGCGGCGGCCACCGGCGGTGCGCAGTTGGTCGTGTTCCCGGAAACCTTCCTGCCCGGTTACCCGTGGTGGCTGTGGCTGGATTCGGTGAGCTGGGGGCAGGGGTTCTTCGCGCGCTACCGCACCAATTCGATGACGGTGGGCCGCACCGAGTTCCGCCGGATCGCCGATGCCGCCCGCCGCTGTCGCATTCACGTGCTGCTCGGTTTCAGTGAGCGCTGCGGCAGTGCGCTCTACCTGTCGCAGTGCCTCATCGATGATCGCGGGGTACTGCTCGGAGTCCGCCGTAAGCCTGAGTTGACGCCGTTGGAGCACAGCATCTTCCGTAGTGGAGAGCCCGGCGAGTCCCAGGTGTTCCGTACCGCGATCGGTCGCATCGCGGTGCAGGGCGGCTCCGAGCAGTTGCACCTACCTGCGCGCCGCGAGCTGGAGCGCACGGGCGCGCAGATCCACGTGGTGTCCTGGCCCGGCTTCATCGTGGCGCGCGACGTGGAGTGGGGCGTGCGGGTGAACAACGCGGCCACGCTCTGGTACGCCGTGGTCGGGCAGCTGAATGTGATCGCCGCGTGCTCGGTGATGGATGTGGCGGGCAGTGAGACCCGTCAGGGTGCGGAGCCGGCCAAGCAGCTGGTGCGTGGACCGGGCGGGCACGCAAGGATTTTCGCGCCCGGTGGTGAGGAATTGGCGGCGCCGCTGGGCGGGCACGAGCAGGGTTTGCTGTACGCGGATCTGGAACTCGACCTGAGTTGCGAGTCGGCGGCCTAGCCGTCGGTACCGGTCCGTACCGCTCGCTCGCGTTGGCTGCGTTTGCCGGAGTCTGGAACACTCTCCCCAGTATTCGGCCGTTCCTGTGCCGACGATTGTCGAGGGATGGGGAGTGGAGCGGTCAGAGGCGGTCGAGCGGATCGAGGTGCGGTCCGGACCGGAGCAGTCGGCGGCGGAGGCATTCGAGCGCTGGGAAGCGCACGTGAGCGAAGCCTATGTACCGTTGGCGGTTTCACCTAAACCGACCGATCGTTTTGTTGGACAAATCGAACATGCGCGATATGGCGATCTCGATCTGACCATCGTCGGGTCCTCGTCGCAGATCATCCAGCGCACCAATCGATTGATAGCTCGAACGGATGACGAGTTTCTCCTCGCCAGTATTCCGACTTCCGGACGCGGGCGACTGCATCAGGACGGACGGGTGGCCGATGTGCGACCCGGATCGATCGTGTTCTACGACACCACTCGTCCCTATCACTGGGATCTGGAGAACGAGTGGGAACAAGTCGTCGTGCAGGTTCCGCTGAGCCGGTTGCGGGACCGCTACGCGGTTTCCGATCCCGAAGTCCCCACCGCGACAGCCTTTTCCGGTGATACCGCGCCCGGAATCGTCGCGCAATTCTTCCGTGGTATAGCCGAATTGCAGCGTTCCGACCCGGCCGGTGCGTCGCTGCTGGCCGAGCCGGGACTGGACCTGCTGGCCGCCGCGGTGGTGGCCGCCGGTGGTCGCACCCCACGTGAGCAGTCCGCGGACGCGCTGAACCGGCAGCGGGTGCTGAGCTTCATGCGCGGCCATTGCGCCGATCCCGATCTCGGAGTCGAGCGAATCGCGGAGGGCTGCAGCATGTCCCGGCGTACGCTCTATCGGGTGTTCGGGGAGTTCGAGGGCGGACCTGGAACTGTGTTGCGGCGCATGCGAATCGAACGTGCTTGCGATCTCCTGCGGAATGCGCCACAGTTGCCGCTGTCCGCGGTCGCGAAAGCCGCAGGTTTTCTTACGGAGCGTAGCTTCTACCGAAGTTTCCGTTTGGAAATGGGTACAACTCCCGGAGCTTTTCGGGCATTGGCATGAACAGTCGGTGATCCGGCACTCATCGCCATTGTTTCGCCGTAATCGTTTGGCGACCATCACGTTCCATGAGGGATAAGCGATGAGGATTACGGTGCGAGTCGCCGCCGTCCAGGCCGAACCCACCTGGCTGCGGCTGTCCGAGGGCGTGGAGCGCGTCGTCGAACTGATCGGTGCGGCCGCTGGTGAGGGGGCCCGTCTGATCGCATTCCCGGAGACGTTTCTCCCGGGTTATCCGTGGTGGCGCTGGGTTGAAGCCAATCAATGGAATGTCGAGTATTCGACTCGCTGCCGCGAGAATTCGATGGTTCGAGACGGCGCGGAAATGCGGGCGATCACGGATGCGGCCCGGGACAACGGTATTCACGTCGTACTCGGATTCGGTGAGCGGCAGGATCGGCGAATCTATATGTCGCAGGCCGTGATCGACGATTCCGGCGAATTACTGACCGTTCGCCGCAAGGCCGGGTTGAACAGTGTGGAGCGCAAGGTATTCGCCTCCGGCACCCCCAATCTGCCCGCGGTGCACCACACCCCGATCGGCAAGTACGGCGCGCTGTCGGGGCAGGAGAACCAGCGTCCGCTGCTCACCCGCGCGCTGCGCGCCGACGAGGAGCAGATCCACATCGCGGCGTGGCCCGGCAGCGCGCACGGCGAAGTGGCGGGGCCGGATTCGATGACGACGGTCAGTCGCATGTACGCGCTCGAGGTCGGGGCGTTCGTGCTCGCGCCGTGCGTGGTGGTCGGCGAGTCGGCCTGGGAGGGCACCGGGTCGTATCCGCGTCCGGTGGCCGGACCCACCGGGCGCGCCCGCATCTACGGGCCCGACGGCGAGGAAGTGGTGGATGCGCTCGAGGAGGGGGAGGAGGGCCTCCTCTACGCCGATCTCGAGATCGGCGCGCAGGCGGTCGACGGTCAGCAGTGCGAATCCGGTCGCGGCACTCGCGATCGCAAGGATCGGGTCGCCACCCGGCGCGGCTCGCGACGGCTGGCGGCGGGCTGGCAGGCCGGGCCCGACCGCTGGGCGCTGCCGATGTCGCTGGGCACCTACCCGGGTGGCATCGCGGCCTGCTGAGCCCAGCGGGCTAGCTGCGGACCAGCCGGGCGATGGCGTCGGTGGCTTCCTTGATCTTGGCCTCGGCCTCCGGGCCGCCGGCGATCGCCGCGTCCACCACGCAGTGGCTGATGTGATCCTCGAGCAGGCCCATGGCGACCGCCTGCAGGGCCTTGGTCATGGCCGAGACCTGGGTGAGGATGTCGATGCAGTACTTCTCCTCCTCCACCATGCGCTGCAGGCCGCGGGCCTGGCCCTCGATGCGGCGCAGCCGCTTGAGGTAGTCGTCCTTGGCGGTGATGTAGCCGTGGGTGGCGTGGTCGTGGCAGGGCTGCTCCGCAGCCGTTGTGGTGTTTTCGGTCACCGAAGCATCCTCACTCCCGGGTTTGATACCCCCCTAGGGTACATTGCCGCAGGTGTGGCTGCCACCCGGCCACGGCGACCCATGCCCGAATGCGCAAGAATCACCGCATGAGTTCGGATCGACGGGCAACCCTGGCCATTATCGGAGGCAGCGGGTTCTACGACTTCTTCGGTGACGACGCGACCACGGTCGAGATCGACACCCCCTACGGCGCGCCCAGCGCGCCCATCACCATCGGCGAGGTGGAGGGCCGCTCGGTCGCCTTCCTGCCGCGCCACGGCCGCAAACACGAGTATTCGCCGCACACCGTGCCCTACCGCGCCAATATGTGGGCGCTGCGGACGCTGGGCGTGCGCCGGATCTTCGGACCCTGCGCGGTCGGCAGCCTGCGCGCCGACTGGGGGCCGGGCACCGTGGCCGTCCCCGACCAGCTGGTGGACCGCACCTCGGGGCGGGCGCAGACCTTCTACGACGCGGGCGGCGTGCACGTGTCCTTCGCCGACCCGTACTGCCACGAACTGCGCACGGCCGCAATCGCATCCGCCGGTGACGAGCTGACCTCGCGCGACCACGGCACCATGGTCGTGGTGGAGGGGCCGCGCTTCTCCACCCGCGCCGAGAGCCGCTGGTTCGCCGCACAGGGTTGGGAACTGGTCAATATGACCGGGCACCCGGAGGCCGTGCTGGCCCGGGAACTCGAAATGTGCTATTCCGCAATCGCTCTCGTCACCGACCTGGACGCGGGCGTGGACGCGGGCGAGGGCGTCAGCGCCGTCGACGTGTTCGCGGAATTCGAACGCAACCTGGTGCCGTTCAAGGCGCTGGTGCGTCGCGCCGTCGCCGCCGTCGAGGGCGACGACACCTGCGACAAGTGCCGCGTGCTGACCGGTACCGGCGTCCAGCTGCCCTTCGAACTGCCCTGACCCAGCCGCTTCCGAACATTGTCGCCCGAGCGCCCGGGGCACCGCACTGTGCCCCGCAGTGCGCCGTTGCACCCGCTCGTGGCGGCATTCCCGGATAGCGAGGGTCTCTCCGGGAATGCCTGTCAACAGATAGGCGTGCGGGTTACGCGGGTATCTGTGGCGCGCGTCGTCGAATACGCTGGACCACATGAGTGCGGGCGGTAGTGCTCCGCTTCGGGTGCTTTTGACCGGTGCGGCCGGATACCTGGGCTCCCATGTCCATCGGGCCCTGCTGGCCGCGGGCCATCAGGTGATGGCCGTCGACGCGTTGCTCGGCGCGGTGCACGGGGCCGATCCGGTTGTCCCCGAGGGTGTTTCGCGCATCGACATCCGTGACTGGGATCGGCTTTTCCCGCTGCTCGCCGATATCGACGTGGTCTGTCACCTGGCCGCCGCCGTTCCGCTGCCGCACCGGCTCGAACCATCCGCTCGTCCGCGGGAGCCGATGCCGCGTCAGCGCGACCCGTTTCACGCGCCTGTCGTGGATCACAGTGCGGGGCAGGAGATTTCCGGTCGCGACGGTGGGCCGCTCGCCGATGGTGAGTCGTCCGACGGCAACCCGGACGCGGTCGATCGGTCCGGTGGAGTATTGCCCGATGCCGCGCACCGGGATTCGTCCGGTGCGGCGGTTGGTGCGGCTCGGACCGAACCGGAGGGGACGCCGCGGGCACGCCGTGACGAGTCCGCGCACGGGGCCGGGCCCTGCGTTCGGGGTCCCGCCGCCGCTCGGGCCGGGAGCGAGCGGGCCGGGCCGGAGGGCACCCGAGCGGCGGCCCTGTACGCGGCACACAACGATGTCGGCACGGCGACCCTGCTGGCGGCGATGGAGCGGGCGGGCGTGCCTCGACTGGTGCTCGGCTCCTCGGTCGCGGTCTACGGCGAGGGGCGTTATCGGAGTCGTGGCGGCGGGCCGTTCTATCCCGGGCTGCGGCGGCGCGGCGACCTGGACCGCGGGCTTTTCGATCACCGTGCGCCGCGCTCGGGTGAGGTGCTGACCTGGGAGCCGATGGCGGAGGATGCGCCGCTGCGCCCCCGAAGTGCCTATGCGGCAAGCAAAGTCGCGCAGGAGCACTACGCGCTGGCCTGGGTGGCGAACAACGCGGCGAGTGCGGCGGTGCTGCGCTACCACTACCTCTACGGCGATCCGGTCGCGGACGGCAGGCGGGTGCATTCGGCGGAAACCGGTGTGGCGGCACGCTTCCGGGCCGAACTGCGGGCGGGCCGACCACCGCGCGTCTTCGAAGACGGCGGGCAGATGCGGGATTTCACGCATGTCCGCGATGCGGCGCTGGCGACGGTCGCGGCCGTCGAGCGGTCGCTGAACGGTTTCGTGCCGCTCAATATCGCCTCGGGTCGCCCGCTCACGCTATGGGAGGTCGCCTCCACCATGGCGAAGGCCGTCGACGGCCCGTCCCCGCTGGTGACCGGCCAATACCGGATCACCGACATCCGCCACGTCGTCGCGCATCCCGAGCGTGCCCGCCACGCGCTGGACTTCAGCGCGCGCATCGCACCGGCGCAGGGCCTGGCCGACTACGCGGCGAGCCGGGACGCTCGATGAGACGTGGAATCGGGCCGCCCGGCCGATAGGCTCGCGGCATGGACACCCCGCTGCGGCTCGAGGTCATCGTCGGAAGCGTGCGCCCGAAGCGGTTCGCGCCGGTGGTGGCGGACTGGTTCCTGAAGCGAGCACGCGCGGCCGACGCCTTCGACGTGGGCGTCATCGACCTCATCGACACCCCGCTGCCGGTGGACCTGACCGAGAACCCGACGGTGACGGCATTTCAGGAAAGGATCGCCGCCGCAGACGCTTTCGTCGCGATCACCTCGGAATACAACCACGGCTACCCCGCCTCGCTGAAGACCGCCTTCGACAGCGCGAAGCGCGAATGGCGCGGCAAGCCCATCGGTTTCGTGAGCTACGGCGGCCTCTCCGGCGGCCTGCGCGCCGTCGAACAACTCCGCCAAGTGGTCGCGGAGATCCATATGGTCTCCATCCGCGAGACTGTCAGCTTCCACGAAGCCAAACGCAAATTCGACGCCGCGGGGGAAACCCAGGACGGCGCCGCCATCGACGCCGCCGAACGCCTCCTGCGCCAACTCGCCTGGTGGGCAACAGCTCTGCACACTGGCCGCGCCGCCGACCCATACCCGGGCTGAGGCGGCGGTTCGCGATCACTGGGCCAGGGCGTGGGCGGCTCGGGGTTGGCCGATATAGGTGGCTTCGCGGGGGATCGAAACGAGGGTGAGGTCTACCTGGGTGATGCCGGTGCGCAGGGTGATTCGGTTGCCTACGGCGTTGGGTTGGTGGATCGAGAGGTCGGGGCGGGCGGCGGGCCAGCCCATGGGGTCGCCGGTGAGGTAGAGGGTGGTGATGCCCGCGTGGGGGGCGGGGGCGAGGACGCCGTCGACGACGGTGGCGGTGAAATCGGTGTCGGATTCGTGGGTTTCGGCGGCGAGGGTGAGGCGTTCGGGGTTGCCGATGGTGGTGATCAGCTGGTGCCAGGCATGGGGGCGGTCGGTGCGGATCAGGACGCGTTCGCCGACGGCCAGGGCGCGGAAGATGAGCTGCTGGGCCAGGTACAGTTCGCCGGCCACGTAGACGGTGGAAATGCCTTGGCCGACAAGGCGGATGGCGACGCCGCTGCCGTCGTCGTCGGAGCCGAGCAGTTGGCCGCAGCCCGCGGACGGTAGGTGCAGGGCGGCGATGGCGTCCAGAGAGCGGACCTCGGTGGGGACGGTGCCGTCCAGGCCGGGGACGGCGAACGGCAGATGGGCGAGCAGGCTCTCGCGGTGGCGGCCGTTCATCGAGATCATGTGCCGCTGAACGGATTCCACGGGGAGCTCACGGGTGGTGAGCCGCCAGGCCGCGCCGATGCGCACGGTGTCGGCGGTGCGGCCGGGGCGCAGTCGCACGGTGACGGTGGTGCCGCGGGAGGCGGGAACCCACAGTCCGGCGAGCCGATCGGACTCCAGTTCGCCGGGATCGACTGCGGCACCGATGTTCACGCCGTTGCCGAGTTCGGCGTAGCGCCAGCGCTGGGTGAGCTCACCCGGATCGACCCCGGCCGTCACCTGGAGGGCGGCCTTCTTGATCTCGGGTGCGGTGAGCACTCGCGCGGCGCACCCGGCGTCCTCGAGGGTGCGCACGATGCGGCCGGTGGCGACGGTGACGGCGCGGCAGGCCCCGTCCAGGCCGCCGCCCCGCCGATTCGCGGCGTCGGGGCAGGTGAGCGGATCGAAGGCGATGGCCAGCCAGACGGTGCGATGCGCCGTGGCGGGCAGCGGGCCGAGCAGGGATTCGTAGATGGCTCCGGCGGGTGTGCCGGAACGGCTGCGGTAGCCGTGCGAGACGATGTCGATGCCGGACAGCAGAATGTCGTGCTGGCTCAGGCGTTTCGCGAGTTCGGGCAGCGGCAGCAGGTGGGTGGAGTGCACGGTGGCGCGGCCCAGCCGGGTCAGTCCGCCCTTGGGCGCCAGCGCTTCGACCACCGCGACCACCCGGCTGCCGTCGCGGTACAGACCGAGCGAGCGGCCGTCGGGTCCGGGGAAGTCGATGATCTCGGCGGCCGGTCGGCGGCGGCGGGTGCGGAAGCGGCCGCGGGTGCCGATCCAGTCGGCCACGGTCCGTTTGCCCAGCGGTAGCAGTAGAAGTAGACCGACCACTACGCCGAGGATCAGACCGCCCCACCAGGGCAGTCCGCACCGTATGCCGAGCAGCAGGGCGACCAGTCCGGAAAGCTGTGCCCACACCAGATTCGCGAACGAGATCCGGCCCGGCAGCGGCTGCCCGGCGGCCATCGCGAAAGGCTCCGCCGCGCTGCCGGAATCGCTCATCGTCGTGGTCCCCCGACTGGCCGGTCCCGGCCCCGCTCGGTGGCCGAGTGCGAATGAAGGTCCAGGTAACTGTACTGTGTTCGGCGAAAGCAACGACCGTCCGGGGACTTGGATGCCTTCGAAACCCACGACCCGATGGCAGGTGAGCGGCTACCGCTTCCTCGTCCGTCGCATGGAGCACGCCCTGGTGCGCAGGGATGTGCGAATGCTGCACGACCCGATGCGTTCCCAGTCCCGCGCGTTCGCCGCCGGACTCATCCTCGCCTGCGTCGCGCTGGCGGGTTGCGGAGTATTGGCTCTGCTGCGACCGCAGGACAAGATCGGGTCCAGCAAGATCCTCATCGGCAAGGACACCGGCGCGGTGTACGTGGTCCTCGACAACGTCGTGCACCCCGCGCTCAACCTGGCCTCGGCCCGGCTGGCCGCGGGCGACGCCGCCAAACCCGCCACCGTCAAGGAATCCGAGCTGGCCAAGAAACCGCGCGGGCAGCTGATCGGCATTCCGGGCGCACCCACCTCGCTGAACTTCGCCGCCGGTGGCGACGGCCGCACCTGGACCGTCTGCGATGTGCTGTCCAACGACGGCAGCCGCAACCTCACCACCGCCGTACTGGCCGGGGATCTCACCCTGTCCGACAAGGCGTCCGCGATGGCAGGGGGCAAGGCGCTGCTGGTGCAGGGCCGCGACCACACCTTCCTCGTCTACGACAACGAACGCGCGCAGATCGACCTGAACGACCGCGCGGTCGTCGACGCCCTCGAATTGGGCGGCAGCACACCGCGACCCATCAGCGAGGGCCTGCTGGACGCCATCCCGGAGGTGCTGCCCATCGTGCCGCCGCACATCGAGAACGCCGGTGCCGCACCGGCTTACCCACTCGGCGACCACCGCATCGGGGATGTGGTGCAGGTGCGCACCGATGGCAAGTCCTATGTGGTGCTGCCCGACGGGCTGCAACCGGTCTCGGAGCTGACCGCCGACATCATCCGCAACACCTACCGCTCCACGGCCGCCGACGACCACATCGCGCAGGCCGATCGCACCGGCGCACCCGTCTCCTCGGCCTTGCAGGTGTCCCGATACCCCGGCCGCGCACCCGAACTCGTGGACGGCAAGGACCAGCCCGTCGACTGCCTGTCCTGGAGGCCGCTCAACTCCGCCGACACCAGCGACGGCAGCAAACACGCCGAACTGTCGGTGCTCACGGGGCACGCGGTGCCGATTCCCGATCGGGCCAAACTGGTTCCGCTCGCGCAGGCGGACGGCAGCGGGCCGAACGTCGACAGCTTCTACATGACGCCGGGCGCGGGCGCGTACCTGCAATCGACCGGGATCGAACCCGACAGTCAGCGCCACGACAGCCTGTTCTTCGTCTCCGACTACGGGGTTCGATTCGGGATCAAGAACCTCGATGCCGCCAAGGCCCTGGGCATGGACCCGGAGAAGGTGCGCCCGGAACCGGCCCCCTGGCCCATCGTCGGCCTGCTCGCACCGGGGCCCACCCTCAGCCGCGAGGCCGCGATGGTCGCGCACGACGGTGTCGCACCCGATCCGAATCCGGCCAAGGATCCGGTGAAAACCCAGGGGCCCGGAGCGAATTGAGCCCGGTCAGTCGTCGTCGTGGATGCCGAAGCGGCGGCGCAGCGGGAACGACGCCAGGAAGCCGAGCACCAGCAGCAGGGCGACGATCCCGGTACCGATCAGGGCGACGTTTCGGGCCGTATGATTCGGGGCCACAGCGGGTTTCGGCACCGGCAGCTGCTGATCGCGGGGGCCGTCGGGATGCTTGGACGGCAGTTGCGGCGGGATCTGCGCGGTGAGTGCGGCCACCGGATCGACTGTGCCGTAACCGATATAGGGATTCCAGCCCTCACCGGGCGCGTGCGCGGTCGCCTCGATGCGCTTGATCACCTCGTCGGCGCGCATGTCCGGGTACCGCGAGCGCACCAGCGCCGCCACACCGGATACCTGCGGAGCCGCGAAACTCGTTCCGCTGTAGGCCTGTACCTGTCCCTGGTTGGTGAACTTCGCCGTGGTGAGACCCGGCGACCGCGGATCCAGCGAGATGACGTTCTCGCCCGGCGCGGCCACGCCCACCCAGGGACCGGGCACCGTGAACTTCGACGGCTGACCGAAAGCGTCCACCGAACCGACCGACAGCACATAGTCGTCCCACCACGCCGGAACCACATACGAGCTGACGTGATCCCAGAGATCCGCGTTCGGATGCAGCGGATCGATGCCGGGATTGCTGGTCTTGCAGCTGTCGGTGTTTCCCGACGAGGCCACGATGACGGCGTCCTTCTCGACCGCCGCGTAGCGCACCGCCGCCCCCAGCGCGCCCATGTCCGCGGTCTCGGGTTCGCTGGTGGGACAGGCGACCAGGGAGATATTGATGACCCGCGCGCCCGCGTCGGCCGCCCGCCGCACCGCCGAACCCAGCGCCGAGATCTTGCCGTACCCGTCGGGCATATCGTCGGGGCCCTTGTCCCGGCCCGCGCCCTTGGCCTGATAGAGCGCACTGGTCTGGCGAATCGTCATCACCCGCGCCTCGGGAGCCACTCCCGAAAAGCCCTGTCCCGGTTGCTCACTGGCGGCGATCAGCCCCGCCACGATGGTGCCGTGCGCATCGCAGTCCTCGGTGCCGTCGCCGCCCGCCGCGACATAGTCGCCACCGGCGATCAACCCGGGCAGCCTGGGATGTGGCGACACCCCGGTGTCGATGACCGCCACCAATTGCCCGGCGCCCTTGGAGAATCGCCACGCATCCGGCAGATCGAGGGTGCGCTGTGTGACCGGAATGGTCGGGCCCGCACCACCGGACTGGGTGCTGATGCACGGCGAATTGGCCGGATGCTCGGTCTCCGTCGGCGGCGTCGCCGGACCACCGGCGGGCAGCATTCCGGGATCGATCGGCGGCGGGCGATCCGCCAGGGCATCGCCGGAACCGGCCCCCACTCCGAACGAAACACCTAGGGCCAGGGTTGATATCGCGGCTACCGTTCGCAACCCCCGCGTGGCTGCTGATCTCCGTGTCGTCGACCTCCTACCGCCCGATGATCGGTGGTGGCCATCGCGGCCCACGATCACAGTGCGCGGACGAGGGAGTAGAGGCCCGTCACCCAGAAGGCCAGGGGGACAACGGCGGCGACGAAGGCGTATTCGAGGAGTTCGACCGCGCGGCGCATGGGCGGGGTGGCCTGCTGGCGGGGGACGATGATGCCCAGGACCAGGGTTGCCGCGAAAAGTGCAATGGCCACGCCGAATACGGTGAGGGGCTGGCGTTGGGTGAGGGCCGCGCCGACCAGGATCAGCAGCACGATGGCAGTGCCCCCGGTGATCAGGACGACCGCCTGCTCCGCGCCCGCGTAGGTGCGGCTGCGGAACATCAGGACGACGGCGCACACCAGGGCCAGAGCTACGCCGGGCCAATAGATTCCGTGTGAGGTCGGATCGGTGGCGGTGACGGCTCCGGTGACGGCGACCAGGGTGGTGGCGGCGACCAGCCCGGCCAGATATTCCCGGGCGCGTTCGGATTTGGTGCGCAGCGCCTCCAGGGTGGGCAGCGCGCGGTGGTCGTCGGGATCGTCCTCGGTCGGGTCGATGGGGGTGCCGGGGGCCGGAACCGGGGGTAGCGGCAGCTTGGCCAGCAGCATGGAAATCCTTGGGGCCAGCGACAATCCGGCCAGGCCGAGGGCCGCCGCGCCACCGCCGATGGCCTTGGCGGGCACCTCGGTGAGCAGTCCGACCAGGGCGGCCGGAACGGCGCAGACCGCCAGCGTGGTCGCGCCGATGAACAGGCCCAGGCCGACACCGCTCACCCGCCACGCCAAAACCGCTGTCGCGCCGGTCAATACCGCGCCCAGCAGGACATTCGCCCAGCCGTAGTGGTCCGGGACGAACAGCATGCCCGCGCTGAACGCGGTCGGCAGCGAGCAGCCGCCGAGGACCAGCGCGCTGGCGTTGTCGTGGTACATGCGGGCCAGCACCATGGCGGCGGTGACCAGCAGCAGCGTCACGAAGGTCGCCACCGTGCCGGTCACCCAGCCGGGCACCGCGTCCGGGGCGGCCAGCAGACCGAAGCAGCCCGCCAGCATGACGGCCACGGCCAGCGCGGAACCGGTGAGGCGGGCGGTGCGCGGCGTCCAGCCCCGGAAGTGGTCGGCGTCGGCGATGGCGACGTTGTACATGATGTCGTCGAACAGCGGCGCGGGCGCGATGTGCTCGGCGCTCTCCAGCATCAGCAGTTCGCCGTCGCGCACGCCCTGCTCGGCCAGGCTCAGCGAATTGGAGAACGGCGGCTGCCCGATCCGGGCCAGCACCCACTCGTGCGGTTCGAAGTGTTCGCCGTCCTGGTCGAAGTCGTTGGCGCGATTGTGCTGCGCCACCATGTCGACCACGCTCGGAATGATCAGCGCGACCGGCACATCGACGGGAATGGCCATGTCGACCTGGGTGTGCTTGGCCAGAATGGTGACTCGCGCCAGGTCCGGCGCGCGGACGGTGCCGCGCAGTTCGTCGAGGGGGTCGGTACGCGGGTGCGCCACGCCCGCACTGTACGACATGGTGATAGCCACCCGTACACTGAGCCTCGAATTCCACGCCTCCGATCGGGGATCACCACGCGATGAGCACCGTACGTTTCCAGCGGCGTCCACGCCGGGAGGTGCCGCGCTCGCCGGGCGGCGAGGTCACCCTGCAGCCGCCGCCGGAGATCCCGCGGGCGGTCCCGGCCAACCTGGTCACCAAGCTGATGCCGGTGGTGATGGCCGCCGGCATGCTCGGCATGGTCGTGCTCATGTTCACCTCGGGCAGTGGCATCGCCACCAATCCGATGAGCCTGATGTTCCCGATGATGATGGTGTTCTCCATGGTCGGGATGTATGCGGGGCAGGGCGGCAAGGGACAGAAGGCGGCCGAGGCGAACGAGGACCGCAAGGACTATCTGCGCTATCTGGATCAGGTGCGCCGCGATGTCGAGGAGACCGCCGGGCAGCAGCGGGCGGCGGTCCAGTGGAGTCATCCCGAGCCGGGGTTGGTCTGGATGCTGGCCGGGACGACCCGAATGTGGGAGCGGCGGCCGGGGGACAAGGACTTCTGCCACGCCCGCATCGGGCTCGGTAGCCAAAGACTTGCTACGAGACTGGTCGCCCCGGAAACTGGGCCGGTCGAGGAACTCGAACCCATCGCCGCGGTCTCGCTGCGCCGCTTCGTGCGCACCCACTCGACCGTCCCGGATCTGCCGACCGCGCTCGCGGTGAAGGGCTTCGCCAGCGTCCAGCTCACCGGCGACCGCGCCCAGGCTCGCGAGATGACCCGCGCGATGCTGTTGCAGCTGGCCATGTTCCAGGCCCCCGACCAGGTGCTGATCGCCGTAGTCTGCGGTCCCGACACCGCGCGGGAATGGGAATGGACGAAATGGCTGCCGCACAGCCAGCATCCGGACTCGCAGGACGGCGTCGGCACCCGGCGCATGGTGTACGGCTCCATCCGCGACGCGCACGCCGATCTGCATCCGCTGCTGCACAACCGGGTTCGATACTCGCGCAACCAGCCACCCGATCCGAATCTGGTGCAGATCGTGCTCGTGGTCGACGGGGGCCTGCTCGAAGCCGAGGAAGATCCGTTGCGGGAGAACGGGTTCGAGGGCATCACCGTCGTCGACCTGTGCGGGTACGCGCCACGGCTGGCCGCATCCCGCGGCATTCAGATGGTGGTCGAGAAAGGGGAGTGCGCCGGGCGCGGACCCGGCGGCGGCATGGAACGCTTCGCCGTCATCGACCGGATCAGCGCCCGCGAGGCCGAACAGGCGGCGCGACGGCTGGCCCCGTACCGGGCCGCCGTCCAGCGCGCGGCCGAGACCACGGGTGACGAGGGCGAGGTCATCTCCAGCTGGTCACAGCTGCTGGGGCTGGGCGATATCGGCGTGTTCACCCCCGAGACCGCCTGGAAACCGCGCTACGGCCGGGAACGGTTGCGGGTGCCCTTCGGCGTCGGCACCGACGGGTTGCCGGTGGTGCTCGACATCAAGGAGGCGGCCGAGGGCGGCATGGGGCCGCACGGGCTGTGCATCGGCGCGACGGGTTCCGGCAAGTCGGAATTTCTTCGGACACTGGTGCTTTCGCTGATCGCCACGCATTCCCCCGATCAGCTCAACTTCGTGCTCGTCGACTTCAAGGGCGGCGCGACCTTCCTCGGGTTGGAGGGTGTCGCGCACGTCGCGGCCATCATCACCAACCTCGAGGAGGAAGCCGACCTGGTGGCTCGCATGCGCGACGCCCTCGCCGGTGAGATGAACCGCCGCCAGGAGGTGCTGCGCGCCGCCGGAAACTTCGCCAATGTCTCCGAATACGAGAAGGCCCGCGCCGCCGGAGCCGACCTGGACCCGATGCCCGCACTGTTCGTGGTGCTCGACGAATTCTCCGAATTGCTCTCCCAGCACCCGGATTTCGCGGACCTGTTCACCGGGATCGGTCGCCTGGGGCGGTCGCTGCACGTGCACCTGCTGCTGGCCTCGCAGCGGCTCGAAGAGGGCAGGCTCAAGGGGCTGGAGAGTCACCTCTCCTACCGGATCGGCCTGAAGACCTTCTCCGCCAACGAATCCCGGCAGGTGCTCGGAGTACCCGACGCCTACAACCTGCCCGGCAACCCCGGCGGTGGCTATCTCAAATCCGATTCCGGTGAGATCCAGCGCTTCCAGGCCTCCTACGTCTCGGGACCCTATGTGGGCGTCGGAGCGCACCGGGACGCCGCCGCCGACACCCGCTCCGGGGATATCGACGTCGCCGCCCGGCCGTTCACCGCCGGACACGTGGATTTCCGTGCCGCCGACCGGATTCCACTGCCCACGCAGCCGGAACTGGTCGAGGCGGCGGCCGACGCGGACCAGATCTCCAACCTCCAGATGCTGGTGTCGCGGGTCCGGGGACAGGGCCGCCCCGCGCACGAGATCTGGCTGCCGCCCCTGGGGGCCGCCCCGACTCTGGACGAGCTGCTGCCCCGATCGGTGCTCACCGGCGATTGGAACGCCGTCGCCACCCTGCGCGCGCCCATCGGCATCGTCGACCGGCCCTACGATCAGCGGCGCGACCCGATGATCGTCGACCTGTCCGGCTCGCGCGGCAACGCGGCCGTGGTCGGCGGCCCGCAGTCCGGAAAGTCGACCGCGCTGCGATCACTGGTGATGGCGATGTCGTTGGCGCACACCGCAGAACAGGTGCAGTTCTACTGCCTGGACTTCGGCGGCGGCACCATGGTCGGCCTGGAAGGACTGCCGCACGTGGGCGCGGTCGCCGGGCGGATGGAAGAGGACAAGGTGCGGCGCACCGTCGCCGAGATGGTGGGCATCGTGCGCCGCCGCGAAGCCAGCTTCCGACGACTCGGCGTGGAATCCATGGCCGAGTTCCGGCGGCTGCGGGCCGCCGAATCCGGTGCCGGGAACACCGCGACGGGGGTGCGCGAGGATCCGTTCGGGGACGTGTTCCTGGTGATCGACGGGTACGGCATCTTCCGGCAGGAGTTCGAACTGCTCGAGCAGACCGTGATGAACCTCGCGGTGCAGGGCCTCTCCTACGGTGTGCACGTGGTGATCTCGCTCAACCGGTGGGCCGAGGCGCGACCCGCGCTCAAAGATCAGATCGGTACCCGCGTCGAACTGCGGCTCGGCGATCCGATGGACTCCGATCTGGGTCGCAAGTTCGCGGCGCTGGTGCCGATGGGCCGACCCGGACGCGGCATGACCGCCGACGGACTGCACATGCTCACCGCGCTGCCTCGCGTCGACGGCGATTCGGATCCATCTACGCTGGGAATAGGTGTGGGACAGGCAGTTTCGGCCATCGCGCAGTTCACGCCGGGCAGTCCGGCACCGGCGGTGCGGATGCTGCCCGACCGGTTGCCGCGCGCGGACCTGCTGCGGATGGCGGGGGATTGGCCTGCGGCGGTGGACCGTTCGCGCGCCTGCCTGCGATTCCCCCTGGGCATCAACGAATCCCAGCTGGCCCCGGTCTATCTGGACCTGGCCACCAGTCAGCACTTCGTGGTGATCGGCGATTCGGAATGCGGCAAGACCAATCTGCTGCGCACCCTCGTGCAGTCGATCTGCGCGGCGAATACCCCGGATCAGGCGCGGATCATCATGGGCGACTACCGCCGCACCATGCTCGGCACCGTCCCGGCGGGCTACCTCGCCGGATACGGCACCACCGCACCGCAATTCACCCAGAACATGACCGACCTGGCGGCCTACGTCACCAAGCGCATGCCCGGCCCCGACGTCACCCCGCAGCAGCTCAAGGACCGCTCCTGGTGGTCGGGCCCCGAGCTGTACGTGATCGTCGACGACTACGACCTGATCGCCAACTCCAGCGGCAATCCGCTGCACGCCCTGGTCGACCACCTGGCCCACGCCCGCGACCTCGGCTTCCATCTGATCATCGCCCGCCGCTCCGGCGGCGCGGGCCGCGCCATGTACGAGGCCACCCTCAACCGCCTCAAGGAACTCAACTCGGCGTCCCTGATCATGAGTTGCAGCCGCGACGAGGGCGTCCTGTTCGGCAACACCCGCCCCGCGCTGATGCCCCCTGGCCGCGGTACCTATGGCACCCGCGCGGGAGAGGAACTCATCCAAACGGATTGGATGCCATCCTCGGAAGCTTGAGCGGACGGAAGCGGGCCCCGACACAAATTGTGTCGGGGCCCGCTCGCTCGAAACGTCAGTGCTCAGAACAGACCCGCGAGGGCGGTGTCCTTGGCCTGGAGTTCGGCGTTGCCGGTACGGACCAGGGTGGCCGCGCCGTTGAGGGTGGTGTTGAGCTGGAGCACGTGCTGGTTCCACATGCGCTGGAGGTCGGCGAACGCGTCGTTGGCGTCACCCTTCCAGTTGTTCTGCACGAACTCCTCCACATTGCGGTGGAAGGCCTCGAGCTGGTCGCGGATGACCTCCGCGCGCCGGAGGATCGAGTTCGCGCCGTCGGCGACGCCCTCGAACTGGGCGGAGATGATCTGGCCGTCGATTGCTGCCATGGTGAATTCCTTTGCCAAGGGTCGGAAGAGAGGGCTCGAGGGGGCGGTCAGACCGCGGGCAGGTCGAGGCTGGAGACCTGCTGGTTGACCTTGGACGCGTAGTCGCGGTCGTGGTCCTCGTAGTTCGAGCCGACCTTGATCAAGGTCTCGGAGGTGTGCATCAACTTGTCGTTGAGCTTGTCGGCCTGGAAGTAGTAGCGCTGCATGAACGCGTTGAAGGCGTCCGCCGCGCCGCCGCGCCAATTGGAGCCGGCGACCATGCTGTCCTCATCGCGCTTCAGATCGGCGATGGCGTGCATCAGCATGTCGTGGGTCTTCTGGAACTCCTGGGCCTTGGCCTGAATGAGTTCATTACTGGCTTCGAATGCACCGGCCACGGTGCCTCCTTTCGTTCGCGGGCGGACGACCTGTTCGCTGTGATTAGACGTAGGTTCCGGTCCTGCGGTTCCACCCCGGTGACAGCTATTCGTCAGCACACTATCCAAGGATCGGTACCTCTGACCAGTGGGTACTGCCGTGGGGTGACAACCTGCACTCGAGAGGAAGGTCACACGGGTGGCGTACCGGAGGCCGATAACGGCCATACCGACCGGCACCCCGGTGGCTACCAGGTGCTGTTCGCCAGTAGCGCGTACTGCGCGGCCGCGCGCTGATGGACGTCGGTGATCTGATCGGAGTCCACCGTCGCCACGAATCGGCGGTAGGTGACCGCGCAGCGGTAGCGCTTCTTCTCGCTGAGGCCGTCGCCCAGGGGAGGTGACTCGCCGCAGACGACATCCGGAACCTGTGCCGGGGCCTCCGCCGCGCCCGGGTAGGCGGGATCCAGGATCGTCGAGGCGAGGGCGCGCGCCGACCGCGGATCCCGGGCCCGGAACACCATGGACGGGCCGTCGAAGTCGAACCCGCTCAGCGAGAAGCGATCGACTCCGGCATCCGACATCACCTTCTCCCAGTGCGCCTGATCGGCGACCCGATGCAGGAATCCGCGTGCGGTGGAGGTGATCTGGGTGTCGTTGTCGGGCAGACCGAAGCCGTCGGGGTTGAGGGTCTGCCGCAGCATGCCGTCCGGATCGTTCGGCAGCCGCAGAATGCCTTCGCGGTCCAGGGGTTTCAGTTGATCGAGCAGCGGCAGCTGGGCGTCGTAGATCTTCTGGAGCAGATCCGTCAGCTGCCCGAGGTCGGCGTCCTTCAGCCCGGCCATGGTGTGCAGGACATACGCGCCGTGCGCCAGGAAAGAACCGGCCGTCGCGATCCCCGGCCGCCAATGGGTGTGGGCGGCAGAATATTTCGGTAGCGAGACCGGTTGATTGATATCGGCGGCCACCTTGAAGTCGGCGGCCTCCAGGTCGGCGGCGGCCTTGGTCGCGGCCGCCTCGTCGGCGAACTGCATGACCACCACCTTGGCCTGCGCGCCCGCGTCCGGCTGCCGGGTCTTGTCGTCCGGGTTCAATTCCGAAGTGGCGGAGGCGAACCCGAACAGCAGGCCGTCGGCGTCCAGCACCGGTGCGGTGGCGTCGGCGAGGGCGTGGGCGGCGTCCGTCGAAGTCGAGAACGACCGCGTGCCATTGCCGTAGCGCAGCCGGGAATCGATCTCCGGTCCGGTCGCGACCTGGCCGCCGAGCCGCTGCTCGGCCAGGATCAGGCCGTAGGTGAAATCGGGGGAGAACTGGAAGCGCAATTCCAGCGGGTCGGTCGAGTAGTTGCCGATATCCATTGTGCGGACATCGATCTCGCCCGGGCGTGCGGTGCCCTCGACGTGCGCGCCGCAGGCGGTCGCCGTGGCCGTCGCGATGACCAGGGCGGCCCAGCGAATTCGTCGTGAAAGCATCGGAGTCCCCTCGGCACTTCGTCAGTGAGCGTTGACCAGCAGGGCGTACTGCGCGGAGATGCGCTGCTGTGCGTCCAGCAGCTGGGCGGCCGAGACCTCGGCGGCATAGCGGTCGTGACGGACGAAGCAGTAGTAGGGAATGGCGCCGACATTGGGGCCGGTGTACTTGCGGCACACCGCGTTCGGCAGACCCGCGGGCGAGTCGGCGGGCCGGTAGATGCGGGTGACGCGGCTGTGATCGTCGACGATGGCCTGCGCGCCGGCCGCGTCCCGGGCGCGGTAGAGGAAGGTGCCCTTCCACGCCACGCGGTCCACACCGGCACGGTCGAACAGCGCCGCCTCGTCCGCACCCTGGTCGAGCTGCAAGGCGCCGTGGCGGTCGTAGACGCCGGGAATGCCCGCCTCGTTCGGGTCGTCCACGACCGTGTACAACGCCCGGTTCATCAGGTGATCGGGATCGATCGGCAGGTTGATCAGCTGATCCTGCGGCGTGCCGGGGAACTTCGCCACCGCCGGCCCGATCGCCTCGATGCTGTGCTGCACATGCGACACCAGCTTGGGCAGATCGCGGGTCTTCAGCTCGCCCATCACATTGTCGATAACCCGGGTGTAGACGACGAATCTGCCGGTGGCGTACCAGGATTGGAGTGCGCCCAGATTGAAATGGGTGTCGTCGTCCTGAACGTAGGCGAAGGCCGACGGGTAGTTGTCGATCGACACCTGATGGCCGCCGGGCATGGCGGTCATATCGATCTGGCCGAGCGCGGGTGCGGCATCCGCCGCCGACTTCTCGTCGGTGAAGATCATGACGACGTTCTCGAGCTCATAGCCGAGTAGTCGTTGCGCGTCGGAGATCCCGGCGATCAGGAAGCCCGAGACGAATCCCTTGGCGGCGCTGTTCATCGGGCCAGCGTCGGCGTCCATACGCTGCTTCATGGCGGCCGAGCCGAAATCGATGAACGGCCGCACCCCCGAATTCCAGGGATTCGCCGCGTATTTCACCTCCGGCTCGATCTCGGAGGGCAGCGGCAGATAGTCCGCCAGTCGTTCGGCCTCCAGCGCCCGCGCCTGGTCCAGATTGACGGCATTGCCGTAGTCCTTGGGCTTGGTGTCGAGATTGCCGGTGTCCAGCTTGGTCAGGTCGATCACCGGCTCGGTGGGCGGTGCGGGGGCGGCCTGATCGGAGCCGCACGCCGCGGTGGCCGCCAGCGCGAACGCGATCATCGCGGACAGGGCCGCGCGCGACTTGCTGCCCATGATTTCCCCCTCCCGGAAATGATCGAACCGGGCAAACCCTACTTGATCCGGCTGTGCAGGATCGGGACCAATTTGCCGACCAGGGTCTGACCCGAGTCCGCGGTCCAGTTGCGGACCGCGGCCACCGCCGTCGCGTCGTCGAGCGGGATCACGATGGCCCGTGAGCTGGTGATCTCGCTGGGCAGGCCGAGAAGCCCACCGCCACCGGCCTTCTCGTCGCTGCGGACCGCCACGATATAGGAGTTGTCGGGCACGGTCAGTGCCCCGTAGGAATCGGCCACCCGCGGCGAGGACTCGTCGCCCTGCGGCTGATAGGCGCTGTTGTAGACGAAGCCGAGACTCTCGAGGAACTTCGCCTGCGGCGTCCCCGCCAGATAGATGCTGTATTTGGTGTTGAACTGGGCCCCGGTCACGTCGACCATGGTGACCGTCTTGCCCTGGAACGCGGGATTGTCCTTGCGGGCTTGGTCGATCGGGCTCAGACCGGAACCGGCGGCCGCGCTCACGGTCGCCTGATTCGTCGCGCTCACCGGGGCACCGGGGCTGCCGCTGCCGCTGCTGAGCACGATTCCGACCCCGACCGCCAGTGCCGCCGCCACCGCCGCCGCGCCGAGGCCCAGATACAGCCGCGTCCGCTGCTTCGTGGGCGGCGTCGCGACCGTGGAAACTGCTTTGCCCCTGACGGTTTCGGCCGCCGCCGACTGGAGGGCGGGGGCGGCCACCTGGAGCGGGTAGGTGGGGGAGGTGATGGTGGACATCGGGTGGAAGCCGGGAACCAGTGCGGCCATGGCCGCCTCGGTGAATTCCCGGCACGAGCCGTAGCGCTCGGCCGGGTGCTTGGCCATCACGACCGCGAACACGTGGTCCAGCCGGTCGGGCAACTGCGGGTTCACCTCCGTCGCGCGCGGCGGCGGCTCGTGCAGGTGACCCATCATCACCAGCGCCGGTTGCGTTGCGGGATAAGGGTTCCGGCCGGTCAGCAGCTTGAAGAAGGCGCAGCCCAGCGAGTAGATGTCGGCGCGGTGATCCAGCGGCTGCCCCGAGAGCTGCTCCGGCGGCGCGTAGGCGATGGTGGCGACGAAACTGCCGGTCTGGGTCAGCTCGACGGTGTCCTCGGCGGACTTCGCGACCCCGAAATCCGCGAGCAGCGCGCGCTCGTCCTCACCGTCCACGCTGGAGAGCAGGAAGTTGGCGGGCTTCACATCGCGGTGCAGCAGCCCGCGCCGGTGCGCGTAGTCCAGGCCGCGGCCGATCTGGGTGACGATCGACAGCGCCCGCATCGGGGTCATGGCGCTCGGATCGCGCTTGAGTTCGGCCGAGGCGTCGGTGCCCTCGACGTACTGCATGGCGATCCACAGCCGCCCGCTCTCCTCACCGCGATTGTGCACCGACACGATGTTCGGATGATCCATGCCCGCAACGACATTGGCCTCGCGCTCGAAGCGGCCGCGGAACTCCTCGTTGCCGGTCATCTCGGCGGAGAGCACCTTGAGCGCGTCCATGCGCGGCAGCTTCGGATGCTTCGCGAGATACACGGTCCCCATGCCGCCCGCCCCCAGCACCCGCTCGATGCGGTACCCGCCGACAACCGTTCCCGGACTCATCGCCATTGAAACGAACTCCTGGATGCTCTTGTCGGGTCGTGCGAGAACGCAGCTTACTGGACCCTCACGGCGGCGGCCGGGCTCGAACACGGTGGTGAGAACGGTGGCCGCGGAGCCCGGTCACCGTGGACACGTAATCTGGTGCCTGTGCTGAACAACCCGCGTCGTGCGATCCTCGGGGGCCGGTTCCCTTGATGGATCGGCAGGTCGAGGTGGTCGCGGGCACCCATGTGCTGAGCAGGGTGGCGGGCGCGGTCATCCTGGTCGCGCATCGCGAGCGCGGGCTGCCGGACCTGGATTCGCGGGCCGCTCGCGCCGCCGACGCGCTCGGTGAGCTGGTGCTCGAGGCCACCGAGCAGGCGCCCGAGGGGCCGGGCCGACTGGTCGCCCGGAAGGTCACCCGCTGGCTGATGCGGGACGCCGCGCGCATCTCACCCGGCGAACCGGTCGAATTCGGCATCCTGTCGGCCGCCGACACCGGCGGGCTCGCCATCTTCCTGCACGGTTCGGTGACCGCGGTGCTGGCCGGATCGGAGCTCGAGTACTACCGGGGCAGCGACGCGGCCTTCACCGTCGACCGGGTCGCCGAGCATCCCGCCCGCGCCGCGGCCCTGTTCATCGACGAGAGCAGACGGCGTCCGCCCGAGCTACCGGAACGCGGAATCGGTTCGCTCATCGCGGGAGTCGCCCCCGCCACCGGCGCCGTCGTGTGGTTCGAGGGCCGCACGGTGCCGCTGCTACCGGACCCGCGCGCGGTCCGGCCGCTGCCGGTCCCGGAGCCCGAGTGGCCCGCGGTGCCGCCCCCGCCGACCGCGGCCTTCGACGCCGAGCGCGACGAGGACCCGATTCCGATGGACCCCAACCTGATTCCCACCCGCACCTCGAATCGCCTGCCGCTCGAACTCGAATCGGAATTGTCTCCGGCCGCCCCGGACCCGATCACCGACACCATCGAACCGAGCCCCGCGAACCTGCACCAGGCGCCGACCGAGATGAACGGGACCGGCGGCACCAATCCCGCGCCCCGCCCCGATCCGGACCTGCAACGACGGCTCGAGGCCACCGCCCGCGCCACCGCGCTCACCGTCAAGGTGCTCGGATTCAAGTGCGCGCGTGCGCATCCCACCGATCCGCGCGCGGCCTTCTGCACGGTGTGCGGGATGCCGGTCGATCAGACCCAGCAGATCGCCGAGGTGATCCGGCCGCCGCTGGGCATGCTGGTGCTCGACGACGGCATGACCTACATGCTGGCCGCCGACGCCCTGATCGGGCGCGATCCCGAACACAGCGACGCGGCGAGCGGGGGCCTGGTGCCGCTGCGCGTCGACGACAACTCCGGCGGCATGTCCCGCGCGCACGCCGAACTCCGGCTGCTGAACTGGGACGTCACCCTCGTCGATCGCGGCTCCACCAACGGCACCCGGGTCCGGATGCCCGGCTATCGCGATTGGGTTCGGCTGCAACCGAATCAGGCGATGACCCTGATCCCCGGCACCGAGATCATGCTCGGCAACCGGGTGCTGCGCCTGGATCCGGTCGCGCCGCCGCCGTTCGGCTGACTCAGGAATACCGTGCGCTGCAGGTGGTCTGGTCACCCAGCACGCCCGCCCGGAAGGCATCGACCCGGGAGAATCCGCTGGGCACCGTCTTTCCGTCGGTGTCACTGGCCGCCAGTCCGTCGGTGAGCAGTCCCGAGACCGCCTCGTCCAGATCGCCCGCCGACAGGGTGATGTCGCCCTGCGACTTGTCCCGGTTGGGATCGGCCAGTTTCGCGCTGATCACCCCGGACAGGCAGGCCGCGCGCAGTCCGGTCTTCGCGCCGGTGAGCGCCTCCCCGGCGGCGTGCTGCACGGCCAGCGTGTAGCGCGAGATGAACACGATGTAGGCGGTGAAGTCACCGGTCACGTTGGCGGGCAGGCCATCCTGGTCATCGGCGTTGGAGACGCCGCGATCGTGCAGCGCGGTCACGTCGGTGCCGATCAGGTTGGTGGCCGGGCAGTAGGTGACGGGTGCGGTGTCGGCGCCGTTGCGGCAGTTCAGCTTCGCGGTGTCGTAACCGTATTTCGGTTCGCTCCGGATCGGCATGATCGCGGCCATCGCCTTGGTCAGCTCCACCAGATTGGCCTGGGTCACCTCGGATTCGCCGTGCGTTGAATCGTTTCCGAGGGTCTGCGGCAGATTGCCGCGCCGGTGGTCGATCTCGGTCTGGTTGATGGCCTTGCAGCCCTTGGGGCCGTCGGTGAAGCCGATCTGCACGGCCGTCACCCGCTCGAAGGCCGAACCGTGCACGCTGTCCGGGTTGTCGGGATCGGCGTCGCGGAAGGCGACCGTGGCCGCCAGCACCGCGTTCAACCCGTCGGAGGTGTTGATGGTGAAGTGTTTCGCCTTGCCCTCGGCCACATTCCGGATGAACGCGCCCGCGAAACAGTCGGCCTGCTGCTCCTTGACCAGGGTCGGCGTCTTGCCGCTCACGATCTTCGACATCTCCTGGATGGCGTGCCCGTACTCGTGGGCCAGCACCATCACCACCGACATCTTCCCGAACTCCTCGACCACCGCGGGCAGCAGCACGGTGCGGTCCCAGCCGATCGAACCGTCGAGGCGGCAGTAGGCGGCGTTGACGAGCCGGTAACTGGTCTGACTGCAGAATTGCGCGGACTGCGAACGGGGAGCCTTCGCGCTCCAGGAGATGAACTTGTCGACCGGGGTGAACTGGCCGCTGAACTCGAGCGGATACTCACCGCGCCAATAGGTCTGGATATCGTCGAGGGCGTTGAGCACCAGGTGATCGATGTCGCCGCCGTCGGAGTTCTGCGCGGTCAGCGACGAATCCGGGACACCCGTGCGCGGGCCGCTCGGTCCGCTCGTGGTCGGCAGACCGGCCACCTTGAACGGGTCGTCGTAGATGGACACCGCGTGACCGTGAACAGTGAATGTACAACCGGCCAAGAGCGCCACCGCGATGCCGAGCACCCCGAAAACGACAAGTGCCCGCCGCACCCGCACGGACCGGCGTCCGCGCACCGCCTCCCCCTGGCGTCTCGCCACGTCCACTCCTCGCAGGCCGACCGGTTCTCTATTCCGGTATCGGGCGCAAGGCCAATGAGCGCAACGCCGTACCCCGGGGCTTCGCATATTATCCGGGCATGTCTTCACCGGGGGCGCAGCAAATCATCGTGCGTCATGATGGAACCGATCGAGTCTTCGACGCGAGCCAGCAGATCACCATGGGGCGGGCCCCGGAGGTGACGCTGTTCGTCGACAGCCCCCTGGTGTCCCGGGTGCACGCGACGCTCGAATACGAGGCCGGGGCCTGGATGCTCACCGACAACGGCAGCACCAACGGTGTTTTCGTCGATGCGCGGCGGGTCAACTCGCCCATTGTCATCAACCGGCCCACCCAGGTCCGCCTCGGTGACGCCATCAGCGGACCGCTGCTGCATCTGACGCCGCAGACGCGGGGTGCGAGCGCCGCACCGGCGCAGCACACCCCACCGCTGCGCTCGAACATGCCGCAGAACCGGCCGCCCTCGCGGCCGCAACCTCAGGTCGGGCAGCCGCAGGGGGGACAGCAGCAGGGCGGACAGCCGCCGTATCAGCAGCGGCCGCCGGTCAATCAGCCGCCCGTCAATCAGCCGCGGCCCAATCCCCAACAGTCCCGGCCCAATCCGCAGGTGCAGCCGCAGTGGCCGAACCGGCCCAACGCCGGGGGACAGCCGCAGCCGTCGTGGCAGCCGCCCGCGCAGCGCCCGCCGTCGACCCCGCAGCCGCAGGTGCCGCAGTCCGCCGCGCAGCCGCAGGTGCCCGCCGCCCCCGCCAGCGGTGCGATCGACCCGATCAACATGACCTTCAAGGCCGACAGCTCCCTGCTGCCGCCGGTCCGGGCCCGCGCCGCCACCGCCGCCATCGCCCGCGCCGACCGGATCCCGCGCAGCGGCCTGAACATCGGCCGCACCAGCGACAACGAGATCGTGGTCAACGATCCGATGGCCTCGCGCAGGCACGCGCGCCTGGTCCCCGATCGCGAGGGTCTCGCCCTCGAGGACCTGAACTCGGCCAACGGCACCTTCGTCAACGGCCGCCGCGAACAGCGCACCATCCTGCGCGAACGCGACATCGTCACCATCGGCAACATCGACTTCGTGGTGCAGGAGGGCACCCTCGTGCACCGGCAGCGGCCGGTCGCCGAACAGGGCCTGCACGTGCACGGTGTCAGCTTCACCGTCGAGGGCAACAAGCAGCTGCTGGTCGACGTCAACATGCAGGCCGGGCGCGGCTCGCTGACCGCGCTGATCGGACCCTCCGGCGCGGGCAAGTCGACATTGTCGAAACTCATTGCGGGAACCACGCATCCGTCCGCGGGCGTGGTCACCTTCGAGGGCCGCAACCTGCACGCCGAATACGAGGCGCTGCGCTCCCGCATCGGCATGGTGCCGCAGGACGACGTGCTGCACCGGCAGCTGACCGTCAAGCAGGCGCTCAACTTCGCCGCCCAGCTGCGGCTGCCGCCCGACACCAGCAAGACCGACCGCAAACAGGTGATCACCGAAGTGCTGGAGGAGCTTTCGCTCACCCAGCACGCCGACACCCGGGTGGACCGCCTGTCCGGCGGTCAGCGCAAACGCGCCTCGGTCGCCATGGAGCTGCTCACCGGTCCGTCGCTGCTGATCCTCGACGAGCCCACCTCCGGCCTGGATCCGGCGCTGGACCGGCAGGTCATGACCATGCTGCGGGAACTGGCCGACGCCGGGCGCACCGTCATCGTGGTCACGCATTCCGTTGCCTGCCTGGACATGTGCGACCAGGTGCTGCTGCTCGCGCCCGGCGGCAAGACCGCTTTCTGCGGACATCCCGGCACCGTCGCGCAGGTGATGGGGACCAGCGACTGGGCCGAGATCTTCGGTCGGGTGGCAGCCGATCCCGACCGCGCCTTCGCGAATTTCCGCTCCCGCCAAGCCTTCACCGAGCCACCCGCGCCGGTGCAACCGGTGGAACGCGCCAAGGCGCCCAAATCCAGTCCGCTCAAACAGTTCTCGACGCTGTCCAGACGGCAGCTACGGCTGATCTTCGCCGACCGCGGCTATCTGTCGTTCCTGCTCATCCTGCCGTTCGTGCTCGGCGGGCTGTCGCTGGTGGTGCCCGGCAAGGGCGGATTCCAGCCCGCCGGATTCGTGCAGACCGCCGACGGCAGCTTCGTGCGGGCGGGCGGCGGTGAGGCCCAGCAGCTGCTGGTGGTGCTGATCCTGGGCGCCTGCTTCATGGGCGCCACGCTCAGCGTGCGCGATCTGGTCGGGGAGCGGGCCATCTACTTCCGGGAGCGAGCCGTCGGATTGCGTTCCGGCTCATACCTGATGTCGAAGATCGTCATCTTCAGCCTCGCGGCCCTGCTGCAGTCGGCGGTGATGGTCGGGATCGTGCTGGCCGTGCGCAAGGGGCCGTCCAAGGGGTCGGTGATCCCGACCGGCAGCGCCGAGCTGTACCTCGACGTGGCGCTGACCGCGATCAGCTGCGTGGTGCTGGGCCTGGCGCTGTCCTCGCTGGCCAGATCCAACGAGCAGGTGATGCCGCTGCTGGTGGTGGTCATCATGGCGCAGCTGGTGATGGCGGGTGGCATGATCCCGGTGACCAATCGCATTGTGCTGGACCAGATTTCCTGGCTGTTCCCGGCCCGCTGGGGTTTCGCCGCCGGAGCGTCGACGGTCGATCTGCGCAACCTCTCGCCGAGCGCGCAGCCGGACACGCTGTGGCAGCACACCGTGCCGATCTGGTCGCTGGACGCTTCGATCCTGTTGGTCATCGCGGCACTGCTCGCGCTGTTCACCTGGTCTCGACTGCGCTTGAAGAAGTCGGTGGCGTGAACCGCGAAAACAGCCTCCCGCCGGGCATCCGAACCCGGCCGGGGTGCGAAGTGTGGATTCGGTCGCGCACGCTACGAGTCGAGCAGGCAAACTGATGACTGTGACGGCTCGAGTTGGGGCAGTGCATCTCGGCTGGGACGTGGTGTCGGTGGCCGCCGGTGGCGGCGGCTCCTCCATCCGCCCGGTCCTGGTGGAAGGTACATATACACCGCCCGCGTACCTGCTTGCGGACGCGTCCGGCAGGTTGCACACCGCCGGCGTGGACCGGCGTCCCGACGTCGGCATCGCCATCTCCGATGTGCGCGACATCATCGGGCACCCGCAGATCGTGGTCGCCGGGGCCACCTGGCCCGCCGAACTGGTGTTCCGCGCGCGCATGCACAATCCGCTGGCCTCGGTGATCGAACACCTCGGCACCCAGCCAGACGTGCTGGCGCTGCCGTTCCCGGACGAATGGCCCGATCCCAAGGTCGACGAGTACGTGCGCCTGGTCGAGCAGCTCGGCGTGCCCGCCGAGGCGCTGCCGGAATCGGTGGCGCTCTCCGGCTATCTGCGTGCCCTCGGCTTGGTGCGCGGCGGCGGCCGGGGACGTCCCGCGGTCGGCGCCGTCGGCGTCTACTCCGATGGTCGTGAATGCCTGGTGGTCGCCGTGCACGGTGACGACGACCAGCCCACCGAATCGGTCAGCGTCGCCATCACCGCCGACGCGCTGCACGAGGCCCGGGCCGCCGACAATGTCGTCATCGAGGTGATGGCGGCGGCCCGCGCGATCAACGCCGACACCTCGACGGTGCTGCTGTCGGGCAATGTCTGCTTCAACGACGCCCTGCGCCTGGCCTTCCAGAACCACCTCGGGCACCGCTTCCAGGTGGCCGACCATCCCATGCACGCCCTGGTGCTCGGCGCGACCCACCTGATGGTCGCCGAGAGCGAGGGCGACCCGGCCTACGACCGTCCGGCGCCCGCCGCCGACGCGCGGCCGGTGGAGCAGGGGCCACGGCATGTGCCGGATCCCGGGCAGCCGTTGCAGCGCCAGCCCGAGCCACTGACCAATCAGCCGGAACTCGTTCCCCGGCACATGGATTCACCGCCTTCGGCCGAATCCGCCACGGAGCAGCCATCTTCCGCCCGGCCCACCCACACGGGCCCGCAACCGGTGGCCGAGGCGGACGTCGAGGGCGTGACCCGACGCGTCACCGCCGAGGACATCGCCGCGGGCACCGGAACCGGTGCGGCGGAATCGGGTCGGCACGCCGCTGTGGAGACCGGTGAGGGCGTCACCAGGCGGGTGACTGCCGAAGATATCGCCGCCGCACAGGGTTCCGCGTCCGGCCCGTCCGGTCGCGGCACGCTGCCGCCCGGGCTCGAGGGTGTCGGCGGCCGGTTCATGCGGCCGCCGGGTTCACCCGCCGACGATCAGCTGACGGTCGTGGGACGGCCCGGCGAGACCGGCACGCCCGCTCCGGGATACGGCCAGCAGCCGCCCGCCGCGGACCCGGGCTACGGCGCGGGTTCGGCTGCGGCACAACCGGGTCCGGGTGCGCAGCAGGGCGGCGCTCCGGCCTACGGCCAGCCGGGACCCTACGGTCAGGGCGGTTACGGCCAGCATCCCGGCGCCTACGGTGCTCAGCCCGGGCAGGGCGGCTATCCGGGCTACGGTCCGGCGAACAACCCGGGCGGCGCCGATCCCGCCGCACAG
This sequence comes from Nocardia sp. NBC_00511, assembly GCF_045161165.1. NCBI lineage: Bacteria > Bacillati > Actinomycetota > Actinomycetes > Mycobacteriales > Nocardiaceae > Nocardia > Nocardia sp. NBC_00511. The sequence continues at coordinate 8,074,561 of NZ_CP107849.1, forward strand.
GGTGGCTACGGTCCCGCTGGCGGACAACCGGGCGCTCCCTACGGTCCCGGCGGATACGGTCCGGCCAGTGGTTACGGCGCTCAGGGCGGTTACGGTCCGGGCGGCGGATACGGGCCGTCCGGTACCCCGGGTCCCTATGGGGCCGAGGGGGATACGTCCGGTTCCGGTCGCGGAGGTTTTGCTGGGTCGGGCGGAAACGCTCCTGGCCAGCCCGGTGCGGGGTACGGTGGATCGATGTCCCAGGGGGCGCGTCAGTCGAGTTCGCAACAACCGGAAGATGCCGCCGGGCAATCGGATTCGGGTTCCGGCGGTGATTCCGACCGGCGGCGCAAGGGCCGGTTGTGGAACAAGATGAAGGACAACCTCTTCGGTGCGCCCATTATCATCGGCGCCGCCACCCTGGCCGCGCTCGGCGTGCACGGCGACGGCGCGGCGGTGAGCACCGCGGCGGGCTGGACCCCGGATCATTCGGCGTCCGACACCGTGCTGCCCGCGGCCGCCACCGCGCATCCGGTCGACGAGCCCTGTGCGGTCACGCCTTTCGTCTTCGGCGACGCGCGTCCGGGTATCGCCACGGTCGGGCGCACCCTCGACTGCCTACGCCTCGGGGTCGACACCCTGCGCTACACCATTCCGGGCCCCGTGCGCGGCGTCGATCCCGGTCCGCCCATCCATATCTGAGACCAGCACCTGCTCGGTGACCAGCACCGTCTGCGTCTCGGGCTGCAGCCACCGCGCGGAGGCCAGCAGTTCGAGACGCGACAGCTGCGGGGCCGGACCGGTGTGGCCGGTCAGGATCCAGGCGTGCTCGATGGTCAGGCGCAGCAGTCGCCGCGCGGAGAAGAACAGCAGGGCGGCCAGCGGCAGTTCGCCGACGGCCGCGGTGAGCAGCGCCGACCACAGGTCCGGGGTGTTCCAATCCAGCACGATGTCGAACCAGGCGTCGCAGACCAGCAGGGTCGCGGTGATCATCGCCGAGGGGATGAAGAGCTGCCGTCGCCGCCAGGCGCACAGCGCGGTGACCCCGATGGCCGCGACCAGCGCGAAATCGAACCCGACCCAGGCGATGTCCCACTGATTCACCTCGTGCCGCGACGGCAGGCTCACCGACAGGTAGGCGATCCACGGGATGAGGAACACGAAGCTGCCGGTGACCGCGGTCAGGAACAGCCTGCGCATCGAGGCCGCGTGCGGATGCACAGGAATGACGGGATTCGCGGATACGCCGGTCGTCATGATGGCCTCCGAGGGTACGACGCGTCCGTGGTCGCGAACCCTGGACGCTCTGTGTCGGGAGCGGGTACTCGAAAGTTGCAACAGTTCCAGTGTCCGCAACCATTTCCGGTCACGGTCGTGCCCGAGGTCACAATTCGGCCGTCGAGGCCGGTCCGGGGTGATTTCAGCCGTCGGGAAGGGCGCTGGTAAGGTACCTCGTTGGCGTGCGGTACGGCCGGGCAACCGGTTGTCGCACGAGCCCCGGGTCTTCACCGGCCGCCGGGATCAGCTCGACCACACGCTTTTGGCTGGCAAAACCTACGACAGACAGGGATGCACTGTGCCTACGTACAGCCCCAAGGGCGGTGACGTTACCCGCCAGTGGTACGTCATCGATGCCACTGACGTAGTGCTCGGCCGTCTCGCCGTCCAGGCAGCCAACCTGCTGCGCGGCAAGACCAAGCCGACCTACGCTCCGAACGTCGATGGTGGCGACTTCGTCATCATCATCAACGCGGACAAGGTTGCCATCTCCGGCAACAAGCGCGACGACAAGGTCCTCTACACCCACTCCGGTCACCCGGGTGGTCTGAAGGGCCGTACCGTGGGCCAGATCCTGGACTCCCGCCCCGACCGTCTGGTCGAGCGTGCCGTCAAGGGCATGATCCCGAAGAACAAGCTGGGCAACAGCATTGTCGGCAAGCTGAAGGTCTACGCCGGCCCGACGCACCCGCATGCCGCGCAGCAGCCCATCCCCTTCGAGATCAAGCAGGTGGCCCAGTGACCGCTCCTGAGGAATTCAACGACGAGTTCGTCGTGGAAGACACCACCGTCGAGGTCGTCGAGGAGGGTGACGGGTACGAGGCCGAGGCCGAGTACACCGAGGACGAGACCTTCGTCGCGCCGATCATCATCGACCGCCCGGTGCAGACCGTCGGCCGCCGTAAGGAAGCCGTCGTTCGCGTGCGCCTGGTGCCGGGTTCCGGCAACTTCGTGCTCAACGGCCGCACCATCGAGGATTACTTCCCGAACAAGGTGCACCAGCAGCTGGTGAAGTCCCCGCTCGTCACCGTCGAGCGCGTCGAGTCCTTCGACATCTTCGCTCGCCTCGTCGGCGGCGGCCCCTCGGGCCAGGCGGGCGCGCTGCGTCTCGCCATCGCGCGTGCGCTGATCGAGGTCACCCCGGACGACCGTCCCGCCCTCAAGCGTGCCGGCTTCCTGACCCGTGACCCGCGTGCCACCGAGCGCAAGAAGTACGGCCTGAAGAAGGCCCGTAAGGCGCCTCAGTACTCGAAGCGCTGATCAGTTAAGCAACACAGTCGCCGTCAGGCACTGCCGTGCCCGACTCCTGCGGGGGTCGGGCACGGTACGGTCTACACGGCATCCTGTACGAGAGCAGGCTCCCGCCAACGGTTTTCGAACCGGCCGGGTGTCTGCTCTCGTGCTGTATCTACCACGCAGGGGTGAGTAATGGGACGTTTGTTCGGCACCGACGGAGTCCGCGGACTCGCCAACGACTCGCTGAGTCCGGAACTGGCGCTGCGGGTTTCGGCCGCCGCGGCACAGGTTCTGAGCCGCGGCAAGCAGCGTGCGCTGGCCGTGGTTGGACGCGACCCGCGCGCCAGCGGGGAGATGCTGGAGGCCGCAGTCACCGCGGGTCTGACCGCCGCGGGCGTGGACGTGCTGTCGGTGGGGGTGCTGCCGACACCGGCCGTCGCCTACCTTACCGGCGTGTACGACGCCTGCCTCGGCGTGATGATCTCGGCCTCGCACAACCCCATGCCGGACAACGGCATCAAGATCTTCGCCGCGGGCGGGCACAAGCTCGACGACGCGATCGAGGACCGCATCGAGGCGCTCATCGCGGAGGGCGCGTTCCACCGGCCCATCGGGGCGGGGATCGGGCGGATCCTGGGCAGCGCCGGCCTCGGCGGGCACGTGTACGACGCGCACGACCGCTACAGCATCGAGGGCACCCACGAACGCTACGTCGAGCACCTGCTGCAGGCCACCGGGCGTGACCTGCGCGGGCTGACCGTCGTGCTGGACTGCGCGCACGGCGCGGCCGCCGAGGTGGGACCGGCCGCGTTCCGGGAGGCGGGCGCGACCGTCATCGCCATCAACGCCGAACCCGACGGCCTCAATATCAACGAGGGCTGCGGTTCCACCCATCTCGACAAGGTTCAGCAGGCCGTGCGCGAACACAGCGCGGACCTCGGACTGGCCCTGGACGGCGACGCCGACCGCTGCCTGGCCGTGGACGCCGCGGGCACCGTGGTCGACGGTGACGCCATCATGGCCGTGCTCGCCGTCGGCATGCGCGACGCGGGCACACTGGCGGACAACACGCTGGTGGCCACCGTGATGAGCAACCTCGGGCTGCACATCGCCATGCGCGAAGCCGGAATCACCGTGCGCACCACCGGGGTCGGCGACCGCTACGTCCTCGAAGACCTCCGCAGCGGTGGCTACACCCTCGGCGGCGAACAGTCCGGGCACGTGGTCTTCCCCGCCTCCGGCACCACCGGCGACGGCGTGCTTACCGGCCTCAAACTGATGGCCCGCATGGCCGAAACCGGCCGCAGCCTCGCCGAATTGGCGGGCATCGTGCAGACGGTCCCGCAGATCCTGCTCAACGTGCCGGTCTCCGACAAGGCCGCCGTCGCCATCGACCCCTCCGTGCTGGAGGCAGTGGCCGAGGCCGAGCGCACCCTCGGTGAAACCGGACGGATCCTGTTGCGCCCCAGCGGCACCGAGCAGCTCATTCGAGTGATGGTGGAAGCCACCGACCTCGACCAGGCCCACCGCCTGGCGGGCGACCTCGCCAAGTTGGTCGCCGCGGTCTGACCGACTATCGGCCCGGCAATTCCTTGCCGGGCCGATACTCCCGCTCGGCCGCGGTGGCGGATGTCGTTGGGCACTACTGGGTTTCGGTGAGCCGGCCTCGGTCCAGGTGCCAGCGGCGGGTGGCTCGGACGTTGTCGAGCATGCGGCGGTCGTGGGTCACCAGAATGACTGTGCCCTCGAAGGATTCGACCGCCTGCTCCAGCTGTTCGATGGCGGGCAGGTCCAGGTGGTTGGTGGGCTCGTCGAGGACCAGAAGGTTGACGCCGCGGGCCTGGAGCAGGGCCAGGGCGGCGCGGGTGCGTTCGCCGGGGGAGAGGGTGTCGTTGGGGCGCATGACATGTGGGCCGCGCAGGCCGAACTTGGCCAGCAGGGTGCGGACCTCGGCCTCGGGCCAATCGGGGATCAGCGCGCTGAAAGTGTCTGCCAGGGTGTCGGTTCCGCGGAACAGGCCGCGTGCCTGATCGACCTCGCCGATGGCGACTCCCGAGCCGAGGGTGGCGGATCCGTTGTCCGGCTTCGTCTTTCCCAGCAGCGTCGAGAGCAGGGTGGACTTGCCCGCGCCGTTCGCGCCGGTGAGCACGATGCGGTCACCGGCGTCGACCTGCAGGGTGATCGGGCCGAGGGTGAAATCGCCGCGGGTCACGGTCGCGTTCGACAGGGTCGCCACCACCGAACCGCCGCGCGGGGCCGCCGCGATGGACATGCGCAGCTCCCACTCCTTGCGCGGCTCCTCCACCGCGTCCAGGCGTTCGATGCGCCGCACCGTCTGCTTGACCTTCGACGCCTGCTTCTCGGTGGCCTCCGCGCGGGCCTTGCGACCCATCTTGTCGGAATCCGACTTCGACTTGCGGCGGGCATTGCGGACACCGTGTTCCATCCAGTTGCGCTGCATGTTCGCGCGCGCCTCCAGACCGGCCTTGGTGTCGGCGAACTCGTCGTACGCCTCGCGGGCGTGGCGGCGCGCGATCTCCCGCTCCTCCAGATACGAGTCGTAACCGCCGTCGTAGACGCCGACCTGCTGCTGGGCCAGATCCAGTTCCACGATGCTGTTCACGGTGCGCGCCAAGAACTCTCGATCGTGGCTGATCACCATGAGCGGTTCGCGGACACCGGTCACGAACTGTTCGAGACGGGCGAGCCCGTCCAGGTCGAGATCGTTGGTGGGCTCGTCCAACAGCAGAATGTCGAAGCGGGACAGCAGCACCGACGCCAGCCCGGCGCGGGCCGCCTGACCGCCGGACAGCACGGTCATGTGGGTGTCGAGGCCGTTCGGGAGGCTCGCGGTGAGGCCGAGCTCGGCGGACACCTCCTCGGCGCGCTGTTCGATGTCCGCGCCGCCCAGAGCCAGCCAGCGTTCCAGGGCGGGCGAATAGTCGTCCTCGCCGCCGTCGGCCAGGCGTTCGGCGGCCGCGTCCATGACCTGCTGGGCGGCCGCGACACCGGTACGGCGATGCAGGAATTCGAGCACGGTCTCGCCGGGGACGCGTTCGGGCTCCTGGGCCAGGTAGCCGACCGTCGCGTCAGGGGGACTGAGCACGATCTCGCCCTCGGGGGCGCGGCCGTCGGCCAGGATGCGCAGCAGGGTCGACTTGCCGGCGCCGTTCACGCCGACCAGTCCGATCACATCGCCGGGGGCGAGGACCAGATCGAGGTCGGAGAACAGGGTCCGTTCACCGTGTCCGGCGGCGAGTCCGCGGGCGTGCAGAGTGGTGCTCACCAGGGCGATTCTGCCTTGCTCGGGGTGACACCCTGACGTCGGGCCTCGGGAAGTTCAGGGTCGGAATGGGTATCGGGACCGATGCCGGGAGGTGGGTGCGATCGGCACAGTGGAGTCATGAGCGCACCATTCGATACCCAGATTCCCACCCAGGCCCCCAAGAAGCTCACCCGCTCCCGCGACGACAAGTGGATCGGTGGCGTGTGCGGCGGGCTCGCGCAGTACACCGGCTGGAACGCCAACCTGATCAGGGTGCTTTTCGTGGCGTCCTGCCTGCTGCCCGGACCGCAGTTCCTGCTCTACATCGCGCTGTGGATCATCATCCCGCGCGGCTGAGTTATCCCCAGGCGCAGAGTTATCCACATTCGGTATGAAGGTGGTGCGGGCCGCATCGCGGGGTGACAGGATGAATTCACGTCACAGCGGAGGAGCGCACAACATGGTCACATCCGGTGATCTTCCTGGTTTGGATCTGCCGAATCTCGACGCGCACTCGGAACTGGGTGGGCTGGGCGCAGTAGAGCTACAGCACCCCACCCAGGATCTCGACGGTGACGGCCTACTCGACACCGTGACCACCAGCAGCGACAGCGCCATGCAGGTGTGGACCGACCTCGATCACGACGGCTACGCCGACCACGTGACCGTCGTCGACACCGGAGGTGACTTCGCCGCCTGGGAGTTCCACCACAACCCGGACGGCACCACCGAATGGGTACGCATGGACACCGGGCGGCTCGGCGGCAAATAGGCCGGGGTAGCTGGTAATTCGAGCAGCCGGGCGGTGGGGGAACTCCGCCCGGTAGCGAGCCTAGGGGGAATCAGTGGGGGGATCGGGCGATTTCGGCGTGCGGGTGGCCGCCCTGCACGCGATGGCCACAACCTTGCGTGAAGAGTCGACCGCACTGGCCCAGCGGGCACGCGCGGTCGACGAGCACGCCTTCGGCGTCGGCGGTGACAGTGCCGGGCGCAACTACGCAGCGCAGGGGCGTGCTGTCCATGATGGCTTCGAACGCGTTGCGGGCTGCCTGCGGCAGTGGGGTACCGCGGCCGCCGCCACCGCGGACGTATTCGACCGTGCCGCAGCCGAATACGCCCGCATCGACCGGGATCGGAGCACCGCGCTGGCGGAGGTGGACCGATGAGCTTCGACCCCGCGGGCAAGTCCGTCGACGACATCCTCGACTACGGTGCGCCCGGACTGGAGTACTGGGAGCGATTCCTGCCCCTGTACGGCAAGGCATTCGGAACCACACCCGGCCCCGGCCTGCCGGAACTGCAAGCCCGCTACGACGAGCAGCGGCAGCTGGATCTCGACGGCCTCGACACCGCCCGAGCCGAACTCGACAAATCTCTCGCGGACGCGGAGACCCAGTGGACCGCGCACCGCGGCATCGCGCATGCACTGCCCTCCGCGTGGACCGGCGGTACCGGCGCTGAAGCCCTCGCCGTCGTGAACGCCCAATTGCGCCGTGCCCGAGACGATCTCGACACCGGCCGCGCCGCCTCCGGCGCGATCACCGCCGCTCTCGAACCACTGCGCCGAGCAGTCCTCGCCAAGGCCGAGCACACCCGATCCTTGCTCGAACAGGGCGGCGGCGAACCCCGCATCGCTCTCGGCGGCAAAACCCCGGAAGACATCGAAACCCTCATCGCCGCAGGCCCGAACCCGTGGCTCGCCGAAGTCTTCCGCCCTGACGTGGACCGCAAACTCGCCGCCTTCACGGCCATCTGCGACACCACCGACCAGGCAGTCGATTCCCATTACCGCACGATCGTCACCGCCCTGAACCAACTCCCCGATACTCCGTACCCCCATCCGGCCGCCGAACTGCTCCCGCAGCCGGATGCCGCCGTACAGCCGAATACCCGCACACCTCAGTCTCTTCCACCGGCCCAGTCCTCCGATCCGCCTCCCGGTACCGGGCACATGACCTACCCGCAATCCACATCCCGGCCGTCGCCCATACCGCAGCCGTCTTTCGAGTCACAGCCCTCGCCCGCGCCACCGTCATCGACTGCGCCCGCATCGACTGCGCCCGAAGCCGCATCCACAGCGCCCGCCCAGAGCGACACCGAGCCCAAGCCGGACACCCGGACACAACAGCAGCGGCCAACCTCCGGCCAATCGACCGACCCGGAGGTTCGACCGTCGAACACCTTCCAGCCCCCATCCGCCGGAGAGTCGCTGTCCCCGTCACTCTCAACCGTGACACCCCAGTCCGACCAGTTCGCAACCGCGCTGAAAGAAGCCGTAACCCAACTGGAATCCGGCCTCCAGCAGGGAATATCCACCGCCCTCAGCAAACTCGGCACCCTGACCAGCACCACTTCGCCCAGCGCCCCGGAGTCTCCCGGCACCCCGAACACCGAATCTCCTGCCGTCTCGAGTACCAGCAAAGCGCACGAACCCGAGACGCCACCGACAGGCAGCCTCACCTCATCCGTGCCCACCGGCAAGATCGAATTCGACCTCGCCGGAAAACATTTCACCCTCGCCCGTACCCCCGACGGCACCATGACCCTCGCCATCACCGACCCTTCCGGCGAAACCCACACCTTCACCCTCACCACCGACAAGTCCGGTACCCCGACCCTGACCCCGTCGGATTCGCCTCCAACCCCGCCCTCCGTCGACGGCACTTCGCCCGTGCCGACAGAAACTCGAGTCCCACTTGACAATTCGCACGATTCGCAAGGCACGCAGAGCCCATCGACCGAACTCCCGCCCGGGCCAACCGAACCCACACCAGTCGACCCCGCCGCCCCGAAGTGCCAACCCGGTCCCACTTCCGGGCAACCCGAGCCCACCCGATGTCCATGTCCCGATCAGCCGCCGGGCCCTTCCGGCATCACCCCCGGCAACGGTTCATCGCCCACCGGAGACACGCCCCCGGCCGACGATTCAGCCCACCCCGACCTTCCTCAGCCGTCCCTGGACATCCCGGACGAACCCACCGAAATCCCCGACAGAACCACTGAATCCACCCCTCAGCCCACAGCCGGACCCACTCCCGAACCTGCGATCGAGCCCCCCACGCTCGGCCCAAACCCAAACCCCGGCACCCCGGACCACTCCGTCGAAATCCCAGAAGGAGGCACCCCCATCCCCGAATCCCCGCCCACCACAGGCTGACCCCCACCACCGCGCCACGCCCCTAGGTGGCAAACGACCCGGGCGGACCGAAAATGCTCAGGGCATCACGTGCGGGACAGCGCAATCCGGCGTCCAACCGACCGATCTCTACGGCCGATCAGAATCGAGGCGCGTGTACTCCGCCTGATCGACACTGCGGCTGGACCGGCCGGGGTCGCTGCGGTGCTGTCTCCCGGCCTGGCCATCCGAGCCCCGTGAGTGTTCGCAAGGTCAGGGTTCATTCGGCGAGATTGCCTGCTGGGCAGGGCAAGTCGGCGCACTTCCGGGGCCGGTGGACCTGCTCGGCGGCCCGGATAGGTCGCTACTTGCGCAGGGCCTGGATGAGTTGGAGGACCGGGAGTTTCTGGGGCTGTTCGGGTTCCTCGTCGACCGCGTCGGGGTCTACGTAGGTGGTGTGGGGGATGAGGGATTCGGGGTCGGCGAAGGGCTTGTACTTCTTGTCGCCGAGGACGGTGTAGTTGAGGAAGCCGATGAGGAGGGCTCGGGTGAGGCGTTCGGTTTTGGGTTCGTGCTTGCCCGCGCCGAGGGCGGCGAGGGCGCGGCGGCCTTCGACCATGCCGTTGTGGGTGGCCTTGTCGAGGGTGCGCAGGATCGCGCCTTCACCCCAGGCGGAGGCGAGGGGGGTGGCGTTGGAGCTGACCGAGTCGATGTCGTCGGCACCGGCCAGGATCAAGGCGGGGGCATCGATCTTGGGGGCCAAGGCTTCCGCGGCGGGAGCGGTGGGGGAGGGGTAGAGGGCCGCGACCGCGGCCACGTCGCGCTGAGAGGCGGCGATGACGGCGGCGCCCGCTCCCATGCCGTGACCGACCAGTGCCAGCTTCTTCGGATCCACGCTGACATTGCCGGTGCCCAAACGGACCCCGGCGCAAATGTCCAGGGTGGTGAGCAGATCGGTGGCCAGGTTCAGGTGCGAGGGGATCGGCCCGCGCTCGGTGTCGGGCGCGGCGGCGACATACCCCCACGACGCGAGATGCTCCAGCAGTCGCCGATAGTTGCCGACCCCGGTGAGCCACGCGTGCCCGAAGGCGACAGCGGGCAGGTTGAGGCCCTTCCCCGGCGTGAACACCACGCCGGGCTGCCCGGCGATGCCGAGATTGCCGCGCAGCACATCGTGGGGGCCGCGCAGGGTCAAAGTGCTCAGGAGCGATTTCACAGACGCCGACACGGACTAGAACCTATCCGATGCGGGCGCGCTTGGGGTGTTTCGCCCGGTCGGACATCATCTCCGATTCGCCGGTCACGCCAAGTCCGATACTCCGCAACCCAAAGTCCGATTCTCCGTCACCCAGACTCGGATTCGATATCACCACGACTCGGATTCGATGCCGGGCCTCGCCCCGTTAGGCTGGTTACCCATGTGCGGAATCGTGGGGTATGTGGGGTACCGGGATGCGCTCGGCGTAGTGGTCGATGCGTTGCGCCGCATGGAATATCGCGGCTACGACTCAGCTGGAGTCGCCATCCTCGACGGCGTCGGCGGGCTGTCGGTGGAACGCAAGGCGGGCCGCCTGGCCAACCTGGAAGCCGAACTGGCGGAAACGGGTTCGGCCCGGTTCGCGGGCGCGACCGGCATGGGACACACCCGCTGGGCCACCCACGGCGCGCCCACCGATCGCAACGCGCACCCGCACCGCGATCACACCGAGCGCCTCGCCGTGGTGCACAACGGCATCATCGAGAACTTCGTGCCGCTGCGCCGCGAACTCGAGGAAGCGGGTGTCGAACTGCGCAGCGACACCGACACCGAGGTCACCGTCCACCTGGTCGCCCGCGCGTACGCCACCGGCGAGACCGCCGGTGACTTCGTCGCGGCCGCGCTGTCGGTGGTGCGCCGCCTCGAGGGCGCGTTCACCCTGGTGTTCACGCACGCCGACCATCCGGGCACCATCGTCGCCGCCCGCCGCTCCACTCCGCTCGTGGTGGGCGTCGGCCAGGGCGAGATGTTCGTGGCCTCCGACGTGACCGCCTTCATCGAACACACCCGGGAGGCAGTCGAACTCGGGCAGGACCAGGCCGTCGTCATCACCGCCGACGGCTACCGGGTCACCGACTTCGCGGGCAACACCGAGGACGTGCGCACCCGCCCCTTCACCATCGACTGGGATCTGGCCGCCGCCGAGAAGGGCGGCCACGAGTACTTCATGCTCAAGGAGATCGAGGAGCAGCCCAGTGGCGTCGCCGACACACTGATCGGTCACTTCACCAACGGCCGGATCGTCCTCGACGAACAACGGCTCGCCGAACAGGAACTGCGCGAGATCGACAAGGTCTTCGTCGTCGCCTGCGGCAGTTCGTATCACGCGGGCCTGCTCGCCAAGTACGCCATCGAACACTGGACCCGGTTGCCCGTCGAGGTCGAACTGGCCAGCGAATTCCGTTACCGCGACCCGGTTCTGGACCGCTCCACCCTGGTGGTCGCCATCTCCCAGTCCGGCGAGACCGCCGACACGCTGGAGGCGGTCCGGCACGCCAAGGATCAGAAGGCGCGAGTCCTGGCTATCTGCAACACCAATGGCGCGCAGATCCCCCGCGAATCCGACGCCGTCCTCTACACCCGCACCGGACCGGAGATCGGCGTCGCCTCCACCAAGGCGTTCCTGGCGCAGATCACCGCCAACTATCTGGTCGGTCTGGCCCTCGCACAGGCGCGCGGCACCAAGTACCCGGACGAGGTGGCGCGCGAATTCGCCGAACTCGAGTCGATGCCGAAGCTGGTCGCGCGCGTCCTGGAATCCGCCGACCACGTGCGCGAGATCGCGCGCCACTTCGCACACGTGCCCACCGTGCTGTTCCTGGGCCGCCACGTCGGCTACCCGGTCGCACTCGAGGGCGCGCTGAAACTCAAGGAGCTGGCCTACATCCACGCCGAGGGCTTCGCCGCCGGTGAACTCAAGCACGGCCCCATCGCCCTCATCGAGGACGGGCTGCCGGTGTTCGTGGTGATGCCGTCGCCGAAGGGCCGCGCGGTCCTGCACTCCAAGCTGCTGAGCAATATCCGCGAGATCCAGGCCCGCGGCGCCCGCACCATCGTCATCGCCGAGGAGGGCGACGACACGGTGCGCCCGTTCGCCGACCACCTGATCGAAATCCCCTCGGCCCCAACGCTCTACCAGCCGCTGCTGTCCACCGTCCCGCTGCAGATCTTCGCCGCCGAGGTGGCGATGGCGCGCGGCTACGACGTCGACAAGCCGCGCAACCTGGCCAAGTCGGTCACCGTCGAATAGTGCTCGGGGGCACCGTCAGTGGACGGTGACGGTGCCCTTCATCTCCGGGTGCAGCGGGCACAGGTAGCGGTAGGTGCCGGGCGTGCTGAAGGTGTAGCTCCACTCGCCCTTGTGGATGATCGGGCTGTTGATGCCCAGCGCCGTATCGCCGATGCCCTGTACCGCGTGCGGCGAACGATCGTCGAACTTCCAGGTGACGGTGTCCCCGGCCTTCACGGTGATGTCGGCGGGGGAGAACTTCATGTCCTTCACCTCGACTGTCACCGCGGCGGGTGCGGCCGGACCGGTGGAGGTCGCCGACGCGCCGGTGCTGGCCGCCGTCGCCGTGGTGGAGGTGGCGGAGCTCTTGGAGCTGTCGCTACCGCAGCCGCCGGTCACTAACGCACCCGCCACCACGGTGGCGAGCAGCAGGGCACGGGCGGCGGTGTTGCGGCGGATCGGCATGGCAGCCAGGGTAACCCCCGCAGGTAGCGGCCGGTTCGCGGGCACCGCGCTGACCTGCACCGGTCCGCGACGAGCGGTGGTGTCGCGGGAAATCGCCGGGCGGCCACCGGAGTAGTCTGCGGAGGTCGCAGGCAGGCGGGGCGTGAGCCTCGCGGAGTCTCAGTCACGGGAGGCGCAGCATGGACACACCGGCGGTGCTCGGGTATTACACGGCCGACGAGGTACGGGCCGCAGAAGCCGAACTGTTCACCCGGGTCGCGGACGGAATGCCCATGCGGCGCGCCGCTTTCGGGCTCGCCGACGTGGTGGCGCGGGAACTGCGCGCCCGCACCGGGACGGTGGCCGGACGCACCGTGACGCTGCTGGTCGGCTCCGGCGACAACGGGGGCGACGTGCTGTGGGCGGGATCGTTCCTGCGGCGGCGGGGAGTCGCCGTGCGGGCCGTCCTGCTCACGCCCGAACGGGTGCACGCACAGGGCGCGGCGGCACTGCGCCGGACGGGTGGGCGGCTGGTCGAGGCTCCACCTACACCCGAGACGCTGCGCTTCGATGTCGGGGTGCCGGGCGCGCGCAATGCCGGACTGCGTCAGTTCGCGCGCACGACTTCCCTTGTGCCCGACGCAGTCCTGGAGTTGCTCGGCACCCCGGACCTCGTCGTGGACGGCATCGTCGGCATCTCCGGACGCGGCCCGCTGCGACCGGTCGCCGCCGAACTCGTTGCGGGCGTGCGCTGCCCGATCATCGCCGCCGACCTGCCCAGTGGGGTCGACCCGGACACCGGGGTGGTCACCGGCCCGGCTGTCCGCGCGGACGTCACCGTCACGTTCGGCGCGCACAAGCCCGTGCATGCCATGGCCGCACCGTACTGCGGCCGAATCGAACTGGTGCCCATAGGGTTACGGCTTCCGGCCGCGAACCTGGTGGCGCTGCCGCCGCGGTCCATCGGCCGCGACTGGCCCGTGCCCGGCGCGAGCGACGACAAGTACACGCAGGGTGTCACCGGCGTCTGCGCGGGCAGCGCCACCTACCCGGGTGCCGCGATCCTGTGCACCGGCGGCGCGGTCGCCGCCACCTCCGGCATGGTGCGCTACGCGGGCGCCGGAGCCGAACAGGTACTGGCCCACTTCCCGGAAGTGATTGCCGCCGAATCGGTTTCCGCCACCGGACGCGTCCAATCCTGGGTCTTCGGTCCCGGCGCGGGCACCGATGCCGCCGCCCGCGACCGCCTCGCCGAAATCCTCGCCACCGACCTCCCCGTCGTGGTCGACGCCGACGGCCTGACCCTGCTGGCCGCCGACCCGAGCCTCGTCACCGGCCGCACCGCCCCCACCGTCCTCACCCCGCACGCCGGTGAATTCGAGCGCCTCACCGGCGCGGACCCCGGCCCCGACCGCGTCTCCGCGGTCCGCAAACTCGCCGACTCCTGGCAGGTCACCGTCCTATTGAAGGGCCGCGCCACCCTCATCGCCACCCCCGGCCACCCGGTCACGGTCAACGAGGCAGGCGGATCCTGGGCCGCCACCGCCGGTTCCGGCGACGTCCTCTCCGGCGTCATCGCCGCCCTCCTCGCGGCAGGCAAATCCCCGGCCTGGTCCGCCGCTGCCGCCGCCCGCGCCCACGCCCTCGCCGCCAACCTCGCCGCCCACACGGACACCACCGCCGGAGCCCCGATCTCCGCCTCCCCCTTGCTTTCCCACCTCCGCACCGCGATAGGCACCCTCCGCGAACTGGCCGCCGGCTGACCGGCCCGCCGGCTACCGGCCGTCCAGCGGTGGCGGCGTTTCGCGGGTGGGTCGGAGCAAGTCGGCCGCCACTGGGAAGAGTCAGGTGGCCGTGTGGATTTCGGCGGCGGAGTGCAGGGCGGTGCGGGCGGCGGAGATCACCGGGTGAGTGGCGGTGCCGCGGCGGTATGCGAGATGGGTGCGGCGGCGGGTTGGGAGAGCTGTCAGCAGCACCTGGTCAGGGGTTGGTTGCGTGCCGAGGTCGGGGACTAGGGCTACGCCCTGGCCTGCTGCTACCAGGGCGAGGACGGTGCCGAAATCGTCTGCGTGGTGGCGGATTCGGGGGGTGAATCCCGTTGCCTGGCAGGCGCGGATGGTGAGTTCGTGGCAGAGGGTGCCGGGGGTGCCCGCGATCCAGGCGGAATCGGCGTGGGCTGCCAGGGTTTCGGAATCCGGCTGGGTGACAGGGGGTTCCGTGGTTCGGGTGGCGAGGTGGACGGTTTCCTCGAACAGCGGCTCGGTGTCCAGGCCGGGTTCGGGGCCGAGGGGGACGTAGTCGTATTCCTGGAGCAGGGCGATGTCGAGGGTTTCGGCGCGCAGGGCGGGTGGGGCCGCGATCGGATCCAGTTCGGTGACAAGGAGTTCCAGGCGCGGGTGGTCGCGGCTGAGGGTGACCAGGGCGGGGGACAGGATGCTGCGGACCGCGCTCGGGAAGGCGCCGATGCGCAGGGTGCCGGTGAGTTCCGTTCGGGCGGAGGACAGTTCGGCGGCGGCCTGCTCCAGGACGGCGAGGATGGTTTCGGCGTGCTCGACCAGGCGTAGAGCGGCGGGAGTGAGGGTGACGCTGCGGCCGGTGCGTTCCAGCAGCGGCACTCCGGCCTCGCGTTCCAGCGCGGTCAGCTGCTGCGACACCGCCGACGGCGTGTAGGCCAGGGCGTCGGCGACCGCGGCGATGGTGTGGCGGTGGGCGAGTTCGCGCAGCAGCCGCAGGCGGCGCACATCGAGCATCAGCTCAGCTTACGCTCGGGTATAGAAACCTGAAATGGACCTGACGCCCGTGGCCGACCACGCTGGTGGCATGACTTTCACCGGCCTGTACGTGCCCCTGATCACCCCGTTCACGCGCACCGGTGAGATCGCCGCCGACGCGCTCGCGGCCCTCGCCCACGAAACGCTCGACGCGGGCGCGGCCGGACTCGTCGTGCTGGGCACCACCGGCGAACCCGTCACCCTCACCGCGGCCGAACGCGCCCGGGTCATCGACATCACCGCCGAGGTCTGCCGCGAGCGTGACGCCGCCCTGATCCTCGGCGCGGGCTCGAACGCCACCGTCGACTCGGTGCGCGCCCTCACCGAGCTCGACCCGCGCGCCACCGCCGCCCTCACCGTCGTCCCCTACTACACCCGCCCCTCCGAAGACGGTGTGGTGGAACACTTCCGGGCGCTGGCCGCCGCGAGCCCGGTGCCGATCATCATCTACCACATTCCCTACCGCACCGGCCGCGTCCTGAGCGCCGAAACCCTGTGCCGCCTGGCCGAACTGCCGAACGTCGCGGGCTTCAAATACGCGGTCGGCGGCATCGACGACACCACCATCGCCTTCCTGAGCCGCCTGCCCGAACACACCTCGGTGCTCGCGGGCGACGACCTGCACGCCGCGCCCCTGCTCGCCCTCGGCGCGTCCGGAGCCATCCTGGCCTGCGCCAATATCGCCCCCGCCGCCTACGTGAACCTGGTCGACGCCTGGCGCGACGGCCCCCTGTCCGTCGCCCGCGATCTCGGAAACCGGCTCGCCCCACTGGCTTCCACCCTCTTCGCCGAGCCCAACCCGGTCGTCATCAAGGCGGTCCTGGCCGCCCAGGGCCGCATCCCCACCCCGGACGTACGCCTGCCACTGCTCCCGGCCCAGCAGGAATCCGTCGACCGGGCCCTCGCCGCGCTCGCGACCGCCACCCCGGCATCCAGCCTCGGCTGACCTGTCGTCCCGACGCCGCACGACTACCCGACGCGGTCGCCCGCCGCTGCTCCGGCGGCCGGTCGCGGCGGGCCGCACGATCACTGTTTCCCCGCGTTGCCCACCTAATTGGGGTCCCGCTGATCGGCGCATCCAGCGCGGCGCGGCGGCCGGGCTGGCTAGTCTGCAGACC
This sequence comes from Nocardia sp. NBC_00511, assembly GCF_045161165.1. Lineage (NCBI taxonomy): Bacteria > Bacillati > Actinomycetota > Actinomycetes > Mycobacteriales > Nocardiaceae > Nocardia > Nocardia sp. NBC_00511. The sequence continues at coordinate 8,091,033 of NZ_CP107849.1, forward strand.
GGTGGGCATATCGCGCGGGGTCGGGTGTGATCCGGCTCGCGGTGCTCCGGATGGCAGGATCGGTATTTGTGAACATCCCCGACCCACAGGTGGAAGCCCTAGTCGACCTGGCGGCCATCGCGCACAATGTGCGGATTCTGGCCGAGCACGCAGGTGACGCCGCCATCATGGTGGTCGTCAAGGCCGACGGGTACAACCACGGCGCGGTCGAGGTCGCGCGGGCGGCCCTCGCGGCGGGCGCGCGCGAGGTCGGCACCACCACTGCCGCCGAGGCGGTCGCCCTGCGCGCCGCCGGTATCGAGGCGCCGATCCTGTGCTGGCTCAACACTTCCGACACCGACTTCGCCCCCGCGGTCGCCGCGGACATCGAGATCGGCGTCTCCGCGCGAGCGCAACTGGAGTCGGTGGCCGCCGCCGCCCGCAAGCTCGGCCGCCGGGCGACGGTCAGCGTGAAGGTCGACACCGGGCTCAACCGCAACGGGGTGCTGCCCGCCGAATTCCCCGACCTGCTCGACCTGCTGCACGACCTGGTCACCGAGGGGATCGTGCGCTTCCGCGCCCTGTTCTCCCACCTGGCGCTCGCCGACGAACCGGACCACCCGGTCAACAACATGCAGCGCGAACGGTTCCTGGAATTCATCGCCACCGCCAAGGAGCACGGACTCGAGCCGGAACTCGTGCACCTCGCGAATTCCGCTGCGGCACTTACCCGTCCGGACCTGGCCTTCGATATGGTGCGGCCCGGCATCGCCGTGTACGGCCTGTCGCCGATCCCCGAGATCTCCGACTTCGGACTGCGCCCGGCCATGACCTTCCGGGCCCGGGTACTGCGGGTCAAGCACGTCGCCGCCGGGGAGGGCGTGTCCTACGGGCACCAGTGGATCGCCGAACACGACACCACCGTCGCCCTCATCCCCGCCGGATACGCCGACGGCGTGCCCCGCACCCTCGGCGGCCGGTTCTCGGTGTGGCTGGGCGGCGCGCGCAGACCCGGCATCGGCCGCATCTGCATGGATCAGCTGGTCGTCGACCTCGGCGACAACGCGGCCGGAGTCCGCGAGGGCGACACCGCCATCCTCTTCGGCGGCGAACCCGACCAGCCGCACGCGCAGGAGTGGGCCGAAACCCTCGACACCATCAACTACGAGATCGTGTGCGGCCCGCGCGGCCGCGTGCGGCGCACCCACCTGGGCGGGGACCGATGACCGAACAACGCATGCTCGAGACCGTCGAGGACACCGAGGCGCTGGGACGCGAACTCGCCGAACAGCTGCAAGCCGGAGACCTGGTGATCCTGGACGGACCGCTGGGCGCGGGCAAGACCGCGCTCACCCGGGGCATCGCGGCCGGACTCGGCGTCGAAGGACGGGTCAGCTCACCGACTTTCATCATCGCCCGCCAGCATCGCGCCGGAGTGCATCCCGGCGCGGTGGCGCTGGTGCACGTGGACGCCTACCGGCTCGGCGGTGATCTCGACGAACTCGACGCCCTCGACCTCGACACCGACCTCGACCACGCGGTCGTGGTGATCGAGTGGGGGCTGGGCGTCGCCGAACATCTCACCGACCGTCACCTGCGGGTGCGACTGCGCCGCGAACCCGAATCCGACGTGCGCACCGCCGCCTGGGAATGGGTGGCCGCCAATTGAATCCGGGATCGACCGGACAGTGAATCCCGGATCGACCGGACAAAGACCCGCGGGAGTGAACTTCTCGCAGGCAGACACCGCGCCGAGTGGGCTGTACCACCCGGTATCGTTGGGGCAATCATGCTGATATTGGCTGTCGACACCGCGACCCCTGCCGTGACAGCGGGACTGGTGGAACTCGAACCGGCGGACGCCGGGGCAACCGCACCGCGCATCACCACGATCACCGCCGAGGTGACCGTGGACGCTCGCGCGCACAACGAGGTGCTGACCCCGCAGATCCTGGCCTGCCTCGCCGAATCCGGCCGCACCCGAGCCGACATCGACGCGGTCGTCGCCGGCATCGGCCCGGGACCGTTCACCGGACTCCGGGTGGGAATGGCCACCGCCGCCGCCTTCGGTGACGCCCTCGGCGTGCCGGTTTACGGCGTGTGCAGTCTCGACGCCATCGCCGCGGACACCGAAAGCTATCTGCGCGAACCCAGCGACCCGGTCGAACTGCTGGTCGTCACCGACGCGCGCCGCCGCGAGGTGTACTGGACCCGCTACCGTGCCGTGCCGCGCGCCACCGTCGCCGAAGCCGAGGTGATCGCCCAGGTCCCGGGCGGCGACGACCAGGTGCTCGTGCGCGTCGAAGGCCCGGAGGTCAGCAAGCCCGCCGACCTCGACCCGGGCTCGGCCACCGTGATCGCCGGATCCGCCTCGCACGTCGACTATTTCGACCTGCCGGTGCTGCCCGTCGAAACTCCGTCTCCCGCAGGGCTGGTCCGCCGCGCCGCCGCCGACCTGCTCGCCGGAGTCGCCCCCGAACCGCTGGTACCGCTCTACCTGCGCCGCCCCGACGCCGTCGAACGCAGTTACGCGCAGGTGGGCCGATGACCATCCGCATCGACCCGATGCGGCCGGCCGACGTCTCCCGCTGCGCCGAACTCGAACAGGTGCTCTTCCCGGAGGACGATCCCTGGCACGAGGTTTCGTTCCTCTCGGAGCTGGCCGGACCGCACAACCGCTACCTCACCGCGCGAGATCCGCAGGGCCGCATGGTCGGATACGCGGGCATCGCACTGCTCGGCACCCCCGAACATCCCGAGGCCGAGATCCACACCATCGGCGTGGACCCCGAATGCCATCGGCTCGGCATCGGAACACTGCTGCTGGAAGCGCTGCTGCTGGAAGCCGGACGCCGTGGCGGACCGGTGTTCCTGGAGGTGCGCACCGACAACGCGCCCGCGATCACGCTCTACGAGAAGCACGGCTTCCACATCATCGGACTGCGCAAGAGCTACTACCAGCCCAGCGGCGCGGATGCGTACACCATGCGGCGTCCGGCCATCGCCGGGTTCCCGCAGGACGGGTTCGCCAAGAACGGTTTCGGCAACGCCGGATTCGACAACGCTGGGTTCGATAAAGACGCCGAGGTCTCGTCATGATCGTCATGGGTATCGAAAGCTCCTGCGACGAAACGGGAGTCGGCATCGTGCGGCGGCTGCCCGACGGCTCCTGCGAACTGCTCGCCGACGAGGTCGCCTCCAGCGTGGACCAGCACGCCCGCTTCGGCGGCGTGGTGCCCGAAATCGCTTCCCGCGCACACCTCGAGGCCATCGTGCCCGCCATGCGCCGGGCGCTGGCGGCCGCGGGCATCGACAAGCCCGACGCGCTGGCCGTCACCATCGGACCGGGTCTCGCCGGCGCGCTGCTGGTCGGTGTCGCGGCGGCGAAAGCCTATGCGGCGGCGTGGGATATCCCCTTCCACGCGATCAACCACCTGGGCGGGCACGTCGCCGTCGACACCCTCGAACACGGTCCGCTGCCGCCCGCGGTGGCGCTGCTGGTCTCCGGCGGCCACACCCACCTGCTGCACGTCACCGATCTGGCGCGGCCGATCACCGAACTCGGCAGCACCGTCGACGATGCCGCCGGTGAGGCGTTCGACAAGGTGGCGCGGCTGCTCGGCCTCGGCTACCCGGGTGGACCGGTGCTGGATTCCATTGCCGCCGAAGGGGATCCGCATGCGATCGCCTTCCCGCGCGGCATGGCCGGCCCGCGCGACCCGCGCTACGACTTCTCCTTCTCCGGCCTCAAGACCGCCGTCGCCCGCTATGTCGAAGCGGCACAACGCGAAGGCCGCGAACTGCCCATCCCCGATATCGCCGCCTCCTTCCAGGAGGCGGTGGCGGACGTGCTGACCATGAAGGCGGTGCGCGCGGTGCAGGACATCGGCGTCGACACCCTGGTGCTCGGCGGCGGCGCGACCGCCAACTCGCGTATCCGGTCGATGGCCGAAGAGCGCTGTGCCGCAGCGGGTATCACCCTGCGCGTGCCCAAGCCGCGGCTGTGCACCGACAACGGCGTCATGATCGCCACCCTGGGTGCGCACGTGATCGCCGGTGGCGCAAGGCCTTCCGCGCTGTCGGTGGCCACCGATCCGGGCCTGCCGGTCTCCACCAGCTACCTGTGAGGGCGTGGCCCGACAGCCGGGCCGAGACATCAGGTTTGTGACGCGGCGCCCGGCTGCGGGCGCGGGCCGCTCACGGCCGGGGCGAGACCAGGGTCGTGGTCGTGCCGGTGCCCGAACCGGAATTGGAGTGCGGGGCCACCGAATGGCGTGGCTCGGTCTCGGTGGGCACCAGCGTCGTGGTGCCCAGCAGCGGTCCGAGCAGCCGGGGGAGATCGGCCGGGAAGGGAATCTGCGGCAGGTCCGGGTCCGGGCGCAGCGGCGGCTGCGTGGTGGTGCTCGGCGTCTGCGCGTTGCCGGTGCTGCTGGTCTGCGAGTTCGGGGCCACCGACGTGGTGGTGCGGTGATCGGGGCCCGGCGTGGTCGCGGGCGCGGACGAACCCGGTCCGGTGGCCGGGGTGGTCGGCGCGACCGGCTGCTGCGGGCCCGAGGTGGTCGGCGAGTAGTGGGTCTGCTGCGGTTCGGGCACGAACTCCTTGACGCCGTAGCCGATGATCAGCCCGACCACCACGATCGCTCCGGCCAGCGTTCCCGCCAGCTTGGTGAAGGTGCCGACCGGCGCGTCGGTGCCCAGTCCCATCACCGGGAAGGCCGACGGCGTCGTCGAATCCGCCACCAGCGCAGCGCCCTTCGCGATCACTGCCTCCGGCTCGGGCACGGTGAACGCGGGCACGTCGAGCTGGCGCTCCAGCCCGGCCACCACGGCCGGGACGTTCGCGCCGCCACCGATCACGGCGACCGCTTGCGGGAACTTCGGGGCGCGGGCGAACACTCCGCGCGCGAACACCGCGAGTTCGCGCAGCAGATCCGAGATGATCTCGTCGAAGTCGACCCGGGTCAGTTTGAGCGGTTGCCCTGCCACGTGGTCGATGGTGACCGCCGGAACGACCGACAGATGCTCCTTGGCGGCCCTGGAACGGTTCAGGAGGATGCCGCGGTTGGGCCGGATGCCCCGACGCGACAGGTGGCAATCCAGGAGGTGTTGCAGGATCAGCTCGTCGACGGCGTTGCCGCTGATCGCCGAGGTGCGCTCGGAGCGCAGCACGGTGTCGTCGGCGTGATCGGCGACGGTGACCGTGGTGCCGGTCGCCCCGAGGTCGATGATCGCGACCGTCTCCCACCGGTCCAGCAGGCCCGTGTGCCGCAGATAAGCCAGTGCCGCGGTGCTTTCCGGGATGAGATGCACATCGCGGCGTTGCCGTCCGATCGCGGAGCGGATGATCTGCGCCTGCTCGCGGTCCCGGTAGGCGACGGCGATCTCGCCGGGGGTGCTGACTTCGGAGTCGCGCTGGGCGGCGGGGCGGGCGATGGGATGAGCGCCGACCGGGTGCACGATGTCGCGCGGGATCTGGGTGGTCATCAACTCGATCGAGGACGCCACCAGATCACCGAGATCGGAGTGGGCCGTGTCCGCGGTGACGACCCGGTAGTCGAAACTCTGGGCGCCGTTGGGCGCGGTGGCGACCGTTGCCGAGCACACCACCTCGTTCCCGGCCGAAATGCCGAGGGATGTTCGCATGTTCACCTCCCTTCGAGCGGATGGTCCTGGTGGAGACGACCATCTCGAACGGACTCCGGAAGCGTCCAGTGGGTAGCGGACGGATCCGAGCTACGGACCACGGCGGGCTCTCGTCCGATAGGGCATCGGAGCCTGCCTCTGATCACTTGCGGTTGTGCTCTCTTCTCGAGATCCGCACGGATGGTTGCCGTGCGGTTGGTGGGGTGAAGCAGTTATGTGACTCTCGGATGGCGCGCGTGACGAGTTCGATGTGGTCCCGCCGCGTGACCGTCGTCAATGTTGTCACAATCCGTTATCCGAACGTTACAGATTTTCGGATTTCTTTGGAAGACCTCAGAATCTCGCGCCGTTGGCTCGGCGAGTCGCGTTGGCCAGCGGTATTACCCCGATGGCCAGCGACGTTGCAGATGCAAGTGCATTCTTGGTGGCAGTGCCCGCCCTTGAGCGCTGGCACTCCCGTGTATAGAGTGCTAGTTGGCATTCGGTGCGTGCTCGAATGCCGGCTACCGACCTACCTGAGCAGGTGTCCCGGCACCCGCGACGACGGGGCTATGCGCAGGGGTCAGCACGAAGACCGAAACCGTGAGTCCGGGGAACAGCCCCGGGCGACGAAGAATCCCCTGAAAGTGGAGGGCTCAACGTGGCGAGCGTGAACATCAAGCCGCTCGAGGACAAGATCCTCGTCCAGGCCAACGAGGCCGAAACCACCACCGCCTCCGGCCTGGTCATCCCCGACACGGCGAAGGAGAAGCCCCAGGAGGGCACCGTCATCGCCGTCGGCCCCGGCCGCTGGGACGAAGACGGCGAGAAGCGGATCCCGCTGGACGTCAAGGAAGGCGACGTCGTCATCTACAGCAAGTACGGCGGCACCGAGATCAAGTACAACGGCTCCGAGTACCTGATCCTCTCGGCCCGCGACCTGCTGGCTGTCGTCACCAAGTAAGCCGCACGGCAACGTGTTTCCGCCCCGGCGTCGTGCTGGTGATCGGGCCCCCGGCCTGCGCCCGGCCACGACCCGGGGCGGAGTGCGTTCCCCCGGACCTTCACAGGAGTAGGTAAATGCCAAAGCAGATCGAGTTCGACGAGAAGGCTCGCCGGGCCATGGAGCGCGGCGTCGACAAGCTCGCCGACGCCGTCAAGGTCACCCTCGGCCCGCGCGGCCGGCACGTGGTGCTGGCCAAGGCCTTCGGCGGCCCGACCGTCACCAACGACGGCGTGACCATCGCACGCGAGATCGACCTCGAGGACCCGTTCGAGAACCTGGGCGCCCAGCTCGTCAAGAGCGTCGCGACCAAGACCAACGACGTCGCCGGCGATGGCACCACCACCGCCACCGTGCTGGCCCAGGCCCTCATCAAGGGCGGCCTCAAGAACATCGCCGCCGGCGCCAACCCGATGACCCTGGGCAAGGGCATGAGCAAGGCCGCCGAGGCCGTCGGCGCCGCGCTGGCCGCCGCTGCCACCCCGGTCAACGGTGAGAAGGCCATCGCACAGGTCGCCACCGTGTCCTCGCGTGACGAGGAGATCGGCGCCCTGGTCGCCGAGGCGCTGACCAAGGTCGGCAAGGACGGCGTCGTCACCATCGAGGAGTCCTCGGGTCTGCAGACCGAGGTCACCATCACCGAGGGCGTGCAGTTCGACAAGGGCTACCTCTCGCCGTACTTCGTCACCGACCCGGAGACCATGCAGTCGGTCTACGAGGACGCGTGGATCCTGCTGAACCGCGAGAAGATCAGCTCGCTGCCCGACCTGCTGCCGCTGCTCGAGAAGATCGCGGAATCCGGCAAGCCGGTCGTGATCATCGCCGAGGACGTCGACGGCGAAGCGCTCTCCACCCTGGTGGTCAACGCGATCCGCAAGACCCTCAAGGTCGTTGCCGTGAAGGCCCCGTTCTTCGGTGACCGCCGCAAGGCGTTCCTCGACGACCTGGCCATCGTCACCGGCGGCACCGTGGTCAACCCCGACCTGGGCATCACCCTGCGTGAGGCCGACCTCGACGTGCTGGGCAAGGCCCGCCGCATCGTGGTCACCAAGGACGAGACCACCATCGTCGAGGGCGCGGGCACGCAGTCCGACATCGACGGCCGGGTTGCGCAGCTGCGCAAGGAGATCGAGAACACCGACTCCGACTGGGACCGCGAGAAGCTCGAAGAGCGGCTGGCCAAGCTGGCCGGCGGCGTCGCCGTCATCAAGGTCGGCGCGGCCACCGAGACCGAGCTCAAGGAGCGCAAGTACCGCGTCGAGGACGCGGTCGCCTCCGCCAAGGCGGCGGTCGCCGAGGGCATCGTCCCCGGCGGCGGCACCGCGCTGGTGCAGGCCGCGGCCACCCTTGGCGCACTGCGGGATTCGCTCACCGGCGATGAGGCGGCCGGCGTCGAGGTCGTGCGCGTGGCCCTGCTGGCCCCGCTGTACTGGATCGCGAGCAACGCCGGCGTCGACGGCGCGGTCGTGGTCTCCAAGGTCACCGATGGCAAGGACGGCTTCAACGCCGCCACCCTCACCTACGGCGACCTGGTCGCCGAGGGCGTCATCGACCCGGTCAAGGTCACCCGTTCGGCCGTCGAGAACGCCACCTCGGTGGCGCGCATGGTGCTGACCACCGAGTCGGCCATCGTCGAGAAGCCGGCCGACGAGCCGGCCGACGCGCACCACGGCCACTCGCACTGAGCCAGGCCGCTTTTCAGCCCAGCTGAACCCCGAGGCCCCCGGATTCCGATCCGGGGGCCTCGCTGTATCCGAACCGGTCGCGCGTCAGGGGAGAGCGCAGCGGGACAGCAGGGCCTCGGCGTCGGCGGGCGAGAGTTCGCGGATGAGGTCGATGCTGGATCCGAGGGCCTCGTGGATGACGCCGTACATGTTCGCGGGCCGCCAGTTGAAGTGAATCGTTTTGGGGGACACGGTGAGTAGTGGCACGCCGTCGACGGTGGGAAGTTCGGCGGGGGTGCCGGAACCGGGCATGAAGGCGATGCCGGGATAGGCGAAGGCGAAGCGCTGATGGTCGCCGAGGGTGGTGGCGGCTCGATAGTCGGCGGGGGTGAGGTGGTCGTTGCGGGCGTAGCGGACCGCGAGCGGATCCACCGGTTCGGCGCCGAGGTAGCCGGGGCCGGTGTGGCGCAGCAGCGCGTCCTGCAGCAGCGCGTAACAGTGGTAGAGGCGGTCACGGACGCCGATCAGCCGGAATTCGAAGGCGCGCCGGTTGTTCGGGTCCAGCACCAGCAGCGGGGCGTCGTCGTGCAGCGTGAAGACCTCGCGCAGCCAGAACGGCGCCAGGTCCGCGTCCTCGAGTGCCTCGAGCCGGTCCATGATCTCGGGCCGGGCGCGCCAGCGTTTGCGGGTCTCCTTGGAGCGGGCCAGCATGGTCATGGCCGCCGGGATGCTCAACCGGCTTGCGGCCCGGGCCATTTCGTCCGGATCCTCGGCCAGCGTGTTCAGGGTCGCCACCAGCAGGTCCAGGGTGGCGTCGATGGCCGCGCCCGGTTCCGCGCCGTGTTCGACCATGGTTCCGCACATCAGCGCCAGCATGGCGGCGTGGAAGAGATCCGCGCTGCCGCCGATGAGATTGCGCAGCTCGACCACGCCCGCGGTCAGCTCCGCCGCGGAGGTGCCGGACTGCACCCGCTCGACCTCGTCGCGGACCTCCGGCGGTAGCCACAGTCCGGTGCCGTTGCCGATCGACTCGATCTCGAGTGCCGTCGTCGGCTCCGCTACGAATGCGCTCAATGCCCGCAACCGCATGGATTCCCTTCCCCCTGAACCGCGTACGTCCACGGGGCACGGTAACAGCCGTGGCTGTGGCGTTCCGGCGGTCGGGGAACTCAGCGCGGGGTGAGCCAGGTGGGATACAGCGGTTGGGTGATCGGGGGCAGCGGAACCGGGGTGGGTTCGGCGGGCCGCGGTGTCGCCGCCTCGAACGCGGTCAGTCCGCCGATGGCGAGCGTGAGGGCCGCGATGGCGCCGAGCGCCGGTCTGAGATGGCGGCGGGCGAGGTGCAGGAGGGGGCGCATGGCGGGCCGACCTGTTCGTCAGGCGTCATGCGGAGGGCATGACGCGGGATTGCTCTGACGAGCTGATCGGCCGGGCCATCGCGAGGGTTACCGGATGCAGCGCAGGTGCGGACAGAACGGTCGTAGTGAACCGGTCAGGCGACCTGAATTGCAGGCGTGCAAAACAATTCGAGTCAATCGCGCACGGGCTGGTGGTCGGTGCGACCGTTGCCGTGTCGGAGCGTGGTCGAGCGATGGATCGAGGGCGCCGGGTCGGTGGCTATAGCTGCGAGAAGGCGATCGCGGAGGGCGGGCGGGGGCAGAACGCCCACCGCCGATGCGGCCACTGCCAGCGCTTCTCGGGTCTGCTGCACTTCCTGGGTGAAGGCGGCGCGCAGTACCGGATCGTCGGTATTCAGTAGCTCCGCCACTGCGCGCTGATCTTCGTCGCCGATCGATCCGAGCGCGACAGTGTGCGCGAGATCGATCTGGCTTTCGTTCATCTCACGTCACTCCCAAACTTTTCTTGAGTCGTGTCAGTCCATCCCGTATACGGGACTTAACGGTAGGTAACCCTACGCCCAGATACACCGCTACCTCGGCATATGTGCGCCCGCCGAAATAGGCGAGGGAGATGGCTTCGCGTTGCGTTTCCGTCAACGTGGCCAGGCCGGCCAGGACCGCCTGATGCTCGAGCCGTCGTCCGACTTCTTCGGTCACTTCATCGAATTCGTTACCGAGAGTGCTGGTCCCGTACGCAACCTCGCGCAGGGCGTGCGCCTGTTCGGCGCGCACTCGATCGACCGCGCGGCGGTGGGCGAGCGTCATCAACCAGGTGACGGCCGAACCCTTTGCCGGGTCAAAGTTGCCTGCGGTACGCCAGATCTGGAGATAGACCTCCTGTGTGGTCTCCTCCGCGTAGCCCGGATCGTGCAGCACGCGTAGGACGAGCCCGAACACCCGAGCGCTGGTGCGGTCGTACAGCTCGGCGAAGGCCTGCTGATCGGACTCTCCACAACGTTCGAGAAGTGCGGCTAGTTGGAGACTTTCGGTTGCGCGCGCCGTCATCGCAGAGTCAACGCTCGGTGTTTCCACCCGTCCGTCCCTCGAACTCTGGAACGAGTCGCCCTCTGCGGCAGGCGGCCGCGTTGTCACAACGCTCCGTTCTGTGTCATCGGCCACGAGGGTAGCGTGCCGCTATGACCTCCTTTCGGGTGGGGGTATCGGGAAACCGGCTGTGGCACAGCGGTTTTCCGATTTGTACCGAACCTCCGCATTGATGGCAACGGAGACACGCCGGGGTTCACCCGGCGCAACCAGCGTCTTTTGGAACAGTGCCGGTTGTTTGCTAGGCATTCGGCGCACGGAGGGCCGCGGATGGGAGGAATCTCGAGCTCACCCCGCCGCCCGCATCAACGACACCGCTGGTAGACACCCGTCACGCGGGTTTGCTCGGGCGTCCGCCCCGCAGAGATCCCGAACTCGGGCAAACGACCGTCAAGAGGCATGGACGGCGCCGGTCTCCGCCGGCGACCCGATCAGGCCACGGCGCGGCGGCGGTTGCGGCGCGCGTGCAGCTCACGCTCGGTCTCCGACATGCCGCCCCAGATTCCGTAGGGCTCGCTGACCTTCAGGGCGTGGGAACGGCACTGCAGCAGCACCGGGCAGGCTTTGCAGATCTCCTTGGCGCGTAGCTCGCGCTGCGCCCGGGCCCGGCCGCGTTCGCCGTCGGGGTGGAAGAACACCGCGGAGTCCTGACCGCGGCAGGATCCGCGCATCTGCCAATCCCAGACATCGGCGTTCGGACCAGGGAGGTGGGTTGGCATAGGCATGGTGAACTCCTCATGGTGCGAGCTCGTCGGCATTGTCGAGCGGTGCTTGTGGCAAACGGTTGGCCGCATCGCCGGCGTCGGCGATCGCACTCCGCCAGGCCTCGCAATTCAGCGCGACACCGACGTTGGCGATGTCGTACGTTAGGGCGCACAACGAAATAGAGTCAATAGCTTCATTCGACTCGAGTCGAATACCAGGGCATTAGAGAATTAACGTCCTCGCTATGTACAAATCGGACCGACTGTGGTGATACTGTTCGGTTGCCCAGCGGTGAGACCAACCTGTGATAGCCCATCAGACTGGTTGAAATGCCTGGTAGATAGTGATTTTCGAGCTTCGATACCTGTCGTGCGATCTATGCGCGCATCGCGATCAGAGTGATCTCAACCATTGGACATCCGGCGCCGAGTGCGGTAGAGATGGCCACTTCGAGGCCTCCAGGTTAATAGCGCGAAACGGTATACGAATTCCTTACGGGCGTGCTGGTCGATAGCGGCAACAGATTTACGAACTCGAAACACATAGGCCGTTGGGAATGCTGATGGGTAGCTGTCGGGCTGTGCTATGGCAGGTGCCCTCACATGCCCGGCCACTGGTTAGAGTGCGGCTGTGCCTGTGCTCGAAGTGAACTCCGCGCTCGCCGACGCCGCCTTCGGCGCCACGCCCGGCCGCGCTGCCACCGGATTGCCCATCGCGGCCGACGCCGTCGAATCCTGGACCCGCGCCGTCGCGCTCGGTGGTGTCGGACACTATGCCGCCGCCCGCGCCGAACTCCGCCGCGCCCGGCGGCTGAGCAGCGATCCGGTGCTGAGCTCGCTCACCCACAGCACCGAGGGCTCGCTGCGGCGACAACTGGGCTGGCACGCCCGCGCCGCCGTCGACGACGGCCACGCCGCCGCCCTGGTCCTGCCCGCGGCCACCACCGCCGAATCGGGAACCCCGGGCGCGACGCGCGCGGAAATATTTCGTGCGGAAGCAGTTTGCGACGCGTTGACGGGTCTCGCCGCCGACGCCCTCGGTACCTTCCGCCCGGAACTAGCCGCGCGGATGCTGGCTCGTTGCCGAACGCATCTCGACGTTCATCTCCACGGCGTCGAGAGCGCCTGGCGCGCCCGCGTCCGATTGCACTGGGTGAGTGCCGAGACCGCGCTGTCGGCGCCCGGGGCCGGTTTGATCTCCGCCGCGCCCGGCGGCCCGGCCACCGACCCGGCGCTCTCGCATGCCGAGGCGGCCGTCGCGCTCGCGGAAAACTGTCCCTCCCAGCGGCATCGAGTCAAGTCCCGGCTACTGCTGGCGGCCGCCTCCGCGGCGGCCGGTGATCTCGCCCGATCCCGCACTCTCGCAATCGAAGTCGACGAGCTGTGCCGCGAGCACGAACTGCTGCCGCTGCGCTGGGCCTGCGCGATGCTGCGGTCCGGAGTGGACCCGCACGGCTCCGGAGCGGCCGACGCCGCCGAGTGCGCGGGGTTGCTGGCGGCTCGCGGTGGGCGATTGCGTTCGGCGAGCGAGCTTCTGGGCCGTCCCTGAACAGTCCCCGAGACATCCCTGAGTCGTCCCCGAGAGTGACCCCGTAACGACTGCCATCAATGTGCCAGCCGCTATTGTTGGACCGTTCCGCCCCTCCGCGGAAGCACCGGCCCTCCCGCCGACGTGCCACTCGTAACGCCAGGAACAGCTCTGACGATGAACAACACGGGTGAGGAGTTGGATCCCGCTGTCGTCGCTGCCGCAGCGCAGGGCGACCGGGCGGCTCTTTCCCAGGTACTGGAGAGCATCCGCCCACTGGTGGTGCGGTATTGCCGCGCGCGAATCGGGTCGGCCGAACGAGGCCAGCTCTCTGCTGACGATGTCGCGCAGGAGGTATGTCTGGCCGTGATGACCGCCCTCCCTCGCTATCAGGATCAGGGTCGGCCGTTCATGGCCTTCGTGTACGGCATCGCCTCGCACAAGGTCGCAGACGCCCATAGAAATTCCGCCCGTAACAAGGCGGACGCCATGGCCGAAGTACCGGATGTCATATCCACCGACCAGGGGCCGGAGCAGCGAGCTCTCGAATCCGAAACGAGCCGGCAGATGAACGCTCTGCTGGCGACGTTGCCGGAGAAACATCGAGAGATTCTGATCCTGCGCTTGGTTATGGGTTTGTCGGCTGAAGAAACTGCAGTCGCCGTGGGCAGTACGGCGGGTGCTATACGAGTGGCCCAGCACCGGGCACTCGCGAAACTCAAGTCTCAAGTGGCGAGGGCAGGTGAAATGTATGGCTAGGGATGGCGAGCGCGGTCGGGGCGACTTCAAGGCGCGACCTGGATCGCAGAACAGCGGTCCCTACGCCGAGGCGTCCGGTGATTCCGGGCCGGTGGATATCGCCGCGGTTCGCCGCGACGATGCGCTGATCGACGCCATCTCCGGTGACGGTCCCGTGCAGACGGGCGATTCGGAGGAATATCAGCTCGCGGCACTACTGGCGAACTGGCGTGCGGAGATCGTGGCCGAGCCGATGCCGGCCGGACCGGACCTGGATGCCATTGTCGCCGCGGTCAATCAGGAGATAGGCGCCCGGCAAGCGCGGATCGGGGCCTCGTCCCGCGGGCGACTACGGCTGGTGCGTCCGCTGCTGGGCGCGGCTGCGGCGATGGCTCTGGTCATCGGAGGTCTGACGGCGTTCTCGTACAACGCGAGCCCGGGAGACCCGCTGTGGAAGATGAAGGAGGTCGTGTTCAGTGAACAGGCCCAATCCACGGTGGTCTCGCAGGCGAGCAGTGATATCGATCAGGCTCAGCAGCTGATCGCGGCGGGCAAGCCGGAGGAGGCCAAGGCTGTCATGCAGCGGGCCGCCGACAGCGCCGGGCAGGTCAACGACACCACCAAGAAGAACGATCTGATCGATCGCTGGCAGCAGGCGCTGACCCAGTTGCAGGCGGTCGCTCCGACGGTGGCCAACGGTATGGACAAGTTGGTTCCGACCACGACGCCCAAGGTGCCGACGACTGTTCCGACAGCCGCCACGACGCCCGGTGAGAACCCGACGGTGACGGTGAACCCGAACCCGAACCCGACGATTCTGGGCACGCCGGTGGAGCCGGACGTGAATCCGACCACGCCGGGCGGGATTTCGCAGCTGCCGACGGTGCCGCCGGTGACTTCGGTACCGGTGCAACCACCTTCGACGGAGCCGGTGCAGCCGACTGCGCCGACGGTCGGTGGCAGCACCTCGACGGCGTCGCTGCCGACCGGTGGCAACACCGGCGGCGGCACGAATCCCGGTGGCGGGCACGAACAGCCGCAGCCGCCGGTGGAGAAGTCACAGCCGCCGGTCGTGGTGCCCACCACCATCGCGGTGCCGCCCCCGGCTTCGATCGTTCCGCCGGTCGTTCCCGTCGTCCCGGGAGTGCACTGAGGACGTCCTCGGTGACGTTCGCCGGAAAGTGGTCCGGCGCACAGGTTCCAACGCGGTATCGAACGAATAGAGGCCCGCATCTCGTGAGATGTGGGCCTCTATTCGTTATTGCGTTGTCCGGGGTGTTGCGTTGTTCAGACGTCGAATCCGTCGAACCCGTCGCCGTGCAACGCCTCGTTCATCGAAGCGTCGGCGTAGCCGCGGCAGTAATCCCAGGTGACGTACGCCTCGGGAGTCGGGTCGTAGGCGGGCTCGTGCGGCCGCACCGTACCGTCCACCAGTAGCTGGAGGAGGTTGGCGCGCAACATGTCCCAGTCGTGGTAGTGATCCTGTCGACAGTCCTCGCAGCTGACCACGAGACCGCGGATACCGCGGTGGGCCAGCAGTGCCTCATATACCGCGAGGTCGGCGAGATCCTCTTCGACCGCTAGGCGCTCGTGAGGATCCAGCGGTTCCCCCGGCTCGATGGCATCGAGCGCGGCCGACGGGTCGGAGGGGTCTCCGGCGAATGGATCCGGCGGCAAGCCAGGTGGTAGATGGTCACGCACAGTCCCACGGTACGCAGAACCACCCCATGTGCGCCAGCGCTGAAGGGGATTTGCCCTCACTTCGCTGGTGGTACAGCGCACAGTGATGTCGTGGCAGGCGACACAGTAATGGCATAGCCGACAAACCGCAGCGGTGATGGCCTCGGCCACTCCGTTTTACCGGCGCGGCGAACCGCCGATCACCGGCATACCGAACAGCGGATTACGCGCGTCGCGAACAAGCCCGGGAGAAGGCGGAGGGCGGATCCAACGCGACCCGCGAGACCGATACCATGGTTGACCAAAGGCCGGGTAGCAAACGCCGGCATTGCCATTCATTCACGCGTCCACCGGTGCCAGGTCCGGCGGGCGTTGCCGAGGTCCAGGAGGGGTCGATCCGAATGAGCAGTCCCGTGACGGGCGGAGACGATCCGAACAAGATCGCGATGCTCGGTCTCACCTTCGACGATGTGCTGCTGCTTCCCGCAGCTTCGGACCTGATTCCCAGCTCCGTCGACACCACGAGCCGCCTGACCCGCGACATCTCGCTGCGCACCCCGCTGGTGAGTTCCGCGATGGACACCGTCACCGAGGCGCGGATGGCGATCGCCATGGCGCGCGCGGGCGGAATGGGTGTGCTGCACCGCAATCTGTCGGTGGAGGCGCAGGCCGCGCAGGCCGAGACCGTGAAGCGGTCCGAGGCGGGCATGGTGACCGATCCGGTCACCTGTCGCCCCGACGACACCCTGGCCGAGGTCGACGCCATGTGCGCGCGCTTCCGCATCTCCGGTCTGCCGGTGGTGGACGAGCGCGGCATGTTGATCGGCATCATCACCAACCGCGATATGCGCTTCGAGGTCGACCAGGATCGCCGGGTCGCCGAGATCATGACCCCGGCGCCGCTGATCACCGCCCAGGAGGGCGTGACCGCGGAGGCCGCGCTGGGTCTGCTGCGTCGCCACAAGATCGAGAAGCTGCCGATCGTGGACGGCAGCGGCAAGCTGCGCGGCCTGATCACGGTCAAGGACTTCGTCAAGACCGAGCAGTACCCGAACGCCACCAAGGACCGTGACGGGCGACTGCTCGTCGGTGCGGCCGTCGGTGTCGGCGAGGACGCCTGGACCCGTGCCATGACGCTGGCCGATGTCGGCGTGGACGTGCTGATCGTGGACACCGCGCACGGGCATCAGGCGGGCGTGCTGCAGATGGTCGCCAAGGTCAAGGCCGAGGTCGGCGACCGGGTGCAGATCATCGGCGGCAATATCGCCACCCGCGCCGGTGCGCTGGCGCTGGTCGAAGCCGGTGTGGACGCCGTGAAGGTGGGCGTCGGTCCCGGTTCCATCTGTACTACCCGGGTGGTCGCCGGTGTCGGCGCACCGCAGATCACCGCGATCCTGGAGGCCAACGCCGCGTGCGCGCCGCTCGGGGTGCCGGTGATCGCCGACGGTGGCGTGCAGTACTCCGGTGATATCGCCAAGGCGATCGCCGCGGGCGCTTCGACCGTGATGCTGGGTTCGCTGCTGGCCGGTACCGCCGAGTCGCCGGGGGATCTGATCCTGGTGGGCGGCAAGCAGTTCAAGAGCTACCGCGGCATGGGTTCGCTGGGCGCCATGCAGGGTCGTGGTGAGGCCAAGTCCTACTCCAAGGACCGCTACTTCCAGGACGACGTGCTCTCGGAGAAGAAGCTGGTGCCCGAGGGCATCGAGGGCCGGGTGCCGTTCCGGGGTCCGCTGGACCAGGTGATCCACCAGCTGGTGGGCGGTCTGCGCGCGGCCATGGGTTACACCGGCGCGCAGTCCATTCCGGATCTGCAGGCCGCGCAGTTCGTGCAGATCACGGCGGCGGGTCTGAAGGAGTCGCACCCGCACGACATCACGATGACCGTCGAAGCCCCGAATTACACCACCCGCGCCTGACGAACAAAGACATTGGCAAACGCCCGATGGTTCGCGGCGCGTCTCGTTCTGGACTGAGTGGAGCGGGGGAGCGTAGCGGAGGAGCGGAGGGAGGGAAGAACGAGACCTCCAGCGCCGCGAACCCGCCCGGAGCGGAGCGGAGGGCAATCAAACACAGGAGGACTGACGATGCGCGATATGGTCGAGATCGGCATGGGCCGTACGGCTCGGCGTACCTACGAGCTGGACGATATCGACATCGTGCCCTCGCGGCGGACCCGTTCGTCCAAGCAGGTGTCGGTGGCCTGGCAGTTGGACGCCTACCGGTTCGAGATCCCGTTCCTGGCGCATCCGACCGACGCGCTGGTCTCCCCGCAGTTCGCGATCGAGCTGGGCAAGGCCGGTGGCCTGGGTGTCATCAACGGTGAGGGGCTGTGGGCCCGGCACGCCGATGTCGACGCCAAGGTGCAGCGGCTGACCGAGGTCGCGGAGAAGGAAGGCACCGAGGCCGCCGTCGCGCTGCTGCAGGAGTTGCACGCCGCGCCGATGCAGCCGGATCTGCTGGCCGCCGCGGTCGCGCAGGTGCGGGCCGCCGGTGTCACCACCGCGGTGCGGGTCAGCCCGCAGAACGCGCGCGCTCTCACTCCGGCGCTGGTGCAGGCGGGAGTCGACCTGCTGGTCGTGCACGGCACCATCATCTCCGCCGAGCATGTCGGTGACGGAGAACCGTTGAACCTCAAGACCTTCATCGCCGAACTGGACGTGCCGGTGGTGGCGGGCGGCGTGTCCGATCACCGCACCGCGCTGCACCTGATGCGCACCGGTGCGGCCGGTGTCATCGTCGGCTACGGCTCGATGCAGGGCGCGACCACCACCAACGAGGTGCTCGGCATCGGCGTGCCGATGGCCACCGCGATCGCCGACGCCGCGGCCGCGCGCCGCGACTACCTGGACGAGACCGGCGGCCGCTACGTGCACGTCATCGCCGACGGCGAGACGCTGACCTCCGGCCATATCGCCAAGGCCATCGCCTGCGGTGCCGACGCGGTGATGCTGGGTGTGCCGCTGAGCATGGCGCGCGAGACCCCGGGCAGCGGCTGGTACTGGCCGTCGGCGGCCGCGCACCCGTCGGTGCCGCGCGGTGCGATGCTGCCGTACGCGATCGACGAGGAGCGGGTCCCGCTCGATCAGGTCCTCAACGGTCCCTCCAACGATCCGTTCGGTTCGCTGAATCTGGTTGGCGGCCTGCGTCGTGCGATGGCCAAGACCGGTTACTGCGATCTCAAGGAATTCCAGAAGGTCGGGCTCAACGTCCGCGGCTAGGTTTCCCGGACCGTGAGGTCCGCTGTGCTCGCGCCCTTGCGCACTCGTCGAGTGGGCAAGGGCGCGAGTCGTTTCCGGGCATTTCGGTCAGCGGGGGAGTGATCGGACCGTGCGCTGCGACGGGGTACGGGACTCGGGGACCACGTGATCGTGCAGGAAGTCGCGGATGGCGGTGTTGACCGCCACCGGGTGCGTCATGTTCGCGGTCTGGCGCGCGCCCTCGATTTCCACGTAGCGCGCGGTGGGCAGACCCTCGGCCAGTTGGCGGGCGTGGGCGTGCGGGATGCTCGACCGGGTGGGGTGGATAACCAGTGCGGGGCAGGTGATTTCGGATAGTCGGGCCAGGATCGAGTCGCGGCCGAGCAGTGCGCCCGCGGCCACCTCGGTGCCGTGCGGATCGCGTTCGAGCCAGCGTTTCACCCAGACCGAGCGGTACCAGTCGTCATCGCCGATGAGGCGGCGGGCCAGGTGTTCGGCCAGCATCGGGCGCGGGCCGTCTTCGTGCCATTTGTCCAGAAACTTTCGGGCATTGGCGAGTTCGGCGGGCGTCGGCTCGTGCGCCTCGCTGCTGATCAGCACGAGTGCGGCGACCCGGTCCGGCGCGAGCAACGCGGCGCGCAGCGCGATGTAGCCGCCCTGCGAAATCCCGCCCACCACGGCACGTTCCACGCCCAGCTGATCCAATACGGTCAGCGCGTCCCGGGCGGAGGTCCAGTAGGTGAACGGCAGCCCCTCGTCGCGAGTGCTGCCGTGCCCGCGCGCATCCCAGGTCACCATCCGGAACTCCGGTGTCAGCGCCGTCTGCTGCGACGCGAACATCGTTCGGTCCATGAGGAATTCGTGACCCAGAAGCACAACCGGACCTTCGCCTCCGCTGTCCTCGTAGTGGATCTCGGCATCGATCGCACGGGCGAATGGCACGAGTTAGAGAATAGCCAGCGGCCCCGACAAATTACGTTGGTTTCCCCGGGCCGGTACACCTGGTGTCAGTGCCAGGTGAGGCGCGGGGAGGCGGGGGAGTTGTGACAGGCATCGCTTACTAGACTGTGCCAGTGGCAGAAACCCAGCGACCAGTCCTTGTTGTCGACTTCGGTGCGCAGTACGCGCAGTTGATCGCGCGCCGGGTGCGCGAAGCGAGCGTGTACTCGGAGGTGGTGCCGCACACCATCACCGTGGAGGAGATCGCCGAGAAGCAGCCGGTGGCGGTGATTCTGTCCGGCGGGCCCAGCAGTGTGTATGCCGAGGGCGCACCGCAGTTGGATGCGCGCCTCTTCGATCTCGATGTGCCGGTGTTCGGTATCTGCTACGGCTTCCAGGCCATGGCGCAGGCGCTGGGCGGCACGGTGACGCACACCGGGACTCGCGAGTACGGGCGCACCGAGCTCAGTGTCGACGGCGGCATTCTGCACGGCGGACTGCCGACCCGGCAGCCGGTGTGGATGAGCCACGGTGACGCGGTCACCGACGCCCCGGCCGGATTCGAGGTGACCGCGACCTCCACCGGCGCACCGGTCGCCGCGTTCGAGAACCGGGCCCGCAAGCTCGCGGGTGTGCAGTACCACCCGGAGGTGCTGCATTCGCCGCACGGCCAGCAGGTGCTGAGCCGGTTCCTGCACGAGATCGCCGGGATTCCGGGCGCGTGGACGCCCGCCAATATCGCCGAGGCGCTGATCAGCCAGGTGCGCGAGCAGGTCGGTGACGGCCACGCCATCTGTGGTCTGTCCGGCGGCGTGGATTCCGCGGTCGCGGCGGCACTGGTGCAGCGGGCCATCGGCGACAAGCTGACCTGTGTGTTCGTCGACCACGGTCTGCTGCGCGCGGGTGAGCGCGAGCAGGTGCAGCGTGATTTCGTGGCCGCGACCGGCGCCAAGCTGGTGACCGTCGACGCGGTCGACAAGTTCCTGGGCGAGCTGAAGGGCGTCAGCGACCCGGAGGAGAAGCGCAAGATCATCGGCCGCGAGTTCATCCGGTCGTTCGAGGACGCGGTCTCCGAGGTGGTCGGCGAACAGGGCGAGACCAAGGTCGAATACCTGGTTCAGGGCACCCTCTACCCGGACGTCGTCGAGTCCGGTGGCGGTGCGGGTACCGCGAACATCAAGAGCCACCACAATGTCGGCGGCCTGCCGGACGACCTGGAGTTCAGCCTGGTCGAGCCGCTGCGGCTGCTGTTCAAGGACGAGGTCCGCGCGGTCGGCCGCGAACTCGGGCTGCCCGAGGAAATCGTTGCGCGCCAGCCGTTCCCGGGTCCGGGTCTGGCCATCCGCATTGTCGGCGAGGTGACCGGGGAGCGCCTGGAGCTGCTGCGTCAGGCCGATGCCATCGCGCGTGAGGAGCTCACCGCCGCCGGTCTGGACAAGCAGATCTGGCAGTGCCCCGTGGTGCTGCTGGCCGATGTCCGCAGTGTCGGCGTGCAGGGCGACGGCCGCACCTACGGTCATCCGATCGTGCTGCGCCCGGTGTCCAGCGAGGACGCCATGACCGCCGACTGGACGCGCCTGCCCTACGAAGTGCTGGAACGCATTTCGACCCGCATCACCAACGAGGTGCCGGACGTCAACCGGGTCGTGCTCGATGTGACCAGCAAGCCGCCGGGCACGATCGAGTGGGAGTAGTTCCCTGACATGACGAAGGCCCCGCACCTCGAAAGGTGCGGGGCCTTCGGCCTTCTCGGAGGGCAGTCCTCGAAGGGTGCGTCGCCTCCGGCGAGGGTGGGGGCGACGCGATTTCGGTCAGTCTCTGTTTTTCTTGGGACTCAGCACCAGGATCACGCCGACCACGATGGCGGAGATCACCACGATCCAGCCGAGGGACAGGCCCTCCGACACCGGCCAGGAGTGCGGGCCGATGAAGGCCCAGACGCTCACTGCCAGGCCGAGTGTTCCGGCCAGTAGCAGGGAGAACGAGGGGCGACGCTTCTTGTCCGTTTTCTCAGCCATGCTTCACCTCCGCGTTTCCCATCTGGACGTCGACGGTCAGGTCCAGGACCGGACCCGTTGCGGGACCGGAGATCCCATTGACGCAGTTCGAATCACCCATGCGGACATCGCAGGTGGTGTTGACCCGCAGGTTGGGCGGCAGCATCACGCGGGCGTCGCCCATCCGCACCGACACCTTGACTGCGCGGTTCTCGGTGAGTTGCAGGCCGCGCAGGTCGAGGGTGCCCGAGCCCATGGTGACGTGGTATTCCGGCTGTAGTTCGGTCGCGGTGGCCGCGGTCCAGGTGTGATCGCCCATGGCGCCCTTGTCGAATTGGATCGGGCCGACCAGCGAGGCCAGGATGACGAATCCGGCCAGCGGGGCGAGCAGCAGCATGAGGCCGTGGCCGCGCCGTAGGAACGCGCCGATGATCAGGCCGATCGCGATGACGGCCAGCGCGGCGGCGCCGATGCGGGCCGGGCTCATCCAGTCCACGCCCGAGGCGGCGACCGAACCGGCGGCCGCAGCGGCCAGGATGGCGAAACCGATGGTCACCGCGGTCAGCCGGGAGCGCGGACGACGCTCGGGCGTCGGTGCGACGGTCTGCTGCGGGGCCGCATACGGTTCCGGCAGATCCCAGGCCAGCGGGGATACGCCGAACGGATCCCAGCCGGGCGGGGTGGGGCCGAACTCCGGGGAGATCGGGGCCGGGCCGTAGCCGGTGCGGGGTCGGTCGTTGGCGGGCGGGATGCGATGCAGCACACGGGGTTCGACGAGATCATCGGCGGCGGGCGGGCCGTCGGTCCCCGGGGTCTCGGCCGAGGCGGTGCCCTCGGCGGCCGCCTTGTCCAGGTTCACCGGTGAGCTGTCGGAATCACCTGAGCCCGAGGCGGATTCGGTCTTGTGCAATACGACGGTGTCGTTGTCGGCGGGCGCGGCGTCCGGCCTGTGCAGTACGGCGGTGGCGTCATCGACCGGAAGCTGCTGTGCGGTAGCCGATTCCGTACCCAGCACCTCGGTGGCGGCCTCGGTCGTCGACTGCGACATATGCTGTGCGGCAAAGGATTCCGTCGGTCGCTCGTCGCCGGAGAATTGCTGCTGCGCGGGTTCGTAGTGGTCCGGGAGGGTGGTGTACGGCCCGTAGGTCTCGAAGGTGACCGCGTTGCCGGGGACTCCGGTCCAGTACGAGTTGGTGGTGCCCGGGTAGCCGGTGTTGAGGAAGCTGTCCCCGCCGGTCTGTTCCAGGTATCCGGCCGGTGGTTGCGGCTGCCGCTGGTAGAGCAGCCACCAGCCGGCGAGCATCAGCCCGAAGCTGAGCACTCCGGACCCGCCGAGTCCGACGCCGACGGGGCCGACCGTGGTGACGGCGATGCCGAGCGCCACCAGCAGCACGATGGTCTTGGACGAGGTCTGCGAGGACTGGCCGCGCCCGAACAGCGATTCCGCCGCCGAGGATTGGTCGCCGGTCTGGTTCAGCAGCAGCCAGCTCAGCAGGTAGAGCACGATGCCCGCCCCGCCGAACAGCGCCGACACCACGAACGCCACCCGCACCAGCACCGGGTCCACGTTGTATCGTCGCCCGAACCCGGCGGCCACGCCCGCCAGCGGTCCGTTCTTGGGGAAGCGGGCCGGCCGCGAGGCCCACAGATCGTGAAGCTGATCCGAGAAGCCGGCACGCCCGGCGCTCCTGGACCAGTCGCTCGTTCTCGTCATGTGTCCCATCGTGGCCTGCACCGGTGCTGATCGGCATCGGGGATCACCCTGAATGGGGTCCTGATTTGCCCGGCGCTCAGTGACAGGGCGGTTGATAGGGGAGCTGGGGAAGATGCTGGCGCCAGAGGTTTTCGGTCCAGACGCCGCCGGTGGTCGCGCAGATGCGGTCGACGGCATGCTGTTCGTCGAGATCCCACAGGAAGAGGGTGCCGGTGTCGGCGGCGACGGCGCTCAGATGCCGGTTGTCGGGGCTGAGTGTGGATCGTCCTACGGCCTGGCCTGATTCGGTGAGGGTGGCGACCGGTGTGGTGTCCGCTGGATCGGTGACCTTCGAAATTCGGAAGGTGCCGTCGAATCCGTCGGTGATCAGGGTTCGGTAGTCCGAGCTGAAGCCGTCCAGGTCATGTCCGGTGGCAGTGGTGATGGTGGCACCGACCTTCCGGGGATGAGTGGGCGTGCCGATATCCCAGCGTTGAACGCCTTTGTAGTCCGCCACCACCATGGTTCGCAGATCCGGGGAGAAGGTGAGGGTGGTGAAACCGGGGGACGGCTGCCGTTGCAGTTCGGCGATCTGTTTCGGGTGGGTGAGATCCGCGAGGCTCCAGAGGGTGGTCACGTCTTCGTGATGTGCACTGCCGCCGGTGGTTTCGGTCTTGATCAGGGTCTTGTCGTCGGTGCCGAAGATGACCGTGGATCCATTGGCGACGTCGAAGTCCGCACCGGCGGCCTTCGGGTGGGCGGGATCGGTGAGATCCCACAGTCGGGTCTTCAGTTCCTGGTCGGTGGTGGCGAGCAGGTGGAAGTCCGGGCTGAAGTTCCAGGTGCGGATCGCGGGGAAGTCGGGGACCCTCCAGTCGACCGGCCAGGTGACGTGGGCCGGGTCGGAGAGGTCGGCGATCCGCAGGATGCCGAGTGTGGGGTCTCGTTCCGCCAGTTCGTTCCCGTTCGCGGAGAAGCGTTCCCAGATGAATCTGGGGTCGGCCGTATATCGGCCGAGTTCCTTGGGCGCTTGGGGATTTCGGATATCCCACAGTGTCGCCGTGTGGCTTTCGTCGGTCTTGGTGAGCATCCGGGTCGCATCCGAAGAGAAGGCGGGCGCGAAGCTGGAATCGAGCACTGTGGGCGTCGATGCTGTTGGCAGTGACCAGCTTTGGATATCGCCGGTGGCGACACCGGCGAACAGCCCGCGACCGTCGGTGGTGAAAGAGACAGCATTCGGGCTGGGATAGCAGGGGAAGTCATCGCGCACGGTGTCGTGGCAGGTGCCGGGACCGGCGGCCAGATTGTCGATCATGCGGGTCGGAGTGGCCGGATCGATGACGTTCCACGCGATGATGCTCGTGCCGCCCGCGGACGCCAGCAGGTGGCCGTCCGGCGAGAAATCCAGGGCGGTCAGGCTGCTGTGGTCGATGCCCCGGCTGGAGGTCAGGTGCGGGTGGGCCGGATCGGCGATGTCCCACAGCTGTACGGTGGCCTGACCCGTCGTCGTGGCCGGGGTGATGCCGACGGCCAGCAGCTTGCTGTCGGGTCGAAAGGTCATGGCGCCCAGTCCACTTCGAAGCGATCCGTCCGCGGCGGTGGTGAGGGCGGGGTCGAGGAGCACGGGATCGGACAGGTTCGTCACATCCCACAGTTGCAGAGCGCTGGTGCGCGCCGACGAGTTGTCGATGATGCCGGTGAGCAGTCGGCCGTCGGGGCTGAACCGGAGCGCGTCGACCCCGTCGTCGGTGTCGCTGAGTCCGTCGCGCAATGGCTTGGTGGCCCGCAGGATCGGCGCGGCCGGATTACTCACGTCCCACAGCCGCAATTCGGTCAGGGTCTGGGCCGCGAGGGTACGCCCGTCCGGTGCGAAGGCCAGGTTCGCCTGTTCCATATCGAACGGCCAGGCGGCGAGCTGCCGTGGCGTGGCAGGCGTCGAAGTATCCCAGAGCGTGATGGTGTGCTGCTCGTTCACCTGCCGCTGGCCGTCCCTGGTCGTCAGCTTCGCACTGCTGGTGGCCATGATCGCGGAAGCCGGGCTCAGCACCACGTTGCCGATATCGGTGAGCTGGGTTGGGAGTGGATGTGGATGCTTCTGATCGCTGGTGTCCCACAGCCGCAGATCACCGTTCGCGGCCAGCGAAGCGAGCGTGTGGCTGCCGGTCTGCGCGGCGAGTTCGGTGATCGCGTACTGCCCGGCGGGCGTGACCGTCACCAGCGGCGTGGTTTCGGATGCCAGCAGCCGAGAGCGAACCGCCGGGTCTCCGGGCCGCATCCGCCACGCGACCAGATTCAATTGCGCCGCCAGCGACGGATCGGACTGCTGCAGTTGATCAGCGGCAGTCAGCACCGCGGCGAGATCGGTGTCGGTGCGCCGCTCATCGGTCGCCCGATGCTGTGAATAGACCCCGAAACCCAACAGCAGCAACGCGACCCCGGCAACAGCGACGATGTCCCTGATCAGTAACGGCCGTCCACGACCCCGCCCGAGCGCGCCCCACCACGCGAAATACCTTCGGGCAGAACGTGTTCTACCGCCACTCGCGTTCGGATTGCTATTCGATTGTTCCCCACCCATATCGGGCAACTTAACCGGTCGGCCGGACCCGAGCCCAGCCATTTTCGGCTGGCCGCGCCGACTGGATCCGGACGGTCGGATAGGTCAGGAATGCGGGCAGGGCGGGTTGTAGGGGAGCTGCGGAAGGTAGTGGTGCCAGAGGTCTTCGGTCCAGTGCGCACCGGTGACCGCGCAGACGCGGTCGATGGCGTGCTGCTCGTCGAGGTCCCATATCCGGATCGCGCCGTGGATGCCGACACCGACGAGCGTATGGGTACCGGGCAGGAAGGCCGCGGTGGTGATGTCGTCGCCGGAGTCGGTGAGTGGGCTGCCGATGGTTCGGGGGTGGGAGCGATCCGAGAAGTCCCACAGCTGTACGGCTCCCGCGCTCACGCTCACCATGGTGCGGCTGTCGGCGGTGAAGGCGACGGTGTCGATGGGAAGCGATGACAGCACTACAGGGGCGCCCAGCGAGATGAATTTCCCGGGCGTGCCGATGTCCCAGATGAGCAGCTTTTCGTGCTGGGCAGCGACCATCGTGCGTCGATCGGGGGTGAAACGCACTGTGGCCGTGCCGATATCGCTGGGTATCGACAGCGGGTCGCCCTGTTGACGTGGGTGCGTGGGATCGGCGATGTTCCAACTGGTCAGTGAGAAGTCGCCTGAGGTCGGTACCCCGGCGGGCAGTTCGTGGACGAACATGGTTGCGCTGTCGGAGCTGAAAGTGACCTCCAAGGCGGACTTGCCGTCGAACGAGATCGGCTGGCCGACTGTCACCGGGTGCATGAGATCTGTTGCGTTCCACAGTTGCACGGTGCCGTTGTCATCGGTGGTGGCCATGGTGTGCCAATCCGGGCTGATTCGGAACACTCCCCAATTGCCGAGCGCCGTCCATTCGGCCAGGGGATGGATATGTGCAGGGTCGGAGATGTCGAGCAGGCGCGGGGGTTGTGTGGGCCGACTCGACGAGGTCAGCAGCAAGGTGCGGCCGTCCGGGGACAGATCGACGGTGGCGATGTCCGTCGACAACCGATAACTGCCCATCGGTATCGGCTTGCGCTGATCAGTGGTGTCCCACACCGTGATCCGGCCATCTCGGGACTGGGTGGTCATCCGGTCGCCGGTCGCGTCCAGGCGGGGTCCCAGCATCGTGCCCGCGTGCCCGCCGAGGATGGCCGGTGGCAGTGACCAGGTGTCGACCTCGCCGTCCGCGCCCGCGGCCAGGATGGTCCGGCCGTCCGGTGGAAAGACGAAAGTGTATGGCCCCCTGATGCAGGGAAAGGCGCTGGTGGTCACGGCGGAGCGGCACGAGGCCGGGCCGGTCGAGAGGTCGGCGGTGACAGGTGTCGGGGCCGCGGGTTCGGTGACGTTCCACAGCTCGAGGCCGCTGGAGTCACTCACTGCCAGCAGCCGGCTCCCGGGGCCGAACTCGATGTGCTTGATCTCTTGTCCGTTCAACACGGTTCCGGTCCGACGCGGTGTTCGTGGCGAGGTGATATCCCAGAGTTGCACGGCGGTGTGACCGGCTTCGGTCGGGTGAGCACTGTCGGTGTTATAGCCCACCGCCAAGGTGCTGCCATCCGGGCTGAAGGCCAGATCGGCGAGGTAGATACCGGGGTCGCCGAGATGATCGGCCAGGATCGTCGGAGTGGTGCTGTCGCTGATGCCCAGCAGCAGCACCGATGTCGGAAGCTGGGATTCGTCGGAGTTGCGCGTGACCGCCGCTGTCCGGCCGTCGGGGCTGATCCGCAGGTTGGGAGCGATCAGGTTCGTTTGCGGTCGCGCATACAGCTCGAAGGGTGCGCCTCGCGCGGGATCAGCGAGATTGTGTACATCCCAGAGTGTTATCGCGGTGACGGAGGCGGTGACCAATATGCGACCGTCACCGGCGAAAGCGAGTGCCATGACATCTTGGGGCCGTGATTGCCCGGGTGCGGGCGTGGGCGCGAGTGCGGCGACCTGGCTTGGTGCGGAAGGGTTTCCGACATCCCACACCCGGATACCCCCGCCTTTTTCGGCGGTGGCCATCAACTTGCCATCGGGACTGAAGGCCACTTTCTCGGCACCGTTGATCGGATTGCCCAACCGGTGCGGATGGTGTGGATCGTTCACATCCCAGAGGAAAAGGACCTGATTCCAATCAACTGTCGCGAGTATGCCGCCGGTGCGGTAGGCCATCTGCCAGATGCCGGTGTCGTGCCCGGGCGTGGTGGTCATCAGCGGCATGGCCTGGGTGCGCTGTAGCAGCGTCCGGACTTCCGCGTCGCCGGGGCGCATTCGTTCAGCGACCAGATACAGCTGTGCGGCCAGGGAAGGATCGGTCTTGCGGACCCGTTCGGCTTCGGAGAGTACAGCGGCGAAGTTCTTGTCGTCTCGTTGCTGGTGGGCGAGACGGGTTTCGGTGTAGGCGCCGAAGCCGACCAGCAGCAGGGCGACGCCGAGCAGGGCCAGGCGGGCTCGGATCCAGGTGGTGCGGCGCTGGGACTTGCGACGGGTGGTGGTTGCCGAGGTGAGGAATTCGTCGGCGAGCGGGCCGATTACGGGTGGGTTGGTGTGGGCGAGGGCGTTGTCCAGGCGCGTGCCCTGGTACAGCAGTGACGAATCGCGTTCCTGGGCAGCCCATTCCGCCGCGTCGGTTTCCAGGCGCTGTCGGACCAAGTAGCCGACGCGGTCCTCGTCGATCCAGGCGCGTAGGCGGGGCCAGGCGGTGAGGACTATTTCGTGGGTGAGGGTTACCGAGTCGGCGTCGAGGCTGATCAGGCGGGTTCGGGAGAGGAGTTCGATTGCGGCGGTGGCGGATTCGGGGTCGCCGGTGCGGCGCAGGAGGTCCTCGCGATGGGTGGAGCGGCGGGTGTCTTGGGAGTCCTGGCCGACTGTCACCAGGCCCAGGAGGATTTCCTTGGCTGCGGACTGTTGGTCGGACGTCAGTTCGGTCCAGGCGTATTCGGCGGTTTCGGTGACCGAGCCGACTACGCCGCCCGCTTGGCGGTAGCCGGTGATGGTGAGGCGGCGGCCCTCGCGCTGTTGCCAGGTGGCGGCCATGACGTGGGAGAGGAGGGGGAGGGCGCCGGGGTCGTAGGTGCGGCGGCCGTGATGGTCTCCGGCGCCGCAGAGTTCGGTGGCTACCAGTTCCTCGAGGCCGGATTCCAGTTCCAGGCCGACTGCTCGGGCGGGGCCCGAGATCGCTTGGGCGAGTTCGTCCATGCGCATGGGGCCGAGTAGGTAGGTGCGGTGTTCGAGGGCGTTCTGGAGGATGAGGTGGTTGAGGCAGGGGGCGTAGAAGTCGGCTCGGACCGCGATCACGACCGCCAGGGGGTCGTCGGCTCGAGCGGCTGTGCTGTCGAGCACCGCCAGGAAGTCCTCACGCTCGCGTTCGGCGGCGCAGGCCGTGAACAGTTCTTCGAACTGGTCGACGATCAGCAGCCGTCGCGGACCGCCGCGCCGAGGTGCGAGCGCGGTCAGTGCCACCGGAACGGATGTCGACTCGGTGGTCGAGACGATCTCCGGCGACGCGGCGGGAACCGGTGCGTCGCTCTCCGGGCGGATCGTGAAGGCCGCGATCAAGCTTTCGAGAGGCCGCGTACCAGGGGTGAGGGTGACGACCTCCCAATCGGAGAGCGCCGGGACCAAGCCCGCTGCGAGCAGTGAGGACTTGCCCGCGCCGGACGCTCCGACCACGGCGATGATGCCGGTGGTGTTCTCGACCAGGGCCGTCAGTTCGGTAGTGGCGCGGGTGCGGCCGAAGAACAAGGTGCGGTGTTCGGGGCGGTAGGCGGTGAGACCCAGGTAGGGGCAGGGGGATTCGGTGTCGGCTTCTGGGTTCCAGGTGGTGGCGGCGTGCCAGAGGCGTTGCCATTCCTTGGGATCGGCCAGGATGCGCGGGAGGTCGGTGGTCTTTTTGCGGGCCAGGTCGATGAGGGTGAGGACCACCGGGAGCAGGGATTCGAAGCGGGCGGGGACGTTTCGGCCGGACTTCCAGTCGCTGATGCGCTGGGCGGACGCGCCGCCCGGGCGGGTGCCCTGGGCGGCGCGCATTCTGGCTTCGGCGGCGGTGGCGACCCGGCGTAGGGTCGGGTTGCCTGCCGCCTCATAGAGTTCGGTGAAGCGGTGGGCGAAAAGTGTTCGCGGGGACCGTGTCTCGTCCGCCGTGATCTGCTCGTTCAGCACTTTCCGCCCCGCATTCGAACTGTCCCCGCCCGATCGTCGCCGATCGCTATGGCGCCGAATATATTTCATTCGATGCTCGGCTTCACAGCACGATCGGGTCGCCGACGACCCAGTCGGCGGCGTCGGTGGCGGGGGAGCTGGCCTCGATGATGGTGTAGGCCTGCACGGTCAGCGGGCCGCCGCAGCCGTTCACGGTCAACTTGTAGTCGTTGTTCACGATGTAGCCGGTGGCCGAACCGGGCAGCTGCTTCTCGCCGAGCTTGACGTCGGTGATCTTGCCGGGCGCGATGGACAGGTCGAAGCCGATGCTCGCGCCGATATCGGGGGTGATGTCGACGCTGGCGCTCGGGGTCACCAGATCGGCTCCGGCGCTGACCCCGACCGAGGCACTGACATCGATGCCGGCCTTGCCCGCGATGTTGAACTTGACGTCCAGGTCCACGGCGCAGGCCACGAAGTAGCCGGTGCGGATCTTGCCGGTGCCGCCTGTCACCTGACCGTAGGACGTGTTGTCCAGGTAGACCTCGCGACTGGTCGGCATCCCGTTCAAGGGCGTGACCGGACGGTCCGCGTTGTTCAGGTGGCCGACCGTGATGGTCAAGCCGCCCGGCGCGACCGTGGTCTTCTCGTGCGGCGCCAGCGCATCGGCGTGTGCGGGTGTGCCCAGCGCGGTGCCGATACCGACAGCGGTGGCGGCCAGCGCACTCACGAGAGCGATCTTGATGGTCATGATTTCTCCCCGGATGAAGCTGCGATCGCCGCGGTGGCGATCGGTGCGGGATGCGGTCCCCCCTCGGGCGATCCCGGCGGGCCTGTCGACCCGCTGAATGCAAGGTATGGACGGGCACCCTGCCGAGCCCGCGCATTTCCGGGTGATGGGCGTGAAATACCTGCTCAGGATTGATTCCGGAGTTCTCCGGTCCGGGCGTCCGGGACCGGTTTGCTGTCCGGACCGGACAGCCCGGCGGCTCAGGGATCGAATCGGGGTGTTTCCCGATGCCGCATGTCAGCGCCGCGTGCCAGGATCGGAGGCATGTATCCGTCCATGCCCTTCTTCGACCCTGCCCGGGGCGCGGTCGCCACCGCGGCGCCGCCGAAACTGGTGCGGCGGACCGGTGGGCGGGTCGTGGGCGGAGTCGCGGGCGGGCTCGCCGATCATCTCGGCATCGATGTGCTCAAGGTGCGGATGGCGTTCGTGCTGCTGTCCGCGCTGGGGGCGGGGATCGTGGCCTACGGCATGCTGTGGATCTTCACGCCCGGCGGTGGGGACACCGTGGCGCCGAGTGGCGCGGAGCGGCGGCAGGCCATCGGATTGGCGCTGCTGGGAATCTCTTTGGCGGTGGTCACCGCCTGGCTGTTCAACGGGTCGGCCGCGCATGTGATCGGGCCGATCCTGGTGGTCACCATCGGTGCGGCGCTGGTGTGGCGCGAATTCGACGCGGACGGACCGAGATCCGTCATCGGCCTGCCGCAGAAGGCGTCGGTGGTGACGTGGGCGCGCATCGTGGGCGGCGCGACGCTGATCGTGGTCGGGCTGGGTGTGGTGGTGCTGGGGCGGATCGATCTGAGTTCGCTCGGGTCGGCGCTGCTGGCGGTGGCGGTCACGCTGATCGGGGCCGGGCTGCTCACCGTGCCGCTGTGGCTGCGCATGATGCGGGCGCTGAATGCCGAACGCTCGGCGCGCATTCGCAACGACGAACGCGAGGAGATCGCCTCGCACCTGCACGATTCGGTATTGCAGACGCTGGCGTTGATCCAGCGGCAGGCCGAGGACCCCGTCGAGGTGGTGCGGCTGGCCCGCAGCCAGGAGCGCGAACTCCGCAAATGGCTGTTCGAGGACGACGGTCCGGCGCAGTCCAGTCTCGCCGCCGCCCTGCGCACCATCGCGGGCGAGGTGGAGGATCAGCGCGGCGTGAAGGTGACGCCGGTGACCGTCGGCGACGTGTCGATGGACGCCGACGACAGCGGAATCGGTTTGCCCAAGGAGAATTTCACCGCTGTGCTGGGTGCGACCCGCGAGGCGCTGGTGAACGCGGCCAAGCATGCCGGGGTCCCGGCCATCGACCTGTTCGCCGAGGTGGAGCCGCATCAGGTGAGCGTGTTCGTGCGCGACCGCGGCAAGGGTTTCGACCCGGACAAGGTGTCGGCGGATCGGCAGGGCGTGGCCAAATCCATTCACGCCCGCATCGAGCGCCGCGGCGGGCGGGTGGAGATCAAATCCGCGCCGGGCACCGGAACCGAGGTGCGAATCTATATGCCGCGCAAGGATGGCGGTGACGAACGGCTGGTCGTGCAGCAGGATGTAGGCGAGGGTTCAGGTGAGGAGTAGCAGGTGAGTGTGCGGGTCTTTCTGGTCGACGATCATGCCGTGTTCCGCTCCGGAGTGCGCGCGGAGCTGAGCCGAGAAACCGATATGGAGGTGGTCGGCGAGGCGGGCGGGGTGGCCGAGGCCATCGCCGGAATCAAGGCGACCACACCGGATGTGGTGCTGCTCGATGTGCACATGCCCGACGGTGGCGGGGTGGCGGTGCTGCAGGGCATCGATCCGGGCCCGGTGTGCTTGGCGCTCAGCGTCTCCGACGCCGCCGAGGACGTGATCGCGGTGATCCGCGCCGGTGCGCGCGGCTACGTCACCAAGACCATCTCGGGTCCCGAACTGGCCGACGGCATTCGCCGGGTGTCGGGCGGGGACGCCGTATTCTCCCCGCGCCTGGCCGGTTTCGTGCTGGACTCCTTCACCGGCAAGTCACCGGTTCCGGAGCCGCCGCTGGATCCGGAACTGGATTCGCTGACCCCGCGCGAACTCGAGGTGCTGCGCCTGCTCGCGCGCGGCTACACCTACCGTGAGATCGCCGAAACCCTGTTCATCTCGGTGAAGACCGTGGAGACCCACGCCTCCAACGTGCTGCGAAAGACCCAGCAGTCCAACCGGAATGCGCTGACCCGCTGGGCCCACCGCCGCCGTATCGACTGACCTGTTCTTCCGACCCTGGTGTGTGTCCGTTGCGAAGCAACGGACACACGAGATTTCAGAGTACGACGAGAATCACGATGATGATCAGCAGGCCGATGAGCAGGCCGATCGCCACCGCGAGCGGACCGGCGTTGGGGCCCAGCTTGCTGAAGTCGACACCCTTCGGCTTGGGTTGCGCGGCAACGGGTGCCGCGGCGGGCTGTCGCTGCGGGCGGGGCAGCGGGCTGGAGTTGGGGCTGCGCAGTCCGGCCGCGGAATTGCGGGCGGCCCAGGCGGGGATGGTGCCGTCCTCGGTGCGCACGGGCGCGCCGAGAATGTAGGGGGCGGTGCCGGGACCGAATGCCGCGGTGAGGATTTCATTGCGGGCCTCGGTCATGGTGGGGCGGCGCTGCGGCGCGGGCTCCATCATGTGCAGCAGCACCTCGGTGAGCGGGCCGCTGCGCGAGGGCGGAATGATCTGCGCCATGGCGGCGCGCTCGACCACGGCATTGCTGTCGTCGTCGAAACCGTAGGGCGGCTGGCCCTCGATGGCGGTGTACAGCGTTGCGCCGAGCGAGAATACGTCGCTGGCGGTGGTGGGGCGGGCGCCGCGGGCGACCTCCGGCGGCAGGTAGGCGGGGGTGCCGGTGATGACGTCACCGATCTCCTCGCTGAGGTCGTTGGCGCCGCTGGAGATGCCGAAGTCGCTGAGCTTCACCATGCCGACCTCGTCGCCGCGATCGGCGACCAGGATGTTGCCGGGCTTGATGTCGCGGTGCACGATGCCCGCCGAGTGCGCGGCGGCCAGGGCGTCGGCGACCTGCGCGCCGATCTGCGCGGCCTCGATCGGCGACAGCTCATTCGCCAGCGCAAGGGCTTTGGCGACGCTGCGCGACGGCAGGTACTCCATCACCAGCCAGGGTTCACCGGCCTCGAGCACCACGTCGTAGACGGCGATGGCGTGCTCGTGCGAGAGCTTGGCCGCCACCCGGCCCTCGTGCATGATCCGGCTGCGCACCTCCTGCGCCTCGGCGTCGCTGAGTCCGGCGGTGGTCAGCACCTGTTTGATGGCGACATCGCGGTGCAGCAGACGGTCGGTGGCCAGCCATACCGCGCCCATGCCGCCGCCGCCCAGCTTCGACTGGAGACGGTAGCGGCCGGCGACCAGGTAGTCGGGGCCGACGAGGGAACGGGCGCGTTCGGTCACGGGTGCAGGGTAGCGGAAAACCATCCTGACTGGCCTGGTTCGAAACCTGAGGTTTGCGGCACTGCCTCTTGACGCGTGCCCGGACTCGAGTTCTACTGTGCATTGATCGAACATGCTTTCGATTACAGTAGGTAACTGGATCGGTGCTGGGTAGTCCAACTCTCGGGAACGCTCCGGGCCTTCGGGTCCGCGTCTCCACCGGGCCCGAATGCGTCATGGCTTCGAACGAGAGAGGTGGTCGGAACATGGGGTCGGCTGCGGAGGCGAAACGGCAACAGCTGGCGGAGTTGCGCCGGCGGATGGCCGCCATCCCCGCGTGCGGGGTGGAATCGTCCGCTTCCGCCCCGGTCGCGGCGCAACCGCGGCGGGAAGCGCTACCCGTACCGGCGGCACTCGAAAACCTTTTGCCGGAAGGCGGTTTGGCGAAGGGTTCGGTCGTCGTGCACTCGGGCGCGAGCTCGCTGCTGTCCGGTTTGCTGGCCGCGGTCACCGGTGCCGGGGGGCACGCGGCGGTCGTGGGTCTGCCGCGACTGGGCTTGCTGGCCGCTGCCGAAATGGGTGCTCGGTTGGACAGATTGGCCGTCGTCCCCAATGCCGGTGACGATCCCCTGGAGATTGCTTCAGTTTTGCTGGATGGCCTGGATCTGGTGATTCTCGGTTTGAACGGTTTGTCGGTTCCCATGTCGCGCACCCGGGTGCTCGCCGCGCGCGCCCGCGGCAAGAATTCGACACTGGTGGTGACCGGCGGCAATTGGTCCGGTTCCGCCCTGCACATCGACACCCGGGTGGCCGGGTACGGCGGCCTCGGCCGCGGCTGCGGTCGCCTGCGCACCGTTCGCCTGGATGTTTCCGTGCGCGGCCGCTCCGCGCAGCCCCGGCTGGGGCACTTCGTGATCGGTCCGGCCGGTGGTCGGGTCGAATGGGTCTCCGACGCCCATTCGCTCGAAACTGGCTCAGCGCCCGAAACATCCGCAATGTCCGGTACTTCCGCAATCTCCGTCGCGACACCCGAACCCCTGCGGGTCGCGCGCCATGCCGCGTCCTGACCGCTTCACCCGCACCACTCCGGAGCCCGACCGGGCGACCCGGCGCGGCAAGGGTTTCCGTTGAAGCCGCGGCGGGTGCTGGTGGTGTGGTGCCCGGACTGGCCCGCGGTGGCGGCCGCCGCCGTGGCCGGAGCCGAACCCACCCGGGCCGTAGCGGTATTCGCGGCCAACCGGGTGATCGCCTCGTCCGCGGTGGCGCGGGCGGAGGGGATCGGGCGCGGGTTGCGCAAGCGGGAGGCGCAGGGCCGCTGCCCGGATCTGCTGGTGGCGCAGGACGATCCGGAGCGCGACGCGCGGCTGTTCGAGACCGTGGTGGCGGCCGTGGACGCGACCGTGCCGGGCGTGGAGGTGCTGCGGCCGGGCATGCTGGCCCTGTCGGCGCGCGGTGCGGCCCGGTTCTTCGGCTCGGAGGAGGCCGCGGCCGAACGACTCGTCGACGCGGTGGCGGCGGCCGGGGCCGAATGCCAGATCGGGATCGCCGACGAACTGTCCACGGCGGTGTTCGCCGCCCGCCACGCCACCCTGGTCGCGCCCGGCGCGGGCGCGGAATTCCTGGCGCCGCTACCGGTTTCGGAGCTGGCGGTGGAACCGGTGCTGGCCGCGCCGCAACGCGTCGAACTGGTGGATCTGCTGCACCGGCTGGGTCTGCGCCGCATCGGCGACTTCGCGGCGCTCACCCCCGCCGAGGTGTCCTCGCGCTTCGGCACCGACGCGATCATCGCGCACCGCTGCGCCCGTGCCGTCCCGGAACGCCCGCCCGCCGCCCGCCTGCCCGCCGCGGATCTGACCGTGCAGCAGCGCTGCGATCCGCCGATCGAGCGCGTCGACACCGCCGCCTTCGCCGGTCGCATGCTCGCCACCGAACTGCACACCAAGCTCGCCGCCGCCGCGGTGGCCTGCACCCGCCTGATCATCCACGCCGAAACCGAAGGCGGCGAACAACTCTCCCGCACCTGGCGTTGCGCCGAACCCCTCACCCCCGACAGCACCGCCGACCGCATCCGCTGGCAGCTCGACGGCTGGCTCACCCGCCGCGCCCTGGATTGGACTCGCGCACAACGCGGTTCGTCGTGGCGCGCGAATCGGGCCGGGCGGCAACCGGATCACGGCATCGATGCTCCGGGCCCGGACGAGGAGTGGGCGCATCCGCCGGATGCCGCGATCACGCTGCTGCGGCTGGAACCGGTCGAGGTGGTGTCGGCCGGGGCGCTACAGCTCGGACTGTGGGGCGGGGTCGGCGAGGAAGAGGAACGGGCGCGGCGGGCGCTGATCCGGGTGCAGGGCCTGCTCGGCGGGGACGCGGTGCGCATGGGGGTGCTCAGCGGCGGGCGCGGTCCACAGGAGCGGATCACCATGGTCACGCTGGGCGACGAGCCGGTGCCCGCGGCCGATCCGGCACAGCCCTGGCCCGGGCGATTGCCGGAACCCGCACCCGCCATGGTGCTGCCGCATCGCCCCGAGGTGCGGCTCGAGGACGGGGACGGGACGCCCGTCTGGATCACCGATCGCGGACTGTTCACCGCGGATCCGGCTCGGCTGCACTGGGGTAGCAGCAGTTGGCGGCTCACCGGGTGGGCCGGGCCCTGGCCGCTGGACGACCGCTGGTGGACGCATCGCTTCCAGCACGGGTTCGCGGCGCGGGCGCAGGTGCAACTGGACGCACCCGACGATGATCGCCGCCTGCGCGCGCTGCTGCTGCTCGCCTACGACGGCACCTGGCATGTGGAAGGGCTCTACGAGTAGCGGTGCTACGCGGGACGGCCGTCCCGGCGGGTTGCCCGGCGTGTGCGAGGTGAACCGGGAGTGTTTACTCTCCTGACACCTGCAGTTCGTCGAGATGATCGAAGCTGCAGGCTGCTGCCCCCTTCACAGAACGACGAGGTTTTCCGATGCTCGACTCCCTGACCTACTTCCTGCAGATGCTCACCGCCTTCGGGAGCGCGTAGCCCCTGCTGCATTGCGCGGCCCATTCGGCGAAGTCGCCGGGTGGGCCGTTTCCGTACCCGGACGGCGGCGCGGCTATGGCGATGCGCACAAACCTGGCCGGGGCCGGGACCGCTCCGTAGGCTTGATCACTGTGGAATTACCGGTCACCCAGATCTCGCTCGCCGGGGTCTCGCTCGCCTACCGGGATTCGGGGGCAGCGGGCGGGCATCTGTACAGCGATACGCCCGTACTGCTCGTGCACGGCATGGGCGGGGACGGGCACACCTGGGATCGGTTCGCGGCCCAGCTGGTGCGCCGGGGACGGCGGGTGATCATCCCGGATCTGCGCGGGCACGGTCGCAGCGCGCATCCGGCGTCGTATCGGTTCTCGGAATTCGGGGCCGACATCCTGGCCCTGTGCGAGCGACTCGACCTCACGACCGTCGACCTGGTCGGGCATTCGCTGGGCGGTTACGCCAGTTCGTGGACCGCCATGCAGCGTCCGGACCTGGTGCGGCGCTTGGTGATCGAGGAGCAGCCGCTGCCGCTGCGCTCGGGTGACGAGCAGGTGACCTTCACCCGGCGGCTGCCGTCGCTGCCGGAACTCTGGCACGCCACCAGCAGCGTGCTGCGGCATCCGCGCGCGGTGCTGGCCTTCGACCGGTCGATGACCGGCGTGGCCCTCGAACAGTTCCGCAAGCCGAACCCGGAATGGTGGGAGGGCCTCGCGGAGATCACCGCGCCCACCCTGTTCCTGCGCGGCGGCCCGGGCGGCATGGTGGACCCGGGACGGCTGGCCCGCATGCGCGCCGAGATATCCGATTTCCGGGTGCGGGAGTTCAGCTCCGGGCACAGCATCCACCGCGACCGCTACCGCGAGTTCGAGGCCGAAGTCCTCCCCTTCCTGGGGCACTGAGCTCGCGGTATCTACAGTTGAGCCGTGTCCGCACTCGAGCGTCCTACGCTGTGGTTTCCCGACGAGCAGTCGTTCCGGGACTGGCTGGCGGCCAATCACGCGGCGGCGGACGGCATTTGGCTGAAATTCGCCAAGAAGGACTCGGGGCGGGTGTCCCTCGACCATGACGGCGCGCTGCGGCAGGCCCTGTGCTTCGGCTGGATCGACGGCCAGTCCAAGAAATTCGACGACGAGTTCTCGCTGACGGGCTTCACCCCGCGACGGCAGCGCAGCCCGTGGTCGCAGCGCGATGTGGGGCTGGCCGGCGAGCTGGCCGAGCGCGGACTCATGCATCCGGCCGGGCAGGCCGAGATCGACCGCGCCAAACAGGACGGCCGCTGGGACAATGCGGTCGGCGACGACCTGCCCGACGACTTCCTCGCGGCACTGGCCCGGCATCCCGAGGCGGCGGCATTCTTCGAGACGCTGCCCCCGCAGTCCCGGCTCGGCGTCGGCTACCACCTCGGCAGCGCGGTGCGGCCGGAGGCCCGGCAGCGGCGGCTCGAGCAGGTGATCCAGAAGTTGATCGACGGGAAACCACTGTGAGCGATTTCGCGGGACTGCCGTGTTCGGCCGCCGCGCAGGAGATTCCGCTGCCCGGCAGCGCCACCCGCATCACCGGCTGGCTGTGCGTCGAACAGCCCGGGGCCTGGGGCCGCGACGTGATCGGCGACGAGGTGCTCGGCGCGGAGATCACGCCCGAACTGGCCGCCCGCACCAAGGCCGCGCACGTCCGCCCGACCCTGATTCGCCGGCCGGGACGCAACGAGTTCAGCGGTGTCCGAACGGTTCTCATCGCCAGTTCGCGCCCGCAGGGCTCCTGGTGCGAGCGCTTCGAGATCGCCGATCCGCGGGAACTGCTGGACCTGGATCTGCATCTGCTGAACGGTCCCGCGCCGGGTATCGGTGCGGCCGTGACGGATCCGCTGATCCTGGTGTGCGCGCACGGCAAACGCGACCAGTGCTGCGCGCTGCTGGGCCGACCGATCGCCGCCGCGCTGGCCGTCGACCATCCCGACCGGGTGTGGGAGTGCTCGCACACCGGCGGGCACCGGTTCGCCCCGGCGCTCATCGTGCTGCCCACCGGACTGACCTACGGTCGCCTGGACGAGGATTCGGCGCGCACCGTGCTCGCCGCCGCCGACAAGGCCGAGGTCTCGCTCACCGGCTTCCGGGGGCGCAGCTGCTACACCGCCGTCGAGCAGGTCGCCGAAGTGGCTGTGCGGCAACGGATCGCCGACGAGTCCTACACCTTCGCGGCCGATGCGCCCGCCGATGACGCTCCGGGTGCGCCCGGTGACGCCGATCCGGCCGCGGGCATCGACGACCTCACCGTCGAACCCGCTCCCGACCACCTCGAATTCGCCAGTGAACCGGCCACTTTCGCGGGCACCGCGCAGGTGACGCATCGCGACGGCCGCCGCTGGCTGGTCACCGCCCGCACCGTCGCCTACCCGCCCCGGCAGGCCAGCTGCGGCGCGTCACCCAAACTCGCCACCGCCGTCGTCGCCGACCGCGTGCACCAACTGTCCTGAGCCACTCAGGCTTTGCGGAGCAGCAGTTCCAGGACCGAGTTCACCTCGCGATGGGTCGGCACCGGCAGGCTGCCGCGGCCGTGGATGAAACCGATGCCCAGATAGACCATGGCCCCCGCGCGCAGCCGCGCCGCCTCGGCGTCGAAACCGAGCTCGAGCATGGCCGTGCGGATGGTCTCGAAGATCCGCCGGTCCAGTTCCGTGACGGCGGCGGCCACCCGCGGATGCGTGCGCGCCCACTCGCGCACGGTGGATTCGGTGAGCCAATTGCGTTCCACCAGTAGCGCGCCCATGGTCTGCACCCGCTGCTCGACGGGCAGCGAGGCGAGCGCGCCCAGGTCCTGGATGGCGGCGGCCTGGGTGGCGGTCCAGCGGTCAGCCATGGCTTCCACCAGCTGATCGACATCGTCGAAATGCCAGTAGAAGCTACCCTTGGTGACGCCCAGCTCCTCGCACAGGCGCGGGATCTTCAGCGCCGCGACGCCTTCGCGCGCGAGCAGCGTCAGCGCGCCGTCGACCCAATCGTCATACGACAGCCGGGACCCGCGCCCACCC
The DNA here is from genome assembly GCF_045161165.1 of Nocardia sp. NBC_00511. Classification (NCBI taxonomy): domain Bacteria; kingdom Bacillati; phylum Actinomycetota; class Actinomycetes; order Mycobacteriales; family Nocardiaceae; genus Nocardia; species Nocardia sp. NBC_00511. The sequence continues at coordinate 8,131,122 of NZ_CP107849.1, forward strand.
CCTCGCTGCTGTGCCGCAGCCTTTTTCGAGCGCGCGCGTGGTACAGCGGCCACCCGCTCCGCGTGGCCCGCAGCGGAGTGTGAGGGAGGGGATGCGGACGGATTCGAGGGGGCGGTGTCCCGGCCAACCGTCGCCGGGTCGGAGCCGATGGAGACCGGATTCGAGGGGGCGGCGTCGGCTGAGTTCGACGGGTCGGCGGTGGCGCTGGCCGAGGGGTCGGTGGCGACGCGGTCCGAAGGCGCGGACCGATCGGGCGTGGCCGAATCCGGGGTGTCGGCGGTCATCGGTGTCCGGGGGCGTCGGTCGTCACGGCTCGATCGTAGAAGAGCGGGGGATGGCATCGGCTCGGTGTCGGCCGGGGTAGGCGGGTGATGGGCTCCATACTTTTCAGTACAGTACTCCGTACTTTCGGGTACGGTCTGGCTGTGACCGGAATCGTCTCCACGCCGCCACCCGTGAAAACCCCGACCGCCTTCCGCTACTGGGAGGCCCGCGATGAGCCCGCGGTACGACGCGCCGAACGAATCGTCAAGGCGCTCACCGGCTCCCGGCTCTTTCCCGCCGACGAGCACGCCATCGCCCTGTGCGAGGACCTGTTCTCCGGCGATCCCGTCGCCGAACGCTTCGTCGCCGAGGTGATGCACGGGCCGATCGGCTCCCAGGCCGGACGGCGAATGCTCGACACCGCGCTGACCGCCGGAATCGAGGCGTCGCCCGACGCCCCGGAATCCATGCGGGCCCTGTTCGACGAATTCGAGACCGTCCCCGACTGGGTGCGGCCGGACCTGGTCGAACAGGGCGCGGCCATCTGGCGGCGCTGGGGCACAATGCTTTTCAGCTTCGCCGGGGCCGAAACCCTGGAGATGTACACCGAGGCCGCCGTCGCCACCCCGCTGTCGCTGGCGGGCGGGTACGCCGGGGACAGCGCGCTGCGGCGCTTCCTCGAGACCTGCCGATTCTGGATCGACGTCTCCGAACCCGGCGCGCTGCTGACCCCCGGCTCGGCGGGCCGGGCCACCGCCATGAAGGTGCGGGTCATGCACGTCTCCATCCGCGCCCACGTCGCCGCGCACCCCGAATGGGATATCGAACGCTGGGGGCTGCCCATCTCGCAGACCTACCAGCTGCTGACCCTGCTGGGCGGCAGTGTCACCCCCGGGCTCGGACTCTGGCTGCTCGGCTACCAGACCACCGTCTCGGAAATCCGTGCGCTGCTGCACTTCCAGAAGTATCTGGGGCATCTGCTCGGGGTGCGGTTGCGCTGGTATCCGGAGACCCTCGCCGACGCGCTGCGGGTGCTGGCCATGACCATCGTGTCGCGCTCCTACGACGCCGGGACGCACGGCGCGGAACTCATCGAGTCGTATCCGCTGGCCTTCGCCCCGCGCGACGGACAGCGTGGACTGGTCCGGTTGCGGGCCGCCTACAACTTCCGGATCAACTCCGTTTACTCCGCCATGTACATGGCTCCGCCCACCCGGCGGCGCTACCGGATGCCGCCCGCGCTGCCGTGGCTGCTCATCCCCATCGCGCGGCTGCCGCTGATCACCGCGGTCGAGGTGACCCGAAGAGTGTTCCCGCCCTTCGCGCGGCGGCACGAACGGCTGATGCTGTGGCATCGCGAGAACTGGTATCGCGCTCAAATGCGGGGCCGGGAAGCACAATTCGACGCGAGCGGAGGACTGCGCCGATGACCGCCGACATCACCGAGGTGTGGAACGGGCCCGGCCGCCGGGACGGGGAACTGACCGCGGTCGAACCCTGGCACAACGGGTTGCATCCGTCGTCGAGCCCACTCGCCTTCGAACACTGGTACTTCGACGCCCACCTCGACACCGGGCACGTGGTGGTCGGCTTCCTGACCAAGCGCCGCCCCGAGGACCCGCCGCTGGCCCGGCCCTGGGTCGAACTGATCGTCTACGCACCCGACGGCACCCGTCGTGCGGCACGCAGGAAGTATCCGCGCGGCGCGGCCGCCTACGCGCTCGACGCCTGCGAGGTGCGCATCGGCGACAACCGCGCCCGGGCCGAATTCCGGCCCGGCGGGTTGCCCGTGCACCACCTGCGCCTCGCCGAGGACGGGCTGGTCTTCGACCTGCGCTTCGAGAACGAGACTCCGAGCTGGATGCCGGGCAAGGGCGAAACCCGTTTCGGCGCAAGGGATCGCTTCGGCTGGGTGGTGGCCGCCCCGCGGGCGCGGGTCACCGGGACCCTCGAGATCGACGGGGTCGCGCACACCGTCACCGGGCGCGGCTACGCCGACCACAACTGGGGCGTCGGCGATATGAAGAAGATCATCGACCGCTGGCACTGGGGACGGCTCTACACCGACGACTACTCGCTGCTGTACGCCGACGTGCTCACCCAGCAGCGCCGCGGCAGCCACGAGATCGCGCCGCTGATGCTGGCCCGCGGTGGCGACATCGTGCTCTCGACCGGCGAGACCGCTCTCACCGAGGGGCCGCCGATTCAGCATCCGGTGGCCGGGCGCAGCTATCCGGAGTGGATCGCGCTGCGGGTGCCGGATCGGCTGGAACTACGGCTGACCGTCGAAAACGTCATCGACGCACACGATTTCGTCGACGACATTCCCGTCGCCCGGACCCGATTGCTCAAACCCCTGGTGCACCGGGCGATCGGGCATCCGGCCTACTTCCGCTTCTCGTCCTCGTTCGAACTGACCGTGCACGAGGACGACGGCACCACGGTGCGGCGTTCCGGGACCACCCTGCACGAACTGGTGGCCCTGAAATAGCTTCGGGGCCACCGTGATTGCGTGAACCGAGTTACCAGTGCGTGCCCGGCACCAGCCGGGCCGCCCGGCGCAGGGCGGTGCCGGTGACGCGCACGGCGGGCGGCACCGGACGCCGATGGCGTTGCGGGGTGATGATTTCCACGTCGGTGGTCTCCGGCTCGACCACGGTCTCGCCCTTGGCGGCGGCCGAATCGGGGATGGCGCGGTAGTAGCGGTGCAGCACCCGCTCCTTGATGCCGGGCGCGACCAGGTTGCCATACTCGGCCAGGGTGCCCAGCGGGACGTCGATGCGGCGCGGGCGCTCGGTGAGCGCGCGCACGATGGTGGCCGCCGCCCATTCCGCGGACTGGGTGCCGGTGCCCTGATCGCCACTGGGCGTGATCATCGGCGTGCGCACCAGCGGCATGTGGATGGTGGTGAAAGTGATGTTGCTGGAACGCATCTCGGCTGCGGTCACCTCGGCGAACTTGTCCAGGGCGGCCTTGCTGGCCAGGTAGGCGGCGAAGCGGGGAGTGGCCACCTGCACGCCCGCGCTGGAGATGTTGACGATGTGACCGTCGCGGCGTTCGCGCATCTGCGGCAGCAGCGCCAGGGTCATGCGCACCGCGCCGAAGTAGTTGACGGCCATGGTGCGCTCGAAGTCGTGCATGCGGTCGGTGGAGCGGTGCACGGCGCGGCGGATGGAGCGCCCGGCATTGTTGACCAGCATGTCGACGTGCCCGTGGGCGCCGAGGATGGCGTCGATGGCCTGCTCGACGGAGTCGGCGTCGGTGACGTCGCACTGGTAGCCGAAGGCGCTGCCGCCTGCGGCGGTGATCTCGTCCACCACGGTGGACAGTTCGTCGGCGCGGCGGGCCAGCAGGATGACGACCGCGCCCTTCTCCGCGGCGGCGACGGCGGCCGCGCGTCCGATGCCCGAGGACGCGCCGGTGATGACGACGTGCTTACCGGTCAGATCGCGGCGGGCGCGTCGTCGGGCCAGGTAACCGTTGCCGCTGGGATCGGAGGTGTCGGTCATCGGTGCTCCCTTGCAGTCGAATTGCCTTGAACTTACTCCAAAGTAAGTTGGAGCGCCACGCTGTACGGCGGGTGGTTCGCGGGCCGTTGTAGAGACCAATCGGTTTCGAATGTATGTTCGATACTCGAGACCGGTCGGATTGCGGAGGAGGTGCGCCCATGGGCTGGCACAACGGCCCACCCTCCTGGGCGGAAATGGAGCGCGTCCTCTCCGGACGTCCCGACCCGACCGCACAGCGACCCGCCATCGACGGCGACGGCGGCGACAGCCCCGCCTGGTCCCGCAAACGCGAGAAGTACCAGGCCGGTGACCTCACCCCGGCCGCGTCCGCGGTGCCGTACGCCGAACTGCACACCCACTCCGCCTACAGCTTTCTCGACGGGGCCAGCCAGCCGGAGGAACTCGTCGAAGAGGCCGTGCGACTCGGCCTGGAAGCCCTCGCCCTCACCGACCACGACGGGTTCTACGGCGTCGTCCGCTTCGCCGAGGCCGCCCGCGAATGGGGCATGCCGACCATCTTCGGCGCGGAACTGTCCATCGGCACCGCCGCTCGGGCCGGTGCGCACCTGGCCCCGCGCGGCGGCGTCAACCAGACCGCTCGCGGTCGCCGCCGCGGTCGCGAACCCGAAGCGGCGCTGCAGGATTCGGAGCCGCGCAACGGCTCACCCGACCCCGCCGGACCGCACCTGCTGATCCTGGCGCGCGGGCAGGAGGGCTACCGCCGCCTGTCCCGGGAAATGGCCGCCGCCCACATGGCGGCGGGGGAGAAGGGCATCCTGCGCTACGACCTCGACCGGCTCACCGAGGCGGCGGGCGGACACTGGCACGTACTCACCGGATGCCGGAAAGGGACTGTGCGGCAGGCACTTCAGCACGGCGACGCCGCCGCCGAGACGGCCCTGCACGAGCTGATCGAACGCTTCGGCGCCGAGCATGTGAGCGTGGAGCTCACCCACCACGGCATCCCCGAGGACGACGAACGCAATGCCCGGCTCCTCGCCCTCGCCGACCGGGTCGGACTGCCCGTGATCGCCACCACCGGAGCGCATTTCGCGGCCCCGCCGCAGCGGCGGCGGGCCATGGCACTCGCCGCCATCCGCGCCCGCTCCAGCCTCGACGACATGGCCGGGTGGCTGGCGCCCACCGGCGGCGCGCACCTGCGCTCCGGCGACGAGATGGCGCGACTGTTCGCGGCCAGTCCGCACGCGGTGGCCAATGCCGTTCGGCTGGGCCGGGAATGCGCCTTCGACCTGCGACTGATCGCACCGAAACTGCCGCCCTTCGACGTCCCCGCCGGACACGACGAGAACTCGTGGCTGCGCGCGCTCACCCTCGAGGGCGCGGCCCGCCGCTACGGTCCGCCCGCCGGGAACCCGGACGCCTACCGGCAGCTCGAACACGAACTGGCGGTGATCGCCACCCTCGGCTTCCCGGGCTACTTCCTGGTCGTGCACGACATCGTCAGCTTCTGCCGGAACAACGACATCCTTTGTCAGGGAAGGGGTTCGGCGGCCAACTCGGCCGTCTGCTACGCCATCGGCATCACCAATGTGGATCCGGTCGCCAACAAGCTGCTGTTCGAACGCTTCCTGTCACCGGAACGCGACGGGCCGCCCGATATCGACGTCGACATCGAATCGGATCGGCGCGAGGAGGCGATCCAGCACGTCTACGCCAAATACGGGCGCGAATACGCGGCGCAGGTCGCCAATGTCATCACCTATCGCGGCCGGTCCGCGGTGCGCGATGCCGCACGCGCCCTGGGGTTCTCGACCGGACAGCAGGACGCCTGGAGCAAACAGGTGAGCCGCTGGACCGGAGTGGCGAAGGAGGAGCACACCGAGATCCCGGCGGACGTGCTCGCGCTGGCCGGTGAATTGGAGGGCCTGCCAAGGCATCTCGGCATCCACTCCGGCGGCATGGTGATCTGCGATCGGCCCATCGCCGACGTGTGCCCGACGGAATGGGCGCGGATGGCGAATCGCAGTGTGCTGCAATGGGACAAGGACGACTGCGCCAGCGCGGGCCTGGTGAAATTCGATCTGCTCGGGCTCGGCATGCTCTCCGCCCTGCACTACATGATCGACCTGGTCGCCGAGCACAAGGGCGAGACCGTCGAACTGCACCGCCTCGATCTGACCGAACCCGCTGTCTACGACATGCTCTGCCGCGCGGACTCGGTCGGCGTCTTCCAGGTGGAGTCGCGCGCCCAGATGGCGACCCTGCCGCGCCTGAAACCCCGCACCTTCTACGACCTGGTGGTCGAGGTCGCGCTGATCCGGCCCGGACCCATCCAGGGCGGCTCGGTGCATCCCTACATCCGGCGGCGCAACGGTAGGGAGAAGGTCGTCTACGACCATGCGGCGCTGGAGAATTCGCTCGAGCGCACGCTCGGCATCCCGCTGTTCCAGGAGCAGCTCATGCAGATGGCCGTCGACATCGCCGGATTCAGCGCCGCCGAAGCCGATCAGCTGCGCCGGGCCATGGGCTCCAAACGCTCACCGGAGAAGATGGAACGCCTGCGCGAACGCTTCTACCAGGGCATGCGGGAACTGCACGGCATCACCGGCGAGATCGCCGACCGCATCTACGAGAAGGTGTGCGCCTTCGCGAATTTCGGCTTCCCGGAAAGCCATTCGCAGAGTTTCGCCTCGCTGGTGTTCTATTCGTCGTGGTTCAAACTGCATCATCCGGCGGCCTTCTGCGCGGGACTGCTGCGCGCCCAGCCGATGGGCTTCTACTCACCGCAATCCCTGGTCGCGGACGCCCGGCGGCACGGGGTGGCGGTGCACGGACCCGACATCAACCACAGCCTGGCCGAGGCGACCCTGGAGGCGAAGGGGCTCGAGATCCGGCTGGGCCTGGCCTCGGTCCGCCAGATCGGCACCGACCTGGCCGAGCAGATCGTCGACGCCCGCCTGGCCACCGGCCCCTACACCTCGTTCCTCGATCTCACCGGGCGGGTGGAACTGACTGTGGCGCAAGCGGAATCGCTGGCCACCGCGGGCGCGCTCGGCAGCCTCGGCGACACCCGGCGCGCGGCACTGTGGGCGGCGGGCGCGGCCGCCGGGGAACGCCACGACCGGCTGCCCGGCACCGGCGCGGTGACCGCCGCCCCCGCCCTGCCCGGCATGAGCGCCCTGGAACTGGCCGCCGCCGACGTCTGGGCCACCGGCGTCTCACCCGGCAGCTACCCCACCGAATTCCTGCGCGAACGCCTCGACGCCCTGGGCGTCGTCCCCGCCGCCGCCCTGCTCGGCATCCGCGACGGCACCCGAGTCCTGGTGGGCGGTGCGGTGACCCACCGTCAGCGCCCCGCCACCGCGGGCGGCGTCACCTTCCTCAACCTGGAAGACGAGACCGGCATGGTCAATGTGGTCTGCACGGTCGGCCTCTGGGCCCGCTACCGCCGCCTCGTCCAGGTGGCCCCCGCCCTGCTCATCCGCGGCCGCCTCCAGAACGCCGAGGGTGCGGTGACCATCGTCGCCGACCACGTCCAACGCCTCGACCTCCGCATCGAAGCGCGCTCCCGTGACTTCCGCTGAACCGCCTGCCGGAGAATGCGGGTATGCCCACCGTCGTCCGAGCGATCATCAAGCCCAACAGCAAGAAGGGCCCGCTCGTCGAGCCCCTCGACGACGGCACCCTGCAGCTCTACGTCCGCGCCCCCGCGGTCGAGGGCAAGGCCAACAAGGCCGCCTGCGAACTCCTCGCCGACCACTTCGGTGTCGCGAAATCCGCGGTGCGCCTCACCGCCGGTGCGACCTCCCGCTTCAAACGCTTCGAGATCGACAGCTGACTACACCGCGCCCGGGAAGCCCATTTGCCGCCAGGCCTCGTACACGGCTACGGCGGCGGCGTTGGAGAGGTTCATGGAGCGACGGCCGGGGAGCATGGGGATGCGCAGGCGGTCGGTGATGTGGGGGTCGGTGAGGACTTCTTCGGGGAGGCCGGTGGGTTCGGGGCCGAAGAGCAGGACGTCGCCGGGGCGGTAGGTGACGTCCGTGTTGTGGGTGGTGGCCGCGGCGGTGAAGGCGAACACGCGGTCGGGCTGGATGACATCCCAAGCGGCGGAAAGGCTTCGGTGGACGGTGACGACCGCCAGATCGTGGTAGTCCAGTCCGGCGCGGCGCAGCTTGGGCTCGGATAGGTCGAAGCCGAGGGGTTCGATCAGGTGTAGCTCGCAGCCGGTGCCCGCCGCCAGGCGGATGGCATTGCCGGTATTGGGCGGAATGCGCGGTTCGAAGAACATCAGCTTGAGCACGGTGCGAATGTACCGGCAGGGGGAGCGGCCGCCGCACGCCCATCGGTAGCTAACTAGTTACTGATGGGATTTGAGGCAATCCAGCGGAAATCCGAAGTATACGTAACCGTAAGTAACAATGACCAGTATGGAAGGCGATAAACAGCGCAAATGCTCCAGATCTGGCTAGACCCAGGAGTGACCATGCTCAATAACGCGAAGCTGATTGTCGTAGCCACTGGATTGCCTGCCCTCGTAGCGGTCGGTTGCTCGAGTGCCGGTGCCAAGGAGTTCAGCGACACCGCCTCGACCTCCCCGGTCACCACCTCGCCCATCGTCGACGGCAGCGACGATCCCGGCGAAAGCAATGGCGCGGTACGCATTCCACTCGGTGAGACCCGCAGGGTGACCCTGCCCGCCGACGCCGTCCTCGACATCAAGGTCGTGCAGGGTGGCGACTGGAGCGCGCTGCGCTGCACCGCCCTGCTCGGCGCGGGGCAACCGCTCGACCTGCTGCCTCCGCCGCCCGACGCGCAACCGGAGCAGGCGGCACACGGCGCGACCTGGGTGCCGCTGTGGACCGTCGCCGTCGCACCCGGTGCCGTCACCGTCGGCTGCACCGAACCGACCAGCAGAACACCCGGTGCGACAACGGATTTCATCCGAGTCGTGCCACGAGGCCTGCCCGCACCGCGATGAGCGGCCACCCGCACCGCGCAGACGGCACGGCCGTATCGCGGAGTGGGTCCGGCCGTACCGCATCGAGCCCGCGTCGGGGCGCGGAGACCCGGCTTCCCGTGGCGACGCGGCCGCGGGAAGCCGGGTGCGCGGGGGCCCGTTAAGCTCGACGCGTGAGTCCAGCCCATGCCGCGCCCGACAGCCGCAGCGGCCACCAGCTCGCGAAGCCGGGTCGCGGCGAATTCCTCCGCGACAATCTGCCCATCCTGCTGGTCGCCGTCGTGCTCATCGTCGCGGTGGTGTTCCTGGCCGCCGACCGCTGGCGGCGCGGAACCTTCTTCTTCGGCGGCGCCACCCTGCTGGCGGCCGCGCTGCGCCTGCTGCTGCCGACCGATCGGGTCGGCGTGCTGGCGGTGCGCAGCAAAGGTTTCGACGTGGCCTGGCTGACCGTGCTGGGCGGCGCGATCATCGTGCTGGCCGCCACCATCAGCAGTCTCGGCGTCACTTAGACGGAAGTCATGCGGCGTCCCAGTTCACGGCGCAGTACCTCCTGGTCGGGCAGGCGGTGTAGAACGCGGAGGATTGCCGGGCGAAGTTCGCGCTGCTCCTCATCGGAGAGCAGGGCGACGAGATCGCGAAGATCCATGTCATCGAATGCTGCCGTCATGTCGAATACATTACGGGTCGGACGCGCTTCGCACACGGATCGGGGGCTGACGGTTACGGAGGTGTCATGTTCCCGAAACCGACAGTGTGTCAGGACAATTGGTATGAAACAGACCGGAAATCTGGCGTAACCGGCGGCGACGCCGCCGGTATTTCACAGCACCTTTTTACGAATGTCTTACGCGACCCGCGCGCGCCAGCTCCATCGTCTCCAGCACCAGCTTGCCGACCGCGTCGAACTCCGTGAGGAAACCGTCGTGGCCGTCCCGCGAGCGGATGATCTCGAGCCCCTTGGAACCCGGCAGCAGATCGGCCAGCTCCTGCTGCGTGCGCAGCGGGTAGAGCCGATCGGAATCCACGCCGCCGATCACACACGGCACCGGCGTACCCGACAGCGCCGCCACCACGCCGCCGCGACCGCGACCCACGTCGTGCCGGTTCATGGCCTCGGTCAGCAGCACGTAGGTGGCCGGATCGAAGCGGGCCACCAGCTTGTCGGACTGGTACTCCAGGTAGCTCTGCACCGCGTAACGCCCACCCGTCCAAGGGTTCTCGTCACCCTGCGCGTGGTTCTCGAAACGGTGGTCGAGTTCGGACTCGGTGCGGTAGGTCAGATGCGCGATGCGCCGGGCGATCCCCATCCCGGTCATCGGCGAGCGGCCGGTGCCGTGATAGTTGCCGCCCTGCCAGTCCGGATCGGCCTTGATGGCCGCCATCTGGGTGGTCTGGGTGCCGATCTGATCGGCGGTGGCGCGTGCGCCGACCGCCAGCACCAGTGCGGCGCCGACGCGTTCCGGCTGCCCGACCATCCACTCCAGCACCCGCATGCCGCCCATCGAGCCGCCGAGCACGGCGGCCAGGCGCTCGATGCCGAGCAGATCGAACAGCTTGCGTTCGGCGGTCACCTGATCCCGGATGGAGATCTCGGGAAACCTTGCGCCCCAGGGCTTTCCGTCCGGAGCCAGGGACGCCGGACCGGTACTGCCCTTGCAGCCGCCCAGCACGTTGGTCGCGATGACACACCATTCACCGGTGTCCACCGGCGCACCCGCGCCGACGATGCCGTCCCACCAGCCGGCCGCGCTGTGGTGCACGTCGGCCGGACCGATCACATGCGAGTCGCCGGTCAGCGCGTGCTCGACGAGCACCACGTTGTCGGCGTTCGCGGAGAGTTCGCCCCACCGTTGCACGGCCAGGGTCACATCGGGGAGGACACTGCCGTTCTCGAGTTCGACATCCCCGATGGCAATGCTCGCGAGCGTCCCGTCCGGCGGCGGAAGCAGAAGTTCCGCCGCCGGACGAGAGGTGCTCGATTCGATATTCACGGTCAACTTGCCGCCGCCGTCAGTCCCGCGCGCAGATCCGCCAGGATGTCGCCGATGCCCTCGATACCCACCGCCAGACGCACCAGACCAGGGGTGACGCCGGAAGCCAGCTGCTCGGCCGGAGTCAGCTGGGAGTGGGTGGTGGAGGCCGGATGAATCACGAGCGAACGCACATCACCGATGTTAGCGACATGGCTGTGCAGCACCAGCGCCTCGACGAACTTCTTGCCCGCGTCGATGCCACCGGCCAGTTCGAAGGACACGATCGCGCCGACACCCTTGGGAGCCAGTTGTTTGCCACGCTCGAACCAGGGGGAGTCCGGCAGGCCCGCGTAGTACACCTTGGTGACCTCGGCCCGCGCACTGAGGAATTCGGCCACCGCCTGCGCGTTGGCCACGTGCCGCTCCACCCGCAGGCTCAGCGTCTCGATGCCCTGCGCGATGAGGAACGCGTTGAACGGCGATACCGCCGCACCCAGGTCGCGCAGCAACTGCACGCGCGCCTTGAGCGCGAACGCCGGAGCGCCCAGATCCGCGAACACCGCGCCGTGGTAGCTCGGGTCCGGCGTGGTGAAGCCCGGGAAACGCGATTCCCCGGCCGCGTTCTGCACGGTCCAGTCGAAATTGCCGCCGTCGACGATCACGCCCGCGACCGCCGTGCCGTGCCCACCCAGGTACTTGGTGGCCGAGTGCACGACGATGTCGGCGCCCAGTTTCAGCGGCTGGATCAGGTACGGGGTGGCGACCGTGTTGTCCACGATCAGCGGGATGCCCGCGGCGTGCGCGACACCGGAGATGCCCGGGATGTCGAGCACCGAGCTGCTCGGGTTGGCGATGGTCTCGCCGTAGAAAGCCTTGGTATTGGGCTGAATTGCCGCCTGCCACTGCGCCAGGTCGTCGGGGTCCTCGACGAAGCTGACCTGGATGCCCAGCTTGGGCAGCGAGTAGTGCAGCAGGTTGTAGGTGCCGCCGTACAGGTGCGGGCTGGCCACGATGTGGTCGCCGGCCTGGGCCAGGTTCAGGATCGCGTAGGTCTCCGCCGCCTGCCCGGAGGCCAGCAACAGCGCCGCGACACCGCCCTCGAGGGCAGCCACGCGCTGCTCCACCGCGTCCTGGGTGGGGTTCATGATGCGGGTGTAGATATTGCCCGGCTCGGCGAGACCGAACAGCGCGGCGGCGTGGTCGGTGTCGCGGAAGGCGTACGAGGTGGTCTGGTAGATCGGCAGGGCCCGGGCCCCGGTGGCGGTGTCAGCGGACTGGCCGGCGTGAATCTGCTTGGTCTCGAAGGACCAGTCGGCCGGGTCGATGCTGCCGTCGGGGGCGATCGCGGGCGCGGTCGAGTCACTCATGTGCTTCTCCAGGAAAACAAGGTCGCCGAATGGCGGAAGTCTGACGTTATCGGAAGGCGTATGGGCTTCGACAACAACACATTTCGGTAGACCTCCTACTTGCGCTTGCGTTCGGCCTTCGAACGCCCGGTCCTCACCCGGAGCACCCCACCGCAGCTGGAGGGTTGCCGATCAGCGAGCCGGGGCTTGACGCTGATGCTCTTGACCTGTGGCGAGATTCTAACGGTCGGTCGCTACCAGACTGGCAGTGGGGCTTGCCACAGTCGGAACCGCGCAGGTGCGCACGAATTCCCGAAAGGCCGCCAGCACATTGTCAGCCAACGCCTGCGCCGAGGAGGCGCTGCCGCAGTCGGGAAACTCGGAGTCCGAATCGAATTCGCATTCCATGCCCATTCGGACGATGCCGTGCCAGGTGGCGGCCACCACTCGCACCGGCAACGCGTCCGGATGGCTGTTCATCCGCTCGGCGAGCACGTTGGTCAGGGCGCGGGTCTTGGTGTCCGCGGATTCCAGGCTCTGGGCGCGCACCGTCGGGTTGTCGCGGGTGATGCGCTGCATTTGCTGGAACCACTGGAACGGCACCGGATTGTCGCCCTGGATCAGGCCTTCCGCGACCACCATGAAGGCGTCGAGCAGGGCCTGCAGTTCGTTGCCGGTGATCGGCTGGGCGCGCAGCTCCCGGGCCAGCGCCAGGCCCCAGTCCTCGATGGGGGCGATGACGATCGCCTCCTTGTTGTCGAAGTACCGGTTCACGGTGCGCGGGGAGACATCGGCCGCGTCGGCGATCTGCTCGACGGTGGTGGCGTCGAAGCCTTGCTGGTCACACAGCTGCAGCGCCACCTCGATGATGCGGGTGCGGGTTTGCTGCTTCTTGCGTTCACGCAGGCCCAGAGCGTTCATGTCCCCATGTTAGATGGCATATGTCGGATTGTGTCCCAGTATGACAACTGTCGCACCGCGACATTTTTCTCTTGACGCCAATTGTCGCATGGGGTCAGGATGGTTCAGTGCCCCGGACCGCCCCTGAGGAGACGACATGACCGCTCCGGCAACGACCCTCGATTCACACCAAACAGCAAGTAAGCCAACGGATTCCAGGCGCTGGTGGGCCCTCGGCGTGATCGCCATGGCCCAGCTCATGGTGGTCCTGGACGCCACCATCGTCACCATCGCGCTGCCGTTCGCGCAGCACGACCTGAACATCAGCGACAGCAACAAGCAGTGGGTGCTGACCGCGTACACCTTGATCTTCGGCGGCCTGCTGCTGCTCGGCGGCCGACTGGCCGACTACCTGGGCCGGCGCCGCATCCTGATGATCGGCCTGGTCGGCTTCGCGGGGGCGTCGGCGCTGGCGGGTCTGGCGCAGAACGGCGCCGAACTCTTCGCGGGCCGCGGCCTGCAGGGCGCGTTCGGTGCGCTGCTCGCACCCGCCGCCCTGTCCCTGGTGTCGGTGACCTTCACCGAGGCCAAGGAGCGCGCCCGGGCCTTCGGCGTCTTCGCCGGTGTCTCCGCGGGCGGTGCGGCCATCGGCCTGATCGCCGGTGGCGCGCTCACCGAATACGCCAACTGGCGCTGGTCGCTGCTGGTCAACACACCGGTGGCGCTGCTGGCCCTGATCGGCGCGTTCGCCTTCGTGGTCAAGGATGTGCCGCTGCCGCGCACCGGCGGTTACGACCTGCCGGGTGCGGTCACGGTGACCCTGGGCCTGGTCTCGATCGTCTACGGCTTCAGCAAGGCCGCCGACGACGGCTGGACCTCCGGCACCACGCTGGGCCTGCTCGTCGCGGGTGTCGCGCTGCTGGCCGCGTTCATCGCCATCGAGCGTCGGACCGCGAATCCGCTACTGCCGCTTCGTATTCCGGGTGAGCTCAACCGTGGTGGCTCCTACCTGGTGGCGCTGCTGGTGCCGATCGCCATGTTCGCCATGTTCCTGAACCTGAGCTTCTACCTGCAGATCACCCAGGGCTACTCGGCGCTGAAGGCCGGCCTGGCGTTCCTGCCGTTCCCCGCGGGCATCATGGTCTCGGCCGGTGTCGCCTCGGCGCTGCTGCCCCGGATCGGCCCGCGGCCGCTGATGCTGGTCGGTTCGGTGCTGGGCGCGGCGGGTCTGCTCTACCTGGCGCAGCTGGAGTACGGCGACAGCTACGCGAGCAGCCTGCTGCCCGCGATCCTGCTGATCGCCCTCGGCATGGGCGGCCTGTTCGTCTCGATGCAGACCACCGCGCTGCACCAGGTGGACGAGAAGGATTCGGGTGTCGCCAGCGCGCTGCTGAACGCCGCGCAGCAGGTGGGTGGTTCCATCGGCACCGCGCTGCTGACCACCATCTCGGTGCAGGCGGCCTCGCGCTACGCCCGCAACAACGCGACCGTCGACCACGTGATGCAGCGGGCCGCGATCCACAGCTACGACGTCGCCTTCTACCTGGGTGCGGGTTTCTTCCTGCTCTGCATCCCGATCGTGGCGTTCATGGTGCGGGACAAGCCGCAGAATCTGATCGAGGGCGATGCGCACGTCCACGTGGGCGTCTGACCGGCGAAGATATACGAACCCGCGCGTCGCAGCCCCTTGCTGCGGCGCGCGGGTTTTCGCATGCTGGAGGGGTGTGGAAAATCACCCGGAATGCTACTTACCGGTAACCGACGGGGAATCCCGCACAGCGGGGGCTGCCCGCGCGGTGAGATCCATAGCAGCAGTACGCTTGTCTTGCTTGGCGCCACCAGTGCGCGGACTTGGTACCACAGGGCCCGCGACAAACGCCAGGCGTATACGTTGTCTGTTGAACAGCTGGGGTCCGCTACAAGCGGTGCTCACCGGCCGTGCAATGGGAGCACCCCCTTCCTAGGAGGACACGAAGATCCATGTCCAAGATCAAGGTTGAAGGCACCGTCGTCGAACTCGACGGCGACGAGATGACCCGGATCATCTGGCAGTTCATCAAGGACAAGCTGGTCAATCCGTATCTCGACGTGAACCTCGAGTACTACGACCTCGGGATCGAGTACCGCGACAAGACCGATGATCAGGTCACCATCGACGCGGCCAACGCCATCAAGAAGCACGGCGTGGGCGTGAAGTGCGCGACGATCACCCCGGACGAGGCGCGAGTCGAGGAATTCGGTCTCAAGAAGATGTGGCGGTCGCCGAACGGCACCATCCGCAACATCCTCGGCGGCACCATCTTCCGCGCCCCGATCATCATCTCCAACGTCCCGCGGCTGGTGCCGGGCTGGACCAAGCCGATCATCATCGGCCGTCACGCCTTCGGCGACCAGTACCGTGCCACCGATTTCAAGGTGCACCAGGCGGGCACGGTCACCCTGACCTTCACCCCCGAGGACGGCTCCGAGCCGATCCAGCACGAGGTGGTGCGCATGCCCGAGGAGGGCGGCGTGGTCATGGGTATGTACAACTTCCAGGAGTCCATCCGGGACTTCGCGCGGGCCTCGCTGAATTACGGCCTGCAGCAGAACTACCCGGTGTACATGTCGACCAAGAACACCATCCTGAAGGCCTATGACGGCATGTTCAAGGACACCTTCCAGGACATCTACGAGACCGAGTTCAAGGACGAGTTCGACGCGGCCGGGCTCACCTACGAGCACCGCCTCATCGACGACATGGTCGCCTCCGCGCTCAAGTGGGAGGGCGGCTACGTCTGGGCCTGCAAGAACTACGACGGCGACGTGCAGTCCGACACCGTGGCGCAGGGTTTCGGCTCGCTGGGTCTGATGACCTCCGTGCTGCTCACCCCGGACGGCCGCACCTGTGAGGCGGAGGCGGCGCACGGCACCGTGACCCGTCACTACCGTCAGCACCAGCAGGGCAAGCCCACCTCCACCAACCCGATCGCCTCGATCTTCGCGTGGACGCGTGGACTGGCGCATCGCGGCAAGCTGGACAACACCCCCGAGGTGATCGGCTTCGCGCAGACCCTCGAGGACGTGGTCATCCAGACGGTCGAGAGCGGCCAGATGACCAAGGATCTCGCACTGCTGGTCGGCGGCGACCAGGGCTACCTGACCACCGAGGAATTCCTCGGCGTGCTGGATGCCAACCTGGCACGAGAGCTGCGCTGAGCGCCGAGACCATCTCGCCGAACACATTCCGGGCACCTGCCCTCACCGAATCCGGTGAGTGGGCGGGTGCCCGAACTGTTTTCCGGGCCGGTTGAAGCTTTCACGTTCGAGCGGATGTGGTGGGCCCGGGGATCCGCGACGGTGGTGAATGCGATCACTGCCGGGTCGGCGGGGGAGCGGGAACCCTTGGGCGGCAGCGGTTTCGGTCGCGGGTCGCGGTGGGCTCTCGGCCGGGGTGAGTCAGATCACCGCGTGTGGGGGTATCGGGGATGTTCGCTGCGGTGTTGCGATTGGCCGTGGCCGAATCTGTCTCCGAGTCCTTAGCGACCACCAGCCCCGCCTCCTCCGCGTCCGAACCGCGGAGCACCTGGCATATCCCGGCGATGCTGGCGCTGGCGCTGGGCGGATTCGGGATCGGCACCACCGAGTTCGTGACCATGGGCCTGCTGCCGGATATCGCGCGGTCCATGCACGTCTCGGAACCTACTGCGGGGCATGCTGTTTCGGCGTACGCGCTGGGCGTCGTGGTGGGTGCGCCGGTGATCGCGGCGCTGTGCGCGCGGATGGCGCGCAAGCGGCTGCTGATCGTGTTGATGGCGGCGTTCGCGCTGGGCAACGCGGCCAGCGTGGTGGCTCCGACATTCGCGACGTTGACGGTGGCCCGGTTCGCGTCGGGTCTGCCGCACGGCGCGTACTTCGGGGTGGCGTCGCTGGCGGCGGCGTCGCTGGCGCCGGTGGGTCAGCGGGCGAAAGCGGTTGCGGCGGTTATGCTGGGTTTGAGCGCCGCCAATGTTGTCGGCGTTCCCGCAGCCACCTGGCTGGGCCAGAATCTGGGCTGGCGGGACGCCTACGTGGTGGTCGCGATTCTCGGAGTGGCCACGGTGGCCGCCATCTATCGTTTCGTGCCGGAATTGCACGGCATCAAACTCACCGATCCCCGTACCGAATTGAGTGCGCTGCGTCGTTCGCAGGTGCTGCTGACGCTCGTGGTGGGCGCGGTCGGTTTCGGCGGGATGTTCGCTGTCTACACCTACATCACCACCACCCTCACCGATGTGGCCGGACTGCCCAGTGGTCTGGTTCCGGTGGTGCTCATGCTCTTCGGGCTGGGCATGGTGGCGGGCAATATCTTCGGCGGCGTGCTGGCCGACCGCGGCGTGGATCGGGCGATCTTCGTCTCGATGCTCTCGATGGTGGTCATTCTCGCGGCTTTCGTTGCGGCGGCGCACAATCCGTACACCGCGGCGTTCGGGGCCTTCCTGGTGGGCGCGTCGGGTGCGTCGCTGGCCCCGGCCCTGCAGACGCGTCTGATGGATGTCGCCCATGACGCCCAAACCCTCGCTGCCGCACTCAATCACGCGGCGTTGAACATCGCGAACGCGGCGGGTGCGTTCCTGGGTGGTCTGGTGATCGCGCACGGGCTCGGCTATACGGCTCCGGCGGTGGTGGGCGCGGGGTTGGCAGTGGTCGGCACACTGATGTTCGCTGGAACTGTGCTGGTGGCGCGTTCTTCGCGTTCCCAGTAGTCGTGGGTGCCGCGTTGACGTTGTCGAAACGCAATCGCAGCGCGCCGTAAACAAGACATCAGGGATGAAAGACTCACAGCGATCATTGAGCTGAATTCACAGCGAACAGGGTTAATCTCGTCGAGTTGTCGGCCGAAACGAGCGCTCGATCGACCGGATATCGCTTGCTATGAAAGGAATCTCACTCATGCGTGCTATTCGAACCGCTGTGCTCGCGGCCGGTTTGCTGGCCGGTCTGGCAGTGCCCGTATTGGCCATGCCCGCGGTCGCTTCCGCCGATCCGATCAGCTGCGACTCCGACCTCAACGCCTGTGCCACCGCCTGTCAGCAGACCATCGGGAACCCCAAGATCCGTCTGAACGACTGCGTCATGACCGACGCCGGCTGGACCTGCGACGCCTGCCTGTACGACTCGGAGTAGTCCTCCGATCATGACGTGGGCCGGCGGACGCTCGGGGTGATCGCCGCCGGCCCGCAATCCGGGCGCGAACATACACGGCTGTATGTAAGTGTAAGATTCCCGGCATGACCAGCTCCTCTCTCTCGAAACCGCCGCGCCGCACCCAGGAGCAGCGCAGCAGCGAGACGCGGACGCGACTGCTGGATGCCACCATCGAATGCCTCGTCGAGTACGGGTACGCGGGTACCACTACGCCGCGAGTGGCCGAGCGGGCCGGGGTAACCAGGGGTGCGCAGGTGCACCACTTCGGATCCAAGACCGACCTGGTGGTGGCCGCGATCAGCCATCTGGCGCAGCGCCGCACCGAGGCGGCCATGAAGGAGATCGGCAGGCTGCGAACGGGAGTCGATCCGATCGGCGCGACCCTCGAAGCCATGTGGGATCTGCATCAGGGCCCGCTGTTCATCGCGGCCATCGAATTGTGGGTGGCCAGCCGCACCGATCGGGTGCTGGCCGTCGAGATGGAGAAGGTCGAGCCGTTCGTCAACAACGCGGTGTTGCTGGCGGTCGCGCAGCTGGTGCCGAATGAGTTGGACCGCAAGAACGTTCGCGATTTCGCCTATACCGCCATGGACACGCTGCGCGGCATCCTGGTCACCAACTTCATCTCTCCCGATCCGGAGCGGTCGCATCGCCGGTGGCTGCGGGCGGCGGAGCAGTTGCGTGCGGCCGCCGAGGCCCGGATACCCGAGTTCCGGGTCGTCGACCAGTAGCTGACAGTCCTCTTCCGGGGCCTTCATCGCAGTGTGCGGTGGGGGCCTTCGTCGTGTTCGGTGCACGTGCTGACCGCATCATCTGTATGTCACGTTGTACGAACTTCACCAGGTGATCTTGTGCGCGATGCTGAGAATCCGGCTGACCTCTTGCCTGTTTACATACAGCTTTGTATGTTTGTTTCTGTTCCCAATGTGAGGAGTTCGATGACGAACAAGGTGTATGTCGTCGGCGTCGGCATGACGAAGTTCGAGAAGCCGGGCCGCCGCAAGAACGAGGACGGCAGTGACTGGGACTACCCGGACATGGCCCGGGAGTCCGGCACCAAGGCGCTCGCGGACGCGGGAATCGACTACCGCGAGGTCGAGCAGGCCTACGTCGGATACGTCTACGGTGAATCCACCTCCGGCCAGCGCGCCGTCTACGAGCTGGGCATGACCGGCATCCCGGTCCTCAACGTCAACAACAACTGCTCCACCGGCTCGACCGCGCTCTACCTCGCGGCGCAGGCGATTCGGGGCGGGCTGGCGAACTGCACGCTGGCGCTGGGCTTCGAGAAGATGCAGCCGGGCTCGCTCGGCTCCACCTGGAACGATCGTGAGCAGCCGATGGGCCGCCACATCATGGCCCTGGCCGAGATCTCCGAGGTGCTGTTCCCGGTGGCCCCGTGGATGTTCGGCGCGGCCGGCCGCGAGCACATGAAGAAGTACGGCACCACCGCCGAGCACTTCGCCAAGATCGGGTACAAGAACCACAAGCATTCGGTGAACAACCCGTATTCGCAGTTCCAGGACGAGTATTCGCTCGACGACATCCTGGGCTCGCGGATGATCTACGACCCGCTGACCAAGCTGCAGTGCTCGCCGACCTCCGACGGTTCCGGCGCGGTCATCCTGGCCAGCGAGGAGTTCGTGGACCGCCACGACCTGTCGCGGCAGGCGGTGGAGATCGTCGGGCAGGCCATGACCACCGACTACGGCTCCACCTTCGACGGCAGCGCCAAGAACCTCATCGGCTACGACATGAATGTGCAAGCCGCCCAGCAGGTTTACGCGCAGGCGGGTCTCGCCATCGAGGACTTCCAGGTCATCGAGCTGCACGACTGCTTCTCCGCCAACGAGCTGCTCACCTACGAGGCGCTCGGGCTGGCCAAGGAGGGCGAGGCCGGTCACCTGATCGACGCGGGCGCGACCACCTACGGCGGCAAGTGGGTCGTCAATCCTTCCGGTGGGCTCATCTCCAAGGGACACCCTTTGGGCGCAACGGGTTTGGCGCAGTGCAGTGAGCTCACCTGGCAGCTGCGCGGCACCGCCGACAAGCGGCAGGTGGACAACGTCACCGCCGCCCTGCAGCACAACATCGGACTCGGCGGCGCGGCCGTCGTCACCGCCTACCAGCGCGCCGAGCGCTAGAACTCGACGAGGAGCGAAACATCATGGGACACATCGAAGCCAGCAAGGAACTCAACGCCAGCCCCGAGGGCCTGTGGGCCGTCGTCTCGGATCCGCAGACCTGGGACAAGTGGTTCTCCATCCACGAGCGCTGGATGGAGGAGCCGCCCGCCGTGCTCGCTCCGGGCGCGAAGCTGACCGCGAAGATCCTCATGCTGGGCATGGCCAACAAGATCGACTGGGTCGTCGAGAGCGTCGACTCCCCGAGCCGCCTGGTGCTCAGCGGCACCGGCATGGCGGGCGTGAAGGTGCAGTTCGCGTTCGACATCACCCCCGAGGGCAGCGGCAGCAAGTTCTCCGTCTCCGGTGATTTCGAGGGTGCGCTGATCAAGGGCGCGCTGGGCAAGGCGGTCGAGAAGGATGGCCTCACTCAGCTGGACAAGACTCTCACCGCGCTCGACGCGCTCGCCACGGCGGCCTGATATGGCTTCGACGACAGTCGAATTCGACGAGTCGGGGCTGGGTACCTGGTCGGACGACGAGACGTTCGAGGTCACGCGGGAGCGGATCGCCGAATACGCCGCGGCCACCAACGATCCCATCCCGGCTCATCTCAAAGGTGATGTGGCGCCGCCGGTCTTCGCCATCGTGCCGGTGTTCGAGGCCATGATGATGCCCGTCATCGACGTGGCCCCGATGAACATCTTCGGCCGGGTGGTGCACGGGGAGCAGGACTTCCACTTCCACCGGCCGATCAGGCCGGGTGACAAGCTGGTGTCGCGGGCCAAGGCCATCGGGTTCGAGGGCAAGGACAACGGGTCCACCATCACCATCCTCATCGAATGTCGTTCGGAGGACGGTGAACTGGTCAACGAGCAGTACATGACCGCGTTCTTCCGCAATATCGACGTGGGCCGTCAGGTCGGTGACGCCGCTCCGGCGCACCGGTTCGATCCGGCGCTGGCCGAGCAGCCGCCGCTGGCGTCGGCCACCGCGCACGTGGATGCCGATCAGACCTACCGGTACTCCCCGGCCTCCGGCGATCCGGTGCCGCTGCACCTGGACGAGCAGGTGGCCAAGGACGCCGGGCTGCCGGGCATCATCGCGCACGGTCTGTGCACCATGGCCATGTCCTCCTGGGGTGTGCTCAACGAGGTGGCGGGGTCGGATGTGGCTCGGCTGCGACGGTTCTCGGTGCGCTTCTCGAAGATGGTGTTCCCGAACGACGATCTGACCACCCAGATCTGGCGGGCCGGGAGCGCGAACGGGGTCACCACCTACGCCTTCCGCACCGTGCGCGGCGACGACACCGTCCTGAGCGACGGCCTCGCCGAAATCGCCGACTGATCAAGAACTTAGGAGACATTCATGGGCGCACTCGAAGGACGGGTTGCCATCATCACCGGTGCCGGGCGCGGTATCGGGCGTGAGCACGCGCTGCTGTTCGCCCGGGAGGGCGCGGCGGTGGTCGTCAACGACCTCGGCGGCAGCAATGCCGGTGAGGGCACCGACGCCGGTCCGGCCCAGGAGGTGGTGGACGAGATCACCGCCGCAGGGGGGCGGGCGATCGCCAACACCGACAACGTGGCCGACTGGCAGGGCGCGAAAGCCCTGGTGGATCAGGCGATTTCGGAGTTCGGCCGCCTCGACGTGGTGGTCAACAACGCGGGCATCCTGCGGGACGCCTTCATCGCGGGCATGGACGAGTCGCAGTGGGATTCGGTGCTCGCCGTGCACCTCAAGGGGCACGCGGCGGTGCTGCGGCATGCCGCCGGGTATTGGAAACAACAGTCCAAGGCCGGTAATCAGCCGACGGCCGCGGTGATCAACACGGCGTCGGCGTCGGGTACCACGGTGCCCAATGCCGGGCAGGGCAACTACGGTGCGGCCAAAGCCGCGATCGCCGCCTTGACGCTGGTCGCCGCCGACGAACTGGCCCGCTACGGCGTGCGGGTGAACGCCATCGCCCCGATCGCCCGCACCCGCCTGACCCTGGCCACGCCGGGGATGGGCGAGATGATGGCCGCCGAGGCCGCGGTGCTGGAGGAGGGCGAGTTCGACGCCTTCAGTCCGGCCAATATCTCCCCGGTGGTGGCGTATCTGGCCACCGAGAAGTGCCCGATCACCGGCAAGGTGTTCGCGGTGCAGGGTGGCGCGATCTCCGAGCTGGCGGGCTGGCACGACGTGAAGACCATCGAGACCGAGGGACCCTGGCAGATCGACGATATCGCCGGGCGACTGCCGTAATCAGGAAGGCGGACAACGATGTTCGAATGGTCCGAGACCGATGAGCTGATCCGCGGCGCGGTGCGCGGGTTCATCGACAAGGAGATCCGTCCGCACCTGGACGCGCTCGACAGCGGCGAGATGCTGCCGTACCCGATCATCCGGAAGCTGTTCAGCGAGTTCGGGATCGACGCCCTGGGTGAGGAGTCGATCACGAAGTTGCTGGCCAAGCAGCGCAAGCGCGAGGAAGCGCTCGCCGCCGGAGAACCGCTGCCGGAGAAGAAGGCGCGCTCCGGTGACGGTGACCCGTTCTCCGGGCAGGAATCGCTGATGGCGGTGCTGGTCAGCGAACTGTCCGGGGTGTGCATGGGCCTGGTCAGCGCGATGGGCGTGAGCATCGGTCTCGGGGCGACCACCATCCTCTCGCGCGGCACGCTGGCGCAGAAACAACGTTGGCTGCCCGACATCGTGACCATGAAAAAGGTTGCGGCATGGGCGATCACGGAGCCGGATTCCGGTTCCGACGCGTTCGGCGGCATGAAGACGTATGTCCGCCGCGACGGTGACGACTACCTGCTCAACGGGCAGAAGACCTTCATCACCAACGGCCCCTACGCCGACACCGTCGTCGTCTACGCCAAGCTCGACGAGGGCGACGGTGCGGCCAAGCGCGACCGCAAGGTGCTGACCTTCGTGCTCGACAAGGGCATGGAGGGTTTCACCCAGGGCAAGCCGTTCAAGAAGATGGGCCTGCACGCCTCACCCACCGGCGAATTGTTCTTCGACAACGTGCGATTGGGCAAGGACCGGTTGCTCGGTGAGACCGAGGAGCACAAGGGTGGCGACGGACGAGAAAGCGCCCGTTCGAGTTTCACAGCCGAGCGCATCGGCGTCGCTTTCATGGCGCTGGGCATCGTCAACGAATGTCACCGCGTCTGTGTGGATTACGCCAAGACCCGCAAGCTGTGGGGCCAGGAGATCGGCCGCTTCCAGTTGATCCAGCTCAAGCTGGCGAAGATGGAGGTGGCGCGAATCAACGTGCAGAACATGGTGTTCATGGCGCTGGAACGCTCCAAGGCCGGCAAGCCGCCGTCCCTGGCGGAGGCGTCGGCCATGAAGCTGTACTGCTCCGAGGTCGCCACCGAGGTGGCGATGGATGCCATCCAGCTCTTCGGCGGCAACGGTTACATGTCGGAGTACCACGTGGAACAGCTGGCCCGCGACGCCAAGTCGCTGATGATCTACGCCGGTTCGAACGAGATCCAGGTGACTCACGTCGCCAAGGGTCTGCTCGCGTAGTGCGCGTCCGGAGCCGCCCGTCGTGCGCCGCCGGGCGGCTCCGCTTTGCTCGAAACAAGTTGGTGCGCAACTCTTCTCAGGAGTGTGGCGATATGCCCTCCGATCACAGTGCGGTGAACGGTGTAGTAATCGAGGAACGGGTGGCGAGCTACGCGGGTGTGCGCACCCGTGAACTCTCGGTGCCCGGCAACGGAATTCCGGTCGTGCTGCTGCACGGCTACGCAGACAGCGCCGACACCTGGCGCGGGGTGCTGGCCCGGCTCGGGGCGGCCGGCCGTCGGGCGGTGGCGGTCGACCTGCCCGGATTCGGTGTGGCCGAGGATCGTCGGTCCGGGCCGCTGACTCCGCAGTTCGACGCGTTCGCCGACGCGCTCATCGCCGCACACGGTCCGGTTGTGCTGGTGGGCAATTCGCTGGGCGCGGCGACTTCGGTGCGGGCGGCGGCCCGGCATCACGACGGCCGGGTGGCCGCAGTGGTGGCACTCGACGAGCCCTTGCTGGCGCGGCACCGGATGGCCCGGGTGGTGCGGTGGAGCGCTTACACGCGGCTGTTCGCCGTGATCGCGATGCTGCCGATACCCGCGGCGGCGGTCCGCTGGGCGGTGCGCCGCGCGGTCGCTGCCTTCGTCTACGGGCCGGGTGTGGCGCCCGACCCGCAATTCCTGGCCAGCGCCGTGCGCTCGGTGCCCGATATGGCGGGCGTCGCCGCGCGCGGCCGGGACGCGGTGCGCTACGCCCGCGAAAACCCGGACGGGCACGGAGATCTCAGCATCGACTGCCCCGTACTGGTGGTGCACGGCGCGAAGGATCGCATCATCCCGGTGGCCGCGAGCCGCGAGCTGCACGCCCTGCTGCCGGGCAGTGAGCTGGTGGTGTTGCCACAGGCCGGCCATTGCCCGCAACTGGACTATCCGGTGGAGACCGCCGAGCTGGTGCGCGGTCTCCTGGCCCGGGTGGAGGGCACGGCCCGCGCGGGTTGAGCGGAATCGGCCGCGCGGGATTCACCAGGAACAGACACAGGTCTATCTCTAGGAGTCGAAATGGCCGAAGCGACAGTGATTTCCGGGCAGGTCGTGGTGATCACCGGTGGGGCGCGGGGGATCGGGCTGGCGACGGCGCGGTCGCTGCGGGATCTCGGGGCGCGGGTGGCGATCGGGGATGTGGACGAGCCCACCGTGAAGGAGTCCGGGGCCGATCTGGGGCTGGAGGTGTACGGGAAGCTGGATGTCACCGATCCGGAGTCGTTCACGGCGTTCCTGGACGAGGTGGAGCGGCAGCTCGGGCCGATCGATGTGCTGGTCAACAATGCGGGGATCATGCCGACCGGGGCGTTCGGGGAGGAGCCGGAGCGGATCACGCGGCGAATCCTGGACATCAATGTGTACGGGGTGGCGCTGGGCAGCAAGCTGGCGGTGCAGCGGATGCTGCCCCGTGGGCGCGGGCATGTCGTGAATATCGCCTCGCTGGCGGCGGAGACGCCGACGCCGGGGTTGGCCACCTACTGCGCCAGTAAGGCCGCGGTGCTGTCGCTCACCGAGACGTTGCGGCTCGAGTATCGGGAGAGCGGGGTGCGTTTCTCGGCCGTGCTGCCCACCTTCACCAATACCGAACTGGTGTCGGGTACCCACGGCGTCAAGGGTTTTCGCAATGCCGAGCCCGAGGAGATCGCGGCCGCGGTGGCCGGGCTGCTGTCCAAGCCGCGCGCCCGGGTGGCGGTGACCCGGGCGGCCGGGGCGCTGATCGGCTTGCAGAAGTTCCTGCCGCGCGCCGTGAACGAGTTCCTGGGGCGGCAGTTCGGTCAGGAGCACCTGTTTCTCGACGACGTGGACCAGGCCGCTCGGCAGGCCTACGAACGCCGTGCTCGCGGCGAAAACGACTGACCGACAACCTGTTAGGCGAACGGAGTCCCGGTGACCGACATTGCGACCACGCTGTGCGAGGCGTTCCAGCGCACCGCCGCCCGATATCCGGATCGGATCGCCCTGCGTGACGCGGGCGGTGGTCGGGAACTCACCTGGCGCGAATACGATTCTCGGGTCAGGGAATTGGCGACAGGACTGTCCGGCCTGGGAGTGACGGCGACGGACACCGTCGCGATCATGCTCACCAACCGGGTGGAATTCCATCTGATCGATACGGCCGTACTGCACACCGGGGCGACCCCGTTCTCCATCTACAACACCTTCACCGCCGAGCAGATCTCACACCTGTTCGCGAACGCGGGCAGCCGGGTGGTGGTCACCGAGTCCCAGTTCCTGGCGAAGGTGCGCGCGGCCGATCCGGAAGGCCGGATCGCGCACATCATCTGTGTCGACGCCGATCTCGACGGCACGCTGACCCTGGACGAGCTGGCCGCCACGCCCGCACCGGATTTCGACTTCGAGGCCGCCTGGCGCGCGGTGCGGTCCGACGATCTGCTCACCATCGTCTACACCTCGGGCACCACCGGCGCGCCCAAGGGCGTGGAGCTCACCCACGCCAACCTGCTGGCCGAGTTCGAGGCGATGGACGCGCTGGTGTCGATCGGCCCGGACGATCGGGTGGTGTCGTATCTCCCCGACGCGCATCTGGCGAATCGCGCCTTCGCGCATTACAACAACCTCATCGAGGGCGTGCAGGTCACCACGGTCGCAGACCCCAAACAGCTGATCGCGACGCTCCCGCAGGTGCGCCCGACACTGTTCATGGCGGTGCCCGCGATCTGGTACCGGGTCAAGTCCGGGATCGAAACCCTCATCGCCGCGGAGCGATCCACGCCCAAGCGGCTGCTGCTGAGCTGGGCCGTGCGCACCGGCGCGGAGGCGGCCCGGCGGCGCTTCGACGGCCGGGCGGTGCCGCTGTCGCTGCGGGTACGGCACGCGGTCGCCGATCGCCTGGTGTTGCGCACCCTGCGTGTCCGAATGGGCCTGGACGGCATCAAGATCGCGGTGAGCGGCGCCGCGCCGATCGCCCCCGAGGCCATGGCTTTCATACTGGGACTGGGCTTTCCGGTGTGCGAGGCCTGGGGCATGACCGAGTCCTCGGCGGCCGCCACCGCCAACCGCCCGGACGCCATCCGCATCGGCACGGTCGGACCGGCGTTGCCGGGCACCGAGATTCGGGTGGCGGCCGACGGTGAGCTGCTGGTGCGCGGCCCGCTGGTGATGCGCGGCTACCGCAACGATCCGCAACAGACCGCCGAGGCGATCGACGCCGAGGGCTGGCTGCATACCGGCGATATCGGCAGCATCGACGCCGACGGCTACGTGCGCATTCTCGACCGCAAGAAGGAGCTCATCATCAACGCGGCGGGCAAGAACATGTCGCCGTCCAATATCGAAGGGGCGGTGCGGGTTTCCTGTCCGCTGGTGCAGGCGGTGATCGCGATCGGCGACAATCGCAAGTACGTCACCGCGCTGATGACCCTCGATCCGGACGCGGCGGCCGCCTTCGCGCGGCGGCACGGCGTCACCGATCCGGCACCGGCGCTGCTCGCCGAGCATCCCGCCGTGCTGGCCGAGATCGAGGCGGGCATGCGCGCGGCCAACGAGCGCCTGTCGCGGGTCGAGCAGATCAAGCGCTATCGGGTGCTGCCGGTGACGTGGGAACCCGGCGGCGACGAGCTCACCCCGAAGATGTCGCTGAAACGCAAGCCCATCGCCGAGAAGTACGCCGCCGAGATCGACGCCCTCTACACCTAGGGTTTACGCGCCAGCGCGGCCGAGATCAGCCGCTCCCAGACGCTGATCTCGCGCTGGTCGGTGCCGATGCGGGTGACGCCGTCGGCGACATCGGCCGGACGCCACAGCGCGCACGGCACCAGGCCGGGCTCCTGCACCTGCAGATCGCCGAAGAGTTCCAGGATCTCGTCGTCGGTGCGCCAGCGGCCGCGGCCGAAGGTGTTCTGCAGCTTGGCTTCCGCGGCGCGGGTCTCGTCGTTGCTGCCGGAACGGAAGTGCGAGATGTAGACCATGCTGCCGGTGGGCACCTGCCCGGACCAGTAGCGCACCACGTCGGCGGGCTTCTCGGCGTCGGCGAGGTGGTGCAGGGTGGCGCTGAAGATGACGGCTACCGGCTGGGTGAAGTCGATGAGCCGCTCGACCTCGGGGTGCTTACGAATCTCCTCGGCGTCGCGCAGGTCGGCCTGGATGACGGTGGTGCGCTCATCGGTCTCGAGCAGCGCGCGGCCGTGCGCCAGCACGATCGGGTCGTTGTCGACGTAGACGGTGCGGGCGTCGGGCAGATGCTGACCGGCGACCTGGTGCACATTGTCGGAGGTGGGCAGCCCGCTGCCCATGTCGAGGAACTGCCGGATGCCCGAGTTCGCGATCTCGGCGACCGCGCGGGTCAGGGCGCGGCGGTTGGAGTAGGCGATGTCCACCGAGCCGGGCAGGTCCTTGAAGAAGAAGTCACCGACCTCACGATCGACGGCGTAATTGTCCTTGCCGCCGAGCATGTAGTCGTACACGCGGGCGATGCTCGGCTTGGACTGGTCGACCTGCGTCTGGTCGGTCATTTCTCGGTCACCCCTGGGTGGTCGGCAGCGTGTGCCAGTAATCCTATGTAACCGAACAGGTTCCGGCGCGGGCTTCGAGAACCGAAGCGACCGCTCGGTGTGCCGTACGGTTGCCGGAGATCCGCCCGTGCGAGGATCGAGCCATGACGTCGCTGGTGGATCTGCTGCCTTCGGAAGCCATCGACCTGCGGGGTCACGCCGCGGACTGGCGTGCGGCCATTCGCGCGGCCGGTGAGTTGCTGGTTGCCAATGGCGTGACCACCCCCGACTACACCGACGAGATGATCGGCAATGTCGAGGACAACGGTCCCTACATCGTGATCGCGCCCGGGTTCGCGTTCGCGCACGCCCGCCCGTCCCCGGCCGTGCACCGCACCGGCATGTCCTGGGTGCGGCTCACCGAACCGGTGAACTTCGACAGCCCCAACGATCCCGTCGACCTGGTGGTGGCGCTGGCCGCCGCCGACTCCGGCGTACACACCGACGCGATGGCGTCGCTGGCCAAGGTGCTGCTGGAACCGGGCGCGGACAAGCTGCTGCGGGACGTGCAGACCACCCGGCAGCTGCGGGCACTGCTGCTCGACGAGGCGGTGATCGACGCCGCCTCCGGGACCGAAAAGGCCACTACCGCAGCGGTTCCCGCCACACCGGCTGCCAAGCCGCGCACAGGCCCCGTGAAGATCCTCACCGTCTGCGGCAACGGCGTCGGCACCAGCCTGTTCCTCAAGAGCACCCTGGAATCGGTGCTGGAGCGCTGGCACTGGACGCCCTACATCACCGTCGAGGCCACCGACACCATCTCCGCCAAAGGCAAAGCGGGCGAGGCGGTCGCAGTGCTCACCTCCGGGGAGATCGCCAAAACTCTTGGCGATCTAGGCATTCCGGTGCAGGTGATCGAAAACTTCACCAGCACGGCCGAAGTCGATCACGCCATGCGCGCACTCTTCGACGTCTAGAAAGGCGGACAGCATGAATGTTGTTCTGGCCATAGCGCAGTTCGTCGTCAACGAGATCCTCAGCCAGCCCGCCTACCTGATCGGCATCATCACCGCCGTCGGTCTGATCGCGCTGCGCAAACCGGCCGGACAGGTGGCGGGCAGCGCCATCAAGGCCACCCTGGGCTTCCTGCTCATCGGCGCGGGCGCGGGACTGGTGGTGGAATCGCTGAAGCCGCTGGGCGCCATGATCCAGGGCGCGCTGGGCGCGCACGGCGTGATTCCCACCAACGAGGCCATCGTGGCCATCGCGCAGCACGAGTACGGCGCGCAGGTGACCTGGCTGATGATCCTGGGCTTCGGCATCAGCCTGGTGCTGGCCCGGTTCACGCCGCTGCGCTACGTCTTCCTCACCGGCCACCACATGCTGTTCATGGCCACCCTGCTCACCATGGTGCTGGCGGTGGCGGGGTTGTCCACGCCGGTCGTGGTGGTGGCGGGCGGCATTCTGCTGGGCATCGTGATGGTGTCGTTCCCGGCGCTGTCGCAGGCCTGGACCCGGCGCATCACCGGCGGCGACGAATTCGCGATCGGGCACTTCGGCACCGCGGGCTACATCGCGGCCGGTGCGACCGGGCAGCTGGTCGGCAAGCGCAGCCGCAGTACCGAGGAGATGGATCTGCCGGAAGGCCTGCGCTTCCTGCGGGATTCGATGGTGGCGACCGCGCTGTCGATGGTGCTGCTGTACCTGGCGCTGGCGGTCGCCTACCTGGTGCGCGCCGGACAGTCCACGGCCTTCGGCGCTTTCGAGGGCGGCGCCACGAATGTCGGCAACTACCTGATGAAGTCGGTGCAGCAGGGCCTGTACTTCGGGATCGCGGTGGCGGTCATCCTGTTCGGCGTGCGCACCATCCTGGCCGAGCTGGTTCCGGCCTTCCAGGGCATCGCGGAAAAGGTTGTCCCCGGAGCGATTCCGGCGCTGGACGCCCCGATCGTGTTCCCGTTCGCGCAGAACGCCGTGCTGATCGGCTTCATCAGCAGCTTCGTCGGCGGCCTGGTCAGCCTGGGCCTGCTCACCTGGGTCTTCAACCCCGCCTTCGGCTGGGCGCTGGTGCTGCCCGGCCTGGTCCCGCACTTCTTCACCGGTGGCGCGTCCGGCGTCTACGGCAATGCCACCGGCGGCCGTCGCGGCGCGGTGCTGGGCGCGTTCGTCAACGGCTGCCTGATCACCTTCCTGCCCGCCATCCTGCTGAAGGTGCTGGGCCCCTTCGGTGAAGAGAACACCACCTTCGGCGACGCCGACTTCGGCTGGTTCGGCACCGCGATCGGCACCGCCGCCAAACTCGGCGGCTGGGGCGCGGTGGCCGCCTCCCTCGCCATCGGCGTGGTCATCCTGCTGGGCGCGATCGTCGTCCAGACCAAGGTGGTCGCCACCGGCTGGGATCCGGGTGCCGCCCGCGACGCCGCCCTCGGAATCGAAACTGCCCCAAAGGCTTCCGCCGCCACATCCACACCGTCGTCCGGTACGGCGTACGCCAAGATCCCCGCCCCGGCCGGAGCCCCCGCCCCACCACCTCCTGCCTAGCCACCAGCTCGGGGCGGGCTCAGGCGGTGAGGGCGGTTATCTCGCCGTGGAAGAGCTCGCCGGTTTCGACGTAGCAGTGTCCTGCCGCCGCAGCGAATTTGACGTCGTAGCCCGCCGAAGTGACGGTGGGGTGGGTCCAGCGCGATGCGCCCGTCGTCGCGTCGAATGCGCGCAGGGTGTTCTCGGCGAGGAAGTAGAAGGTGCCGCCGTCTGCGAATCCGCCCGCGTTGAAGGCGTCGCCGTGGGAGACATCGGCCTGCCATGTCGGGGTGTGGTCGCCGCCGGGGCGAAGCGCGAACAGCGTGGTGCCGTCACACACGTAGTAGGTGTCGGGCCCGCAGTACACCTGGAAGTCGGTGCTGGGCGCGAGCGGGAGACCGGTCATCGACCACCGTGTCGCACCGGTTTCCGGATCGAGGCCGGAGACGGTGTCGCGACGGTTGCTCGCCAGCAGCGCGCCACCGGTGAGGCCGGACTCCATGACCGAGGTCGAGGCCCAGGAGACATCCGTACGCGACCACACCACCGCCCCGTCGGCGATATCCAGCGCGGTGATGTTGCCACCGTCCGCGCGTGACCGCGTGTAGATCAGTCGACCGGAGCCCGGCACGTGGATCACGTCGGAGTTGCTCGGGCTGGGCACTTTCCAGCGCACCGACCGGTTGACGGTATCGACCGCCCACACCTCTTGGCGGGTTCCGCCCGCGTGGCCGACCACCAGGTAGAGCGCCCCGCCGAGCACCCCGTAAGCGCCGGTCGCATACGTGCCCTCCGGGGTCTCGAAGGTCCACTGCGTCTTCCCCGACGCGACGTCGATGGCGTACACCCGCCGCATGGTGTCCTTGGGTTCGCCACCCACCAAATACAGTGTGCCGTCGGTGATTCCCGCATAGTGATCGATGCCGGACATGGTCGCCGAAACGGTGGTGACCCAGCGCTGCCGCCCGGTGGCGGGGTCGAGACCTACGACCCCGAGCGCGGCCCCGATCAGCACCACCCCGTCGGAGCAGCGGAGCCCCTTGATCCCGAACTCGCCGCCCGGAAAACTCCACGCCGCATTCCCCGGCGCGCCAGGCACCCCCGGCGCGCCAGGCACCCCCGGTGCTCCTGGATTCACCGCCCCGGCAGGCTGCGCCGCCCTTGGCGATCCGCATCCGGTGGCCACCAGTCCGGCCGCAACCAGACTGCCGCGCACCATGTTCCGTCGGCTGATCGCCATTCGATTCCCCCTCCGCCCGCTGCCCGACCACCCTACGGTCACCGGCCGGGCCCTCGCCAAGATCAAGGAGCTCTCACCGTCGAAATCCGGGTTGGATTTCGCGGTGAGAGCTCCTTGATCTCGATGGGTCCTCAGACCGCGCGCAGGCGGGTGCGGGAGGCGTAGACGTGTTCGGCGATGAGGGTGGCTATGCGGTCGGGGGCCTCGAGCATGGGGACGTGGCCGACATCGTGGACCAGGATGCGGTCTGCCGATTCCGGGAGTTCCTCCAGGAAGCGGCGGGCGTAGGCGCGGTTGGGGATCACCCGGTCGTTCTCGCACATGAGCAGGCGGACCGGGGTTTTCAGGGTGGAGAGGTCCTCCAGGGCCGGGAAACGCAGGCCGCTGACCAGCATCGGGAGCATGGCGCTGCAATGCGTGGCCGAGCTGATCGCGGCCTCCAGGCCGCGGCGGGGGACCGCGGACACGTTCTTGCTCAGCACCATGCCGACGGCCTGGCGAACCAGGGCGCTGTAGGCGACGGCGTGCGGGAGGCGTTTGCCGATCTCCACGAACGGGATCAACGACGCGAACTTCAGGCCGACGCGCAATTGCAGGGCCGACGGGGTTTGCCAGCCGCCCGCCGGGGCAATCGCGGTGAGGGTGCGGGCCCGGCCGCGGCGGGCCAGTTCGAAGCCCACCCAGCCGCCGAGCGAATTGCCCGCGATATGGCAGGTGCGCCAGCCCATCTCGTCGAGCTGGTCCTCGATCCGGTCGGCAAGGGCACTTATATCGATGTACCAGCCGTCGAAATCGGGTCCGCCCCAATGCCCGGCGAAGGCGGGAGCGAACACTTCGCAATGGCCGGACATGCGTTGCGCGACCTGCTCCCAGCAATGCGGGGACATCATGAAGCCGTGCAACAGGAGCAGTGGTTCTCCGGACCCGGTGTGGAGCGCGCCGATGGGCGCGAGCGGGGCGGTGGGCTTGGGTGAGCCTGACGTCATCGTCGTCACCCCTTCCTGGACCTCGATGTCCGCGAAGAGAGTCGGTAGCCGCATTGTACGGTCGTGGAGTGGCGAAAATCATCAGTACGTGCAACGTGAACGGGGTGCGTGCCGCGTCGGGCAAGGGACTGCTCGAGTGGCTGGCCGCAACCGAGGCCGATATCGTCTGCCTACAGGAGACTCGGGCAACCGATGAGCAAACGCGTAGCGCGCTAGCGCCCGCGCTGGACGCCGGGTGGTTCCTCACCCATGCCGAACCCGGCCTCAAGGGCCGCGCGGGAGTCGCGATCCTGTCCCGGCACGCACCCGACGCGGTGCGCCTGGGCGTCGGCCTGGTTCAGGACGGAACCTGGTGTGCCGTCGAGGAATTCGCCACCCTGGGCCGCTATATCGAGGCCGATTTCGGTGACCTCACCATCGCCAGCGTGTACGTCCACACCGGCGAGGCCGACACCCCCATGCAGGACGAGAAGTACCGCTTCCTCGACGCCATCGGGGCACGCATGCTGGCCCATCCGGGCGAGTTCGTGATCATGGGCGACTGGAATATCGGGCACACCGAACTCGACATCAAGAACTGGAAGGGCAACGTCAAGAACTCCGGCTTCCTGCCGCGGGAACGCGCCTGGGTGTCGTCGATGATCGCCGCCGGATACGTCGACGTGGTGCGGGAACTGCATCCCGGCGAGCTCGGCCCCTACAGCTGGCACTCCTACCGCGGCCGCGCCTTCGACAACGACGCCGGTTGGCGCATCGACTACCAGCTGGCGCGCGGTGACATCGCCACCCGGGCCAAGCAGGCCGTGGTGGAGCGCGCCGCGACCTACGCCGAACGCTGGTCCGACCACGCGCCGGTGACGGTGCAGTACCGATGAACGTCTCGAAGAAGACCCGCGCCTGGCTCACGCTGGGCGCGGCGGTCATCGTGCTGCTGATCGCGTTCGTCGCCACCCGCGTCGACCACTCGTCGAATACGAGCAGCACCAAGGCTGTTGCCACCAGCACCGCGAAATCCACCACGGCCGCGCGGGCCACCGCCGTGAAACCCGGTGTGGCCGACCAGGCAGACCCGCCCGCGCACGCGGCGGGTGTCCCGGATCGCGCGTATCAGACGCTGACCGAGATCGACGCCGGTCGCTGGCCCGGTTCGGCCAACGCTCCCGGCACACACGGCGGCGACACCTGGAACAACCGCGACGGCACCCTGGCCCGAAAGGACTCCTCCGGCAAGGCCATCGCCTATCAGGAATGGGACGTCAACCCCAAGAAGCCCGGTCAGGGCCGCGACGCCGAACGCATCATCACCGGCAGCGACGGTTCGGCGTACTACACCGGCGACCACTACAAGACCTTCACGAGGATGCGCTGATGTCCGAGCCCATGTCGCTCTCTCAGTTCCTCTCCGCCCCGGCCGAATCCGTGACCGCGAGCACCGCGGCACCCGTGCTGGGGATGCTGCCGCTGGGGGCGGCCGAATTCTCCGGTGTGCGTTACCGGATTCCCGCCGACTACGTCTCGCGTGAACTGCGCGGCCGCCGGATGCGTACCGTCGCTGAGGTTTTCGACGAGTTCGCGGCCGCGTTCCAATTCCCCTACTACTTCGGGGAGAACAAGGACGCGTTCGACGAATGTCTGCGCGACCTCGACGATTTCGT
Source organism: Nocardia sp. NBC_00511 (assembly GCF_045161165.1). Taxonomy (NCBI): domain Bacteria; kingdom Bacillati; phylum Actinomycetota; class Actinomycetes; order Mycobacteriales; family Nocardiaceae; genus Nocardia; species Nocardia sp. NBC_00511. The sequence continues at coordinate 8,165,724 of NZ_CP107849.1, forward strand.
GGGGGAGGCGCAGGGGTACGTGGTGGTGATCCGCAATGCGGCGTTGCTGCTGGATCAGCAGGCGGGGGAGCGGGACTGGTTCGCGGAGGCGATGGCGGACTGCGCGGCCGTGTGGGCGAAGCGCGGGACGCCGTTCCGGGTGGTGTTGCAGGACGCCACCCCGCCCGGGCTGGCTGCCGTCGCACTGACCCTCGACGACGAAAGTCCGGCGGCCGCCGTCGAAAACCGGAAGTCTTGATTCATCGGATCTTCCGCTCACGTTCACCTGCGCGCGAACCAACAGGTGAAACACGCTGCAATGGTCAGGCTCGAGCGATCGCGGCCCACCGCGATCCTGATTGACCCTGGAGGTTCCATGCCAAGCTCGGCTCGCCGTCGCTTCGGTAAACGAAGCCGCGCCGCCGTAGCGTGCGCCGCGCTGCTCGCGCTGAGCGCCACCTCGTGCTCCTCGTCTTCGGACCAGGCCGCCGGTGACACCGCCACGCCGATCAAGCATGTGGTGGTGATCTTCCAGGAGAACATTTCCTTCGATCACTACTTCGGCACCTACCCGAACGCCGCCAACACCGACGGCACCAAGTTCACGGCGCTGCCAAACACTCCCAAGGTGGACGGCCTCACCCCGGACCTGCTGACCAAGAACCCCAACAAGTTCCAGCCGGTCCGCCTCGGCGGCCCCGATCAGCAGATCACCTGCGATCAGGACCACGAGTACAAGGACGAGCAGCTCGCCCTGAACAACGGCAAGATGGATCAGTTCGTCGAGCACACCAACGTGTCCGAGGGCGCCTCCTGCCAGAAACCGATCTACGGTCCGCAGGGCCTGGTCATGGGCTACTACGACGGCAATTCGGTGACCGCCGAATGGAATTACGCGCAGCACTTCGCGATGAGCGACAACTCGTGGACCACCACCTTCGGCCCGTCCGCGGTCGGCGCGCTGAACCTGGTCTCGGGTCAGACGCACGGCGTGAACAAGCAGTTCATGCCCGCCGGCAAGCCGTTCCCGGCCGACAACGTGGTCGACGGCACCCTGATCAACGACGCGCAGCCGCTCGGCGACGACTGCTCCGACCGTGACCAGGTGCAGTTGGGCGGCCAGAACATCGGCGATCTGCTCAACAAGCAGAACGTCACCTGGGGCTGGTTCCAGGGCGGCTTCAAGCCCACCGACACCAAGGACGGCAAGGCCGTCTGCGGCGGCGTCCACAATGTCGGGGTGGCACTGGGCGGTACCGGCAAGACCGGTGACAAGCCGTTCGCCACCAAGGCCGACTACATCGCGCACCACGAGCCGTTCCAGTACTACCCGTCGACGGCCAACCCGCACCACCTGCCGCCGAGCTCGGTGGACAAGATCGGCCAGACCGATCAGGCCAACCACCAGTACGACCTGACCGACTTCTGGTCGGCCGCCGACGCCGGCAAGATGCCCAGCGTCAGCTATCTGAAGGCCTCGGGCTACCAGGACGGCCACGCCGCCTACTCCGATCCGCTCGACGAGCAGCAGTTCCTGGTGGACACCATCAACCACCTGCAGAAGCTGCCGGACTGGAAGGACACCGCGGTCGTCATCGCCTACGACGACTCCGACGGCTGGTATGACCACGTCGCCCCGAAGGTGTCGAGCACCTCGACCTCCGAGCAGGACGGCTACACCTCGGCGGGCGTCTGCGGTGACGCCAAGGCGAATCCGGCCAAGTACCAGGGTCGTTGCGGGCTGGGCCAGCGCGTTCCGCTGCTGGTCATCTCCCCGTACGCCAAGGCCAACTTCGTCGATCACGGCGTGACCGACCAGTCCTCGGTGCTGCGTTTCATCGAGGACAACTGGAAGACCGGCCGCATCGGCGACGACTCCGCCGACGCGAAAGCCGGTGCGCTGGACCCGATGTTCGACTTCAAGGCGACCGCGCAGCCCGCGCTGCAGCTCGACCCGAAGACCGGTGCCGCCAGCTGATCCACCGCGTTTCGACCGCCCGGTCTCATCCCCGCGATGAGGCCGGGCGGTTTTGTGTTCGCGTCCGGTGATCTCCCCCTATAGTGCGGTGGAACGTGTTCTAGAAACTGCGGGGGAATCCTGTGCTCAATCGTCGAAAAGTGCTGCGCGACGGCATGATTCTCCTGGCCGCCGGAACCGCCGGATGCGCCGCGCCGCAGGCGGCCGCCCCGACCGCGGCCTCGGGCAGCGTGGTGTGGAAGTACAAGGTCGACGGTCAGCTGCGCCGATTGCGCTACGGCAGCGGCCGATTGATCGTCGCCTCCGACACCGCGCTGATCGGACTCGACGGGCAGACCGGCGGCGAGGTCTGGCGGCTGCCGATCGTCGCGTCCGGTGATCACCTGGAGATCGCCGACGGCATCCTCTACGTCTGCGGCGGCGAGCCCAACGCCAAAGGTGACCGCGTCAGCGCCGTCGATCTGGTCTCCGGTCAGCGCAAGTGGGCGTTCGACGCCCCCGCGGGCGCCACCCTCAACGGCGCGTACGGGATTCGCGACGGCGTGTGCTTCCTGGTCGCCTCGAACGACGACAAGCACGGCCACGAGGTCTGGGCCCTCGACACCACCACCCGCACCGTGCGCTGGCAGGTCCCGGCCTCCGCCGACCGCCTCCACGTCCCCGCCACCGGCACCCTGCTCTACAGCTTCGGCCCAGACGGCGGCAGTCTCTCGGCCCTGGACGCGGCCGGCAACGGCGACCTCGCCTGGTCGCGCGCCGACGACCCGTCCGTCCGCTCCAGCACCCTGCGCTCCGGCCTGGTCGGCGGCCTCATCCTCGCCAGCGACGGCAGCACCGTCTCCGGCCTCGACCCCAAAACCGGTGCGGCCCAGTGGACCACCCCCACCCTGCCCTACTCGACCGGAGTCTTCTTCAGCTCACCCGACGCCTACTACCTCACCGACGGCGCGAAACTCTATGCCCTCACCCCCGGCGGCGAGGCCACCCGACTCTGGTCGCAGACCCTCACCGACCAGAACCCCGGCCTCACCGGTCACACCACCCCGACGGCCCTCTACCTGCTGACCGGAAAAACCCTGCGCGCCATGGACATCCGCACCGGCCTCCTCCGCTGGACCCAGGACGCCCCCGGCTCCGACATCCCCTTCGCTGTCGGCGACGCCCACTGCTACCTCCAATCCCCCGAAGATCCAGGCGAATCCGCCATCGCCGCCATCGCCCGCTGACCCAAGTATCTGGCCGATGAGAGCGTTGGCCACGCTGGGGGCCTGACAGGCGCTTCACAAACCGGAAATCGGGCTGGTGGCGTCGATGAGCCGGGCCACGATCAACCTCACTTGAACCGAGCTCGAATTCGCATCGTGGTGCTAGATTGGCCCCATGTCGAAACTGAACCTTCGGCTGCCCGACGACCTTCATGGCAACGCTGCCGATGAGGCCGCCGCCGCAGGCCTATCTCTCAACACCGCTATCTGTGAAGCCCTGCGTGATTGGGTGACCACGCGAGCGCGTGCGCGTCGAGAGGACGCGATGCTCGACGCGATCATGGTGGATCACGCCGATACCCTCGCGTTGATTCGAGACATCGAATAGTGCGTCCCGAGATGCTGATCAAGTGCAATCAGCGCGTCACCGAGGGGGAGGGGCATGTCCGTGATCTCGGTTTGGTTGCCGCGGCGGCGACCCGTCCCGACGGCGTGGTTCTCGGCCAAGAGGCGTATCCGACACCGGAATTGAAGGCGGCCGCACTACTTCAGTCTGTTGTGCGTGATCGGCCCTTCAGTGAGGGCAACAAGCAGACCGCATGGGTGGCGGTGCTCTTGATACTTCGCTGTTACGGCCTCGTTCCCGGTATTCAGGCGGGTGCGGTAGTCGAATTGATCGGCACTGTCGCGACATCCGACACGGATGTCCCATGGATCGCTGAGCAATTGGCCGTTCAGCCTGGTGGGTTTCCGGGGCACCGGCGGTAGGCGGTCAGCCGCGGATGCCGCGGGCCAGGTCTTCGCCGAGTAGGACGAAGACGTCGGTGGTGGCTTCGACGAGTTCGTCTCGGGTCATGGGGAGGTCGCCGTGTAGCCAGGCGGAGAGGGTTTGGACCAGACCGCCTACGAGATAGGTTGCGCGGAAGGAGATTTCGGTGGTGGGGGTGGCTTCGGTGAGGCCGTAGAAGTCGATGCCCTCGGCGGCTACCAGGCTGGCGAAGGCCTTGATGGTGTGGGTGGTGCGGAGGCGGAGTTCGGGGGTGGAGGCGCTGACCAGGAGGGCCACCCGGGCCTTGCGGGGGTCGTCGGTGAGGACGCCGATGCCGGCGGTGATGGCGGCGTGGGCCTTCGCGCGGGGGGCCTCGGGGGCGGTGTGGAGGGAGGCCAGCAGGGTGGTGGCGAGTTCCTCGGCGATCAGGTCGAAGACGGCGGACAGGACGGCGTCGCGGCTGTCGAAGTTCTCGTAGTAGTAGCGCTCGTTGAGGCCCGCCGCCGTGCACAGGGCGGAGACGGTGAGCTTGTCGATGCCCTGGGTGCCGAGGATGTCGAGGGCGGCGTCCAGCAGGGCGGTGCGTCGGCCGGATCGCCGCTCTGCCGCGGAGATGCCGCCGTAGGTCCGTTGGCCGGTCACGGACCGATTGTGGCACGGCACCGAATCTGGCAGAACCCCTTGCCACAATTCGAGATCTGGGGGACTCTATTTCCAGATGTGGTGGTCCACGCCACAGTGCTCCAGGAGGCAACGATGCCTGCACGGCCCGCGGCGAATCAGACCGGCTACTTCTCCGACGACTCCATGATTCGAAGGGTCATGCGCAAGCGGGCCGTCGGGCTCACCTACGGGCAGCGGGCGCTGGTGATCGGCGCGGTGCATCCGCTGCTGTACGTCGGCACCGCCGAGAACACCCAGCACCGGACCACCCCGTACACCCGCCTCGCCCTCACCGGCCGCATGTTCGAGGCCGTCTCGCTGGGCACCCGCGAGGAAGCCGACCGGGCGCGCGCGTTCACCCGCAAGCGGCACGCACCCGTCGACGGCGTGATCCCGGAGGACGCGGGCACGGCCAATCCGGCGGGCACCCGCTACTCCGCGCACGACCCGCACCTGATGTTCATGACCATGGCCTTCACCTTCGATTCCGCCGAGGTCATGCACGACCTGCTGGTGCGCCGCCTCACCGCGACCGAACGCGAAGCGCTGTACCTGGATTACGTGCGCTGGGGCGAACTGTTCGGCATGCCGCGCACCGCCGCGCCGGGCACCTACCGCGACTTCCGCGCCTACTTCGACGGCTATCTGGCCTCCGAGGAGCCCTTCCTCACCGAGGAGGCCAAGCTGGTCGGCTCGTACCTGATGGGCCAGCGGGTCGCCTATCCGTTGCCGATCCCGGTGCAGCAGGCCATGTCCGGGTTCTCCCTGCTGGTGCAGGGCAGTCTGCCCGAGCGGGTGCGCGAGATGTACGAGCTGCCGTGGGGCATACGCGAACAGCTCGCGTACCGGGGGCTGGCGCAGGCGGTTCGCACCGCCCACATTTCTCCGCCACTGGTCGGCAACCCGCTGCGCGCCCCCATGACCGGCCCCTCCTACCCGCTCTACAAGCTGGCGACACGCCGCGAGCAGCGCCTGGTCGGCACCGGCCGGGCCAGCATGCCGGGGGTGGATCCGCGCAACTGGGTGGCCCGGCATACGGCCTAGCCGACATGCGAAGATCGAGACATGTCGAGTCCCGATCCAGCCGCGGAACGCAAGCAGCGGGTGCTGTCCGGTATCCAGCCCACCAGCGATTCCTTCCACCTCGGCAACTACCTTGGCGCACTGCAGTATTGGGTGCGCCTGCAGGAGGACTTCGACGCCTTCTACTTCATCCCGGACCTGCACGCCATCACCGTCGCGCAGGATCCCAAGGAACTGCGCAAGCGCACCAAGCTCTCGGCGGCGCAACTGCTGGCGCTGGGCCTGGACCCGAAGAAGTCCACGCTGTTCGTGCAGTCGCAGGTGCCCGAGCACGCCGAACTGGCCTGGGTGCTCAACTGCATCACCGGCTTCGGCGAGGCCAGCCGGATGACGCAGTTCAAGGACAAGTCGGTGCGGCAGGGCGCGGACAACGCCACCGTCGGCCTGTTCACCTACCCGGTGCTGATGGCCGCCGACATCCTGCTCTACCGCGCCCAGCTGGTGCCGGTCGGCGAGGATCAGCGCCAGCACCTGGAGCTGACCCGAAACCTGGCGCAGCGCTTCAACACTCGCTACAAGAAGACCTTCGTGGTGCCCGAACCGCACATCGTCACCGGCACCGCCAAGATCTACGACCTGCAGGATCCGACCGCCAAGATGAGCAAGTCGGCCACCTCGGACGCCGGGCTGCTCAACCTGCTCGACGATCCGAAGGTGTCGGCCAAGAAGATCCGCTCCGCGGTCACCGACACCGAACGCGAGATCCGCTACGACCCGGAGACCAAGGCGGGCATCAGCAACCTGCTGGTGATCCTGAGTTCGCTCACCGACACCCCGGTCGCCACGTTGGAGCAGGACTACACGGGTAAGGGTTACGGTGACCTGAAATCCGATACCGCCGACGCGCTCATCGACTTCGTGACCCCGCTGCGCGCGAAGGTGGAAGAATACATGTCCGACCAGGGTGAACTCGATCGTGTCCTCGCCGCGGGTGCGGAGCGGGCGCGAGAGGTAGCCGGGAGGACTCTCGCGCAGGTGTACGACCGGGTGGGCTTCCTGGCTCGCTGACCCGGCCGTCGCCGTGCGTCGAGCGGGCGCGGAGGTGTGCGGTGTTCGGCAAGGTGGTCGATCGGGTGAAGGCCCGCATCGAGCGGGAGATCCAGCGGCGCCACTGGCTCGATCACGTGGTGCGGGCGGCGGGCAGCTATCAGCGGCAGCGCGGTGACTACTACGCCGCGGGCATCACGTATTTCACGGTGCTTTCGCTGTTTCCCATGCTGATGGTGGGATTCGCGGTCGCGGGTTTCGTGCTGTCGCGAAATCCGCAGCTGCTCACCGATATTCAGAACAAGATCGTCGAGAACATTCCGGGCGACGCCGGATCCTCGATCAACGACCTGGTGCACAAGGCGGTGCAATCCCGGGCGGGCGTCGGCACCATCGGTCTGGTGGCCGGTGGGTACGCGGGCCTGGGCTGGATCGCGAACCTGCGCGCCGCGCTCACCGAGCAGTGGTCGCAGCCCGCGCAGCAGCGGAACTGGTTCGTCAGCAAGGCCTCCGACCTGCTGGCGATGATCGGGCTGTTCCTGGCGATCGGCATCTCCATCGGCCTGTCGGTGCTGGCCTCCAGCGGGGTGATCAGCGCCCTGCTGAAGCGGGTGCACATTCACGAATCGTCGTGGATGGAGGGCCTGCTCATGCTGCTGTCGCTGCTGCTGGCCATCCTCGCCAACTGGGCGGTATTCGTGTGGATCATCGCGCGCATGCCCCGGCATCCGGTCACGCTGCGCAGTGCGGCGCGGGCGGCCCTGATCGCCGCGGTCGTCTTCGAGGCGTTCAAGCAGCTGGCCTCGATCATCCTGAAGTCGGTGGTGAACGGCCCGGCGGGCGTGGTGTTCGGACCCATCATCGGCCTGATGGTGTTCTCCTACTTCACCGCCCGCATCATTCTCTTCGCGACCGCGTGGGCCGCGACGGCCACCGAAAACGAAGTGCCCGCGGATATCCCGGTCCCGGGCCCGGCCATCATCGAGCCCCGGATGCAGTACCCGGGACTCGCGTCCGGTGCGGGGGCGGCCTGGTTCGGTGCCGGAGCGCTTGCGGGCGTGCTGGTTTCGACCTTCCGAAAGCGCTGAGTCAGCGGCGACGGCTCATCCGGCGCGCACCCAGCAGCAGGCCCAGCACCACGATCACGCCGCCGACGATCAGGGCCAGCCGCAGCGTCTCGTGGTCGGCGCCGGTGTTGTCGGTCTGCGCGTCGCCCGCCCGCGCGGGCGGACTGGCAAGCGCCACACTCGAACTCGGCGTCTTGCCGCTGTTGTCGGGCAGGTCGCCGACGCTCGCGCCGCTGGGCAGTGCGAACGCGTAGTCCAGCAGTTTCGCCGCCTGTTCCCACGGCCGGAACGGCAGCACGTCCGCCTTCATCAGTGTGACGACGAGGCGATGCCCGTTGCGCTGGGCGGCCGCCACGAAGGTCTGCCGGGCGTCGTCGGTGTAGCCGGTCTTGCCGCCGAGCGCACCGTCGTACTCGTAGAGCAGATGGTTGTCGTTGGCGATCGGGAAGCCCGGATGATCCTTGTCCTCAGGGATTTTCGGGTCGGCCGGAAAGCCGGGGAAGTCGACCTGCTCGGTGTGGATGAGCTCCGCGAACAGGGGAATGGTCATGGCCTGGCGGAAGAACACCGACAGGTCGTAGGCCGAGGTGCTCATGCCCGGGCCGTCCAGCCCGGACGGGGTGGCGGCGCGGGTGTCGAGGGCGTGCAGCTTGGCGGCCAGCTGATTCATCTGCGCGACGGTGGCATCATCGCCGCCCAGTTGCGCCGCGATGGCATGCGCCGCATCGTTTCCCGACGCCATGATGAGCGCCTGGAACAGCTGCTTGTTGGTGTAGTGCCCGCCCGGCCCGATACCCACCCGGGTGCCGTCGGCATTGGCGTCGTCCTGGGTGCCGACGATCACCTTCGTCAGATCCAGCTGCGGCAGCGCGGTCGCCGCCAGCAGCACCTTGATGGTGGAGGCGGGACGGTAGCGTCCGTGCGGGTCCTTGGCGGCCAGCACCTTGCCGGTATCCAGATCCGAGACCTCCCAGCCGGTCGCCGAGATGCCCTCGGGAAGTGCGGGGGCACCGGCGGGCAGCAGCACGCCGCAGCCGCCCAGCTGCTTGCCGCCGATCGGCGGATCCGGGATCGGCAGCGCGTCCGGCGTACTGTGCCCCGGTTCCGGCACCTCGGAGCTGTCGATCGGCGACGGCGGTGTCGTCTTGTTCGGGCAGTTGTCGGTATTGGGCGTCGTGAACGGCGTTGTCGTCGTTGACGGTTGGGCCCCGGCGACCGGTGCGTAAACCATGCCCGACCCGACCCCGACCCCCGCCGCCAGCACGACGGCGGCGAACGCGACGGCACGGCGACGGCCCCCGGCCGTGCGGGCGGCATGGTGCGAATACCTGCGGATGCTCATCGCGCTCGACTTTATAGCCGACCGGTCCGCTCGTCGCGCCTCGCAGGTGGCACGGCGTGCGCGCCCCCGACCTCATGGGCTGCGGGATCGGGGGCCTCGCCACGGGCACCGGGCCCGGTGGGGGAGTGGCTAGTTGGTGCTGGTGCTGGTGACCGGGCAGCCGTGGGCGAGCGGGCCGAGCAGCTTGTTGTTGTCGTAGAAGTGCTCGAGCTCGAGGATGCGCAGATCGTCGGAGACCTTGGCGATGGTGATGCCGGTCATCTCGATGAGCTCACCGGTGGGCTGGTGGCCCTTGTACTCGCCCTCGTAGCGACCCCAGTGCCGCCACTTGAAGGTGACGGTGGGCGGGCCGGCGAGCACCTCGAGCACCTCCCAGAAGAAGCCGCCGGGGAAGGCGGTGTGGAAGATGTGGTGCGAGGACTCGAAAGTCTCCGAAGCCACTGTGTAGTAGGGGTTTTCGCCGATGAGGATGTTGTAGGAGCCGATCCGGGCGAATTCCTCGGCGTCCTGCCAGGCGCCGCCGTTGACGCGACCGCGGTAGTGCTCGGCCACCAGCGACACCCATTTGGCGGGATCGTGCTTGTGCGAGACCTCCATCTCGAAGACCTTCACCAGCTCTTCGACGATGTGCTCCAACGAATCCGGCGCGTGCTGGGTGGTGCGCTCGACCGGCATCACCTGGTGGCTGAGGTGGTAGTCGGGGGCACCGTCGCGCCAGTCCTCGGGGGCGGCGGCGGCGATCACGGCCTCCCGGCCCTGCAGGTGCAACGGGGTCTCGGTGGCGGATTCGGTTGTTTGGTCGGTCATTTGGTGCCTCACCTGTCCAGATCCGTTGTGGGATCCGATAACTCGAAACGAACCGGATGACGGTAACAGTGCGGGCGCTCCCTGTCGCGATGGGAATTGGGACGTCGGTACCGAAGGGTGGACACCGTGCCGCGGGATCCCGGAACGATGACACGACATGAATTGACAGTTTCTTTGAAATGAGAGACTCTCTCATTATCTAGTTTCTTTCAAATGATTGGACCTGTCATGAAAGCTCAGGGAGTGCGCCGCTGGCTGGCCCTCGGTGCCCTGGCGGTCGCAATGCTGACCATCGGGCTGGACGTCACCGTCCTCACCGTGGCCCTGCCCACCCTCGCCGTCGACCTGCACGCCGACACCGCCGCACTGCAGTGGTTCAGCAGTGCCTACACGCTGGCCCTGGCCGCCTTCATGCTCCCGGCGGGCGCACTCGGCGACCGGTACGGCCGCAAGAGGTTCCTGCTCGGGGCGATGGTGCTGTTCGGCGTCGCCGCCGCGGCCTGCGCCTTCGCGACCTCGCCGGGACAGCTCATCGCCGGACGTGTGGTCCTCGGCCTGGCCGCGGCGGCCATGATGCCGCTGTCGATGTCGGTGCTGCCCGCGCTGTTCCCGGAGGCGAAGGAGCGGCAGCGCGCCATCACCATCTGGATCACCTCGACCGCCATCGGCCTGCCACTGGGACCCATCGTCGGCGGCTGGCTGCTGCAGCACTACTGGTGGGGTTCGGCGTTCCTGCTCAACGTGCCGCTGGTGATCGTCGGGGTCATCGCGGTGGCGCTGCTGGTTCCGGAATCACGCGCCCTTCAGAGCTTCCGCATCGACCTGCCCGGCGCGATCCTGTCCGGACTCGCAATGCTCGGCGTCACTTACGGTTTCATCCGCTTCGGCCAGGACGGCTGGGGCAACGGACCGGCCTGGGCGGCCATCGCCGCCGGGCTCGCGCTGGCCGTCGCCTTCGTGCTCCGGCAGCGCCGCACCGCACACCCGCTGGTCGACCTGGCGCTGTTCAGTGAGCCCGGATTCCGTTGGGGCACAGTGTTCATGATCCTGGTCAACTTCGCCATGTTCGGGCTGTTCTTCACCATGCCGCAGTACTTCCAGGCCGTACTCGGCGCGGACACCCTGGGCAGCGGTGTGCGGCTGCTGCCGCTCATCGGCGGGCTCATGGTCGGCTCCCGGCTGGTGGACCGAATCCTGCCGAAGCTCGGCGTCCGCACCGTGCTGGCCGGTGGATTCGTGCTGCTGGCAGCCGGTCTCGGCGCCGCGGCACTGATCGACGTGCACAGCGGGTACGGTCTCGCCGCCCTCGGCCTGGTGCTGGTCGGCTTCGGCATGGGTCTGGTGATGCCCGCCGCGATGGGCGCCGCCACCAACGATCTCACGCCCGAACGCGCCGGCTCCGGATCCGCCCTGCTGCAAGCACTTCGGCAGGCCGGTGGCACCATCGGCGTGGCCGTGCTGGGCACCGTCCTGGCCACCCGGTACCGGTCGAGCCTGGGCGAGCTGAACCATGAGCCGATCTCCGACGGCGTCAACGCCGGTGTCGGCGTGGCCCGCAAGCTCGGCGACCCGGCCGTGCTGACCCACGTGCAGAGCGCCTTCCTCGACGGCATGAGCGTGATGCTCTGGGTCTGCGCCGCGATCTGCGTGGCGTCGGCCGTGCTGGCGGGCTTCGTGATCCACGGCACGGAGTCCGCTGAAACTCTCGACGCCGATGCGGGAGAATCGGTGCATGTCGGCTGACACGGAGTCCTCCTCGCCCCCGGTCCAGGTGCGCAAGGCACCCGCGGCCGGGGGCGGTCTGCGGGAACGCAAGAAGGAACGCACCCGCCGCACCATCCGCGACGAGGCGTTCCGCCTGTTCCGGGAACAGGGGTACAGCGAGACCACGGTGGAGCAGATCGCGGCGGCCGCCGACATCTCGCCCAGCACCTTCTTTCGCTACTTCCCGTCCAAGGAACAGGTGGCGACCGCCGACGATCTGGATCCGGTCATGATCGCCTCCTTCGAAGCGCAACCCGCGAATCTGTCGGTGCTGGCCGCCTTCCGGCAGGCCACCCTGGAATCCTTCGCCGCGCTCAGCCCCGAGGATCGCGCGTTCGAGCAGCAGCGGGTGGAGTTGCTGTCCACGGTGCCCGAACTACGGGGCGCGGTCGCGCGTGAACTGGAACGCAGCAACGAGCTGATCGCGGAGCTGATCGCGCGCCGGACCGGTCGCGGCTCGGGCGAATTCGAGGTGCGGATCTTCGCGGGCGCGCTGAGCGGCGCGATGCTGAGCTTCATCGACCACGAGACCTTCGGGCCGGACGAGATCATCCGGGTCATCGAATTCCTGGAAGCCGGTATGCCCCTTTAGATCTGCTCGACGCGGGTCAGTTGCTCGACCGTCTCGTCGGTCACCGTCTCGAAGAACCCGCCCACCACGTCCTCGATCTCGCTCACCGACTCGGCGCAGTACAGGATCGGCTGATAGTGGGTGATGTCGTAGGCGATGGCGCCCATGGCGTGAATATCGAGCGGCCGCAGCTCGGCGTGCCGGAACTCCTCGATCTCCCCGAACGAGGACAGCAATCCCGCACCGTAGCAACGAACTTCGCCGTGTTCGCGCAGCACCCCGAACTCCATCGAGAACCAGAACACGTCGGCCAGGAATTTCAGCGCCCGCTCGGTGGTGATCCGCTGCACCGCCGCGCCCACCGTCTCGTACACGGCCGCGAAGCGCGGACTTGCCAGTTGGTTTGCGTGCCCGAGGATTTCGTGGACCGCGTCCGGCTCGGGCGTGTAGAGCGGCGCGGAATGATGGCGGATGTACTGGGTGGAGTGGAAGGTACGGTCCGCGAACGAGCCGAAGAACTCCCGCAGCGGCACCAGCCCCGCCGCCGGAACATAGCGAAATCCGGTGAGCGGAAACAGCTTCGACGTGACCTCGTCCAACTGCGGAATATGATCGAACGGTAGCGCCAGCCGCTCGGCCGCGTCGTTCACCTCCCGGCACGCGAACTTCTCCCGCTTGCGCGCCAACTCCGCTGACACGATCCGCCACACCTCCTGCTCCTCGGCGGTGTAGTCGATCTGCGGCACCGGCGCGCCCGGCCGGAAATCCAAGGCCAGCGCGGCAATGTCATTGCGTCGCGCCCGATAGTCGAGGTCGTGCACCCCCGGGTGCTCATCACTCAGATGCACGGTGACATCACCGTCGATTCCGGTGGTCACCGGCGAGTACAGCTGAGCTTCGGTGAACATGCCTCGATGCAAGCACTGCTAGGTGATCTAGACAACAACTGTGCGTGTAGCTGGGCATTGTGCAGAGCTGTATCGCGCGCGGTGGCAGAGCATCGGCGTGCACTCGGATCTCGGCTGTGCAATGCGCCTAGTTGATGTCCGGATGATCTTTCCGGTTCATCGGCAGTCCTCGATTGCCTCCGAAGTTGCGAACCGGTGGGTCGGATCGTACTCCCCGCCTCGAAATCCGTTTTGTTGGTTGATAATTCAATCGGCCAATATGTGCGGCCGCGATGATTCGGACCCGGTCCGCCCGATACCGGCCTACCATGGGGCTCATGGATCAGCGAGACCTCTGGGTCATCGGCTGTATCGAATCCCCGCTGCGAGTCGGCTGGGACTTTCGGGGTGATGACGTGGTTGTCTACGTCGCGGGTGAGATCGACCTGTCGAGCACCGGTGAATTGGACAAAGTCTTGCGAGCGGCGACAAACATCATTCAGCCGGGTACCCGATTGATTGTCGACCTGAGCAAGGTCGAATTCCTTGGCGTCTCCGGACTCCACACACTGTGCCGCGCCCGTGAACGGTGCGAACTCGAATCGGCGACCCTGATGGTCGTGGCGGCCAACACCGAAGTGACCTGGCCGGTCCAGGTGCTCGGGCTGGGCGAACTATTGGGAATCACTGCACAGCTCCCCAGAGACTGTGCCTGAGCGAGGGGCGGCGGCGAAGAGCGGTGGGCAGCACGGAAATACCGTGGAATGTCAGCTCGACCCAGGACTGTACGGTGGTGCGTCCGAGCGGTGAGCTCGCCGTGGCGTCCTACCGTGACTTCACCGACGGCCTGGTCAAATTCGCGATCGACGAACCCCGGGCGCTGATCGTGATTCTCGACGATCTACGGGTGGCCACCGAAACGCTGCTCACCGCGTTCAGTAGCGCGTGGATGCGGGTCGGGGAGTGGCCGGGCGTTCCGATACTGCTCGTCTCCTACTCACCGCAGCAGCGAAACTGGTTACAGGCCAGCGCCGTTCACCGATTCGTTCCGGTGTTCGCCGATCTGCCGGCGGCCGTGCGCGCGGTCCGGGAACCGCCGGTGCGACGGCGGACCACCTTGAAGTTGGTCTCCTCCGGCGACTGCGGACAGCGGGCGCGAGCATTCACGTCGGCGACCTGTGTGCACTGGGGTATCTCCGAAATCCGTTCCGTCGCTTTGCTCGTCGTCACCGAGCTGGTCGAGAATGCCTTCCTGCACAGTCGGATCGAATCCGACATTCTGGTGCGCCTCGAACTGCGCGACGAGCTGTTCACCGTCGCAGTCGGCGACGCCGACCCGAAAGAGGCGCTGCTGTGCGAACCAGGTGTCGGCCCACGCCATTACGGCCTGCACCTGGTGGCCGGGGTGGCCCGGGCCTGGGGATGCGCGCCGCGCTGGCCGTCCGGCAAGGTGGTGTGGGCGGCGCTGCCGGTCGGTGCGCGCCGCGACCGGGTGCCCGGCTGAAGCTGTTGGATTCCCTACCGCTGAGCTAGTCGGATTCGCCGCCGCCACAGGGCTCCATGACCAGGATCGCCCCGTTCGCCGCGCCGACGCGATCCCGCAGCGACGTGCAGATGACCCGCACCGTGACCGCCCGGCCGCGCCGATTCACCCCGTCCAGCTTGATCTCCTCGTGGAAGGCCGGGTCGTTGAGCGCGGTCCGCACCAGGGGCCGCAACTCGGCGACCGGCAATCCGATATCCAGGTTGAGCAGATGCTCGCCCTCGGCCTCGTCCGACCGCATGCCCCACAGGTTCTCGGCCCCGGAATTCCACACCACGATCCGCATCGAGCTGTCGATCACCGCCACACCGGCGGGCCAGGAGCTCATCACGGAGGCGAAGAACTCGTTGACCTCGTCGAGTTCGTTACTGCGCTCCCGCAATTCGTGGTTGATGGTCTGCAACTCGTCGTTGGTGGACTGGAGTTCCTCGTTGGTGGTCTCCAATTCCTCGTTCGTGGACTGCAATTCCTCGTTGGTGGTCTCCAGCTCCTCCACCGTGGACTGGAGTTCCTCGTTGGTGGTCTCCAGCTCCTCGTTGGTGGACTGCAGTTCCTCGTACGCCGATTCCCGTTGCTGGTTGGCATGATTCAGCTCGGCGAGCAGGCGACGAGTAGCGGTCACATCGTGGAAGATCAGCGAAACACCCAGTACCGTCTCGTCGACCATGAGCGGGCTGACGTGCACCTCGAGCGCGAGCAGCTCGCCGGGGCCGCGCTGCCATTCGATATCCTTGATCCGCAGCGCGCGCCGCTCGTTGCGCACCTGATCGATGTATCCGCGCAATTCCACCGGCCGGTAAGACAATTCGAGATCTCGCAGCGGGCGGCCCACGTCGCGGTCGCTCAGCCCGAACAGGTGTTTCGCGTGCTGGTTGGCGAGCGCCACCACATCGTCGCCATTGAGGACCACCTGCGACACCGGGCCACCCGAGAACGCCAGGCTGCGCAAACTGTCCAGTTGATCAAGCTCGCGCCGCTCGGGCATCAACGCGCTGCCGAAGACCGAACCCATGTCCACCCGTGAGGCCGGCACCTTGCGGAACACCCGGCGTTTGAGATCCACCGGATCGAACGTGCGGCTGTGCGAGAGCAGCATTTCCGCCTTGCCCAGGAACAGCATTCCGCGCGGCGCGAGTGCGAAATGGAACTTGTCGAGGATCTTGGTCTGTGTCTCGGCGTTGAAGTACATCAGCGTATTGCGGCAGGCCAGCAGGTCGATCCGGGAGATCGGTGCGTCCTGCACCAGATCGTTGCGACCGAAGATCACCGACCGGCGCAGATCCTTGCGGAAGGAGTAGCGGCCGCCGATCGGCTCGAAGTAGCGCTGAATCAGCTCCTGGCCCAGCGGCTGTACTTCCTTCTCGCTGTAGACGGCGTGCCGGGCGCTGCCGAGCGCCTCCTCGTCCACATCGGTGGCGTAGATCTTCACCCGCTGCCGGAATTCATCGATCCCGATCACCTCGGCCAGCACGATCGCCAGCCCGTAGGCCTCCTCGCCCGACGCGCAGCCCGCGCACCAGACCCGAATCTGCTCCGCGGGCCCGCGCTCGGCCAGCATCGTCGGCACCACCTCGGTCTGCAGGTAGTCCCAGGCGTCGGGGTCACGGAAGAAACCGGTGACATTGATCAGAATGGTGTTGAACAGGGCGACGAACTCGTCCGAATTCGCCTGCAGCACATCCAGATACTCGATGTAGTCGTTCACGTCGAGCTGAGACAGTCGCCGGTCCACCCGCCGCATCAGGCTGCTGCGTTTGTATCCGGTGAAGTCGAAACCGCGCGCGTCCTTGAGGTACTGCAGGATTTCCTCGAAACCGTGCACGGCGCCGGGCGCATTCTGCTGGTCCACCTGCTCAAAGTACTAGCCCGGCCCCATATCTCCATCTCCGACCAGCAGCTTTCGAAGAATTTTCGCCGCGCTCAGCTGCTCGGCGGACTGTGCGGCGAATCGGGCCGACAGGCGAGTGTTGCCGTAACGTCCGGCATCGGCGCACATCTTGTCGGCCAGCTGCTGCTTCTCCTGCAACGCGCGCAGCGCCGCCCACAGCGCCCGCTCCACCTCGGTGCCCTGCTCGATCAGCAGCGCCTCCGGGGACCACGCGTGACCGACCCGGCAGCGATAACGCCCGTCACCGAGGTCGTACAGCGAGCCACTGCAGTCGGGACAGGTCAAGCCTGAGGGAATTGTCATGTCCGCCACCCCGTTACGTTCGATTCGGTGACCAGCGTCGATAGCGTTTTCCAGGCGGTCCAGCTCCGACGGCGGTGGCCGGGACGAGACGCGATGGCGCAGGGCCGCCATCAGTGCGTCGCCGATCGCGCGCGCCGGGAGCACCAGATCCACGTCCACCTGACGCAGCGCGCTGTTCGGCATGCCCGGATGCATCGCCTCCTTCGGGTCCTGCACCGCCGTCAGGCCGCCCATGCGTTTGATCAGGGCCAGACCCGCGGATCCGTCGTCCAGGCCCCCCGACAGGACCACTCCCGCCGCACGCGGTCCGTACACCATCGCCACCGATCGGAAGGTGGCGTCCACGCCCGGACGGTGCCCGTTCTCGGTCGGGCCGTGCGACAACACCATTCGGCCGTCTCGAACCAGCAGGTGGGTATCCGGGACGGCGGTGTAGATGTGCCCGGGCATTGCCTCGATGCCGTCCCCTGCTGCCTGCACCGGCAGCGCGCAGGCGCGACCGAGGATCGCGGGCAGCGCGCTGAATCCGCCCGGCGGTAGATGTAGAACGATCAGTACGGCGGCGGTCATGTCGGGGGGCAGTCCGGCGACGAACTCGCGCAGTGCCTCGACACCACCTGCCGAAGCTCCCACCGCGATCAGACTCGAGGGTTCCATCGCCGGCCTCCTCACTTGGATATGCCGGTCAATCGCCCTGGCGTGGTACCCCCTTGCGCGCCATCTCAAACCCGATATTCCACCAAACCGGTCGCCGGGTCAGCGCGGGGCGTTCTCCGGATCCAGCAGGGTCGGGGTGCGGCCCTCCTTGCGGGCCTGCTTGGCGTCCTCGAAGAATTCGCGGCTGAACAGTGCCGACAGCACCGCGATGCCGCCGCGGTGAATGCGGAACTCGCTCTTGCTGCTGGAGCCGGTGAGCCGGATGACGCGACCGGCGGGCTGTTGCGGGCGGGCCATGTCCTTGACCTTGCCGCGACCGGTCCACTCCAGCTCGCTCTGGTCGATCACCGCGTCCTCCGGGACCAGCAGCTTGACCATGGCGTGGTCCAGGTCGGCGTGCACCACGATCTCGTTCTCGCCCTCGATCCAGGGGGAGCGCAGGTCGACCACGACGCTGCCGTAGCGGGCCTTCACGTCGAAGGAAGCGGAGTGGGTCCAGTCGCCGAGGCGCTTGGTGGTGCCGTGATCGGTGTGGATCTTGACGGTGTCGTTGATGTTCATGGCCGTTCCTTCCGGGCGGTGGTGCGGGTCGGGTTCGCCTGCTCCTCAATAGTGGCACACAAACTAGTGTCAAAGCAACTAGTTCAAAGAAACTAGTTTTTCAGCACCTAGTAGGATCGAGGGCATGACAGCACCCTCCACTCCGATCAAGCGGTCGCCCCTGGCCATGGCGGTGCTCGGCATCCTGCACCTGGAACCGATGCACCCCTACGCCATCCAGCGCCGCATCAAGGAGTGGGGCAAGGACAAGGTCGTCAACGTCGGCCAGCGCGCCCAGCTCTACAAAACGATCGCCCGCCTCCAGGACGGCGGTCTCGTCTCGGTCCGCGAAACCGGCCGCGACCAGCAGTACCCCGAACGCACCGTCTACGAGATCACCGAACCAGGCCGCACCGCCTGCCTCACCTGGATCACCGAGATGCTCAACACCCCCCGCAACGAATTCCCCGAATTCCCCGCGGCCCTCTCGTTTTTGATGCTCCTCGGCCCCGACGGCGCCCGCACCGAACTCGACAAACGCGCAATCGCCTTGCGCGCCACCCTCTCTGACCTCGAAGCAGGCATGGCCTCCGCCGCCCAATTCGGTCTACCCCGCGTAACCATGCTCGAAGACGAATACCAACAGGCCATCACCAAGGCCGAATTGCACTGGGTGGAAAGCGTTCTCACCGACCTGACCGACGGCTCCCTCACCTGGTCCTGGGAATCCCTCGCCGCCTTCCAGGACCAGACCACCACCTGACCCCACGCACAACGAAGGCCGCCCGCATCGAAAGATGCGGGCGGCCTTGGTGTTTCAGCTCCGGGAGCTGGGCGTGCTCAGCGGGTGAAGAGGAGAGCGCGCTTTACTTCCTGGATGGCCTTCGTCACCTCGATGCCGCGGGGGCAGGCGTCGGTGCAGTTGAAGGTGGTGCGGCAGCGCCAGACTCCCTCGACGTCGTTGAGGATGTCGAGGCGGTCGCGGGCGGCCTCGTCGCGGCTGTCGAAGATGAAGCGGTGGGCGTTCACGATCGCGGCCGGGCCGAAATAGCTGCCGTCGCTCCAGTACACGGGGCAGGAGGTGGTGCAGCAGGCGCACAGGATGCACTTGGTGGTGTCATCGAAACGGGCGCGGTCGTGCTGGGACTGGATACGCTCGTAGGTCGGCTCGTTGCCCTTGGTGATCAGGTAGGGCTTGACCGCCTTGAACGCGTCGAAGAACGGCTCCATGTCGACGACGAGGTCCTTCTCCACGGGCAGACCGCGGATCGGCTCGACGGTGACCGTCAGTTCCTTGGCGCCCTTGGGCAGCATGTCCTTCATCAGGATCTTGCACGCCAGCCGGTTGACGCCGTTGATACGCATGGCATCCGAACCACAGACACCGTGCGCACAGGAGCGCCGGAAGGTGAGCGTGCCGTCCAGGTAGGACTTGATGTACATCAGCACGTTCAGGAAGCGATCGGTCGGCAACACGGGGACCTTGAACTCGTCCCAGTGCGCGCCCTTCCCGTCCTCCGGGTTGAAGCGGGCGATCTTGACCGTGATCATGGTCGACCCGTCCGGCACCGGAGCCGGCTTCTGCGGCGTTTCAGCGACAGCAGTCATCAGTACTTACGCTCCATCGGCTCGTAGCGGGTCTGCACCACCGGCTTGTAGTCCAGGCGGATGTCGGAGATCAGCTCC
This sequence comes from Nocardia sp. NBC_00511, assembly GCF_045161165.1. Taxonomy (NCBI): domain Bacteria; kingdom Bacillati; phylum Actinomycetota; class Actinomycetes; order Mycobacteriales; family Nocardiaceae; genus Nocardia; species Nocardia sp. NBC_00511. The sequence continues at coordinate 8,185,443 of NZ_CP107849.1, forward strand.
GGGCTGGTCTTGTAGGCCATGGTGTGCCGCATGAAGTTGACGTCGTCACGGTTCGGGTAGTCCTCGCGCGCGTGGCCGCCACGAGACTCCTTGCGGTTCACCGCACCCGCCACCGTCACATCGGCCAGCTCCAGCAGGAAGCCCAGCTCGACAGCCTCGAGCAGGTCGCTGTTGTAGCGCTTGCCCTTGTCCTGCACGGTGATCCGCGAGTAGCGCTCCTTGAGCACCTGGATCTCCTCGAGCATGGACTTCAGCGACTCCTCGGTGCGGTACACACCGGCCTTGTCGTCCATGGAGACCTGCAGCTCGGCCCGGATGTCGGCGACCCGCTCGTTGCCGTGATCGGACAGGATCAGCGCCAGCCAGTCCTGCACCATCTGCGCCGGGTTCTCCGGCAGCTCGGTGAACTCCACCCGCGCCGCGTACTCGGCGGCCGCGATGCCCGCGCGCCGACCGAACACGTTGATGTCCAGCAGCGAGTTGGTGCCCAGCCGGTTGGCGCCGTGCACGGAGACACAGGCGCACTCACCGGCGGCGTACAGGCCGGGAACGATATCGGTGTTGTTGCGCAGCACCTCGCCACGGATCCGGGTCGGGATGCCGCCCATCACGTAGTGGCAGGTCGGCATGACCGGCACCGGCTCCTTCACCGGGTCCACACCCAGGTAGGTGCGGGCGAACTCGGTGATGTCCGGAAGCTTCTCCTCCAGCACGTCCGCGCCGAGGTGGGTCACGTCGATCAGCACGTAGTCCTTGTTCGGACCCGCGCCACGACCCTCGCGGACCTCCAAAACCATGGAGCGCGCGACGATGTCACGCGGCGCCAGGTCCTTGATGGTCGGCGCGTAGCGCTCCATGAAGCGCTCACCGGAGGCGTTGCGCAGAATGCCACCCTCGCCACGCACGGCTTCCGAGATCAGAATGCCCAGGCCCGCAAGGCCTGTCGGGTGGAACTGGTGGAACTCCATGTCCTCCAGCGGAAGTCCCTTGCGGAACACGATCGCCATGCCATCACCGGTGAGGGTGTGGGCATTGGAGGTGGTCTTGTACATGCGACCCGAACCACCGGTCGCGAAGATGATCGACTTCGCGTGGAACACGTGCAGCGTGCCGGTGGCCAGCTCGTAGGCGACCACGCCGGTCGCGACCGGGCCGCGCTCGGTGTCGGTGAGCACCAGGTCCAGCACGTAGAACTCGTTGAAGAACTCCACGTCGTGCTTGACGCAGTTCTGGTACAGCGTCTGCAGGATCATGTGGCCGGTGCGGTCGGCGGCGTAGCAGGCGCGACGCACGGGCGCCTTGCCGTGGTCACGGGTGTGACCACCGAAACGACGCTGGTCGATCTTGCCCTCGGGCGTCCGGTTGAACGGCAGGCCCATCTTCTCCAGATCGAGCACCGCGTCGATGGCCTCCTTGGCCATGATCTCCGCGGCATCCTGGTCCACCAGGTAGTCGCCACCCTTGACGGTGTCGAAGGTGTGCCACTCCCAGTTGTCCTCTTCGACGTTCGCCAGCGCCGCGCACATACCGCCCTGCGCCGCACCGGTGTGCGAGCGAGTGGGGTACAGCTTGGTCAGCACCGCGGTGCGGACCCGAGGACCGGCCTCGATCGCCGCACGCATTCCAGCGCCACCGGCGCCGACGATGAGGACGTCGTAGCGGTGCTCCTGAACGGGTCGGGATTCACTCATCGAGGTGGCCTGTTCCTAACTGATGTTGGGGTCGAAGGTGAAGATCACGTACGTGCCGGTGACCATGATCAGGATCATGGACACGACCAGCGCGGCCTTCAGCCAGAAGCGGGTGGAGTCCTTGCGGGCGTAATCGTCGATCACGGTGCGCAGACCGTTGCCGCCGTGCAGCTGAGCCAGCCACAGCATGGTCAGATCCCAGATCTGCCAGAACGGCGAGGCCCAGCGGCCCGCGACGAACGCGAAGTTCAGGCGGTGCACGCCGCCGTCGAGCATCAGCATGATCGTCATGTGGCCGATGACCAGGACGACCAGCAGCAGGCCCGAGGCACGCATGAACAGCCAGGCGTACTTCTCGAAGTTGTTGCCGCCCTGGCGACGCGGGGCACGCGGAGCATCGAGGCTCGCGGGACGGTCGTGGGACTTGCCGAGAACAGGTGCAGTCATGTCGGGGCTCACTTCGTCAGCAGGTAGAAGAGCTGGCGGCCGACACCGGCGCCGGCGACGACGATCCAGATCGCGAGCACTACCCACAGCATCTGCCGCTGGAAACGGGGGCCCTGCGACCAGAAGTCGACGAGAATGATGCGGATGCCGTTGAACGCGTGGAACAGCACGCAGACGACGAGACCCATCTCCATCAGTGCGACGAGAGGGTTCTTGTAGGTCTCGATCGCGCGGTCGTAGGTGTCCGGGCTGACCCGGACCAGCGCGGTATCGAGGACGTGGACGAACAGGAAGAAGAAGATCGTCACGCCGGTGATTCGGTGCAGAGCCCAGGACCACATGCCGGGGTCGCCTCGGTACAGGGTCCGCTTCGGCTTGGCCGGAGCTTCTAGCGTGGTCATAGAGTGCGGTGCCTCCAACGTCGTTGATGGACCCGGTCAGATCCGGCCGCGAAGCCTCAGGACTGTTGAAACCACCTGCTCACGAGCGGAATCAACATCCGGTGGCAGTGCTGCAGGCCCGCTGTCGGGAACCTGAACCGATCTGTCGTGAACTCTAAACCCAGCTTTGGAGCGGAACTAATTCGGCGTGCCGCTCGTTGGACCAAATTGTTGTGAGTTAGGTTTGCCTTTCTTTAGTTTCGCGACCAGGCGCGTTGGCTATCACCCGGGTAACGCCACGTCCATAGGAGGATGGTCCGAAATGTCCGAGGTCGACTGGAAATCCTTGCGCTACAAGGCATTCGAGGTCATGCAAGAGGCATATGCCCCGTACTCCCGATTCCCCGTCGGGGCCGCGGCTCTCACCGTCGATGACCGCGTGGTGAGCGGCTGCAATGTGGAAAATATCTCATACGGTTTGGGCCTCTGCGCCGAATGTGTACTGGTCGGTAACTTGATTTCGACCGGAGGCGGGCGGTTGCTGGCGGTCTCCGTCTGCGACTCCCGAGGCGAAATCCTGATGCCCTGCGGCCGCTGCCGCCAGATCCTCCTCGAACACGGCGGCACCGGTCTGCTCGTCGACCACAAGCGCGGCCCGGTCACCCTCGACACCCTGCTGCCCGACTCCTTCGGCCCCGCCGACCTCGATGCCGGACAGCTATAAACACTGATCCCGGTGTCCCACTCCGTTATCCATGGAAAGCCGACCGGCCACGTGCCAGGGTGGAGGACGTGACAGTGCACTCGGCGGTGGACGTGATTCGGGCCAAGCGCGATGGCGGCGAGCTCAGCGACGCGCAGATCGACTGGGTGGTAGCCGCATTCACCCGCGGCGAAGTCGCCGACGAACAGATGGCCGCCCTGGCCATGGCCATCGTCTGGCGCGGCATGAGCAGGCGCGAGACCGCCCGCTGGACCAACGCCATGATCGACTCCGGGCAGCGCCTCGACTTCAGCGGCCTGGCCCGGCCCACCGTCGACAAGCACTCCACCGGCGGTGTGGGAGACAAGATCACGCTCCCGCTCTCACCCCTGGTCGCCGCCTGCGGGGCCGCCGTCCCGCAGCTGTCCGGACGCGGATTGGGGCACACCGGCGGCACTCTCGACAAACTCGAGGCCATCGCGGGCTGGCAGGCCGACATCTCCGCCGAGCGGATGCGCGAACTGCTCACCGACCCGGCAGTCGGCGCGGTGGTCTGCGCCGCCGGAGCCGACCTCGCTCCTGCCGACAAACGGCTCTACGCGCTGCGTGACGTCACCGGGACCGTCGAATCCATCCCCCTGATCGCCAGCTCCATCATGAGCAAGAAGATCGCCGAGGGCACCGGTGCGCTGGTGCTCGACGTCAAGGTCGGCAGCGGGGCCTTCCTGAAGCGCGAGGACCAGGCCCGCGAACTCGCCACCGCCATGGTCGAACTCGGCACCGACGCGGGCGTGCGCACCGTCGCCCTGCTCACCGCCATGGACACCCCGCTCGGCCACACCGCCGGAAACTCCCTCGAGGTCGCCGAATCCCTGGACGTGCTCGCGGGCGGGGGACCACCCGACGTCGTCGACCTCACCCTGGCGCTGGCCCGGGAAATGCTGGCCCAGGCCGGAATCGACGGCATCGACCCCGCCGACGCCCTCGCCGACGGCCGCGCCATGGACCAGTGGCGGAACATGATCCGCGCCCAGGGCGGCGACCCGGACGCCGACCTGCCGCAGGCCCGGCACACCGAATGCGTGCGCGCGAGCGAATCCGGGACCCTGATGCGACTCGACGCCCTCGCCGTCGGGCTGGCCGCGTGGCGGCTCGGCGCGGGCCGGGCGCGGCAGGGCGATCCGGTGCAGGCCGGAGCGGGCATCGAAATGCACGCCAAACCAGGCGATTCCATCAAGCGCGGGCAACCGCTGCTCACCCTGCACACCGACACCCCCGACGCCTTCCCCGGTGCGCTGGAAGCCCTGCGGGACGCCTACACGATCACCCCGGACGGCGAATTCGCCCCGGCCCCGCTCATTCTCGGCCGGATCACCGCCTGATACCCGAGTGCCGGTCGCCGGCCTCGCGCAGCGGTAGTCGCCCCTGGCAATGCCGGTTGACCTGCTGCGCTGCGGGCGAACCGGGCGAGTCCTAGCCTGGAAGTCGTGAAACGCGAAGCTGAAATCCGCAGGTGGTCCAGAGTCGTCGCGGGAGTGGGCGCACTCGCGCTCGGAATCGCCCTGCCGCTCGGTGTTTCGATGCCCACCGCGTACGCCTCCTCCGGCAACACCGGTACCGGAACCGGCAATGCCAACGGGCAACCGTCCGATTCGTCCGGCCCCAGTTCGCTCTCGCGCGGCGACGTCCAGAGCCCCGCGCCCGCGCACGACTCCGACCAGAAGCCGTGGCCGATCTACAGCAGCTGTACGCAGGTGCGTTCGCTCGGGGTGGGACCGATCTACGCGGGACAGCCCGGCTATTCGCGGCAACTCGATCCGGACGGCACCGGCGTCGCCTGCGGCTGAGTGCCGCCAACCGGTGGACGGCACAGCCGGATTCAGTTGCCGCCAGGTGACGCCGCGGTACGAGCCAGCAACGTGAGGGCAACGACACGAGAAACAGCCGGGGTGACTCGCATCAACTGCCCTGCCGCAGAACAGGAATGCGGCTAACGTTGCTACATGACTGGACCGACGCCACTGACTCTCGCCTCGATCCGCCAGGCTCCCAAGGCGGTCCTGCACGATCACCTCGACGGCGGGCTGCGCCCCCTCACCGTCCTGGAACTCGCCCAGACCTGCGGATACGACCAGCTACCGGCAAGCGACACCGAATCGCTGGCTGCCTGGTTCCGGGACGCCGCCGACAGCGGATCGCTGGAACTGTATCTGGAAACCTTCGCCCACACCGTCGCCGTCATGCAGACCCCCGAGGGACTGCGCCGGGTGGCCCGCGAATGCGCCGAGGACCTCGCCGCCGACGGAGTCGTCTACGCCGAAGTGCGTTTCGCCCCCGAGCAACACCTCCAGAACGGGCTCACCCTCGATGAGGTGGTCGAGCACACCCTCGCCGGATTCCGCGAGGGCGAACAGCTCGCGGCCGCCGCGGGCAGCCCCATCCGGGTGGTCTGCCTGCTGACCGCCATGCGGCACGCCGCCCGCTCCCGCGAGATCGCCGAACTCACCGTGCGCTGGCGCGACCGCGGCGTCGGCGGCTTCGACATCGCCGGAGCCGAGGCCGGGTTCCCGCCCTCGCGCCACCTCGACGCGTTCGACTACATGCGGGCCAACCACGCGCACTTCACCATTCACGCGGGCGAGGCGTTCGGGCTGCCGTCCATCCACGAGGCGCTGGCCTTCTGCGGCTGCGAACGGCTCGGGCACGGTGTGCGCATCACCGACGACATCACCGACTCCGCCGACGGTCCGGTGCTCGGCGTCGTCGCGAACTACGTGCGGGACATGCGAATTCCGCTCGAGCTCTGTCCGTCCTCCAATGTGCAGACCGGTGCGGTGCCCTCACTCGACAAGCACCCCTTCGACCTGCTGGCGCGACTGCGCTTCCGGGTCACCGTCAACACCGACAACCGGCTGATGAGCGACACCAGCATGAGTGAGGAAATGCTCAAGCTGGCAACGACTTTCGGCTACGGCTGGAGCGACCTGGAACGCTTCACCATCAACGCCATGAAGTCCGCGTTCATCTCGTTCCCGGACCGGCTGCGGCTGATCGACGAGGTCATCAAGCCGGGCTACGCGGTCCTGCTGGGATAGCTTGGGCTGGAAGCAATTCGGGCCGCACCTTCGACAGGTGCGGCCCGAATTCGTTGGTTCACTTACTCTTTGGTCAGCCGCGCCTCGAACGCCTGCTCGAGCAGCCGCCACTGATCGGCCTCGGTCGCGAACGGCGGGTTCGGAGCCATCCGGGTCGGGTCCGGGTTGAGCAGGTAGGAGACATACCAGCCGAGCGGAGTCGACACCGCCAGCGCCGCCTCGACGCTGCTGTCCTCGGCGTAATCGGCCGCGTCGGTGAACAATTCGACCGCCAGATCCAGCTGATCGGTGTCCACCGCCTTCGGGCCGGAGCCCAGATCGTCGGCCAGGCCGGGCAGCACGTAGACGTTCTCCTCGTCCACCTCCACCTCCAGCGAGCCGTCCACGGCGGCGGTCTGCACCTCGCTGTAGGTGCTCACCCGGGCCAGATCGTGCTCGTGATCGTCGGCCAGGTAGCGGGCCAGCGCGCGCTCCGACGGGAACACGGTGATCGAACCCGCGCTGCCCAGGAAGATCGGCTCGTCGTCCACGTAGCAGCGCAGCGTGAAGAAGGTGCCATCCGAGGTGAGGATCTTGACCGGGTCGATGCCGACCTCGTGCCAGAACGACGGCTCCTCGTCCTCTTCCTCCTCGTCGTCCTCGTTCAGGTCGACGGTCTCGATCTCGTCGTCGTCACCCTCGGCCGCATCCTCGGCGAGCACGACATTCTCTTCCGCCGCAAGCAGTTCCGCCTCCGCGACCGACACCGCGTCCGCGTCCACCTCGGGAATGCTCACCACCGAATCGATGGCGTCGAGCACCGCCTCCCAATCCTTGGCGATGGCCGCGCCGATCTGATCCCACAGCTCCTCGCCCTCGCGGCCGACGAACGCGGCGACCCCGCCGGGCAGCGCGCCCAGCACCGGATGCGAGCCGAAGAACTTGGTGACCGTGTCGAGTTCGCACACATCGCCGATGGTGCGGACCATGTCGAGGGTCTCCTCGAGCTCCGAGACCACCTCCGGATCCGGGTCGTCCGCGGCCAATTCGGGCACGCCGACCAGATCGAAGACGAACTGCTCCTCCGGCTCCAATTCGGCCGCCGACAGACCCACGATGACCTTCCACGCAGGGTGGTCTACCAGGTCGTTATCGGAGTTGGTGCGGATGAAAGCAGCCAGCTCCGCGACGGACTCGAATCCGTAGAGGTCTTCCTCGTGACCGAGGAATGCCTGCCACTCATCGTCACCGTCTCGCCAACGGGGTGCCCAGAGGGTGACAAGATCGCCTTTGGTCAGGCCGAGCGCGATCGGGACGATGTCTCCAGAAGCCATGACCGGAAGCCTATCCAGTCGTCGCGTCAGGCACTATCCGGGCTGCCCCAACATTTCCCGGGGACAGTGACCCGTTCAGATCGGCGATGATCCGGGAGCGCTGCGCGGTCGCCAGCGCGGCCGCCTGCTGACACGCCCACAGGATCAGCCGCGACACCTCCGCGGGCGGTTGCGAGGTCACCGACTCCGCCAGCCACAGCCCGGTCAGCGCGCCGTCGGCATCCACCTCGGCGGTGACCGAACCGTCGGGCGAACCGAACCGCGCTCGCACCCCGGCCAGTCCGTGCAGGGTCGCCTCCAGCGCCGCCAGCTGCTGATTCACCCGCCCGAGCAGGGCGTCCATCTCGGCGCTCATGACCGGCGCAGCCAGGAGGTCTGTCCGGTGTCGGCGTCGTCGAGCCGGTCCAGCTCGTCCACCGCGGCCTGCCGGGTGGGCAGCGCCAGCCGGTCCAGCACCGAATCCGGGACACCGATCGCGGCCAGTTCCGCGCGCCGCTCGGCGCGGGCGGCGATGGCGCTGCGCCGGGTCAGCCGGAGAATCTCCGCCGCGAGAGCCGGTGCGCCGTAGCGATATTCGCCACGGTCGAACCGGATGTCCACCGGCAGGCCCTGATCGGTGGCGCGGACGGTCACCGTGCCCGTGCGATTGCTGCTCGCCGCCACCGTCACCGCCGGAACCTGTGGTCTGGTCATCGCTACCGCCCTCCTCCGAAGTCGCTCACGCCGTGGGCCGATAGAAGCCCAGGAACCGCATTCCACTGTTCTGTGTCCGGATCGGCCCGACCTGGACGGGATCACCCGCCTCCACCAGCTGGCCGTTCCCGATCACCATCGCCACGTGCCCGTCCCACACCGCGAGATCCCCCGGCATCAAGTCCCCTGGACCGATGCGCGGGTGGCCGTACCCCTGCTCCTGCGCCAGCCGCGGCAGCGAAACACCCGCCTGCGCATAGGCCCACTGTGTCAGACCACTGCAATCCAACCCCACCCCGGGCGTCACCCCGCCCCACACATACGGCGTCCCCACCGCACTCAACGCATTCCGAACCGCATCCGCCGCCCGCTGATTCGGCGCCTCGACCGTGCTCCCATCCGGCAGCGTCACCTTCACCCCACCCTCTTGCGCATGGGGGGTCGAACCATGCGAGCGATGGGAACTGTGCGATGAGGTGAGCGACGCCGGAGTAGTGACCAGCCGATGCCACGCTCCGGAATCCGACGACCGAGACGAACCACTCCGGACGGTGGTCGCCGCCTGAGCGCCACCATCCGCCGTCCTCGGAACCGTCCCAGCGCCATCCGAATCCACTCCCGCGGCCCGCACCGAGACCGGCGTAGCCGAACCGTCCCCACCCGCCTGCGAAACAGGACCCGGTGCGGGCGTAGCCAACTCACGCATCGCCGCCGACTCCTCGTCGAGCGCGGTCTGCACCCGCTCGACCACCCGCACCGCCTGCCCCAGATGCTCCACCGCCGACTCCACCAGAGCCGTCACCCCCGCCGGTCTCATCCCACCGGCCTCGAACGCCGCGATCTCACCCCGGAACTCCCGCAGAATCCCCGCCACTTCCTGCCGCCCCGCCGCGACCTCCCCGTCCGCCCGCTCGACGATGTCGGCCATCTTCCGGCCCCGCTCAGCCGAATTCGTCGCCGAAGTCTGTGTCCGAAGCCCCTTGTCCATCGCCGCATCCCCGCCCACACCCCGCCACGAGTCGTAAACCCGATTCACCCCCGACCGACTCGCCGTACTCACCCCCTCCACCGACTCCGACGCCGCCCGCAACGACTCCGCCGTGGTGACCGCCCCACCGTCCCCGAACCCCGCGAGCAGCCGCTCGATCGGAGCCGCCAACGCCCGCGTGTCCACCACCGCGCTGTCGTTCATGGCAGCACCTCCACTCGAAAGGCGCTCCGCCACAGTTCATCCGACTGTGCTGTCGAAATCCGCACCCGTGCCGCCACGCCCCCGCGCACGTACCGCAGCCGCGCTCGCCCGAACGATGTCGAGCCCCCACACCATGCCCCGACCACACCACCGCGCGCCCCGACCGGCCCCGACCGACCCGCAGCTGTCCGCACCGCATCCGAACCGGAACGGTCCGCGCGGTCGATCCTCGGGTGCGCGAGGCGACTGATCCAGGCAATCGGATCAGGCACCGGACCGCCTGTGCCGAACAGGTGCCCGGCTGCCGCGCTGTGCCCGATCATGTTCCGGCAGCGGCTGATTCGGCTCATTGGACCTCCTCCTGGCCTGTGGCGTCGAGTGCGGCGGCAGTGATCAGGTCGGTGGCCCTGTAAGTCTGCGCGCACGCGGAGGTGGCGAGGCTCAGGGTTTCCAGCTCGGTGGCAGTTGTGGCCAGGTCTGCGAGGTGGGTGGTGTGGGCCGCCGCGTAGGCGGTGAGGAAGTCGGCGGCTATCGGACCGAGGGCGGGGGCGAGTAGGTGGGGGGCGGCTGCGGTGAGGTGGGTGGTGGCGGTGGTGAGGGTGGCGGACAGGGTGGACGTGGTGGCGGCGTAGGTGGTGAGGCCGTCGGGGTGGAGGGTGAGGCGGTGCATGAAAGCCCCCTTCATGCGGGTCGCGGGGTGGAGGTGAGCTGTTTCGGGGTTGGACGCGGCACGCCGGGGGATGGTTCCGGGGGAAGTAAATCCGGTGGGTGGGGAACCGGGAGGTCGGTGCTGAATTATCGTTTTCGTATGCGCACTCTCATCGTGGAACATCCGCTCGCTGCCGCTTTGCTGACCACCATGCGAGATGCCCGCACCAGCAATCCGACGTTTCGGGCCGCGTTGCGCGACCTGACCGGGTTGCTGGTCTACGAGGCCATGCGGGATGCCCCCGTGGAGCGCTTCCCCATCGCCACCCCGGTCGCCGCCGCCGAGGGCACCCGGCTCAACGCGCCGCCGCTGCTGGTCCCGGTGCTGCGCGCCGGACTGGGCATGGTGGAGACCGCCGAGAACCTGATCCCGGACGCCCGCATCGGCTTCGTCGGCCTGGCCCGCGACGAGGAAACCCACCAGCCGACCCCGTACATGGAGTCGCTGCCCGACGACCTGTCCTCGACCCCGGTCATCGTGCTCGACCCGATGCTCGCCACCGGCGGCTCCATGGTCTACACCCTCGACCTGCTGGCCACCCGCAATGCCCGCGACATCACCGTCATCTGCGTGGTCGCCGCACCGGAAGGCATTGCCGCCCTGGAGAAGTCGGGTCACGCCGTGCGCCTGGTGACCGCCTCGGTCGACCGCGGCCTCAACTCCGACGCCTACATCGTCCCCGGCCTCGGCGACGCGGGCGACCGCCAGTTCGGCCCCCGCTGACCCGCCGTCACAACTTCTGGCAGTACGCCCGCACCTCGGAGAGCCGTTGCGCCGCAGCGGCCTTCGCGGCGGGCAGCGCGTCCCGGCCGGACACCGGCGCGAACGCCTCCAGATAGCACTTGAGCTTCGGTTCCGTCCCCGACGGGCGGATCACCAGCCGGAACGACTCGCCCTCGAAAACCAGTGCGTCCGTGCGCATCTGCCCACGCAGCTGCGCCATATCGGTGCAGGACACGGCTTCTCCGGCGATCTCGTGCGGCGGCGCTTCCCGCAGCCGCGACACCGCCGTGGTCGCCTCGGCCACATCGTCGAACCGCAGCGACACCTGGTCCCCGGCGTGCACCCCGAATTCGACGGCGTAATCGTCGAGGACGTCGAACACGCTGCGCCCGTCCGCCTTCAACTGCGCCACCAGATCCGCCGCCACCACGGCGGCGGAGATCCCGTCCTTGTCCCGCACGCTCGCCGGATCGACGCAGTGCCCGATGGCCTCTTCGTACGCGTAGACCAGACCGGTGCCCGCACGCGCCAGCCACTTGAACCCGGTGAGCGTCTCCGCATACCGCGCACCCCGCGCCGGAGCGAGTTTGCTCAACAGTCGCGAGGACACGATGGTGGTCGCCGCCAGCGAGTCCGCAGCGGCCGTCCGCAAGACGAAATCGGCCAGCAGCACCCCGGTTTCGTCCCCGCGCAGCATCCGCCACCCGTCCGGCCCCGCCACGCCGATGGCACACCGATCCGCATCCGGATCCAGCGCGATCGCGATATCCGCCCCGACCTTCTCCGCCAACTCCAGCAGCAGATCCGACGCCCCCGGCTCCTCCGGATTCGGGAACGACACCGTCGGGAAATCCGGATCCGGCGCGAACTGCTCGCTCACCACCAGCACCTCGTCGAACCCCGCCGCCCGCAACGCGGCCGCCCCGAGCTCGCCACCCACCCCGTGCATGGCGGTCAACGCGATGCGAATCTCGCCGCGCGGTGCGGACTCACCGCCGATCAGATTGGGCAGCATGGCGATTCGGTCCAGGTAGCGGCGGACGATCTCCGCACCGAGAGCCGAGGCGGGGGAGTCGGCGGGCAGTCCGAGGATGGCCGGGTCGGGGGTGGCGGTGGCCGGATCCGCGCGGGGGATCGGGGTGACGACCGCGTCGATGCAGCGTTCGATCTCGGCGTCGGCGGGTGGGATGAGTTGGGAGCCGCCGTCGAGGTAGACCTTGTAGCCGTTGTCGGTGGCCGGGTTGTGGGAGGCCGTGATCTGCACCCCGGCAACGGCTTTCAGTTCGCGGACCGCGAAGGCCACCACGGGGGTGGGGAGCGGGCTGGGAAGCTCGAGCACCGTGAAGCCCGCGGCGGCGAAGACTTCCGCTGTGGCCAAGGCGAATTCGGCCGAGCCGTGGCGGGCGTCGCGTCCGACGATCACCAGTCCGTCACCCAGGCAGCGATCGCGCAGCCAGGCGGCGATGCCCGCTGACGCACGGCTGACGGTGTCGACGTTCATGCCGTCCGGGCCGTCCTGAAGAGGACCGCGCAGCCCGGCGGTTCCGAAGCGCAGCATCCGCGCGGGCCTAGACGCGTTCCAGCACGCCGCGCAGCAGTTTGCCCAATCGTGGTGCGGCGGCTTGACCTTCGGCCAGCACCTCGGTGTGCGAGAGGTGCGCGCCGGTGACCCCGGCGGCCAGGTTGGTGACCAGCGAGATGCCCAGCACCTTCGCGCCGCCCTCACGGCAGGCGATGGCCTCGAGCACCGTGGACATGCCCACCAGGTCGGCCCCGATGGTCCGCAGCATGCGGACCTCGGCGGGGGTCTCGTACTGCGGTCCGGTCAGGCCCGCGTACACGCCCTCGGTGAGGCTGGGGTCGATTTCCCTTGCCAGCGCCCGCAATTCGGGATCCCAGGCGTCGACCAGGTCCACGAAGTTGGCGCCCGCGATGGGGGTGCGGCCGGTCAGGTTGATGTGGTCGCTGATCAGCACCGGCTCGCCGACGGCCAGTCCGTCGCGAATCCCGCCCGCCGCGTTGGTGAGCAGGATGGTCCGCGCGCCCGCGGCCAGCGCGGTGCGCACATTGTGGACGACCTGCGCGGGCTCGTGGCCCTCGTAGAGATGCTGACGCCCCATGAGCAGCAGCACCGGCGACTCGCCGACGGTCACCGAGTGGATGGTGCCCTGATGTCCCTGTGCCGTAGGCGATCCGAACCCGGGCACCTCGGCCATGGGGATGGAGGTGGCGGGCTCGCCGATCTCCGCGGCGGCCTCCTGCCACCCGGACCCGAGCACGACCGCGACGCGGTGCTGTCGCACGCCGGTACGTTCGGCGATCGCTTCTGCGGCCCGTTCGGAAACAGTGCCGGTGACCTGATCCGCAAGCATGTCGCCCACCCTAGTCCTGTGCGATCACTCCCGCGCGGGCGCGGCCATGACCTGCCGTTTTAGTACGTTTCGACCGATCCGCAACGCATCGGCAAGGAAGTCCTACCCGTCGGTAGGTAACTGCTCGCGCCCCCGCTACGCTGCACGCATGCCGTATTTGAAGCGTGATGGAGACGTGTTCGTGCTGTACCTCGGAACCGAGGGTCAGAACATCGACAGCGAGAACCGATTCCACCCCGATTGGATCACCGAGGTCCACGCGCTGCTCGACGAGGTCGAAGCCTCCGAGGGGCCCGCGGCCCTGGTCGTCACCGCCAACGGCAAGTTCTTCTCCAACGGCCTCGACACCGATTGGCTGTTCGGCAATTTCGACAAGAACTGCTGGTATCTCGACCGCGTGCACTCGCTCTACACCCGCCTGCTGACCTTCGGCCTGCCGACCGTCGCCGCGGTCAACGGCCACGCCTTCGGTGCGGGCGCCATGCTCGCCACCTCCTGCGATTTCCGGGTGATGCGCGCGGATCGCGGCTACTGGTGCCTGCCGGAGGTGCATCTGGGCATGCCGTTCACCGTCGCGATGAACGCACTGGTCACCAACCGTCTGATCAACCAGGTCGCGGTCGAGGCCATGACCACCGGTCGCCGCTACGGCGCGGACGACGCGCTGGCCGCCCGCATCGTGGACGACAAGGCGGATGCCGAGTCGTTGCTCGCCACCGCGGTCGCGCGCGCGGATCAGCTCAAGGGCAACCGCAAGCCGAATCTGCCGGTGATCAAGCGGGCGTTGCATCAGGTGGCGCTGGCCGGACTGGCGGTCGAGACCACTCCGGAGAACCTGGCTTTCAACCCGTAAGGTCGCGTTTTTCTGGTTTGTAGGGGTTCGAGGGTTCGCCTCGAACCCCTAATTTCTGCGCGTCCGCCGTCGTGCCGGAGATTTTCCGGCTTACCTGGTGCGACAAGTCGAGATCGCAGTGCAAGACTGTGGGGATGTCACCATCGCGCAACGGCGATGACCGGAACTCCCACGTACCGATCGGTTGGCACGATAATGTCGTGCCCGCCTCGGACGCTGCCGTCGCCGCGGCCGACCCCGATGTACTGGCCGCTTCCGATGCCGCCCTTGCCGCCTGTCGTGACCAATTGCTCGCCCTCTCGCACGAAATTCACGCCGAACCGGAACTTGCGTTCGAGGAATTCCGAAGCGTCGCCAAGACGATGGAACCATTGCGGGAGCGTGGTTTTCACATCGAATCGGGCGTAGCGGACTTACCTACCGCATTCACCGCCGAATACGGCAGTGGAGACCTAGTGGTCGGTATTTGCGCGGAATACGATGCCCTCCCGGAAATCGGACACGCCTGCGGGCACAACATCATTGCCGCCTCCAGCGTCGGCGCCGCCCTCGCCCTGGCCGCCGTCGCCGACGAGTGCGGCATCACCGTCAAACTGCTGGGCACGCCCGCGGAGGAGAGCGGCGGCGGCAAGGTCCTCATGCTCGACCGCGGCGTCTTCGACGACGTGGCCATGGCCCTGATGGTGCATCCCGGCCCGGAGGACATCGCGGGCGCGCATTCGCTGGCCCTCGCGGATCTGTCGGTGGTTTTCCACGGCCGCGAATCGCATGCCAGCGCCGCCCCGCAATACGGGCGAAATGCCCTCGACGCGCTCACCGTCGCGCAAGTTGCGTTGGGTTTGCTACGGCAACATCTCCAGCCCGGACAGCAACTGCACGGTATAGTCGGCTCGGGCGGCGTCGCCCCCAATATCGTGCCCGGACACGCGGAACTGCTGTATTACCTACGTGCGGTCGACTCCGCTGCCCTCGATGATCTGATGCAACGAGCATCGGCTTGTTTCGAGGCAGGCGCCCTGGCAACCGGATGCACCCACGAAATCCGGAAGCTCGCGCCGACATATACCGAGCTCACGCCCGACAGCGCACTACTGTGTGCCTATCGCGAGCAGATCCGCCAACTCGGTCGCGAGCCGATTGCCCCGCAATTCGAGGCAGCACGGCCGCTGGGCAGCACCGATATGGGCAACGTCACCAACGTCATCGCCGGTATTCACCCGGTCATCGGCATCGATGCCGGTGGCGCGGTGACCCACCAGCCGGCGTTCGCGGCAGCCGCGGTGAACGCCTCGGCCGACCGTGCCGTCATGGACGGGGCAACGGCGTTGGCTCGCACCGCGATACATATCGCAGGCGACAAAGTGCACAGGGACAGGTTGTCGGAACGCGTCATTCAGCGGCAGTTTCAGCGACAGGAGGACATTCGGTGAGCACAACCGGCCGGTTCGGGGCGGCAGCTCCGGGCCCGGAGGCGGCGGCTCGCGTGACCACACCGGGCACCGCGGGCCCGGGCCACGCGCCGCGCAGTAGCGGACCATTGGCTGCGCCGTGCGTCGGCACCCAGGCGCCCGGGGGTCTCGCGATGGCCGTGCCGACCGGGCATCAGGCCGTGGAGGCCTGGCTCGCGGAGCACATGGACGATCTGCGCGCCTGGCGGCGGCACATCCACGCCAACCCCGAGCTCTCCCGCACCGAGTTCGGCACCACCGAATTCATCGAAACCTGGCTGATCAAGGCAGGTCTCGAACCCCGCAAGCTACCGAGTGGCACCGGCCTCATCTGTGACATCGGGCCCGAGGGCCCGCGTATCGGCCTGCGCGCCGACATGGACGCGCTGCCATTGCAGGAGTACACCGGCCTGCCCTTCGCCTCCACCGTGCCCGGCGTCTCGCACGCCTGCGGCCACGACGCGCACACCACCATCCTGCTCGGCGCGGCGCTGGCGCTGGCCGAGATCGGCGACGACCTCCCGGTCGGCGTGCGGCTGGTCTTCCAGCACGCCGAGGAGGTCATGCCCGGCGGCGCCATCGACATGGTCGCGGCGGGCGCCATGGAGGACGTGTCGCGGATGTTCGCGCTGCACTGCGATCCGCGGCTGGAAGTCGGCCGGGTCGGCATCCGGGTCGGGGCCATCACGTCGGCGGCCGACACCGTCGAGCTGGTGCTGGACTCGCCCGGCGGGCACACCTCGCGCCCGCACCTGACCAGCGATCTGGTCTACGCCATCGGCACCGTCATCACCGGTCTGCCGGGCCTGCTCTCGCGTCGCATCGATCCGCGCACCAGCACCGTGATGGTGTGGGGTGCGGTGTCGGCGGGCAAGGCGCCCAACGCGATTCCGCAGACCGGCATGCTCACCGGCACCGTCCGCACCGGCGATCACGCCACCTGGTCGCTGCTCGAGCCGCTGGTCCGCGAGATCGTCGAGGGCCTGCTGGCTCCCACCGGCGTGCGTTATCAGCTCAACTACAAGCGTGGCGTGCCGCCGGTGGTCAACGACGAGCAGGCCGTGCGCATGTTCGAGGAGGCCATCCGCAGCATCGGTCCGGACGCGCTGGCCGACACCCAGCAGTCCGGCGGCGGCGAGGACTTCTCCTGGTACCTGGAGGAGGTGCCCGGCGCGATGGCGCGCCTGGGTGTCTGGTCCGGTCAGGGTGAGCAGCTCGACCTGCACCAGCCCACCTTCGACATCGACGAGCGCGCCCTGGCCGCCGGTGTCCGGGTGATGACGAACATCGTGCTCAACGCGCGCTGACACTACGAAAAGAGCCGGGCCGCACCCGAAGTGGGGCGGCCCGGCTCTTTTCGTGTCTGCGGCCTACTTGGCGGCGTCGGCGATGGCGCCCCACGCGTGCCAGCGGTCGATCTCGATCCAGGCGCTGACCCGCTTCTGGTCGCGCACACCGTAATCGCTGCCGATGTAGTGCTGGGCGATGCGGTCGATCACCGAGCTGTCGGCGTCGCTCTCCAGGCTCACGATGCGGCCCTGGATGCTGACGTGGCTGTACCAGTTGTCACCGGCCAGCACGGTCAGGGTGACGCGCGGGTCCTCGCGCAGGTAGTCCAGGCGCTTGCGGAAGTCGGCCAGGTTCACCAGGATTCGGCCGTCCTCGTACAGGTACCAGGTGGCCACCGAGACCGGCTGGCCGTCGGGGCGATTCGAGGCGAACACGGCCGGGTTGGGCTGGGCCAGGAATTCGGCGATCGGGGCGGGTACCGGGGTGGCGGGCATGGGAGTCCTCTCGGCGGGCGGATGGAAATGGTTCCTGCCGCACAACAGCGGGGTGCTGCCGAATCTTCCGCGTCAGGGTCCGAAGGTGCCCGGGCCCACGTTCTTGCTGTTGCGGGTGCGCAGCGCGTGTACGTAATCGCCTGGCGCACCGGCCTTTTCGGCGGCATCGGCGATGACGCCGATGTACCGGGCCGAGGGCAGGCCGCCCTCGTAGGCGTCCAGCACGTACAGCCAGGCGAGCACCGGGTCGGTGCCGGTACCGGAATTGGTGGTGACGCGGATCCGGATCTTCTTGTGGATGCCGAAGTCCGAGCCCTCCCACCGGTCGAGGCTGAGCTCGTCCTCGCTGGGTACGTCGTAGAGCACCACGAACACTCGGTTCCCTGGCTCTTCGACCACCGTGGCCAGCGGCCCCTCCCACCCGATGTCGTCCCCGGCGAAGGTCAGGCGCCAGCCCTCCAGCCATCCGGTTCCGTACACGGGGGAGTGCGGACAGCGCTTGAGCATCTGCTCGGGATCCATGTTGGACCCATAGGCGGCGTAAATCGGCACCACAAAAGACTATCGAACAAACCCGGGAGACCATCCCCGATCCCGCTCACAAGGCGGCTCACATCCGCATGATCGATTGCCGGGCCATCGCTGCCTGCCGTGTCAGGGTGGGTCACGACCTGGTCCCGACCTGTTCACGGGTCATGGGGCGGCCGGGCGTGGCGACCGGTCCCCGGCTCGGAATGGTCTACGACACAGTGACCTATTTGTCCGTCGATGCGGTCGGCGGCGGGGGTAGCTGGGCGGATAACGTTGTAGACCGGTACCGGAGATCCCGGGCGCCGAGCACGAAAGCGGAGGAACAATGACCCGCATTGCGATCATCGGCGGTGGCCCCGCCGGCTATGAGGCGGCGCTGGTGGCGGCGCAGCACGGGGCGCCGGTCACGCTGATCGACAGTGACGGCATCGGCGGCGCGTGTGTGCTGTGGGATTGCGTCCCGTCGAAGACGTTCATCGCCTCCACCGGCGTGCGCACCGATCTGCGCCGCGCCCGTGATCTGGGCATCACCGTGCATCCCTCGCAGGCGCAGGTGCGTCTGGCCGAGGTGAACTCGCGGGTGAAGGCGCTCGCGCAGGCGCAGTCCTCCGATATTCGCACCAAGTTGCAGACCGCCGGGGTGAACGTGCTCTCCGGCTGGGGCAAGCTCATCGACCAGGCTCCCGGTCTGGCCACCCACCTGGTGCAGGCGACGCTGGCCGACGGCAGTGAGCGCCTGATCGAGGCCGAGGTGGTGTTGATCGCCACCGGCGCCAGCCCGCGCGTGCTGCCGGGCGCCGAGCCCGACGGTGAGCGAATCCTGAACTGGCGTCAGCTCTATGACCTCAAGGAGCTGCCCGAGACCCTGGTGGTCGTGGGTTCCGGTGTGACCGGCGCCGAATTCGTCTCCGCCTACACCGAGATGGGCGTGAAGGTGAAGCTGGTCTCCAGCCGCGACCGCGTGCTGCCCGGTGAGGACGCCGACGCCGCCCTGGTGCTCGAGGACGCCCTCGCCGAGCGCGGTGTGGAACTGGTCAAGCACGCCCGCGCCGACGCCGTGGAGCGCACCGCCGACGGTGTGGTGGCCAAGCTGTCGGACGGCCGCACGGTGACCGGCACGCACGCGCTGATGACGGTCGGTTCCGTCCCCAATACCGACAACCTCGGCCTGGAACGGCTCGGCGTCGAGCTGGACAAGGGCGGATACCTGCGCGTGGACCGGGTTTCGCGCACCACCGCGCCCGGCGTCTACGCCGCGGGCGACTGCACCGGCCTGCTGCCGCTGGCCTCGGTGGCCGCCATGCAGGGGCGCATCGCGATGTACCACGCGCTCGGTGAGGGCGTGAATCCCATTCGCTTGAAGACTGTTGCCTCCGCGGTGTTCACGCGCCCGGAGATCGCGACCGTGGGTGTCTCGCAGACCGCCATCGACAATGGCGAGACCCCGGCCCGCACGGTCATGCTCCCGCTCAACACCAACCCGCGCGCCAAGATGTCGGGTCTGCGCCGGGGTTTCGTGAAGATCTTCTGCCGTCCCGCCACCGGTGTGGTGATCGGCGGCGTGGTGGTCGCGCCGATCGCCTCGGAACTGATCCTGCCGATCGCGCTGGCGGTGCAGAACAACCTCACGGTCAACGATCTGGCACAGACGTTCTCGGTGTATCCCTCCTTGACGGGATCGGTCACCGAGGCCGCTCGTCAGCTCATGCGGCACGACGATCTGGACTAGTCGCAACACCTTTCGAAACAGTTGATCTCCGGCCCCGTCTTGCTGCGTTGTCTCCCTTGTGATTAAGTTCGCGGCGGAAGCGATCGGCAGGGCGGTCGCGAGTGGCGTACCGGGGGACTCGATCCGCCCCGATGCGGGTCTCGGCGTCGCCCGGACTCCGGTCGTGCCGAAGAGGGACGACTGAATTGAGCGAAACGTGAAGCACCGCAAGCCGAGTCGGATCAAGGCGAGCACCTCCCTGACGCTGGCCGGCGCGGCCGCGGTGGTGTCGTTGTTGTCCGCACCCGCCAACGCCGCCCCCGCCGATCCGGGTGCGGTCCCCGCCGACCAGCAGCCCGACGGCACCAGCCCGACCACCCAGGCTCCGGCCCCTGACGCGCCGAAGACCGGCACCACGCCGGATACCGTGCAGCCCGGGACAGTTCAGCCGGGCACCGTGCAGCCGGGCACCATCAAGCCGCAGCCGGGCACCACCACGCCCACCACTCCGACTCCGGACAACGGCGCCCAGCCCGCCGGTACGCAGCCGGATGCCAACGGCCCCAAGGCCGATGGCAACGCCAACACCCAGCCCGCCGGCACCAACCCGCAGGGCAACACGCCGAAGTCCGTGCGTCCCGTACAGCCGGGTGTGACGGTGCCGCGTGTCGCGCCGCTGCCGGTGCCCGGTCAGCAGAGCCAGGTGCAGCCCGCCGCCGTGCAGCCCACCCAGCCGGGTCAGTCGACGACTCCCGGTCAGGCGAATCAGCCGGGGCAGCAGGCGAATCAGCCGACCAAGCCGGGCGACGCGGGCACCGCGACCCCGGCCGTCGACACCACCCCGCAGCCGTCGGTGGACACCATGACCGGTCCGCAGGCCACCATCCCGGCACAGCAGCCGCAGTGGCAGTCCCCGGCCGTCGACACCGCCCCGGCGGCCCCGGTCGTCACCATGACCGGTCCGCACACCGAGCTCGGCGTCAACCTCGACGGTGGCGCGATCCTGCCCGGCTGGGCCGCCAACACCCACCACTTCAGCAACCTGGACGGGTACGTCGGCACCATCGGCTACACCACCCCGGCGGGCATGAACGAGGCCGGTATGTCGCTGGACTTCACCACCGTCAACCAGATCAAGGTGACGGCGTTCGCGGGCAACGGTCCCGACAACGATCAGAAGATGGAATTCCTGCTGGACACCACGGCCGTCAACGCCGCCAAGTCCGACACCGAGAACTTCATCCGGCTGCTGCCGGGCGGGGCCACCATCATGGAGGCGGCCGCGCAGATTGGTAGGCTCCCGGAGGGTGACAAGCCGTCGCAGTCGGTCGACGTGGGTGGCGTGACCGCGCAGGTCGGTGGCTCGGTCCAGTACTGAGCCGGACCCGCGGGACCGGTCCTCCGGTAGCCGCGGGAGAACAGAGTCGTCGGGTGGGGCGGTCGGATGCGACCGCCCCACGCGTATGTGGTGAAAGGACGGGTGATGGTTTCCGGCAACGATGATGCCGCCGACCGCCCGGACACCGAGCCCGGGTCCGAGGCCGCGTCGAGTGGTGGCGGAAAGCAGCCGGAGTCCGAATTCGGGCCCTCGCTGGGCGATTTCGGTCCGTCCCTGAACGAATTCGGTCCCGCGCCCGCCGCGCCCGCGCCCGGCTGGACGCCCGCGCCGGGCCCGCAGAGCCCGGATCTGGCGTGGCGGCCCGCGGAGGGCGGGGTGCCGCCGCAGTATCGCGCGCCGGATTCCTGGACGCCGGTGACCGGGCAGTATCCGCCGGTGACCGGCGGGCAGTTCCCCGTGGTCGGCGCACCGCACACGGGTCAGTTCCCGGTGGTGGGCGGCGGCCCGTACACCGGACCGGCTCCGGTGGTCGGCGATGTCGAGCAGACCGTGAATTTCCGCGCCGAGACCCCGGATCCCGAGCAGACCACCCGCATTCCCGATGCCGCCCCGGCCGCCGATCCGGAGGCCGGTTCCTGGTGGCGGTCCGCGCCGAGCGGGTTCCCGCCGGTGCCGCCGCCGGAGACGCCGGGCGACGGTGAATCTCTGGCCTGGTCCGACGATCCCATCGCGCAGGCGCTGGCACCGAAAACCGTTGTGCCGCAGGCCAAGCCGAAGGAAGCTCCGCCGTGGGGCCGGATCGGCGCGATCGCCGGTGGCGTGGTGGGCGTGCTGGCCGTCACCGGGCTGGTGGTCTTCATGACCACCGGTGGCGGGGACGGCCGCAAGGACGAGACTCCGGTCGCGGGCGGCGCGACCACGCTGGGCAATCCGAAATCCGCGGCGCCGACCACTGCCGCGGCGCTGAGCTGCCCGGCCAAGCAGGACGGCAGTCTCACCATCGGCAACGGGCCGGGCGGCACCGGCAGTGGCCCCGACGCCATCATGGCCTTCGAGCACGCTTTCTATGTGGAGCGCAGCGGCGTCAAGGCGCGGGAGGTGGTGGCCCCCGATTCGGCGACCGTCGCGACCGCCGACATCATCCAGCAGCAGGGCATCGATCCCACCAAGGCGGGCACCACGTACTGCCTGCAGATCAACGGGATCGGCCCGGAGCTCTACGACGTGGATCTCACCGAGCATCGGCCGGACGGCACCACCAAGATCTACGGGCAGCGCATCACCACCGTGGTGCGGGACGGCAAGCATCTGATCCTGTCCATCGACTATCCGCCGTGACCGGGCCGGTTCCCGCGAACTGGACCGTGCGTCTCAAATAGTGGGAATCTGATTTCATATCCTGGTCGCCGTGTGACATGGTGGAATTTCGCGAACCCCGGCGTTCCCTCGGAGGTGTTTCATGTCCGCGACCTTTCCGCCGCTCGCCGAGCGTCTCGACGGCTTGCAGAGCTCGGCGATCCGTGACCTGCTGAAGCTCACTTCGCGCGCGGACATCCTCAGCCTGGCCGGTGGTCTGCCGGATGCCGAGTTGATGCCACGCGATCGCATCGCGGTAGCCGCCGCCGCGGCGCTCTCGGACCGGTCCCGCCTGCAGTACACCGAGTCGCCGGGCTGGGGCCCGCTGCGCGAGGTGCTCGCGACGCGCGAATCCGGTCGGCTGGGCCGCACCGTCCCGGTCGACGAGGTGTTCGTGACCCACGGCTCGCAGCAGGCATTGTCACTGCTGTCGGAGGTGCTGCTGGATCCCGGCTCGCTGGTCGTGGTCGAGGATCCCGCGTATGTCGGTGCGCTGCAGGTGTTCCGGGCCGCGGGCGCGCGCATCGTGGCCGTGCCGCTCGACGCCGACGGCATGCGCGTGGACGCCCTGCGCGAGCTGCTCGCGGCGGGGGAGCGACCGGCGGTCGTCCACACGGTCAGCAATTTCCACAATCCCGGCGGTGTCACGCTCGCCCCGGAACGTCGCCGGGAACTCGCGGAACTGGCGCAGCAGTACGGGTTCTGGATCATCGAGGACGATCCGTACGGTGAACTCTGGTTCGACCGTCCGTCCCCGGACGCCGTTGCGACCTACTCGCCCAACGTGATTCGGCTCTCCAGCGCCTCCAAGATCCTCGCCCCGACGCTGCGCGCGGGCTGGATGGTCGCGCCGACGCCGGTGTGCCGGGCGGTGGAACTGCTCAAGCAGGGCGCGGACCTGTGCGGTTCGGCCCTCACCCAGCAGATCACCGCCGACCTGCTCGCCGACACCGATTGGCTTGCCACCCACGTCGATTCGGTGCGCAAGGTCTACGGCGAACGCGCCCGCGCCCTGGTCTCCGCCGTCCGCGACCGCTTCGGCGACCGGGTGATCAGCACCGACGCGGCGGGCGGCATGTTCGTCTGGGTCGACTTCACCGACGGCACGGACACTTCCGCGCTGCTGCCGAAGGCCCTGGACGCGGGCGTCGCCTACGTCCCCGGCAACGCCTTCGCCGTTTCCACGGACTACAGCCACTCGATGCGCCTGTGCTTCACCACCTCCGAGGCCGCGGTGCTGGAAGACGCGGTCGACCGCCTGGCCCGCGCGCACGCCGCAAAGGCCTGAGCGGTCCGGCTGCCTCGTGAGTGTCGCGAGGCAGCCGAATGTGCTGTGTCGCAGCCTGGTTCGGGACAGTGGTGATCAAGCCCAGTCGTAGGTGCGTTCCACCGCTTTGTTCCACTCGCGCAGTAGGTGGTCGCGGTCGGTCGCGGACATGGCCGAGGTCCAGCGTTTGTCCTCGGCCCAGTTGGCGCGGATGTCGTCGGTGCTCGACCAGTAGCCGACGGCCAGGCCCGCTGCGTAGGCCGCGCCGAGGGCGGTGGTCTCGGTGATCACCGGGCGCACCACCGGGGCGTCGAGGATGTCGGCCTGGAACTGCATGAGCAGTTCGTTGACCACCATGCCGCCGTCGACCTTGAGGGTGACCTTCTCGACGTCGATGCGCTGGGCCTCGGCGTCGGCGCGCATGGCGTCGATCACCTCGCGGGTCTGAAAAGCGGTGGCCTCCAGTACCGCTCGCGCGAGGTGGCCCTTGTTGACGAATCGGGTGAGGCCCGCGACCACGCCGCGGGCGTCGGGCCGCCAGCGCGGGGCGAACAGGCCGGAGAAGGCGGGCACCACGTACGCGCCGCCATTGTCGGCGACGGTGCGGGCGAGCGGCTCGATCTCGTCGGCGGAGTCGATCAGGCCGAGATTGTCGCGCAGCCACTGCACCAGCGAGCCGGTCACCGCGATCGAACCCTCGAGGGCGTACACGGCGGGCTGGTCGCCGAGCCGGTAGCAGACGGTGGTCAGCAGGCCGTGCTCGCTGAAGACCGGGGTGGTGCCGGTGTTCATGAGCATGAAATTGCCGGTGCCGTAAGTGTTCTTGGTGTCGCCGGGGGACAGGCAGGCCTGGCCGAAGGTGGCGGCCTGCTGGTCGCCGAGGATGCCCGCGACCGGGACCCCGGCCAGCGCGCCGGTGGTGATGTCCGCGTACACCTCCGAGGAGCTGCGGATCTCGGGCAGCATGGCGACGGGGACGCCGAATTCGGCGCAGATGGCCGGATCCCATTGCAGCGTGCGCAGATCCATCAGCATGGTGCGCGAGGCATTGGTGACGTCGGTGATGTGTCGTCCGGTGAGCTTCCACAGGATCCAGCTGTCGATGGTGCCGAAGCACAGCTCCCCGGCCTCGGCGCGTTCGCGGGCGCCGGGCACCCGGTCGAGGATCCAGCGCAGTTTCGGTCCGGCGAAATAGGTGGACAGCGGCAGTCCGGTGCGGTCGGCGTAGCGGTTGGGCCCCTGGTCACCGGCCAGTTCGACGGTGAGGTCGGCGGTGCGCAGGTCCTGCCAGACGATGGCGTTGTGGACCGGCCTGCCGGTGGCGCGCTCCCACACCACGGTGGTCTCGCGCTGGTTGGTGATACCGGCGGCGGCGATCTCCGCGGCCCCGACCCCGCAGCGCTCCAGGGCCTTGGCGATCACGAATTCGGTGTTGCGCCAGATGGTTTCGGGATCGTGCTCGACCCATCCCGGGCGCGGGAACAGCTGTTCGTGTTCGCGTTGCGCGACTCCGGCGATTCGGCCCTGGTGATCGAAGACGATGCAGCGACTCGACGTGGTGCCCTGATCGATCGCGGCTACATAGCGACGCATCGATCGAGGCTAGCCGACGATGACGGCGATCCGGCCCGGGAACACCCGTGCCGTCGCGGGTGCCCCGATGACCGATTAGTGTGGGTTACGGTTGCCTGCGGGTAGCCGAAAGTTAGCTTCGACCAGAGCGTAATCGGATACGAACGCCGCGTCGGCACTGCGGCGAGGGCTGGAGGAGTCGAGCATGACGAAGCATCCGCGATCACTGTTCCTCGGCCCCGAGCAGCGCGAAGCTGCCTGGGCCCGGCTCGGTAAGGACAACTTCGACGTCATCGTGATCGGCGGCGGCGTGGTCGGCGCGGGCATCGCCCTGGACGCCGCCACCCGCGGCCTCGAGGTCGCCCTGGTGGAGGCCCGAGACCTGGCCTCCGGCACCTCGAGTCGCTCCTCGAAGATGTTCCACGGCGGCCTGCGCTACCTGGAGATGATGGAGTTCGGCCTGGTTCGCGAGGCGCTCAAGGAGCGCGAGCTGGCGCTGTCGAGCCTGGCCCCGCACCTGGTGAAGCCGCTGAAGTTCCTCTACCCGCTCAGCCACATCGGCTGGGAGCGGCCCTACGTCTCCGCCGGGCTGGTGCTCTACGACACCATGGGTGGCGCGAAATCCGTTCCGGGACAGCATCATCTGACCCGCTCCGCCGCGCTGCGACAGGCCCCCGGTCTCAAGCGCACCGCCCTCACCGGCGGCGTCAACTACTACGACACCGTCGTCGACGACGCCCGCCACACCATGACCCTGTCGCGCACCGCCGCCCACTACGGCGCGGTGATCCGCAGCTCCACCCAGGTGGTCGGCTTCCTGCGCGAGGCGGATCGGGTGGTCGGCGTGAAGGTGCGCGACAGCGAGGACGGCCGCACCGCCGAGGTGCGCGGCAGCGTCGTCATCAACGCCACCGGCGTCTGGACCGACGAACTCCAGTCCCTGGCGCATCAGCGTGGCCGATTCCATGTGCGAGCGTCCAAGGGCGTGCACATCGTGGTGCCACGCGACCGCATCATCAGCGACACCTCGCTCATCCTGCGTACCGAGAAGTCGGTGTTGTTCGTCATCTCGTGGGGCACCGACCACTGGATCATCGGCACCACCGACACCGACTGGAATCTCGATCTCGCGCATCCGGCCGCCACCAAGGCCGATATCGACTACCTGCTCGAGCACGTCAACAAGGTGCTGGTCACCCCGCTCACGCACGCCGACATCACCGGCGTCTACGCGGGCCTGCGCCCCCTGCTGGCGGGCGAGAGCGACCAGACCTCCAAGCTCTCGCGTGAGCACGCGGTCGCCCGCATCGCACCGGGTCTGGTCGCCATCGCGGGCGGCAAGTACACCACCTACCGGGTGATGGCCTACGACGCGGTCGACGAAGCGGCACAGGACATTCCGCGTCGCGTCCCGCCCACCGTCACCGAACGCGTCCCGCTGCTCGGCGCGGACGGCTACCACGCCCTGATGAACCAGACCCCGCACCTCGCCGAGAAGTACGGCATCCACCCCTACCGGGTCCAGCATCTCCTCAATCGCTACGGCTCCCTCATCGACGAGGTCCTCGGCCTCGCCGACGGCAATCCCGATCTCCTGCAACCCATTACCGATTCCCCCGGCTACCTGCGCGTCGAGGCCGTCTACGCCGCGGCCGCCGAGGCGGCCCTGCACCTCGACGACATTCTCGCCCGCCGCACCCGCATCTCCATCGAATACGCCCACCGCGGTGTCGATTCCGCCGATGAGGTGGCCCGCCTGGTGGCGCCGGTTCTCGGCTGGACCGAAGCCGATATCGACCGTGAGGTCTCGGTCTACACCGCTCGCGTCAAGGCCGAGATCGAGTCCCAGACCCGCCCAGACGATGCCTCCGCCGACGCCCTCCGTCAGGAGGCTCCCGAGGCTCGTCGCGAAGTCCTCGATCCGGTGCCGACCAGCACGTCGGAAACCGTCTAGTCACGTTCGGTCGAACCGGCGCTTCGGGAGCGAATCCTGGAGCGCCGGTTTATTTTTCGCCGGTATGGTCGAAAATCTAACTGCGGGAACGCGTTTCGCTGGCCGCGGTGAACAGTTGCGCGCATACCGCGGTGAGTTCGGCGGGTTCGTCGCGCTGCCCGTCCATCAGCCAGTCGACGAGCAGGTGGTTGACGCCGCCGACCAGGGCGGTCGCGGTCAGGCGGTCGGCTCGGGTGAGGGTCCGCGGGCCGCCGGCCTGCCAGGTGGTCGTGACGACATCGGTGAACTCGCGCAGGATGCGGTGGCGGCGCTGCTCCATCGCCGGTGAGATGCCGACGACCTCGATGAATACGACGCGGGCCCGGCGTGGGTCGGCCGTGAGATACCGGACGAAGGCGTCGATTCCGGCCACTGTCAGGGCGCCGAGTTCCGGTTCGGCGGCGGCCAGGGCGGTGCCGGTCGCCGTCCGCATGCCCTCGGACAGTTCGTCGTAGAGCGCGGCCAGGCAGGCCTCGCGGTCGGTGAACGACTCGTAGAAGTAGCGTTCGGTCAGCCCCGCGCCCCGGCAGAGCTGCTTGATCGAGGTCGCCGCGTACCCGGCGCCACCGAACAGCTCCAGCGCGGATTCGAGGATGGCGGTGCGGCGCTGGCGTACGCGCTCCTCGAGTGGGACGCCCGAATATTTCCGGCCGGCGGGCTTCGGTCCGGACAGTGTCATGGACGATTCCCTTTCTGCTGGCGGGGTGCAATACTAGCCCGGCCGCATTCTGACACGCTCAATTGTCAGAATGCTGGCGACAGCCACCAGTCCTGGGCACTCTCCGACGACACCCCACAGGGAAAACCGATGACTGCGACCGAATCCACCGCCACGCTGCGACCGATACCGGAATTCGAAGGCGTACACCAGATCTGGCCGCGCGGCCGGCGGCTCGAGGCGGTCCGCGACGCGGCCCGCGCCTACCGGGAGCGGTTTCTCGCGCAGGGGCAGGTGCGGGCGGTCAAGAGTTTCGACATCGCCGCGGCCCCCTATCCCGCCCGTTTCGCGTTCCAGGGCTACTCGATCAACGTCAATCCGTTCATCTCGATCATCAACCGGATGTTCGTGATCCAGTTCGAGGGCTTCGACGGCAAGCCCAAGACGCTGGTCTGGGAGCCGACCGTGGCCGCGGGCTCGGCGGAAGCGCCCTTCTACCATCAGCTGCAGAGCTTCTCGCGCCGCCTCGGCCTGGAATCGCTGTTCGTCGACTACTACAACGATCCCGAGGACGTGCTGCCACGCCTCGGCCTGACCAACGCCGACGTCGACTACATCAGCTTCGACCACCTGCACGTCCAGGATCCGCGCATGATCGTGGGCAGCACCGAGCTGATCCCCGGTGAGACCGAACCGCGGAAACCGTTGTTCCCCAATGCGAAACTGCTGGTGCACCGCCGCGAACTCGGCACCTTCGAGGCCGTGCACCCCATGCAGTGGGCCTGGTACGTCGACGGGGGCATGGACGGTGTCCCGGAGGACCGGCTCGAAATCTTCGATGGTGACGTCGAACTCGGTGTCGGCGTCAGCCTGCTGTGGACGCCCGGCCACACCGACGGCAACCACTCCCTGGTGCTCAACACCCCCGACGGGGTGTGGGTGTCCTCGGAGAACGGGATGGCCGCCGACAGTTGGCAGCCCGAACTGTCGAAGATCCCGGGCGTGCGCCGCACCGCCGAGTTCTACGGCCGCGAGGTCGTACTCAACGCCAACACCCTCGAGGACTCCCTCGACCAGTACGACTCCATGGTCAAGGAGAAGACCCTGGCCTCCCCGTCGCCGCGAAACCCGCAGTGGCGTCAGATCATTCCGTCTTCGGAATGCGCCAACCGCAAACGCCAGTGGCCGATCGTCCCCACCTACAGCCACGGCGGACTCGACTACGGCACCATCACGGTCCCGCAGCGCTGACTCGGGCATCTCAGGAGATCCACATGACCTCGTCCGACCCGGTCGCAGCGGCGGCCGGAACACCTGAATCGGCTGGGCCGCACCTGCATACGCATCGGTCGGGCCCACTGTCGTTCACCGTGTGGGTGCTGGCGCGACTCGTGCTCAAGCCGATCTACCGGATCTGGCCGCTCAACGACCTCGGCATGCGGGCGCTGCGGTTCATCGACGCCCTCTTCGCCCGCCTCCCGCATCCGCGCACCGTCGGCCTGTCCTTCACCACCCTGGCCGATGTCCCCGCCGAGGTGAGCACACCGCGTCGTCCGGCCGCCGACCAGCTCGCGGGCGCGCACCTGCTCTACCTGCACGGCGGCGGCTTCCTGTTCTGCGCCCCCACCACCCACCGCCACCTGTGCGCCCGCCTCGCCGACACCCTGGGGATTCCGGTGTACTCCCTGCGCTATCGCAAACTTCCAGGGGCCGGTGTCGGCACCGCCGTAGACGACGCCTACCGCGCCTACCGCGCCCTGCGCGCACAGCTCGAACCCGACGCGCGGATCGTGGTGGCGGGCGATTCGGCAGGCGGTTTCCTGGCCGCCAAGATCTGCGAACTCGCACAGCTCGACGGCATCACCGCCCCGGCCGCGTTCATCGGCTACTCACCCGCCCTCGGCCTCGACATCGAACGCCACGACGCCCGCCTACTCCGCCGCGACGCCTACCAGCCACTCGCCGCCTATCTACGGGTCAAAAAGCAATGGGACCGCGGACCGATCCCCCTGCGCGGCACCAGATCTCCCGTCGACACTCCCGCCATCTTCCCGCCCGCCTTCCTGGTGGCCGCCGAAGGCGAACTCTTCGAACCCGACATCCGAGCCTTGACCGCAGCCCTGCACGCCACCACCCGACCGGTGGAAACCCACATCTGGCGTCACCAGGTACACGCCTTCCCCGTACTCGACGCCCTCCTCCCCGAAAGCGCCCACGCCATCCGCCTCACCACCACCTTCCTCCGCACCGTCCTCTGACCCCACCGAACCGGCAGCGCAGTCGGTGCGGAGATTCCGTCACGGCGAAGGCTGGCAGCGGGGGCAGAAGTAGATGCCGCGGTCGGCTCGGGTGGTGTGGGCCGGGTCGTCCAGGAGGTGGACGACCAAGGGGGTGGCGCAGCGGGGGCAGGGGCGGCGTTGACGGCCGTAAGCCTGAGCGCGCCAAGGGGGTTCGTGGGCGGCCTTGGTCAGGATTCGGTGGGCCTCGTCGGTCAGGGCGGGGAGGTCGGTTACCGCGCCGACCGGGGTGGCGGGGTGGATTCGGCGGAGGAAGCAGATTTCGCTGCGGTAGATGTTGCCGATTCCGGCGAGGTTGGTCTGGTCGAGCAGGGCCAGGCCGATGGGCTGGTCGGGGGTCAGTCGGAGGCGGCGGACGGCCTCGGCGGGATCCCAGTTCGGGCCGAGCAGATCCGGGCCGAGGTGGTCGACGGCCGTGTGCTCGTCCGCGCGGCGCAGCACCTCGACCGTGCCCAGGGAGAAGCCCACGGCCTCCCGGTCGGCGGTGGTGAGCACCAGGCGGGCGGTGAATCCTGGCCGGTCCCAGCGTTGTCCGGTCGGATAGGTTCGCCACTCGCCTTCCATTTTCAGGTGCGTATGGACGCTGACCTCGCCGGTGCGCACGAACAGATGCTTGCCGTAGGACCCCACCGATTCCACCGTTTGTCCCGACAGATCGAGGGTCGCGTAACGCGGCACCCGGAAATCGCTGCGGGTCAGCACATTTCCGTCCAGTGCGTCCCGCAGGCGTGCGGCCGCTCGGAAGACGGTGTCTCCTTCAGGCATTCGCGCACCGCCGCGACCTCGGAACCGGGGCCGCCGATGTCACGGTCGCCCGCGTAGTCGGAAGCCCTTGGGGGTGGCGGTGAAACCGGCTTCGGTGAGGAAGGTGGCGAAGGTGTTGCCGTGCACGGATTCTCCGTTCACGCGGTCGATGGTCAGGGAGTCGACGCGGCGGTCTCGGACGAGGCCGGCCAGGGCGGTGGCGGCGGCGGTGCGGACGGCCGGGTCCTCGGTGAAGGTGAGCAGGGTCTTGCCGCCGCGTTCGAGGTAGAGGGTCAGCTCGCCCTCCACCAGTACGACGAGTGCGCCCGCCTTGCGGCCGGGGCGGTGGCCGACGCCCTCGGCGGCCGCCTTCGGCCAGGGCAGGGCCGCGCCGTACGGGTTGGCGGGGTCGCAGGCCGCCAGCGCCAGCGAATTGCCCACCGGCCCATGCCCGTACGCGCCGTCGCCGTCGCGGGAACGGTCGGTGTCGAAGGAGCGCAGGCGATCCACCACGTCGGTGGTCGAGAACTGTGCACCACCCAGGGAATCCACGAAGTAGCCGCGACGGCAGCGGCCGCGATCCTCGAACTCGGTCAGCACCCGGTACATGAGGGCGAACCCGCCGGGCACGCCCTCACTCTGCACCGGACCCCGGGTGAGCACGCCGTAGCGCTCCAACAGCACATCCGCTGTGGCGTGCGCGCGCACCGTATTGTCGGCGATCCGCTCCGGCAGCAGCGACCAGCGACCCGCCACCTGCGGTGAACTCGACCGCGCGGGCATTCCGCTGCGCGGCAGATACATTCGCCCGCGTGGCGCTCGGCGCGGCGTCCGATGCGCGGTCGTGGTCCGGGCGGTCCCGGCCAGCAGCGCGCGCACCGGCGCGAAGGTGTCGCCTCCGGCATACCCGGCCCACACCAGCTCCCACAACGCCGCTACCAGCCCGGTCTCGTCCTCGGAGCCACTGGCTTCCAATAGCTGCCGGAAGAAGTACGCACCCCCACCGGCCGGTGCTACCACCTCGTAGGGGCGGTCTCGGCCGGTCCCGGAGCCCCCGGGTGCGATGGGAGGGCTCTCGCCCGACCGGTCTGCGGGGGTCTGCCGCTTCGCACCGGATGCGGCCTCGACGCTCACCGACGGATCGGCCGCACCGGAGGCGGCGGGTCCGCCGATCACGGTGGCCCCCAACGCCATCAGCAGCCGGATATGTGTCTCGGTGAAGTCGAGTGGGTCCGGTGGCGGGAGGGTCAGCGCGGCGTGTTCGGCCGGGTGCAGGGCGATCCAGCCGTCCTTGGCGGTGAGGGAGCCGTGACCGGACCAGATCACCTCGCCGGTGGCCATCAGTTCGTCGAGCATGGCGGGGGAGTAGTCGCGCACCCGCAGCGGCAGGATCAGCGATTCCCAGGCCGAGGCCGGAATCGGCACGCCCGCAAGCTGTTCCACCACGGCGGCGACACCGTCCACGCCGCGCAGGTCACCGGTGCCGACATGCTGCCAGGACGGCAGGAACCGGCCCAGGGCGGCGGTCGCGACCGGCTCCACGTCCTTGCGGGCGGCGGCCAGCGAGCGGCGGCGCAGGCGGCGCAGCACCTGGTTGTCGCACCATTCGGCGCCGGTCGAGCCGGGCGTGAATTCGCCTTCCACCACCCGCTTTTCGAGAGCGAGCCGGTGCAGCGCGGTGGCGGCCACCGCCGTGCCCAGCCCGAACCGCTGCGCCACCCGGGTGAGGGTGAACGGTCCGTGCGTGCGTGCGTAACGTCCGACCAGGTCACCGAGCGGATCGGCGACGGGTTCGATGAACGCCGCCGGAACTCCGATCGGCAGCGGCACCCCGAGCGCGTCCCGCAGTCGGGCGGCATCCTCGATCGGCACCCACCAGCGCGAGCCCGCGAATGAAACCTCCAGCGCCCGATGCGATTTCACCAGCTCGGTGAACCATGCGCCGGGATCCTCGAGGCAGCGTTCGCCCGCCTCGGCGGCGGTGAGCGGACCCAGCAGCCGCAGCAGATCGGCCAGCCCCTCCATATCCCGCGCCCGCCGATCTTCGGGCAGCCGCTGTAGTTCCCGCTCGGTCTCCTCGATGACCGTGCCGTCCAGGAGTTCTCGCAGCTCCACCCGGCCCAGCAGTTCGGCCAGCAGGCTGGAATCCAGCGACAGCGCCGCCGCCCGGCGTTCGGCGAGCGGACTGTCGCCCTCGTACATGAACTGCCCGATGTAGTCGAACAGCAGCGAGTTCGCGAACGGTGAGGGCGCGGCCGTCTCCACCTCGACCAGCCGGATCTGCCGCCGCGCCACCCGCCCGAGCAGGTCCCGCAGCGACGGCAGGTCGTACACGTCCTGGAGGCATTCGCGCACTGTCTCGAGCAGGATCGGGAACTCCGGGAACTTGCGCGCCACATCCAAAAGCTGCGCCGCCCGCTGCCGCTGCTGCCACAGCGGTGCCCGCTTCCCCGGATCGCGGCGCGGCAGCAGCAGCGCCCGTGCCGCGCACTCCCGGAACCGGGACGCGAAAAGCGCCGACCCACCGACCTGTTCGGTCACCAGGTCGTCGATCTCGTCGGTCTCGAACACGAACAGTTCCGCACCCGGCGGTTCGTCGGTGGTGTCCGGCAGCCGCACCACGATGCCGTCGTCGGACGGTGTCGGCGCGGCATCCACCCCGAACCGCTCCCGCAACCGCGCCCCCACCGCCAGCGCCCACGGCGCGTGCACCGGCAGCCCGTACGGCGAGTGCAACACCAGCCGCCAGTCCCCGAGCTCGTCGCGGAACCGCTCCACCAGCAGCACCCGATCCGTCGGCAACTGCCCGGTGGCCTC
This sequence comes from Nocardia sp. NBC_00511, assembly GCF_045161165.1. Classification (NCBI taxonomy): domain Bacteria; kingdom Bacillati; phylum Actinomycetota; class Actinomycetes; order Mycobacteriales; family Nocardiaceae; genus Nocardia; species Nocardia sp. NBC_00511. The sequence goes on from NZ_CP107849.1 coordinate 8,219,128, forward strand.
CCGCTGCTCCGCCAGCAGCGCCACCAGATTCCCGGTGGCGTTGCCGTCCAGCCCCGCCGCCCGGGTCACCGACTCCAGCTCGGTCTCCGGCGCGACCTTGTCCTTCGCCCCCGATCTGGTCGATTTACGGGTCGAATTCTTCCCGTCCGCGCGCTCGTTGTCTCCCGCCGCGAATTCCCGCAGGGCCGTTGCCAGATCGACCGGCTCCCGGCCCGCCTTCGCGCCAGTCGGCCGCGCGGCCTGATGCTGCTCGACCGCCTGCCCCGCGATCCGCACGAATTCGCCCAGGGCGGCGCCCAATTCGGCGGGGCGGCCGAGGGAATCGCCGTGCCAGAAGGGAAGTCGGCCGGGTTGGCCGAAGGCGGGGGTGACCAGGACGCGGTCGAAGGTGATCTCCTCGATGCGCCAGCTGGTCGCGCCGAGGGCGAACACGTCACCGACTCGGGACTCGTAGACCATCTCCTCGTCGAGTTCGCCTACGCGGGAGGCTTTTTCGCCGACCATGAAGACGGGGAACAGGCCGCGGTCGGGGATCGCGCCGCCGGAGGTGACGGCCAGTCGTTGCGCGCCGGGGCGGCCGGTAAGGGTTCCGGCATCGCGGTCCCACACGATGCGGGGGCGCAGTTCGGCGAACTCGTCGGACGGATAGCGCCCGGACAGTAGATCCAGTACCGACTCGTAGGCCGAACGGGGCAGGGCCGCATAGCTTCCGGTGCCGCGCACGGTGTCGAACCAGGCGTCGGCGTCGACGGGTTCCAGCGCGCACGCGGCAACCGTCTGCTGCGCGAGGATGTCGAGGGGGTGCGTCGGCACCTTCAGCTCCTCGATCTGCCCGGCCGTCATCCGCATCGACGCGACCGCGCAGTGGATGACGTCGGTGCGATGCTTGGGGAAGATCACCCCGCGCGAGATCTCACCCACCTGGTGTCCGGCGCGCCCGACCCGCTGCAGGCCACTGGCCACCGACGGCGGCGCCTCGACCTGCACGACGAGTTCCACCGCACCCATATCGATGCCGAGCTCCAGGCTGCTGGTGGCGACCACGCACCGCAGCCGCCCGCTCTTGAGGTCGTCCTCGATGAGCGCCCGCTGCTCCTTGCTCACCGACCCGTGATGGGCGCGCGCCAAAAGCGTTGTGGCCCCGTGGATCACCTCGGTCGACGCACCCAGTTGCGCGGGCGGCGCGTGCTCGGTGTCCACCGCCTCCCCGATGCGCGCCGCGTACGCCTCGTTCAACCGGGCCGTCAGCCGCTCCGAGAGCCGCCGCGAATTGGCGAACACGATGGAGGACCGATGCTCGAGCACCAGATCCACGATGGCCTCGTCCACATGTGGCCAGATCGAGCCGGGCTGATCCGAATCCTCCCGGCCCGCATCGGGTTCCGTCATATCCGCGACCGGCACCCGCACCGACAGATCGAAGGTCTTGGGCGCGGGCGGCGACACGATGGTGATGGGCGCGTTCCCGACCAGGAACCGCCCCACCTCCGCGGGCGGCCGCACCGTCGCCGACAGTCCGATCCGCTGTGCCGGATGCTCGAGGCCCGCGGCGGCCCGCAGCAGATCCAGTCGGGCCAGCGAAAGCGCCAGGTGCGCACCGCGTTTGGAGCCCGCGATGGCGTGCACCTCGTCCACGATCACGGTGTGCACGCCGGTGAGCGTCTCGCGCGCCGCCGAGGTCAGCATGAGGAACAGCGACTCCGGCGTGGTGATCAGAATGTCCGGCGGCGTGCGCTGCATCCCGCGGCGCTCGGTGGCGCTGGTATCGCCGGAGCGCACCCCCACCCGAATCTCCGGCGGCTCCAGCCCGAGTCGCTTCGCGGTCTGCGTGACACCCACCAGCGGGGCCCGCAGATTGCGTTCCACGTCCACGGCCAAGGCCTTGAGCGGCGAGATGTAGAGCACCGACGTCTTGCGCGGCCCGTCCTCGGCCTCGCGATGCGCGAGCCGGTCGATGGCCCACAGGAACGCCGAGAGCGTCTTACCGGAACCGGTCGGCGCGACCACCAGCGTGTGCTGTCCGGCCGCGATCGAATCCCACGCACCCAGCTGCGCGGGCGTCGGCGCGGGGAACGCGCCGTCGAACCACTCCCGGGTTGCGGGCGAGAACCGATCCATCGCCCCAGTCTGCACCCGGCCACCGACAACCCGTGCCACCCGGCCCGCCCGCGACGGTCCTGATCAGCCCCCTAGGCGCGGGTGAGCGAAGGACGGGCAATCGTCGGCAAGTCGCCGCGCGCCGCGCGTAAGGTTCGATCCGTGCAGAATGTGCTTCGGCTCGACCTGGTCAGTCACGGTATGACCGAGGCGATGCGCAAAGCACGATTCCCCGTCGACGAGCCGCTCACCGAGGCGGGCCGCCGTGCGGTCTCCGCCTGCGGCCGCCTGCATCCCGCCCGCGTCCTGACCGCCCCCGAGCTCCGCACCATCGAAACCGCGACACTGATGGGGCTCTCGGGCGACGAGGAGGACCGATTACGTGACCTCGATGCCGGGGCCTGGCGTGGCGGCGAACTCATGTCGGTCCCCAAGGAAGACCTGTACCTCTGGCTGACCGACCCGGCGTACCGGGGCCACGGCGGCGAATCGGTCGTCGATGTGGTCGAGCGCACCGGCGAATGGCTGGCCGATATCGCCCACGAGGGCGAGTCCACCATCGCCATCACGCACCCGTCGGTGATCCGCGCGGCCCTGCTGGTCACCCTGGACGCCCCGGCAAAGTCGTTCTGGCGCATAGACGTTCCCCCCGTCACGGTCACCCGCCTGCACTATCGCGGCGAGTGGACCCTGCACTTCCGGTCCTGAGCGCGGCTCAGTGCTGTACCGGTTCGGCGGTGTTGATCATCATCCGCAGCGCGTCGGTGATCAGCCGGGCGGACAGGCTCGGGTCGATGGCCCGCTGAATTCCGAGTCCGAGCCCCATGCTCAGCACCGCGGTGGCCGTGTCCTCGGCGGGCATCGGCAATACCAGGCCCAGGGAGTCGGCCAGCGCCTGTAGTTGCGCGGCGACCAGGCCGCGCACCAGATCCAGCCCCGACACCAGTGCGGCCTGCAGCGCAGGATCCTCGCGGGCCACGATCGCGAACTCGAATTCCAGGATGGTCCAGCCGACGTCGCCGAGGGTGCGCTCGGCCCAGACGTTGAGCCGTTCGAGGCGGTCGTCGAGGCTGTCGCCGCCCGCGAGCACCTCGGTGACCTCCGCGAACTTGGTCTCGTGAATGAGGCTCAGCACCTCGAGGCAGAGCGCGGACTTGGTCCGGAAGTTCGAGTACACCGCCCCTTTGGAGTATCCGGCCTCCTCGGCGACCTTCTCCAGGCTGGTTTTGGCGTAGCCGTCGGCCAGGAACATGTCGCGCGCGGTGGCGAGCAGATCCGCGCGCGTGCGGGCCTGGCTCTCGGTCCTGGTGAGTCGTGCCATGTGTGCATTCTATGTACCGCAGGATTTGGGATACCCACGGTATGCGAAAACTGTTAGTGTCTGGAATATGAGTAGGAGCAACGGGGCACAGCGACGTGGCCTGGCCATCGGCTGCGGCGGCACGGTCGGCGCGGCCTGGATCGTCGCCGCCCTGAACTCGGTCCGCGACGTCCTCGACTGGGATCCGCGCACCGCCGACGTCATGATCGGCACCTCCGCCGGCGCGGAAATGCTGACCATGCTGGGCAACGGCATCGGCGTCGACGACCTGGTCGCCATGCAGCGCGGCACCACCACCAACCCGATCCTGACCGCGCACATGCGCGCCGAACCCGGCCGCTTGCCGCCGCTGCCGCGTCCGCGCCTCGGCGCACCCCGCCGCGCGGTCCGCGAACTCGCGGCCCGGCCCGGCAACGGGCACGCCCTGCTCACCGCGGGCAGCGGACTGCTCCCGGTCGGCGGCGGCGACCCGAAGTGGTTGCAGAACCTCGCCGATCGGCTCACCCCCGGGCGCGACTGGGCCGCGCACCCCGCCACCTGGCTGGTCGCCATGGACGACGCCAGCGGTGAACGCGTCGCCTTCGGCTCGCCGTCCGCCCCGGACACGAATCTCGGTGCGGCACTGCGGGCCTCGTGGGGCGTACCCGGGTGGTTCCCGCCGGTGCCGATCGCGGGCCGTCACTTCATCGACGGGGGAGCGGCCTCCACCGCGTCGGTCGACCTGCTGATTCCGGCGGACCTGGACGAGGTGGTGGTGCTCGCGCCCATGGCCTCCACCGGTCGCCTGCCCGCCACCGGAGCCGGGCACTTCCTGGAACGTCAGCTGCGAAACCGCATGAGCGAGAAGCTCGATGCCGAGATCGCGCTCATCCGCGCCACCGGCGTCAAGGTGCTGCGCGTCGACGCCACCGCCGAAGACCTCGCGGTCATGGGCCCCAACTTCATGGACGGCCGCCGCCGCCTCGCCACCTTCGAACACAGCCTGGACAGCACGCGCGTGCAGGTCGAAAAGGGAGAATTCGCATGAGCCTCTTCAAGAGTGGCTACCCCGCCATCGAACTGCAGGGCGCCCGCGTGCTGATCACCGGCGCGGGCCGCGGCATCGGCCAGTGCACCGCCGACCTGTTCGCCAGCAAGGGCGCGCAGATCGCCATCGCGGACGTGGACACCGCGGCCGCGCAGGCCGCCGCGGCGGCCCTGGGCGCCGAGGCCTTCGAACTCGACGTGCGTGATCGCGCCCAGTGGGACAAGGTGATCGCCGACTTCGGGCCCGTCGACATCCTGGTCAACAATGCCGGTGTGATGCCCGCCGGGGCCTTCCTGGATGAGCCGGACGCGGTGGGGCACACCACCATCGACGTCAATGTGTGGGGTCTCATCCACGGCATGCGCGCGGTGGTGCCCGGCATGATCGAGCGCGGGCACGGCCACGTCGTCAATGTCGCGTCGCTGGCGGGCAAGATCCCGATCGCGGGCCTGGCCGTCTACAACGCCAGCAAGTTCGCGGCCGTCGGCCTCTCCGCCGCAACGCGTCTGGAGTTCGAGCCGCACGGGATCAGCGTCAGCTGCGTCATGCCGTCGGCGGTCCGCACCCGGCTGTCGTCGGGCCTGGCCCTCGGCGGCGGCATGCCCACCGTCGATCCCGAGGATGTGGCCGCCGCCGTGGTGAGCACGGTCCGCACCCGGCGCGCCGAGGTCTCCGTCCCGAACTACCTGGGCCCCATCGACGTAGCCTTCGCCGCCGCACCCGAACCGGCGGTGCGCCTGGTGCGCCGCATGTTCAACGCCGACCGCGCCCTGCACCCCGCCGACGAGCAGGTCCGTGCCGCCTACGAGGAGCAGGTCCGCGCCATCGCCACCGACGAGGAGCACTGACACCGCAGGGGGTTGTCAGTGCTCGGGCGCGGCCTACCAGTGGGCCGCGCCCGGCTGCACCGCCTGGACGCTCATCACCGTGAGCGTCGGGGAGCTGCACTCGGTCATGGGGCTCGAGATGAACAGCGACGCCTTGTTGTCCGGCGGGTAGATCCGGAATCCCTGGACCTGAACGGGTTTGCAGTCGGCGGTCGAGTACCCGCTCTGCCCGTTCGCGGAGCGCGTCAGCGCGGTGGCCTTGCCACCCGGATCCAGTCGCACCGGAGTGACGGCCCGCGTGTTGTCGCGTGCAGCCGGGTTGCCGATCGGATCGCCGTCCGGCCCGTTCGTATAGGAGACACCTGGAAAGCCCTGCATCACACACGGTGTCGAGGCGGTATTGGTGAAGATGATCCCGAAGTAGACGCTGCCCGCCGCCGCGCCACCCGAGGTGTCGCGGGCGACGCTCAACTGGTCGGTCCGGCATTCGGCGACGCCCGTCGCGGTGGTCGTGCCCGCACCCCCGGTGGGTTGCGTGCCGCCGCCCGACGGCCCACCGCCGCTCGGCTGACCCCCCGCGCCGGTCGTCGGCGCCACCGTCGTACCACCGCCGTTCGCCGTGGTGGAACCACTTCCGGTGGACACCGACGCGGAACTGCACCCCGCCACCGCCACCAGTCCCGCTGCCAGCACACCTGCTACCCGAAGGCTCCGAACCCGCATCACCTGCTCCTCTCCGACAGGCCTATCGGAGCGGAGCAGGTTTTGGTTTCAGCGGCGTCGAAGCTGTGATTCCACCGTTACCCGCCTTGTGTTTCCAGCGCTACTCGAACCGGATGCCTTGCGCGAGCGGCAGTTCCGTCGAGTAGTTGACGGTGTTGGTGGCGCGGCGCATGTACGCCTTCCACGAGTCCGATCCGGATTCGCGCCCGCCGCCGGTCTGCTTCTCACCGCCGAACGCACCACCGATCTCGGCCCCGGAGGTGCCGATGTTGACGTTGGCGATGCCGCAGTCCGAGCCGTCGGCGGCCAGGAAACGCTCCGCCTCGCGCTGGTTCTGCGTGAAGATCGACGATGAAAGCCCCTGCGGCACAGCATTGTGCACGGCGATGGCGGCATCCAGATCGTGGTAGGTGAGCACGTACAGGATGGGCGCGAAGGTCTCCTCCCGCACCACCTCGGTCTGCACGGGCATCCGGACGACGGCCGGGCGCACGTAGTAGGCGTCGTCGCCGAATTCCGCGACCCGCTCACCGCCGCACACCAATTCGCCCTCGTCGGCCAGTGCGCGATCGATGGCCGAGCGCATGGCGAGGTAGGACCGCTCGTTGATCAGCGGGCCGACCAGCACCCCGTCCTCGAGCGGATTGCCCACCCGCAGTTGCCGATACGCGGCCGCGACCCGATCCAGCAGCGGCCCGACCACGTCGGCGTGCACGATCAGCCGCCGCAGCGTGGTGCAGCGCTGCCCCGCGGTGCCCGCCGCCGCGAACACGATGCCGCGCGCGGCCAGATCCAGATCGGCCGACGGTGTCACGATCGCGGCATTGTTGCCGCCCAACTCCAGCAGGCTGCGTCCGAAGCGCGCGGCCACCCGAGGCCCGACCTGCCGTCCCATCCGCACCGATCCGGTCGCGCTGACCAGCGCCACCCGCTCGTCGTCGACGAGCCGCTCGCCGATCTCGGCGGCGCCCTGAATCAGCTGGTGCACTTCGGGATCCGCGCCCACGTCGAGGGCGGCGCGGCGCAGCAGGCGGTGGCAGGCCAGCGCGGTCAGCGGTGTCGCATCGGAGGGTTTCCACACCACGGTGTCCCCGCACACCAGCGCGACGGCGGTGTTCCACGCCCACACCGCGACCGGGAAGTTGAAGGCCGAGATCACCCCGACCACACCGAGCGGATGCCAGGTCTCCATGAGCCGGTGACCGGGGCGTTCCGATGGCATGGTGCGCCCGTAGAGCTGCCGCGAGAGCCCGATGGCGAACTCGCAGATATCGATCATCTCCTGCACTTCACCGCGCGCCTCCGCGCCGATCTTGCCCGCCTCGAGCGTGACCAGGTCGCCGAGATCGTCCTTGTGCAGGGTGAGCAGTTCGGCCAGGCGGCGCACCACGGCGGCCCGGGCCGGCGCGGGCACGGTGCGCCAGGATTCGAAGGCGGTGGCGGCGCGGCCGATGGCGGCGTCGACCTCCGCGACGGAAGTTGTTTGGAGACTGACCAGTTCGCCGCCGGTGATCGGCGACCGCACACTCAGCCCACCCGCCGCGGGCAGCCGAACGTCCATCGCACGCAACACCTCCTCGGCGTGCACCCGTAGTTCACGGGTCAGATCCTCGGTGGTCACCTGGGTCATCGACGCCTCCCTGTTCGATCATCGGGTAATGGGTTCCGGCCACGAGTTCGGTTCGCTGCGTTAGCCTTCGCTGATGGCGGATACACCGGCGAAACCCACCCTCGACGACATCGATCGATTGCTGATCCGTGAGCTGATCGCTGATGGTCGCGCCACCCTGTCGAATCTCGCGGAGAAGGCCAACCTTTCGGTGTCGGCGGTGCAGTCTCGCGTGCGGCGGCTGGAGGCTCGCGGCGTGATCCGCGGCTATACGGCCAATGTCGATCCGGAGGCGCTGGGACAGATGCTCTCGGCATTCGTCGCGATCACTCCTCTCGACCCGTCGCAGCCCGACGACGCACCCGCACTGCTGCAGCACATTCCGGGCATCGAGGCGTGCCACTCGGTAGCAGGCGACGAGAGCTACATGCTGCTGGTGCGGGTGGCCTCGCCCAGGCACCTGGAGCAACTGCTGCAGGAGATCCGCGCGACGGCCAATGTCAGGACCCGAAGCACCATCATTCTGCAGACATTCTACGACAAGTAGGCCGCATACCTTCGGTGACAGCCCGGTTACGGTCGTAATTTTTGCGGAACTTACGGGCTTCGCCGTAAATATTCATTTACCCTGGGTGGCGTGACCCTCGAACTCGATCGGCTCGGGGCGGCCGCCGAAACGACACTCGTCACCCCCGCCCGGGTGCATGACATTCTTGCCGCGAGCATTCTCGCCGACGGCTTCGATCTGGTACTCGACCTGCGAAAATCGCGTGGCCGTCGGCTCGTGGACGCGCGCGACGGCACCGCGTACCTCGACATGTTCGGCTTCTTCGCGTCCTCGACGCTGGGGATGAACCATCCGGCCCTGCTGGGCGACAAGCGGTTCCTGGCCAGCCTCTCGGCGGCCGCGCTGAACAAGCCCAGCAACTCCGACGTCTACACCGTCGAGATGGCGCGCTTCGTGGACACTTTCGTGCGCGTGCTCGGCGACCCGCGACTGCCGCACCTGTTCTTCATCGACGGCGGCGGCCTCGCGGTCGAGAACGCGCTCAAGGCCGCCTTCGACTGGAAGTCCCGGCACAACGAAATGCACGGGCGCCCAGCCGAACTCGGCACCAAGGTGCTGCATCTCACCGGCGCCTTCCACGGCCGCACCGGATACACCCTCTCGCTCACCAACACCGACCCGGTGAAGACCGCGCGCTTCCCCAAGTTCGACTGGCCGCGCATCGACACCCCGTACCTCGGACCCGACCACCCCGACATCGAGGCCGCTGAACGCCACGCCCTCGACCAGGCCCGCCGCGCCTTCGCCGAAAACCCGCACGACATAGCGTGTTTCATCGCCGAACCGATTCAGGGTGAGGGCGGCGACCGGCACCTGCGGCCGGAATTCCTGCGTGCCGTGCAGGAGCTCTGCCACGCCAACGACGCCCTGTTCATCCTCGACGAGGTGCAGACCGGCGTCGGCATGACCGGAACCACCTGGGCCTACCAGCAATTGGGCCTGGAACCCGACGTGGTGGCCTTCGGCAAGAAGACCCAGGTGTGCGGCATCATGGCCGGCGGCCGGGTGGACGAGGTGCCCGACAACGTCTTCCGGGTCAGCTCCCGGCTCAACTCCACCTGGGGCGGCAACCTGACCGACATGGTCCGCGCCCGCCGGGTCTTCGAGGTGATGGAGCACGACGATCTGGTGGAGCGGGCGGCCGAACTCGGCTCGTATCTGCTCGACCGGCTCACCGAATTGTCCACCGCGCACACCGAAGTCACCGATCCGCGCGGTCGCGGACTGATGTGCGCGATCACCCTCGGATCCACCGAGCTGCGCGACGGGGTGGTGACCCGGCTGCGCGAACAGGAGCACGTGCTGATCCTCGGCACGGGTGCGCGGGGCATTCGATTCCGGCCGCCGCTGACGGTAACCAGAGCGGAGCTGGACGAGGCCATCGACGCCCTCGACCGCGTCCTGCACTGAATTTCGGCACCCGCCTCCGCGTCGAGGTCGGGGGAGCTCGCTGGGAACCGTCGTCCGTTCTCAGCGAGTTCCGGCCGTCCGATGAACGGGAATCCCGCTGTGGATCCGGTCAAAACATGCGCCGCATGACTGGGCGGTTCCCCTATTGAGTAGTAGGGGAAATGTGGCCGTGCTCACGCAAATCTGCCGTCCGACCTGCGGGTTTTTACTGGCGGGCAGTCAATAACCGTACTCACCAGTAGCCCCGCCGGGATTACGAAGACCCTCTGGTACTGGTTACACTCGCGGCCATGACGAGTGTCCAGCATCAGCCTTCGCCGGGTCCGGCGGGAACCCCCGATATTCACACCACCGCCGGCAAGCTGGCTGACCTGCGCAATCGGCTGGAAGAAGCCAAGCACCCGATGGGTGAGGCCGCAGTCGACAAGGTGCACGCCAAGGGCAAGATGACCGCGCGCGAGCGCATCCTCGCCCTGCTGGACGAGGGCTCGTTCGTCGAACTCGACGCCCTGGCCCGGCATCGCAGCGTGAACTTCGGCCTGGAGAACCAGCGTCCGCTGGGCGACGGCGTGGTCACCGGCTACGGCACCATCGACGGCCGCGACGTCTGCATCTTCTCCCAGGACGTCACCGTCTTCGGTGGCTCGCTGGGCGAGGTCTACGGCGAGAAGATCGTCAAGGTCATGGATCTGGCGCTCAAGACCGGCCGCCCGCTCGTCGGCATCAACGAGGGCGCGGGCGCGCGCATCCAGGAAGGCGTTGTCTCCCTGGGTCTTTACGGTGAGATCTTCCACCGCAACATCCAGGCTTCCGGGGTGATCCCGCAGATCTCGCTGATCATGGGTCCGGCCGCGGGTGGCCACGTCTACTCGCCCGCGCTGACCGACTTCGTGGTCATGGTCGACCAGACCTCGCAGATGTTCGTCACCGGCCCCGACGTGATCAAGACCGTCACCGGCGAGGAAGTCACCATGGAGGAGCTGGGCGGCGCCCACACCCACATGGTCAAGTCCGGTGTCGCGCACTACGTCGCCTCCGGCGAGCAGGATGCCCTCGACTACGTCCGCGACCTGCTGAGCTACCTGCCCAGCAACAACCGCGCCGAGGCCCCCCGCTTCCCGGCCACCGCCGAGGCCGGCGCCATCGAGGAGAACCTCACCGAGTCCGATCTCGAGCTGGACACCATCGTCCCGGACTCGCCGAACCAGCCCTACGACATGCACGAGGTGATCAAGCGCCTGGTGGATGACGAGGAGTTCCTGGAGGTGCAGGCCGAGCGCGCGATGAACATCATCATCGGTTTCGCCCGCATCGACGGCCGCGCCGTCGGCTTCGTCGCCAACCAGCCCTCGCAGTTCGCGGGCTGCCTGGACATCGACGCCTCGGAGAAGGCCGCGCGCTTCGTGCGCACCTGCGACGCCTTCAACGTCCCGATCATCACCCTGGTCGACGTTCCGGGCTTCCTGCCCGGCACCGGCCAGGAGTACAACGGCATCATCCGCCGCGGCGCGAAGCTGCTCTATGCCTACGGTGAGGCCACTGTGGGCAAGATCACAATCATCACCCGCAAGGCCTACGGCGGCGCCTACGACGTCATGGGTTCCAAGCACATGGGCGCCGACGTGAACCTGGCGTGGCCGACCGCTCAGATCGCCGTCATGGGCGCCTCGGGCGCGGTGGGCTTCGTCTACCGCAAGCAGCTGCAGCAGGCTGCCGCCGAGGGCAACGACGTCGACGCCCTGCGCCTGGAGCTGCAGAACGAGTACGAGGACACCCTGGTGAACCCGTACGTGGCGGCCGAGCGCGGTTACGTCGACGCGGTCGTCCCGCCGTCGCACACCCGCGGTCAGATCGTCTCGGCGCTGCGCCTGCTGGAACGCAAGATGGTCAGCATGCCGCCCAAGAAGCACGGCAACATTCCGCTCTGAAGATGCGATATGCGCGGTATGGGGCGCACACTTGACCATGTAGGACAAGTGACTCGTACCGCGCACGATCGCCTCATCCGAGTGAAGATGTTCAGGAATGACCCTCGACGCCGAGGGTTGTAACGAATACCGTTCGCGGACCCGGAGTTTTCGGGCCGCGAACGAGCCGCAGTCCCTGCGGCAAACGGACAGGAGGACTGGCGCTGTGACGACCATGGCCGATGAAGAAGTACTGCGCGCCGCCGAACTGGATCTAGCCGTCGATGAGTTGGCGGACGCCGTCGATACGGCCGTCCCCGCAGTGGAGCTGACGAGCACCGAGCCGGTCATCCGGATCCTCAAGGGGAACCCGACCGAACTCGAAGTGGCCGCGCTCATCTCCGTGTTCGCCGCCGTATCGGCGAGCGCCACCGGCACTCCCGCCGACAACGGCCCGGCCGACCACTGGGGTCGCCCGACGTTCTCGCACCGCGGCTCCGCGCCGTTCTCGCCGTATGCCTTTCCGGCACTGTCGCACCTGCGCGACTGACGGTCGGTGACCGTCTTCGTACTGGCGTCCCAATCACCGGCACGGCTCGGCGTCCTGCGCAACGCGGGCGTCGAGCCGGTGGTCCGGGTATCCCATGTGGACGAGGACGCGGTGGCCGCCGCACTGCCGGTCGGTACCGCCCCCGAGGTGATCGTCGTCGAACTGGCCCGCGCCAAGGCGCGTGAGGTCGCCTCGACCCTGGCCGCCGATCCCGAACTGGCCGCGGCACACGCCGATTCCGTTGTGGTGGGCTGTGATTCGATGCTGCTCGTCGACGGGGAACTGCAGGGCAAACCCCTGACCCCCGAGGTGGCACGGGCGCGCTGGGCCGAAATGGCCGGGCGCAGCGCGGATCTGCTCACCGGACACTGTGTGCTGCGGGTGCGGGACGGCGAGATCGTCGCCGAGGCCGCCGACTGCAGCACCACCACAGTGCATTTCGCGAAACCCGAGCCCGCCGAACTCGACGCCTATATCGCGACGGGGGAGCCCTTGCAGGTGGCCGGATCCTTCACCCTGGACGGGATGGGCGGCTGGTTCGTGGACCGCATCGAGGGCGATCCCTCGAGCGTCATCGGAATCGGACTACCACTGGTTCGTCGACTGCTTGCCGAGGTGGGCGTCGCCGTTGCGGAGCTGTGGGTCGGTAGCCGCGCGTAGCTGGGCCTCGTTGTTGGCACGCAGCTGAGTCTCGGTGGGGCGCAGCGGGGTTTCACCCGGGCGCAATTGCGGGGCGATGCGGCCGGTCGAGGTGGCTAATCGCGGTTCGCCGCTCGTTTCGGGCGCTGCGGCCTCCCCGTTGGACATCTCGGGTGTGCGCGCCCGCAGCAGTTCCAGCCGGGCCACGCACAGTTCGGGTTCCACGAACGGGTGCAGGCGTACGGTCACCTGCTCGCGGCCGCCGTTGCGGTCCAGCACTTCTCGCATGAGTCCCAGGTGGACGCCGCACACCACTTCGGAGTGGGTGCGGGCGAGTTCGCGCAGCGGGCAGGCGGTCATCCGGATGAGAGCGGATTCCTCTGTCTCGCTGGCATGGTCGCGTTCGGGGGCGAAGCCGAGTTCCGACATCAGGGTGACGGTGAGGTCCTTGGCGTCCTCGAGGGATTCGACCGGCTGATCCACGGCTTCGAGTTTCGCGCCCCACACCCGTCCGGCAGCGATGGCGGCGTCGGAGCGGCGGCGCGGGTCGGCGCCCAGCTGGTCGGCGAGGACCTGCGCCAATTCCTGATAGCCGACCGATCGCTGCACGGCGGTGTATCCGATGCGCGGGCGACCGCGGCCGCGGGGCGGCTGTTGGAATTGGCGTACGAGCGATTCCCGGGTGAGCACATCCAAATGGAAACGGACGGTTGTCACATGCTGTCCCGTGACGCGCGCCAGTTCCTGGGCATCGAGAGGCTCGCTGGCGCCACGTAGGATCGCAAGCAGTCGCCGTCGCGGCCAAGAATCGGACATAGCTCACCCCTCCTCTCTGGAGACTTTATCGGATGAAGCTGCGCTTAATTCGCCCAATCACCCGATTCGTCGTCTGAAACGAGTTTCGTAACCATTGCATGCCTACGATCGGTGTTGAGATTCGAACCGCCATTACCTAACCCACCACGCGTGAAGGACCACAACGTGCCCGTCGCCCCGGATCCGCATCAATCGTTCGGCTCCTACGCACATCCTCACCGACTAGTAACCACAGAGTGGCTGTCAGCAAACATCGGCGCGCCGGGGCTCAAGATCATCGAGTCCAACGAAGACATATTGCTATACGACATCGGCCATGTCCCGGGTGCCATCAAGATCGACTGGCGTTCCGAGCTGATCGATCCCCGCACCCGCGATGTCATCGACGGTGTCACCTTCGCCAACCTTATGCGTCTCAAGAACATCGAACGCGACGACACCGTAGTCATCTACGGCGACAAATCCAATGGCACCGCGGCCGCCACCCTGTGGGTGTTCTCCCTCTTCGGACATGAGGACGTGCGCCTGCTGGACGGTGGCCGGGACGCCTGGATCTCCGAGGCTCGTGACACCACCTTCGAGGTGCCCTCGGCCGGACTCGGCGAATACCCGGTGGTGACCCGCGACGACAAGTCCTCGCGCGCGTTCCGCGAGGACGTGGTCGCGCACCTGGGCGGCGCCCTGGTCGACTCCCGCGTCTTCGAGGAGTACACCGGCGAACTGGTGGTACTCGATCGTCCCGAGGAGCAGGCGCTGCGGGCCGGGCACATCCCGACCGCGATCAACATCCCCTGGACCTCGTCGGTCGGCGCGGACACCCGCTTCCGGCCGCGCGCCGAACTCGATGTCATCTACGGCGCGGTCACCGAAGCGCTCGCGCCGCTGGTGTATTCGCGCATCGGCGAGCGTTCGGCCCTGACCTGGTTCGTGCTCACCTACCTGTTGGGCGTGTACGGTGTCCGCAACTACGACGGTTCCTGGACCGAGTGGTCGAATTCGGTCGGAGCGCCCATCGCGTTCGGCGATCAGCCGGGTGCGATCCCACAGGGCGGGACCGCGTCGTAACACCGGACGGCCGGGTAGATATCAGGTTTCGGGGCATGGTCTCACCTACTCCCCGGTAGCCCTAGCCCCGTTCGGTGATTGTTGGCAGGATGCCTACACTGCCGACAGACGAAAGTATCCAGAGCACAGGAGGCTCAGTGCCCAACCATGCCAACGCGCAGATCACAAAGGTCCTCGTAGCCAATCGAGGCGAGATCGCCGTGCGCGTGATCCGGGCCGCCAAGGACGCCGGTATCGCCAGTGTCGCGGTGTACGCGGAACCGGACGCCGATGCGCCGTTCGTGAAGCTCGCCGATGAAGCCTTCGCGCTCGGTGGCCAGACTTCGGCCGAGTCGTACCTGGTGTTCGACAAGATCCTCGACGCGGCCGCCAAGGCCGGTGCGGACGCGATCCACCCCGGTTACGGGTTCCTGTCGGAGAACGCCGATTTCGCGCAGGCGGTGATCGACGCGGGTCTGATCTGGATCGGTCCCTCGCCGCAGTCGATTCGCGATCTGGGTGACAAGGTGACCGCGCGCCACATCGCGCAGCGGGCCGAGGCGCCGATGGCCGCGGGTACCAAGGACCCGGTCAAGAACGCCGACGAGGTCGTCGCGTTCGCCAAGGAGTACGGCGTTCCGGTGGCCATCAAGGCCGCCTTCGGTGGTGGCGGTCGCGGCATGAAGGTCGCGCACACCATCGAGGAGATCCCGGAGCTGTTCGAGTCCGCGACCCGTGAGGCCATCGCGGCCTTCGGTCGTGGCGAGTGCTTCGTGGAGCAGTACCTGGACAAGGCGCGCCACGTCGAGGCGCAGGTCATCGCCGACAAGCACGGCAACGTGGTGGTCGCCGGTACCCGTGACTGCTCGCTGCAGCGTCGTTTCCAGAAGCTGGTCGAGGAGGCCCCGGCCCCCTTCCTGTCGGACGCGGTGCGCGCCGAGATCCACGCTTCCGCCAAGCGGATCTGCAAGGAAGCCGGTTACTACGGTGCCGGCACCGTGGAGTACCTGGTGCAGGGCGAGACGGTGTCCTTCCTGGAGGTCAACACCCGCCTGCAGGTCGAGCACCCGGTCACCGAGGAGACCGCGGGAATCGACCTGGTGCGTCAGCAGTTCCGCATCGCCGAGGGCCACGAGCTCTCGGTGCTGGAGGATCCGACCCCGCGTGGTCACTCCTTCGAGTTCCGTATCAACGGTGAGGACGCCGGTCGTGGCTTCCTGCCCGCGCCCGGTCCGGTCGTCGTCTACAAGGAGCCCACGGGCCCCGGTGTGCGCGTGGATTCCGGTGTGGTCGAGGGCAGTGTCATCGGCGGTCAGTTCGACTCGATGCTGGCCAAGCTGATCGTCACCGGCGAGAACCGTGAGCAGGCGCTGCAGCGTGCCGCCCGCGCCCTGGCCGAGTACGAGATCGAGGGCCTGGCAACGGTTCTGCCGTTCCACCGCGCCATCGTCGAGCACCCCGCGTTCATCGGTGACGGCACCAAGTTCGACGTCTACACCAAGTGGATCGAGAACGACTGGGACAACACCATCGAGCCGTACACCGGTGGCCAGCCGATCGACGACGAGGACGAGGCTCCGCGCCAGAAGGTCGTGGTCGAGGTCGGCGGTCGTCGCCTGGAAGTGTCGCTGCCGGGCCAGTTCTCGGTCGGCGCGGGCGCTGCGGCGGCCAGTGCGCCGGGCGTGATCCGCAAGAAGCCCAAGCCGCGCAAGCGTGGCGGTGCGGCCGGTGCCGGTGCTTCCGGTGACGCCGTGACCGCGCCCATGCAGGGCACCGTCGTGAAGGTCGCTGTCGAAGAGGGGCAGACCGTCGAGGCGGGCGACCTGGTCGTGGTGCTCGAGGCCATGAAGATGGAGAACCCGGTCACCGCGCACAAGGCCGGTGTGATCACCGGGCTGTCGGTGGAGGCCGGTGCGGCCATCACCCAGGGCACTGTGCTGGCAGAGATCAAGTGACTGTGCTGGCAGAGATCAAGTAGTTTCTGTCGGATCTGAAGGTCCTGCAACAGGTTTCACGAAGGGCCGTCCACCTCCTGGTGGGCGGCCCTTTCGCGTACGCGCTGAGTGTTGGCTCCGAGTACGCCTCTCGGCCGACGCGGTGGCGGTCCGGTCGCGCTAATGTCATGACATGGCTGAACCCCCGGAGATCCGCATCGGTACCGCGGAGCGTGAGGACGCGATGAAGCGGCTGTCGGATCATTTCGCGGCCGGGCGCTTGAGCGTGGCCGAATTCGACGAGCGCAGTGGGATCGTGGCCGCGGCGATGACCCGCGGCGATGTCGAGCAGGTGTTCACCGATCTGCCGGAACCGGTGGCGGACAAGCCCGTTGCGCCCAAGCCGAGCGGTTTCGCGGTTTCGCGGCTGCCCGAGCGGATCATGCCGGTGGTGCCGATCATCGCGGTGATCCTGTTCTTCGTGACTCACCAGTGGTGGGTGTTCCTGTTGATCCCACTGGTGGGCGCGGTGCTGTTCGGCGGCCGGGACGGAATGCGTGGTCGCGACCGTCGCGACTCGCGTCGGGATTCGCGGCGGCAGCGGCGGCTGGATCGGGGGTCGGAGGACTGATGGAACCCATTGAAATCAATGCCGGCAGTTGGTATCTGCGCGCTTTGCGGGCCGACGAGCGCATCGACGACCGGCCCGCGCTGGCCGACGGCGGTATCACCGATCCGGACTATGTGGCGCGCCGGAACGCGGAATGGGCCGACGAGACCCACTTCTCGTGGGCGGTCTGCATCCCCACCACCGCGGAACTGATCGCCGAGATCGGCGTGCAGCCGACCGGTGACGGCACTGCCCTCGTGACCGGTTGGGCCCGTTCGGGTTACGAGGCCGCGCTCGCGGACGGACTGGAGTCGGTGCGTCGTTTCACCGCCGGAGCTCTGGGTCTGCAACCCGTCGACGCGTCCTGAATCGGCTTTCCGGCCCGGCCGTTCTCCGGTCCGGACAACGATATTCGATCAAATTTCCTCTTCCCCACCTGCTGTTATGCCGTCCCGGGCGCGAAAAATGGTTCGTGCCCGCCCCCGGTCGTGAGCGACTCTTGAATCGCATCCGAAACCGACGACCAGGGGAGGCGGTTATGTGGAGCTGGAGTAAACACCAGACAGATCGGGCGATATCGGCGTCGTTCACCGCATGGCGGCAGACGGAACCCGAACCGACCATCACCGATCCGGACTACCGCGCCGAGGCCGCCGCGAGCGAGCCCGGTGAGCCGGTCGGCACCGACGGCGGCACCATTCGCACCGGCGACGAGGCCTGCGATATGCCGGGCGCACCGGACTGTTCGGAGGTCTCCGAGCAGTCGCTCAGCGGCATGTTCGAGACCCTGGCTCGAATGCTGGAGCCCTCGCACAGCGGGCGCTAGCCGCGAGTTGGTAGTTCACGATCGGCGCGACGGACGCGGGGTCGGCGCGACGGCACCATGGGGCGGGTCCAACCGGACCCGCCCCATTCGTGTCTCGAGAGGGCGGGTCCCACGCCGTGCCGCCCCCGGCGGGTGTCGGCGGCGTACCGGTCCACCGGGCAGCCGGGGGAGTAGCGTGCGGGGCATGGAGAGGTTGCCGCTGGATACCGAAGTGTTGAGCCGGAGCGCCGCGGAGTCGGGCTTCTTCACCGCCGTCGAGGTGGTGGAGTCGACCGGTTCGACCAATGCGGATCTGGTTGCGCGGGCCGCTGATTCGACCGCCGATCGCATCGTGCTGATCGCGGAGACGCAGGAGCGCGGTCGCGGCCGTCACGATCGGCAGTGGGTGAGCCCGCCGCGTGCCCAGCTGGCCATGTCGGTGCTGGTGCGGGTGCGCGGCATCGATCCGGCGGTGCTGGGCTGGCTGCCGCTGCTGACCGGTATCGCGGTGGTGGACGCGGTGCGCGCGGACACCGGCGTGAAGGCGGTGCTGAAGTGGCCCAACGACGTGCTGGTGGACGGCCGCAAGCTGGCGGGCATTCTGGCCGAGGTGGCCGCGGTGGGCGACGATCCGGCCGTGGTGGTCGGTATCGGGGTGAATGTGAGCCTCACCGAGGCGGAATTGCCGGTGCCGCACGCGACTTCGTTGTCGCTGGCGGGGGCCGGGGAGGTCGATCGCACCGGGCTGGTGCGGGCGGTGCTGCGCGAGTTCGCGGATCGGTTCGCGACGTGGGAGGCGGCGGGCTGGGATATCTCGGCCCTCGCCGCCGCCTACCGGGATCGGTGCGCCACCATCGGCGCGCAGGTGCGTGCGGAGTTGCCCGGCGGTGACGTCATGACCGGAATGGCTACCGGCATAGACGAATACGGCCGTCTGCTGATCGGTGATCGAGCGGTGTCCGCGGGTGATGTCACGCACCTGCGCGCCGAGTACTGAAGCGCGGCAAGGGATCTGCTACACGGTCTGCAGGACGCCGCGCGCGGCCTCGCGGGCCAGCAGCTTGTCGCGCTGCTCCTCGAACTTGAGGACGTCCTCGCTGAGCTTGTCGACGTAGGCGGCGAGGCGTTCGCGGTCGGCTTCGCCCTGCGGTCCGAAGTCGTTGCGCTCGAAGACGTTCCAGTTCTTGAGCACCGGGTTGACCACCTCTTCGAGGTGCTGGCGCAGGTCGTAGATGCCGTGCTTGGCCATCATCACGCCGTTGCGGCGGAAGTTGGGCATGCCGTGGCCGGGCATCACGAAGTGGGTGAGCACCTTGGTGATCGCCGCCATCGCCTGATCGGGGACCAGGTCCAGTCCGGCGCCGCAGAGGGTGCGGTAGAAGATCATGTGCAGGTTCTCGTCGGCGGCGATGCGCTGCAGCATGCGGTCGGCGATCGGGTCGTCGCACACGCGGCCGGTGTTGCGGTGCGAGACGCGGGTCGCGAGTTCCTGGAAGGTCACGTATGCGACGTTCTCCAGGAAGCCGCCCCAGTTCTCCGGGGACTGAACACCATTGGTCATGTGGATCATTCGCGCCTGCTCGAGGGCGACGGGGTCCACGCCGCGGGTGACCACGAGGTAGTCGCGCATCACGATGCCGTGGCGGTTCTCCTCGGCGGTCCAGCGGCCGACCCAGGTGCCCCAGGCGCCGTCCTGGGAGAAGTTCTCGGCGATCTCACGGTGGTAGGACGGCAGGTTGTCCTCGGTGAGCAGGTTGGTGATCATCGCGATCTTCGCGACCTCGGTGAGCTTGGACTGGGAGGGGTCCCAGTCCTCGCCGCCCATGGCGGCGAAATTGCGGCCCTGGTCCCACGGCACGTAGTCGTGGGGGTGCCATTCCTTGGCCATGGACAGGTGGCGGTTGAGATTCGCCTCCGCCACGGGTTCGAGTTCTCGAAGTATCTGGTACTGCGTCAACTCTCGGGTCACACACGCCTCCTGTTATGCACACCGGGGAAGAGCCTGCTCGAACGCACACTCCGGCAACGCCGGAAAGGGTCATGCTCGGGGTTCAGATGAGAAGAAGGGCGGAACGCGTCCGGCCGATGGTACCGGCAACCGATAGATTGTGCCCCGGACGGTAGGTGCGCGTGAGGCATTCCGGCATCTACCCGCGCTAGGGTTTCGGCATGGGTTATCCGGAGGAGGCATTGGCGCCCGAAGAGGTGCTGCTGCTGCATCGTCATCCGCATTGGAAGATGTTGTTCTGGCCCGCTGTGGTTTTCATCCTGATCACCGCTTTGGCCGGATTCGGTGCGGGTGTGGCGATGCACAATACCGACGGCAACGTTCAGACCGGTCTGCTGCTCGGCATTCTCGCGCTGTGGCTGGTGATCGTGGTGTGGCGCAGTCTCGCTCCGCTGATCCGGTGGAAGTCGACGCATTTCATCATCACCGATCGCCGGGTGCTGATCCGGCACGGCGTGCTCACTCACTCGGGCATCGACATTCCGATGAACCGGATCTCGAATGTGCAGTTCCGCCATGGTCTTTTCGACCGGATGCTGGGCACCGGGACGCTGGTCATCGGGTCGTCGTCGGAGGATCCGCTGGAGTACGACGACATTCCGCATGTGCAGAAGGTGCACGCGATGCTCTATCACCAGGTCTTCGATGTGGTGCAGAACAATCCGAACGGTGGCGGCTTCTACGGATCTGCCGGTGGCTACCCGTAGTCTGATCTCGTGACCGCAGTACTGCTGGCCGAAGACGACGAGGCCATCGCCGCCCCGCTGTCGCGCGCGCTGGGGCGTGAGGGCTATTCGGTGACCGTCGAGAGTTACGGTCCCGCCGTGCTCGAGCGAGCCCTGGAAGGCGGTCACGACCTGCTGATCCTGGACCTCGGCCTACCCGGCATGGACGGGCTGGAGGTGTGCCGTCAGGTGCGGGCGCGCGGCGCCGAACTGGCGGTGCTGATGCTCACCGCGCGCACCGACGAGGTGGATTTCGTGGTGGGCCTGGACGCGGGCGCCGACGACTATGTGGGTAAACCGTTCCGGCTGGCCGAACTGCTGGCCCGGGTGCGGGCGCTGTTGCGGCGCAGCGGAATCGGGGACGAGGCCGTCGAGGTGGGCGGTATCCGGCTGGAACCGGCGGCGCGCCGGGTGCTGGTGAACGGTGTCGAGGTGAATCTCGCGAACAAGGAGTACGAACTGCTCAAGGTGCTCATCGACCGTGCCGGGCAGGTGGTCTCGCGCGAGACCATCCTGCGTGAGGTGTGGGGTGACGCCGATCTGCGCGGGTCCAAGACCCTGGATATGCACATGTCGTGGTTGCGTCGCAAGATCGGCGACGAGGGACCGGTGGCCGAACGCCGCATTGTCACGGTGCGCGGCGTAGGCTTCCGCTTCAACACCGACTAGCCGCCCCGGCTCGATCGTTAATTGTTGTGCTGTTCCGCGCGCGAAACCCATCCGCAAGCCCGGCGAAGCGAGGCATATCGACGATGAGACGCAGGATCCTGCTGTCCATGGTGGCCGCACTGACCCTGACGACGCTCGTTCTCGGTGTGCCGCTGGCGTTCACGGCCTGGCAGTGGGTGGAGGACATCACCCGCAACGAACTGCGCAATCGGCTGCACAGCATCTCCGAGGAGGTGATGCGGCAGGAGACCGATGACGGTCTGGTGCCGGGCGAGCTGAACATCCGGTCGGTGCAATTGCTGATCCCCGCGAACGGCAAGCTGACCATCGTCTATCCCACGCCGCAGGACAATGCCCGCAATATCGACATCGGCGAGAAGATCGTGCACGACCCGCTGGTGGAGTCCTATTCGATGGGTGCGTCCGGTTCGCTGCGCATCGAGGTGCCTTCGG
Source organism: Nocardia sp. NBC_00511 (assembly GCF_045161165.1). Classification (NCBI taxonomy): domain Bacteria; kingdom Bacillati; phylum Actinomycetota; class Actinomycetes; order Mycobacteriales; family Nocardiaceae; genus Nocardia; species Nocardia sp. NBC_00511. Next base: position 8,240,870 of record NZ_CP107849.1, read on the forward strand.
GCCCAATGCATTCCATGCAGCGCCAAGCGCTGGGCGCGGTGGTCGGCCTGGTGCTGATCTCGCTCGGCGCGGGCATCGCGGTGGCGGTGGTGACGGCGCGGCGGGTGGCCGATCCGCTGCGGGACGTGGCGGCACGCGCGGCCCGGTTGGCGATGGGCGACTTCCGCGCGGATCCGCGGCGGCACGGCATCACCGAGCTGGATCGGGTGTCGGACGTGCTGGATTCGGCGACCGTCGAGATCGCGGGCCGGCTACAGCGTGAGCATTCCTTGGTCGCCGATGTGTCGCATCAGCTGCGCAGCCGATTGACCGCGGTGCGCCTGCGCCTCGACGAGCTGTCGGTGAACGACGATCCCGCGGTGGTGCACGAGGCGGAAGAGGCCATGGCACAGGTGGATCGGCTCACCGACGCCATCGACGAACTGGTGCGCGCCTCCCGCGACGAGGGTGCGGCCGAACGCGATCCGGTGCCCGTGGTCGCCGAATTGCGCAGTGTGGTGGCCGAATGGCGGCATCCGTTCGCGGAGGCGGGCCGCAAACTGGTGCTGCTCGGCGATCCGACGCTGAAGGCGCCGATCACCGGTTCGCGGTTGCGCGAGGCGCTGGCGGTGCTGGTCGACAATGCCCTCATGCACGGCGACGGCACCTGCACGGTGTCGGTGCGCACGGTGGCGGGCCGGATGGACGACAGTGATCCGCTGGTGGTGGTGGAGGTCGCCGACGAGGGTGACGGGGTGCGAGACGAGTTGGCGCCGCACATCTTCGACCGTGGTTTCTCCGCGGCCGGTTCCACCGGTGTCGGGCTGGCGCTGGCGCGGGCGTTGATCGAGGCCGACGGTGGCCGCCTCGAATTGCAGCGTCGCCGTCCGGCGTTGTTCGCGGTGTTCCTGGGTTCCTCCGGGGTGGCGTCGCGGCCGATCGCGGTCGGCGCCGAACCGCGCTGAGCGGTTGCTCGCGGTTCTATCCGTTCTCTAACCATTGCCTGGCGAACGCTGAGAAGTCGGTTCATACCGTCGAGTTCGTCAGGAAGAACCGACGAACGAATCGTCGGCGAGAGAACAGGAGACATCATGCCCAAGTTCACCGTCCGCCGTACCGTCACCGTGGGTCTGCTGGGGGCCGCCGCCGTCGCGGCGCTGGCCGTTCCGGCGGCCGCGAATGCCGCCACCCCGGATTCGCTTGCGTCCGTGGCGAATTCCGGTAGCGCGGGCTCGAGCGCTCCGGCGCAGCAGGGCCCGGACATCACGGTGTTCCGCAATCCCGACGGCACCGTGAGCGTGGCGCCCGCGCAGCCGGGGCGGCCGGGCGAGTGGCAGCAGGCGATTCCGGCGACGCCGCTGCAGCCGGGCATGCCGCTGCCCGACGGGGTCACCGTGATTCAGGGTGGACCGGGTTCGCCGTCCGACACCATCACGGTGTCGCCGGTTCGCTGAGAAGTGTCCTCAGTTCACGTCAGTATCGTCTGATCCTGTGACAGGTCCCCGGATTCTGGTTGTGGACGACGACGTCAGGGTGCTGACGTCGGTGGCGCGGGGGCTGCGGATGTCCGGTTTCGAGGTCGAGACCGCGACGGACGGAGCCGCCGCGCTGCGGCATATCGGGACGGGCGCGCCGGAGGCCGTGGTGCTGGACCTCAATATGCCGAACCTGGACGGCGTCCAGGTGGTGACGGCCCTGCGCTCGCTGGGCAACGACATCCCGATCTGCGTGCTGAGCGCCCGCTCCGAGGTCACCGATCGCATCGACGCCCTCGAGGCGGGCGCGGACGACTACCTCACCAAACCGTTCGACCTCGGCGAACTGGTGGCCCGGCTGCGGGCCATGTTGCGCCGCGCCCCCGCGCCCACCCACGCGGCCGACGACCGCATCCTGGTCGGCCCGCTCACCGTCGCGCCCGGTGCCCGCCGCGCCAGCGTCGACGACATTCCCCTCGACCTCACCAAACGCGAATTCGATCTGCTGGCCGCCCTCGCCGCCGCCCCCGGCCAGGTCTTCTCCCGCGCTCAACTGCTGGAAAAGGTCTGGGGCTACGACTTCGAAACCCGAACCAAGGTGGTCGACGTGTTCGTCTCCTATCTGCGCCGCAAGATCGAGGACGCGGGTTCGCCCCGCCTCATCCACACCGTCCGCGGCGTCGGCTTCGTGCTGCGGCTCGAACCGTGAGGCGGCGGCCGGTGTCGCTGCGGGCGCGGGTGGCGCTGGCCAGTGCCGCGACCGCCGCGGTGGTGGTGGCCGCGATGTCGGTGGTGCTGTTCGTGTTCGCGCCGAACGACGCGGCGAACCAGGTCGGCAGGGTGGTGAGTGCCATCGCGATCAACCCGGCCCAGCCCTTGCCGTCGGGGAGCGCCGCGGCGGCACAAACCGTGCAGCCCTTGCCATCTCAGGTGCTGCCCGGAGACCCGCACGAGGGCGTGGTCATCACGCGGGCCGGAGTGACCGGTCCCGATGCGGAGTATTCGCGGACGGTCGCGCTGGACGGCAGTTCGGTGGCGTTGACCGTGCCGACCGCGGTGGCCTCGGATTCGGCTGCGCAGCAGCGGGTTCGGATCGTGCTCGTCGGCCTGGCCGGGATCGCGCTGGCCGGGTTGCTGGGCTGGTATTTCGCACACCGCGCGGTGGTGCCGCTACGGCGATTGACCGCGGCGACCTCGGGATTGGGGGAGGGGCTCGCGCTGGACACCGCGCGCAGCCCGGTCGCCAGCGAGACGACGGAGCTCGCCGACGCCATGAACTCGATGCTCGGCCGGATCGCCACCGAGCGACGGCACACCGGTGAAGCCCTGGTCACGGCAAGGGATTTCGCGGCGACCGCGGCACACGAGCTGCGGACTCCGCTGACCTCGATGCGCACCGACCTCCAGGTGCTGCGGACCATGCCGCTGTCGGAGGAGCAGCGCGGCGAGATCCTCGATGAGGTGCTGGGCACCCAGGATTCGCTGGAGGCGACGCTGTCGGCGCTGGAACGCTTGGCCGTCGGTGATCTCACCACCGAGTCCGATTGGGAGCAGGTCGATCTGGGTGAGCTGGCCGATCAGGTCGCCGACGACGCCACCCGCGCGCATCCGGGGGTCACGGTCAGTGCGGACGGTGTCGGGCAGGTGGTGCTGCGGGGTTTGGCCGCCGGGCTGCGGTCGGTGCTCGACAACGCGGTCACCAACGCGGTCCGGCACGGTGGTGCGACCCGCGTCGAGATCGCCGCGCATCGGGTGGACGATGTGGTCACACTGACGGTGGACGACAATGGCACCGGCATTCCGGAGGCCGAGCGCGCCAAGGTTTTCGAACGCTTCTACCGCGCGAGCACGACCCCGGGCAGTGGTCTGGGATTGGCGCTGGTGGCGCAGCAGGCGCGCCTGCACGGTGGTGCGGCGGAGTTCGACGACGGCCCACTGGGCGGGGTGCGACTGACGGTCAGGCTGGCGGTACGCGAGTAGTGCGGCTCAGCTGTGGCCGAGCTGCTCTTCGTTCTCGGTGACGAGATCCGCGAATTCGCTCTGCAATTCCTGCATCGCGTCGGGGAAGACCCAGCGCTTCATGGCGTAGAAGCGGAATGCCATCTGCAGCAGATTGCCGATGATGAACGCGCTCACGAAGTCTGCGATGTTCTCGACGGTGAAGCTGACATTCGGCTGGCGCAGATCGAACATATAGCTCGATACGTACAGCGGCAGTGCGGCCAGTGCCACACCGACACCACTGACGATGAAGAACAGCAGCGCCTCGTGGTGCTTCTCGCGGCCGCCGCGCTTGTCGAAGGTCCATTCCCGATTGAGGATGTAGGACACGATGACCGCGACGATGCCGGACATGATCCGGGCCACCGTGGGCTTGGTGTCCATGATCGTCCACTTGAGAGCGTAGAAGATGCCGAGGTCGATGACGAAGGTGGTCGCCCCGACAATCGCGAACTTCAGCAGTTCGTAATGGCGGTCGGCGAGGTCCCGCGCCGGCTTGGGCAAGCGGTTGACCACTTTGTCGACAAAAGACACGCAGCCGAGTCTACGTCGCTCGCCGAGCGCGCGTCCCCCCGGTACTTCCATGGGCAGATACCTGTCGGGTGACCCACAGCGATACCCCCGGTCGGTGTCATGACAACATGGTGCAGCGTGAGCGCCCGTAGTTTCGATTCCTCCGCGATGCCCACCGTCACCATGATCGGCGGCGGTCAGCTCGCGCGCATGACCCATCAGGCGGCCATCGCGCTGGGGCAGCGGTTGCGTGTCCTCGCCGAGCGTCCCGACGATCCGGCCGCGCAGGTGACGCCGGACGTGGTGCTGGGCAGTCACGACGATCTGGCCGCGCTGCGCAAGGCCGCCGTCGGCTCTTATGCCCTCACCTTCGATCACGAGGGCGTGCCGACCGAGCACCTGGAGGCGTTGATCGCCGAGGGCGTCAATGTGCAGCCGCCGCCGTCGGCGCTGATCTTCGCGCAGGACAAGCTGCGCATGCGCCACAAGCTGGCCGAGCTGGGTGTCCCGATTCCGGCGTTCGCCGAGGTGAATTCGGTCACCGATGCCCTCGGGTTCGCCGACGCGAACGGCTGGCCGTTCGTGTTGAAGGCGGTGCGCGGTGGCTACGACGGCCGCGGCGTCTGGATGCCCGCCGACGCGGCCGAGGCCACCACGATTGTCGAAGATCAACTGGCGCATGGTGTTTCGCTGCTGGCCGAGGCCAAGGTGAACCTGAAGCGGGAGCTGTCGGCCATGGTGGCGCGCTCGCCGTTCGGTCAGGCCGCCGCTTGGCCGGTGGTGGAGACCGTGCAGCGCAACGGGCAGTGCGCCGTGGTGATCGCCCCCGCCCAGGAGCTGGCGGAGGCCAAGGCCACCGAGGCCGAGGCCCTCGCCCTGCGGCTGGCCGCCGAACTCGGCGTGACCGGTGCGATGGCGGTGGAGCTCTTCGAGACCCACTCCGGCGAGCTGCTGGTCAACGAGCTCGCGATGCGGCCGCACAATTCCGGGCACTGGGGCATGGACGGGGCCTGCACCGGCCAGTTCGAGCAGCATCTGCGTGCCGTCCTGGACTACCCGCTGGGCAGCACGAAACCGCTGGCCCCGGTCACGGTGATGGCCAACATCCTGGGTGCCGCGGCGGCCCCGGAGATGTCGATGGACGAACGGCTGCACCATCTTTCGGCCCGCATCCCAGAGGCGAAGGTGCACCTGTACGGCAAGGGCGAGCGCCCGGACCGCAAGATCGGCCACATCAACATCCTCGGCGACGACGTCGTCGAGACCCGGGAGAAAGCCGAGCGTGCGGCCCACTGGATGTCGCACGCCATCTGGACCGACGGATGGGACCACCACCATGACTGACACCGCGCAGGTAGGCCTGATCATGGGCTCCGACTCGGACTGGCCGACCATGGAGGCGGCCGCCGAGGCGCTCGCCGAATTCGGCGTCCGCTTCGAGGTCGGAGTGGTGTCGGCGCACCGCACCCCGCAGCGCATGCTCGACTACGCGACCCAGGCCGCCGACCGCGGCATCAAGGTCATCATCGCGGGTGCGGGCGGTGCCGCCCACCTGCCCGGCATGGTCGCCTCGGCCACGCCGCTGCCGGTGATCGGCGTCCCGGTTCCCCTGAAGTACCTCGACGGCATGGATTCGCTGCTGTCGATCGTGCAGATGCCCGCCGGTGTCCCGGTGGCGACCGTCTCCATCGGTGGCGCGCGCAACGCGGGTCTGCTCGCGGTCCGCATCCTGGCCACCGCCGATCCGGTGCTGCGCACCCGCATGGAGCAGTTCCAGTCCGGCCTCGAGCAGATGGTCCTGCAGAAGGACGAGGCGCTGCGCAACAAGCTGCTGGGCTGAGAGGTTCGCGGCGATGCGGTGCGGGCGGGCCGTGCCGGATCGCTAAATTTGGCGGATGCCTTCCGATCAGCCCGCCCGTGTCCGCGCCGACGCGGATTCCACCGAACGCCGTCTGACCGTGGTGGATCAGGCGTTGCGGTTGTTCGCCGAGAAGGGGTACGAGGCGACGACGGTGGACGAGATCGCGGAGGCGGCGGGGATTTCGCGGCGCACCTTCTTCCGGCAGTTCCGGTCGAAGGAAGATGTGGTGTTCGCCGATCACGAGTCGCAGTTGATCCAGGCCCGCGCGTATCTGGATGCGGCACAGGGTGATCCGTGGGATGCCGTGTGCGAGGCGGTGGCCGAGGTGTTCGAGCGGTTCACCCAGTGGCGGGAGATCGCGGCGCGCCGCTACGGCGTGGTGCGGCAGGTGCCGACGCTGCGGGAGCGCGAGATCGTCACGGTGTTCCGCTACGAGCGGCTGTTCACCGATTACCTGCGCCGCCGGTTGCGCGGCACCTCGGATCTGACGCTGGTGCAGTTCACCGCGGCGGTGACCGCGACGCACAACTATCTGCTGCGCCGCATGGTGCGGGGTGAGTCGGAGGCGGGCGCGGGGGATCTGCGGGCCGCGCTGGCGGCGATTCCGCGCGGGGGTGCCGGCACCGCCCCGGGTTCGGATCAGATGGTGGTGGCGGTTTTCCCGCGTGATCTCTCTCCTCGGCAGGTCGCGGACCTGCTTGCTCGTCGCCTGGATACGCTGTGAGATGTCCGCAGTGGCGTAAATGACACTGCGTGCCACGCATTACCGGGTAAGTATCTGCACGTGACCGCGATATCCCGGCGTATACTTGACGGTGATTGGCACTGAGTGCCGCAGAGTTGGCGATGCTGGGAAACCAGCGGCGATCCCCCCGACGACCAGGAGACAACCCCATGGCGGGCAACCCCGACTTCACTCTGTTCCAGCTCGAGGACTTCCACCACGAACTGCGTGCGGCCATCCGCGGTCTGTCCGAGAAGGAGATCGCCCCCTACGCCAAGGAGGTGGACGGCAACGCCCGCTTCCCCGAGGAGGCGCTGACCGCCCTCAACGCCGCCGGCTTCAACGCCGTGCACGTGCCGGAGGCCTACGGCGGCCAGGGCGCGGACTCGGTCGCCACCTGCATCGTGATCGAAGAGGTCGCCCGCGTCTGCGGTTCCTCCTCGCTGATCCCGGCCGTCAACAAGCTGGGCACCATGGGCCTGATCCTCAATGGTTCCGAGGAGCTCAAGACGAAGGTGCTCGCCGATATCGTCGCGGGCAAGATGGCCTCCTACGCGCTGTCGGAGCGTGAGGCCGGTTCCGATGCCGCGTCCATGCGCACCCGCGCCAAGGCCGACGGCGACGACTGGATCATCAACGGCTCCAAGTGCTGGATCACCAACGGCGGCAAGTCCGATTGGTACACCGTCATGGCCGTCACCGACGCCGACAAGGGCGCCAACGGCATCTCCTCGTTCCTGGTCCACAAGGACGACGAGGGCTTCGTGGTGGGCCCGCTGGAGCACAAGCTGGGCATCAAGGGTTCGCCCACCGCCGAGCTGTACTTCGAGAACTGCCGCGTCCCCGGCGACCGCATCGTGGGCGCGCCCGGCACCGGTTTCAAGACCGCGCTGCAGACCCTGGACCACACCCGCCCGACCATCGGCGCGCAGGCTGTCGGCATCGCGCAGGGCGCTCTGGACGCGACGATCGCCTACACCAAGGACCGCAAGCAGTTCGGCAAGACCATCGCGTCCTTCCAGAACACCGAGTTCATGATCGCGGACATGGCGATGAAGATCGAGGCCGCCCGCCTCATGGTCTACACCTCCGCCGCCCGCGCCGAGCGCGGCGAGAAGAACCTCGGCTTCATCTCCGCCGCCGCCAAGTGCTTCGCCTCGGACGTCGCCATGGAGGTCACCACCAACGCCGTCCAGCTCTTCGGCGGCGCCGGCTACACCACCGACTTCCCGGTCGAGCGCATGATGCGCGACGCCAAGATCACCCAGATCTACGAGGGCACCAACCAGATCCAGCGCGTCGTCATGTCGCGCCAGCTGCTGCGCTGACCCGCGCCCTCCCCGAATTGCCCGGAGGCGGTACCGAATTCGATTCGGTACCGCCTCCGTCGTTTTCCTCCGGTTCCGATGCCCGCTGTGCGCCGACGCGCACCGACTATCGCGGCGCACGATAGTACGCGGTCAAATCGTTTGAGTTGCTGAAGAATTGCCCCGAGGGTCGGTTCGCCGGTGATGTGCGGCGGGGCGGTTCGCCGGGGTTTCTCGTGTCCGTTTCCTCAGGGAAACCACCGGTTTCGGGGGTGTTGGGGCGAGGATGCCGGGGGCACTATGGAGCCATGGCCGGAGTCGAAATCAACGACACCTACGTCCGGCGTACCTTGGCCAATGGACGGGTGGAAGAGGTCGCGTGGACCGAACTCGCAGAGGTGCGGATCATTACGGCGGCCGATGGGCCGTTCGCGGGGGATGTGTTCTTCGTGCTGATCGGGTCCACCGGTAAGGGATGCGTGGTGCCGTACTCGGCCGCCGACACCGCGTTCCTGACCAAGCTGCAGGCCCTGCCCGGGTTCGACAATGCGAAGGTCAGCGAGGCCATGGGTGGCAGCGCCGACCGGCATTTCCGGGTGTGGCAGCGCACGATTCACCATGTGAACTGACTTCCGGCGTCATCGGGCGCTGCCGGGGGACTTACGCCACCAGGTCGGCGTATTCGGGGTGCTCGGTGATGTACTTCTCGACGTACCAGCAGGTGGGGACGATCGAGAAGCCTTCGGTGCGCGCGTCGTTCAGCGCGAACTCGACGACCTGGGCGGCCACGCCGCGGCCGCGGAACTCGGGGAAGGTGAGGGTGTGCTGGATGTCGCGGACGGTGCGCTCGCCCTCGACCCGCTCGGCGTAGTCGGCGTAGCCCGCGAGGGTGCCGTCGAGGTAGATCTCGTAGCGGGTCGCGTCGGCGTTGTGTTCCAGCTTCGTGCTCATGACGGTGATGAACTCCCTTGCGAGGTGGATTGTTCCGGTCGGTTGGTCAGAGGACGGCGCCGGGATTGAGAATGCCGTGCGGATCCAGGGCGTCCTTGATGCTGCGGGTGAGCGCCATCACGTCGGGCCCGAGCTGATCGGGCAGCCACGCCTTCTTGAGCCGTCCGACCCCGTGCTCGCCGGTGATGGTGCCGCCGAGCCCGATGGCGAGCTCCATGATCTCGCCGAAAGCGAGATGCGCCCGCTCCGATTCGGCCGCGTCGTTCGGGTCGTGCACGATCAGCGGATGCGTGTTGCCGTCCCCGGCGTGTGCGATGACCGAGATCAGCACCTGCCGGTGCGCGGCGATCTCGGCGATGCCGGTGATCAGGTCGCCGAGGCGCGGTAGTGGGACGCCGACATCCTCGAGCAGCAGCGGCCCCTTGCGTTCCACCGCCGGAATGGCGAATCGCCGTGCCGCGCAGAAGGCTTCGCCCTCGTCGGGATCGTCGGTGCGGAAAGCCTCGGTGGCCCCGGCCTTTTCGCAGGCCTCCAGCATGATGTCGGCTTCGAGCCCCGCGTGTTCGCCGGGTGCGTCCGACCGCGCCACCAGCAGTCCGGCGGCATCGCGGTCCAGCCCCATGCGCAGTTCGTCCTCGACCGCGCCGATGGCCACCGCGTCCATGAATTCCAGCATGGAGGGCCGCAATCGGCCGGTGATGGCCAGGATGGCGTCGGTGGCCGCGGTGATGGTGGGGAACGTGGCGACCACCGTGGACTGCGGTGGCTGCGCCGGTAGTAGTCGCAGCGTGAGTTCGGTGATGATGCCGAGCGTCCCCTCGCTGCCGACGAACAGTTTGGTGAGCGACAACCCCGCGGAGTCCTTGAGGCGCGGCCCGCCGAGCCGCACCGCCGTCCCGTCGGCGAGCACCACCTCCATGCCGAGCACGTAGTCGGTGGTGACGCCGTACTTCACGCAGCACAGCCCGCCCGCGTTGGTGGCCGCGTTCCCGCCGATCGAGCAGATCTCGAAGGACGACGGATCCGGCGGATACCACAGCCCCTGTTGTGCCACAGCCCGTTTGACCTCGGCGTTCAACAGTCCGGGCTGCACGACCGCGGTCCGCGTGACGGTGTCGACGCTGATCTCCCGCATCTTCTCGGTGCTCAGCATCAGCGCCCCGTCCTGCGCGGTGGCCCCGCCGGAGAGCCCGGTCCCGGCCCCGCGCGGCACGATCGGCACCCGATGCCGGTGCGCCCACCGCACCGCCGTCGAGACCTGCGCGGTGGTGACCGGCCGCACCAGCGCGAGCGCGGTCCCGGCGTCCGGATCCACCGCCCGGTCCTGCCGGTACCCGGCGAGCACGTCGGGATCGGTCACCACCATGCCGTCGGGCAGCAGGCCGCGCAGCGTGTCGATATCGATCGAATTGTTCGGGTCCACACCCAAAAGCTACGTCCTCGCGCGCCCACTGTCCCGAACCTTCGCAGGTCTGCACCCCACCGATAGCCGAAGGGGGCGCGGCATCCGAAGATGCCGCGCCCCGACGGGTTTCACCCGGTCCGGCTTCAGCGTGCCGCGGCCCGCGGCAGAGCGAGCGCCGCGGCCAGCACGACCACCAGCACCGCCGCACCGCCCAGCGCCGCCATCTCCATCGCGGACACGTAGCCGCCGGTGCTGAGATGCGTGCCCAGCGCGGTGAAGAACACCACACCGAGAACCGTTGCGCCGATGGCGTTTCCGAACTGCTGCGAGGTGGTCAGCACGCCCGCCGCCATGCCCGCCCGGTGTGCCGGGATGCCCGAGGACAGCACCGCGCCGACGACCGACGGAATGGTGAGCCCGTTGCCGGCGCCCACGATCATCATGCCCGGGATCAGTTCCAGCGCAGTGACATTCGATCCCATGCCGAACAGCACGGCCAGGGTGATGGCCAGCCCGGTCATGCTGGTCAGGGTGCCGATCACCATGACCGCCCGGCTGCCGACCCGCGCCGCGACCCGGGGTGCGAGGAAGAACGAGCTGGCCGCGAAGCAGATGCCCAGCGGTGCGAACGCCAGCCCCGCGTGCAGCGGCGAGAGGTGTAATCCGTTCTGCAGCATGAGCGTCAGGCACAGCATGAACCCGGCGAAGAAGCTCAGGTACCCACCCGCGATGACCAGTCCGAGACTGAATCCGCGTTCGCGCACCATCTCGGTGTCGAGCACGGGTTGCCCACCGCGCGCGGCCAGCCGCGCCTCGTAGCGCAGGGTGAGCAGCAGTACCGGGAACGCGGCGACCATGCTGACCCAGGTCCACAGCGGCCAGCCTTCGGGGCGGCCCAGGGTGATCGGTACCAGCAGTAGCGCCAGTGCCGCCGAGATGCCGAGCGCGCCAACGGGATCCAGCTTCGGCCGGTGGGTGATCTCGTGCCGGGGCAGCCAGCGGGCGGCCAGCGCCGCCGCCACCAGTCCGATGGGCACGTTGATGTAGAAGATGGTCCGCCAGCCCCACCCGAACAGGTCGGCGTCGAGCAGCACGCCGCCGAGCACCTGCCCGGAGACCGCGCCGATGCCGATGGTCGCGCCGAAGGCGGCCATGGCCCGGGGCCGTTCGTGCGGCGGGAACAGGGTGTTGATGAGCGCCAGCATCTGCGGCACCATCAGCGCCGCGGTGCCGCCCTGTAGGACGCGGAAGGCGACCAGTGCCCAGGCGTTGGGCGCGAGCCCGCACAGCAGGGACGCGGCGGTGAAGGCGAGCATGCCGATGACGAACAGTCGCCGGTGTCCGTGCAGGTCGCCGAGGCGTCCGCCGGTGATGAGCCCGGAGGCGTAGGCGAATCCGTAGCCGCCGACGATCAGTTCCAGTGCGGCTTCCCCGGCGTGCAGGTCGTGTTGCAGGGAGGAGGCGGCGACGTTGACGACGAACCAGTCGAACATGGCCATGAACATGGCGCTGAGGATGACGGGCAGGGCCCGCCAGCGGGCCGCGAATTCGGGCGCGACCGCGGTGGATACGCCTGCGGTGGCCCGGTTTTCGAGGATTGTCACGTCGTTCTCCGAACGTGGGAGCGGTGGGGGAGCGGGCGCGCCGTTGCGCCGGAGACTCGAACACTTGTAACTAACCGGTTGGTTGAAGATATTCCACCCGCCTCGCCGCGTTGTCAACCGGATAGTTGGTTAGACTCGGAGCATGGCCGGTACCAGGGATCCCGAGGCGACCAAGGCGCGCATCTTCGACGCGGCGACCGACGAATTCGCCCGCTACGGGATCGCCGGGGCGCGGGTGGACCGCATCGCGCGCAACGCCAAGGCCAACAAGCAGCTCATCTACGCCTACTTCGGCGACAAGGAGCAGCTGTTCCGGCAGGTCCTCGACAAGACCATGCTCCAGGTCGCGGCCTCGGTCACCACCGATATCGAGGACCTCGACGAATGGATCGACCAGCACATCGACTACCACCGCGAGCATCCGGAACTGCTGCGCCTGCTGATGTGGGAGGCCCTCGAACTCGGCCCCGAGAACGCCTCGGCGAGCGAAATGCGTTGCGGCCGTTACCAGGAGAAGCGCGACAAGGTCGAGATCGCCCAGGGCAAGGGCCTGATGCGCGGCGACATGCCGTCGGGTCAGGTGCTCATGCTGCTGATGGGCATGATCAACTACCCGCTCGCGGTCCCGCAGGTCACGCAGTTCACGCTCGGACCCGACCTGGATCCGGAGGTGCAGCGCGCCTGGACCAAGGACGCCATTCGCCGCATCGTGGCCGCCGAGCCGGGTTCCGGCACCGAGGCGTGATCACCCCGGTCCGCGCAGTACACTGCCGCGGTGTCCGATCCCAAGCTGGAAATCCAGATGCTGCACGACCGCGTCATGGTCAAGCTCAGTCCGGAGGCGGGTGAGCGGCGCAGCAGCGGCGGGATTCTGATTCCGGCGACCGCGCAGGTCGCCAAGCGCCTGTCCTGGGGCGAGGTCTGCGGCGTCGGTTCGCACGTGCGCGCCGTCTCCGTCGGCGATCAGGTCCTCTTCAGCGCCGACGACCAGTTCGAGGTGGAGATCCACGCGCAGGCGTATTACGTACTGCGCGAACGGGATCTGCACGCCATCGCCAACGAGCGTCCCGAACACGGCACCGGGCTGTACCTCTGAGGCATCCCCGGTAGTACCGGAAAGTCAACGGCCCGCATCCTTTTCGAGGACGCGGGCCGTTGGACTGCCGGAGCGCTGAGACGTGTCGGCTCAGACCTGCTTCAGTGTCCCGCCGTCGATCACGAGATCGGCTCCGATAATGCTCGCGGCCAGTTCCGAGGCCAGGAACGTCACCAGCGCCGCCACCTCGCCGGGCTCGGCGATGCGCCCGGAGGCCATGTTGAACTGCGACGGGATAGCGGCCAGGAACTGTTCCTGCGTAATGCCGTTCGCCGCGGCGAGCGCCGCGCCGAGGCTCTTGGGCCCCCGCCAGATATCGGTGCCGACCGGCCCCGGCGACACCGTGTTCACCCGCACCCCCTGCGGTCCGAATTCCTCGCTGAGCCGCTTGCCGAACGCGGTGAGCGCCGCCTTGGCCTCGCTGTAGCCGGACGGCCCGCCCGCCGGAATCCGCGAGTTGATCGACGACACCGTGATGATCGCGCCGCGTCGCTCGATGATGCTCGGCAGCGCCGCCCGGGTGGCGGTGATGACCCCGAACAGGTTGAGGTCGAACAGCGTCCGCCACTGCGCCTCCGGCGCGTCCAGGAACCCGCCCAGCACCAGCTTGTCGGCATCGCCGCCGCCGGCGTTGTTGACCAGGATGTCGATGCCGCCGAGCTCGGACAGTGCCGCCTCGACCGCCGCGTTCGCACCCTCGGTGGTGCTCAGGTCGGCGGAAACGGTTCCCGCCGCGACCTTTTCGAGTTCCGGCGTGATGGTGCGCGCGACACCGAAGACGCGGACGCCCTCCGCGGCGAGGGCTTCGCTGACGGCGAGCCCGATGCCCCGGCTGGCGCCGGTGACGAGGGCGGTCTTGCCGTTGAGTCCGAGATCCATGATGGAGCCTTTCTTGAACTTCAGGTCAAAAATGAGGGCAAAAGAAAAGCCGCACGGAAGCGGCCGGTGATCAGAGAGTGGACAGGGCGGTGTCGATGATGCGGTACATGGTCTCGGCGCTGGAGAACTTGGCCGAAACCCGCAGTCCCATAATGGTGTTCAGCACGAACTCACCGAATGCCCGGGCATCGGTGTCCGGGCGGACGTCGCCGTCGCGCAGCCCCTGCTCGATGCGCACCCGGAACGCCTCGATCATGTGCTCCTGCGCGACCTGCACCGCCCGGTTGGCCTCCGGATCGTGTCCGCTCATCTCCATGGCGGTGTTCACCATCAGGCAACCGCGCGGAACCGGTTGTGCCAGACCGCTGTCCACGGTGAACCGCATCCAGGCGCGCAGTCGTTCCCGGGTGCTGCCCGGCTCGTTCAGGGTGCTGGTGCAGAACTCCGCGCCCTGCTGGTCGTATCGGGTGAGCGCCCGCTCGAACAGCTCGCGCTTACTGCCGAAAGTGTTGTAGAGACTGCCTTTTCCCACTCCGGTCGCTTCGGCGAGCTGTGCGGGTGAGGTGTTGCCGTATCCGTGCGACCAGAACGCCTCCATGGCGAGGTCCACCACGGTGTCCTCGTCGAAGTTGCGCGGCCTGCCCATGTGGACCACCGTAGACCTTCTGGACCTTCAGGTCAAAAACTTGGCCGAAAAAGTGGCCCGCACCGGGGTGCGGGCCACTTTGACTGTGCTGAAGCGTTTTCCGCTTACAGCGCCTTGAGTTCCTCGGTGACCGCACCGACGGACTTCTTGGCGTCGCCGAACAGCATGGAGGTGGTGTCGGCGTAGAACAGCGGGTTGTCGATGCCCGCGAAGCCGGAGTTCATCGAGCGCTTGAGCACGATGACCGACTTGGCCTGGTCGACGTTGAGCACCGGCATGCCGTAGATCGGCGAGGAGGCGTCCTCACGGGCAGCCGGGTTGGTGACATCGTTGGCGCCGATGACGAGGGCGACATCGGTGCGGGCGAATTCGCCGTTGATGTCGTCCATTTCCTTCATCGCGTCGTACGACACCTCGGCCTCGGCCAGCAGCACGTTCATGTGCCCGGGCATGCGACCGGCGACCGGGTGGATGGCGTACTTGACCTCGACGCCCTTGGCTTCCAGCAGGGCCGCCATTTCCTTGACCGCGTGCTGGGCCTGGGCGACGGCCATGCCGTAGCCGGGGACCACGATGACCTGGTTGGCGTAGGCCATCTGGATGGCGGCGTCGGCCGCGGAGGTGGCCTTGGCCTGCTTCTGCTCGCCGCTGCCGGACGCGCCGGGAGCTGTTCCGCCGCCGCCGAATCCGCCCGCGACGATGGCGGGGATGGACCGGTTCATGGCCTTGGCCATGAGGTTGGTGAGGATGGTGCCGGACGCGCCGACGATCATGCCCGCCACGATCATGGCGGTGTTGTCCAGCGCCAAACCGGCTGCGGCGGCGGACAAGCCGGTGAGCGCGTTGAGCAGCGAGATGACGACGGGCATGTCCGCGCCGCCGATGGGTAGCACGACCATCAGGCCGAGGATGCCCGCGAGCACCAGCAGCGCGATCATCCAGTACTGCGGCACGCCGTCGCTCATCGCGCCGATGCCGATCACGACGGCCGCGGCGACCGCACCGGCCAGCAGCAGCAGGTTCAGCGGCTGCTGCAGACGGCCGATGGTGATCGGGCGACCCGACAGCAGTTCCTGCAGCTTGGCGAAGGCGATGATCGAGCCCCAGAAGGAGATCGAGCCGATGATGGCCGCGAACAGCGAGGCGATCACGATGTGCACGGTCGGCTGCTCGGCGGCCGGGAAGGCCGAGAAGCCCTTGGTGTCAAGGAATTCCGACCAGGCGATCAGCGCCACGGTGCCACCGCCGACGCCGTTGAACGCGGCGACCAGCTGCGGCATGGCGGTCATCTTGGTGAACCGCGCGGGCGGCACGCCGAGCGCGATACCGACGACCAGGCCCGCGACGATCACGATCCAGTTGTTGGTGGCGCGAATGGAGATCAGGGTCGCGACGACCGCGATGACCATGCCGATCGCGGCGATCTGATTGCCGCGCACCGCGGTCTTGGGGCCGGTCAGCCCCATCAGACCGTAGATGAACATCGCAAAGGCGACGATGTAGAGGATGTTGACCAGATTGTCCATGGGTTACTTGCCCGCCTTCTCGCCCGCAGCAGGCTTCTTGGCCTTGAACATGCCCAGCATCCGGTCGGTCACCACGAAACCACCGATGACGTTCAGGGTTCCGAACACGACGGCGACGAACAGGATGATCTGCATGAGCACCGAGGGATGCTGAATCTTGCCGAACACCACCAGCGCGCCGAGCACCACGATGCCGTGAATGGCGTTGGTGCCGGACATCAGCGGGGTGTGCAGGGTGTTGGGCACCTTGGAGATCACGGCGAAGCCCACGAATCCCGACAGCACCAGGATCGCGATGTTCGCGAGTAGATGGGTGTACATCAGGCTTCCACCTTCTGAGAGCTCGGTTCGCTGCGCTCACGGGTTACGCAGGAGTCCGCCAGCACCTGATCGTCGAAATCGGGTGCCAGCGCACCGTCTTTCAGCATCAGTTCGAGCAGGGCGGCGACGTTCTTGGAGTAGAGCTCCGACGCGTGCTCCGGCATGGTGGCCGGAAGGTTGAGCGGCGAGGCGATGGTGACACCGTGGCGCACAACGGTTTTCCCGGGTTCGGTCAACTCGCAGTTACCGCCGGTCTCGCCCGCCATGTCGATGATCACGCTGCCGGGCTTCATGCCCTCCACGGCGGCGGCGGTCACCAGGCGCGGGGCCGGGCGTCCGGGCACCAGCGCGGTGGTGATGACGATGTCGAAGCCCTTGATGGCGTTCTCGAGGGCGGTCTGCTGCTGTGCGCGTTCCTCATCGGAAAGCTCACGCGCGTAACCGCCTTCGCCCGCGGCGTCGATGCCGAGGTCGAGCCACTGCGCGCCGACGGAGCGCACCTGGTCGGCGACCTCCGGGCGAACGTCGTAGCCGGTGGTGCGGCCGCCCAGGCGCTTGGCGGTGGCGAGGGCCTGCAGTCCGGCGACGCCGACGCCGAGGACCAGCACGGTGGCCGGTTTCACGGTGCCCGCGGCGGTGGTCAGCATGGGGAAGAATCGGGTGGATTCCGAGGCGGCGAGCAGCACGGCCTTGTACCCGGCGACATTGGCCTGGGAGGACAGCGCGTCCATCACCTGGGCGCGGGAGATGCGCGGAATCGCTTCCACCGCAAAGGCTTGCACGCCCGCTTCTTTCAGGGCGCCGATCTTGGTGTCGGCGTTGCGGGGGGCCAGGAACCCGATGAGGGTCTGACCGGAGTGCAGCTTGGCGATCTCGGCGTCATTGGGCGGCGCGACCTTGACCACGACGTCGGCGCTGTACGGGTCGCCGATGGTGGCACCGGCCTCGGTGTACAGCTCGTCGGGGATCAGCGCGCCCAGACCGGCACCGGACTCGACGATCACCTCGACACCCTGCTTCAGCAGGGCGGGAATGATCTTCGGTACCAATGCGACACGTCGTTCGTCCGGGTTCGTCTCCCGGACCACGCCGACGCGCGCAGCCGTCTGTGCGCTCTGCGTTGTGTCCACTTGTCAAACTTCCTTCTCGTGGTGAGCCGCGGCCCGTCCCCCCAGGGGTGGGCCGTGCCGACCGGTCCAACGGTGGGCCGAACTTACTCTGAAGTAAGTTCGTGAGAATTCTCGCAACTGTACCTGTTTCGCGGTGAGCGTAGCGGAGATGCCCATCACATGGTGCGCCGGGAAAACCCGACAACTCCATGCTCGGCCGGGGTGGGGTCCGGTCGCAACCACGAACGGTGTCCTCTATTACTGGCGAGTAGGTATGTATTCGGTTGGACGGCATAGGGGTGATGCAGGGGGTGTCGCGCATCACCTTTACGCCGTAATCTCTGCCATGTGAACGGCTGCATCTTCTGCGCGATCGTCGCGGGCGAAGCCCCGGCGACCAAGATCTTCGAGGACGACACCCTCGTCGCGTTCCTCGACATCCGGCCCATCACCCGCGGGCACACCCTCGTCATCCCCAAGAGCCACGCCAGCGACCTCGACCATCTCGATCCCGAGCTCGGCGGCGTGCTGTTCGGGTTCGGCCATCGGCTGGCCAAGGCCATGCGCCGCGGCGGCCTCGCCGCCGACGGCGCCAACCTCCTGATCAACGACGGCAAGGCCGCCTTCCAGACCGTGCACCACGTGCACCTGCACGTGATTCCGCGCCACAGCGGCGACATCCTGCGATTCGCACGGGGTTTCGTGCTGCGCCGCCCGCATGATCGAGACAGCACGGCCGCCGCCATCCGATCCGGTCTGGACCGGCTCGCCGACGAAGAGAAAGCTGTCTGAATGAACGAGGCCAGCGCATGACCGCCACGGTGCCCGACCGCGCGGAGATCACCGCCGCCCTGTCCGACCAGTGGGACGCCCTTGCCCGGCTGGTGGACGGCCTGGACGAGGAGGCCTGGCGCACCGCGTCGGCGCTCCCGGGCTGGACCGTTTTCGACGTGCTCGCGCACATCATCGGCACCGAATCGATCCTGCTCGGGCTGCCCGTGCCCGACCTCGACGTGTCCGGCGCGCACATCCGCAACGACATCGGCACGCTGAACGAGAAGTGGATCGAGTCGCTGCGGCCGCTGGCGGGTTCACAACTGCTGGAACGCTTCCTGGAGGTCACCGGCAAGCGGTTGAAGGCGTTGGGGGAGACCAGCGACGAGACCTGGGCCGAACGCGTCCCGACACCGGTCGGCCTCGAGCCCTACGGCCGCTTCATGCGCGTGCGCCTGTTCGACTGCTGGATGCACGCTTTCGATATCGCCGACGGCCTGGGCGTGTCGATCGACGAGGGCGGAGCGCGCGGCCGGCTCGCCTACCAGGAGCTA
Source organism: Nocardia sp. NBC_00511 (assembly GCF_045161165.1). Lineage (NCBI taxonomy): Bacteria > Bacillati > Actinomycetota > Actinomycetes > Mycobacteriales > Nocardiaceae > Nocardia > Nocardia sp. NBC_00511. The sequence continues at coordinate 8,259,595 of NZ_CP107849.1, forward strand.
CTGCCCGCGCTGGGCAAGGCGGTGGTGAAGGGTGCGGGCGCGCCGGACGGCGCCCGGATCACCTTCGACATCACCGGTCAGCTGCCGCACACCGTGCACGTCGTGGTCGCGGGCGGCCGTGCCGCCCTGGTCGAATCCCTCGACGACCCGGCCACACTCGTGCTCACCGTGGACTCCGGCCTGTTCGCCCGCCTGCGCGGCGGCCGCACCCTGGCCGACGAGCACCCCGGTGAGTACACCGTCACCGGCGACACCGAACTCGGTGAGCGCCTGGTCCGCAGCCTCGCGTTCACCATCTGATTCCGTGCGACTGTTCCTGTCCAGCTACCGCTTCGGCGCACACCAGCGCCGCCTGCTCGAGCTGACCGGTGAGCCGGGCCGGATCGCGGTGATCGCCAACGCCTGCGATGCCTGGCCCTCGGCCTGGCAGAGCGCGGTCACCAGCGACCTGTTTCCCCTGCGCCGCCTGGGTTTCCACCCCGACGTGATCGACCTGCGCGACTACGTCGACCGCCCCGGCGCGATCGAACCGGTGCTGCGTCGCTATCCGGCGGTGTGGGTGCGCGGCGGCAATACCTTCGTGCTGCGCGCCCAGTTGGCCCGCAGCGGAGCCGATCTCGCGTTGACGACGCTGCTGGCCGAGGATGCCCTGGTCTACGCCGGTTACAGCGCGGGGGCCTGCGTCATGACCCCGGACCTGCACGGCATCGAGGCCATGGACGATCCGGCCGAGGTCCGCACCGCCTGCGGCGTCGAACCCCGCTGGGACGGACTGGATCTCGTCGACCGCCGCATCGTCCCGCACCTGGACTCGCCGACCGACCCGGAGGGTCTGTCCCGAAAGCTGGTGCGCGAGTACATCGCCGCGGACGTTCCGCACTGGGCCCTGACCGACGACCACGTGGTGGTCGTCGACGGCAACGTCACCGAGGTGCTGACCTGAGGTCCGAACGGCTCACCCGCTCAACGAGAAACGGCCCCGCGCGCTGATGCGTGCGGGGCCGTCCTGCGTCGAGACTCGTCAATTGCCGTTGTGGCGCAGACCGTGCCAGAGGGCGACGGCCGCCGCGCCGAACGCGCCGACGGCCAACGTGGCGAAGCTCGCCACGTAGGCGCTCTCGGTCGGCACGTGACCGCCGGAGATGACGTGCGCGGTCAGAATCGACCCGGTCACCGCACCCGCGATGGAACCGCCCGCGGTCCGCACCAGCGAGTTGATGCCCGAGGCGATGCCGCTCTCGCTCATCGCCACGTGCTGCACCGCGAGGGTGCCCAGCGCCGCGTAGCCGATGCCGAATCCGGTGCCCTGCAGCACATTCGCGATGATCATGTCCGTGCCGCTGCCGTGCGAGACGGCCAGCCACCCCATCGACAGTCCGGCGAACGCCGACCCGATCGACAATGTGTACGCGGGCCCGATCTTGGCGGAGATGCGTCCGGTGTTGAACGAGAAGAACGTCATCAGCGCGGCGCTCGGAATGCCGTAGAGGCCGACCGAGAGCACGGTGCCGGACAGGCCGTAACCGACCTTGTCGGCGGGGGTCTGGATGAAGTTCGACACCAGCGTGAACGCGCCGAACATCGAGAACCCCAGCAGGAACGAGGCGAGGTTCGCCGACAGCGACTGCGGGCCGACCAGCAGTTGCAGTCGCACCAGCGGCTGTTCGATCTTCAGCTCGGCGAACACCCAGACGGCGGCGAACGCCGCGGCCGCGGCGAACAGCGCGAGAGTCGAGCCGGAACCCCAGCCCCAGCGCGGTCCCTCGCTGATGGCCAGCAGCAGGCAGACGAGCAATCCGGCCAGCAGCCCCGCGCCGATGAAGTCGGGCTTGCCGCCGTGGCGGACGCCATTGTTCTTGGCGCTCACCTGAATCAGCACGGTGGCCAGCACGCCGAGCCCGGCGGTCAGCCAGAACACCGGGTGCGGGCTCTGGGTGTGGTCGGCGATCAAGCCGGTGACCAGCAGGCCGACGGTGCCGCCGATGCCCATGGTGCCGGACACGATTCCGATTGCGCTGACCAGTCTTTCGCGCGGGAAGGTGTCGCGGATGATGCCGATGGCGAGTGGGATCAGCGCCGAGGAGATGCCCTGCAGTGCGCGGCCGACGATGTAGACGGGCAGCGATCCGGCCAGCGCGCAGATCACCGAACCGGTGACGAGCAGCCCCATGGCGACCATCACCATCGGCTTCTTGCCGTACATGTCGCCGAAGCGCGACAGCAGCGGGGTGGCGACCGCGCCGGACAGCAGCGCGGCGGTGAACAGCCAGGTGACACCGGCGACGTCGGTGTGCAGCTGCACGATCATGCGGGGGAGCAGCGGAATCACGACGGTCTGCTGCAGTGACACGACCAGACCGGCGGCGCACAGCGCCAGCAGGGTCAGGCCGAGATGCGCCTGGGCGCGGTCTTCGGGGGTTTTCCCATCGACCTGACCGACTGCGGTCGTAGTCATTCGACGATCCTTTTGTTTTACTTACCAAAATTAAGTAAATGGGTTTCGTAAGATAACCACATGCCGCGATCGGAAGCCACTCACGCCCCTGTAGCCGACCCGGGCCACATCATGGAACTCGAACGCGCGCTGGCCCGCGTCGCCTACCTGCTGACCCGGGTGCGCCGCCACGACCAGGCAATGCTCAAGTGCGGCATCACCATGGACCGCGCCAGCGTCCCGCTGCTGCGCCTGCTCGCCGACTCCGAGGAGCCACTGCGCCTGGGCGAGTTGGCTTCCCGCCTCGACGTCGAGGCCCCGCACGTGAGCCGTCAGATCCAGCGCCTGGAGAAGGCGGGCTACGTCGAACGCGTCTCCGACCCCGACGACCGTCGCGCCCAGCTGGTGCGCCCCACCGTTTCCGGCCGGCGCGCGGTGGAGGCCATCCGGGAAGTGCTGCGCGAGTGGATGAGTGACGCTCTCGCGGACTGGACCCCCGAGGACCTCAAGGCCCTCGCGGTCCTCAACCACCGCATGGTCGACAACTTCCTGGACCACGCGGAGATCATCGGCGACTTCGGCGCGACCGCGCGTGAGCGCCGTCCCCGCACCGCCTGAGCGCTAGCGGGGCACCGCGGGTTCGGGTGCGACGGCGCGAGCGGCCCACGCGCACAACAGCATCGCGACCAGCGGCACCACCATGGCCGTGGTCAGCGGCACCATCTTGTCGAGCCATCCGATGATCGCCGGTCCGGCCAGCAGCCCCACATAGCCGAGCCCGAACACCCGCGACATGTCCGTCGCGGACACCCCGTCCCCGAGATTGCCTGCCGCCGTGAACACCTGGGGCACGCAGCCCGACAGCCCGGCCCCGCACAGCGCCCACCCGGCCAGCGTCAGCGGTAGCCAGTCGGACAGCGCGACGACCCCGAATCCCATGGCCGCCAGCACTGTTCCCCAGCGCACGATGGCCACCCGCCCGAATCGGCCGCTGATCCGATCGGCTCCGAAACGTGCGAGCGTCATGGTCGCCGAGAACCCTGCGTAGGCCAGTCCCGCCGTTCCCGCCTCGACCGCCAACCGATCCCGCACCTGTAGTGCGCTCCAATCCGCCGCGACTCCTTCGGCCATCAGCAGTGCGAACGCGATCACGCCCAGCAGCACCACTTTTCGTCCGCTTCCCGCCCACCAGGACGTCTTTTCGACTGGTATCGCCCGCCGGGGTTCGGGTTCCGAAGCCGAGTCCGGATGCGCCGAAACATGAGGCAGCAGACGCGGTATCGCGGTCACGACGATGACCAGCCCGAGCACGGTGGCGAGGCCGAAGGTGAGATGGATGTTCCAGTGCGCGTTCTGGGCCGCCGCGCCGAGGATCGAGCCGAGGAAGCCGCCGCAGGAGAAGAAGGCGTGGAAGGCCGACATGATGGGTCGCGAGTAGGCGCGTTCCACGTGGACGGCCTGGGCGTTCATCGAGACGTCGAGGGCGCCGTTGCCGACCCCGAAGGCCGTCAGGGCCAGCGCGAGGGTGCCGGGGGAGTCCGCGTAGGCGGGGCCGAGCAGGGCCAGCGACAGGATGGTCGCGGCGGCCGCGGTGAGCGCCCGGCTGCCGAAGCGGTCGGCGAGCGGTCCGGCGGCCTGCATGCCCGCGATGGCGAACAGCGCCATGAGCAGGATGAGCATGCCCAGGGTGGTCGGGGTGACGCCGGTGTGCCGGGTCACGGCCGGAATATGGACGATCCAGACGGCGGCCAGGAATCCGTTCAGACCGAAGACGGCGAACAGGGCCAGGCGCGCGATCCGGATCCGGGGAGCGGGCGTCGTAGCGACCATCGATACGACGCTACCGGGTGCACCCGGTAGCTCCCCGTGATCCGCGCCCGGCGGCGGCCTCGTCGACGCCTCCGAGCGCGGCCCGAATCCCTTGTGTTCCAGCCTGTTCGATACCAATTGTAGTCGTCGGCACCGACAGGTCAGGACTGCGCAACGGGTGCCCAGGCCCCGGAAACGGCCACGTCGCGGACGTATTCGGCGAAGTCGCGGGGCTCGCGTCCCAGCGCCCGGCGCACCCCGTCGGCGGGCAGCGAGTTGCGGCCGTCGAGGACCGTGCCGAACAGGTAGTCCAGCAGGCTGATCACGTCGGCGGGCACCTCGTAGGAGATCAGCGCGGCCACGAAATCGGTGCGGCTGATGGGGATGAACGGGATGTCGCGCCCGGTGGCCGCGGCGATCTCGGCGACGGCCTCGGCGAAGGTGAGCGCACGCGGCCCGGTGAGCTCGTAGACCTCCCCGGCGTGCCGGTCGTCGAGCAGGGCCGCGACCGCCACCTCGGCGATGTCGTCGGCGTGCACGAACGGTTCCGGGACGTCACCGCCCGGCAGCGCCACCTCGCCGGCGTGGATGAAGTCGGCGAACGCGCCCTCGTCGAAGTTCTGGTCGAACCAGGCGCAGCGCACCACGGTCCAGCGCAATCCCGAATTCCGCACGATCGCTTCGCATTCCAGGGCTTCGGGCTCGCCGCGGCCGGAGAGCATCACGATGGTGCGGACCCCGGCCGCGGCGGCCGCGGCGGTGAAGGCGGCGATGTCGGCGGGCGCGGCGGGCACCGCCACATCCGGTTGGTAGGCGAGGTAGACCGAGTCGATGCCGTCCAGTGCGCCCGCCCAGGTATCGCGGTCGGTCCAGTCGAACGGGATTGCGGCGGTGCGGGAACCGGCCCGCACGGGCACTCCCCGCTCGCTCAGCAGGGCGGCCACCCGGCGGCCGGTCTTTCCGGTCGCGCCGGTGACGAGAATGGTGTTTGCGCTGTTCGCGGTGTGTGCGTTGCTCATGTATCGAGTACACCCCGTGGATCCGAGCGCGAACATGGTTGAGAAGCGCTCTGGCATTTGCCATCGTCTTGGGTATGGATGCGTTGGCCAGCCTGCTCGAAGGACCACGCGCGAGAGCCGCTTTCGTGATGCGCTCGTCGTTCGACCCCCCTTGGTCCCTGCGAATTACCGATGAGGCCCCGCTGACGCTGGTGGCCGTGGCGCGGGGCGGCGGCTGGGTGATGCCGGACCCCAAGGGCGGCAAGCCGACTCCGCCGCGGCAGTTGCGGGCGGGCGATATCGCGCTGTTCCGCGGTCCCGATCACTACACCATCGCCGACAAGCCGGACACCGAGCCGCAGGCGATCATCCTGCCCGGCCAGATCACCACCACGCCCGACGGTGAAATCCTGTGCGAGACACTGAGCCTGGGCATCCGCAACTGGGGCAGCAGCGCCGACGCCGAGACCGTGCTGGTGACCGGCACCTACGAGCACGAGTCGGCCGCCAGCCGACGCCTGCTGCGCGCGCTGCCGCCGATCGCGGTGCTGGGTCGCGGCGAGATCGACGCCCGGATACTCGATCTGCTGGTCGACGAGTCCGCCAAGGATCTGCCCGCGCAAAGCGTCATGCTGGATCGACTATTGGACCTGCTGCTGATCGCGACCCTGCGCGCCTGGTTCTCCCGCGCGGACGCCCCCGCCTGGTATCACGCCTACGGGGATCCGCTGGTCGGCAAGGCCCTACGGCTCATGCAGCACAATCCGGCGCACGGCTGGACGGTGGCGGCGCTGGCCACCGAGGTGGGGGTGTCGCGGGCCGCGCTGGCCCGCCGCTTCACCGAGCTGGTGGGGGAGCCGCCGATGGCCTTCCTCACCGACTGGCGGCTGGCGCTGGCCGCGGACCTGCTGCACGAATCCGACGCCACCCTGGAATCCATTGCGCGGCGGGTCGGTTACGGCAGCGCGTTCGCCCTCAGCACCGCGTTCAAACGCCACTACGGGATGAGCCCCCGCGATCATCGCTCCACCCCGGACCAGCGCAGCGCGTGAACCGGACCCGCGTGGCGATCGGAGTTCTCGATGGCTCGGCCCGGCGCGCGAGCGGGCTCGGCTATGGTCGCGGAGTGACGCAGGATCAGGATTACCCGGTGCTCTGGCCAGTGCCGACCCGGTGGGCGGACAACGACCACTACGGTCACGTCAACAACGTGACGTACTACTCGTACTTCGACACCGCGGTCAACGCGTGGCTGATGCACGCGACCGGGACCGATATCCGCGACCTACCCGCGATCGGCGTGGTCGCGCAGACCTCCTGCACCTTCCTGGGCTCGATCAGCTTCCCCGACCTGCTGCGGGTCGGCATTCGCATCGCCCGGCTGGGCAATTCGAGCATCAACTACGAGCTGGCAATCTTCCGCGATACCGGTGACAGCCTGGAACTGGCCGCCACCGGCACCTTCGTGCACGTGTACGTGGACGACACCAACCGCAAGCCGGTGCCGATCCCGGATGTCATCCGGGCCGCCGCCGAACCGCTGGTGATGCGGGCTACCTCAGAGGGTTAGACCCGTCCGAGCAGGGTGAGCGGATCCTCCAGCAGCGCGGCCACGCTCGCCAGGAATCGCGACCCCTGCTCCCCGTCGACCAGCCGATGGTCGAAGCTGAGCCCGAGCGTGGTCACCCACCGCACGGCCAGTTCGTCGCGGTGCACCCACGGCCGCTTGCGGATGGATCCCAGGCACAGGATGGCGGCCTCGCCCGGATTCACCAGTGGCACACCACTGTCCACGCCGAAGACACCCACATTGGTGATGGTGAAGGTACCGCCGGTGAGGTCGGCGGGGGTGGCGGTGCCCGAGCGTGCCAGCCCGGCCATCCGGGTGATCTCGGCGCACAGGTCGCGCAGCGAGAGCCCGTGCGCCTCTTTGAGACTCGGCACCAGCAGCCCGCGTTCGGCGGCCACCGCGATGCCGAGATTCACGTAGTGCTTGGTGACGATCTGCTGGTCGTCCTCGTCCCAGGCCGAGTTGATCTCGGGGAAGTCCACCAGCGCCGCCAGTGTCGCCCGCGCGACCAACGCCAGCGGGGTGAGGCTCAGACCGGCGAAACCCGGTGTGGCGCGCAGATGTTCGAGCAGTTCCATCGACGCCGTGAAATCGGTGGTGACGAACGTGCTGGCCTGCGGGATGTGCTGGGCGCTGGCCACCATGGCCGCCGCCGTCCGCTTGCGGACACCCGCTATGGGCGTACGGGTTTCGCGCTCGGCGGGCACCGGGCGGGCGCTGCCTCCGGCCCGCATGGGCGGCACGGCGGGCGTCGCGTGCGGGGTCGCCGGCTTGGCGGTGTGGATCGGAATCACCGTGCTGCCGAGCGATTCCCGGCGCATGCCGTGCAGATCCTCGACGGTCACCGCGCCCAGCGGGCCGGAGCCCGCGACGGCCGCCAGATCGACGCCGATCTCGCGGGCCAGTCGGCGTGCGGCCGGAGTGGCGGCGGCGCGTCCGGCGGGCGCGGAATTGCCGAGCCCCTCCGGTCCGTCCGAACCCATCACCCGCGGGCGGGAATCGGCCTGTGGCGCTGCGGTTGTGGCGGCGCGGGCGCGCCGCGAGACCGGCTCGCCCTCGGGGCCGTAGCCGACCAGCACCGCCTGCCGTTCGGCCGGAGCCTCGACGGCCGCGTCGACCGGCTGCGCGGCGGCCGCGTCGGCGGCGACGCCGATCCGGATCAGCGCCGCGCCCACCGGCACGGTGTCGCCGGGTTGCGCCAGCAGTTCGAGCACCGTGCCCGCGTACGGGCACGGCAGCGCCACCTGTGCCTTCGCGGTCTCGACCTCGGCGATCTCCTGATTCAATTCGACGGTGTCGCCGACGGATACCGTCCACGACACCAATTCCGCATCGGCCAATCCCTCTCCGAGATCGGGCAGACGAAATTCCATGACCTGATGCTGATCTTCCACCGGGCTTCCTCCGAGGCGTAACCGTTAAGCGGCGAGCGTGCGGTCGACCGCGGCGAGAATGCGGTCGGGGTCGGGCAGGTGGTGCCGCTCGAGTTTAGCGGGGGGATAGGGGATGTCGTGGCCGCCGACGCGCAATATCGGCGATTGGAGATGGTAGAAGCAGCGTTCGGTGATCCGCGCCGCGATTTCCGCTCCCAGTCCGCCGAATACGGGCGCCTCGTGCACCACGATGAGCCGTCCGGTTTTCCGCACCGAGGTTTCGATGGTGTCGAAATCGATCGGCGCCAGACTGCGCAGGTCGATCACCTCCAGCGAATGTCCTTCCGACGCCGCGATATCGGCGGCCGACAGCGCGGTCGCGACGGTGCCGCCGTAGGCGACCACGGTGGCGTCGGTACCGCTGACGCACACCCGAGCCTGGTCGAGGGCGTATCCACCGTCGCGGTCGAGGGCGTCGAAGTCCACCTCGGCCTTGTCCCAGTAGCGGCGCTTGGGTTCGAAGAAGATCACCGGATCGTCGAGCGCGATGGCCTGGCGGATCATCAGATACGCGTCGGCGGGCGTGCTCGGCGATACCACGCGCAGTCCCGCAGTGTGGGTGAAATACGCTTCGGGAGATTCGGAATGGTGCTCGACCGCACCGATCCCGCCGCCGAACGGAATGCGAATGGTGATGGGCGCGACCACTTTTCCGCGCGTGCGCGCGTGAATTTTCGCGACCTGCGAGACGATCTGATCGAAGGCCGGATACACGAATCCGTCGAACTGAATTTCGCAAACCGGGCGTAGTCCGCGCAATGCCATTCCGAAAGCCGTTCCGATGATTCCGGATTCGGCCAGCGGCGTGTCGATGACCCGATTGTTCCCGAAGTCCTTTTGCAGCGTGTCGGTGACCCGGAAGACGCCGCCCAGGCGGCCGATGTCCTCACCCATCAGCACGACCCGCTGGTCGTCCTCCAGGGCTCGGCGCAGTCCGAGGTTGATCGCTCCCGCGAAGGTGGTTTTCACGGCCGGACTCCTTCCAGATAGGCCGCGTACTCGCGGCGTTCCTCCTCGATCAGCCGATGCGGTGTCGCGTAGACGTGGTCGAAAAGCTCCATCGGATCCGGATCCGGCAGGGCGAGGGTGGCATTGCGCAGCCGGGTCGCCACATCCGCGGCCCGCGCGTCGACGTCGGTCTCGAAGGCGCTGTCCCACAGGTCTTCCCGGGTCAGCAGCCGGCGCAGCCGATCGATCGGATCGCGTCGCCGCCACAGTTCCAGCTCGGCGGCCGTGCGGTACCGGGTGGGGTCGTCGGCGGTGGTGTGCGGGCCCATCCGATAGGTGATGGCCTCGATGAAACTGGGTCCGCCGCCCGCCCGCGCGTGCGCGAGGGCCTGCCGGGTCACCGCGAGCACGGCGAGCGCGTCGTTGCCGTCCACCTGGATACCGGGAATGCCGTAGCCGACCGCGCGGCGCGCGATGGGTGTGGCGCTCTGCACCCGCACCGGCGCGCTGATCGCCCAGTGATTGTTCTGGCAGAAGAACACGACCGGCGCGCTCCAGCTCGCCGCGAAACCCAGTGCCTCGGCGATATCGCCCTGACTGGTCGCGCCGTCGCCGAAGTAGGCGATGGTGGCGATCTCCGCGCCCTCGAGGTGAGCGGCGTAGGCGTATCCGGTGGCGTGCAGACCCTGCGCGCCGACCACGATCGCCGGATTGGTCATCTTGTACTCGTCGGCATCCCAGCAGGAATGCGCGACGCCGCGCCACAGCCGGGTCATCTGCTCGGGCGGCACCCCGCGGCAGTAGGCGACCCCGGCCTCGCGATAGCTGCAGAAGACGTAGTCGTCGGGGTGCAGGGCGTGGGCGGAACCGATCTGCGCGGCCTCCTGGCCGAGCAGCGGCGGCCACAATCCGAGCTGGCCCTGCCGTTGCAGGGCGGTGGCCTCGGTGTCGATGCGCCGGGCCACGACCATGTCGGAGTACATGGCGCGCAGGCGATCACCGTCGATGTCGGCGACCAGTGGGGCATGCGCTCGATCGTGCACGCGGTGGCCGTCGGGCTGTACGAGTTGCACCGGATAGGTGTTCTTCTCGGGCATGGATATCGCCTCCTCGCACCGGGTACATCGCCTCGTCGCTGGATTGTGTCCGGCGAGCAAACCGATGTGTGTCCTGTAACACACAGCATCCTCTGTTACGCGATCTGCGCAAGCAAATGCGATCAAACTGTGCAGAATGCTCGGTCGCGCGGCGTGTCCGGGTGTCATACTGATCCCCATGAGCAGCAGGGAACCTGTGATCGGGCCCGTGGACGCGACCGACGCCCGGCTGTTACTGGAATTGGTGGCCAATCCGCGCGCCACCGGCGTCGAACTCGCGGCGCGCCTTGGACTCTCGCGAAACACGGTGCAGGCCAGGCTCTCTCGCTGGGAGGCCAACGGCATGCTCGCCAGCTTCGAGCGCCGCGTCGATCCCCGGGCCCTCGGCTATCCCCTGGCAGCCTTCATCGCGGTGGTGGTCGACCAGCACCAACTCGACGCCGTGGTGGCCGAATTGGCCGAGATCCCGGAGGTCACCGAGGTCTGCGGGATGACCGGTCCCACCGATCTCACCGTCCGCATCGTCGCCGCCGACGCCGAGGACCTCTACCGCCTGGCCGGGCAGATCCTGAAGATTCCGGGCGTGGAACGCACCAATATGGCCCTGGTCATGCGCTCGCTGGTCGGGCCCCGCACCACCCCGCTGCTGGATCGGCTGGCCGCCAACGGTGGGGCCGGGCGGGATCCGGAGGGCCCGGCGCTCGGCTGAGCGTCGGCGTTATCGGATTTCAGTCCAGTTTCGGCTGATTGGCTGGTGACTCGGGGCCGACTGGACCGGATCATGGCCCGAATGAGTAGCAGCACCGTCGCAGTCCCGGTCCCCGAGGACGTCGCCCCGGTCGGGGTGGCACAGCCGATCGGGGCCGGAATCGTCACGGCGCTGGTGGGATTCACGAGTTCGTTCGCGGTGGTGCTGGCCGGGTTGACCGCGATGGGGGCCACTTCGGCGCAGGCCGCCTCGGGTCTGCTGGCCGTGTGCGTGACCCAGGGTGTGGGGATCGTGCTGCTGAGCCTGCGCTATCGGATGCCGATCACACTGGCCTGGTCGACGCCGGGGGCGGCGCTGCTGGCGAGCACCGGGGCGGTGGCCGGGGGCTGGCCTGCGGCGGTGGGGGCGTTCGCGGTGGCGGGGATGCTCATCGTGCTGACCGGGTTCTGGCAGCGCCTCGGGGCGCTGATCGCGGCGATCCCCACCGAGATCGCGCAGGCCATGCTGGCCGGAGTGCTGCTGCCGATGTGCCTCGCGCCGGTGAAATCGCTGCCGGTGAGCCCGGCCGTGGTGGCCCCGGTGATCGTGACCTGGCTGGTGCTGCAACGGTATGCCGCGCGGTGGGCGGTGCCGGTCGCGTTCGCGGTGGCGGCCGTCGGCGCGGGCGTCGACATCGCGGTGACGCATCGCCGCCTCGACTGGTCGGCCATGGCGCCGCAGGTGGAATTGACTGTGCCGCACTGGAGTTGGCAGGCGATGATCGGCGTCGCGGTGCCGCTGTACATCGTCACCATGGCCGCGCAGAACATTCCGGGGACCGCGGTCATGAAGACCTTCGGCTATCAGGTGCCCTGGCGGGCGGCCATGACCGTCACCGGTTTCGGGACCGTGCTCGGTGCGCCCGCCGGCGGCCACGCCATCAACCTGGCCGCCATCAGCGCCGCGCTCTCCGCCGCCCCGTCCGCACATCCGGATCCGAAGCGCCGCTGGATCGCCGCCACCACCGCCGGGTGCGCGTACCTGCTGCTGGCCCTGGCCTCCGGCGCGCTGGTCACCTTCGTGGCCGCCGCTCCGAAGGGCGTCCTGGAAACCGTTGCGGGACTGGCCCTCATCGCCACCCTCGCCGGGGCCCTGACCTCCGCGCTGGCCGCCACCACCCACCGCCTCGCCGCCGCCCTGACCTTCCTGGTCGCGGCCTCCGGCGTCACCCTGCTGGGTATCGGCGCGGCCTTCTGGGCGGTGGTCGCGGGTCTGCTGGCGCGCTGGATCCTGCGCGCGCAGGAGACCCCGGCGGCCTCGCCCGCGCGGTGATCGTGACGCTTCCAATTCGCTCGGACGTAACTGTCCGGTCGGCCCGAGTTCAGCGGGTGTTCGGCTGGACGGGTGGTTAGGGTGGGATGGTTCGATTCATGGTGCGGTGATTCTGCGAAGAGGAGTTGGCTTGAGCGCGGTGCTGATTTCGGTCGATGAACTGGCGGAGCTGCTCGCGGGTGACAGCGCCCGGGTGCGGCTGCTGGATGTGCGGTGGGCGCTCGGCGATCCCGATGGGCCGCAGCACTATCTGGACGGGCACATTCCCGGCGCGGTGTTCGTGGACCTGGAGACCGAGCTCGCCGATCCGCCGTCCGCCGCCAAGGGCCGTCATCCGCTCCCGGACCTGGCGCACCTGCAGAAGTACGCGCGCAGCTGGGGGCTGTGCGACGGCGACACCGTGGTGGTCTACGACGCCACCGGCGGCATGGCCGCCGCCCGCGCCTGGTGGCTGCTGCGTTGGGCCGGACTGGCTGATGTCCGCATCCTCGACGGCGGCCTGCCCGCCTGGGAGCGGGCCGGGGCCAAGGTGGTCGCGGGTGAGGAGCCCGATCCGACGCCCGGCACGGTGGTGCTGACCCCCGGCCACCTGCCCACCATCGACGCCGACACGGCGGCCGGGTGGGACGGACTGCTGCTGGATGCCCGTGCGGGCGAACGCTATCGGGGCGAGGTCGAGCCGATCGACCCGCGTGCGGGCCACATCCCGGGCGCGGTGAGCGCCCCCACGGCCGGAAACCTCACCGCCACCGGTCAATTCAAGGGACTCGACGAATTGCGTTCCCGCTTCGAGGGTTTGGGCGACGGTCCGGTCGCGGTCTACTGCGGGTCCGGTGTCACGGCGGCCCATCAGGTCGCGGCGCTGGCAGTGGCGGGCATCGACGCGGCCCTGTATCCGGGCTCGTGGTCACAGTGGTCCAGCGACCCGAAACGCCCGGCCGCCACCGGAATCGACCCCGCCTAGCCTCTGCTCAGTCCGGCTTCACCGCGGTGAGAATTCCGACCGAGAACGGTCCGAGTTTGAAATCCACTGCGGTGAAGCCTATTTCGTTGAGCAGCGGGCGATAGCGGCGGACATCGAGGGCATCGTTCCCCTCGGCGCCGCCGTGCCCGTGCGAGCCGCCACCGCCGTGCATATCGCGGTGTGCGACAACCAGTGCCATCGCCCGGAACGCCAGCCCGCCCAGCCGTCCCCCGCTGGGATGGCCGTCGGCGAGCAGCAGTCGACCGCCGGGCCGCAGCACCCGGAACGCGGTCTCGAGCGCGGCCCGGCGCTGTGACTGCGGAATGTGGTGGATGGCGAACGTCGAGGTGACCACGTCGAAGGACGCGTCGGGCTGCGACAGCGACTGGGCCGCGCCGAGCTCGAAGCGGCAGTTCGGGGCGGCGTGCGCGCTCGCGTACGAGATCATCTCGGCCGCCGGGTCGATGCCGAGCACCCGGCCCTGCGGTCCGGCCTGCCGGGCCAGCTCGTTGGCCAGCCGCCCGGGCCCGCAGCCGATATCGATCGCGTGGTCGCCGGGGCGGATGCCGCTCGCGGTGGCGAGATGGCGGATCAGGGTCCCGGCGCGACCCATGAAGTGGACGTCGGTGAGCAGTCGATAGCGGCGCGGCCAGGTGATCAACGCGCCGATTTCCGGTGATTCGGTTCGGGACACTTGCTTGTTCGAGGTCATGCAGACCATCATCGAGGGATGGAAAAGACCAGGCCACAACCAGTATTCGGCGGCCTGTACGATTCGGGACACTTGGCGCAAAGCTGTCCCGGAACGCCCGCGTCAGCGACCGCCGATCGTCGGGTTCGGCGCACTCGCCTGGCCCTGCACCGCGCACTGATCGAACTCATGCAGCAGACCTCCTACGCGCGGATCACCGTGCGGGACATCATCGATCGCGCGGATGTGGGGCGCTCCACCTTCTACGCGCACTACCGCGACAAGGACGATCTGCTGCTGGTCAGCTGCACCGAGCATGTGCGCGAACGGATTTCGGCCGCACTCGGCCCGAACTCCGGCGACGCGACGGCGGCGGTGCGGGTGCTCTTCGATCTGGTCGCCGAGCATCCGGACATCTACCGGCCGCTGATGGGGCAGCGGGCCAATGCCACCGTGCTGCGCTCGATCCGGCAGGTGTACGCCGAGGTGCTCGCCGAACACCTCGGCGCACGGCTGGATTCCGACCCGGACGCCGCGGCGGCCACGATCACTTTTCTGTCATGGGGCCTGTACGGATTGCTGGAATCCGTGGTGGATCCGCACCAGCAGCTCACCTCCGAGGCGGGATTCCGGCATTTCCTGAAGCTATGGACAGGCGCGGACGACGCGCTCGAGCCGGGCACGATCGGCCCGGGTGATCGGTAGGCCGTAGCGATCGGCGGTGGTGAGGTACTTGCCCGCGTAGAAGCAGTGCCCGGCCCGGGCGGGCGGCAGCCAGTCGGCGGGCGTGCGGTCGCCCTTGTCCTCGTTGGTGCGGCCGTCGACGGCGAGCAGGTTGTAGTCGATGTCGTTGGCGAAGCGCACCCGCTGCGGCAGCGGCCAGCCGGACGCGCCGAGATCCCAGGCGGCGGCCAGCGGAAAGACGTGGTCGATCTGCACCGCCTTGGCGTCGGCGCGGGTGAAGGCGCGCTGCTGCCCGGTGTACGGGTCGCGCAGTTCCCCGGCGGCCACCACGCAGGTGCTGCCCGGGCGGAAGGTCACCGCCGAGAGTTGGCGGGCCAGTACCGAATTGCGGCTGTCGCAGCCGTCATGACCGCCCGGACCGTCGTGATCGTCGGTCCAGGCGGGTCCGAAGACGCAGCCCTGCCCGGTCCCGCAACCCCGCTGATAGCCGCCGGGATGCGGGCGGGACGGCACGGTGCGCACCGTCGCGAGCAGGCGTTCGAGGCGGGCACGGCCGGGACTGCCCGGCGCGGGTGTCACCTGCCCGATGGTCTCGCACCCCACGGCCGCGAGCAGGATGACGACCGCGCCGCACAGTGCCCATGCCTGTGCCCAGCCTCGGATTCGCACGTGTCACTGATACCGCACGTGCGGATCGGAGGGCGTCGTCGAGAGAACTTCGCACCCCTTGCACGGTGGTGCGAAGTTAGCGGGCGGCCGCTACAGCCAGGCGTGCGCCAGGATGTCGTCCGCCGCCGTCTCGGTGAGTTGTGGTGGAAAACGCGTGGCCGCAATGGTATCCACGTGCGCACCGTCATGGCCGATGACCCAGGACCCGCCACGGTCCTCGCATTCGGCGATCTTGGAGAAGACGGTGAGCAGGAATGTGATGGAGTCACGCGGATCGGCGGTGCGAGCGAGTCGCTGGGACTCGCCGGGCCGGGAAAGGTCCAGCCACACCCCGGATTGCCCGTCCAGGCGCATCCCCACGATCTTGGTCGTGTCCACGAAAGTGAACTTGCGCCGTTCCCACGGAGTTGTGGGCGTGAAGCTCTGCTCGAGCACTTGGAGCAGAATCGTCATCTTCACGGCCTCCCTACGGTCTCGAAAGTGCCACGGCTCCGGATTGAGTCGCGGTGATTTGTCGGGTGCGCCCCGCACGCTGCTGTCCGGGCGATACATCGTTGTGAGCTGGACACAGCCGACACCGCCATATGCGGTGACCTGCGGATTTATTCAGTATGTAACGTATCCGATCAGAAATAAAGACCCGGTCGGGATGCTCTTTCGCAAGCTTGGCCGGTGACCACCGCACAGCGGTGTCGGACGGGGCTGCTTGGATGGTCGGATGCTGCATGGACTGTGGTCGCCGGGCTCGGGGCTGGTGCTGTGGCACGACCAGGCCGACGCCGCCGATCCGGCCGCGGCGAACCTGCCCGAACCGCTGGGCTCGATCCTGCGCGCGGCCAAGTTCCGCCACCGCGCCCGGGTGCTGACCCCCGGCGAATACGGACCCGAGCAGACCGAGGTGCGTGCGCACGCGCTCGCGCCGGAGACGGCTGCCGGAGTGTTGCTGCAGGAGCTGCCGACCCGGGAGGTGGCGGGGGACCTGCGCTACCTCGGGCACGTGGCGCGCGGTGTGGATCGCTGGGTGCGGGCGGGTCGGATCGTGCCGGAACTGCGTCGCGACGACAGTGAGTGGTGGGTGCGCTGGCGGCTGGTCGGCGGGCAGCGGCAGCGCGCCTGGCTGGCCGAACTCGCGGTGGCCATGCCCGCCGCGCTGAAGGTGGCCGGACGGCCCGGCGAGGTGCTCGAGCATCTGGTGGCCGAGCTGGCGGATCCGCTGGCGCGGCAGCACCTTCCGCCCCGCGCGGGTGCCGCCGGACATCCGCTGCTGGACGCCCTGCTGACGAGTTCCCCGCTGGCGGAGGGTTCGCATCGTGCGGCCTCGGTGCTGGACGACTGGCGCACCAGCATGACCGCCGACGAGCCGGAACTGGTGCTGCGGCTGCTGGAGCCGCCGGGTGAGGAGCCCGACGAGCTGTGGCGGCTCGAGGTCTGCCTGCGGGCCGAAGGCGAAGCGCCGCAACCGGTGCTGCTGCCCGGCGATCCGCATCTGGTGCGGATAGCGGGGGAGAAGCTGGCGGCGGCGAAACTGGCGTATCCGCGGCTGCGCGACCTGCCCGGCGACTCGCGCAGCATGGATCTGCTGCTGCCCACCGAGGTGGTGATGGACCTGGTGGCGCACGGCGCGAACGCCCTGAATTCGGCGGGCGCGCGACTGCTGCTGCCGCGCGCATGGCGGATCGCGGCACCCACCATGAAGCTGCGCGTGCAGAGCCCCGCCGCGACCGAAACCGCTGTGGGACTGAAGGGTCTGGTGTCCTTCCGCTGGGAACTCTCGCTCGGCGACACGGTGCTCACACCCGCCGAGATGGCGCGGCTGGTCGATTCCAAATCCGATCTGGTGCGCCTGCGCGGTGAATGGGTGCAGGCCGACCATCGGATGCTGGCCGCCGCCGCGGACTATGTCTCGGGCCGCACAGACGGCACCGAGACCACGATCGGAGGACTCTTCGGTGAGCTGGCCGCCCACCCGGTCATCGGCGTTCCCTTGGAGGAGGTCACCGCAACCGGTTGGGCCGCAGAGCTTTTCAACGGTGAGCACACCACCGGCCCCGTCGCCGACCCGGTCGGCCTGAAGGCCCAGCTCCGCCCCTACCAGCAGCGCGGCCTGGCCTGGCTGTCCACCATGAGCCGCCTCGGTTGCGGCGCGATCCTCGCCGACGACATGGGCCTCGGCAAGACCGTCCAGGTACTGGCCCTGCTGGCGCACGAGCGCGAAACCGCCACGGCCGCAGTCGGTCCGACGCTGTTGGTGTGTCCCATGTCGGTGGTGGGGAACTGGCAGCGGGAGACGGAGCGGTTCACGCCGGATCTGCGGGTGCTGGTGCACCACGGGGCGGGACGGCGCAGCGGGGCGGAATTCGATGCGGCGGTGGCGGACTCGGATCTGGTGGTGACCACGTACGCGCTGCTGGCGCGCGACGTGGAGGAGCTGAAGCGCCAGGACTGGCAGCGGGTGGTGCTGGACGAGGCGCAGCACATCAAGAACGCGGGCACCCGGCAGGCACGGGCGGCGCGACTGGTTCCGGCGCGACATCGGCTGGCGCTCACCGGAACTCCGGTGGAGAACCGCCTGGAGGAGCTGCGCTCCATCCTGGATTTCGCCAACCCGAAGCTGCTGGGCAAGGCGTCGGAGTTCCACGCGCGCTTCGCGGTGCCGATCGAACGCGAGCACGACGAGAACGCCGTCACCCGCCTGCGCGCGATCACCTCGCCGTTCGTGCTGCGCCGGGTGAAGACCGATCCGGCGGTCATCTCCGATCTGCCCGACAAGATCGAGATGACGGTGCGGGCCAACCTCACCGTGGAGCAGGCCGCGCTGTATCAGGCTGTGCTGGACGACATGTCGGCGAAGCTGAAGTCCGCCAAGGGTATGGAGCGCAAGGGCGCGGTGCTGGCCGCGCTGACCCGGCTCAAACAGGTCTGCAACCATCCCGCCCACTACCTCAACGACGGGTCGGCGCTGCTGCGGCGTGGACAGCATCGGTCGGGGAAGCTCGGGCTGGTGGAGGACATCCTGGAATCGGTGATCGCCGACGGTGAGCGGGCACTGCTGTTCACCCAGTTCGCCGAGTTCGGGAACCTGCTCGCCCCATACCTTTCCGAGCGTTTCGGCACCGAGACGCCGTTCCTGCACGGCGGGGTGTCCAAGGCCGGCCGCGACGCCATGGTGACCGGTTTCCAGGAGGACGAGAACGGCCCGCCGCTGATGCTGCTGTCGCTCAAGGCGGGCGGCACCGGCCTGAACCTGACCGCCGCCAATCATGTGGTGCACCTGGACCGCTGGTGGAATCCGGCGGTGGAGAACCAGGCGACCGACCGCGCGTTCCGCATCGGTCAGCGCCGGGACGTGCAGGTCCGCAAGCTGGTGTGCGTGGACACCATCGAGGAGCGGGTGGACGACATGCTGAAGGGCAAGAGCCAGCTCGCCGACCTCACCGTCGGCTCCGGCGAGAAATGGATCACCGAACTCGGCAACGACGAACTGCGGCAGCTGTTCGCGCTGGGTGCGGAGGCGGTGGGCGAATGAACACCTATATCGATTTCAGCGAATTCGGCGAGCGCCGCCCGGTGCGCGGCGGTGTGCAGCCGCGCAGCCGCAGCGGCACGGCCTTCGCCCGAACCTGGTGGGGCCGTTCGTTCCTGGAGGCCGTCGAGCACGTCGCCGATGCCGGTCGTCTGAGCCGTGGTCGCTCGTATGCGCGCACCGGCCAGGTGGTGAACTACCGCCTCGAACCGGGTGTGGTGAGCGCGGAGGTGCAGGGCAGTCAGCCGAAGCCCTTCATCTCGGTGCTGACCATGCGGCAGCTGCGGGACGACCGCCTGGAGGAACTCGTCGAACTGGTCCGTTCCACGCCCGGCATGCTGGGCGAGATCGCCGCCGGTACGCTGCCGCAGACCCTGGGGCCGCTGCTGTTGCCCACCACGGTCCGCGAACTCGACTTCTCCTGCACCTGCCCGGATTCCGGCTGGCCCTGCAAGCATGTGGCCGCCGTCTGCTACGTCATCGCCGAACGCCTCGACGAACGCCCGAAGGAACTGCTCACCCTGCGCGGCGTCGACCTCGAGACGCTCATCGGCAGTGTCCAACGTGATTCCGCCGCCACCGATTCCGCTGACATCTACGGGTCCGACCTGGTCCTTCCGGCGCTGCCGAAGCCCGAATTCCGCCCGGCCCCCGACGATCTCGACTCGATGCTGCTGCGCCAGGCGCTGCGCATGACCGCGGAGGACGAACAGTCCGTCGCCGCGGGCCTGCGCGAACTGCGGGCGCTCTACCGCGATCTCGACAACTAGAGCGCCCGCCCGCGCCGGTCAGCCCGAGGTGGTGCGGGCCGGGCTGGGACCGCTCGCGCGCACCGGCTTCGCGCTCTCGAACCGGTAGTCGTCGAGCGCGAAATGGCCTGCGCGCCAAGCGGCTTCCACCGTGCTCATGGGCCGCAGCGGGACGTCGCCGTTCTTGTCGAAGTAGTAGCTGTTGGCCAGCGCACAGCTGTCCTGCCAGAACACCTGGGTGCCGCGGCGGCCCAGCATCTCCCGGAAGTAGCGGTCGTTGGCCTCGGCGGTCACCTCGATGCGGGTGGACTCGGCGCGCCGGGCCCGTTCCAGCAGGCGCAGGATGTGGCGCGTCTGCATCTCGATGAGCGTGAAGTAGGAGGCTCCGTTGTAGCCGTAGGGGCCGATGATGGTGAAGAAGTTGGGGAAGCCGGGCACGCTGACGCCCTCGTAGGCTTGCAGCCGGTGGGTGTCCCACCAGTCCTCGAGCCGGGTGCCGCCGCTGCCGTGCAGGTCGAAGGTCGGCATATTGCCCGACTCCATCACCTTGAATCCGGTGGCCATGATGAGCACGTCGACCTGATGGTGCCCGCTGGCGGTGCGCAGTCCGGTGGCGGTGATCTCGGTGATCGGGTCGGTCTCGAGCAGCACATTGTCGCGGTTGAAGGTCTTGAAATAGTCGTTGGAGAACGACGGCCGCTTGCAGCCCAGCGCGTAGTCCGGCGTGAGCTTGGCGCGGACCTCCGGATTCCGCACCTGCTTCAGATGTGCGAGCCCGGAGCGTTCGCCGACCTTCACCACCGGCAGCAGGTTGTAGTAGTGCGCGGCCAGCGGGAAGGTCAGTTCCACGAACGTCTGGCTCAGCACCCGGGTCAGCAGTTGGCCGCCGGGCAGGCGCAGCAGCGTGCGCACGGGCGACGGCAGTGCCATATCGGGGCGCGGCAGGCACCAGATCGGCGTTCGCTGGAAAACCACGAGTTTCGCCACGTCCGGTGCGATCTCCGGAATCACCTGCACGGCAGAGGCTCCCGTGCCGATGATGCCGACCCGCTTACCGCGCAGATCCAGTCCGTGATCCCAGCGCGCTGTGTGCACGACGGTGCCCTTGAACCTTTCCGCGCCGGGGATCTCCGGTGCCTTCGGACGGGTGAGGACACCGGTGGCCCCGATCAGGAAGCGCGCGGTGAGCTGATCGCCGTCGGAGGTGTGCAGTCGCCACAGATGCAGCTCGTCGTCGAAGTCCGCGCGAGAGATAGTGGTGCTGAACCGGATTCGCGGTCGCAGCCCGTACTTGCGCACACAGTGTTCGGCGTACGCCTTGAGCTCCCGCCCCGGCGCGTACACCCGCGACCAGCTGCGCTGCTTCTCGAACGAGTACTGGTAACTGAAGGACGGAATGTCCACGGCGATACCGGGATAGGTGTTCCAATGCCAGGTCCCACCCACCCCGTCGGCCTCGTCGACGATGAGGAAGTCCTCGAATCCGGCCTGCCGCAGGGCGATCGCCGTCCCGATCCCGGAGAACCCGGCTCCGACGATGACGATCTCGTGGTCCACCACGCTGTTGTTCACGGTCTGTCCTCCGCGTAGATGATGCAGTCCACTCGATGCTCGATCCCGTCCACGGTGCGAATACCGGTCGGGACGACGCGGGCGATGGGCCAGCTGATCAGGCTGCAGTTCGGCTGGTTCAGCGCCCGGTAGTAGTGGCCGTGCACGCGCACCACAGCCGTGGTGTCGGGCGTCAGCTGCCGCCGCTGCCACGAATCCGCCACCTGGAGGCGCAGATTCGCGGCCGCGGCCCGTCGCAGCGCCTGCGCGCGCAGCCAGTCCAGGATCGCGGCTCCCAGCTGCGAGTGGGGCGTGAGCGAGTCGCCGGTGTGCGCCCCGCCGTCGGGATCCCCGGGCAGCGGGGGCGCGGAGTGCGACGGCAGCGAGCCGAGCAGGTTGTGCGGCAACTGCCGCAGCAGCAGCCCGACGCCCGGCACCGGCGGCGTCGGCAGGATCCACACCGGATCGTGCTGGAAGACGGTCACCCTGCGGGCCTGGGCGACCACCGGTGGCAGCACCCGGGCCAGCGCCGTGCCACCGCCGACGACCGCGACGTGCAGCCGGTCGAGTTCGTGCTGGTCACGCCAGTGCCGGCAATGTAGCTGCGGCCCAGCGAATTCCTCCCGCGCCCGGCTCGTGCGCCGGATCGGGGAGCTCACTTCGCCACCGGTTCGTAGGTCAGCGCCTTCGACCAGGAGGGGGTGCGACGCAGCACGCGCACCGGGAAGTGATCGATCGCGGTGTTCAGGGCGTCGTTGAGCCCCTGGATGGGCTGAATCCGGTTGATGGTGGCCCGGCCGTGCATGCGCACCACGTGGAACAGCGGCATGCGCTTGATGTCGGGTGCGCGGTCACCGGCTTTCTCATAGCGGCGCACGGCATTCCAGAGCTTCTCCTCGTCGAGTCCCATCGCCATGATGTTGGTCGACATCCGCGACAGCAGCGGCGTGTAGAGGATCGCGCCCATCAGCAGCGAGGGCCGCAGCGCGAATCCCGCTGTCTCGATGGCGATCCGGCGCATCGGGCCCGCGCCCAGCTGTTCGAGCACCTGGAAGCCGACCGCGAGATGCCGGGACTCGTCACTGTTGATGTGCCGGAACACCTCGTGGCACAGCGGATCCCGGACCTCGTCGAGCAGGAACTTCACCAGCGCCCCGTCGAGCGCGCACTCCAGCGAGGGAATGACGGTGCCGAGCACCGGCAGCGACAGCCCGTCGCCGTAGCGGTCCAGCCACTGGATGACGAGGCGAATGTTCTTGTTGGGCTCCGGCATCGCGTCGCCGTCGAGCATGCCCCACCGGCGCATCAGCGCCAGTTCGGCATTGGCGTGCTTCTGCTCCTCGGCGTGGAAGTGCCGGTAGATCTCCTTGAGTGGCCCGTCGGGCGCGTGCAGCGTCAGTGCGGCGAACCCGCGGGCGCCCACGTGCTCGATCCACACCAGGTCGGCCATGAACTTGGCCAGGCTCGGGCGTTGCTCGTCGGTGATGAGCTCGGCTCCCGGTGCGTCCCAGTCGATATCGGCCAGGGCCCACTGCCGATCCCGGATCGTGGTGAGCATGTCGGAATATGTGAACGCCATTGTTCAACTCCTCGAGATGGGCGGGCTAGCGCACCAGCCGCTCCAGCAGACCGGTGGCGCGGGTGTAGGGCTCGGGCAGCAGTCGTTTGGACTGCCAGATCAATTTCGCTTCGACCTGCGGAACCACGTACAGCTGACCGTGATCCACCGCGTCGAGGGTGGTGCGGGCGATGGCGGCGGGCGGGCGTCCGGTCCAGCGCAGCAGGCGATCGGCCCAGTTCTGCAGGTTCGCGTCGCCGAACTCCACACCGTCGAGGATGTTGGTGCGCACCACGGTCGGGCACAGCGCGGTGACCGTGACGCCGGTGCCGGACAGTTCCGCCGCCAGGGTTTCCGAGAGTGCCAGCACCCCGGCCTTGCTCACGTTGTAGGCGGCCATCCGCGGCGCGGACCCGAAGGCCGCCGCCGAGGCCACATTGACGATGGATCCGTGCCGGGCCGCCCGCAGCCGGGGCGCGAAGACGTGGCAGCCGTGGATGACGCCCCACAGATTCACGTCGAGGACCTGATGCCACTCCTGGAGCGAGGTCTCGCCGACGAGTTCGCCGCCGCGCCCGATCCCGGCATTGTTGATCACCACGTCCGGGGGCTTGCCGAACCACTCCTCGGCGATGTCGGCGAGGGCGGCGACCTGCTCGAGGCTGCTGACATCGCAGACCGTGTCGAACGCCTTTCCGCCTGCGCCGCTGACCAATTCGGCCGTTTCGCGGGCTCGGTCGGCGTCGATGTCGGAGCAGACGACGCGGCCGCCGCGGCGAGCCAGTTCGAGGGCGAAGGCGCGGCCGATGCCGCTGCCCGCGCCGGTCACCACCGCGTCCGCCTGCTGGGTGCGACGAGATCCGCCGAAGGGGTTGAGACGCATGGGAACTCCCGGGGAGAGACGATCCGGCGGTCAACTGGTGGCATCCGCCACCATTGGCCGCACCTGCCACCAATTAGGCGCGTGGTGGGGTAATTTGTCAACCATGGACGTGCACGCACCCGCGCCCCGCACCGGCACCTGGGGCGGCCGGACGCAGCAGGAGCGCCGGGCCGAACGCCGCACCCGCATCATCGGCGCGGCCCTCGACATCTGGCTCGAAAACGGTTGGGCGGCAGTCACCATGCGCGGTGTGTGCACCGGCGCGGGACTCAACGACCGCTATTTCTACGAGCACTTCGCCGACCGCGACGAACTACTGGGCGCGGTCTGGGACGAGGTGTGCTTCGAGGTCTTCGGCGAACTGTCGGCCGTGGTGGCCGAGCATCTCGATCGCGCGCCGCTCGAGATCCTGCACCTGGCCGTCGCCCGAGCCGTCGCATTGCAGATCGACGGGCCCGCCCGCATCCTGTTCGGCGATCACGCCGGCAGCCGCGTCCTCGAGGAACGCCGCAAGGCCACCCTCACCGAGGCCACCGACCTGCTGATCGCCACCGGTCGCCCCTACCTGCGCCCCGGCGTCGACGAATCCGATCTGCGGATGGGAACCCTCATGGGCATAGGCGGTTTCACCGAACTGCTCACCGCCTGGCGCACCGGCACCATCGACACCGACGCCGCCCGCATCATCGATCACGTCAATCGCACCGCCGCGCTGATGGGTTCGCAGTACCTGGCCTTCCCGGCCTGAGCTACTTGACCGCCCAGACCATGGATTCCGCCCCGGCCAGATGCTCGTGGCAGGCTTCCTGGAAACCTGCCTCCGCCAGCCACTCTCGCAGCTCGGCTGCGGTGAAGTCGAAACCGCCCGGGGTTTCGATGAGCATGTTGAGGCTCATCAGCAGCCCCGGCAGATTGGTGCGCCGGTCGTCGTCGATGAGCGCCTCGTAGACCAGGATCGCCCCGCCGTCGGGCAGCGCGCGGTACGCCTTCTCCAACAGCATTCTCTTGGTGGGCAGATCCCAATCGTGCAGGATGTGCCCGAGTACCAGGACGTCGGCGGTGGGCAGTTCGTCGGTGAAGAAGTCGCCTGGCTGGAACTCGATCCGATCGGCCATGGGGGCAACGTGTTCGGTGAACAGCGGCTCCACC
This sequence comes from Nocardia sp. NBC_00511, assembly GCF_045161165.1. Lineage (NCBI taxonomy): Bacteria > Bacillati > Actinomycetota > Actinomycetes > Mycobacteriales > Nocardiaceae > Nocardia > Nocardia sp. NBC_00511. Next base: position 8,284,325 of record NZ_CP107849.1, read on the forward strand.
GCGGGCAGGTCGTAGCCGATGCCGTGCAGGTGCGGCGCGAGTTCCAGCACGGTGCGCAGCAGGCCGCCCTGCGCGGTGCCGATGTCGGCCACCGTCTTCCAGCGCTGCCACGGGAACACCTCGGCCAGGGCGTGCGCGCTGGGCATCGACAGTCCGGTCATGGCCCGCTGAAAGTCCCGCAGCCGCTCCGGATCCCGGTACAGGGCGGTGAAGAAGTCCCCGCCGTTCCTGGCCTCGTTCTGCGGCAGGCCGGTGCGCAGTGCCTCGGTGAGCCCGCCCCAGAAGCCGTAGAGCCGATCCGATGCCATCTCCAGGAAGCCGCCGACGTACTCGCTGCCGTTGCGGTCCAGATAGGTGGCGGTGTCGGCGGTATTGGCGTAGCGACCGTTGCTGCGCCGCAGCATTTCCATCGCCACCAGGGCGTCGAAGAAGTCCCGCGACGCGCGCGGGTGCAGGCCTAGTTCGTCCTCCAGTTCGGCCACGGTCAACTGCCGGTGTCCGAGCACCGTGAACACGCCGAGTTCGACGGCACTGAGCAGGGTCCGGGATTCCCAGAAGCCCATGCCGATTCGGAGGATCCGCTCCATGGCGCGACATCCTAGACAGCGCGAACCCCCGGCTACGGGAGGCGCGGCGGGCGCGGGCTGCGAAGAGTCAGAAGTTCTCGATTCCGTACACCCGCTGGGCATTACGCCGGAAGATCTTCTCTATTGCCTTGTCGTCCGCACCGTGGTCGGCCAGTGCGGTCGCCACCGCGGTGACCGCGTTCGGGATGCTCGTAATCGGTTTGTCCACCGGGAAATTCGAGCCCCAGACCAACCGGTCGGCCCCGAATGCGTCGAGGGCGTGACCCAGCAGCGGCGCGACGCGATCGAGCAGCACGGGGACCGGTGTCGGCTCCCCGCGCAGCGGCACCGGATGCCCGAGGATCGGCATCATCAACCCGCTCACCTTGCTCACCACGTTCGAATGCGTTGCCAGCGCGGCGATATCGTCGCGCCAGCGCACGAACAACTCGCGCCGCTGTCCCGGATTGCGGCCGGTATCGCGGCCCACCGCACCGAAAATGCCTGCGGGCGTGCCCAGATGGTTGAGCACGATGGTGGTCTCCGGGTACCGCTCGGCCAGCGCGGCGACCTCGGCCAGCTGACCGGAGTACACCCACGCCTCGAATTCCAGCCCGCGCTCGGCCAGGGCGGCGAAACCGTCGAGGAAGGCCGGGGAGTTGACTGCGCCGGGCGAGGCGCACAGGGCGCGCACCGCGGAATCCGGATGGAATTCGATGCGGGTGCGAATCCCCCGGAAACCGGGCGAGGCCGCGAGATGCGCGTCCAGCAGTTCCGCGAAGCCGGGTGCGGCCGGATCCGCCGCGCCGACGATCGCGCCGAGCGCCGGAGTGTCCACGCCGAAGGGGAGACTCGCGACCCACTGCGTCTCCGCGGCCAGCCCCAGCGGTCCGCTCGGCGTCCACTCCGCCTCGATGTGCACGACGGCCTCGACCGGGACGTCCCCGGCATCGGCGCGGTAGTCGCGGGGGAGATAGGGCCGCACGAACGGCGCTGGGTCGCCGACGAATTCGCGCTCCCGGCGCGGCGCCAGCCGCTTGGCCAGGTCGAGGGGGACGGGCACGGCGCGGAACAGCTTGGCCAGCCGACTGAAGGTGCGCGGCGTGGTCAGCGGATCCCACTGGTGAATGTGCGCGTCCACCACGGTCGTTCCCGTCAGGTCCATGAGGTCCCTTCCGTCTGGGTCAGCCTGTCCCGGATTCTGTCACGCGGGCGGGAAGGCGACCAGGGAATCGGACATCACCGGCAGGTCGCGGGCGGCTCAGACATTTCGCCGATATTGGCCGCCCACAGTGAAGAAGGTGTCGGTGATCTGCTGCAGGGTGCACACCCGCGCCGCATCCATCAGGACGTCGAAGACGTTCTCATCGCCGGCAGCCGCCGCTGCCAGCTCGGCCAGCGCCACCGGCGCTTCCTCTCGATGCCGCTGCGTGAACTCCCGCACCCGCTCCAGCTGCGACTGCTTCTCCGCCTCGGTGCCGCGCGCCAGCTCCAGCACCCGATGCTCCGCCTCGTGCGGATTGCGGAAGGTGTTGACGCCGATGATCGGCAGGCTGCCGTCGTGCTTGCGGCGCTCGTACAGCATGGACTCGTCCTGGATGCGCCCACGCTGATAGCCGGTCTCCATCGCGCCCAGCACCCCGCCGCGCTCACTGATCCGCTCGAACTCGCGCAGCACCGCCTCCTCCACCAGATCGGTGAGTTCGTCGATGACGAAACTGCCCTGCAGCGGATTCTCGTTCATCGCCAGGCCCCACTCCCGATTGATGATGAGCTGGATCGCCAGCGCCCGGCGCACCGACTCCTCGGTGGGCGTGGTCACCGCCTCGTCGTAGGCATTGGTGTGCAAGCTGTTGCAGTTGTCGTAGATGGCGATCAGCGCTTGCAAGGTGGTGCGAATGTCGTTGAAGCTCATCTCCTGTGCGTGCAGCGACCGCCCGGAGGTCTGCACGTGATACTTCAGCTTCTGCGACCGCTCGCCCGCGCCGTACCGATCCCGCATGGCCACGGCCCAGATCCGCCGCGCCACCCGGCCGATCACCGAATACTCGGCATCCATGCCATTGGAGAAGAAGAACGAGAGATTCGGCGCGAAATCGTCGATGCGCATCCCGCGCGCCAGATACGCCTCCACATAGGTGAATCCGTTGGCCAGCGTGAACGCCAGCTGGCTGATCGGGTTCGCTCCGGCCTCGGCGATGTGATAACCGGAGATCGACACCGAATAGAAGTTGCGAACGCTGTTGCGCACGAACCATTCCTGGATATCGGCCATCATGCGCAGGCTGAATTCGGTGGAGAAGATGCAGGTGTTCTGGCCCTGATCCTCCTTGAGGATGTCGGCCTGCACGGTCCCGCGCACGGTGGCCAGGGTCTTCGCCCGCAGCTCGGCCGTCTCCGCCGCATCGGCCTCGCGCCCGTTGTCCTCCGAGAACTGTTGCAGCGCTTGGTCGATGGCGGCGTTCAGGTAGTAGGCCAGAATCGTCGGTGCGGGACCGTTGATGGTCATCGACACCGAGGTGCTCGGGGCGTCCAGGTCGAAGCCGTCGTAGAGCGCCTTCATATCGTCGAGCGTCGCGATGGAGACGCCGGAGGTGCCGACCTTGCCGTAGATATCGGGCCGCTCCGCCGGATCGTGGCCGTAGAGCGTCACCGAATCGAATGCGGTCGAAAGTCGTTTGGCGTCGGAGTGTTCCGACAGCACCTTGAATCGCCGATTGGTGCGGAAGGCGTCACCTTCCCCGGCGAACATGCGGGCCGGATCCTCGTTGTCGCGTTTGAACGGGAAGACACCGGCGGTGAACGGGAAATAGCCCGGCAGATTCTCGGCGCGCAGGAAGCGCAGCAGCTCCCCGTGATCGGTGAACCTCGGCAGCGCCACCCGCGGAATCCAGCTGCCGGACAGCGTCTCCCGCCGCAGCGTGGTCCGCAACTCCCGGTCTCGCACTCGGACCACCTGCTCGTCACCTCGATAGGACTCCGCGAGCTCGGGCCACCGCGCCAACAGCGCCGTATTCTCCGCAGCCAGCTCCGCCCGTGCCCCCTCGAGCAGCGCGGCCACCGCCGCGCCATCTCCGGTCGAGGTCGTATTCGGGCGCAGCTCGTCCAGTACCTGATCGAGCCGCTGAACACGTTGTGCGACAAGCGATTGTGCTGCTGTGGCCGCGTGGTAGTCCCGCACCGTCTCGGCGATCTCGGCCAGATAGCGCACCCGCGCGGGCGGAATCACCTGTGCGAATCGGGTCGAGGCCCGGGTGTCCACATGCGGCAGCACCCCCTCCTGCACCGGCAGCCCGGACGCGGCTAGCAGCTCCCGCAGGTGCTGGTAGAGCGCGGTCACCCCGTCGTCGTTGAAAGTGGCCGCGCTGGTGCCGAATACCGGCATGTCCTCCGGCATGGCGTGGAAGTCCTCGCGATTGCGCACCAGCTGCCGCGACACGTCCCGCAGCGCGTCCTGCGCTCCGCGCCGCTCGAACTTGTTGATGGCCACCACATCCGCGTAATCGAGCATGTCGATCTTCTCGAGCTGCGACGCCGCGCCGAACTCCGGCGTCATCACGTACAGCGCCACGTCCACATGCTCGGCGATCGCCGCGTCGCCCTGCCCGATGCCGGGCGTCTCCAGGATCACCAGATCGAAACCCGCTGCCTTGCAGGCGATCACCATGCCGTCGATGTCATTGGGCACCTCACGTCCGCCCCGGGTGGCCAGTGACCGGAAGTACACCCGCTCCCCGTCCAGGGCGTTCATCCGGATCCGGTCGCCCAGCAGCGCGCCGCCGCCGCGCCGCCGCGTGGGATCCACCGCCAGGATCGCCACCCGCAGCTTGTCCTGCTGATCGGTGCGCAGTCGCCGCACCAGTTCGTCTGTGAGAGAGGACTTTCCGGAGCCACCGGTGCCGGTGATGCCGAGCACCGGAACGTGCCTGGCCGCCGCCGCGTCCGCGAGCGCCTTCGCATCGGCCTCGGGCAGCGTGCCCTGCTGTAGACAGGTCAGCGTCCGGGCCAGTGCCGCCCGATCACCGCTGAGCACCGCGTCGATGGCCGGGGGTGTCACCGACAGGTCCACATCGCAGGCCGCGATCAGCTGATTGATCATGCCCGGCAACCCGAGTCGCTGCCCGTCCTCGGGCGAGAAGATGGTGATCCCGGCGGCCGCGAGCCGTTCGATCTCCTCGGGGATGATCACCCCGCCGCCCCCGCCGAAGATCTTCACGTGCCCGGCCCCGGCCTCCTGCAGTGCCTTGGCCAGGTATTCGAAGTATTCGATGTGCCCGCCCTGATACGAGCTGACCGCGACGCCCTGCACGTCCTCGGTCACGGCCGCGTCGACCACCTCGCGCACGGCCCGGTTGTGCCCCAGATGCACCACCTCGGCACCCTGCGATTGGAGGATTCTGCGCATGATGTTGATGGCCGCGTCATGGCCGTCGAACAGCGCCGCGGCGGTCACGAATCGCACCGGGTTGACCGGGACATGCAGATCGGACATGGGCAGTCCTTCGCGCGAGGATTCAGTTGATGGCCCAATAGTAGGACGTCAAAGCAACTCTAGAGTGATTTCCCGCACATAGCCAGAGTCGCGGGCATGGTGTTGTGGGCTATCGCACAGTCATTAGTTGGATGTCCAACTATAGGATCGCCACAGACCGCGCTCTTGCGGAGATCGGCGACAGAGAACAGGACTGGCATGGTTCGCGAACTCACCCACTTCATCGGCGGCAAGCACGTCACCGGCACTTCCGGCAACTTCGGGGATGTGTACAACCCGAGCACCGGGCAGGTGCAGGCGCGGGTGCCGCTGGCGAGCCAGGCAGAGGTCGAAGCCGTCATCGCGAACGCCGCCGAGGCGCAGCTCGGCTGGGCCGCCACCAACCCGCAGAAGCGGGCCCGGGTGCTGATGAAGTTCCTGACCCTGGTGCAGGACGACATGGACTCGCTCGCCGCGCTGCTGTCCGCCGAGCACGGCAAGACCATCCCCGACGCCAAGGGCGACATCCAGCGCGGCCTCGAGGTCATCGAATTCGCGGTCGGCATCCCGCATCTGCTCAAGGGTGAGTACACCGAGAGCGCGGGCACCGGCATCGACGTGTACTCCATGCGGCAGCCGCTCGGCGTGGTCGCGGGCATCACGCCCTTCAACTTCCCGGCCATGATCCCGCTGTGGAAGGCCGGACCGGCCATCGCGTGCGGAAACGCCTTCGTGCTCAAGCCTTCCGAGCGCGACCCCTCGGTGCCGCTGCGGCTGGCCGAACTGTTCCTCGAGGCCGGACTGCCCGCGGGCATCTTCAACGTGGTCAACGGCGACAAGGTGGCCGTCGACACGCTGCTGAACGACGAGCGCATCAAGGCCGTCGGCTTCGTCGGCTCCACCCCGATCGCGCAGTACATCTACGAGACCGCCACCGCCAACGGCAAACGCGCACAGTGCTTCGGCGGTGCCAAGAACCACGCCATCGTGATGCCGGACGCCGACCTCGACGATGTCGCCGACCAGCTCATCGGCGCGGGCTACGGCTCGGCCGGTGAACGCTGCATGGCCCTCTCGGTCGCGGTGTCGGTCGGCGAGGAGACGGCGGATCGCTTGCGCGCCAAGCTGATCGAGCGCATCGAGAAGCTCAATGTCGGCCTCTCCGACGATCCGGGGGCGGACTTCGGCCCGCTGGTCGGCCGCGACGGCGTGGACCGGGTGAACAACTACGTGCAGATCGGCGTCGACGAGGGCGCGGAACTCGTCGTCGACGGCCGCGGACTCGTCGTCGCGGGCGGCGAGGACGGATTCTTCGCGGGCGCAACGCTTTTCGACCGGGTCACCCCGGAGATGCGCATCTACAAGGAAGAGATCTTCGGCCCCGTGCTGGCACTGGTGCGCGCCGAGAACTACGAGGAAGCGCTGCGGCTGCCCAACGAGCACGAATACGGCAACGGCGTCGCCATCTTCACCCGCGACGGCGACACCGCGCGAGACTTCGCCGCCCGCGTGCAGGTCGGCATGGTCGGCATCAACGTGCCCATCCCGGTGCCGATCGCCTACCACACCTTCGGCGGCTGGAAGCGGTCCGGCTTCGGCGACCTCAACCAGCACGGACCGGACTCGATCCGCTTCTACACCAAGACCAAGACGGTGACCCAGCGCTGGCCCTCCGGACTCAAGGAGAGCAACGCGTTCGTCATCCCGACCATGGACTGACGTGATGTTCGTACTCGATGAGGACGAGAAGGCGATCGTCGAGACCGCCCGCTCCTTCGCCGACGAACTGCTCGCGCCCAACGCCCTGGAATGGGATGAGCGCAAGCACTTCCCGGTCGATGTGCTGCGCAAGGCCGGCTCGCTCGGCCTGGGCGGCATCTACGTGCGCGAAGACGTGGGCGGCTCGGAGCTGCGACGGCTGGACGCCGTGCGCATCTTCGAGCAGCTGTCCACCGGCTGCCCGGCCATCGCCGCCTACATCTCCATCCACAACATGGCGACCTGGATGATCGACAGTTACGGCGATGCGGCACAGCGCAATCGGTGGCTGCCGGGCCTGACCTCGATGGACCTGCTGGCGTCCTACGCGCTCACCGAGCCGGCCGTCGGCTCCGACGCGGCGGCGTTGAGCACCAAGGCCGTTCGCGACGGCGACGACTACCTGCTCACCGGCGTCAAGCAATTCATCTCCGGTGCGGGCAGCACCGACGTGTACGTGATCATGGCGCGCACCGGAACCGAAGGGGCACGCGGGATCTCGGCGTTCATCGTGCCCGCCGACACCCCCGGGCTGTCGTTCGGCGCGAACGAACGCAAGATGGGCTGGAACGCGCAGCCCACCCGGCAGGTCATCCTCGATGGTGCCCGGGTGCCCGCCGCCAACCTGCTCGGCAACGAGGGTGACGGCTTCCGGATCGCCATGAACGGGCTCAACGGCGGACGGCTGAATATCGCCGCCTGCTCGCTGGGCGGGGCGCAGTCCGCCCTCGACCGCACCGTCTCGTATCTGGCGCAGCGCAAGGCCTTCGGGGCGCGGCTGCTCGACAACCAGGCCCTGCAATTCGAGCTCGCCGACATGCGCACCTCCCTGGAGGCCGCGCGCACCCTGCTGTGGCGGGCCGCGGGCGCGCTCGACGCCGACGCCGCCGACAAGGTCGAACTGTGCGCCATGGCCAAACGGTTCGCCACCGACGCCGGATTCGAGGTGGCCAACAAGGCGCTGCAGCTACACGGTGGCTACGGTTACCTGGCCGAATACGGCATCGAGAAGATCGTCCGGGACCTGCGGGTGCATCAGATTCTCGAGGGAACCAACGAAATCATGCGGGTGGTCGTCGCCCGCTCGGTGGTAGGAGCAGCATGAGCGAGACCGTCAACGCACCCGAGACTGTCAGCGCACCCGAGCCGGAAGTGCTGGTCGACAAGCGCGACGGGCTCGGCCTGATCACGCTCAACCGGCCGCGCGCCATCAACGCGCTCAACCATCCGATGGCGCTCACCATCCTCGACACCCTGCGCGCCTGGGCTGACGACGACGAGGTGCGCACCGTGGTGCTCACCGGCGCGGGCGAACGCGGGCTGTGCGCGGGCGGCGACATCGTCGCCATCCACAACGATGCCAAGCATGCTGTCGCGCAGGGTGATTCGCCCGCCGTGGCCGCCGACTCGCCGAGTGGGAAGTTCTGGCGCGACGAGTACATCCTCAACGCGCTCATCGGCCGCTACCCCAAGCCCTACGTCGCCATCATGGACGGCATCGTGATGGGCGGCGGCGTCGGCCTGTCCGGGCACGCCTCGCACCGGGTGGTCACCGAACGCTCCATGGTCGGCATGCCCGAGACCGGCATCGGCTTCATCCCCGACGTGGGCGGCACCTACCTGCTGGCGCACGCGCCCGGCGAGATCGGCACCCACATCGCACTCACCACCGCGCGGATGTCGGTCGGTGACGCCATCGCCGCCGGATTCGCCGACTACTTCGTGCCCGCCGAACACCTGCCGGCGCTGCTGGAAGCCCTGCGGGACAACGAGGCCGATGTCGCCATCCGCAAATTCGCCCAGCCCGCACCGGTTTCCGAATTCGTCGCCCAGCGCGACTGGATCGACGGCTGCTACAGCGCCGACACCGTCGAGGAGATCGTGCACCGCCTCGAGATCGACGGCCGCCCCGAAGCCGCCAAGGCCGCCCGGGACGTGCTGTCGAAATCGCCGGTGGCACTGAAGGTCACGCTGCGCTCACTGCGCGGCGCGCGCACCGCCCCGCATCTGGAAGAGGCGCTGAACTCCGAATACCGGGTCTCGGCCGCCTCCCTCAACACCCACGATCTGGTCGAGGGCATTCGCGCCCAGGTCGTCGACAAGGACCGCAACCCGCAGTGGTCGCCCGCCACCCTGGCCGACGTCACCGCCGCCGACGTGGACGCCTACTTCGGCGGCCTCGGCGATCGCGAATTGGGTTTGGCCGCACCTAAGGACGAGCAGTGAGCACTCCCGTGAAAAAGACAGTCGCATTCCTGGGCCTCGGGCACATGGGCGGACCGATGGCCGCCAACCTGGTGAAAGCCGGATACCCGGTGCTGGCCTACGACCCCGTGCCCGCCGCGCAGGACCAGGCCCGCACCGACGGCGCGACCGTGGTCACCACCGCGGTCGAGGCCGTGGCCGCCGCCGACCTCGTCATCACCATGCTGCCCAACGGCCGCATCGTGCTCGACCTCTACGGCGACATCCTGCCCGCCGCCAAGCCGGGCACCCTGTTCGTCGACTGCTCCACCATCGACGTCGCCGACGCCAAGCAGGCCGCGGAACTCGCTGTGGCAGCGGGACATCGGGCCCTCGACGCCCCCGTCTCCGGTGGTGTCGCGGGCGCGGCGGCGGGCACCCTCACCTTCATGGCGGGCGGCGCGGACGCCGACTTCGCCGACGCGCTGCCGCTGCTGGAAGTCATGGGCGGCAAGGTCGTTCATTGCGGCGGGGCCGGAGTCGGGCAGGCCGCCAAGATCTGCAACAACATGCTGCTGGGCATTTCGATGATCGGCCTCTCGGAAGCCTTTGTGCTGGGCGAGAAGCTGGGGCTCACCCATGACAAATTCTTCGACGTGGTGTCCACCGCGTCGGGGCAGTCGTGGGCGCTCACCTCGTATTGCCCTGTGCCGGGACCGGTTCCGACCAGCCCCGCCAACAACGACTACCAGCCGGGCTTCGCCACCGCGCTCATGAACAAGGACCTCGGGCTCGCGGCCAGCGCTCTGCAGGCCAACGGGGTCGACGGGCAGATCGGTCTGCTCGCCGCCGAGATCTACCGCCGGTTCAACCAGGACGAAGCAGGCAAGGACTTCTCGGCTATCGTCACCGATATCCGCAAGCGATCCGAAGGGGAGACGGCGTGACCGACTTCGAGACCATTCTGCTGGAGCGTAAGGGGCGCGTCGCGCTCATCACGCTCAACCGGCCGAAGGCCCTCAATGCGCTCAACTCACAGGTCCTGACCGACATCACCGCCGCCCTCGACGAACTCGAGCACGACAACGGGATCGGCGCGGTCGTGCTGACCGGGTCCGAGCGGGCCTTCGCGGCCGGCGCGGACATCAAGGAGATGCAGAGCAAGTCCTACATGGACATGTTCCTCACCGACCACTTCGGTGGCTGGGACCGGCTCGTCGCCTTCCGCAAGCCCGTCATCGCCGCGGTCGCCGGTTACGCCCTCGGCGGCGGCTGCGAACTCGCCATGATGTGCGACATCCTGCTCGCCGCCGACACCGCCAAGTTCGGGCAGCCGGAAATCAAGCTCGGCGTCATCCCCGGCATGGGCGGCTCGCAGCGCCTCACCCGCGCCGTCGGCAAGGCCAAGGCCATGGACCTCATCCTCACCGGCCGCAATATGGACGCCGAGGAAGCCGAACGCGCGGGCCTGGTCTCGCGCATCGTGCCCGCCGCCGAGCTGGTCGCCACCGCCCTCGAGGTGGCCGAAACCATTGCCTCGCTGTCGCTGCCCGCGGTGATGATCGCCAAGGAAGCCGTCGACCGCGCCTTCGAGACCACCCTCACCGAGGGCCTGCGCTTCGAACGCCGCGTCTTCCACTCGCTGTTCGCCACCGAGGACCAGAAGGAAGGCATGGCCGCCTTCGTCGAGAAGCGGCCCGCCAACTTCACCAATAGGTAAACGCACCAGGCGCTTCCGTGCCCCGCTGCCGAACGGTAGCGGGGCACGCGGCTTTTCGGCGCAGGTGTCAGCTGTGCTTGGGGGGACCCACGACTTCGACGGTCGGGGGCTTGCCGTCGGTGTGGTCGGAATCGCGATTCATGGCCAGCGCGCCGACGATGGTGCCGCTCAGGGTGGCGGTAACCGCCACTGCGGCAACCAGTTTGCGGCGCGAGACCGAGGAATTCGAGGGCTCGTGCGAGATGCCCGCCGAGGTGAGATGCACGCTGCGAATACTGCGGGCCGACGGCCGCTCGGCCGCGAGCAGGACCGCGCCGCGGGTGGAGACGAATTCGGGCTCGGGATCGTAGATCAGCGGGATGGCCAACTGCTGCTCGAGCTCATCGCGAATGGCCTTGTTGCGGGTACAGCCACCCAATAGGGCGATGCCGGTCGGGTTGATGCCGGTCTCGCCGATCATGTGCCGGACGAACGACGCCGAATGGTGGATGCCCGCCTCCACCAGCTCCGCGAAATCACTGCGGGTGACCACCGTGCGCTGACCGGTGATCGGATCACACACCGCCAGTACCCGTTCGGAGGTCAGCGCCTCCTTCTGACGTCGGGTGGCGGCCAGGTCCACGGTCACGCCGCCGCGGGTCAGCAGCCAGCGTAGTAGCGCGTCGTGACCGTCGCCGCCCAGCACGGTGCTGCGCCGAGTGGCCAGGACGGCATCCGTGCGGCAGTCGATCTGGGTCAGGGTGAGCCCCGACGCGCCCAGGTCGTAGAGCAGCACCGAACCCTCGGTGGGGAGCCTGCCGGTGAATCGGAGATATCTGAGCTGTGCGACCGGCTCGTCGATGACGGTGAGGCGATTGCGCCCGGCCGTGGTCCGCACGGCCTCCGCGTGCGTGGCACAGCGGCAGGTCACGGCGATGCCGGTGATGAATTCGTCCCGCTCGGCCGCGGATCGGCGCATCAGGCGGATGGCCTCGAACACCGCGTCCTCCATGCGGCCGCCGCCCGCGCGCCGCAGTACCTTGCAGCGGTCGATCGGGGGGAGGTGTGGCTGGTCGGAATGGGTGAGCATGGCGCGCGCGCCAGCAGCGCCCGCCGACACCCCGAGGACCAGCACCATGGCCTCAATGGTGAACCTTTTGCCAGCCGAATCCAAGACTATGACGCAGGAAATTGGCTACCAGGATGCTGGACGGTTACTGACCGGCCCATCTGGTGGCCGAGCTACCCGGATCGAAGTCACCGGCGGTCTGCCGGAACTCTGCCAGCAATTGCAACAGCAGATGCAGTCTTTCCGGCGGCAGGCCCGCATTGGCGAAGACCTGCCGGTTCAGCGCGATGGTGGCCTCGGCAACGGAATCTCTTCCGGCATCGGTGATTTCGATCAGGGTCGCTCGGCGGTCACTGGGATGTGGCACCCGCTTCACCAGCTGGGCCGCCTCGAGCCGATCGACGGTGTTGGTGACACTGGTCGGATGCACCTGCAGGCGGGCACTGGCCACGGCCATCGGCAGGGCGCCGGTCTTGCTGAAGTTCAGCAGCATCAGTAACTCGTAGCGCGAAAAGGTCAAACCGGACGGACGCAGTGCCTCGTCGACCCGCGCCATCACGATCTGCTGCGCCCGGACCAGGGATGTCACCGCGGCCATCCCGTCGGCGACCTCACCCCAGCCGTGCTCGGTCCACTGGCGATGCGCCTCCTCGATCGGATCGAGCGGCAGGGGGCGGGGCCGAGACATGCCCCCGATCATCGCATGTTCAGGCGCAACGGAAGCGGAAGGTCGCCACCGCGGTCACACCCTGCACCGAGGTGACCTGCTGGGTGGCATCACCATCGAGCGCACAACCGACCGGGGCACTGACCTTCACCGCATAGCAGCCGGGCGCGCCGTTGTAGAGCGCCGCACCGTCGTTGCCGGTGGTCAGCGTCGCGACACTGGCACCGCCCGCGCACGGCGACACATCGGTCGCGACACCCGCCATCGGGAACTGCTCGGGACCGTAGACGGCCTGCACCTTCACCGCCGGATCCGTCGGACCCTCCGCGGCGGCCAACGGGGACACGGCAGCGGCGACAGCGAGCAGGGACAGGATGAACAACGGACGGCGCACCGGATCTCCTTCAGGTCGAACAGAGGCGAATTCGCCTCCGCGCCAATATAGGTGTTCGGCACCGGGACCCGGTCACAACGACACCCGATTGCCGTAGTCTGCGGACCGAAACCCGCCCGAGGCGAAGGATCTTGATGGCATTGCAGCGCCGCACACCCCTGACCATCGGTATCGGCGTCGCGGCCGTCGTCCTCGTGGGCGGCGGCATCGCCACCGCGGTCACGTTGAACGACAAGGGTTCCGCGCCCAGCGACAACCAGCGCGTCGAGACCGCGGTCCGGGATTTCTACGCCGCGCTCTCCGACGGCGCGGCGGCCGCGGCCGGCAAGACCTGCGCGGGCGACCGCGCACAGTACGACGCGCTGCCCGCCAACCAGAAGCAGGCCATGGAACAGGGCAAGATCACCCTGCGAGTCGATTCGGTCGAGGGCATCGCCATCACCGGCGAGCGCGCCACCGCGGTCACCCTCGGCACCCTCAGCATGCCCGGCACCCCGGACAGCAAACGGTCCGCCAACGAACACCTGCGCAAGGAAGACGGCCAATGGAAGGTCTGCTCCACCGACGCGAAGTAGCCGGATCATGAGCTGCTGCGGCCCCAACCGGCGGCAACTGCTCACCCTGCTCGCCGCCGCTGCCGCGCTACCGGTACTCGGCACGAATACGGCTCGGGCACAGCCGGATTCGCTTTCGGTCACCGATCTCGAGGTGGTCACCGTCACCGACGGATCGGCCGTGCTCACCTGGACCACCTACGGGAACGACGGCAGCGGCAACCCGGTTCCGGTCGACACCGACAGCGAGGTCTGGCTCGGCCCCGCCGACGGCTCCGGACTGCGGCAGGTCTTCGGCGACAGCACCCCGACCGCCTACCACTACGCCGAGATCATCGGCCTCGATCCCGGGCGCGCCTACCGCTTCGAGGCCCGCTCCCGCGGCATCGCGGCCACCCCCGCCCTGAATGTGGCCACCCGCCTGCCGAATACGCCCGAAGCGCTCGGCGTCCTCACCACCCTGGTCCCGCCGCCGGGCCGCCTGCTGCGAACCATCGCGCTGTGCAACGACATTCACTTCGGCGAGGAGATCAGCGGGCTGATCGCCGCCGGACTGCCACCCGGCCTCCGCCAGGAAGCCGGTCTCCCACCGTATCCCGAGGTCATGCTGAGCGCGCTGCTCGACGACATGCACCGGCCCGACCGAGCCGTCGACCACCTGCTGCTGGCCGGTGACCTCTCGGCGGAGGCCACCCCCGAACAGGTCCGCGGCGTCCACTCGCGTCTCGCGGGGTGGGGGAGTGCGGGGCGAGACTGGTTCGCCGCCAGGGGAAATCACGATCGCCCGCACCTCGGCGACGACTACGCGAGCTGCACGCCCTACCTCGACCACCACGACTGTTGGGGCGACTACTTCAGCGCCAGACAGCAATTGGCGCAGTACGAGGTCGGCGAACTGCGCCTGATCGCCATGGACACCACCGCTCTCGACATCGCGGGCGGCACCCTGGACCGCCCACAGCTCGATCAGTTCCGCGACCTCTGCGCGGCCGACCCCGACCGTCCCACCCTGGTTTTCGGCCACCACCCGGTCACCACCGAATCGGGGCTGACCAACCTGGCCGGGCCGAGCTTCATCCTCGACGCCGCCGATGCCGCTGAGCTGCAATCGATCTACGCGTCCACACCCGGCGTCTTCCTGCACCACAGCGGCCACACCCACCGCAATCGCCGCACCCGCCCCGACCTGCCGATCCCCGTCGAATTCGTGGAAGTCGCGGCCACCAAGGAATATCCGGGCGGCTACAGCCTGCTGCGGCTATACGAGGGCGGCTACATGCTCAACTTCTACAAGACCCGCACCGACGACGCGCGCCGCTGGAGCACCCGCTCGCGCGGCGAATACTACGGACTGCTGCCCGAATACACGCTCGGCACCACCGCCGACCGCAATCACACCGTGCTGCGCGACCTGAGCGGACTCACCACGGTCTGAAGACCCGAAACGAACGATGCCCCCCGCCGTGGCGGCGGAGGGCATCCATTGGAGCGAGCGACGGGACTCGAACCCGTGTGAACAGCTTTGCAGACTGACGCCTCACCACTCGGCCACACCCGCATGAACCAACAACACCGATGATGGCCGGTCCCGATGATCTCCGACAGTGTTGCGATCAGCGTGATTCTGGCCCTGGCCACGGGTGTAACAGCACTCACTTCTCAGAATTCGCACATAACTCAGCTGTTAACCTCGGCAACGGATAGCTGCTCGTTATTGCTGTAACGCGAATCGCGTCGCGCATCACCCAGGAAGGTGACGAGATGGGCGCGAAGTTCGCGTTGGCTGCACCCCCGGGTACGTTCGCCGCCCCGGAACTCCGAAGGTACGCACGCCCGATCGAGGCCGTCGCGGGCCTGATCGGCGCACTGGTCGCGGGCCTGCTGCTGATGGCGCCCCTCGATCTCGGCGGCAGCTCCGACGTCCCGGTCTACCAACTCGACCTCATGGTGCTCAACGTGCCGCGCGCCGCCGCCGCGGGCGCGGCCTTCGCGGTGGTGTCCGCGGCCCTGGTCTCCGCACTCGGACGGCGCAGCGCCTGGGTGGCCTCCTTCGGCAGCCTGGCGGTCCTGCTCGCCGACCACCTCTGGAACCGCGACGTCGCCACCGAAGGCACCCTCACCACCGTCAACTACATCGACTCCATGTTCAGCGGCATCCTGATGGGCGCGCTCGCGGTGGCCGTGTTCGGGCGGCCGCTGGCCACCAACTGCTACCTGGTCGGCGCGCTGGCCGGGATCCTCATCGGCGACCAGACCGCACTGCCGGGTTCCGGCGGCGGCAACCCGCTGACCTCCTGGGCCTCCGACAGCACGCCGCCGGTGTGGCTGATGCTGCTGGCCGGACTGGCCCTCGCCCTCGCGACCGCCGCGCAGCGGGCCGAACCGGCCGGCGAGGAGGAGAACACCGATATCGCCATCGGCCCGATCCTGGCGGCGCTGGTGCTGGTCACCTCGACCGCAGTCTCGACCGACTGGCTGGTCCGGCACGGCGGGACCCCCACCCAGATCGGGGTCGCCGCGGCCATCACCATCACCGCGGCCGTGGTCGCCGCACTGTTGCTGCCCGGCCGCGACGGCATCCTGGTGTTGCTGACCGTGGCGGTGGCCAATGCGGGCAGCGCCATCATCGCGGTGCCGCGGCCGGAATGGACCGCGCCGTTCCCGATCATCGCGGTCGTGCTGGGTCTGATCCTCGGTCGTCGCGCGCCCTCGGTCTGGGTCGCCGCCGCCGCGACCGCCGGACTGTCGATCTTCGCGGCCTGCTCCGCCACCACGGCTCACTCCACGGCGGTGATCCCGGTGCTCGGTATCACGTTGACCGCGTTGATCATCGGCTACTGCTTCGGCTCGGCGATACCGGAACAGGCGGGCAGCGCCGTGGTCGCGATGGCCGTGCTGATCGTGCCGTGCCTGATCGTGGCGATGCGCGGCAGCAGCTTCGGCCGGGTCGCGTATTCCCCACGCTGGTACCGGGATCCGCAGGGCGTCACCTCGGCGGCGCCCGGCTGGATGGCGCTGGTCATCACCGCGGGCTGCGCGGCCGGAATGCTACTGCTGTGGCGAATCCGGCCCGCCCGCAACGACTATCGGCCGAAACGGGCGTTGACCCAGGCCAGCGCGTCCGCGTAGGACGCGTCCAGTACGCCGCGGTGATCCGCGCCCGGATAGGTGCGGTACTCCACCGGCTGACCGGTCGCCCGCTGCTGCACCACCATGGCATCGGTGGCCGGGGCCGGGACGGTGGTGTCGGCGCGGCCCTGCAGCACCAGCACCGGCTGCCGGAAAGTCAGTGCGCTGGGGTCGTTCTCGTTGAGCACCCGGACCAGGGCCGAGATATCGCCGCCGGGGGCGAAGACGTCCGCCGCGTTCAGTCCGCCCCACGAATCCTGCTGCCGCAGTTGGCCGATGCAGCCGATGTCACCCCGCTCCAGCATGGATTGGGCACGCGGGGTGAGGAATCGGGCCGGATCGACCTCGCCGACGGTCTGAGCACCGCGAATGATCAACGGCAGGAACGAGACCGCGCCGCCGGTGAGCGGCGCGAGCGCGCTCGCCACCCCGGCCGTGGTGGCCACCTGCGAGGCCTGCAGCCCCACCCCCTGATGGGAAGCGGGAGCCAGCGCCACCGCGCCCAGCAGTTGCAGCTCCGGCGCCCACTGCTGGGCCTGCGCGGCCGTGAACACCGCGGCCTGACCACCCTGTGAATGCCCGATCGTCACCCAGCGCGAGCCGATCTCCGGATCGATCTGCCGTGCGGCCCTTGCCATATCGGTGACGGCCCGCTGCTCGGCGCCGCCGATCAGATACCCGTGCGGCCCGGGCGTGCCGAGGCCCTGATAGTCGGTCTGCGCGACCGCGTATCCGGCCGCGATCCACCGCTCCTGGTGGTGGCGCACCAGTTCGGTGTAGTCGTGGGCCGGGAAATCGGGGGAGGTGTCGTGCGAGGGGGCGCAGACGTCCGCGACGCCGGTGGTGCCGTGCGCCCACGAGATCAGCGGCCAGCCGCCGGGCGGCGGCGCACCGTCGGGCACCGCGAGGGTCCCCGAGACCGCGACCGGATCGCCCTGCATGTCGACCGAGCGATACAGCACCAGGTAGTTGCGGGCCCCGGCCAATCCGGGATCGCCTGAGAGCGGCCGCAATTGGATGACCGAGCCGTGCGGACCGGGCACCCGGTCCGGGGCGGCGGTGTAGAAGGTCAGTTCGGCGAGCTCGTCGGGAACGACCGGTGTGGCTGCCGCCGAACCGATCCCGCTCATCGAGGCCAGCAGTACCGTGGCCAGGCCTATGGGAACCCGGCCCACGCTGCGTCGCGGCGGGCGTTCGGCGCGGACCTGCTGGTTCTCCGACACCTCTAGAACATACCGGTCCGTTGTCCTCGCGCCCGGTAAGCCAAGGTCGTTCCCGCGCTGCGGAACCCGGGGCGGTAGCACCCGGAAGAAAAAAGTGACCGCGGTGTCAGGTTGCCTCCTGCACAACCTGACACCGCGGTGCACTGCGCAATACCTTTCCCGACATCTCACCGATCGGCGAGCCCAACCGCGCACGATGGCACGATAAGTCAGTCGGTGTACCGCATCCGCCAGCTCTCAAACCCGCGAGATCGGCTGGGCCGCAACGAAAAAGACCCCGACCGGCGAACTGCTGGTCAGGGTCTGTCTTTTCGGTGCCCTCGGCAGGATTCGAACCTGCGGCCTTCTGCTCCGGAGGCAGACGCTCTATCCCCTGAGCTACGAGGGCGGGGATGGTCCCGCCCGGTCTCCCGGTCGGGCGGGGAAAGCGTATCGCATAGCGTGCGCTGCGCCAAAAAACCGGGAGGACCGGGTGTTTCTCAGTTCATCGGGAGCGGAGAAACCTTGCGCTCGGCCAGCATCTGGGTCATCAGATCGGCCTCGCTCTTCTGGGTGGTGGCCATGGTCGCGGCCAGGGTCCGGACCACATCGGTATCGGCCTGCTGGGCGGCGTACTCGATCATCGGCATACCGCCCTGATGATGCCGCAGCATCAACTGCAGGAACATGGTGTCCAGCGCCGCGCCGGTGGCCTGACCCAGCGCCGCCATCTCCTGATCCGAGGCCATGCCGGGCATGGTCGCCACCGCACCCGAATGCTCGGCGGTGCCGCTGTGGTGATGGCTGGACATGTCGGTCATCCAGCCCATGTAGCCGTCCGGCGAGAGCTGCGGCTTGTCCCACTGCTGCAGCCAACCCTGCATGCGCCCGGCCTGATTGGCCTGCGTGGTGAGGATGTCGTAGGCCAGCCGCTTCACCGCCGGATCGGCCGCACCGGCCAGCTCGAGGCTCGACATCTGCACCGCCTGGGTGTGATGCACCGACATGTCCTGGGAGAAGCCGACATCCACCGCGCCCGGCGCCTGTGGGCCGTGATGCATGGCATTGCTCACCAGCAGGCCCGCCATGAACCCGACCAGCAGCACCCCGACCACCGCGAGGATGCCCAGCAGCTGCCGCTGGCTGCGGCGAGGTTGCTGGACCGGTTCGGCGGTGGGCTCGGGCTCGGAGCCGCGGTCGGGTACGTCGGACACGAACGGCGGCATTACTGGGTCGGAGCCGGCTGATCCGGCTGCGTCGGGCCGTCGGTCGGCGCGGGGATGGCCGGAATGCCGCCGGGCAGGCTCGGGCTGTCACCGGGCGCGCCCGGGGTGCCGCCGGGTAGACCGGAGAGTCCGGACAGGCCGCTGGGCAGGCCGGGGATGCCGCCCGCGGGCATGCCGCCGCCGGGATTCAGCTCGCTCGAGTCCTGTTGCAGGCCCTTGCCGTCCATCGGGATGGCGTCGGGTCCGGGCGGAGTCGGATCGAAGGCAGGCGGGTTGTTCACGTCGAAGGTCGGGTTCGCGCAGTCCGCGCCGACCTCGGGGTAGACCTTGTTCGGGTTCAGGCGCAGGGAGCGGATGAACTCGTCGATGCGCTTGTCGGTCGGGCTGGTCAGCTTCAGCTGATGACCCCAGGACTGTAGCGAGACCGGGCTGTCCAGGCCGGGATACGGCGACATCAGGGAGTAGGGCTGGCCCTTGACCTTCGAAGCCAGCGCGTCCACGCCCGCCTTGTCGACCTTGTCCGGGTTGTAGGCGATCCAGATCGCGCCGTGCTCGAGCGAATGCACCGCGTTCTCGGTGCGAATCGCCTTCGGGTACACCACACCGGTGCACACCGCCCACGAGGCGTCGTGCGGGCCACCGAACGGCGGCGACTGGTCGTAGTTGACCCGCTGCGTGGCCGTGACGTGCAGACCCGCCGCGTAATCCTTCTTCACCACACCCGAGATCTGATCCGAGGGATCCGGCTTCTGCGCGGTCGGGGTGTACTTGTCGTGCTCCTGCTTGTCCGCGATCTTCGGTACCAGCACCCAGGCGATACCGCCGATCAGGGCGATGATGCAGACCACGGCTCCGATGGTCATCCAGGGAATCTGGCGCTTACCGCCCAGACCGCCACCGCCGCTCCTGCGCGACGGAGCTGATTTGCCCGCGGCCTTGATGGCCTTGGCCGACTTGGCACTGGTCCTACTCGGCATCGTTTTGGTGCTCTTTTCGACGTGTCGGACAATCAAACAATGCGGCCGCATCGTTTGCTGGGCGCCTGCCCGGTAGGTGCCCGCTCGCGGCGTTCACCTGCTCAGACCATAGGATAGTGAGTCGTGACTCCAGCTGACCTTGCAGATCTCCTTCGTGCTACCGCTGCGAAGGTACTTGTCGAACGCGGATCCGACCCTGCGGTCCTGCCCGACGAGGTCAAGGTGGAGCGTCCCCGCAACCCTGAGCACGGTGACTATGCCACGAATGTGGCCATGCAGGTAGGTAAGAAGGCGGGTTTGAACCCCCGCGAATTCGCGACGCTGCTGGCCGAGGCCTTGTCACAGGCCGAGGGCATCGACGCCGCGGAGATCGCCGGACCCGGTTTCCTCAACATCCGGCTGGCCAAGTCCGCACAGGGCGCGATCATCGAGACCATCCTCGCCGCGGGCGAGAAGTACGGCACCGCGACCCCGCTCGCGGGACAGAAGATCAACCTCGAATTCGTCTCCGCCAACCCGACCGGACCCGTGCACCTCGGCGGCACCCGCTGGGCCGCCGTCGGTGACGCGCTGGGCCGCATCCTGTCGGCGCAGGGCGCGGAGGTCACCCGTGAGTACTACTTCAACGATCACGGCGCGCAGATCGACCGTTTCGCCAACTCACTGGTCGCGGCCGCCACCGGCCGGCCGACCCCGGACGACGGCTACGCGGGCGCGTACATCGGTGAGATCGCCGACACCATCGTCGCCGCGAACCCGCAGGCGCTGAGCCTGTCCGCGGACGAGCAGCGCGAGCTGTTCCGGCGCGAGGGCGTCGAGCTGATGTTCGCGCAGATCAAGCAGAACCTGCACGAGTTCGGCGTCGACTTCGACGTGTACTTCAACGAGAGCTCGCTGTTCGCCTCCGGCGCGGTCGAGCAGGCCATCGAGTTCCTCAAGGACTCCGGCAAGCTCTACGAGAAGGACGGCGCGTGGTGGATCGCCTCCACCGAGTACGGCGACGACAAGGACCGCGTCGTCATCAAGAGCGACGGCAACTCCGCCTACATCGGCGGTGACATCGCCTACTTCCAGAACAAGCGCTCGCGTGGCTTCGACCTGTGCATCTACATGCTGGGCGCCGACCACCACGGCTACATCGGGCGGCTGAAGGCGGCCGCCGCCGCGTTCGGCGACAACCCGGACACCGTAGAGGTGCTCATCGGCCAGATGGTGAACCTGGTCAAAGACGGTGCGGCCGTGAAGATGTCGAAGCGGGCGGGCACCGTCATCACGCTCGACGACCTGGTCGACGCGATCGGCGTGGACGCCGCCCGGTATTCGCTGGTGCGGTCCTCGGTGAACTCGAGCATCGACATCGACCTGGACCTGTGGACCAAGGCCGACAGCGAGAACCCGATCTACTACGTGCAATACGCGCACGCCCGCACCAACCAGATCATCGGCAACGCCGCCGCGTTCGACTATGCCTCGGTGACACCGGATTTCGCCCTGCTCACCGATGTGCGCGAGGGCGAGCTCATTCGCACCCTCGGCGAGTACCCGCGGGTGGTGGCCACCGCCGCCGAAGCCCGTGAGCCGCACCGGGTAGTGCGCTACCTGGAAGAACTGGCCGGGGCCTACCACCCCTTCCAGTCCGACAAGACGCTGCGCGTCATCCCGCAGGGCGACGACGATGTCAGCCCGCTCAACGCCACTCGTCTCGAGATGGTGAAAGCCACCCGTCAGGTTCTCGCCAACGGCCTCGGCCTGCTAGGCGTCTCTGCCCCGGAGCGTATGTAAATGAGTGCACACCCCGCTGGTCCCCGGCACGCCGACATCCCGCACGCGCCGGTGCTCGCCGAGCGCCCGTCCGCGCCCGCGCAGATGATCGAACTGCCCGGGAATGTCTGGCCGCGCAATGCTTCCCGTGACGCCGACGGCGTCGTGCAGCTGGCCGGGGTGCCGGTGCACGAGCTGGCCGCCGAGTACGGGACCCCGCTGTTCGTCATCGACGAGGACGACTTCCGGTCACGCTGCCGCGATATGGTCCGCGCCTTCGGCGACGGCGCGCGCGTGCACTACGCCTCCAAGGCGTTCCTGTGCGGCGAGATCGCCCGCTGGATTCGCGACGAGGGCCTGCACCTCGACGTCTGCTCCGGCGGCGAGCTGGCGGTGGCGCTGCACGCCGGGTTCCCGGCCGAGCGGATCGCGTTGCACGGCAACAACAAGTCGGTGCCCGAGCTGGAGATGGCGGTCACGGCGGGTGTCGGCGACATCGTGCTCGACTCGCTGATCGAGATCGAACGCCTCGAGGCCGTCGCCAAGCGCGCGGGCAAGGTCGTCGACGTCCTGGTCCGGGTGACCGTCGGCGTGGAAGCCCATACCCACGAATACATTTCGACCGCGCACGAGGATCAGAAGTTCGGCTTCTCGATCTCCGGCGGCGACGCGCTCAACGCCATCGCGCGGGTCTTCGAGTCCGACAACCTGCGCCTGCTCGGTCTGCACTCGCACATCGGCTCGCAGATCTTCGAGATCGACGGTTTCGAGATCTCCACCCGCCGCATGCTGGGCCTGCTGCGCGAGGTCGCCGACAAGTTCGGCATGGAGCGCGCCACCCAGATGAACATTCTGGATCTCGGTGGCGGCCTTGGTATTTCGTACCTGCCGCACGAGAATCCGCCCGCCCTGAGCGATTTCGCCGCCAACCTGCGCCGGATCGTCGCCGAGGAGGCCGAGCGGGCCGGGCTGCCGATGCCGACCATCGCGGTCGAGCCGGGTCGCGCTATCGCGGGCCCCGGGACCGTCACCCTCTACGAGGTCGGCACCATCAAAGATGTTGTGTTGGACGGCGGTAACCGGCGACGCTATGTGAGCGTCGACGGCGGCATGAGCGACAACATCCGGCCCGCGCTGTATCAGGCCGAGTACGACTGCCGCCTGGTCTCGCGGTCCAGCGAGGCCGGTCCGGTTGTCGCTCGGGTGGTCGGAAAGCATTGCGAGAGTGGGGATATCGTCATTCGCGATACCTGGCTCCCGGCCGATGTCGGCCCGGGCGACCTGGTGGCGGTGGCCGCGACCGGCGCGTACTGCTACTCGATGTCGAGCCGTTACAACCTGCTCACCCGGCCCGCCGTGGTCGCGGTGCGGGATGGCAAGGCGCGCTTGATCCTTCGTCGTGAGACGGTGGAAGACCTACTCAGCTTGGAGGTGAAGGCATGACCGAGGCGAACAACGCCAAAACTGGCGTGTGGGGATCGGATCATCCGATCGGGGTGGCCGTCCTCGGCATGGGCACGGTCGGTACCGAGGTGGTGCGGATCATCCGCGATCACGCCGACGACCTGTGCAATCGCGTCGGCGCCCCGGTGGTGCTGCGCGGTGTCGCCGTTCGCGACCTGAACAAGGATCGCGGCCTGTCGGCCGAGCTGCTCACCACCGATGCCGAAACCCTGGTCACCCGTGACGATGTCGACATCGTCGTCGAGGTGATGGGCGGCATCGACCCGGCCCGCGCCCTGATCCGCTCCGCGCTCAACGCGGGCAAGTCGGTGGTCACCGCCAACAAGGCGCTGCTGGCCGATTACACCGGCGAGCTGGCCGGTGCGGCCGAAAACCACCGTGCCGACCTGTATTTCGAGGCCGCGGTCGCCGGAGCCATCCCGGTGGTGCGCCCGCTGATCCAGTCGTTGTCGGGTGACCGGGTGAACCGGGTCGTCGGAATCGTCAACGGCACCACCAACTTCATCCTCTCGGCGATGGCCGAGACCGGCGCGGCCTACGCCGACGTGCTGGCCGAGGCCACCCGCCTGGGCTACGCCGAGGCCGACCCGACCGCCGACGTCGAGGGCTACGACGCCGCCGCCAAGGCCGCCATCCTGGCCTCGGTCGCCTTCCACACCCGCGTCACCTCGGCCGATGTCTACCGCGAGGGCATCTCCAAGATCACCGCCGAGGATCTCGAGACCGCCGCCGCCGTCGGCTGCACGGTGAAGCTGCTGGCCATGGCCGAGCGCGTCACCGACGAGGACGGCAAGGAGAAGATCTCCGCCCGCGTCTACCCGGCCCTGATCCCGCGCAAGCACCCGCTGGCCTCGGTCAGCGGCGCGTTCAACGCGGTCGTCGTGGAGGCCGAGAACGCGGGCCGCCTGATGTTCTACGGGCAGGGCGCCGGTGGCGCTCCCACCGCGTCGGCCGTGATGGGCGACCTGGTGATGGCCGCGCGCAACAAGTTCTACGGCGGCCGGGCGCCCGGCGAATCGGTTTATGCTGAGTTGCCGATCGCCTCGATCGGCGACACCCCGACCCGCTACCACGTGAACCTGCAGGTAGCAGACCGTGCGGGTGTGCTGCAAACGGTCGCCGGTGAGTTCGCCAAGCACGGCGTCAGCATCTCGACGGTCCGCCAGGAAGGCCACGACGTGGGCGCGCGCCTGGTCGTGGTGACCCACCACGCGCAGGAATCCGCGCTGGCGGATACCGTTGCGGCGTTGGCCGAACTGGACTCCGTCACGTCCGTGACCAGTGTTCTGAGATTGGAAGGCACCGAGGAATGAGTGCAACCGCACGAGCGACCGCCGCTGTGCACACGCCGTGGCCCGGTCTGATCGATGCGTACCGGGACCGCCTGGCGATCCCGGCTGACTGGAAGGCCGTCACCCTCTTCGAGGGCGGCACGCCGCTGGTGCCCGCGCACTACCTGTCCGAGGTCACCGGCTGTGAGGTGTACCTCAAGGTCGAGGGCGCGAACCCGACCGGTTCCTTCAAGGACCGCGGCATGACCATGGCCATGACCGATGCCAAGTACCAGGGCAAGACGGCAGTGCTGTGCGCCTCCACCGGCAACACCTCGGCCTCGGCCGCGGCCTACGCCACCCGCGCGGGCCTGCACTGCGCGGTGCTGATCCCGCAGGGCAAGATCGCCATGGGCAAGCTGGCGCAGGCGGTCATGCTGGGCGCGAAGATCATTCAGGTCGACGGCAACTTCGACGACTGCCTCGAGCTGGCCCGCAAGGTGACCGCGGAGTTCACCGAGGTCGGCCTCGTGAACTCGGTGAACCCGGCCCGCATCGAGGGCCAGAAGACCGCCGCCTTCGAGATCGTGGACGCGCTGGGCAAGGCGCCCGACATCCACGCCCTGCCGGTCGGCAACGCGGGCAATATCACCGCGTACTGGAAGGGCTACAGCGAGTACTACGCCGACGGCATCATCACCTCGCGTCCGCGCATGCTCGGCGTGCAGGCCGCGGGTGCCGCGCCGCTGGTCCACGGTGCGCCGGTGGCCAATCCGGAGACCATCGCGACCGCCATCCGGATCGGCGCGCCCGCGTCCTGGAACGGTGCGATGACCGCCAAGGAGGAGTCCGGCGGCGTGTTCCGCGCGGCCACCGACGAGGAGATCCTCGCCGCGTACCGCCTGGTCGCGGCGAAGGAGGGCGTCTTCGTGGAGCCCGCCTCTGCCGCTTCGGTCGCCGGTCTGCTGGCCGCGCACGCCGAGGGCTGGGTCGAGCCGGGCCTCACCGTGGTCTGCACGGTGACCGGCAACGGTCTCAAGGATCCGGACAACGCGCTGGCGGGCATGCCCGCGGTGAAGCCGATCGCGGTCGACCCGGTCGCGGTGGCCCACGAACTCGAGCTGGCCTGAATTGAATTCGCGCGAAGGTCAGCTCGCCGAGCGAGCGAGCAGGGACACCGTCCGGACCCTGCCCGCCGGAATCACCGTCACCGTGCGGGTTCCGGCGTCCAGCGCCAATCTGGGGCCGGGTTTCGATTCCCTCGGAATCGCTTTGGGACTCTACGACGAGATCACGGTGTCCACCACGGACTCCGGGCTCACCATCAAGGTGGAGGGTGAGGGCGCCGACGACGTGCCCTGGGGCCCTTCACATCTGGTGGTGCGCGCCATCGAACGCGGCCTGCAGGCCGCGGGCGTCTGGGCGGATGGCCTGGACGTGGTGTGCCACAACGTGATTCCGCACTCGCGGGGCATGGGCTCGTCGGCTTCCGCGGTCGTCGGCGGTCTCGCCGCCGGTCGCGGTCTGGCCGGCAAGTTCGATCCGGAACTGGCCTACGGCGATGACGTGATGGTGCAGTTGGCCGCCGAATTCGAAGGCCACCCGGACAACTCGTCCGCCAGCATCCTGGGCGGAATCGTGGTGTCCTGGACCGAAACCGACCGTCCCGCGGACGCCGGTTTCACCGATGCCAGCGATCACAATCCGCGCGTCTACCGTGCGGTGCGACTGGAACCGCACGCCTCGCTGCGTCCCGTCGTGCTGATTCCGGAGGAGCGCTCCGCCACCGCGCACACCCGCGGTCTGCTGCCGGAGACGGTGCCGCACGGCGACGCCGCCTTCAATGTGAGCCGGGCCGCGCTGGCGGTAGTCGCCTTGACGCAGCGCCCTGACCTGCTGTTGCCCGCCACCGCGGACCGGTTACACCAGGGCTATCGCGAATCCGCGCTGCCGCTCACCACCACCTGGGTGGAACGCTTGCGCGCGGCCGGAATCGCGGCCACCGTTTCGGGTGCGGGTCCGACCATCATGGCCCTCGGGACCAGCGAATTCCCCGAAGAACTGCGCGAACTCGCCATCGCGGACGGCCTGCGCGTCCTCGAACCGGGCATCGCCGACGGCGTATTGGTCGATTGACAGCGCGCCTGCCTTGCCGATGCAAAAGGTGGGAGCTATCCTGAGCGAGTCCGTACATCGTGCGCGTCAGACGCCGGTGCTTCATCAGGGCAAATCGCTCCAGAGGCTCCTTGCTCAGGCTCGAGGCTTGAGGCTCGAAACTTGGGGGTAGCCAGTCAACTGGAATGATCTCTCCCACCGTTTTTTGATGAGCACAAGCTCTTGGTGGCGAAGCCCATCTGGCGACTCCGCTGATTCGGCGGGACAGGAGACAACTCACCATCCGGTGGGTGTTGACCTGGAAACAAGTGCGGTACGGCATCCGAGTCCGGCAGGAGACCGGACTGCAGGAGGAACCCTCGAACAGGCACACGGCGGTCGAGGGAAGGAAAGGATTTCCGTGACAGATACGGACCTGCTCGCGACACCCGGGGTGGAAAGCGATTCAGCTTCCTCGGATGGCCGCGAAAGTGACTCCGGACAGATTTCGAAGATGAGCGAACAAACTGACGTCGCACGATCGGGGCTGACTGGAATGTTGTTGCCGCAGTTGCGTGCGCTTGCTGGAGAACTCGGTATCCGAGGCACTTCCGGGATGCGTAAGGGTGATCTCATCGCCGCCATCAAGGAGAACCAGTCCGGTGGTGGCGCTGCGAAGGTCACCGCTGCCACGGGAAAGGCCACCGCGCGCGGCGCGAAGGCCAAGTCCGATGACGCGCCGACGGGTGGGGAGTCCGCGTCGGCCAAGGCCGACAGCGCCCCGAAGACCGACTCCGCCAAGGCGGATGTGAAGGCCGATGCTCCGGCGATCACTGCCGAGCCGGCTCGCGAGAAGACCGAAGCCCGCCAAACCTCTTCGGAGACGCGCGAATCCAAGCGCGACGAGACCGAGGGCGCTCGCGCCGAGGGCGGCGACGACAGCCGTGACGGCGGCCAGCGTGGGCGTGGTCGTCAGCGCCGGGGCCGTGAACAGCGTGGCGGCGGAGCGAATGCCGAAGGCACCGCCACCGCTACCGTCACCGAGGCTCCCGCGGAGCCCAAGGGCGATCAGGACGGTGGCGAACGCCGCCGCGAGCGCAACAATCAGGGTGAGCGCCAGCAGGGCGAGCGCAACAACCAGGGTGGCGAGCGTAGCCAGCAGGGTGGGCGCAACCAGGGTGAGCGTGGCCAGGGTGAACGTGGCCAGGGCGAGCGCAACCAGCAGAACGGTGGCCAGCAGAACGGCGCCGCTCGCGGAAATGATCGCGCGCGCAACAACAACGACGACGACGAGGAAGGCGGGCGCGGACGTCGCGGCCGGCGCTTCCGCGAGCGTCGCCGTGGGCGTGACCGTGAGGACGGCGGCACCGAGCCGCGCGAGACCCGCGAGATGGAAATCCGCGACGACGATGTCCTGCAGCCCGTCGCCGGCATCCTCGACGTGCTCGACAACTACGCGTTCGTGCGCACCTCCGGCTACCTGGCCGGACCGAACGACGTCTACGTGTCGATGAACCTGGTTCGCAAGAACGGCCTGCGCCGCGGTGACGCCATCACCGGTGCGGTCCGCGCTCCGCGTGACGGGGATCAGAGCAACCAGCGTCAGAAGTTCGATCCGCTGGTGCGGTTGGACACGGTCAACGGCTCGGACATCGAAAGTGCCAAGCGCCGACCGGAATTCAACAAGCTCACCCCGCTGTACCCGAACCAGCGACTGCGGCTCGAGACCACGGCCAACAAGCTGACCACGCGCATGATCGACCTGATCATGCCGATCGGTAAGGGTCAGCGCGCGCTGATCGTGTCCCCGCCCAAGGCGGGTAAGACGATGGTCATCCAGGACATCGCCAACGCGATCGCCACCAACAACCCGGAGTGCTACCTGATGGTGGTGCTGGTGGACGAGCGTCCCGAGGAAGTGACCGATATGCAGCGCTCCGTGCGCGGCGAGGTCATCGCCTCCACGTTCGACCGCCCGCCGGGCGACCACACCTCGGTCGCCGAGCTCGCCATCGAGCGCGCCAAGCGCCTGGTGGAGGCCGGTCAGGATGTCGTCGTGCTGCTCGATTCGATCACTCGTCTCGGCCGCGCGTACAACAACTCGTCCCCGGCTTCGGGCCGAATCCTTTCCGGTGGTGTGGATTCCACCGCGCTGTACCCGCCCAAGCGGTTCCTCGGCGCGGCCCGCAACATCGAGAACGGTGGCTCGCTCACCATCATCGCGACCGCCCTGGTCGAGACCGGTTCCACCGGTGACACGGTCATCTTCGAGGAGTTCAAGGGCACGGGTAACGCCGAGCTCAAGCTCGATCGCAAGATCGCCGAGCGCCGCGTGTTCCCGGCGGTGGACGTCAACCTGTCCAGCACTCGTCGCGACGATCTACTGATGTCGCCCGACGAGGCGGCCGTGCTGCACAAGCTGCGTCGCGTGCTGTCCGGCCTGGACTCGCATCAGGCGATCGACCTCATGGTCGACCGGTTGAAGAAGACCAAGAGCAACATCGAATTCCTGATGACGGTCTCGAAGACCGCCCCGGGTTCCGTGGACGAATAAGTCACTCCCCCGCCTCCCCGGAACTTTTGCGGGCCGTGGGAGCCGGGGGACTTGTGCACCCGCCCGGCGGTCAGGCACAAGTCCAGTGCTGGACGTACCCGGTGAGTTACCCACACGGGCACGAAATCAGTTGTCGCCCTGGGGATCGGAACGGCAACACGTGCGGCGGCTCCGCTTCGGCGGGGTCGCCGCGCTGCTGTTTGCGGGCTGAAGAAGGCGAGGCCGATCAGGGCGGCCCCGATGATCATGAAGGCGATGATGAGCGCGGTCACGTCGCCGGCGGAACCACCCGACGACGTGACCGCTGTGTAGGTGAACGTGTCGTCACCCTGCGCCGGCGCGGCGGCGTCGGGCGCCAGCCACCAGCCCAGTGCTACCAAGAGAATCAGAGTCACCAGGACCACCCCCGCGGCGATTTCCGCGCGCCGATGTGTTCTCCCGGTCTCGGCATGTGCGTGGACGGGGGATAGACCCCCGGCCGCCGCGTCCTTCCCGGTCACTGCTGTCCTTCCGATAGTCGCGAGACTCTCACCTGGACGAAACTCTATGAACACAGGTGTTCGTATTCTTGAGTAGCGAGCTACTCGACTTTCAGCCTCGCTCGAGGCTCCGGAATATGCGTGCCCGTAGTTTTGCGGGGTGTTCCGGTCTGCACAGAGACGTTACGACCGTTGTCTGGGAGCTCGCTGTGCGTGCCCTGCGAGACTGTCGCGCGATCGCTGTGGCCCAGGTCACCGGGTTTGTCGGGTTCGGAGCGGGTGCGCGGGGGCGTGGAATAACCGCGGGTGGCCCGGCGTCTATATGTCCGTTGGCCGATGTCTATACTGGCCAGTCGGCAACCATGCCAAAGTCTGTTCCGGTTCACGTCTTCACGAAGGCGACCCGGGGCTATCGAAAGGACACCCATGAAGGCAGGAATTCACCCCACGTACGTGGACACCACGGTCGTGTGCGGCTGCGGCAACACCTTCCAGACCAAGAGCACCAAGGAGTCCGGCCAGATCTCGGTCGAGGTTTGCTCCCAGTGCCACCCGTTCTACACGGGTAAGCAGAAGATTCTGGACACCGGTGGCCGCGTGGCTCGCTTCGAGGCTCGCTACGGCAAGCGTGCCGCCAAGGCTGGCAACTAGCTGTTCCGACGACGCCCGCTCTGCGATTTCGCAGGCGGGCGTCGCCGCGTTTTCAGACCTCGAACACCTCACATCCCGGGCCTGTGCCCACCCAGAAGGAGCCTCCGCGATGGCCGACCAGTCCGCGGCCCCGTCCGCTATCGACGACATCCTGGCCGAGTACACCGGCCTCGAGATGCAGCTGTCGGATCCCGCGCTGCACAACGACCCGGGTGCGGCCCGTCGCGTCGGTAAGCGGTTCGCCGAACTGGGCCCGATCATGGCCACCTACCAGCGGTTGGCAAGTGCGCGTGACGATCTCGCGGCGGCCGAGGAACTGGCCGCCGACGACTCGTCGTTCGCCGCCGAGGTGCCCGGCCTGCGCGCGCAGGTGCTGGAATACGACAAGCAGCTCACCGATCTGCTCGCGCCGCGCGACCCGCACGACGGCGACGACGTCATCCTCGAGGTGAAATCCGGTGAGGGCGGCGAGGAATCGGCGCTGTTCGCCTCCGATCTGGCCCGCATGTACATCCGCTACGCGGAACGGCACGGCTGGAAGGTCGAGGTGCTGGGTGTCACCTACTCCGACCTGGACGGCTACAAGGACGCCAGCTTCTCCATCAAGAGCAAGGAACCCAGCCGCGACGGCGTGTGGTCCAAGCTCAAGTTCGAGGGCGGCGTGCACCGGGTGCAGCGCGTCCCGGTGACCGAATCGCAGGGCCGCATCCACACCTCGGCCGCGGGCGTACTGGTCTACCCCGAGCCCGACGAGGTCGAGGAGGTCGAGATCGACGAGAAGGACCTGCGCATCGACGTCTACCGGTCCTCCGGCAAGGGCGGTCAGGGCGTCAACACCACCGACTCGGCGGTCCGCCTCACCCACCTGCCCACTGGCCTGGTGGTGACCTGCCAGAACGAACGCTCCCAGTTGCAGAACAAGATTCGCGCCAAGCAGGTGCTGGCCGCGCGACTGCAGGCGCTCATGGAGGAGCAGGCCGACGCCGAGGCGGCGTCGGGCCGGGCCGCGCAGATCCGCACGGTGGACCGCTCCGAGCGCATCCGCACCTACAACTTCCCGGAGAACCGCATCGCCGATCACCGCATCGGTTTCAAGGCGCACAATCTGGATTCGGTGCTCGACGGCAACCTCGACGACCTGTTCGGCGCGCTCGGCGATGCCGATCGCGCGGCCCGCCTCGCCGCCGAATAAGCCCGTGAGCGGCCGCCACGCCCGGCCGGGCAGACCGGCCGGGATTCCCGCGGAGGCGGTTGCGTCGTGCGTATTTCGTGCGAGCATGAGCAGGGGAGAGAGGCGGCGATTGTGACTCGCGCACCATTGCGTCCGGCCGTGCGGGAAGCGACGGAGCTACTGCGCGCCGCGGGCGTGCACAGTCCCGAGGCCGACGCGGAATTCCTCGCGGCCCACGTGCTCGGCGTCGACCGGGGTCGCCTGGCGCTGATGCCCATGCTGACCCCCGACCAGCTCGAGGAGTACCGCAAGCTGGTCGCCCGGCGTGCGGAACGCGTTCCGCTGCAACACCTTACGGGCACCGCGGCGATGGGTGAGATCGATCTCGCGGTCGGCCCCGGCGTCTTCGTGCCGCGCCCGGAGACCGAACTGATCTTCGCCTGGGCGCTCGCGCAACTCGAGGCCGCGGGCCACGAGCACCAGCCCGTCGTGGTCGACCTGTGCACCGGTTCCGGGGCCCTGGCCCTGGCCGTCGCGCACGCCCGCCCCGACGCCCAGGTGCACGCCGTCGAACTCGATGCCGAGGCGCTGGCCTGGGCCCGCCGCAACGCCCTGCAACTGGCCGACGAGGGCGACACCCCGATCGACCTGCACGCCGGTGACGCCACCGATCCCAAGCTCCTCGAACAGCTCGACGGCACCGTCGACGTGGTGGTCTCCAACCCGCCCTACATCCCCGAGGACGCGCGGCTGGATCCCGAAGTGGCGGACCACGATCCGCACCGCGCCCTGTTCGGCGGCCCGGACGGCCTGGACGTGATCCGCCCGATGATCTCCACCATCGCGCGGCTGCTGCGCCCCGGCGGCACCGTCGCCGTCGAACACGACGACTCCAACGGCTCCGGCGTCGCCGCCCTGTTCACTATGCACGGCGACTTCACCGAAATCGCCGAACACCCCGACCTGGCGGGCAGACCCCGCTTCGTCTCCGCCCGCCGCCGCCCCAATTGACCCGGGGCCGCACGGGTCTGCGCGAGCGGTGACGAATCACGCTGCGCCGTAGCATGTCACGGTTCGATGATCCGACCGCGCGGGGTTGGACCAGCGCCGTGCCGGAAGCCGTTGGCGCGCAGTGCGATTCTCGAACCCGGCGCTACCCGGGTTCGTCGGTGATCTCGACGCCGTGCCAGAAGGCGACGTGGTCCTTGATCTTGCGGGCCAGCGGGCTGGGCTTGGGATAGAACCAGGCGGCGTCGGTGTTCACCTCGCCGTCGACGGTCACCGTGTAGTAGCTGGCTCGGCCCTTCCAGGGGCAGATCGAATGGTGGGCGCTTTCGGTGAAATACTGCGGATGCAGCGAATCGACCGGAAAGTACTGGTTGCCCTCGACTTCGACGGTGTGCGGTGACTCCGCGATGACCGTTCCGTTCCATATCGCACGCATCATGGGACCGTGCCTCCTTCGTCAAGTCGAGGATACGAGCGCTCACAGCGGCCCGTGCTCGGGAACACAGCGTCGCGTGCCAAGATGTCAGCCGTGAGTACCGTCTACGACTGTGCCGATCCCGACTCGCGTGCCGCCGGCCTCAATGCCGCGCGCAGCACGCTGAAGTCCGGGCGGTTGGCCGTTATTCCGACCGATACGCTCTACGGCCTCGCCGCCGACGCGTTCGACAGTCAGGCGGTGGGTGCGCTGCTGGCCGCCAAGCGCCGCGGGCGGGACATGCCGGTGCCGGTGCTGGTCGGATCGTGGAACACGATCGACGGCCTGGTCTACTCGGTGCGCCCGCAGGCCCGCGAGCTGATCCGCGCGTTCTGGCCGGGCGGGCTGACTCTCGTTGTGCAGCAGGCGCCTTCGCTGGCCTGGGACCTCGGTGACGCGCGCGGCACGGTCGCGCTGCGGATGCCGCTGCACCCGGTCGCGCTGGAACTGCTGCGCGAGGTGGGACCGCTGGCGGTGTCCAGCGCCAATGTCTCCGGGCAGCCGCCCGCCACCACGGTCGCCGAGGCGCAGGCGCAGCTGGGCGACCTGATCGGCGTCTACCTCGACGGCGGCCCTGCCGATCACGCCGTGGCCTCCACCATCGTCGACCTCACCGCGGACACCCCGCGCATCCTGCGTGAAGGCGCGGTGCCGGTGGAGAAGATCGCGGAGGTGCTCGGCATGTCGCCCGAGGAGCTCCACGGGTCCGACGCGCGGTAACGGCGCATCGGATGCTGTTGAGTCAGGGCGTTTTCAGCTCGGGCGCGGTCGTCCCGCTGCGCGAACTGCTGCTGGTACTGCTCGTCGCCTCGGTGGTGACGTTCCTGAGTACGGGCGGAATCCGGCTGCTGGCCATCGGGTTCGGTGCGGTGGCGGTCCCGCGCGAGCGTGACGTGCACGTGATTCCGGTGCCGCGAATGGGCGGTCTCGGCATCTATTTCGGCCTGCTGGCCGCGGTGCTGTTCGCGCACCAGCTGCCCGCGCTGCGTCGCGGCTTCGACTATCCGAAGGACATTCCGGCGGTCCTGGCCGCGGGCACGATCATCGTGGTGGTCGGCATCATCGACGACCGCTGGGGATTGGACGCGCTCACCAAATTCGTGGGGCAGGTCACAGCGGCCGGTGTGATGGCCGCGATGGGTTTGAGCTGGGTGGCCATCTACAACCCCTTCACCAACGAGACCGTGGTGCTGGATCCGCTGGTCGGCGGCCTGGTCACGGTCGGCATCACGGTCACCATCGTGAACGCCATGAATTTCGTGGACGGCCTCGACGGTCTGGCGGCGGGTCTGGGTTTCATCGCCTCGATCGCCGTTTTCGTGTTCACCGTGGGTTTGCTCTATGAGGTGGGCGGTTCCACCGACACCTATCCGCCCGCGTTGCTGGCCGCGGCGCTGGCCGGTGGCTGTCTCGGTTTTCTCCCACACAATTTCCAGCCCGCCCGCATTTTCATGGGTGATACCGGCTCGATGCTTATCGGTTTGATGCTGGCCGCGGTCTCGACCGGCGCTTCGGGCCGAATTCCGCTGCAGGGTTACGGCCCGCGCGACATCGTGGGTTTGCTGTCACCCCTGTTGCTGGTGGGTGCGGTGATGTTCATTCCCGTACTTGATCTTGTTCTGGCCGTCGTGCGTCGCGTTCGCGCAGGTGTGAGTTTTTCCACTCCCGACAAAATGCATCTGCATCACCGTTTGCTGCAGATCGGCCATTCCCACCGTCGCGTCGTGTTGCTCATCTATCTCTGGGTGAGCGTGTTCGCATTCGGTGCGGTCGGCGCCTCACTGGTGGACCGTCGCGTGGTGTTGTTGCTGTTCGCGGCGGGACTGGTTTTCGCGCTGGTCGTCACCGCGGTGCCGTCCTGGCGTGAGCTCAGTGACCGGGCCACCCGCAAACCGCCCCGCGATCACGATCACGCCGCCGGGTAGAGTTGCTGATCGTGAGCACGCCTTCCGATTCTGGTCCCGACGCCCCGCTGCGCGCGGCACTGCGCTACGGCATCGCCGGTTTGGCTGTGCTGGTTGTGTTTTCGGTCATCCTGTCGACGGTCTTCGCCGGTCTGCACGGGCTGTGGGGATCGCTGATCGGCGCCGCCCTCGGTGGCGCCTTCATCCTCACCACCGCCGCCTCGGTGCTGTTCAGCGCGAAGATCGAATCCGGTCTGCAGGGCATCGTGCTGCTCGGCAGCTGGGTCGGAAAGCTGCTGCTGACAGTCGTTGTCGTCGCGATCCTCAAGCAGTTCGACTTCTACAGCCCCCTTGCGCTGTTCCTCACCGTGATCGGCGCACTGCTGGTGGTCCTCGGCGCGGAGACGTACGGCCTTCTGCGGCAACGGGTTCCGACCGTGGAGGTCGAGCGCGACCTCTAGTCGAAGGCCCGCGAGCCAGCCGCCCGGACACGGTTGGCTGGGAGTTTCGCGGGCCCCCTACGCATTGTCGTAGATAACTTGATAAACTCTTTACTTGTAGCCAACCGAATCAACAGGGGGGGTCGCCTGAGACCCGCCTGAGAGCAGGTTATGCTGACTGCCGTACCGGGCCCTTTGGGGTCACCGGTTCTGCACCGTCGACGATGTCGCCGACGCGCGTACAGACGCCAGGGCATTACTGCCCACAGCTGCTGACGAACTTCGAGCCGACCTGAGTCGACCCACCAGATCGTCAATGTCCGATCGAACCGCAGGAGAAAACCATCTCCTGCGGCCCGACCACGGGAGAGAACGCTGAGCGTCACCATTTTGGCGGGCGAGTTCCACGCACCGTCGCTTAACGACTTCTTCCCTCCAGCTGTGCTGTTCGAGGGGACCCCTTTCGAGCTCGACCGTTTGATGCTCATTCGCATCCTTATGTCGGTCGTTCTCATCGCCGTCATGGTGCTGGCTTTCCGCAGCCCTCGGCTGGTTCCGCGTGGCCTGCAGAATGTCGCGGAATACGGTCTGGTGTTCGTCAAGGAGCAGATCTGTGACGAGGTGCTGGGCAAGGAATCCGGGAAGAAGTTCTTCCCGCTGATCGCCTCGATCTTCTTCGCGGTGCTGTTCCTGAACTTCTCCAGCATCATTCCGTTCCTGAACATTTCGTCGAACGCCCGGATCGGTATGCCGCTGGTACTGGCCGTCGTCGCCTACGTCACGTTCAACTACGTGGGCATCAAGAAGTACGGCTTCCTGAAGTACATGCGCTCGTCGATCGTGGTGCCGAACGTGCCGCCGGCGCTGCACGTGCTGCTGATCCCGATCGAGTTCATCTCGACCTTCGTGCTGCGCCCGTTCACGCTGACCGTCCGTCTCATGGCGAACATGCTGGCAGGCCACATCATGTTGGTGCTGTTCTTCAGTGCCACCCAGTTCTTCCTGTTCGATGCCGTCACCTGGATGAAGGTGTTCTCGCCGTTCTCGCTGCTCGCGGGCTTCGGCTTCACCCTCTTCGAGATCCTGGTGGTTTTCCTGCAGGCGTACGTGTTCGCGCTGCTGACCGCTGTGTACATCGGTCTGGCGCAGCACGCCGACTCTCACTGACCGACCGCACCAACACCTAAACCTGCCTTACACGCCGCCCGGCGGGTGGGCGACAGAAAGGGAATGAATACACATGAGCACCCTCTCGTACCTGGCTGCCGAAGTTGCCGAATCCAAGTCCAAGGGTTTCGGCGCCATCGGTTACGGCCTCGCTGCGATCGGCCCCGGCATCGGTGTAGGCATCGTCGTCGGTAAGGCCATCGAGGGCATCGCCCGTCAGCCCGAGCTGCAGGGCACCATCCGGACCAACATGTTCCTGGGTATCGCGTTCACCGAGGCCCTGGCGCTGATCGGTCTCGTCGCCGGCTTCATTTTCTGATTCCGGCAAACGACTAGGAATCAACGATGAACAGCATGTATTTGCTTGCGGCCGAGGAGGATATCAATCCCCTCGTCCCGAAGACCTACGACATCGTCTGGTCTGCGATCGTCTTCATCGTTATCGCCGTCGTCTTCGCCAAGTACGTCGTCCCGCGCCTGACCAAGGTGCTCGACGAGCGTTCCGAGAAGATCGAGGGCGGTATCGCCAAGGCCGAGGCCGTGCAGGCCGAGGCCCAGTCGACTCTCCAGCAGTACCAGGAGCAGCTGGCCGAGGCTCGCCTCGAGGCCGCTCGCATCCGTGAGGAAGCCCGTACCCAGGGACAGACGATTCTGTCCCAGATGCGGACCGAGGCGCAGGCCGAGGCCGACCGCATCGTGGCCGCCGGGCACTCGCAGCTGGAGGCTCAGCGTCAGCAGATCGTGACCGAGCTGCGCTCCGAGCTGGGCCGCACCGCGGTCGACCTGGCCGAGAAGATCATCGGTCAGTCGGTGGCCGACGAGGCCAAGCAGGCGGCGTCGATCGACCGGTTCCTCTCGGAGCTGGACGCGAACGCCGGCATCGGGGTCGGAAGGTAACGAACCGAAAGTGGGAAGCATGTACGCAGCGAGCCGCGAGGCGAGCTCCCGTGCGCGGGAAGCTCTTCGGGCCGCTCTGACCGGAAGCGACTCCGTCGCGGCCACGACGGGCTCCGAACTGTTCGCCGTTGTCGCCGTCCTCGACGACCAGCGTTCGCTGCGTGTGGCGCTCGCGGATAAGTCGGTGTCGAGCTCGGCGCGCGCCGAGCTGGCCGAACGCCTCTTCGGCGGCAAGGTCAGCGGGACCACCCAGACCATACTGACCACCGCGGTGGCTCAGGACTGGTCGCGGTCGCGTGACCTGGTCGACACGTTGATCCTGCTCGGCCGCGAAGCGCTGTTGCGCGCCGCGGACGAGCGTGGACGCCTCAGCGCGGTCGAGGACGAGCTGTTCCGGCTGGCCCGGATCATCGACGACAACCCGGACCTGGAGCAGGCGCTGCAGGACCACGGCAAGCCGGCTGCGGCCAAGCGTGCCCTGGTGCAGCGTCTGCTCGCCGGCAAGGTCGAGGACATCACCCTGCAGCTGGCCGAACAGGCCGTGCTGCGCCACAAGGGCGATGCCGGCGAGGCCATCGACGGGCTGTCCGATCTGGCGGCGTCGCTCCGGGAGCAGATCGTGGCGCACGTGCGTGCCGCGGTCGCCCTGACGCCGCAGCAGCGCGAGCAGCTGGCTGCCTCGCTGCAGCGCATCTACGACAAGCCCGTCACCGTGCACGTGCAGGAGGACCCGAGCCTGCTGGCCGGTGTCGTCGTGCGCGTCGGCGACGACCTGATCGACGGCAGCGCCGTCGGACGCCTTCAGCGCCTGCGCCAGTCTCTCGCCTGAGACAGCCCAGAAGCGCAGTAACACACCGACATTCGAGACCCACAGCGAGAGCAGGAAGAACATGGCGGAGCTGACGATCTCCCCCGATGAGATCCGTAGCGCGATCGAGAGCTACACCCAGAGCTACACCCCCGAGACCTCCATCGAGGAGATCGGTGTCGTCACCGACACCGGCGACGGCATCGCCCACATCAGTGGCCTGCCCTCCGCGATGGCGAACGAGCTGCTGGAATTCCCCGGCGGCGTGCTCGGTGTGGCGCTGAACCTGGAGGACACCGCCATCGGTGCCGTCGTCCTGGGTGAGTTCGACACCATCGAAGAAGGCCAGCAGGTCCGCCGCACCGGCGACGTGCTCTCGGTCCCCGTGGGCGACAAGTTCCTCGGCCGCGTCGTGAACCCGCTGGGCGCGCCCATCGACGGTCTCGGCGAGATCGAGGCCGACGAGCGCCGCGTGCTCGAGCTGCAGGCCGCCACCGTGCTGGAGCGCCAGCCCGTCGGTGAGCCGCTGGCCACCGGCATCACCGCCATCGACGCGCTGACGGCCATCGGCCGCGGCCAGCGTCAGCTGGTGATCGGCGACCGCAAGACCGGCAAGACCGCGGTCTGCATCGACGCCATCATCAACCAGAAGGCCAACTGGGCCACCGGTGATCCGACCAAGCAGGTGCGCTGCATCTACGTCGCGATCGGCCAGAAGGGCTCCACCATCGCGGGCGTCAAGGCTGCCCTCGAGGCGCACGGCGCGATGGAGTACACCACCATCGTCGCGGCTCCGGCCTCCGACTCCGCCGGCTTCAAATGGCTTGCGCCGTACACCGGTTCGGCCATCGGCCAGCACTGGATGTACCAGGGCAAGCACGTCCTGATCGTGTTCGACGACCTGTCCAAGCAGGCCGAGGCCTACCGCGCCATTTCGCTGCTGCTGCGTCGCCCGCCGGGCCGCGAGGCGTACCCGGGTGACGTGTTCTACCTGCACTCGCGTCTGCTGGAGCGTTGCGCCAAGCTGTCCGACGAACTCGGCGCCGGTTCCATGACCGCGCTGCCGATCATCGAGACGAAGGCCAACGACGTGTCGGCGTTCATCCCGACCAACGTCATCTCCATCACCGACGGTCAGGTGTTCCTGGAGTCGGACCTCTTCAACAAGGGTGTCCGTCCGGCCATCAACGTCGGTATCTCGGTTTCCCGTGTCGGTGGCGCGGCGCAGACCAAGGCCATGAAGCAGGTCGCGGGTTCGCTGCGTCTGGAGCTGGCCTCCTACCGTGAGCTGGAGGCGTTCTCCGCCTTCGCCTCCGACCTGGATGCGGCCTCGCTGGCGCAGCTGGAGCGCGGTGGCCGCTGGGTCGAGCTGCTCAAGCAGGACCAGTACGCCCCGGTCGCGGTCGAGGATCAGATCGTCTCGCTGTACCTGGTCGACGCCGGTTACTACGACTCGGTGCCGGTCGGCGACGTGCGTCGCTTCAACAGCGAGCTGCTCGAGTTCCTGCACGGTTCCGTGCAGTCCTCCTTCGACGCCCTGCAGGGTGGTTCGAAGAAGATCGAGGGCGAGCCCGCCGACGCGCTGAAGTCCGCGACCGACAAGTTCAAGCAGGGCTTCCTTGCTTCGGACGGCACCCGTGTGGTCGAGGCCGGCAGCGACAAGCTCGATCACGAAGAGGTCGAGTCGCTGTCCGTCACTCGCAAGCACGTCGAGAAGTAAGAGCGGCGAATGCGACTGACCGACTTGATGAATGAAGGGAGTGTGAACCGCTAATGCCAAGCGTGCGCGAACTGCGCTCCCGAATTCGTTCCGTGAGCTCGATCAAGAAGATCACCAAGGCGCAAGAGCTGATCGCCACGTCGCGAATCAGCAAGGCGCAGGCCCGGGTCGCGGCTGCCAAGCCGTACGCGGAGGAGATCACCAAGGTGCTGGCCGAATTGGCCGGCGCCAGCAGCAATCTCACGCACCCGCTGCTCACCGAGCGGCCCAACGCGCGGCGGGCCGCGGTGCTGGTGATCACCAGTGACCGTGGCATGTGCGGTGGCTACAACTCCAATGTGCTCAAGCGCACCGAGGAGCTGCTGACCACCCTGCGCGCCGACGGCAAAGAGCCGGTGCTCTACGTCATGGGCTCGAAGGGCTTGACCTACTACACCTTCCGTAAGCGTGCGCTGAACGGTTCGTGGACCGGTTTCTCCCAGTCGCCCAATTACGTGGACGCGTCCTCCGCCTGCAATCACCTCGTCGAGGCGTTCATGGCGGGCGCCGACGGTGAGGTCGCGGCCCCCAACGGTGTCGGCACCATGGCCGGTGTCGACGAACTGCACATCGTCTACACGCGTTTCGTGTCGATGCTGTCGCAGGTGCCCGAGGTGCGTCGGCTGGCCCCCATCCAGGTGAGCTTCGTCGAGGAGAACTTCGAACTGGGTCCGGACAGCTTCACCGACTCCGAGTCGGCGGACATCCACCCCCAGTACGAGTTCGAGCCGGACGCGGACCGCCTGCTGGGCGCGCTGCTGCCGAAGTACATCAACACTCGGATCTACTCGTCGCTGCTCGACGCGGCGGCCTCGGAGTCGGCTGCGCGCCGCACCGCGATGAAGGCTGCGACCGATAACGCGACGGATCTGGTGAATTCACTGACCCGCACCGCGAACTCGTTGCGGCAGGCCGGAATCACGCAGGAAATCACGGAAATCGTCGGTGGCGCCAACGCGCTGGCGTCGAGCTCGGACCGCGACTAGACACGGAAGAGAACCAATGACCGCAGCTGTCACTAACGAAACCCGGGTTGGCGCCGGCACTGGCCGCGTCTCCCGCGTCATCGGCCCCGTCGTGGACGTCGAGTTCCCGCGCGGCTCGATTCCCGAGCTTTACAACGCGTTGAACGTCGACATCGCGCTCGCGTCCGTTGCGAAGACCCTGACCCTCGAGGTCGCACAGCACCTGGGCGACAACATCGTTCGCACCATCTCCATGCAGCCGACCGACGGTCTGGTGCGTGGCGTCGAGGTGCGCGACACCGGCAAGCCGATCTCGGTGCCCGTCGGTGACGTCGTCAAGGGCCACGTGTTCAACGCCCTGGGCGACTGCCTGGACACCCCCGGCCTCGGCCGCGACGGCGAGCAGTGGGGCATCCACCGCCAGCCGCCGCCGTTCGACCAGCTCGAGGGCAAGACCGAGATCCTCGAGACCGGCGTGAAGGTCATCGACCTGCTGACCCCGTACGTCAAGGGCGGCAAGATCGGTCTGTTCGGTGGTGCCGGTGTCGGCAAGACCGTGCTGATCCAGGAGATGATCACCCGTATCGCTCGCGAGTTCTCCGGCACCTCGGTGTTCGCGGGCGTCGGTGAGCGCACCCGTGAGGGCACCGACCTCCACCTGGAAATGGAAGAGATGGGCGTCCTTCAGGACACCGCCCTCGTCTTCGGCCAGATGGACGAGCCGCCGGGCACGCGTATGCGCGTCGCCCTGTCGGCCCTGACCATGGCGGAGTACTTCCGCGATGTGCAGAACCAGGACGTGTTGCTCTTCATCGACAACATCTTCCGGTTCACCCAGGCCGGCTCCGAGGTCTCGACCCTGCTGGGTCGTATGCCCTCGGCCGTGGGTTACCAGCCCACCCTGGCGGACGAGATGGGTCAGCTCCAGGAGCGGATCACCTCGACCCGTGGCCGTTCGATCACCTCGATGCAGGCGATCTACGTCCCCGCCGACGACTACACCGACCCGGCGCCGGCGACCACCTTCGCCCACCTGGACGCGACGACCGAGCTTTCCCGCCCGATCTCGCAGAAGGGCATCTACCCGGCCGTCGACCCGCTGACCTCGACCTCTCGTATCCTCGAGGCTTCGATCGTCGGCGAGCGGCACTTCCGGGTCGCCAACGAGGTCAAGCGGATCCTGCAGAAGTACAAGGAACTGCAGGACATCATCGCCATCCTCGGCATGGACGAGCTCTCCGAAGGCGACAAGGTCCTCGTGGGCCGTGCGCGTCGTCTGGAGAAGTTCCTCGGCCAGAACTTCATCGTCGCCGAGAAGTTCACCGGTCAGCCGGGTTCGGTCGTGCCGCTGGAGCAGACGATCGACGACTTCGATCGCGTCTGCAAGGGCGAGTTCGACCACCTGCCGGAGCAGGCGTTCAACTCCTGCGGTGGCCTGGACGACGTCGAGGCCGCTGCGAAGAAGATCGCCGGGAAGTAGTCACCCATGGCAGATATGTCTGTTGATCTGGTCGCCGTCGAGCGACTGCTGTGGTCGGGCCGGGCGAAGTTCGTCTCGGCTCAGACCACGGAGGGTGAGATCGGCATCCTGGCCGGCCACGAACCGCTGCTCGGGCAGCTGGTCGAGGGCGGCACCGTGACCATCGTGTCCGACGACGACGAGCGCGTCGTGGTGGCCGTGCACGGCGGATTCTTCTCTGTCACCGCCACTTCGGTGCGCGTGCTGGCGGAATCCGCCGACTTCGCCTTCGACATCGACGAGGCGGCCGCCAAGGCCGTCGTCGCCGATCCGGATGCGAGCCCGGCCGCCCTGACCAAGGCTCAGGGTCAGTTGCGGGCGCTGGAGAAGGCGGGCAACGCCTAGCCTGCGGGCAAGGGCGTTCCGGCCTTCCGGCACTGGAACGAAAGCGGCGGCCCCGGGGAATTCCCCGGGGCCGCCGCCTTTTTCGTGTTGTCCGAAGGTTTCGGAGGCTCAGAAGGTGAGGATCGGCTTGATCGTGGTGCCGTCGTGGGCGTCGGTGAACGCGGCCTCGATGTCCTCGAATTTGTAGGTCTTGCTGATCTTCTCGATCGGGAACTTGCCTTCGGCGTGCCAGGCCAGCAGCCGCGGAATGAACTGCTGCGGGTCGCCGCTGCCCTCGATGCAGCCGCGAATGGCCTTGCCGTTTCCGGTGAGATGCCCGATCTCGACCTCCATGGTGGCCTCGCCGAGGCCGACCAGCACCAGCGTGCCCATGGGGGCCAGTGCCTGCAGTCCGTTGGCGATCACGGGGTTGATCGCGGTGGTGTCGAGCGCGAAGTTCGCACCCCCACCGGTGGCGGCGACGATCTGTGCGACCACGTCCTCGGCCGCGCCGTCGATGGTGACGTCCGCGCCCAGTTCCTTGGCGGTGGCCAGTCGATCCGCGGAAAGGTCCACCGCCACAACGGTTCCCACGCCGATGGCGCGGGCAGCCATGAGCGCGGCCATGCCGACGCCGCCGACGCCGAAGATGACCAGCGAATCCGTCGGCCCCGGCTTCATGACATTGGCGACCGCGCCCGCACCGGTCTGCACCCCGCAGCCGAAGGGCGCGGTGGCCACCAGGTCGACGCTTTCGTCCACCACCACGATGCTGCGGGCGGCGACGAGTGCGTAGGTGGCGAAACTCGACTGTCCGAAGAACGCGCCCATCACCCGTTCGCCATTACGGCTCAGCGGTGAAGTGAAATCGGCGCGACCGCCGGAGGTGTTGAGGATAACGAAATTCTCGCAGTAGGGCGGAAGTCCGTTCTCGCAGCGGGCACATGTCCCGCAACTCGCATAAGTCAGCAATACGTGGTCGCCGACAGCAATACTGGTTACCTCGGAGCCAACCTGTTCGACGATGCCGGAGCCCTCGTGCCCGACGACGATCGGCAACTCGGCCGGGAACACGCTCTTGGTGACCAGGTCGGTGTGGCAGACGCCGGAGGCGACCAGGCGCACCAGTACCTCACCGGGCCGGGGTGCTTCCAGGTCCAGCGTTTCGAAGGAAAACGGTGCATCGGCACCCCGAGCCACAGCGGCGGTGATTTCCACGGAATCTCCTTCCAAGACATCCCATTTGCCCGGAGTATAAGAACGTGTTCCAGTTCCCGGCCATCGCGGGTTCCACTCACCGGGCCGAACGCTTGGGCTGCGGCGTCCCCTGGTGCTAAGTCACGAAAACATTCATGTTCACTGTGCCGTTATTGTGATCTGAGCTACTTCGTGTGGTTGAATTCAGAAGCCGATCAGCCGGTGCGATCTGAAGCATCTGGCAAAGACTCGGCTATTCAAGCGTTTTCAGCTTTTTTCTCCACGATGAGCGAGGGGTTGATGAGCGGGCTTCGTTATGGAAAGTGGGGGGTGGCGTGCGCGGTGGTCGCGGTCGCCCTCGGATTCTTCGCACCGGGCGCGGCCTCGGCCGACGTGGTGGTGCCGCTGCCCGACGGTCACATCGAGGGACCGGGCATCAAAATCACGAGTGTCGGTGAGCGAGCGATCATTTCGCCGTCGCTCGCCTCCAACGGCGCCGGTCGCACCTCCTGGGTGAGCGGCAATGTCACCGCGGAGGTCGAGACGCCGGACGGCGATGTCGGGCCGAACAACGGCCCCAAGAACTTTCCCGGCACCAACAATTCGGGTACGCACGGATCCTCGAACCTGACCACCGGCTACATCGTCGGTTGTCAGGTGCAGGTCGGTGTGCTGAGCGCGAATTCGTCGTTCACCATCAGCGCCACCCCGAGCCTGTCGGGCGGATTCAGCTTCCCGCTGTCGCCGGGGCAGGTGGCCTGGGTCGCGATCAACAACATCGAGTTGGTCAAGAGCGGCACCTTCACCATGAACTACCAGGACATTCCGATGGAGATCCAGGGCTGCGGCGGTTACGCGCAGGCGCGCCAGGTCTCCACGGTCGAGATCATCGGCGCCGACTACGCGAAGGTGACCCTCTACGGCCAGCCGTTCAGCATCGGCTGACGGCCCCACTCGACGAAAGGGATCGTATGAACGCGATGAACACTCGTCGCCGGGCCGGCCGCCTCGTCGGTGTGGCCTTGGCCGCGGCGACCGCGATCGGCTTCGGGCCGACGTCCCCGGCGCACGCCGACA
Source organism: Nocardia sp. NBC_00511 (assembly GCF_045161165.1). Taxonomy (NCBI): domain Bacteria; kingdom Bacillati; phylum Actinomycetota; class Actinomycetes; order Mycobacteriales; family Nocardiaceae; genus Nocardia; species Nocardia sp. NBC_00511. Next base: position 8,329,206 of record NZ_CP107849.1, read on the forward strand.
CCTTCATTCCGCTGCCCGGCGGCGTGATCAGCCGCACCCTCGCCGACGGCACCGTGATGACGGTGCGCATCGACGGCGAATCGGCGAAAATCAGTGGCTCCCTTGGGGATACGCCGATCCACCGCAATGTCTGGGTGACGGCGAAAGCCAGCGTGGACCTCAGCGGCCCGACCGCGTCCGAGGCCACCATCAAGATCAGTCCCGGCTACATCGTGGGCTGTCAGGTGGATATCGGCTCGTTCTCCCCGAGTGAGAACGCGAGTGAACAGGGCACGGCCACCAGCACCGGAATCACCCCGGGTGTACCCAGTGAGTCCCTGGGCGCGGGTATCAACCTCGGCCCGGGCCAGGCGGTCGCGCGCCTGATGCTCGACCTCGAGAAGCCCGACGACTACGGCCAGGAATCGCACAAGCGATACAACAAGACTCCGGGCCCGCATGCCAGCGTGACCTGGGTCGACGAGACCTTCGCGGTGGACGGCTGCGGCGGGTACGCGCAGGCGCGGTCCTTCGTCGCCGCGGAGATCGACAGCACCTACTACATCGGCAATCTGGTGCTCTACGGCGAGCCGTTCAGCATGGGCTGAATTCATCCCGCTGAACAGTGCGTTCGTCACATTCGGTGGATGGCCGGACCCCGCCGCTGCGCGGTCGCTACTATCGACGACTAAGCGCGGGGCCCGGCCTCTGGCCGGTCGGTGCTCGACAGCAACGCGGATGTGAAGGGACGGAGCGGCATTGCAGACCGGGATGTGGCTTCTGATCATTCTGGTGCTTTTGCTTGTCGGTCTGGCCCTGGCCTCGACCTATCGCCTGATCATGCTGCGTCGCGGCGGCACCGCCGCCCTGTTGCGGGTGCTGCCCGCGCGTGGTCACGGCGGCGGCTGGCGGCACGGCCTGATCCGCTACGACGAGGACACACTCCTCTTCTACAAACTCTCCAGTCTCAAACTCGGCCCGGATTCCTCCATGCGCCGCCTCGGCATCGAGGTCGGCCCACGGCGCTCTCCCGACGGCGATGAGTACGACATCATGACCGACGAGCTCATCGTCATGGTCGCCGACGGCAACGGCAGTTTCGAGCTGGCTCTCGACCGCGGCGCGATGGCCGCCTTCCTGTCCTGGGTGGAATCCCGCCCCTCGGAACGGATCCGTCGCCGCCGCGCGAGTTAGTCGCGGGTTAGTGTGACCGGGTGAGCGTTCACCTGACTCGGATCTATACGCGGACCGGCGATGACGGCACCACCGGTCTGAGCGATTTCTCGCGGGTGGCCAAGACCGATCCGCGTTTGATCGCATACGCCGATTGCGATGAGACCAACGCCGCACTGGGGGTGGCGATCGCGCTGGGTAACCCGGACGAGCGCATCCTCGTGGTGCTGCGCGCCATCCAGAACGATCTCTTCGATGCCGGTGCGGACCTCTCGACGCCCGTCGTGGCCGAGCCGAAGTACCCGCCGCTACGCGTCACCCAGCCCTACATCGACCGGCTCGAGCACTGGTGCGACGAGTTCAATGAGCCTCTGGCACCGTTGAATTCGTTCATTCTGCCCGGCGGCACCCCGCTCGCCGCGCTGCTGCACACCGCGCGCACGGTGGCGCGACGCGCCGAACGCTCGGCCTGGGCCGCGGTCGACGCGGATCCGGATCGCACCGGCGTTCTCCCGGCCAAGTACCTGAACCGACTGTCCGACCTGCTGTTCATTCTGAGCCGGGTGGCCAATCCGGAAGGCGACATCCTCTGGCGGCCGGGCGGAGAGGCCACGAGCGCGGGATCCGACCACTAGGCTGACCCCCGTGAGTGAACGGTTTCTGGTTACCGGGGGCAGCAGGCTCGTCGGTGAGGTCGCGGTAGGCGGCGCGAAGAACAGCGTCCTCAAGCTGATGGCGGCAGCCCTGCTGGCCGAAGGCACGACGACGATCACGAACTGCCCGGACATCCTCGACGTGCCGCTGATGGCAGAGGTGCTGCGCGGCCTCGGCTGCGATGTCGCCGTCGAGGGTGGGACGGTGACCATCGTGACCCCGGCGGAACCCAAGTACCACGCGGACTTCCCGGCGGTCACCCAGTTCCGCGCCTCGGTGTGCGTGCTGGGTCCGCTGATGGCGCGCTGCAAGCGTGCCGTGGTGGCGCTACCCGGCGGCGACGCGATCGGTTCGCGTCCCCTCGATATGCACCAGGCTGGTCTGCGGCTACTGGGCGCGACCTCGGAGATCGAGCACGGTTGCCTGGTGGCGCGTGCCGACGAACTACAGGGCGCGCGCATCCGCCTCGACTTCCCGTCGGTGGGTGCGACCGAGAACATCCTGATGGCCGCGGTGCTCGCCGAGGGTGAGACGGTCATCGACAATGCCGCGCGTGAGCCGGAGATCGTCGACCTCTGCAACATGCTGATGCAGATGGGAGCGAAGGTCGGGGGAGCGGGCACCTCGGTGCTGACCATCGAGGGCGTCGACAAGCTCTCGCCGACCACCCACCGGGTGATCGGCGACCGCATCGTCGCCGCGACCTGGGGTATCGCGGCCGCCATGACCACCGGTGACGTCCGGGTGACGGGCATCAATCCCAAGCATCTGTCCCTGGTGCTGGACAAGCTGCGCTCGGCGGGCGCGCGAATCTCGTTCGAACCGGACGGTTTTCGCGTGGTGCAGGCCGATCGTCCTCGCGCCGTGAACTTCTCGACGCTGCCGTTCCCGGGTTTCCCCACTGACCTGCAGCCGATGGCCATCGGCCTGGCCGCGATCGCGGACGGCACCTCGATGATCACCGAGAACATTTTCGAAGCGCGCTTCCGATTCGTCGAAGAGATGATCCGGCTGGGCGCGGATGCTCGCACCGACGGGCATCACGCTGTGGTGCGCGGGATTCCGCGGTTGTCCTCGGCTCCGGTGTGGTCCTCCGACATTCGCGCCGGCGCGGGTCTGGTGCTCGCGGGTCTGGTCGCCGACGGTGTCACCGAAGTGCACGACGTCTTCCACATCGACCGGGGTTACCCGGATTTCGTGGAGAACCTGCGGGGCCTCGGCGCGGAAATCGAACGCGTCGGAACCTCCGACTGAACAACAGGTGTCGGGGCGGGTTTGCGAAAACCCCTCCTGAACAGGCGATTTGACATGCGAACAACCAACACGTAACTTATTCCACGTCAGAGCGACACGGACACCAACTCCGGTTGGCCCCGAGAGCGCCTGATGATCACACTAGCTCCCTCCAACCAGCGGATTTGGTTCTGCTGCGCGGTTAGGGCTAAGCTTGAAAAGTTGCCTCACGAACGAGCGGGACATAGAGCCCGGGAGTTCGTTTGTGCGTGTGTTCTTTGAGAACTCAATAGTGTGTCGATGAATGTCAGTGCCAATTATTTAATTGGTTCCGATCTTTCGCACCCCCGTGTGGAGGGTCGGACATTTAGTCAGCAAATACTTTTGCTGGCGTTTGATTTTGCCAAGGTTTTCGGACTCTGGTTAATTCTTCCAATTGGCTCTTCGGAGCGAGTTGAGAGTCTTCAACGGAGAGTTTGATCCTGGCTCAGGACGAACGCTGGCGGCGTGCTTAACACATGCAAGTCGAGCGGTAAGGCCCTTCGGGGTACACGAGCGGCGAACGGGTGAGTAACACGTGGGTGATCTGCCTCGCACTCTGGGATAAGCCCGGGAAACTGGGTCTAATACCGGATATGACTTTCGGATGCATGTCCGATGGTGGAAAGATTTATCGGTGCGAGATGGGCCCGCGGCCTATCAGCTTGTTGGTGAGGTAACGGCTCACCAAGGCGACGACGGGTAGCCGACCTGAGAGGGTGACCGGCCACACTGGGACTGAGACACGGCCCAGACTCCTACGGGAGGCAGCAGTGGGGAATATTGCACAATGGGCGAAAGCCTGATGCAGCGACGCCGCGTGAGGGATGACGGCCTTCGGGTTGTAAACCTCTTTCGACAGGGACGAAGCGCAAGTGACGGTACCTGTAGAAGAAGCACCGGCCAACTACGTGCCAGCAGCCGCGGTAATACGTAGGGTGCGAGCGTTGTCCGGAATTACTGGGCGTAAAGAGCTTGTAGGCGGTCTGTCACGTCTTCTGTGAAAACTTGGGGCTCAACCTTAAGCTTGCAGGGGATACGGGCAGACTAGAGTACTTCAGGGGAGACTGGAATTCCTGGTGTAGCGGTGAAATGCGCAGATATCAGGAGGAACACCGGTGGCGAAGGCGGGTCTCTGGGAAGTAACTGACGCTGAGAAGCGAAAGCATGGGTAGCAAACAGGATTAGATACCCTGGTAGTCCATGCCGTAAACGGTGGGTACTAGGTGTGGGTTTCCTTCCACGGGATCCGTGCCGTAGCTAACGCATTAAGTACCCCGCCTGGGGAGTACGGCCGCAAGGCTAAAACTCAAAGGAATTGACGGGGGCCCGCACAAGCGGCGGAGCATGTGGATTAATTCGATGCAACGCGAAGAACCTTACCTGGGTTTGACATACACCGGAAAGCCGTAGAGATACGGCCCCCCTTGTGGTCGGTGTACAGGTGGTGCATGGCTGTCGTCAGCTCGTGTCGTGAGATGTTGGGTTAAGTCCCGCAACGAGCGCAACCCTTATCTTATGTTGCCAGCGCGTAATGGCGGGGACTCGTGAGAGACTGCCGGGGTCAACTCGGAGGAAGGTGGGGACGACGTCAAGTCATCATGCCCCTTATGTCCAGGGCTTCACACATGCTACAATGGCCGGTACAGAGGGCTGCGATACCGTGAGGTGGAGCGAATCCCTTAAAGCCGGTCTCAGTTCGGATCGGGGTCTGCAACTCGACCCCGTGAAGTTGGAGTCGCTAGTAATCGCAGATCAGCAACGCTGCGGTGAATACGTTCCCGGGCCTTGTACACACCGCCCGTCACGTCATGAAAGTCGGTAACACCCGAAGCCGGTGGCCTAACCCTTGTGGAGGGAGCCGTCGAAGGTGGGATTGGCGATTGGGACGAAGTCGTAACAAGGTAGCCGTACCGGAAGGTGCGGCTGGATCACCTCCTTTCTAAGGAGCACATCTCCACGACTCTTCACACAGGTGAATGACGTTGTGGCAGAGACCGTTTCGGACTCACATGTAGTCCGGCGGACGCTCATGGGTGGAACACTGACAACCTTCATCGCATTGCGGTTGGTCCTCTGTGACCGACCCGCGAATGGATATACCGACACACTATTGGGTCCTGAAAGAACAGACGCGAGTCTGAACTTTCTAGGAAATCAACAAACGACGAGACTGGCTTTCAGTCATACCGCCGAGCTTTGCTCGGGCTGGTGCTGAGATCAAAGCGCAGTCTCGTGTGTTGTTTGAGAACTGCACAGTGGACGCGAGCATCTTTGTTAGTAAGTGAAAAAGAGCGTACGGTGGATGCCTTGGCACCAGGAGCCGATGAAGGACGTAGTAGGCTGCGATAAGCCTCGGGGAGCTGTCAAACGAGCTGAGATCCGAGGATTTCCGAATGGGGAAACCCAGCACGAGTGATGTCGTGTTACCCGCGCCTGAATATATAGGGCGTGTGGAGGGAACGTGGGGAAGTGAAACATCTCAGTACCCACAGGAAGAGAAAACAACAGTGATTCCGTGAGTAGTGGCGAGCGAAAGCGGAAGAGGCTAAACCAGGAGCGTGTGATAGCCGGCAGGCGTTGCGTTCTTGGGGTTGTGGGATCTACTTTCTCATCACTGCCGTGATGGGCGACAGTCAGAAAAGAATGCGTTAGTCGAATTGGTCTGGGATGGCCGACCGTAGAGGGTGAGAGTCCTGTAGACGAAAACGTGTTCTCTGTCGTAGTAGACACCCGAGTAGCAGCGGGCCCGTGAAATCTGCTGTGAATCTGCCGGGACCACCCGGTAAGCCTGAATACTCCCTGGTGACCGATAGCGGACTAGTACCGTGAGGGAAAGGTGAAAAGTACCCCGGGAGGGGAGTGAAATAGTACCTGAAACCGTGCGCTTACAATCCGTCAGAGCCTTCGTACTTGTACGTGGGGTGATGGCGTGCCTTTTGAAGAATGAGCCTGCGAGTCATCGGTGTGTGGCAAGGTTAACCCGTGTGGGGTAGCCGTAGCGAAAGCGAGTCCGAATAGGGCGTGTGAGTCGCACACTATGGACCCGAAGCGGAGTGATCTACCCATGGCCAGGGTGAAGCGACGGTAAGACGTCGTGGAGGCCCGAACCCACTTAGGTTGAAAACTGAGGGGATGAGCTGTGGGTAGGGGTGAAAGGCCAATCAAACTCCGTGATAGCTGGTTCTCCCCGAAATGCATTTAGGTGCAGCGTCGCGTGTTTCTCACCGGAGGTAGAGCTACTGGATGGCCTAGGGGGCCTACAAGCTTACCGAAGTCAGCCAAACTCCGAATGCCGGTGAGTGAGAGCGCGGCAGTGAGACTGTGGGGGATAAGCTTCATAGTCGAGAGGGAAACAGCCCAGATCGCCAGCTAAGGTCCCTAAGCGTGTACTAAGTGGAAAAGGATGTGGGGTCGCGAAGACAACCAGGAGGTTGGCTTAGAAGCAGCCACCCTTGAAAGAGTGCGTAATAGCTCACTGGTCAAGTGATCCTGCGCCGACAATGTAGCGGGGCTCAAGTACACCACCGAAGCTGCGGCATTCAGACATTATCCCGCTTTCGAGCCAGGAGTCTGGATGGGTAGGGGAGCGTCCTATAGCCAGGGAAGCGGCGGAGTGATCCAGCCGTGGAGGCTATGGGAGTGAGAATGCAGGCATGAGTAGCGAAAGACGAGTGAGAAACTCGTCCGCCGAATGACCAAGGGTTCCTGGGCCAGGTTAATCCGCCCAGGGTGAGTCGGGACCTAAGGCGAGGCCGACAGGCGTAGTCGATGGACAACGGGTTGATATTCCCGTACCCGTGTATCCGCGCCAAATATCGAATCAGTTGTGCTAAGTATCCAAAAGCGGTCTTATCGAGCCTTCGGGCGAGAGGGAGCGTGGCTGCATACGACCCTGGCTGTAGTAGGTAAGCGATGGGGTGACGCAGGAAGGTAGCTGGGCCAGGTGATGGAATACCTGGTGTAAGCCTGTAGGGCGTTGTGTAGGCAAATCCGCACAGCATATAGCCTGAGAGGTGATGCGTAGCCGATTGAGGCGAATTCAGTGATCCTATGCTGCCGAGAAAAGCCTCTAGTGAGTTGGTACACGGCCCGTACCCCAAACCGACACAGGTGGTCAGGTAGAGAATACTAAGGCGATCGAGATAACTGTGGTTAAGGAACTCGGCAAAATACCTCCGTAACTTCGGGAGAAGGAGGGCCATGTCTGGTGAAGGGACTTGCTCCTGGAGCTGGGTGTGGTCGCAGAGACCAGTGAGAAGCGACTGTTTACTAAAAACACAGGTCCGTGCGAAGTCGTAAGACGATGTATACGGACTGACGCCTGCCCGGTGCCGGAAGGTTAAGAGGACCGGTTAGCACTTCGGTGCGAAGCTGAGAATTTAAGCCCCGGTAAACGGCGGTGGTAACTATAACCATCCTAAGGTAGCGAAATTCCTTGTCGGGTAAGTTCCGACCTGCACGAATGGCGTAACGACTTCTCAGCTGTCTCAACCACAGACTCGGCGAAATTGCAGTACGAGTAAAGATGCTCGTTACGCGCGGCAGGACGAAAAGACCCCGGGACCTTCACTATAGCTTGGTATTGGTGTTCGGTACGGTTTGTGTAGGATAGGTGGGAGACTTTGATCCAGGGACGCCAGTTTCTGGGGAGTCGTCGTTGAAATACCACTCTGATCGTATTGGACCTCTAACCTCGGACCCTGATCGGGTTCAGGGACAGTGCCTGGTGGGTAGTTTAACTGGGGCGGTTGCCTCCCAAAATGTAACGGAGGCGCCCAAAGGTTCCCTCAGCCTGGTTGGCAATCAGGTGTCGAGTGCAAGTGCACAAGGGAGCTTGACTGTGAGACCGACAGGTCGAGCAGGGACGAAAGTCGGGACTAGTGATCCGGCACCGGCAAGTGGAAGCGGTGTCGCTCAACGGATAAAAGGTACCCCGGGGATAACAGGCTGATCTTCCCCAAGAGTCCATATCGACGGGATGGTTTGGCACCTCGATGTCGGCTCGTCGCATCCTGGGGCTGGAGTAGGTCCCAAGGGTTGGGCTGTTCGCCCATTAAAGCGGCACGCGAGCTGGGTTTAGAACGTCGTGAGACAGTTCGGTCTCTATCCGCCGCGCGCGTCAGAAACTTGAGGAAGGCTGTCCCTAGTACGAGAGGACCGGGACGGACGAACCTCTGGTGTGCCAGTTGTTCCGCCAGGAGCACGGCTGGTTTGCTACGTTCGGAAGGGATAACCGCTGAAAGCATCTAAGCGGGAAGCCTGTTCCAAGATGAGGTTTCTCACCCCCTCGAGGGGTTAAGGCCCCCAACAGACCATTGGGTTGATAGGCCGGAACTGGAAGCCCTGTAAGGGGTGTAGGTGACCGGTACTAATAGGCCGAGGACTTACCAACAAAGTTGCTACGCGTCCACTGTGCGGTATCTGAAACAACACACAAACTTCGTTTGTGTGGGATTTCGGGGACCTTGTCCCCGGCCCCCTTGTTTGAGGGTGGTCGAGGGCGTGCTCCTCGTGATTCCATGCGGGCGGAGTGTGACAGTTTCATAGAGTTACGGCGGCTATAGCGGTGGGGAAACGCCCGGTCCCATTCCGAACCCGGAAGCTAAGGCCACCTGCGCCGATGGTACTGCACTCGACAGGGTGTGGGAGAGTAGGACACCGCCGGAACATCATTCGCGAAGACCCCCAGCATCTGCTGGGGGTCTTCTGCGTTTCCGGACAAGATCGTTTTCCGGGTATTCGGACAGATCGGCCCGGATAGATCGTTCCGCGGATAAATCGCTGTATCCCGGGTACATATGGATACACATGGATCCGCAGAAAGCTCTCAGCGAACGGCCAGTCCCGGCTGAGAGGGAAGGACAATGATCGACGCTATGGTCCTCCAGTCCGCGCCGCCGCAGCCGGCCGTCGCCACCCGCCGTTTCCGGTGGTCGGCGCTCTGGTTGCCCGCCACCTACAGCTACGTGGCGGTGCTGTCGGCCATCGCGATCGGGCTGACCATGGTGAGCACGAAGTCCGAGTCGCGGATCGTGTTGCACGCCAGCTCGAATCTGCACAATCTCGCCAAGGGCCACTTCGGCACGCTGTTCTCGAGCGCCTTCCTGGTCGGTGAGGGTGCGGCGACGGTGTTCCTGATCGTCCCCATGCTGGCCTGTCTGCTGGCGTTGGCCGAGCGGCGTTTCGGCACCTTGAAGCTGCTGCACACCTTCTTCGTCGGCCATGTCGGCGCGACCGTGCTGGTGGCCGTCGGTCTCTGGATCGCGGTGGAGTCGCAGCTGATCCCCAACAGCATCACCACGGTCGAGGATGTCGGCGTCAGCTATGGCGCGATGGCGGTGGTGGGTGCGTTGATCGCGGTGGTGCCGGTGCATCGGCGCTGGGTGTGGGCGGGTACCTGGCTGGCGTTCGCGCTGGGCGGGGTGGTGCTGTGGCACACCTTCACCAATGTCGGTCACTTCACCGCGCTGTGTCTGGGCCTGGGTATCGGCCGGTTGATGATTCGCCGGGAGACCACCACGCTGCGTCCGCTCAATCGCGCGGAATGCCTGCTGTTGGCGTTCGGTTCGCTTTTCGGCTGCCTGATGCTGCTGGGCTGAGAGCCGGTCTCTAGACTCGACCGGTGCGCCTTGTCATTGCTCGATGCCAGGTCGATTACGTTGGCCGTCTCACCGCTCACCTGCCCATGGCTCGTCGCCTCATCATGATGAAGGCGGACGGGTCCGTGCTGATCCATTCCGATGGCGGCTCCTACAAGCCGTTGAACTGGATGAGTCCGCCGTGCTGGCTGGAGGAGCGGGAAACCGATTCGGAGACAAGCCATCTGTGGGTGGTGACCAACAAGGCCGGTGAGGAACTCCGCATCACGGTGGAGGACATCGAGCTGGATTCCAAGCACGAGCTCGGGGTGGATCCCGGTCTGGTGAAGGACGGCGTCGAGGCGCATCTGCAGGCGCTGCTGGCCGAGCACATCGAAACCCTCGGCGCCGGTTACACGCTGATCCGTCGCGAGTACATGACCGCGATCGGCCCGGTGGACATTCTGTGCCGGGACGCGAACGGTTCGACGGTGGCGGTGGAGATCAAGCGCCGCGGTGAGATCGACGGCGTCGAACAGCTGACCCGGTATCTCGAACTGCTCAATCGCGATCCGCTGCTGGCCCCGGTCGCGGGCGTGTTCGCGGCGCAGCAGATCAAGCCGCAGGCGAAGACGCTCGCCAACGATCGCGGGATCCGGTGTCTGACACTGGACTACGACGCCCTGCGTGGCACCGAGAGCGACGAATTCCGTCTGTTCTAACCTCGATACCATGCCTCGCCGGAAACCGCGTCCTTCGTCGTCGGCGGCGCGGTCCGCTCGGGACCCGCGCCCGATCGGCGACGTATTCGGCCGTACCGAGCCGGGTCCGGGCACCGAGGACACCTACATCGTCCGCACCATTCCCGGCACCCGCGCGACCAAGTACTACCGCTGCCCGGGCTGTGACCACGAGATCCCGCCCGGCACACCGCATATCGTGGCCTGGCCCGCGGACGGTGGTGAGGATGATCGCCGCCACTGGCACACGGGGTGCTGGAAGGGCCGTCAGACCCGCACCATCACCCGCCGCTGGTCCTGACTCGAATTCCCGGTGTGCGCCTAGGCTGGCGTGATGCTGACCGACCGGCCCGCGCAGTCCGAACCCGAGCCACCCGCCGGGTCGCCGGTGGTGCGCGTGGTCTGGATCGTGCTGGTCGTGGTGGGCGGATTGCTGATTCCGGTGATCGGGTGGTTCGCCGGTGCGCTCGTCGGTTATGCGGTGAGCCCGCACGAGGACATCAACGGTGCGATTCCGCTGGGCGGCGTGATCGGGGTGGTGCTGGCGATTGTCGGTTGGCGAATCCTGTTGCACGGCATCGGTCGTCGGCGCCTGAGTTATCTGCGCCGGACCGGCTCCGTGGTGTCGGGTTCGGTGCGGTCGGCCGAATACCGGCATATTCACAATCCGCGCGGACCGGGCGCGCACATGGTCACGTTGCGCGCGGTTTACCGTTGTCCGGCAACCGGATCCGACTATCGAATTCGGCGGGCCTATCGATTTCCCGAGCGGGCTCGCGCGCAGGCGCAGGCTTTGTGCGCGCGGTTCCCGCCGGGTAGCCCGATCACCCTGGTGGTGAAGGGCGGCGGGGCGGCCGGTTTCGATATCCCGGAGCGGCCGTACTGGCCTTTCCTGTGGTGAGCCGCAACCACATCCGGACATAAGGAAGGCCGCTCCCCGGTTGGGAAGCGGCCTTCGAACGAATACGGGTTGTCGCCCCGTTGATATCGGATCAGCTGTGGATGTCGGCGCTCTCACGCTCGTCGACGAGATCGTCGTCTTCGCGGGTGTCGATGGCCTTGCGGTTGGCACCCTTGTTCAGCGAGCGCTGTTCCGGTGCGCCGTCGAGCAATTCGCTCTCGCGGTTGACGGCGGCGAGCATGGCCGGGACCGAGTCGAGCTGGCCGCGGATGCCGAGCAGCTGGGCCAGGACGCGGCCGCGGAGGACACGCATCTCCTCGGCGAGTTCCTTGGCGTGCGCGATCTTTCGATCGGCGGTGTTGGTCGCCGAGGTGATGAGGCGGTTGGCCTCGTCGGTGGCGTCCTTGATGCGCTGGGCGGCCTCGGCGCGCGAGGTGGCTTCCAGCTCTTCCATGGCGCGGGTGAGCTTGGTGCGACGCTCGGCCATGGTGACCTCGAAGTCCTGCTGCGTGGCCTTGCGCTTGGCCTCGGACTCCTTGGTGAGGCGATCGGCTTCCGCGTTGGCGGCGTCGACGATCTTGGCGGACTCGGAGCGGGCATTCGCGAGGGTCTGCTCGAATTCGATTTCGAGTGCTTCGCGCTTCTCTTTGGTCTCGGAGAGGAGCGATTCGTACTTCCCACGCATTTCGGTCGCCTGCTGCTCGGCGATCGAGATCATCTCAGCGGCCTCGGCCTGAGCCTGGGCGCGGACCTCGCTGGCTTCGTCGGAAGCCAGGCGCAGCATGCGGGAAATGCGATCGGACATGCCTTCGGCGGTGGTCGGCGGCACCGAGAGCCGGTCGACCTCCTTGCGGAGCTCGTCGATTTCGTCCCGAGCGTCCTCCAGCTGCGCCGCGAGATTGCGGGCCTGTGCGGCGGCGGCATCGCGATCGGTCGCGGTGACCCTTAGCTCGGCATCGAAACGGTCGAAGTAGTTACGCACCTCGTCACGGTCATAGCCCTTCCGCACAACGGTAAAGGGCAGTGCAACGAAGCGATTACGATCGGGCTCAGTGGACGACATGCCCCACAAACTACAGCCTGACGACCACTGATGGTGACCCGACCGCGAATGTTGTTACAGCCTCTTTAGGTGGCTGGAAGTCGGTACTAGTGGGTAGTTTTCGCGGCTGGTTCGACCAGTTCCACCAGCACACCGCCAGCATCCTTGGGGTGGATGAAATTGATGCGGGAACCGGCTGTTCCGGGCCGGGGAGCGTCGTACAGCAAACGCAAGCCCCGTTCACGAAGTTGCTGGGCGACTGCCTCGACATCGGTGACTCGGTACGCCAGCTGCTGCAGGCCAGGCCCGTTTCGGTCGATGAACTTGGCGATCGTGGACTCTTCGGTCAGCGGCGCCAGCAACTGCAGAGCGACCGACCCGTCCGGACTGCCGACGACCGACAGCATGGCCTCGTGCACGCCCTGCGCCTCGTTGATCTCGCGATGCGTCTCCACCATCCCGAGATGGTCCCGGTACCAGGCGACCGCCGAATCGAGATCCGGCACAGCGATTCCCACGTGATCGACGGCGATGATGTATTCCGAACTGATGAATTCGGTGTTCTCGGTGTTGCTCACCCTTCGAACGGTAGCGCGCCCCTGGGAAGGCTGCCCGGGCGCGGCACGTTACCTTTGAGTACGGCTCCGATGGTTGGCGGAGCGGTCCCACACCACCTAAGCGAGGCTCATCGTGACCACCACCTCCGTCATCGTCTCCGGCGCGCGCACTCCGGTGGGCCGGCTGCTCGGATCGCTGAAGGATTTCAGCGGCTCCGACCTGGGCGGCATCGCCATCAAGGCGGCCCTGGAGAAGGGCGGCGTGGCCCCCGAACAGGTCGATTACGTGATCATGGGCCAGGTGCTCACCGCGGGCGCGGGCCAGATCCCGGCCCGGCAGGCCGCGGTCGCCGCCGGTATCCCGATGGACGTTCCGGCACTCACCATCAACAAGGTGTGTTTGTCCGGTATCAATGCAATTGCGCTGGCGGATCAGCTGATTCGCGCCGGAGAGTACGAGATCATCGTCGCGGGCGGTCAGGAATCCATGACCCGCGCACCGCACATGCTGGAGAAGTCCCGCGAGGGCTTCAAGTACGGCGACGTCACGCTGCGCGACCACATGGCCTACGACGGTCTGCACGACATCTTCACCGACCAGCCGATGGGCGCGCTCACCGAGCAGCGCAACGCGACCGATCAGCTCACCCGCGAGGATCAGGACGCGTTCGCGGCCGCCTCGCACCAGAAGGCCGCGGCCGCTTGGAAGAACGGTGTCTTCGAGGACGAGGTGACCCCGGTCGCCATCCCGCAGCGTAAGGGCGACCCGATCCTGTTCACCGCCGACGAGGGCATTCGCGCCGACACCACCGTCGAGTCGCTGGGCAAGCTGCGTCCGGCGTTCAGCAAGACCGGCACCATCACCGCGGGCACCGCCTCGCAGATCTCCGACGGCGCGGCCGCGGTGGTCGTGATGTCCAAGGCCAAGGCGGAAGCGCTGGGCCTGAGCTGGATCGCCGAGATCGGCGCGGCCGGTGTGGTCGCCGGACCGGATTCCACCCTGCAGGATCAGCCCGCCAACGCCATCGCGAAAGCCTGTGCGAAGGAAGGCATTTCGCCCGCCGATCTGGATCTGGTCGAGATCAACGAGGCGTTCGCCGCGGTCGGCGTCGCGTCCACCCGCAAGCTGGGCATCGACCCGGAGAAGGTGAACGTCAACGGTGGCGCGATCGCCATCGGCCACCCGCTGGGCATGTCGGGCGCGCGCATCCTGCTGCACCTGGCGCTGGAGCTGAAGCGTCGCGGTGGCGGCGTGGGCGCGGCCGCGCTGTGTGGCGGCGGCGGTCAGGGTGACGCGCTGATCATTCGCGTTTCCTGAACCGGCGAAGCGTAAAGCGGCACCGGACAATTCGATCATTTCGCGGTGCCCCGGCTCGGGTGTGAGCCGGGGCACCGTGCTGTACCCGGCCCGATACCAGGATTTCGGCGCACACGTTCCGGATGTGACCAGGGCAACTACGGGCCGTCGTAGATGTCCGGCAGAATGGTGCCCATGGGTGATGTCTTCGACCTGTCCACGGTCGCCAAACGCGTGCGCTTCTTCGGTCTGCTCGAGGTGCCCTCTTGGGTGCTGCTGTTCATCGGTTCGGCGCTCAAGCGCGCGGACTCGCTCGGCATCGCCGATCAGCCGATCAAGTGGCCGGTGATGGTGTTCGGCATGCTGCACGGCATCGTCTTCCTGGCCTACGCCATCAACTGCCTGCTGGCCTCGCGTGAATTCGAGTGGCCGGGCAAGACCACCGCGCTGGCGTTGGCGTCCACCGTGGTTCCGTTCACCTCCTACTTCTTCGAGCGCTGGGCGATCAACTCCGGTCAGCTCGGTGAACTGAGCACCTCCGCAGCACCTGCCGCCGCCGCTTCGTGACAAACTGGATGTCGTGACTCGACCTGCACGCCGTCCCTCCGCCGCCGCTGCCGCCGCTATGTCGGGCGCGGTGGATCTGTCCGCGCTCAAGCAGCCCGCTGTTGCCGCCGCGGATGTCCCGGGTGACCATGCCGTCACCGAGGCCAATTTCGAGGAGCGAGTGCTGCGGCGCTCCACCCAGGTGCCCGTGGTGGTGGTGCTGTATTCGCAGCGCAGCGCGGGCAGCGTCGAACTGGTGAAACTGTTCGAGACGTTGTTCGCCTCGAACGGCGGTGACTGGGATCTGGCCACCGTCGAGGCCGAGGCGAACATGCGGATCGCGCAGGCGTTCGGGGTGCAGGGCATTCCGACCGTGGTGGCGGTGGCCGCCGGGCAGCCGCTCGCCGATTTCACCGGTAATCAGCCGGAGGAGCAGGTCACCGGCTGGCTGGCCGCCGTGGTGGATGCCGTGCGCGGCAAGCTGTCCGGTGTCGGCGAGGCCGAGGAGGGTGAGCCGGAGGCTCCCGAGGATCCGCGTTTCGTGGCCGCCGAGGAGGCGCTCGAGAACGGTGAGTTCGACGCCGCCATCGCCGCCTACCAGACCATTCTCGCCGCGGAGCCGAACAACTCCGAGGCCAAGGCCGCGCTGCGTCAGGTCCAATTCCTTTCTCGCGTACAGGATCTCGACCTGGCCGCCGCCGAGAAGGCCGACGCCGATCCGTCGAATCTGGACGCCGCCCTGGCCGCCGCCGATCTCGACATGTTCAACCAGCAGCCGGAGGCGGCCTTCGACCGTCTCATCGCCCAGATCAAGCGCACCGCGGGCGACGACCGCACCCGTGTCCGCACCCACCTGCTCGAGCTGTTCGAACTCTTCGATCTCGCCGAGCCGATCGTGATGGCCGCCCGCCGCAAACTGGCCGCCGCGCTCTACTGACGCTTCGGGCCTCCGCAGCGCCCGAACACCCTTCGCGCCCTTCCCGTTCCGACGGGGAGGGCGCGAGTCGTTTCAGCGGGAAATAGACAGGTGCGCGCGGCGTCGAATATTAGTAAGCTAGTGAGTATGATAAGCACGTACGAAGAATTGCTGGCCTCCGGACCCGAGCTGATCGACTTCGATGCGCGCGCGGTGCGCACCAGCATCGATATCGTCTCCCGGCTGCACCTCGACGACCTCGACGCCCCGACCCCGTGTGCCGGGTGGGCGCTGCGAGACCTGTTGGAGCACATGATCGCTCAGCACCGCGGCTTCGCTGCCGCCGCACACGGCGAGGGTGGGATCGCGGCGTGGAAACCGCAGCCGTTGAGCGCCGATCCGATCGGTGAATACCGTGACGCCGCCGAGCAGGTGCTGGCGGCCTTCGCGGAACCCGGTGCGCTGCAACGGCAGATGCCGCTGCCGGAGATTCAGGGCGGCATCGTGATTCCCGCGTCGCTGGGCGTCAGCTTCCACTTCATCGACTATGTCGTGCACGCCTGGGACGTGGCCCGATCACTGGACGTGCCGGTCGATTTCGACGCCGATCTGCTGACCGCGGCCCTGCCGGTCGCCGAGGCGGTACCGCGCGGAGAGGCGCGCGAGGTGCCCGGAGCGTCGTTCGCACCGCTGATCGAAACGCCCGGCGCATCGGGGCTCGATCGGATTCTCGCGGTGCTGGGTCGTTCGCCCGGCTGGCCGAAATGAGGGCCGTGCCGGTCGAGTGAGGGTTCCCCACTCCTCCCACGAAGTGGGGAACCGATCGCACTACTTGGTGGTCTTCGCGCCCCCGCTGCCGGAGCTCAGCAGGTCGGTGAGCGTCTTCACGATGGTCGAGGACCCGGTGCCATTGGGATCCGGTTCGCCGACCGCGACGACGGGCTTGGCGTCGACGTGGTCATCGGCGGCGGCGAGGCCCGCGCCCGCGGTCATGATTCCGGCGGTGGCCGCGGTGATGAGCGCGAACGTACCCAGCTTCTTCATGCAGATTCATTCCTATCCAAATGGGCGAGCAATGCTGTCAGGTGCATTGCTGTTCGGTTGCGACGCCGCACTTTCCAGTGATACCACCGAGTGGTGCGCGCCGAATGCCGTTGCTTTCCGGGGCCCGAGGAACGCTGCCGGTTCGAGTAGGGTTACCGCTCGCCGGAGTGTCCCCGCCGCAGCCACAGCGCGCTGTGCGGGGGGAGGCTCAGCGCGGTCGAGACCGGGCGGCCGTGCCACGGTTCGGAATCCACCTGCACCGCACCGGCATTGGTGATGCCGCTGCCGCCGTAGGCGATGGCGTCGGTGTTGAGGATTTCCTCCCAGCACCCGTCGGCCGGCTCGGGCAGTCCGATCCGGTAGCCGTCGAGGCGGCGACCGGAGAAGTTGTGGACGCAGACGATGAGGGAGCCGTCGCTGCCGTAGCGCAGGAACGACAGCACATTGTTGTCGCGGTCGTCGGCGTCGATCCAGGCGTAGCCGCCGGGCGAGGTGTCCTGGCTCCAGAGCGCGGGCAGGGCGGCGTAATTCTTGTTGAGGTCGGCGACGAGCGTCTGAATCCCTTGGTGCAGTGGGTTTTCCAGCTCGTGCCAGTCCAGGCCGCGGTCGTGGTCCCATTCCCGGAACTGACCGAATTCCTGGCCCATGAACAGCAGTTGCTTGCCCGGATGCGCCCACATGTAGGCGAGCAGGGCGCGGACGCCGCTGGCCTTCGTGTAGTCGTCGCCGGGCATCCGGGTCCACAGGGTGCCCTTGCCGTGCACGACTTCGTCGTGGCTGATGGGCAGCAGGTAGTTCTCGCTCCAGGCGTAGGTGAGCGAGAAGGTGATCTCGTTGTGGTGCCAGGATCGGTGCACGGGATCGTGGGCGAGGTAGCCGAGCGTGTCGTGCATCCAGCCCATGTTCCATTTCATGGTGAAGCCCAGCCCGCCGACCTCGGTGCCGCGGGTGACGCCGGGCCAGGTGGTGGATTCCTCGGCCACGGTGAGCACGCCCGGATGCTGTTTGTGCACGGTCGCGTTCATCTCCTGCAGGAACGCGACGGCTTCCAGGTTCTCGCGGCCGCCGTGGATATTGGGTTCCCAGTCGGGGCGCGAATAGTCGAGGTAGAGCATGGAGGCGACGGCGTCGACGCGCAGGCCGTCGAGGTGGAATTCCTCGAGCCAGTACAGCGCGTTGGCGACCAGGAAGTTGCGGACCTCGTGGCGGCCGAAGTTGAAAACGTAGGTGCCCCAGTCGAGTTGCTCGCCGCGGCGGGGGTCGGCGTGCTCGTAGAGGGCGGTGCCGTCGAAGCGGGCCAGGGCCCATTCGTCGCGCGGGAAGTGCGCGGGCACCCAGTCCAGGATCACGCCGATGCCCTTGCGGTGCAGGTGATCCACCAGATAGCGGAAGTCGTCGGGGGAGCCGAAGCGGGCGGTCGGCGCGTAGTAGGAGGTGACCTGGTAGCCCCAGGATCCGCCGAAGGGATGTTCGGCGACCGGGAGCAGTTCGACGTGGGTGAAGCCCAGTGCCGCAACGTATTCCGCGAGTTGGTCGGCGAGTTCTCGGTAGCCGAGGCCCGGGCGCCACGAGCCGAGGTGCACCTCGTAGACGCTGACCGGGGCGCGGTTCGGGTCGGTGCGGGCGCGCTCGCGCAGCCAGTGGTCGTCGTTCCAGGCGAAGCTGCTCTCGGTGATCACCGAGGCGGTGGCGGGTGGCGTTTCGGTGGCGAAGGCCATCGGGTCGGCGTGGTCGACGACGCGGCCGTCCGCGCCGTGCACCCGGTACTTGTATTTGTCGCCGGGTCCGAGGCCGGGCACGAACAGTTCCCATACGCCGGAGCCGCCGAGTTTCCGCATGGGCGCGGTGTTTCCGCTCCAGCCGTCGAAGTCGCCGATCACGGTGACGCCGCGGGCATTCGGCGCCCACACCGCGAAAGAGGTGCCGGTGACCTCGCCGTCGAGGCCGGGATACCGCCGCGGGTGGGCGCCGAGGGCTTCCCAGAGTCGTTCGTGGCGGCCCTCGCCGAGCAGGTGCAGGTCGAATTCGCCGAGGGCGGGCAGGAATCGGTAGCCGTCGGCGTCGACCACGGTGCGGCCGCCCGGATACGAGGTGACGATGCGGTAGTCCCACAGCTGTTCGAACGGCACCACGCCTTCGAAGACGCCGTGATCGGTATGTGCCAGTGCATGATCCGTGCCGCCGATGCGCGCCGCCACCGTGTCCGCGTGTGGGCGCAGCACCCGGATGATGGTCCCGTCCGGGTGCGAATGCGCGCCCAGCACGGTGTGCGGATCCGGGTGGGTGCCCGCGGCCAGCAGCAGCAGATCGCGCCGGTTCACGGTCGCGGCCTCACCGCAGCGACCGGCGGAAGGCGAGTTCGGTGCGGGCGGCGGCGGGGACCGGCGGCAGGGCCAGGATGTGGGCGACGGCGCGGGCCGGGTCCAGGCGCACGTAATTGCTCTGGCCCCAGTGGTATTCCTCGCCGCTGATCTCGTCGAGGACGACCGGCCGGTCGTGCCATTCGCGGCCGAGGGCGGGCAGATCCACCGACACCATGCCGTGCTGGGTGCCGAACGGGTCGAGGTTGATCACCACCAGGACGGCGTCGCCGGTGGTGGGGTCGAACTTCGAGAACGCCAGCAGCGCTTCGTTGTCGACGTGATGGAAGTGGATGCAGCGCACCTGCTGCAGCGCCGGGTGCGCGCGGCGGATCTCGTTGAGCCGGGTCAGCCACGGCTCCAGGGATTCTCCGCGCGCGGCGGCCTCGGTGAAGCGGCGCGGGCGCAGCTGGTATTTCTCGGAGTCGAGGTATTCCTCGCTGCCGGGGTGCGGGGCCTGGTGTTCGTAGAGTTCGAATCCGGAGTACACGCCCCAGCTCGGTCCGAGGGTGGCGGCGAGCACCGCGCGGATGGCGAACATGCCGGGTCCGCCGAATTGCAGGCTCTCGTGCAGGATGTCGGGCGTGTTCACGAAAAGATTGGCGCGCGCCTCGTCCGCTTTGGCCGCCAATTCGATTCCGAATTCGGTGATCTCGTGTTTGTGGGTGCGCCAGGTGAAATACGTGTAGGACTGGCTGAATCCTCGGCGCGCCAAACCGTAGAGCCGGGCCGGGCGGGTGAATGCCTCGGACAGGAAAATGATCTCGGGGTGCTGCTGGTGTACGCGGGCGATCAGCCATTCCCAGAAGTCGGCGGGTTTGGTGTGCGGGTTGTCGACCCGGAATATGGTGACGCCCAATCCGATCCAGTGCCGCACCACGTGCAGGACCGCCGCGTACAGGCCGTCGGGGTCGTTGTCGAAATTGAGCGGGTAGATGTCCTGGTACTTCTTGGGCGGATTCTCGGCGTAGGCGATGGTGCCGTCCGGCAGGGTGGTGAACCATTCCGGATGCGCGGTGACCCACGGATGGTCGGGCGCGCACTGTAGCGCCAGGTCCAGGGCCACTTCCATGCCGAGTTCCCGTGCGGCGGTGACGAAGTCGGTGAAGTCGGCCTCGGTGCCCAGCTGGGGATGGATGGCGTCGTGCCCGCCTTCCGCCGAGCCGATCGCCCACGGGGAGCCCACGTCGTCGGGTCCGGCGGTCAGGGAGTTGTTGGGCCCCTTGCGATTCACGATCCCGATCGGATGCACCGGCGGCAGGTACACCACGTCGAAGCCCATGGCAGCGATGCGCGGCAGATCCTTCGCGGCGGTGGCGAAGCTGCCGTGCACCGGCTTGCCGGCGGTGTCCCAGCCGCCGGTGGAGCGCGGGAAGAATTCGTACCAGGATCCGTAGAGCGCGCGGCGGCGTTCCACCAGCACGGTGTGGCGGGGACCCTGAGTCACGTACTCCCGCAACGGGTTCTCGCGCAGGATCTCGCTCACCTCGGCGCTGAACGCCGGGCCGACGCGGGCGGGCAGTTGGCTGTCGCTGCGCAGGGCGGTGGCGGCGGCGCGCAGGATCTCCCACTGCCGCTTGGGTACCGCGGCCGCCGCGCGATCGAGCAGTCGCGCGCCGAGTTCGAGATCGTTGGCGAGGTCGGTGTCGCTCTGTCCGACCGCGAGTTTCGCTTCGACGCCGGAGCGCCAGGTGGCGAGCGGGTCGCTCCAGCCTTCGATCCGGTAGGTCCAGCGGCCGGGGCTGCTCGGGGTGAACAGTGCGTTGAAGACGTCGGGTTCGTAGTCGGGTGTCATCCGAATGCGCTGTGTGCGCGTGGAACCGGGGGCCCGCACGGCGAGGGTGGCGGCGACCGCTTCGTGGCCTTCGCGCCACACCACGGTCCGCACCGCGACGACCTCGCCGACGACGGCCTTGCTCGGCCGACCGCCGGGAATCGCGGGGGCGGTGTCATCGATGGCGATGCGGCCGGTCACGCCTTCGAACTTACCGGAGCGGTTACGGCTGGCCGGGCTTGAGGAGGATGAACAGGCCGTGTGCCTCGGCGCAGAGCCGGTCGCCGTCGTGCAGGGTGGCGCGCACGTACACCTTGCGACCCTCGACGCGTTCGACCCAGCCGTGCACCCGCAGTTCGGTGTTCAGCGGCGTGATAGAGCGGTAGTCGACGTGCAGGAAGGCGGTGCGGGTGACGCCGCGGGTGTGCAGGGCGGCGGTCATGCCGAGCAGATCGTCGAAGCCGAGGGCGATGTGGCCGCCGTGGGCGGCGCTGTTGCCGCCGAGGTGGAAGGTCCGGAAGGTGATGCGGGCCCGCACCCCGTCGCGGCCGGCCTCGTCGACGAGGAACGGCGGCAGCGTGATGTTGCCGCGCGAGGGCAGGTCGTTGCGATGCCAGGTGGGCGCGGACCATTCGTCGGTCACCGCGCCGTCGAGCTTGGCGTTGAGGTCCTTCAATGTGGCAATGGCCTCGAGCGCCAGCTCGTCGCCCGGATCGGCCAGCCGCACCCGGTCCATCAGCGAGCGCACCTGTTCGATGAACTCCCCGTAGTGCGGTCCGCCCTTGCTGTTGTCGCGACCCAGCTCCTGGAGCGGCCGGAACCCACCCTCGTGATGCTCCTGGGTGGGCGACTCGACCGCCTCGATCTGCTGTTCGCTCATGTGAAACACGTTATCGGTTGCTTACCGGATGCTGCAGTCCGGGCCGCCGGATCACGGTGAACTGGCTCGCGCCGTCTCGATTCTGGACTGACGGAACGGGGGAGCGAAGCGGAGGAGTGGAGGAGGGAAGAATCGAGACTTCGGGGCGCGAGCCCGCCCGGAGCGAAGCGCAGGGCAGAATAGGCACAGTGAAGGCTCTGCGTCGATTCACTGTTCGCGCCCATTTGCCGGAGCGGTTGACCGCTTTGACGGAGTTGGCAACCAACCTCCGGTGGTCCTGGCATGGGCCGACTCAGGATGTGTTCGCCGAACTGGACCCGGATCTGTGGGTCGAGGTCGAGCGGGATCCGGTGCGGATGCTGGGGGAGGTGCCCGCCGCGCGGCTCGACGAGTTGGCGCGAGATGAGAGCTACACCGGGCGGGTGGACGCGGCTGCCGCCGATCTCGCCGACTACTTGGCTCGCCCGCGCTGGTTCCAGAAGCAGCAGCGGGGGCCGCGCGGAATCGCCTACTTCTCCATGGAGTTCGGCGTCACCGAAGTGCTGCCCAACTATTCCGGCGGGCTCGGGATCCTGGCGGGCGATCACCTCAAGGCCGCCTCCGATCTGGGGCTGCCGTTGATCGGCGTCGGGTTGCTGTATCGCTCAGGCTATTTCCGGCAGTCGCTGACCGCCGACGGCTGGCAGGCCGAACGCTATCCGGCACTGGATCCGATGGGGTTGCCGCTGCGGCTGCTCACCGATGGCGGCGCGCCGGTGCTCATTCACGTCGCCATGCCGGAGGGCCGGGTGCTGCGGGCGCGGGTGTGGATCGCGCAGGTGGGCCGAATTCCCTTGCTGCTGCTGGATTCCGATATCGCCGAGAACGATCCGGAATTGCGGGCGGTCACCGATCGGCTCTACGGCGGCGATCAGGATCACCGCATCAAGCAGGAGATCCTGGCCGGGATCGGCGGGGTGCGGGCGGTGCGCGCCTATACGCGCGCCAACGGGTTGCCCGATCCGGACGTGTTCCATATGAACGAAGGCCACGCGGGTTTCCTCGGTATCGAGCGGATCCGCGAATTCATGACCACCGGAATGGATTTCGATGCCGCGCTGACGGCGGTGCGGGCCGGGACGGTGTTCACCACCCACACCCCGGTGCCCGCCGGTATCGACCGGTTCGCGGGCGCGCTGGTGCGCCGCTACTTCGGTGGCGCGCACGGGGAGCGGGAATCTCCGGTGCTGCCGGGTGTTTCGGTGGATCGCATTCTGGCGATGGGTCGCGAGGCCGATCCCTCCGTGTTCAATATGGCGCACCTGGGTTTGCGACTCGCCCAGCGCGCCAACGGTGTGTCGAAGTTGCACGGTGAGGTCAGCCGCGACATGTTCGCGCCGCTGTGGCCGGGCTTCGACACCACCGAGGTGCCGATCGGTTCGGTCACCAATGGCGTGCACGCGCCGACCTGGGCGGCGCGCGAGTGGATCGACAAGGCGCGTGCGCTGATCGGCGACGAGTTCGTCGAGGAGTCGCGCGGCTGGGAGCGGCTCTGCGATGTCGACCTGAGCGAATTGTGGTCCACCCGAAACGCATTGCGCGGTGTGCTGGTCGACGAGGTGCGCCGCCGGGTGCATGCCTCGTGGCTGGAGCGCGGGGCGGCCCCGGCCGAACTCGGTTGGGTCGACGAGGTTTTCGACCCGAACGTGCTGACCGTCGGTTTCGCCCGCCGCGTCCCCACCTACAAGCGTTTGACCCTGATGCTGCGCGACCCGCAGCGCCTGCGGGCGATGCTGTTGGATCCGGAGCGTCCGGTGCAGCTGGTGGTGGCGGGCAAATCTCATCCGGCCGATGACGGCGGCAAGGCGCTCATCCAACAGATCGTGCGCTTCGCCGACGATCCGGAGGTGCGTCACCGCATCGTGTTCCTGCCCGACTACGACATGTCGATGGCCCGCTACCTGTACTGGGGTTGCGATGTGTGGCTGAACAATCCGCTGCGCCCGCTGGAAGCGTGCGGCACCTCCGGCATGAAGTCGGCCCTCAACGGCGGCCTCAACCTCTCCATCCGCGATGGCTGGTGGGACGAGATGTACGACGGCGAGAACGGCTGGGCCATCCCCACCGCCGACGGCGTCCGCGACGACCATCGCCGCGACGACCTGGAGGCCTCGGCCCTCTACGAACTCCTGGAACGCGCTGTCCTGCCCCGCTTCTACGACCGCGACACCACCGACCTCCCCGTCCGCTGGATGGAAATGGTCCGCCACACCCTGCAAACCCTGGGCCCGAAGGTCCTGGCCTCCCGCATGGTCCGCGACTACGCCGTCGACTACTACACCCCCGCCGCCGCGGCCTTCGAAGCCGTCTCCACCAACGACTTCAAGGGCGCCCAGGACCTCGCCACCTACCGCCGCCGCATCGAATCCGCCTGGCCCACAGTAAAAGTCCTCCAGGTGGACAGCTCCGGCCTCCCCGACATCCCGGTGATCGGCGCCAACCTCTCCCTCCGAGCCCGCATAGACCTGGCAGGCCTCACCCCCGCCGACGTCACGGTCCAAGCCGCCCTGGGCCGAGTAACCCCCACCGACGACCTGACGGACGTCCACACGTTCCCCATGACCCACACCGGAACCGACTCCGGCACAGACCTCTTCACCATCGACACCCCCGTCCCCGTCTCCGGCGCAGTCGGCTACACCATCCGAATCCTCCCCACCCACCCCCTCCTCGCCTCCAGCGCCGAACTGGGTCTCATCGCAACCCCCAGCCCCTGAAAGCGAATGATGGTGCCGCAGCGAACAGCTGCGACACCATCATCGAAATCGGCTGTATGTCAGTCAACACCCCGCCACTCCGCGCCACCGGAACCCGAAACCAAGATCAAGGACTTTCACCGTCCGGATCCGGACAAAATTTCGAGGTGTGAGCTCCTTGATCTTGAAAGGTGTTGGGGGGACCGGTCACGGCATGCGGGGCCAGGGGGCGTCGGGGACGGCGGGGCGGGGTTGGGGGATGCCGCCGGGGTGCATGCTCTGGGCGTGGGCCTGCCCCAGGAGGTTCGAGACCTCGGAGTAGGGGACGTTGGTTTCGGCTCGGCACCAGGTGCAGAGCAGGCGGTGGCGGGTGCTGATGGGGAACAGGGGCAGGAAGAAGAGGGTGAACTTCTTGTTCAGCTCTTGGAATGCGTGGGCGCTGGGATTGCGGCAGCGCCCGCACAGGAAGGTGATCATGGCCAGTGTGCGCGCGGTGGTGCGCCAACCCCAGATGAGCATCGGAAAGCCCCCCGACTCGGAAATATGAACGAGGGGAGCTTAGGACCCGCGATCAGGTTCCGGCGATGAGGGTGCGTTTCAGAATCTTGCCGGTGGGGTTGCGGGGCAGCGAGTCCAGGAAGGTGACGTCGCGGGGGACGGAGAAGCGGCTGACCCGGTGGCGGATGTAGTTGCGGATCATGTCGGAGTCCAGGCCGGAGCCGGGGCGCTTCACCACGAAAGCCGCCAGGCGCTGGCCGAATTCGTGGTCGGGGACGCCGATCACCGCCACCTCGTGCACCTGTGGGAGGAAGGACAGGGCCTCCTCGACGGCGCGCGGGAAGACGTTCTCGCCGCCGGAGATGATCATCTCGTCGTCGCGGCCCGCCACGAACAGCTTGCCGGAGGCGTCGAGGTAGCCCAGGTCGCCGGTGTCGAGCATGCCGTCGGCCTCGTCGGGCGGGGTGGCGTCGGTGTAGCCGTCGAAGAGCATGTGGTTGCCGACGAAGATGCGGCCGGTCGCACCGATCGGGACCGGACGCCGATCCGCGCCCAGCACACCGATTTTGGTGCCCAGCGGCGGCCGCCCGGCGGTGGTGGGGGACAGCCGCAGGTCGGCCGGATCGGCGATCGAGGCCCACGAGACCTCGGTGGATCCGTACACGTTGTAGAGGACGTCGCCGAAGGCGTCGAGGAACTTCACCACCGAAACCCCGGTCAGCGGCGCCCCGCAGCTGGCGACGATCTTCAGGCTGGACAGGTCGTAGCGGGTGCGAATGTGGATGGGCAGGTCCAGGATTCGGTTCACCATGACCGGCACCACGATCAGCGCGGTCACCTTCTGCTCGGCGATGCGGCGCAGACAGTCCTCGGCGTCGAAACGGTCGCCCAGCACCACGGTCGCGCGGATCGCGGTGGAGATCTGCAACGCGCCCAGCCCCCAGGTGTGGAACAGGGGAGCGGGAATGAACATGGTCTCGTTGGTGCCGAACGGAATTCGCGACAGCAGCGCGGCCACCGTGCCGAAACCCTTGGGATGTGGACGGCGCGCACCCTTGGGCGTGCCACTGGTGCCGGAGGTGAGCACCACCAGGCGACCGGGGCGCGGGGCCTTGCGCGGCGGCTCCTGCCGCATCGCGATCAGCTCTTCGATGGTGCTGCGGCCGGGCTGCTGATACCCGGGATCGTCGGTGGTGAAGCGCGGCAGTTCCGGCGGCAGATACCGCACCATGTGCTCGAATTCGCTGTCCACGAACAGCGCCGAGAGCTGATGGCGCTGCACGATCTCCTCGATCTGCCGCGCGGGCAGCCCGGTATTGAGCAGCACCGCGTCGGCCCCGGATTTACCGGCCGCCACCATGGTCTCGACCATCCCGGCGTGATTGCGGCACAGCAGCCCGATCGCGGTGCCCGGCCCGAATCCGAGCGCGGCGAACGCACCCGCCAAAGCGTGACTGCGCGAATGCAATTGCTCGAAGCTGATGGCGAAGCGGTCGTCCACCACCGCGGCCCGCTGCGGTGAATGCGCGGCGGCGGCCGCGTACCCGCCCGCCAGGCTGAAACCCCACTTCGCCAGGCTGCCGATCTGCTTGAGCCCCACGTCGGGCCGGTAGGTGCGCACCACGCCGGAGGCCACCATCTGCTTGGCCACCCCGGCCTGCAATTTCATCGGCGAGTTCTCGCCGTTGACGATGACCGAGTTGGGGGTGCCCTGGATCAGGTCGCCGATCCGCTTGAGCCCGGTCTGCGTCCAGGCCGTCACCGCCGAGTTGGGCAGGTGTTCGAGCAGCGGATGCACCAGTCCCGCTTTGAAATACGTGACGTACACCCGGGTGCGCTGGTCGGCGTCGCGCAGTCGCACCGCGGCGAAGCTGCCGGAGGCGGGGCAGTGGAATTCGAAGGCTTCGCCCTCGCGGGTGATGTGCATCTGCATGCGCAGCACCTGGATCTCGAGGCCGTCGCCGCCGACGCGCATATTGAGCGACGGGTGGGCCTCGGCGGTGTCGAGCTCCTCGCAGGCGCCGACGCCGGGGAAGAGCCGGGGGTAGGTCTGCGGGTCGATCAGAACGTCCCAGAGTGCCTTGCGGGTGATCGCGAACTCTGCGACCGCGTCGATGATGTCGGTAACCACAGGCGTTCAACTTCTCCCTGGCCGGTTCCCTGAAAGCCCCCGGCTGATTACGTATTTGTAACGTCCCAGACAGTGTGGGTCAAGGGTCTTAAATTACCGGCCAGTAATTGACTTATTTGCCCGAACATAGCGCCTGATCGGCACGGCGAAACAATGCTCAGGCAGGTGCGATTGCCCACGATTCGCCGAGTCGGCTACAGGTTGGGGGCTACCGGCAAGTACGGTGCCGATGGCACCTCTGTACCCTCCCGTCGACTGGAGACAGCACACACATGAGCACCGACGTCCGCACGCGCACCAAGGGGCGCGTCGACGCGTACTTCGGCATCAGCGAGCACGGCTCCACCATCAAGCGCGAACTCATGGCCGGAACCATCACCTTCCTGGCCATGTCCTACGTGCTGGCCGTGAACCCGCGCATCCTCGGCGACGGTCCCGGCGGCGACCTCGGCTCGAAGGGCATGCCGCTGCAGGCGGTGTTCACCGCGACCGCCCTGGCCGCTGTCTTCGGCACCCTGGTGATGGGCCTGTGGGCCAAGTACCCGGTGGCGCTCGCGCCGGGCATGGGCCTCAACGCCTTCTTCGCCTACACGGTCGTGCTGCACATGGGCATTCCATGGCAGGAAGCGCTCTCGGGCACCTTCCTGTCGGGCGTCATCTTCTTCGTCCTCGCGGTGACCAAGGTGCGCGAGAAGATCATCGACGCCATCCCCATGCAGATGAAACTGGCCGTCGGCGCGGGCATCGGCATGTTCGTGGCGTTTCTCGGGCTCAAGAGCGCCGGGATCGTGACCGCCAGCCCGGCCACCTTCGTGCACCTGGGCGACTTCCACAAGGGCACAACGCTACTGGCGATGTTCGGTCTCGTGGTGACGGTCGTGTTCTTGGTGCTCGGCTGGCACGGCGCGGTGCTCTACGGCATTCTCGCCACCACGATCGTCGGCATCGTCACCGGTCTGGTGCAGCTGCCGCATTCGGTGGCGGCGCTGCCGCACGGGCTGGATCAGACCTTTGGGCAGGCCATCATCCACCTGCCCAACACCTTCACCAGTCAGATGATCATCGTGGTGCTGACCATGCTGTTCGTCGACTTCTTCGACGCCTCCGGCACTTTGATCGGTGTCGCGAACCAGGCCGGGCTGCTCGGCAAGGACGGCAAGCTGCAGCGCGCCGGGAAGGCGCTGGCGGCCGACTCGGTCGGCACCGCGGCGGGCGCGATCATCGGAACCTCCAGCACCACCGCGTATGTGGAGTCCACGGCGGGCGTCTCGGCGGGCGGGCGGACCGGCCTGACCGCGGTCGCCGCCGCGGGCTGGTTCCTGGTCGCCCTGTTCTTCTTCCCGGTCTTCGCCGTGTTCGCGGATGTTCCGGCGGTGACGGCCCCCGCGCTCATCGTGGTCGGCGTGCTGATGTCGCGGGCGCTGGGCGAAATCGAGTGGAACCGTTTGGAATACGCGGTTCCGGCGTTCATCACCGTGATCATGATGCCGCTGACGTACTCGATCGCCAACGGCATCGCCATGGGCCTGCTGTTCTATCCGATCGTCATGGTGGCGAAGCGTCGTGCGCGCGAAGTGCATCCGGTGATGTGGGTGCTGATGCTGGTGTTCCTCTACTACTTCTGGTTCCTCGCGGAATAGGCGGATCGGATCGTGGGACGGACGGGCGCGAGGCGGAATAGCCTCGCGCCCGTCCTCGTTGTCAGGGCCGTGCGAAGAAAGCGGACTGCGGTCCGGTTACACTGTTCTCGCTGACCGGAACCGAGAGACGAGGAACGACCATGGCCGCAACCGTGAACACCGCCTCCCGCGCAGTCGCCGCCCAGGCGAGCGTCACCGCCACCGATATCGGCCTGCTGGCCGCCCGCGTCGGATTCGGCGCACTGCTCGCCGTGCACGGCAGCCAGAAGCTGTTCGGCTGGTTCAACGGCTACGGCCTCGACGCGACGGCGGGCGCGTTCGGTGGCATGGGCTACGACCCGGGCAAGTTCTTCGCCACCCTCGCCGGGCTCAGTGAGATCACCGGCGGGCTGCTGCTGGCGCTGGGTCTGGTGACGCCGCTGGCGGCCGCGATCGTGCTGGGCACCATGATCAACGCGGCCAACGCGTCGTGGCAGGGCGGGTTCGCGATGTGGGAGCTGCCGGTGGTCTACGCGATCGCCGCGATCGCGCTGGCGTTCACCGGACCGGGTCGCCTGTCGCTGGATGCCGGACGGCCTTGGGCGCGACAGGGATTGGTGTGGGGTGCCGGTGCGGTGGCGCTGGGCGTGGTGGCCGCGCTGATCACGCTGGCTGTGAAGTAAATCCCGCGACGGGCCGCGAATCAGGCCCTGCCGGAGGAGTTTTCGGTGTCCCCGCGCCGCGTGCAGGGCTTGGCGCGGGGACGACGGACACATCCGATGTGGGAATTGGGGGGTTCACCGGAGTATCGAAAGCCAATTTACTTCCGATCGGAAGTTGGAGCTACCCCTGTGACTGTTCTCACAGATGTCATTTCATTTGTGCGACACCATTTGTCAGTCTTTCGAGAGCCTTTGTCGCGACGGCCGGATCGGACGTTTCCCAATAGGGCGGCAGCGATGCCCGGAGATAACCGCCGTAGCGCGCCGTGGCCAATCGGGAATCCAGAATTGCGATAACTCCGCGATCATCGGTACTGCGCAGCAAACGCCCCGTTCCCTGCGCCAGTAGCAATGCCGCATGATTGGCGGCGATCGACAGAAAACCATTGCCGCCACGCGATTCCACCGCGCGCTGCCGCGCTACCAGCAGCGGATCGTCGGGGCGCGGGAACGGAATGCGGTCCAGGATCACCAAACTCAGCGACGGACCCGGTACGTCGACGCCCTGCCACAGCGAAAGTGTCCCGAACAGTGAGATTTCCGGGTCTTCCGCGAATTTGCGGACCAGGGCCCCGGTGGCGTCGTCGCCCTGACACAGGATGGGGGTGTCCAGGCGTTCGCGCAGTTCCTCGGTCGCGGCTTTCGCGGCCCGCATCGAGGAGAACAGACCCAGGGTGCGGCCGCCCGCGGCGCGGATGAGCCGCTCGATCTCGTCCATATAGGAGGGCGGCAGGCCGTCGCGGCCGGGTGCGGGTAAATGCTTGGCCACGTACAGGATTCCGGACTTGGCGTGGTCGAACGGCGAGCCCACGTCCACCGAATTCCAGCGCAGTTTCTTCTCGTCCGCCGGGACCTCCGCGCCGTTGGCCAGCGCCGGATCCACCGCGGCCGACGACTTCGGCGGCAGCCCCCAGGTCACCGCCAGATTGTCGAAGGAGCCGCCGATCTGCAGGGTCGCGGAGGTCAAAACCACTGTGGCAGTGCCGAACAGGCGGCTGCGCAGCAGACCACCCACCGACAGCGGGGCCATGTGCAGGGTGCGGCGCGCGATGCCGCGCAGGTCGTCGGACGCCAGCCAGATGACGTCGTGGTGCGCGGACGGATCGGATTCCTCGAAGGTGGTCAGCACCCGCACCGCGGCGTCGTGCACCTCCTCGACGGCGGCGAGGGCCTGATTGCGGGCGGCCGCCGATTCCGGATCGCCCTGCGCGCTGCTGCCGCCCTGCGGGGCGAGCGCGGTGCGCACGTTCCAGGCGGCGTCGCGGATCAGCGCGAGCACCGGAGCCGAGCCGTCGGGCAGTCGATCCCAGCGGCCGGGCGGCAGGTCGTCGAGCAGCCCGTGCCAGGCTTCGGCGGCGGCCTCGAGCCGATCCACCTCCTGCTCGTCGATGAGCTTGGTGCAGCGCTTGGCGGCGGCGGCGATGGCGGCTGTGGACAATTCGGCGGTGGCGACTCCGGTGACCCGGTCGACGAGCTCGTGCGCCTCGTCGATCACCACCACGTCGTGTTCGGGTAGCACCTGGATTCCGCTGATGGCGTCGATGGCAAGCAAGGCGTGATTGGTGACCACCACGTCGGCGGCCCCGGATTCGGCGCGTGCCTTCTCCGCGAAGCAGTCCTGCCCGAACGGGCAGCGAGACTTGCCCAGGCATTCGCGCGAACTCACGCTCACCTGCCGCCAGGCCCGGTCGCTGACGCCGGGGGTGAGTTCGTCGCGGTCACCGGTCTCGGTGTCGGACACCCACTCGTTGAGCCGCTGCACTTCGCGTCCGAGCCGCGAAACGGCGAACGCGTCGAACAGTTCGGCCTCGGCGGGCTCGTCCGGAATCGCACTGTTGATCTTGTTGAGGCACAGATAGTTGTTGCGCCCCTTGAGGATCGCGAACTGCGCCACCCGCCCCAGCGGTTCGGCCAGCGCCTGCGACAGTCGCGGCAGATCCCGATCCACCAGCTGCCGCTGCAACGCGATGGTCGCCGTCGACACCACCACGGTGCGCCCGGTCCGCACCGCGTGCCGCAGGCTCGGCACCAGATACGCGAGCGACTTGCCGGTCCCGGTCCCGGCCTGCACGGCCAGATGCTCCCCGGTGTCGATGGAGTGCGCGACCGCCGCAGCCATCGTCTGCTGCCCGGTGCGCTCCTTCCCTCCCAGCGCTTCTACAGCGGTGGCCAGCAGCTTGGGAACGGGAGGCAGTTCGGGCACGGCGGCCAGACTACTTCCCCGCTCTGACACCCCGCGTGAACCATGGCGTGATCAGGCCGCAAAGGCTGAAATCCGCTCAGTTTTCGAGGGTGCCCGCGAGTTCGACACCGGAGGCGCGGAGTTTGTCGAGGGCGGTTACCAGGGTGGTGGGGGAGACGGCGGCGGTGAGGCCGAGGAGGACTCGGGTGTCGAAGCCTTCGGAGCGGGCGTCGAGGGCGGTGGCTCGGACGCAGTGGTCGGTGGCGATGCCGCAGACGTCGACGGCGTCGACGTCGTGGTCGCGCAACCAGGTGGTGAGGGTGGTCTCGCCGTCGGTGGCGGTGCCTTCGAAACCCGAATAGGCCGCGGTGTAAGCGCCTTTGGAGAAGATCTCCTGGATCGGGGCGGTGTTCAGGTTCGGGTGGAAGTCCGCGCCCGGGGTGCCGACGCGGCAGTGCGGGGGCCAGCTGTCGACGTAGTCGGGGGTCGCGGAGAAGTGCGCGCCCGGGTCGATGTGGAAGTCGCGGGTGGCGACGATCGCGGCGTAGTCGGAGACGTCCAGGTATTCGGTGATGCGCTCGGCCACCGCCGCGCCCCCGGCGACCGCCAGCGATCCGCCCTCACAGAAATCGTTCTGCACGTCGACGACGATCAGGGCTCGATTCATGGGAGGGCCTTCCGTGGACCGGCGGTTGAACCACGCCGGTTCGCCGCTCGTATTGCATTGTGCCGCTCGGTGCGCGCCCGCGCGACGGCGGCGTCGTTCCAGGTGACAGGGGAGACATGAAGAGTGCCGCGCTGATGGCCCTGCGGTTCTTCGTGGCGTTCGAGATCGCCAGTGTGGTGGCCGATCTCGTCTGGCACGAAATCGATTTCACGGTCGGCGACATCGTGAGCACGCTGGCGTTCACCGTGTTCTTCGCCGCGCCCGCCGCGCTGATCGCGGCGGCGCTGTGGTGGCGGGTCACGGCGGACAAGCAGGTCAGCTCAGGAACGTCGTCGGAATCGCGGGCTCCCCGGCGGAAAGCTTCAGACCCTCCCACGGCAGACTGATCAGACTCTTGGTCACCAGTTCCCGGCTCTGCTCGAGGCTGGGCCGATCGGCGAGCACCTCGCCCTTGCGCACCATCGGCACCTGTAGCTCGCGCGACTCGAAGCCGTCGGTGTCCGGCTTGGCGGCGTCAGCCGGGTAGACGATTTCCTCGACGATGGTTCCGGTGCCGCGGGCCAGCCGCAGCGCCCGCTTGGTGCCGCCGCGAGACTCCTTGTGCGAGCTGCGTTTCGCCACCGGGACGCCCTCGACCTCGACCAGCTTGTAGACCATGCCCGCGGTCGGCGCGCCGGAGCCCACCACCAGCGAGGTGCCGACGCCGTACACGTCGACGGGTTCGGCGCGCAGCGAAGCGATGGCGTACTCGTCGAGATCGCCGGAGACCACGATGCGGGTGCGGACCGCGGCGAGCGCGTCGAGCTGCTCGCGCACCTGCCGCGCCAGCACCCCGAGATCACCGGAATCGATTCGCACGCCGCCCAATTCGGGTCCGGCCACCTCGATGGCGGTGGCCACGCCGCGGGTGATGTCGAAGGTGTCGACCAGCAGCGTGGTGCCGACGCCGAGCGCCCGCACCTGGCTGCGGAAGGCGTCGGCCTCGTGCTCGCCGTCGGATCCGGAGTGCAGCAGGGTGAAGGCGTGCGCGCTGGTGCCCGCGCTCGGCACGCCATAGCTGCGCGCGGCCTCCAGGTTCGAGGTGGCGTCGAATCCGGCCAGGTAGGCGGCGCGGGAGCTGGCGGGCGCGGCGAGCTCATGGGTTCGGCGCGAACCCATTTCGATCATCCGGCGGCCCCCGGCGGCGCTGACCATGCGGGCGGCCGCGGCGGCGATGGCGCTGTCGTGGTTGTAGATCGACAGGGCCAGCGTTTCCAGCAGCACGCATTCGGCGAAGGTGCCGCGCACGGTGAGAATCGGCGAGCCCGGGAAATACAGTTCGCCCTCGCGGTACCCGTCGATGTCGCCGGTGAAGCGGTAGTCGCGCAGCCAGGCCACGGTGTTCGGGTCCAGGAACCGCGCCACGATCGCCAGCTCCTGCTCACCGAATCGGAACTCGTTCAGCGCGTCCAGCAATCGCCCGGTCCCCGCGACCACCCCGTATCGGCGGCCGTTCGGCAACCTGCGGGCGAATACCTCGAAGGTGCATTGCCGCTGCGCCGACCCGTCGGCCAGTGCCGCCGCGAGCATGGTGAGCTCGTATTGATCGGTCAGCAGAGCGGTACTGGTCAGTCCGTTCGCAAGGGTCACGGGACCCACTCTAGGACGCTGCGAGCTGCTGTGACGGGAGCGGTCGGCAAATCCGACACACCTGTTGTTTCTGTGTTGTGGCGTCGTACCCTGGACGTTATGGGTCTGTGTAATCAGGACGTTGTCTGTGTCACCACTGCCTCGGCAGGCGTGAACGTGACACTGTTCGCGGCACAGGCGGCGCCGGAGGCCATCGAGTACGCCGAGGTGCTGGAGGCCGAGGACCGTCCTTGGGTAACGGTCGTTTGGGATGATCCGGTCAACCTCATGCACTACGTGACCTACATCTTCCAAAAGCTGTTCGGCTACAGCAAAGGCAAGGCAACCGAGTTGATGCTGAAGGTGCACAACGAGGGCAAGGCCGTGGTGTCCGCCGGCTCCCGCGACAAGATGGAACACGACGTGCAGCGCCTGCACGCGGCCGGACTCTGGGCCACCATGCAGCGTGACGAGTGATTCGGGCGACTACGGTATCCCCGTGCGGAAGTGGAGCAGGAAGAACTCCCTCAGCGGGTTGAAACTGCGTTCGGAAATGGACGCCCACGAGGCGGAGGTACTGCGGTCCCTGGTCGGGGCGGTGTCCGGATTGCTGACCGAGCGAGCCGGTTCGGCCCCCGAGGACGATCTCGCGGCCCTCACCGGGCTACAGACGGGCAACACCGTCCCGCCCGACGACCCGCGGCTGCTGCGGCTGCTGCCCGATTTCCACCGGCCCGAACCCGGTTCCCCCGACGCCGATCGCGCCGACCTCAACAGCGGCATGCGCAGCCTGCACGAGCCCGGCATCATCGATGCCAAGGTGGCTGCCGGACAGGTGATTCTCGACACCCTGCCCGCCGCGGGCGGCAAGATCCTCATCACCCCGGAGCAGGCCGACCGCTGGCTGATCGCCCTGAACGACGTCCGGCTGGCGCTGGGCACCGCCCTGAACATCAGTGCCGACACGCCCGAACATCTCGACGATGACGATCCGCGGTCCCCGAGCCTGGAGATCTACCACTGGCTGACCTGGATGCAGGATTCGCTGATTCAGGCCCTCGTGCCCTGACCCATTTCGCGGCATCGCGCCCATCGAAGGAGAAGTGGCCATGAACAGCGTTGCGGGACCACGTAATTCGATCACCGACGTGTCGGGCATCCTGGTCGGCCACCACCACGTGCTGGACGAGAATGCCACCCTCGGCGCGGGCGCGGCGACCGGCTGCACCGTGGTGCGAGCGCCGGGCGGTGCGGTTGCGTCCGTCGATGTGCGCGGCGGCGGACCCGGCACCCGCGAGACCGACCTGCTGAATCCGAGTAATACTGTGCGGCAGGCGAATGCGATTCTGCTCACTGGCGGCAGCGCCTACGGGCTGGCCGCCGCCGACGGCGTGATGCGCTGGCTCGAGGAGCATCGCGAGGGCATTCCGATGGATCCGAGCGACCCGGCCCGTGTGGTCCCGATCGTCCCGGGCGCGGTGATCTTCGATCTTCCGGTGGGGGCGTGGAACATTCGGCCCGACGCCGACTTCGGCTTCCTGGCCGCGGAGGACGCGAGTGTGGACTTCGAACGCGGAACCGCCGGTGCGGGCGTGGGTGCGCGCGCCGGGTCGATCAAGGGCGGAATCGGTTCGGCCAGTGTGCGATTCGACGACGGCCCGGCGGCGGGCGTCACGGTGGGCGCGCTGATCGTCGCCAATCCGGTCGGCTCGGTCTTCGATCCGCGCACCGGAATCCCGTGGGGCGCGGGCACCGACGGCCCGGAGCATTTCGGCCTGCACGCCGCCACCCCCGAACAGCTGACCGCCGCGAATGCGTTGGCAGTCAAGGGAACCGTGCTCAACACCACCATCGGCGTGGTCGCCACCGACGCCGCCCTGGACCCGGCGGCCTGTCATCGTCTGGCCACCACCGCGCACGACGGCCTGGCGCGCGCCATCCGCCCCGCGCATTCCCCGCTCGACGGCGACACCCTCTTCGCGCTCGCCACCGGGACCGCCGCGGCCGCACCCGG
Source organism: Nocardia sp. NBC_00511 (assembly GCF_045161165.1). Taxonomy (NCBI): domain Bacteria; kingdom Bacillati; phylum Actinomycetota; class Actinomycetes; order Mycobacteriales; family Nocardiaceae; genus Nocardia; species Nocardia sp. NBC_00511. Next base: position 8,365,098 of record NZ_CP107849.1, read on the forward strand.
ATTCCCGCTGCCGCCCGCGTTCCCGGCGGATCTGTTGCTGCTCGATCAGCTGTGCACGGCCGCGGCGGTGTGCGTGGAACGCGCGATCGTGGACGCCATCCTGTCGGCGACCTCGGTCGCGGGCATCCCGGCGTATTCCGATCTGTTCGGCCGCTAGACCCGCGTGCTCGCCGGGGTGTGATCGGCCGGGCCGGGAATAGCCGCATATTCTCACCTGTTGACGACAGCGCTTCGGCCGTTCGGCCGGGCGTCGGCGGAAGGATGCGACTGTGCTGGTGATCAGGGCCGACCTGGTGGACGCGATGGTCGCGCACGCGCGCGCCGATCATCCGGACGAGGCCTGCGGGGTGATCGCGGGCCCGGAGGGTTCGGATCGGCCGCAGCGGTTCGTGCCCATGGTCAATGCGGAGCGGTCGCCCACGTTCTATCGCTTCGATTCCGGTGAGCAGTTGAAGGTGTGGCGCGCCATGGACGACGCCGACGAGGAGCCGGTGGTCGTCTACCACTCGCACACCGCCACCGAGGCGTACCCGAGCCGCACCGACATCTCCTACGCCTCCGAGCCCAACGCGCACTACGTGCTGATCTCGACCCGCGATGCCGAACAGCACGAGCTGCGCAGCTACCGCATCATCGACGGCAAGGTCGAAGAGGAACCGGTCGAGATCGTCCCCGCCTACGCCTGAGCGCCCGAATCACAGCCCGCAGTACCCGAGCAAGGAGTCCCCCACATGCCGGTCACCGTATCCATTCCGACCATCATGCGTCCGATCACCAAGGGCGAGAAGCGAGTTCAGGCCGAGGGCGCGACCCTGGCCGCCGTCATCGCCAACCTGGAGGCCAGCTACCCGGGCCTCGAGGAGCGACTCCTCAAGGACGGCAAGCTCAACCGCTACGTCAACATCTACGTCGACGACGAGGACGTGCGCTTCACCGGCGGACTCGACGCCGAGGTCACCGACGGCGGCACCGTCACCATCCTTCCGGCGGTAGCCGGCGGCGCGCGCTAGCCGTGGCCCGCTACGAGTCGCTGATCGCGACACTCGGCAATACGCCGCTGGTAGGTCTGCGCAACCTGTCTCCGCAGTGGGACGGTGACGACCATGTGCGGCTGTGGGCCAAGCTCGAGGACCGCAACCCGACCGGATCCATCAAGGACCGTCCGGCGCTGCGCATGATCGAGCAGGCCGAGGCCGACGGCCGGCTCACACCCGGTTGCACGATTCTCGAGCCCACCAGCGGCAATACCGGCATCTCGCTGGCCATGGCGGCCAAACTCAAGGGCTACCGGCTGGTCTGCGTGATGCCGGAGAACACCTCGGTGGAGCGCCGCCAGCTGCTCACCATGTTCGGTGCGCGGATCATCGATTCCCCGGCGGCGGGCGGCTCCAATCAGGCTGTCGCGCTGGCCAAGCAGATCGCCGCCGAAAATCCGGACTGGGTGATGCTCTACCAGTACGGCAATCCGGCCAACGCCCTCGCCCACTACGAGACCACCGGTCCCGAGATCTTCGCCGACCTCCCCGAGATCACCCATTTCGTGGCCGGTCTCGGCACCACCGGCACCCTGATGGGCACCGGCCGCTTCCTGCGCGAGCAGGTTCCCGGCATCGACATCGTCGCCGCCGAACCCCGCTACGGCGAACTGGTCTACGGCCTGCGCAATATCGACGAGGGCTTCATCCCCGAACTCTACGACGAGTCCGTGCTGACCTCCCGCTTCTCCGTGGGCCCCTACGACGCGGTCCGCCGCACCCGCGAATTGGTCCTGGAAGAGGGCATTTTCGCGGGCATCTCCACCGGCGCGATCCTGCACGCCGCCCTCGGCGTCGCCAAGAAGGCCCAAAAGGCCGGTCAGCGCACCGACATCGCCTTCATAGTCGCCGACGGCGGCTGGAAATACCTCTCCACCGGTGCCTACGACGGCACGCTCGAAGAGGCCGAAGAACGCCTCGACGGCCAACTCTGGGCCTGACCCATCGCCTCGAACGGCGCGCCCGCAACGAAACCTGTTGCTGGCGCGCCGTTTTCGTCTACGGATCGTCAGAACTCACCGGCTCCGCCTCCCGGCTGCCCGCCGGGGGCGACCCGCAGCGACGATGGAAGTCGGCAATGCTGTCACGCCGCGGTCGCCGTTTCGGTGCTGAGACAGGTCATCTCACGCTGTCCGGATCGACGAGTCCGTAGTGGCGATCTCGCGGCGACGAACGGTAGTAGAGAGTCGGTGATCCCGCTGCCCATGTCGGGCAGCGGCAACGGGCTTCCGATTCGACACCGCTGACCGATGATCCCTGTAGGCAGCGTCGGCTTCGTGACCGGCGATCACTACCTCTGGACGGGTTCGGCCCGGTGCGGTGGACTGTCGAGTGCGAGGCCGTCGAACAGCTGCGGCGGTAGGCTCGGGGGAGGCTAGGAGGTGCTGCTATGACCGGTGGCGGTGGCATGGGTTCGTCGTTCGATCCGGATCGGATCGCGCGGTTGCGGGAGCAGCTGGCGAAGCCGCCGGTGCCTGCCGGTCGGCCGGGGACGCCGGTTCCGCAGTCGGGCGGCAGTGGTAATGCTCTGAAGTTGCTGTGGCAGCGGGCCATTGTGATCACGTTGGGATTCACCGGTTTGCTGTACGGCATCGAGGGGGTCGATGTCCTCACCGGAGACGAGCTGAACAACGCGGGGGTGAAGCCGCGCAGCGAGTCCGGGCTGATCGGGATTCTGTTCGCGCCTCTGCTGCACGCCAATTGGGGGCATCTGATCGGCAATACGCTGCCGGTGATCGTGCTGGGCATGTTGACGCTGCTGACCGGGATCGGGCGCGGGCTCGCGGCCACGGCCATCATCTGGGTGATCGCCGGTGTGGGGCAGTGGCTGACCGCGCCGTCCGGGACTGTGTCGCTGGGCGCTTCGGTGCTGGTGTTCGGCTGGCTCACATATCTGATCTGCTGGGGATGGTTCTCCCGGAATGTGTTGCAGATCGCGGTGGGCGTGGGGGTGGGGTTGCTGTATGGGTCGATCATCCTGGGTGTGCTGCCCGGGCAGCCCGGAATCTCTTGGCAAGGACATCTTTTCGGGGCGGTGGGTGGAGTGATTGCCGGGTGGGTACTCTCTGGGAATGAACGTCGTCATCGTCGCGGGGCTGACGCCGGCCGACTCGCGTCGTAGGGGTGACGCTGGACGCGGTCGGCGATTTGGGGGATCCCTCCTTGAGTGAGACAGCAGCGTGGCAGCATGGGGGAATGCGCCTCACCGTCCTCGGGTGCTCGGGCAGTGTGTCCGGCCCGGATTCCCCGGCGTCGGGATACCTGCTCACCGGCCCGGACATGACACCGACCGTCATCGATTTCGGCCCCGGCGTACTGGGTGCGCTGCAACGCCACCTCGATCCGGGTGAGGTCGACATCTTCCTCACCCACCTGCACGCCGACCACTGCCTGGATCTGCCGGGTCTGCTGGTCTGGCGGCGCTACCATCCCAACCCGCCGAGCGGTAAGGCCATCGTCTACGGCCCGACCGACACCTCGCTGCGGATCGGCAACGCCTCCGCGGAGATCGGCGGCGAGACCGACGACTGGTCCGACGTCATCGACATGCGGGTCTGGAAGGCCGACGAGCCGATCCCGTTCGGCTCCGGCCACACCGTCGAGGCGCGGCGCATGTTCCACCCGCCGGAGTCCTACGGCCTGCGCATCAACACCGCCGCGGGCCGCACCTTCGTCTACACCGGCGACACCGCCCTGTGCGACGAGGTCTTCGAGTTGGCCAGGGGCGCAGACGTTCTGCTGTCGGAGGCGTCGTGGACCCACGATCCGGCCAACCGTCCGCCGGGCATCCACCTCTCCGGCCACGAGGCGGGCCTGATCGCCGCCGAGGCCGGAGTCGGCGAACTGCTGCTCACCCACATCCCGCCGTGGACCTCGCGTGAAGACGTGATCGCCGAAGCCAAGGCCGTTTTCAGCGGCCCGGTGCACGCGGTCTCGCCGGGCGAAACCTTCGACATCTGAGGCACAGCAGCGGGCCGTGGACAGGGCCGGTCGGTCCACTACTAGGCTGACCCCCGTGTCTAAACGAGCCGATGGCAGGGCGGATGACGAACTCCGCGACGTGAAGATCACCCGGGGGTTCACTTCGCACCCCGCGGGTTCGGTGCTGGTGGAATTCGGTGGCACGCGGGTGATGTGCACCGCGAGCGTCACCGACGGCGTCCCGCCGTGGCGTCGCGAGTCCGGAATGGGCTGGCTGACGGCCGAATACGCGATGCTGCCCGCCGCCACCCACACCCGTTCGGGGCGAGAGTCGGTGAAGGGCAAGGTCGGTGGCCGCACCCAGGAGATCTCGCGGCTGATCGGCCGTTCGCTGCGCGCCTGCATCGACCTGTCGACCATCGGCGAGAACACCATCGCCGTGGACTGTGACGTGCTGCAGGCCGACGGCGGCACCCGTACCGCCGCCATCACCGGTGCCTACGTGGCGCTCTCGGACGCCATCACCTATTTGGCCGCCGGTGGCAAGCTCACCGACCCGCAGCCGATCTCGTGCGCCATCGCCGCGGTCAGCGTCGGCGTGGTCGATGGCCGGGTGCGTCTGGACCTGCCGTACGAGGAGGATTCGCGCGCCGAGGTCGACATGAACGTGGTCGCCACCGACACCGGCACCCTGGTCGAGATCCAGGGCACCGGCGAGGGCGCCACCTTCCCGCGCTCCACCCTGGACAAGCTGCTCGACTCGGCGCTGGCCGGTTGTGAGCAGCTGTTCGTGGTGCAGAAGGAAGCCCTCGCGCTGCCGTACCCGGGCGTGCTGCCCGAGCCCGGGGAATCCAAGAAGCGATGACCCGCCGCGTGCTGGTCGCCAGCCGTAATGCCAAGAAGCTCAACGAGTTGCGTCGCATTCTCGACGAGGCCGGGGTCGAGGGTATCGAGATCGTCGGCCTGAACGACGTTCCCGAATACGACGAGGCCCCCGAGATCGGCGCGACCTTCGAGGAAAACGCCGTGGCCAAGGCCCGCGACGGCTTCGCCGCGACCGGATTGGCCTGTGTCGCAGACGATTCCGGTATCGAGGTGGATGCCCTCAACGGCATGCCCGGCGTGCTGTCGGCACGCTGGTCGGGCGCCCACGGCAACGACGGGGCCAACAACACCCTGCTGCTGGCCCAGCTCGGCGACGTCCCCGACGAGCGCCGCGGCGCCCGCTTCGTCTCGTCGTGCGCCCTGGTCGCCGACGGCGTCGAGGAGATCGTGCGCGGCGAGTGGCCGGGCGTGATCGGCCGGAAACCGGTGGGCGACGGCGGTTTCGGCTACGACCCGCTGTTCTTCCCGGACGGCGGCGACGTCTCCTCCGCTCAGCTCACCCCCGCCGAGAAGGACGCCGCCTCGCACCGGGGCCGTGCCCTGCGTCAGCTGCTCCCGGCGCTGGCCGCACTCGCGCAGAACTGAATCCGGCCCGCCACCAACGGGTTTCGAAAAGCGAAGAGCGCCCCGCCGAAATATCGGCGGGGCGCTCTCGTTGTCAGGGGGCGTTCAGAGCCCGAAGGCCTGCTTCACCTCGCGGGTGCGCCAGTGCTCGAACACGAAGGACAGGAACGGGATCGTGCCCGCCAGGCAGGTCAGCGCCGTGGTGGCGGGCTGCCAGCGTGCCTTGATGCCGAGGTCGATGGTGAAGACCAGGTAGATCATGTAGAAGATGCCGTGCACCTGGCCGATGTAGAACAGCCAGTGCGGTGCGCTGTGGCTGTCGGAGATCAGCAGGTACTTGTAGACCATCTCACCGCACAGCACCAGCAGCCAGACGCCGGTGATGTAGGCGAGCGTCCGGTAGCGGAGTAGTGCGCCACGGATCTTCTCGGGGGTGGCCGCACCGAGCGGGCGAGGCGCCGGCGTGGCGGTCTCGACGGCGACGGGAGTCTCAGCGGAATTGTCGCGGGCGCTCAACCGGCGCTCCTCTCGATGTGTTGCAGCCCGGCCGCACGGACCTTCTCGTCCATATCGCGGGCGTGCAGTTCGGCCAGGTACCTGTTGTATTCGACGAGTTCGGGATCATCGGCCTTGGCGGCCTTGGGGCGTTCCGGCAGGATGCCCGCCGGAATCTCGCGCGGCGCAGCCGCTTTCACCCGGCGCGGCCGGTGCCCGGCGGGCGCGGCCGGTGCGGTCTCGTTGACGACGGCCGCCTCGGGTGCGGCCGCCTCCACCTCGTCGGCCTCCCGCTCGAGGCGGACGAACCGAACGTAGGCCCAGATCACGAACCCGGCGAAGAGCGGCCACTGCAGCGCGTATCCGAGGTTCTGGAAGGTGCCGCCGCCGGATTGGAAGCGTGTCCACTGCCAGTAGCCCAGACCCAGGCACGCCACGAAGGCCACGACCACGAACAGGATCAGGGCCGGGCGGCGTTGGGGAGCGGACACGACCTCCACGGTACCTCCCTACTACGCGCTGCGTAGTAAGAGGTCGGTTACACCGATCAGAACTTGTAGACGACTCCGGTGAGCCGCTCGGACTCCTCCCACAGCCGCCGCCACATCTCCTGGTCCTGCGACAGCTTGCTCGACGGCGAGGGCTCGACCGGACCCTGGCTGCCGAACCAGCGGGTGGGTCCCCAGTAGACGGTCGGGTCGGCGTCGGGGCTGGTGGCCGCGAACAGTGAGGAGTAGGCCGCGTGCGCGGGGGACTGGCCGACGATGCGGATGAACGGCTTGGAGATCCGGTCGATCGGGGTCTCGGTCTTGGCGAAGAGGTCGGTGGCCGAGACACCGGGGTGCACGCCGTAGGAGCGCTTGGCCGACCCGGCCTCGGTGAAGCGGCGCTGCAGTTCGCGCGCGAACATCAGGTTCGACAGCTTGGACTGCGCGTACGCGAGATTGCGCTGGTAGCGGCGATTCTCGTAGTTGAGGTCGTCGACCCACAGCTTGGGGGTCTGCTTGTGCGCGATGGACGCCAGGCTGATCACCCGGTCGCGGATCTTGTCCAGCAGCAGCCCGGTCAGCGCGTAGTGTCCGAGATGGTTGACGCCCCACTGGGTTTCGAACCCGTCCTTGGTGCGCGAGAACGGCACGTTCATCAGGCCCGCGTTGTTGATCAGCACATCGAATTCGCCGGTCTGCTCGGCGAATTCGCGCACCGAGGCCAGATCGGCCAGATCCAGCGCGGCCACTCGCACGTCACCGTCGATGGCGTCGGCGATCGGCTGGGCCTTGGCGGCGTTGCGGCAGGCCATGATCACGGTGGCGCCCTTGCTCGCCAGTACCTTGGTGGTCTGCTCGCCGAGTCCGCCATTGGCTCCGGTGATCACGAAGGTGCGCCCGGACTGGTCCGAGATTTCGCTGGGCTTCCATGCCATGGCTGGTGACCTCACAGGTTCGGCGTTCGATGTGCTGGGTCGCACTCGGTCGTCCTACCTTACTCCAGAGTAAGTTCTGGCGATAGGGTGTGCGCCCGCTCAGTCCCAGACGGTAGCGCAACCGAACCCGGCCCTGCTATTTGCCGTGTCGTTGCTGGTTATCGACCGACGGGCAAACATACTGGGCCGATGACCGGTGCCAGCGCCACCGCCGAGAAGCCCCTCATGCCGCCGCAACTCAGCCGGGCCCGGAGAAACGTCATCTTCGGAACCGTCGCCCTCGGCATGCTGATGGCCGCCCTCGACTCCACCATCGTCTCCACCGCCCTGCCGACCATCGTCGCCGACCTCGGCGGTGCCGGACACATGGCCTGGGTGGTCACCTCCTACCTGGTGGCCGAGGCCATCGCGACCGCCCTCGCGGGCAAGTTCGGCGACCTGTTCGGCCGCAAACTGGTCTTCCAGCTCAGCGGCGCGATCTTCATCATCGGATCGATGATCGCCGGGCTCTCCAACGGCATGACGCTGCTGATCGCCGCGCGCGCCGTGCAGGGCATCGGCGCGGGCGGGCTGATGGTCACCTCGATGGCCCTGATCGCCGACGTCATCCCGCTGCGCGAACGCGGCAAATATCAGGGTGCGCTGGGCGCGGTCTTCGGCATCACCACGGTGATCGGGCCGACCCTGGGCGGACTGTTCACCGACCACCTGAGCTGGCGCTGGTGCTTCTACGTCAACGTGCCGCTGGCGATCGTGATGATCGTGCTGGCCGCCCGCACCATTCCGATGACCCGCTCGATGGTCAAGCCGATCGTCGACTACCTGGGCATCGCCCTCATCGCCATCGGCGTCACCTGCCTGATCCTCGGATTGGAATGGGGCGGACAGGAATACGCGTGGGGCTCGGCGACCATCATCGGCCTGTTCGCGGCCGCGGTGGTGCTGATGACGGCGTTCGTGTTCGCGGAATTCCATGCCCGCGAACCCATGCTGCCCATGCACCTGTTCCGCAGCAACGTCTTCACCGTCTGCTCCATCCTGAGCTTCATCGTCGGCTTCGCCATGCTCGGCGCGATGACCTACCTGCCCGCGTATCTGCAATACGTGCAAGGGGTTTCGGCGACCGCGTCCGGTGTCCGCACGCTGCCGCTGGTGGTCGGGCTGTTCTTCACCTCGATCCTGTCGGGCAATATCGTCGGAAAGACCGGCCACTACAAGGCCTTCCCGATTCTGGGCACCGCGGTGATGGCGGTGGGCCTGTTCCTGATGTCGACCATGGGCGCGCACACCAGCTTCTGGACCATGTCGCTGTACATGCTGATCCTGGGTCTGGGCATCGGCCTGGCCATGCAGGTGCTGACCATCGTGGTGCAGAACAGCGTCCCGTACTCCGATCTCGGCACCGCGACCTCGGGCGTCACCTTCTTCCGCACCATCGGCAGCGCCTTCGGCACCACGGTCTTCGGCACCCTCTACTCCAATCAGCTGCGCCCGAATCTCGAAGCGGCACTGATCGAAGCGCGGGTGCGACCGGAGGCGGCGCAGAGTCCGGCGGCGCTGCGCGCGTTGCCCGCCGAGCAGTCCGCGCCGATCATCCAGGCCTACGCGGACTCCATCGACTTCGTCTTCCGCTGGGTGGTGCCGTTCGCGCTGCTGGGTTTCGTGGTCGCCTGGTTCCTGAAGCAGGTGCCGCTGCGCGACAGCGCCCGCGCCGAGGCCACCGATGTGGGCGAGCAGTTCGCCATGCCGGATTCCTCGGATCGGTTGGTGCAGTTGGAGCGTCGGGTCGCGCGAGTGCTGCGCAAGCTGCGCGACAATCAGGTCCCGGACTCGGGAATCCTGGCCGCGGCGGGCAGTTCGCTCGGCCGTGACGAGGCGTGGGCGCTGGGTCAGGTGCGCATGTACACCCGGTTGCGGGGTCAGGTGACCGTCGACGACATCGCCCGAACCCATTGGATCCCGGCCGAATTGATCGGACCGGTGTTCCAGCGGGCCGAACGCGAGGGCATGCTGCTGCGCGAGGGCGACGACCTGGTGCTCACCGACAAGGGTGTGCGGGAGGTCGACCGGGTGCGGGTGGCCTGGAAGCACTGGATCGAATCCCAGCTCACCAATTGGGATTCCGATGATCCGGAGGACCGGCGCCTGCTCGATCAGGCCATCGACAATATCGCCACCAAGCTGCTGGACGAGGCCGACCGCCCGGACGAACTCCCGGTGGGCTGATCCGGCTGTTCCCGAGCATAGTCGCTGCCCCATCGCGAATATCGCGATGGGGCGTGCTTTTCGTACGCGCGGCTATCCCGTGCGGATCAGGCCGACAGCGCGACCGGCCGCACGGTGGCGTCCCAGTCGATCCGGAACCGCATTTCGTGACCGAACGCCTTCTCCGGATTCATCCGCTTGAACGCGATCGGCATCACCAACTGCATGGTCTTGCGCACGATCGGCCCGGCCGCCTTGGTGTGGTTGACCCGCTTGACCCGCGCCGCGACCGCCTCCACCCGCGGCCGCCGCAGCGCCTCGTAGGTGGCGAAAGCCTGTGCCGGATCATCGATATCGCGCAGGCAGCGGGCCAGTTCGATACCGCTCTCGATGGCCAGTGACGCACCCTGGCCGGAGGTGTTGCTGGGTGCGTGGATGGCATCCCCGACCAGCACCATCCGGCCCCGATACCAGTGCGGTACCCGCGGCATGATCTGCAACGCGCCCCCGACCAGCAGTTCCCCGGCGGTGGTGTTGCGCGCCAGTTCCGCGCCCGGGATGTCGTCGCTGTAGGTGTCCCGCAGGATCGACAGCCACTCCTCGACGGGTACGGTGCGGGCCTGGCTCAGTGAAAAGTACTGCTCCCGAGGCAGATTCGCGCCCCAGCCGACCCGCCCGTCGGGCAGCGCCCAGTACAGGTAGTAGGCGCGTTTGCCGAAGGCGAAGGTCATCGAATCCGGTGCTACATCGAGCGAGCAGTCGGAGATCGCGCCGAAGCCCAGCATCCGCAGATACGTGGGTTCGGGCGCTTTCGGATCGATGAGGGTGCGCACCGTGGAGTGGATGCCGTCGGTGCCGATCAGCACGTCCGCGGTGGCGCTGCTGCCGTCGGCGAACAGCGCGGTCACGCCGCCCGCGTGCTCCTCGACGTCGATGAGTTTGCGGTTGTATTCGAAGGCGACCCCGGCCGCGACGGCATTGTCGTGCAGAACCTGGTGCAGCACAGGGCGATCCACCAGTCGCAGCGGTTCGATTTCGGTGAGCGTGGGCAGGGTGACGGTGGTGGCGCCGATCGACATGACCGAGGATCGGATCGGCAGTGCTGCGGCGCGGACCGCGTCCGCGGCCCCGACGATCTCCAGCGCGGCCATCCCGTTGGGCGCCAGTGCCAGATTGGTGCCGATGCCGTAGGCGGGTCCGGGATAGGCCTCGCAGACGGTGACGTCGATGCCGGCCATATGCAGTGCGGTCGCGGTCACGGGACCGGAGATGCCGCCGCCGATGACGAGTGCGGAACGAATGGACATGGTTGTCTCCAGAGAGTTGTTCGGAGGGTGTCGAGCGCCCGAACCACTGTCTGCGTGCAGAACCCAGTTATCCTGTAGTTGCCAAACTCGGCTCCGGGTTCGCCTGCACGGACGCGGTTCGAGACGGTGTGATCCCGGGCTTCGGCGGTGGTGTTGCAGCACCTCCGTCGGGGCCCGGTCTGATATCGGATCAGTCCTGAGGCGTTTGCGAGTCGGTTGCTCCTCCATCTCTCATGTCGATGATGTGGTCGGGTATGAAACCGTCGACGTGAAAACGCCGCCAGCCCTCCACATCCGGGAAGCTGCCGTCGGCGAGGGAATCGCGCAGGCCGCGTGCCCACTCGGCCTCGGCCGCGAGCATGGCGAGCAGATAATCCTCCTCGATGAGGAACAGGCGCGGCAGTGTGCCTTCCAGCGCTGCCAATTCGCTGCGGGTGTCCCGGATGGTCTTCTCCAGCTTGGTGATTCGCAGCGTGAGCAGCTCGACCACCTCGTCGGGCGGCAGCGCCGAGACCACCGACAGTCCCGCGACGAAGCGCCGCTGCTCGGGTTCCGGGTTGGAGATGAGTTCCCTTGTCCAGTCCGAGAGTTCGGCGCGACCGGCGGCTGTGATGCGGTAGATGGTGCGTTCGGGGCGCGCGCCGTCGCGTTCACTGCCGACGGCCTCGACGAATCCGTGCTTGGCGAGGTTGTCGACGACGGTGTAGAGCGATCCCCATTTGACGCCCATGTCGGCGTCCTTGCCCCAGGCTTTCATCTGGGCTGCGATGTCGTAGCGATGCCGGGGCTGCACGACCAGGGTGGACAGCACGGCCAGACCCATCAGGTTGCCGACCTTGCGTTTGCGGGCCATGGCCTGCCTCCCAACTCGTCTACGAATATACGTCCACGAGTATTCGGCCACAAGCATTCGTGACACGTCGTTGACGATCTTCCGGCCACGGTCGCACACTCGATCCTGGGCGCGGGCCGGTGCCCGGAGAGCGGGGAGGAGCTCGACATGACCGTGGCGAATGCCGATCCGGAGGTATTGATCGTGGGCGGCGGCCCGGTCGGGCTGACCGCCCGGGCCCTGCTGGAACGCTGGGGCGTGCGGGTGGCGCTGGTCGAGAAACACGGTGAGCTGTCGCCGTTTCCGCGATCCCGGCTGGTCAACGTGCGCACCATGGAGATCTTTCGCGGGCTCGGTGTCGCCGATGCCGTCGCCGCCCGCGCCTTCGCGCCCGAGTTCGGCCGCGTCCGCTTCCGAAACACGCTCGGCGAACCCGATTTCGCGACGGCCGCCATGATCGGGGTGAACGCGCCGATCCCGCAGAGTCCCGCGGTCGGCGCGGTCACCTCGCAGGATCGGCTGGAACCGGCGCTGCTCGCGGCCGCGAAGACGCCGCCGCGGTTCGGGGCCGAACTGGTGGCGCTGACCCAGGACCGCGACGGCGTGACCGCACTGCTCACCGACCGCGCGACCGGCGCGGAGACCAGCGTCCGGGCCCGGTATCTGATCGCCGCCGACGGTGCGAATTCCACTGTGCGCCAACGGCTCGGCATCGATGTCACCGGCCCCGGCGCGATCGGCGAGGCGACCACCGTCGTCTTCGACGCCGACCTGCGGGACTGGTGCGCGGCCCAGCCCTCGGGGGTCTACTTCACCTCGCACGGTTCGGTGATGCCGCTGTATCCGGAGGGCGGGTGGGGCTGGTTCGGGCCCACTCCGGCCGATCGGGTCGGGGTCGACTGGGAGAAGTTGGTCGTCGCCGCGTTCGGACCCGGCGTCGACGCAGCCGTCGAGGTGGTGCGGATCCAGCACTGGGTGATGAGTGCCTTTGTCGCCGAACGACTTCGCCACGGCCGCGTCTTTCTCGCCGGTGACGCCGCGCATACCGTCCCGGTGATCGGCGGCCTGGGGATGAACCTGGGCGTCGCCGACGTCCACAACCTGTGCTGGAAGTTGGCGGGGGTGCTGCGCGGCTGGGCCGGACCGCGGCTGCTGGAAACCTATGCGGCGGAACGGCTTCCGGTCGCGCATCGGACCATGCGGCGGGCGCTGGCCAATGCCGAGATGCTGGGCCGGGCGCAGCGGGCCCGGCTGGAGCGGGCCGGCCGCGACGTACCGCCGACCGAGGACGAATTGCCCTGGTCCGAGGAGTATTTCGCGCAGCTCGGGCTGGTGATGGGCGCGGTCTACCGGTCCACCGCCGTCCTCGGCGACGACAGCGAGCCGCCCGAGCCGGGGGCCGATTACGTCCAGACCGCGCAGCCGGGCCATCGGATGCCGCACCGCTGGCTGGCACCCGGTCGTTCCACCCTCGACGCGCTGGGCGAATGGTTCACCTTGTTCACGCCGGACCCGGTCGGCTGGGAGCAGCCGGCACAGGTCCCGCTGCGGATCGAAATCCTTTCCGTCGCAGACGCCGAACAGTGTGGACTGGGTCCGCGAGGTGCCGTGCTGGTGCGGCCGGACGGCCATATCGCCGCGCACTGGCCCGATCACCCCGGCGACGACGGCGAACTCGAGCGGGCGTTCGGTGCGATCAGTGGGTCGGCTGTTCCCGGGGCTTTCGGTTAGGGAGTTGCGAAGCTAGGCAGTTCCGAAGCGGTTGCGCAGATAGTCGCAGGTCGGCCGGTCGGCGGGGAGGAAGGCCTCCAGATGGAGTTCGGCCAGGGTGATGTCGGTGGCGGTCGCGAAGGTCGTGATCGTGGTGATCAGCCGCAATTCGCCGCTCTCGCAACGCAATCGCAGCGGGACGGCGAAGCCCAGGTGGTTCGGCCCCGGATCCGCCTGGGGTAGATAGCCGTCCAGCTCCGCGATGAGCTCGTCGAGGTCGGGGCTGGGGCTGCGGCCCGCGCGATTGCGCAGACTGTCGGTGACGTGGCGACCCCATTCGGGCAGGTTCAGCACCCGGCGGGCCAGCCCCTCCGGATGCAGGGCCAGCCGCAGCACATTGATCGGCGCTTCGAGCAGTTCCGGGGCGCAGCCCTCGGTCAGCAGCTCGAAACCCTTGTTGGCGGCCACCAGCATGCCGAAGGGCCGGGTCACCACCGCAGGGTAGGGGATGTGTCCCTCCAGGATGGTTTCCAGCGCGAGCCGCACCGGCTCCAGTTCCGGTGCGTCCAGCGCGGATTCGGGGAAGATCGGCGCGTAGCCCGCGGCCAGCAGCAGCCCGTTGCGTTCGCGCAGCGTCAGTTGCAGCACCTCGGCCAGCCGCACCACCATGGTGCGGCCCGGATGGGAGCGGCCCTGTTCGAGGAAGCTGAGGTAGCGCTGGCTGGTCTCGGCCGCGATGGCGAGATCGAGTTGGCTGATCCGGCGTCGCATCCGCCATTTGCGCAGCTGCTGTGCGAACGGATTCGTCGTTGTCGTCGCCACGGCCATCGTCGTCATACCTCCACTGTCCGCACCGTCGTGCACCTCCACTATTCCCTGCGGGGAATCGCACCGCCGTCCTCGCCTCAGCAGACTTCTCGGCAACGAGCGATCGAAGGAGAACGCGATGAACGGCATTGCCTACCAACTGGAGCCGCTGCGGGGCCTGGACGGACTGACCACCCGGGTCCAGGAGGCGCCGACCCCCGGACCGCACCAGGTCGTGGTCCGGGTGCGCGCCACCTCGCTCGAGCGTCGTGACCTGATGCTGATCGCGGGCACCTACCCGGTGAAGGCGCGGCCGGGCGTGGTGCCGCTGGTCGACGGTGTCGGCGAGGTGATCGCGGTCGGACCGGAGGTGGCCCGGGCCGCGCTCGGTGACCGCGTGATGAGCACCTACTTCGTGGGCTGGAACGAAGGCCCGCAGACCCAGGAGCTGTCGAGCCAGCAGTACGGCGCGACCCACGACGGCTGGCTGGCCACCTACGTTGTGCTGGAAAAGGATTCGGTGGTGCAGGTGCCGCCGCACCTCACCGACGCGGAGGCCGCATCGCTGACCTGCGCGGGCCTGGTGGCCTGGGCGGGAGTGACCAAGCCGGTGCCGGTCGGCCCCGGCGACACCGTATTGACCGTCGGTACCGGTCCGGTGGGCCTGTTCGCCGTGCAGCACGCGAAAGTGCTGGGGGCCCGGGTCATCTCGATCACGTCCTCGCCCGACAAGGGCGAGCGGTTGCGCAAGCTGGGCGCCGACGAGGTGATCGACCGCAACGAGATCCCGGACTGGGAGCAGGCCGTACTCGGGCTGACCGGCGGACTGGGCGCGCAGGTGGTAGTCGAGGCGGTCGGCATGCTGACGCTGCCGAAATCCCTTGCGGCCACGGCCTACAACGGTCAGGTGTCGCTGATCGGCGCGTTCCCCGCGCCCGCCGGGCGGCCCGCGGGTGATCCGCTGGGCGGCAAGTACATCGCGCTGCGGCGGGTCGCGGTGGGCAGCCGGACCGATCTGGAGCTGATGAACCGCACCTGGTCCGAGCACGAGGTGCGGCCGGTGATCGACCGGGTGTTCCCGTTCGAGGAAGCGGTCGATGCCTACCGCTACTTCGAGGACGGTGACCCGTTCGGCAAGGTTGTCATCTCGATCCCTTAGTCTCGGCGACCATGCGGATCTTCCTGGCGGGCGCCAGCGGCGTCCTCGGTACTCGACTGGTCCCGCTGCTCATCGCGGCGGGACACCAGGTGGCCGGTATGACCCGGTCCCCCGACAAGGCGCGGCTGCTCGCGGCCGCGGGCGCGGAACCGGTGGTGTGCGACGCCTTCGACGCCGACGCGCTGACAGCCGCGGTCGTCGCCTACGCACCGGATCTGGTCATGCACCAGCTCACCGACCTGCCCGACGACCCGGCCAAGCTGCCCGAGGGCCGCGAGGCCAATGCCCGCATCCGCCGGGAGGGCACCGCCAATCTGCTGGCGGCGGCCGCGGCCGCCGGGAAGGCGCGGGTGCTGGCGCAGAGCGTCGCGTGGGAGATGACCGGCGCGGGTCAGGACGCCAAGGAGTTCCTGGAGAGTGCGGTGCTGGCGGCCGGTGGCGTGGTGCTGCGGTACGGCCAATTCTTCGGTCCGGGAACGTATTACACGGACGAGCCGCCGCAGTCGCCGCGCATTCACCTGGACGAGGCGGCTCGCCGTACCGCTCGCGCCCTCGAGTTTGCCTCGGGTGTCTATCGGGTCGTCGACGATACCGAGGCAGACTTCGAGGCGATCTAGCGCTACTTACTGGCAATCAGTTCAAATAGATATTCACCTGGGACCCTTTCCTTACACGTCGTGCGTTCAGCTCTCCAGCAAATCTGTGTACCGTCGCTTGAAGGACGGGCTTTTCGGATCTGCGGACGTGACTGCGAATCGAAGGGAATCCTCGGTGACGCTCGGTGCAGTACAGGAGAAACCCACCGCGACAGCGGAGGACGGCGTTCCCGGCGTGGTCGCGCCCGGTGAGATGTCGCCACGGGTGCTCGCCGTACTCGTCGTACTGTCGATCGGGTTGGTCTTCACCCTGGTCGGCGGCGTGATCCGGGAGGGCCTCGACAGCCCGGACGGCCCGGCCGGACCCGGTGCCCCCGCCTCCAGTTCCACCGAGGCCCCGGTGAACGCCGCGCCGACCAAGGCTCCCGCGTTGCCTCCGCCGCCTCCGCCGCCGCCCGCCCCGGTCGACTCGGTGCAGGCACCCGCTCCCGCGCCCGCGCCGCAAACCCAGCAGTGGGTGGCGCCCGCTCCGGTCGAGGTGGCCCCCGAGCCGACGTTCGACGCGCCGCCTCCGCCGCCTCCGCCGCCCGCGCCCGCGCCGATTCCGGACATCCTGGCCCCGATCCTCCCGTTCCTGCTGCCGCCGCCCCCGCCTCCGCCGCCCGCTCCGTAATCCGAAGGAGGACAGCCATGCTCGGTACTGTCGACGGAATCGGGCCGCGCGACGAGGGTGACATCAACCCCCGCCGCCTCGGAGCGGTCGCGCTGGTGTCCGGCCTCATGCTGTTCGGTATCGGCGCGGGCATGCTGCTCACCGGGACCGGCCACCGCGGTAACGATGCCGACGTCTCGATCGTGAATGTGCCACGGCTGCGCCATGATCGGCCGGTGCCACCCCCGGCCGGACCCGTTGCCGGAATCCCGGGGGTCCCGGCCGTCCCGCCGCAGTCGGTGGTCCCGGCTCCGCCGCACCCGGTCGAGATCGGGATCGCCGGATCCGAACCCGTTGCGCCGCATGTCTATCCGCGTTACGTCCCGCCCGCGCCGCCACCGGTCGCGCCGGCCCCGATCGACCTGCCCGGGCCGCTGCCCCCGCCCGCCCCGGGACCCGTCTCCGAGTAGCGCGGACGCTCAGAGCCCGGAAACGCCTGCGAGCTGGCCGATTCCGTAGGTGATGAGCATGGCCAGCGCGCCGCCGATCACCACGCGCAGCACCGCGCGGCGCGGATCGCTGCGGCCGAAGCGGGCGCTGACCGAACCGGTGACGGCCAGGGCGACCAGGACGGCGGCGAAACAGACGGGGATGCGCCACTGCGTCGGCGGCAGCAGGATGGCGAGAATGGGCAGGATCGCGCCGAGGGTGAAGGAGACGGCCGAGGACAGCGCCGCGTGCCAGGGATTGGTGAGATCCTGTGGATCCAAACGCAATTCGGCCTCGGCGTGGGCGGCGAAGGCGTCGTGGGCGGTGAGCTCCTCGGCGACCTGTCGCGCGGTCTGCTCGGAAAGTCCCTTGCCGCGGTAGATCTCGGTGAGTTCGTTCAGTTCGAACTCGGGTTCCTCTGCCAGTTCCCGCTTCTCCTGCTTCAGCAGCGCCTGTTCGGTGTCGCGCTGGGTGCTGACCGAGACGTACTCGCCCACGGCCATGGAGATCGCGCCCGCGGCCAAACCCGCGATGCCCGCGGTGAGGATGGCGTCGGTGTCGGTGGACGCCGCGGCCACGCCGACGACCAGACCGGCGGTGGACACGATGCCGTCGTTGGCGCCGAGCACGCCCGCGCGCAACCAGTTCAGTCGCGAGGCGAGGCTGCTGTCATGGGGCTCGTGCGGATGGGTGCTTTCGGCCACGCCGGGAGCCTATGTCACCTGCTCGCGGTCGGGTGGGAACGCGCGATCGGGAGGTTCGGGTCGCTATTTGCGGTGAATGCGAGCAATTTGCTGCAACGATGGGGGCCATGGTCGGTTTCTGCAAGAGGTACTGGTCGGTCATCATGCCGGTGATCGCCGCCGTCGTGCTCGCGGCCTCCTGGGGTCGCGGGATGAACACGGTGAGCGCGATCGTGGTCGGCGTCTGGCTGATCGGCGCGGTGCTCGCGGCCGTGCATCACGCGGAGACCGTGGCCCATCGGGTGGGGGAGCCGTTCGGCTCGCTGATCCTCGCGGTGGCGGTGACCATCATCGAGGTCGGTCTGATCGTGACGCTGATGATCTCCAGTGGCGAGAAGGCCGCCTCGCTGGCCCGTGACACCGTGTTCGCGGCCGTAATGATCACGTGCAACGGCATTTTCGGCCTTTCGCTGCTGGTCGGCGCCTTGAAGCGGCGGGTCGCGGTGTTCAATGCCGAGGGCACGGGCGCGGCCCTGGCCACGGTCGCGACGCTGGCCACCTTCACCCTGGTGCTGCCGACCTTCACCACCAGCGAGCCGGGTCCGGTGTTCTCCGGCAGCCAGCTGATCTTCGCGGCGGTCGCCTCGCTGGTCCTCTACGGCGTGTTCGTGATGGTGCAGACGGTCCGGCATCCGGGCGACTTCCTACCCGTCGAGGGGACGGTCTCGGCGCTGGACGACGAGGACGAGGAGCCGCCCACCAGGCGGCAGGCGCTGGTGAGTTTGGGTTTGCTGCTGGTTGCCTTGATCGGGGTGGTCGGTTTGGCGAAGGTGGTGTCGCCGAATATCGAATCCGGTATCGCCGCAGCGGGTCTGCCGCAGTCGGCCGTCGGTGTGGTGATCGCACTGCTGGTGCTGCTGCCGGAAACCATTGCGGCAGTTCGGGCCGCGCGTCGCGACCGGGTGCAGATCTCGCTGAATCTGGCGCTGGGTTCGGCCATGGCCAGCATCGGCCTGACCATTCCGGCCATCGCGCTGGCGTCGATCTGGATCAACGGCCCGCTCGAACTGGGCCTCGGCGCGACCCAGATGGTGCTGCTGGCTCTGACCGTGGTGGTCGGCGCACTGACCGTGGTGCCCGGCCGCGCGACTCTGCTCCAGGGCTGTGTGCACCTGGTGTTGTTCTCCGGCTTCGTGTTTCTGGCGGTCAGCCCGTAATTATCGTGAGAGTTCAGGAGACCCAGCGGTAGACCTGTTCGTCGCGTAGCTCGTACGAATTCGCGGGTGCGGTCGCGTCGTGCCCGGACAGTAGTGCCATCACTCGCGTGCGTCCGCGAGTGGTGACCCCGTTCTCGGTCCAGAGCACATAGGGATGCACCAGTTTTGCGAATGCCGTCCAGTCGCCTGCTTCGATCGCGCGCAGGACCGCCGACACCGTGTTGTCCACAGCGTCAGTGAACACGCCGCGGGTGGTCCGCGCGCGGTTCCGGACGAAACCGGTGGTTGCTGCCAGGTCACTCGATTGCGGCTCGGGTATCGCCGAACCGTCCGAGACGGTCGATTTCGGGGTTCGCCGGGGACGTGCTCGGGGTCATATTGATAGCCGATCCGGTCTGATAACAGGTTATAGATACGCAGGTCACATGCCTATTTGTCGCGCTGACCGGTACCGTTGCCACGTCTACTGGTTGGTAACTTAGAGGTCTGCATCACACCTCGGGCGGATTTGTTGTAACTCCGCGTAACCATTAGCTTTGATGGCAGGCAGTGTTGCCGATCACGGAGAAGAAATTTGAAGCTCGTCACCCCGCGTCGGTTCCGCCGTCTCGCCGAAGTAGTCCCGCGTTGACCCGGGCCGTCCAGTCGCGATCCGCCGTGCGGATCATGCGCGAGAATTTCTCGGGCACCGCGGTCGCCTCGCTGCGCACCTTCGGTCGCGCGGTCGGCATCGCCGAGCAAGCCGTAGTCGGCACCTTCACCGATATCGCGCGCCGCGAATTCCAGTGGAAAGAAGCCATTCTGCAGGCCTGGCGGTTGATCACGGTCACCGCCATTCCCGCGATCCTGATGGCGATTCCGTTCGGCGTCATCGTTTCGGTCCAGGTGGGCAACCTGATTCACACCCTCGGCGCGGATTCGCTGCTGGGCGCGACCGGCGGCCTGGGCGTGATCAAGCAGGGCGCACCGCTGGCCACCGGCTTCCTGCTGGGCGGCGCCGGCGCGGCGGCACTGGCCGCGGATCTGGGCGCGCGCACCATCCGCGAGGAGATCGACGCGCTGAACACCATGGGCATCAACCCGATCAACCGCCTGGTCATCCCGCGCCTGGTCGCCATGATCTTCGTGGCCCCGCTGCTGAACGTGCTGATCATCTTCGTGGGCGTGCTGGCCGGGTACATGGTGGCGATCGGCGGGCAGGGCGTGACGCCCGGCAGCTACTGGTCCACCTTCGGTTCCTTCACCACCACCGCCGATGTGTGGGTGTCGCTGCTGAAGGCGGTGATCTTCGGCTTCCTGGTGGTGATCATCGCCTGTCAGCGCGGGCTCGAGGCGAAGGGCGGGCCGCGCGGGGTCGCCGACGCCGTGAACGCCGCGGTGGTGCTGTCGGTGGTCTCGATCGTGGTGGTGAACCTGGTGGCGACGCAGATCACCGCCATGTTCCTGCCGACGAGGCTGGCCTGATATGTCTGCTACCTACACGCCCAGGGGGTTGGGCTGGGCGTCGCGCGCCTATCGCAAGCGCGGACTGATCCTGCGCCGGGTGGAGAACCTGGGCTTCGTGCTGGCCTTCGTCTGGCAGGTGCTGTCGTCGATTCCCTTGACGCTCAAGCGCTATCGCGACGAGACCATGCGCGCGATCACCAACATGACCTGGGGCCGCGGCTCGGTCATCGTGGGTGGCGGCACCGTCCCGATGATGATCGTGCTCGGCCTGGTGATGGGCGCGTCGGTCGCCGTCGAATCCTTCGAGACCCTCGACATGCTGGGCATGGGCCCGGTGACGGGTCTGGTGTCGGCGTACGCGACCACCCGTGAGCTCGCGCCGATCGCCGCGGCCATCGGTTTCGCCGCGCAGGCGGGCTGCCGGATGACCGCCGAGATCGGGTCGATGCGCATCTCCGAGGAGATCGACGCGATCGAATCCCTGGGCCTGCGTTCGGTTCCCTTCGTGGTGACCACCCGGGTGCTGGCGGGCGCGGTGGCCATCGTGCCGACCTTCCTGATCGCGCTGATCCTGTCCTACGCGTCCTGCCGCGGGCTGATCACGCTGGTGCACGGGTCGGCGGCGGGCGTCTACGACCACTACTTCTTCCAATTCGTGTCGGGTTTCGACGTGATCGCGGCGGTGATCAAGGTGGCCATCTTCGCGGTGGTCGTGATCCTGATCCACTGCTACTACGGCTTTTTCGCCACCGGCGGCCCGGAGGGCGTGGGTATCGCCTCGGGTAAGGCGGTGCGCGCCTCGTCGGTCGCGATCATCGCGCTGGACATGGTGCTGTCACTGTCCCTGTGGGGCTTCAACTCGGCGATTACGTTCACGGGGTAGGGGATGCCGAATTACGGAATGCCGGGTGTGGCCGTCGATCGCAAGCGGTCGATGACCGTCGGCGCGGTCGCGCTCGCACTCGTGGTGGCGGTGGTGGCGGCCTGGTCGCTCTACCGCTCGCAGGAGAGCGCAGACGGTCTGGCGGTGACGCTGCGCACCGAGCAGATCGGTGACGGCGTGCTGCCCGGCACCGATGTGCGGGTCAATGGCGTGGTGGTCGGCAAGGTCACCGATATTGTGCCGGACAGCCATGGCACGCAGCGGATTTCGCTGCGCCTGGATGACTCCCGGCTCTTCGGGCTGGACGACAGCCTGCAGGTGGACTACGCGCCCGCCAACCTGTTCGGCATCAGCGAGATCGACCTGCGCAAGGGTTCCGGCGGTTCGCCGCTGCGGGCGGGCGCGGTGCTGGATCGGACCGGTTCGCACGCCGCCGACGTCTACGACGCCACCATGGGTTCGATTCTGCGCAGTGCCGCGCAGGTCGGCGGTTCGGTGCTGACGCCGCAGATGGCCTCGGTCATCGCGCAGGCCGCCGCCGACACCGAGGCGATCACCCCGCTGATCCAGGCGCTGATCACCGCGCAGCGCACCATCACCGACAACCAGAAGATGCCGCTCTCGGAGCTGATGGGCGCACTCGGCCCGGCCTTCGACGGCGGCGGCCAGTTCGCCGGTGCGACAGTGCAGGTGGTGGATCTGCTGCGCAGTATTCCGCTGCTGCAACAGGATCGGGACGGCTACGACCAGCGCGTCGCCCTGGTCACGCGGCAACTGCTGCCCGCGCTGGCGAATACCTTCGCGCAGGCCGGAACTCAGCTCTCCGGCACCACCGACGCGCTGGTTCCGCTGCTCAACGCGCTGGCGCAGATGGTGCCGCAGCCGCAGCAATCGGGTGCCGATCTGCGCGCGCTGCTGCAACGACTGAACTCGGCCATGCCGGACAACGGACAGGGGCCGGTGCTGAACGTCGAGGTCGATCTGAAGGGCGTTCCGGCGCTCGGGGTTCCGTTGCTGGGAGGTAAGCCGTGAGCGTCAAGGCGGCGGCCTGGCGGCTGGCCCTGTTCGCGGGCGTGATCGTGGTGGTGCTGATGCTGGTGCTCACCGCGATCCAGCGACCGGTCTCGGGCAGGACGGAGACCCACGACGCGATCTTCACCGACGCCAACGGCCTCAAGGTCGGTGACGACGTGCGGATGTACGGCGTGCAGGTCGGCAAGGTGAAGGGCATCGGGCTGGAGGGCGCGAAGGCGCGAGTCAGCCTGTCGGTCAAGACCGATGCGCCCGTGTACGACAACAGCAAGCTGGCGATCCGCTACCAGAACCTCACCGGGCAGCGCTACATCGATCTGCAGCAGCAGCCGGTGCCGGGCAATCGGATCGCGGCGGACGCGCGCATCGGCGAGGACCGCACGGTGCCGTCCTTCGATGTGACGCAGCTGTTCAACGGCCTGAAGCCGGTGTTGCAGACCATTTCTCCGGAGGCCATCAACCAGTTCAGCACCAGCATGGTGGCGTTGATCGAGGGTGACGGCAGCGGTGTCGGACCGGCCATGGACGCGATCGGGAAACTGGCGTCGTACGTGGACAACCGGCAGCAGGTGATCGGCACGCTGATCCACAACATGTCGGATCTGTCGGATCGGCTGGGCGGGCGGGTGCACTACCTGGTGCCGCTGCTGGCGCAGCTGTCGAACGTCTTCGAATCGTTGCAGCAGAACATCGGCGGGCTGGCGCAGTTCGCGGTGACCGCGCCGTCGGTGCTGCGGCCGATCAACAATCTGCTCAACATGCTGGGGATCACCAGCGGTAGCGACGTGGACGCGCTGATCCGCCAGATCTTCCCGGACGCCAAGGAGGCCGTCGACGTGCTGGGCCGCCTGCCGGGCGTGCTGGCCGCCGCCGACGCCTCGCTGCCCGCGGGTCCGGCGGGTTGGAAACCGGTGTGCAGCAAGGGGAACGCGGACATGCCGAGCGTGGTGCAGGTGCTGGTGTCGGGACAGCAGGTGGCGCTGTGCAACGGATGACACTGCCGAAGTTCTTGCGGCGCAAGGACATGGTCGTCGACGACATCACCAAGCGCAGGCGGGACCTGAAGCTGGGCATCATCGGTGCGGTGCTGCTGGTGGCGGGTCTGGTCGCCGCGGGCGCGCTGTACGTGCTGCCCCTGGGCAAGCACACCTACACCGCGGAACTGTCCGAGGCGCAGTCGGTGAAGACCGGCGACGATGTCCGGGTCGCGGGCATCTCGGTCGGCGAGGTGAAGTCGCTGGAGTTGAAGCCGGACAAGGTCGTCATGCGCTTCACCGTGAAAGACGATGTGTTCCTGGGTGATCAGACCTCCCTGGACATCCGCATGCTGACCATCGTCGGCGGCCACTATGTGGCGGTCTTCCCGGCGGGCACCAAACCCCTCGGCTCCGGTGCCATTCCGGCGGATCGAGTCCGGCTGCCCTACAGCCTGGCCGAGACCTTCCAGGACGCGGCGACGCCGCTGGCCAAGATCGACGGCTCGACGTTGAACCAGAACCTTGCGGCGCTGGGCAATTCGATCGACGCCGCGCCCGACAGCCTGCGCACCACGTTGGCGACCGTGCAGAACTATGTGGACGCGCTCAACCGTCAGCGCGGCCAGGTGTCGAACGCCGTTGCCGTGGCCGACGAGTACGTGACCATGTACGACGGCGCGAAAACCGATCTGGGCCGCCTGATGGACAATGCCAACCTGCTGGTCACGGTGCTCGAGGACAAGCACGCCGAGATGGCGGAGGCGCTGCGCCTGCTCAGTGGCGTGGTGGGCCGTTTGGCCGGTGCGCAGCCCGCGTGGGACGAATCGTTGAAGGGCAAGCTCAACGACGCCGTCACCCAGCTCGAACAGCTCGGCAAGCAGCTCGAACCGACCATCACCGCCGCGCAGGGCTTGCAGCAGAAGCTGTCGGACCTGGCGATTCCCGATGGCGGCGTCTCGATCGACCAGTCGAAGCAGACCGTGACCGTGCCGCCGCTGTGTGTTCCGATGCCCGGGAAGGACTGCTGATGCTCAAGCGCATGCTCGGATCCCAGGCGTTCATCTCGGTCACCGGTGCGGTGCTGGTGGCGGTGCTGGCCATGGTCGGCTACCTGATCTTCTTCGACCCGATGAAGAAGACGGTCGCCTACTGCGCGATCATGCCCGACTCGGTCGGCCTGTACGCGGGCAACAAGGTGACCATGCGTGGAATCCCGGTCGGCACGGTCGATTCCATCGACGCCGACGGCGCCAAGGTCAAGGTCAAGTTCTCGGTGGACGCCAAGTATCCGGTGTACGCCGACGCCGCCGCGACCACCGTCTCGGATTCCATTGTGGCCGACCGCAATCTGGCCGTCCTCAACAGCGGCAAGGACCTGGCGCACTGGGATTCGAGCCAGTGCATCACCAAATCGCTGACCCCCAAGAGCATCACCGAGACGCTGACCGCGCTGGCCGACCTGTCGGCGCAGTTGCAGCAGGCGCAGGCCCCGGACGCGCTGGCGCACGGCTTTTCCGCGCTGGACGCCGCCACCACGGGCGCGGGACCGCAGATCAACGCGATCGTCAAGAAGCTGGGATCCGCACTGGCGCAACCGGATGCGGATATCGGCCACCTGGCGGGGATCTTCGACGCCTTCGCCTCGGTCGGCCAGAAGGTCGAGGACCACTGGGGTGATCTGCGTTCCATGCTGCTGCGGCTGGCCCCGGCGCTGAACAACGCCAGCACCGAATTGCTGGGCCCCGGCGCGGAATTGATCGATCGCCTCGGTCAGGCGCTGCCAATGATCAACGACCTGGTCACCATTGCCGGTGATCCGATCATGCGTGCCCTCGACGACACGCTGCCGCTGGTGCGGCTGCTGCGCGCGAATGTCGGCTCGCTCTCGGAGATCATGCTGAAGCTGCCGGTGCTCACCAATGCCGCCCAGAACATGATGGGCAGCGGCGTCACCTACGGTTCGCCGCGGGCCGCGCTGCCCACCCCGCAGGCCGAACAGGTCTGCGCCGCAATCAATGCCGGTACCCCCGGCGCGTGCACCGACGCCGCCAACGGCCTGGTGAACGTGCCGCTGGTGCCGCTGGTGCTCGGAATGGCGGGTGCGCGATGAGAATCGGACGCTGGGATTTCGTCATCGAGGGTGTGAAGGCTGGGGATAACCTGCCGCGCAATGTTTTCCGCGCGCGCATCGCGAAGCGGGCGGGTGCGGGCCTGGTGGCCGCGGCGTTGGTCGCCGGGGTCGGCGGCTGCGCCTTCGACCCGTCCTCGATTCCGGTGCCGGGGACCTCGGTGTCCGGCCCGACCTATCGCATCCACATCGAGTTCGGCAATGTGCTCAACCTGCCCGCGCGGGCGAAGGTCATCGCCAACGGCGCGCAGGTGGGCACGGTGACCGGTGTGCGCGTGGTGGATTCGGCGCACGCGAACGGTCGCGGCGGGTACGTCGTGGTCGACGCCGACATCTCGACCAAGGCGCAGCTGCCGACCACCACGGTCGCCGAACTGCGCCAGAACACCGTGCTGGGCGATATCCACCTCGCGCTGACGACGCCGCCCAACGGGTTCGACTCGCTACTGAAGGACGGCGGCACCATCGGCCAGGAGCACACCCGGCCGCCGGTGCAGCTCGAGGACACCATGGCCGCGCTGGCCGCCTTCACCCAGGGTGGAGCGATAAACCAGTTGCAGGACATCATCAATCGGGTCAATGCCACGCTGCCCGCGAATCCGGACGAGACCAAGCGGCTGGCCCAGAACGCGGCGGGCAATGCCGTGGACCTGGCCGCCAATCTCGACAAGGTGGACAGCCTGCTCAACGGGCTCGGCACCAACGCGCAGGTGCTGCACGATCGCGCCGACTTCCTCGATCACGAGCTGAGCCAGGCATCGGTGGACAACGCGGTCGGCATCACCAAGTCCATCGCCGGGGTGGCCCAGATCTTCACGGCGCTGGGGCAATTGGGGCAGGGACTGTCCTGGCTCGCGCCGCTGGCGGGAGCGCTGGATCCGGTGACGACGGCCTTCGCGCCCATGGTGCTCTCGGGTCGACCGCTGGATCTGTCGGTGCCCTCGAACCTGGCCATGCTCACTTCGTTCCTGCGCGACAAGCTGATTCCGTGGGTCGAGCAGGGGCCGAAGGTGAATATCACCGGCGTAAAGGTCGATTCGGTATCGCGTGACGACCAGGTGACCTCGATTCTCAATGGTCTGCGCGTGATCGGAGCGGTGCGATGAAATGGGGACCGCTGGCCTCGCTGACCGGCATCGCCGCCGTCACCGTGCTGGGCGCGAGCTATCTGACCTTCGGTGTGGTGCGGGCGGATCCGTTCGCCGAGTACACCCGCGCCTCCATGACGCTGGCGAATTCCGGTGGGCTGAGCGTGGGTTCGCCGGTGCTGCTGACCGGCATGCGGGTCGGCAAGATCACCTCGGTGGACTCCACGGCGAGCGGCGTCGAGGTCGGCTTCCGCATCGACGCCGATCGCAAGCTGCCCACCGACAGCGACATCACCATCGAGCAGCTCTCCGCACTGGGCGAGCCGTACGTGGAGTTCCGGCCCAAGACCGGTGCGGGGCCCTACCTGCACGACGGTCAGCGCCTGGACACCTCCGCGGTGAAGTCGCCGCTGTCGATTCCCGAGGTGTCGCGGCTGGTCAACAAGGTCATGAACCAGCTCGATCCGAAGGTGGCGGCCTCGCTGGCCGACACCCTGGGCACCGCGTTCCACGACACCGATTCGTCCATGCCGCAGCTCACCCGCGCCGGTGATCTGCTGGCCAAGGCCATCTCGTCGCGCGAACCGAAAATCGCTCAGCTACTCAACAGCTTCCAGGCCGCAGCCTCGAATATGGACGGTATGGGGGAGGCCACCGCGGCCGCAGCACCCGCGTTCATCCAGTTCGAGCGGTCGCTGGAGGACCTGATCAATGCGGTCGGTAGACTCGTGAACCGTGCCCCGGGCCCGCAGGCATATGTCGAGGGCAATGGGCTGGCACCCTTCCTGGCCGAGCTGACCGAGTGGTTGCAGCAGGCCGGACCCGAATTGAAGACCATCGCACCCCAGTTGCAGCCGCTGATCGACGCGGCCGCCACCGCGGGGCCGCAGATCAATATCAGCAGTCTGCTCTCGCAGGCGCTCGCGTCCACCGACGACGGGGCCGTGCGGGTGCAGGTGAACGTCAAATAGCAGTACCAGCAAGGAGATCCGATGTCGCAGCACACCGATGAGGCCAAGGCCGAGCCGCCGACCCCGGCGGTCGAGCCGGTCGCGGCCGAGGCGACCCCGGATTCGAAGGCCGCCGTGGCCGCGCCGGACAAGCCCGCCGCCAAGACGGTGTCGCTGAAGCTCTCGACGCTGCTCAGCGCCGCCGCGGCCGTCCTGCTGATCGGCGCGCTGGTGACCGTCACCCTGCTGTGGCAGTCCGCGCGCGGCGACCTGAACGACCGCAATGCCCAGGCCGCCGACGACAAGCACGCCGAGCAGGTCGCCACCGACTGGGCCACCGGCGCCGCCACCATCAACTTCGCCGACCCGAACGCCTGGATCGCGCACCTCAAGACCAACGCCACCCCCGAGCTGGCCAAGAAGTGGGACGCCGCGGGCCCCAAGCTCACCCAGTTCGTGGACGTCCTGAAGTGGACCTCCAGCCCCACTGTCCTGAGCTCCCAGGTGATGAGCCGCGACGGTGGCAGCTACAAGGTCAACGTCTACCTCAACCTCAACACCACCAACGCCCAGAACCCCGACGGCGTCCTGACCACCATCTACTACACGGTCACCGTCGACCCCAAGAACGACTGGAAGGTCGCCGACGCGGGCGGCGTCGACCTCCGCCTCCCCAAGCAGTAGCGAAACCCTCAGCGGCGCAGCAGGTCCGCCAGTCGGACCGCCAGCGCGACCAGCGTCAGGGTCGGATTCGCGTGGCCGTTGGTGGGGAAGACGGAACTGCCTGCGATGTAGAGGTTTTCGACGTCGTGCACGCGGCAGTCGGCGTCCACGACGCCGTGGCGGGGGTCGGCGGACATGCGGGTCGCACCCGATGGGTGGGCCCAGTCGGTGAGGCGGGCGGGGAGATCGCTGGTTTCGCGGGCCCACTCCTCGAGGACCGGGGCGGGGTAGCCGAGGCGCTCGAATTCCGTTGCCACCAGGGCGGCGGCGCGGCGGACGGTGGCATCCTCGCGGGGATCCAGGCGCCAATCGATCATCGGTAGTCGACGGCCGAGGTGATCGGTGGTGTCGCTCAGGGTGATTCGGCTGTGCGGGTCGGGGACCTGCTCGACCATGCAGCGCAGTTCCACCTGTTCGAGTTTGTGCGGCAGCCCGGTGTGGTCGACGAGGCGGCGTTTCGCGCCCGACAGCAGCAGCCCCGGATGCCCCGCGACGGCGCGGGCGTCGTGCAGGCTCGGATGCCCACGCAGCAGGTTCTTCACCGATTCCCAGGGGTCGTCGGCGGCCGGGACCTCTTGAATCCACAGGGCGCAGTTGAGCAGTCCCTCCGCCGCCTGGATCTCCGGCGACAGTGCCAGGCCGTGCGAGAAGGTGTGTTTGCCGTCGTGGGTCTTCACCAGGTACTTGCCGAAGCGGTCGCGGGCGGCGGCGGAGCTGTGCGGATGCAGTGAGCCGACCACGCCGCAGCGGTGATCGAGCAGGTACCGGCCGACCACGTCGTGACGGTTGCCGACGCCTGCGGGCTCGATCCTGTTGGAGGCCAGCAGCAGTCGGGCGTTCTCGATGCCGCCGGTGGCCAGCACGATCCGCCCGGCGCGCAGCACGCGTTCGCGGCCGTCGGCATCGGCGACCCGCAGCGCCCGCACCCGGCCGTTCTCGGTGTCGAGGTGGACGACGGTGGCGTTCAGCAGGATTCGCGCATCGGGCGCGATGATCCCGGCGGCGTGCGGCCCGAATCGCTTGGCGTCGAACGGATCCGAGGGGTCACGGCTGATCTGCCAGAAATACGGTGTCAGCCGGGTGCGGTCCACGGGCGGCGTCGGCGGCGTGCGATCCGCGAGCCGCCAGAACCGGTCGTCGCTGAATCCGGATCCGTAGCCCAGGCCCAGGTGTGCGACCGCTCGCTCCCAATAGGGTTCCAGCTCGGCGGATCCGATCGGCCAGCCCGAGTGCGGCACCCAGGATCTGGCCGTGAAATCCAGTTCGTCCAGCGGTGCGCAGCGTCCGCTCCAGGTGTGCGAGCTGCCGCCGAGCATCCGGTTACGCGCATTGCGGTAGGGCCGGGCGCGGGCCGCCCCGATGCTCTCGATCTCGTCGCGATCGTCGGGTGCCAGGTCGGCGCCACCGCTTTCCAACACCAGCACCCGCAGCGCGCTGTTCGCCAGTTCGCTCGCCACGGTGAGACCTGCCGGTCCCGATCCGATGACGCACACGTCCGCCACCAGTTCTTCGTCTCGGGTGGTACGCAGGTCGTCGACGCGCATCCGGAAGTCCCCCTTCGCCGTGCCGCATTCCTGCCGGTTGGTTCCATGTAAGTGCCACAGCGGCTTTCGGTCAACAGCCGAACTGCGCGAACGCGCGCAGATACCCCGCGGACTGCCGGATGTACATCCAGGACCAGAATTTCAGCCCCGAATCGCTCGGACTGGCAACCATCGTGATCTGCCCGTGGAAGCACTTGCCGACGATGTAGCGCGCCCGCGAGACGTGCGGGGTGTAGGTCACCACGATGATGTGCCGCCAGTTGCCCGCCTTCGCCCGCCGCTCGATCTCCTGCGCCTCGCCCTGCGTGGTCCACGGGTCGGGCACGAAACAGTCCACCCGGAAGCTGAACCCGCCGTCGCAGTAGCGGTCCATCAGCGGATCGTCCTCGCCGGTGGACCGCGAGATCAGCAGTTCGGGCGCGTAGCCCTGCTGCGCCAACCGCAGTCCGACATCGAAGCGGGCGTAGGCGGTGCCGCCCAGCACCACGATCGCGTCGGCCCGCCGCAGCGGATCCACCTGCGGATGCACGAAGACCGGAATACCCGCGTACACCACGGCGGCGACCAGGGTCGCCAGCGTCACGACGGTTGCCGCCGCCCGGCGCAGTGAGGGCACATCATCGACGGTACCGATCTCCGTTGGGTAACATCGCGCGCGCTTGCTTCACCACCTGGAGGACACCGTGCCCGCGAATCCCACTGCCGCCGAACTGCTGGCGACCGTCGAAGCCTCTCCGGCGGCGGTCGGCACGCACGACAAGGACGCCTGGGTGGCCCTGTTCGCCCCCGACGGCAGCGTCGAGGACCCGGTCGGATCGCGCCCGCACATCGGCCGCGCGGCCATCGAACGCTTCTGGGACACCTTCATCGGACCCAACGGGATCGCCTTCGACGTGGCCCACGATGTGGTGTGCGGCAACACCGTCTTTCGTGATCTGACCATCGCCACCACCATGTCCACCGGCGTCACCCTGCACGTGCCCATGCACCTGCGCTACGACCTGGTCGAGGTCGACGGCGCGCTGAGAATTCGTGTGCTGCGCGCGCATTGGGAGCTGGCGGGGATGATCGGCCAGCTGCTGCGCTCGGGCGGACAGGGCCTGCTGGCCGGGGCCAAGCTGGGCCCGCAGCTGATCGGCAACCAGGGCATCGGCGGCGCACTGGGTTTCATGTCCGGTCTGCGCGGCGTCGGCGCGGCGGGACGGCAGGCCTCGGGCCGGGTGCTGGACGCGCTCGGGCAGGGCGATTCCGATGCCGCCCGTGCGGCTTTCGTCCCGGTTCCGCGCCTGGAGTGGGGTACCGACGGCGCGATGTCGCTGGAGGACTTCACCACTCGCGTCAAGGGCCTGCGCTGGAGCAAGCCGATCGCGGCGGGGCACACGGTGACGGTCACGGTGGAGACCCGTCAGGGTCGAGGCATCGCCGAACTCGATTTCACCGGCGGCGGCCGGGTGCAGAACCTGCGAATCTTCGTGGGCGAGAGCTAATCCCGGGTTCCGACGATCTCGGCGACCACATCGCTCTTGCCGCTGAACGTGGTGCCGCCGGCCGCGCCGACCACCTTGCCGTGCACGCTGATCAGCCACTGCCCGCACACGCAGCGCAGGTACTGCACCCCGCGGTGCGCGGACACGGCGGGGGCGGGCCATGCGCAGGAAGGGCATTCGGCGATCATCACCACATACTGGTGGTGTGCCTGCCGGTTCGGACGCACCGACACGCGGCAACTCGCACAACGATTGCGTGTTCTGCTCGACTCGCCGTGCGTGATTTGCCAATGGGCACATCGGAACTCGAGGCCGCGTTGATCAACCGGCCAGTCCGCGACGCACCGCGGTCGGCGTGGCGTCCCACCAGCGGCGACAGCAGCGGGTGAACACCGACTGCTCGGCCAGTCCGATCAGGGAGGCCACCTGGCTCATCGGCATGTCCGTGGTGGTCAGGTAGCGGCGGGCCTCGCTGCGGCGCACCTCGTCGAGCAGCGTCGCGAAGGTGGTGCCCTCGGCCGCCAGCCGCCGCTGCAGGGTGCGCGGGTGAATGGTGAGCAGCCGTGCGACAGCGTCGATTTCGGGCGCGGCGGTGCCCAGCAGCTTCTGCAAGGTGGTACGCACCTGCGGGGCCAGCGCCGTGTCGGCCCCGCCGGTCTGCCCGGCCAGGAACGCCATCGCCAGCCGGTGCAGGTTCTCGTCGCCGCCCGACAGCGGCCGGTTGGCCAGGCTGATCGGCACCCGCAGCAGGGCGACCGGACGCTCGATTCGCACTGGGGCGCCGAAGAATTCCTCGTAGACGCCGATCGGCGCGGCGGGCCGATAGGGCAGTTCCACCGAGCGCAGTCCGTAGCGGGGTTCGGCGAGGCGTTGAATCGTCCTGTGCACGAAGGCCAATCCGAGATCGGTGCCCTGCACCGGCGTCGGCATGCCCGGCGCGGCGACGTCGTAGCGCAGCGCGATCACGCCGCGGTCGCCGTACGGGTCGGGTTCCATGGTCAGGCTCAGCGCGCGGGCGTGCACGAACAGGTACCGCGAGGTGCACTCCAGCACTCCGGCCAGGGTGGGCGAGTTGCGGATGGCCAGGGCGAGCGAGCCCAGCATGTCCAGGTCCTGCCGGGGTGCGATGCGCAGGCCGAGATCGGGGCAGTCGAGGCGGTGCGCGGCCAGTTCCAGCACCGCGCCGACGGCCTGATCGGAGACCAGCAGATCGTCGGTGTCGAGGGCGGCGACGGGCAGCCCGCAGGCGGTGACCAGCGCCTCGGCGTCGCCGCCGAGTTCGGCCACGGTGGCGCGGAAGCCGCGCAGGCCCGCGGATCTGATCACCGACATGTCGTCCAGCATCAAATGTTTGTCGCGTAGAGTCAAGAAACCGCGTGAACCACGCAACAGACTGGAGAACATGAGCACCGCGCCTGCCACCGCCGAACACCTCGACGTCGTGATCGTCGGAGCCGGACTGTCCGGCATCGGCGCGGCGTATCGACTCCAGACCGAGCTGCCCGGCCGCAGCTACGCGGTCCTCGAGGCCCGCGCCGCCCTCGGCGGCACCTGGGACCTGTTCCGCTACCCGGGCATCCGCTCCGACAGCGACATGTTCACCCTCGGCTATCCGTTCAAGCCGTGGCGCGACGCCCTGTCCATCGCCGACGGGCCGTCGATCCTGCGCTACATCCAGGAGACCGCCACCGAGAACGGCATCGATCGCCACATTCGCTACGGCACCAAAGTCGTTGCGGCGGAATGGGACTCCGCGTCCTCGCGCTGGACCCTCACCGTCGAGCAGGGCGCTGAGGATGGCGCCGAGCGCCGCACCCTGACCTGCAACTTCCTCTACTCCTGCTCCGGCTACTACAACTACGACCACGGCTACGAACCCGAATTCCCCGGCCTCGCCGACTTCTCGGGCACCGTCGTGCACCCGCAGTTCTGGCCCGAGGACCTGGATTACGCGGACAAGAAGGTCGTGGTCATCGGCAGCGGCGCGACCGCGGTCACCCTGGTCCCCGCCATGGCCGAGCAGGCCGAGCTGGTGACCATGCTGCAGCGCAGCCCCACCTGGATCTCCGCGGTCCCCGGCCGCGACAAGATCGCAGACCGGATTCGCGAGACGCTGCCGCCGAACCTGGCGCACCGGGTGATCCGCACCAAGAACATCCTGTTCAATATCGGCTTCTACCAGTACTGCCGCCGTCGGCCCGAGGCCGCGCGCAAGCTGCTCACCGGGCTCACCACGCGAATCCTCAAGGACGAGAAGCTGGTTGCCGAGCACTTCACGCCCGACTACAACCCGTGGGATCAGCGGCTGTGCGCGGTGCCCAACGCCGACTTCTTCAAGGCGATGCGCAAGGGCAAGGCCGAGGTCGTCACCGATCACATCGAAACCTTTGTGCCCGAGGGCATCCGGCTGAAGTCGGGCAAGGTGCTCGAGGCCGACGTGGTGGTCACCGCCACCGGCCTGCAACTGCTGGCCTTCGGCGGCGTGGAGCTGGTGGTGGACGGCACCCCGGTGAACCTGTCCGATCAGTTCGTCTGGCAGGGCACCATGATCAGCGGCGTCCCCAACTTCGCGGTCTGCATCGGCTACACCAATGCCTCGTGGACGCTGCGCGCCGACCTCACCTCGCGACTGGTCTGCAAGGTGCTCGGTTTCATGGACCGCAAGGGCTACGGCGCGGTCGTCCCGCAGCCGCAGCAGGGCCTCGAGGCGCGGCCGCTGCTGGATCTGGCCTCCGGTTACGTCCAGCGGTCGATCGGGGCGTTCCCGCGGCAGGGCGACAAGCGGCCGTGGCAGGTGCGCCAGAACTACCTGCTGGATTCGGCCACCACGCTGCGCACCGATCTGAGCAAGACGCTGCGTCCGGTGTCCGGGGCCAAGACCCTCGAACGGGTCTGAACACCGGGTCGCTAGCATCGCGGGCATGACCTCGACGCGGTTTCCGAGTCCGAAGCGCGCCCTCCGGCTGATCGTGGCGGGTGCCGCCACGGTGTTCGGTGCGGTCGGCGGGCTCGGCGCGCACGCCACGGCCGCGCCGCCGAGCGCGGTCGCCGACCCCGCGCCGCAGGATCTCTGGACCGTGCCCACCGCTCCCGCCGATACCGCGACGTTGATCGTGGCCTACAGCTTCGGCAATCGCATTCCGGCGGGCGTGGATTCGACCCGCACCATCGGTGCGCCGGGACCGGTCAACGAGCAGCTGGCGGCGGCCGTGGTGGCCGCCCGCGGCGATCGGCAGACCCCGGTCTACGCGCAGACCGAGATCGCCTCGGTGCTGAAATCCCGCTACGGCATGGACGATGTGATCTCGATCGACCCGCGGCGCGCCGCCGATGGCACCCTGGTCTACCTGTCCACCGACGGGGTGGCGGCCGAGGTGGCCCAGCTGCGCGGCGCGGCCGTGGTCACCGACGCGGCGGCCGTGATCGCCTTCCACGACCACTCCTGGCGGGCCACGAAAACGACTGCCAAGCACGGGTTCCGGGCCTTCGCGCCCGAGGGGATCGCACTGCCCGACCAGTACGATCCGCAGTCCGGTCAGCTCTGGACCACCAGTCCGTTCCTCTACCTGCCCACCGATTTCGCCGGTCGCCTCGCGCTGCTGAAGTAGCGGTGGGGTGCGAACCCGCGCGCGGCGGTGTGCACCGGGAATCGCCGTGCCATGCTCTCGGGCACCGGCGTCGGTGGGGTTCGTCGAGGGGAGCGGTCGTGGGTGCCGAGGCTGAATT
This sequence comes from Nocardia sp. NBC_00511, assembly GCF_045161165.1. Lineage (NCBI taxonomy): Bacteria > Bacillati > Actinomycetota > Actinomycetes > Mycobacteriales > Nocardiaceae > Nocardia > Nocardia sp. NBC_00511. The sequence goes on from NZ_CP107849.1 coordinate 8,400,062, forward strand.
CCTGCTTCCGGTAACGGAGTTGGAGCCGCCGCTCGGATCGTGCACCCGGCCCGCGCGTCCGCCGGTAGTGTCGGTCGCGCTGCCGCGCCCGCGCGCTCCGCTGCCTTCCTGCGCGCGCGTTGTCACCCGTAAAGCGCAGCCCCGTTCGCGGGGATCGGTAGGTTTGCAAAGAGTTTTGCGTTCTTCGCACGCTGTGAAATCCGTCGCTCGCGACGAATGCAACGCTGCGGCAAGGCAATTCGCCGGAGCGGCGCTGCGGCTGACGCTCGAGGTGCTCGACGGCCGCCGTCCGCCGGGGCAGTTGGGGCCACTGGCCGAGCCGGCGGTGGTCGCGGCGGTGCGCACCCTGTCCGGATCGGGGCGCGCCCCCGGGCGCGCACTCGGTGCCGCCACCCTCACCAGGGTCGATGTGGTGATGGCGGCAGCCGGGAAGGCGGAAGTTTGTGCGGGCTACGACCGCGGCGAGCGCCATTTCGCGCTGGCCGCCCGCATTGTGCGAGGTCGTTCCGGGTGGCGGCTGGCCGCATTCCGGGTGTGCTGAAGACCGTCTGGTCTCAGCGGTAATAGCAGAATAGTCTGATCTCACTTAATTCGATTCGCGCCTGGTTTGAATCCTGCAGTGCGCGGCATTAGCATTTCGGCGAATAGTGGAACCTCATACGTGGAAGGGCAGTCCATGGCGAAGAAAGTCACCGTAACGCTGGTTGACGACTACGACGGCGAATCGAAGGCAGACGAAACCGTCTTTTTCTCGGTCGACGGCAACGACTACGAGATCGATCTGTCGATCAAGAACGCCGGCAAGCTGCGGGAGGCCCTCGAGCAGTGGACGGAGAAGGCCCGCAAGGTGGGCCGGTCCAAGCGGAAGGTGGGTGTTGCCCCCGGCGGTCGCACCCGACCGGCCGTCGACCGCGAGGAGAGCACGGCGATCCGCGAGTGGGCACGCGCCCAGGGACACCAGGTTTCCTCTCGCGGCCGCATCCCGGCCGAGATCGTGGACGCGTACCAGCGCTCCAAGAATTGACCCCGGGCTAATCCACGGCGGAGGTAATTCGACAGGGAACCGGTGATGAGGGCATCACCGGTTCCCTGGCATATCAGACATTCGCGGCCGCGGCACCCCGGCCGGTGAACTCATGCGCGGCAGTTCGGTGCGTATCCGTTCGAGCAGGTCCCGCGCGCGTTCGCGGTGATCGGCGGCGGTGACAGGGTCGCCCATTGCCTCGGCCAATGCCGCGAGCACCGAATCCATCGGGCCGAACTCGGCCATCCCGGTTTCGATACCGATGAGGGTGCCGGTATGCGGTGCGAGGTATTCGTACAGCTGCTGTATTGCCTGGCCATCGCCTATTTCGATGGCCGCGACCGCACGTAATGCGGACCCCAGTACGGGATGGAATCCGGCTCGGATCGGATCGGAGGCGTCGAATACGGCGCGGGCCCGTTCCCGGTCTCCGGCCTGTAGCAGCGCCAGCGTGTACCCCGGGGCCATCTCCTCGGGCAGGGCCGTGTAGGCCTCGGCCAATCGATCCACCAGACTGCCCAGTTCTTTTCGTGCCCAGCCGATGGACAGGGCGCAGAACAACTCCGCCTCGATCTGATTGGCCATCCCCGACTGCCGCGCCCGCGTGGTGAAGCGCCGATACAGCTCCGCGGCCCGGTCCACATCGCCGCGCAACAACTCGGTGGTCGCGCCGAAGCAGTCCACCATGTCCAGCAGCGGCTGCAACTGCCCCTCGTCCGCGAACTCCATCGCCGTGATGGCCCGCCGCCCCGCCTCCCGCAGCTGCGCGTGCGCCATCGCCGCCCGATATCCCAGGCAGTGCGCCAGCGCCCGATACTCGGCCAGTCCCGCCGCGGTGGCCACCCGCTCGAGCTCGGTGACCAGTTCCCGGAACTCCCCGTCGTACTCGTAGGCCAGATAGGTGACCGCATTGATTGCGGCACAGAGCAATTCGGGATCATCGACGCCGCGAGCCACGGCCAGCGCCCGCAGCGCCAGCTGATGTCCGGCCGTGTACTCCACCAAGCCGGTCTCGAAGGTGGCCGCCACCAGCAGTCGAACCAGGTCCTCGGCGGTGCCCGACCCTTCCGGTGTCGCCTGCTGTTCCGGCGGAGCTTCGTGTCCGGAATCCGGTTGTCTCGACAGGTGACTCGTTGCCTCCGAGTCCATTGCCGCGCTGCGGGTTTTCTCGTTCACGGCCTGCTGCCGGGCGGCGGTGCGAAGGGATTCGGGCAGGGGCGATATCGCGGACGTGTGCATCGCGGTCATCGCGTCGGCGGGCTTTCCCGCCAGCATATCCAAAGTCGGCGCGGGCAGGCCATATCTGGTCAGAGCGCGTGAAAGTGCCTGGCGGACATGGTGATCGGGGCTGCGCCAGTCGCGGATGGCCCAGATGACCGGGGCGCGCCAGCAGGTGAGGGCGCGAACTGTCAGATCCGGGTCGTCGAGTTGTTCGGCGAGGGTGAGGGCGCGGTCGCGTTCGGCGCGGGCCTCGCGGTGACGGTTGTCGTAGGCCAGGGCGGTGACCAGGGCGCAGCGGGTGTGCAGCAGGGCAACGCGGTCGGCGTACGGCGCGTGCTCGGCGTCGTGGCGGGCCAGGGTGTGCAGGTCTACGGCCGCGCGCAGCAGGCTCACGGTGGCGCTGCGCATCCGGCGATTGGTGCGCTGCGCTGCGGCCTGCAGCACGTATTCGACGGCGTGCGAGGCGGTCTCGGCGCTCGCGCCCTGTACAGCGTGCCGGGCGAGCACGTCGGGGTCACGCGCCACCGCCGGGTAGGTGTCGGGATGGCGCTCGAGCAGTTCCAGTGCGGCCCAGTGCATCCGGCCGCGGCGCAGGGGTGGGATGCCCAGGTAGACGGCGTCGCGGATGATGCCGTGCTCGAAGCGGATCTTGCCCGCGTAGCCGGTGCCGACCAGTCCGGCGGCCTCGGCGGCGGCCACCAGGTCGATCACCGAGTCCACGCCCCGGCCGGTCATGGCGCTCAGGATGCCCAGGTCGACGCTCTCGCCCCAGATCGAAATGTGCTGCAGCACTTCGGTGACGCCGCTCGGCAGCTGTGCGATGCGGTCCTCGATGAGCTCGCGCACCGAGTCCGGCACCTGATCGAGGCTGCCGTGCGCGGCGAACAACTTGGCCAGCTCCCGCACGAACAGCGGATTGCCGCCGGTCCGGCTGTGCAGCTGATCCACCAGTTCGTCTGTGACGGTGGGCAATCCGGCCGCCAGCGCGATAAGGCGGGTGCCCTCGGCGTCCAACCCGTCGAGTTCGAGCCAGGCCGCGGTGTGCTGCGCCAGCGCGGCCGCGGTGTTGTGCGAACCGGCCCCGGACTCCGAGCGCCGCAGGGTGACCAGCACGAACACCGGTTCGTCACGCAGCCACGTGATGACCTGGCGCAGCACCTGCAGGGTGGCCGGGTCGGCCCGGTGCACATCCTCGAGCAGCAGCGCGACCGGGCCGGAAGCCGCTGCGGCCCGGCACTTCTCGGCGATGGTTCGCGAGAGCGTGAACGCGTCCTCGACGGCGGGCGTGGTCACCGGGGGCAGCGCCGCGGCGGGGGTGGGCCGGGGACCGGTGAGGGTCGCCGACCGGGTGGCGGGCGCGATGCCCCGCAGCTGCGGCCGGTGGCTCACGCCCGGGGGGCGCGGCTGGACGGTGCCGGGGAGCGGCGCCCGGGCGGGCACGGCGGCGTCCAGCGCGGTCAGGATCTCGGTCCAGGCCCAGGCCATGGGCGCGCCGTCGATCTCGGGGCAGGTGCCCGCGGCGGTGATCCAGCCCGCGTCGGACAGTGCCGACAGCGCGGTCTCGGTCAGCACGGTCTTGCCGATCCCCGCCTCACCCGCCACCCAGGCCAGCCGCAGCCGACCCCCGCGCGCCACCTCGGCTGCGGTGAGCAGTTCGGTGAGCTCGGCGGAATATCCGGTGGCGTAAGGACTTTCGAATGCCGTGCGCGCCGGCGGGCTCGGTCCGACGGCCCGATTGTCGTGCGGGTCGGCGCCGGCGGAGATCGACGGCGTCAAATCGGCGGAGTGATTGAGGATGGCGATCTCGAGTTGCCGCAGCGCGGGCGCCGGGTCGATCCCGAATTCGCCGCCGAGGAATTCGCGGGAGCGCCGAATTGTGGTGAGCGCCTCCAATTGCTGCCCCAGTCGATATTGCGCGAGGGCCAGCAGCCGGACGATTCCCTCGCGCCCCGGATGTTCTTCGAAGAGTTGTCGTAACTCCAGCACCACATCGCCGGATCGGCCCAGTTCGAGTTGGGTCTGCGCCTTGAGTTCGACGGCGGTGAGATAGAGGTCGGTGAGCCGGTCGGCCTCGGCGCCCGCCCAGTCGGCGTCGGTGAAGGCCTCCAGGGCCGGGCCGTGCCAGTGCCCGAGGATGGCCTCGAGCAGGGTGTTCCGTTCGGCGGCCGGGGTGGGTATTTCGGGATTGCTGACAAGTTCCCGATAGGTCCGCAGCTGGTGTTCGAATTGCCATGCGTCGACGGCGTTCTCGGCGATCTTCAGCGCATAACCGGACGATTCGGACACGATGAACTGTGACGGCGCGCGCCGCGGCCGGTTCGGCTCGAAGAGTCGGCGCAGATTGTGGATGTGCACCTGTAGCACCGCGGTGGCCTTCGGCGGCGGGTGTCCGGCCCATAGGTCTTCGATCAGCCGTTCGGTGCTGACGGCCTGTCCGTGGGCCACCACGAGGCGGCCGAGCGCCGCGCGCTGCATGGGTGTTCCGAGGACCGCCTCCCGGCCGTCGATGGACAGTTGCAGGGGACCGAGCACTCTCAGGTCCGCGCCTGCCATCGGTGTCCTCTCGCAGTGGTAAGCGAACTGGACGTTCGCTGCAAGAAGAGCACTATCTCGCAAAAACCTGGAGATGCCAAAAGGTTGCGGAATAGTTGTAGAAGAGTTACGGAGCCTCACTGACCCGCGCGAGACCGTATGGTACGCATAACTGTTGCCAATGCTAACAGTAATCCCCTGTCGCACAACTCGATCGGAAGTGAACCGCAAGAAGCGCGGACGATACTTTCGGGTGGAAGCGACCGGTTATGCAGAGGGATGGTTGGCGTGGTGAATCGAATGGAAATTCCCCGGGTAATCGGTGATATGGGCATCGAGCCCCGGGACGCGGGCATGTACGTCGACCGGGACGGCGATATCTGGGAAAAGCGGCTCGAGGGTTGGCGATTGGTGCTGCAGAGCGGTGTCGCAGTCGATCCGGTGTCGCTGTGGGATTGGATCGAAGGCCACGTCCGCGATTACGCGCCCTTTCTGCCGGTCGCCGCGGTCAGCCGCTGACCGCACGATATCCGGTGTAGCCCTGCGAAAGTCGTCGCACTACTGTGGAGGCCGAGTTCGCCATCCGTAGTTGACGCGTCGGCAGGCTCTCTCCCTGCGGGTCGGTCGGTGCGCGTCACCCGACGACGCGAGGTGCGCATGACCCAGGGTTGGCCCAATTCTTCGAGGGGCTCCTTCGACTCGATCGACGACATCTTCGAGCGCTTCTTCGGATCGGGGATGTCCCGGCAGCCCCCGGTGCAGCGCACCGATCTGAGCCGGTTGCTCAGCGAGAGCGCCAAACAGATCGTCGACGCCGCCCGCGCGGCCGCGCACGACTGGGGCAGCACCGAGATCACCCCCGAGCACCTGCTCTACGCGGCCGCCGCGGTGGAACCCTCCCGCAGCATCATCGCCGAGCTCGGCAAGGACCCCGCACAGCTGCGCGAGCAGATGCGCACCGCGGCGGGCAGCGGGGTGGGCGCGCACGGCGCGGATCACGCCCTGGCGCTGAGCCCGGCCGCCAAACTGGCCCTGCGCAATTCGCAGCGCAGCGCCGCCGAGGCGGGCAGCAGCTACATCGGGCCCGAACATCTACTGCTCGGCATCGCGAGCTCACCGGAAAGCCCGGCCGCACAGGCGCTTTCCAGCAGCAGCGCGATGCCCGCCGCGACCCAGGCCGCCAAGGAGCCCAGCAGCACCCCGACCCTCGACGAATACGGCCGTGACCTCACCGCCGACGCCCGGGCCGGGAAGGTGGATCCGGTGGTCGGCCGGGCCGAGGAGATCGAGCAGACCGTCGAGATCCTGTCGCGGCGGCGCAAGAACAACCCGGTGCTGATCGGTGATCCCGGCGTCGGCAAGACCGCCATCGTGGAGGGCCTGGCGCAGCGCATCGTGAACGGTGACGTCCCCGCGACCCTGGCCGACCGCCGCGTCATCGCGCTGGACGTGAGTTCCATGGTGGCGGGCAGCAAGTATCGCGGCGAGTTCGAGGAGCGCCTCACCAAGGTGCTCGACGAAGTGCGCGAGCACTCCGACGAATTGGTGGTCTTCATCGACGAGTTGCACACCATCGTCGGCGCGGGCGGCGGGGAGGGCTCGATGGACGCGGGCAATATGCTCAAACCCGCACTGGCACGCGGTGAACTGCACGCCATCGGCGCGACCACCATCGACGAGTACCGCAAGTACATCGAGAAGGACGCCGCCCTGGAACGCCGCTTCCAGCCGGTCATGGTGTCCGAACCATCGGTCGCCGACACCATCGAGATCCTGCGCGGCCTGGCCGACGTCTACGAGGAACACCATCAGGTGCGCTTCGTCGACGAGGCGCTGATCGCGGCCGCCGAGCTGTCGGACCGCTACCTCACCGACCGCTTCATGCCGGACAAGGCCATCGACCTGCTCGATCAGGCGGGCGCGCGGGTCCGGTTGCGCACGCGCACAAGGGATCCGAAGGTGCGTGAGCTGGAAGAGCAACTGGCGCACCTGAATCGGGAGAAGGACGCCGCGGTCGCCGCCGAGGACTACGAGCGGGCCCGCAAGATCAAGGCCGAGATCGCCTCGACCGAGGACAAGACCGCCTACGAGGTGGACCGCACCGAGATCCCGACGGTCACCATCACCGATATCGCCGAGGTGGTTTCGCGCCGGACCGGCATTCCGGTGGCCGATCTGACCACCGAGGAGCGGCAGAAGCTGCTGAAGCTCGAGGATGATCTGCACCGCCGGGTGATCGGTCAGGACGAGGCCATCGTGGCGGTGGCCGAGGCGGTGCGCCGGGCGCGCGCCGGGCTCAAGGATCCCGGTCGGCCCATCGGCTCCTTCCTGTTCCTGGGTCCCACCGGCGTCGGCAAGACCGAACTGGCGAAAGCCTTGGCGGAGGCCGTCTTCGGGGACGAGGACCGGCTGATCCGCTTCGACATGAGCGAATTCCAGGAGAAGCACACGGTCTCGCGGCTGGTCGGCGCGCCGCCCGGCTACGTCGGCTACGACGATGCCGCGCAGCTCACCGACAAGGTTCGGCGGCAACCGTATTCGGTGATCCTGTTCGACGAGATCGAGAAGGCGCATCCGGACGTGTTCAACATCCTGCTGCAACTGCTCGACGACGGCCGGGTCACCGACTCCAAGGGCCGCACCGTCGATTTCAAGAACACCATCGTCATCCTGACCAGCAATATCGGATCCGATCTGATCCTGTCGGCGAAGGACGGCGACCTGGACTCGATCCTGCCGCAGCTGGAAGAGCGGCTGCGCAAGCAGTTCCGCCCCGAATTCCTCAACCGGCTCGACGAGCAGATCGTCTTCCACCGCCTCGACAAGTCGCAACTGCGCAATATCGTGAGCCTGGTGCTCGACGGCACCCGGAGATTGCTGCACGCCCAGGACATCGCCCTCGATGTCTCGGACCGGGCGATGGACTGGCTGGCGGACAACGGCTATCAGCCCGAGTTCGGTGCGCGGCCGCTGCGTCGCACGGTGCAGAAGCAGCTCGACAATCAGCTCTCGCGCAAGCTGCTCGACGGCAGCCTCGCGCCCGGTGACACCGTCCGGGTCGACGCCGACGACGACGGCCTGCGGATCGAGGCGCTGCACAAGACCGGCGGTAAGCGCACCGACGCCACCGTCACCGAGGAATCGATCATGACCACCGGCAAGCCCGGCAAGGCCAAGGCCGCCACCAATGGCAGCGGCCGGGCCAAGGGTTCCGGGGGTAGGTCCGGCGGAAAGTCGGCCTCCGGCAAGGGCTGAGCCCGTCTCGCGGACAACGCGCCCGCACCGCGTCGGAGCAGCTCCGGCACGGTGCGGGTAGGTGCCCGGCTCGATTCCGGGCGGAATCTGAGTTAACTTCGTGAGATGGAGAACGATCAGGACGCGGTGCCGATGCCCCTGGGCGACCTGCTCGCCGAAGGGCCATTTCCGCCGCATCACTCGCACTGCTACGGCTGCGGCCCGTCGAATCCGGCGTCGCCGCGCATTGCTTTCGAGCGTCGCGGTGACGTCCTGCACGGCATCTTCACCATGGACGAGCGCCACCAGGGCGCTCCCGGTGTGGCGCACGGCGGCATCATCGCCGCCGCGTTGGACGAGGCCTCCGGCACGGTCCTGATGCCGCTGCGGCTGCCCGCGGTGACGGTCAAACTGGATGTCAGCTACCAGTCCCCGGCCCGCCTGCACCGCGAGCTGACCGTCACCTCCATGCTGACCGCCCGCAAGGGCCGCAAGCTCTACATCCTCAGCACGCTGTCGGACGGCGACACCGTGATCGCCACCGGCCGCGCCATTTTCGTGGAGGTCGGCCCCGAGCACTTCCAGCGCTACGGGGCCACTCCCGGCGAACTCTCCAGCGTCGGAGCCTGATTCGCGCTCAGCGCAGGCGGCGGATGTCGCCGCGAACCCGGTAGAAGCCACCGCGCCCGGATTCGGCGACGGCGTCGACCACGTAGCGTGCCCCGGCCTCGCGAATCTCCCTGGGGAACTGCACGTTCCAGCCGCGCTGATAGCCGGACGACACCACGTGCACCCGCAGCGTGCCGCCTTCTCTCACACATTCGACCACGATGCCGTCCCCGGCGTCGGCGGTCACCTCCACGGTGGCGGTGGGCACCACGGCCGAGATCTCCGGGGCCTTGATCGACACGGTCTGCGGCAGCACGCCCAGATCGGCGTCCTGGATGGCGGTTTCGCTCACGTCCAGGCAGGCCAGGATGCCGCTGGTGGTGACCAGGTAGAGCTTCTCGTCGTGGTACTGCATGGAGTACGCGGACCCGCAGCCGGTGCCGAGCTTCCACAGCCGCTGCCCGGTGGCGTCGAAGCAGTACACCGAGGAGTGGTTGTCACCGGCGAACACGTACCGGCCGTCTGGTGAAGTGGCACAGGAGAATACGGCCGCGTCGCACTGGTAGGCACGGTCGGCCTGCCCGTCCTTGGCGACCATGCGCACCTGGTTGTGGGTGGTGCCGGCGTACACCGCGTCGGATTCCTGCCAGCCGAACAGCACCGCGCCGCCGGTTCGCACCTGCCACTGGTTGGTGCCGGTCTCCAGGTCGTACTTGGTGACGCCGTTCGAATGCCCTTGGTACACACCGTCATCGTCGATGCGCACCATCCAGCCGGAATCGCCGGTGCTGCGCCGCGTCCACAGCGACTCTTCCTCGTGGTCGATGACGGTCAGCCCGCCCTCGCGGTCGGAGACGCCGAGGATGCCGTCGTGGATGTCGAGCCAGTAGATGTCGACATTGGCGGCGATATCGTAGGCGGCGCGCGGCACCTTGCCCGACAGGTCGTACACCCGGCCGTCGTCGCAGCCCGCGTAGATCCAGAAGTCGTCGGCCACAATGCATTTCACGGCGTCCGGCAGCCGGAATCGCCCGGTCACCTCGCCCTCGGGAGTGAGGGTGAACACGTCACCGTGCTCGTTGCCGACCCAGCAGCGCCGCTCGTCGACGAAGATCCCGAAGGCCGCCGCGCCGGAGTCGAAACTCCACAGCACCGGGGCCCGCTTGGCGGTGGACCGCTGACTGACGATGGCCCGCCGGGTCACGGCCCGCTTCTGGCGCGCTCCCATCTGGGCCGGTGCGTACCCCTTGCGCACCTTGTCGCCGATCTTCTTGGCGGCCGCCGCCCGCGCCTTGTCCGCGGTGGGGAACGAACTCACCTGTGTCTGACCGGAATCCCCGATCCGGCCGTACCTGATGGTCACCTGCGTTCCCGCCACGACGACCTCGTAGAACTTGTGTGCCGACCCGCTGTCCTGTGACAGTTCCAGGTACGTGGTTTCCCCGCCGCTCATGCCGTGCTCCGTGCTCTCCGCCGAATCGTGATGCCGCGAAAACTAACAAGGCCCACCGACATTCACCGCGCGGGGTGAATGTCAGTGGGCCTGCGACCCGGCCGAGCGGGTCAGTCGGGGAGCGGCGCGCTCAGTGCGATATTGACCCAGCTGGGGGCGTCCGGGTCCAACCGCAGGTGTTCGGGCTTCAGGCCCGAGTCGTTGAGGAAAATCAACGGCGGCAGGCCCTTCGGGAAGTTGCTGGCGTAGACATCGACCCGCAGCCGGTGGCCGGGTTGCAGCACCGCGTCGATCGGGGTGGCGGCGATATCGAGGGTGACGGGCTCACCCGGGGTGGTGGGCTGGCGTCGGCTCAGATCGAGGAAGTAGTGCGGTTCGGTGTAGTCGCCGTTGGCGGAGGTCTTGCTCGCCGAGTCGTCGATTTGACGCATCGAGGAGACCAGCTGACCGGTCGCGATCTCGTTGGAGCTGCCGTCGGGGGCCACATCGTTGACCGTGGCCACCCAGTAGCCGTCGGCGGCGTCGTGAACCACATTGAGGTGCACGTTGATCGGGCCCGAGATGGTGGTGACGTCGCTGACCGGGCTGCTGGTGAAGCTGAGCCCGTCGTGCTCCCAGATGCGGGAGTCCTTGCCGCAGGCGTCCAGGATCGCGGTCGCACCGGCGGCGATGCGGGCGACGTCACGGCCGCAGATGCTCAGCAGACCCGGCGCGACGGTCAGGTCACGCAGCTGCGACTGCTGCGGATTCTGCGAGAGTCCGCCGTCGTAGACCGAACCCGACGCGGTGCCGGAGGGTGCGTCGTTGAGGTACACCCGCCGGTAGGTGGCCTCGGTGCGCGGGAATTCCGAGGCGTCGGTCCAGCCGCCGCCCTGCTGCTTGACCACGATCGGCGTGTAATCCTCTATGCCGTTGTCGATTCCGCGCAGCCAGTGGTCGAACCAGGCCCGCTGCAACACATCCAGTCGCGGCGGCATCCCGGGACGACCGAAACCGCCTATGCCGGAACCGAGGTGGTAGCCGTCGCCCATGATCAGCTTCTTCTGCTGGGCGGGCAGCGGGATCGAGTTGAAGGTGTCGGTCGGGCTGGTGCCGAAGATGTCGAACCAGGCGCCGATCATGAAGGTGGGCACCCGGATATTGCCGACCTTGGCCTTGAGTCCCTGCCGGAAGGGTGAATTCGGGTCGACCAGCTGGCGGGTGTGCGGGGTCAGCTGGTCCGGGGTCAGCGCCGTGTAGCCGTTGACGACCATGTCGACCAGGGTCAGCGGGTCGGCGATGCGGTCCTTCAACCACTGCAATTGCTGTGCGGGATCGAACTTTCCGACCGCCAGCGCGGTGACGTCGGGAATCATCTTGAGCGCGTTGACACCCAGCAGCCAGGGGACCAGGAAGCCCACGCCGACCGCGCCACCCGGACCCGCGATGTCGTTGAAGACGTCGGCACTGCCCTCGTAGGCGAAGACCGCCTTCAGTCCCGGCGGCATCCGGTCGGTGGCCTCCAGGGCGCTGATCGCGGTGAAGGAGATGCCCATGGTGCCGACATTGCCGTCGCTCCAGCCCTGCCGGGTGATCCAGTCGATGACCTCCGCGACGTCCTGCTTCTCGCGGTCGCCGAAGACCTGCCAGTCGCCCTCGGAGGTGCCGGTGCCGCGCAGGTCGACCTGTACCAGCGTGTATCCGGCCTCGGCGAGCGCCCAGTCCTGGGCCGCGGCTTCCAGTGCGCCGGAATCGAGTTGGCTGGTCATGTCGAACAGTCCGTCGAGACCCACCCCGGGCAGCTTGATCGAGGAGATCCAATCCTCCAGCGGCTTCTTGATGCCCAGCCCGTCGGCCGAGCTCAACAGCGCCTGCCCGATGAGGATCGGGAGTTTCCCGTAGCCCTGCATCTGCAGGATTACCGGGCGGCGGCCGTCGGCGCGCTGTCCGTCGCGGGCCGGATGGATGATGTCGGCCTTGAGCACGACGCCGTCGCTCATCGTGATCGGCACCGCGAGATCGGGTGCCACCCCGTTGTACGGCTGTGGTCCGTTCAGCGCCGAATTCCATTGCGCCGCATGCTCGCCGCCGTCGATTCCGGTGAATCCCCCGCTCGGTTCACCGAAGGCCGCCGGTGCCAGGAACGGTGCGCTCGCCAGCGCCACCGATGCCACCACCATGCTGCGTACCGCGAACCGCTTCGTCCGCTTGCCGACCCTCATTCGTGTGTTCCACCTCTCACTCGGTCGCTCGGCCAAATTGTTGCTACTGGCGAGTAATACGGCTCGTTCCTGGGCGACATCGTTTTACCCCTGTGCGACAGCAGTTGTGCCATGTGTCGGCCGCGCGGCACATCTGTGCCGGTGAAACCGCAGGTCGTGGCTGAGACAATGGCTACGATCTTGTCCGAAGACACGACGCTGGATACGCTGCGACACCGACTCGGAAATGGTTGGTGGGGTTGCTGATGGCGATCATGGTGCGTGCCGCGGGGATGCGTGGGTATCGAGAGCTGGTCGACGAACTCGGCGGCGACGGCGACGCGCTGCTGCGGCGTTTCGGCATCACCCCGGAGGCGCCGGACTCCGACGACGCGGTGATCACCTCGGAGTCGATGGGCTGGGCGCTGGAGGTCGCGGCCGCCGAATTGGACTGTCCCGACCTGGGTTTGCGGCTGGCGGAACGGCAGGATTTCGGCGTCCTCGGACCGGTCTCCGTCGCCCTGCTCAATGCCCCCACGGTCGGCGCGGCGCTGGCCTGCGTGCACCGCTACCTGTACACCCATCACGCCGGAATCTCGATCGAGCTGTGCGCGGATCCGGAGCAGCAGCCCGGAGTGATCGCGATGAACTATCGCGATATGGCGGAGGTGACCGCCTTCAGTCAGGGCATCGACCACGGCGCGGGTCTGCTGCATCGGTTCGTGCACCACGGTGTCGGCGGCGCCTACGGACTACGCACGGTGCACCTGCCGCACCCGCCCCGCGCTCCGGCCGCGCGCTACACCGAATTCTTCGGTGCCGAAGTGCGATTCGACATGTCGACCACGCTGTTCCGCTTCACCGCCGAACTGCTCGCTCGCCCGATGCTCGGCAGCGATCCGATGGTGCACAAACTGGCGATGGACTACCTGGCCCGCAACTACTCCGAACTCGACCGGACCATGACGGCCCGGGTCCGCCTGGCCATCGACCGCGCCTTCCTGGAATCCACCGCCGACATCGCCACCATCGCCCAGATGCTGCACACCGGCCCCCGCACCCTGCAACGCGCATTGTCTTCCGAGGGAACGACTTTCACCGCGGTCCTCGACACCGCCCGCCGCGACGCCACCTACCGCCTGCTCTGCGAAACGGATCTCTCCATGGGCCGCATCACCGCCCTGGTCGGCCTGCGCGAACAATCCGCTCTCACCCGAGTGGTCCGCCGCTGGTACGGCCGCACCCCCCAGCAGATCCGCACCGACGCCCGCACCCGCCAGGCCGGCCCGCTCACCGAGACCTCCATCTTCCGCTGAGGCGGCCCACCGTCGGTTGCGGGCGCGCAAAACCGCCTGCGCCGCACGACCATCCGCCGATAAACTCGAGGTGGGCCGATTCGATCGAGCGAGCGGCGAGCAGAGGATGGAGTGGACCGGTGAAGTGCCCGGACTGCGACGGCGCGGGGGACCGCACCCTCTCGGGGCCGTGCCCGGATTGCGCCGGGCGGGGTTGGAACGAGTACACGAGTCGCGAGGGCTTCGAGACCTCCGCCCAGTATGTGACCCGCGCGGTGCGCTGCGGAAACTGCTACGGCGAGGGCTACCTCAATCGGCCACTCGGCTACTGCCGGACCTGCAACCGGACCGGCCAGGTCCGCCGCGTCGAAGGGATCGTTCCCTGCGAGGTGTGCGATGGCTGGGGCTTCGTCCACTCGGGTACGGAGTTCTACCCGAGCGGACAGCCCAAACGCATCACCTGCCCGAACTGCCAGGGCCAGAAGAGGATTCCGGGGTTCTACTACGTGCCCGACTACTCGTGACGGACTACATGTAGAGCTGCGCGACCAGACCGGCGAGCGCGCCGCCTACGAGGGGGCCGAGGACCGGGACCCAGGCGTAGGCCCAGTCCGCGTCCTTCTGGGTGGAGGACACCGGGTCGCCGGGGCTCTCCTCGATGACGGCGCGAGCTCCGCCGCCGACGGTCGCGTCGACCGGAACCCGCTGCGGGGGCAGCACATTCGCGGTGTGCCGGGTGGGGAGCAGGGCGTAGGCGAGGCGAGGGCCCAGGTCTCGGGCGGGGTTGATGGCGTAGCCGGTGGGGCCGCCGAGGGACGCGCCGATGCCGACGACCAGCAGTGCCGCCGCGAGCGGGCCGAGGCCGCTGGGGGTCTTGCCGATGCAGAGGATCACCAGGACCAGCACGAAGGTGGCGGCGACCTCGGTGAGGAAGTTCCAGGGGTAGGAGCGGATGGCGGGGCCGGTGGCGAAGATGCCGAGCTTCTTGCCCTCGTCGGGCTCCTCGTCGAAGTGGCGCTTGTAAGCGAGGTAGGCGGCGCACGCGCCGAGGAACGCGCCGACCAGCTGGCCCGTGAGATAGGCGACGGTATTGCTGAAGTTCACCGCGATGCCGGGGGCGTATTCGTCCGCGCCGGAGAAGAGATTGCCGATGGTGACCGCGGGGTTGAGGTGGCCGCCGGTTTTGTAGGCGACGTAGACGCCCGCGAAAACGCCGAGGCCCCAACCGAAGGTGATCAGCAGCCAGCCGCCGTCGAAGCCTTTCGACTTGCCCAGCAACACGTTGGCGACGACGCCCGCGCCGAGCAGGATGAGGATACCGGTGCCCAGTGCCTCACTGACGAATATCGAGCTGAAACCCATTGATGCGCCTCCCGTTCGGCGGTCGCGGCCATTCCGAGCGAGACTTATTGTCTATCGCTCAGCAAATTCCTAGTAATAGACGCTACGGCCAAACATGGTGGAAACACAAGTTTGTCGGCGCACCAATTTCGACGCTGTCGAAAAGGTCATGCCGCGCCGGAATCTCTTCCGGCGCGGCATGTTTCGTGCGATGAAATGCCACCGCCGCCACGCCGGACGATATTCCGGCGCGGCGGGGGTGATAAACCCGATGGATCAGTTCACGGCGAGCAGGCGGGCCGCATTGGCCGCCTCGTCGTCCTCTGCCTCGTTGGCGGCCAATTCCGCGTGCACCCGGTCGAAGTACCGGTTGATCTCGTCGTTGGTGCGCTCGTCGTCCCAGCCCAGATGCGGGGCGATCAGACGGGCGATCTCGGGCGCCGCCTTCAGGCCGCGGTCGGGCACCTCGATGGAGATGCGGGTGCGGCGGGTGAGCAGGTCGTCGAGGTGCAGCGCGCCCTCGTGGGTGGCGGCGTAGACGGCCTCGGCGGCGATGTAGTCCTCCGCGCCCGGAATCGGTTCGCGCAGTGCGGGAACCGCCGCGATCAGGTCGAAGATCTCCTCCGACAGCGAGCCGTAGCGGCCGAGCAGGTGCTCGATGGTGGCCGCGGACAGTTCGCTGCGGTTCGCCACGCCCGCGAGGTCGCCCAGCATGTCCTGGTAGCCGACCGCGCCCAGGATGGGCAGGTTCTCGGTCACCGACGGCGCGACATCGCTGCCCAGGCGTTCGGCGGCGGCGTCCACGACGTCCTTGGCCATCACCCGGTAGGTGGTGTACTTGCCGCCCGCGATCACGTACAGGCCCGGGGCCGGTTCGGCGACCGCGTGCTCACGCGAGAGCTTGGAGGTCTGCTTGTTCGCGCCGGTCATCAGCGGCCGCAGTCCCGCGTAGGTGCCGACGATGTCGGCGCGCGTGATCGGTTCGCGCAGCAGCGAATTCACGTGATCGAGGATGTACTGCACGTCCGAGGCGGTGGCGGTCGGGTGGTTCTTGTCCAGCGACCAGTCGGTGTCGGTGGTGCCGATGATCCAGTGCTCGGCCCACGGGATCACGAACAGCACGGACTTCTCGGTCTTCATGGCCAGACCGGTGTTCATGTTCAGCCGGTCGCGCGGCACCATGATGTGCACGCCCTTGGACATGCGTACGTGGAACGGGAAGTCCACGCCGGTCATCTTGATCATGTCGTCGGTCCACACGCCGGTCGCCGAGATCACGGTCTTGGCCCGGATGCTGTGCTCCAGACCGGTTTCCAGATCCAGCACCTTCGCGCCGACCACCTGGTCGCCGTCGCGCAGCAGGTCGGTGACCCTGGTGCGGGTCAGCACGGTCGCGCCGTGCTGGGCCGCGGTGCGCGCGATCATCATGGTGTGGCGGGCGTCGTCGACCTGTGCGTCGAAGTAGCGGATGGCGCCGGTCATGGCGTCCTCACGCAGTGCGGGGGCCATTTCCAGTGCGCCGGAACGGGTCAGGTGCTTGTGCATGGGCACCGAGCGCGCGCCGCCGAGGGTGTCGTAGAGGGCGATGCCCGCGCCGATGTAGAAGCGCTCGTAGTGCTTCTGCAGCGGGAACAGGAACGACACCGGGTGCACCAGGTGCGGGGCCAGCTTGTTGAGC
Source organism: Nocardia sp. NBC_00511 (assembly GCF_045161165.1). Taxonomy (NCBI): domain Bacteria; kingdom Bacillati; phylum Actinomycetota; class Actinomycetes; order Mycobacteriales; family Nocardiaceae; genus Nocardia; species Nocardia sp. NBC_00511. The sequence continues at coordinate 8,416,629 of NZ_CP107849.1, forward strand.
AGCAGGCCGCGTTCCTTCAAAGCCTCACGCACCAGCGCGAAGTCGAACTGCTCGAGGTAGCGCAGGCCGCCGTGGATGAGTTTGGAGGAGCGGCTCGAGGTACCGGCGGCGAAGTCGCGCGCCTCGACCAGGGTGACGGACAGGCCGCGCGAGGCGGCGTCCAGCGCGGCACCCGCGCCGGTCACTCCACCACCGATCACCAGTACGTCGATTTCGGTGTCGCCGAGCGAATCAATCGCCCGGACACGGTAGGCGGGATCCAGATGTGCGGACACGAAATACTCCTTGTTATCAGGGTTTTGAGTCTGGTGGTGGCGGCCGGTCATCGTGCTCGGTCCTCGTCGTCATCGTCGATGTCGACCCAGTCGAGGGTGCGCGAGACGGCCTTGAGCCAGCGCGCGTAGCCGCGCTGCCGCTGGGCCTCGGTCCAGGTGGGCTGCCAGTTCTTGTCCTCGTGCCAGTTGGCGACGAGTTCGTCTGTGTTGGCCCAGAATCCGACCGCGAGCCCGGCGGCGTAGGCTGCGCCGAGGGCGGTGGTCTCCGGCACCATCGGCCGCGAGACCGGGACACCGAGGAAGTCGGCCTGGATCTGCATGGCCAGTTCGTTGGCGGTGACGCCGCCGTCCACGCGCAGCGTATCGAGTTTCACGCCGGAGTCCTGCTGCATCGCCTCGACCACGTCGCGGGTCTGGTAGGCGATGGATTCCAGTGTGGCCCTGGCCAAGTGGGCGTTGTTGCTGTAGCGGGACAGCCCGACGATGACGCCGCGGGCATCCGCGCGCCAGTACGGCGCGAACAGGCCGGAGAACGCGGGCACGAAGTACACCCCGCCGTTGTCGGTGACCTGCCGGGCCAGGTTCTCGACCTGGGCCGCGCCGCCGATGATGCCGAGCTGATCGCGCAGCCACTGCACCGCCGACCCGGTGACCGCGATGGAGCCCTCCAGCGCGTAAATCGGCTTGTCGTCACCGAATTGGTAGGCGACGGTGGTCAGCAGCCCGTGCTTGGAGCGCACGATCTCCGGTCCGGTGTTGAGCATCAGGAAGTTGCCGGTGCCGTAGGTGTTCTTGGCCTCGCCCGGCCGGAAGCAGACCTGGCCGACGGTGGCGGCCTGCTGGTCGCCGAGCACGCCCGCGATCTTCACCTCGCCCTTGAACGGCCCGTCGGCGAAGGTGGTGCCGAAGCCCTCGGGGTTCGAGGAGGGCGCGATGCGCGGCAGCATGGCGCGCGGCACCCCGAACACGGTGAGCAATTCCTCGTCCCAGTCCAGGGTTTCGAGGTCCATCAGCATGGTGCGGCTGGCATTGGTCGGGTCGGTGACGTGGACGCCGCCGTGCATGCCGCCGGTGAGGTTCCAGATCAGCCAGGTGTCGGGGGTGCCGAAGAGAGCGTCACCGTTCTCGGCGTCTTCCCTTACGCCCGGAACATTGTCGAGGATCCACTTGAGCTTGCCGCCGGAGAAGTACGGTGCGGGCGGTAGTCCGGCCCGTTCGCGAATGAGGTCGCCGTGTCCGGCCTTGTCGATGGCGTCGACGATGCGGTCGGTGCGGGTGTCCTGCCAGACGATGGCGTTGTAGTACGGGCGGCCGGTGTGGCGGTTCCAGACGATGGTGGTCTCGCGCTGGTTGGTGACGCCGACGGCGACGAGATCGCGGTGGGTGAGTCCGGCTCCGGCCAGAGCGCTCTTGATGACGGTGCGGGTGCGCTCCCAGATCTCGTCCGGGTTGTGTTCGACCCAGCCGGCCTGCGGAAGAATTTGCTCATGCTCGAGTTGATGGCGGGCAACCACATTGCCGCCGTGATCGAACACCATGAAGCGCGTGGAGGTCGTGCCTTGGTCGATGGCTCCGACGTACTGCGTCATCGAGGTCCCTTTCGCCAAACTCGTCGTTGAGTTGGTTCGCCCTGGTGGGCGCGGGGTAGGCCGGGCCCGAGGTCCACGCTACGAAGTGATCAACAGATAGCACAGGGAAGACGTTCGACAATGCCGAACGATTTGCTGATAGGTTACTCCAATGCCGGGTCCGATCCAGTCCATCGAGCGCGCCGCGGCCATCCTGCGGCTACTGGCGCGCGGATCCGGGCGGATGGGGGTCGGCGAGATCGCGTCCGCGCTGGGTCTGGCCAAGCCGACCGCGCACGGCATCCTGCGCACCCTGCAAGGTGTGGGCTTCGTGGACCAGGACTCGGTGACCGGCAAGTACCTGCTGGCCCCGGCGCTACAGGAGCTCGGCTCCGGCCAGTTGGACGCCAACGAGCTGCGCTCGCGGGCCATCAACCGGGCCGACGCGCTGGCCGCGCGCAGCGGCGAGTCGGTGCGCATCGCCGCGCCGCTGAACGGTGTGGTGGTGGTGATCCATCACGTCTTCCGCCCCGACAACTCCGAGCAGGAGCTATCGGTGGGCGAGCAATTGCCCTCGCACGCAACGGCTCTGGGCAAGGTGTTGATCGCCTACGACAGTGAGCTGGCGGCCGGCGTGCGAGAGGGCGAGCTGCCCGCGCTCACCCACCGCACCGTCGTCGACCCGGTGGTGTTGCGGCAGCAGATATCTCAGGTCCGGCGATCGGGCTGGGCCGGGGATATCGGCGAGCACCACTCCGACGAGGCGAGCATCGCCGCGCCGATTCGCTCCCGAGGTGGTTTGGTGGTCGGGGCCATCGGCATCACCGGGCCGATCGACCAGCTCTGCGACGGGCAGCTGCGCTTCCGGGTCCCGCTGATCGCGCAGGTGCGCGAGGCGGCCGCGGCGGTGTCGCGGGATCTCGGTGGCGCGCAATGAGTTCCAGTGAGAGGAGCAGGCTCGAATGACCCAGCGGTTCGTGCTCGCCATCGACCAGGGCACCACCTCGACCCGATGCATCCTCTTCGACCAGCGCGCCCGACTGACCGGGGTGGCGCAGCGCGAGCACCGGCAGCACTATCCGAAGCCGGGCTGGATGGAGCAGGACGCGCTGGAGATCTGGCGCAATGTGGAGCGGATCGTGCCTGCCGCACTGCGGGATTCGGGCATCACGGCTGATCAGGTGGCAGCCATCGGCATTGCCAACCAGCGTGAGACCACCGTGGTGTGGGATCGCAGCACCGGGACGCCGATCGGGCGCGCCATCGTCTGGCAGGACGTGCGCACCGCCGATCTCGTCGAACAGCTGCGGGAATCGCCGGGTGCGCAACGGATTCGGGACCTGTGCGGCCTGCCGCTGGCCACCTACTTCGCCGCGCCCCGGCTGCGCTGGCTGCTGGACCACACCCCCGGCCTGCGCGAGCGCGCCGAACGCGGCGAGGTGCTGTTCGGGACCATGGAGACCTGGCTGATCTGGAACCTCACCGGCGGAGCCGATCACGGCGTGCACGTCACCGACGTCACCAATGCCGGGCGCACCCTGCTGATGAACCTGGCGACCCTGGCCTGGGACGACGAACTGCTGCGGTTCTTCGACATCCCGCGCGCCATGCTGCCCCGCATCGAGCCCTCGACCGGCGAATTCGGCACCGCGCGAAGGATATTGCCGGGAGTGCGGATCACCGCGGCGCTCGGCGATCAGCACGCGGCGCTGTTCGGTCAGACCTGCTTCGCGCCCGGCGAGACCGAATGCACCTACGGCACCGGCGGATTCCTGCTCATGAACACCGGCCGCGAGCTGGTGCGGTCCAAGCACGGGCTGCTCACCACCATCGGCTATCAGGTCGGGCCGGAACCGGTGTACGCCCTGGAGGGGCCGATCGCGGTGACCGGTTCACTGGTGCAGTGGCTGCGCGACAATATCGGCCTCATCTCCAGCGCACCGGAGATCGAAACCCTCGCGGGCACAGTCGAAGACAATGGCGGCTGCTATCTGGTGCCCGCCTTCTCCGGGCTCTACGCGCCGCACTGGCGCAGTGACGCGCGCGGGCTGCTGATCGGGCTGACGTCGTACATCACCAAGGGGCACATCGCCCGTGCGGTGCTGGAGGCGACGGCGTGGCAGACCCGTGACGTGGTGGAGGCCATGAACGCCGACTCCGGGCTGCGTGCCGAGGCGTTGCGGGTCGCGGGCGGTATGACCTCGGACAACCTGCTGATGCAGATCGTCGCCGATGTCCTCGACATTCCGGTGATGCGCCCGATCGTCGCCGAGACCGTCTCGCTCGGTGCGGCGTACGCGGCCGGGCTGGCGGTCGGCTACTGGCCGGATCTCGAGGGCCTGCGCAGCAATTGGCGAGTCGCCGCGCAGTGGGTGCCGCGCATGGACGCCCGGACGCGCGCGGACGAGTACGACAACTGGCGGCGGGCGGTGGAGCTTACCTTCGGTTGGCTGCGGCCCAAGAAGCCCTTGACCTAACGTGATGGGTATGCGGCTTTTCGTCGGATGCGCGATGTGGACACACCCGGACTGGCAGGACAAGCCGCTACCCCCGGCCGAACGCCTGCGCACCTACTCCTCCTGGTGCAACGCGGTGGAGGGCAACACCACCTTCTACGCGACCCCGCAGCGGCGCACCGTCCAATCCTGGTCCCGCCAAACCGATCCGGACTTCCGCTTCGTGATCAAGCTGCCCCGCACCGTCACCCACGATCGTCGCCTCACCGGCATCGACGACGAGATGGCGATGTTCCTGGACGCGGTCGAACCGCTGGGCCGCCGCCTGCACGCGCTGTGGGTGCAGCTGCCCGGCTCCTTCACCAATCTGTCCGCGCTGGCCGAACTGCTGGAGGGACTCTCCGGGCAGTACCGGTGCGCGGTGGAGGTGCGGCACCCGGCCTTCTTCGAAAACCCCAGGGCCACCGCACAACTCGAAGCCGTGCTGAACGCGGCGGGTGCGGAGTGGGTCACCTTCGACACCACGACGCTGTTCTCGGCGCCGCCGACCAGCGCCGCCGAATACGAGGCGGGCTCCAAGAAACCCCGCAATCCGCGCCGGGCGGTTGCGCTCACCCAGTACCCGATAGTCCGCTATCACGGTCGTGACGACGTGGCCACCACGGTCGCCGGGTGGCAGCCCTGGATCGACACCACGGTCGGCTGGCTGCGCGAAGGCCGTTCGCCCACCATCTTCATCCACACGCCGGACAACGCCTCCGCGCGCACGCTGGCCCGCCGTTTCCACGCCGAGGTCCGCGACCGGCTGCCCGAACTCGATCCGCTGCCCGATCCCGTTCCGACCGACCCGATGACCCTGTTCTGACCGGGGCGGGAAATATGTCCGCGCCGCGGGAGGTTGACCGAGTGTCTGTTGCGACACACGACCGAAGGGGATCGATCGATGGCGAAGATGACGAAGGACGAGCGTGAGAAGTTCCTGGCCGACCTGCACGTGGGGGTGATCGCCATCGAGCGCCCGGACCGGGCGCCGCTGTCGGTGCCGATCTGGTACTCCTACGAGCCCGGTGGTGAGGTCCTGATCTGGACCGAGTCCGGCTCGCAGAAGGAGAAACTGATCCGCGCCGCCGGTCGCTTCTCGCTCACGGCCCAGGTGGAACAGCCGCCGTACCAATATGTTTCGGTCGACGGCGCGGTCACCGCGATCGAGCCCGCCACGCCGGAGACGGTCGGGCACATCGCGGTGCGCTATCTGGGCGAGGAGGCGGGCAACGCCTTCAGCGACCAGAACCTCACGCCCGGTTCGCTGCTCATCCGCATGCGACCGGAGCGCTGGCTGAGTACGGACTACTCGAAGGAGTAGGACTCGGACCGGCTGTAGGCGGCCCGCTTCTCGTAGGACCGGTAGTCGAGATCAGAGCCACCCGAGAGCTGCGCGGACACGCGCAGCACGGCCCAGAGGCCGAGCGGCAGAGCCAGAACGCCTGGTGTCAGCATGATTTTCGTCCTTCGCGCCGTTGCGGAGACAGTTAGTGTGACGCATTGTCACGGTCAATAACCGAATTTAGTCCTCGACGGCCCGGTTCGAACAGCTGATGTGACGGAATCCGGTGTGGCCCAGCGGGAGTGGCGCTCGCCATAGTCAGAGCAACCGGCAATGTCCGCAGCCGCGGCCACCGGCGATGCTTCGGCGCGGGCCGAAGCATCGCCGGAGGACACTGGGAGGGTGGAACCGAACCGAGACGGTGACGTGGACATTTCCGGGACCGCGAAGTTGCTGGCAGACCCCGGACGCGCCCGCATGCTGACCGTGCTGGCCGACGGCCGCGCGCAACCCGCCGGAGAACTGGCCCGCGCCGCCGGAGTCTCGGCCGCCACCGCCAGCGAGCACCTGGGCAAGATGGTCGACCAGGGCTGGCTGGAGGTCGAGCGCCAGGGCCGACACCGCTATTTCCGTATCGCCGTCCCCGAGGTGGTGCAGGCCCTGGAACTACTGGCCGTGATCTCGCCGGTGACACCGGTCCGCTCCCTGCGCGGGTCCCGCGCGCAACGCGATCTGAAGGTCGCCCGCAGCTGCTACGACCACCTGGCCGGAGCGGTCGGCGTCGCCCTCTTCGACGGCCTGCGCGACGCCGAGCTGCTGAACATGACCGGCGGCGAGTGGACCGCCACCGAGCGACCGCACCCCGTGCTGAGCGCCCTGGCCATCGCACCGGCCGATCTGCACGGCTTCGGCCGCCGCCCACCGGTCAAGGCCTGCCTGGACTGGTCCGAACGCCGCTACCACCTGGCAGGCGGTTTCGGCGCACTTCTGCTCACCCGCATGTTCGACCACCACTGGTGCGAACACGGAAAGACCTCCCGCGCAGTCGCATTCACCACCAAGGGCTGGCGCAACCTGGAAGCACACCTCGACATCGATTCGTCCGCGATCCTCGGCTCCGTCGCGGATTCCAAGTCCGCATAGTCCGCCCGCCGCGGTGCGCGGTGTGGGTCGTGGGCAGGGTGAATCCGTTGTACACGGTGCCGACTCACGCGAAGTGTCACGGCCGTACACCGTCCGTCGCTTCCCGGCCTCCGTGCACTGCGCCAGATGTGACCCGCGTCGTGGTCCGGCCGCCATTGCTCGCATCCTGCTACCGCTCGCGCCTCCTCTTGCGATGCCGCGCTGAAGCATCGATCGCGACAGGGTGCGGCCACGCTCGCTACGCCATGCGGCCGGGGGGCCGGGGGCCGGATTCGGCTCACTCATCGCCGAGGTGCTTTCGGACAATGAGGCGCGGGTGTGGGCCGGCGGGGATGGTTCGGCTCGGGCCGAAACGATTCGGGGCGAGGGTGGGTGCATGACTCGCACACTGGAAGCTTCTCCGGCACGGACGACAGCGCCGTGGGTCGCGCTGGTCGCGATCTCGGCGGGATATTTCCTCGTCATTCTGGATGCCACCATCGTGGCTATCGCGTTGAACCGCATGGCGATCGGGCTGCACACGACGGTGACCGGGCTGGAGTGGGTGGTCGACGGGTACACCGTCACGGTGGCGGCGCTGCTGGTGCTCGGCGGTGGACTGGCCGATCGGTTCGGGCCGCAGCGATCCTTCCAGGCCGGGCTGGCCTGTTTCGCCGTCGCCTCGCTGGCGTGCGCTGGTGCGCCCGGGGTGGGTCTACTGGTCGCGGCGCGGGTGGTGCAGGGATGTGGTGCGGCGCTGCTGATTCCCGCCTCGCTGGCGTTGATCCGGTTCACGTATCCGGAGCCCGCGGCCAGGGCTCGCGCCACCGGACTGTGGGGTGCGATCGGCTCGGTCGCGGCGAGTTCCGGTCCGGTGCTGGGCGGTGTGCTGTCCGAATATGTCGGCTGGCCCGCAATTTTCGCGATCAATATCCCGGTCTGCGCGGTGGCCGCCGTGCTGATTCAGCGGGCCGTGCCCTCGGTTCCCGGTGCGCCCCGGCGGATTCCGGCGCTCGGGCACGTGTCGGTGGTGTGCGCGATGGCCGGGGTGACCGCGTTGGCCATCCTCGCAGGATCCAGGCCGCTGCGGGCACTGCCGCTCGCCGTCGCCGCGGTGGCCGCCGTCGCGGGAGTGATCGCCGCAGTGGTGGCGGCGCGTTCCGGAAAGTCACTGTTGCCCAGTGGACTCCGGCGTGATCGGCACTTCACCGGCGGTGCGCTGATCGGTCTGGCGCAGAACTTCGGCTTCTACGGGCAGCTCTTCGCGATCAGCCTGTTCCTGCAGCGCGGACTCGGGTTCTCGCCCACCGCAGCGGGTCTGGCGCTGTTGCCAGAGGCCGCCATCGGCATCCTGGCTTCTGCCCTGGGCGGTCGCCACGCGGCGCTGCGCGGCCCGCGGGCGGTTATCGTCACGGGCCTGCTGACGGGTGCGGCCGGACTGTTCGGCCTGGCTCTGCTGACACCGCACACGCCCTACGCCCTGATGGTGGTTCCCTTGCTGCTCACCGGTTTCGGCATGGCCTACACCATGCCCGCGGCCACCTACGTCACCGTCTCCGCGGCGGATCCCGAGAACGCGGGGCTGGCGGCGGCGGGGTTCAATGCCGCGCGCCAGTTCGGTTCGGCGCTCGGTGTCGCGGTGCTGGGCGCGCTGATCGCGCTCACCTCCGGCTCCCTGCTGTTCGCGTTGACCACCGCCGCGCTCGCCTACCTGGCGGCGGCCGCGCTGGCCCGGCACACGGTGTCGCCCGGGGTCTGACGCACCGTGTCGCCCGGGGCCCCGACGCATGACGCCCGGCCGGGGAATTCGAATCCCCCTCGGCCGGGCGTCATTTCGGTGATCCGTCAGCCGACCGGGACAGCCCGCTGTGCGCGTTCGGCGTCGCGGGCCAGGGCCTTGTCGCGCTGTTCCTCGAAGCGCAGCACGTCGGTGCCGAGCTTCTCGATGAATTCCCCGAGCAGCTGCCGCAGTTCCTCGCCGCGCGGCCCGAAATCGGTGCGCTCGAAGATGTTCCACTTCTTGAGGTTGGGCAGCAGCACCTCTTCCAGGTGCTGGCGCAGATCGTAGATGCCGTGCTTGGCCATCAGCACGCCGTTGCGCCGGAAGTTGGGCATGCCCAGTCCGGGCATCTGGAATCCCATCACGATATTGGTGATGGCCTCCATGGCCTGATCGGGTGAGAGGTCCAGGGCCGCACCGCACATATTCCGATAGAAGATCATGTGCAGGTTCTCGTCGGCGGCGATGCGTTGCAGCATGCGATCGGCGATCGGGTCTTCGCAAACTTTGCCGGTATTGCGATGCGAAACGCGGGTCGCCAATTCCTGGAATGTCACATAAGCGACGGAATACATGAATCCGGCATCTGCCGCAACGAAATCCACCCCGGCATGCTTCTTGATCAGGTGGGCCGCGTTGTAGCCGTTGGTCATATGCGTCATCCGGGCCTGCTCGAGTGCCACCGGATCGACGCCGCGGGTGACCACCAGATAGTCGCGCAGCACGATGCCGTGGCGGTTCTCCTCGGCCGTCCAGCGGCCCACCCAGGTACCCCAGGCGCCGTCCTGCGAGAAGTTCTCGGCGATTTCCCGGTGGTAGCTGGGAAGATTGTCCTCGGTGAGAAGGTTGGTGATCATGGCAGCCTTGGCGACCTCGCTGAGAGCCGACTGTTCGGGATCCCAGTCGATTCCGTCCATTGCTGCGAAGTTGCGGCCCCTGTCCCACGGCACATAGTCGTGGGGATGCCACTCCTTGGCCATCGATAGATGGCGGTGCACATTCTCCTCGGCAATCGGCTCCAGCTCGATGAGCAGCTCCAACTGCGTGAGACTCCTGGCCACGATCGTGTGCCCTCCCTCGAAATGGCTCGGCGCTGGGGGAATAGTGGTGGATATCAAGCCCTGGCGACCGAATGGCCGACAGTGTGGAATGCTGAGGATCTGGCGATTGCCGCCGTGGCGATCCGAACCCGGAGACCGATCGGGGATGCCCGCGTGTCGCTCGAGGAGACTGGTCGGCTTCGCCACGGATAATCTAGCCCAGTTCGCCCAATATTGGCTTCATACCCCGCCGACGCGTTGATGGCCGGGCCCGCTTGCTCGTTGCACACCAGTCCTTGACAGCCCATGCGGATCGAAACCTGGTTCGCCGGAGCATTGCTACGGAGAGTGAACATGCAGACGCCCAATCGCCGAAAATTCCCCAACGTGGTGGTCACCGCCCTTGCCGCGACCACGTCCATTGCCGGTGACGTCGACTCCACCTGGAAGGGACTACTCAACGGCGAAAGCGGAATCGACGTCCTCGAGGACAGCTTCCTCGACGACTTCGGACTCCCGGTTCGCATCGGCGGCCATCTCAAGGTGTCGCCCACCGGTCAGCTCACCAAGCTCGAGACCCGGCGCTGGTCCTACGTGGAGCAGATGGCGGTGGTGCTCGGTCGTGAGGTGTGGAGCAACGCGGGCAATCCCGAGGTCGACAAGGACCGCCTCGGCGTCTGCATCGGCACCGGGCTCGGCGGCGCGGAGGTGCTGATGTCCGCGCGCGACAAGCTCATCAACGGCGGCTACCGCAAGGTGCCGCCGATGACGGTGCAGGCCATCATGCCCAATGGCGCGGCCGCCTGCGTGAGTGTCGAGCTGGGCGCGAGGGCCGGTGTGTCGACACCGGTTTCGGCCTGTTCCTCGGGCGCGGAGGCGATCGCCAACGCGTGGCGCATGGTCGTGATGGGCGATGCCGACATGGTGGTCACCGGTGGTGTCGAGGGTTCCATCCAGGCGCTGCCGATCGCGGGCTTCTCCATGATGCGCGCCATGAGCACCCGCAACCATGACCCCAAGGGCGCGTCGCGGCCTTTCGACATGGACCGGGACGGTTTCGTTTTCGGTGAGGCCGGCGCGCTGATGGTGATCGAGACCGAGGAGCACGCCAAGGCGCGCGGCGCCCGCATCCACGCCCGCATCCTGGGCGCGGGCGTCACCTCCGACGGCTTCCACCTGGTCGCCCCGGATCCGGAGGGCACCGGTGCGGCGCGCGCGATGACCCGCGCCATGGAGCACGCGGGCATCTCGAAATCCGATGTCACGCATATCAATGCGCACGCCACCGCCACCCCGATCGGTGACACGGCGGAGGCGAACGCCATCAAGCAAGCCGTCGGCAACCATGCCGCGGTGTACGCGCCGAAGTCCGCGCTGGGGCATTCCATCGGTGCTGTCGGTGCGCTGGAGTCGGTGCTGACCGTCCTCGCCGTGCGTGACGGAATCATCCCGCCCACACTGAATTTGGAGAACCAGGACCCCGAGATCGACCTGGACGTGGTCAAAGGCCAGGCGCGCACGGGCACCTTCGACTACGCGCTCAACGACTCGTTCGGCTTCGGCGGCCACAACGTGGCGATCGCCTTCGGCCGGTATTGAGTGACGCGGGAATCCGGCACCTGTTAGAGTTCCCCAGCCCCAGCTACATCCGGGCTTTCGGTGTCGATTTCTGTTCGGTGTCACTGCACAGTTCATAGCTGTGAGTTGAAAAAGGATAGGGAATGATCGGCGAGACCTTCGATGACTATCTGGACGAGCACGGCAACATCAGGATCCCGGACGGCCAGACCATGGTGGACCTGGTCGACAAGCACGCCGCGGCCAACGGGGACGAGCTCGCCTACCGCTATATCGACTATTCGCGTGAACGCGACGGCGAGTACCACGACATCACGTGGAATCGCTTCGGCGTCCGGCTGCGCGCCGTAGCCGCCCGCCTGCAGCAGGTCACGCAGCCGGGGGACCGGGTCGCGATCCTCGCGCCGCAGGGGCTGGACTACATCGTCGCCATGTACGCGGCGGTGTACGCGGGCAATATCGCCGTGCCGCTGTTCGATCCGGACGAGCAGGGCCACTCCGACCGGCTGCACGCGGTGCTCGACGACTGCGGCCCGGCGGCCATCCTGACCGTCGGTTCGGCGGCGGCCGGGGTGCGCGAGCTGTTCAAGGAGCTGCCCGCGCCGCAGCGGCCGCGCATCATCGCGGTCGAGGCGATTCCGGACAGTGTGGGCGCCAGCTGGATTCGCCCCAAACTGGAGATGGACGACGTCGCGTATCTGCAGTACACGTCCGGGTCCACCCGCACCCCCGCGGGCGTGGAGATCACGCACCGGGCGGTCGGTACCAACCTGCTGCAGATGATCGACGCCATCGGCATCACCGAGAAGGCGCGCGGCGTCACCTGGCTGCCGCTGTTCCACGACATGGGGCTGCTGACGGTGATCCTGCCGACCATCGGCGGCAAGTACATCACCATCATGTCGCCGAGCGCCTTCGTGCGCCGCCCCTACCGCTGGATCAAGGAACTGGCGGCGCAGGAGGACGGGGCCGAGATCTTCGCGGCCGCACCGAATTTCGCCTTCGAGCACGCGGCGGCGCGCGGCCTGCCCAAGGCGGGCGAGGAATTGGACCTCTCGAACGTCATCGGGCTGATCAACGGCTCCGAGCCGGTGTCGGTGACCTCGATGCGGAAGTTCAACGACGCGTTCGCGCCCTACGGCCTGCCCAAGACGGCCATCAAGCCCTGCTACGGCATGGCCGAGGCCACCCTGTTCGTCTCCGCCACCAAGCGCGAGGACGAGGCCCGCACGGTGTGGGTGGATCGCGATCGGCTCAATGCCGGGCGCATGGTCGAGGTGGACCAGCACGCGGAAGGCGCTGTCTCCCAGGTCTCCTGCGGTTATGTGGCGCTCTCGCAGTGGGCGGCGATCGTGGACCCGGAGACCGGCACCGAGAAGCCGGACGGCGAGGTCGGCGAGATCTGGTTGCACGGCGCGAACATCGGCCGCGGCTACTGGGGACGCCAGGAGGAGAGCGCGGCGACCTTCCACAACCGGCTGCGGGTCCGTCAGGACGGCAGCCACGCCGAAGGCACTGCGCCAGAGGCGAACTGGATGCGCACCGGCGATTTCGGGTCCTACTACGAGGGTGAGCTGTTCATCACCGGCCGGGTCAAGGATCTGGTGATCGTGGACGGCCGCAACCACTATCCGCAGGATCTGGAGTACTCCGCCCAGGAGTCCAGCACCGCCCTGCGGCCCGGTTTCGTCGCCGCCTTCTCGGTGTCGGCCAACATGCTGCCCAGCGACACCGTCGTCGTCAACGGGTCCGCGGCCGATCCCGGTGATGCCGCCGAGCAACTGGTGATAGTGGCCGAACGCGGTACCGGCGCAGCGAAACTCGACCCGGAGCCGATCACCGAAACGGTGCGGGCCGCGATCGCCAAGCGGCACGGCGTCACCGTCCGCGATCTGCTGCTGGTCCCGGCCGGTTCCATTCCGCGCACCTCGAGCGGCAAGATCGCCCGCCGTGCCTGCAAGGCCGCCTACCTCGAGGGCACTCTGCGCGGCGGTCACCGCCAGCAGGCCTTCCCGGACGTGGCCGACTGAGCGGTAGGTGATGTCGTTTCGATCCGAGCGGTACCCGGTGGTGGTGAGATCAGTCGCTCACCATGACCCGGTGCCGCTCGGCGGCGTTCCGAACCCCTTGCGCGGCAGCGGCATCGAGCCGTCGCCGGGTAGTGGCATCCGGGTCGAGGCCTTGGCCCAGTACATGGAGTAGTCCGCCGACTGTAGTAGGTCGTCGGGCGTGGTACGCGCGACCTGTGATTCGGCCAGGCCTACGCTCGCGGTGACCGTGACCCGCCGCCCGCGCACCTGGAACGGGTGGGTGAAGGTGTGGCGGATGATCTTGGCGAGGACTTCCATATCGGTGGTGGCGTCCGGGACCAGCAGCACGAATTCGTCGCCGCCCATCCGCGCCACCAATTGTCCGGGGGCGGTGGCGCATCCGGTGAGGCGTCCGGCGGCCTCGATGAGAATCTCGTCGCCGACCGCGTGCCCGAAGGTGTCGTTCACGGTCTTGAATCCGTCGAGATCCACGTAGCAGAGCCCGATTCGGGCGTCGGGGTCGGCGAAGGCGGCGGTCAGCGCGTCGAAGAAACGCGACCGGTTGGCCAGTCCGGTGAGCTGGTCGTGGTGGGCGCGGTAGTGCAGCCGCTCGCGCAGGGCGCGCTGTTCGGAGATGTCCTCGACCAGGATCAGCGTGTAGCGCGGCAGTCCCGCGTCGTCGCGGATGAGCGAGACGTTGATCTTCGTCCACACGGTGCGCCCGTCCCGGTGCGGATACGCCTTCTCCAGTTGGACATTGTCCAGATCCCCGCGCAGCACCGCCGAATACAGCGGCCACATCCCCGGATCGTCGTCGGGGTGACCGAGATCGGTGACGTCCAGCCGGCACATCTCGGCGGGCGTGTATCCGAGCATGGTGGCGAACGCCGCGTTCACCTCAACGATCCGACCGGTCATGTCGGAAAGCCCGGTACCGATTCCGGCCTGCGCGAACACCGCCCGAAAACGCGCTTCGCTGTCGCGTAATTGACCTTGAACCCGTTGCCGGGCAGCGATATCCGCGGCGCGCACGCTCTCCTGCTCGGCCAGCAGCCAGGTGCGGAAGGCGCGCAGGTATCCGGTGGTGAAGGCGCTCAGCAGCGTCGCCGCTCGGTCGGCCGAAATGTGTTGCTCGCCTGCGAGATAGGTGTCGAGGACCGCGACACTGCGTCCCAGTACCTCCTCGCCGACGAAGTGCGCGCGAGCCAGTGCCGCGCCGATCTGGGCGACGTCGTCGGCGGCCCGGCCGTCGCGGGCGGCGGTATCGAATTCGCAGGCCAGCTGGTCGAGCAGGGTGCGCGCCTCGGTGCGACTCATGGGCACCACGTGGTCGCGGGTCCCGCCCTCGAGGGCGGAGATCCACTGCTGTGCGAGTGCGGCGTGCGGGCCGTCCCGATCCGGCCCACCCCCGGGAACCGACGCCATGAAGATCGATGGTAGCCGGATCGGAACTATCCCGCGAACGACGCCTCGAATTGTGAACTGGGATACCATTGCGGCGCTTGAGAATTCGAAGTAACGGTATGTGTGGTTCGAGAGGATTGACAGATCCATGACCAGACCGAATTGGGCTCCCGAGGGTATAGATCTGGATCGCCCCAGTGCCTCGCGCGTGTACGACTTCTTCGTCGGCGGCATGCACAATTTCGAGATCGATCGCGAATTGGCCCGCATGATCGAGCAGTTCACGCCGAATGTCGCCGAGACCATGCGCGCCAACCGTGATCTGCTGCGCCGCTGCGTGCGCCTGCTGGTCGACAAGGGCATCGACCAGTTCCTGGATCTGGGCTCGGGCATCCCGACCGTCGGCAATGTGCACGAGGTGGCGCAGGCCCGCAATCCCGAGGCCAAGGTCGTCTACGTCGATATCGACCCGGTGGCGGTGGCGCACAGCCAGGCCATCCTGGACGGCAACGAGAACACCGCGATCGTGCACGCCGACGTCGCCGACCCGGATTCGATCCTGGCCGACCCGGACGTCAAACGGCTCATCGACTTCGACCGCCCGGTGGCCGTATTGCTGCTCGGTGTCCTGCATTTCGTGTCCGACGAGGCCGATCCGGCCGCCGCGGTGGCCAAATTGCTCGAGGTCTGCCCGCTCGGCAGCTACGTCGCGATCACGCACGCGACCGCCGACGGCCAGCCCGCCGAAGTGCTGGAGGCGCAGCGTCTTTCGGGCCGCACCTCCACCGAGATCGTGCTGCGCGACCGTGACGTCATCGCGTCGTACTTCCACGATTGGACCATGGTCGATCCCGGCCTGGTGCTGCTGCCGCTGTGGCGTCCGGACAACCCGGGCGACGTCGGCGAGCACCCGGAGCGCTCGGGCGCGTACGGCGGCCTGGCCCGCAAGGACTAGCTGTTCAGGGGGCGATGAGCGGATTGCTCAGCGCTCGCAGTGCGCCACCGGGTTCGAGCACCACACTGTCGGTCAGGTTGCCGACGATGATGGGCATGAACCCGGTGGGCTTGATCAGTTCGGCGACCCGGCACAGCGCCGCGGGATGATCACCGGCGATCGGGGCGACGATGCGGCCCTGCGAGGTCAGCGGCCCCGACCGGAACATCGGTGTGGTGAACCCGTTGAACGCCTTGACCAGCTGTGCGCGGCCCACCAGATCGGCGACGATGGCGCTGTGCGGCCGCCCGTCGGTCGGCACCGCGCTCACGCTGCCGTCCTCGGCGCGGGTGTACGGGTTGGCCGGATCGATCCAGATCTTGCCCTCGAGATCGGGCAGCTGCGCGGCCAGAGCCGCGAGGTCCAGCCACTGCACCGCCCCGACCAGCAGTGCGGACGAGTCGAACACATCGTCGAGGCTTTCGGCCCGGGTGTGCCGTAACCCCTGCTCGGCCAGCGTCTTCGACAGCTGCACCGGCCGTCGGCCCGCGATGTGCACGGTGTGCCCGGCGCGGTCGAACAATGCCGCCAGGCTCAGCCCGAAGTGCCCGGCTCCGAAGATTCCCACGTCCATGGCCCGCACACTCCTGTGCCCGGAGAACTGGTGTCGGACTCCAGTAAACACAGCACAACAGTCCAACCGGTCCGTTTAGCCCATTGTGTAATCAATCAATTATCGAGCCGCGTCCCGGGATCGCACGGCGTAGTCGGCCAGCGTCCGGGCCGCGTCGTGCAGGCCGCCGCGGACCTCCGCGTCGGTGACCGTACCGTCGGGTCCGATGCTGTTCTGTAGGACGGTGATTCGCCCGCAGGCCGCCTCGGCCAGGTCCGCCCCGACATAGCCGAGCACCGTCCGCAGCGTGGTCACCGCCGCGTCACCGCGACCCTCGTAGGCCACGTTCACATAGGCCACCGGCTTGTCGTGCAGGTCGGCCGCGCCGACGGTCCACTCCAGCAGGTTCTTGAGGCTGCCCGGGATCATGCCCGCGTATTCGGGGGTGCAGAACAGCACGGCGTCGGCCGCGGCGATCTGCCGGTGCAGCGACTGGACCACCGGTGGATCGGCGTCCTCGCCGGGAACGAACTGGGGGAGCGCCACCAGTTCCGCGTACCGGTCCGTCTCGAACTCACCGCCCGCGTCGGCCGCGATGGTGCGCAGCGCGGCGGTATTGGTCGAGGAGTCGCGGGTGCTGCCCGAGATCAGCAGGATGCGGGGAATGGTCACACGTTCGGCAACGTGGCGGTGGGCGGGAGTATTTCGCCCCCTGACGCCTGTTGTCCCCTATGAGACGTCCCAGCGAGTGGGAGGCATCGAGGCAAGAGGTGTCGCAACTGCCCGTTTTGGGTATCGTAACTAGAAGCCGTACTGTCCGGGACAGTTGGGATTTCTTGGATTCGCCTGTGCGGCAACTGCATAACGCGTGTGTGCGAGAAGGGGAGGTCAACGATGACCCCGAACACCGACCGCTTCGACGAGGTGACTGCCGACCCCGGCCGTCTGCTGTCCGCGGAACCCATGACCGCGCGCATGCTGCCCGGCCTGCGCCTGCCCGCCAAAGCCTGGCGGATTCGCTACACCTCGACCACCGCTTCGGGCGCTGCGACCGAGGTCAGCGGTACCGTACTGGTCCCGCACGCTCCCTGGCGCGGACCCGGCGCGCGCCCGCTGGTCGGCTACGCGGTCGGCACCCAGGGCATGGCCGGAACCGTGGCGGCCGCCTCCTGGCAGTTGCGCCTGGGCATCGAATACGAGTCGGTGTTCCTGGCCGCCGCGCTGCGTCGCGGCTGGGCCCTGGCCATCAGCGATTACCCCGGACTCGGCACGCCGGGTCTGCACCCCTACGTGATGGGCCGCGCGCTCGGACCCGCGGTGCTCGACAGCATGCGGGCCGCGCGGCGACTGCCCGAGGCCGAGCTGGATCCGGATGGCCCGCTGGGCATCTACGGCTACTCCGAGGGCGGCAACGCCGCGGGCTGGGCCCTGCAATTGCAGCCCTCCTACGCCCCCGACCTGCCCATCTCGGCCGGTGTGGTGGGCTCGGCCCCCGCCGACATGACCGATATGGTGCGGTTCCTCGACGGCACGCCGTACGCGTTCCTGCTGTTCTACGGGGTGCTCGGCATCGACGGCGCGTACCCGGAACTCGATGTGCTGCAATACCTCAAGCCGCAGGGCCGGGCGCTGGCCGCGCTGTTCCGCCGCACCCACGCGGGTGTGGCCGCGGTGCTGGGCATCGGGGCCGGGCTGATCGTGCCCACCAAGGTCTCGACCTACTGCCACACCCCGCCCTTCGAGGTGCCCGCCGTGAAGGCGCGGCTGCTGGAGAACCGGCTGGGCGGCATCGCGCCCGCCGCTCCGGTGCTGGTCGCCGGTGGCACCAGCGAGCAGGTGATTCCGTATCCGCAGGCCGTGCGGCTGGCGGAGGAGTGGAAGGCGCTCGGCGTCGACGTCACCATGCTGACCATGCAGGGCCGCGAACACATCGGCGGCGCACTGGCTTTCGCCGGTCCGGCCATGCGCTTCCTGGCCGAGCGGATGATCGAGGCGGACGCGCGGGTGCTGGCGCGCGGGGCCTGAGTTTCGAACAGCAAGGCACGGGCCGGGATTCGCGAGGAATCCCGGCCCGTGCCTTTGCTGTCGGTCCGGTCAGCTCACGACGCCCCAGTGCAGGACACGGGAGGTGAACAGCACCAGGCCCAGCGAGACGATCGCGACCGTCACCAGGCCCACGATCGCGACCACCAGTGGCCGCCAGCCGCTGCGGGCCAGCTCACGAATATTGGTGTTGAGGCCGACACCGGCGAAGGTCAGCAGGAACGCCCAGCGCGATACCGCGGCCAGGTTCGCGACCTGCTGCTTGCTCAGCCAGTGGACGGTGGCCAGCGCCGACACCACCAGGAAGCCGATCACGAACTTCGGGAACTTCGACCACACGAAGGCGGCCTTGGCCTTCAGGCCGGGCGCGATCGCGTCGGCCTCGCCGCGCGACGCCCAGTAGGCCGCGAAGCCCAGCACCACGAAACCGATCAGCGCGTTGCGGGTGGACTTGACCAGCACCGCGATCTTGCCCGCCTCATCGGAGAACAGGTAACCGGTGGCGGTGGTCTCGGCGGTGTTGTCCACAGCCAGACCGGCCCACAGTCCGAACTCGTGATCGCTCAGGCCGATGGCGTGGCCCAGTGGCGGCAGCGCGAACAGCGCCACCGCGCCCAGGGCGAGAATGGCCGCGATGGCGTAGCCGACATCGGAGTTGCGGGCCCGGATGCCGCCTTTGGCCGCGATGATCGCCGAGACGCCACAGATGGCGGTGCCGATCGCTAGCAGCGAGCCGAGCTTGCCGGACAGGCCGAGCCAGCGCGCCACCGTCAGGATGATCACGCCGGACACGGTCATATCGACCAGGATCTGAATGAAGCTGGTGCCACCGAGTTTCGCGATATCGCCGAGGATGAAGCGGGACCCCAGGGCGATGATGCCGACCTTCAGCCAGAACTCGTAGGTGCCGACGCCGGGCTTGAAGATCGGGTGCAGGCCAACGGTATTGGTGATCAGCAGGCCGATCAGGATGGCCCACAGCACGTATTCGATGTCGGGGACGGTCCAGTGCTCGTGCTTGGCGATCTTCAGCCACCAGATCTCGGTGTACTTGCCGAGCAGGCCGACGGCGATCAGCAGCAGGATGCCGGGGAGGTAGGAGAGCAGTTTCGCGACGGTCAGCGGTCCACTGGGCTGGTCGAATTCGCTGTCGTCGCTGTCGATTTCGGGGGCGGTGTCGGTTGTCGTGTCGCTCATCGGGTCACCACGGAATCTTCGGGAGCAGGTCGAATACGGCGAGGACTACCACCACGCCGGAGACGATCACCGACCACCAGTCGGCGCCGAGGCTGCCGAGTGCGTCGAGCCGCGACGGGCGGGTGCCGGATGGTTCCGGCACGGGTTGGGGACTTGTCACCAGGGCCTCCAGGTAAATACGCATGTCAAGCGACATGAATATGGGGTCATCGGAGGTTTTCGGACATAGTTGCGATCGGCCTGATTTCAGATCGGGCGGTGGCCGCCGCTGGCCGAAAGTGTGGATTTTCTGGCCGCTGGTCTGTCATGTCGCTATCACCGCAGGTCGTAGCGTCGAGCCATGCGATTCGACTACGACGTCATCGTCATCGGCTCGGGCTTCGGTGGCAGCGTGAGCGCACTGCGCTTGACCGAGAAGGGTTACCGCGTGGGCGTTCTGGAGGCGGGCCGCCGCTTCGAGGACCACGAGTTCCCCGAAACCTCTTGGCGCGCCCGGCAATACCTGTGGGCTCCGGCGCTGGGCTGCTTCGGCATTCAGCGGCTGACGTTGCTGAACGACACCTTCATCATGAGCGGGGCCGGGGTGGGTGGCGGATCGCTGGTGTACGCGAACACGCTCTACGAGCCGCCGGACAAGTTCTACGCCGACCGCCAGTGGGGGCACATCACCGACTGGAAGGCCGAGCTGGCGCCGCATTACGACCAGGCCAAGCGCATGCTGGGCGTCACCTCGAATCCGGCGACCACGCCGACGGATCGGGTGTTGCGGGCCGCCGCCGAGGAGATGGGGATCGGTGATACCTATCGGAGTACGCCGGTCGGGGTGTTCTTCGGCGGGCCCGGTCGCCGACCCGGCGAGGATGTGCCCGACCCGTTCTTCGGTGGCGTCGGTCCCACGCGCCGCACCTGCACCCACTGTGGCGAATGCATGACCGGTTGCCGCCATAATGCGAAGAACACGCTGGTCAAGAACTACCTGTATCTGGCCGAAAAGGCCGGGGCGACAGTGCATCCGCTCACCACGGTCACCGATGTGCGGCCGCTGTCCGGTGGCGGTTTCGCCATCGAGACTGTCCGCACGGGGCGCAAGGTGCGGCGTCAGCGTCGTGAATTCACCGCCGAGCAGGTGGTTTTCGCGGCGGCCTCACTCGGCACCCAGCGGCTGCTGCATCGGCTGCGCGACCGTGGCTCGCTGCCCGCCATCTCCGACCGGCTCGGCTATCTGTCGCGCACCAATTCCGAAGAGCTGCTGGGTGTCCGCAGTCGCGATCCGGAATCGGACTACACGCGCGGCGTCGCCATCACCTCTTCGGTGCATCCCGATCCCGACACCCATGTGGAGCCGGTTCGCTACGGTCGCGGCAGCAATGCGCTCGGCGCGATGAGCACGCTCATGGTCGATGATGACGGCCGCACCCCGCGCTGGCGACTGTGGTTGCGGGCCGCCGTTCGCCGTCCGCGCGATGCCGCCCGCGTCCACAATCCGCGCCACTGGTCCGAACGGACCATCGGCCTGCTGGTGATGCAGTCGGTCGACAATTCCATCACCACGTACACGAAACGTGGTCTGTTCGGGCGTCGTATGACGACCAAACAGGGTGAGGGGCAGCCGAATCCGACCTGGGTGCCCGCCGGTCACGACGTGGCGCGCCGTGTCGCCGACGCCATCGACGGTATTCCGATCGGTGCGTCCAGCAGCATTCTCAACATCCCCATGACGGGGCATTTCCTGGGTGGCTGTGCCATCGGCGATTCCCCCGACACCGGTGTGGTCGACCCGTATCACCGCCTCTACGGCTACCCCGGCCTGCACGTCATCGACGGCTCGACCATTTCCGCGAACCTCGGCGTCAACCCGTCGCTCACCATCACGGCCCAGGCCGAACGCGCGGTGTCGTTGTGGCCCAACAGGAATGAGGACGATCCGCGCCCGGAGCCCGGCGCGCCCTACCGTCGGCTGGACCCGATCCCACCCCGCAACCCGGTGGTTCCGCACTCCGCGCCCGCCGCCCTGCGCCTGCCGATCGTGGGCTTCGGCGAACCTCGGAAAGCGGACGCGGACCACTGATCCGAGACTCGCCCGATCCCCACGTTAGAGCTACATGATGTAACAGATATCATCGGCCGCGTGGCAAAACTAGAGGTCGCCGTAGACGTCCCGATCACGCCCGAGCAGGCCTGGGCGCACGCCTCGGACCTGCCGGAACTCGACAAGTGGCTGGTCCTGCACGAGGGTTGGCGCGGCACCGTGCCCGAGGGCCTCACCCCCGGCACCCGCCTGGTCGGCGTGGCCACCGTCAAGGGTTTCCGCAATCGCGTCACCTGGACGGTGGTCACCGCCGAACCCCCGAACCGCCTGGTCCTGAAGGGTTCCGGCATCGGTGGCACCAAGTTCGGCATCGAACTCCGCGTCGCCCCCGCCCCCACCGGCTCGAAGGTCACCGCCAACTTCAACCTCGGCGGCGCACCCCTATTCGGCCCCATCGGCTCCGCCGTCGCCCGCGCCCTGCGCGGCGACATCGAACGCTCCCTGGACCGCTTCGTAGAGCTCTACGGCTGACTATCCCCTCAACGCCACGCAGGCCGCAGCGTCGCCCGGTGGTCGACAGGCCGACCACCGCCGGTCGCCGCATCCACCAACCGGCGATCATGCCGCACATAGGCGTTGTAATAGCCCAGCCCGACAAACCCGAACCAAGCCACCAGTAGATTCGCGATCCCGGTCTGGAAAATCGCGAACCCGAAGAACGCGATCACCACAGCTGCCACCACGGTGAAATCGAGCATCTTCCCGTTCATTGAACCTCTCCCTCTCGATGCCGCCCACGGGCGACGCGCATGAATCCCCTTGCAACGTAAGGCAAACGTATAGAGCAAGTAAACGGATTCATCATGAGATGGGATGACTAATTGCGTTAATTCCGCTGCCCCCGTATGGCTTTCGTAAACGAATGCACGAAATGCGTATGGAAGCAGTCGAAGGGCTTGTGTAGGGGGCTGAGTCGACTCAGAGGAAGACTCGGGCGTTCTCCAGCCAGGTCTGGGCGTGGTCGCCGACTGCGGTGAGGTCGGTTTCGGACAGGGTGCGGCGTTGGGTGACTCGCAGGCAGAAGTCGAGGGCGCTGCCGTGGATGCGTTGGGGGGCGTCTTTCGGGCCCCAGGCCCAGGTGTGGTTGTCGGGGGCGTCGAGTTCTACGCGGAAAGGCTCTGTCGGGAGGGGTAATTCGGCGGCGTAGAAGGAGAGGCCGCGGCCCGCGTAGCCGAGGGCGGCGATCGGGCGGAGGCGCTGGGTGGGGCGGGGGCGGACGCCGAGGGTGTCTCGGATGTCCTGGCCGTGGACCCAGGTTTCCATCAGTCGGAGTGGAACCATCAGGGTGGCGTTGATCTCCGAGCCGAACCATGGGAACGCATGGTCCAGGGGCATGGTGCGGAGGGCGGCTGCCAATTCGGTTCGGCCGGAACGCCATTGCGCCAGCAGGTCCGATCGGGGTTGGGCCGCGCCTGCGGCCGCGTCCAGGTCGGCCGCCTGGTTGCCCGCCGCTTCGGTCTGCTTCAACACCAGGTCGAATGCCTCCGGGGTGCGGAGGGCGGTGAGGGCGTTCGCGTCGGCGGCGGCGAGGTGGGCGATCTGGTGGGCGATCGTCCACCCCACGGCCGGAGTGGGTTTCGTCCAGTCGAGCTGCGCCGAGAGCAGCGCGTCGAGCTCGTTTCCTTCGGCTACCAGGTAGGTCAGCGCCACGTCGCGCCGTATGTCGGACAGGTCGAGGCCATAGTTCAACATTCGCTGTCACCTTCACCCGTGGGGTCGAACATGATCAACTGCCACCGTAGTCGCCCGTCGATCCGGCCGTTCCGTGCCTTTTTGAAACAATCCATGTTCACAACAGGGGGTTGGTGGCTACCGTGCAGGTCAACGCCGGGCGGTCCGGGGGCGCGCAGAGAATGGATCGGTCATGAACATTGACGCATTGTGTCGCAGGGGATTCGGTGTCGCGGTGGCCGTGGCGGCGGCCACGACGGGACTCGTGCTGGGATCGGCTCCGGCCTCGGCGGCCCTGGTTACCATCGGTGCGGGCTGCGACAGCGCTGTAGACGGGTGTGGGCAGAGGGGAGTCTGGGTGACCGCCACGACCGCGGCCCCGGTGACGATCGTGGTCAACGGAGTGACGCTGGCCGGCGGTCCCTTCCCGCTGAAGGCGATACCGTCCGGATCGCCGGCTCCGTATGGTACGAATGTCGCCATCCCGGGTGCGTACGAGGCGCTCAATGTTGTTGTAACGCAAAAGAACCCCGACGGCACGACCAGTCAGCTGACTACCTCTGCGCCCGCATATTCCGGTGGTGGCAATGGCACCGGAAGCTCCGGCCCGAGCATCCTCTACACGATCCTGGACGGGTTCCAGACCGGTAGCACCGGCGGACGCCAGCAGTAGCGACGCTGCTTGCCGTAGGGTGCGTGAGGGTAGGTGTGCGGATGCCCTCACCCATCGCCTCGCAGCCGCAGCAGGTGGCTGCGGAGCGGGCAGTTCGCCCGCGCGCAGGCCTCACCGTGAATTTCCAGCAGTAGTTCGATGTCGCTGTCGCACAGCGGGATCGGTGTGGACGGGGCACGGTGCCAGGCCGGGGGATCGCCGTCAGGTGTGGGGATGGGCCAGGACCACCCGTTGTCGGCGCGGATGAGCAGCAGCTGAGTTCTCGCGCTGCAATCCTCGCGGGTGTGACCATGACCAGCGACGCACTCGGCGTGCCGAAGCAGCAGTGCCCGCACCTCGAGTGCGGTGAGTTGGCGCGAAATGGGGATTCGGTGATGTGACACAGCGGAATACATGTCGTCACCACGCCCGGTGGCGACCGTGGACGCGGTGCAGGTTGTGGGTGGGGACGCGGGGAAACCGGAGGTTGTCTGCGACCAGGTAGTCGGCGCCCCTTCGTGTCGGCCGCGAGTGGTCATCGGAGATCCCCCAGTGGATGGCGGCCACGAGCAGCAGGCCGGAGAGCGCGACGAGAATCAAAGTCCAGGTATCCAAAGGCATTACAACCATCTCCTTGTCGATGGTGTTCGCAGAGAACGGATTTGACGAAGAGCGATGGATGCGCGCTGTCCTCGCTCGGTGCTATTGCCAGTAGACACCCGTGGTGGTGTTCGTGAAACGCACACGCCGTGTATTCCCCTGAAATACAATGGATTTACTCGGAGAAACGTTTCATCTCGAATCAACCCAGATAGCGAGAGTAACGAAATGCCTGGATCAAATATCCCGAGAAGGGGATTCGGTCGGTTTCTGCGTACGTTGCGCGAACGAGCGCGGAAGAGCATGTTGACGGCGGGTTTGGAGATCGACGTCTCGCCACCGACGGTGATGCGACTCGAAGACGGCTTGCCGTCGAAGGTTTCCACGCCTCAGATCGAGAGGCTCCTGGACCTGTATCAAGCGACACCTGCTGAACGCGCGGAAGCGCTCGAGATGTGGGAGTTGGTCAAGCGGCAAGCCAAGCTGGCCAAGGTGCAGGGCAGAGGCAAGGGTTGGTGGCAGGGATACAGCGACGTCTACAAGAACTACTTCGATCACTACCTGCGGCTCGAAGCTGCTGCGACACAGATGACTTCGCACCAACTGGTGTTGGTGCCAGGCATCCTGCAATCACCGGGATATCGTCGTGCTCTTATTCATGCGACGGTCCCAGATATGTCCGCAGTCGACGTCGAGCGGCTGCTCGAGCTGGGCGCCCGGCGGCAACAGCGCCTTATCGGGCACGACCTGACTCTCATGGCGCTGCTGTCGGAATCGGCGTTGCTCCACCAGCCGGGCGGTTGCAGTGTGCTGGTCGAGCAGTTGCTCTATCTGGCCGAGATCAGTGAACACCCCAACGTGTCTGTACGGGTCGTACCTCACGATGTCGGTAGTCACCCTGGCCTGGTGATCCAGTCGTTCACGCTGCTCGAATTCCCGCCCATGGCAACGAAGTTGGTCGAACCGCCAGTCGTCTATACGGAAGGGTCGGAGGGCGCGCTCTACCTCGAGAGAGATGACGTGATCGATCGCTACAGGCGGGCCATAGCGGGAATTCAGGAGGTAGCGTTGAGTGATGACAACACCAGGGATCTGGTGCTGAGGATGTCGAAGGAGTATTCGGCGTGACCAAGAAGCCGCCGACAGGCGAGTGGTTCAAATCCAGTCGATCCGCCCAGGCAAACGAGTGCGTAGAGGTCTACCTCGCCGAAGACCGTATCGGTGTCCGCGATACCAAGGACAACGGACTCGGCCCCGAACTCTGGTTCGCCCCTGGCCAATGGGATTCTTTCCTTTCCAGCCGCATTTGGGAAGCATGAACCGACATGAACGAGAAGCCCTCAGCGGCAAGCTGGTTCAAGTCGTCCCGATCCACGAACGCTAGTGAGTGTGTGGAAGTTGCCTTCGTCGGCACGCATGCCCACGGTGTCGGTGTCCGAGACTCCAAGGATCCGACCGGTCCAGCCTTGAGCTTCACCGGCGACCAGTGGGACGCGTTCCTGGCCAGCGGCGTCTGGAAGCGCTGACCCACAAGGCAATACGGCAGCGTCTACCTCTGGCCGCAACTTCAGTCCGGCGCGCGAACGGTCCATGATCGTTCGCGCAGCCAGTCTTCTGCTGCTGGCGGCCCGCTGTTAGCACGACATCTGGTGTGGCAGCTGGGAATTCGCCCAGCGTGTTGCGGAAAGCTTTCTAGCGTGTCTGATCACACGCGAATAGAATCGAACAGTGAACGAAACCGCTGCTGAAAGCCCCACCGCCACCGAGCTGGTGGCGCGGCTGCGTGCGGTGCACTCGATGATCGCTGTCGCCCAATCCGAAGAGGTTGCGTTGATGACCGCGCTCTACCGGATGCGCCGCGGACAGCAACTCGAGCGCGGAGTTCGTGCCGTTTATGCGGGCGAGGACGCGGCCACCGAAATCGGTGTTGCCCTGCATGTTCCGCAACGAACAGCCGACAACCTCATCGCCCTTGGGCTGGGCCTCGAACACCAGCTGCCCTGCACGCGTGAGGCATTCGAAGACGGGCGTATCGACCTGCCGCGAGTGCGGGCCTTGCACGAGGTGTTCCGTAACATCGACACCGAGCTCGTCGCGGCGCTCGAACCACGCATCGTCGCCTACGCCGAGAATGCCGACCCGTCACGGGTCAAGCGGACCCTGCGACGTTGGTTGTTGGAAACAGACCCTGTCGGTCAGGCCGAACGTCGCAAGAGCGCCGAGGCCGACCGGTATGTCAACGTTACGGCCGCTGACAACGGCACTGCCGTCCTCGATGCCGTGCTGCCCGCCGTCGACGGTGTCGCTCTCTACGAACGCTTGCGCGACATGGCGCAAACCCACTGCTGCGCTGCCGATCCCCGCACCAGCAACCAGCGCCGCGCCGACGCTCTCATCGCTCTCACTACCGGGGCCGGTCGATTGAACTGCGGCTGCGGGCAGCCCGACTGCCCACGTGCCGGGGCCGCGGTCGCACCGGCACGTAAAGCCCTTGTGCAGGTGGGCGTTTCGGCTGAGACCCTGGCGGGTTTGGCCGATAATCCCGCTCTGTTGGCTGGTTTCGGTGCGATCGACGCTGACCTGGCACGCCAGTTGGCCCGCCATGCCCGCTTCGAGATCATCCCCGAACACCCCGCCAGCATCGACCACAGTGCACAGGCGGCGCCCGAGGTCCGGGCAGTCGAATCACCCACCGGCACCGGTGACCTCGTACACCCGCCTGCCGCGTGCGAGACTCGCTATCGGCCCGGAACTCGCCTGGCCAACCGGATTCGTGCCCTCGATGGTGGCTGCCGTGCGCCCGGTTGCGCGATTCCCGCTGCGGCCACCGACATCGACCACCAGGACCGCTTCGACCACCGCTCACCGGAATCCGGCGGCCGCACAGTCGAATCCAACCTCGGTTGCCGGTGCCGACGCCACCATCGAACCAAAACCCTCGCCGACAACGGACTCAACGGATGGAAAGTCATCCACCACCCGGACCGACGTGTGGAATGGCGCACCCCTTCGGGCGGATCGATCACCACCACACCCGAGGGAGCGAAGTTCCTGTTCCCCCGCACACTCGTACTGCCGGTCACCGGCGCGGGCATTCCGGAGCCGGAACAGGTTGAGCCACTGCTCAATCCGGGTGGCGCGGTCAACGAACTCACCGAACTCCTCCACGTCTACCACCCACCCGCACAACGCCGATACGCACGAGCTGCCCGCACCGCACGGAAATCCTGGGTGACACGACAGGTGTCGACCACCGACACACCTGCAGCGCGATACGCCGACCCGCCACCGTTCTAGGTTCTGTTCCCACTTGGGATGAGGCCGGGCTGTAGAAGTCGACGGCTGGTCGTGGGTGCGGAGGGCGGGTTACGGAGCGAGGGTGCGCAGCGCCTCCAGTGCCGCGAGGCTGGGGGAGTCTTGTGGGGGTGTGAACAGGCGCAGGCGTTGGTCGGTGGCTTCGGTGAAGAGGATTTCGAAGTCGAATTCGAGTAGGCCGACTGCTGGGTGCAGGATGCGGATGTGGTGGCTGCGGCGGACTGCTACCTCGTGGTCGTGCCAGAGGGTGGCGAATTCGGGGCTGGCGGATTCGAGGCGTTCGACCAGGGCGGTGGCGGGGGGATCGTAGGCGCGGTGGGTGGCGGCGGCGCGGAGGTCGGCGACGCGGACTCGGCTGAGGTGGTCGTGGTCTTCGGGTGGGTATGCCTCGCGGACGCGGGGGTTGGTGAACCAGCGCCAGGCGATGTTGCGGTCCTGCTCGTCGAGGTCGTTCACGCGGCCGAAGAGGGCTTCGGCCAAGGCGTTCTGGGCGAGTAGGTCGCCCAGGTCGGTGAGCAGTTGGGCGGGGGTGTCGCCCAGGCGGTCCAGGAGGTAGAGCAGGGCGGGGCGGATCTGGTGTCCGGCGCGGGGGCCCTCGGGTGGGCGGTGGCCTGCCAGCAGATACAGGTGATCGCGCTCGTCCGGGGTCAGGCGCAGCGCGCGGGCGAGCGCGGCCAGCAGTTGGGTGGAGGGCTGGGAGCTGCGGGCCTGTTCCAGGCGCATGACGTAGTCGGCTGATACCCCGGCCAAGTGGGCCAGCTCCTCGCGGCGCAGGCCGGGAGTGCGGCGGCGGGGTCCGGCGGGCAGGCCGACGTCCTGCGGGCGCAGCCGCTCCCGGGACCGGCGCAGGAAGTCCGCGAGTCGGGTCCTGTCCATTGTCATGTCTTCCATCTTGGGCGCTGCTGGTAATCGGGGTTGCGGCGGCTAGGAGCGGGCGTCCTAGGGAAACCGCTCCGCTCCTCATCGCCATCGGATCCTGACAACGTCTGTGGAGCAATCAGTTCCACGAAGGGAGACGGTCATGAAGGAGATCACGGTGGGAACGGCGCGGGTGCCGTACCGGGTGCTGGGTGCGGGCCGCCCGGTGGTCCTGGTGCACGGGGGCAGCCGCGGTTCGCAGGGCTGGGATCGGGTCGCGGCAACACTGGCGGAGACCAGAATGGTTGTGCTGCCGGATCTTTCGGGCAGTGACGCCGCCCGCGACGACGGTGGCGAACTGACCGTCGAGCTGCTCGCCGAGCAGGTCGCGGCCGTCATCACCGATCTCGGACCGGGGCCCGCCGACCTGGCCGGGCACTCCATGGGCGGTGCGGTGGTGTCCAGCCTCGCGGAATCCCGGCCGGATCTGGTCGGCAGCCTGGTGCTGGTGACGGCCTGGACCGGGCGCGGCGACGAGTACCAGCGCCAGGCCTTTTCGCTCTGGCGCGACCTCGCCCGTGACGCGGACGCTTTCGCGCGCTACACGATGCTGATGGCCTTCAGTCGCGCGTATCTGGAATCCCTGGACCCGGCGGCGGTCACGGAGCACGCGAGCGCCTACCAGCCCGTGCCCGGCAGGCTCCGCCAGATCGATCTCGCCAGCCGCCTGGACGTCCGCGACCAACTGCCGCGGATCCAAGCGCCGACACTCGTGATCGGTTGCGCCAGAGACGTATTGGTCCCGCCGGAGTACTCCCGCGCGCTGACCGCCGACATCCCGCACGCCACCTACGCGGAAATCGATGCCGCGCACAACGTGATGGCCGAGCAGCCGATCGAAGTCGCGAAACTGCTCCGCGACTTCATCGCCTGATCGTCAGAGCGCCAGCAGCCGGGCCTTCGCCTCGGCGTACTCGCGGGCCAGCCGATCGACCAGGTCGGCGGTCGGGAGCACCGCGTCCACCGCGCCGATGCCCTGACCGGAACCCCAGATGTCCTTCCACGGCTTCGCGCCGGGAGTGTCGGAAGGCTCGCCGGCGCCGAAATCCATTGCGGTGGGATCGGATTGGGCGAGGTTGTTGGGGTCCATGCCCGCGGCGGTGATGCTGCCGCGCAGGTAGTTGCCGTGCACGCCGGTGAACAGGTTGGAGTAGACGATGTCGCCCGCTCCGGAGTCGACGATCATCTGCTTGTAGCCGGGAACGGCATTGGCCTCGTCGGTGGCGATGAACGCCGAACCGATGTAGGCCAGGTCCGCGCCCGCCGCCTGCGCGGCCAGAATGGAACGGCCGTGCGCGATGGACCCCGACAGCAGCAGCGGCCCGTCGAACCACTCGCGGATCTCCTGCACCAGCGCGAACGGCGACTGCGGTCCGGCATGCCCGCCCGCACCCGCCGCCACCGCGATCAGACCATCCGCACCACGCTCGACTGCCTTGTGCGCGAACACATTGTTGATGATGTCGTGCAGCACGATGCCGCCGTAGGAGTGCACGGCCTCGTTGACGTCCGGCCGCGCGCCCAGCGAGGTGATGACAATCGGCACCTGGTGCTCGACGACCGTGGCCAGGTCCTCCTCGAGCCGGTCATTGCTCTTGTGCACGATCAGATTCACCGCGTACGGCGCGGACGGCTGGTCCGGGTTGTCGGCGTCGTGCTTGGCCAACTCCTCGTCGATGCGCACCAGCCACTCCTCGAACTGCGCCTGCGGGCGCGCGTTCAGCGACGGGAACGAACCCACGATGCCCGCCTTGCACTGGGCGATCACCAGTTCCGGTCCGGACACGATGAACATGGGGGAGGCGACGGCGGGCAGGCGCAGGCGCTCGGACAGGATGGGCGGCAGGCTCATTGACGACATTCCTTCGAACAGGGGTGTACCGCGGCGCACGTTACTCGCCGGTAAGTAGATCAGGCCGCGCGGGTTTCGGCGAGCCGGTCGTGACGCGCGTAACCGCGATCGGGCTGGTTCAGGCCGCGTGGCCGATGTAGTTCACGGAACCGCCGATCGCGCCATCGTCCTCGGGCCCGATGAGGGTCGAGATGAAGGCGTGCTGGGCGCGCAGACCCGACCGGGCCTGGCGAGCGCGCCAGCCCGGGACCAGAATGCCCACACCGGACCGGACCACGTTGGCCGGGAATTTGGCCACCGGGTACCAGGGCGGCATGTAGCCGGGCAGTCCGAGCTGGCGCATCCGGCCGCGACCCAGGAACGCCGTGCTGATCGAAAGATGCTGGGCCCAAGCGATTCGGCGCCGCAGCGACCTGAGATGCGGGTAGTGCCAGTTCAACGGGTCCTCGGCCATCGGGCGGGCCAGTTGCACGCTGGTTTCGTCCGGGGCGGTGAGAACCGTCAGATAGTGGTAGAGCTGCCTGGTGGCATCCACGAAGCCGGTGGGCAGATAGCGTTCCTCGATACCCATCACCCAGCCGACGTAGCGGGTGAGGTGCGCGATGGCGTCGAGCTCCCGCGGCGTGAAGACGTTGCCCATCATCATGCCGGTGAGCGCCGGCGCGAAGAGCGCGCCCAGCATGGTGACCGCCATATCCGTCTGATTGACCGGCACTCCCCAGTCCTCGGCGCTCCACTCCGGCAGGTTCGCGACATGCCTGCGCACGAAGGTGTGGATCAGCCGCACATGCAGGGTGGAGCGGAAACCCTTGCCGCCCGGCCGCATTCCGCCGTCGGAGATGACATCGAGGGCCCACTTCATGGTTTCGGCGAACCGTTGGCCACCGCCGGTCGCGCCGCTCTTGCCGGTATTGGTGAGCATCAGCGTGCGGTTGATGCCGGAGGCCACGAACCCGCCGAGGAACGGAACGTCGCGCGCGACGTAGATGCCGTCGATCCCGGCGGCCTGGAAGATGCGTTCCCCCAACTCGATTCGCTTCCAGTCCACCCACGCGGGCGGGTTCTCCACCTGAGTGAAGAAGGCGCGCAAGGGTTCCGGTGCGTCCGCGACGTTGTCGATGCCGTGCTCGAGCGCCTGGTCGAACAGTGGCCGCACCTTCCCCATCCCGGCGGTGTACATCCAGTCCACCAGCTCGTCCATGGGCCGATCGCCGATCGTGAGGGCTTCCCCGATCGCTGCCCATTGCGCGTCGTCCGGCGGCCTCATTCGCATCATCGTGGCCAGTGGCCCCAGTACCGGCACCTTCGCGGGGGCGTCGGGGTGACGAGTCGGAATGGTCGACGGCCGAGTGCGCGTCATCGGGCAGCTCCTTCGTGCTTCTGGTGAACGACATCACCAGATATCTGGCAACAGTCTCCGCCGGATTGCCGTCGATGACAAGACTCGATAGAAAATCTCTCACGCACTCACTGCGTCCCGATGGCGCCTACCAGGCCCGAAGCGACTGAAGCGGTCATTCGGAATTTGGTGATAACCTTCACCAGAACCCGAGGCATGGCAACAGACAGGGCGGAACCGTGGAGACACCCCGTGGCCGATACGCCGGACTCAGTGCCGACGAACGCCGGATCCAGCGCCGGGAACGCCTGCGTGAGGCCGCTCTCGAGACCATCGCGGAGGAGGGCGTCGGCGGTCTCAAGGTCCGCGCGCTGTGTGTGCGAGCGGGATTGAACGACCGGTACTTCTACGAGATCTACAGCCACACCGATCGGCTGCTCTACGAGCTGGTCGACGAGCAGCTGGCCGAGGTCGTCGCGGCCGTCATGGGTGTGATCGCCACCGAGCCCGCGGACACGCGTGTGCGGCTGCGCGCGGTCGTGGAGGCCAGTGTCGACGCCATCGCCGATCACCCCGCCCGCCGCCGCCTGACCATCGATATGCAGACCACCGACGAATTGCGCCGCCGCAGAACCGAACTGGTGAGCGTGGTCGCGGAGGTCATGCTCGATCAGGGGCGTGAACTGCTCGGCGAGGCGGCCGTCACCGGCGTGCACGCCCAGCTCGCCGCCCGCACGGTCGCGCACGGCGGCCTGGAGCTGCTCACCGAATGGCTGCGCGACGAACTGGATATCGACCGAGCCCAGCTCGTCGACTTCCTGGTGGCCATGATCCTGACCGCTTCCGAGATCACCGAGACGGTCCGTCGGGAGATGGTCGGGTCCTGAACCGGTTTGCTATCCACGTGTTGGCGAGGGCTTCCGCCTTGGTGACCGGCCCGAAGATCTCGGGCTCGGATTCGACGATGCCGCCCTCGCCGAGTTGGTCGAGAAAACCGGTGTGCTGCATGACCTTCGCCAGTTCCGGCTGCACCCCCGCGAGCACGAGTCGCCCACCGGCGTCCCGCAATTGGCGGTTGTAGCGTTCGAGCAGGCGCAGGATGGCCGAGGACGGAATATCGGGCATCACGCGCAGCACCAGGATCAGCACCGCGTCGTGCGCGCCGGAGACGTCGGGCAGACTTTCCTCGAGCCGGGGGAGTTCGGCGAAGAAGCTGCTGCCCCGATAGTCGACGATGGTGACCTTGCCGGGCGGAAGTGCCTGCGGCACAGCGGTAATGGTCCAGTCACCCGCCGCGTTGCGCTCCAGTCCGGTGAGCTGGATCTGACGAGCCGCCTGCACGCAGTACAGCAGCAGCGACAGCACCGCCCCGATCACGATGGCCTGCTGCAACGGCAACTGGGTGGTGGCGGCGAAGGTGGCGACCAGGGCGGCGGTCGACAGCCACGAGGTGTGGAGCACCAGTTCGATGTCTTTGACCTTGCCCCAGATCAGTTCACCGCCGACCACCAGGATGAGACCGCCGATCACCGGCATGGGAATGCGTTCGGCCAGACCACCGCAGATCAGCACCACCAGCGCCAGGAACGCACCGGAAATGACTCCGGCCCAACGGGTTCGGGCTCCGACGCCGGCCGCGACGCCGGTGCGCGAGAGCGACCCGCCGGAGGGCAGTGCCTGGAACAGCCCGCCGCCCAGATTCGCGATGCCCTGAGCGGTGAAGTCCGAGTTGACCTTCGAGCGGGTGCCGTCCGGATTCGGCATGGAGGGCGCGACACTGGCGGCCTGCGCGAGCGCCACCAGCGCCACCGACAGCGCGCCCGCCGCCAGGTGCGGCATCGCGCCCCAATTCGGAAGCGACAGACCCGGCAGCGCGGCCGGGATGTGGGCGATATCCGAGACCTGTTCGACGTGGGTGCCCAGCAGCGCCACCGCGACGCTGACCACGACCATGGCGACCAGCAGGGCGAGGGCCTCGAGCCGTGGAATCATCCGGGCCACCGCCCACACCGCGATGGTCGCCACCGCCACCCAGGTCGCCGACGCCTGCCAGTGCCCGATCCCGGTGAGCCAATTCCATACCTGGACAAGCTTGTTGTGCCCGGCGGGCTTGTATCCGGTGGCGTCCTTGAACACGCCCGTCATGATCTGTAGCGCGATCCCGGTGGAGAACCCGACCATCACCGCGTTGGACACGAAGCTCATGACGACCCCGAGCCGCAGCACGCCCATCAGCACCATGACCACGCCGACCAGCAGCGTCAGCGCGGCGAGGTTGCCCGGATCGTGCGGATCGAGTCCGGCGGTGGCCAGGGCCGACTGCCCGGTCAGGGCGATGGCACTGGTCAGGGTGGTGACCATCAGCACCGTCGAGGCGGTCAGTGAGCCCAGGATCGGCGGCACCACGCCCGCGTAGAGCCCGGCGACCGGATTGAATCCGGCGATGGACGCGTAGGCCATGCCCTCGGGAATGCTGAACAGACCGGTCGCCATACCAGCGGTGACGTCCTTGGCGGTCGGCTTACCGAGCCGACGCAGCCACGACACACCTGGATTCACGCGCCGCCTCCTCGCTACCGGGATGTACGACGACACCCTCGAAAGTCTCTCTGCGGACACTCTTCACACCGTCTTCGGTGCCAGCCTCACACATTTCGGGTGAACATTCAGCAATTTGTCGACAGGGTGGATTTCGATGGTGAATTGTGACGGGATAACCACCGGATTACCCGGATAACGAGCAGGAGACGCGTCGGTCGTGGCGGGTCGCGAGTGGAAGGTTGGTGCCCTGAATTGGGTTCAGCTATCGGTCAGATACTCGGTCATGCGACCGCCGTGGCGATCAGTCCCATCCCACTCATCGCCATTGTGCTGATGCTCACCACGCCGCGTGGCCGGGCCAACGGGTTGGCCTTCGCGGCGGGCTGGATTCTCACCATCGTCGCCGCGCTGGTCGTGCTCGGCACCGTGTCGGGAGTCCTCGGCGCGAACCGGTCCGGCCATCCCGCGTCCTGGGTGCCGTGGTTCAAGCTGGTGTTCGGTCTGCTGATACTCGCCATGGCCACAGCGCAATTCGTGAAGCTGCGCAGGCAGGTCGAGACCGGGTCGGTCGAGCAGCCCGGGTGGATGAACAAGCTCGACGAATTCACCCCGATCAAGAGTGCCACCCTGGCCGCGACCCTGGTCGTGGCCAACCCCAAGAACCTGACCCAGCTCATCGTCGGCGCGCTCACCATCACCTCGCTGACCCCGGGGTCCGGAAATCGGGCGCTGGCCGCACTGGTCTTCGTGGTGCTGGCCGCGCTGTGCGTGGTCGTTCCGCTGCTCGTGCACACCATCGGCGGCGATCGGGCCGCCGCGACCCTGGCCACCTGGAAGGAATGGACGGTTCGCAACAACACCCTCGTGATGGGCATCCTGTTCCTGGTGCTGGGCATGAAGTCTCTCGGAGACGGCATCGCGGGATTGTGATCGGTACGGGAGAGTGCCTCGCCCCTGGACGAATCCGGGGTCAGCTCGCAGGATGAGACCTGATCTCGGAGCTCGAGGAGTGGATGTGGTGCAGCAGCGCGTGGATTGGCTGGCGGGCGGGGTGCGGCGGTCGGTGGCGGCCGATCGGATCGTGGGGACCGCCACGCAGCTGTTCCAGGAGCGCGGATTCGATCACGTCGGCATGGACGATGTGGCCGCGGCCGTGGGATGTTCGCGCGCCACGCTCTACCGGCACTATCGCGGCAAGCCCGCCCTGATCGACGCGGTGATGGCCCGGGCGGCGGTGTCGGTGGCCGAGCGGGTCAGTGTCGCGGTCGGCCGCTACGAGGGCGCGCGCCGGATCGTGGAGGCCATTCTGGCGTCGGTGAGCGCGGTGCGCTCGGATCCGGTGCTGGCGCGCGGTTTCGCGGTCAGCCGCGCGGGCGGCAGCGACAGCGCCTTCGCGACTTCCCCGGAACTGGGTCGCCTCGCCACGCTGCTCACCGGGATCGCGCCGGATGACGAAGCGGCGCAATGGATCGTGCGGGTGGTGCTGTCGCTGCTGTCGTGGCCGCTCGCCGACGCCGCCAGCGAACGGCGCATGGTGGAGCGATTCGTGCGCTAGTGGTTCGGCTGCTCGGACAGCGCCGGCACCAGTGGGGCCTCGGGATCCAGTGTGAGACCGCGGGATTCGGCGGTGGCCGAGAGCGCGCCCCAGGTGAAGGCGGTCAACTGCTCGGAAAGTTCCTTGGCGGTGATGGCCGGTTCGTTGAGCCAGCGCAGCACGCCCAGTCCGATCGCGCCCAGCAGTGCGTCCACCACGAACTGGGTGTGGTCGCCGTCCGCGCCGCGCACCCGCAGCACGCCGGAGAAGAAGCCAGCGACTGTATCGGACAGTGGGCGGCCGTCCTCCAGCAGACGGCTCGCGCCGAAGGCCGCGACCACGTGTGAGCTGACGATGAAGCGGAACAGATTGGGGCGCTCGGCGACCAGATCGATGTAGGCCGACAGCGCGGTGCGCACGGCCTCGCGCACCGGGCCGGTCGGATCCAGGTGCGGGGTGACGCGTTCGACGATGAGCTGCTGCACCGATCCGCTGACGGCGGCGAGCAATTCGACCTTGTCGCCGAAGAAGCGGTAGAGCTTGGGCCGGGGGATGCCCGCGGTCTTGACCACGTCGTCTATCGACAGATCGGGCCCGTGGGTGTCGATGGCCCGGATGGTGGCCTCGATGAGTTCGGCCCGCACCAGCGCGCGGTGCGAATGCCAGCGGTCGTGGCGGGCATCGCCCTTCACCTCGGCCGGGCGGTCGCGTCGCGGGTGAGAGGCCATGCGGCAGATTGTAATTCGATCGGATGTCGAACACCCCTTGTGTGGTGTCTGGGACAATCCTACACTGGCCTTACATCGAACACTCAGTACTAGGTACTTCGTGTTGCACCAAGGATGGTCCAGATGACGAATACCCTTCCGGCGCAGACCTATCCCAAGGCCCGCCGCATCAGATTCCGTTTCGATCAACGCGCCTCGAACGACAAGTACTTCGTCGAAAACGACATGGTCTACAGCCATTTCGTGGCCGGCATGTCCGGCGGCTTCCCCGCCGGTGAGGAGTCCTTCATTCGTTCGGTCCGCCGCGTCGCCGACCGCATCACCGATCCACACCTGCGCAAACGCGTCACCGGCTTCGTCGGCCAGGAGGCCATGCACGGGCAGGAACACCGCAAACTCAACGACAAGCTGGTCGAACTGGGCTACCCCATCGCCTGGCTCGACTCCGAGAAGGCCAAGGCGCGCATGTTGGCCATCGAGGAACGCATCCCGCCCGAGGTACACCTGGCCATGACCGCGGCGGCCGAGCACTACACCGCCGTACTGGCCGAGCGCGTCCTGGGCAGCGACGAGATCCAGCAGATTCCGGGTGACCCCGAGGTCTGGAACCTGCTCAATTGGCATGCGCTGGAAGAACTCGAGCACAAGTCGGTGGCCTTCGACGTCTTCCGGGCCGTCGGCGGCACCGAGGGCACCCGCATCGGGGTCATGCTCGCCATGTACTCGCTGACACTGCCGCTGACCTACCTGAGCCTGGCGCTGGCCGTGGTCCGCGACGACACCGCGCGGCGACAGCCGGTGCGGGTGGCCCGGGAGGCGTACCGGCTGTTCACCGGCCCGGTCTTCCGCGGCCTGATGCCGGAGCTGGCCAAGTATCTGCGCCCCGGCTTCCACCCCGACGACATCGACACCTCGGGTCTGCTGTCCCGTTGGCAGCGTGAGCTTTTCGGCAATGACGGGGTCCTCGTAGACCACCTGAAGTAAGACAACTCCATCGCAAGAAAGGACCGACCAATGGCGATCGGTCGGCAGGAAACCACCTCCCCCATGCCCTACCCGAAGGTGCGCCGCATGCGCTTCCGGTTCGGCGAACCCGAGCCCATGGCACACCAGTTCGTCCAGGGCGACATCCCACTCACCCATCTGATCGCGGTGCTCTCCGGCGCGTTCCCGCCCGGCGAGGAATCCTTCATCCGCTCGGTGCGCAAATTCTCCGGTGACCTCACCGATCCCGTGCTCAAGAAGCGGGTGGCCGGATTCATCGGCCAGGAGGCCGTGCACGGGCAGCAGCATCGGCGCTTGAACGACCAGCTCATCGCCAACGGCTTCCCGATCGTGCGGCTGTTCACCTTCGGACCGGGCGCGGCCCGGGAGCGCGGCGTGATCGCGGTCGAGAACCTGGTTCCGCGCCAGGTGCACCTGGCCTTCACCGCCGCGGCCGAGCACTACACCGCGACGCTGGCCAAGCGGGTGCTGGGCACCCAGGAGATACAGGACATCCCCGGCGATCCGGAGGTCTGGAACCTGTTGAACTGGCACGCATTCGAGGAACTCGAGCACAAGTCGGTGGCCTTCGACGTGTATCGCGCGGCGGGCGGTCAGGAGGCGGTGCGGATCGGCGTGATGGCCGGGATGTACGTGCTCACCCTGCCGGTGGTGTCGCTGGGCGTGTTCGCCTCGATCCTCAGCGATCCGCGCAGCTGGCGGCCATTGAAGGTGGCGCGGCAGTCGATTCGGCTGGCGCGCGGGCCGATCGTGAAGGGTCTGCTCGCGGAGATGCGGCCGTATATGCGGCCGGGCTTCCACCCCGACGACATCGACACCGAGACGCTGCTCGAGCAGTGGCGTCGGGAGTTGTTCGGCGCGGACGGCGAACTGCTCGATCGCCTCGGCTGAGACAAGGATTCGAGGAAAACCATGGCACACGTCGGTGGCAGTCGTGCGCCCGCCGGAGTCCGCCCCGACCACGAGGTCATCGTGGTCGGGGCCGGATTCGGGGGCATCGGCACCGGTATCGCATTACAGCGCAAGGGTATTCACGATTTCGTGATCGTCGACAAATGGGATCGGGTGGGCGGCACCTGGCACGCCAACACCTATCCCGGGGTGGCGGTCGACATTCCGTCGTTCATCTACAGCTTCTCCTACGAGCAGCGCGGGGACTGGTCGCGGATCTTCGCGCCCGGCACCGAGCTGCGCGATTATGCCGAGGGCATGGTCGACAAGTACGGCCTGCGGGACAAACTGCGGCTGAACACCACCATCGTGGCGGCCGACTTCGATGATCGAAACAGCCTGTGGCGCTTGCGCACCGACGGTGGGCAGCAGCTCACCGCGCGGCACGTGGTGCTGGCCATCGGCGGGCTGGAACGCCCCAAGATGCCCGACATCGAGGGCCTCGACAGCTTCGGCGGCACCCTGATGCACACCGCCATGTGGGACCACGATGTCTCGCTGACGGGCAAGCGGGTCGCCGTGATCGGTACGGGAGCCACCGCGCTACAGCTGATTCCGGCGATCGTGGACCAGACCGAGCACCTCACGGTCTTCCAGCGCACCCCCATCTGGGTGTTCCCGAAGAACGACGCCGAGGTGGGCCGGACCGGACGGCAGGTGCTGGGCAACCCGCGCATCCGCTCGGCACTGCGGCTGGTCGGCAACCTGGGCACCGAGGTGGCCATGAGCGGCATGGTGGCGGGCCCGCAGTGGCTCACCACCGCGACCCGCCGGGCCGCCGAGATCCCCATCCGGCGCTGGATGCGCGCCCAGGTCGAGGATCCGCAGCTACGGGAAAAGCTCACGCCGCGTTACGGATTGGGCTGCAAGCGGCCCTCGATGTCCAACGACTACCTGCGCACCTTCAACCGTGCCGACGTCAGCCTGGTCACCGAATCCATCGAGCGCGTCACCGAGCACGGCGTGATCACCGCCGACGGCGTCGAGCACGAGATCGATGTGCTGGTGTGCGCCACCGGATTCAAGCTCTGGGACAAGGGTGCGATCCCGCCGTTCCCGGTGCGCGGCCGCGGCGGCAAGGACCTCGAACAATTCTGGGACGAGCACCGCTACCAGTCCTACCAAGGGGTTTCGGTACCCGGATTCCCCAACGCGTTCACCATCACCGGTCCCTACGGGTTCGTGCTCGGGTCCTATATCTGGATGATCGAGGCCACCTCGGCGCATCTGGCCCGGGCCATCGCGGAGTCGAATCGGCGCGGCACCACCGAGATCGAGATCCGGCAGGAGGTGCACGACGAGTACTTCCAGCGCTGCCTGCGGCGACAGCAGAAGAACTTCCTGTTCACGCCGGTGTGCGACGGATCCAATACCTACTACCTCGACAACCACGGCGACTCGCCGTTCCGTCCCTCCACCCACGGCGAGATGTACTGGCAGAACCGCCATTTCGATCTCGACGTCTACCGCTACACCGTGGCCGCGACGGCCGCGTCCGAACCCGCCGTGCTGTCCGAGGAGGCGTTGTGAAGTTCAACGATATCGATCCGCGACTGGTCGTGGTCACCGGTGCGGGCAGCGGGATCGGGCGGGCCACCGCGCTGCGCTTCGCCCGGCACGGCGCGCAGGTGATC
The DNA here is from genome assembly GCF_045161165.1 of Nocardia sp. NBC_00511. NCBI lineage: Bacteria > Bacillati > Actinomycetota > Actinomycetes > Mycobacteriales > Nocardiaceae > Nocardia > Nocardia sp. NBC_00511. The sequence goes on from NZ_CP107849.1 coordinate 8,456,822, forward strand.
GTCTCCGACATCGACAAGGACGCCGCACTGGGGACCGTCGCCATCATCCGGTCCAAGGGGCACCGCGCGGTCGCCATGCAGCTCGACGTCACCGATCCGGCGGCCTGGACCGAGTTCGCCCGCGACGTGCACGCCGACCACGGGGTGCCGGATGTGCTGGTCAACAATGCGGGAATGCTGGTCAGCGGCGCGTTTCTGGATCTGGAACCGCAGGACTGGGAGCGGCAGCTGGGCGTGAACCTGCTCGGGGTCGTCTACGGCTGTCGCGCGTTCGGGCGGTTGATGATCGACGAGGGCAAGCGCGGGCACATCGTGAACATCGCCTCGGCGGCCGCCTTCACCCCGACGCCGGTGATGTCGGCGTACTCGGTCTCCAAGGCCGGGGTGAAGATGCTCACCGAATGCCTGCGCCTGGAACTCGCGCCCAAAGGCGTTGGTGTCAGCGCGATCTGCCCCGGAGTGATCAACACCAATATCGGGGCGCACGCGGTCGCGGTCGGCGTCGATCAGGCACTGGTGGAGCGCGGGCAGCAGATCATGACCCAGGTCCAGGAACTGGCGCAGCGGCTGCCGTTCTCGCCGATGAGCCCGGACCTGGTGGCGCGGGCGGTGGAACGCGCCGTCCACTACGACCTGGCGGTGGTCCCGGTCCGCACCGAGGCGTGGCTGGGCTACTTCATGCTGCGGATCGCGCCGGGCGTGAATCGCCGGATGACACAACCCTTGTCGATGGAACGGATCCAAGCCGCCGGGGAGATGCTCCTCGGCAGGGGAGGTACCCGTTGAACGCACGCGCCCACCGGATCAAGGTGCGCGAGGTTGTCAGCGAGACCGCGGACGCGGTCTCGCTGATCTTCGATATCCCGACCGACCTCGGCCGCCGATTCGCGTATTCGCCCGGACAGTATTTGACCGTCCAGGTCCCCAGCGACCGCACCGGATCGGTGGCCCGCTGCTACTCGCTCTCCAGCAGCCCGCACTGCGACGAGCGGCCGACTGTGACCGTCAAGCGGACCGCGGGCGGATACGCCTCGAACTGGCTGTGTGACAACGTCTCTCCGGGAGACATCCTCACCGTGCTGGAACCGGCCGGGAACTTCGTGCCCCGCACCTGGAATCACGACCTGCTGCTGTTCGCGGCGGGCAGCGGCATCACGCCGATCATGTCGATCCTGAAGTCCGCGCTGACGCTCGGCCGCGGCAATATCGTGCTGCTGTACGCGAATCGGGACCGGGACTCGATCATCTTCGCGGCCGCACTGCGAGAGCTGGTGCGGCGCAACCCACGCCGACTCACCGTCACCCACTGGCTGGAGAGCGAACGCGGACTGCCGAGTTCCCGCGCCATCGCGACCTGGGCGCGACCGCATCGCCACCACGACATCTATCTGTGTGGCCCAGCGGGTTTCGCGTCGGCGGTGAAACAGGGGCTGGGGCAGCTGCGCGTCCACGCCCGCGACATCCGGCAGGAGGAGTACCGCTCACTGAGCGACAACCCGTTCGAACACCATGCCCCGGTGGCCGTCGAACCCGCGCCCACCGCACCGGTCGTGCCCTCCGCCACCACCGCGACGGTCCGGGTCGAGATCGACGGCGAAAACCACACGCTGCCGTGGCCGCGTGGCAAGAAGCTGCTCGACGTCCTGCTCGACCACGGCATCGACGCGCCCTACGTCTGCCGCGAATCCGCCTGCGGCACCTGCGTGTGCACCGTCGCGCAGGGTCGCACCCGGATGATCCAGAACGAATCCCTCATCGAGGAGGAGCTGGCGGCGGGCCTGACCCTGGCCTGCCAGACCCTCCCCGAATCGGATGAGGTCTCGATCGTCTTCGATCAGTAACCGCGAAAGCTACTCAGGCGCGGGCGAGTTCGGCGCGCGCCGCGGTGAGCATGGTGGTGATCGCGGCGGGCAGCGCCTGCGCCGGATCGGGGGCGAAACGCGGCGAATGGTTCGAGGCGAAATGCGGCGGCAGCGCGCCCTCGGCCAGCATGTGCGCCTGGTCGTCGGCGGTGAAGCGGGCCGGGTCGATACCGCCGATGTGCCAGAACACCGACGGCGCACCGGCGGCCGTGCCGAACATGCCGAAATCCTCACTGCCGGTGATCGGATGCTCCATCGGCAGCACCGGCAGTCCGGCGGCGGTCAGGGTGGCGAGCACCCGCTCGGTGTCGCCGGGCGTGTTCTCGGTGACCGGGAAGTGGTCGAAGAACTCCACCTTCGGATCCTGCTGCGCACCTTGGGCATTCGCCTCGGCCAGGGCCATGCGCTGGATATCGGCGATCATCCGATCGCGGGAACCGTCGGTGAAGGTGCGCAGGCTCAACAGCACCTCGGAATTGTCGGCGATGATATTGGGCCGGGTGCCCGCGTGCAGCGCGCCCGCGGTGAGCACCGGCGCGTTGGCGGTCGCGGTCTGACGCGCGGCCAGCGACTGCAACCGCACCACCAGCGACGCCGCCATCAGCAGCGGATCGATGGCGGTCTGCGGCTGCGACGCGTGACCGCCCTTGCCGCGGAAGGTGACCCGCACCGAATCCGAGGCCGCCATCAGCGTGCCCGACTTGCTCAGAATGATGCCCGCGGGCAGCGGGCTGACATGCTGGCCCAGCACGATGCGCGGATGCGGGAAGCGGTCCAGCAGACCATCGTTCAGCATGTCCTGCGCGCCCGAACCGGTCTCCTCGGCGGGCTGGAACAGCGCCACCACCGTGCCGGTCACCGGCTGCGCGACCAACTCGGCGCACGCCCCGAGCAGCGCGGTGACATGCACGTCGTGGCCGCAGGCGTGCATGACGCCGGGCACCTTCGACGCGTAGTCCAGACCGGTCTCCTCCTGCACCGGCAGCGCGTCCATATCGGCGCGCAACCAGATCACCGGGCCGGGCCCACCGCGCAGCACGCCGACAACACCGGTGCCGCCGACGTTCTCGGTCACCTCCCAGCCGGGCATGGCGCGCAGCTCCTCGGCCACCAGACGGGCCGTGGCGTGCTCCTCGCCCGACAGCTCCGGGTGCGAGTGCAGCTGCCGGTAGACCTGCTGCCAGTGCGCGTCGGTCATGTGTGACTCTCCTTCGACGGGACGGTCGCCGCGACGCGCCGGGCCACACTCGCCCGGAACGCCTCGGCGGTTTGCGGAACCACGGTCGCCGCCAGCAGTGCCAGCAGCGGGCCGAGGGCCATGGTTTCGAACGCGGTGGTGTACGAGACGTGATCGGTCACCACGCCGAACGCCAGCGGACTGAGCACTCCCGCCAGCTGACCACCGAAAATAATCACTCCGGACGCCGCACCCAGGTAGGCGCTCGGCAAGGCGCGCAACGGAACCGAGAACGCGGGCATGTACGCCAGGCCCGCGGCCAGGCTCATCGCCGTGCCGACGAGCACGAACATCGGGAACGAGCCCATCCGGGGCAGCACGAAAAGCATTGCGGCCGTGAAGGCCATCGCCGGGACCACGATCAGCCGGGGCCGCCCGCCGATCCGATCCGACAGCCGCGCGCCGAGCACCACTCCGACCGCGGCGGCCAGCGTGGAGGGGACCGCCGCGAAGGCTATGCCCGCCATGGAGATTCCGCGCTGCTCGTGCAGGAAGGTCGGCGTCCACGCGGTCACACCCCACACCAGCACGTCGTAGCCGAAGAAGATCACCGCGAAGCCGGCCAGCGCGGGGGAGAACAGCACGGCGCGCCGATCGGCCGGACTGCCGTCGACCATCGGAATCTCGTCCTGCGCCAACGGCTCCGGCATCCACCGCCGCCAGGCCACGATGACCGCGACGCCCAGCACCGAGATGACCGCGAACATCGCCCGCCAGCCGACCGTGGGCAGCAGCACGCCCGCGATCACCGCGGCCAGCAGCAGGCCGGCCGCATTGGAGGCATTGGTCCAGCCGGTCGCGGTGGTCCGCTGCTCCGGATAGGTGCGCTCGGCCAGCGCCTTGAGGGCCGCGGCCGGGAACACGCCCTGGACCAGACCGAACAGGAACCGCATGGCCAGCAGCGCGGTGAAAGACCAGGCGAGCGCGGTCAATCCGGTGAACACCGACCAGGCCGTCAGCCCGATGACGCCGATCTTCAACGCGCCGTACCGATCGGCCAGCAACCCGCCCGGAATCTGGGCCAGCGCGTAGGCCGCGAAGAACACCGAAACCAGCAGCCCCAGGCCGGTGTGATCGAGGCCGAGATCATCGCCGATCGAGGGCAGCGCGAAATTCAGCACGGTGCGGTCGATGTAGTCGACAACCCACGCCGCGAACAGCAGCATGACGGTTATCCGGGTGGTGCGCGGCATCCAGGCCCCTTCACGGCGGGAGGAGTGGCTGTCTGCCACCCTGGCCCCCAAGCCCGAGAATACGACCGATTTGCCGGATATCGCCATCCGTCAAAACCTGGGTGCCCGAATCCGCCGCGCCCGGTCGGCGACCCGGATTCCGGGCTCGGCGAACCACTCGCAAACGACGGTATGGGGGCGATTCCGTGCCTTCCGCCTCCCACGTCGACGTGGTCGTGAACTCTGGCCCGGTCGCGTTTCGCCCCGCTGACCGAGTCTCTTGCGACCGCGCGGTATCGAGTGCTGGTGCGTGGGTATGCGGGGACCGTCGGGGCGTGCTTGCGGCGGAACCTTGTACAGCTGACCAGTTTCCGGCTCGCGCCGGTGGCCCTGCTGAATGCGAGGTTCGGGATGCCGACTCGCCGGGTGCGGCACCCGGTTGAACCGGCACGCGGCTCCGAACGTTGAACTCTATGAACCGGCCCGCAGCCGGTAGCTGTCGAAATGCGATCCGGACCGATGCCTCGGCCGATCGGGACCCCGCCGCCGCTGTCCACGGTGGGGTCTTCGCCTACCCGAATACGGTGCGTACCAGCATCTTTCAGGCAATTGTGTGACCCGTGACACATTGCTGTGAGTTGGCCCAGACAGTTACGTTGTGACAGATACATCGCGCACAAGGTAATTCGGATTGGGGGATCGTGTCCGACCAAGCACCGGAAACTCGCACCGTGGCCGACCGCATCGTCGAGCGGCTCGCGGCGCACACCGACCACCTCTTCGGGGTGGGCGGTGCGAACATCGAGGACCTCTACGACGCTGTGCAGCGACGCGCGGATCTCACCGGCATCGTGGCCAAGCACGAGTTCGGGGCCGCCACCATGGCGGACGGATATGCCCGCGCCACCGGACATCTCGGCGTGGTGGCGGCGACCTCCGGCGGTGGAGCGCTCAATCTGATTGCCGCGCTGGGGGAATCGTTCGACTCCCGGATTCCGGTACTGGCGCTCGTCGGCCAGCCGCCGACCGTGCTCGAGGGGCGCGGCGCGTTCCAGGACACCTCCGGCGGCGCGGACCGGCTCGACGCCGAGGCCGTCTTCGGGTCGGTATCGCGATACTGCGCCAAAGTCGTTCGGCCGCAGGACATCGACGAGGAACTCGACCGGGCCATCACGATCGCGCTGACCGGCGGACCGGCAGTACTGCTGCTGCCCAAGAACATTCAGGCCGCACCCGCGTCGGACTCGGAGTCCACTGCGGACGACGGACCCGCGACGGCGTCCGGCGCCCACGCCGCGACCCTGCCCGACCGGGCGACGGCGTTGCTGACCGGAGTGCCCGTGGGCGGTTCGGTGGTGATCCTGGCCGGACCGGAGATCGCCAGGGCGGATGCCCGCGCCGAACTCGCCGCCGCCGCGGCGGCCTGGGACGCCACCGTGCTGGTGACCCCGGATGCCAAGGACGCCTTCCCGAATCGGGATCCCCGCTTCGGCGGTGTCACCGGCGTCATGGGGCATCCGCACGCGGCCGCACTCGTCGCCGAGGCGGCGCTGTGCGTGCTGGCCGGTGCGCCGCTGTCGATGACCGCGCGCGCCGGACTCGACGACGCGCTCGCGGCCTGCCCGCGGGTACTGCATCTGGGCATCGAGGAGCCGTTCGTTCCGATCCACGCCCGCGCGGCGGGCGACCTCGCCGCCGGGCTCGCCGCACTGGCCGCGCTCGGATCGGTGGAACATGCTGTCGCACAGCGTGCTTCACGCGTGGTGCCGGAATTGACGGTGCCCCCGGCCTCCGGGCCCGGCGTGCGCTACCGGGCCGCGGTCGCCGCGCTGGAGGCCGCGCTGGAACCGGGGACCGATGTGGTGGCCGACGCCGGGAACACCGGCGCCGCGGTCGTGCACCACCTGCGCGTCCCCGAGGACGGCCGCTTCCTCATCGCGCTCGGCATGGGCGGTATGGGCTACTCGTTCGGCGCGGGCATCGGCAGCGCGCTCGGCCGTCGCCGCCGCACCGTCGTGGTCGCCGGGGACGGTGCGTATTTCATGCACGGCAACGAGATTCACACCGCCGTCGAATATCGGGCCCCGGTCACCTTCGTGGTCTTCAACAACAACGCGCACGCCATGTGCGTCACCCGCGAGCAGGTCTTCTACTCCGGCGACTACAGCTTCAACCGCTTCCGGTCCACCGAGATCGGGGCGGGCGTCGCCGCCATGTTCCCGGAGCTCCCGGCCTGGACCGCACGCACGCTGGCCGACTTCGAGAACGCGCTGGACAAGTCCCGGGACATTCCCGGACCCGCCTTCATCGAACTCCAGTGTGACCCAGACGAAATCCCGCCCTTCGCCCCCTTCCTGAAGGAGTCCCGCCCATGACCGAGACCGTCAAGGCCGAACCCATCGAGGTCCCCGACCTCGGCATCCCCGGCGTCTACCGCATCGAGTCCATGGCTCTCAAGGAGGGCATGCCGCTGGTGCTGGACATGACCCGCGCGGTGTACCCGCACGACGAGATCTTCGGGCAGTACTGCACCGTCACCGAATACATCGACGCGCCGCCGCAGCAGGTGTTCGAGTACCTCGCCGACACCCGCAGCCTGTGCGAATGGACCTACAGCATGCGAGGTTTCGAGCGCACCGAGGATCCGGAGGTGTGGGCCTCCGACGACCGGATCGGCTCGCACACCCGCATCTACACCCGCACCGTCTCGCACGCCGACGCCATGACCGTCGACTACCACTGCTCCTGGGACCAGGCCGACCACCTGTGGATGATCTACCTGATGCGCGTGGTGGACGCGCAGGTCGTGCTGAACAAGCCGGGCTGCGTGGTCACCTGGACCAACTGCCACCACCCTTTCTACGACGACAACGGCTACCCGGAGACCGCGCCCGCCGACCGCCCGGTCTGGGTGGGCGACTTCTGGCACCTCTTCGCCGCCGGGCACCTGCTGGAACTGCGCAACCTCAAGGCGATCTGCGAGCACCGGCACGCCGCCGGTCAGCCGATCAAGCCGGAATGGATGGACTGAACATGAGCATCGACACCGTCAGCCTGCTCGACATCTCTGGGTATCTGCCCGAGAACATCGTTCCCGCAGACTATTTCGTGCAGCACGCCGACCCGGACGAGGTCACCTCGAACTTCATGTTCAAGGCTCCGAAGTTCCGCCACCACGTCGCCGTCGGCGAGACACCCGCCGATATGGCCGAGCGCGCGGTCGCCCCGATCCTGGAGCGGCAGGGCCGGGACACGTTGCGCGACATCGACGTTCTGATCGTGCACACCCAGCTGCCCGAGATCGGCATCGTCGGCAGCGGCGGCGAGGTGGCCGCCCGCCTGGGCATCGCCCCCGAATGGCTGATCGACCTGCACAACGGCGGCTGCGCATCCTTCGTCTACGGCATGAAGCTGGCGCGGCAGATCCTGCTGAGCACCGACGCCCGCTCGGCGTTGATCGTCACCGTCCAGAACGTGGCCGGGCAGATCTTCACCCAGGAGCAGGTGCGCGGCAAGGCGCAGGCCGCCATCCCCGGCGACGGCGCGGGCGCGGGACTGCTGGTGAAATCGGCGGTTTCGCCGATCCTGGACATCGAGACCCGGCATCTGCCGGAATTCGCCGGGCAGATGACCGTCATCGCCGACCCGCCGCGCAAGTACTGGGAGGCCGGGGACGGGCAGATGCACGTCGGCTTCACCGAATCCAAGATCGCGAAGGTGCTGCAACGCGGCAACCGGCTGGTGCCCGAGGTGGCGCAGGCGGTGTGCGGACGGATCGGGGTGCCCTCGCAGGACCTGGATCTGCTGGTCACCAATCAGCCCAACCGGGCCTTCCTGCGCAACTGGCGCGACGCCCTGCAACTGCCGCCGGACAAGCACCCCGACACCTTCGACGACTGCGGAAACCTGTTCGGCGCGGGCATTCCCGTCACCTTCGACCGGGCCGTCGACGAGGGCCGGGTCCCGGCCGGATCGCTGGTCATGTTCGCGGGCTTCGCGCACGCCGGTGACTTCGCCGGCGCCGCGGCGGTCCGCTGGGGCGGACGCTGAGACGGGACGGCGTGATGACCCAGGTGGTGACGGCCGGACATCGGCTGCAGCTCAACGAGATTCCCTACGGACCGCCGCCCTCGGTGCAGCAGGCGCTGAGCCGGGCACTGGCCTCCGCCAACCGGTATCCGGAATTCCTGCCGATGCGGCTGCCCCGGCTCATCGCCGAACGGCTCGGCTGCGCGCCCGGCCGGATCGTGGTCGGGGCGGGCGCGACCGGGGTGATCATGCACATCGTGCAGGAATTCGGTTCCGGCGGTGCGGAAGTCGTGATGGCGACGCCGACCTTCGACGGCTATCCCATCCTCACCTCGATGGCGGGCGGGCGGCCGGTCGGGGTGCCGCTGACCGCCGACGGCCGCCAGGACCTCGCCGCCCTGGCCCGCGCGGTGACCGAACGGACCCGGCTGGTGGTGGTGTGCAGCCCGCACAACCCCACCGGAACCCTCATCCGGCCAAGGGAATTCGAGGAATTCCTGGGTGAGATCCCGGCCACCGTCACGGTCGTACTCGACGAGGCGTACGTGGAATTCGTGGCCGAGCCGGACCGCATCGACATCTTCACGCTGCTCGACCGGCATCCGAATCTGCTGGTGCTGCGCACCTTCTCGAAGGCCTTCGGGTTGGCGGCGCTGCGGGTCGGCTACGCCGTGGGTGACGCGGACCTGATCGACCAGGTCGCCCGCTGGCAACTGCCCTTCGGGATGACGGCGCTGGCCGAGGTCGCGGTGCGGGCCTGCTACGAGGCCGAAGCCGAGATCGAGGCCCGGGTGGCGGTGCTGGGCGAACACCGCGACCGGCTCACCACCGGACTGCGGGACCTCGGCCTACGCGTGCCCGAAAGTTACGCCAACTTCTCCTACCTGACCCTGCCCGCACCGGACAACGACCGGGTGGCAACCGCGCTGGCGGGAGCCGACATCCACGTCAAGTCCTATCCCACCGGCATCCGCATCACGGTCGGTGATCAAGCGGCCACCGACGCGGTGCTCGACACCGTGCGCAGTACAGTGCAGTAATGCACGACATTCCGCCTTCCGATCCCGAACCCGAGGATATCGGCGAAGACCTCGGGCCCCGGGCCGGAGCGGACGAGGAGATCGACTACGAACTGCTGTCGCTCAATGCCCAGCTATGTTTCGCGCTGTACTCCACGTCACGATCCATGACCGCCGCCTACCGGCCGTTCCTCGAGGACATGCACCTCACCTATCCGCAGTACCTGGTGCTGCTGGCGCTGTGGGAACGGCCCGGCATCACCATGAAGGATCTCGGTGAGCAGGTCCACCTGGACTACGGCACCCTCTCCCCACTGGTCGCGCGACTACAGTCGCGCGGACTGGTGGAGAGCGTGCGCAGCGCCACCGACGGTCGGGCGGTCGTGTTGCACGCCACCGACTCCAGTCGCGAACTCCAGCACGGCGCACAGCAGATGATCCGCACCGTGCTGGAGTTGGTGGACGTTCCGATCGAGGAGATCGAGGCGCTGCGCGACACGGTCAAGGCCCTGGGCGCCCGGCTCGACGCCGCCGCCAGCGCCGCCCGCGCCCGCTAACGCTGCCCGCTGTTCAGGGCGGCCAGCGCCGCCCCGATCTGGCCGCCCGAATCCAGCAGCGCGCCGAAGATGTCCTGCGGCACCAGCTTTCCGTGGCACCACACCAGATTGCAGTCCCCGGCCGCGTACGGGCCGACGCCCAGCAGGATCTCGGTGACGTTCACCGGATCCAGCCAGAAGGCCAGATCATCCAGACTGCCGATCACCGGGCCGAGGCTGTTGTCGTAGTTGTAGGGGTTGTCCGCCGGCTCCGCGGGCACATCGGCGACCGCGGCGGTGACGCGACGCAGGAACTCCTTGTTGTCCGGATTGGTCTCGGCGGCCAGTGAAGTCTGCAAGTTGGCGGGGTCGATATGGGACGGGACACCCAGCCGCACGATCACCATGTCGCGGCTGGGGACGACCGCGATGAACTGCCCGAGCGCACCCACGAACGAGTACAGGTCGCGGGGAGCGCCCGGAAACATGGCGTGATCGAAGACCTTCGCGACCGGGACCGTCGCGGTCTTGTACGAGTCACCGGAGTTGAGCCAGAACAGGAATCCGTAACCGGGATTGCCGGGCGTGCCCTGCTGCGCCTGCTGGATGTAGTCGGCGTCGACGAGTTGCCGGTCACCCCAGCGGCCGTTGTCGAGCATGAGCTGCCCGAGCCGGGCGACATCGTCGGCCCGCATCGCCAGCCCGCCGTTGATCGCGGTGTTGCCGCTGCGATCCCGCAGCCACACCCAGTGGTCGCGGTCGATTCCCAAGGGCGACATCAGCTCTCGCTGCACGAAGTCCTGGAAGTCCAGGCCGGTGGTGATCTCCACGATCTTCGGCAGCAGCACCAGCGCGGCCTGCGCGTACTGGAAGGTGGTGCCGGGCGCGAAAGCGACCGGGGATTCCAGGGATTGCAGCACCTCGTCGGTGGCGATGGCCGCGCCATCGCCGGCCCAGGTGAAGCGCAGGCCCGTGGTCTGGGTGAGGACCTGGCGGACGGTGAGCGCGGCGTGGGCGGGATCGGCCTGCGGGAAGAACTTGCCGAGCGGATCGTCGAGCCCGAAGTAGCCCATGCTGATCGCCCGGCCGATCGCGACCGACGCCACCCCCTTGCTGGCACTGGCCAGGGGATAAGGGATGTTGCCGGTGCCGGTCCGGTCGCCGATCAGGCAGCCGTGCCGGTACACCTGGATGCTGAAACCGCCGGTGCGCGAACCGAAGTCGATGGCATCCGAGAGGGCGGTGGAGTCCACGCCGGTGGCCTCGGGCGTGCTGCGGCCGAAGGCGTCGGCCCCCGTGGGTTCGGCGCAGCGGTCCGCCGCGGGATCGGCCAGTGCTACCGGAGTGCAGGGCGAGACCAGCGCGGCCGCGGTGATGGCCGCGCCGAACAGGGCCGCGCCCAGCAGGCTGCGATTCGATTTCATCGGGGTCCTAGTCGAATATCGGTTCGTGTCAGCGGTTTCCGCTGTCACCGCACTGCTGCGGCGAGCGGATTGCGTTCGACGCTGAAGTACGTCTTGTCGCGGGGCAGTCGCCAGTCCGGGCCGACGAAGAATTGCCCGGCCGTCTCGTCACCGAATCCCAGGTAGCGCAGCCAGGCCACCGCGGTGCCCGAGGATCGGTAGGCGTCGGCCCCGTCGACGGGCGAGAAGTGGCTCACACCACGGGCATTCGCGATCCAGGCCGGTGCGTTGAAGGTCAGGTTGTACTGCCACCAGCGCACCCAGGCGAAGTCCGGCACCACGAAATCGTTGACGCCGGTGAGGAACAGCGTCGGCACCGTCAGCAGCGGACCGATGGCGACCGGGCCCGGCTCGATGGCGAGGACGCCCGCCACGTGCAGTGTCGGATCGATGGCCGCGGCCACGCCGGGCAGTACCGACGCCAACTGCTGAGCGGCCGCGCCGCCCGCGGAATGCCCGGCCAGGATGGTGTGCGACAGATCGACCTTGCCGAACAGCGGCGAGTTCTGATCGCGGTCGTGCATGATCGCCAGCGCCAGTCCGGCGGCGGGCACATAGGCCAGCGAGTTGAACCACTCGTAGGGGATCTCGACGATGAAACCCTGGCTGGTCCACTGCCGGGCCAGGCTGTCGTACATGCCGGGGTTGGCGTCGATGCCGCCGGTCAGCACCACCAGTGGGGCGCTGCCGAGATCCGCGATATCGGCCGGGTAGTAGGTGTCGACCCCGGCGGGGGAGTCCAGGCCGTTGGGGAAGGCGGCGGTGCAGGTGAGGTCGTCGGTATTGCCGAAGATATGGACGGCGACGTTCTGCACGAATCCCACGATGGAGTCCTGACACGGCCCGACGCGGGCGTCGGTGGCCACCGGATGCGGGCCGGTACCGCCGTAGAGGTCCTGCGCGGTGGGGTCGGCGGCCGGTGCGGTGATCGCGGAGTCGTCCGCGACGGCCGTTGCCGTGCTGAGTGATCCGATGCCCAGTGTCAGGGCCGCCAGCGCCGCGGCGAATGCGCGACCTGGTGTCTGCGTCCTCGTCATCGAGGTCCTCCGTTTCCGCGACCGGCTGTGAAACCGCTCAGTCTCAAAGGAGGTTAGGTGGGTGTGGGGTGCGACACAATGGCCGTCGGTGAATCAGGCGAATTTTGTCAATGCGTCCGTGACGATGGCGTCGAGGTGGGCGTGATGAGCGCCCTTCCAGTAGGTCTGGCCGCAGTCGACGCACTGGGCGAAGGAGTCGTAGCTCTGGCCGGTGTTGTCGGGCAGGCGGTCGCGGACCACGTCCGGGTCGGCGGGGCGCAGGTCGCCGTTGCAGGCGGTGCAGCGGGTCCACGGGGTGAGGCGAGGGGCGAAGCGCGACAGCACATCATCCAGCTGCTCGGCGGGCTGGTTGCTGTAAATGTAAGCGCCGGAATAGATTTCGCGACGACGCAGCAGGCCGCGGTCGCGGGAGAGCAGGACCCGGTGCTCGGTGGCCGAGCGGGTCGCCAGGGCGGCGTCGCCGATATCCGGATTCTCGTATGCCGCATCGATTCCCAGCAGCCGCAGCCGGCGGGCCAGCGTGCCCAGGTGGATGTCGAGCAGGAAGCGCAGCGGTTCCGGGCACGGCTGCGGGCGCGCGACGGCGGTCACCGCGATCGTCTCGCCGGACGCGGGCTGATGCGCGGGCGTGACTGGACGGCCGTTCACCGCGAGCCCGCCCACCTCGGTCAGCGGTACGCCCAGTGACTCCACGACGTGCCCCAGTGTCGAGGTGCCGTCGATGCGGACCCGGGTGGCGGCCGCCCGCTGCCCCACGAAAACCCGCAGCTCCGGCGCGAACTCGACGTTGATCTCCCCAGCGTTCACCAGGTCAGGATCCCAGAAAACCGGCGGTCGGGGGCAACTGGTTTTCTGCTGTCGAACGGTCTGTTGAGAAAGCGAAAAGTGAACTGGCTGCCCTTTTTGGGTAGTTAGTGGCGCAAACCACACTGGAATCGTTTTGGAACAATCCGTTAACCAATAATTTGCCTACCCGTGAGTTGCGAACTTGGAATGTTGGTGTTTTTCTTAACTGGCAGGTCACTCGGAACACCCGCGGACGAAGAAGTCTCACCCATCGGGTGCCGTATCCCGGCAGTGTCGCCACCGCATCCACGACCTGCGATCACCACGTCGCCGTTCTTCGGCGCTGGTCTTGATGAAGGTGAGAGGAAATCGGGCCATGAACGCATTCGCGCCGCTCATCGTGCCTGTCCTGGCTACCGCCACACCGGCCGGGGGCGATGCGACCGCCCCCGCCGGTGCGGCACGGGCAGGCTGTATCGGCGCGCGGACAACGGGATCCGGAAGCGCCAGCGTCGGCGCGGGATCCCCGGGCGCATAACGTCCGGTTCACGCCGGGCGGGGGGCTGACGGCGCGGGGGCGTCGATATTTCAATAGCTTCCAATTCGCCGAACGGCTTATAAACCATTACTGGAGCAATGGTTTCACGCAGCGGGATTTCTTTACGAAATTTCTACACCGCGACGGTACGGCGGAAATCCGATGAGGGAGACATCATGGATTACACCCACCTATCCGAATTCACCGTGCGCCCAGGGGAACTGACCCTCTGGCAGGCCGAGCTGGCGGTCGGCGCGACCTGGGCGCCAGACGAACGCCCCTTCGCCAGCGTGCACGTGCGGCACTGCGCCGACACACCCGGCGACGATCCCCGGCCTGGACGCGGTCGCTGGATCGGGACCATCTTCGAAATGGACGCCCCCTTCGACGCGGCGCACTGGCGCGAAACGGTCCGGCACTGGCACGCCCGCCACGAAGGACTGCGCAGCACCCTCGCCGATACCGGCAGCGGGGAACCGCGGCGGCTGATCTGCGCGCCGGACGCGGTGACCGTCGCCGCGGAACTCGTGCCCGGTGTCACCGACTCCGAGCACATCAACGAATTCCTCACCGACGCACTCGAATTGCGACTTTCGCCACTGCGCTGGCCGCACTGCCTGCTGGCCACCGTCGAGCACGCGGACACCGCCGACTTCACCGTGCTGGTCGCCGCCGACCACTCGGTCATGGACGCGTACTCACAGGCCATCGTCATTCTGGAACTGCGCGCGATCTACGGCGCCATCGCCCGCGGCGAGGAAGTGCGCGAATCGCCGACCTTCGGCAGTTCGGCCGATTTCGCCGAATGGGAACGCGCCGCCGCCGCCGCGCTCACCACCGAATGCGAGCCGGTGCGCTACTGGCGGCGCTTCCTCGACGGCTCCGCCGGCATGCTGCCGCGTTTCGAACCCGCCATCACCGCGGGCAGCGCGGAGCTCTCGCACCGGCCGCAGGCCAGCGTGTCGCGGAAGCTGTTGTCGCTCAGCGACCTCGAACAGGTCGAGCAGGGCCTCACCCAGCGCGGGCACCGGCTTTCCGTCGCGGTGTTCACCGCGCTGGCCATCGCCTACCGCCGCACCTTCGGGTTCATCTCGCTGCGCGCCATCATGCCGATCGCCACCCGGCCGGATCTGCGCTACCTGGAATCCATGGGCTGGTTCGTGAATGTCGTCCCCATCGACATCACCCTCGCCCCGGACCTGGATCTCGACAGCGCCCTGGAGACCACCCGCGGCACCCTGCGCCGCTCCAAGATCGCCAACGACGCCACCTGGACCCGGGTGCTGGAACTCCTCGATTGCACCGATCGCCCGCGATTCGGCATCTCGTTCCTCGACATTCGCGTGCTGCCGGACTACGAACTGGTCGAATCCCTGCGCGGGCACACCCTGCGCGCCGAGTCCTACTCCGGCGACGAGGTGTTCTTCTGGATCGTCCGCGCCGCCGACGGCCTGCGGCTGTCCACCCGCTTCCCCGCCTCCTTCCCGGCGGTGGAGATGGATCGGTTCCTCGCCGAATTCACCAGGGCCATGGCTGATTTCGCCCGCGACACCCGTCCGGTCGTCACCTACGAACCCGCTTGCTCGAGCGCCACCGCCATCCAGACCGGCGCGGCGGCGGTCGCCACGGACCCGGCCCCGATCGCGGAGACCCCGACCATCGCGGCGACCGCCGAACGGCTGCCGGTCGCGGCTCATGCCGCGCCGCAACTGGTTTCGGCCCCGGCGCAGGTGTAGGACCATGCGCGCGCTGTCCGGCGATCGCGGAGGCGACCGCCCGGGTGGACTGCTCGGCCGCGATTCCTCCGGCCGCCGCCACCGCCTCTCGGCGGCCCGGCCATACGACCCGATCTGGCGCTGCACGGTGATCCGGACCCCGAACGGAGGCGAGCGATGAACATCCTGCTGGCCTTCGCGGGCAGTCGCGGCGACGCGCAACCCGGCGTCCTGATCGGCTCGGAACTGGCCCGGCGCGGCCACCGGGTGACCGTCGCCGTCTCGCCGAACCTGGTGGAATTCGCACGGCGGCAAGGCATTCGAGCGGTGCCGTTCGGGCTCGACAGCGACGACCTGCTGCGCGCCCAGCGCGACGACCGCCGCTTCACCCACCCGAACCCGGTACAGCGCGTGCGCGCCGTCCTCGACCTGCAACGCCGCGGGTTCGCCGAGGCCGCGCGCGATCTGCACGACCTGGCGCGGGACAACGACGTCCTCGTCACCGGGATGGCGTGCGAGGAGGTCGCCACCGAAGTCGCCCGCCACCACGCCATCCCACTGACCGCCCTGCACTTCTTCCCCATCCACGCCACCCGCGCGATCCCGGTCATCCCGGCCCCCTGGGGCCACCACATCCCCGGCCCCCTCAACCGCCTGGCCTGGCAAACCCTGGCCAAGGCCCGCGCGTGGTCCCTGGCCGCTGAGATCACCGCGCACCGCAGGACGGTCGGAATGCACGACCACGCTGACGCTCAGCCGGGCGAAACATGGAGTGCCACTGTGGTTCCCGGACCTGCGGAACTGGCCAGCCGAGCCGCCCGGTCGATGAAACGGGACCGACTAGCAGCCCGGGCCTCCGGCTCACCCGCCGAGACAATGACACTCGCACGTCGGGCGATGAATTCATCGGATCCTACGACCGCGTGGGAATTACGCGACCGCAGTGCTTTTCGGAACATCGATGATGACGTACTTGCCGCGTCGGCCGGGTGCGAGGCGGACCAGGCAGCCGATCGGGGCGGGCTGTTGTCCCTCACCCTCGTACCCGGGGGTGCGAACCATGCGCCCGATGCGGGTTCGCAGGGTGCAAGTACTCCAGCGAGCAAGCGACGCGTTCCCGGCACTCACCTTCACAGCGAGTCGGCTGGGGCGAGCGCGGCGGACCCCAACCTGGCGCAGGAGTCTATGGGCCGCAACGTTATCCACGCCTACGATCCCGGACTGTTCCCGGGGCTCGCGGACGAGCTGCCGGGTGCGATCTTCACCGGGTTCCCGGTCGTGCCGGTCGGGTCGGTGCCGGTGGGCGCGACAGTCGTCGGTGCGGTGGACGCTCAGCAGGGGCGGCTCGACGAGTGGCTGCGGGAGGGGGCGGCGCCGGTGTACGCCGGGTTCGGGTCGATGCCGATCTCGGATCCGGAGGCCACCGAGTCCATGGTGCGTGAGGTAGGGCGGCGGCTCGGATTGCGAGTGTTGCTGGTGGGCGGGATGTTTCGTGCTCGGATCACCGCCGAGCTGGCGGTTGTGGCGCAGGTCGACCATCAGGCGGTGCTGCCGCGGTGTGCGGTGGCGGTGCATCACGGGGGAGCGGGGACCACGGCCGCGGTGTTGCGGGCCGGGGTGCCGGGGGTGATCTGTTCGGTGCAGGCCGATCAGCCCTATTGGGGGCGGCAGCTCCACGAGCTCGGGCTGGGGGCGACGGCGCCGTTCGCGGGGTTGGACGCGAATCGGCTGGAGTGCTTGCTGATTCAGGCCACCGAGCCCGCGGTGGTGACGCGAGCTGCCGACTACGGCGCGCGGTTCCGGGACGACGGAGTCCGCCGGGCCGCCGATGCCATCGAATCCATGACAACGCTCGGAGGAGTCCGATGAGCACTGAGATCGCTATCGAAACCCAGGGTCTGGGCAAGAGTTTCGGGACCATGGCCGCCGTCGAGGCGGTGGATCTGAAGGTCGCGGCCGGGACGGTGTTCGCGCTGCTCGGGCCGAACGGCGCGGGCAAGACCACCACCGTGCGCATGCTGGCCACCCTGCTGCGGCCCAGCCGCGGCACCGCAACGGTTTTCGACTACGACGTGGTGCGCGACGCCACCGCGGTGCGGTCGATGATCGGCCTCACCGGGCAGTACGCGGCCGTCGACGAGAACCTCACCGCGTGGGAGAACCTGCGCCTGTTCGGGCGGCTGCTCGGATTGAGCGGCCGCGCCGCCTCCGATCGCGCGGCCGAACTGCTCGAGGAGTTCGAACTGTCGGCCGCGGCGCAGCGGCGGGTGACCACGTTCTCTGGCGGCATGCGGCGGCGGCTGGACCTGGCCGCCACCCTGATCACGGTGCCGCCCTTGATCTTCCTCGACGAGCCGACCACCGGCCTGGACCCGCACACCCGCGAACGCATGTGGTCGGTGGTGCGCGGACTGGTCGGGCGCGGGGCCACCATCCTGCTCACCACGCAGTACCTGGAAGAGGCCGACGCGCTCGCCGACCGGATCGCGGTCATCGACCACGGCACCGTGGTCGCGGAAGGCACCGCGGGCGAACTGAAGTCGTCGATCGGGGAGGAGATGCTGCGCATCGACCTCGCCGACCCGGCCCAGCGCCCGCTCGCCGACGCCGCCGTCGAACGCCTCACCGGCGTGACCCCGCTGCACGGCGACAACCCGGCGACGCTCACCGTCCCGCTCGACGACATCGGCACCGCCGCCGACCTGATCGCCGCCTGCCGCGCCAGCGGAATCCGCCTGCGGGGCTTCGGCGTCGAACGCCCCGACCTCAACTCGGTGTTCCTGGCCCTCACCCGGCGTCCGGCCCGCCCCACCCTCCCGGCAGAAAGGGCGAGCGCATGACCGTCCTGTCCGAAAGCACCATCCTGGTCCACCCGGCGGCCCGCATCGCCAGGCAGCCCCGCATCACCCACGTGAGCATCCGGGCCTCGCTGATCCAGGCGCTGATCATGGCCCACCGCGGCCTGCTCACCTTCCGGCACAGCCCGCAGCTGCTCTACGACGCGGTACTGCTGCCCATCGTCGGACCGCTGCTGTTCGGCAGCGTGTTCGGCAAGGCCATCGCGGGCAGCCTCGACGCCTACCTGCCCACCCTGATCCCGGGCGTGCTGGTGCAGATCGTGCTGACCTCCTCGGTCGCCATGGGAGTGCAACTGTCGGAGGACATTCGCTCCGGCGTCTTCGACCGCTTCGTCTCCATGCCCATCGCCCGCTCCGCCCCGGTGACCGGTGCGCTGCTGGCCGGGGCGACCCGCTACGTGATCGCCGCGGTGATGGTGCTGCTGGTCGGCTTCGGGATGGGGTATCGGCCCGACCATCCCTTCGGCCTGCTGCTCGGCGCGGTGCTGGTGGTCTTCGCCACCACCTCGATGAGCTGGCTGTTCGCCTTCATCGGCGTCACCGTCGCCAAACCGGCCGCGGTGCAGGGCATGTCGATGCTGGTGCTGACCTTCGTCAGCTTCGCCTCCAACGCACTGGTGCCGGTCGCGGCCATGCCCGCCTGGTTGAAGCACGTCTCCGACTACAACCCCGTCTCGCATCTGGTGGCGGCCGTGCGCCAACTCGCCGAATCCGGCCACATCGGCTCCGACTTCGCCTGGTCGGTCGGCGCCGCGCTGATCGTCGCGATCGTGTTCGCGCCCTTGACCGTTCGCACCCTGCGTGCCCGCTGACCCGGAGGCCGACGTGACCACACTGCTGAACCGGCTCACCGCCGACGACGACCTGTTCCTCAAACTGCACGACCTGTACGGCACCGCACTGGTCAACCAGCTGGCCTGGCGTTTCGACGAGCCACTGGATCCGGCTGTGCTGCAACGCTTCCACGCCCATCTCGCGCACGGGTTCCTGGCCCGGCGGGTGGTGACCACCTCGGTGCCGCTGGCCCGGCCGTGGTGGGTGTCGGCGGCGACCAGCGAGCCGCTGGCCCTCGACACCGAGCCGGTGCCCGAGAGCGGCGTCCTGGACTGGTTCTTCGCACAGAGCCGCATCGAGTTCGATCCGGTCACCGGTCGGTTGTGGCGGCTGTCGGCGGCACCGACCGAGACCGGTGGCACCCTGCTGTCACTGGTCACCTCGCATGTGGGCGCGGACGGCGGCGCGGTGCTCTACGCCGTCGGTGACGCGCTACAGCGCCTCGACGCCGGTGAAACCCCGGATATCGCAACCAGTTCGGGCCGACTGGTGGGCGGAATCCCGACCTCGGGCCTGTGGCGCGCCCATATCGCCGACACCCTCGGCCAGCTGCGGGCCGCCGCCCTGGGCATCCGCGCCGCCATCACCGCCCGCAAGGTCACCGAACCCGAACGCAATCCCCGCCCGGCGGAGCCCGCCCTGCCGCTGTCGCCGCAGTACTCGGCGGCCGACCTGGTGGTGGAAGTCGATGCCGCCGAATGGAATTCGGTCGCCGCCGCCCACGACGGCACCGCCAACGGACTGATGGTCGGCGTCGCCGTCGGCATTCTGGGTCGCAGCGACCGCATCCGTGACGGCGCGAAAGTCCGGGTGGACATCCCACATTCGATGCGTGGCCTCGATGACCCGCGCGGCAACGCCACCACCGGCCTGCCCATCGCCGTCGACTACCGCAAGGGCGACCGCACCGATCTGCGCCAGGTCCGCTCGTCCATCAAGCAGGCGGCTCGCGCCTACGCCGACCCCGCCACCACCCCGGCCCTGCAACACCTGCAACCGGTGCAGATGATGCTGCCGCGCTTCGTGCTCGGCTACTTCTCGCGCACCGCCAAGGCCCCGGAATGCCTGTGCACGAACCTCGGTGAGACCGGTCAGGGTGTGGCGACCCTGGGCGGCGTCCGCGCCAGCTCGGTCCTCATGCGCCCGGTCGTGTGCACCGGTGACATCGAACTGTTCCGCCGCCTGGAGGTCGGACTGAACCTGTCGTGGTCCAGCGACGGCCGCACCGTGACCCTCGCGATCACCGGCGCGGACCCGGATCGGTTCCCGACCCGGGTCGCGCTGCGCGACTATGTGGCGGAGGAATTCGAGGCCTGGGGTCTGCGCCCGCGGTTCTGGTCGTAGTTCTTGTTGACGGCACGCCAATTTAGGTGTAACCAGTAATTACAGTTATTTTGGTCACTCCTCGAGAGGCTCTGACAATGGCGTCAGCATCCGTACAGACCGACTCCGTGGTCGCCCTCGCGCGCGAGTACGCCGAGAAGCTCCTGCTGCTCTCGCAAGGCTCGGTCGACAAGCACTTCGATCCTTTCACCGATATCGATTGGGACAACCCGGATTTCGCGGTGGATCACAACGATCCGCGCTGGATCCTGCCGATCTCCGGGGACATGTTCGCGCGGCACCCCTGGTATCAGGCGCAGTCCGAGGCTCGCAAGATCGCCATCGGGCTGTGGCGGCAGGCCAATATCGCCAAGGTCGGGCTGCAATTCGAGACGCTGCTCATCGGCGGGATGGTGCAGCACACCTTCAAGCTGGCCAACGGTTCACCCGAGTTCCGGTACTGCACCCACGAGGTCATCGAGGAGTGCAACCACACCCTGATGTTCCAGGAGATGGTCAACCGGATCGGCATCGACGTGCCCGGTATGGGACCGATCCTCAAGCAGCTCACCTACCTGGTGCCGCCGCTGGCGTCGCTGTTCCCCAACCTGTTCTTCATGGCGGTGCTCTCCGGCGAGGAGCCGATCGACCACGTGCAGAAGGCGATTCTGCGCGCGGGCGACGAGGTGCATCCGATCATGCACGGCGTCATGGCGATTCACATCGCCGAGGAGGCGCGCCACATCTCCTTCGCGCACGAGTTCCTGGAACACCATGTGCCGCAGGCCAACGAGCTCAACAAGTTCGTGCTGTCGCTGGCCTTCCCGATCGTCATGTGGATCGGCGGGCGAGCGATCGTGATCCCGCCGCGCACGTTCTTCCGGGAATTCGACATCCCGCGTTCGGTGCGCAAGGACGTGTTCTTCGGGCAGCCGGAGGCCAAGGATGCGTTCGCCGGATTCTTCGGTGACGTGCGCTCGCTGGCCAAGCGGATCGGGTTGATGAATCCGGTCGCCAAGCAGGTGTGGAAGGTGCTCGGGATCGACGGCCCGACCACCCGCTATCGCTCCGAACCGGATCGGCCGGGACAGGTCCGCGCGGCCTGACCCGGGGTAGTAGACGTTACTGTAAATAACATGTAATACTCGGTTTCGCCCGGACGCCGGTGTCCGGGCGCGACCAGAAGCGAGTACATCCAATGACGCGGCATGTCGACGTACTGATCATCGGCGCGGGCCTGTCCGGTATCGGCATGGCCTGCCATCTGACCAGGGAGAACACCGGGCGCAGCTACCTGATCCTGGAACGCCGGGCCAATATCGGCGGCACCTGGGACCTGTTCAAGTACCCCGGCATCCGCTCGGACTCCGACATGTACACCTTCGGCTACGGCTTCCGGCCCTGGCACGGCACCAAGGTGCTCGCCGACGGACCGAACATCCGCCAGTACATCGAGGACACCGCCGCCGAATACGGCGTCACCGACCACATTCGCTTCGGCCGCAAGGTCACCTCCGCGGTCTGGTCCACCGACAAGGGCCTCTGGACCGTCGAGGTGCTCGACGAGCGCACCGGCCAGACCGAGACCTACACCAGCGACTTCTTCATCGGCTGCACCGGCTACTACAACTACGACAACGGCTACCGCCCGCAGTTCCCCGGCGAGGAGAACTTCAAGGGCCGGATCGTGCACCCGCAGCAGTGGCCCGAGGACCTCGACTACCGCGGCAAGCGCGTGGTCGTGATCGGTTCCGGCGCAACGGCTATCACGCTCATCCCGGCCATGAGCAAGGATGCCGCGCACGTCACCATGCTGCAGCGCTCACCCACCTACATCGCCGCGCTGCCCGCCGACGACCCGGTCGCCGTCGGTCTGAAGTTCGCGAAAGTGCCTGCCGCCCTTGCCTACAAGGCGGGCCGGGCGCGCAATATCGCGTTGCAGCGGGCCAGTTACCAGCTCTCGCGCACCAACCCGAAGCTCTCGGCCAAGCTGATGCTGGCCGCGGTGCGCGCGCAGGTCGGGCCGAAGATCGACATGAAGCACTTCACCCCCAGCTACAACCCGTGGGATCAGCGCCTGTGCGTGGTCCCCAACGGCGACCTGTTCAAGGTGCTGCGCAAGGGTGAGGCCGACATCGTCAC
This sequence comes from Nocardia sp. NBC_00511, assembly GCF_045161165.1. Taxonomy (NCBI): domain Bacteria; kingdom Bacillati; phylum Actinomycetota; class Actinomycetes; order Mycobacteriales; family Nocardiaceae; genus Nocardia; species Nocardia sp. NBC_00511. The sequence goes on from NZ_CP107849.1 coordinate 8,479,373, forward strand.
CGACACCATCGAGACCTTCACCGAGAACGGCATCCGGCTGTCCTCGGGCCAGCAGCTCGAGGCCGACATCGTGGTCAGCGCAACGGGTCTGGCCGTGCAGATGCTCGGCGGGGCCACCCTCGAAGTGGACGGCGAGACCCTCGCCACCCGCGACCTGGTCGCCTACAAGGGCGCGCTGCTCGGCACCGTCCCCAACATGATGGTGATCCTCGGCTACACCAACGCCTCCTGGACGCTGAAGGCCGACCTGGCCGCCGAATACTTCTGCCGCCTGCTGAACCACATGCGCGACAACGGATACAACGAGGTCGTCGCGATCCCGCAGGAGGGCGACCGCTCCGAGGCATCGCTGATGGGCGGCGCGCTCACCTCCGGCTACATCACCCGCGGCGACGGCGTCATGCCGCGGCAGGGCACCCGCGGCCCGTGGCTGGTCATCAACAACTACTTCCGGGACCGGGCCATGCTGCGCAAGGCTCCCCTGGAGGACGGCATCCTGCGCTTCCGTCGCACCACCGAGCAGTCGACGCCGGTCGAATCCCGCACCGCCTGATCGGTTCCGGGCCAGTGCCGCACCGGTGGCACTGGCCTCGACCGGCGGCGGGACCGACGATGGATGGATGACCACCGCATCGTTCTCCGCCGCAGTCCGGGACGAGTTCGCGCCCGCCGTCACGTATCTCAACACGGCCGCCTACGGGTTGCTGCCGAAATCCACGCTGACAGCGGTGATCGAGGCCGAAACCCAGCGTGCGCACGGGGAATTCGACATCCCCGGCGTGGACGCGATCGTCGACGAGTGCCGGGCCGCGTTCGGGCGGCTCACCGGGTTCGACGCGCGGCAGGTGGCGGTCGGCGCCCAGGTGTCACAGCTGGTGGGGCTGGTGGCGCAGAGCCTGCCGCCCGGCGCGCACGTGGTGGTGCCCGAACACGAATTCAATTCCGTGCTCTGGCCTTTCCTGGTCCGGACCGACCTGAACGTGCGGGTGGTGCCGCTCGCCGAGCTGCCCGCGGCGCTGCGGCCCGGCGACGATCTGGTGGCGGCCTCGGTGGTGCAGTCCGCGGACGGCGGGATCCTGGATGTCGCCGCGACGGTGGCAGCCGCCCGTGCGCAGGGGGCACGGGCGCTGTTCGACGTCAGCCAGGCCGCGGGCTGGTTCCCGGTGCACGACACCGGCGCGGACTGGATCGTCGGAGCCGGATACAAGTGGCTGCTCGGTCCGAAGGGGACGGCGTTCCTGGCGGGCACACCCGCGGCGCTGGAGACGGTGACGCCGGTCGCGGCCGGGTGGTATGCCGGATTCAACCCGTGGGAGACCTGCTACGACGGACCGCTGCGGCTGGCCGCGGACGCCCGCCGCTTCGATCTCGGGCCGGTGTGGCCCGCGTGGATCGGGCAGCGGCACAGTCTCGCGCTCATCGAGGCGGCGGGTGTCGAGAGCATTCACCGGCACGACCTCGCGCTCGCCGATCGGCTACGCAAGGGACTCGGTCTGCCGGAAGGGAATTCGGCCATCATCTCGGTCGAGGCGACGGAATCGACCCTGGAGCGCCTCCGGGCGGCACGGGTCATCGGATCCGTGCGCGCGGGCCGGTTGCGGCTGTCCTGCCACCTCTACACCACCGAGGACGACGTCGATCGGGCCCTCGACGTGCTGGCCGGTTAGCCCCGCTGTGCCGCCGGTCAGATCGGCTGGAAGCCGCTGCCGACGCCCTTACCGGCGTCGACGGCCGCCCGCACCGTGTCGAAGGCGACCGCGATGACGGGGGAGTGCACCGGGTTCGAGGTATCGGTGCAGCTGAAGCGGGTATTGCGGGTGTCGGTGAACAGCGGCGCGGAGATCATGCCGACCAGTTGATCGCCGAGGGTGACCGGGCCGCCGGAGTCCCCGTAGCTCGAACAGGCCTGCTCCATGAAGCCGACCGGGCTCGACGTCCAGACGATGCCGCAGGCGTGCCCGCTGGTACGGCCGTTCTGGCACACCACATTTCCGGCATCCGGTGCGGCGCCGAATCCGGCGATGGTGGTGCCGTTGACCGTACGCACCGGTGCCACCCGGCTCGCGTCGAATTCGATTACCGCGTAGTCGAGTTCCTCGTCACCATCGCGGACCACCCCGATCGTGCCCGCGTCGGGGGACTGCTCGGCCTGCACCGGCGTGCCCGGCTCGGCGCAGTGCCCGGCGGTGAAGCCGACCAGGCGGCCGGCCGCGTCGTAGCCGATGGTGGTCAGACTGCACTTGGTCGAACCGCCGAACACCAGGCCCGAGCCGCCGCCCAGAGTGGGCTGGGAGTCGTCGGAATCGGCCTGCGCGGTGGGCGTGCTGGACATGCCGAAGGCGATGACCACCGCGGCCGGAGCCAGCCACCGGTGTGTTCCCTGCATGCCCAACCACCAATCCGTATCGACTCGTATAGCTACACGGTAGCCCTCGGTTTCAGCGCAGCCAGATCGACCGCTGCGCGGCGAACGGATCGGACTGGAGGTGCGGAGCGTCGGACCAGATCATGGTTTCGCGCCGGTCGAGAGTGTAGCGGGGCCACCCCGCGCCCGGGTCACTGTCGGCGATGAAGGCCACCCACGACTTGTGGATGGCGTCGGCCAGCGCCTGCGGCGGATTGTCCCCGGCCACGGCGGTGACGCCCGGCGCGCCGAGCAGATCGAAGGCGAACGGGATATCCAGGCAGTGGAACGACATGCCTTGGAACTTGGGCGCTTTCGAGGCCCAGGTGAATTCGTAGAGCCAGGTCGGCTGATTGCGGGTCGCGCGATCCTCTGCCACCCGGTAGCCGGGGCCGCGTAGCACGGCATCGCTCTGAGCCTGTCCCGCAAGCTCATTGGCATTCAGGCCGGGGTAGGCGGTGTGGAAGGCGGTGGCGCTCGCGGGATCGAAACCGAGCGCGCCCAGGGCGGCGGGCAGCGTCGCGTCGGTCACGGCGGGGGTGTCGCCGCTCAGGGCCGCGCCGTTGAACTCCTGCGCCGTGAAGCCGAGCAGCAGCGGAATGCTCTCGTCCGCACCGTTTTTCAGCATGTCGGTGCTGGTCTCGGGGATCAGGGTGCCGTCGGCGAAGGGGGCCAGGCCCAGCAGTAGCGCGGGACTGCTGTCCGGGCCGGGCGCGCGCAGCTTGTCCTCGAGCGTCTGCAAATCGTCCTTGCTCAGGTCGCGCAGCGCGGCGGCGGTGGCGGGCTTGCCGGTGCGGCTGGTGAACAGCGCCGACATGGCCTGCGCGATCCCCCGGTCGTTGGGCTGGGTGAGCGCGCCCGACTCCGAAATACCCGCGCGGAAAAGGCCTTTCGCCGACGGTGCGCCCATCAGCGCCCACACCGCGCCGCCGCCCGCCGACTGTCCGGCCACCGTCACCTTGGCCGGGTCGCCGCCGAAGGCCGCGATATTGTCGCGAACCCAGCCGAGTCCGGCGATCCAGTCCATGACCCCGCGATTGTCGGGTGCGCCGTCGAGATGCAGGAAGCCCTCGATGCCCAGCCGGTAGCCGATCGAGACCACCACCACGCCGTCGCGGTTGAAGGACGCGCCGTCGTACCAGGGGCTGGCCGCACTGCCCGCCACGAAGCCGCCGCCGTGAATCCACACCAGCACAGGAAGTTTCGCGTTCTTGTCGGTGCGGGGCGTGAAGACGTTGAGGTTGAGGACGCCGTCGCCGGGAATCGACGGTTCCGGGATCGCGGTCACCTCGGCGAGCTGTTTGCGCTGCGCGGTCGGACCGTATTTGGTGCAGTCGCGGGTCTCCTGCCAGGGCAGCGGCGGCTGCGGTGCGGCGAAGCGCAGATCGCCCACCGGCGGCTGCGCGTACGGGATGCCCCGGAACGCCACCCCGCTGTCGCGCAACTCACCCCGCACCGGCCCCGAGGCCGTGGTGACCACCTCGTCCCGGCGTGTCTTCGCGGACCCGGACGTCCCGCTGGAACAGGCGGCGGTCAAGGCCAACGCTCCCGCTCCGAGGAATAGGGTCCGCCGTCCGAACTGTCCCGCTGCCATGCCAACCTCTGATCCGAATTTACGTCAATACTTGAAATAATTACTCGACACCATAGTCTCGACCCGTGGAACCCGCACCCCCGCCCGCTCCCACCGACGCCGCCGCCATCCGCCGCCGCAACCTCGGCCTGGTCCTGCGCCACCTCGCCGACCACGGCCCCACCCCCCGCACCGAGCTGGCCGCCGCCACCGGCCTGGCCCACGGCTCGGTCACGGCGCTGGTGGCCGACCTCGCCGACCGGGGCCTCGTAGCCGAGGACGACGCCCACCGCAGCGGCGGCCGCGGCCGCCCGATCCGCCCCGTGCGCCTGATCCCCACCCGCGCCGCGGTCGCCGCCGTCCAGGTCACCTCCGAAGACCTCCGCATCGCCGTCGCCGACCTCTCCGGCGAAATCATCTGGCGCGACACCGTGCCCCACCACCTCGCCCCGGGCACCCCGGAAGCCATGGCCGCCGCCATCGCCGAAGTCATTGCCCGCGCGGCTGTGGAGGGCTGTGGAAAACTCTCGGCCACAGCGGAATCCGGCGACGAGTCGACTCACGCCGCGGCACCGCGGCCGATCCTGGTGCGGGCGGTGATCGCCATGGCCGGTCCGGTCCGCGAGGACGCCGCGCAAACAGTCATGGTCGCACCGGATTTCGGCTGGCTGAGTCCGGTACGACTGGGCGAGCTGGTCGCGGCGGCACTGGCCGCGCGGCCCGAAGCGCGAGACCCCGAGCGGGCCCGGCCCGGTGCGGGTGTCGCGATCGCCGTGATCAATGACGCCAACTCCGCGGCCCTCGCGGAATTCCATGCCCTGCAACGGAAGCCCCGGGGCCTGGTCCTGATCGAGGCGGGAACCGGCATCGGCGGCGGCGTCGTGCTCGACGGCCGCATCCACACCGGCACTCACGGCATCGCGGGCGAACCCGGCCACATCCCGGTAGCGATGGACGGACCGGAATGCGTGTGCGGCGCCCGCGGCTGCCTGGTGACCTTCGCCGGCCCCGAAGCCGTCCTCGCCACCGCCGGACTCCGCGACCTGCTGCATCACAACGGATTACGTGCCGCAACCACCGAATTCCGCAATCGACTGAGAGGCGGTGACCAGCAGGCCCGAGCAGCCGCGACCATTGCGGCACGAGCCTTGGGCGCGGCGATCCTGTCGATCACGGCTCTCCTCGACGTCGAAGAAATCATCCTCGGCGGCTTACTCGCCGAATGGTTCCCCTGGCTGTCCCCGGCCATCGAAGACCGCCTCTCCGGCCGCCGCACCCTCGCCCCCGCCGTGATGCTCCGCGTAACCCCAGCCACCCTCGGCGACAACGGAATCCTCTCCGGCGCCCTGGTCCTCGCCCGCCGCACCGTCCTCTCCGACCCCACCTGCGTCGCATACGGATAGGGATTGCAGCAACCGCTCGACCGGTGGAATCGGTCCGGCTCTGGACAAGTTATCAGCCGATGCTTACTGTGGGTCGAGTTGGAGCTCGACGCGTAGCGGCAACGTACGAAACATCGAGAAGGGCACGGGGGCAATGACTTCGAGGGGGCGGGACAGCGGCATGAGCACGCAGTTCGGGATGGACAGAAGGCGTTTCTTCGGGGTGAGCGGCGGGCTGGCGATGTCCGCGGCTCTGGCGGCGTATTCGAGCGTCGCCGGACCGGCGGCCGCACAGGGCGCCGTTGACGAGGAACTCCGCTCGGCGGTGCGTGGCCGGGTGCTGTTGCCCGGCGACGCGGAATTCGCGCAGGCACAGCTGCCGTGGAACCGCGCGGTGGATCAATCGGTGCTCGGGGTGGTGGAGATCGCCGATGCCGACGACGCGGCAGCGCTGGTGCGGTATGCGCGGCGCGCGGGAGTGGCGGTGTCCACGCAGCCGAGCGGCCACGGTGCCGCGCCGGGCGTGAACGGAACCATCCTGGTGCGCCCCGCCCAACTCGGCGAGGCACGAGTCGATCCGGACGCTCGATCCGCGCGCGTCGGGCCGGGCGTCACCTGGGCACAGGTGCAGCAGCAGGCAGGACCGCACCAATTGACCGGGCTGGCAGGAAGTTCGGCCGCCATCAACGTGGTCGGATTCAGCCTCGGCGGCGGTCTGCCCTGGTTCGGTCGTAAATTCGGATGGGCTGCCAACAGCGTGACCGCCTTCGACATCGTCGACGCCGACGGCAACCAGGTCCGAGTCGCCGCCGACTCCGAGCCCGACCTGTTCTGGGCCCTGCGTGGCGGCGGCGGTGACTTCGCCTTGGTCACGGCAGTCGAATTCGATCTACATCCCGCACCCGCGGTCTACGGCGGCCAGATGCTGTGGCCCGCCCAACTGGCACCGCAGGTGCTCGCGGCCTTCCGGGACGTCACCGCATCGGCCCCCGACGAGTTGACCGTGTGGGTGCAGCTCATGCAGATCTCGGTGCTTCCGCCCATGGTGTACGTCTACGCGACTTTCCTCGGCGACCAAGCCGAAGGGCAAGCCCTGCTGCGGCCGTTCGATCAGATCGGGTGGCGGGTACAGGACACGCGCGCCATGATCTCGGTCGCCTCGTTGGGTGACATCCTCGCCGAGCCGACCACGCCGAGCACCACCATCAGCCGGGCAGCGCCGTTGACCGGGATCGACGACAACGTGATCGAGCATCTGACCGCCACGTCGCTGGCCCCGCTGACAGCCGTGCAGATCCGCCATTTCGGTGGAGCGTTCACCCGAGGGGGCGACACGGCCGCCGGGGCCCTCACCGAGCCGTATCAGATCGACTTCCTGTCCCTCGCCACCGACGCCGAGGCCGTCAACACCTGTGTCCAGGGCCATCTTTCGGCGCTCGGCCCGAATCTCGGCTCCCGGACGCCGTTCACCTTCCTGTCGCCGGGCCGCGGTGCCGCCGACGCCTTCCCGGCCGACACACTGAACAGGCTGCGTGAAATCAAACGAAAGCGCGACCCCTCCAACGTGTTCCGCAGCAACTACCCCGTGCTCTCCTGATCGTGTAACCGCAGCAGCGGCTCCCTGTACGAGGCGGGCCCGGTCGTTTCAGTTGTTCGAGATCTCGTTCCAGGCATGCTCGAGGGCGGCGCGGAACTGCTCGCGGCAGTCGCCCTCGTCGAGCCTCGCGAAGCGCGACAGCGGTGGGGCGGTGAGCAATTCGTTGACCGCGATGGCCCGCCCTCGGCGGCGGAGGTCGTGCAGGCGTTCGAAGCGCTCGGCGTGGTAGTCGACGTCGTGGGTGAGGGCGGAGAAGCGGGTGGAGAGGCGGGCTTCGCGGAAGTTATCGTATTCGCCCAGGACCACGAATCGGTTGTCGACCAGGAGCATGCCGTGTGCGTTCGGGGCGTGGGCGCGCTGGACGACCAGGTTCTGGATGCCCGCGCGGGTCAGGCGCCACAGTCTCTCGTCGTAGGGCCACAATTCGGTCACCGAGTCGAGGACGTAGATGCGGCGGATGTCCAGGTGCGCGGGGCCGGTGCGGGCGGCGAGATCGGTCAGGGCGGCGTGGTATTCGTCGCCCGCCTCGCCGCCCAGCGCCGCCAGGCCCGCCACGTGAGTCATTCGCACCGAGGTGGTGACCTGGCCGAGGATCGTGCACCAGTCGGTGACGGTGTTCCACTCCTGTACCCGCACACTGCGTGAAGGGAGTTGGGCCAGTACGTCTTCGGCGCGATCGAGTTGGCGCACGGCGATCGTGCGCAGTGGCTCCAGCTCCGGCCCGGCGGCCTGCGCGTCGATCAGGGTCTGAGCCACCTGCAAGGCACGTTCGGCCACGGCGGGATCTCGGCCCAGTAGGACGTTGAACCGCATGCGCAGGGCGTCGGCCCCGGTGTCGGCCGTGCCGGGCGGCAGCGTCACGCGGCCGGTCGCGGGAAGGGCCACGCCGAGAGCCGAACTCAGGCGTTCGCGCAGCGACAGCTGCGGGACCCGGGTGCCGCTCTCGATCTGCTGGATCTGACTGCGTGAGCATTTCGCCTTCTCGGCGAGGGTCTTCTGGGTCAGGCCCCGTTCCTTGCGCAGTCGGCGAATCATCGCGCCGATCGGCTCGCCGACCGGATTCACAGGTGTCATGTCACAGCCTTCTGCACCGCCCCGAGGCTCAGAGTGTGTCGAAAAAGCCTACTTCGTGGCAGTGCCCGGGACCAGACATCCGATGACCCGGGGCCGTGTTGCGCGCCGACCGGATGTTCGCGGCAAATGGCCAGGGACAGCAGGCAATTCGATGGATGACACCAGGTCCGATTCGTAGATTTTTCGGTATCCCACCAGGATTTCGAGAAAGCGTAAGGTCATGGCGCTCCGCATCACCGACTGGTTGATCACCAGTGACATCACCCCTGAGACCGCGCACCGCCACCCGCTGGTGGACGGTGGGTGCTGGCAGCTGAGCTGGCTGGGGGACCGCCTGCTGACCCGGGAGCAGGCCATCGACGGGATGATTCTCGATGAGCTCCTGAGCCATCCGGTGCCCGGTGACGGCGAATTCGTGCTTCGGCTCGCCGCGACCCGCGCCCGGGAGCTGGGTCTCGGGCTGCCGGAGATACTCGTGCGGCTCTACGGCCGGATCCTGGAACGCGACCGGCGGCCCGAGCCGCTGGTCGACGCGGACTGCGGTCGGCAGTCGCGGACCGGATCGGCTGCGGTGCAACGGTTCTCGATGGGCTGCCTGTCGGTGTCGGCGCTGCTGTCGCGGACCCTGTTCGCGGCCGCGAGCCTGCCGTCGCTGTGTTTCGTCGCGGTCGCGCTGCTGACCGCGCGGGTCACTTCCAATGGCTGGGCGGTGACGGTGATCTCGCTGGCCACCTCGACCCTGACCTGCGCTGTGACCGTGAGCGGCAGCCGGTGAACCGCCATTCCGACATTGGGTCGCTCGATATTCGCTGATTTCGGGCGGATGGATGGTTCGATACCGTCATGGATCTGCGCCAGGACCTGAGCGGCACTGTCGACGGCCTCATGCCCGAGCTGAAAGGGCTGTTGGAGCAGTTGGTCTCGATACCATCGATCGCGTTCCCGGACTATCCCAAGGAGAATGTGCAGCGGGCGCACGATCTTGTTGCGGAGGAGTTGCGGAAATCAGGGGTGGGGGAGATCCAGGTGTTGAATCTGCCCGATACCTCGCCGGTGGTGTACGGCCGGATCCCACCGCCGCCGGGCGCACCGACGGTGCTGCTGTACGGGCACTACGACGTGCAGCCCTCCGGCGACGAAAGTCTGTGGAACACACCGCCGTTCACGCCGACCGAGAAGGACGGGGCCATCTACGGGCGCGGGGCGGCGGACTGCAAGGCGAATGTGGTGGCGCACATCGGGGCGCTGCGGGCCTTCGGCGGGAAGCCGCCGGTCGGCGTGACCATCGTAATCGAGGGGCAGGAGGAGTTCGGGTCGGTCTTCGACGACTACCCGGCCGAGCGGCCCGACCTGTTCCAGGCGGACGCGCTGCTGATCTGCGACGCCGGCAACATCCGGGCCGGGCAGCCGACCCTGGTGACCGCGCTGCGCGGCGTCGCCGACGTGTTCGTCGAGGTGCGCACCCTGGCCGCCCCGGTGCACTCGGGCCAATTCGGCGGAGCCGCACCGGATGCGCTGCTGGCCCTGGTCGCCGCGCTGGCCACCCTGCACGACGCCGACGGCAATGTGGCGGTTGCGGGACTGCGCCGCGACAAGTGGACGGGCGCGAACTACACCGACCAGGAATTCGCGGAGGCCACCGGCATGGAGCCGGGCATGCCGCTGATCGGCACCGGCCCCATCGGCGAACGCATCTGGTACGGCCCGGCGATCACGGTGATCGGGCTCGACGCGCCCGCGACGAAAACCGCTGCGTCAGCGGTGGTTCCGTACGCCAAGGCCTACCTGAACGTGCGCGTGCACCCCGAGCAGGATCCCGTCGAGGGGCAGCGCGCAGTCATCGAGCACCTGAGGAAGGTCAAGCCGTTCGGCATCGACCTGCAGGTCACCGGTGGTGACGTCGGCACCGGATTCGCCGCGGGCACAACGGGTCCCGCCTACTCCGCGATGAGCGCGGCCATGAAGAAGGCGTGGGGCGTCGACGCGGTGAACTCGGCCATGGGCGGCTCCATCCCGCTGACGAACTCGATGGCCGCCGCCAACCCCGGCTCCGAGGTGCTGATGCTCGGCGTCGAGGACTCCAAATGCAATATGCACGGCTTCAACGAGCGCGTGCTGGTGAGCGAACTGCGCAATGTGGCCCTCGCCGAGGCCGAGTTCTTCCAACTCTTCGCGAACGGAACGCGCAAGTGAGCGAGACAGCGACGGTCGACACCACCCCGGAACCCGCACCCGAGAAGAAGAAGCGGTCGTTCCCGTCCACCTACACGATCCTGGCCGGGGTCACCGTCGCGGTGTGGCTGGCGGCCTTCGTGATTCCGCCCGGCGTCTACGACTACGACGCCAACGGGCATCCCGTCGCGGGCTCCTACCACCGCATCGAGAACGCCCAGAGCTTCGGCACCCGGGTGCGGGACCTGTTCCTCGCACCGATCAACGGGCTCTACGGCGTCCAGGACGACAAGACCGGGCAGGTCGCCCCGGATATGTCCGGTTCGCTCTACGGTGCGGCCGCGGTGTTCATGTTCGTGCTCGCGGTCGGTGCGTTCATCACCGTGGCGTTCGCGACCGGAGCACTCGACAGCGGTATCGGGCGGCTGGCGTTCAAGCTGCGTAACCGCTCGTTCCTGCTGATCGTCGGCATCATGGTGGTATTCGCCGTCGCCGGTACGGTCGAGGGCTTCGCGGAGGAGACCCTGGGTTTCTACGCGCTGCTGGTCCCCTTGACGCTGGCCCTGGGTTACGACCGGATGACCGCGGTCGGCGCGATCATCGCCGGTGCGGGCATCGGCGTGCTGTGCTCCACGGTGAACCCGTTCGCCACCGGAACCGCCTCCTCCGCAGCGGGTGTCGCGCTCGGCGACGGCATCGTGCTGCGGCTGATCATGCTGGTGGTGCTGACCGCGGTCACCATCGGGTATGTGGTCTGGTACGGCCGCCGCGTCAAGGCCGATCCCGACAAGTCCTGGTCCGGTTGGCAACCCGGCGACCGCGACGTGAAAGCCGATGACCACGAGCCGGATCCGATGACCCGCCGCCAGGTCGGCGTGCTGTGGCTGGTCGGCCTCACCTTCGCGTTCATGATCTTCGCGATCATCCCGTGGGGCACCGTGATCAAGGGGCAGGGCGCGAAACCCTTTGCCTGGGAACTGGGTTGGAGCTTCTCGGAGCTGACCGCGCTGTTCCTGGTCGGCGCGATCGTGGTGGGCCTGGTCGGCGGGCTGGGCGAGGGCAAGATGTCGGAGAACATCGGCAAGGGCTTCAGCGACTTCGTGGGCGCGGGCATCGTGATCGTGCTGGCCCGCGGCGTCACGGTGATCATGAACAACACCCAGATCACCTCCACCGTGCTGCACGCGCTGGAAGGCGTGGTGTCGGGCACCTCGTCGGCGGTGTTCGCGGTGGCGGTGTTCCTGGTGAACGTGCCGCTGGCCTTCCTGATCCCGTCCACCTCCGGGCACGCCACCCTCGCCATGCCGGTGATGGCCCCGCTCGCCGATTTCGCGAATGTGCCGCGCTCCCTGGTGGTCACGGCGTGGCAGTCGGCGTCCGGCTGGGCGAACCTGGTCACCCCGACGACCGCGGTCGTCACCGGTGGCATCGCCCTGGCGAAGGTGCGCTACGACCGGTACGTGAAGTTCATCGCGCCGCTGATGGGCATCCTGTTCGTGCTGATCTGCGTGTTCATCGCCGTCGCCGCGTGGATCGGCTAGTCCGGCACGTCGGTTCCGGCGAAGCGGGCCCAGCACTGTTCGAGCAGGAACGCCATATCGGTGGAAGGGTCGATGAGCCACCGCGATTGCAGGCCGTCGGACAGCGCCATGAACGCGGTGGCCATCACCACCGGGTCGACCGACTGCGGCAGCTGACCCTCGCGTTGCAGGCCGCGCAGCAGCTCGGCGAAGCCCGCCGTGCCGCGCTCGTAGTGCTGACGCATGTACTCGTGGGCCGGGTGCCGCGGGTCGGCGGCCGCGGCCTGCATGTGGGTGAACAGTTCGATCAGCCCGGGCACCTGGGTATTGCGGCGGATCATCTCGATGAGCCCGGCGGGGGTGGGGTCGCCGATGGCGGCCATGTCGATCTCGTCACGCTTGCGCAGCACCGCGACGAACAGTTCCTCCTTGGAACCGAAGTAGTGCAGCAGCCCGCTCTGGCTCAGACCGACGGCCTCCGCCAGTTCCGCGACCGAGGTCGCCAGGAAGCCGCGCTCGGCAATGGTGCGCAGGGCGGCCTCCAGGATCTGCTCCCGCCGTTCGATGCCTTTGCCGTAGGGACCTCGTTTCGCCACTGGAAGAGTGTAAGCACTCTCTAAGAGTTTCTTGCCAGCAAAAACCGAGCAATGTACGGTTTTCGCTATGCGCTTCCGCCGCCGCACCCTCGCCCTGGCCGTGCTCGCCGCCGCCACCACCGTGACCATGGGCTCCGCGCCCGCCTTCGCACGGCCGGAGCCGCCCGCACAGCTGGCCGGGCTGGGCCCCGATTTCCTCTGGGGTGTCGCGGCTTCCGGCTTCCAGTCCGAGGGTCATGCGCCGGACAGCAACTGGTCGCGTTACGCCGCCTCCGGGAAAACCCAAGACCCGTACCACGATTCGATCGACTTCTACGACAACTATCTGTCGGATATCCAGCTGGCGAAGAACCTGGGCGTGAAGGTCTATCGGATCGGCATCGAGTGGGCGCGGGTGCAGCCGCAGCCGGGCGTGTGGGATCAGGACGGGCTTCGCTTCTACGACAAGGTGATCGGCGCGATCGAGGCCGCCGGAATGCGGCCCATGCTCACCCTGGACCACTGGGTGTACCCGGGCTGGGAGGCCGACCGCGGCGGCTGGAACCACCCGGACATGGTCACCGACTGGCTGGCCAACGCCCGCACCATCGTCGACCGCTACGCCTCCGGCAATCCGCTGTGGGTCACCTTCAACGAGCCCGCCATGTACATGGCCAACGAGGTGCGCCTGGGCAACCTGCCCGCCACCTCGATCCCGGTCATGCAGGATCGGATCGCGCAGGCGCACAACACCATCTACGACTACATCCACCAGGTGCAGCCGGGCGCGATGGTCACCAGCAATGTCGCCTACATCCCGGTCGCCGAGGACACCCTCAACGGCCCGCTGATCGGCAAGATCGCCGCCAAGCTCGACTTCATCGGCATCGACTACTACTACGGCCTGTCCCCGGACGCGCTGCGCTCACCGATCACCACCGACCTGTGGACCAATCCGCTACAGCCCGACGGCATCTACTATGCGCTGGAACACTATTCGCGTGCCTACCCCGGCAAGCCGCTCTACATCGTGGAGAACGGCATGCCCACCGAGAACGGCAAGCCGCGCGCCGACGGCTACACCCGCGCCGACGACCTGCGCGACACCGTCTACTGGATGCAGCGCGCCAAGGCCGACGGCATGAACGTGATCGGCTACAACTACTGGAGCCTCACCGACAACTACGAGTGGGGTTCCTACACACCGCGATTCGGCCTCTACACCGTCGACGTGCTGACCGACCCCACCCTGACCCGCCGCCCCACCGACGCGGTCCCGGCCTACACCGAGATCACCCGCGACAGCGGCGTGCCCGCCGACTACCGGCCCACCCGCGCGCCCAAGGACTGCTCCCTGGTCGACCCGCTCACCTCGTGCGTCGACCCGGTGACCGTGCCCCGCTAGACCTTTCGGCGGTTCGCCGGATCCGGCGTCAGGATGCCCGGGCGGGCTGTGCGGGTGCTTCCCCCGAACAGCCCTACCGCGCACCGGGTGTCGTCCCACTGCCGCCGATCCGGCGGACATTTCCCTTACCCGGCAACCGATCTCAGCGCAGCGCCGGAATGACCTCACGCTCGAACAGCTCGACACCCGAGGTGTCGTAGGCGGTCTCCGGGAAATAGTGGATCGAGTAGGCGAGGCCGAGATCCTTGACTTTGGACAGCCTTTCGACCACCTGCTCCGGCGTGCCGACCGCGGGGGAGTCGCGGAACAGATCCTTGACGTGCTGTTCGGCCGCGTCCGCCCCGAGGAACGGGGTGAGGCGCGCCTCGAGGGCGGTCAGCCGCTCCTGTACCTCGGCCTCGGTCGCGCCGATCAGGGTGTTGAAATTCGAGCTGCGGGTGATGGCGTCGAAATCGGTGCCGACCGCCGCACAGTGCCCGCGCAGCAGCTCCGACTTGCGGGTGAAAGTCTCCGGGTCGCCCGCGAAGTTGGTGTACTGCGCGTACTTGGCCGCGATCTTCAGCGTCACCTTCTCGCCGCCACCGGCGATCCACAGCGGAATACCGCCCTCCTGCAATGGAAGCGGGCGCACGATCGCGCCGTCGACCTGGTAGTGCTTGCCGTCGAGGGTGGCCTTGCCGGTGGTCCAGGCCTGCTTGAAGATCTGCACACCCTCATCGAGACGGCCCAATCGCGTTCCGGCGGAGGGGAATCCGTACCCGTACGCGCGCCACTCGTGCTCGTACCAGCCGCCGCCGATACCCATCTCCACCCGTCCGCCCGAGATCAGGTCGGCGGTGGCGGCGACCTTGGCCAGGTACACCGGGTTGCGGTAGCTGATGGCCGTGCACATCTGGCCGATTCGGATGCGCGAGGTGGTGGCCGCGAACGCCGACACCAGTGACCACGCCTCGTGGGTGGCCTCCTCGGTCGGGACCGGCACGGTGTGGAAGTGGTCGTAGACCCAGATCGACTCCCAGGCGTCGCCGGTGTCGGCCCGCTGAGCCAGGTCCCGCATCACTCCCCATTGGGCGGCCGGGTCGATGCCGACCAGATCCAGCCGCCAGCCCTGGGGGACGAAGATGCCGAAACGCACGAGTGTTCTCCTCTGCCGATGCGGGATGGGCGATCCATTCCGACCCCACTGTTCCCCGCGCGCGCGACCCCGGCAACCATCCCGCGCAGCGCGAGTCGAACTGCGACGCGCGAGCGTGAGTGTCCCAGACAGGCTAGGCTGCGGGGACAGTTCGATCCACGAGGGAGGGCTCAACGTTGAGCACGATCCAACTGACCACACCGAACGGCGATATCGACGCCTATCTGGCGACCCCGGCCACCACGGGACCGTGGCCCGGCGTCGTCGTCCTGCACGACGGCATGGGGATGAGCGCCGACGTCCGCGCCACCGCCGACCGCCTGGCCGCCAACGGCTATCTGGCCGTGGCCCCCAACCTGTTCGCACGCGGCGGAGTCAAATGTGTGCCGAGCGTGCTGCGGGAGCTGCTCACCAACCGCGACGGCACCACCGTCGCCGATATTCTCGCCGCGCGCGAGCACCTGGCCGCCGACCCGAACTGCACCGGCGGTATCGCGGTGGTCGGCTTCTGCCTCGGCGGCGGTTTCGCACTGCTGGTCGCGCCCAAGGGTTTCGACGCCGCCGCGCCGTTCTACCCCTCCGGCCGCGGCAACTACGCGGACTTCCTGCGGGGCTCCTGCCCGGTGGTCGCCAGCTATGGCGCGCTCGACCCGGCCAACCCCCGCCGCGGCCCCAAACTCGAACGGGTACTGAGCGAATACGGCGTCGAGCACGATGTGAAGACCTACCCGGGTGTCACCCACTCCTTCGCCAATGTCACCCCCGCCGATCCACTGCTGCGGGTCACCGGCCTCGGCTACAACGAGGAGGCCACCGAGGACGCCTGGCGTCGCATCTTCAGCTTCTTCGAGACCCACCTGACCTGACCGACGGGCTGTTCCGCTGCGGCGAAAGGGATTTCAGCCGCGGCGGCCGCGGGTGATGACAGCCAGGCACAGCACGCAGGCGGCGGCCAGGACGGCGAACATGGCCGGGTAGCCGACGCCGGTGCCGTCGTGGCAGACGGCCATCACGGCGGGGACGCCGAAGCCGAGGTAGCTGACCGCGTAGAACACGGCGGTCAGACCGGCGAGGTCGTCGGGACGGGCCATGCGCTCGATCTCCAGGAGACCGGCGACCAGGCCGATGCCGAAGCCCATGCCGAGGGCGATCGCGGTCAGGACGGTCAGCCACAGTGTCAGGGTGGCCGAGGCCGCGACGGCGAGCAGCATGCCGGTGATGACGAGAGTCAAAGCCAGCACGGGCAGCCGGATGGTGCCGGGGCGGTCGAGGCGGCGGGCCACGGACTGGATGGCGAAGCCGCACCCCAGGGTGATCACGGTGACCAAGGCGGAGAAGGCGATCGGAGCGCCGTGCACCTTCGGCATCATCAGGGTCGGCATGATCGCGTAGGCGGCGGCCGAGGAGGTGAACAGCCACAGCGACAGCGGCAGCGCCACCGTGCGGAAGCGGCGGTGCGCGGCCGCGGGCACCTTCAGGTCGTCGAGTAGTCGGCCGGGATGCTGCTGTCGCGCAACGGTTTCCGGTGCCCGGTACAGCCAGAGTGCGGCCAGCAGGCACAGCGTCACGTTGATCAGGTAGGCGAGGGTGTCCGGCCACGGCGCCCACTGCGCCAGCACGCCGGCCACGCCCGCGCCGATGCCGAAACCACCGGTGAGGCTCATGGCCGAGCGGCGCGCGCCGGTGCCGGAGGCGGTGTCGCCGGTGAACGGCGGTTGCGAAAGTTCTTTCAGCCAACTGCTTCCCACCGCCATCGCCAGGCCCAGTGCCACGCCGCACAGCACGCGTCCGGCCGAGAGCATCGGCACCGAACTCGCGCCGAAGGCCAGCAGGGTCGAGCCGGTGGCCGCGATCAGCGGGGCGGGCAGCATGAGCGGTCGGCGGCCGAAGCGGTCCGACAGCGGGCCGCCGATCAGCAGGGCGGGCACGATGCCGAGCACATACTCGAACAGCAGCAGATCGACGGTGGTGACGGGCAGGCCGTCGCGTTTGTACATGACCAGCAGCGGCGTGAATTCGTTTCCGCCCCAGGCGATCGCGTAGATGGCGGCGGCCACGCCCAGCCAGGCCGCGGGATGGGTGCCGGTGCTGCGCGCGGGTGCGCCGAGCTGTGTCAGCGTCGCCATTACAGTCCTCTCGGGGTCACGCCGTGCACATCGGTGAGATGCCGGGCGAGGGCGTCGGCGAAACCGGCGGCGTCGGCGGCTTCGATCAGGTCGGTGAGTGCGGTGTGCTGCTCGATGATTCGATCGGTGTGGGTCTCGCCGCGATGCAGAGCGACGCTGTTCATCCGGCGCTGGCGTTCGCGCAGCGAGTCGTAGAAGCCGATGAGCAGCGGGTTGTCGGCGGCCACCACGTACTCGCGGTGGAAATCGGCGTCCACGATGGCGAATTCGTCGAGGTCGCCCGCATCGGCGAGGGTGCGCTGCCGGTGCAGGGATTCGCGCAGCCGGGGCACCAGGCCCGCGCGGGCGACCTCGGCGAGCGCGCGCACCGCGCCGGTCTCGACGATGTAGCGCGCGTGCACGACGTGCTCGGCCTCATGCGAGGGCACGGGGACGATGAGCGCCCCGCGCTTGGGGTAGAGCCGCATCCAGCCTTCGGTCTCGAGCCGCAGGAACGCTTCCCGGACCGGGGTGCGAGAGGTGCCGAGCTCACCGGCGATCTCGTTCTCGCTGACCAGTTCCCCGCCGGGCAGACTGCCGGTGAGGATCCGTTCTTTGATTTCGCGATAGGCCCGCTCGGCGGCAGTGAATGGCTTGGACACGACTTGCATACTAGACGTGACATGGAATGGGTTTGCTCGAATGTGGCCAGGCTCACGGAGTTGCGGTGAGCCCCGATCTGCAAGGATGATTCACGTTGTTGGCAGCATGTCAGTAAGAAGGACGAGGAGGTCCGCATGGCGAACGACACCCCGCCGTTGAGCGAGCTGGTGAACGGTGGACTCGAATTCACCATCCCGGTCGCGCACAAGATGGGTGTACAGGCGACCGAGGTGCGGCCCGGATTCGCGGCCACCACGGTGCCGGTCGAGGGCAACGGCAATCACTTCGGCGTCATGTACGCCGGTGTGCTGTTCACCGTCGCGGAGATCCTCGGTGGCGCCATCGCCATCGCGAGCTTCGACACCGCCAAGTATTTCCCGCTGGTCAAGGACCTGCACATCTACTTCCGCAAGCCTGCCGCCACCGATGTGCGGGCCGAGGCGAGCCTGTCGGAGGACGAGATCGCCCGCATCGCCGACGAGGCGGAGACCAAGGGCAAGGCCGACTTCACACTCAAGGCCGTCGTCACCGACGCCAACGGCGTGGTGGTCGCCGAGACCGAGGGGCTGTATCAGCTTCGCGCGCACGGCAAGTAGCGCACCGACGACACAGCCCCGGACCACCCGGTCCGGGGCTGTTCGCGTAAATCCGCTCAGGCGATGATGATCCAGCCGCTGCACCCGGTGCCCGCGCTGCCCGGCCACTCCGAGCCGGACACCTGGAACGGGATCGCGCCCGGCATCGGCGAGCCCAGGTCCACCTTGGTGGTCACCGCGCCGTAGGTGTCGGGCAGCGGAGTCCGGTTGCCCTGCATATCGATCTTGGCGTCGTCGGTGAAGTTGTTGGAGGTGGTGATCTCCAGCGTGGTCGGCACGAACGAATGCGCCATCAGCGTCGTCTGCCCGCAGTGGCCCTTGGTGTAGTCCAGGGTGATGCGCTGCGGCGCGGGATCCGCGCCGGCCGGTGCGGCGAGCACCCCGGACACTCCGAGGGCCAGGGCGATCAGGGCGATGCGGCGGAACACGGTAGTCACGAGCGGAACCCCTTTTCTGTCGTCACAGCGTTGAGCCCCCCGATCGACCAAGATCATGCCGTGAGCGCGGCCGGTGCGACCGGCGACGCGCGCAAGAATCGCCGGGCGGTTGCCGGATCAGTGGATTCGCAGCGGCAGCGCGGTGTGGCGGCGCACGAAAATGCTCGGAAACCACTGCGGCGGTGCATCTTCGACGAGCTCGAAACCGGTCGTCCGGTCCAGCAGGGCGGTGAGCGCCGCCGTGGCCTCCAGCTTGGCCAGCGCGGACCCGATGCAGAAGTGGATGCCGCGCCCGAAGGCCAGATTGTTCGCGCCGCTGCGGCGATCGAGATCCAGGGCGCCGGGATCGTCGAAGCGCGCCGGATCACGATTGGCCGCACCCCACATCAGCAGCAGATGCGAGCCCGCGGCCAAGGTCACGCCGCCGAGCTCGGTATCGGCGGTCACGTGCCGATGATGGCCGCGGAACGGCGATTCCAGCCGCAGCGCCTCGTCGAGGAAGGCGGGCAGCAGTGCCGGTTCGCGGCGCAGCTCGTCCTGCAGGTCGCGGCGGGTGGCCAGGATCCGGGTGGCGTTGGCGATCAGCCCGGCCGTGGATTCCCCTCCCGCGCCGACCAATTGGACCAGGGTCAGCACCGCCGCGGTATCGGTGATCTCCCCGGCCGCGCAGGCCCGGGCCAGCACGCCGAGCAGATCCTCACCCGGTTCGCGGCGGGCGGCGGTGAAGGCGGTGTGCAGGTACCCGGCGAGTTCGGCGGCGGCGGTGACGAGTTGGGTGAAACGCTCGGATTCCACCACCCCGCCCAGCATCTCGGTGCTGTCGTAGGCCCAGCAGAGCAGTTGCGGCACATCGGCATCCGGCAGGCCGACGATATCGGCGATCAGCGCCAGCGGCAGCCGGTCGGCCATCGCGGTGGCCCAGTCGATGCGGTCGCCGCGCAGGCCCTCGCTCCAGAGCCGGTCCACCAGCTGCTCGACGGTCGGTCCGAGTCCGCGAATCCGCTTGGCCAGCAGCGGCTGCACCAGTTTGCGCTGGGTGAGGTGGTCCGGGTCGTCGGCGGTCGCCAGTACGTGCACGGCCTGGCCGCCGCCGTCCATGTCGAAGGTGGCGGGTGGGCGGCCGGGCTGCCGCAGCAGCGCACCGGTGAGGTGCGAGGAGAAGTCGCCGACCCGGCTCACCGCCTCGGTCACCAGATCCCACGAGGTCACCACGAAGAAGTCGGTGCCCGGCACCCGGTACACCGGAGACCGCTCGCGCAGCAGGCTCAGCAGCGGGTACGGATCGTCGAGGTGGGCGGGGTCGAACAGGTCGACGGCGTCGGGTGAGGTGGTCGGCATCGCGGTGCTCCGAACGTGTGTGAAGGGGCGTGACCTCACCATTTCCCGGCGGGGGAACGAGTGTCAACGACAGTCTCACCACGAGACAATCGGGCAATATTGTCCAATTTGGACGAGTTTCGCAGATTGCGCGGAAGGCCCTGCCGGACAGGTACATTCGAGTGGTGACGCTCGGTAGGGGGGAGCCGCAAACTGGACAGGTTCCGGTCCGTCCGGACCTGGGGGATCGACTGCGCGCGGCGGTCTTCGACGCGCACACCGAGGCCGTGAACGCGATCGCGCGGTCCGGCCCGGGCGCGCTGAATCGCGATCTGGTCGAGCTGCTGGCCCTGCAACGCCGCATCGGCGTGCTCGCCGACCAGTGCGACCGCCTCGACCCGCGGCACCCCGACGGATCGGCTGTGCGCGAGCGGGATTCGGTGGCCGACATCCGCCCGGGCGAGGACGATGGGGCGTGCAGTCAACGATCGGATCGGAAAGGTAAGTCGATGAGTGTCAGCTTGGCCAAGGGCGGCAATGTCTCACTGTCGAAGCAGGCCCCGAATCTCACGAAGGTGTCCGTCGCTCTCGGCTGGGACGTGCGCGGCACCACCGGCGCGGATTTCGATCTCGACGCCAGTGCGCTGGCCACCGGATCGGATCAGCGGGTGGTGTCCGACAAGCACTTCGTGTTCTACAACAACCTGCGCTCGCCGGAGGGCACCATCGAGCACACCGGCGACAACCTCACCGGCGAGGGCGACGGCGACGACGAGGTGATCAACCTCGACCTGGCCGCCATGCCGCCGACCATCACCAATGTCTTCTTCCCCGTGTCGATCTACGAGGCCGAGCTGCGGCGGCAGACCTTCGGGCAGGTCCGCAACGCCTACATCCGGGTGATCGACGCGGTCACCGGCGCCGAGCTGACCCGCTTCGACCTCAGCGAGGACGCCTCGACCGAGACCGCCATGGTGTTCGGCGAGCTGTACCGCAACGGCGCGGAGTGGAAGTTCCGCGCCATCGGGCAGGGCTACGCCTCCGGGCTGGCCGGTATCGCCCGCGACTACGGCGTCAACGTGTGACCCGTAGGTCCCCGCTGAGCCGGACCGGCAGTGGCAGTGGACGTTTGGGCTTGCGGTAGTCGCCGGAGGAGCGGCCGCGGATCCGGTTCATCACCCACGGGCTGAGTGCGGTTCCGGCCCAGCGGAATTCGGCCGCGAGCTCGCTGAGCACGTTGGGCTCGTACGGTAGCGGCGGCAGCGGCCGGGTCCAGCTGTCGTCGCTGCCGGGCAACCGCAGCGCGTGCGCCAGCGAGTCGGCGATGAGCTGATGGCCCTGCGGGCTGGCGTGCAGCCGATCCGGGCTCCACAGGCGCGGATCGTAAACCGCTGCGTGGTCGGCGGTTTCGGCCACGATCACCCCGTAGCGCCGGGCCGCCGCCCGGATCCGGTCGTTGAGTGCGACGATGCGGCCACGCAGCGGTCGCGCCAGCGGGATCATCCGGCCGACATCGGGGAAGGTGAAGGTGGCGACCTTCGCACCCGCCTCGGTCAGCGCCGCGAACATGACTTCGACATGGCCGATGATCTCGTCGGGATCGAAGTTCGGCCGCAGCAGATCGTTCATCCCGGCGAGCACGGTGGCCAGGTCCGGTCGCATGGCGACCGCGGCGGCCAGTTGATCGGTCCGGATCTGGCGGGCCAGCTTGCCGCGCACCGCGAGATTGGCGTAGCTCACGCCCGGATTGTCGTGGGCGAGGCGCTCGGCCAGCCGGTCCGCCCAACCACGCAGCCCGGTGTAGTCGTCGCCGTCGCCCACGCCTTCGGTCTGACTGTCGCCCAGGGCGACGTATCGGATGTAGCTGCCATCGGTCATGGCGGACCCGGCCTTTCGGGGTGACTTTCCCAGGATCATCGCAGGAATTCGGCCCCGATGCGGCCGGGCGCGAGGGCGTTCACGCGCCCGCTGCCTACCGTTCGAATTACTGCGCCGCTTCGCGGGTCAGCTGCTCGGCGGCCTCGCGGGAGATCTGCTCGAACTGGGCGGCCATGGCCTCGGCGAGGGCCTGCGCGGCCGAGAGTGGGCGGACCATGACGGTGAATTCGTCGATCTTGCCGTCGGCGTCGAAATGCAGGAAGTCGCAACCGTTGAGCCGCTTGCCGTTCACGGTGGTCTCGAACACCAGGGCGTGGTCGGCGGCGTCGGGCGCACCGATCTCACGCACGTATTGGAAGTCCTCGAACACCCGCATGACGCCGCGCAGGATGGCGGCGGTGATGGCCTTGCCCGGGTACGGCTTGAAGGCGACCGGGCTGGTGAACACCACATTGTCGGCCAGCAGCGCCTCGATCGCGGCGTGGTCGCGGGCCTCGACGGCCTTACGGAACGGGTGCATAGGTGCCTCCTTGCATAGTCAACTCGTTGCATAACACCGTAGCGCGCGGGCCCGGTCCGAGGACAGGGCCCGCACGAAAACGGGTCGCTACTTGCCGAGCACGCCGTACTGGGTGAGCAGTTCGCCGATCTCGTTGTTGCCCAGCCGCTGGGCCAGGCCGCGCCACAGCAGGTCCGGGCCGGGCAGGCTGACCGGGTCGCCGTCGCGCAGCCGGGTCATGGCCGCCAGCAGGCTGCGTACGTCGTAGGTCGAGTTGAAGACCTCCGGGACACCGCGTTCGATATCGAGCAGGCGGTAGGCCGCCTCCATGCCGGTGCGCACCGAGTACTCGGTGGTGAAGATGCAGTCGCGGCTGGTCTCGGCGAACTGGCCGATGAACGCGAAGTTCACCGCGCCCTCCGGGACCACGTCCGGACGGTCACCGGCCTTGCGCGGCATGAAGAACGCGGTCACGTAGGGCATCATCACCGGCACCGTCTTGGCGCCGGAGGCGGCCAGCTCGGGGATGTCGGCCTCCGGGACGCCCAGGTGATACAGCCACTCCTGGGTGATCTCCTCGCCGGTGCACTCCTGCATGGTCTTGTTCACGAAATCGCCCGGCTTGTCGGGGAACAGCGAATAGACCCAGACCACGATCTGATCCTTGGGCTGTGCCTTGAAGTGCGGCTGCCGGTTGACCGTCCAGCTCAGCAGCCACGACGAGTCCTTCACGGTGACGATGCCGCCGGTGACGACCTTGCCGCTGAAGGGATCCCGCTTGCAGATCTTCTGAACGTATTCGGGGATACGGGCATCCAGGGTGGTGACGGTCGCCGATTCCCACTTGGTCTCCGGGATGTGACTGCCGAAGACGTCGGGGTTGCCGAAAGCCTTGTCCTTGGCCGCGATTCGCCGCCACAGGTCCCACGCCGGGGCCGGGCCCTCGTTGAGCTTGGCCGGGGTGTGGTGGTCGCCCTCGTCGGAGTTCTCGGTCAGCGAGCCGATGGTCATCAGCAGCAGATCATCCGGGCCCAGATCGGCGCCGCCCTCGACGCCCTCGGAGACCCAGTGAATCCTGGTGGCCTGCTTGCGTTTCGCGCTCAGGTCGAAGTCGACGTCGGTGACGGTGGTGTCGAACTTGAAGGTGACGCCGTGATCGAGCAGCCAGCGATACAGCGGCAGCACCAGCGATTCGTACTGGTTGTACTTGGTGAACTTGAGCGCCGAGAAGTCCGGCAGGCCGCCGATGTGGTGCACGAACCGGTGCAGGTACAGCTTCATCTCGAGCGCGCTGTGCCAGTCCTCGAAGGCGAACATGGTGCGCCAGTACATCCAGAAGTTGCTCTCGAAGAAGTTCTTCGAGAAGACCTCGTTGATGCGCTTGCCCTCCATCTCCTCACGGGTGGCGAGGAAGATCTTGGTGACGTCCTTCTGGGCCTTGTCGTCGAGAGTGAAGAGGTTCTTGGTCTGCGCGCTCTGGCCCTGGTTCACGGTGGCGCGCTCCAGCGAGAAGTTCGGGTCGTCCTTGTTGAGCCAGTAGAACTCGTCGAGCACGCTGCCGTCGACCTCCATCGAGGGGATGGTGCGGAAGAGGTCCCACAGGCATTCGAAGTGGTTCTCCATCTCGCGGCCGCCGCGAATCACGAAGCCCTTCTTGGGCGCTTTGATGCCGTCGAGCGCGCCGCCGGGCAGTTTCAGCTCTTCCAGGATGGTGATCTTGTCGCCGGGCAGCTGACCGTCGCGGATCAGGAAGGCCGCACCCGACAGGGAGGCCAGACCGGATCCGACGAACCAGGCCGTCTTGTTCTCCACACCCGCCGGTTTGCGGGGTCGGGCGAAGGCCTCGTAGTTGCCGCTGCTGTAGTACATGCGATCTCCTGTCCGGTTCGGTTCGAAGTGCTTGTGCTGCTGTGCGTTTCCGGCTCAGTACTTGTAGAACCCCTCTCCGGTGGCGATGCCGAGCTTGCCCTTGTCGATGTAGTTCTCCTTGAGCCACTCGGCGATTCGCTTCGAGGTGGCATCACCGTTGACCATGATGTTGTAGGGCGTGGTCAGGCCGATGATGTCGAGAATCTGGAACGGGCCCGCGGGCGCGCCGGTGCCGATGCGCCAGGTCTTGTCGACGGCCTCGGGGTCCGCGAAACCGCCCTCGGCCAGGTTCATCGCCGCGTCCAGCAGCGGCACCAGCAGCGAGTTGAGGACGTAACCCGCCTTCTCCCGGTGCAATTCGATCGGCACCATGCCGATGGCGGTCGCGAAGTCCACCACCGCCTGATAGACGGCCGGATCGGTGTCGGCGGTGCCCATGATCTCGGCGGTGTTGAAGTGCCACACCTGATTCGCGAAGTGCAGCGCCAGGAACCGGTCGGGGCGGCCGGTGAAATCCTTGATGTCGCTGGGCAGCAGGGTGGAGGAATTGGTCGCGAAGATGGTGCGCTCGGGCGCGAGCTCGCCGAGCTTCTCGTAGGTGTCGCGCTTGATGGTGAGCACCTCCGGAACCGCCTCGATCACCAGGTCGGCGTCTCGGACCGCCTCGCCCAGATCGGAATTCAGCGCGATACCGGCCGCGGTGGCCTCCGCCTTGCCGTCACCGCCGCCGGGCACCTGATCGCGATAGATCGCGGCGAGCTTGTCCAAGCGCCCGCGCGCGGCGCTGAGCGCGTCCGCACTGATGTCGTAGGCGGTGACGTCGAAGCCGCGGAACGCGGACTGGAACGCGATCTGCGAACCGAGGACGCCGGTGCCCAGGACGGTCACCCGGCGGATCTGGATGCTCATAACTCATTGCCTCCCTAGGGATATGAGGAAACCTGCGACGATCTGGTCGATCTGCCCCCGGAGGTCGGCCAGGGCGTCGTGATCGGGATGCGCCCCGGTCGAGGGCTGGACCAGGGCCAGGTGCAGGACGGCGAAGACGCTGCGGCCCGCGCGGCGGGCATGCTCGGCGAGGTGCTCGGGCGCCAGGTTCCGGGCCTCGGCGGCGAGCCGGTCGGCGATCGCCGACTCCAGCCGCGCGACCAGGGCGAGGCCTTCCGCGCGATAGCACTCGGTGGGGGAGCCGAACAGTAGTTCGCGCTGATAGATCGCGGTGTTCTCGGGCCGCTGCTCGGCCGCGAGCAATACCGGGGCGACCATGGCGCAGACCGCGGCGGCCGGGTCCGGCTCGGTGCGGGCCGCGACGGCTCCGGCATCGATGGCCGTGCGCAATTGCTCGTTGTAGACCATCAGCAGCAGTTCGCCCTTGGAGGCCGCGTAGCGGAACAGGGTGCCCGCCGCGATATCCGCGCGATCGGAGATCTGCTGGGTGGTGACGCCTTCGAAGCCGGATTCAGCAAACAGCGTCGCCGCCGCCTCGAAGATGCGTGACTGCTTGTCGTGCATCTTGCGCTGGCGTCGGCCGACCTGCACCGCAGCGGGGGAAACGGCCATCGAACACCTCCAACACCGAGCTGAAAACTGAGTGGACTCAGAAATGAGCGTACTCACAGTTACCGGAAGCGCAACCTTCAGCATGCCCGGTGACACCGGCCGAGTCGAGACCCGGGGCCGCTCGGCGGGTCGATGGGTGTCGGTGTGGCGGCGTAGGGTTGGCCGAGTGGCCACGCATCTCACCCACTGGGGAGCGTTCGAGGCGGACAGTGACGGCACCCGGCTGACCGAGGTGCGGCCCTGGCGCGGCGATCCGGAGCCCACCCCGCTCATCGCGAATGTCGCCTCGGCGCAACACCATCCGACCCGCATCGACCAGCCCTACATCCGCCGGGGCTGGCTCGAGCACGGACCCGGACCCGGCGCGCGCGGCAGCGAGGAGTTCGTGCCGGTCTCCTGGGAGACCGCGCTGGACCTGCTGTCCGGTGAATTGTCCAGGGTGTACCGGGAATTCGGTGCCGAGGCGGTGTACGGCGGCTCCTACGGGTGGGCCAGTGCCGGACGCTTCCATCACGCGCAGAGTCAGGTGCATCGGTTCCTGAACTGCCTGGGCGGGTATGTGGCGCACCGCAACAGCTACAGCCTGGGCGCGTCCACGGTGCTGCTGCCGCACATCCTCGCCGATATGGGCACCATCATGGCGCGCGCGACCACGAAATCGGTGCTGGCGCGGCATTCTCGGCTGGTGGTGGCATTCGGCGGGCTGTCGCCGAAGAACTCCGCGGTATCGCCGGGCGGGGTGTCGCGGCACAATACGCGCGGCTGGATCGGCGACGCGCGCCGCAATGGGTGCCGGTTCGTCACGGTGAGCCCGCTGCGCGACGACACCCCGGGGGAGGCGCAGGCCGAATGGATCGCGCCGCGACCCGGCAGCGATGCCGCGCTCATGCTGGCGCTGGCCCAGGTACTGGATTCGGAAGGGCTGGCGGACAAGGGGTTTCTCGACTCCCACACCGTCGGGTTCGAGCGATTCGCCCGCTACCTGCGCGGTGAGGTCGACGGCGTGGTGAAGGATCCCGAGTGGGCGGCCGCGCTCACCGGTGTTCCGGCGCAACGGATTCGGGAGCTGGCCCGTGAGATGGCCGCCACCCGCACGCTGATCACGGTGAGCTGGTCGCTACAGCGGGCCCGCTACGGTGAACAGCCGCTGTGGCTCGGTGTGGTGCTGGCCGCCATGCTCGGCCAGATCGGCTTGCCCGGTGGCGGTTTCGGCCACGGCTACGGATCGGCCGCGAATGTCGGTCTGGCCGTGCGCCTCACCTCACCGCCGCGGCTGTCGCAGGGCCTCAACCCGGTCACCGACTACATTCCGGTGGCCCGCATCGCCGATATGCTGCTGAATCCGGGCGGGCCCTACGAATACAACGGCGAGCAGCGCACATATCCCGATATCCGGCTGGTCTACTGGGCGGGCGGCAATCCGTTCCACCACCATCAGAACCTGTCGCGTCTGCGAGAAGCGTTCTCCCGCCCCGACACCGTGGTCGTCCACGACCCGTTCTGGTCGGCCACCGCCCGCCACGCCGACATCGTGCTCCCGTCCACCATGACGATCGAGCGCGACGACTACGGCTGCGGCGAAGGTGACCGGGTCTTCTTCCCCATGCCCGCTCTCACCGAGCCGCATGCCGAATCCCGCGACGACTACACGATTTTCGCGGGACTCGCCGAAAGACTCGGTGTGTACAAGGAATTCACCGAAGGTCGCACCGCGCCGGAATGGCTGCGCCACCTCTACGACGAATGGCAGCAGCGGCTCTCCGGGCAGGGGCACGCCCTCCCCGAATTCGACGCCTTCTGGTCCGGCGATCCCATCGAACTACCGATGCAGGCCGCCGAACACGTCGCCTTCGCCGACTTCCGCGCCGACCCCGTCGCGCACCCGCTCCATACGCCGAGCGGCCGCATCGAGATCTTCTCCGAGACCATCGACGGCTTCGGCTACGACGACTGCCCGGGCCATCCGGTCTGGCGTGAACCCGAGGAATGGCTCGGCAGCCCCGTAGCCGCCGAATTCCCGATCCAGTTGGTAGCCAACCAACCTCGCACCAAACTGCACAGCCAACTCGACATCGGCGACCACAGTCGGTCGGTGAAGATCGCCGACCGCGAACCGGTCCGCCTGCACCCCGCCGACGCCGAGGCGCGCGGCATCCGGCCCGGGGACGTGGTCCGCATCTTCAACAACCGGGGTAGCTGCCTGGCGGGCGTCGAACTCAGCGAGGCCGTTCGTCCGGGCGTGGCCCAGCTCTCCACCGGAGCCTGGTACGACCCGGATCCGCAGGACCCCACCTTCTGTCGTCACGGAAACCCCAATGCCGTGACCAACGATCGCGGCGCCTCCCGGCTCAGCCAGGGTTGCACAGGGCAGCTCTCCCTCGTGGAGATCGAGCCCTACACCGCCTCGCTCCCGCCCCTGACCGTCACCGCCCCACCGAAATTCGGCGCACCGCGACCGGAACTCGGCTGAGCCCAGGCTATTTCGCGTGGGCCAGCCAGTTGGTGATCTGGTCGCAGACCCAGGGGCCGTCGTCGAGTGTCAGGTCGTGGCCCGCGTCCGGGTGCAGCCGCAGGGGCGCGTCGAAGCGGGCGGCGATCCGTTCCGACATGTGGTGGTCCGCCAGGCGGTCGCCCTTCGAGGCGAGTACCAACAGGGGCACCGGGATTCGCGTGGGCAGTCGGAAGGTGGCGGCCGCGGCGACCTGCGCCAGCACGCTCGCGTCGAGTGGCGCGGCTTCCCGCTGATACTGCGCCCACGTCGTGGAGAGTTCCGCCAACTGCTCCGGCGGGCGGTTGCTGGTCAGTTTCAGTGCGGCGGCCTCGTGCGCGTCCAGCGACCGGAATCGCTTTCCGGCAATCAGCGACATCAGTCCGAACTGCATCTGATGCGGCCGAAACACCGCAGGCGCACCGGTATTCACCACTACGCACCGTTCGAAGTCCTCCGGGTACCGGTGCACCCAGTTCATGGCCAGCATGCCGCCCAGCGAGATCCCGAGCAGCGACCATGAGTCGTCACCACGATCGAACCGCCCCCGCAGATCGTCGGTGATGCCGGAGATGGACCGGGGCGACACCCGGCCGTTCTGCGTCCCGAACCCCGGCGGATCGATCGTCACGACCTCGACCCCCAACCGCGCGGCCAACTCGTCGTGAAAGTTCCCCCAATGCCGCTGGTCCCGGGTGAGACCGCGCAGCAGCAGCCAATTGGTCAAGGTGTCCCCTTCCTCGCACCGATATCCGGCGTCATCATCCGGCCGGGGAACCGCAGGGGTCAATGGCACCAGTCGCCATCCATGCCGTATCGGAGCCCAGGCTGGTTCGCCGGGTGCGTCGCGAGCTCCTCGGCCACGCTGACTCAGCCCGGCGCAGAACGCGACAGGGTTTGGGACGGAAGGGTTCCGTAGCGTTGCATGTAGGCCTGTGCGAATCGCCCCGGGTGCGTGAAGCCCCATCTAATCGCGACGTTGGTGACATTGGTGCGGGCCGATTCCGAGGCGACGAGCTCCGCGTGCACCCGTTCCAGTCGCAGGTTGCGCAGGTAGGCCATCGGCGGCACGCCGACATGGGCCTGAAAAGCGGTTTGCACGGAGCGGACGCTGACGCCCGCGATCTCGGCGAGACGGGCTGCGGTGAAGACGGTCTGTGGTTCGGCCTGCATAGCGTCGATGACTCGGACGACAGCTCGCGGGCGGCACCGGGTGGCGGGATGGAGCAGTTCGTCGCGGAGGTCGTGATCCGCGGCCGCCAGCAGATGGGCGAGCAGACTGTGCCACAGCTCCGCGCCGATGAGTTCCTGCCTGGTCAGGGGGTCGTCGACCCGGACCTGCTCGGCGAGCAGGCGGGCCAGCAGGCGTAGGCTGCGACCGTAGCCGTCGGTCAGATCCACCGTCGGACCCAGCCTGATCGGCGTGCGGACGGCCCGCTGCAGCAGGCGAGTCAGCTCCGCCTCCAAGGCATCTCGCCGGATCTTGATGCACAGGATGCGGCTGCCTGCGCCCCAGTGGCTCAGCAGAATGTTCCCGGTCGGCCCGTACAGCACCGCCTGTCGCGGTGTCGCCGTGACCTCGTGTCCGCGGTGCTGGGAGTCCAGGTGCCCCGACAGCGGGATATTGAGGTGATAGAACGTGCGCAGGTCGGCGAACTCCATCCGGATGTCCGCGTCGAACAGGCAGTCTCCCAGCATGATCGGCCCGAGTTGCATCGCGTCGATCGACATCCTGAACTTGTCGCCCCGGCTCAGCACGCTCATCCGCAGTGGGTAGTACGCCTCGGTGCCCTGCGCGCTCGCCTCGTCGAGATCCGGTGTCCGAGTGTTGAATCGCCATGGAAGTGACGGCACCACCGATCCCGGCGGGCTCGGTCGTTCGTTGCTGGCCGCCATAGCGTGTCTCCTGGTCGTGACGGTCGATCGGCTGCTGTGCATCGCGAAGCACGCGTGCCGAATCATGCAGTAGCGCAGTCGATTCCGATTCTCTCCGGATTCGGCAACATCCATTTTCGAGCTTCCGGCGGCGGCCTACGATCAACTTTCGGTATCTCTGCAAGAAGCTGCACGCCCGGCGGGCGCGCGATCGCGGTGGAAGGCGTTATGGACGCGGACGATGAGGTGATGCGCTACCTGGTCGAATCGGGGCCCACCGCGACCGAGCAGGTGAGCGGCGCGTTGCGGGCCGAAGTGAGCGCGGCCGGTCGTCGCGGCTCGGCTGTCTCGAAACATGCTCTCGCGCATCAGCTGTCGGTATCGCTGCGCAGCGTGTACGCCTACCTCAACGGGGAGACCTTGATTCCTGAGGATGTGCTCGAGCGTTTCGTCGAACTGCTGGGTGTGTCGCCCGGTGTCGCGCGTCGGCTGCGGGACCTGCGACGGCGTGCGCTCGATGATCGTCGATCCAGGCGGCGGACCGGACAAGACGAGAAGCCCGGCATTCCACCGTGCATCGACCGCAGGCCGAATTCGATACTGCCGTTCGAGATGGCGCATCCCCCACTGGTCGACCGCCATTTTCCTACAACCCCGCCCTGGACCACCGGCCTCGATGGCCGAATGGGCACGCTGTTTCGCCGTGGGGTGATCGAACGGATCATCGGGGAATATGAATGGGCCGCAGTGTCATTCGGTGTTGCTTTTGAAGCGGCCTCGAAGGGCGCCAATCCACTGGCGGAAATGAACTGCCGCTCTTATCTGGGCACCGTGCATCGGATAGCCCTCGAACATTCGGAGGCATTCGATCAGCTGAGTGTCGCACTCGACGGCTATCGACGTCTCCAGAGCCGCCGCGGCCAAGCGCACACGCTGCTGCAACTCGGCATCCTGTACCGCCAGCAAGTGCGATACGCCGAGGCGGAACAGGCGATGACCGCCGCACTGACCTACTACACCGGGTTGCGAGACTTCCATGACGCGGCAGGCGTGCTGCTCGAACTCGGTGTGCTGCACCGCCTGTCGACCGACTCGACGGCGGCCCTTCGTCTACTGGACCGAGCTCTGATCGTGTACGAGGCGCTGGGTTCCCGCCAAGGCCAGTCGAATGTCCTGTACGAAATCCAAGCCCGGGATCGGTCTACCCAACCCCCGGCAATCGTGCAGCCCGTTCTCGAATACCCGTCTACTTCAGACACCGTCGAATGGTTCGAAACGACTATGGCCGAATGGCATTCGCGGGGCAACCACGGAAGTCGGCTGTGGGGATTGCGGCACTACGCGGCGATCGCCGCGGACACCCCCACCGCCCGCGACTACCTGCGCCGGTCGATCGAACTGGCCCTCGTGCTGGACTCACCATGGGAAGCCTCCGAGGCCCACCGCGACCTATTCGACCTCGACCGCCATCGACGACGACCACCCCGGAAAAATACCTGCGCAATCCGGCTGAACCCTGCGGAAAGCGGATCGCTCCCCCTGCTCCGCGCGCCCTACATTTGTGACGGATCAATCCAAATCAATTCGGGAAGTAGAACAATGGCGAATTCTCTGACCAAACGAACCGCCGCGATACTGTGCGGCCTCATCGCCACCACGGCGGCCATGGTGGCCGCCGGTGAACCGGCGCAGGCCGCCAGCGGTGGCGGCTGCCAAGGCCCCGGCTACGCCAATGTCTGCATCGGCATGGACACCGGCAACATCGCCTACGCCGGCCACACCAATTACACGACCGGCACCTGCACCATCCACCTGATGCTGTGGGACTACTCGGCCCAAGCGGGCGGCGTCCCCGTCTTCACCAAGGACTTCCGCTGCGGCAGCGGCCAAATCGACTACCGCCCCGCAGTCCTGTCCAACCCCACCACCGGCCACGACTACAAGGCGGAAATGCGAGTCGACTGGGGCAACAGCAAGGTCGACACCTACCTCAGCCCCGACCTCATCGCCTGATCAGGGCTCGATGCGGACTATTGTCTCGACTTTGCCGATGCCCTTGTCGAATGATGCGATGCACGATGCTGG
The DNA here is from genome assembly GCF_045161165.1 of Nocardia sp. NBC_00511. NCBI lineage: Bacteria > Bacillati > Actinomycetota > Actinomycetes > Mycobacteriales > Nocardiaceae > Nocardia > Nocardia sp. NBC_00511. The sequence continues at coordinate 8,511,582 of NZ_CP107849.1, forward strand.
TGTGGCTTCTGCGAGTGCGACCAGGTAGGCGTCGGCGAACGAGAGTCGGTAGTGCTCGTAGACGTCGATGGTTCGAATCAGCAGCGCGGGATCGCCGGTCGTGATGTTCCGCGAACTGACGAGTGCGCGGGCCAAAGCGGCGACCTGTGGTCTTGCTACCTGGTAGACGCTCTGTAGGACGTAGACAGTTTCGGCCAGGATCAGGTCCGGAAGATGCAGTGAATCAGATTGTGCGAGAAACGCGGTCGCCCGCTTCCCCATGTCAGGGGGGTCCTGGGTGAGGTGGCGGATGAGGATATTCGTGTCCAGGTAGACCGTCACTCTCCACCGTCTTCCCACTGCGCCGCCCAGGCCGCCGCGCGGATCTCCTCCCAGGACCGTCCGCGAGCGGCGGGCGGTACCGGCACGCTTCCAGCCAGTTCCAGCAGGTCAGGAGTGCGGGCCAGCACCACGACCTGACCCTCGACGCGAAAGAACACGTTGTCGCCGACGTGCAGTTCGAGCGCGTCCCGGATCGCCTTGGGCACCGTTAGCTGGCCCTTGGATGTCAAACGAGCGACCGCGTCCATGATTTCTCCTTACTCGAGCCCCGAAGTAAGGATACCGCTGGGCGAGGTGGATGGAGGCCAGGAGCTCAGGGCCGGAGGGAATGGCGGATTCGGGCGGCTTGGCGCGTTAGGTGGTCGCGTTCGGGGAGGGTGGTGGCGGATTGGGCGGCTTGGGCGTAGAGGGAGGCGGCCTGGTCCAGGTCACCGGCGCGTTCGTGGAGGTAGGCGCGGGATGCGGTGTGGCGGGGGAGGGTTGGGTCGAGGGGGGAGAGGGCGGCTAGGCCGGCTCGGGGGCCGTCGGCCTCGCCTATTGCTACGGCGCGGTTGAGTTGGACTATGGGGGTGGGGGTGAGGCGTAGGAGTTCGTCGTACCACTCGACTATTTGGACCCAGTCGGTTTCTGCGGTGGTGGGGGCGTCGGCGTGGAGGGCGGCGATCGCGGCTTGGGCCTGGTATTCGCCGAGTTGGTCTCGGGACAGGGCGGATTGGAGGATCGTCACGCCTTCTGCGATGAGGGTGGTGTCCCATCGGGATCGGTCTTGGTCGGCGAGGGGGATCAGGCGGCCGTCGGGGGTGGTGCGCGACGGGCGGCGGGCGTGGTGCAGGAGCATCAGGGCGAGGAGGCCGGAGACTTCGGGATCTGTTGTGGCGGAGGACAGTTGGCGGGTGAGGCGGATGGCTTCGGCGGCCAGGTCCAGGTTGCCGCCGTAGCCCTCGTTGAATACCAGGTAGAGGACGCGTAGGACGGTGGGGAGGTGGCCGGGGCGGTTTAGGGGTTCGCCGGTGATGCGGCGTTTGGCGCGGGAAATGCGTTGCGCCATGGTGGCTTCGGGGACCAGATAGGCGGTGGCTATCTGGCGGGTGGTGAGGCCTCCTACCGCGCGCAGGGTGAGGGCGACGGCCGAGCCGGGGGCCAGGGCGGGGTGGGCGCAGAGGAAGTACAGCCACAGGCTGTCGTCGGTGGCGGGGACCGGGCCCGGCTCCGGTTCGATGTCGGACGTGAGTTCTCTTCCGCGCCGGGAGGTTTCGGCGCGAGTGGCGTCGAGGAACTTGTGCCAGGCGGTGGTGACGAGCCAGGCCTTGGGGTCGCGGGGTGGATCGTCGGGCCAGATTTCCAGTGCGCGGATGAGGGCTTCCTGCACGGCGTCCTCGGCCGCGGCGAAGTCCGCGCCGCGGCGGACGAGGACACCGAGCACCGCGGGGACGAGATCGCGCAGCAGCGACTCGTTCACTCGGTGACCGTGTGGCAGGCGGTGAAGAACGGGCGGATCTCCAGCCACTCCTGGATCGGCTTGCCGTCCGCGCCCGGCGCGGCGGACAGTTCGGCGGCGACTTCCAGTGCGCGCTCGTAGGTTTCGACGTCGATGATCATCCACCCGGCGATCAGGTCCTTGGTCTCCGCGAACGGGCCGTCGGTGACCGGCGGACGGCCCGCGCCGTCGGAGCGGACGAAGGTGCCCTGCGGGGACAGCGCCTGGCTCTCCACGTACTCGCCGGTGGCCTCGAGCCGTGCGGCGAAATCGTCCATGTACCGCATGTGGGCGGTGATCTCATCCGGCGTCCACCGGTCCATCGGCACGTCGTTGGTCGGTGCGGGCGCGCCCCGATAGTGCTTGAGCAGCAGGTATTTGGCCATGATGTGCTCCTCGGTTGGTAAGGGATCTCAGGCGTGCTGACGTTCGGCCCGCTGCCGGACCAGTTCCTCCACCGCGCTGGGCAGGGTGGCGTCGAAGTCGATGAGCTTCACCCAGGTCGGGGTGATGACGATCCGCACCATCCCGTCGTAGAGCGAACGCACTTCGGCCTCCCACTCGACCCGCTGCTCGGCGCTCATGTCGTAAGTGCCGTTCATCTGCAGGTACTCCTCCGGAATGCCGTCCACCACATCCAATTCGACGCGGCCGCGCAGCAGCAGGATCTTCGGCGGGTGCACCTCGGTGTCGATCGTCAACGCGACCTGCGGGTTGTGCCGCAGCGAGTGCAGCTTCGGCGCGTTCTTCGTGGTGCACACGACGATCTCCGAACCGTTCCAGGTGAACGCGATCGGGATGTTGCGGGGCGTCCCGTCCTTGGCGACGTAGGCCATCCGCAGCAGATCGCGGGCCAGCAGTTCCCGGCTGATCGGACGGTTCAGGATCTCGGTGATCTCGTGCTGTTGCATGACGGTCGCTCCTTCATCGGTGTGCGGCCCTTTCGGCTGCTCGTACCCCTGGGACGGAGCCGCTCGACCGTTCTCGACATCCATGACGGAAAAACTTCGAAATCTTTTCTACCGTGCTTCGTGGCTGCTGGTCAGTGCCTCGATCACCCGGCGGGCGGCGTGGGACGGCGTGCGCCGGGCATCGTGGCCCACCGACAGTTTCCACGGCAGCGGATGCGGGGTGAACTCCGCGCGGGGTACCTCGGGGGAGAGGCGCGCCACCGATAGTGGGACCAGGGCTACGCCGAAGCCCTTGGCGGCCAGCTCGAGCGCGAAGGTCTGATCGGCCACCTCGATCACCGGTCGCCGGGTCGGGAAGAGCTCCTCCGCGATGCCGCGAATACCCCAGCCCGGCGGGTAGTCGATATACCGCTCGCCATGCAGATCGGCGGCGCGAATCGCCTTGCCCGCCAACGGATGATCTACGCTCATGCACAGCACCAGCGTCTCCTCGGTGATGAGATACGTGGTGATGCCGGGGATCTCGTCGGTGAGCCCGGCCAGCAATGCCAGCTCCAGGCTGTTGTCGCGCAACCCCGCGAGATTGCCCGCCATCCCCGAAATGCTCTGCCGCATCTGCAATGTCACGCCGGGGAACCGCCGGTGCAGGTCGGCGATGGCGCCCGCGAGATCCACATTGTGGATGTTCATCAGGTTGCCGACGACGACCTCGCCCCGGATCTCGCCGCGGGTGGCGTCGACCGCGTCGACGATGTCGCGGCGCGCCCGCAGCAGCGCCCGGGCCGGAGCGATCATGGCCTGCCCGGCCTCGGTGAGCTCGAGACTGCGCGGTGTGCGATCGAAGAGCCGGACCCCGAGCTCGTGCTCGAGCTTGCCGACGCTGGTGGACACCGCGGACTGCACCAGATTCAACGCCCGCGCGGCCGCGGTGAACGACCGCTGCTCGGAGCAGGCGAGGAAGCATTCGATCTGACGCATCTCCATGCGCCCGAGCCTAGCGCTGGTATCGAAACCATAGATAGCAGTATCGAAAAGCATCGCTTCCATTGATCCGGATGCGGGTTCACCATGATGAGGTGATTGATTCGATTACCGGCGACGACCTGGCGATTCGGGACGAGCGGGAGCCCGCGACGCCCGGCATCGAGCCAGCCGCCACGCCCGCCGCGTCCACTCCCGCGCTCAGTCGCGTCACCGTGCTCGTCTTCGCCGTGACGGCGGGGTCCTCGGCGGCGGGCAACTACTACCTGCAACCGCTGCTGCACGATGTCGCAGGAGACCTCGGCATCTCGACGGCCACCGCGGCCCTGCTGGTCAGCGCCGCGCAGATCGGCTACCTGTGCGGTCTGGCTTTCCTGGTCCCGCTGGGTGATTTCCTGCGACGGCATCGCATGGTCCCGGCCTTGCTCGCGGCATCCGTTGTGGCGCTGCTGATTTCGGCGGTCGCGCCCAATTTCTGGGTGCTGTTCGCGGGCGTGGTGGCCACCGGCGTCGCGGCCTCGGCGGCGCAGGTGGTGGTGCCGTGGGCCTCGGCGCTGGCCGAACCGGAACGCCGCGGCCAGGTGGTCGGCACCGTGATGAGCGGGCTGCTGCTGGGAATCCTGTTGTCGCGGGTGATGTCCGGCGCGGTCGCGCAACTCGGCGGCTGGCGCACGGTGCTGCTGGTGGCCGCCGGACTACAGGTGGTGATGGCGATCAGCGTGTATCTGCTCGCGCCCGCCACCCCGCGCGCGGCGACCGGGGAACGATACCCGGAGGTGCTCGCCTCGATTCTGGCGCTGATCCGGGTGCATCCGGTACTGCGGCACCGGATGGCGCTGGGATTCATTCTGATGGCGTGCTTCTCGGCGGTGTGGACGGCCATCGCGTTCCTGCTGTCCGGCGCGCACGGCAGCGGATATCACTACTCGGAGTTCACCATCGGGCTCTTCGGCCTGGCCGGAGTGCTGGGCGCACTGGGCGCGCCGGTGGTCGGGCGCTGGGCCGATCGGGGCCTGCTGCGTCAGGTCACCACGCTGACCTGGGTTGTGCTGCTGGCGAGTTGGGCGCTGCTGGCCTGGGGCGGGCATTCGGTGCTCGCCTTGATCGCGGCGCTGCTGGTGTTCGACTTCGGTATCCAGGGCGCGCATCTCACCAATCAGAGCGCGATCTACACCCTCGATCCGGCGGCGCGCAGCCGGTTGACCACGGCGTACATGGTGACCTACTTCCTGGGCGGCGTCGCCGGTTCGGTGACCGCGGGCCTCGCGTATCAGGCGGGTGGCTGGTCGCTGGTCTGCTGGATCGGGGTGGCGGCGACCGCGGTGGGGCTGCTGCTGTGGATGGTGTTCGCGGCCATGGGTTCCGGCCGCCAGCCGGGCGGGCCGAAGGTGTAGCCGAGCCAGTGGCGCGCACGCCGGGTCGAGCGCAGATCGCGCCACAGTTCGCCGAATTGGTAGTACTGAAGAGTCAGCAGATTGGCGCTCTCGATGTTCTTGGTGAGTCCGTAGGTGGGACGGAAGGTTTCGGCCCGGAAGGTGCCGAACACGCGATCCCAGAGGATGAGGATGCCGCCGTAGTTGCGGTCCAGATACTCCTGATCGCTGGCATGGTGCACGCGGTGGTGCGAGGGCGTGTTGAACACGAACTCGAACCAGCGCGGCAGCTTGCCGATGGCCTCGGTGTGCACCCAGAACTGGTAGACCAGGTTGAACGACCAGGCGGTGAAGATCATCCACGGGGGTACGCCGAGCAGCGGCAGCGGCAGCCAGAACATCAGCTCGAACCACGGATTCCACTTCTGCCGCAACGCCGTCGCGTAATTGAAGTACTGGCTGTTGTGGTGCACCTGGTGTGCGGCCCAGATCAGCCGGACCCGATGCGAGATTCGGTGGTAGCAGTACCAGAGCAGATCCACGCCCAGCATGACCGCGACCCAGGACAGCGGATTGCGCGGATCGATGTGCCACGGCGCGTGCACGTACAGCACCGCGTAGACCAGCAGCGCCCCGAATTTGGCTGCCCCACTGATGAATACGGATACCGCGCCCATGAGCAGGCTCGAGCGCGCATCGACCTTGTCGTAGCCCTTGCGGTCGTCGTCGTGCCCGCGCAGGGCGGCGATCTCGAGCACCATGGCGAGCACGAAGAACGGGATCGCATAGGACACCGGTTGATTGATCTGTTCCCACAGGGACATGCCCGCGTACCTCTCGGATCCACGAAGTGACCCTGTGGTCACATCGATGGAAGTGACCGTAAGGTAAGTTCGAATCCATGTCAACGGCCGCAGGTCTGGGAACCAAGGGAATGCCCTCCGACGATCGCCGCCACGAACTGCTCACGGTGGCCCTGCGCGCCTTCGCCGACCGTGGCTTCGATGCGGTCTCCATGGCGTCGGTGGCCACCACCGCCGGTGTCTCGAAAGCCCTTGTCTACCAGCACTTCACCTCGAAGGACCGGCTTTACGGCGAGTGCCTTGCCGCCGTCGGCGAACCCTTGCTCGAGCGCCTGGACCGGGAGATGGCCGATGACGCCCGGCCGTTCGCCGTCCCCGCCAACGCACTGCGCGGCATCTTCGAAACCCTGGGCCCGGACCGCACCGCGTGGCGCATCATCCACGACCCGACCGCGCCCGAGACGCCGCTGTCCCGCGAGTACCGCACGCGCATCGCCGATCACGCCCTCGCCGGTGTCCGCCTGTTCCTCGGGGCCCTCGGGGACACCGACGAGCAGGACATCGACGCCCTGGCCAAGATCTGGACCGCAACCACCGACGCCATCATGGCCTGGGCCCGGGCGCATCCCGAGGAATCGCCCGAGGCCCTCACGGTCCGCTTCAGCCGCCTGATCGACACGGTGTTCTCGACCGGCGTCCCCAGATAGGACCCGTCAGCGCACGACGTCGAAGATGTTCTTCTGAATCCCGTTGGAGTACACCTCGGATTCGACCAGCCGCAGCTGCTGCGCGTCCTTGTCGGTACCGCTGAACAGGCGCTTGCCCGCGCCCAGCAGCAGCGGGAACACCAGCAGGTGGTAGCGGTCGACGAGGCCCGCGTCGGACAGGTCGCGGTTCAGCGACGCGCTGCCGTGGATGATGATCGGCCCGCCCTCGGTCTCCTTGAGCGCGGCCACATCCTCGACCGAGCGCAGGATGGTCGTCTCGCCCCAGTTGCCCACCAGGTCCGCGTCGGTGAGGGTGGTGGAGACGACGTACTTGGGCATGAGCTTGTAGTCGGCGAAGTCCTCCATGTCCGGCCAGACCGGGCTGAACGCCTGGTAGCTGACGCGGCCCAGCAGCATGGCGGAGGCTTCCTTCTGCTCCTGGCCCTTGAGTGCGTAAGCGTCCGGGACGAATTCGATGTCCTTGAAGGTCCAGCCGGAGTTGCGGTAGCCGGGCTCGCCGCCGGGACCTTCCACGACGCCGTCGGCCGAGATGAAGGCGGAGGTGATCAGAGTGCGCATGGGAATCTCCTTTTGGTGTGATTCGGTCTGTGGAATGGAATCGTCGGTCAGCCGAGCAGCGTGGAAAGCCACTGCTGCCAAGCGGTTTCGGCCCCGTCGGTATTCGAGGCGAAGAGGTGGTGGAACATCAGGGCCAGGCCGGTGGGGGTGTGGTGGAAGGCGTACAGGCCGTCGGAGGCGCGCAGCGCGAACCGCTCATCGTCGGCCCAGACCACCTCGCCGGAAACTCCCTGTGGCCGGGAGGGTGGTCTCCAACTCGATCTCGAACGGGTGGCTCATGCTCGATTCTCCTGTGCGGCATCGGATTCGGTGTCGGTGTCTGGTGCGGTGGTGAGCGTGGTGGGTATCTGGTGCAGGCCCACCACGACGCGGTGCGTGCGTCCCCCGGCGGCGGATTCGTCGTGGTATCGCCCGACCAGTGTGGCCACGGCCTGCGAGAGTTCCTCGGCGAAGGCGGCTCGATCTCCCGCGGAGGCGAACCGCACCTCGGCGTCGATTCCGAAGGTGGCGACCCGCTGCTTGGCACGCTGCGCGCCGGTGAGCAGTGCGCCCACCTCCTGCACGAGCCGAGCGCCGAGGGCCAGCAGCCAGCGCGCCGAGAGTTGGTCGGGGGAGCGTGCGGGGTCGGGGCTGACGGCGGACAGGGCGCTGGGGGAGATCACGTAGGACGCGGCGGTGGCGCGATAGACCCGCTCGGTCAGATTGCCCTTGCGTCGCTCTTCCTCGAGCTCGACCAGGCCGTGCCGCTCGAGCTCCTTGAGGTGGTAGTTGATCTTCTGCCGCGGTAGACCCAGCCGTCCCGCCAGCATGGCGGCCGAGCCGGGTTCGGCCAGCGCGGCGAGGATGCGGGACCGGATGGGGTCCAGCGACGCCTCCGCGGCGGCGGCTTCTTCGATCACTGCGACTTCGAGCACGGCATCAGCCTGCCTCGGACAAAAAATTTGTCAAGGGCTGAGCTGCGACGCGGTGAGTCGTGGGGGCACATGCGAACGGGCGGCGCACGAAGGTCGTGCGCCGCCCGTCACGGCTGTGGAAGGAATTCGACCGTCAGATGGCGGCGAGCTCCAGGGGGATCTGCTCGGCGGCGGTGATGGCGTCGGCGAGCAGATCGGCGGTCGAGAGCAGTTGCTGTTCGGTGTGCTCGGAGGTGATGAAGAAGCGCAGGCGCTCCTTGCCCGCGGGAACCGCGGGGGCGGAGATGGATCCGGCGTAGACGCCCTGCTGTAGCAGCGTGGCGGAGACGAAGCCGGAACGCATTTCGCCGGGGACGATGACCGGAACGATGGGGGTGTTCTGGGAATCGCCGACGTTCAACTCACGCTCGCGCAGCGCGGTGTTGAACAGTTTCGTGTTGTGCCACAGGCGGTCCACCCGCTCCGGCTCGGCCTCGAGGATGTCGAGTCCGGCCAGGGCGGCGGCGATGGTGGAGGGGGCGGGGCCACCGGTGAGCATGGCCACGCCCGGCGCGGCCGATTTCATCGCGGCGATCAGGTCCGCGTCGGCGGCGATGAAACCGCCGCAGCTGCCCAGCGCCTTGGACAGGGTGCCCATCCAGATGTCGACATCGGATCCGGCCATGTCGTAGTGCTCGCGGATGCCGTGCCCCCGCGCGCCGAAGACGCCCAGCGAGTGCGCCTCGTCGACCATCACCGCACAGTCGTATTCCCTTGCGATGGCCGCCAATTCGTCGACGCGCCCGACAGTGCCGTCCATGCTGTAGTGCGCCTCCAGCACCACCAGCGCGCGATCGAATCCCGACCGCGACATCTTCAGCACCGACCGCAACGAGTCCGGATCGTTGTGCCGGAAGTTGATCCGGCGGCAGCCCGCCCACTGCGTGCCGGACACGACGCTGCCGTGAATCAGGCTGTCGCAGACGGCCACATCGCCTTCGCGCAGCAGGAACCCGATGACCCCGGCATTGGTGAGGTAGCCACTGGTGGTGACCAGGGCGTCGCCGACGTCGTAGAGCCCGGCGAGCCGCTGTTCCAGCTCGCCGTAGAGCGGAATCTCACCGGCCACGATCCGGCTGGCCGACGCCGAAGCGCCGTACTGATCCAGCGCGTCCTTGGCCGCCCGCACCACCTGCGGATGACTCGACAGACCCAGGTAGTTGTAGGCGCTGAAGTTCACCAGCTCGGTGCCCATCGCACGGATCACCGTGTCGTTGGGGCTGTTTCGCGGCAGGAACAGCGGGTTCGGCATGCCGGAGTGCGCACTGATGGCCGCGATGGCCGCCCGCTTGGCCACCGCCGCCGCCACCTCGGGATGGTCGGTGAACTGGCGGCCCGGACCGCGCGCCGGACGGGTCGGCCGCCGCACGGGGGCGGCGCTGATCGCGTTGCCGGTCGCGGGCCGGGCCTCGGTCTCCTTGATCCCGTTGCCCGCCAGTAGTTTCCGTGCGAGGTCGCGTGCGGAGTCGCTCACAGCTGCTCTCCCGTCACGACCTCGGCGGCACCGCCGACGAGGTGTTCCGCGGCCCGGGCCCCGGCCTGTTGCAGCGTGAAGGTGCGTCCCACCTTCAGCGACATCATGTCGACGCCGAGCGATTTGCTCACCAGCGCACCGAATTCCACCGCCATCAGCGAGTCGAGCCCGAGTTCCGGCACCGGCACCGTCAGGTCGATGGAGTCCGGGTCGACACCCATGACCACCGCCAGCTGCTCGGCCAGCATGTGCGCCACCACGTCGGCGCGCTTCTGCTCGTCGAGTTCCCGCAGCGCCGCCACCAATTGTGAAGCGGCGGAGTTGTCTTCGACGGCCGCGGCCACCAGTTCGGAGGTGCGTCCGGTCAGCGCGTACCAGGACACCGCCGAGGCCACCCGCGCCCAGTCGATCGGAATGATCGAGGCGTGGTGGTGGACGCCGAGACCCAGTGCCTGCCCCAGGAATTCGGTGCCCTCGTCCATGCCGATGGCGTCGAATCCGGCGGTGCGCAGGTAGCGGGAGACGTATTCGTCGTCGGCCATGCCGCCGCCGGACATGTGCCCCCAGCCGACCGCCAGCGCCCGGCCGCCCTCGCGGACCACCAGATCGGCGGTGGCGTCGAGCGCGAGATTGGCCGCGGTGTAGGCGTACTGGCCGATGCTGCCGAAGATCGCACTGCCCGAGGAGAACAGCACGAACATATCCAATTCGACTCCGGCGGAGGCGATTCCGTGACGCAACGCCCGCACGCCGACCGCCTTGGGCCGGTACACCCGCTCCAGGCTTTCGCGATCCATCGCCGGAACCCGCTTGTCGTCGAGGGTGCCCGCGGTGTGGAAGACGCCGCGCAGTGGATGCTCCGCCGAATCGGCGCGTGCGATCACGGCCGCGATGGCGTCGGTGTCGGTGACGTCCACCAATTCCGAGACCACCTCGATGCCCTGCTCCTGCCAGGCCGCCAACTGCGCCCGGCTGGCATCGGTGCTCGCGCCGCCGCGCCCGAGCAGCGTCAGCCGCCGCGCGCCCAACCCGATCAGCCACCGGCCCACGGCCAACCCGAACGCGCCGAAGCCGCCGGTGATCAGATACCGCGCCGCCGGGTCGACGATGACCGTCGAAATCAGCGGACGCACCTGCGGCGCTTCGGATTCCAGGCTGATCGCGACCCGCCCGAAGTGGGTGGAACGCGCCACGTCTTCGAAGGCCCTTGCCACGTCGGCGGTGTCGTACAGCTCGTACGGCAGATAGCGGTACTCGCCCGCCGCCAGCCGACGATGCACGCCCCGCACCAGGTCGGCGGTCTCGCGCCGCCGCAGCGCCAGCATGCGGTCCAGATCGAAGGAGTGGTAGGAGAGGTTCTTGTCGAAGTACCCGAGATCGAGCACGCCGCCGCCGTAGATATCGGCCTTGCCGATCTCCACGATCCGCCCGAACTCGGCCACCGCCTTGAAGTTCCGGCGCAGGATCTCCCCTGGCGCGGTGCTGATGATGACGTCCGCGCCGCGTCCGCCGGTCAGTCCGAGCACGTCGTCGGCGAAGTTGAGCGACCGCGAATCCAGCGCGTGGTCCGCGCCCTGCGCGAGCACGTAGGCGCGCCGCTCGTCGGTGCCCGCGGTGCCGATCACGGTGGCCCCGTGCAGTTTCGCGATCTGCACGGCGGCCGAGCCGACACCGCCCGCCGCACCGTGCACCAGCACCACGTCCCCGGCGCGCAGCCGAGCCAGCTCCAGCAGCGAGTGCTCGGCGGTGGCGAAGGCGACGGTGCTGGTGCACTGGCCGGGTTCGGTGCTGTCGGCGACCCGGGTGACCAGGGTGGCCTCGGTGGTGTGGAAGCGGGAGATCATGGCCTTGGAGGTCAGGAAGACCCGGTCGCCGACCGCGAGGTCGTCCACCTCCGTCCCGACGCGCACGATCACCGCGTCGGCCTCCATGCCGGGCTCGGTGCCGTAGAAGGTGCCGGTCATCTCGCGCTCACCGAGCACGCCGATCACCTTGAGCGGGTCCTTGTAGTTGAGGCCGACCGCGAGGATCCGCACCTCGACCTCGTCGGGTCCGGGCTCGCGGCGTCCGCAGCGCCGCCAGGCCAGCCGCGACATGATCCGCGACTTCGGTAGCTCCAGTGCGAAATTGGCGTCCGGATCGGTGAGCGCCTCGGTCGCGTCCCGGGCCTCCAGCCGGTCGGGCAGCGTGGCCGCGACCACCGTCGCCCAGCGTAATCCGTTGCGCAGCACCACTTCATCGGCGCGGTCATAGCTGAACGCGCCCGCGATGGCGAGTTCCGCGGCCAGGTCGGCGTCGGCCACCTCGGGATCGACGTCGACGAGCCGCCAGCGCAGCCGGGACTGTTCGTTGAGCAGCACCCGCCGGGCGCCGGCCAGCGCGGCGTGCACCGGATTCGGGACGGCGTCCTCGTCCGGATGCGCGAAGGCGCGCTCGGTGACCAGGGTGACGTGCAGGGAACCGTCACCGGTCATGGGGATTTCGGCCGCACGCTCGTGCAGCCAGTGCTCGAGGTAGCCCTCGATGGTGACGGCCAGCCGTCGCAGCGTCCACAGTCCGTCCAGGTCGTCGTACTCCTGGCCCGCGACCAGCACCACGTGCACCCGGTCGATACCGTCGATGGCGGTGATCTGCTGAATCCGTTCCCGCACTACGGCTTCGAGATCCTCGCGGTTCGGATCGCCGACCGCCAGGCTCTCCCCGTGCGCGGTGGTTCCGGCGATGAACGCGGTCCGCGCCCCGACCTGCGTCCCCAACTCGATGGCCAGGGTGTAGGCGGTCCCGGGTGCGGGCAGCGCGGCGCGGTCCACCGGATCCCGCATATCCCAGCGGTCTTCGTAGAAATAGTCGGTGAGTCGTTGCAGCACCCCGCGATCCGGGTTGATGGCCCCCAGTCGCAGTCCGATGATCTGCATGACCACGTTGTGCTCGGCGTCGAGCAGGTCGTAGTCGGCGGTGAGGTCGGCCCCGTCGTGCAGCCGGGTCACCACGGTGACCTGATCCGGGATCGGGGCGAAGGACCGCACCGAGTCCACCGCGACCGGAACCAGCGCGCCCCGTTCGGCATTCGAGGATCCGGCGAGCACCGCCGCGAAGGTCTGGATCGCCGCGTCCACCACGCCGGGGTGCGCGAGGTGCCCGCTGTCGCGGGCGACGGTGCCGTCCACGGTGGCGAGCACGGCGTTGCCGCTCACCCGCAGTTCGGTGATGCGCCGGAACACCGGCCCGTAATCCAGTCCGCGCGTGGCGAATCCGGTGTAGAAGTCCGCGGCCGGGATGGACAGCATCTCGGTGGCGTCGGGCAGTTCGGGTTTGGTCGCCTCGTAGACGCCCTCGACCAGCCGGCCGGTGGCGTTCACCGTCCAGCTGTCGCCATTGGCGTCCCGCGAGCGGATGCGGAAGCGCCGCGTCGATTCCTCCACGTGCAGTTCGACGATCGGGGCCATGCCCTCGTCCACCACCAGCGGCGAGAGGAACCGCACGTCTTCCACTGCCACCCGTGCGGATTCGGTGCGCACCGCCGCCGCGCTCAGCGCCGCGTCCAGGTAGGCCGCACCCGCCAGGATGCGGGAGCCGCCGACCACGTGATCGGCCAGCCACGGCAGATTGCCGACGCTGAGCTGGATGCGCCAGGACGCCGTCGGGTCGTCGAGCACCGGGTCGCCCAGCATCCGATACAGGCCCGGGGTGCCATATTTGAGCTGCTGCATGCCCGCCAGCTCGATGCGCAGGCGGGTGCGCTGCCACGGGTAGCGCGGCAGGTCCACGTGCCGGGTGACGAGATCGCCGAAGAGCGCGTCGAGATCGAGCACCCCGGCGGTGTAGAGCCCGGCGACCGTCTGGCGCAGACTCTCCCCGTCGGTCTGCTTGCGGTTGAGGGTGGCGACGGTGGTGCCGGTCTCGCCCGCGTTGATGAGGATCTCGCGAATATTGGCCCCCAGCACCGGATGCGGGCCGATCTCCAGGAACACCCGGTGCCCCGTGCTCACCAGTTCGGTGACGGCGTCGGCGAAGCGCACCGGCTGCCGCACGTTGGCGCACCAGTATTCGGCGTTCCAGTCGGCGGCGGTGACCTTGGTGCCGGTGACGGTCGACCACAGTGGCACGGTCGGTTCGCGCAGCGTCAGATCGGCCAGGACCGTGCGCAGTTCGTCGAGGATCGGGTCCATGAGATAGCTGTGGTACGGCACCTCGACCTGGAGCCGACGCGCGAAAACGCCGTCCTCGGTGAGGGATTCGGCGATCTCGTCGAGCCGCTGCTCGTCACCGGCGAGGGTGACCGCGCTGGGACTGTTCACCGCGGCGATGCTCACCAGCTCGTCGCCCTCGATCAGCTCGAGTGCGGCGGCCTGCGGCAGACCGATGGCCAGCATGCCACCCGAACCGGCGGTGGTGGCCTGCAAGCGTGCCCGGTGGTAGCCGACCAGCAGTGCGTCGTGCAACGACAGCATGCCGGTGACGTAGGCCGCGGACACCTCGCCGACGCTGTGCCCGACCACGGTGGCCGGGTGCACGCCGAGCTCGGCCAGCTGGGCGACCAGCGCCACCTGGATCAGGAAGTTGGCGGGCTGCGCGACGGCGGTGCTGGTGACCTTGGATTCCGCCTCGGGCCGCAGCAGTTCCTCGATGATCGACCAGCCGGAGATCCCCCGGAACACCTCGTCGATCCGCGCGGCCTCGGCGGCGAAAACGCCGCCCGCGCCGAGCAGTTCGCGACCCATGGCCCACCACTGCGGGCCCATGCCGGTGAACACGAACACCGGCTCGGGCACCTTGCGCGCGATGACCTTGGCGGTGCGGCCCTCGCCGCCCGCGAAGGCGATCAGGGCCCGCACCAGTTCGGTGTCGTCACCGAAGGGCAGCCCGGTCCGCACGGGGTGATGCTGGCGACGTGTCCACGCGGCCTCGGCCAGCTCGCCCGGATCCGCGCCCTCGGCGATCAGCTCGGCGAATCCGCGCGCCAGGGTGCGCGCGGCGGAGTCGTTGCGTGCCGAGAGCGGCAGCACCCCGAAATGCCTGGGCGCGTGCGCGGATTCGGCGACCGGCGAGTACTCCTGAAGAATCACATGGGCATTGGTGCCGCCGTAGCCGAAACCGTTGACCGCAATGGTCATCCGGGTGTCCGCCGCGACCGGCTCCGCCTCCAGCTGGAGCGCCAGGCCCAGCTCCTCGAACGGGATGTCCGGGTTCGGCTCGTTGAGCCAGCCCTGCGGCGCGATCGTCCGATGAGTCAGCGCCAGTGTGGATTTGATGATGCTGGCGATACCGGAGGCCGCCTCGGTGTGCCCGAGCTGTCCCTTCACCGAACCCACGCCCAGCGGTGCGGTGCGGCCCTCGGCCTGCCCGTAGGCGCGCCCGATGGCCCGCAGTTCGAGGGGATCGCCGACGGGTGTCCCGGTGCCGTGCGCCTCGACGTAGGTGATCTCGTGCGCGGCGATGCCCGCCCGCTCGGTGACCGTCCTGGCAAGCGCCTCTTGCAGATCCGCGTTCGGCACCGTGATGGCGGTGGTGCGCCCGTCCTGATTGGAGCCGGTGGCCTTGACCACCGCGTAGATCCGGTCGCCGTCGCGTTCGGCGTCGGCGAGCTTCTTGAGCACCACCATGCCGGAGCCCTCGCCGCGGCCGTAGCCGTCGGCGGCGGCGTCGAACGGCTTGCTGCGGCCGTCGGCGGCCAGGAAGCCGCCCTTGCACATGGAGACGAAGACCTCCGGCTGCATCAGCATGGTGACGCCGCCCGCCAGCGCGACCGTGCAGTCGCCGTTCTCCAGCGCCTGACAGGCCAGGTGGAAGGCCACCAGCGACGACGAGCACGCGGTGTCCACCGTCAGCGCGGGGCCGACCATGTTGAGCGCGTAGGCGATTCGGTTGGAGATCATGGTGTAGGACGCGCTGACCGCGGTGTGCATATCCGTGAACGGCAGTGCCGCATCGGTATTCGATACGGCCATCTGGTCGAGGGTGAACGCCCCGACGTACACGCCCACCGGCGCGCCGTTGATCCGACCGGCGATGCCCGCGTCGTCCAGGGCCTCCCAGGTGACCTCCAGGATCAGCCGCTGCTGCGGGTCCATGGCGGCGGCCTCGCGCGGGGAGATGCCGAAGAAGTCGGGATCGAATTCCCAGGGGTCGCCGGTCATGAAGGCGGCCCGTTTGGTGTACATG
The DNA here is from genome assembly GCF_045161165.1 of Nocardia sp. NBC_00511. Taxonomy (NCBI): domain Bacteria; kingdom Bacillati; phylum Actinomycetota; class Actinomycetes; order Mycobacteriales; family Nocardiaceae; genus Nocardia; species Nocardia sp. NBC_00511. Next base: position 8,527,323 of record NZ_CP107849.1, read on the forward strand.
CGGCCCGGCGTGCGCCGGTCCGGGTCGTAGTACCGGCGATGGTCCCAGCGGGCGGGCGGGATCTCCACGACCCCGTCGCCCTTGTCGATAATGAAGTCCCAGAACGATTCCGGTGAATCGATACCACCGGCGTAGCGGCACCCGATTCCGACAATGGCAATGTCAGACACTACGTCTCCTCGGCAAGCGAAAGCGAACTTTTGCGTACCCCCCCGGTGAAAAACGCGCGCGAAGTCGTCCTCGCCCTGCCCGGCGAGGAGCTACTTCACGACTCGCGTCAGTCCGCGGTGGCCCGCACGGCGGGCCGCAGCAGAAAATTGAGCTCGGGACCCTTGCTCCCGATGCGGGTCCGATGGACCAGCCCGAAGTCGAACTGCGCGTAGTACGCCACGTTCTCGTCCTTGCAGATCCCGCACACGGCCCGGCCGTGCGCCTCGCTCTCGGCGATCAGCCACGCGTTCAACGCGCGACCCACCCCGGCCCGCTGCACCTGCGGGTCCGCGCCCAGGTAAACCATGAAATTGTGCGGCTCGGCGGGCGCGCTGCGCGCGATGGCCGAGTCCACCTCTATACCCCTGACCGTGGCCGTGGGCCCCATTGCCCACAGCAGCAGCGGACCCGAAATCGCTTCCCGCCATACCGGATTGCGGTACCGGTCGGGAATCCACAACAGTGCGCCGACCACCTTCCCGTCGAGCTCGGCCACGATGGCCGCGTTCGCGGGCAGATAACGGTGTTTGAAGAGCAGGCGAATCATCGCGGGCGTGCGCCGCCGGCGTACCTCCGGATCCGGGAAGACGTAGTCCTCGATCGGATCGTCGGATTCGAAGGCCAGGGTGATCACCCTGACGACATCGTCGGCGTCGGCTTCGGTGGCGCGGCGAATGACCAGTGCACCCGACTGAACCAAAACTGTCCCTTACATTTTCGTGCCCGACGCGTAGCCACAATGGCTACCGCCCAGTAGGTTACCCCGGGCCTACTGATCATGCGACCGATTGGTGTTGTGGCATACAAAGATTCGCTGAAGTATGGCCACCGACTGTGACATGTCCTAGGGTGCGCGCACGCGAAAGCGATATGGGTTTGTTTCGTCCAGGTGACCTGACCTTCCCATAGAGTGGGAGCGTGGCCGCACTCTTGACCCAAGGGCAAACCGGGGAACTGGGCGTCGCCGATATCACCGTGACGGTGCACTACAGCACGCGGATCGATCTCGCCGCGCTGCTGCTCACCGACCGGGGCACGGTGCGCACGGACAATGACCTGATCTTCTACAACCAGCCGAACGGACCCGGGATTCACCTGGTGCCGGGGCAGAATTCGCTCGCGGTGAGCCTGCGCGCGATCCCGCAGGGCATCGCGCACATCCGCATCGCGGTGGCGCTCGAGGACCGCGCCGGGCGCCTCGGCGACCATCCCGCACCGCATATCGGCATCGCGGACGACCAGGGAAACCCGCTCTACGAGTACGTGATCGACGGACTCGGCAACGAATCCGCCGTCGCCGCCGTGGATCTGGATCGCGGCGACCGCGGCTGGTTCGCCCGCGCCGTCGGATTCGGACACCTCGGTGGCCTGGCCGGGCTGCTGGCCGAACACGGGATCACCGTCACCACCGGACCGCAACCGGTGCGCGCGTCCGCGCCCATCATCGCGCCGGTGCTCAAGCCCGGCGAGGTGGTCGCGCTGCGCAGGCAGGGCACCGACCTCACCTTCGTGAAGATGGGTCTGGGGTGGGATCCGGTCAATATTCAGCACAAGTGGGGTTCACGCCCGGCCGAGATCGACCTGGACGCCTCCGCGCTGATGTACGCCGGGCAGAGCCTCGTCGACGTGGCCTACTACGGGCAGCTGGTGACCAAGGACGGCGCGATCCGGCACTCCGGCGACAACCTCACCGGCGAGGGCAAGGGCGACGACGAGGTCATCACCGTCGACCTGACCCGGGTCGGCTCGCACATCACGTCCATCGTCTTCGTGATCACCTCCTACGCCGGGCACACCTTCGAGCGGGTTCGCAACGCCTTCTGGCGGCTCATCGACGGCACCACCAGCACCGAGCTCACCCGCTCCAATCTCAGTGCGGGCGGGCCGCATACGGGCATGGTGGTGGCCAAGGTGCACATCGAGGACGGCGTGTGGAAGGTGCAGGCGCTCGGGCACCCGATCCAGGCCGGACACCCGGTGGAGGCGGCCTCACAGGTCACCAAGTACCTGTGAGCCCGTTCAGCCCACGGTGATGCTCACTCCACAGTGATGCTCAGTCCACCGTAATGAACCGGCCCAGCTGCGGCACGGCCTCGCCGGGATGTTTGGCCTGGAAGCCCTCGCCGATGGCCTGCAGCTTCCACTCGCCGTCCGGACCGCGGAACACCTTGGCCATGGCTATGGCGGTGAACGGCATGCCGCCCGCCAGCGCGTAGCGGGCCAGTTCGGCCTGCGTGGTGTCGTCGACAAGTCGGCAGTAGGCATTGCTGACCTGCTCGAAAGTCTGGCCCTGATACGAGGTCACGATGAACAGCAGCGTGTTCACCTGCCGCGGCACCCGACCCAGGTCGACCATGATCACCTCGTCGTCACCCTCGCCCTCACCGGTGAGGTTGTCGCCGGAGTGGCGGATGGACCCGTCCTTGGATGTCAGCTGTCCGTAGTAGGCGACGTCGCGCAGATGGCGGTCGGCGAACATGGCAACCCAGGCGTCGAGGTCGATATTGACCGCGCGACGGCCGAACAGTCCGCCCTGCTTGGCCGGATCCCAGCCCAGCCCCATGCGGATTCGGGTGAGCGCGACCCCGCCGTCCTTGCGGAGGGTGACGCGCTGCCCCTTGGCCAGGGTGACCGGGCGACCCTTCTGCAAGGTCACCTCACCGGGCGGGCGCTGGTAGGCGGCGGTGGGCTGAGAGGTCTGCGGCGGCGGCGCGAGATTCGGGGCCGGGTACTGCGAATGCGGCGGTGGCGCAACGGGATACGGCGAACTGGGCGTCGGCTCCGGCCGGGGCGGCGGATACGCGGTGGCCGGCGGCGGTGGCGGGGCCTGTTCCTGCGGCGCCGGGCGCGGTGCGTCCTCGACCGATACGCCGTGGTCGGTGACCAGTGCGGCGAACCCGCCCGCATAGCCCTGCCCGACCGCGCGCACCTTCCAGGCTCCGAAACGCCGGTACAGCTCGACCGCGATCACGATGGATTCGTCGTGCAGATCATCGATTCGATACTCGTACAACGGATTACCGCTCGCATCGGACACGGTCGCGACCGGGGCGGCGATCCGGCCGAAGGTGCCCTTCGCGTCGTCGAGGGTGATCACCGCGCGGATCTGCGCGATATCGGCGGGCACCTGCCCCAGCGACACCGCCAACGCCGCGGGCTGCCCCGCGACCCCGTTGCGCAGCCGCACCCCGGGCCCGCTGGGCTGGTTGTAGAACACGAAATCCGAGTCCGAGCGCACCTTGCCCTGCTCGGTGACCAGCAGTGCCGACAATTCGGCAGCCGCGCCCACCCGCACGGACACCACCACTTCGGCGGCGGTCAGCGACCCGTTCTGACCCTTCACAAGCGTTGTGGGCAAGGCCGGTCCTCCCCGTATCGAAACGTCCCTGCTGCCACTGTAGTCCGGTCCGCTCAGCAGCCGAGTCGCTCCGCGAGATCGAGGAAATCGGCCGCCTCGACCTCGAATTCACCGGTGAATTCCGCGTCGCCGAGCGTCGGGTCGCCGTACTCCAGCGGGCGGGCGATGAACGCGGTCCGGAAACCGAGCTCGGCCGCGGCGCGCAGGTCGTAGCGGTGGCTCGCGACCATCATGATCTCGCCCGGCGCGAATCCGAGATATCCGGCGGCCAGCCGGTAGATGCGCGGATCGGGTTTGAACACGCCCGCCATCTCGGCGGCGAACACCGCGTGCCAGGGCAGGTCGCCGTGCCGCGAAATCTCCACCACCGTACTGACATCCGCGTTGGACAGCGTCGCCAGCGTGCAGCTCGCCCGCAGGCGGCGCAGCCCCGGCACGGTATCGGGCCAGGGCTCCAGTCGCGCCCAGGCTCGCGCGAGTTCATCGCGTTCAGCGATATCGAGGTCGAGGCCCCGCGCGTCCAGCAGCGGATCCAGAGTGACGCGGTAGATCGAGGCGACGCTCACCCAGCCGCTGTCGGTGGGCGGCTGTGAGGTTTCCTCGAAATACGCTGCTCGCCAGTCGTTCACGAGGGCGGACCAGTCCTGGTCCGGGTGACGGTCCCCGGCGATGCGGGCGGCCGCGGCGCGGATGGTCGAGTGGAAATCGGTGGCGGTGCCCTGCACGTCGAACAGCAGTGCGTGCGGTCGTGTGGTGATGCTCATGCTGGTCCTCCTCTTTCCGATGATCGAAAAAACGATAGCGTCAACCCATGAAAACGGGTCGTCCCAGCCGCACCGCCTTGGCCACCGCGCACGCTCGCGCCTTCCACCAGATCTCGGGTGAGCCACGCGTTTTCACCGACCCGCTCGCGCTGCGGATCCTGAGCATGAAGCCCGAGGATTCGCTCGACCTCGACACCGCGACCCTGGATCGCCCGGGTGGGGACGAACCCCGGCAGCGTGAACGCCGCTACCTGCTGGCGGCCCGGTCGCGCTTCGCCGAGGACACGGTCGCGGCCGCCGCGGCGGCGGGCACCCGTCAGGTGGTGATCCTGGGTGCGGGCCTGGACACCTTCGCCTACCGCAATCCGTTCCCGGAACTGCGGGTCTTCGAGGTCGACCACCCCGACACCCAGGACTGGAAGCGGGAACTGCTCGAACAGTCCGGGATCGCGGTTCCGGACACCCTGACCTTCGTGCCCGTCGACTTCGAAACCAGCACCCTGGCAGCGGGTTTGGCGGCTGCCGGGTTCGTGCGCGACGAACCGGCCGTCTTCGTCTGGCTCGGCGTGGTGATGTACCTGAGCCGGGAATCCATTGTCGAGACCCTGCGCTACGCCGCCGGTCAGACCCCGCCCGTGCAGGTGGTCGCCGACTACCTGCGTCCCGGCGCGACCGAGGCGGAGCGCGTCGCCATGGCCGAGCGGGCCGCCCGCATCGCGGCCATCGGCGAACCCATTCTGAGCCTGCTCGAACCGGGCGAAATGGTGGAGCTGCTGCACTCGCTCGGCTTCGACCAGGTCGAGGAGAAGTCCGGCGGCGAGCTCATCGACGACTATCTCGATACTCCGATGCCGGAGCTGACCCTCACCGTCCGGTCCTCCCGAGTCTTGCGGGCCACCCGCAGCGCCGACTGAAACCCGGCAGGGCCGCTGAAGATCGGCCGCTGAAGATTGACTGAAACCTGGCCGCCGAAGCAGAGGAGTCGCCACCCGGGGCCCCGATACTCGACGGCATGGGCAATTCGCCGGAATGGGCGCACACCGCTCGGGTGCTGCGCCGCTGCGGGTTCGGAGCCACCGGGCCCGAGATAGACGCCGTGCCCGACACCGCGGCCTACCTGCGCGCGGCGCTGGCCGCGGCACCCGAGTCCGATCCGGGCGTGCTCGCCACCCCGATGCCGCACTTCGACGCACTCACCGCGCCGGGTAGGGGCGCGACGGCGGCGGTGCGCAAACAGCATCAGGCGCAGGTGGTCGCGCAGCTGGACACGCTCACCGCCTGGTGGCTGCGGCGCATGGCAGCCGTGCGAAACCCGGTGCGGGAGAAGCTGACCCTGGTCTGGCACAACCATTTCTCGACCTCGGCCACCAAGGTGCGCGACGCGACCGAGATGGCCGTGCAGAACCAGACGCTGCGCACCCACGGCACCGGCGATTTCACCACCCTGTCCTACGCGTTGCTCACCGACCCCGCCATGCTGCGCTGGCTCGACGGGGCCGCCAGCACCGCGAAAGCGCCCAACGAGAACCTGTCGCGAGAATTCATGGAGCTGTTCGCGCTCGGCCACGGCAACGGGTACACCGAAACCGATGTGCGCGAAGGGGCCCGGGCACTGACGGGTTGGACCATCGCTGGCGGGGCCGCGACCTTCGAGCCGAAACGTCATGACGCCGGGACGAAAACCCTACTGGGAGTGACCGGTCCGCTGGACGCGACCGGCTTCCGTGACGCCGTCCTCGCACGACCCGAATCGGCGCGGTTCGTGGCCACCAGCCTCTGGCAGCTGCTGGCCTCCGATGATCCGCCATCGGCCGCCGCCGTGGACCGGCTCACCGCCGCCTACGGTCCCGGCCGCGACCTGTCGGCGATGGTGCTGGCGATCTTCACCGACCCCGAGTTCGCCACCGCCCGTGACACTGTCGTGCACGGACCGGTGGAATGGCTGGTCGCGGCGGTGCGCGCGCTGCGGGTGCCGCTCACCGACGACACCGAGGTCCACGCGCTCACCGCGCTCCTGCGCAAACTCGGACAGCTGCCCTTCTACCCGCCGAGCGTCGGTGGCTGGCCGCGCGGTCAGGGCTGGATGTCCAGCGCCGCGGCCCAGATCCGGCTCACGGCCGCAACGGATCTGGTGCGCAAGGCCGACCTGTCACCGATCAGCGCGGCCGCGCGTACCGAGCGCCTCGACGCCGCCGCGCACCTGCTGGGCATCGCCACCTGGTCGGATCGCAGTGCCCGGGTGCTGTCCACGGTCCTCGATCAGCCCGATCGGCTGGCCGCGCTCGCCATCAACACGCCCGAATACCTCACCAGCTGAAAGCCTCACCGCCATGCCGCAATTCAGTCGTCGTGATTTCCTCGTCGGATCGAGTGTGCTGGGCGCCCTCGCGGTGCTGGGTGCGTCCGCGGTCACCTGGGACGAACTGCACCACCGGGCCGACAGCACGCCGCTGGCCGCGGGCAGCGGAATCCTGGTGATCCTCACCATGTACGGCGGCAACGACGGCATCAATACCCTGATTCCGTACGCGGACAACGCATATCACGACGCCCGGCCCGACCTGTCGTATCGGCCGGAGGAGGTGCTGCACCTCGATGAACGGCTCGGCCTCAACCCTGCCCTGAAAGGCCTTTCGGGCCTGTGGGGTTCGAAGAACCTCGCCATCGTGCGCGGCGTCGGCTACCCCAAGCCCGACCACAGTCACTTCCGCTCGATGGACATCTGGCAGACCGCCTCACCCGATGAACCGGTGCCGACCGGCTGGATCGGCCGCTGGCTCGACGCCACCGGCGACGATCCGGTCCGGGCGGTGAACATCGGCCCGGTGCTGCCGCAACTCGCGCTCGGCGCGAAGAACACCGCTGCGGCCCTGGACACTTCGAGCGCCCCGCTCACCGCCGAGACGGCGGCCGCGCTGGCCGGGCTCGCCGCCGCGGACGCCGCCGACAGTCCGGCGCGCGAGCAGGTGTGCACGGGATACCGGTCCGAACAGGTGGTGCGACAGACCTTTTCCGCGGTGCGCGCGGGCAAGCGGGTCGCCGATCCGCTGGCTGCGCAATTGGATCTGGTGTCGCAGTGCGTCAAGGCGGGCGTCCCCACCCGCGTGTACTCGGTGAGCCTGGGCGGTTTCGACACCCACGCCGACGAGCGCCACACCCAGGAGCAGCTGCTGGGCCGCTTCGACACCGCGGTCACGAATTTCCTGAAAGATCTCTCGACCCATCCGCGCGGGCGCGACGTGGTGCTGTTGGCCTACAGCGAGTTCGGCCGCCGGGTCGCCGCCAACGCCTCGCAGGGCACCGACCACGGCACCGCGGGCCCGGTGTTCCTCGCTGGTGCGCCGGTGCGCGGGGGCTTCTACGGGGACGAACCCAGCCTCACCGACCTCGATGCCGGGGACCTGAAAACCACCGTGGACTTCCGCGATGTCTATCACGAACTCCTGGGGCGGGTTTTGTCCGCCGACCCGGGCCCGATCGTCGGATCGGGCCGTCGTGACCTGGGCTTCCTCTCGGTCTGAGGCTGCCCCCCACCGCGCGCACCCGGGCCTTGCGCGTCTCTTCGAGCACGGTTCGCCGACTGTTTGCCCTGCTAGCCTCGCTTTCGGACTGTTCATCTGACCTATTGCTCCCTGGGAGCCGACCGGGTAATTGTTCGCTCGGGACGGAGGCAGAGAAGGGCTGAAAGTAGGGACCGGTTGACTGCCGAGGTTCTTACGGCACGCCGGGCTAGAAAGCCGCGTGGCCGTAAAACACAGATGAGTACACTGCCGCAGCTGCTGGCCACGGCGGTGGAGAGCAACCCCGACGGGATCGCGCTGCGTGCCGGGCACACCGCCCTCAGCTACGCCGAACTCGACGAACGCTCGACCCGGCTGGCGCGCGCACTGATCGGCCGCGGCCTGGGCCCGGGCGACCGCGTGGTGCTGGCGCTGCCCCGATCGGTCGACTCCGTGGTCGCGGTGTGGGCCGTGATCAAGACCGGCGCGGCCTTCGTGCCGATCGACCCCGGCTATCCGGCCGAGCGGGTCGCGTACATGCTCGCCGACTCCCGCGCGCGATTCGGGTTGACGCAGGCCGGGATTCGAGCCGGGCTCGGTGACGCCCTCGAATGGCTCGAACTCGACACCCAGGACTGCCTCGAGGAACTCGAACACCACTCGTGTGAACACGTGCTCTCCGCGGACCGCACCCGGCGGCTCTACGCCGAGGACATCGCCTACGTCATCTACACCTCCGGCTCGACCGGCGCGCCGAAGGGCGTGGCCGTCACCCATGCCGGGCTGGCCGGGCTGTGCCGGGAACAGACCCGGCGCTTCGCGGTCACCCCCGCGTCGCGGACCCTGCACTTCGCCTCGCCGAGCTTCGATCTGGCGGTGCTGGAACTGCTGCTGGCGGTCGGCGCGGCCGCGACCATGGTCGTCGTGCCCGCGGGCATCTACGGCGGCGAGGAGCTCACCGACATCCTGCGCACCCAGCGGGTGACGCACGCGATCATCACGCCCGCCGCGCTCGCGGGCCTGGACGCGACCGGTCTGCCCGACTTGAACACCGTGGTATCCGCAGGTGAAGACTGCCCGCCCAGTGTGGTTGCCAAATGGTCGCCGGGACGGTCCTTCTGCAACCTCTACGGCCCCACCGAGACCACCATCGCCGCGACGATCAGCCCGGCCCTGCGCCCCGGTGAGGCCGTCACCATCGGCGGTCCGATTCCCGGGCTGTCCGCCGTGGTGCTCGACGCCCGCCTGCGGCCGGTCCCCAACACCGTGGTCGGCGAGCTCTACCTGGCCGGTCCCGGATTGGCGCGCGGCTACCACGATCGGCCGAGCCTGACCGCCGCCCGCTTCGTCGCACACCCGGACCCGGAAGGCAACGGGGACCGGTTGTACCGCACCGGCGATCTGGTGCGCTGGATCACCGGTTCCGACGGCGCACCGGCCCTGCAATTCCTGGGGCGCAGCGACACCCAGGTGCAGATCCGCGGCTTCCGGGTGGAGCTGGGCGAGATCGACGAAGTGCTGACCGCGCATGAATCCGTTTCCTACGCAACGACTCTGGTGCGCACCCTGGCCGGTGGCGTCGATGCCCCGGTGTCGTACGTGCTGCCCGCGCCGGATATGAAGGTCGACCCCGATGCGCTGATCGACCATGCCCGGCAACACCTTCCGCGGCACGCCGTCCCCGCCGCCGTGACGGTGATCGACCGCGTCCCGCTCACGCCGGTCGGCAAGCTGGACCGGGCGGCGCTGCCGGAACCCGCCTTCCGCACCCGGCCGTATCGGCCGCCGGTGACCGCCACCGAGCGCGCGCTGGCGGCACTGTTCGCCGATCTGTTCGGTGTCGACCGGGTCGGCGGGGACGACGACTTCTTCGAACTCGGCGGAAACTCGCTGCTGGCAACGCGATTGGCCGGACGGCTGGGCGCGCAGCGCGGCGTCCGGATCCCCGCGCGACTGGTGTTCGAGTATCCGACCGTCACCGGTCTGGCGGCCGCGGTCGACGGACTCACCGGCGGCGACCTCGTCCCGCTGGTGGCGCGACCCGACCGTGGTGACCGGTCGCCGCTGTCGCAGGCGCAGCAGCGCATGTGGATCCTGGCCCGACTGGATCCGGATTCGGCGGCCTACAACATTCCCCTCGCACTGCGGCTGTCCGGCGTCCTCGACGGGTCCGCCTTGACCGCCGCTCTGCACGATCTGGTCGGGCGGCACGAGGTGCTGCGAACCAGGTACCCCGAGTTCGAGGGCAGCGGCCACCAGCTCACCCTGCCCGCGACGGCCGTGGCGGTGGATCTGACACCCGTCGAGACCACGGCGACCGAGCTGCGTGCCGAGCTGATCGCGTTGGCGGGCAAAGGATTCGATGTCACCACCGACGTTCCGCTGCGAGCCCGGCTGTTGCGGGTCGCCGAGGACGAACATGTCCTCATGGTGGTGCTGCACCATCTCGCGGCGGACGGCTCCTCGCTGCCGCCGCTGACCCGCGATCTCATGATCGCCTACCGGGCCCGGGCACTCGGTGTGCCCCCGGAGTGGACCGCGCTGCCCGTGCAGTACGCCGATTTCGCACTCTGGCAGCGCGACATGCTCGGGGCGGCAAACGATCCCGCTTCGCTGCTGTCCACGCAGCTGTCCTACTGGCGTGACACGCTGACCGGACTCCCGCCGCTGCTGGCCCTGCCCACCGATCGGCCGCGTCCGCTGGTCGCCACGAATCACGGTGCGGCCCGGCACTTCCGGCTGGATGCCGACACCCACCGGGGACTCGAGGAACTGGCGCGCGCTCGCGGTGCGTCACTGTTCATGACCGTGCACGCCGCCCTCGCGGTGCTGCTGGCCCGGCTGGCCGGTGCGGACGACATCGCGATCGGCGCACCGATCGCCGGGCGTGGGGAACCCGAATTGGACGATGTCGTCGGCATGTTCGTCAACACCCTGGTGCTGCGCACCCGCATCACCGGCGCGGAGAGCTTCGCCGACCTGCTCGACCGGGTCCGCGACACCGATCTGGCCGCCTTCGCCCACGCGGACGCGCCGTTCGAATCGCTGGTGGCGGAACTGGATCCGCCGCGCAGCCGCGCCCATCACCCGCTGTTCCAGGTGGCCCTGTCCTTCCACGACTTCGGCACCCGGACCCTGTCGCTACCCGGTCTGACCGTCGAAGCCCTGGATCTGGGTGAGGCGGCGTCCCCGCTCGATCTACAGCTGACGGTGGTTCCGAGCCTGGAGTCGGAAAGCGCTGCGGGGCTGGATTTCTCGTGGCGTTACGCCACCGACCTGTTCGACGAGTCGACGATCGATATGCTCGGGCAGCGCCTGAGCCTGTTGCTGCGGGCCGCCGTGGCGGACCCGCGGCGGGCGGTCGGTGATCTGCCCCTGTCCGAACCCGCCGAGCTCGCCCCGGCGGCCGGAGTCGAACTCGCGGTACCCCGGCGGCTGCTCTTCGACGGTCTGCTGGCCGCCGCGCAGCGCGATCCCGACGCCGTCGCCGTGCTGACCGACGGTTCGAGCCTGACCTACGGTGAGCTGACTCGGCGTGCGAATCGCCTGGCGCGCAACCTGATCGACCTCGGCGTCGGACCCGGCAGCACGGTCGCACTCGCGTTGCGTCCCTCGCCCGAGCTTGTGACCGGCCTGTACGCCATCGTGCTGGCGGGTGGCGCGTACGTCCCCCTCGACCCGCAGCAGCCCGCCGAACGCCTCGCCGAGCTACTCGGCACGGTCGACCCGGTGTGCGTGCTGAGCACCAGTCGCGACGGGGTCGATGCCGGTGGCCGACTGGTACTGCACCTGGACGAGCTCACGAATTCCACTGAGCTGAGCGGATTCTCGGACATGCCGGTGACCGACGCCGACCGACGGCGGCCACTGCACGACCAAGATCTCGCCTACGTCATCTTCACCTCCGGTTCGACCGGTCGACCCAAGGCCGTCGGCATCCCGCACGCCGCCATCGCCAACCACCTGGCCTTCCTCACCGCCGAATACCGGCTGACAGCTGCCGACACCTACCTGCAGCTGATCCAGCCCACCTTCGACGCCTCCCTCATCTGCTACACCGCCCCGTTCGCCGTCGGTGCGCGCCTGGTGATTCCGGATGCCGAGCGCCGCGCCGACCCCGACCGACTGGCGGAGGTCCTCATCCGGCACCGGGTGACAGCGTTCACCGCGGTCCCCGCCCTGCTGCGGATGTTCGCCGAAGAGCTTTCGGCCGAGGCGCTTTCGAGCGTGCGCACGGTCTGGGTGGGCGGCGAACCGCTGCCCGCCGACACCATCACCCGCTTCGCCGCCGTCTGCCCGGCCCGGCTGCACAATCTGTACGGACCCACCGAGACGACGGTCTCCATCACCGGCATCGACGTGACCGGACTCGACGGCCCGCCCGTGCCGATCGGCCACCCGCACGCCAACTGCCGTATCCAGATCCTCGACGAGCGCCTGCATCCCGTGCCGCCGGGCACGCCGGGGGAGCTGTACCTGTCGGGCCCACAGCTCGCCCGGGGCTATCTCGGCCAGCCGGGCCGGACAGCGGAACGCTTCGTCGCCGACCCGAGCGGGCCCGCCGGTGCGCGCAGGTACCGCACCGGAGACCTGGTGCGCCAGAGCCGAACCGGCTTGGAATACCTCGGCCGCACCGACCGTCAGCTCAGCCTGCGTGGTCTGCGGATCGAACCCGGCGAGGTCCAGGCCGCGCTGTGCGCGCATCCGGCCGTCGCGGACGCCGCCGTCGCGATCCGCGACGGACGCCTCCTCGGCTACCTGCGACCCGTCGGCGACAGCCCGATCGATCTCGATGACGTCCTGCGGACCGTGCGAAACGCACTGCCGGGCTACATGGTTCCCGCCCAGCTGGTGCGGATCGAGACCTTCCCGCGGGGTCCCACCGGCAAGCTCGACCACGCCGCGCTGCCGGAGGTGGATCCGCCGAGACACGAATACCGGGCTCCGGCGACAGCGGACGAGCAGGCCGTCGGGGAGTGCTTCGGGGCGGAACTCGGCCTCGACCGCGTCGGCCGCGACGACGACTTCTTCGAACTCGGCGGTAATTCGCTGTCCGCCATCCGGGTTCGCGCCGCGCTCGGCGCCCGCCTGGACCTCCCGGTGCCGCTGCGGCACCTCTTCGCGCACTCCCGAGTCCGGGAGCTCGCCACCGTCCTGCGTGGCGAAACATCCACGGCGACAGCAGAGTACGACCTGCTGGCCGACGCAATGTGGGATCCCGGCATCGGTGTGACCGATCGTGCGCCGAGACGTCCGGGCCCGCCCGCGGAGATCCTCCTCACCGGCGCGACGGGGTTCCTCGGCGCGTTCCTGCTGCGTGAACTGCTCGAGCAGACCAGCGCCGCCATCCACTGCCTGGTCCGCGCGCGGGACGAATCCGCCGCGCACGACCGGATTCTCGATACCGCCGCCCGCTTCGGTATCGACCTCACCACCCACACCGGCCGCATCGTCGCCATCCCCGGCGACCTCGCCGCCCCGCGACTCGGACTCACCCTCGAACGCTTCGCGGATCTCGCCGCCCGCATCGACGAGATCCACCACAACGGCGCACTGGTCAACCATCTCGAGCCGTACGCCCGCCTGCGCGCGGCGAATGTCCTCGGCACCACCGAGATCCTGCGCCTGGCTGCCACCACCCGCACCAAAGCGGTGCACTACGTCTCGACCGCCGCGGCACCCGAGGACCCGGAGACGGTCGCGGTCCTGCCCGGCTACATCCAGACCAAATGGGTTGCCGAACAACAGGTTCGGGCAGCGACCGAGCGTGGCATCCCGGCTGTCGTCTACCGTCCCGCCCTCATCACCGGTGATTCTCGCACCGGCGCGGCCGGCACCGACGACGCCTGGTGGACCATGCTGCGCGCCATGCTGGTGCTGGGCGTGGCCCCCGACCTGACCGCTGGTGACATCCCGATGACCCCCGTCGACCAGGTGGCCGCCGCCATCGTGCGGCAGTCGCGCGGTACCGACAGCGCGACAATCGATCTGCCGCCCGCGTACCCGGTCCCGCTGCCGGCCGTCCGCGCGGAAATCCTGCGCCGCGGCTACCGCCTCGACTTGGTCGAGCCCGTGCACTTCGCCGCCGCCCTGACCGAGGCGGCAGAACAGGCCGCGACCGGTGACGAACTGCTGGTCCGCGCCGCCGCGCTGACGGTGAACTACTCCGCCGAAGTCGGCACGGCCGCCGACACCCCGGCCCCTGTCCGGCCCACCGCACCCTGTCCCGGCGTTGACGCCGAAACCCTGAGCCGCTACTTCGACTACTACGTGGAGGTCGGCTTCCTGCCACCGCCCGCGCTGTGACGTGCGTCCCGGCCGGGGAATCAGCTCCGCCCGGGTGCGTTGGCATGGTCATGACCTCGGCACTGCGGTCGACCCGCTTCTCCATCCTCGACCGCTCCCGCGTGCGAGCGGGCCAATCGCATCCGGCGGCGCTGCGCGAGACGGTCGAGTTCGGGCGGCTCGCCGAAGAGTGGGGCTATCACCGGTTCTGGGTCTCCGAACATCACAGCGTGCCCGGCGTCGCCGGTTCCGCGCCGACCGTGCTGGCAGCCACCATCGCCGCGGCCACCTCCCGCATCCGGGTCGGCACCGGCGGCGTGATGCTGCCCAACCATCAGCCGCTGGTGGTGGCCGAACAGTTCGGGGTGCTGGAGTCGCTGTATCCGGGTCGCATCGATATGGGGCTGGGCCGCTCGGTCGGATTCACCGACGGGGTGCGCCGCGCCCTCGGGCACGACCGTCGCGACGCCGAGGACTTCGACGCGCAATTGACCGAGCTGTTGGACTATTTCGAGGCGGGCCGCGACGGCGTGCACGGCTGGCCCGCCGAGGGCCTGCGCATTCCGGCGTTCCTGCTGGCCATCGGGTCCGGCGCGGAGCGCGCCGCCCGCTTCGGGCTGCCGCTGGTGATCGCGGCCGCCGGTGGCGAGGACGCCATGGTCGAGGCGATCGACCACTACCGCAGCGACTTTCGGCCCGGTCGGGGTGGTGACGCCCCGTACGTGGTGGTCTCCGGCTCGGCCGCCATCGCCGACACCGCCGAGCAGGCCCATCGCCTGCTGTTGCCGGAAGCCTGGTCGGCGGCCTACTCCCGCACCCGCGGCGAGTTCCCGCCGCTGTCGTCACCCGAGCGGATCGAGGCCGAACCGATGACCGACCGGCAGCGCCGCCTGTTCGAGGAGGCGCTGCGCGGACACCTGTACGGCACCGAGGAAACGGTCGTGGCCGGTCTGGACCGCCTGATCCGGCGCACCGGTGCGGACGAATTCCTGGTCCACACCAGCACCTTCGACCGCGCCGCGCGCCTGGACTCCCATCGTCGACTCGCGGCGGCGGTCGGGCTCACCGCACCCAGTCCGGTCTAGCTCGCGCCGATGGCCTGACCGACCAGGGCCTGTGCCATCGGCGGCAGGATCTCCGAAAGCGCCTGTGCGAACTGGGGATCGGTGACCGCGCTCACCGGGCTGGTGACGGTGCAGCCTGAAGTCGGTACCCCGTTGAGCCGGTCGCGGATCCAGTTGAACGCACTGGGGATATGGGTGAGGACGCCGGAGATGTGCTCGGCGAGCAGTTCTCGCTCGTAGGTGACGCTGGGAGCGCCCGCCGCACAGTACTTGTCGACGAGTCGGTCGGTGCCGATGTTCGGGATGATCTCGTCCCACTGGGCGTGGTACAGAAACACCGGAATGTTCGGAATCCGCTGTCCCAGTGTGTTGTCCGCGATGGCACTGCCGACCCCGGGCAGCGACAGCAGGTCCGGCCCGTCGCTGGTTCCCAGGTAGTCGAACCCTGGCAGCAGCGCGGTCCCCTCGGGATGGCACAGCACCTTCTTGCTGGCCAGAATCAGCTGCCCGAGCCCGTTGACGTGCTGGCGCAGTTCGCTTTCCATGTCCGGGTATTCGGTGGCGATGCCGACGAAGGCCGCCGAGATCAGCCCCGCGTACAGGCCGCCGTTGTTGTGCCGCACGATGCCCGCGAAGTCGGCCGGAGCGACTCCGCCGCTGGCGGTGCCGACGATGTTGAGTTCGGGCGCGTAGTCCTGGGTGATCTCCGCGGCGAACGAGGTGGGGATGGTGCCGCCCGAATAGCCCCACAGTGCGGCCGGTGTCGCCGCCCCGTTCAGTTCCGCGGGTTGGAAGTTCTCCACCGCGCGAATGCCGTCGAGGGTCGCCTGCGCGCCCAAACGTGCTGCGCCGTAGGCGGAGTTGGGTCCCTCGTAGTCGGGCAGGGTCACCGTCCAGCCCTGGCCCACCCCCGCGGCGAGGGGGATGAGCGGTTCGGCCGCGTTGACGTAGTCGACGGGCAGCGAACCGTGCTGGACCACATAGGAGGGCGCGCAGTACTGGGCCGCGCTGTCCTCGGCGATCTGATAGGACAGCAGCTTTCGCCCGCCCTCGGGCGCCGCGCCACGGGGTTTCAGCACGGTGGTCACCGTGGCGATGGCCTGCCCGTGACTGTCGTTGGTGCGGTAGAGCAGTTGCCAGGCATCGACATTGAGTGGCACCAGGCCGAAGAACGCGGGCAGGATCGAGCGCACCCGCAGGATCTCGCCGGGCTGTGCGGCGGCGATGCGGTCGGCCGCGGGCCGGTAGAAGCTGTCCAGCTCCGGCGGCAGGGTGACCGCGGGCGGCGGCTCGATCACCACCCCGCTCGCGGGCGGATCGGCCCAGGCCGGAGTGCTGGGCAGGAACAGGATGGCCGTCGCCGCGAGGGCGATGGCGGCCGCGGTCCGTCGACGCGTCGTTGCTGTCATGGGCGTTCTCTCGCTGGTCCGGATCTTGCCTATCTGGTAATCGGTCTTACCATAACCGCAGTGTGACCTGTCGCACCAGCGCCGAGGGCGCCTACGCGGGCCGCCCGCACACGGGACCGATGCCCGTGGACGCGACCGGCAGCGGCCGCTATCAGATGCTCTACGGTCCTTGGTTCCACATTCAGCTTGGGGTGCAACGCAATACGGCCGATATCGACATCCACGCCATCGAGCTGGCCTGGTTCGACCGCTGACCGTGCAGGACATCGCCCCCGACGGCACCGCGACCGCGCTCACCGACGGCCAGTTGGCCGGGAACTTCCGTCATCGGCCCGTTTCATCCCGGTACCCGGGAGTCGTTGCTGCCGGTGGTGCCCGGGCAGATCACCGAATACGACGTGAAGATCCGCCCGGCCTTCCATGTCTTCGCGTCGGGCCATCGCCTCCAGGTGACTCTCGCCTCGGGCGACGCCCCCACCCACATCCTGAATCCGAAGGACTATCCGAGCCTGCTCGGCGGCAGCGTCGACATCCAGCGCGGCGCCGACGCGGCGTCCTACCTCACGGTGCCGCTGGCTCCGGTGCGACACCCGCGATGACCAGGCTGGTGATCTCCGCGCAGATCGAGGGCAGCGTCACCTGCGGTTCTGGTTCGCGGTCCCCGCGCGCCAGCTCCTGGGCCAGGGAATTCACCGCGCCGATCACCGCGATGGCGAAGAGCCGGTAGTCCCGGTCGCGGGCCTCCCCGCGCGCCACCGCCTGCTCGGCCTCGGCCTGCACGAGTGCGCCGATATTGCCCCGCCAGCGCCCGCGCCACTCCTCGACGGCCGTGCTGACCCCGACCACCTCGATGTAGCAGACCCGGGCAGTGCGCGGATCGGTGCAGGTCACAGCGAGATACGCGCGGAAACCCGCGGTGATGCGGTCGGCGAACGCCGCGTTCGACAGCGCCGCGAGTCGTTCGAACGCGGCGGCGGTGGCGCGGCCGGTGATGTCGTCGGCCAGCGCGATCAGCAGCTTCTCCCGGCTGCCCATCTCCTGGTAGAAGCTGCGCATGGAAATGGCTGCCGCCGAACACAATTGCTCGATCGAGGTGGAGGCGTAGCCCTGGGTGCCGTACAGCTGGAGGGCCGCCTCGAACAGTCGCCCGCGTCGCTCGCCGACGCGTTGCTCGGCGGTGCGTCCGGCGTACTGACGCGGAATGGGAGTCTGCTTGTTCGATGTCACGGTGAAGCGAGCTTACCGATCGACCCCGGATTTGACCTGACGGTCGATCGTATGTAAAGATGGCCGATCTGCACCTCGCCCAGCGAGGTGAAACGACGACCCGGCGGATTGGAGGTGAGGAACGAATGTGCGGCGACAGTCCGTATCCGTGTCCGGTTCGTCCTTACCCATCGTTCCCGGCCTCCCGTTCGCGACCTGCTTGTTCGTGACGAGGTAGTCGGCAGATCTCCCGAAGGAGGGCTGTCATGGCTTTCATCAACTTCTCTCGTACCCCGCTGACCGTCCTGTCCGTTCTGGGCGACGCCTCCCGTCGCACCGTTCCCGCGACCGCGGTGCAGGCACGCCCCGTCGACCGTCCCGCCCGTTCCCGTTTCGGGTCGCGCGGCGGCTCGCGCGCTTAGTTCCACTTCCAATCCACGACCACGGGGATGTCCTCGCCGTGTTCGCGGGTCCAGGCGCGGGCCTGCCAGCGGGCGTCGACCATCTCCTGGCGCAGCCCCGCCGCCTTCGCCCGCAGCTCCGGCACCCGATCGATGACATCGATGACCAGGTGGTAGCGGTCCAGATCGTTGAGCATCACCATGTCGAAAGGCGTTGTGGTGGTGCCCTTCTCCTTGTAGCCGCGCACGTGCAGCCCGGAGTGGTTGGTGCGGCGGTAGGTGAGCCGGTGGATCAGCCACGGATAGCCGTGGAAGGCGAAGATGACCGGGCGATCGCAGGTGAACAGGGCGTCGAATTCCCGGTCCGGCAGGCCGTGCGGATGCTCGTCCTCGGGTTGCAGGCGCATCAGGTCCACCACGTTCACCACCCGGACCCGCAGTTCCGGGAGCCGCTGTCGCAGAATCGACGCCGCCGCAAGGGTTTCCAGCGTCGGCACGTCACCCGCGCAGGCCAGCACCACGTCCGGCGAGGAGCCGGTGTAGTCGTTGTTGCCCGCCCACTCCCAGATGCCGATGCCGCGCGCGCAGTGCACCGCCGCCTCCGGCACCGACAGCCAGCTCTCCTGCGGCTGCTTGCCCGCCACCACCACGTTCACGTACTGCCGCGAGCGCAGGCAGTGGTCGTAGGTGGACAGCAGGGTGTTGGCGTCCGGCGGCAGGTATACCCGCACGATCTCGGGTTTCTTGTTCAGCACCACGTCCAGGAAGCCGGGGTCCTGGTGGGTGAAGCCATTGTGGTCCTGCCGCCAGACATGCGAGGACAGCAGGTAATTGAGGCTCGCGATGGGCCGCCGCCACGACACCTGGGAACTGGCGTCGAGCCATTTGGCGTGCTGGTTGAACATGGCGTCGACGATGTGGATGAACGCCTCGTAGCAGGTGAAGACGCCGTGGCGGCCGGTGAGCAGATAGCCCTCGAGCAGGCCCTGGCACATGTGCTCGGAGAGCACCTCGATGACGCGGCCGGTGCGGTCGAGTTTCACGTCGTACTCACCGATTTCGGCCTGCCAGTCGCGCCCGGTCACCTCCAGGATGTCCTGTAGCCGGTTGCTGGCGAGCTCGTCGGGGGCGAAGGTGAGGAAGTTGTTCGGGTTGGCGCGGGTGACGTCTCGCAGCCAGCCGCCGAGTACCCGGGTGGCTTCGTGTTTGACGGTGCCCGGCGCGATCACCTCCACGCCGTAGTCCCGCCAGTCGGGCAGCCGCAGATCCTGAAGCAGCAGACCACCATTGGTGACCGGGTTGGCGCTCATCCGGCGGTCTCCGGCGGGCGGCAGCTCCAGCAGGTTCGCCGCGGGTCGTCCGTCGTCGTCGAAAAGTTCCTGTGGCCGATACGATTTCAGCCACTGCTCGAGCACCAGGCGGTGCTCGTCGTTCTCGCGGGCTCCGGCCAGTGGCACCTGGTGGGCGCGGAAGGTGCCCTCCACCTGGACGCCGTCGACGACCGGGGGACAGGTCCAGCCCTTAGGGGTGCGCATGATGATCATCGGCCAGATCGCGCGCTCGTCCGCACCGGCGCGCACCCGATCTTTCAGTGCCGCAATGTAATCCAGGCAGGTGTCCATGGCCGCCGCCATGGCCTGGTGGACCGCGCCCGGATCGCTGCCGGAGACCACGATCGGGTCGTACCCGTAGCCGCGCAGCAGCATCACCAGTTCGTCCTGCGGAATGCGGGCCAGCAGTGTGGGATTGGCGATCTTGTACTCGTTGAGCGCCAGGATCGGGATCACCGCGCCGTCGCGGCCGGGGTTGAGGAACTTGTTGGAATGCCAGCTGCTCGCCAGCGGACCGGTCTCGGCCTCGCCGTCACCGACTACGCAGAACACCGTCAGATCCGGATTGTCCAGGGCCGCACCGAAAGCGTGCAGCAGCGAGTAGCCGAGCTCACCGCCCTCGTGGAACGAGCCCGGGGTCTCGGGCGCGCAGTGGCTGGGCACGCCGCCCGGTGCGGAGAACTGCGCGAACAGCGCCCGCATGCCCTCCTCGTTCTGCGGAATGTAGCTGTAGAGCTCCGAATACGTGCCTTCGAGCCAGCCGCACGCGTTCGGCCCGGGGCCGCCGTGCCCGGGTCCGGCGACGAACACCGCGTTCAGTTCGCGTTCCCGGATGGCCCGATTCGCGTGCACCCAGACCAGATTCAGTCCGGGCACGGTGCCGAAGTGGCCGAGCAGTCGCGGCTTGATGTGCTCGGGCAGCAGTGGCACCCGGACCAGGGGGTTGTCCTTGAGGTAGATCTGCCCGACGGCGAGGTAGTTGGCGGCCCGCCACCAGGCGTCGATCTCGGCCAGTTCGCCGGGGGAGAGTGGTCCGGGAGCCTCGCTCAACCGGTAGGGGACCGGGGCGACGGTCGCCCCGCCCGCAGTGGTTTCGTTGTCCGCCGAGGTATCGCTCGTAGTACTCACGGTGCACCCTTCCCGGTGGCGTGTGTTCCTCGAGAGCTGCGTGGGTTCCGTCGGCCAGCCTACCGGGGCAGTGGGACCAGGGCCCGGACTCGCTCGCGGTAGTCGCGGTAGTCGTCGCCGAAGGTGGCGATCAGCATGTCGTCCTCGACGCGCACCCGGTGCAGCAGCCAGGCCAGCACGAAGGCGAACACGATCACGCTGGCCCCGAAACCGTCGATCAGGATGAGGCCGAACATGACCCCGAGGATCCCGGTGTAGATGGGGTGGCGGGCGAATCGGTACGGCCCGCCGGTGTGCAGCCGGTGCTCCTGCTGGATCATCGGCCGTCCGGCCCACATCGCGCCGAGCGCGAGCCGGGCCCAGATCATCAGCGCGGCCCCGGCGATCACGATGATCGCCCCGATCGACTGCACGGCCGCGTTCTGCCAGCTGACGTGGTTCCAGATCGATTGCGGCAGTTGATGAATGGCGACCAACAGCACCACGATGCCGACGATCATCCAGGGTTCCGGCAGCAGCGTGCTCAGAAAGTGCCGCAGCTTGCCACCGAGACTGTCGCGTCGCACCGCCGCGAACCAGGCCGCCGTCACCAGCCACACGATCCCCACGGCCTGCACACTCCACACGGCCATCCGCACCAGCAGATCAGCGATATCCATACCGTCAGCCTGCGCCGCGAGCGGGTCGGGGGCCACCACCCGCGGGCCGAATCGCCTCCTCCCCAGGGTTGAGCGTGCAGCCGCGACGCGGATCCCCGGACCGGGGGCGGAGAATGTCGTTATGAATGTGCCATTGACAACTGGCGCATTCGTTGGTGATGCTTAGCTCATGAGAACAAGGTCAATGGCGACCTTCCCGTCGCAGGTCGCCGGGGCGATTCCCAGCCGGGCGACGACGCGAACGCGTTTGGCGGCCACGGCGTCGGTGCTGGGGATACGCCGGGTCAACGGGTTGTTGCCCAACAATCGAATCGGTATCGAGGCCGGGCGGGCGCTGATCGCGGGCATCATGGCGGCGGGTGGGCCCACCCTCCCGGGCACCGCGGTGCTGCCGGTCCGATCCGGCGGCGTGCGCGGCGAATGGGTCCGCGCGGCCGGCGTCGAGCACGGCAACCGGGCCATCTACTACCTGCACGGCAGCGGATACGTGGTGTGCTCGGCGCGCACCCATCGCGGACTGGCCTCGCGGCTGTCCAAGCTGACCGGACTGCCGGTGTTCGTGGTCGACTACCGCCTGGCCCCCGAGCATCCGTTCCCCGCGGCCGCCGAGGACGCCGCTGCCGGGTATCGCTGGCTGCTGAGCCACGGCTATCGCGCGGAGAACCTGGTGATCGGCGGCGACTCCGCTGGCTGTCACCTGACTCTGGATCTGTTGTTGCAGAACGCGATCAGCGGAGCCGAACAACCCGCCGGGGCGTTCATGTTCTCCCCGTTGATGGATCCGACCCTGACCCTGGCCGAACGCCGCGACCGGGTGCTGCCCGATCCGATGGCCCCCGCGACCGTGGGACGGCGGCTCATCGAGCTGTACACCGCTGCGGAACCGGAGGATTCACCGCGCCTGCGGCTGCGCATCCCCGCCGGAACCACGCTGCCGCCGCTGTTCGTCCAGGCCAGCAGCGGCGAGATGCTCGCCGACGACGCGCGCCAGCTGCGCGATATGGCCGCCGCCGCGGGCACCCCGTGCGAGCTTGAGTTGTGGCCCGGCCGCATCCACGTCTTCCAGGCGCTGCCACTGCTGGTCCCGGAGGCGGCCGCCGCCCTGCGTCGCGCCGCGGCCTTCGTGACATCCACGCTGGCGCAATCGAATTCCCCGATCCGAGAGCAGGTGAGCTGATATGTGGCCGATCGACGAACTGGTGCTCGCACTCGGCGGCAAGCGGCGTTCACATGCTGCCAAGGCCGTCGTCACCGGTGCCGGAAGCGGCATCGGGCGGGCCTTCGCGCTCGAAATCGCCGCGCGCGGTGGCGAAGTCGTGTGCGCGGATATCGACAAGGATCGTGCGGACGAGACCGTGCGGCTGATCGAGTCGACGCACGGGCGGACCGCGCACGCGGTGTTCTGTGATGTGTCGCGACGCGAGGACGTGGCCAGCCTGGCGCTGCACGCCGAACTCATCTTCGGCGGCCCACCCACCCTGGTGATCAACAACGCCGGTGTCGGCATCGGCGGTAAACCGGTGGGCGACATCGGATTCGGCGACTGGGAGTGGGCGCTGGGCATCAACCTGTGGGGTGTGGTGCACGGCTGCGAGATCTTCGCGCCGCAGCTGCGCGCCGCCGGTCGCGGCGGCATCATCAATGTCGCCTCCGCGGCAGGTTTCGCCGCCGCACCGGGGATGGCCGCCTACAACGTGTCCAAGGCCGCCGTGGTGTCGCTGTCGGAGACGATGGCGGCCGAATTGTCCGGCAGCGGCGTGGCGGTGACCGCGCTGTGCCCGACCTTCGTCAAGACCAATGTGGTGAGCGACGGCCGGATCACCTCCGGCTCTTCGCGTCTGGCCGACGCGCTGATGCGCTGGACCGGCTTCTCGCCCGACCGGGTCGCGGCCACCACCCTCGACGCCCACGACCGGGGCGTGCTGTACGTGCTGCCGCAGCTCGACGCCCGCGTGGTCTGGCATCTCAAGCGCCACTTCCCGGCGCTCTACACCCACTCGCTCGGCGTCCTGAATCGTGTCCTGCCCCAGGAGGATTCGGCGACGACCGCCAAGACCACCGAGACGACAGGAGTCCGATAATGTCCTTCGACTTCGACAATATGCTGACCAAGATCAAGTCCAAGCAGTGGGCGCTGGCCGACATCGACTGGGACGCACCGGGAACCGAGCTCATCGACCCCGCCCTGCATGCCAAGCTCAAGCCCTTCATGGCCGATCTGATGTGGATCGAGAACGTCGGCGCGCGCGGCTTCGCGGCCATGGCCAAGAAGGCCCCCACCGCGACGCTGGCCGAGATCTATCGCTACTTCCACGCCGAGGAACAACGGCACGCCAATGCCGAACTGGCCCTGATGCGCCGGTGGGGCATGCTCGACGGCGACGAGATCCCGGAACCGAACATCAACGTCAAGCTGGTGATCGACTTCCTGGACAAGTACGCCGACGGCATGTCGCTGTCGTTCCTGGGCACCGTGATTCCGATGCTCGAGGTGGCCCTGGACGGTGCGCTGATCAAGTTCATCACCGACGAGATCGATGACCCCGTCGCGCAGGAGGTGTTCAAGCGGATCAACAACGACGAATCGCGCCATCTGGCCACCGATTACGCCGTCATGGAACTGCTCGGCCACGCCAGCGTGCGCAAGCTGGCCACCGACCTGGTCGGCGGCTGGGTCAAGCCGTCGCTGCTGATCGGCGTGCTCAGCTATGTGCCGCTGCTGAACAAGATGCGCGACAACATCGTCGAGATGGGTGTCGACGAGGGCAAGCTGTACGCCGCCATGGCCCGCTTCAAGCAGGTGGGTGAGCGCGCGCCGATCGCGAACCGGGTACCCATGTACCGGATCGTGAAGATGCACGCGGGCTGGGTGATCAACCGCGACAACCCGTATCACCTGGTCGCCGACGCCCTGGTCAAACTGTCCGCGCGCATCCCGGACCGGCTGCTGCCCGAGCAGCCGACCTGGTCCAAGGAACTCACCTACGAGCCCGTCGCATGAGCGCCGCGAGCAAGCCGCTGGACGTGGCGATCATCGGAGCCGGATTCGCGGGCATCGGTGCGGCTATCCGGTTGCGGCAGAAGGGGATCGACGACTTCGCCGTCTTCGAGCGCGGCGACCGGGTGGGCGGCACCTGGCGCGACAACACCTACCCCGGTGCGGCCTGCGACATCCCGTCGCGGCTGTACTCCTACAGTTTCGCGCCCAACCCGGACTGGTCGCAGACCTACTCCGGCAGCGCGGAGATCCTCGGCTACATCGATTCCATGGTGGCCGAATTCGGGATCGCGCCCTATATCCGCTTCGGGCACACCGTGACCGGTCTGTCCTTCGACGAGGACGCCGGGCTGTGGACGGTCGCGTTCGCCGACGGCCGCCGGAAAGTGCGGGCGCGCAGCGTGATCCTGGCATCCGGCCCGCTGGCCAACGCCGGGTTCCCGAACATCACGGGTCTCGATTCGTACGAGTGCCACAAGATCCACAGCGCCCGCTGGGACCACGACTACGACTTCACCGGTAAGAAGGTCGCGGTCGTCGGCACCGGGGCCAGCGCCGTGCAGATCATCCCCGAACTGGTGAAAAAGGCCGCGGCCGTGAAGGTTTTCCAGCGCACGCCCGGCTGGGTGCTGCCCCGGATGAACCGGCGCACGCACGGCGTCACCAAGCAGCTCTACCGCCAGCTGCCGGTCACCCAGTCCCTGGCCCGGGAGGCCTGGTTCTGGGGGCACGAGTCGGTGGCGCTGGGCGTGGTGTGGAACACCCCGCTGACCCGCGTCGTCGAATCGGTGGCGCTGATGCACCTGCGCAGCCAGGTTCGCGACCCGTGGCTGCGCCGTCAGCTCACCCCGGATTTCCGGGCCGGTTGCAAGCGCCTGCTGATGAGCAGCGAGTACTACCCGGCGCTACAGGCCGACAACTGCAAGCTCATCACCTGGCCGATCGCGGAGATCTCCGAGCGCGGCATCCGCACCGCCGAGGGCATCGAGCACCAGGCCGACGTCATCGTGTTCGCCACCGGCTTCGAGGTGTCCAAGCAGGGCACGCCGATTCCGGTGACCGGCCGCGACGGGCGACTGCTGTCCGACGAATGGCGCAGTGGCGCATACGCGTTCAAGAGCATCACGGTCGCGGGTTATCCCAACCTGTTCCTCACCTTCGGGCCGAATTCGGGGCCGGGACACAATTCGGCGCTGGTCTACATGGAGGCGCAGATCGAATACCTCACCGACGCCATCAAACTGCTGCTGGACCGCGACCTGCGCATGCTGGAGCCGCGTCAGGAGCGCCAGGACAGCTACAACCGCCGCATCCAGCGTCGGCTGTCCGCGACCACCTGGAATTCCGGTTGCAGCAGCTGGTATCTCACCGAAGAGGGGTTCAACGCCACCATGTACCCGGGTTTCGGCACCCAGTACACGCGTCAGCTGGCCGCTGTGAACCCCGCGGATTTCCACCTGACCGCCCGCACAGCCGCCCGACCCGCAGCCGCTGACAGCCGAACCACCGCCTCGCTCGGCTAATGTCGTCACGAGGCGCGCTGCCCGGGCCCGGGATGCTGACCCGCATCCCGGCCTGGGCTTCGCGCATGGTCGGGGATCGACGCGCGGAAAGGGTGGGTGCGACACGGATGGCGGAGTACCGCATCGACGATCTCGCCCAGGCCGCAGGCACCACGACCCGCAATGTGCGGGCGTATCAGGAACGCGGCCTGCTGCCCACACCCACGCGGCGCAGCGGCCGCGCGCTCATCTACGACGACACCCATCTGGCACGGCTGCGCATCATCGACACGCTGCTGCAGCGCGGCTTCACCATCGCGCATATCGCGGACTTCATCACCAGCTGGGAGACCGGCAAGGACCTCACCGAGATCCTCGGCCTGCAGAGCGCCGTCACCGCCACCTGGGGCAAACCCGAAGAGCCGATGGAACTTCCGATCGAACTCATCGAGACGTTCTTCGGCGACACCGAGGAACATCAGGTGCACGGCGCGGAACTGGCGCGGCTCGAGGAACTCGGACTGATCCGAATGCGCGGCGAGACCGCCGAACTCACCCGCCCCGACCTGCTGGAGACCTTCGCCGGACTCAGCGGTTACGGCATCGCCCTGCCCGGACTGATCGATCTCTACGCGGCCGTGGTCGGCCGGCTCGAGGACATCGCGAGCCTGATGGTGGTCGCCGCCAAGGACCACATCGTCGAACAGCACGGGCCCGGCTGGCTGCCGGACTCCGACGCCGAGATCGCCGAAACCACCGAAATGATCAACCACTGGCGGGATCTGGGCACCCGCGCGGTGCGCGACAGCCTCGATCAGGCGCTGGACAAGGCCTTGCAGACCGAGCTCAGCGCCTATCTCGAGACCGCCGCGCGCGAACGCGGGCGGCGGGCGAGCGACTCAGCGTAGGGCGGCGCGCGCCCCGGCCGCCTCCAGTTTGATCCGGGCGGTTTCGGCCGCGCCCTTGTCGACGCCTTCCAGCACCGCCTTGGGCGCGGACTCGACCAGATCCTTGGCCTCCTTCAAGCCGAGGCCGGGAATGATCTCCCGCATCGCCTTGATGACCTGAATCTTCTTGTCGCCGAAGGATTCCAGGATCAGATCGAATTCACTCTGCTCGTCGGCGACCTCGACGACGGGCACGTCGGTGACCGTCTGGGTGGCTACCGGTGGTGCGGCGGTGACCCCGAACTCTTCTTCGAACGCCTTGAGGAACTCCGAAAGCTCCAGCAGCGTCATATCTTTGAACACGTCGAGCAACTCGACAATGGTCATCTTGGCCATGATGTACACCCCTTGCAACGCTGACCAGGCGGTACATCAACTATAGGCTCAGCGGGCGGTCAGGGTCACCAGATATTCGCGCTCGGCATCGGTGAGCGGGCGCGGCGCGCCGTCGTCGATCGCCACCAGCGTGGAAGTCGCTGTGAGATAAAGGTTTTCACCGTCGCGAACTTCGTGGGCCAGGGTGAAGGAACTGGTGCCGACCCGCTCCACCGCCGAGGTCACCGTCACCGGCGCCGCCCGGAACATCAGCGGGGTGCGGTAGGTGAGCCGTTGCCCGGCCACCACCACCCGCCACGCCCGGCCCCCGGCGTCGTGCCGGGCCAGCAGATCGGCGCGGGCCTCGTCCAGGTACTGGGCGAACACCACATTGTTGAGATGGTGCTGCGCGTCGATATCGGTGCGCCGCAGCTGAATATCGTAGGAGTGCATCAGGCGTCCAAGTCCTCGAGCAGGATTCGCTGGTCATCGGCGAGCGGCCGGGAGCGCTGAGTCTCCTGATCGAAGGCGACCATGGTGCAGGTGGCGGTCGAATAGACCACGTCCTCGTCGCGGATCTCCTGCTGCAGGGCGAACGACGAGCGCCCGATCTTGGTCACCCAGGTCTCGATCCGCACCGGGCGCGGCCGGTAGCGCAGCGGCGACAGATAGTCGATGTCCATCTGCGCGACCACGTTCGACCCGGCGAAGCCGCGGGTCCAGAACAGGTCGATCCGGGATTCCTCCAGGTAGCGCAGGTGCGCGGCATTGTGCACGTGCCCGTCGGCGTCCATATCGGACCACCGCAGCGGGCAGAGGAAGAGATGTCGGGCCACCCGCAATTCATACCAAGCGGACCGTGCGGGCAACCGTCCGGCCACCCCGGGAATGGCTGGATCTGACAGAGTCGTGTCGTTGACGCCACGCCTCGCAGACCGCAGGCTGAAGGTATGCGGGTGGTCCTGATCGTGGTGTTCGACGGCTTTCAGCTCACCGACCTGGCCGGACCGGCGGACGTCTTCCACGGTGCGGCACTGCTGAGCGGGTCCGGTGCGTATCGCGTCGAGGTCGCGGCCGTGCGGGCCGGGCCGGTGCGCTCGTCGTGCGGCATCGAGATCACCGCGACCCACGGGCTCGACGGCTGGACCGAACCGGTGGACACCCTGCTGGTGGCCGGTGGTCTCGGATTCTGGGCGGCGTCCCACGACGAGGCCCTGGTGGCAGCGGTACAGCGGGTCGCGCCGTTGGCCGAGCGGATCGGTTCGGTCTGCTCGGGCACCTTCGTGCTGGCGCGCGCGGGCCTGCTCGACGGTCGCCGCGCCACCACCCACTGGGCCAGCGGCGAACTGCTCGCCCAGCACTTTCCGGCCGTCACCACCGAACCCGACCTCATCTACGTGCGCGACGGACCGATCTGGACCTCGGCGGGCGTCACCGCCGGAATCGATCTGGCGCTGGCCATCGTCACCGCCGACCACGGACCCGACCTGGCCCGGGAAGTAGCGCGCTGGATGGTGGTCTACCTGCACCGTCCCGGTGGTCAGAGCCAGTTCAGCGCGCCCATCGCCGCCAACCCGCCGCGCCGGAATTCGCTTCGGACCCTCCAGGTCTGGATGGAGGAGAACCTCGCCGCCGATCTGTCGCTGGCCGGACTGGCCGCGCGCGCGGGCATGAGCACCCGGCACTTCTCCCGCGTCTTCGCCACCGAAACCGGCACCACGCCTGCCCGTTACGTCGAACAGGTCCGCGTCGCCGCTGCCCGGCGGCTGTTGGAAACCACCGAGCAACCCATGGACCGGGTCGCGGCCGCCGTCGGCCTTGGCAGCCCCGAAACCCTCTACCGCGTCTTCCACCGCCAGCTGGGCCTACCGCCGGGCGAATACCGCGCCCGGTTCACCAGATCCTGAAAGCGAGCCTGTCCCATGACCTTCCAGATCGCCATCGTGCTCTACCCCGGACTGACCGTGCTGGACGTGGTCGGCCCCTACGAGGTGCTGCGCGGTATCCCCGACTCCGAAATTCGATTCGTCGCCAACCAGGTGGGTCCGGTCGTCTCCGATTCCGGCGTGCTCGCCCTGGGCGCGACCCACACCTTCGCCGAGACCCCCGCACCGGATCTGGTGCTGGTCGGCGGCTCGGAGGCCTCGACCACCGAGGCGATGGCCAACAAGGAACTCATCGCGTGGTTGCGCGCCGTCCACCCCACCACACGCTTCACCACCTCGGTCTGCTCGGGTGCGCTGGTGCTGGCGGCCGCCGACATCCTGCGCGGGCATCCCGCCACCACGCACTGGGCCGCCCAGCCCGCGCTGGCCGCCTTCGGCGCGGAATCCCGCCCGCACGACCGCATCGTGCAGAGCGGCAAGATCGTCACCGCCGCAGGCGTTTCCGCGGGCATCGACCTGGGGCTGTGGCTGGTCGGTGAGATCTCCGGTGAGGAGACCGCCCAGCTGACCCAGCTGGGTATCGAATACGACCCGCATCCGCCGTTCGAAACCGGCCATCCGGACAAGGCTTCCGCGGGCCTGATGCGCAAGGCTCGGCTGGACATGACCAAGCGCGCTGCCAGTCCCCGCATTCCGCTGGATGTGGCCAGTGCCTTCTGGACCCTCACCCTCAATCGGATGCGCGACCGGGCGGCTGCCAAGCGCTGAATCACGTTCGTTTTCAAGATCTTTCCGCTGGGACCGACGACTTTCGGTCCCAGCGGGCGTCTCTACTTCTGAACTGATGTTCGAATTGTCCGTCGATTCAGAAGAGTTGATCATTCATGACCGTATTCGCCGTTTACGGGGCCACCGGTCACACCGGTCGCCTGGTTACCGCCGACCTGCTCGCGCGCGGGCAGGAGGTGGTGGTGTCCGGGCGCGACCCGGAAAGCCTTGCCGCGCTGGGTGACGTGCGCGCCATGCCCGCCGCCCTCGATGATCCGCCGGCCCTGCGCGCCCTCGCGGAGGCGGCCGATGTGCTCATCCACTGTGCCGGGCCGTTCGCAATCACCGGGTTGCCGGTGGCCACCGCCGCAGTCGAAGGCGGCTGCCACTACATCGATCACGCGGTGGAGATCCATCACGTCAAGCTGCTGCTGGACACCTTTCAGGAGCGTGCCCAGCGGGCCGGGATCACCATGCTGCCGAGCGTCAGCTTCTACGGCGGCCTCGGCGACCTGCTGGCCGGGGCCGTGGCTCGAGGCGTGCCCGACATCGATCGAATCACGGTGGCCTACAACGTCACCAACTGGATGATGACCCACGGTGCGGTCGAGACCGCCCGCCTGCTGTTCGCCGATACCGACCGCATCGGTTATGCCGACGGCGCGCAGCAGTACGGCTTCATCGAACC
Organism: Nocardia sp. NBC_00511; assembly: GCF_045161165.1. Taxonomy (NCBI): domain Bacteria; kingdom Bacillati; phylum Actinomycetota; class Actinomycetes; order Mycobacteriales; family Nocardiaceae; genus Nocardia; species Nocardia sp. NBC_00511. The sequence continues at coordinate 8,557,742 of NZ_CP107849.1, forward strand.
CCGCCAGGCCATCTTCGCCTTCCCGCCGCCGGTCGGCCCGCGTCCCATGATCGCGCCGGTTCCGTTCCCGGAGACGGTGACCGTGCCCCGCCACACCCGGACGCGCGCGGTGGAAGCCCAGCTGACCGCCCGCACCTTCGCCGAAGACCAGGCGTTCACCAGCGAGCAGGTCGCACCCGAGGCGCGTGCGGCCAGCGAATTCACCATCGCCGCACAGATTCTCGCCGGGGGCGGGTCCGCTGCGGGCTACCTCAGCGGCCGGGACCTGTGGCAGGCCGCGGCGCTCGCCTCGGTGGAAGCTGCCGTCCGGCTGGTCGACGGTAGTGCCAAGAGCGGAGTCGCCAGTCCCGGTGAGGCTTTCGACCCTGTCGACTTCCTCACCGTCGTCGCCGATCGCGGCGCGTTCACCCTCGACCTGCCGAAAACCGTTTGAGGAGCATCGAAATGGCACCCATCCTCGTCACCGGAGCAGCCGGCGGCAGTCAGGGCGGCACCGGCCGCCGCGTCGCCGAATCCCTCCTCGAAGCCGGACTGCCGGTGCGGGCCTTCGTGCACAGCGACGATGCCCGCGCGGCCGAACTGAAGGACCTCGGCGCGGAGATCGTGCTGGGCGACCTCCGGGAGATACAGTCCGTAACCCCCGCCCTGCAAGGCGTGCGCCGCGCCTACTTCACCTATCCGGTCACCGCCGGAATGCTGGACGCCGCAGCCGTTTTCGCCGCGGTCGGACAGCAATCCGGGCTGGAACGGGTGGTCGCGGTCTCGCAGCTCGGGTCCGATCCGCAGGCCGGCACCCCGCATATGCGTCGGCACTGGGTCGCTGAACAGGCTCTCGACCGTGCCGGTATCGGTGCGGTGCACCTGCGGGCGGCGGTGTTCTTCGAGAACCTGCGAGTCGCCATCGGTGATACCGGTGTACTGGCCCTGCCGCTGGGTTCCCCTGACACCGTGCTGCCGCTCATCGCGGGCGCGGACGTGGCCGGGGTGGGCTCCGGAGTGCTGCGCACCGACGGTCCGGTCGACCCCGTGCTGTGGCTGGCCGGGGAGATCATGACCGTCGGGGAGGCGGCCGAGATCCTCGGTGTCCCTTACGTTCCCGTGGACGCGGGGGAGTGGGCGAGGACCGCGATCGACGTCTACCGCGACGAGGTCGCCGTCGAACACCTCACCCACCTGTGGACCATGTTCGCCGCCATCGGATCCGGTCACGAGCTGTTCCGCGTCACCGAATCCATCGAACAGTTCACCGGCCGCCCGCCGATCACTTTGCGCGAGTTCGCTACTGCGGGGTGAGGAAGTCCTGTAGGAAGCTGCCCGTGCGCTCGGCCTTCGTCGCGATGCTGCGCTGCGACTGCTCGTAGTCGTCGATGCCTTGATCCTGAGCGTCCTTCAGGTAGGCCGGTAGCGGCTGCTGGATCTCGGTGTCGACGGCCCGCGCGAGCAGCTGTTCCATGCTGGAGCGCAAGGGATTTCCGCTCGCCGCCTGATTGTCGAGTTCCAGCCGTCCCTTATCGGTGGAGTAGTCGTAGAGCTCGAACTCCTGCTCCTGCGCGGCGTCGACCTGGATCCGGCCGTCCACCCAGTGCGAGTAGGTGGCGAACTTCGCATCGGCGGTCCGGACCATGGCGACGTGCGCGGGCGCGTTGCTGTCGAACAGCAACGCGGCTTCCTCGATCGACGCCTCGTCGGTGGTGTGCGCGATGTAGGGGCGACCGGGCGCGGAAGCGTTGCGGCACAACGCGGTCAGATCCAAGCGGGTCTGTAGATGCTGGTATCGGTCGACCGAGCGCCACCCGGTCCCGCCGGTGGCGATGGTCAGCAGTAGCGGGGTGAGGTCCACGCTCGAGGTGAGCTGGTTGCGGACACTGGTCCCGGAGGTCGGGCTCAGGTAGCCGCGCGGGTCGTGCACGTAGAACGGGACCCGCACCGCCTCGTCGTACGCGCCGCCGCCCTTGCCGTGCAGGCCATGTGATCCCGCGTAATCCCCATGGTCGGAGGTGAAGATGACGACGGTGTTGGCGGCCACGTCGGGACGCGAGTTCAGGGTGTCCAGTACCCGGCCGATCTGGATGTCGACCTGCTGTTGCAGCCACAGGTACAGGTTGCGCATCTCGATCCAGGCGGTCATCGCCTCCTGCGTCCCGTACGGGGCCAGCCCGAACGCGATCACCGACGCCTGCACCAGTGCCGTCTGCAGGCGCGGCTTCGCCGAAAGCTGTTCCAGGGACTCGAAATTGGCCGGGAGCTGATCCATCCAGCGCGGGATGTCGAGGCTGTTCTGGTCACGCCGTGTCCACCGCGGCCAGTACTGGATATCGTGCGGGTTCACCAGCGACACCGTCGTGCACCACGGCGCCCCGCCCGAATCGTGCTCGAACCAGTCCACGAAGTCGTCCACGATCTTCGGATCCGCCTGCAATCCCTGCCCCGGAGCGCCGTTCGGCGAAGGATAGGTGCCGCCCCCGAACCCGTACGCGTCCAACGCCCCCGGTGTCCGATCCGGGTAGTGCCCCAGATGCCATTTCCCCCACCAGGTCGACTCGTACCCCTGCTCCCGCAGCATCGACCCCCAGGTCGGAAACTTCGGCGACAGCGTCGATTCCGACACCACCATGCATCCCGTCTGGTGCGCGTAGAGGCCCGTCACCAACGCGCCCCGCGACGCGGTGCAATCGTTCGCGGCCGTGTAATGCCCCTCGAACGACACACTCCCATTACGGATTCGCGCGATATTCGGTAGCAGCTGATCCAACGTCCCCTGATCCGGGAACCACATGGGAGCCCGCATCTCGTCCACGATCACCACGAGAATATTCGGCTTCGAGGCATCCACATCGGCCCGAGCCCGCCCGGCCGCGCCACCCACCTCGGCCGCCACCGCTGCCGCCGTCACCGAAGCAGCGGCCCCGGAAAGAAACCCGCGTCTGCCGAACATCTCGCTCCTACATTCAGGTACCGAAGCACCCGGAAGATCACGAGTGCATTGGACCGGCAGCGTAGGTGAGGCCCGGGAAGTTTCACATCACACGTCCGTGGGACCCGCATCCCCCATACGGGGGACAAAGACGCCAGGACCAGCGAGAACCCAAAGACTAAGGAATCCTTGTGGTTCCGTCAGCACCCCTACCCCAGCATGTAGGCCGGGCGCATTGCTGCGCCCGGCCCCTTGACTGCTGTGCATCGGGCTCGAGCAAGCCCGTGCGGGCGAGCGTCAGTGACTTGACCGCAAGGCCACGGTCACAGGCCGCTGATATTCAGCAACAAGTTGGGGGTGGTGCCGAAGTTCGAGCTCGGAGGCGGATTGTCGGTGATCGCACCCGAAGTCGCATGGGATATGAGCCACTGCTGGATCGTGGCTGTAGGGGCGTCACCATAGGTGGCCTTGTACAACGCCGCAGCACCGGCAACGAGCGGGGCCGCGAACGACGTTCCGCCGACGAACATATGCGTATTGTTCGGAGCTGTCGTTGTCACATTGAGGCCGGGAGCATACATACCGACACAGCCTCCTGAATTACTGTCGACGGCTATTGTGTCGAGCCTGGTGCTCGATGCCACAGTAATCCCGCCCTTCGCATTCTGTGGAATGCTGAGGCAGGCGTACCAAGGGGTGCCAGGGTTGTTGGCATCGTTTCCTGCGGCAGTGGCTATGAACGCGCCGGCCGCGGACAGTTTATCTACCGCGCCCGTCAAGGTGCTCCTCAGGTCGGCAATACGCGGGTACTCGTATGAAATGTTCACGACCGCGGGCTTCTGCATGTTGTTCCCCGTGAGCAGCCAGTCGACTCCGAGCAGCATATTCGAATATACGATAGTCGCCGTTGTGCATTGGCTGATCTTCACCGAATGAAGTTTCACCTGCCGTGCGATACCGGTGGCGGAACCGCCCAGCATGCCGGCAACCTCGGTTCCGTGATCCCAACTATCGGCGCTCGAGGGGCATAGCCCTCCGTTCCCGCCGGGGAACACGTCATGGTCATTGGTGGCGCGGCCACCGAACTCGGGGTGAGTCAAATCGATGCCGTTGTCGAGCACGTAGGCGTTCACTCCCGCGCCGGTGGACGCCGGATTGAATGAGCTCACGTACGCCGCTGGGTCAGTCGGAAGCGGCTGTTGCTGCGAAATGCGATCCAGAAACCACTCGGGATGAGCTTGGTAGAACGCACGACCCGCCTCGGTAAGTCCTTTACACGTGGTCGTCGAGAGCGGTAGTGAGCACTCGCTTTCACTCGAAGTGTCGCCGACCCCGTTTTCGTCGATCAACGAGACCCGGTCATCGGACTGAAGGGTCAGCAGCTGCTGCGAAGATAATTTCGCCGCAAACCCATTGAGGGCATGCGTATATCTTGCAATCGGCTTGTCGATCTTCAGGTCACCGAGAACTTCATCGATAGACGCACCATCTTGCAATGCAACAACGTACTCACCCTCGATCGACTTACCGTCGGCCATCCGGTTGACATTGACATGTTTGCCATGTGAGTGGTTTGGCTCGGCGTGCGCCAGCTGACTACCCGAGAGGGAAATCGCCACAACGGCGCCCAAGAGGGCGAACCGCTTCATTCTCATATCCAATGGACCAATCTTCGACATGCGTACGAACGCAGCACGCCACCCCACACAGCAACCCTGCCGCAACTAACGACTGTAAGTTACCTGAGCAAGAGCTGTGAAGTACACATGTTTCACATACACAAACTGTGTGTCTCCGATTTTTCAAATCCCTGAACTCGAACTCGATAGATGCGATATGGCCCACCCGAAGCCGCGTTCGGCCCAGGCGCGGCTCATGGCCGACCGGATCGATGGGTATCCCTATACATCGAGAATGCGGATCAAGCGAATCCCTTCGTCGCGCAGTGCGTTCCTCCCGGCGCCCAGGTATCGCCGTGGATCGGAGGCCTTGGACTCCACGAGCAGGACTGCCCGGATGCCCTCTGTCAAAGCGATATTCAGGCGGGTGGCGAGGTTGATCTTGTCCATCCCGGCCTCGACGGCTCCCCGCAGGCCCGCGTCCGGTACCCCCGACGAGCCGTGCAGGACCAGTGGGACACCGACTTTCGCTGTCAGCGCCTCGATCAGGTCGAAGTCGAGGCGGGCATCGCGGGTGTGCATGGCGTGCGATGAACCCACCGCGACGGCGAGGGCGTCGACTCCGGTCGCTGTCACGAATTCCACGGCCTGGTCCGGATCGGTGCGTGCGCCCGGTGCGTGCGCACCGTCCTTGCCGCCGATCTCGCCCAGTTCGGCCTCGACGTGGACGTCGCGGTCGTGGCACCAGGCGACGATCTCGGAGGTCGCGGTCACGTTGGCGGAATAGTCCAGGGCGGATCCGTCGAACATGACGGAGTCGATTCCGACTTCGACTGCCTCGGAGATCAATTCGCGGGAAGTCGCATGATCCAGATGTACAGCGAGGGTGGCGGGACTGCGGGCGGCCAGCCGGAGGCAGGCCACGGCCAGCGGCTCGAGACCGCCGTGATAGCGGACCGTGTTCTCCGAGATCTGGAGTACCACAGGGCGTCTCGTGATCTCGGCGGCCGACACGATCGCCTCGGCATGTTCCAGGGTGATGACATTGAACGCGGCCAGCCCACCCGGACGAGCGAGTGCGAACAGTTCGGGTAGCGGAAGCAAGCTCACGCCGGTAGCTCCTCGCACGGTGCGGCCAGTGCGGTGACGACCACATCGGTGGCCAGCCGCTGCCGCAATCGCAGGTCGATGGCCCCGGCAACCGGAATGACCACCGCCGCAGCGGATGTCGCGACCGCGTCGGCCAGCAGCGCGGTCCACTCCGGGTCGGGAGCCGCGGCGAGGCCCTTGATCACCGCGGCCACGGCGGCGTCGCCCGCCCCGGTCGGATTCCCGGCCAGCCGCGACGGCAGCGCCGCGGACCAGGCGCCCGAACCGGTGGCGGCGATCATGCCGTCGGCCCCGCGTGTCGCGAGTACGGCGCGCACGCCCGCCGCCAGCAGCGGCCGCACCGCGTCCACCATTGCTTCCGGTGAGTCCAGCACGGTGCCCGTGAGCTGCGGCAGTTCGTCCTGGTTGGGGGTCAGCACCACGCCGGGAATCGTTGCGGCGAAACGCAATGCGGGGCCGTCGACGTCACAGACCGCGGGCACGCCCGCCTCGAGTGCCAGCCTGACCAGTTCGCCCGGCAGGGTGTGATCCACGCCGCCGGGCAGCGATCCCGCGACCACCACACCGGTCAGCTCCGGCAGCAGGTTCCGCACGCGATCCAGCAGCCGGTGCACGGCATGGGGTTCGGTGAGGTGCGCTCCCGGCTCCCACAGTCCCGTCGCGGTGCCGTCGTCGGATTCGCTGATCACCACGGTTCGGCGCACCCACGGCAGTGCGGGTACGAAGTCTGCCGCGAACTCCATCTCGGCCGCCGCAGCGAACATGTGGTCGGCGAAACCGGTTGCTCGCGAGGCGATTCCGAGTTGGCCGAGGATGCGGGTGACGTTCACGCCCTTCCCGCCGAGCCGCTGCTCCACCGCCAGTACCCGCTGGGCCCGGCCCAGGGCGAGCTGCTCCACCCGGTACGTCATGTCATAGGCCGGATTCAAAGTGACAGTGAGGATCACGCCAGCCACCTCCCTCTTCGCAATACCCGAACCAATCGCAGATCGTCGTCGACGACGACCGCGTCGGCGAACATGCCGGGACGCAGATCACCGACGTCGGGCAGGCCGACCACTGCCGCCGGAATCGACGTCGCCGCGGCCACCGCCTCGGTCAACGGCAACCCACACTCGTGGACTGCCCAGCGCAGGCAGTGCAGCAGCGTCGAGGTGCCGCCCGCGATGGAACCGCCCGGCACCCGCGCCACCCCGTCCGTCACGGTCACGGTCTGCGGTCCCAGCCGGTACTCCCCGTCCGGCATGCCCGCCGCCTGCATGGCATCGGTGATCAGAATGACCTGGCCCGGCACGGTCGCGAAAACGAATGTGCCGAAGCCGGATTCGACGTGCACCCCGTCGCCGATGAGTTCCACGAACGCCTGCCGCTCCGCCGCGGCGACCAGTCCCGCCGCCACCGGTCCCGGCGCGCGATGATGCAGCGGCGGCATCCCGTTGCCGATATGCGTGATCAGCGTCGCGCAACCGTTCGGGCCCAGTGCGGAACGGAATTCGGCGAAGTCGGCATCACTGTGCCCGACGGCGACTACCACCCCGGCGTCCGCGAATCGTCGTGCGGCATCGGTGAATCCGGTGCGCTCGGGAGCCATCGTGACAACGCAGAGGTGATCGTCGGCGGCCTTCAACAGCCGATCGACCAGCGCGGGATCCGGATCGATCAGCAGGCTGGGATCGTGTGCCCCGCAACGGGTTCGCGAGAGGAACGGCCCCTCCGCGTGAATACCCGCGATCACCCCCTCCACCGCCAGTTCCCGCAATACGGCCACCTGCGCCACCATGTCGTCGGGCGGGGCGGTGACGATCCCCGCCAGCACACTGGTCGACCCCTGCCGATGATGGAAGGCCGCCGCCGCCCGCGCCTCCCCGCCGTCCACGGTGTCGAACCGGTGCCCGAACCCGCCGTGATTGTGGATATCCACCAGCCCCGGCAGCACCGTCCCCGAGAACTCCGGCGGCAATTCCCGATGCGCCGCAACCCAATCCGTGGCGGATCTGACAGCCGCGACCCGCTCACCCTGCACCGTGATCACCGCGTCCTCGATCACTCCCGCCCCGGTGACCACGCGCCCCCGCAGGTCCAGCACGCGCCCATTGCTCATCCCCGGCCCCCTGTCCCCAGTGTCCATTCGAGCCCGTCGGCGCGAGCGTTGTTTCCCCGACCGGACTCCGTCGTCGGCTCACCGCGCCGCACGGTGGTCCGGGCGTGGCGATGCCGCGCAGGTGTGAAGGGTCGACGTGCGGGGCGACCAGCCTGCCGCGGTCTGCGCACACGGTGTGCCGGGCGCATCGCTGGCTCGGAATCCTCGCGGGGACCGGTCATTCCAGCGTGCCTGTCCGGGCCAGGCTCGCCGCTCCGACCAGCCCGGCGCGGATACCGAAGCTGCCCACGGCTACTCGCGGTACCGGGACCACTCGGAGCAGGGCGGTGAGGCGAAGTCGGAGGGCGTCGGTGAGCAGTGTTCCGGCACCGGACAGCCCGCCACCGAGCACGATCAGCTCCGGGCAGGTCGCGTGCAGGACACCGAGTAGTCCCTCGGCGAGGGCGTCGACGGCGTCGGCGATCACCGCGCTCGCGGTGGGGTCGATGTCGGCTACGTCGAAAACCGACTCCGCACGGGTGAGGTTCAGGCCGGTGCGGGCGTTGTAGGCGCGGGCGATGGCCGGTCCCGAGGCGACTGTCTCGACACAGCCGGTATTGCCGCAGGGGCAGGGGAGGCCGTCGCGGTGCCGGACCGGGATGTGGCCGTACTCGCCGGCTTGCGCGTCCTCGCGGTGCGCGGGGGTGCGTACCAGGCGGCCGCCGACAGCGAGGGTGCCGCTGATTCCAGTGCCGATGATCAGTACCACGACGTCGTCGATGCCCGCGCCCGCGCCGTAGCGCCATTCGGCCCAACCCGCGACGGTCACATCGTGGTCGAGTAGTACCGGCATGCCCCAGCGGTCGGCGAAACGGCCGCCCACCTTCACGTTTCGCCAGCCGAGGTTGCTGCTGAAGACGGCGGTGCCGTGCTCCCGGTCGACCAGGCCGGGCAGGATGACGGCGGCACGCGCGACGCGGGCCCGCCGCTCGGGTGTCAGGGTGGCCAGCAGGTTCGCCCCGAGCGACTCGATGGCGTCGAACGCGGCCTCACCGTGCGGGGTGGGGATGGTGGCGGCACACAGGACGGCGGCGTCCGCGTCGGTGATCTCACCCTTGGTCGTGGTCCCGCCGACGTCCACGGCGAGCACCAGATCTGTTGCCGCGACGGCATTCACAGGGCCACCCATCAATCCAGGATGACCGACCGGTTCAGACTGCGCGGCTGATCCGGGTTCAATCCCAGGTCAGCGGACCGCAGCAGGCACAGTCGATGCACCCGCACCAGTTCGGCGAGCGGGTCTACGGGGCGATGCTCGACATGCGCTCCGGTGGCCGCGATGTCGTCCGCAAGCCCCGCGACGAGCGATCCGAGCGCCCACACCACCCGGCCGGGGGCGGCGATGCTGATGGGGCCGTGCCGGTATTCGGTGGCGAGGTAGGACTCGGTCCAGGCCTGGCAGGACTCGCGCAGCTTCAAGGCGGCTTCCTCGGCCAGCGCGGCGGCGAAACCCATTCCCACGAAGGTGATCTGCTCGGCGTCCCGTACCCGGGCCAGTGATTCGGCCGGATCCTCCGCCAGCACCCGGCGGGCCTGCGCGATCACCGGGGTCAGATCCTCGCCCAGGTGGTGGCGTAATAGGGCCAGTGTCGTGGTGGCGAACCGGGTTTGCACCACGGATTTCTCGTCCACCTCGTCGATGAGAACGGGCTCGGCGAGGCTCAGCGCGGGGGTTCCGGGACTGGAGCTGATGACCGTGCGCGGAATGCCATCGGGCAGTGCCGACATGGCGGCCAGCACCTCGGTGGTGGTGCCGGAGCGGCAGATCACCAGGTATCGGTCGTAGTCGCGGGCAGTGCGCAATTCGCTGGCGGACCAGGCATCGGTGAGTCCCTGACCAGCTGATTCACGCAGCGCCGCGAATGCGCGGGCCATGAACAGCGAGGTGCCGCAGCCGATTACGGCCACCCGCTCGCCGGGGGCGGGCAGTCGGTCGCGGTGCACGGCGGCGAGGGTGGCCGCGCGCGCCCAGTCATCGGGTTGGGTGGCCACCTCGGCGGCCAGATGGCTTGCGGGGAACAGGATTCGATCGGCGTCCGGCGGCACCCACCCAGGATCAACCCGGTGATCGTTCATGTCAATTTAACGACTCAAACGATCACATTCGCGCAGCATTGGCGTTAGATTCGGACAATCCGAATCGTTCATCCCATCATCCGCGATTCGTTGCGCGCGGTGTGGAGATTGAGAGGTCCCGCTCGTGAAACATGCACTGCGCGGCGCGCTTTCCTCGGTGGCCGCGGTCGCCGGTCTGGTCCTGACGGTATCCGGCTGCGGATTCGGCTCGAGCAGCTCCGACGAGTCGGACCCCAACACGCTGACCTTCCTGGCACCCACCTACAGCGATGGCACCAAGGCCGAATGGGACGCCATCATCGCCGACTTCCAGCAGGCGAACCCGGATATCAAGGTCAAACTCTCGATGGAGTCCTGGGATTCGATCAACGAGGTGGTCCGCACCAAGCTGCAGTCCAAGGGCACCACGCCCGACATCCTCAATATCGACGCCTACTCCACCTTCGCCACCGACGGCCAGCTGTACTCCGCGACCGACATCGCCGACCCGCAGGTCATCAATGATATTCAGCCCGCCTTCGCCAAGAACGCGTCGATCAACGGAACCCAGTGGGCACTACCGCTTTTCGCCTCCACCCGCACGCTTTTCTACAACACCGATCTGTTCGCGAAGGCCGGGATCGCCGCCCCGCCCAAGACCTGGAGCGAACTCACCGACGATGCCAAGAAGATCCAGGCGCTCGGCGGCGTCTCGGGTTACGGGCTGCCGCTGGGCAGTGAGGAGCCGCAGGCCGAGACCTCCATCTGGACCTTCGGCGCGGGCGGCGCGTGGAGTGACGGCACCAAGGTCACCGTCGACACCCCGCAGAACCTCGAGGGTGTGCAGGCCATGAAGGCCATCGCGGAAACCGGTGCCACCGAACAGAATCCGGGTGCGACCAATCGGCTCGACGTGATCAACGCGTTCATCCAGGGCAAGATCGGCATGATCGAGGGGTTGCCGCCGACCATCACCCAGATCGCGTCCAAGAATCCGGGGCTGAAGTACGCGACCTCCCCGTCGCCGACCAAGACCGGCACACCCGTCACGCTCGGTGTCGCCGATCATCTGATGGCGTTCAAGAAGGACGGCACCAAGACCGCCGCCATCAAGAAGTTCCTCAGCTACTTCTACTCGGCCAGCGTCTACGCCAAATTCGTGAGCAGCGAACACTTCATCCCGATCACCAACAGCGGGGCGGCCGCGCTCGCCGACGATCCGGTCACCAAGGCGTTCGCCGCGACCCTGCCGGTGGCGCAGTTCTATCCGAGCAACAACCCGAAATGGGCTGCGGCGCAGGGCGCGATCCAGCAGCAGATGGGCACCATCACGCAGGGCGGCGATCCGGCCGCCGTACTCCAGAAGATCCAGCAGGCCGCGAATTGAGAGTCGTTGCCCGCCAACGATCCACGGCATCGCTGCGCGCGCTGCCGTGGATCGGACCGGTGCTGATCCTGATCGCGGCGATCGTCGCGTTCCCCGCCGGATACATGCTGTGGACCTCCACCCGGGACCTCAGCGCCTACGGGCAGGACCGGGGCCCGGCCGGATTCGCCAACTTCCGCAGGCTGTTCGCCATCGACGAGCTCGGCTCGATCCTGGTGCACACGGTGGTGTGGGTGCTGGCGGTCGTGGTGATCACGCTGGTGGCATCGGCCGCGCTGGCGCAGTTCCTGAACCAGGACTTCCCCGGGCGCACCGCGGTCCGGCTGGCGATACTGGTGCCGTGGGCGGCCTCGGTGGTCATGACGACCACCATTTTCGAGTACATGCTCGACCCGGACGTCGGCATCGCCAACCGGTTCCTGGTCGACATCGGTGTGCTGGACCGGGGTTTCGGGTTCACCAAGCAGGCCGGTCCCGCGTTCCTGGTGGCGATCGGGGTGGCCGTGTTCGTGTCCATCCCGTTCACGACCTACACGATTCTGGCCGGGCTGCAATCGATCCCGGGTGAGATCGACGAGGCGGGGCGGGTGGACGGCGCGAGTTCCTGGCAGCGCTACCTGTATCTGACGCTGCCGCAACTGCGTCCGGCGATGGCGGTCGCGACCATCATCAACATCATCAACTCGTTCAATTCGCTGCCGATTCTCCAGGTGCTCACCGGCAGCATCGCGGGGTTCTCCGCCGACACCACCACGACCTTGACGTTCAAGCTGATTCGGCAGAACCAGCAGGTCGCGACGGCCGCGTCGATGAGCGTGCTGAACTTCGGGCTGATCCTGGTGATCATCGCCATCTACGTGAAGCTGATCCGCCCGGCGGGGGAGGAGGCGCGGTGAAGCGAAAACGCTGGGGGCTCACCGTGATCGGCGCGGTGATCGCTCTGATGTTCCTGCTGCCGTACCTGGTGATGGTGTTCGGGTCGCTGAAACCGCGCTCGGAGATCCTGCGCATCCCGCCGACGTATCTGCCGGAGCACTGGGTGCCGGGCAACTACGCGACCATGTGGCACACCCCCGAGACGCCGCTGCCGTTCAACCTGGTGAGCACGCTGGTGATCTCGGTGTTCGGCACGCTGCTGGTGTTGCTGGTCGCCGTGCCCGCCGCGTATTACACGGCGCGACGGCGGTTTCCGGGGCGGGCACTGTTCCTCGGGCTGGTGCTGGTCACCCAGATGTTGCAGCCGACGGTGCTGGTGACCGGGTTGATCCGGGAGTTCTTCGTACTCGGCATCAATGACACCTGGCTGGCCATGATCCTGGTGAACGCCGCCTTCAACCTGTCGTTCGCGGTGTGGATCCTGCACAGCTTCTTCGCCGGGATTCCGATCGAGGTGGAGGAGGCGGCGCAGCTCGACGGGCTCAACCGCTGGCAGATCCTCACCCGGGTCTCGCTGCCGCTGGTGTGGCCGGGCATCGTCACCGCGACCGTCTTCGCGTTCGTGTCCTGCTGGAACGAATTCGCCGCCAGCCTGGTCATTCTCACCACGCCGGAGAATCAGCCGCTGTCGGTGGCGCTGACCAAGTTCGTCGGGCAGTACGACACGGCTTGGCAATATGTCTTCGCGATCTCTACCGTCGGCATCGTGCCCGTAGTCGTGTTGTTCGCGCTCATCGAGAAGCGCCTGGTCGCCGGCCTCACCGCCGGCAGCGTCAAATGACCGCACCCGCCGATCGGTCCCGGCGCTGGAATCGCCTGCTGGAACTGCTCACCGAGACCGGGCGACTCTCGGTCGAGGAGGCCGCCGAACGCCTGGCCGTCTCCGCGGCGACGGTCCGGCGCGACTTCACCGCCCTCGCCGAACAACAGCTGGCCACCCGCACCCACGGCGGCATCGTCGCCACCTCGGTCGCCTACGATCTGCCCGCCCGCTATCGCGGCACCGACGAGGCCAAGCAGCGCGTCGCCGAACACGCTGCGGCCCTGGTGGATCCGGCCGAAGTGGTAGCGCTCAACGGTGGCACCACCACCACGGCCGTCGCCCGCGCCATCGCCGGACGCGGCGATCTGCCCACCTCCGCCGACAGCGAGTTCACCATCGTCACCAACGCGCTCAATATCGCCGGTGAAATGGTGTTGCGCCCGCATCTGCGGACCATCTGCCTGGGCGGCATGGCCCGGCGCGAATCCTATGAACTGCACGGGCCGCTGGCCGAGCTGGCCTTGGCCGAACTGCGGCTGGACACCCTGATTCTCGGGGTGGGGGCCATCTCCGCCGAGGGCGGCGCGCAGTGCCGCCACCTCGACGAGGCGGGGGTCAACGCCGAAATGGTGCGCCGCGCCCGCCGAGTCGTCGCGGTCGCGACCGCCGAGAAGCTCGAACGCACCGCGCTGGCGCGCATCTGCCCGATCGAATCCATCGACGTCCTCGTCATCGACAAGGACGCGAATCCCGACGCCGTCAACGCAATTCGCGACGCCGGGGTGCGAGTGGATCTGGTCTGAGTCGCTGGGCGACCGCGTGAAGCAGGGCTTTGGCGGATGCTGGAACGCTGAACACCAGAACGCCACTATCCAGACGGCGGATGGGCGTTCTGCGTTCGGAGGGGTGTCAGCGCTCCCAGACGCGGCTGTCGACGAACTTCGCCCAGTCGCTTGCGGGGAACGTCAGGATTGGTCCCCGGCCATCGTCTTTGGTGTCCCGGACCAACGTCACATTGTCAGCGTGGAAGATCTCCACACACTGATTGCCAGTGTTGGACCGGCTCGACTTGTACCACTCGCCCTTGACCGGCTTGTTCACGCCGCGTACTCCTTCGCGATCTCGAGCACCAGGTTCCTGGTGTCTTGTTTCCCCAACGCTACAGCGCGGATACCCTCGATGGCCTGTCGATATCGGTTGACCTCTTCGTCATGCTCGTGGAAGACCGACCCAATAGCACCTTCCGCGTATACGACGGTCGGCAACGCGAGGCCACTTGCGCCCGCCGAGAACTCGAGCCAGTCGAACGACTGCATCGCCAAACCTGGATGGGCGTCGGCCGAGTGCGGCACGATTCGGATTTCGACGTTGTCACGCTCGCCGACTTCGGCCAACCACTCCAGCTGCGCGCGCATCACCGTCGGGCCACCGGCGCGATTCCGAAACACGGCCTCGCAGAGCAACGCCTCATAGTGGAACGTTGAATCATTCAGGCGTACTTGACGTTTGGCAGTCAGTTCGATTCGCCGTTCAAGATCTACCAGAGAGAGATTCGGGTTAGCTCCGCGATCGAGTGCTCGGCGGTAGTCGGAGGTCTGAATCATCGCGGGCAGGATTACCGGATTGTGTGAAATGACCCGAGTGGCAGCGCCCTCCAGTCGAAGAAACTTGCCTGTGTTCGGCGCGATCTGGTCCTTGTATGCCTTCCAGATGTTGCCCTGTCCGTCCCCGCCCTTGGCGCGCTTCTCCTCGGCCCTGACCTCCTCCCACAGCATCCACGCCTTCTCTCGTGCCTCTGCGTCGGCGTTGTAGAACTCCAGCAGGGCGTTGATGTGCAGGTTGCCGAGGCGGTTGGTCGCCCCGTCTTCTAGGCGATCAATTACCGGCCGAGAAACGCCAATGTGGTTGGCCGCAGCCAACACTGCCGATCTGGGCGCTCTCGTCCGTAGCTCTCGCATGTAGTTGCCGAAATCCAGGCGAGAGACCGTTGATCCGCTCATTTTTCTTAGCCTCGCTATCTGAAGTGGAGGTTATTGAGGGTGGTGCACGTATTCGGTGAGGTCGCTGCGTGCACTGCCTGCGACGTGCAGTGTTCGTGGCGACTGTGCACGTCAAGTGCATTCGATGATATTTGACTAGATGCACGTCGGGAGCAGTTTTTGGGCACGATGTGGTGTGTACTTAATTCATAGCGCCTGGCGGCGATAACGAGAAAGGTCGTCGCTCGGGGATTCATCCGAAAAGCACTAGGAGTCGTAATGACTTGGGATGCTTGGGTTTTGACACTGTTGATCTCGGTAACGTTGATCATTGTCGTGGGCGTCCTCATCGAGGACATCAGCGGCGTGGCCGACTACGAGAAGCGCCTTCGCGACGACGACGATACCCACCTGGTCTCGATCAGGGTTCGCGGTCGGGAGTCGCTCGAACATCAGCTCGCCGCCACCGGTCATGGGCGACACCGGAGGTCATCGTGACCGATCGCCCCAGCGTCGTGTCCCACGACCGCGGAAAGATCTATCAGGCCATGATGTTTCCCGGGACCGTCGAAAGCATGCTGACGGTCCACGTCGGATGCGAATTGCCCGATTGTGGACGCCTGGCCCAACTACTCGAGATCTGTAGTGAGAACCGGCGTTTGGGCAATCCGGGCTGGGACTTCGCCGCCGCGCGCACTGCCGCCGCTCGATTGGCGTCGTGAACCATGGCCGGAACGGTCTCGCGTCCGAGCCATTACCGATTGCCGGACTCCGAGCACCTGGCGAACGAGAACAACGTGCGGATCGAACTCGATCGGCACCGGCATTGCGTTGCGGGCAATGCCGGAACGCGTCAATCCTGCGGCGCGAGAGCGCAACTCAGCGAAATAGCCGAAGCGAACGGATGGGGATGGGCGGCGGAGAGCCCTGCCGCGATGGTCATGCCGCACGTATGAAACCGCGTACCGAGGACGAGGAGACGGGGCGATGGAATTCTATGGCCCTCGATTGGCCAGGTTGGAAGACTGCCACATCCGGGACAACGACATCGAGATGACGGCGGCCGAAGCGTTGGAAGCCATGGTGATTCACCGCGACTGCTGCCCGGACCAATGCTCCCGGCAAGCCGCGGCGTCGCGCATCATCACCGTCGAGGACGACAAGTACGAGGGCCGGGACCGCTCGAACGTCATCCTGTTCCCGACGCGGGCCTTTCGGATGGTGGACGATGTCGGCTGCGATCCGTAACCCTCATCCGGCCCCGGCCGGTGAGTGCCCCGACCTCGGAGAAGCCCGTCGAGGAATGCACCTGCACGCCTGTTGTAGCGACGAGTGCCAGGCCAAGGCGTTCTACAGGCGGGCGGTGAAAGATGTTGCCTGCGGTCACAGTTCGTCATGGAACATCTGGCAGCGACTCGAATAGTCTCCTTGTCGATTGCTGCTGTGCCGAGGCCGAGGCGGGGGTTTGCGGCGGCCCTAGGAGTTCGGGCGCAGGACCACCAGGCCCGGCACCGTGTTCAGGTACTGGGTCAGCGGGGTGTCGACCACCTGCATGTTCGCGTCCAGCGACGAGGCGTTGCGGAACATCGGGCCGTTCGGGGTGGAGATGAAGATGCCGACGTGGGTGACGTCGAGGCCGGGGGCGTCGGCGTACGCGCCCAGGTAGTCGCCCGTATGGAGTTGGGAGATCACGGAATTGGTGAAGGCGTTGCTCGGGATGTAGGTGATGTCGCGGTCGACCACCGGGAGGGTGGGCAGGTAGGTGCTGCCGTCACCCTTGGCGTTCAGGTGCTTGGTGAGGGTGACCGCGCCGGAGCTCAGGGAGCCGGTGATGTCGGTGGCGGCGGTGCGGTCGACGCGGGCCCAGTCGGTGAAGAAGTGCTTGTGGTGCAGGAAGTCGACCTGGCCACCGGCGTAGCGGGCATTGATCAGGTTCTGGGTGAACTGGTTTCGATCACCCGAGCGCCGCGCCGCCTCCACGTAGTCGAGGTAGGTGAAGCAGTCCACCCGGCGCAGGTCGATGACCAGCTGCTCGGGTTGGGTCGCGGAACCGATGAGCATGTCCGCGCCGTAGGGGGTGCCGAGCAGGCGGCTCGACAGCTGGGCGATCAGATCGCCCGGCGTCGCGTTGCCCGCGGCAGTGCGGGTGGCGATCAGATCGTCGATCTTCGCGGCGGTGGCGTCATCGAAGGTCGCGTCCGCCATGGCCTGGGTGGGAGCCATGGCGATGCCGCAGACCAGCGCGAGCATGAGCAGCAGAACTCGGGTCAGTGAGCGCACGGCACCTCCGGCAGACGAGACGGTCACCCCGACGCTACCCGAGCAACCCGCCCAGCAGGCCGCCACTCTGGCCCGCCTCCTGACCGCCGCCGGTCCCGCCGATGAAACCACCCGGCGGCAACTCCGAGGGCTGCACGATCACGAAACCGCGGCCCTGGAACGACAGCGTCAGGCCCTCACCGGTGGAACGGCCGATCAGGCGGCTGAAACCGAAGGAGTCATTGCGCTTGATCCCGGTCTGCAGACTCGACGACCAGGCCACGGCGGCTTGCGGATCCGCGTAGGTGGGCTGATCCACGTTCAGCACCACCGGCTGACCGTGCGTGGTGATGGCGATGCGGCCGCGACCGGAGAACACGCAGTTGAAGAAGCCCGCGTTGCTGGCGTAACCGGCCGCGCCCTGCACCCGCTGGATGTTGTAGGTCAGCGAGTTGTCGAAGGCCAGCACGTTCGCGCCGTTGATGGTCAGGCCGTCGGTGCCGTCCAGATCCACCACGTGGACATCGGCGGCGGCGTTGGCCAGGAACAGATCACCGCGACCGGAGATCTGCATGAGCGGGACGCCCTCGCCGGTGAGACGCTGCTGGATGGCGCGGCCGATGCCGCCGGAACCGAGCGCCTTGAAATGCAGATCGCCCTGGTAGGCGACCATCGAACCGGCGCGCGCGAGGGTCTCGCCGTTCACGGCGACCCGGATCATCTTGCTGCCCTGCTTCTGAATGCCGGGACCGTCGACTTCGGCGTGAATCGGTTGGAACAGCTCGCTCTGCACGGACGGCACTCCTTGCGGCATCGAAGACGGCGGGATCGGAGCCGCCGGTTGATAGGGCTGGGGCGGCGGGAAGGACTGCGCCGGTTGATAAGTCGGAGCCGGTTGATACGGCTGGGCCGGAACACCCGGCGGCGGCGCGTACGGCTGATTCTGCTGACCCGGCGGCGGTGCTTGATAACCCGGCGCGGGCGCGGACTGCTGGGGTGGTGGCATCGGCGGATTCGGCTGTGCCGGTTGGTAGTTCTGCGGTGGCGTGGCGGGCGGTTCGGGCTCGTCGTCGATGTTCACGCCGAACGCCGCCGCCAGACCGGCCAGCCCGTCGTCGTAGCCCTGGCCGACCGCGCGCACCTTCCAGGCGTCGCCGCGGCGGTAGATCTCCACGCAGACCACGGCGGCTTCGGTGCTGAGCCCGGTCAGCTGGAAAGTCAGTGTGCCGGAGTCGGATCCGATGGTCGCCAGCAGCGAGCTCGCCCCCGCGAAGGTGGCGGGCCCGCTGCCGTCGAGGCTCGCGGTGATCGCGACCTTGTCCACGTCGGCGGGTAGCGCGGAGGTCTGCACGTCGACCATGTCGCCCGCGCCGCCTCCGTGCCGGTAGACCACGCCCGGGCCGACGGGTTGGTTGAAGAACACGAAATCGCCGTCGGAGCGGACCTTGCCGTTCGCGCCCAGTAGCAGGGCCGAGACGTCGACGCCGACCGACGACCGCACGGTCACGGTCATCCGGTCGGCGGGGGCGGGGCGGTTCTCACCGCGGGCGAGCGCCGTCACCGCGGATCCCCCTCGGCGCACCACAGCTCGGGTCGTACACGATTCACAGGTTCAGTTTGTCGTGCCGGTGGCGCAGATGCCACCGTTCGGGAATCACGCCAGGTCAGCGCCTGCCATCAGGTCGACGAGGGTCTCGGTGCCGACCGTCCGCGAACCTCCGGCGAAAGCCAGCGCGGCCGTGGAACGTTCGGCGGCCTCGGCATGACCAGCACCGCAGGCGTCGGTGACCATGATCGGCAGATAGCCGAGATCGACCGCATGCCGGACGGTCGGTTCGATGCCGACCTCCATGGCGATGCCCGCCACCGCGAAGGTGTCGATACCCAGATCGCGCAGCGCGATATCCAGCGGCGTGCCCAGGAACGCCGACATGGTGATCTTGTCGAACACCACCTCGTCCGGGCCCGGCGCGAGCTCGGGCACCAGCTGATACTGCGGCGAACCCTGCGGGAACGCCGCGCGCACCGCCGCCGGATCGTCCACCCGCTGCCACTCCATGGCGGTGCGCAACTGCGAAACACCCGCGGCCGCAGGCGGTATCGACAGGTGCCGGGTGTAGAAGACGCGGAAACCCCTGGCCCGCGCGGCATCTCGCAGCCGCAGGCACTGTTTGACGATGTGATCGCCGTCGGACAGCTGGCTCACGATGCCGACCTGCATGTCGTAGATCAGCAGCGCCATCCGCGCGGGATCACAGGCATCCGCGACGGTTTGCGGAATGGTCAGGCCGTAAGCGGTCCGCACAGCTCACCTCGTCCGGTCGTAGGGTTCGGAGACATCCACCGTGTCGGCCATCAGGGCCTCCAGCGGCAACGGCGCGATGACCGGGAGGTAGGTCCACTCCAGCAGACCCTTCTTGGTGAGCGGGAAGTCCTCGACATAGCGCTTGGCCTCCTCGACGCTGTCCACCTCGAACACGATGACCACCCCGGGCTCGTCGGCCCGGGCATAGTTCTCCCGGACGATGCCAGCCTTCCACAGCCGCCACACGTTGGCGACCTCTTCGGGTAGGAACGGAGTGATGGTCTCCATGGTGACGCCGGGCTTGAAACTGTCGAATGTAATGACCTTCATGGGATTTCATGAAAGACCCATGATTACAGTGTTACAAGAACGCACTTTTCGGTAAGTACCGGAGGCGACATGTCCGCGAAGCGCTACCACTGCCCGGTCGAGGTGACCGTCGATCTGATCGGCGGCAAATGGAAACCGGTGATCCTGGCCCACCTCAAGGAGGGCGTGCACCGCTACGGCGAACTGCGCCGGCTGATGCCCGACACCAGCGAGAAGATGCTGGTCCAGCAGCTGCGCGAACTGGAATCCGACGGGCTGGTGCGGCGCACGGTGTTCGACACGGTCCCGCCGCGGGTGGACTACCAGCTCAGCGACGAGGGGCTCACCCTGATCCCGGTGCTGACCGCGCTCTACGACTGGGGCGAGAAATACAGTGCCCGAACGGGTCTCGTCGTCACGGCGCTCTGACCGGCGACGACGAGACCCGGACTCTCACGCGGCCTGCGGGGTGGCGTGACCGCCGCTGTCGGGACGGTCGGCATCCACCATGGCCTGGTGGATCGCACACCGGAACTTCGGACCCGGCTTGATGAACGCGGGGTCCAGCCGCTGCGCGAACGTGAGGTTCTCACGCCGCCAGCAATCCATGCATACCGGTGCCTTCATGGCGCCCTCCTCGGTGATCGCTCGCGAAAGGTCTGCCCTCAGGGGGTTCCCTCTGCGGCCGCCGAATGCGATGTAGGTCCGGAGAATCTTCCATAACAGATCAGGCAGCCTGTGATGATCACGTACACCAGCAGGTAGCAGTTCAGCAGGATCGGCGAGATCGGCCAGGACGGCGGGAACAGGAACCAGCCGACCACGACCCAGTGCGGGTTCCAGTGATACGCCCAGGCCCCGGTCGCGATGTAGAGCAGCCCGGCGGCGCCCCACCAGCGCGGGCTGGTGCGGGCGCGATGGATCAGGTACACGAACAGCGGCAGCAGCCACACCCAGTGGTGATTCCACGAGAACGGGGACACCGCGCACGAGGTCAGGCCGGTGTAGGCGACGCTGAGCAGGCGTTCGCCGCGGCGCTCGAGCTCGGCGGCCACCAGCAGGCCGAGGATCGCGACCGGCGCGGCGATCAGCAGCCACAGCCACTGCGGCACCTGATGACCGGAGAAGTGGGCGATCGCGCCGCGAATCGACTGGTTGGCGGGCTGGGTGTCGGGGGCGATGCGATCGGACTGGAAGAACGTCGAGGTCCAGTACTGCCGTGAGTCCGAACGCAATACGAGTCCGGCGACCACGATGGTCGACAGGAAGGTGGCCACCGCGACCAGCGCCGAACGCCATTGGCGCAGTACCGCGAATTGCAGCACGAAGAACAGCGGCACCAGTTTGATGCCCGCCGCCACGCCCACGCCGAAGCCGCGCAATCGGCTGCGGTCGGCGCGTGAGAAGTCCCAGAGGATCAACGCCATCAGGATCAAGTTGATCTGCCCGTAGTACAGCGTGGTGCGGATCGGTTCCAGGAATACCGCGGCCCCCGCGACCAGTGCGCTGACGCCCGCGAGCCGTGCGGTGAACCGGTATCCGAGGATGCGCCAGCACAGCAGCACGCAGCCGTAGAGCACGCAAACGTTCAGTACCAGCCAGCAATTGGTGACCGCGCCCCACGGGACCGCCACGATGGGCAGGAACATCAGGGTGGAGAACGGCGTGTAGGTGTAGGACAGGCCGCGGTGGGTGGGCTCGGTGTAGAGCGGGTGGCCGTGCACGATCTTCCACGCGCCGTCGCGGTAGACGTGCACGTCGAAGCCGCCCGCCAGGATGCCGACCTGGTCGAGCCACGGGTCGACGGTGGCGAAGACGAGCGTGATCGACAGCGCCGCCCACACAGCGAGCACGATGAGGGTGCGCCCGTTCCAGATCGGATCGCTCCGATCGCGTGAATCGCCCACTGTCACATGGTTACTCGTTCGCACACCGGTCAACAGTCAAGCCACCTCGGAAGTCGGATCCTGGTCCCGCAAACTGAGTTGTGCTGAACCCGAGAGGCTTCAGCTCGAAAGCTTCGCACCGTCCGACCCCGAACCGGACTGTCGGTACCCTACCGCTCAGACCGGGGCCGTTCGCAATTGCTCGACCTGGTGGGCGAGTTCGTCATCGAGGAATTCCGTCCCGGTGATAGCGATTCGCTCCCACTCGCGTCGGTACCCGAACTGCAGAATTCCCAAACCGATCAGACCCGCCAGCGCGGCCCCGATCCCGATCTTCCAGCCGGGCGGACGCCACGCCACCACCAGGTCCCCGCCCTGCGTGCCGGGCGGAACATCCACGGCGACAAAGATATCGGCGACGGTGTGGAAGCCGATGTCGTGGCCGTCGAGGGTGACCCGGTAGCCGGGCCAGGCAAGGCGGGCGAACACCAGACTGCCTCCGGTGGCGGAACTCACGCGCAGATGGCTGGTGACGCTGTCGCGTCCGATCTGGGTGAATTGCACGTCTTGCGCGGCGGCGGGGCCGGGATGCTCCGAGATCGGGCCGCCTTCGCGTTCGAGGACCTCGATATAGCGTTCGTGACCGGGATAGTCGACCCATCGCCACCCCGGCGGTGCGGGACTGCTGTCGGCGTCCGGGTACTGGGCGCGTTGCAGCACAACACGATCCACCTTCATCAGATCGACGATCGTGCGGCCCGTGGTGGATTCGGTCGAGAATGCCGTGCCGAACGCGGCCGGGCAGGTGCTGCCGTCCCAGCCCATGCACAGCAGCCTGCTGAACTCGCGGTAGCCGATCGGGGTGTAGGCGTTGACGTAGTTCAGGCCCATGTTCTTGGCGTAGTTGCCGAAGGCCAGCGAACCCCAAGCGCCCGTGCCGCTCTGCTCGTCCGGTGGCACCAGGGCGCGATCGGCCAGTTGCAGTGTCACACCGTCGAAGTGGGGGAATCGCGCGCGCATGTCCGAACGGCGCTCGGGGAAGTGGTAGGACAGCGGGGTCGCGCCCTGGGCGCGCACCTGGCCGTAGGCGATGGGGAACATCGACACGATGGCCAGCGCGCACGCCGCCGCCACGCCACGGGTTCCGGCCAGCCACACCAGGATCGCGGTGAGTGCCGCGACCACCGCGACGGCGAGTAGATGTCGCGACGCCAGATGCGGTGCGGCGCAGCACGACCGGACGAGCAGCAATCCCAGCAGCAGTGCGGCGGCCACCGACCTGTGCCGCCACCGCGTGAAAACGCCGTAGCGACTGAGCAATACGCACACCAGCACCAGCACGCCGACCGCGAACATCGGCAGCACCCGCGCGGGCCAGCGCAGCGGGCCGATCCGGCCGGGGCCCGCGGTCCACATCAGGAAGATCACGGTGAACAGGGCCGGGCCGATCAGATCCCGGCCGGAGCGGCGGACCGCGCCCCAGTCGATGAAGGCCAGCAGGGGCACGGCGAACCAGGCGATGTAGACCATGGGCAGCGGCTGCACATAGCCCCACCAGCCGGTGAACGCCGGAACTGTGCTGGGCAGACTGGCATTCAGCGATTCCGACCACGGCACGGTGAGGAAGTCGTCGCCGAGGATGCGCTCGTTGCCGCGCCAGGTCACCGGCGAGGACAGCATGCCCGGCAGGTAGGTCTCGAGCCCGGCGAGCCCGGCGCAGGCGGCCACCATCAGCAGGCGCGCGGCCGGTCGCCAGGCGCGGCGGGTGATCACCTCGCCGAGTGCCACCGCGCCGATCATCAGCGCGGATTCGACTGCGGGGAAGACGTATTGGACCGAAATCGCCAGGTAGAGGAAGACGAACACCGGGATCGGGCCGCCGCGCCGCTCGTCGCCGGGGCGCAGGTATCGCACGGCCGAGGCCCAGGCGTGCAGCATCCACGCGGTGCCGGTGAGCGAAGTGGCCCAACTGGATTCGTCGAAGAACAGGAACCAGCCCGAGAGCGGGAAGGCCACCGCGGCGACCGCCGCCCACGGTGCGCTCGCCCGGTAGGCCAGGGCGACGCGGTACACGCCGAGCGCGGCGATGATCGAGAAGATCAGCTTCACCACGGTGACGTAGAGCGCCAGGTTGTCGAAGGACGGGGCGATCAGGTCGACGAGCAGTTGCGGCGGGTTGTAGAGGCCCGCCTCCTCCATCGAATAGTTGCCCGACATCCATTCCCAGGGCACCAGCGCCGGAAAGCGGCCGTCGCGCAGATGCCGTCCGAGCATCACCCACATCGGGCCGTACTGGGCCTCGGTGTCGTCGGTATAGAAGTGGCGCGGGTTGGCCAGCAGCACCGACGCATACCCCGCGACCACGCCGATCGCCGTGACCAACCCCCACCGGCGCCCGGCCGAATTCAGCGCGAGCGCTGCACGAACTCCCACGCAGCGGGACCCTACATGAATGAAGCACTGTGCAACAGTTGCTATATGCCTGTGTTTCGCCGACACGGCGGCGGGCCTTCGATGTACAGCGGGCCCGGGCGGACGGCAGGATGTGGGGGAAACTCGAGAGCCGGGGTGACGGCACAGGGAGAGATCGGCGGAGGTGGTCTTGGTGAGCAAGGACGCGATGGTCGTGGAATCCGTCGACGAGATCGCCGACGGGCTGCTGGCCGCGTCCCGGGTGCTGGTGGCCCTGTCGACGCGGTCGATCTCCCTGGTCGACGAGTCGATCACGGTGCCGCAGTTCCGGACCCTGATGCTGCTGTCCACCCGCGGGCCGTCGAAGGTGGCGACGCTGGCCAACGCGCTGGCCGTGCAGCCCTCGACCGCGGCGCGCATGGTGGATCGGCTGGTGGCCGCGGAACTCGTGGACCGCAAACCCAATCCGGACTCCCGCCGCGAACTGATCATCGCGCTGACCGGACGCGGGCGCCGGATCGTGGCGGAGGTGATCGAGCATCGGCGCCGCGAGATCGCGGCCGTGGTGGAGCGGATGCCCGCCGCGGACCGGTCGGGGCTGGTGCGGGCGCTGACCGCGTTCAGCGCGGCCAGCGGCGAACCGCATCCGGAGCTCGATATCGAGAAGTACCAGCTCTGAACGCTATTCGCGGGTATTGCGGCCCAGCTGCCGGGCCGCGACGGTAATCGCCTCGGCCAGCGCCTGTTCCGGCGCGGCCGGGCGGCTGCGGCGATGCATGAGCACGAAATCCAGTTCACCGAGTTCGGGCAGGCGTGGATCGGCCAGGGCCACCAGGCCGTCGGGCAGCACGCTCTCGGCGTGCGCGACCACGCCCAGGCCCGCGAGCACGGCGGCGCGCAGGCCCAGCAGGCTGTCGCTGACACAGGTGACGCGGTGGGTGCGCCCCGCGTGCGACAGGGCCCGCAGGGCGAGCTGGCGGGTGAGGCTGGGCGCGGGGTAGGTGACGAACGGGATCGGATCCTCGAATTCCGTTGTGGCGGAACGTCCCGCCCAGACCAGGCGGTCGCGCCAGAGGAATTCACCGTGCCGTTCGCCCGGCAGGCGTTTGCCGAAGACCAGGTCGAGTTCGCCCGCGGACATGCGGGTCTTGAGGGTCTCACTGAGACCGACCGTCAGTTCCAGGTCGATGCCGGGGTGGGTGCGCTGGAAATCCACCAGGATGTCGGGCAGTTCGCGCGCCATCACATCGTCGGAGGCCCCGAGCCGGATGCGGCCGGTGAGGGTCGAACCGGAGAAGTAGGCCTGGGCCCGGGCCTGCGCGTCGAGGATGGTGCGGGCGAAGCCGATCATGGCCGCGCCGTCCGCGGTCAGGGCCAGATTGCGGGTGTCGCGGCGGAACAGTTCGCGCCCGGCGGCCTGTTCGAGGCGGGCGATGTGACCGCTGACGGTGGACTGCCGCAGGCCGAGCAGGCGGCCCGCGGCGGTGAAACCGCCCGCGCGCTCGACGGCGAGGAAGGTATTTAGCAGCTCGGGATCGAACATCCACTAATTATCGCGCTTGCCGATAGGAGATATCGAATCGAACGCCTATCGCGATCAATACTCGAGCTCATACCGTCGAGACGTGAAGCTCCTCGCCAAACTCCGCATCGATTCGTTCATGCTGGGCATCCTCGCCACGGTCGCCCTGGCCGCGCTGCTGCCCGCCCGGGGGACGGCCGCCGACGTACTCGGCTGGGCTACCAAGATCGCCATCGCGGTGCTGTTCCTGCTCTACGGCGCGCGCCTGGAACCCAAGGAGGCGGTCGCGGGACTGCGGCACTGGCGACTGCACGCCACCGTGCTGAGCGCCACCTTCGTGCTGTTCCCATTGCTGGGCTTGGGATTACGGTTCCTGGTGCCCTCGGTGCTGACGCCCGAGCTGTACACCGGGGTGCTGTTCCTGTGTCTGGTGCCCTCGACGGTGCAGTCCTCGATCGCCTTCACCGCGATGGCGCGCGGCAATGTGGCGGGCGCGGTGGTCAGCGCCTCACTGTCGAACCTGGTCGGCGTGTTCGCGACACCGCTGCTGGTGATGGCGTTCATGAACACCACGGCGGGAGTGCATGTTTCGCCGTCGGCGCTGCTGGCGATCGTGGTCCAGCTGCTGCTGCCGTTCCTGGCCGGGCAGCTGCTGCGACCGCGGCTGGGCTGGCTGCTCGCGCATCCGGGCGCGACCAAGACGGTGGATCGCGGGTCGGTGTACCTGGTCGTCTACTCGGCGTTCAGCGCCGGTGTGACGGAGGGGATCTGGCACGGACTCTCGGCCCGGGTGCTGCTGTCCACCGTGCTGGTGTGCGCGGGGCTGCTGGCGATCGTGTTGACCGCCACCACCTTCGGGAGCCGGTTGTTCGGGTTCTCGCGGGCGGATCGCATCGTGGTCACCTTCTGCGGATCGAAGAAGAGCCTCGCCACCGGGCTGCCCATGGCCTCGGTGCTGTTCGCCGGGCATCCGGTGGGGTTGATCGTGTTGCCGCTCATGCTGTTCCATCAGATCCAGCTGTTCACCTGCGCGGCGCTGGCACAGCATTACGCCCGCGCCGACGATCAGGATTCGGCGGTGCGATCGGACGCGGTGGCCAGCAGCTCACCCAGCAGTACCCCGACGGTGGCGGTGCGGTCGAAGGTGTAGCCGAGGTCGCGGGCGTGGCCGTCGAGCAGGAACCAGGTCGACGAGGTCAGCAGTCGCGCGATGGTGTCCTGATCGGGGCGTGACGACCTGGAGAGGTGCTGGGCCACAACGCCTTCCACCAGTCCGACCAGGCCGTGCACCAGCGGGTGGAAGGGTTCGGCGTCGATGCCCAGGATGGTGGTGACGGTGGTGAATCGTTCCCAGAGGGTGTCGGCGATGCGCTCGCGGAAGGTGCACAGCGAGTCGGCCGACTGCCCGGGCAGCGGTCCGAGCTGGCCGAAGCGGTAGAGGTTGGTGTGCTCGGTGGTCCAGCGGACCACCGTCGACATCACCTCGAAGATGATCTCCTCGGCGGTCCTGCCCGGATCGAGCACCAGCACCGACTCGAATTCGGCGAGGTAGTGCTCGAAGACGAATTCGCGGGCGTGATTGTCGAGATCCTCGCGATGGTCGAACTGGCGGTAGATGACCGAGCGGGCCAGCCCGGCCCGCTCGGCGATCTGCTGGGTGGAGATGTCCGCGGTGGGTCCGAGCTCCTCGACCAGCGCGATGGCCGCCGCCAGGATGGCGGTGCGGCGCGCGGAATTGTGTTCGTGCCAGCGCTGACCGCCCGCGCGCCTGCGACGGTGCGGGCGCAGGTCCACGGGCGGTTTCACGAGGTCCGACTATACGGCCGCGTCGATGCGCCGGGGCTGCGGGAGGAAACGCGGCCGCATGGGCAGCGGGCCGTCCGGGCCGCCGGTGAAGGAGATCTGCCGACGTGGGCGCGGGGCGACGGCGTCGAATTCCAGGTGCTGGGCGAAGGTCGCGACCACCAGGGCGGCCTCCATACTCGCGAAACCCGAGGCGACGCACATGCGTTTGCCCGCGCCGAACGGGATGGCGGCGCGCTTCTGCTCGCGGGCCAGGTTCTCGGGCAGGAAGCGGCCGGGATCGAATTCGTCGGGGCGCTCCCACACCCGCTGGTGGTGGTGCAGGGCGTGCAGGATGACCGCGACCGTGGTCCCGGGCTTGATCGCGTAGCCGCCGAGGACGTCGTGATCCTTTGCGGTCCTTGCCAATCCGATCACCGGGGGCAGCAGGCGCATGGTCTCGGAGACCACGGCCTGGGTCCAGGGCAGCTGGTCGAGGTCGGCGGCGGTGGCCCCGCGGGTGCCGAGTACCGTGCGCACCTCCTCCCGCAACCGGGCCCGGGCCTCCGGATTCTCCGACAGCAGCTGCCAGACCCAGCTCAAAGCCGTTGCGGTGGTTTCCATTCCGGCGCCGATGAAGGTCATCAGCTCGTCGTGGATCTCCTGATCGGTGTAGCGGTAACCGGTTTCGGGATCCTCGGCGTCCATCAGCAGGGACAGCAGGTTGTCGCCGCGGTCGATGCGGCCGCTGCGATGATCGGCGATCAGCCCGTCCACCACCTGCTCGGCGTGGCGCAGATCGCGCATGGCGCGCGGTTCGATGAGCCAGCCCGCCCGGCGCATGATGCGCAGTGGGACACGGGAATTCGCGGGATCGGTGACGCCGCGTCGCTGCATCACCCAGGCCGAGATGTTGTGCAGCGGATGGCTGAGGTTGGTCATGAAGCCGCGGCCGAAGAAGCGCAGCAGGCGTTCGAGCACCACCTCGGACATGGGGCCGGTGATATCGGTGCCGAACATGGTGCGGGAGGTGACATCCAGGGTGAGGCGGTTCATCTCCGCGCCCACATCGACGATTTCGCCGGTGGCGCTGAGGGTTCGGATGCGCTCCACCGCGTCCTGCGCGGCGGCGACCATGACCGGGGCGAAGCCGTCCACATTGCGTTTGGCGAAGATCGGCTGCACCAGCCGCCGATTGCGTTGCCACTGTTCGTCGTTGAAGTCGGTGACCAGGCCGCGGCCGAACGCGACGGCGAGCATGTCGTACTCGGGGCTCTTGAGGTAGTTGTTCTGGTTGGTCACCAGGACCTGCCGCACCAGCTCCGGGCTGCGCACGATGACGAAGCGCGCTAGGGGAACTCGCGCCACCATCACATCGTCGTCGCCGGGCAGGGCGGAGGCGTAGTCGAGGACGGTGTGATCGCGGACCCGTGGCAGCACGCCGAGCGCCAGCCGCCAGGACTGCCACCAGGTGACCGGGGTGCGATGCCATCGAATCGCGGCGGGGGCCCACCTGGGGGGATGCAGTGCGGAGTTTTCAGCCATGTGATGGCTCCCTTGCCGGATGACCGAGTGGGACGTGCTGTCCCACTAAAAGTAGTGAGACACCGTGACTCGGTCAATGGTTCGCGGCCGGAAAAACGCAACCGCCGCCGACCCCGGCAGGTCGACGGCGGTTGCTCGCGCACGGATGCGCGATCCATCACGAGACTTGCGGGGTCTCCTGAGGTTCGACGCTCGGGCGCTCGGGTTCCGGAGTCTGCTCCGGTACCTGCGGCTTACCCGAACCCCAATGGTTGAACACCAGATTCAGTACGAACACCACGACCACCGCGGACGTGATCGGGCTGCCCGCGATCATCTGGAAGTCCGTGGGGAACTGCTTGTAGATCGTCGGCGCGACCGCGGGCAGCAGCGCCACCGACAGCGTCACGGCGATGATCAGCATGTTGTTCGTCCCCTCGAACTGAACCTTGTGCAGCACCCGCAGCCCGACGGCGGTGACCATGGCGAACATGACCGTGGCCGCACCGCCGATCACCGGGCCGGGCAGGGCCGCGACCACCGCGCCGACCTTCGGAATCAGGCCCAGCGCCACCAGGAATCCGCCGCAGACCGCGACCACCCAGCGGCTGCGCACCCCCGTCAAGCCGACCAGGCCGACGTTCTCGGCGAATGCGGTGTCGGGGAAGGAGTTCATGAAACCGGCCAGCACCGCGGACAATCCGTCGGCGGCCAGGCCGCGCGCCAGATCGGGCGGTTCGAGCTGCTTGTCGACCATCTCCGCGACGGCGACCATATCGGCGGTCGACTCGGTGAAGGTCACCAGCATGACCACGCACATGGAGATGATCGCGCCGAGATGGAACTCGGGCGCGCCGAAGATGAACGGCTTCGAGACCGCGAACCAGCCCGCCGGACCCACGTGGGACATGTCGAGCAGGTGCATCGGCCAGGCCACCAGGGTGCCGACCGCGATGCTGATCAGCACGGCCAGCTGGCTGATCAGACCGCGGGTGAAACGGTGGATGAGGACGATCAGCAGCACCACCAGCCCGGCCAGCGCGATATGCGAAACCTGGCCGTAGTCGGGCGCTTCCGGATTGTCACCGGCGATCAGCCCGGCGTCCGCGCCGATCAGCGACAGGCCGATCACACAGATCACGCAGCCCGACACCAGCGGCGGGAAGAACCGCACCACCTTGGCGAAGAACCGCGCGATCACGAGTCCGAAAACGCCGGAGACGAGGATCGCGCCGTAGACGGTGGGCAGTCCGGCCTCGCCGCCGCCGAACTCCTGCGCGATCAGGATCATCGGCGAGACCACCGTGAAGGTGGCGCCTGCGACGATCGGTAGTCGGACTCCGAGCACGCGCCCGATGCCGACCGCCTGGATGATCGTGACGATGCCCGATACGAGGAGATCCGCGTTGACGAGCAGGCCGATGGTGTGGGCAGGCAGCTCGAGTGCGCCACCGACCAGTAGGGGGACGGCGACCGCGCCCGCGTACATGATCGCCAGGTGCTGCAGGCCGAGCAGCGCCAATCGTGGGGGCCTGGGGATTTCGTCGACCGGATGCCGGCCGGCGGCCGGAGTGGAATCGGGGCCGGGGGAGGGGCGCGAAAAGCGCATTTGCATGTGAAGCCTCCTGGAACAGGCGTGAATAACGGCTCTGAACGAACCGCACCACGTTCCGAATGATGGCGCAGCAATTACCGGCACCGCAGCCGATTGTTCGATTATCCAGGGTGTTCGGCGCGCCTCCTGGCATCCTTCGTATTTTCCTACAGAATGCCTTCGAGCCCGCCCCGGTCGGTTGACCGAAAGTATTGTGGCAGAGTACGTTCGGGCCCCCATGACCTGCGACGATGGAAGGAATCGAGACCGGATGTCGAATCCCTCCGACCTGCGACGCCGCGCCCATCGGACGATGTGGCTGCGCGGACGGGTCGCACACGGCTGCTGAGGCCCGGCTTTCTCGACGAGCCGAATTGCACGTCCTAGTGTGGATTGTGCACCCGATGTAGAAAGCAGCCTGGAAATGGCAATCGCGGCCCGAATTACGATCAACGGGAAGGCCACCCCGATTTCACCGGCAGCGCCGCACACGACGGCGCTGGATTTCCTGCGTGACCGCGGGCTCACCGGCGGCAAGGAGGGGTGCGCGGAAGGCGAGTGCGGTGCGTGCTCGATTCTGGTGGCCCGGCCCGGCCTGGACGGACCCGCGGGTGAACCCACCGAATGGGTGGCGATCAACGCCTGCCTGATCCCCGCCGCCGCCCTCGACGGGCAGGAGATCGTCACCTCGGAGGGCCTTGGCAGCCCGGCGAACCTGCACCCGGTGCAGCACGAGATGGCGGTCCGCGGTGGCTCCCAATGCGGCTACTGCACACCGGGTTTCGTGTGCAGCATGGCCGCCGAGTACTACCGGCCCGGCCGCTGCGCGGCGGGCGGCGATGATTATGGAGCCGCTGGTTCGAACGGCCTCGGCTCCGGCGCGGACGGTGACTCCGAGACAGAGCAGGGCGAGGTCGGGCCGAATGGGTTCGATCTGCATGCGCTGAGCGGGAATCTGTGTCGCTGTACGGGGTATCGGCCGATTCGGGACGCGGCGTTCGCGGTGGGTGCCCCCGCCGAGGACGACGTCCTGGCTCGGCGTCGCCATGTCGCGCCGCCCGCTGTGGTCGCCACCGAATATGTGCTGGACGGGCGTGGTTTCGTGCGGCCGGGGAGCTTGGACGAGGCTTTGCGGCTGCTGGCCGAGCGGCCGGACGCCACCGTGGTCGCGGGGAGCACCGACTGGGGTGTCGAGGTGAATATCCGTGGGCGGCGGGCGGATTGCGTGGTCGCGGTCGACCGGCTGCCGGAGTTGCGGGAGTTGCGGGTCGAGGCGGATCGGATCGAGATCGGGGCGGGGCTCTCGCTGACCGAGATCGAGCGGCGGTTGGCCGGACGGGTGCCGCTGCTGGGGGAATTGTTCCCGCAGTTCGCATCTCGGCTGATTCGCAACAGCGCGACGCTGGGCGGGAATCTGGGGACCGGGTCGCCGATCGGGGACGGTCCACCGGTGCTGCTGGCGCTCGGGGCCTCGGTGGTGCTGGCCGGGCCGGGCGGTGAGCGGGAGGTCGAGCTGCGCGAGTACTTCACCGGGTATCGGCGCTCGGTGCGGGAACCCGGGGAATTGATTCGCGCGGTGCGGATTCCGCTGCCGCTGGCACCGGTCACGGCGTTCCACAAGATCGCCAAGCGGCGGTTCGACGATATCTCCAGTGTGGCAATCGCTTTCGCGCTCGATATCGATGGTGGAGTGGTGCGGTCGGCGCGCATCGGACTGGGTGGCGTGGCGGCTACGCCGATTCGTGCCGCCGCGACCGAGGCGGCTCTGATCGGGCGGCCGTGGGACGAGGGCACGGTGGAGGTCGCGGCGGCGGTGCTGCGCGCGGAGGGGACACCCCTCGACGATCACCGGGCCAGTGCGGGTTATCGCGCCGCCATGCTCGGGCAGAGCCTGCGGAAGTTGTTCGTGCAGAACGGAATGGGGGTGGCGTCATGAGTCAGCTGTCGGAGCGGCCGGAGAGCGCCGTCGTCGGTGTCGCGCTACCGCACGAGAGTGCCGCCCTGCATGTCACCGGGGCCGCGCTGTACACCGATGATCTGGTGTATCGCAGCAAGGATGTGCTGCACGCCTATCCGGTGCAGGTGCCGCACGCGCATGCCCGGGTGACCGACCTGCGCATCGCGCCCGCGCTGGCGGTGCCCGGCGTGGTCCGGGTGCTGACGGCCGCCGATGTGCCCGGTGTCAACGATGCCGGGGTCAAGCACGATGAGCCGTTGTTCCCGGATGAGATCATGTTCCACGGCCACGCCGTGTGCTGGGTGCTGGGGGAGACCCTGGAATCCGCCCGGCTGGGTGCCGCCGCCGTCGAAGTGGACGTCGAGTCGCTGCCGTCGCTGATCACGGTGGGCGAGGCGATCGCCGCCGAGAGCTTCCAGGGCGCGCGGCCCGAAGTACGTTGCGGCGATCCGGAATCCGGCTTCGCGTCGGCCACGCACATCTTCACCGGTGCATTCGATTTCTCGGATCAAGAGCACTTCTACCTCGAAACCCATGCCGCGCTGGCACATATCGACGAGGCCGGGCAGGTGTTCGTGCAGTCCAGCACGCAGCATCCGTCCGAGACCCAGGAGATCGTGGCCCACGTGCTCGGGCTCCGGAACTCCGAGGTCACCGTGCAGTGCCTGCGCATGGGCGGCGGATTCGGCGGCAAGGAGATGCAGCCGCACGGGTTCGCGGCCCTGGCGGCGCTGGGGGCGACGCTCACCGGGCGGCCGGTTCGGGTGCGGCTCAACAGGACTCAGGATCTGACCATGTCCGGCAAGCGGCACGGATTCCATGCCGAATGGAAGGTCGGATTCGATGCCGACGGGCACCTGCTGGCCCTGGAGGCGACGCTGACCGCGGACGGCGGCTGGAGCCTGGATCTGTCCGAACCGGTGCTGGCCCGGGCGCTGTGTCACCTCGACAATGTGTACTGGGTTCCCAACGCGCGCTTCCTGGGTCGCATCGCCAAGACCAACAAGACCTCCAACACCGCGTTCCGCGGTTTCGGTGGCCCGCAGGGGATGCTGGTGATGGAGGACCTGCTGGGCCGGTGTGCGCCGCTACTGGGCCTCGACGCGAACGAACTGCGCCGCCGCAACTTCTACCGCGAGGGTCAGTCGACGCCCTACGGGCAGCTGGTGCGGCATCCCGAACGCATCACCGACACCTGGAACCAGGTGTGTGAGCGCGGTGAGATCGCCGCTCGCACAAGGGAAATCGCGGCCTTCAATGCCGCGCACCCGAACATGAAACGGGGCCTGGCGCTGACCGGGGTGAAGTTCGGCATCTCGTTCAACCTGACCGCCTTCAACCAGGCCGGTGCGCTGGTGCTGATCTACAAGGACGGCTCGGTGCTCATCAACCACGGTGGCACCGAGATGGGGCAGGGGCTGCACACCAAGATGTTGCAGGTGGCGGCCACCACGCTGGGTATCCCGCTGCACAAGGTGCGGCTGGCGCCGACCCGGACCGACAAGGTGCCCAATACCTCTGCGACAGCGGCCAGTTCGGGTGCGGACCTCAACGGCGCGGCGGTGAAGAACGCCTGTGAACAGTTGCGGGAGCGGCTGCTTCAGGTCGCAGCCACCCGGCTCGGAACCAATGCCGCCGATGTCCGCATCGCAGACGGGGTCGCGCGGGCGCTCGGACCGGGTGAGGCCGTCGTCGAATGGGACGATCTGGTGCGCACCGCCTATATGCAGCGAGTTCAGTTGTCGGCGGCCGGTTTCTACCGCACCGAGGGCCTGCACTGGGATGCCAAGACCATGACGGGCACCCCGTTCAAGTACTTCGCCTACGGCACCGCCGCGACCGAGGTCGAGGTGGACGGCTTCACTGGCGCATACCGGATTCGTCGCGTCGACATCGTGCACGACGTCGGTGACAGCCTGTCCCCGCTCATCGACATCGGCCAGATCGAGGGCGGTTTCGTACAGGGCGCGGGCTGGCTGACGCTCGAGGACATGCGCTGGGACACCAGCGACGGACCCGGCCGCGGTCGGTTGCTCACCCAGGCGGCCAGCACCTACAAGCTGCCCAGCTTCTCGGAGATGCCCGAGGTGTTCAATGTGACGCTGCTGCCGCACGCGCACGAGGACGGCGTGGTCTACGGCTCCAAGGCGGTCGGCGAACCGCCGCTCATGCTGGCGTTCTCGGTGCGCGAGGCGCTGCGGCAGGCGGCGGCGGCCTTCGGTCCGGCGGGGGTGAGCGTCGATCTGGGCGCGCCCGCCACCCCGGAGGCGGTGTACTGGGCGATCGAGGCCGCCCGTGCCGCGGCGAGCGAATCCCCCTCCAGGGCAAGCGTTTCCTCCGATGCGTGACCTGGGCTGGGTGACGGCGGTCGCGCGATTGCGCGCCCGCCGGGAACCCGGCGTGCTGGTCACCATCGCCACCGTGCGCGGGCACGCGCCCCGGCGGGCGGGCGCGAAAATGGTTGTCGGCGTGCGTGAGACGTGGGGATCGGTCGGCGGCGGCAATGTCGAGGCGGTGGCCGTCGACCGGGCGCGCGAGCTGATCGCGCATCCGGCGGCCGAGCCGGAGCTGATGGATTTCGCGCTCACCGACAAGGTGGTGGGCGCGCACGGGGTGCAGTGCTGCGGCGGCACGGTCACCGTGCTGCTGGAACCGCTGCCGGTGCGCCCGGCGGTGGCGATCTTCGGAATCGGTCACGTGGGCCTGGAACTGGCCCGCATCCTGGCCCGCCACGACCTGGACCTGCACCTGATCGATTCGCGCGGTGACGTGCTCGCCGATGAACGGCTCGCGGTGCTGGACGACGCCCTGGCCCAGGTGCACGTGCACCACACGCCGCTGCTGCCCGAGCAGGTCCTCGAACAACTGCCGCCGGGCACCCACGTGCTGATCATGACCCACGATCACGCCGAGGACATCGCGCTCTGCGACGCCGTGCTGCGGTCGAGCACGCTCGGCACCATCGGGCTGATCGGGTCGCCCGCCAAGTGGTCGCGGTTCACCAAGCGGCTCACCACCGAATTCGGTCACACCCCCGCCGCTCTGGCCCGGATCAAGACACCGATCGGGCTGCCGGACATCACCGGCAAGGAGCCCGCCGTCATCGCCGTCAGCGTCGCCGCCGATCTGCTGCTCGCCATCGAGAAGCACGCCACCGGTTAGGGTTTCGGCGTTCCGTCACCGGCCGACGCGACCCCGGCGTGCTCGCGCACGCGGGGGCGGGCCAGCCGGGTTTCGCGGACCCGGCCGCGCAGGGTCACCGATTCGCCGGTCTCCCAGTGGGTTCGCTCGGCGGGGTCGGCCTCCTCGACCGTGGTCGCCGAGGCCAGCACCCGGTGCGGATCGGCCTTGGCCAGCTCGCACAGGCGGGCCGCCTCGTTGACGGCGTCGCCGATGACGGTGAACTCGTAGCGGCTGCGCGCGCCGACGTTGCCGGCCACCACCCGGCCCGCCGCGACCCCGATGGCGGCGTCGAATTCGATGGTGGCCCCGGCCAATCGGCGGCGGATGCCGCGCGCGGCGGTCAGTGCCGCACCGGCGGCGTCGGAATGCGGTGCGGGCGTGCCGAACACGGCCAGCGCGGCATCGCCCTCGAACTTGTTGAGCAGGCCGCCGCAGCGCTCCACCTCGTCCACCACGATGGCGAAGAAGTCGTTGAGGATGGCGACGATCTCGGGGGCCGGGCGGGTGGCGGTCAGCGTGGTGGAGCCGATGATGTCGACGAACAGTGCGGCGGCCTCGGTCTCGGTGCCGCCGAGTTCCGGATTCCCGGCCAGCGCCACCGCCGCCACCTCGTGGCCGACGTGACGGCCGAACAGGTCGCGGACCCGTTCGCGCTCGCGCAGTCCGGCCATCATGTGGTTGAAACCGCTTTGCAGCTCACCCAATTCGGTGCCGTCGTAGAGGCTGACCCCCGCTTGCAGATCGCCGTCCTCGACCCGGCGCAGGGCGGCGCGCACGCCGCGGATCGGGGCCACCGTGGCCGAGAGCGTGAGGGTCATCAGTAGCAGGCCGAACACCAGGGTCGCGCCACCGAGCGCGAGCACACAGACCGCCAGCCGCTCCAGGCTCATGTCCACTCCGGCCAGCGCCAGCACCGCCACCGACATGAGCAGCGCCACCGGCGTCGCCGAGCCGAGCAGCCACACCAGCACGGTCCGGCCGAACACGCCCAGGCCGCGCCGCCGCCGCGACGGCGCGGCCTCCAGCACCCGCGCGGTGACGAACCGCAGCGCGAACTCCGCGATCAGATAGCTGTTGGCGCACACCACCACCGCGCTGAAGCCGATGCCCAGCACGAACTTGGGCACGAACGCCGGATCGACCATCCCGTAGAGCGGGGTCAGCACGGCCAGGCCGACGAGCCACAGCAGCGCCTGGGAGAGCACCAGCCGCCGCGGCACCGCGGTCGCGGCGATCTGCTCGGCCTCGGTGGGGATCCGGTCGGGGCTCATCGACCAGCGCAGCGTGCGCAGACCCCACGCGGTGCCCCACCACAGTCCGGCGGTGAGCGCCGTGCCCGCGTAGACCGGCATCGCGATGAAATTCAGCAGCACCAGCTCACCGGTGAGCAGGGACGGGCCGGGCAGCACGAACACGATCAGCACGATCGCCACCGCGATGCCGGTCAGATTGGCCAGCATCAGCGGCACGGTCAGCAGGGTCTGCACCCGCACCCGTCGTATCCAGGCCCGTTCGTCGGCCGGGCCCAGCAGTCGTGAACCCCAGGGCGTGGGTCCGAGCGCGGTGGTCGGGACGTCCTCGTCGGCCATACGTGCAGCGTAGGTCGGGTCACCCGGTGGCGGTGCAGCCGACCTGGATCTGGGACGATTCACAGTCCGCACGCAGCCTTGGACGGGTGCTCATCACCCCGGACATAATGCGGCATGGGAATTTTCAGACCCAGGTGCCCGGTGGGAGAACTGGAGCGCCTGTGGGTCGAGGAGATGCTGAGCTGGTGCACAGCACAATTCGGTCCCAGAACCCTGCGCGCCCCGGTCGTCCTGCCCACGCCCGACTACTTCCCCGACTCCTACACCGGCACCGAAGCCGAGATCCTCGCCCTGGTGCACCGCGTCAGCGGATACATGGGCGTGGACCGCGATCGCATTCTGGTGGAGGTGCATTCCAGCGGTGACGACCTGCCGGATGTGCCCTTCCTGGAGGGCACGACGCACGGCGAGGCCGGGCACTACCGGCTCGAGCACGGGCGCGCGGTGGTCTCGCTCGATATGGCCCGGATGCGCTCGCCGATCACGTTGGTGGCCACCGTCGCTCACGAACTCGCGCACGAACGGCTGCTGGGCGAGCGGCGGATCGCCCCCGATCGCGCGGACGGGGAGCAGCTCACCGATCTGGTGACGGTGTTCCTGGGGCTGGGCGTCTTCAACGCCAATGCGGCCTTCCAGTTCTCGCAGAATCATCGCGGCTGGCGTTCGCAGCGGCTCGGGTATCTGTCGCAGCCGCTGTTCGGCTACACCCTCGCCTGCTGGACCGTGCTGCGCGGGGACCCGAAACCGTTGTGGGCCAAGCATCTCGACACCAATCCGCGGGTCTACATGAAGCAGGGCCTGCGGTATCTGCGGGCCAATCCCGAGGCGCTGCCGGATCGTCCGATCGCGGTACGGGAGCACTGACGGCCGCGAGCAGCGCATACGAACTTTCTACGCCCCGGGCATTTACATAGCGATCAGTCGCTCGCTAACATCCTGGACAGTTCACTGTCTGGGAGGGTTTCGATGCTGGGATGGTTCAAATGATCGGACGCCGCCGAGCGATCCTCGTCCGAGGGGCGGTGCTCTCCGGCGCGCTGCTGATGCTCACCACCTTCCTCGCGCCGTCGGTGACGGCCGAATCCGCACCCGCCGGCGGGGCCGACGCGGCAGCCTGGACCGCCGCCGTCGACGGACCACCGGAGTATCCGAACGTCTACATCGACTGGGACGTCCCGATCACGATGAGCGATGGAACGGTGTTGCGGGGCAACGTGTATCACCCCGCCGACGCCGCGGGACACCCTATCGACACCCCCACGCCGACGGTCGTCAACCTGACGCCCTACACCAAACTCGGGTCGACGCTGGCCAGTACGGCACTCGACATCCCCGGCCTCTCGGACGCGATCCTGCGGCTGGCCGGAGCGATCGACCTGACCGGGACACCGCTGTCCGGCGTCACCGACACGACGCGCGCGCTCGCCAACGGCTGGGCGCGCAATTTCGGCGCCGACGACAAACTGGTGCGCAACGGCTACACCCAGGTGGTGGTGGACGTGCGCGGCACCGGCTTCTCCGACGGCGTCTGGGACGTCTTCCGCGACCGCGAGCAGCAGGACACCGTCGAGGTGATCGACTGGGCCGCACAGCAATCCTGGTCCACCGGGAAGATCGGCATGAACGGCATGTCGTACTCCGGGATCAACCAGTTGCAGGCCGCCGCCAAGAACCCGCCCGCGCTGAAGGCGATCTTCCCGATGGTGCCCAGCGAGGATCCGTTCCGCGACCTGGTCGCGCCGGGCGGCGCGCTGGGTGTCACCTTCATGCCGATCTGGCTGTCGGTGATCAACGGCAGCAAGCTGGTTCCGGATCTGACGGCCCTGGCGCGTGGGCAGTTCGACATGAAATGGCTGCTCGACCGCGTCCAGAATCCGATGGTCTTCTTCGATGTGCTGATCAACGCCCTGTTCGCCCCGAACGTCGACGAGCTGAGCCCGACGGTCAAGCAGGTGCTCGACGACGACTCGACCATGCGCGAGGCGTGGGCGGGACATTCCGAACGCAGCCGGGTGCCCACCTTCATCATCGGCGGCTGGCACGACGTGTTCGCGCGCTCACAGGTGGACTCCTACAACAAGATTCCGCTGCCGCCGGGGCAGAAGCAGCTGCTGATGTCGGACACCTACCACCTGAATCCGGGTTCGACCGCGGGCACGCCGGGCGCGCCGCCGCGCATCGACGTCCTGCAGCGGGCCTGGTTCGACAAGTGGCTCAAGGGAATCGACAACGGCATCGACCGGTTCGGGCCGGTCAACCTGCAGCAGCAGGGCGGCGGGTGGGTGACCACCACCGGCGTCCCGGAGCCCGGGGCGGACTACCGGCGCATGTATCTCTCGGCGGCGGCTTCCGGTACCACCGCGACCAGCGTGCACGACGGTTCGCTCGCGCCCGACCCGGTTCCGGGCGAGGATCAGCTCACCGTCGCACCGGGGCTGGCGACGATCTGCTCGACCGATTCGGGGCAGGAGTCGGCCGGTGTGCTGTCGATCATCGACGGGTGCGCCAAGGACGCCCGGATCGAGGAGTCCAGCGGCCTGACCTTCACCAGCAACCCGGTCGCCGCGCCGACGACTGTCTCCGGACCGATCAACGTCCACCTGGAAACCGCCTACGACACCACCGACGGCTTCTGGGCCGCGACCGTGAACGACGTTGCGCCGGACGGGCAATCGCGGGTGCTGGCCACCGGGCAGCTGACCGCCTCACTGCGGGCGATCGACGAATCCGGCAGCACCCGTAGCGCGAATGGCGACTACATCGTGGCCCGGCCCTATCTATCGCTGAGCCAGCGGCAACCGACCGTGCCGGGGGTGCGCACCCCGATCGACATCGAGGTCAATGCCACCGACGCGGTATTGCAGCCCGGGCATCGGCTGCGGGTCGACGTCTACGCGAGCAACCTGCTCAAGGCGTTGCCGATCGGACCGTCGCTGGTCGCCTCGCAGCTGGCGCCGCAGCACCTGCAGTTGAGTTCGGACGCGCCGAGCTACGTCAACCTGCCTGTGGTCGGCGACCCCGGCTGGTGACCGACCGGGCGTCGCGCCGCCGCCACCGTGGCCCGCGCGACGCCCGGCCATACTGGAACGATGTCCGACAACGCCCCTCGATCACCAGCCGAAGCGCCCGTGCGCCGTACCCAGCGCGAGCGCCGGGAAGCCACCATCGAGAAACTGGTCGAGGCGACGATCGCGACGATCCTCGAGGACGGCTACTACCGCACCACGGTCGCGGCCATCACCGAGCGGGCCGGACTGTCGGCGGGAGGCCTGTTCCGCCACTTCGATTCCCGGCTCGCGCTGATCGGGCGTGCCGCCGAGGAAGTCAGCGATCGGATCCTGGCCGGGTACGCGGCGAGCAAGGCGCACCTGCTCGCCCAGCCCGAACCGCGGCAGGCCGCACTGGGTTTCCTGGCCGCGGCGGTGGCCTCACCGCTGGTCGCGGTGTGGCACGAACTGATGGTGGCCGCGCGCACCGACGAGGAACTGCGCAAACGCTCCGCACCGGCGATCGAGAAGTTCTACACCGGCATCCTCGAACACACCACGGACGCCGGACTGCTGCAGGACATTCCCGCGGAAAGCCGTGAGCTGGCGCTGTTCTCGATCGTGCACATGTTCTCCGGGGCGGCGCTCACCGGCAGCATCTATCCGCGTCCGGATCTCGCTGCCCGGCGAATTCCCTTGGCGGAGCACTACTTGCTGAACACGCCGGTGCTCTGACGCGGATCGGCGTCAGTGCGCGGATGCTGATCGGGCCGCGGCCACGAACTCCCGCATCAGCCCGTGGTCCTTCACACCGCGACTGGATTCGACGCCGCTGGAAACGTCCACGCCCCAGGGGTTTGCGGCCGCGATCGCCTCGGCCACATTGTCCGGGGACAGTCCGCCCGCCAGCAGCCACTGCCCGGTCGGGGTCGAGGTGGCCAGCGCACCGAGATCCCAGCGCTCACCGGATCCGGCGGCCGGTGAATCCAGTAGCAGCCACTCCTCGCCGAACGCGCCGGTCCGCACCTCTGTGCCGGGCGTGAGCGAGGTGGCGCGCAGCAGGCGCAAACCCATGAGCTCGGTGAAGGCCTCGCGCGGATAGTCGCCGTGCAGCTGGAGGGCGTCGACCCCGGCCGCGCGGGCCAGCGCACCGGCCTCGGCCGCCGAAATGCCGTGCACGACACCGACGGACAGCACGCCCTCGGGTACACCGGCCAGCAGTGCGCGCACGGCCTCGGGCGAGATTCGGCGCGGGCTCTCGGTGAACACGAAACCCACCGCGTCGGCCCCGGCCGCCACCGCCGTCGCCACGTCCTGCTCGGTGCGTAGACCACACAGTTTCACGAACATGATCGAGACTCTAGGTGAGTCCGCCGACGAACCCGTGCGGCGCGGGAGTACGGGCGCGGATTGCGGGTATTGCCCCTGCGAGAGCACCGGGAAGATCGAAACCGGTGTGGCATTCGAGTATTGGAGTGGGCATGAGACCGTACGCATACGAGGGCCGGCGATACGGCAGCCGCAGCACGGCGGGCGGCGGCCTCACACTGCTGCTGCTGATCTGGCTGATCATCGGCGCGGTAGCCGCCGGGCAGCGGCACTACTACGACAGCGCGCCGACCAACTGCGCGAGCACCGGCACCATCGCGGTGACCATCCTGGCGGGTCCGCTCAACTACTTCGGCGTCAACCCGAAGGTGGACGACTGCCACGTGAACGTGCCCCAGCCGAGCCAGTAACCGGGTGTCCGCCCGGCCGGTCCCCGTTCGTCGTCACAATGAGGCGAGGAGGATCGGATGAAATACCTGCTGCTGATCGCCACCGACGAGGCCGAGGTCTCGTCGGTGCCGGGGTGCGGGGACTGGGCCGCGGAGATGACCGCGCGCGGCGTGCTGCGTGACGTGGTCGGGCTGCGCTTGGTGAGCGTCGCGACCACGGTGCGGGCGCGCGGCGCGGAAGTGCTGCTGTCGGACGGGCCGTTCGCCGAGACCAAAGATCAGATCGGTGGATTCGCGATCGTCGAATGCGCCGACCTGGACGAGGCGATCGAGGTGGCCGCCCGGCATCCCGCCGCCGCGCTCGGCGCGATCGAGATCCGGCCGCTCGCACAGCAATGAGCGAGCAGGTGCGGGCCGCGGTCGCCGAGGCGTTCCGGGACGAATGGGGACAGCTCGTCGCCACCCTCATCCGGTGGACCGGCGACTGGGATCTGGCCGAGGAAGCCGCTCAGGAGGCGTTCGCGGTGGCGCTGCGGCGCTGGCCGGTCGACGGGATTCCACGGCGGCCCGGAGCCTGGCTCACCACGGTGGCCCGCAACCACGCCACCGACCGGCTGCGGCGAAACGTGGTGGGCGCGGCCAAGTTACGCGAGCTCGCGATGCTCGACGGCGACCCCGGACCGGACCCGGAGTCCGGACCGCTCACCGACGATCGGCTGCGGCTGATCTTCACCTGCTGTCACCCGGCGCTCGGTTTCGACGCCCGCATCGCGCTGACCCTGCGCACTCTCACCGGCCTGACCACCGCCGAGATCGCCCGCGCCTTCCTGGTCCCCGAGCAGACCATGTCCAAGCGGCTGGTGCGCGCCAAGGCCAAGATTCGCGAGGCCGGAATTCCCTACCGGGTGCCGCCCGCACACCTGCTGCCCGAACGCACCACCGCGGTGCTGGCGGTGCTGTATCTGGTGTTCAACGAGGGATACGCGGCCACCGGCGGTGCGGAGCTGATTCGGGAATCGTTGTGCGCCGAGGCCATTCGACTGACCCGGCTGCTGGTCGGGCTCATGCCCGACGAACCGGAGGCGCAGGGCCTGCTGGCACTGCTGCTACTGCACGATGCGCGGCGCACCAGCCGCGTCGACGCCGGTGGGGACCTGATCACCCTGGAGTTCCAGGATCGTTCCCGCTGGGATCGGGATGCTATTTCCGAAGGAATCAATCTGCTGGACAATGCTTTTCGGCGCGGTCCCGTCGGACCGTATCGAGTGCAGGCCGCCATCGCGGCCTGCCACGCCACCGCGCCCACCGCCGCCGACACCGACTGGAAGCAGATCGCCGGACTCTACGACCGCCTGCTCGTGCTGGTGCCCTCGGCGATCGTCGCCCTCAATCGGGCGGTGGCGATCGGCATGGCCGAGGGTCCCGCCGCCGGGCTGGCCGAGGTGGACACCCTGCGTGGACGCCCCGAACTGGCCGTCAACCACCTGCT
This sequence comes from Nocardia sp. NBC_00511, assembly GCF_045161165.1. Taxonomy (NCBI): domain Bacteria; kingdom Bacillati; phylum Actinomycetota; class Actinomycetes; order Mycobacteriales; family Nocardiaceae; genus Nocardia; species Nocardia sp. NBC_00511. The sequence goes on from NZ_CP107849.1 coordinate 8,601,161, forward strand.
GCCCGCCACCCGCGCGGATCTGCTGCGCCGCCTGGGCGATACCGCCGGTGCCGCCACGGCCTACCGGGAGGCGCTGGCCCTGGTCGACACCGCCGCCGAGCGTCGCTACCTCGAGCGCCGCCTCGCCGAGACGATCTCCGGGGATGTCCGTCCCGGCTGATCGTCTTCGTCGGTAGGGCGTACGACTCCGCCGATCACGAGGAACGCCATGACCGCATCCACCTCCACCAGCACCGTCGTCTCCACCGACGGCACCGAGATCGCCTACGACCGCCGGGGCGACGGCCCGCCGCTGGTGGTCGTCCTCGGCGCGTTCAACGACCGCGCCACCCACGCCGACTTCAGCGCCGAACTCTCGCGGCACTTCACCGTGTACACCTACGACCGACGTGGTCGCGGCGCCAGCGGCGACCACCCCGACTACACCGTCGAGCGCGAAATCGCCGATCTGGCAGCGGTACTCGACCGCACCGGCGGCAGCGCCGCCGTCTTCGGCTACTCCTCCGGCGCGCTGCTGGCCCTGGCCGGAGCCCATCACGGCCTGCCGATCAGCGCCCTCGCCCTGTACGAGCCCGCACCCGTCGCCGAGATCGACCAACGGCGAGCCGTCGCCGTGGAGCTAGCACGCCTGGTCGCCGCGGGCGAACGCGGCGAGGCCGTCGAACTGTTCCAGACGGCGATCATCGGAATCCCGGAACCCGTTGTCGCGCAACTGCGCAACGCACCCTTCCGTCCAGCCCTGGAAACCATGGCCCACACGCTGGTGTACGAAACCACCATCGTCGGAGGCGCTTTCGCCCCCGCCGAGCTCGGCACCGGCATCGACATCCCCACTCTGGTGCTGGTCGGCGAACAGAGCCCACCCATCATGCACACCGCCGCCCGCGAAGTGGCCGAGGCGATTTCGACCTCCACCCTCCGCACCCTCCCGGGCCAGAACCACGACATCATCCCCACCGTGGTCGCCCCCGCCCTGCACCGGTTCCTGCGCCCCTGATCAAGATCAAGGAGCTCTCACCGCGAGATTTTGCCCGTTTTCGCGCGCTGAGAGCTCCTTGATCTTGGAGGTGGTGTCCGGGGGAGGGGTGGGTGTTCGTCGGGAGAGGAGACGGACAGGAAAGGGATCGATATGGACGGCAATGGGATTCGGGGCAGGGCGGGTAGGCGGGCGTGGTGGGGGCTGGCGGTGGTGGCGCTGCCGGTGCTGGTGATCTCGATCGATTTCAGTGTGTTGAATCTGGCGTTGCCCACGCTGACAGCTGATTTGGGGGTCGGCGGGACGCAGCAGCTGTGGATCGTGGACATCTACGGGTTCATGATGGCCGGGTTCCTGGTCACGATGGGGACGCTCGGGGATCGGGTGGGGCATCGGCGGGTGCTGCTCTCGGGCGGCGTGGCGTTCGCGGCGAGTTCGATGCTGGCGGCGTTCGTGGTGAATCCGGGGATGCTGATCGCGGCGCGCGCACTGCTGGGGATCGCGGGGGCCACGCTCGCGCCGTCGGGACTTGCCTTGGTCAACACCATGTTCCGGGATCCGGGACAGCGCGCGGGAGCGGTGGCGGCGTTCACCGGATGCTTCATGGGCGGTGCGATTCTGGGTCCCGTCGCGGGCGGGATACTGCTGGATCGATTCTGGTGGGGGTCGGTGTTCCTGCTGGCGGTGCCGGTGATGGGGGTGCTGCTGGTGGCGGGGCCGGTGCTGCTGCCCGAGGTCCGGCCGCGGGCGGCGGGGCGGCTCGATCCGTGCAGCGTCGCGCTGTCGCTGGCCGCGGTGCTGCCCGGGATCTACGGCATCACCGAACTGGCTCGCTCCGAACGGAATCCGGTGGCCTGGGCGGGACTGGCGGTGGGGATTGTCGCGGCGGTCTGGTTCGTGCGCCGGCAGCGGCGGCTGCCGGATCCGCTACTGGATCTGGGGCTGTTCGGCAATCGGGTGTTCCGGGGTGCGTTCCTGCTGAGCCTCGTCACGGGGGCCGTGCAGGGCGGCAGCATTCTGATGATCAACCTGTATCTGCAATCGGTGCTGGGATATTCGACGTTGCGGGCCGGACTGTGGCTGGTACCGCCCGCGCTGGCCATGCTCGCCACCATCGGTCTCGGGCCCGCGCTGGCCCGGGGCTTGCGGCCCGCCTACATCACGGCGGCGGGGATGGCGGTGTCCGCGCTCGGCTACGCGCTGATCACTCAAGCGGCCGGATTGCCGCTGCTGGTCATCGGATTCTCGATCGCCATGGCGGGGATCGGGCCGGGGCTGGCCCTCGGCTACAACCTGGTGCTCGGGGCCGCGCCGCCGGATCGGGCGGGGGCGGCCGCCGCGACCATGGAGACCGGTGGCCAGTTCGGTGTCGCGGCCGGTGTCGCGGTGCTCGGGAGCATCGGCGCGAGCGTGTACCGCGGGGAGATGCGGGTGCCCGGCTCCGTTCCGGACGCGGCGGCCGGGCCCGCCGCCGACAGTGTGGCGGGTGCGGTCGCGGTGGCCGCGAAGCTCCCGGCCCAGGTCGGCTCGCAGCTGCTGGCCGCCGCGGATTCGGCGTTCACGGCGGCACTGCATGTCGTATCCCTGCTCGGCGCAACGGCATTCGCGGGGTTGGCGGTGCTGGCCGTCGTCACGTTGCGGCAGGTGCCCGCGACCGGGACCGCCCAGCCGACGGCGGCCCCGGAGGTCGAGGCGCGGTGACCGCCGCACTCGATCGAATCGGGCGGGTGCTGTTGGCCGGGTGATCACCTGCGCGCCATGTGCCGATGCGACGGTGGGTGGGTGCGGATCGAGACTGTCGCCCCGCCGGGGCGTTCGCGGGCGGTGCGGTGGTTCCACCGCATGTGTGTGGCCGTCACCACGCGATTGCCGTTCGGGCTCGATCGGGTGATCGCGCCGACGTTCGTCGGGTACCTGATGGTGAGCGCGTGCACGTTCAGCGTGGATCTGCTGGTGCTGACCGCGCTGCACGGGCCGCTGGGCTGGCCGGTGCCGGTCGCGGTGACCATCGCCTACGTCGTGGCGTTCGCGCTGAGCTACCTGTTGAACCGGACGCTGAACTTCGTCTCGCACGCGCCGGTGGGGCCGCAGCTGGCGATCTATGTGGTGGTGGTCGCGGTGAACTACCTGGTGTTCATTCTCGGGGTGACCACTGGGCTGGCGGCGCTGGGCGTGGACTACCGGCTGGCGCGGATGATCGGCGCGCTCGGTGAGGGCCTGTACCTGTATTTCTCGATGCGCCGCTTCGTGTTCCGACGCTGAGGTTTCCGTCAGTCCTGCACGGTGATCGACAGTCGCGGCCTGCGGGTCTCACCGGGGCCCGCGACCCGCTCCCAGACGGCGTCGATCATCGGGGCGAGCAGTAGTTCGCCGAACTGCCGCACCAGCACCTCCACGATCTGGGTGGATTCGCGGCGGGTGGTCGAGGCCAGGCCCGCGTCCCGCAGGCTGCCGACCTCGCGGCGGGTCAGCGCGACCAGTGATTCCAGCAGGCGCAGCTGGGTTTCCGCGGGTTCGAGGACGGCGCGGCGCACGTAGTTCACCACCGCGGGGTTGGCGTGCAGCATGGCATTGACGGCCGCGTCGCGGGCCGCGGCCACCTCACCGGGCGTGCCGGTGGCGGGCACCGAGGACACCGCGGCGTCGAAGTAGTCGACGATCAGCTGATCCACGGCCTCGACCAGGCCCGCCTTGGTCTTGAAGTGATGCTGCACCAGGCCGAGGGTCACCCCGGCCTCGGCGGCCACCGCCCGTAACGAGACCCGGGACTCACCGAACTGCGCGAACAGGTCCATGGCGGCGTTGCGGATGCGCGCCTTGGCGGTGAGGTCGTCGTTGGTGGCCCGTGGGTTCTGCATCTGTCCTCGGTTCGTCGGGGTGTCGGCAGGGATTCTACGGAGCCACCGCCATTGCTACGGTCGACATGAATGCAATACAACTGTATTGTTCGTTGGGCTGCGTTGGTTCAGTGAAGTGGAGGTAGCAATGACGCGTCCCCTCGCCGGAGTCGAGGTCGTCTCCCTGGCGGTCAACCTGCCGGGCCCGCTGGCCGCGGCGCGGCTGGCCGAACTAGGCGCCACGGTCACCAAGGTGGAACCGCCCACCGGTGATCCGCTGGCCGCCGCCACCCCCGACTGGTACGGGCTGCTGGTGCGGGAGCAGACTGTGCTCACCCTCGACATCAAGCAGGACACCGACCGCGCCAAGCTCGACGAGCTGCTCGCCACCGCGGACCTGCTCATCACGTCGATGCGGCCCAGCGCGCTGGCGAAACTCGGCCTGGCGCAACCGCAGGAGCGTTTTCCGCAGCTGTCACTGATCGAGATCGTCGGGCACGCCGAGGATCCCGAGGTACCCGGCCACGACCTGAACTATCAGGCCGTGCACGCCACCCTCACTCCGCCGCAGATGCCCACCGTGCCCATCGCCGACATGCTTGGTGCCGAGCGCACCGTCTCGACGGCTCTCGCGGCGCTGGTGAAGCGGTCGAAATCCGGTGTGGGACAGCCATACCGGGTCGCGCTGGAAGAAGCCGCCGCCAAGGCTGGTGACGCCGTCAAGTACCGGCTCATGGGACCGGACGCCATTCTCGGCGGCGCGTTCCCGGGGTACGGCATCTACGAATGCCTCGACGGCTACGTCGCGCTCGGTGCGGTGGAACCGCACTTCTTCATGGGCGCGCTCGCCGAATTCGGGGCCGACGGCACCCACGAGGCCTTCCGGAAAGCCTTCGCGGACAAGACCATCGCCGAACTCGAGGCGATCGCCGCGGCCAACGACCTCCCGCTCAACGGGGTGCGCACCCCGGCCACCGGAAACTAGAGAGAGAACACCGATGTCCGAACTCTTCCCCGACTACCGCCCCACCTGGGAAACCGATCAGCACCGCGAACTGCGCAAGCACGCCGCGCAGTTCTTCCGCAAGGAGATCGCGCCCAATCGCGAGCGGTGGAGCCGCCAGCACATGGTCGACCGTGAGTTCTGGAACAAGGCCGGCGCGGCGGGCCTGCTCGGCCTCGACCTGCCGGACGAATTCGGCGGCGCGGCAGGCGATTACGGCATGCAGTGCGTCGTGCAGGAAGAACTCGTCTACGCCCTCGACAACGGGTTCGGCTTCTCCGTGCACTCGCCGATCGTGTCGCACTACATCTACAAGTACGGCAACGAGGAGCAGCGGGCCCGGTGGCTGCCGGGCATCATCAGCGGTGAGCTGGTGCTGGCCATCGCCATGACCGAACCGGGCACCGGCTCGGACCTGCAGTCGGTGCGCACCAACGCGATTCGCGAGGGCGACCACTACGTGGTCAACGGCTCGAAGACCTTCATCTCCAACGGCACCCACTGCGATCTGCTGGTGATCGTCGCCAAGACCGACCCCAGCAAGGGTGCGGCCGGTGTCTCGCTGATCGTCGCCGAGACCAAGGACCTGCCCGGCTTCGAGCGCGGCCGGGTGCTGGAGAAGATGGGTCAGCACGCGCAGGACACCCGCGAGCTGTTCTTCTCCGATATGAAGGTTCCGGTCGCGAATCTTCTTGGCGAGCAAGAAGGTCTGGGCTTCTACCAGCTCATGGAGCAGCTGGCCCGGGAGCGGCTGATCATCGCGTCGCTGTGCTCGGCATTGGCCGAGGCCGCCGTGCTGGAGGCGCTGCGCTACTCCAAGGAGCGCGAGGCGTTCGGCCGCCCGATCGGCAAGTTCCAGCACAACGCGTTCACCCTCGCCGAGGTCAAGACCGAGGCGCTGGCCATCAAAACCATTGTCGACTACGCGATTCAGCAGTACATCGACGGCAAGAACGATCCGTCCACCGCGTCCATGGCCAAACTGTTCGCCGCGGAGACCGCCGACAAGGTGGTCGACAAGTGCCTGCAGCTCTTCGGCGGTTACGGGTACATGATGGAGTACCCGATCGCCAACATGTACACGGGTTCTCGCGTCAACCGCATCTACGGCGGCACCAGCGAGATCATGAAGGAGATCATCTCCCGGTCGCTGTAGCCGATTTCGCGCGACAGTACGCACGCTGGGGATTTGCGACCGGTACGTAAAACGTACCGGTCGCAAATCGAATGCGTTGGGCGACAGCGAAATCGCTATAACAGCAGTCGGCGGCAGGTACACTTCATCCATATCCCGGCCGCTATCCCTGATTGTGGGGATCCGATCTTCCGGGAGTTCCGCTCCAGACCCCGGCGGTTCGTTCGTGAGTTGGCCTTACGAAGGGAACGCGGTGACTATCCGTGAGCGTGAATTCGAAGACCAGGACGGCGATTTCCAGCAATGGACCGTCATGGCGGTACTTGTCGACGCCGAGAAGTCCACGTCGCTGCCGGCGGGCGTGGTGGTAGCGGCAGACCTCGATCTCGCCGCCGGCCAGGTGTCGCGTCATCTGCCCGCCCTGCCGTCCGGCGCGTGCTATCTGGTCGCGACGCCGTGTGAAGTGGAGGTGGACCGGGCTTCCGGCCACCTGCGCACCATGCCGAAGACGTCCTGGGTCAGCCGTTTGTGGCGAGAAGAGGCCGGGTGGGCCTGGGGCGAATGGGTTCCAGTGCCACGTGACCTGCCCGAGCGCTGGCCAGGTTCACCGGCATGTAGGCATAGGGTGTAGTGGCCGACCGAACAACTCGGGTCGGCCGCCGGACATCGATCTCCGAGTTCGGCGGACGGCTGCGGGTGCTCGGCTCGGACAGGAGGACACGCCATGGCCGACGACCACCGGTCGCGCGGTAACCACGAGTGACCATTGCCGGATCCGCTGCCACTCGATTCCTGACCGCGCTGCGGGACGATTCCGACGTCGCCGGCCAGTCGATGGCGGGGGCACGGCTGTGCGCGGCTGTCGTGCTGGCCCTGCCGGTCGGGCAGGCCGCCTTGACGGTGTCGATGCCGGGCGATCGATGGGAGGTCATGGGCGCCTCGGGTCCCATCGCGGCCCGACTCGCCGACGCGCAGGCCGCCGTCGGCGAGGGGCCGGGCCCCGATGCGCTCGACACCGGGGTTCCGGTGCGGGTACGGGAACTCGCGGAGCCGATGAGCGCCGGTCGGTGGCCGATGCTCGCCCAGTGGAACAGTGCCGTCGTCACGGGGTCGGTGTGCTCGTTTCCCTTGCAGCTGGGCGCTATTCAGGTCGGTTTCCTCGATCTGTACGACGCCGACGCGGTCGTCTCGACCAGGTCTGTCTACCTGGACGCGGTCCAGGTCGCGGACGTCATCACCACCCTGCTGCTGTCGAGGCTCACGCCGTCGCGTGACGCCGTGGATGCGGACGATTTCCTCGAAGGTCCGTGGTGGGATCAGCCGAATTCGGCTCGCGAGATTCATCAAGCCACGGGAATGGTTGCGGTACAACTGGATTGCAGCGCGGGGGCGGCGTACTCCCGGCTGGTCGGGCACGCCTTCAGCAGTGGGCACACCCTGAGCGAGGTAGCCGGTGAGGTGGTCGCCCGCCGGCTGATCTTCAAGGCGGATCCCGGTGCGAACGGCTCACCGGATCGAGATCCGCTCAGGTGAGCTCTTACATCGCGAAAGTCCATAGGATGGGAATACGAGAAGGGTGAGTGGAATGGCAGGTCGTGAGAGCGCGCTGACGGCCGCACTGGTGCGGTTGGTCGACACGCTGGTCGCCGACTACGACTCGGTCGAGTTGACCCAGGAGCTCGTGGACGCCAGCGTGGAATTGTTGTCCGCTGATGCCGCCGGCCTGCTGCTGGCTGACGGTCGCGGCCGGTTGCAGGTGTTCGCCTCCACCTCCGAGGAGACCCGTCTGCTCGAGGTGCTGCAAGTGCAGTCCGCGGCGGGCCCCTGCCTGCAGGCCTACCGCACGGGGGAGCGGGTGCTGATCGAGGATCTCGACACGGCGGTCGAGCAGTGGCCGACGTTCGTCGCCTATGCCCGCCGCCAAGGCTTCCGCGGCGTGTGCGCCTTCCCTTTGCGGCTGCGCACCGAGCGGATCGGCGCGCTGAACCTCTTCACCACCCGCCCCGCCGCCTTCGACGAGGAGAATCTGCGGGTCGCGCAGGCGCTCGCGGACTTCGCCACCATCGGGATCATGCACGCCCGCATCCTCGCCGACACCCTCACTGTCAACGAGCAGCTGAACACCGCGCTCAACAGCAGGATTGTCATCGAACAGGCCAAGGGCATGATCGCCCAGCACGCCGAGGTCGACATGGATTCCGCGTTCCGCCGACTGCGCAGCTTCGCGCGCGTGAACAACTTGCGGCTGGCCGAACTCGCCCATGATGTCGTCGACCGCACGCTAGACCTGGATACGATCTCGGGTCGCGCGTAGACTGCTTGATCGACGGCTGCTCCAGTCCCTGGTGGTCGAATGAGTGCACAGCGTAAGCGCTCTCGTTCTCGACGACATCAGGGTGGACCATTTGGACAGTGTTCGCGCAACTCTCTCACCCGAATTCGTCAGCGCCGGAGATCGTCTGGTGCGGCACCTGTTCGACGTGGGGCTGCAACTCGGCGTGCTGCGTGTGGTTTTCGATTGTGAGACAGCGCCTCTCGATGCCGCCGTGATCACGGAGGTGATCTCCGGGCTGGTCTGCGACCTCGATCTGATCGTCCGCGATGCGGGCCTGGCCATGTTCGCGCTGTCGGACGAGCGTGCGCGAGTCGCCGGGGGTGGCGGCCGTTGATTCCTTGTACGCGAGCGTTATTCGACCCGGCCGATAGCGGCGACGGTGTGCTCGCCGGTGAGCGCGAGCAGGCTCGTGCCACTGTCGCGGACCACGATGCCGAAACGGTCGATCACTCCGGCGAGCGCCGCGTCCACATCCGAATCGGTGCGGGATTCGAACGCGATCCGCGCCGCGGCGAGCTGCAAGCCGATCTCGTGCAACTGCCCGACCAGCCGATCGCTGATGGCCGCGAATTCACTTGCCCGCGTGAAATGTTCGCTTCGATGCGAGAACAGTCGATCGTCGGGCATCCCGGCCTCCTCGGCCGTCGACGCGGAATCGGCCGGACGGCCGGGACCGGGAAGACGGATTTCACCTTACTCGCCTGCGGCTCACGGCACGATTCCCCCCGGCTCGGCATTCGCCGATCCGACCCCGATCTCCGGACAGAACGGTAGCGCTCCGTGGAAACTCTCACCCTCACTCGTACCCTGGCCGCCGAGGAAGTGCTGAGCCTGCTGCGGGGCATCGACTTCGGTCGAATTGTCTTCTGCCGCTACGCCTTGCCGATGGTGCGGCCGGTCAATCACGCGATCATCGACGACACCCTGGTGATCTGCGGGGGCTCCGAGGACTTCTCGGCGAACCGGCAGGTCGTGGCCTACGAGGCGGATGCCATCGACCCGCGTACCCATCTCGGCTGGTTCGTCACCGTGTCCGGCATCGCCGAAGTCGTGATCGATCGTGGCCGACTGGACCGATACCGCGCGCTGTTCCGGCCGTGGATTCCGGGGCCTCGCGATCTGATCGTCGCGGTCCGACCCGAAATCGTCAGCGGGGTCCGGTTCCTCGAACGGTCGGTGGCTGCCGCCGCGCCACCCGAGCGGGCGTCCGGCGACGCGCTGGAAGATGTTGTCGTGCAGTAGTTCCGATATCCCGAGGCGATCGAAGGTCACCGCCTTGTCCCGAGTCAGCTGCGTGAGGTGGTACGCAGCGCCCGCAGGTCGGTGGTGTTCTTGCGGCCCCCGGGGTCACGCCGTCTGCGGACGCCGATCTTCAGCAGTTCGGTCACTGTCGCCGTGCTGTCGGGTTCGGCCGCGGCGAGCATGGCGGCGTCGGCGCTGCGGGGCTCGGCATCGGGCGGCAGTGCCAGCAGCGTGGCGCTGCGATTTCCGGTACCGAAGAGCTCGACGGTGTGCGCGGTGGCGTAGCCATGCCACCCCAGCCGGACCGGCTGCCCCGCGATGACCAGGGCCCTGGTCGGGGTTTCCCAGTCCACCAGGAAGTACCCGACCTTCAGTACCGGGCCCAGACGGGGGGCGAGTGCGGTGATCAATCCGGGCAGCTCGGTCAGGAGATCCTCCGTGTAGGGCCACCAGGCACCGTCGACCTGGCCGGTCCTCGGGGCGTTCGGCTTCATCGCCACACGGATGGTCGGTGCGATGCGTTTGCGCGGGTAGGCCGCGCCGCCGGGTGCCGGATGCGGCGTGCGAGAGGGCTGCGACGTCATACGGCGACGTTCCTGTCTCGGCCGTGAGGGGCCGGCACCTACGAGAATCGGTTGACGAGGCGGTCTCGATACGACCGGATGCGAGTGGCCACCGATACCTCGAGCGTACGCCCTGTTCGACGCGGTCACCGTGCTCCGGAGTGATCTCCGGCGCCGACCTCGAGCAGAGCGGAGTCGATGCCACACCAGGGTCGGCTCGGGGCAAACCCCGGGTCGGGGTGGAACCTGCGGGCGATGCGCCCGAGCGGGTGACCGTGTGACCGTGCAGGTATGACTTCGATGCTGAAGGTACGGCAGATCGTAGTGGGTGGAGTCGCGGCCGTGTGCGCATTGACCGCCTGTGACTCGGGCACGGATTCCGCTGCGCCGCAAGTGCTTTCCGACAGCAGCCGGGCGGCGGTCCGGCAGGCTCTCGACGCGGCCGTGGCCTCCGGGCTGGCCGGAGTGCAGGTGGTCGTCACCGAGAACGGCCGGGACTGGACCGCTGCGTCCGGGGTCGGGAATGTCGCGTCGGGGGCGCCATTCCCCGACGACGGCCGGGTGCGGGTCGGCAGCAACACCAAGACATTCGTCTCGGCGGCCATGATGCAGCTGGTGGCGGCGGGCTCGGTGGACCTGGACTCGCCGGTGGAGCGATACCTGCCGGGGGTCGTGCGCGGCGACGGCATCGACGGCAATCGCATCACCGTGCGAAACCTCATGCAGCACACCAGCGGTCTGCCCGAATACCTGGAGCTTCCGGAGCTCGACAGCGATGACCCCGCCAGCCTGACCAAGGCTCACGACCCCGTCGAACTGGTGCAGCGCGCGCTGGCCACCATGCCCGCGCATTTCCCGCCGGGGGAGAAGGCGGAGTACAGCAACACCAACTATGTGCTGGTGGGCATGGTGCTCGAGCAGGTCACCGGCAAGCCCTTCGCCGACGAGGTGACCCGCCGCGTCATCGAGCCACTCGGGTTGCGCGCCACCTACTTTCCGGCCGCCGGTGAGGTCGATCTGCGAGATCCGCACCCGCAGGGCTACGAGCCGGTCGACGGCAAACCCTTCGATGTCACCCGGCTGGACCCCAGCTGGGCTGGTGCGGCGGGCGCGCTGGTCTCCACCGGCTCCGACCTCAACCGTTTCTTCACCGCGCTGCTCGCCGGAAAGCTGGTCCAGCCAGCACAATTGGCGGAGATGAAGCGCGACACCAAGCCGCTCACGAACCGCGCCGCAGGCATCGACTACGGTCTCGGCCTGGCCCGCTTGACGGTGTCCTGCGGGACCGAGGTGTGGGGGCACGGCGGGTCGATTCCCGGTTTTCGCACCTCCGACGGGGTGACCGCGGCGGGTCGCGCGGTGACCGTGACCGCCGACGAACGACCGGGCGATCCCGCGTCGACCGCGGCCATGCAGAAGGTCTTCGACACCGCGGTGTGCGCGGCCTCCTGACCCGAATCCGCCTGCCTGCGTGGGCGGATTCGACCTCGCCGGGTCCCTATGCCGGCGCCCGGTCGGCCGAATCGGGCTCGGCGACAGGTGATTCCGGGGTGGGCGCGCTGTGCGCGTCGAGTTCTTCGCTGAGGTAACGCAGGACGACCGCGCCGACGGCGGCGACCGGGACGGCCAGGAACGCGCCCACGATGCCGTAGAGCGAGCCGCCGACGGTGATGGCCAGCAGCACTACCACCGCGTGCAGCTGCATGCTGCGGCTCTGTAGGACAGGTTGCAGCACATTGCCTTCCAGCTGCTGCACCACCACGATGATCGCCAGCACGATGAGCGCCGTCGTCAATCCCTTCGCGACCAGCGCCACCAGCACCGCGAGCGCGCCCGCCACGAACGCGCCGACGATCGGGACGAAACCGCCGAGGAAGGTCAGCACCGTCAACACGGCGGCCAGCGGCACGCCCAGGATCACCAGGCCGCCGCCGATGAACACCGCGTCGATGAGGCTCACCAGCGCCTGGGTGCGAATGAAACCGCCGAGGGTCACCCACACCCGGTTGAGCACTTCCTCGACATGCCTGCCGCTGCGCCCGCCGAGCAGGGACCGCAACCACGGCAACAACTTCGGGCCGTCCTTGACGAAGAAGAACGACAGCATCAGCACCAGGAACAGGGTCACGATCGCCGAGGTGGCGGTGCTGACACCGGTGAACACGCCGGTGGCGATCCGATCCGCACTCGACTGCAACCGGTCCACGATCGCCGAGACACCCGAATTCAGTTGCTCCTGACCGATATTCAACGGCGGACCCTGCAACCAGTCCCGCACCTTGTTGACGCCCTCGGTGGCCCGGTCGGCCAGATCCGGTGCCTGATCGACCACCGACGGCACGATCAGCGCGATCACCCCGGCCAGCAGCGCCAGCAGCCCCAAGGTAGTGATCGCCGCTGCCGCAGCCGGTTTCAGCCCATGGTTGGTGAGCCATCGAGTCGGCGGCCACAACACCGTCGAGACGACCAGGGCCAGGGCGACGGGCAGCACTGCCACCCACAACTTGGCCAGCACGAACCAGATCACCCAGGTTCCCGCCGCGATCGCGACGAGACACAACGACCATTTCGCGAGCCACATCAGCCCGCGCCCGAACACGACCCCCCGATCCGCTGTCTCGGGGTGCTTGCCGCTGCCGGGTTCCGCCGCTGCCTCGTCCACCCGGCCAGTCTGGCACGGTGACGCCACAGAACCCGTCAAGCTGCGGCCCTAGTGGCCGGGGCTGCCCAGCAGGATGAGGGCCACGTCGATGAGGGCCGGGGCGAGGGTGGGGAGAGCGTCGGGACCGCTGGTGAGCAGGCAGTTCCGGATACGGTCGTCGATGCCGCCGATGAGGAATTCGTAGGTCTCGTCGGGCAATTCGCCGGTGAGTTCGCCCTGTTCGACGCCGATTTCGCGGGCGGCGCGCATACGTGCGGCGAACACGGTCATCAGCCGGGTGCGGTACGCGGCGAAGGCGGGGCCCGCCAGCAGCGCCTCGACGTGCAGGGTGCGGGCGGCGGCGGGCTCCTCGGTGAGGATGGCCAGGTAGGCGGTCAGGGAGGTGCGGACGAGTTCGCGCCAATCGGATTGCGGTGCGGTGCCGACCGATTGGCCCAGGCGGCCGGTGGCGACCTCGACGAGGACCTCGAAGGCGGCGCTGAAGCAGGCGTCCTTGGAATCGAACAGCTCGTAGAAGGTGCGCCGCGAGATCTTGGCCCGGGTCACCAGGTCGGCGACGGTGAGGGCCTGATAGCCGTGCTCGGCGACGGCGTCGAGCGCCGCCAGGTACAGCCGCCCGCGCTGTGAGTCGGCCACCTCGTCGCGCGTCAATCGGTGCGGGCCGCGCGGCAGCCGGTCGTCGGGGATCGGCACGTTCACCCGGCCACGATAGCAACCGGTGAGCTGGGCGATCGAGGCGCCACACCTGGTCATAGCGGTATGTGAATGGATGTGACCCAGACAGATTCTTGCACCGTCCAGTGATAAACGTTACGGTACCTGACTAGTGAGGAAACGCACTGTTTTCCTCTGGTCCAATGAAGGGCGGGGCGGGTCGCGATGGGAACGAAGACGCGGAGATGGATCGCGGGCGCGGCGATCACGGTGGCAACGGCGGCCTTCGCGGTACCACTCGCGCACGCGGAACCCGGCGACGCCGACCCTGCCGCCGCATGGACCGCCGCGCAGGACGGGCCGCCGCGGTATCCGGGGGTGCATGTCGACTGGGATGTGCCGATCACGATGAGCGACGGAACCGTGTTGAAGGCCAACGTGTATCGGCCGATGGACGCCGCCGGGCACATCGTGGACAGCCCGCTGCCCGCCGTGGTCAACATGACGCCGTACACGAAACTCGTGTACATGCTGCTGGATTCGGCGCTGTCCATCCCGGGTCTGTCCGATGCGGCGATCGACCTGATCAACCGCTTCGACCTGTTCGACCTCAACGGCACGCCGTTCTCCGGCCTGGGCGATCAGATCAAGGCCCTCTCCGGCGGCGTCCTGCGGACCATTTCGGCCGACCGCAAACTGGTCCAGTCCGGCTACACCGAGATCGTCGCCGACGTCCGGGGCACCGGCTTCTCCGAGGGCTCCTGGCAGGTGTTCGGGGAACGCGAACAACTCGACACCGCCGAGATCGCGCAATGGGCTGCCGCGCAGCCTTGGTCGGACGGCAAGATCGGCCTCGCGGGCGTTTCCAACGGTGGCATCAGCGCGTTGCAGGGGGCCGAGCAGCGCCCGCCGTCGGTGCAGGCCGTCTTCGCCGTCGAACCCGGCAGTGATCTGTTGCGCGACACGGTGTTTCCCGGTGGTGGCTTCGACATCGGATTCGTTCCGATCTGGTTGTCGGCGGTGAACATCGGCAAGTGGCTGCCCGATCTGGCCTCGCTCGCGAACGGACAGTTCGACTGGAAGTGGCTGGCCGATCGGGTGGCGAGCCCGATCACCTTCCTGGACACCCTGATTCGCGCTCTGTTCGTGCCCTCGGTCGACGCGCTGCCGGACGACATGAAGTCGATTCTGGATCCGGATGGTCCACTGCGACAAGGGCTTACCGGGCATCCGGATCGCATCGAGGTTCCGACCTTCGTGGTCGGCGGCTGGCACGACATCTTCGCGAATTCGGAACCGGAGATCATCAATTCGATCCCGCTGCCTGCCGAGCAGAAGAAGCTGCTGATGGGCGACTGGTATCACATCAGCATGGGCGGGGGCCTGGGTGTGGCCGGTGCGCCGCCGCGCATCGACGTGCTGCAACGCGCCTGGTTCGACAAGTGGCTCAAGGGAATCGACAACGGCATCGATCGATACAGTCCGGCGACCCTGTTCCAGCAGGGTGGTGGCTGGACGACCAGCGACCAATTCCCGCGTGCCGGAATGACTTACTCGCGTCTGTACTTGTCGGCCGACCCGAGCGGCACCACCGGCGTTGTCGCGCATGACGGTTCACTCAGTGCCGATCCGTCCGCTGAACCGGCCACCCTGACCGTCTCGCCCGGTCTGTCGACGATCTGTTCACGCGACGCCGCGCAGGGCACCGCCGGACTGCTGTTCATTCAGGTCATCGACGGTTGTGCGAAGGACTCACGGGTCGCCGAGACCGCCGCGCTCACTTTCACCGGAGCCCCGGTTGCGGAGCCGACCGCGCTGTCCGGCCCGGTCGCCGTGCACCTCAACACCGTGCTGGACGCGACCGAAGGCTACTGGTCGGCCACCCTCAACGATGTTGCGCCCGACGGGCAATCGACGGTCCTGACCACGGGGCAGCTCACCGCGTCTCTGCGGAAGATCGACGACAGCCGCAGCAAGAAGTCACCCAACGGCGACTACACCGCGCCCTTCCAGGTGCTGACGCTGGCCGATCGCCAGCCCCTCGTACCGGGCCAGCCGACCACCCTCGATGTCGGACTGAACGCCACCGACGCGGTGCTGCAGCCGGGCCACCGACTGCGTGTCGACATCTATGCCGCCAATATCCCCAAGGGCTTCATGGTGCCCGCGCTCATGCTGGAGTCGCAGCTGAAACCGCAGCACCTGCTGCTGGATCCGGCCGAACCCAGCTGGGTGAACGTTCCGACGGATCGCCCGCTGTAAGCACACCGGCCCGCAGTGCGAAACGCCGTGTATTCGCTAATGATCGATCCGGTCCGTCCGGTGTCGGAGACTGATTTCTCGGTCTTTGCTGGAGGCGGTCATGGTGGGCTGGCGCACGACACTCGGAGTCATCGGGGCGGTACTCGCGCTGACGGCCGCACCGATGACGCCCCGGGCCGCGGCCATCGGCCCCGATCACGAGCAGTTCAACAATCCGATCGTGGCCGCCGGGGCCGACCCCAGCATCGCCTACTACCGAGGACGGTTCCATCTCGTCCAAGGGGACTCGTTCAACAACGACAACATCGTGATCCGCAGCTCGGAGACACTCGGCGGGCTGGGTGACGCCGAGGCGGCCGTGGTGTGGCAGCACCCCGACTGCCCCGCACCCGCCTGCACCAAGATCTGGGCTCCCGAGTTGCAGCGGGTCGGGGACCGGTGGTGGATCTACTTCGCCGGGCAGGAGAACGACGACCCGACCACACATCGGATGTACGCGTTGCGGTCGACGGGTGACGACCCCGCCGGACCGTACGACTTCATGGGGAAAATGGCTCTCCCCGAAGGAGTTTCCATCGACGGCGTATACCTGGGCTACCAGGGCCGCGGCTACTTCCTCTGGTCGTGCTTGAAGCCCGAAGATCAACGCGTACAAGACATCTGCGCGATCCGCATGTCCGACCCGATGACCTCCACCGGCGACCCGGTATCGATTGCCACCCCCACCGCCCCTTGGGAAACCGTCCCCAACGAGGCCGGCCTACTCATCAATGAAGCCCCCCAACCCCTCTACGCCCCCGACGGCACCCTCTACGCCACCTTCTCCGCCAACGCCAGCTTCGACGACAGCTACCGCCTCGGCCTCCTCCGCCTGACCCCCGGCGGCGACCCGATGGACCCGGCCGCCTGGACCAAATCCGGCGGCCCGATCCTCCCGGGCGTCCCCGGTGCCATCGCCCCCGGCCACAACGGCTTCTTCACCGTCAACGGCCACCCCTGGATCACCTACCACGCCCGCCTCGACCCCGGCACCGGCTGGGCAGGCCGCAGCATCCGCGCCCAGCCCATGACCTTCGGCGCGGACGGCCGCCCCAGCTTCGGCCAGGCCCTCGGCCCGGGCACCATGGTCGTGGTCGGCGACGACCGCTGAGTATCGACAGCCTCGTGCAGCTGTTCAACGAGGAGGCGATCAGTCGGACGATCTATCCGATGCCCGAGATCGAGGAGATGCGGCTGGGATGGTGAATGCCCCGCGCGGCCAAGCTGTTCGGGGTGAGAGTTCGGTGACCGATGAACCTGTCGACGTGGAAGCGAGTAGATCTTCGATGCGGAATTTCAAAGTAGCGGGCCTCGGGCTGGCGGCCGCGGTGGTTGCGGCAGCGACCATGACCGGTGCGGGAATCGCTGGGTCCGCGCCTATCGAGGACTCGTTTTACGCTGCGCCCGTGCAGTTTCCGGATGGGGAGCACGGTGCGGGGATCCGGTCCGAGTCGCTGAGTGGTGTGGCCGCGCTGTCGGATGCCGCCGTCAACGAGCGGGTGCTGTACACCTCTGTTTCGGTGCAGGGCGAGCCGATCGCCGTGTCGGGCATCATCGCGCTGCCGAGGACGCCGGCTCCGGAGGGCGGGTATCCGGTCGTCAGTTGGACGCACGGCACGCTGGGGTCGGCCGACAAGTGTGCGCCTTCGCGGGACACCGCCGACTCGGCGGCGCATCCGTTCAACGTCGCGCCGCAGCCGATGCTCAATGCCCTACTGCGGCAAGGCTATGCGGTGGTCATGACGGACTACGAAGGCCTCGGAACACCCGGGCCGCATCCGTACCTCCTCGGTGAGTCGGAGGCGCGGGGAGCGTTGGACATCGTTCGTGCCGCGCGCCAGCTGCATCCGGTCATCTCCGATCAGCTGGCGATCGTCGGGCATTCACAAGGCGGGCAGGCCGCGCTCTTCGCCGCGCACTACGCACCATCCTGGACCCCGGAGCTCAGCCTCAAAACCGTTGTCGCACAGGCGCCTGCCAACCACATCGCGCTCGGATTCCAGACCAGCCTGCTCTCCCCGAACCCCGACGAGGGCTATGCCTTCGACCCGCTGTTCATCAACGGCGCGGTCGGCGGTGACCCGAGCATCGATCCGGAGCGGTTCCTCACCGCGGACGCCTACCGCCTCTACCTTCGAGACACCGAGAGCCGGTGCCGAATCGAGTTGAGCGAACCCGATTCCTGGGGTGGCATCAAGGGCACCGACATCGTCCGACTCGACGCCGTCACCGGCCCCGACTACCGCAAGTTCATCACCCAACTGGAAGCCACCCAGCCCGCGCTGTCCATCCAGGCGCCGATTCGCCTGGTGCAGGACGAGGAAGACAAAAGGGTCAGTCCCATCGGCACCGCCCTGCTGAACCAGGAGCTGCGGGCCATCAACGCACCCGACCGCGTCACCTACGTTTCCTACCCGCAGGTGGCGTCCAGCCCGCTCGGAGCCCATTTCGGCCTCCTGACAACCGATACCGAGCCGCTGACGGACTGGCTCCGAGCGCATTTCGAATGAACACCGCACCCGAGGCGCTCGCCGGGCGGCTTGCGATCATGTAGCTGTGGACAACTGGCTGGATGTGCCCAGCGATGATGAGCCGGGGGCGGTGTCCTGGACGCGTGAGGTGCGGTTCGGGCTTGCCGAATTGCGGACGGACGAGGAGCGGCCGGGTGGGTGGCTGCTGACGGTCAACGGGATCGCGCAGTCGTACGTGGATCTGGATGATCCGACCTATCTGGAGCTGGAATACCTCCGGTACCTCGGCTATGTGGTGGATTCCCTGGAGTCGCAGGACAAGCCGCTGGATGTGGTGCATGTCGGTGGCGGCGGGGCCACCTTCCCGCGCTACCTGTCCGCGGTGCGGCCGGGGTCACGGCATCTGGTGATCGAGGCGGATGCGGCGCTGGCGGAGTTCGTCGAAGAGCGACTGGGATTGCGTTCGGTGCCGGGGCTGGAATTGCGAATCGGGGAGGGTCTCACCGAAATCGGCACGCTGCCAGTTGATTCCGCTGATCTGGTGGTGGCCGACGCATTCGAGGGGCTGCGGATAGCGGCCGGGATAACGGGAGCCGAATTCACCGCCGCGGCGGCCCGGGTGTTGCGACCGGATGGCATATATCTGTTGAACCTGGTCGGAACTCGCCATCAGCTCGACGAGATATACGCGGTGTTTCCCTACCGGATACTGCTCGACGGTGATGTGTTCGCCGGATACCGGGGAAATCAGGTTTTGGCCGCCAGTCGTTTCCCGCTTCCGCTCGATGCGCTGTATCGCCGATTGGAAGACGCGATACCGCCTGTTCGCGTGTCCACCGAAAGCTCCCTGTGAGTCGTGTAGGCCGGGTGACAGCTGACCTCATATCGACGGTCGCTGCATAGTTACTGGGATCCGAAACCTGCTGGCGGTCAACCGATGCCGCGGCGGCGGTGAGTGCCCCGAGTGGTCAGGGCCGGGGCGGGGCTCGCCGGTGCGCCGGTTCTGTCGGTGGGTCGCCGTAGTGTTGCGTTCATGAGCATTTCGGTGCGGCTGCGGGCAGGGCCGGGTGAATTCGGTTGCGCGGTCGAGGGTTCGGATAGCACTGTGTTGGGCGTAAGTGAAGGAGAAGGGTCATGGGGAGTGACCCTCCGGGGGAAGGAACGAAAGTCATGAACTGCAATAGGATACGCGGGCCCAGGTTCGCCAAGAGCAGCTTCAGTTACGGTGGTGGCGACTGCGTCGAAGTCGCCTACCACGAGGAACAGATCGCGGTCCGAGACTCCAAGGATAAGCAGAGTCCGACGCTGTGGTTCACGAAATCGGAATGGCGGGCATTCGTATCGGGTGCGCGCGCGGGCGAATTCGATTTCGATTTCATCGAGTGACGTGCAGGTGGTGTCGCAGCGAATTTCGCTGCGACACCACCACCCCCACGTGCGGCCGACCCCTCGACGGCCGCTGGAAAATGGTCAATTGGTTGCGATGCGGTGGATTTCTTCGCGGAGTTCGGCGAGAAATTCGCGGGCATCGTTGTCGAACAAGGCCATTCGACCCAGCGCCGCCCAACGGCGGCGATGAGCGTCGACGAGTTCGGGGCCGCGAGTGACCATGCTGCCCGGAATCGGCTCCGCCGAGGCGACGGCGTGGTCCTCGTTCTCGTAGATGACGAAACCGTGCGGGATCGTGGTGCTCGCCTCGATGTCCTGCGGAATCACCCCGATGGTGACCGTATCCAGGGTCTCGATCGAGATGATGCGGTCCAACTGGGCGAGCAGTACGCGATGCGGGCCGGGCCGAAACCGCAGGGCCGCTTCGGTAATCAGGAATTCGAACTGCTTGGCGGGGTCGTAGAGCACCCGTTGGCGATCCAGACGGGCGGCCAGTGCGGCCGCCGCGGCCTCGGGCGCATAGGGCGGGTCGAAGGTGTCGAACACCCGGCGGGCGTACTCGGCGGTCTGTAGTAAACCGGGTACCAGCGCGGGCTGGAAGTTCCGCACCAGGTGCGCGTCCTCCTCGAAGGCCCGCACATCATCCTGCAGATGCGGCCGCTCGGCGAGTGACGCCGCCCAGTCCCGCACCTCGGGTGAGTGCGCCGCTTCGGTGAGAGCGCGCAGGGTTGCTTGGCAATCCGGCTCCGCCCCAACGGCTTTGGCCCAGTCGAGCACCTGCGGCAGCGGCGGCACCACGTGCCCGGCCTCGATCCGCGACAGCGTCGACTGACTGATTCCGACCCGCTTGGCCAACTCCCTTCCCGAGATCCCGGCGACATCCCGCAACCGGCGCAGCTCCACGGCCAACTGCTGGCGCGGGCTCGCCTGGCGCGCAGCCGAACCGGCGGCCGCTGCCGTCGTCTCGCTCGCGCCCTCTGCGGGTTGATTCACTGGAAACATGATGATTCAGATCGAATCATCTTGATTCACGAGAGTCAAGGTTCGGCCGGTCAAGCAGTGAATCAAGCTGGGGTCGAGGCGAGCGCGCGAGTGGTGCATCCACGGTTTCTCGAAGGGCTGACCAGCGGTCATGGGACACCGTCACTTTCGAAGGTGATGTGAGTCACGGCACGGTGCGTGAGATCACCTCCGTCCCAGGCCGATTCAGCGTTTCGGCAGCCAGTCGTCGGGATTCTCGATGGGCGTCGCGTAGCCGGGGCGGTCGGCGGTGTCCGCGCCGTGCTCGGCCCAGGTGTAGAGGTGCAGTTCCAGGCCGTCGGGGTCGTTGAAGACCAGCAGCCATCCCGCCGAGGCGTCGATGATCGGGGAGTGTGCGACGCCGTGGGTGTCGAGGTGGGCGGACCACTGTTCGAGGTGGTCGCGGTCGCGGGCGCCGAGGCTGACCGGGTCGAAGCCCTTGCAGCCCTGTGCGGCAAGGGGATTCTCGCGGAGGCCGAGCAGGGCGGGGGAGAGGCCGGGCAGTTCACCGGCCGTGCCGCGGACCACGCCGTCGCTGTCCCAGAACTGCATGGTCGGGCGGAAGCCCAGGACCTCGCGGTACCAGCGGATCGAGCGGACCAGGTCGGTGACGGGGATCTTGATGTGATGAATGCCGGCGAGTTCGGGCATCTGATTCACCTTCTCCAACTTTCGCCGCAGTGGCACTGCGGTAGATATTGATAGGATGCGCCTCATGAGCCCACCGGTCAAGAGGACCTATCGCGCGGCCAAGCGCGCCGAGACCGCCGAGGCGACCCGGGCGGCACTGCGAGCCGCCGCCACCGAGCTGTTCGTCGAATCCGGCTACGCGGCCACCACCATGCGCGAGATCGCCCGGCGGGCGGGCGTCGGGGAACGCACCCTCTACGACGCCTTCCCCAACAAGTTCGAACTGTTCCGCCACACGATCGGCGTGGCCACCGTCGGCGACGAACAACCCGTCGCGGTCGCCGCCCGCCCCGAAGTCCTCGACGCCCGCGCCGATCCCGACCCCCGCGCCGCCGTCACCCAACTCGTCACCTACACGGCGGCCCTGTTCGAACGCGCCGGTGACCTGATCATGGTCGGCATCGAAGCCGGCGCGGCCGACGCGAACATGCGCGCGGCCACCGCCGCCGCTGAGGCCGACACCCACACCTTCTGGCTCACCCTCACCCGCAACCTGTTCCGCGACAACGCACTTCGCCCACCCCTCGATGCCGACACCGCCGCCGACATCGCCTACGCCCTCGCCTCCCCCCACCTGTTCCGCCTACTCCGCCGCCAAAGAGGCTGGGCCGCACCGCAGTACCGGGACTGGCTCATCGAGACTGTCATCGCCCAACTGCTGCCGGAGTGACTGCAGGGGGCCTTATTCGCTGAGGCGCAGGAGCAGTGCGGTGAAGGCATCGGCACGACGTTCGTCTTGGGTCCGGGGTTCCCCGTCCTGTGCCGTGAATTCATCGGCGTCGTGTAGCAGCAGCTCGGCTTCGATCCTGAGCAGCGCGCGTGCGAACGGAACCATCAGATCCGCTGGAAGGGCACCGGATAACCGTCCCCACCCGTCGGAGTCCGTAGTCATGGACATCCGTGCGACAGCGCGCATCAGAAGCTTGCGTGATTCCCCACCGATCAGCATGTCATCGGCCATAGGCGAATGGTATTCCGGGGAGGCGGCCCGCACGGGGCTTCCGGAGCATCGCACCCGATCCGATCATCGAGGGCCGCTGAAAGCGTGCCTGGATCTGAAACATGCTGCTGCAGGGATGTGTTCGGGGCTCACCCGCCGGTGTATGACTCACCCCGCCGTATGCGGAGCGCGAGAGTCTTTGGTGGAGCACCGGTTACGGTGCGGGAGTGCTCCATAGGGTGCTGATGGGAAGGCATGCCAGTTGGTCACCGAAGGGGAGTTGCTGGTCGCCACAGTAGAGGACATAGCCGGCGTGGAAGCGGTCGCCAAGGCGGCGCTGCAGGATACGGAGGGCGCGGAAGTCGTCCGTTCGGACGGTTTCGGCGGCTTTGACTTCGATGCCGACGATGCGACCGGCGTTGTCCTCGAGGATGGCGTCGACTTCGTAGCCGTCGCGATCACGATAGTGGTGTAGCTGAGCCATGGTGTGGCTCCAGGTGAGTTGGCGGGTCAGTTCTCCGAGGACGAAGGTTTCGATGAGGCCACCGGTGGCGGCATCGTTGGTAATGCCGGTCAGCAGATGTGCGGCAAGACCGGAGTCGGTGAAAACGAGCTTCGGGGTGGAAATGGCGCGTGCGGTGGCGTTGGTGGACCAGGCCGGGATGAGGCGGATCAGATAGATGATTTCGAGTAGGCCGACGTAGTCCCGGACGGTGGTGAGCGGGATGGCGAGATCCGACGAGAGTCGGCTGTAGTTGAGTAGTCCGCTGCTCTGGGCCGCCAATGCTCCGATCAATCTGCGCATATCGGAGATTCGCTGGATGTCGGCTACCTGATGGACGTCGCGACTCATGATGTCGTCGAGGTAGGACTTGAAGAACTGTGCACGGCGGCGTGGTGCGTCTCGGCGGACTGCTTCCGGGTAGCCGCCGCGGGAAGCCAGGGCGAGGTAGTCGCGCCGTCGAAGCTCGGAGGGTTCGCTGCGTATCTTGTGGCCGTGAGTGAAGGCTGCGTCAATGAATCCGTCTGGTGTGCCGGTGATTTCGCCCTGCGAGAGCGGAAACAATTCGATGGTCTCCGAGCGTCCGGGCAGGGCGTCGGGCAGCGTGCTGAGGCCGAGCAGCCGAGCTGATCCGGTCAACAGGAACCGGCCCGGTCTCGGGTCCCGGTCGACGGTGTTCTTGATCGCCAGCCACAAGTCCGGGACGCGCTGGACTTCGTCGATCAGCATGGTGCCCGTGGCATCCAGGAAGGCGACCGGATCGGCGATGGCCGAGGCGCGGGATCGCGGATCGTCGAGATACCGCTTGACGGTATTGGAAGTGTCGCGGAGGCAGCATTCCGCGAGCGTGCTCTTCCCGGTCTGCCGGGCACCGTTCAGGATGACCACGCGAGTGTCCGAAAGCGCCTCTTCGACCAGTTCGGAGGCTCTTCTGGGCAGGTACTTCGCACCTTCGGGCATGCCTTTACGCTACCAAGGTTCTGACGATCTGCCGACAGTATCTTCGACGATCTGCCGACAGTTTGTCCGATGATCCGCCGACATCATTGCCGATGATCTGCCGACGCCGAGTCCCGCACGATGTATTCGTAGCCGATCAGTCGATGGACGGACTCTTTGTGACTCGCCGATAAGCAGGGAGGCTGTCGACCGCGGCCTCCATTTCTGATGGATTGCCCCAGTCTCGGATCACCGCGACGATGGCCTGCGTCGACGGGCCAGGGACTCACGATGGCGTCGGCGGTCCTTCCACCACGCCAGGCGGTCACCCGAATCCTGCGGGAGGCTACTCTGCACCCCCGCGATCACGAGACCGAGGGCGGAGACCACGAGGACCGCCCACCACGGCGCACCCATGGTGGCGACAGTGACGGGAGCGCCGATGCTCGCGCCTCCGGACAGTAAGCCAGGGGTGATTGTTCGCGAGGATGATTCGGTCTCGGAATGCGGCCGTGCCGACCGCCCGGACTTTTGCGTGGTCATCGCAGGGTCAGCCCTCCGTTGATCAATCCTTCGACAATTGCCGTCCGCGCGCGCGCCGAGGCGGTGATGAATCGGTGATGCTCAACAATCTGCTGATCGAAAACCGATAGTGCCGAACCGATTTCACGTTGCAGATCCAGGGCCGGTACGGGTACCTCGAGCTCGCCCAGCACCGCCGCACTGATTGTCGGCACGACGCTGCCCGAGGATCGCTGCCGGATCCACTCCATCACCGAGGGCAGCGTGAGGTACGCGAGCAGATAGTGCGGATCAACCTGGTTCAGGTCGTTCACCCGCAGTCTCAGCAGATTTCCGCCGAACAGCCAGTCGGTCTGCTCTGCGGTGGCGATTGACGGCTCACCCATCGCGCCTGACCGAACGCACAGAATGTCGTTCTCGGCCAGGCGGAATCGATCCAGCTCACGGGCCTTGCCGGCGGTCGCCTTTTGAGCGTCCGCAGCCTCGACCCGGTGCGCGCGCAAATGTCTCGGCATCACGATCGGCACCGTGCCGCTCTCGACGCGTTGCTCGATGCCCAGCCTGGAGTAGGAAGGACCGGGTTGAATGGTGCACAGTTCGGCCAGCTTGGATGTTTGTCCTCGCGAGGCTGTCATACCGGTGCGGCAAGTTGGTGAGAGCTCGGCCACCCGCGAATCCAGCTGGGACACCGTGGTTCTCGACGTACGCCAGTCGTCCAGCAGCCGCAGCGCGTCGTGGTTTCGCGTCGACCGTGTCCGGGGAGCTGCGGTGTCGAGATAGTCCGCGGGGCTCAAGGAGTATTGGCCGATGCGAAGATCGTCGATGGTGACGGAGATCGCGCGCCCACCTGTCCCGAATCGATGGACCTGACGGAGCGGCAGTTGCCGACGTTGGTGGAAAAGGCGTGGGACAAGCCGGATTGCCTCGGTGCTGAGCTGTTGTCCGGGTCGGCCCTGTCCGCCTTGAGCCTTCTTGCTCATCGCACTCGCATCGACCAGCAGGATCGGTTCCGGAGTTCTGGTGGGCGGCCGCAGGATCCACAGCGATACCGGCGTGTCTGTCGCCGGAAACAGCTGTGCGGGGAATGCGACGATCGCCTCGACAGCTCCGCGTTCTGCCATCAGCTGTCGAATCCGGCGTTCCGACTTGTCCGTGGTCGCGCCCGCGCTACTAGGCATCACGACGCCTGCTCGGCCTCCCGGCGACAGCCTCTCAACTGCCAGTTGAAGCCAGACGTAGTTGTCGTTGTGCTCCGGCGGCGGACCGAAGAGCCATTGCCCCTGGTATCTCCTGGACGACCGGTCCAGAGACGGGCGGGTGTTGAACGGAGGGTTCGTCACCACGAGGTCCACGGTCGACGGGGGAGCCGTGCCGAGATCCCACGGCGGCACATCGGCGACCCGGATGTCTGCGCTGTGGCCGTGCAGCACCAGGTTCATCCCAGCGAGTCGCAGCGCGTCCCGGCTCGGACTCTCACCGGAAAGGACCGGCACTTCGGTGCGGGCGGCGACGGCGAGGAGTAGCTCGCCGCCCCGCATATAGGGGTCGTGAACCCGGCTCACGGTTCTGCCGGGCTGGGTGAGGAGTTCGGCGATCACGGCCGCGGTTCCGCTCGGGGTGAAGAAATCGTCACTGGTCCGGCCGACTTCGCGAGTGAAGCGAGCCATCAGCTCGTGGAAGGACCGGCTGCCCAGATGCTCACACAGGTGGACAACCTCATTGATGCTGTATCCGGCCTGTGGTGTCAGGCGCTCGAACGTGCTCTCGATGCCTGGTGTGATCGCGTATCGCCGCAAGGTGTCATCGGTAAGCCACGTCAACCTGCGCAGGTGTGCGGCAGGGTCGGAGTAAGCCGCAAGCAGATCGGATTTCTCGATTTCGGTTCGACTGCGCAGGAAGATCAGACAGAGCAGAAAGATCAGATAGTCCCCTGGTGATCCGGTCGTACCCCGAATCTGTGGTGCCAGCCAGCCGAACAGTTGGGCCAGTGCCTGCGGAGCCTTCGAATCATCTTGCGGTACTTCCGGTTTGGGTATTCCCGCGATCTGTGCCGCATGGCGTCTCCGAACTCGGTCGCCATATGTTGAACCGTCCGCTTCATCGGCTTCGCGCTCCTTGGGCTGGATCGGACGCCGGTCGAGCCAGGCGATCGCCTGCTCGAGGCGGAGATCGTTCGAGTTGCCCTCCGGTCTGGGGAAATCCGGATGCCGTTTGGCCCACATGGTGATCGTGGGCCGCTGGACGCCCGCCAGCTCTGCTAGGCGCGCACGCGAGACAAACTCGTTGATCATCACTCCCCGCCCCCCGATCAGCCGCCGATACCTTATGGTTCCGCCCGACCGTAGATGTCCGCGAGGCAGCTGGCAATAAGGGGGTTATCAGATGGTTTCCGTGTGCAAGAGCTTCCTCAAGCGGGATTCGGTGCTGATGCATTTGCCTCTGCCTGCGAAGATGCTGATTCTTCGCAGTACTGCGAGGTTCAATGGGCGCGGGCAATCGAGGTGTTAACCCCAATGAGCACTGTGGGTAC
Source organism: Nocardia sp. NBC_00511 (assembly GCF_045161165.1). Classification (NCBI taxonomy): domain Bacteria; kingdom Bacillati; phylum Actinomycetota; class Actinomycetes; order Mycobacteriales; family Nocardiaceae; genus Nocardia; species Nocardia sp. NBC_00511. The sequence goes on from NZ_CP107849.1 coordinate 8,627,872, forward strand.
TTTCCTCGCCTCTTTGCGGGGTACGGTGATCGCCCAACTGCTGCCGGAATGACCGCGCGGCCGATCCAGCAACTCGGACCTGCGGAGTCGGCTCGGATCAGCACCGATGGTGGTCGCTGAATAGTTGCCAGAATCTGAAACGTGGTGGTGGGGAGATGAGTTCGGGGCGGGCCGCCGGTGGGCGGGCCGCCCCGATTCCGGGGGGTGCGCGAGGCGGGACTTGAACCCGCACGTCCGAGGACACCAGAACCTAAATCTGGCGCGTATGCCAATTTCGCCACTCGCGCTAACGGTACGACCGTCCAAACTTTACCGGGCGAATCGGCGATCGCGAAGCACCGGGGAGGTGTGGCGTACTGGTCGGTAACCCTACCTGGGATTATAACGATTTGATAAACGGCAATATGAGGGGCCCTCACATTTCCTACGCCTGCGTAACCCAGCTCACCAGCGATATCGAACATGAGGGAGGGTCATGTTTCGCGGCATTCTGGTACAAGCGTACGGAAATACCCGGGGGTAGGAGAGCGGGCGTGGACCAAACATGAGGAGATCCTCATGATTTTGTGGAATCCTCGGCGTCTACCAGGGCCTGATGGCCGGAGGGATACCTGCGCACCGTGAGCGCGGCCCAGTCCTGTGGGGGCGGGTCGCCAGGAGAAGGAAGTCGAACGTCTTGACGATCAACGAGAGCACCGGGACCGGATCGAAGGCCAGGGCGGCGGGGAAGTCACGGGACAGTGGAGTCCGGTCGTCACTGCTCGACCGGTTGCTGGCGGGTGCGCCCTACGCGCTGGCGTTCGGCGGCCAGGGTGCCGCGTGGCTCACCGAGCTCGAGGAGATCGGGCGCGATTCCGCGCTGGAGCCGGAGCTGACCGCACTGGTCAACGAGGCCGCCGCCAAGCTGGAGCCCGTCGCGGCGCAGCTGCTGGTGGTGCGGCCGGTCGGCTTCGACCCCATCGCGTGGATGCTCGAGGAAGAGATTGCCGACCCGGAGCAGGGGGAGGTGTCGGGAGCGCCGTCAGCGCAGGTGTTGCGCTCTGCCGCCGTCTCCATGCCGGGCGTCTTCCTGACCCAGGTGGCCGCGCTGCGGGCCCTGCGGTTGCAGGGCCTCGACATCGTCGCCCACGCCCCGGTCGCCGTCATCGGCCACTCGCAGGGCCGGATCGCCGCCACCGCCGCCGAGGCGCACGGTCGCCGCGACGCCGAACTGCTCGCCATCGCCCAGTTGATCGGTGCCGCGGCCGGTTTGGTCGCCCGTCGCCGCGGCCTGGTGCCGATCGGTGAGAAGTCGCCGATGGTCGCCGTCTCCAACGTGGACCCCGAAGCGCTGAAGGCCGTTGTCGCCCAGGCCATGCAGGGTGTCGCGCCGGAGAAGGCCGCGGTGCTGTCCATTCGCAACGGCCGCCGTCGCGCCGTGCTCAGCGGTCCCATCGCGCAGCTGGACCGGGTTCGCCAGCGGGCTGCCGAGATCAATGCCGAACAGGCCCGCGAGCGCGACGCCAAGAAGCGTGGCGGCTCGGTCTTCGCGCCGGTGTTCGAGGACATTCCGGTCGAGGTGGCCTTCCACCACCCGGCCCTCGCCGAGACCGTCGACCTGGTGAAGTCGTGGGCGCAGCAGTGCGGCGTGGACGCCGACCTTGCCGCCGCCCTCACCCAGGAAGTGCTCGTCGACCCGATCGACTGGGTCGCCATCGTCGACGAGACCGTGCAGGGCTCCGGCGAAACCGCTGGCGCGCAGTGGATTCTGGACCTGGGCCCCGGTGACCTGCTCACCCGCCTGACCGCCGGTTCGCTCAAGGGCACCGGTGTCGGCGTGCTCGCCGCCTCCACCCGGCCGGGCCAGCGCAGCCTGTTCACCCCCGGCGCGGCCCCCGAGATCGCCCCGGCCTGGAGCGAATTCGCGCCCAAGCCGATCCGCCTGCCCAATGGCCGCGTCGTCGTCGAGACCTCGTTCACCAAGCTCACCGGTCGTTCGCCGATCCTGCTGGCGGGCATGACCCCCACCACGGTCGACGCGAAAATCGTTGCGGCCGCGGCCAATGCGGGCCACTGGGCCGAGCTGGCCGGTGGCGGTCAGGTCACCGAGCAGATCTTCGCCGACCGCGTCGAGGAGCTCAAGGCGCTGCTGCAGCCGGGTCGCGCGGTGCAGTTCAACTCGCTGTTCCTGGATCCGTACCTGTGGAAGCTGCAGCTCGGCGGCAAGCGCATCGTGCAGAAGGCGCGCACCGCGGGTGCGCCCCTGGACGGTGTCATCGTCACCGCCGGCATCCCGGAACTCGAAGAGGCCGTTGCCCTCATCGAGGAGCTGACCGAGGCGGGCATCAGCCACGTCGCGTTCAAGCCCGGCACGGTCGCGCAGATCCGCGCGGTGTTGCGCATCGCCGACGCGGTCCCCGGCTACCCGGTCATCATGCACATCGAGGGCGGCCGCGCCGGTGGCCACCACTCCTGGGAGGACCTCGACGACCTGCTGCTCGAGACCTACGCCGAGCTGCGTGGCCGCGACAATGTGATCGTCTGCGTCGGCGGCGGCATCGGCACCCCCGAGCGCGCCACCGAATACCTCACCGGCACCTGGTCGCAGCCGCACGGCTTCCCGATCATGCCGCTCGACGGCGTGCTGGTCGGCACCGCCGCCATGGCGACCCTGGAGGCCACCACGTCTCCCGAGGTCAAGCAGCTGCTGGTCGACACCCCCGGCACCGCCGACTGGGTCGGCGCAGGCACCGCGAACGGTGGAATGGCCTCCGGCCGTAGCCAATTGGGCGCGGACATCCACGAGATCGACAATGCCGCCTCGCGCACGGGCCGCCTGCTGGACGAGGTCGCCGGCGACGCCGAGGCCGTGGCCGACCGTCGCGCCGAGATCATCGCCGCGCTCGACTCCACCGCCAAGCCGTATTTCGGCGATGTCGCCACCATGACCTACGCGGAGTGGCTGGAGCGCTACGTCGAGCTGGCCGTCGGCCTGGACCGCCGCAAGGACTTCGACTGCGGCGGCGACTTCGCCGACGCCATCTCCGACGCCACCTCCTCAGTGTGGCTGGACATCACCTGGCGTGACCGGTTCGCGGAGATGGTGCGCCGCACCGAATCCCGCCTCAACCCGGCCGACCGCGGTGAGATCGCCACCCTGTTCGAGGTGGACGCCGATTTCGAGACTCCGGTCAAGGCGCTGTGCGCGCTGAAGGAGCAGTACCCGGCGGTCGCCACCACCGTGCTGCACCCCGCCGACGTCCCGTTCTTCGTGAGCCTGTGCAAGACCCCCGGCAAGCCGGTCAACTTCGTGCCGGTGGTGGATCAGGACGTGCGCCGGTGGTGGCGTTCGGATTCGCTGTGGCAGGCCCATGATCCGCGCTACACCGCCGATCAGGTGTGCGTCATCCCCGGCACCGTCGCCGTCGCGGGCATCACCCGGGTGGACGAGCCGGTCGGCGAGCTGCTCGACCGTTTCGAGCAGAGCACCGCCTTCGCGCTGGTGCGTGACGGCGTCGTCCCGGCCGCCGTGGACGGTCGCCGCCGCGTCGAGGTGGCGGGCGGACTGCTCGACATCGTGCTGGCCGCACCGGATGTGCAGTGGGCCGGACGCACCACCGTCAACCCCATCCACCGACTGGGTCAGCTCAGCGAGTGGATCATGAACGGCAAGGGCGCGATCCACCCGCCCACCGGTGCGCGGCTGAGCGCCACCGAGGGCCCCGAAGCCGACCACGCCTACGTGGAACTCACCGTTCCGCTGCTGCGCGAAGACGCGGTCCGCATCCGCATCACCGTGCCGGTCTCCGTGTACAACGGTGGCGCGCCGGTCATTTCGGAGGCCGACGCCGATGCCGCCATGTCGGCGCTGCTGGCCGTCGCGGCCGGGCAGTCGCTGCCGGAGGTCAAGGAGGCCGACGGCGTCAAGGTGGCGCACGTGAACGTCGCCTGGAGCCCGGATCTCATCGCCGACCACGCGGGTGTCACCGGTTCGGGTCTGCCGGACTCGTTGAGCACCAACGGCCGTACGGTTCCCGACGTGCTGGTCGGCGCGTGCTGGCCCGCCGTGTTCGCGGTACTGGGCGCGACCCGCACCGCGAACGGTCAGAGCGTCATCGAGGGCATGCTGGACCTGGTGCACCTCGATCACCGGATCGAGCTCAACGGCCAGTTGCCTTCCGCCGCAAGCGTGCTCGCGGTCCGCGCCGAGTCGGTCGAGACCATCGACACCGATCTGGGCCGCGTCGTCGAGGTTCGCGTCCGCGTCTCGGGCATGCTCGACAAGCCGGAGACCGGCATGTCCATGCCGGTCATCGCCACCCTCGCCGAGCGGTTCGCCATCCGCGGCCGCACCGGTGCGGGCGAGCTCACCGATCCGCCGCGCGCCGCCGGTTCGCTCTCCGACGACGCCACCGACACCCCGCGACGCCGCCGTCGCGACGTCTCCCTGGTCGCCCCACGCGCCATGGGCGCGTTCGCTCAGGTGTCGGGTGACTTCAACCCGATCCACACCTCCGGCAACGCCGCTCGCCTTGCGGGACTGGGCAATCCGATCGTGCACGGCATGTGGCTCTCGGCCGCCGCCCAGCACGCGGTGTCCGCGATCGATCTCGGCGACAAGGTGCCGCCGCGCACCATCACCGCCTGGACCACCCGCTTCCTCGGCATGGTGCGCCTCGGCGCGCAGATCGACGTGCGCGTGGAACGCGTTGCGGTGGACCATGGTTCGGAGATCGTCGAGGTCTCCTGCCGCATCGACGGCGACCTGGTGATGACGGCCACCGGCCGCATCGCCCCGCCCAAGACCGTGTACGCCTTCCCGGGGCAGGGCATTCAGGCCAAGGGGATGGGCCTGGACGCACGCACCCGCTCGAAGGCCGCCAAGGACATCTGGGATCGCGCCGACAAGCACACCCGCGAGGCCCTCGGCTTCTCGATTCTGGCTGTGGTGCGCGACAACCCGACCTACCTCAAGGCCCGCGGCGTCGAATACCGCCACCCGCAGGGCGTGCTGCACCTGACCCAGTTCACCCAGGTGGCGATGGCCACCCTCGGTGTCGCCCAGGTCGCGGAGCTGCGTGAGGCCGGTGCCTTCATCGAAGGAGCCATGCTCGCCGGGCACTCCGTCGGTGAGTACAACGCACTGTCCGCCGCCGCGGGCGTGCTGCCGCTGAACGCGGTGCTCGAGGTCGTGTTCCAGCGCGGTTCGGCCATGCACGAGCTGGTGCCCCGGGATGCCCAGGGCCGCAGCGATTACCGCATGGCCGCCATTCGGCCCTCGCAGATCGGCATCGCCGACGACGAGGTCATCGGCTGGGTGTCGAACGTGGGTGAGCAGGCCGGGGAGTACCTCGAGGTCGTCAACCTGAACCTGCGTGGCGCCCAGTACGCCATCGCGGGCACCGTGCGGGGCATGGTCGCCCTCGAGACCGAGATCGAGCGCCTGCGCGCCGAGACCGGCGGCAAGCGCGCGTTCGTGGTCATCCCGGGCATCGACGTTCCCTTCCACTCCACGGTGCTGCGCGCCGGCGTCCCGGAGTTCCGCGGCAAGCTGCTCGAACTGCTGCCGCAGGATCTGGACCCGAGCCTGCTGATCGGGCGCTACATCCCGAACCTGGTGCCGCGCCTGTTCAACCTGGAGCGCGAATACATCCAGGAGATCGCCGATCTGGTGCCGTCCGAGCCGCTGGCCGAGGTGCTGGCGAACTGGGACGAGTGGGCCGCCAAGCAGGTGGACCTGTGCCGCGTGGTGCTCGTCGAGCTGCTGGCCTGGCAGTTCGCCAGCCCGGTGCGCTGGATCGAGACCCAGGATCTGCTGTTCACCGATGTCGAGCACGGTGGCGTGGGTGTCGAGCGGTTCGTCGAAATCGGTTTGGCCCCTACGCCTACCGTCGCGAACCTGGCCTCGAACACGCTGAAGCTGCCGCAGTTCTCGAACACGGTCGTCGAGGTGCTCAACATCGAGCGCGAAGCCGCCATCGTCTACTCGACCGACACCGACCCCGCGCCGGTGGAGGAGCCCGAGGAGACCCCGGCCGAGACCGGTGCTGCCGCAACGGCTCCCGCCGCTGCCGCCGCCCCGGCCCCCGTGGCCGTCCCGACCGGTGGTCCGGTCGCCGACGACATCGCGTTCTCCGCCGCCGACGCCACCCGCGTGCTCATCGCGCTGTGGACCAAGCTGCGGATGGACCAGATCGGCCCGGTCGACACCATCGAGGGCCTCTGCGACGGTGTCTCCTCGCGTCGTAACCAGCTGCTCGTCGACCTCGGCGCGGAGCTCTCGCTCGGTGCCATCGACGGTGCCGCCGATGCCGACATGGGTGCGCTGTCCAACACCGTCGATCGTCTGGCCCGCACCTACAAGCCGTTCGGTTCGGTGCTGTCCGATTCGATCGGTGACCACCTGCGCAAGGTGTTCGGTCCCTCCGGCAAGCGCCCGGCCGCCATCGGCGAGCGGGTCAAGAAGGTCTGGGGTCTGGGCGACGGCTGGGCCAGTCACGTCACCGCCGAGGTGTCGCTCGGCACCCGTGAGGGCGCTTCGGTGCGCGGTGGCGATCTCGGCGGCCTGGTCGCCGGTGGTCTGAACGACGCTGCGTCCGTTGACAATGCGATCGACGCCGCCGTGCAGTCGGTGGCCGCGCGCCGCGGTGTCGCGGTCTCCATGCCGTCCGCCGGTGGCGGTGGCGGCGCGACCGTCGACGCCGCCGCGCTGGGCGAGTTCACCGAGGCCATCACCGGCCGCGACGGTGTGCTGGCGCAGGCCGCGCGGGTGATCCTGGAGTCCCTCGGCCACGCCGAGCAGGCGTCCGCGCCGGAGACCACCACCGACACCCTCGTCGACCTGGTATCGGCCGAATTGGGTTCGGACTGGCCGCGTCTCGTCGCGCCCGCCTTCGACGCCAAGAAGGCCTTGCTCATCGACGACCGCTGGGCTTCTGCCCGTGAGGATCTCGCGCGGCTGTGGTTCGGCAACGACGGTTCGCTGCCGGTCGAGCCGGTCGTCGACGGTTACGTCGGTGCCGGTGAAGCCGTTGCCGCACAGGCCATCTGGTGGCGTGAGCGCGCCATGAAGGAGGCCCGCTCGGTGCTGGCCGGGGTCTACGGCGCGATCGCCGAGGCCGCCCGCAGCGCCGAGGAGGCCGGCGCCTGGTCCTCCGACATCGCCGTGATCACCGGCGCCAGTAAGGGTTCCATCGCGGCGGCGGCCACCGGCCGACTGCTCGCGGGCGGTGCGACGGTCGTCGTCACCACCTCCAAGCTGGACGATGACCGCCTGGCCTTCTACAAGCAGCTCTACCGTGAGAACGCCCGCAACGGCGCCGCCCTCTGGGTGGTGCCCGCGAACATGGCCTCCTACACCGATATCGACGCCCTCATCGACTGGGTCGGCAACGAACAGGTCGACAATGCCGGTGGCGCGAAGATCCTCGTCAAGGAGGCGATGACCCCCACCCTGCTGCTGCCGTTCGCCGCGCCCCGCGTGGCCGGAGACCTGGCCGACGCCGGGGCCCGCGCCGAGATGGAGATGCGGGTGCTGCTGTGGTCGGTGGAGCGTCTCATCGGCGGCCTGTCCAAGCTGGGCGCCGACCACGACGTGGACGCGAAACTGCATGTGGTGCTTCCGGGTTCGCCCAACCGCGGCATGTTCGGCGGGGACGGCGCGTACGGCGAGTCCAAGGCCGCCCTCGACGCGGTCGTCGCCAAGTGGCGTGCCGAGAAGTCCTGGGCCGAGCGGGTCACCCTGGTGCACGCGCTGATCGGCTGGGTGCGCGGAACCGGCCTGATGGGCGGAAACGACCCGCTGGTCGAGGCCGTCGAGAAGGCGGGCGTGCACACCTGGTCCACCGTGCAGATGGCCGACGAGCTGCTCAAGTGGTGCACCTCGCGGGCTCGCGTGGTGACCGCGTCCGGACCGCAGCAGATCGACCTGACCGGCGGTCTCGCCGGTGCCAAGCTGGACCTGCCGGAACTGGCTCGCCAGGCCCGCGAGCAGGCCGAGGCCGCGCAGGAGCCGGAAAGCGCTGACGGCCGGACCATTTCGGCCCTGCCCGCCCCGCCGACCCTGAGCTCCAAGCTGCCGACCCCCGAGTGGGGTGCGGTGACCGCCGATCTCGACGACATGGTCGTCATCGTCGGCGCGGGCGAGCTCGGCCCCTACGGTTCGGCCCGTACCCGCTTCGAAATCGAGGTCTCCGACCAGCTTTCGGCCGCGGGCGTGCTCGAGCTGGCCTGGACCACCGGTCTGGTCGGCTGGGAGAACGACCCCAAGCCGGGCTGGTACGACACCGAAACCGGTGACTACGTAGACGAATCCGAGGTCGCCGAGCGCTACCACGACATCGTGGTGGAACGCTGCGGCGTGCGCCGCTACGGCGACGACGGCGCCATGCTCGACAACACCGCGCCGCTGCTCACCTCGGTGTTCCTCGACAAGGACCTCACCTTCGTGGTCAACAGCGAGGCCGAGGCGCGCACCTTCTTCGCCGCCAACCCGGAGCAGACGGTCGTCACGCCCGTCGAGGGCACCGGCGACTGGCAGGTGACGCGCAAGGCGGGCACCGAGATTCGGGTGCCGCGCAAGGCCAAGCTGACCCGCACCGTCGGCGGCCAGATCCCCACCGGCTGGGATCCCACCAAGTGGGGCATCTCCGCCGATATGGCCGGTTCCATCGACCGGGTGGCGCTGTGGAACATCGTCTGCACCGTGGACGCGTTCCTGTCCTCGGGCTTCAGCCCGGCGGAGCTCATGAGCTGGGTGCACCCGGCGATGGTGGCCAACACCCAGGGCACCGGCATGGGCGGCATGTCCTCGATGCGCTCGCTCTACATCGACAACCTGCTCGGTGAGCCGCGCGCCAACGACATCTTGCAGGAGGCGCTGCCCAACGTCGCGCTGGCGCATGTGGTGCAGAGCTACGTCGGCTCCTACGGCGGCATGATCCACCCGGTCGCCGCCTGTGCGACCGCGGCGGTCTCCGTCGAGGAGGGCATGGACAAGATCCGCCTCGGCAAGGCCGACCTGGTGGTGGCCGGTGGCTACGACGACCTCGGCATCGAGGGCATCGTGGGCTTCGGTGACATGTCCGCCACCGCCGACTCCTCGGTGATGGCCGCCAAGGGCATCAGCGACCGCTACTTCTCCCGGGCCAACGATCGTCGCCGCGGCGGCTTCGTCGAATCCATGGGTGGCGGAACGGTACTGCTGGCCCGCGGTTCGGTCGCGCTCGAAATGGGTCTGCCGGTGCTGGGCGTCGTGGCCTACGCGCAGTCCTTCGCCGACGGCGTGCACACCTCCATCCCGGCCCCCGGCCTGGGTGCGCTGGGCGCCGGTCGCGGTGGCCCGGAGTCCAAGCTGGCCAAGGAACTCGGCAAGCTGGGCGTCACCCCGGACGAGATCGCGGTGGTGTCCAAGCACGACACCTCCACGGCCGCAAACGATCCCAACGAGTCCGAGCTGCACGAGCGGCTGGCCACCGCCATCGGCCGCTCGGAAGGCGCTCCGCTGTTCGTGGTTTCGCAGAAGACCCTCACCGGTCACGCGAAGGGCGGCGCGGCGGCGTTCCAGATGATCGGCCTGTGCCAGGTGCTCGAGCAGGGTGTCATCCCGCCCAACCGCAGCCTGGACTGCGTGGACGAGAAGATGCGCGACTACCCGCACCTGGTGTGGCTGCGCGAGGCGCTGCCGGTGGGAGATCGCTTCCCGCTCAAGGCCGGTCTGGTCACCTCGCTCGGCTTCGGTCACGTGTCGGGTCTGATCGCCCTGGTGCACCCGCAGGCGTTCGTCGAGGCCATCGCCGACGCCGAGCAGCGGGAGGCGTACCAGCGCCAGGCCGAGCAGCGTCAGCTCGCCGGTCGCCAGCGTTTCGCCGAGGCCATGTGCGGCGGCGCTCCGCTCTACGAGCGTCCGGCCGATCGTCGCCTCGGTGGCGACGGCACCCCGGCCAAGAAGTCTCGTCAGCTCGAGGCGGACATGCTGCTCTCGCAGCAGGCCCGGCTCGGCTCGGACGCCGTCTATGTGGCGGTGCCCAAAGGACCGGCCTGCCAGTAGGTAGCTCCTGGTAGGTCAGACGCGGCGGGCTCGCGTCCCGGGTTTCCGGGGTGTGGGCCCGCCGTTTCCATGTGCGCGGGAGCCTACGGTGGCGTAGGTCCCGCTGGTATGTTGCAGCCAATTCGACTGCACCTCACGAGAAATCTAGGAGTCCCGCACTGTGACGATCCTGGGCATCGGCCTGGACTTGGTCACCATCTCCGAGTTCGCCGAACAACTGGAACGCACCGGAACCACCATGATCCGGGAGAGTTTCACCGCTGGAGAACGGCGCTATTGCCAAAGCAAGGGCACCGATCCGGCCCGCAGCTACGCCACCCGCTGGGCGGCGAAGGAAGCGGTCATCAAGGCGTGGGCGTCATCTCGTTTCGCGCGCAGTCCGCAGATCGGGGACAATCCGTATCCGCTCATCGAGGTCGTCAACGACGCCTGGGGACGGCCCAGCATCAAATTGCACGGCCTCGCAGCGGAATTCCTGCCCCGGGTGCGAGTTCACCTGTCGCTCACCCACGATGGCGATACGGCGGCCGCGATGGTGGTGCTGGAAGATCCGGGTGAGCTGGCGGACCTGATGCGCGAGTAGCGGTTTCGGGCGGGACCCGGCTCAGTTCGCGTCGGGTTCGAAGGGGGTGCGCTGGCCGCCGCTGCGCGACTCCTTCTCCGCGATCAGCAGATACGCGACCATGAGTCGCTTGAGCTCGGAGACGGCGTCCTCGTGACTGAGGCCGTCCTGCACCGAGAAGTTCAGCATCGAGTACACGACGTGCACCAGCACCTGGGCCATCATGGAGCGGCGGCCGCGGGGGGTGCGGGGCATGAGCGGGCGCAGCATCTGCGAAACCGCTTCCGCGAACTCCTTTTCGTGGATCGCCCCGGTCGCCCGCGTGGAGGGCGTGGACTGCATGGCCAGCCACACCTCGCGCCGCGACGGGTCGGTCATCCACAGATCCGCCAGGTGATCGACGAGCGCGGTCATGTGCCGCAGCCAGTCCATGGACGGGATCTCGCCGTGGAAGTCGGCCAGCTCCTGGGAAACCGCCACCAGGTCTTGGCGATTGAGCTCACAGACGATCACGTACTTGTTGGCGAAGAACTGGTAGAGGGTGCCGATCGGCACTTCCGCGCGGGCCGCGACCTCTTCACAGGTGAACGATTCGAAGCCGACCTCGACGAGCAGCACCCGCGAGGCCTGCAGCAGCGCGTCGAACTTGCGTTTGGACCGTTCCTGCGTCGGGCGGCGGCGGGGCATCAGTTCTTGGGGGTCGTCCTGCAGCTCCAACGCAGGGTCCGGTCGTCGAGTCGACCTGGCTCCCGTGCGCGCTTCCACACTGAACAGCCTACGGGTAGCGACACGCGCATGACACGCTGCGGTACTTCGTGTGTCACGCCATCTGACCCATCCAACTCCGCGTCCGGCACCGAACACCCATCGCAGCTGCCTCTCAGCTGCCTGTATCTATTCGCGAATCATCAAGTGTCGGCCGGGCGAGTTCCGGCCCTCCCGAGCGCGACGACGCTGGAAGGCTGATTGTGTCTGCTTCGACTGTTGTTCGTTCCGCGGTGACGATCGGCGTCGCCACCGAGCGTGGCACGGTACGCGCCGTCGCCCTCACCGACGACGGCGACAAATTGACCGATCGGGTGGTGCTCGAGCGCGCCGTCCCGATCGCCGGAGAAACCAAGGCGGACTTGGCCGCTGCGGTGGAGACCGCATTGGAAGACATCGCCGATCGGATCGGCGCGGATCGCGAGATCCTGGGTGCGGCCGTCGCCTACCGCGACGCCGCCGACCGCCGGGCCATCGTCACCAGGCTGGCGGCCGGGCCCTGGCACGACGCCTCCCTGGTGTCGGCGAAGACGGCCCACCTGGCCGTGGCGCGCGCCATGACCTGGGTGGACGAGTTCGAGGACCTGGCGGTCTGCGAGGTGGTGCCCGGTTTCCAGGCCTTCTCGCTGATCGATCCGGATCGCAGCCGGGTGCTGGCCGCGATCACGCTCAGCGGTGGCGCGGCCACCGAGGCGACCATGCGCGCGGCGGTCACCTCCGCCTGGGATCAGTTCGACGCCGCCGGTGTGAAGCCGGACGCCGTGGTCCTGATCGGTTCCGGCGCAGGCGAATCCGAGGTGGTGGCGGCGCTGGAGTCCGGCTTCGGCGCACCGGTCATCCCGTGCCGGATCGCGGCGGTCGCACCGGCCCTCGGCGCGGCGCTGTCGGCGCTGCCGGAGGCCGAGTTCGCCGGTGAGGCGGCCGAGCGGATCCGCCGGGCGCGCGGCACCGCGGCCCTGTTCGCCGCGGCCAGCGTGCTGGCGGGCGGTCTGGTGGCGGGCGGTGTGTACGCGGCGGGCAGCGACTCCAAGAAGGTGCCCGAGCCGATGCTCACCGACTCGCGGGTGCAGGCCGACTCGCGTCCCACCGCCGAGCATCCGGTCGGCGATCCCGGAGTTCCGAACACCGGCTCGACCGGCGGCACCGACCTGCTGCCGGCCGCGCCCGCCGACGCCGGGACACCGGCGGCCGACACCGCGGCACCCGCTCCGGAGGTGCAGCCCACCGATGTGGTGACCATCGATCCGGCCAGCCTGAACTGGGGTCCGGAGACCGGGCGCATGGGTTCGCGTTCGGCCAAGCCGCTGATCAAGGCCGAGGCGGAACCGGCGGCGGCGACCACGGGCCCGGAGTCGATCATTCCGGCTCCGACGCATCTGGTCGGCGCGCCCACCGACGGTGGCCTGTTCCCGGGTGAGCTCGCACCGCCCGCGCTGGGCACCACGGAGTTCGCGCAGTGGTGGGACAACCACTGGCACATGATGGTGCAGTGGGCGGCCGAGGCGCTGCCGAAGGTGTAACCGCGCTGCCGAAGGTGTAATCGCGGCGAAAATTGTTCCGCACGAACGAAGATCCCGGTCCGCTTGCGGGCCGGGATCTTTCGTCTATCCGCTCAGACCGACAGGTCGCGACGCAGTTTGGCGACGTGCCCGGTGGCCCGGACGTTGTACTGCGCCACTTCGACTTTGCCGTCCGCGTCCACCAGGAAGGTGGAGCGGATGACGCCGGTGACCGTCTTGCCGTACATCATCTTCTCGCCGAAGGCCCCGTATGCCTGCAGGACTTCCTTGTCGGGGTCCGACAGCAGCGGGAAGGTGAGCTTCTCGGCGTCGCGGAACTTGGCGAGTTTGGCGGGTTTGTCGGGGGAGATGCCGATGACCTCGATGCCCGCGCCTTCGAGTTCGGCGAGGCTGTCACGGAAGTCGCAGGCCTGCTTGGTACAGCCGGGCGTGCTGGCGGCGGGGTAGAAGTAGACGATCACCCTGCGCCCGCGATAGTCCGACAGCGAGACGTTCTTGCCGTCGGCGTCGGGCAGGGTGAAGGCGGGCGCGGTGTCGCCGGGACTGAGTCGGTGATTCTCGGTCATGCGGCCACGTTAGTCGACGGGCCGCGGTGACCGGTCGACTACCAGGCGCGGCAGCGGTCGTCGTGGTGTCCGTCGTGATCGTGTTCGTCCCAGTGCCAGTTGCCGTGCCGGTCGCAGTGCCAGTCGTTGCGCCACGGATCGTTGGGGTCCGCCCAGCCGGGACGGTTGAATCCGCCCCAGTCGCCGTCGCGATCGTGGTCGTGGTTGTCCCACCCGTGGTTCCAGTCCTGCTGGAGCGTCGGGACGGCGGCGGAGGCGGTGCCGATCATCGGCCCCGCGATCAGCGCGCCGCTGGCCGCCGCGACGAACAGCGTTCCGATTATTCTCGATTTCATCTGGGAGCCTTCCCTTTTGTGCACTTCCGCATGCGGAACTTGCAGGCTGATGCTAAGTCCGGGTGCGGGCGATACCGCAGGTTCACCGGCAACTCCCACCAATCGCTGAGCCTTCATTTGCGGATATCCCCGAGCCTGTGAAAGCGCTCGAGAATCATTGGTTTCCGGGTACCGGTCCGCGTGGTCGAGTTGGTGCGGCGGCACACCGGCGGCGGTCGCGAGACGCGGGTCGGGTGTGGCTTTGCCGATAGACTCCCCAGCAGTGCCGCGGAGAGCGCGGCTTCTCAGACAGGAGTGTGACGTGGCGAGAGATACCGAGGCGATCGAGCGTGAGATCGAGGCCGCACGCCACCGGCTCGCGAGCACCCTCGACGAACTGGCCGTCCGCGCGGATCCGCAGCGGCTGGCCGACAATGCCAAGCAGTCGCTGGTGGCCAAGGTGAACGAGCCCAAGATCAAGTACAGCCTGATCGGCGCGGGTGCGCTGGTCGCGACCCTGGTGCTGGTCAAGATCTTCCGCCGCTGAGCGGGTCGTCTTTGTCGTGAACGCCAGTGAGGCCCGGTCCCCAGGGACCGGGCCTCACTGCGTATTTGTCGGCGTTGGTCGCCGGCGGCGGTCGAATCAGACCGTCGGGCAAGCCATTCCGGTGCCGTCCGGGTCCAGGTGCGGGCTGTAGCCGGGCTCACCGCGGAACAGCGGGGCCTTGCCGGCCGCGCGGGCCTGGTCGCAGTTGTCGAAAGTGCCACCGGCGGAGCCGGTCTGGGTCAGTCCCGCCGATCCGGTGGCGGCGGAGCCGGTGTCGAGTGCGGAGGAGCCGGTGCCGGAGGATCCGGTGGGGACATCGGCGAAGGCAACGGCGGTCTGAGCGGAGATAGCCGTCAGTCCGGCGACGCTGGCGGTGACGAGTAGCCGGCGAACGTTCATGTATTCCTCAAATGTCGGCGCAATGGGGTTGGCAACGACCCGGTTCGGCGCGGATCGCCACCGCTGCCACGAAGGTGCGGCACAGTGACCGGTCCGGGTTCGGCGTCTACTGTTTCTGCGGAACGTTGCATTGTCAACCGTCTGGGCTATTCATCCAGGTAATTGCCAGCTCCGGCGATTCGCACGGTAAGTCGTTCTGGCGGAACGTGTCCCGTTCGTCCGATCCGTACTCTACGTGAGAGTGCCGGAATCGGGTTGGTACCGATCACGCATTGGTGTCCGTGTCAACCAAGGATGGGTAGGATAGTGGCATGACTCGCTGGCTATCGGACGAGGAACAAACAACCTGGCAGTCCTACATTCGTATGCGTCAGCGGCTGGACGCGGCCATCGCCGCCGGGCTCACCCGAGACGGCTTGTCGCCCTCCGACTACGAGGTCCTCGTCGCACTGTCCGCCGCGACCGGCGGACAGCTGCGCGCCAAGGAACTCGGCGCGGAGATCTGCTGGGACAAGAGCCGCCTGTCGAAACACCTGTCCCGGATGGCCGCGCGCGGACTGGTCGATCGCTGCCAGGCCGCCGAGGACGCCCGCGGCCGCGAGGTCCGGCTCACCGACGAGGGGCGGCGGGTATTGCGTGCCGCCGCACCCAATCACGTCGAGCTGGTGCGGCGACTGTTCATCGACGAGATGAACGAGACCGAGGCCGCGGCGCTGCGCTCGCTCGCCGGGAAGGTGGTCACCGAGGTCGAGCGCACCGACGTGGCCGGAATCGGTTAGTCCTCCGGCTGCTTCGGGGCCTCGAACTGCGCGCGCTTCCAATCGCCGAACGGCTCGTCGCGCTCGCGCACGGCCTCCCGGAATCCGGCGGTGGCCGAACGCAATTGGAAGGCGTACCCCTCGCGGGTGTGCCGGGAGATGCCGTCGAAGACGGTGCTGATCATGCCGGAGTTGGCCACGCCCTGGCTCAGCAGCGCGCTGTTGAGCGCCAGTTTGGCCATCACCAGCTGGTTGATCGGCACCCGCGAAATGCGTTGCAGCAGTTCCTCGGTGCGCGCGTCGAGTTCGTCGGCGGGCGGGGCCTCGATGGCCAGCCCCCATTCGGCGGCCTGCTTGCCGCTGAGGCTGTCGCCGGTGAACAGCAGTCGTTTGGCGCGCTGATCGCCGATGCGGTGCGCCCACATGCCCGCGGCGGGAATGCCCCAGGTACGGGTGGGCGGGTAGCCCAGGCGGGCGTCCTCGGCGCAGATGATCTGGTCGGCGTAGAGCGCGATGTCGGTGCCGCCCGCGATGGCGAACCCGTGCACCTTGGCCACCGTCGGCTTGTTGGCGTGCAGCAGGCTGGCGAAGCCACGGTTGAAGCGCGACATCATGGTGTAGTCGACCATAGGATCCCAAGTGCCCCAGGGATTGTGGTTGCGGGCCTGCACCACCGGGTCCAGCACGGTGCCCTCGGCGGGCTGCGCGCCCTCCGGCGGTTGCGCGGTGCTCGCCTCATGAGTGTTCTCGGCGAAGATCGACAGGTCGTAGCCGCCGCAGAAGCCCTTGCCGCGCCCGCTCACCACGATCACGTGCACCCGCGGATCGAGGTCGGCGCGCTCGACGGCGGCGGCCAACTCGACCGGGGTGTCGGAGGTGATGGCATTGCCGCGTTCGGGCCGGTTGAAGGTGATGCGCGCGATGCGCCCGGTCACCTCGTAGGTCAGCGTGCGGCCGGTGAAGTCGCCGGCGGGCTCGGGTCGATCGGTGAACAGCGACTCGTCGCCGCCGGTCAGGTCGTCGCGCCAGGCGGCCGGTCGGGTGCCGGAGTGGTTCTCGTAATCGGGTGACACCCAAGAAGTGAACCCTGGTTCATTTCTTGCTGTCAAGGGTGGGTCGACCGCGTGACGGCCCTACTCCCACGGTTTGACCGGAGGTTTCACCCACAGAATCTTCTCGTCGAGATGTTCGCGACGCGCCGCCTGATGTGCCGGATTGCGGGCCGCCCAGGCGTCCTTCTCGTCCAGCAGCGCGGCCACCGCCTGCCAGGTCTCGTCGGTGCTGGGCGGATTGGTGTCGGCGGCCCGGGCCAGCTTGCGGCGTTGCGCCAGGGGCAGATCCAGCAGTTCGGCCCCGCTGATGCCACGGGCCCACACGTATCCGGCCAGTCGCCGGGCCTTCTCTTCGCGACTGCGGCTGGCATGGTCGGAGTGTGCATAGTCGGCCATCTCCTGCCCGACCCTACCGGAGCACGGGGTTATGGTTTCCGCAGGAGATCGATGGCCGCCTCTCGACCGAAGGGACCCCGCCCGTGACCGCGCCGATCGCGCTGAGTTGCGTCACGATCGATTGCGCCGATCCGCAGCGCCTCGCCGAGTTCTACAGCGAGCTGCTGGATTGGCGGGTCATGCACCTCGAGGACGGCTACGCGTTGATCACGGACGGAAAGTCGGTGCTCTGCTTCGGTTTCGTCCCCGGCCACACCGCGGCCCCCTGGCCGGACGGCCCGGATCAGCCCAAGCGCGTGCACCTGGATCTGAACGTCGCCGACATCGACCACGCCACCGATCTCGCCGTGGCCCTGGGTGCGACCATCCCCGAGTTCCAGCCCGGCCTCAACCCGGACTGGGACAACCAGTTGCCCTGGGGCATCGTGCTGGACCCCGAGGGGCACCCCATCTGCCTCAATCTTCGTGAATAGCAGTGCAATTGCCGCTACCGTGGTCGCATGCCGGAGACCGTGCGCGTCGATGATCTGGTTTTCTCCCATGCGATGCCGTCGCAGTGGGCCACGGTGGTCGAGTGGGCCGCCGCCGAAGGCTGGAATCCGGGCATGCGGGATATCGGCGCCTTCTTCTCGCAGGATCCGGACGGGTTCCTACTCGGGCGGTTGAACGGCGAGTTCGTCTCCGCGGTGTCGGTGGTGAACTACGGGGCCGAATTCGCCTTCCTGGGTTTCTATCTCGTGCGTCCGGACCTGCGCGGACGCGGCTTCGGGTCGGCTACCTGGAAGGCCGGCATCGAGCACGCGGGGGACCGGGTGATCGGGCTGGACGGGGTGGTGGCGCAGGTCGAGAACTATCGGCGCAGCGGCTTCGAACTCGCTTACCGCAGTGCGCGATTCGTCGGCGTCCCGAAAATGCCGTTGCCGGACAACACCATTTCGGCGTTGTCTCCGGTGGACGCGTCGGCGCTGCTGCCCTATGACGGGCGCTGCCTTCCGGCGGATCGTCCGGCGTTCCTGACCACCTGGCTGAGCGAGCGCGGGCATCGGACCTTCGTGCGCATCGTCGACGGGGTGATCACGGGGTACGCGACGCTGCGCCCGGCGCGGGATTCGTTGCGCGTCGGTCCCTTCTTCGCCAACGGGCCCGCCGACGCCCGGCAGTTGCTGGCGGCGCTGGCCGCGCACACCGCCGGGATTCCGATCGCGATCGATGTGCCGATGGTCAACGGTCCGGCGGTGCGATTGATGGAGGAGGCCGGGATGATGCCGACCTTCGAGACGGTCCGCATGTACACCGGTCCGGTGCGGTCGCATCGATCCGAACGAATCTTCGGGGTCACCACGCTCGAACTGGGGTGAGCTTCGCGCTGGTCAGGTACCACTGAGCGGTGCCCGGACGGTTCCCTATTCTGAAACGTGTTCTAATTCTATTGATCGTTTCGGATGGCGGGAGGCCCTGTGGTTGCGTTTTTCACCGAGGACGGCGGGTCCTACCTGGCGACCGAGATGGCGGTCAGCGCCTGGTCGCCGAGCCAGCTGGCCGGTACCGCGGTGTGCGGACTGCTGGCGCGGGAGCTCGAAACCCACAGCCCCGGAGCCGGATTCGTGCCCGCACGGTTCTCCGCCGACCTGTTCCGGCCGGTGCTGAACGAGCCGATCCGCCTGCACAGTCAGGTGGTGCGCGCCGGTCTCCGGGTGCGAGTGGTGGACGCGTCGATCGTGCAGCGCGACGAGGTCCGGGTACGCGCCAGCGTCATGTACCTGGCCGCCTCCCAGCAGCCGCCGGGCCAGGTGTGGCAGTCCGATCGAGAACTGCCGGTGCCATCGGAGCGGCTCGGCCCCGAGGGCGCGCCGCCGCTGTTCAAATCCGGAAACTTCGACTGGACACACGATTTCGCCTCCGGCGTGAACTCGGAACGCAAATGCGCCTGGCACAGCGTCCCGGCCCTGGTCGAGGGCTACGAGCCGACCCCGTTCGAGCGGGTGGCCTTCGTCAGCGACTCCACCAACCTGGTCTGCCACTGGGGCACCGCGGGCGTCGGCTTCATCAACAGTGACGTCAGCTTCACCCTCTCGCGGCTGCCCGACGGGCACGAGGTCGGTGTGCAAGCCCTCGACCAGGTCTCCTCGGCGGGCGTGGCCGTCGCCTCCACTACCCTCTACGACCGCAGCGGCCCGCTGGGCACCTGCACCATCACCGCCCTGTCGAACGCCGAACGCCAGGTGGACATGGCCGCCTTCGCCGCCTCGCGCTCGTTCCCGCAGGCGACCGCCCGCTAACCCAGCAGCGTGGCCAGCTCCGCGCGGCTGCCGATGCCGAGCTCGATGTAGACGTGCCGCAGATGGTATTCCACCGTTTTGGGGCTCAGGAACAGGGCGGCGGCGGTCTCGCGGGTGGTGCGACCGGCCGCCAGCGACAACGCCACCTGCAACTGCTGCGGGGTGAGGCGATCGGCGGGGCGGGTGGCGTGCGGGCGGACGGTGGTGCCGGTGGCTCGCAGTTCCGCGGCGCAGCGGCTCGACCACGGTTGTGCGCCCAGATGGTCGAAAATCGAGAGGGCGCGCTGCAATTGGATGCGGGCGGCCCGTCGGCGGCGGACCCGGCGCAGTCGCGCGCCGTAGGCGAGGCGAGTTCTGGCCTCCTCGAACAGGTCCGGGGTGCGGGCGTGCTCGTCGAGGGCGGCCTCGAAGTGTTCGGCCATGGCGGCGGGCGCGGCCAGCAACGCCCGGCAGCGGTGGGCGCGCGCCAGGGCCCACGGCTGGCCCTTGGCCTGCGCGGCCGCCCAGTACGCCTCGGCGATCGGGACCGCGGCGGCCGAATCACCCTGCCGCAGATACACTTCGACGAGTTCCGGCGCGGGATCCAGGTCGGGATCGCGAACCCGCAACGTGCGCAGCAACTCCGCGAGTTCCGCCCAGCAGGCGCGGGCGGCGTCCATATCGTCGACGGCCATCGCCGCGTCACCGCGCGCCTGCGTGGCCCACACCCGGAACAGGTGGATGCGGTGCGGTCCGCTGATCCGCAACGCCTCCTCGGCGTGTGCGCGGGATTGCTCGAAGTGGCCCTGCCGGGCCTGCACCGCCGCCAATCCCGCGAGATTCCCGGCCAATTCGAGTGGCCGCCCGGTCTCGCGGGCCAGTCGCGCGCCCTCGGTGTAGGTGGCGACGGCGTCGGCCCACCGATCCGTGGTCGATTCGTCGCGGCCCAGCAGGAACAGCAGGAACGGCAGCATCCCGACCGCCGAGCGCTCCCGGACCCGCTCGGCCACCTGGCGCAGCACCTGGCGGCCCTGCTCGGATTCGCGCAGGAACAGCGGGCCCAGGGTGAGCCAGCCCCAGCGGGCCGGGTCGTCGCCCGCCTCGGTCCAGCGTTCGGGGGTGAGCATCGACAGGGCCGTGCGGATCTGGGTGGGACCGCCTCTGCCGGAAAGGATTCGGGCCATGCCCGCCGCGATCCGCCCGGTCTCGCGGGCGCGGGGGGAGGCCGCGGGCAGCAGCGCCTCCAGTTGTGCTGCGGTCCAGCGCTGAATGGTGGCGTCGAGGAGGTAGAAACCGGCCAGCATCGCCGAACTCAGCAGCGCGATGGCGCTGTCGATTTCGCCGTCCACTTCGAGCGCCGGATCCAGGGCGGTCGTCTGCTCGGGTTCGCAGGTCGCGACCGCGGTGGTCATGGCGGGGATGCGGGCCGGGCCGGAGAGCAGCGGCTGGGATCGGTTGTACGCCTCGACCACGATGTCGCGGGCCAGCGCCGGGCGGCCCTCGTCGAGCGCGATGCCCGCGGCCAGGATGGGGACCGCGAACCGCCGCGGCGCGGGCATTTCCGCCAGCGTGACCGCTTCCAGCAGCGTCTGGGCCCTGGTGAGATATCCTGCCCGCCAGGCGGATTCGGCAGCAATGAGCATCCGCTGGGTGCGCGTGGCGGCATCGACGGTCAGCTGGGCGGAGCGTTCGAAGGCGGCCGCCGCCACCAGATCCGCGCCCCGGTGCGTCGCGCGCTCGCCCGCCGCCGCCACCAGGTCGGCGACCTCGGGGTCCGGGCCGATGGCGGCCTCGGCCAGATGCCAGGCCCGCCGATCCGGATGCCCGCAGGTGGCGGCCAGGGCGCGATGGGTGGCCCGCAGTTGCGCGGCATCGGCGTCGGCGCGCACCGCTGCCCGGATCAGTGGATGCCGGAATTCGATGCGGCCCGGTGAAAGTCGCAGCAGCCCGGCCGATTCCGCCTCCTCCAGCCAGCCGATCTCGGTGTCCAGCGCCGTGCAGGCGGCGGCCACCGGCAGCGGATCCGCGCTGCCGAGCGCGGCCACCCGCAGCGCGATCCGGGCCTGCGGTGACAGCTTCGCGAAGTCGCGGGTGAACCCGTGCAGCAGTGCGTCCGGGACCGGGATCTCGGTGACCGGAGAGAGACGCTCGAGGGCTTCGGGATCGCGGGTGAGTTCGACGACGGCCAGCGGATTGCCGCCGGTGAGGCGGTGCACGGTGGCGGCCAGTTCGGAAGGAATCGGGCGACCCCATCGGGTGGCGGCCAGCGCCGAGGTGTCGTCCTCGGTCAGCGGGGGCAGTTCCAGCGCTGGGAGATCGAGTGCCGCCGTGTGGAATTCGGTGTCGCTACGGCAGGCGATGAGCATGGCGACGGTGTCGGCGTAGAGGCGGCGGGCCGCGAAGGTGATCGCCTCCGCGGACGGTCGATCCAGCCAGTGTGCGTCGTCGACGAGCACCAGGACCGGTCGCTCCTCGGCGGCGCAGCACAGCAGTTCCAGAGTGGCCGCGCCCACCGCGAAGCGCCCGGCCGCCTCCGGATGATCACGCAGTCCGAGCGCGGACTCCAGTGCGCGGGATTGCGCCGCGGGCAGCCGGTCGCGCAGGCCGAGGACCGGACGCAGCAGGGTGAGCAGCGCGGCGAACGGGACGTCCTGCTCGGGCGGGGTCCCGCAGGCGCGCAGGATCAATGCCGAATCCGACTGCGCGGCAGCCTGTTCGAGCAGCAGGGTCTTGCCGGTGCCCGCCTCACCGGTCAGCACCAGTACCCCGGCGGCGCCCACCCGTGCTCCGGCGAGCATGCGTCGCAGGGCCGCGAGTTCACGATCACGACCCACCAGCATGGACCGAGCATAGGAAGCATTCGGCGCGTTGTCGGGACACCCTTGGGGTGTGAATCACCCACCCTCGCCCGGCCACGGACCAGGGGGGTGCCCTGATGCGGCAGGGGTGCGCCGCGCCGCATGGTGGGTGACATCTCGTTCACCGCAACCGAAGGATCCATCATGACCAGCACCGTCGACTCCACCCCCGCGGATCCGCAATTGGATCCCGACAAGCTGATGGCGTTCGTCTTCACCGCGGTCGGTGAGGTCGGCGCGACGCTCAACACGGCCCTCGCCGTGCTCGGTGACAAACTCGGCTACTACCGGGCGCTGGCCGAGCGGCCCGGACTGACGCCGACCGCGCTGGCCGAGGCCACCGGCACCGATGCCCGCTACGCCCGCGAATGGCTGGGCGCGCAGGCCGCGGGTGGCTGGGTCGACCACGACCCGGAGACCGGCGGCTACACGCTGCCGCTGGAACACGCTGTGGCACTGACTGATCCGTCCAGTCCCGCGTATCTGCCGGGTCTGTTCCAGCTCGCGGTCGGCACCGTGGCCGGTTCGCAGCGGGTGCTGGAGGCGGCTCGCAACGGCAGCGGAGTCGGCTGGCATGAGCACACCGACGACGTGCACACCGGCTGCGAGCGGTTCTTCCAGCCCAGCTATCAGGCCTACCTCGTCGCCGAATGGCTGCCCGCGCTGGACGGGGTGCTCGCCAAACTCGAGCGGGGCGCGACGGTCGCCGATATCGGTTGCGGGCACGGGGCTTCCACCATCCTGATGGCGCGCGCCTTCCCGGCATCGCGATTCTTCGGCTCGGATCTGCACGCCGAATCGGTGCGCACGGCGGGCCGCCGGGCCGCCGAGGCCGGGGTGGGGGATCGCGCGGAGTTCGAGGTGGCGTCCGCACAGGGCTTCAACGGGCACCGTTTCGACCTGGTGACCACCTTCGACGCACTGCACGACATGGGCGATCCGGTCGGCGCGGCGCGGCGGGTGCGCGAGCAGCTGGCCGCCGACGGCACCTGGATGATCGTGGAGCCGATCGCCGGAGATCAGGTGCAGGACAACCTGAATCCGGTCGGTCGCACCTACTACGGGTTCTCCACCCTGCTGTGCACCCCCGGATCGCTGTCGCAGCCGGTCGGGGCCGCGCTGGGCACCCAGGCGGGACCGGCGCGGCTGCGCGACGTCACCACCGCCGCCGGATTCACCCGCTTCCGGGTGGCGGCCACGACCCCGTTCCACATGGTGCTCGAGGTGCGTCCGTGACCGCGGAGACCAGGCCCGCGATCGCGGCGGTCGCCACCGGTGTCGTCGACCGGGCGGGCGTGGGCATCGCCTGGTCGGAGTACGGGGCCGGACCGGTGACGATCCTGCTCATGCCGACCTGGTCGATCGTGCACTCGCGCTGCTGGAAGGCGCAGATCGGCTATCTGGCACGGCATTTCCGGGTCGTCGCGTTCGACGCGCGCGGCAACGGCGAGTCGGGGCGTCCGGTCGGCGCGGCCGCCTACACCTCCGAGCAGCTGTCCGCCGACGCCGTCGCGGTGCTCGATGCCACCGGCACCGAAACCGCTGTGCTGGTGGGATTCTCGGCCGGGGCCACCTGGTCGGTGCGGGTGGCGGCCGAGCATCCGGATCGGGTCGGCGGTCTGATCGCCATCGGGCCGTCGCTGGATTTCACGGTGATCCCGCGCGCACAGCTGTGGGAATCGGAGACTGAGGGCGAACCGGACGGGTGGGGGAAGTTCAATCGAAGCCACTGGGAGAACGGAGGATTCGAGGCCTTCACCGACTTCTTCTTCCGGCAGGTCTTCACCGAGGAGCACTCCACCAAGCAGATCGAGGACTGCGTGACCTGGGCGCGCGACAGCACGCCCGCCACGGTCGCCGATGCCACCGAAGGCCGGTTCGGGACTCTCGCCGATGCGGGTGAGGTCGGGATCATCGCGCGCGAGGAGGTCGAAAACCATTGCCGCGCAGTGCGATGCCCGGTGCTGGTGATCTCCGGCAGTGCGGACGCCGTGGTCCCACCCGGTGTCGCGACCAAACTGGCCGAGCTCACCGGTGCGGACCTGGTCACCGTGGCGGGCGGCGGACACGCGCCCGCCATGCGGGATCCGGTGCTGGTCAACGGTTTGATCAAGGATTTCGCCGACCGCCTGTATCCGCGCCCGCGCCACCGCACCTGGACGCGGGCCGAGCGCCGCCCGCGCCGCGCCCTCTACCTGTCCTCACCGATCGGGCTCGGGCACGCCCAGCGCGACGTGTCCATCGCCGCGGCCCTGCGCTCGGAGCGTCCCGATCTCGAAATCGATTGGCTGGCACAGCATCCGGTCACCTCGGTGCTGGCCCGTCACGGCGAGCGCGTCCACCCCGCCTCGGCGCATCTGGTCAACGAGTCCGCGCACATCGAATACGAGTCCGCCGAACACGACCTGCACGCCTTCGCCGCCATCCGGCGCATGGACGAAACCCTGATCACGAATTTCATGGTCTTCGCCGACCTGGTCGCCGAGCAACACTACGACCTCGTCATCGCCGACGAGGCCTGGGACGTCGACTATTTCCTGCACGAGAACCCCGAGCTCAAACGCTTCGCCTACGCCTGGCTCACCGACTTCGTCGGCTGGCTCCCGATGCCCGAGGGCGGCCCCGCCGAGGCCGCCCTCACCGCCGACCACAATGCCGAGATGCTCACCCAGCGCGCCCGCTACCGCCGCCTGCGCGACCGCTCCCTGTTCGTCGGCGAACCCGAGGACATCGTCCCCGACACCTTCGGCCCCGGCCTCCCCGAAATCCGCGCCTGGACCGAAGCCAACTTCGAATTCCCCGGCTACATCACAGGATTCGACTCATCCATCGACCGCGAGGCCGTCCGCGCCGAACTCGGCTACACCCCCGACGAACGCATCTGCGTCGTCACCGTCGGCGGTTCCGGCGTCGGCGAGCACCTGTTGCGCCGAGTCCTGGACGCAGCCCCCCTGATCCGCCTGACCGAACCCGACCTACGCTTCGTCGTGGTCGCCGGCCCCCGGATAGACGCCACCACCCTCCCACGTCTCGACGGCATCGAGATCCACGGCTTCGTCCCCGACCTCTACCGCCACCTCTCCGTCTGCGACATCGCAATAGTCCAAGGCGGTTTGACCACCTGCATGGAACTGACGGCCCACCGCATCCCGTTCCTCTACGTCCCCCTACGCCGCCATTTCGAGCAGCAACGGCATGTCCGGCACCGTCTCGACCGTCACGGTGCCGGACGCTGCCTCACCTACTCCGAGGCCGCCGACCCGCTCGTGCTGGCCGAGGCGCTGCGCAAGGAGCTCGCCCAGCGGCCTGCCTACGCCCCGGTCCCCAGCGACGGCGCGACCAAGGCCGCAGCCATGCTCGCCGAACTGCTGTGAACCCGAATTACGCATGGAGACTTAGAGATACCCGCCACCACCGCGGCTCAGCGGAAGGAGCCCGGGGGTGCGTTGTGCCAGCGGGTGAAGGCGTGGTGGAAGGCGGAAGTCTCGGAGTAGCCGAGTCGGTGGGCTATCTGCTCGATCGAGAGTTGGGTGGTGGCGAGGAGTTCCATCGCGAGGGTGTCGCGGACCTCGTCGACCAGGGCGCGGTAGGAGGTCTGTTCGTCGAGCAGGCGGCGGCGCAGGGTGCGCTGTGAGAGTCCGAGCTCGCGCGCCAGCGTGGCGAACTGGGGCATTCCGCGGTGAGGTTTTCGGTCGGCAGCAGGGTGCTGAAGGACGCGAAGGTCACCTGGAGGGTCGAGCCGAGGTCGCGTTCCAGCAGGAACGGCCGGACGTCGTCGGGGATCTCGGTGTCGTCGATGGTGAGGACGGCTTCATCGCCGCGCTCCTCGAGGCCGAAGCGCACGAACGCGGAAGTCAGTGTCAGATAGTCGATTCCGACGGTGATGGCCTCGCGGACCGTGCGGTTGGAGAGCATGGCGTAGCCCAGCAGACCCATGCTGGTGAGGTTCCTGCTCCGCACCGATCAGGCGGTCGGAATCGAGCACCGTGAGGTCGAGTCCGGTGCCGCGCAGGCAGTCGGCGGCGGAGATCCACGCCTATTTCGAGCGGGTCGCGCGTGACCACGGGCTCCTCGCGCGCACTCGCTATCACCGGCCGGCTCCATCACCCGCGCCTCCCGCGCATCGCGGGCATGGAGACCTTCGGCGGTGCGAGCTTTCGTGTGCAGATCGTCAGCGCGCTGGCCGGAAACACGCGGCGAGTGGATATGTTCCAGCGCACTCCGCAGTGGGTGCTGCCCATCCCCAACTTCCGATACTCCCGGCTGAGCACCGCTCTGTATCGCGGCATCCCCGTGCTCAACACGCAGTCGTATCGCGCGGTGCGCGGGGTGTTCGAATGGTTCGCGATCGCGCTGATCGAGCCGGGCGCGCGCCGGGAATTCATCGAAACCCTGTGCCGCACCAGCCTGTTGCGCCTCCGCGACAGCGCCTGGTCCGACACCCCGAAGGGCTTCCAAACAGTCGCGATCCCCGGCTTCCCGAACCTGTTCACCCTCATCGGCCCCCACAGCCCGGTGGGCAACTACGCCCTCACCGCCATCGCCGAAACCCAGTCCAACCACATCCTGCATTGGATCCGTGCCTGGAGCGCAGCCGAATTCGACACCATCGAGCCGAAACCCGAAGCCACGGAACGCTTCAACGCCGCCGTCCACGCCGCCCTCCCCGGCACGGTCTGGGCATCCGGCTGTGACAGCTGGTATCTGGCCCCCGACGGCACCCCCGAACTGTGGCCCTGGACCCCGGCCCGCCACCGCCACATGCTGCGCACCCCGAACCGCTCCGACTACATCCTGCGCTCCACGGTCGGCGCGATCACCGGACCAGACCGACCAGAGGAGGGCGGAGTAGCTAGAGGGCGTGGAGTCGGGTGAGGATGTCGAAGGCGGTGTCGGCGGTGCCGTAGAGGGCGGAGATTTCGGTGGTGGTGGCGTCGTGGAGGGTCGGATCCTGTAGGGCCAGGCCGTTTCCGAAGATGACGACGTTGGCGCTGAGGTCGGCGAAGACCAGCAGGGGGCGGGTTGCCATGCCTTTACCGGCCAGCAGGTCCAGTCCTTCGCCGAAGAAGTAGAAGCGCCACAGGGGGCCGAGGTCGGCGTTGTAAACGGTCTCGGTGCGGTCGATGATCTCGTCACCGGCGGCCGCGATGGTGGCGACGATTTTGAAGTAGTCGGCGGCGTTGCCGGTCTGGGAACCGACGGCGGCTACGGAGTTCGCCAGGTCGACCACCAGGTGGGCGTTGTATCCGGCCATCGCCGCGCGTGCGCCGGAGATATCGCATTGCGCCGCCAGGTCGAAATAGCGCGCCCACTGCGGATCCACTGCGCCGCCGGTGAATTCGGCATGCAGATTGCGCAGGTACCGGCCCAGCAATTCGAGGCTGATCCGGTGTGCGTACTCCGGATCCTGGAACGCGCCGGGATCCTCCTGCAACGGCATCACCGCGCTCTGCTCGACCGCGTCCAACCCGATTCCGAACAGCCCCCGGCGATCCCGGTGCTCGACCAGAATTCCGGTGATGGTGTGCAACCGCGCGACCGCGGTCTCCAATCGCGTCAGCGTATCGCCGCTCACCTCGGAAATATCCGAGAGCCGCGCGATATCGCCGAGCTCGGCATCGGACAGGGGAGTCCCGCACACCGCCTCCGGCGCGCTGGACTGCGCGGACGCTACGGTCGGAACGGTGAGGGCGACGACCGCGCCCACGGTGAGAAGCAACCCAGCCCGGGCACGGATCCGCATGCGTCGAATCCTAAAGGCTCCGAACCGGAGATATTCGACAGGCAATGGCATGTTCACTCATCGGGAGCTTCCCCCCTATCGCCGATTCGGTTGTAGCCTGACCCGCAGTGCCCTCGCCGGACCCGAGAGGAGTTCGCTTCCGCGTGCAACGCGACTCGCAGTCGGCCTGGTACTCAACAACTTTGAAAGGACCGAATTGACTCGCAACCAAGCGGCTGTCATCCAATCACTGGTAGTGATCGGAATAATGCTGCTGATCCTGGCCGCCGCCACCTTCTCCCTCTCCTATCACGCCACCGCGACCGCATTCGCCGGAACCGGCGTGGTCGCGATGATCGGAGCCCTGATCGCCCGCTCGACGATCAAACCCCCGAAATAGCCGCCGGTCAGTCCTGGACCCGGTAGCTTTGCCCGCCACCGGATTTGGCGACGTACATGGCGCGGTCGGCGGCGTGGATCAGCGCCGGAGCGTCGTGGTTGCCGGGCGCGGCGGTGGCGATGCCGATGCTGGCTCGAATATGGACATCGCCGGTGGAGAGCGCGAACGGGCGGGCGATATCGCACAGGATGCGGTCGGCGTCGGCCTGCGCGGTGGTGTTCCCGGCGATGGTGGCGATGACGAATTCGTCTCCGCCGTAACGGCATACGCAGTCGTCGGCCTGCGCGACCGCACGCAGCCGGTCGGCGACCGCCACGAGCAGTTCGTCGCCGACATGGTGACCGTGCGTGTCGTTGACCTGTTTGAACCCGTCCAGATCCACGAGCAGGATCGACACCGTCTCCGCCGTGGCGCGCGGCGCGCCGATCCACTCCTCGAGCACGGCCCGGTTGGCCAGCCCGGTGAGCCGATCGTGGGTCGCCGCGTAGTGCAGCCGATCCTGCAGTTCGCTGATCCGATGTTCGCGCGCGGCGACGGCAGCCCGCAGTATCGCTTCGTGCTGTCCGAGCGCCTGTTCGGTGAGCACCTCGGCGTAGGCAGCCGCGGCCTGCCCGGCGTGCTGCGCCCAGGCCGCCGCGTCGGCGGGGGACTGCGGGGCGGCCAGCAGCAGCGCGGTGGTGAGCGGGCCGACGAAGCGCGAGCTGGCGGCCGGCCTCGGCAGTCGCGCGGCGAAATCCGCGCCCAGTACGCGGGCGGTGCCGGTGTCCTCGGCGGGGAGTTGATCCAGGCCGCGCAGGAACTCGGTGGCGGCCTCGATCATCGCGCTGTCGTCGGTGGCGATGTACCCGGCCTCGGCGAGCAGGCGCAGATACTCCGAGGCGGCCCGGCACAGCGTGTATTCACGGTCACGTGGATCCGATCGCATGGTGTGCGCCTGCCGGGTGGTCATGGCAGGCGACCCACACCGGCGTACCCGGGCGTGCGCAGCGCGGGCACGGTGCCGGCCGGCTGATCCGACTGCCACCGGCTCGGTGCGACGAGTCCCGGTGCGACCAGCTCGAATCCGTCGAAGAACGTCAGGATCTCGGCGCGATCGCGCAGATGGAACGGGTTGGCGGCCTTGTTGTACAGCTCCGCGGCGGCATGGTGGGCGTCGGTGTCGGCGCTGCCGTGCACGATGACCAGGTGGCTGCCGGGAGCCAGCCGCGCGGCGATCCGCGCGACGATTCCGGCGGGATCATCGGCATCCGGCAGGAAGTGCAGCACCGCGATCAACAACACCGCGACCGGCCGCGAGAAATCGATCAGCTCCGCGGCGTCGTCGATGACCTGTTCGGGATCACGCAGATCGGCTTCCAGCACCAGCGTGCGGCTGTCGTGCTGCAGCAGCGCCCGGCTGTGCGTGACCGCGACCGGATCGCTGTCCACATAGACCACGCGCGCGTCGGGCCGGGTCGCCCGCGCCACCTCGTGCACATTGCCGACGGTCGGAATCCCGGACCCGATGTCCAGGAACTGGTCGATCCCGCGCTCGGCGAGATAGCGCACCGCCCGCCGCAGGAACGCCCGGCTCTCGCGCACGATCACCAGCGCGTCCGGCACCTGCGCGATCGTCTGCCGCGCGAGCTCACGATCGACCTGGAAGTTGTGCGAACCACCCAGATAGAAATCCCACACCCTGGCGACGCTCGGACGGTCGAGATCAACCGTCAGCGGCGCCCACTCCGGGCGCACATCAGCCTTCTCGGGCTCCATCAACACACATCCCGCCCTCCACTGATCGTCGCGCACTACGAGCACTACAAGATCGGACCGAGCCCCCAGTCCGAAGATCAGCCTACCGAAAGGCGGCGACTCGCACAGTTCCACGATCCGGGGCTCCGCCGAATCCGTCTCGGATCCTCACCGCGCGCCCGAAATGACGGTTATCGTCGAGTTATCAGTGCCCGATCGGGTCCATCCGATGTGAGGAGGCATACATGCGAAGCAAGTGCATCGCCGCACTCGTGGCAGCAACATATATTTTCGGAGCCGCGCACCTGGCAGCTGTGGCCAGCGCCGACCCGGACGATCCCAGCCCCGACCCCGGAACGTCCGAACTGTGCCCCTACCCCGACGTCAACAACCCGAATTGCACCCAGTTCCCCGACGACCACAGCAACGAGGGTGACATGAACAACCACCACGACGGCGGAGACCACGGCCACCGCTGAATCATCCATGGCGGCAATCGGATAGCCGCTGTCGAGCGCCTGCCCGCATCGCGTTGACGTCGGGCAGTGCCGCGAATTACGTTCGAATGATGCAGGTCGACGAGGACAGCAGCGGATACCGCTGGAACGCGATGCCCGCCGGCCAGTTGCACCGCCGGATATCCGAGGCCCTGGCGTCGTTCCCCCGCCGAGCCGCAGACCCCGACGGTCGCAAGCCCGCCGCGGTGCTGATCGCCATCGCGGAATCCGCTGGCGAACACGGCATCTGGCTGACCGAACGAGCACCGAGCCTGCGCGCCCACGCCGGACAGCTGGCCCTGCCCGGCGGCAAACTCGACCCCGGCGAGGACCCGCAAACCGCCGCCCTCCGCGAACTGCACGAAGAACTGGGAATCCTGCTCCCGCACTCCGCGATTCTGGGCCTGCTCGACGACTACCCCACCCGCTCCGGCTACGTCATGACCCCCGTGGTCGCCTGGGTCGGCGAGACCCCACCCCTCAGCCCCAACCCCGCCGAAGTAGCCGAAGTCCACTGGATCCCCCTCACCGACCTGGACGTAGACCCCCAATTCGTCCCGGTTCCCGGCTCCGACCGCCCCGCCATCCAACTCCCCCTACTCGGCGGCCACCTCCACGCCCCCACCGCCGCCATCCTCCATCAATTCCGTGAGGTGGCCCTCCGCCACCGCCCCACCCGCGTAGCTCATATGGAACAACCCCGCTTCGCCTGGGAGTGACCGAATAGTCGCGAATTCGACCGCGCCGCAGCGGATTGGCGCGCACCACGATCGAATTTTCCCGCGACCCAGAGCGAGTGGTGAATACGGCTACTCGGCGTACGGCTGAATGTGTGTTTTGCGTATTCCAATTGTGTTCGTACGGCGCGTCGATGCCGTGTCGCCATTCGTGGGCGGCGTGTTCGATCGCGAATAGTGTTCGCACCGGTACGGTCTGGCGCATGCGCGACTACAACGTGCCGGGGCAGGGTGGACCGTACGTACCGCGGGCCGAACCCGGTTATGAGGAGTTGCCTTCGGCTCCTGACGACCGTGGTGTCGATTTCGGGAAGCTGTGGGCCGGGGGAGTGGGGGCGGGCATTGTTGTCGCGCTCGTCATCTGGGTCGGAGTGTTGCTGGTGCGCGGCGTATTCGGGTTCTCGCTGCTGGCGCCGGAGGGTAATGGAACCTACGGCAATGCGAGCACCGCTGGCTATGCGCTCGGCGGTGCGGCGGTGGCCCTCATGTCGACCGGGCTGCTGACCCTGCTGCTGCTGTTCATGCCGAACCCCATGACGCTCTTCTACTGGATCATGGCCTTGATCACAGCGGTCGCGGTGCTGGTCCCGTTCACCCTCAGCGCCGACCAGACCTCCCAGATCGCCACCGCCTGCATCAACCTCGTGGCCGGTGCCGCCCTGATTGCCGTGCTGGGCTCCGCGGCCCGAGCCTCGATCTCCGACCCGAACTACTGAGCTTTCCGGCACGCACGCATCTGCCCGGGTGAGAAATCTGGTTGGCGCTGGCGACGACCACTCTGTTATAGTCGTCGCCGCGACGCGGGGAAACCCCTGGGTCTATAGCTGGGGGACGAGTTGAGTTCCCTCGCGTCGTCCAAAATCTTCTTTCCTAGCCGGTGCGTTCCACCTGGGCGCGAAACTGTCGCTGTCGATCCATTCACAGATCGCCACCGCCTGACCCTGGCTGGTTCCCGTGCCGCACACGGCTTTTCCGCCCATCGGCCCCGCACCCATCGCCCCCAGTTCCGCCACCCACGCCGCGTGCGGCCCGTGAATGATGCTCGGGACGTGAGCGTTTCGGCAAAAGACGGCGGTCGGTTGCTGATCGCGACTAACGTAGTGCGCTGACGGACCACAGGCCTCAGACCTCATCAACCGACACGCTGATCCAGGAGTTGGCCATGAATGACCTGGTCGGAGGACTACTTCTCGTAGCCGGGCGTCCAGGGGCATCGGCCGTGCCATCGTCGGCGTCGTACCGATAGGCGGGGCGATGGTGCGCAGCGACAGTCACCCGAAGTCTCCGGCGTCGAATCTGCCGAACGAAACGCAGCAGCGTGCGGTGGATCCTCGTGAGGTCCCGAGCGGACCCGGGCGGTTGCCGGTGCTCGGACACGGTTGGCGAATGCGGCGTGATCCGGTCCAGTTCATGGTGGATCTGGCCGGTGTCGGGAAAATCGTGCGTGTCGATATCGGCAGTCGCGTCGTCTATGTCATTACCGATTTCGAACTGTTCCACCGGGTGGTGGTGGAGAACTCCGATTCCTATGAGCGAGGGCTGCTCTTCGAACGCATCCGTCTCATATTCGAGGAATCGCTGATTGTCGCGGATGGCCAGCAACACAAGGATCTTCGTCGGCTGCTGCAACCGGCGTTCCATCGAACGATATTGGAAAGCTACACGCCGACCGTGCGGCGTAACGCTGACGCGCTGGCGAGTTCGTGGCGGCCGGGGCAGATCATCGACATCCGTGCCGAGCTGTTGGATTTGGTGATCACCGATCTGCTCGGGTCCATGTTCTCGCACGAACCCGAGATCTCGGAGCTGCGACTCATCTCGAGCCTGATCGAGAGCATCGGTGCGGGCGCGATAGTGGGCAGTGTGCTGCCGAAGCGACTGGCGAGCCTGCCATTGCCGGTGAACCGCAAGTTCCTTTCGGCTGGAACGCGACTGCGGGACTACTGCCAGGAGTTGCTCGTCGTGCGCCGGGTCAGCGGTGAGCGCCGCAACGACCTGATCGATCTCCTGCTGAATTCGCCTGGCGTTGAACAACGTACAGACAAGTTCCTGGCAGAGCAGGCCGTGACGCTGCTCTTCGGCGGGATCGACGCCTTGACCGCCACGCTGACCTGGTCACTGCGCGAGGTGTCCCAGCGTCCGGAGGTGGCTTCGAAACTGCGGCGCGAGATTATCGACGCGGGAGACATCGGCTCTCGAAGCCTCGATGAGCTCGACTACCTGAACTGGTTCCTGAACGAGGTCACGCGGATCCATTCGCCACTGCTGCAGACCCGACGCAGTGTCACCGCGGTCGAACTCGGTGGTTACACATTTCCCGCCGGGACCGATATCGGCTACAGCATCGCGGCTGTTCACCGCGACCCGAATCTCTTCGCCGAGCCGAACACCTTCGACCCCGATCGGTGGTCGTCGTCGAACCCCGGGGCGAAAATCCGGAGCTTCGTTCCGTTCAGCATGGGCAATCAGATGTGTATCGGTAGAAATTTCGCGTGGCCGGTACTGCAAACGACGCTGCACAGTCTGCTGTCGAAATGGGAGTTCCAGCCGGTACCGACCAAGAAGCTCCCGCGAGCCATGGGCCCGATACCCGGAATGAGAAAGCTTCCGCTCCAGGTTCAACCAGTCTCAGCTCTTGGCTGATTTGGTGAGTGTCGTCCTGCGATAACCGGATATCCGGCGAATGAGGATCGGTAGGACGGCCGCCGCGATGAAGAGCGTGACGGCGACGAGGATGAAATAGAGCAGCGATCCGTTGCGGCCGAAGCGCGGAATGAACGCGACTTGCTGGCCTGTCGCGGCGACGGCGTTGAGGAACGGGGCATAGGCCTGCAGCGTGAATCCATGGGGGAGCAGATTCATGGAACTCTCGGCGACGTACACCCAGAACAGCAGGACCGCGACGGCGGCGGACGGGGCGCGAATCAGTGACCCGACCGCGATGCCCACTCCGCACGCGGCGAACGCGTAGATCGGGACGGTCCAGAGGAACCGGATACCGGCGGAGTCCGTAATGTCCACTGCCCCATAGAGTTCGGGGAACTGGTGGGGCAGCGTGACCATGACGACGATGAGCAGCACCACCGTCGATATCGCCGCGATGGCGCCGTAGTAGATCCACCTGGCCAGCGCGACCGTCCAGGGCCGGGGGAACAGAAACATGCTGAGATCACTTGTCTGACCGCGTCTTTGGGTGCCGTGGGCGTAAGCAGCGGTGACCATCATGATCGACACCGAAAATGTCATCACCCAGTACACGGAGTTGGTGGTGGAGACCGGGTTGACGAAACGCTGCCCGGGCAGCGTGGCGAGTCGTTCTGCGACAGCGGCGATTCCGAAGGTGACGGCCAGCGGCAGCACGAAGGTGAGCGGGACCGCGACGGTCCACAGAAAGCTGCGGCCGGTGGTGCGGGTCCATTCCGCGGCGACACCCCGGCGGATGAAGGTGGCCGGACCGGGACTGTTCATGACGCCGTGCCGGACGCGACGCGGGTAGGCAGGCCCGCGATTCGCACGTAGGCCTCTTCGAGGCTGGTCTCGCCGGGCTCCAGCGTGCTCATGAGCTGGGTGAAAGGCTGGTCGGCCAGCACCCGCCCGTTTCCGAGGATGACGATGCGGTCGGCATTGCGTTCGACCTCGTCGAGCAGGTGCGAGGCAACCATGACACAGGTCCCGGAATCGGCGAGCTCGCGCAGCAGTTCGCGTATCCAGCGGATCCCCGCGATGTCGAGGCCGTTGAGCGGTTCGTCGAGCAGCAGGGTCCGAGGCTCGCAGAGCAGCGCGGCGGCGATGCCGACGCGTTGGAGCATGCCGAGCGAATAGTGCCCGAGTCGGCGATCGGCGACCCGGACGAGATCGACTATCTCGAGGACCTCGCCGACGCGACCGGTAGGTATGTCACGAGCGCGAGCGATCCAGCGCAGATGCCGACGCGCGGTGTGGCGTGGATCGAAAGCTCGGTAGTCGAGGTGCGTTCCGAGCGTCGCGGGCGTGGTGTGATGAGCTCGCACCACGGTGTCGTCGACCCGGACGGTCCCCGCGGCAGGCGCGATGAGACCGCAGATACACCGCAGCAGTGTGGTTTTGCCGGTGCCGTTGAGACCGATCAGGTAGGTGAGCGCCCCGTCTGCCACGGTCAGTTCGGGGACTTCGAGGACGGTCACGCCCGGGTAGTTCAGGGTGAGGTCACGAATCTCGATCACGGTGCCCGGAGCCGGTCAGAAGTTGCAGGACATCGACAGGCCCACGGCCTGGATGCCCTCGCACACGGAGCTGTTGGCGAGCTTCCAGACACCGTCGATACGCTTCCAGACCACGCGCGCGGTGATATCCGGTCGTCCGACCGACTTGGTGCGCAGCATCGCGGTGTGGATGTCGCCGTCCTGGGTTTCCGGACCGGTGATCTCATTCGATCCGTACGGCGCTCGGAACAGACCGGTGTTGTAGAGGGCGTCCGCGACCGGGACCGCTCCCATGCCGCCTTCCATATTGGCCGCCTTGGCCTCATCGGAGACGCCGGGCGTCTCGATCAAGTAGACGACCTGGTCGTGGAGGTCGGTCAGGGTGGGGACGTCCGCGGTGACGAGGAACCCGCCGGGAGCGGCGGAGGCGGCAGGGGCATTGACGGCCGAGGCGGCGGTGGTGACCGCGGCGACCGTCAGGATCGACGACACGACACCAGCGACAATATTGAAGGACTTCATCTCTTCATCCTCTGATCAGCTGGGACAGCGCAGGCTGCGCGCTCGAATGTGAAGGGGGACAACAACAAATTTGCGCATTCGAGGATACTCGTGCTCGCCCGGCTTCCTCAGGGTTTGCGGCCGATGGTCCCGAGCATGACCATCCGAGTGTCCGGCAAGCCGTCACGCAGCCACTGCTGCACCGGCACCACACCGGGTTCGAACAACTCGAACCCGGCCATGAATGCCTCCGTCTCCGCCGTCGACCGGAAGGTGACCTGGGCCGGAGTGCCCTTGGTGCCGGTGAGCACCTGGAGTATCTCCGGGTCGGAATCCGTGGAGCCATGACTGATCGCCAGGTAGCTACCCGGCGCCAACTGATCACGGAAGGCGGCGACGATCTCGGCGGGGTGTTCGTCGTCCATCACGTAGTGCAGCACCCCGGAGAGCGTGACCGCTACCGGCTCGCTGAAGTCGATCAGGGCCTGGTCGTGAATCTGTTCGAGGATTTCGCCGGGACGACGAATATCGCCCAGCAGTGCGGTGACTCCAGGTGGTCCGGCGAGTAGCGCGTTGCAGTGGGTGATCGCGACCGG
Organism: Nocardia sp. NBC_00511; assembly: GCF_045161165.1. Classification (NCBI taxonomy): domain Bacteria; kingdom Bacillati; phylum Actinomycetota; class Actinomycetes; order Mycobacteriales; family Nocardiaceae; genus Nocardia; species Nocardia sp. NBC_00511. The sequence goes on from NZ_CP107849.1 coordinate 8,664,262, forward strand.
GTCGTAGTCGACGTACACCACCTGTGCCGACGGCTCGATCTTTCGAGCCACCTCGTGCACGGCGGGTGAGATCGGGATACCCGAGCCGAGGTCGAGGAACTGGCGGATACCCGCGTCAGCGGCCATCTCGACCGCCTTGAGCAGGAAGCCCCGGGTGAACCAGACCAAGGTCTTGAGTTCCGGCACATGCGAGAGCATTCGACCGGCCATCTCGCGGTCGGTCTCGTAATTGTCTTTTCCGCCCAGCAGGTAGTCGTACACCCGGGCGGAGTTCAGCTCGCCAGGGTCGAGCGACGGTGGTACCCGTTCGTGCTCAGACGCAGACCCTTCGGCTTCTTCCACCACAGGTGTAACCGTAGCTGCCCGCTACCCCGGGCGTATGCGACTCCGGAGTTCTGTGATTGCCCGAATCCTGGGAACCACGCTCCGACACAACATGATCCAACCCTCCAGGACAGGTCGACCGGTACTTACTCCCGACTGCCGCCGGGCGTCGGGGTCGGATCCGATTCAGCCAAAGTGACTGCGAATTCCACTGCGGACCGAGCCCGGTCGACGGTCTCGAAACGGCCCAGACCGCATGGGGACGCGACGTCCAACTGGCCGCCGTAGGCCGACTCCGCCGCCGCCAGCGCCTGTCGCGCGTTCGCGAGCGGCTGCTTCGGATGCGCCAGCCCGGCGATAACCCTTGTGGTGGTAGGCAATTCGAGGTGCGCCAGCGGAGCGTAGTACCGCGGCCGAACCGGTGCCCGCTTCCCGTCGCCGATGGGCAGGTGGACGAAATCGAGATGCCGCCCCGCGGGCCAGCGTCGCGCGATCGCGTTGGTCAGCGCGACGACCGCGGCCGTCGACCTCGGCGCTATGGCCGGCTTGCCATCGAGGCTGCCGTAGCAGAGGTGCACACCGAAGTGGGTGCCGTGGGGGGCCCGCGCGACGAGCTGTGCGATCGCTCGACCCGCCGCCGTGGCCGGGCCCTGCCGCAGACCCGGAGGCATCCCCGCGCAGAGGAGCGTCTCGGCTGCCAGTTCGAGTTGGAATACGACGTTGTCCCCCAACGCCTCATGGATGCGGACGATCTCCCGGACCGTGGCGTCGAGGATCGGGCGGTAATAGGGCAAGCCCCGACGCACCCTGAGCATGCGCGCCTCGAAAGCGATGAAACCGACGACAAAGGGTGTCGGTATACCCACCTGCAAGCGCAGTTCGGGATCGGTTCGGCGCAGTTCGGCCAACGCGTCCCCGGCACGCCCGACCTCCGCCGCATAACCGAGCGCGGTGTCGATATCGGCTTCGGCCAGCGATCGGCCTGCCAGCAGTCGAAAGGTGTCGCGGGAACGCAGCGTCGACCAATCGCCTCGGCGTACCGGAGCCAATGCCGGTACCTTGCCGAGCCGGTCGATGATGGGTCTGACGTACCACTGGGCGCGATAGGGATCCGCTTCACAGCCCGGAACCATGCCATCCAGGAATTCACCGGCGGTGTCGACAGCGAATGCCATTGCCTTCGCCGGAGAGTCCAACTGTGCGGGCAGGCTGCCCACGAAGTGAACCTTACGCTCGCGCTGCACCGCGCCAGTCTCTCATATCTGTGTCGTCCGCGGTTCTACTCCGCTTGGATACCGTTGCGCCCCAATAGATTCCGAATCCAACACCGCGATTCGTGAGACCCATTCCCGGTGTCGGAGTGGGTTTTGAGACGAAGGAAGCCCTTGACCGAAATTCTCGGTCAAGGGCTTCCTTGTGGTGCGCCATCAGGGACTCGAACCCCGAACCCGCTGATTAAGAGTCAGGCGGGCAGGCATTTCTCCAACTGCGGAAATCGCTAAATCTGCTGGTTATCAATAGGATTAGGGTTGCAACGGCTAGCATCTGCTAGCAGCACGTATGCTACAGATAAGCTACAGGGATTCCAAGGGGATGATGGATATGCCTGCCAAGAAGCGTCGGCGTCCGCGGGGTGAAGGCTCGTTCTACAAACGTAAGTCCGACGGAATGTGGGTCGGCGCGGTTCCTTATGAGGACGAGTACGGGGAGAGGCACAGGGCAACAACAACATCTGCGGACAAAGTCATCGCGATGGAGAAGTGGCGTGCTCTCCGTAGCGAGATCGCGGCCGGCACCTACTCGCCGGGTTCGAAGATGACCGTCGAACGGTGGCTGGACTACTGGGTCGAGAACATCGTCAAGCCGAACAAGGCGCCAAAGACCTATGACAGCTACCGAGGGGTCATCGACAACCAGATCGTGCCGAACATCGGCAAGACGGTCCGGCTTCCCGTGCGCCCCGCGCTCATCCGGGCGAATTTGAAATGGGTGGGAGACAACTGGTCTGCGCGCATGGCGGAGCTGACCTATGCAGTGTGGAGCATCAGCTCGAAAGCCTCGAAGGGTGAGCTGGGCTTGAAGACCGATCCCACGGAGCACATAGCCAAGCCGCTTAACAACAAGACCACCGGCACCGCGCATACCTCGGACCAAGCCCGACTTGTACTGCGTGCCGCCACTGCGGCGCAGGATCGAATGGTCACCCGCTGGGCAATGGCGTACCTACTTGGGGCTCGCCAGGGGGAGTGCCTCGGACTTGAGCGCGACCGAATCGACTTGAAGGACCTCACCGTAGACACGTCCTGGCAGCTTCAGTCCCTGAAGACTCACCCCGGAGTCGCTCTCGACGATCCCGAGCGATTCGTTGTGCCGAAAGGCTACGAGTGCCGACCGCTCTACCGGCGGTTCGCGCTAACTCGCAGGAAAGGACAGCGCCCCATCTTGATCCCGCTGCCGGTTCCGCTCGCCGCTATCTTCGAGGTGTACCTCAAGATCACGCCACCGAACAGGTTCGGCCTGATGTGGGTTTCGGAAGCGGGCACCCCGATCCCGAACAAATATGACTCGACTGCATGGCATGCCGCTCTCGACCGCGCTGGTGTTCCACAAGTGCGCCTTCATGACGCGCGCCATACGACCGCCACTCTGCTGTTGGAGATGGGCGTCGAAGAGGCTGTGCGCATGGCGATTATGGGCCAGTCGACGTTAGCGGCGCAGCGCAGGTACGCGCATGTTGATCTGTCGGTTGCGCGGGCGGCGCTGGGGAACCTCGACGGGCTTCTGGAATTGGGGTGATTGTGCGACCGTTGGACACAGGAACCTTGTTGCGACTGTGAGTAATACGGCGACTGCTCACCAAAAGTGAAGCCCCATAGCGGGATTACGCTGACATCCCGTGCGTCAAACGGACATCCCGTGCCAGAAGTTTCCTTGGCAACCCCTCGAATGTCGGCTGAACCGCATGTTTCCGGCGAGTAGCGGGTAACGTACCGTCCAGCCTCTTTCGCAATGCCTGGAATGTCTTGCGCGAGGGTTTATTACAACTAACATGGTGGTCCTACGTTCAACTGTTGAACGTAAGGAACGCTCGGGTCGGGGACAAAGAGGTTCAGAGATGCGCACAACTTCGGGCGGAGCCACGCAGCGACATTGCCTACACTTTTTGGCGGAGTTGGGATGAACGCGCGGCCGCAGCCAGCCGGGGGTGGATTGTCGCCGGTTGCGCTGACACCCTCTGTTATTCGAGCTTCGGCCGCCTATGATCCTGCGCCGGGCACCGACGCTTCGGAAGGCGACGGGGATGGTGAGGGCGGCGAGCCATCGACCGCCTCTGCCCCGCCGGGAGCGGCCGATGGTCGGGTATTTCTGACGTTCTCGGATCTGCAGAGCTACTGCTCGGGACTCCCGTCCGGCCCTAGGTCGTCAAACAGGTAGCCCATCTTGCGTGCGGTCTCCCTGGCATCAACTTCGTCGACACCGAGGCTTTCGGCGAGCAGCTTGATCGAGGCGTGGTAGGTCCGGTAGGCCAGACCGACGAGGCGGTCTCCGTTGGTATCACCCTTCGAGAAGTCGTCTGCCGCTTCGGACAGGGCGTTGGCAAGCAGCGCCAAGCCGAACAGCTTCAGCGGCTCGACGGATCCGAGCTCTCGAACTACCTCGTAGCCGCCGCGGCCTCCATCGGTTCCCGGGTGTTGGCGAATGTTCGGAATGTTCAATGGTTCTGACGCCGGCGCTGGGGATCCGCCCGTGACCGCTTCGTCGATGCTGCCCAGTCTCCAATCAAGCGCACGCTCGAGGTCCCTGCGTTTACTGCGGGTCATCGACCGTGCGCGGCCTGTCTCAAGTGTGCGGACGAGGGCGGGTGATGGGCCGCCCCGCTCCTGCACTTGGGATTGAGTCAGGCCGAGCTCCTCGCGGCGGAGCCGTACAAGCTCGCCGAGGCGCGTCCAATTCTCAGCCATGCAGCAATGATGCATGACAGGCGCAGACAGGTCTAGCGCCAGGCTCATTCATGCCAACCCGCATCAACGCCAGCTATCGCTAAATTTAGCGGTTGAATGATTGCATCTGTCCATTCCTGTCGCTAAAGTTGGCGATGTGAGCGCCAGACCTATCGGTCCCCAGATACGAATCCGCACACTCCGCGAGGCACACGGCCTGTCGGTCAAGCAGTTGATCGAGCGCATGAGTGCCGAAGGAATCGGCAGCGTCCACGCGGACACCATCCGCAATGTCGAGCTCGGACACAAGCGCCCAAGTGGGCCCCTACTGACCGCTTGGGCGCGAGCCCTCGGGGTCAGTCCTCTCGATGTCTGGCAGCCGCCTATCGCCAGCGATGGCGAGGCTCAAGCCTTGGTCGACGGCGAGGGTGCGGCATGACTCGTCGAGACAAGCTGCCATCGAAGTCGGCGCGGATCCGGTACACGAAAGCCGATGCCGCTCAGATGCTTTCGATCAGCGTGCGCAAGCTGGACTACCTCCGTGCCGAAGGAAAGATCGTCGGCCGCCTGGACGGGGGCCACATCTTCTTCGATCACGACGAGCTTGAGTCGTACGCAAAGTCTTGCCCGGCAGAGGGGGACGAATGACCACCGAGGTAACCCCGGCCGTGTTCCACAACGGCGAGTTCGAGATCACAATCGACTTCGAAGACGAGGGCAGTTTCCGCGTCTACGCGCCCCTGCTGGCGAAGCAGCTCGGCTACCGTGCAGCCCACGACCTGGTGCGCGATCTCGACGAGGACGAGAAACTGCTGGTCAAAGGGTACGGGAATTCCCGTACCCCCGGTGGCCAGGGAGTTTGGTACGTCAGCGAGCCCGGCTTCTACAAGGTCGTCGGCCAGCGGAACATCAACCTGATCCGCGACCCGAAGATCCGCACCGCGGTCTACCGGTTCCAGCGCTGGATCTTCCACGACGTCCTGCCGCAGATGATGCGCGCCGGCCACGCGGTCGGCCCGGAGCCGGGCAGCGTCTGGTCGTGGGACGAGACCGCCGCTCAGATCCGGCAGCGGTACGGCCTGGACTACAAGCCGACCCAGCTGACGATGGGCATGCGCTCGGCGGGCTGGCTCAAGGCTGGATCCTGCACACCGAAGCACGAGTACCGGAATCACTTCTGGCACACCGGGACCCAGTACCTGCTGTTCCCGCATGTACTGCCTGAGCTGGTGGCCGATCTGGTCGGCACGATGCGCGATCTGGGTGAGCCGCAGGCGCAGCAGTATCAGCTCACCATCTTCTCCGCCGGTGATCTCACCGTGCTCGAGGGCGGTGCGTCGTGACCGCGCCGAGTCTCCGCGACGCGATGACCGGAGCCGGAACGCTGCTGTTCACCTCGCTGCTGCTGGGCGCCGGGGTGGTGGCGATGTCGGTGCCCATGGTGTCGCTGGGCCGCATCTCCGTCGATCAATTCGTCGGCATGCTCCTGGCTGGCGTGGCTGTCGCGGCCGAGGGGGTCGTGGCCGTCGGGCTGCGGCTGGCCTGGTTCTACCTGATGTGGCCGCGCCGCAACCGGCGGATGCGCGACTACGCCCTGTACGTCGCGCAGAACTCGAGCAAGCCCTCACACTCCCTCGACGGCTACCCCCAACTCCCCGTCGTCGAGGGACGGACGAGTCCGGTCGATGCGGCCGGTAACCCCCCGCCGGTGCACCCGGACTCGTCCACCCCCACCCGACTCGACCTGTATCGGAAGGGACCATGGCCGCCGCATTGATCGCGTGGACGGTGCTGTCCGTCCCGAGCGCGCTCGTGCTGGCGCGCATGACCCGACGCTTCCTCGCTGCCGGTGACCACCGCCGGTGATGAGGACGCCCGCCCCGAACGAGACCCGGGGCGGGCACCCAACGTCCCTTCGCGAGAAGGGATCCGGCCAACCGAGGTGCGAACTCGGATGGCCTTCTAACCAATCACAACAGGTGAAAAGAGTACCTGATGGACATCGTTCTGAACCCCTCCGCACCCGATCAGGCACTGGTCGCACGGGACCTGCGGGCGCTCGCCGACCTCATCGAGAACGACAGCGACGGATTCACCGCGGCCATCGTGGCCCAGCTGTTCAAGGACTGCGCGTGGCCCGCCCACTCCGTCCACTACCAGGCCCGCGACGGCCGGACCCGCGAGATCATGGCCGAGGCCATCCGCAGGTTCAAGACCATCGCGTCCGGCCCCGTCGCCAAGGACTACCGCGACGCCGGAGACGGATACTTCGACGCCACGATTCCGTTGAGCGCGTTGCAGATCGCGCTCACCGACCTCCGCGCCGACACCGAGGCGGTCGGGCGATGACGAAGGCGTTGTCCACCTACTTGATGGCGTTGCTCGGCACGGAGTCCGGCTCGATGCCGCGGCTCATCGGTGAGCAGGTGTGGGGCTTGACCATCTCGAACAGGGCCGGGGTGCCGGACTACCTGGACTCGGTGATGGCGACCAACCCGACGAACTCCCGCGCCTTCGAGGTGGCGAGCGATATCCGGATGCTCATGGGCGGAGTGGCGGCATGAAGCACCTGCACTTCACCGTGACCGACCGCTTCATGGCGGCGTTCCACGTCGGGCTGGTCGCGAAGGCGCTGCACGGTATCGCTGTGCACCACGCGGCGGCCATCGACGATGCGACGCCGGTCGTGAAAAACGGCGCGCTCCTGATGGATCCGACGCCCACCTCGGCACCCCCGCCGTGGGACGAGTGGCTGCAGCAACTGCCGCCCGTGGACGGCTGGACGTCGACTGCGTCGTGGATGGCGCAGCACGGGATGGGGGATGGGCAGTGACCTCCTACTCGCACCCGAGGCAGAACGCGGCGGCCGCCCGCCGCAACATCGTCTACCGCGACCAGGTGGTCATCGACGTGGACGGCGGCACGATGCTCGTCCACCTCAAGCTCGCCGACGCGCGCCGCCTGTACGAGGAGATCGGCCAGGCGCTGCTGCAGATCGCCTTCGACATGAAGCCGACCCCGGTCGGCACCGAGTCCGGCATGACCGAGCTCGATGTCGCTGTGCTGCAGGCGAAGGAGGCCGACCGGTGACGCTTCACACGAGAGTGGCAATCCACGGCGAGATCGACGGGCAGGAGGCCTTTCAGCTTGCGCTGGAAGCGATCTGCGTCGCCGCAGGCGAGGCCGACCGCATCCCCACCGCCGTTCTGCGGGACCCGTGCCAGAACGAAAATGGCTCGACCAGCCTAGGCACCTGCATCGGTCAAGGTCTTCCGGGAATTGTCGACTGCGACTTTCGGTCGGGGGCCGCGTTGCATCCCACCGATGAACGTCTCGAGGACAGCGACGGCGTGTGGACCCCGGCGTGCTGGGTGGAACTCGGCTGGGACACCGCGTACGGCTACACCGGACCCAACGGTGCCAGCTGTTCGGACTTGCATGCGCGAGCGATTGTGATCGTTCACCGGGCCCTGGCCGCTCGGGGTATCGGGATGTCTTGGTTCAACGAGTACACGTGCGAATGGCATTCCGGGATAGACGATCTCGCGGGGCTGAGCGCGGCCGGTCTCGAAGCGGACTTGTGGTTTCGCAACACCGTGATGCCCGCGATAGCGATCGAGCTGACGAAGGGGGCGCGGTGATGCGCCTCGCATTCTGGCGCCGAGGCGTGCCCGACCAGCTGACCGTCGACGTGCTGACGGCGCGGCTCGAGGCGGAGAAGGCAGCCGCGGCTGCCGAGGTGGAGCGGGCCAAGCGGGACGCACTCGCCAACGCGCCCACTGAGCTGCTGCCGAAGGTGGCCGAGGTTCCCGGGTTCCTGGACTACGGGCAGGACCACACCCCTAGGCACGTGCGCTTCAAGTTGATGTTGGACAGCGACCGCTACGGCGGACCGGAGGTGACCCCGTGATGAGCAAGTCCGCGATGGCGGAGCTGATGGTGAACGGGATTGCGGGGATCTCGGTCCTCGCTGTCCTGGGGATCTTCTTGCTCGCGCTGCGGCACACGATGCGCGCCTGCGAATGCTGCGGCCCCGCAACCGAACCCGATGAGGACGAGGACGACGGCGAGGACCGGCCCGACGATCCGGACCTCGATCGCGACTATGGCATTGCCGATGGGATGGGGGCACTGTGAGCGTTCTGGTGGACAAGGCCGCTTGCAAGAAGAGCAACGCCGAGACGTTCTTCCCCCCCGGCCGCCGCGACAATCAGCGGCGGCGAGAGGTCGTGCTTGCGGCACAGGCGATCTGCGCGAAGTGCTCGGTGCAGCAGGCATGCGCACGGCTCGCGGTCAGCAGGCCGGTGGCGACGAACGGCGTGTTCGCTGGCGTCGACCTCGGCGACGGCGGCCACGGTGACGAGTACGCCGCGGCCCTCGCGCAGCTGAAGCAGATTGCAGGGGCGCAGTAATGGCGGCCCGCACCGATCACGACGAGATCGCCGCGCACGCCCTGCGTATCTGCGAGGACATCCGCGAGGTGGACTGCGGAACCGCCTGGCTCTACCGGGAACTGGCGCACAAGTGCGCGACGGACCCGGAAGGGATGGCGCAGGTGGTCATGGCGCTCGCCTCCTGGGTGCCGTACGAAGCCCCGCCGTCGACGCTCGCCGACCGGGCGCAGGCGGTGGCCGATCGGCGGGAAGACGCGCTGCGGTTCACCGACAGGACCGAGGCCATCGCGTGACGGGCCGGGCGATCACGGGCGCTGACGTGTGGAGGGATCAGGACGGCCTGACGGAGATGGTGGTCAGCCGCGGCATCGACGGCCGATTCCATTTCACCACCAACGATCTCGGCCGTCCCGGCCGCGACGAAGGCCGTACCGGATTCACCGCGTCGTTCAGTGGCGAGGTCGCCCGGACCATCGCCGCATTCATCGAGGGAGACCAATGAGCAACGACATCTGCGCGGTGAGCGACCTCGATCGTGAGGTATGCGATCACTGCAACAAGGCTGAACCACAACAGATCTCGGCACCGTCCATTCCCGGCCTGTACGCCGGGATATCGGAGGAGATCTACCACGGGGACCCCAACAGCCTGTCCTCCACCGGGATGCGCACGCTGCTCGAGGAGGGCGGCCCGGCGCGGTTCAAGGCCGCAGCGCCGGTGTTCTCGGATGAGTTCGACGAGGGCACCGCCGCCCACTCCCTACTGCTGGGTGCGGGCCCGGAGGTGGTCGAGGTGAAGACCGACGTGTGGACGCCGAAGGCCAAGGCCGAACGCGAAGCAGCCCGCGCCAAGGGCCAGGTTGCGTTGAAGACCAAGCAGTTCCAGATGGTTCACGACATGGCCGAGGCGGCCCGCAAGGTGCCCGAGGTCGCCGAGCTGCTGTCGTTGCCTGGTCAAGCGGAGATGTCGGCGTACGCCATGGACCCTCAGCACTGGGTGATGCTGCGGGCCCGCTTCGACTGGCTGGTCGTGACCGGCAAGCGGGCACTGGTGCTGGACTACAAGACTACCAAGAACGCCGGTCGCCGCCCGTTCGAACGGTCCGGCGCGGACTACGGCTACCACATCCAGGACGTCACCTACCGGCGCGTGCTGCGCCTGCTGGGGATCGACGTCGAGCAGTTCCTGTTCCTCGCCCAGGAGAAGACCCGGCCGTATCTGGTGTCGCTGCACGAGTGGGACGACGCAGCCCTCGCGGAAGCCGAGCGGCGCGTGGACGACGCGATCGCCCTGTACGCGCAATGCCGTGAGCTCGGCTACTGGCCCGGCTACCGCGGCGGCATCAACCAAATGAGCTTGCCCGCATGGGCATACGGGGAGTGAGTATGGGCGAGAAGAAGTTCGAGAACAACGACTACGTCGAGGTCGCCGAGCGGATCCGGGACTTCCGCCAGCAGTACCCGAACGGGGCGCTACGCCCCGTGGATCCGGCCACCCCGTACCGGATCGAAACGATCGGCGACAAGACGTTCATCGTGTACACGGCCGCCGCCTACCGCACCGCCGACGACGTGCTGCCCGGGATCGGTGTGGCATGGGAAGCGTTCCCCGGCAAGACCAGCTTCACCCGCGACTCCGAGCTGATGAACGCCGAGACCTCGGCGTGGGGGCGCGCGATCGTCGCCGCGCTGGCCGCCGACACCAAGCGCGGCGTCGCCTCTGCCGACGAGGTGCGGGCGCGGACCGCGCGGGCCGCCGCCCAGCTTCCGCCGGCCGACTTCGCGCGCGCCGAGCTCATGCGGTTGTGCAACGCCCGCGGCATCGACCCGAACAAGGTGGCCGCCGAGTTCCGAAGCGAGCACGGGGCCGAGCTGAAGACGACCACCGACCACGCCGCGATCGAGAAGCTGCTCGCCCAATACCGGGAGGCCGCATGACGATCCGACGCGAACCGAAGTTCATCACCGCGCACGCCCTGCAGCGGCTGGCCAAGCGGCAGCCGCGGCCGCCGAAGGTTCGCAACCCGGGTGAGTCCCGTACCCGCGCGCTCGTGGCTGAACGCTCCGGCGGTTGGTGCGAGATCTGCGGAGTCATGCGGGCGGAGTCGGTTCACCACCGCCGCAAGCGATCCCAAGGCGGACCGTGGTCCGGGTCGAACTGTGTCGCGGCGTGTGGTGACGGCGTCCGCGGCTGCCATGGATGGGCCGAGCTCAACCCGGACGCCGCGCACAAGAAGGGCTTTCACCTCCGGCCCGGCGAGAAGCCCGCGGAGACCCCGGTCATCTCGGGGCTGCACGGGCGTGTGCCGGTGCTGCTCGATGACGAGGGCGGAATCGCACCGGTCGGAGGTCCAGCGTATGGCGCGTGATGACGTACTTCGTGCGGTCTGGCGGGACAAGAGGTTCCGGGCGTTGCCCGCATCGGCGCGTGCCTTGTTCGCGCAGATGGTCGTGCTCGGTCCGACTAGCAGTGCTGGCGTGTTGCCGCTGATGCCTGCCAAGTGGGCGGCGGGTAGTCCGGACACCGATGAGGCATCGACGCGAGCGGACTTGGCGAAGCTCGCCGAGGTCGGGTTCGTGGTGGTGGATGCGCAGACGTTCGAGGTGTTGATCCGCAACTTCATTCACCTCAGCGGCGCGCATCGGATTCCGAATCATCTTCGCGGCGCTTTGAATTCGGCCAAGGCGGTAGACAGTCCGATGCTGCGGCAGTGTCTGGCGCTCGAGCTGGGCAAAGTCGACGGCTCGGAGGTGGTGGAGGCCATCGAAATCCTCGTTGCTGACATGGATTTGGGATCCATTGACGATGCATCAGCCGAGCATGAGGCGGTCGTGCACGAACCTTCGGAGGAGGACCGCTGATGTTGGGTGCCGAAGGGGCTGGGGTAGCTCGAAATTTGTTGCGCGACACGGACATATCGGGTACGCAGGAGTCTTCGCCGCCGCGTTGCTGCGGTAGGATCGAAGAGATTTTCGAACTGAATACAGACGTGGCCGCAGGTGCTGGTAACACCACGCGGCCACTGACCCCACCCACTTCGACTTCACCGAAGGAGGGGGCTGTGCTGCAGCCTACCCAAATGGGCAACGTCGCCGTGCCATCTGGCTATGTGGACGTCGCTGTTCTTCCTGCCCGGGATGCCCGGGACTATCTCACCGCGGCGCTGGATCATCTGCGCAAGACCGAGCAGTCCGTGTGGATCGACAAGCGCCGGTACATGCTGCTGGCCCGCGAGCACGGATTCACCAACGCCCGCATCGGCGAATTACTCGACATCAGCGAGGCTGCGGTACGCGCGGCTATCAAGCGCGCCAAGTGCAGTCCCACGTACGGGCTCGACGAATGAGCGCGCACGAGGAGTTCGACGTCTCGGTCGACGGCTACTTCGCGATCCTGCCCGAGTGGGTGATCGACGCCGAGATCTCCGATCGTGCCGTGCGCTTGTATGCGGTGCTGCGCCGCTTCGCCAACGGCGAACTGAAGGCGCGGCCGTCGCGGGCGAAGCTGGCTGTGCGACTGCGCACTTCGCTCAGCAGCCTCGATCGTGCTCTGCGAGAGCTTCAGGTCATCGGTGCCATCACCGTGCGTCACCGGTGGACGAATCCGGCGGGCTCCAGCTTCACCCATGATCGCGACGAAGCGCACCAGGTGCGGGCCGCGAACGGATACGTCCTGCACAACGCCCCTGTCCGGGTGCGCGGAAAGCAGGGGGGTGTAGTCACCGGTGACACCACCCCCCTAGTCACCGGTGACGACACCCTCTCGCCACTGGTGACTACACCCCTCTCGTCACCGGTGACAGTAGGGGTGGCGTCACCGGTGACGAGAGGGGTGGTGTCACCGGTGACGCATGAACTAGAGCCAGTAGAACCAGAGAAGAAAGATAAAAAGACTTCTTCGTCGGCGAAGCCTCCGAGGACGCCCGAGCCGAAGCGTGCAGACGTCGAAGCCCTCTGCGAACGCCTCGTTGCCCGGATGATCGAGAACGACTGCAAGCCACCGAAGATCACCGACACATGGCGGCGCGAGGCCCGGCTCATGCTCGATGCCGACGGCCGCGACTTCGACAAGGCGATGCGCCTGCTCGACTGGTGTCAGTCCGACGAATTCTGGTCCTCGGTCATCCATTCGATGCCGACCTTCCGCAAGAAGTACGACACCGTCCGTCAGCAGGCCAACCGGTCTGTCGCTGCTCGCCCACAAGCCACGGGCCTCACCGTCGCACGCGGCGATCAGAAGGTGCTGGACACCTTCCAGCGCGGTGAAGACCTCAAGCGCCGCCTTGCCGCGAACCAGCTTGCCGCCCCGGGCCGGAAGGAGATCGCGGGATGATCCGCGAGGAATTCATCGACGCCGCCACCGGTGTCATCGGTATCTGCCAGAGCCGCGACCCGTACTTCCCTGCTGGCGGTGACGCTCTGGTGCTCGGGTGGGCCGAGGTCTTCCAGGAGTCCGGGCTGTCACCCGATGACCTGCTGGTCGGTGCCCGGCACGCCTACAAGGAAGCATCCGAGGGCTTCCGGCCGCTGCCGTCCACGATCGTGCAGCACGCCCGAGCCGCCTACTTCGAACAGCTCAAGGCGCTGTCCGAGGAGCAGCGCGAGCTGATGGAGAACGCCAACCACGTACTCCAGGAACTCGGCGTATCACCCCCGGACGCACATCGCGCTTCACGGCGAATTGCGTTGGGCCGTAACGCCGGTATCGCGCTGACCGCCGAGCAGCAGGACAAGTACGAGTCACTGATGGCGGCCCGACGCGCTCTCGATGCCAGCCCACGCCGCCCGCTCGGACTCGGCGGGATCGTCAAGGGCGTCAACGAGACCCTCGCCCAAGCGGCGACCCCGCCCACGCCTCCGCCGCTCGCCAGCGTGCCCGCTGGGCCACCGCAATCCACCACCCAAGATCAGGAGAGCAGCCATGGCGCAGCCTGACCCCACCCCACTCCAGGCCCCGACCGACGCCCACCTCCGGCAGCTCGCGGCCGCCACCCTCGCCGAGACCCACAACCCCGGCTGGCCGTACGGCGGAGGCGGACCCGCTGTCTGGTCGGATTGCATCGACGGAGCTCTCGGCGGCCCGGCTGGCAAGTACTGCGCCGCAGTGCATCCCGATACGCTGACCGCCCTGCTCGACGAACTGACGATGCTGCGCGGCGACGGGAACGCCCTGCGGGTGCAGCAACTCCAACAGGCGCTGGAGCACCGCAGTCTGGAGTTGGATTCCGCGCAGCGGCGCATCGCCGAACTGGAGAGCGAACGGACCGCCGATGGCTTCGGCCTCCAAAGCCTCACGGCACAGGGCGGTGTCGCCACGCTCACCACAGTCCCGACCACGGAGCAGGCCCGGGAACTCGTGCTGACGATGAGCCTGGCGTGCGGTCGGATGCTGGACGACGGGCAGGCGCCGAACTATGTCGAGTTCGAGGTGTCGCCGGCCAACGCCCGCGGCTACGTCGTGCACGTTCGGCGGGCGGAAGGGCCATCCCCGCACACGCTTCGGTGTGACGCCGAGGCGCGCGCCGAGGCGGCCGAAGCCCGCATCGCCGAGCTGGAGCAGCGCGTGAACGAGCTGGCCGCACAGCGGAACCCTGACGACGAGGTGCTCGTGGAGGGCTCTTGGTTCCACCCGGCAGACCTGCCCCGGATCCTGGGGAACTACATGCGGGGCAGTGACGAGGACGCCAGGAAGTGGAAGGACGCCGCAGTCGCACTCCACACGGCCAACGCCCGTATCGCCGAGCTGGAGCAGGTAACCCAGTACGCGACCGCGCGTGCCGTGGCAGCGGAATCCAAACTCGATGCAGAGCGGGCGGAGTACGCGGGCTGGCGTCCACCCGCCCAGGTGATTGAGAACCCGGAGGAGCTGGCCCCGCTGCCGGTCGATGCCGTCATCCGCACCGACCTCGGCGGGGTGGCACGTCGCGTCGCGGGCGGATGGGAGGGCGTCGGCCACTCCGACACGTACCCCTCCGAGGATGTCGACCTGCCCGTGACCGTGCTGTGGCGGCCGGAGGTGAACCGTGGCTGAGCGCAATCGGTGCCAGGCATGCGGGAAGCCGATCCGGCTCATCAACTACGACAAGGTGCGCGGTGTCATCGGCCTGACGCATGCATGGGTGCATGTGTCCCGGTGGGTGCGGCACCGACCGATTCCTGCGGAATACCTGAAAGAGGATGCCGCCCATGTCTGACCGAAACATCCTCGCCGAGGAACGGCTCTCCAACGCGCTGGAGATGCACCAGGCAGTGATCGAGGAGATGCATCGACTCCTTGAGGTCCTCAAGGTGTACCAGCCCGACATCGAGATCCTCTCGCACGACCAGGCAATGGAACGCGCGAGGAACGCCACCAAGGCTTGGCGTCCAGCCGCCCTGGTGATCGAGACGGTCGAGGAACTGGCGACCGTGCCTGACGGGGCGATCCTGCGCGACAACCTTGACATGCCGCAGCGCCTGACGATCGACGCTGACGGCCGCCCATGTGTCGACATGATCGGATTCGGAGGGCTACAGGATTTCGACCCCCAGTACTTGCCGGTGACCGTGCTGTGGCAGCCGGAGGTGAACGGCTGATGAGTCACCTCCGCGTAATCGTCACCGGCTCAAGGAATTACCCCTGCGAGGACGACGTGTGGGAAGCCCTCGCGATGGCGCTGGCCGAGCACTGCGATCCCGGGGACACCTTCACCGTCGTGCACGGTGCCTGCCCCACCAGAGCCGACGCGCACGCCGCGTCCTGGATCCGGCTGCCCGACGGCGGCAGTGGGGTAGCGATCGTCGAGGAGCCACACCCGGCGGACTGGGCGACCTGCACGCCGGACTGCTACCACCGGCCACGCGAAGACGGCCGATGCCCGGCGGCCGGGCCGCGTCGCAACGCCGAGATGGTCGCGCTCGGAGCGGATCTGGTGCTGGCGTTCCCGCTCGCCGGTGACCGGAAGCGTTCCCGCGGAACGTACGACTGCATCGACAAGGCCGCGGCCGCGCTCTTGGTCGTCGAGATCCAGACGCCGAGCATGATGCCGCGGTTCACCGTCGGGGATATCGGTGAGGCGGTCCGCGATGGGCGATGAACTCTGCGAACGCACCGACATGCCGAAGGCGTGGTGTGCGCACTGCCGCAAACAAGACCTCCCCGCACCTGACCCTCTGCGGTTCTTCCCGGCGCGCTTCGACGGGCGGTGCGCCTTGTGCTTCAAGGACATCGAGGTCGGGGACGAGATCGCCAGCACAGAAGACGGCTACGTCTGCCGGAGGAGACACGATGCCTGACCGCTTCGGAGATCCCGAGCCAGCGAAGTGCCGCAACCCTGCCTGTCGCCGCGGCTGGCTCGGCCACGACGACGAAGGCCGCCCCATCCCGTGCCCGGACTGCAAACCCCACCTCGTGTCCGGCACCCCCAGCAACGACAACGCGGGGCGCTCGATCAGCGCCCGCGCCCAAGCAGCAATCGAACGAGACAACCAGGGAGACAAGCGATGACCACCTACCGCCGGTTCATCGAGACCAACGACCACGAGGGAGAGACCTGGAACTTCTGGCTCCAGGTCGACGGCAACATGACCGCCCTCGACATTCTCGGTGATCGACTCGACAAGCTGGGGCATCTGATGGATTGGCCCTTCACGCTGACCGCCGAGCAGGAAGAAGAGCAAGAGGTGGACCTGCTGGTCCGCTTCGCCGAATCGGGCTACATGGCCCAGCACAACAAGGTCAACGGCTCCCTCAGCCTGCCGAAGATCTTCACGTCCACCGACTTCACGGGATTGGACTATGGGGACGTGACCGATCAAGTCACGGATGTGCTCTACAAGGGCGGCATCAAGAAGCTGTTCACCGGCGGTGCCAAGTGAGCAACTACTGGAACCTGGCCTGCCGCACCTGCGATGAGGTACACAGTCTCGACTGGAACCACGCCGGAGAACAGATCCAAGCCCTGATCTCCTCGCTGCCGGAGGTCGTGAAGGCCGAGCCGGTGATGCGCACGCTCAACGAAACCTTCTGGCGCTTCGATGTGCAGTTCCCTTTCGACCTGGCGCGTTTCGCAGAACAGCACAACGGCCACGATCTGATCGCCGTGGACGAGTACGGGAAGTTCTTCGACGCGTGCGGCGAGTACTTCCTGTGTCCCTGCTGCGGGCACTCCACGCACTGCAAGCTCCCGCTCAAGCACGAGGGTGATCACGCACCGCGCGCTGTCGAGGCGAGCCCGGGCGGTGCCGTATGAGCCAGCACCCCATGTCCTCCCGACCCGTTCCGTTGTGGATGCAGCAGTGGGCGGACGCGAAACTCCGCACTGCTCAAGGCCATGTGGCGTCCCGGTGCGGCGACCCGTACTGCGCGAGCTGCCGGGCGCAGCGGGCGAGGCTCAAGACCTCGGCACCCGCCGAGTCGGAACCGCCGCAGCTCGCCCCTGTTGAACCGCCGCCGGCCGAACCTCGGCGTGGTCCGATCGACTCGGCGATCGCTGCGTTCTTCGGCATCCTGCGATACCGGCGCGGAGGTGGACAATGAGCATCGAGACGATCGTCGCCGTCTTCGTCCAGCTCCACGTCGGCAACCCGGGCTTGGACGGCACCGCGAATCCGTCCGCGATGACCACTCGTCTCGCGGCACAGATCGACAACTCCGGCGAGATCGCCGTGACCGGCCCGTTCACAATGACCGCACGAGAGCGGATCAGCGACCTTTCGTTATGGAGCGCGGCTGTTGCGGGCGACTTCCTTTGGGCTGTCCCGCTACGCACGACACCACATGTGGTCAATGGCGACACCCTGAGCATCGCATCGTTGAGTCTTCCGGTGGGCGTGGTCGGCCAGCTCCTGCTCGACTACTTGCGACAGGAGATCGAATGAGCCCCGAGCAGATCCGTGCGGAGGCAGTCGACCGCCTGGCCCGCATGCAGTTCGAACTCGACAACCCGACCGCCGGTGAGCGGTATGAGGATTGGGCTCCCCAGTACCGGCGTGAGATGGCCAAGTACGTCGATGCCCACGGCGACATGCTGCCGACCGGAGTCGATGAGTATCGGAGAACGGACTACGACGCGCAGGGCTATCCCGTGGTCCATCAGTTCCGGCGATACGTCACCGACTGGCAGGAGGTGACCGAATGAGCCGAGGCCAGAAGCCACTCACCCGTGTGTTCTTCCCGCGCATGAAGGTCCGACGACCACACCGTCGACGGCCATGGATGCTCGCCCTCTACGACGCCAGCTGGCGGCCGTACTGGTACCGGAAGGGCTCGGCTCACCAGCGACCAAGGGGCTTCTACCTCGGCGACGGCATCCGGCCGGAGCTGGCGACATTTGAGATCCCCGAATTCCGTTGGAGCGGCCGGACAACCGCGATTACCGAGGAGGCGTAACCCCGATGGCCGCACGAGAACTGAAACTGCCCGAGGGATGGCCGGACGGCCCGCTGGATGAAGTGCTCGGCGAGCTGGTGCATGCCGCGTTCGTCGCCTGCCGAGAGCCGGGCTCGTTTGTGGCCGAGAGCGATTCACCGGCCAGCACGCGGTTGGACGGATGGTTCGACCTCCGCAACGTCGGGGCTGTGGTTGCTCCACACATTCGAGAGCTCATCAAGATGCAGGAGGCATATCGCGATGGCCGATGAGATCCAGTGCGCCGAATGCTCCCGCCCGGTCGGCGACCACCTGACCCTGTGCATCCACTGCGGCGACCGCCTGCGCGACGAACTCCTCTCCGTCCCGGGCGTTCTCGCGGACCTGGCCACGATGCGCGCCGGGCAGGCGAAGTTCTCGGGCGAGCGGGTCGGTGGCCGCTCCGCCGAGTCCCGGCTGCCCGTGCAGTCGGTCGCCCGCAAGCTCAAAGACCCTGTCGGTGCCGAGCTGACCGGTGACCGCGGCTATCGCCGCGTGGAGGCGGCCGTCTACGGGTGGGCGCGAGTCCTGTCCGAACACCTGCGCACCGAGGTACCCGTCGGTGCGCGTGGCCTGGCGCAGCTGGCCATCAACAACCGCTACAACCCGGCCGACCGCGGCACCAACACGATCCATCGCAGCCCTGACGGCAAGTACGCCCGCCTGATCCGGCACGCCCCCGACGCCCTAGCCGCGCCCGCCACCGCAGTCGAGCAGGCCGCGGTGTGGATGGCGTGCCATCCTCACGAGCTGCGTGCGCATGAGGCGGCACGCGACATGCTCACCGAGATCGCTGGTGCCCTCGAGGAGCTCCGCAAGGTCGTCGACCGGCCCCTCGAACTGAACTACCTGGGGCCGTGTCCAACCTGGTTGGACAGCGGGTACGAGTGTGGCTTCGTGCTACGTGCCGAGCGGGGCCAGACGTCGGTTCGGTGCGGGCGCTGCCGTGAACAGTTCGATGTGTCCGAGCTGCAGGCCAAAGCGCGTCTCATCGCTGAGGACAAGCTGTACACGCTCGCCGAGATGCGTGGCGTCCTGGCTGCCGTCGGGGTGCCGGTGTCGAAGCAGACGCTGCACTGGTGGGCCAACGGGCGCAAGACCGACCGCCTGGAGCCGCGCGGCTGGCAGCATGTCGACGACCGAGGCACACGCATCACCGACCACCAGATCTCCGACCGCGACAAGCAGGTGTATCGACTCGGAGACGCGCTGAAGCTCGCCCAGGGCGACGAGAAGCAGGGAGGATCAGCGGCATGGGCCGGGTAGGCAAGACGGGCAGCGTGGGGCAGCCCTGGGTTGAGATCGAACAGCCCAAGCCCGCGAGAGTCGATGATCGGTACCAGTATTGGACCGAGCCGCCTCCCGCTCGATCGCTGCGGTGTGAGTACTGGGTGCGACAGATCGGGCGCGGCTGGATGCCCAACCGGCGCATATCCGGTGAGTGCTACGACTGCTCGGCTGAGTGGTACGGCGTCTACATCTGGGAGTACTTGAACGTGCTCTATCCGCTCATTTCCGAACGGAGAGAACAGATTCGGGGAGGATCAGCAGCATGAGCGGTGACCACAGCATCGAGAAGACACTGGGCATCGTGATCGGTGAAGCCCGGCAGACCGCTGGCCTCACCATCCAGGAAGCCGCCGACACTGCCGGGATGGACCCCATCGTCTGGCAGATGATCGAGGAAGGGCAATCTCGGATCGACACGCAGCAGCTCGCGTTGATTGCGGAGGCGGTCAGGGTTCCGGCAGAGGATTTGTTGCGGGCGACTGGAGGAATATCGTGACCATCGAGGAGTTCATCGAGGCCCGAGCGACCGCGCGGGCAGCGGACGTCGACACGATCACCTCCGCGCTGTTCCACGCCGAGATGGACCGCCGCGGGATAGGACCGGGGTGCGCCAGCTTCGGCAGCGTCTGGTCCCGCTCCGAACGCACCGCAACCCAGCTGCTGGCCATGCCCTCGACGGCTCGCGAGCTACCCGAATCCGATCAACGTGCCGTGGCCTCCATCTGGTCCGATAACCCCGCCTATCAGTCCACCTGGGCTGTCGATGGGGGAGGATCGAAGCCATGAGCGACCCGATCCCGGCCTTGCTGAGACTCCAAGCGCAGCTATTAGAGATGCATGCTGCGGCCTTGAGGCTCAAGGCTTCGGCGATCGAGTTCAACGCGAGCTGCAAGAGCCTGTACGACGCATTCCAGTCTGGAGTGGATCGGAATATGGCCGAGCATCCCGACATGGCAGAGCTGAACGTCATGCTGGACGGCTACTACGGGGCATCGAACCCGTGACCGAGTTCCGATTCGACGGGTACGCCGACACCGCACCGGATCCCGATGACGAGAAGCAGGGAGGATCAGCAGCATGAGCGGCTGGCGTGAGGGCTTCCACCGTGACGTGCTCACCTGGCTTGCTCGCGTGCCGGCGTCGCGCCCGCACGCAGACTGGGGCACGCCGGCCGAGATCGTCGATATCACAGAGGCGATCAGCCGGGGATTCGGCGGCTCAAGCGTGACCGCTGGAGACGATCCGGCGATCGAGCTCACGATCACCTGGCGCGATACTGAAGGCATCCAGCATGTGATCACCGAGGCCATGACCCTGACGGAGCTGATGAAGGAGCTAACCGGCTGCACGGCGTGTCATTCGGTGGATTGCAGCCGTGTCGAGGGATGCCCAGATTGTGGCTACTGTGCGAGTTGCGGAGTCTGCCATCACGACCCATGCCGGAGTGAGGACGAACTTTGACCATCGAGGAGTTCATCGAGGCGCGGATTGCCGAGGATGAGGACATTGCCGCAGGTGCCGAACAAGGACCGCGGCGCGACTGGGCGGAAGATTACGGGCGAGAGTTCCTGGTGGTTTCTCGCGTCGAAGCTGGCATTCCCGTATGCGACGTCAGGAGCACCGCCGAATCCCAGCACATCGCCCGCCACGACCCGGCGCGCGAGTTGCGCAGTGCTGCCGCATGGCGACGTGTCATGGAATTTGGGGCGGCGCTGATCAGTGCGAGTCAGCAGATCGAGTTCGAGGACACCGTGCTGCTGCCGATTGCCGCTATCTGGTTCGGCCATCCCGACTACGACCGCTCGTGGGCTGCCGATGGGGGAGGATCGGCCATATGAGCCAGCCAGTCGGCTTCTACGATCCAGAACGACCTACCGCGGCCTCTGATATCGCGCGCCTCATCCGAGACCGCGTCCCTGGCTGGATGGAAACATCTCAGGGTGCCGGGCATTGGCGGTTCACCGACCCTGACCCCGACTACACCGGCCGATACGTCGAGGTCGAAGGCAGGGACCGGATCGTGCCAGTGACTGCGGAGCCGATGCATGGCAAACACGTGGGACCGAGCGTGCTCGGTTACTTCAACAAGCTGACGGTGTTCGTAGTGCTGCCCGAGATGAGCGACCGTTCCGACATGTTGAGTGCTCTGGCGGCCGCCGAAGCGATCGACGCACTTCCTGCCGTCGATGGGGGAGGATCGAAGTCATGAGCGAGGAAGATCACTGCCCACCTGGGTTCTCGGAGGGTGAGCTTCGGGTTGATCTCGAAGTGCTGAAATTCGCTTACGCGATCGAGAGGTACGAACGCGACAGCGGAGGATCGAAGCCATGAGCCACTGCGAGAGGTGCATCAGAGCGCAGGACGAGCGCGACCCGCTCGGAGCTGCTGGCCGTCGTCAGATGCGCACCCTCTGGGCGACACTCGCACCGAGCATGCCCACGTGGACACTTCCAGACGATCCGGACGTGGCTATGACGTGCATCGACTGCCCGGCCTGTGGCGGTCACTTCCTGGTGAGCGTGGGTGAGCGCTGGTGCTCGAAGTGCTCGTGGGAGCTGGCTCAGGTCGAGCGCCACGAAGGAGCGCCGGTGGAAACCGGTTGGAAGGTCGGCGATCTGGTGCAGCGCGGGTTCACGATCGGTCGTGTCAGCTATATCGACCCGTCGGGTTTCGTGGACGTTCTCAGCTCCGGATGGACTGTGCGCGTGGACGATCCGCGCGAACTGGCGGTGTACTTGCCGCCGTGGGAACGCGGGGGAGGATCGAAGCCATGAGCGACGAGATGGACCAGGGTGCCGATGAGCTCGATCCCGCCACCGTGATGATGATGCGCCTCAAGCAGGACCCCAGGATGGCAGGCGTCCCCATGTACGTGACCTACGAGGAGCGGCAGTACCGCGAGCACGCCGAGGCGCGGGCCCGAATCGAACGGGCTCTCGTGAAGCTGGAGGCGGGTACCGAGGCCGAGCAACGCCTCGCCGCCTACATGCGCGTCCAGGTCCGTGAGGACGAGGACGCTTGGGCTGACTACGCCGCATATGACGCCGGTTACGCGAGCGAAAACCCGCCACCGCCGCGCAAGACTCGCGGACCCGACCGATCCGGCCTCGAGGTCGCGGTGATCCTCCTGGCTGGGCCGGACTAGCCCTCGCCGCCCCAGTTCGCGGCATTGGCCTCGCGGATCTCGGTCATGCACTGCTCGCACGCCTGACCGCCGCGCCCGACGGGATTCGGCGGCTCGCGGTGGACAACCTCGACGCAGCGGCCACAGAGGAGCGATTCATCTGACACGTCACGGATCGTAGAGCAGCAGCGGCCATGGACACGCCGACTCGCAGCGGCTCCCATAAATCCGCAGGTCAGGTAGTCTGGACCCAAATCCACTGCTGACGACCCGACCCGAAAATCGGTTTGAGCAGGGGTTTTTCGTGGGTGAGGTCTGGTGTCGCAACCGGGATCTACCCCCACGCGCAGCGCGAACCGCCGACGTTCCAGCAGCCCGTCGGCCGGCGCAGTCATCCGAGACCCACATGTTGCCCGCAGCGCTGTGCCTCGGAACCCCGCTGGGGAAGGCTGCGCCGCGCGCTGCGCCTCAGCGTGCCCTGTCCTGAGCAACCAAGGCGTTGCGGACCGTGGACAGCGCGTTGCCCCACAAGCGCCCCACGGCCGCGTAGGACTGCCCGCTGTCGACCAGCTGCTGCCAGGTGTACCGCCGACAGGCCGCCGCCGCACCGACGAGCGCGCGGGCCCGAGCGTCCAGATCGGCCAAGGGGTCGGCATCCTCGGTGGGAGCCAGGTCCGCGGCTGCCATGCTCGCGCAGCGGTCAGCGGCCTCGGCCAGCCAGCGTGCCTGCTGGGCGATGGATTCCCACGGTGTCGGGGTAGGAAGGTCTTCGTTTTCCAGGGCGGCCAGCGGATCGTGTGTCACGGCGGTCTCTTTCGGTGGTCAGCGGGCGTGGCGGGCGACGACGGTCCAGAACTCGGCGGCGTCGACGGCTTCCACGTTGTAGTCGCCGGTGACCTCCCGGATGTCGCTGACGATGGCGTCGATGTCGAACTCGTGTCGGCTGGCTTCGCCGGCCTCGATGGCGGTGATGACTGCATGGCGGGCGTCGTGGTCGGTGAGCATCGGATCTCCTTGGGCGTGTGGTCGGAAGAGGGAAATTTCGTTAGGCAAACGATCGAGTTGGCCTGAGGTGGCCACGGCCGGTGCCCGGTACCGTGCAGGTTGAGCCGGGGCGGCTTCGACCCGCCCCGGCTCGCCAGCTCAGCGCCGCTCGAGGAAGAGGTTGTGGCGCATCGTCCCGCCCAGGATGATCCCGCCCATCCGCGGCTGCCAGTCCAGGAAGTTCAGGGTCTTCTGGTCGGCCTCGGCCCGGAAGTGGACCCCGTCCTGGCCGGCCATGGCGGCCAGGGTCTTCTCCATCAGCCGGGTGTCCACCGCGACCGTGTTGCGCAGGGTCTGGATCCGGATGCCGCCGTTGTACTCCTTGGTGGCCTTGCGGTAGGCCTTGCGGATCTCCTTCTCGGCTTCCTCGATGGTGGTGATGTTCTTGCGGGTCTTGGTGGCCATTTCGGGTTCCTCTCTCGGGGTGATGACACAACTATATACCCTAGGGAACACATTGCGCAAGGGGTTGAGTAGAACTCCCCAAACACGAAGCTAGACAACATCTTCCGGCCACCGGCCGACCGTCGAGAGGACCCGCGATGACCTGTCTCGAAGCCTGGATCAACTCCCTGCTCCACCCTCCGGTGCGCTCGCTGGAGTTCTGGGCACCGATCCGCGTCATCCCGCTGTGAAGCAGTTCCGCACGAAGCCGCTTGAGGTCACCGCCGTCCAATTCAACGGGCGCATCGAACCGACCCGCGAGATCATCGGCTGGATCGTCATGTGCGGTGGTGGGGTGCAGTTCATCGGCCCAGGCGACCCACACCCCATGCGCACACCAGGTGAGCCTGGAGCGGCGTTCCTGGTGCTGGAAACAACCGAAGAACCACGCCGAGTCGACTTGGGCGACTGGGTGATCCGCAACAACAACGCCCCAGGCATCCCCGCGATCCCTACCGACGCTGGGTTCTCCTGCTGCTCTCCAAGCGATTTCGAGCGCGCCTACGAACCTGCCGTGGACGAGTTCCCCTTCACTGGCATCGACGGATCACGTTGGGTGCTGACCGTGCCTGCGGCATGGTGACGGAGCTCGATGCGTAAGTGGTTGGCCGGCCGCCTGATCCGCCTGGCGCACCGCATAAACCCGCCGGATGTCACCGAGCAGCGCGACCGTTCGGCCGCCGAAGCCGTCGTCCGGATGTACAGCGAGACAGGTGCAGGCTGCGACCAGGGCTGGCACATCACACCCGCCGGCGGTGGCAGCTGCGCGTGTGGCGCAAGGAGCACTCGTTTCTATCGCAGTCCCGATGCTTGAGCGCCTGATCGTCTGGCTCAGTCAGCGCCTGGCGCGCCACATCCACCTCTGGTGAGACCCACAAACGTGCTGGTCGCATTCGATCAGCCGGTATGTTCCGCCCGATTCGCCAGGAGAATCCCATGCTCGAAGTAATCGCCACCGCCCTCTGGTCCATCGTCTCCGCCGACGACTTCGCCCTCCCGCGCGGCGCGTGGCATCTGCTCACCGGTGCGCTCGCCGGCAGCGGCTCCCTCTGACCGTGGCCCTGCTGAGCCTCGTGCTCACGCTCATCGCCCTCTACGCCCGCGCACAGGGCACCTGGTAGCCGAGGAGGTGCCCATGCCCGATCCTGCGGCCACAGACTGCGCCGAGCCGAGGTACGCCATAGGCGGCGTGATCACCGGGAACCCCATTGAGCTCATCGGACGCGATCACGGTTGCGGCCTCACCTACACCGCCGAGCAAGTGCAGGCGCTCGGCCGAGACCAGTTCGCAGCCCTGAAGGCGCACCTGTCCAACGGGGGCGACGATGCCCGACCGTGAAGCCCTCGACCGCCACCGCCGCCTGCAGGCGCTCGCCCTGGCCGTCGAGACCCACCACCACGGACAGCCCGACGACGTGCTGTCCGCAGCCTCCAGCTACCTGGACTGGCTGCGCCGCCCCACACCCGCCGCCACGCTCACCCTGCGCGTCGGCAACCCCGAACCCAAGTAGGAGAAGCCATGCAGATCGTCGACACCCAGAAGTTCCAGCTGACCGCCGACCCGCAGGACGCGGCCGGCTACGACGTCGACGCCGCGATCAGCTTCAGCGTCGACAACTCCGCGGTCGCCTCGATCGTCGACGTCACCCTCGACGACGGCACCATCGACCCGAAGAGCAAGTGGATCGTCTCCGGCCAGCCCGGCTCCGCTGTGGTCACCGTGTCGGTGCCGACCAGCGAAGGCAACCCGGACCTGACCGCCACTCTCGCTGTGGACGTCGTGCCCGGTGGTGTCGCGATCGTCAACCTGGTCGCCGGTGACGCGGTCGACAAGTAGTCGCTGTCCCGCACTGTCCCGGTCCAGCGATCGGGACAGTGCGGGGACTACGGCCACGCACTAGGAGCAGCCATGGCTTGGGGCAAAGGCGCCAGCGAACGGGTCGGCACGGCACGACACAAGAAGCAGCGAGCCCGCATCCTGGAGCGCGACGGCTACCACTGCCAGCTGCGCTACCCGAACCGCTGCATCGGCCGAGCCACAGAGATGGACCACCGGATCAACGTGGCCGCCGGCGGAAGTGACGACGACACCAACATGCAGGCGGCATGCCATCCGTGCCATGCCAAGAAGACCAGCAACGAAGCACAGGTTGCACTGGCTGCCAAGCGGGCGAAGCTCAGGCTGCCCGCCGAGCGACACCCTGGGCTGCAGTGAACCGATCTCCGGTGACCGCGATGAACCGGCCTCGCGAGTAGTACGACACCCGCTTACCTACCTGACCGCGTTCCTCATGGCCACGCACGAAGACGTGCAGCCCGCGCCCCGACATGGACCGCTCGATCCACAGCGCGTCACGACCGACCTGCTGCAGCACTGCGACCGCTTCCGGGTGCAGCACACCGGCCGCGTCGATCACCCCGTCGAGGTCCCAGCAGGCCAGCCCGTCGCCCAGCATCACCCCGTTCGGTAGATCCCGAACGGTCGCATGGTCACTCCATGTGCCTGGGTTGGTAGAGGAGGCTGGCCGGCCGTCGGGCTGGGTGGGCCGCTTGCCGTCCCGCGTGGTCCACCGCGGCAGCGACGTCAGCGTCTGTGGCAGTCCCTTCGGCTCGCGGGACTTGCGCTTGCGGCATCGCTGGCCACACACGGAGGGTCGCCGGCCACGACCGGACCAGGTGATCGGCCGACCGCACACGCTGCACTCCATCGGATCAGAATACCACTCTGACCTGGTGATTGTCACGATAAGTAGGGTGAATTGCCCTAGGTTGGCCGCAGAGCGAACAGGGGTCACCAGGCCTCACCGCACCGACGGCAGCCCCACCAGGGGCTCGCTGGCGGCCCGTAACCATGCCGGGGTGGGGTATGCCTCCCTCGGTTAGGCCATCATCCTTCGGGTCACATAGCGCCGGCCGGGCCGTACGGCTCCCGATGTTCGCAGGTCAGGGGCCGCAGCCAAATACGGGGTGCTGGAAAACCGCTGGTCGCACCCAAGTTCCATCCGCTTTTCGATCCGATTTCACGCCGGGGAGGTGTGCGATGCCCGTTCCACCCAAGCGCTCCGATCAACGCCGGCGCCGCAACAAGCCGAAGTTCGAAGCCGAGCACGGCCTGGACACACCAGTCGGTGCAGTCGATGCACCGCCGTTGGACATCGAAGGCCTGCACGAGATCGCCGTGGCCTGGTACGACGCGCTGAAGGTCTCGCCCGAGGGGCGCTACTTCACCGCGGCGATCTGGCAGCGTGCCCGCGTCACGGCGCTGCTGCTCTCGCGGCACCTCTCGGCGGAGCGGACCTCGGCGCAGATGCACCTTGCACTGCAGGCCGACATGCGCGACCTGCTCGTCTCGGCTGCCGACCAGCGTCGCCTCGGTATCGAAGTGCAGCGCCCTCAAGCCGAT
Organism: Nocardia sp. NBC_00511; assembly: GCF_045161165.1. Lineage (NCBI taxonomy): Bacteria > Bacillati > Actinomycetota > Actinomycetes > Mycobacteriales > Nocardiaceae > Nocardia > Nocardia sp. NBC_00511. The sequence goes on from NZ_CP107849.1 coordinate 8,691,613, forward strand.
CTGGATGAGGACGCGGCCGTGGTGCAGCTGAATGAGTACGTCACTCGCTTCTCCGGCTGACCGTCTGGTCACGCTGCCGGAGGAGATTCCGCGGCGGACCCTCGGCTGGGAAGCGATCAAGTGGGCGTCGAAGTATCTACGCCAGCCCAACGGCGACCATGCCGGACAGCGGTTCGAATTCGTCGACAGCCAGATCCGGTTCCTGCTGCACTGGTACGCCGTCGATGAGGCCGGCGGCTGGATCTATCACCACGGTGTGCGCCGGCTGGCCAAGGGCAGCGGCAAGTCGCCGTTCGCCGCGGTGCTGTCGCTGATCGAGCTGTGCGCGCCGGTGCGGCTCTACGACTTCGACGCGGCATCGCCGGGCGGCTGCGTCGGCAAGCCGGTGGCGATGCCGCTGGTGCAGATCGCGGCGACCGCCGAGGCGCAGACGGCCAACACGATGCGGATGGTGCGGGCGTTCGCTCCGAAGGGCTCGCGGGTGTGCGCCGACCACAACCTGGAGTTCGGCCGGACCCGGTACAACCGGCTGCCCGAAGGTGGCCTCGAGGTCATCACATCGTCGTCGAGTGCGGCGGAAGGCGCTGAGGCCACTCATATCACCGGCGACGAGACCGAGTGGTGGGTGCCGGCCAACGGCGGCCCGACGTTCGCGGCGACGCTGCTGGACAACCTCACCAAGTCCGGCAACCGGATGTTGGAGACCTGCAACTCCTGGAAGCCCGGTGTCGGGTCGGTCGCGGAGGATTCGTTCGATTCGTGGGTGGCCCAGGAGGAGGGCCGGTCCCGCAACGACTCGAAGATCCTCTACGACGCAAGGATCGCCCCGGCCGATACCGATATGGCCGACGACGATTCGCTACGCGAAGCCCTCGAGCATGTGTACGGGGACTGCTGGTGGGCGGATGTGCGGCCGATCATGGTGCGTATCCGGGATCTGAAATCGCGCCCGGACGACTCGAAACGCAAATACCTGAACTGGCCGACCGCGCCCGAGGACGCCTGGTGTGATCCGCAGGACTGGGCCAAACTCGCCGACCCCACCGTCGTGGTGGCCGACCAGGAACCGATCGGGCTGTTCTTCGACGGCTCGAAGTCCCGCGACGCCACCGCCCTTCTGGGCGTGCGGATTTCGGACGGGCATGTGTTCACCCTCGGTGTGTGGGAGCCCGGCAATTCCCACGACTCCACGTCGGTGGTGCCGGTCGCCGAGATCGACGCCACCGTGGAGCGGGCGTTCGACCGGTATGCGGTGCAGGCGTTCTTCGCGGACGTGAAGGAATGGGAAGGCTTCACGAAAGTCACTTGGCCGCAACGCTATAAGGATCGGCTGCAGTTGTGGGCGGTGCCGGGCGGGAAAACCCCTGAGCCGGTCGCCTGGGATATGCGCAGCCACTCCTACGACTTCACGATGGCCGCGGAACTGACCGAAGCCGAGATCCGCGACAAAGCCTTCACCCACGACGGCGACTCGCGCACCGCACGGCATGTGCGCAACGCGCGCCGCGCTGACGGCCGCTGGGGCGTCACGGTCAAGAAGGAATCACCCGACAGCCCGGACAAGATCGACGCCTGCGTGTGCGTCATCGGCGTCCGGCACGTGTGGCGGCTGCTGAAAGCCGCTGGCGTCAAGGAGAAGCAACGCTCAGGAAAGGTGTGGTGATGCCGTGACGATGCCTGCTGTGCCGTGGGTTTTCGCCGCGACAGCGTCGCCGGAACCGTTCGGGCTCGACATTGAGCCTGGCGAGCAGTCATTCGCCAACCCAGCTGAGCTGGTGGCCTATGTCGGGAAGTCGCTGTGGCCGGCGTTCGAGGCGGAGCGGTCTCGGCTGCGACTGATCGACCTCTGGTACAAGGGTGATCAGGCCAATCCGAATGTGCCGCGCGGCGCGACATCGGAACTGCGAAATCTGTTGGCGCTGAGCAGGACTCCATGGCTAGGCCTGGTTGTCACGACGATCGCGCAGACCATGTACGGGGACGGGTACCGGTCGCCGGACGCCAAGGGAAACTCGAGCCCGTGGCGTACATGGAACGCGAACAGCTTCGATGTGCGGCAGATCGCTGTGCACCGCGCCGCGCTGGCGTACGGGTATTCGTACACGATCGTTCTCCCCGGCGTCAGTCCCGATGGGGTGAAAACCAGTGTGCTGCGCGGTGTTTCACCACAACGCATGTTCGCCGTGTATGAGGATCCAGCAGCCGACGACTGGCCGATCTACGCCATGAAGGTAGAGCCCGAACGCGGTGGCGTCCTGGATCTGAAGGTATTCGACGACACCTACGTGCACTACCTGACTCGCACCAACGACGGCGTGAAGTGGCTGAAGTCCGAAGGCCATTCGGCGGGTGTGTGCCCGGTCGTGCGGTACTGCAACCAACTCGATCTGGACGGCCGCACCCCAGGTGAAGTCGAGCCATTCATTCCCGTGGCGTCCAGGATCGATAAGACCGAGTTCGACCGCCTGACTGTCCAGCACTTCAACTCCTGGAAGGTCCGCACCATCTCCGGGATGGCGAACTTCGCCGAAACGGACCAAGAAGCGAACCTCAAGAAGCTCAAGCTGCGTCAGGAAGACTTCCTCGTCTCCGAGGATCCGGACACCAAGTTCGGCACCCTCGACGAAACCAACCTCACCGGGTTCATCGCCGCAGCCGAAGCCGATATCGAAGCGCTCGCCGCGGTGGCGCAGCTGCCGAACCACCTGCTGACGGGAAAGATGGTCAATCTCTCGGCGGAAGCATTGGCAGCCGCCCGGGCGCCTCTGACGCAGAAGGTGTACGAGCGGCAGGTGGCGTTCGGCGCCGCGCACTCGCAGATGCTGCGGCTCTCGGCGAAGCTCGAAGGCGACCTGGACGCGGCAAACGATGTGATGGCCCGCATCACCTGGCAGGACGTGGAAGTCCGGTCGCTCTCGCAAGCCGTCGACGCACTGGGCAAGGCTGCGCAGATGCTCGGCATCCCACGCCAATACCTGTGGGCGCGAATCCCGGGCGTCACCCAAGCCGATGTCGAAGAGTGGGCCGATCACGCGCTCGATGACGACCCGCTGTCGAAGTACTTGCGCAGCCAGTCCGATATCCGTGCGACCCCGGCCGGCGCCGACTTGGTGGCCAAGGATCAGGAACTCGGCGTCGCCGCACCGGAGATCCCCGCCGCGCCATGACCGCCCCGCCCCAGACTCAACAGCAGCAGGATTCGCAGAAGCAGAACTCGAACGAGCGGAAGGCGAACGGGCAGGACTCGCACCCGTTGGCCTGGCTGGCTGCCTGGTTGGTGCTCAACCATCAGGCCGAGCAGCGGGCGATCGCCGCCGGCGTCGTGACCCGGTTGGCGCCGCTGTGGAAGATCCTCGATTTCCACGACCTGAAAACCAGCCAGGTCCCCTGGATTCAGGCCACCCTCCCGGTGGTCGAGGAAGCCTACAAAGCCTCGCAGCGGGCAGCGCAGCAGTTCGTGATCGACTACCGGCACGCGAACCTGCCCGCCGCTCCCGAACTGACAGCCCTCACCGGAACACCGGCCACGACCACGACCGAATCCGCTGCCGCGCAGCAAGCGGCCGCAGACTTCCAGGCACATCTCGCTGCGGCACTCGGCGGTACACCCAGCCCGCCGTCGACTCCTGGGACCGCAGCGGCCTCGCCGGAGAACGTGGTCCCGGAGGCTTCGCCGGTGCCGGAAGCCCGCCGTGCGGTGCCGAAGGTTATCGAGGACACGCCATTCCAGACGACCGAGTCCACAGCGAGCTTGCTGGGGACCGGCCCGGGCGAAGTGAAGAAGCAGATGCCCGCGCCCGAAGAGCAGGCGATGGACGCCGGCCGGGTGCTGTCCTCGAAGGTCGCGATCCGCATCGCCATCGACGGCGGCCGCGCGGTCGTACGCCGCGCAGTCGACCTCGACCACGAAGCGGTCGGGTGGGCGCGGGTGCTGAACGTGGACCCCTGCTACTTCTGCGCGATGCTCGCCAGCCGCGGCGCGGTCTACAAGCACACCAGCTTCACCGGCTCGAACAACCTGTTCGAAGGCGAAGGTGTCGCGAAAGTCCACGACGCATGCCGGTGCGGGCTCAGGCCCGTCTACAGCCACAGCGATACCCGCGACCCCACCTCGGAAGCGTTGTGGGAGCAGTGGAAACAGCACTCGCAGGGCTTGCCGTCGAAGGAAGCGATCAAGGCGTTCCGCAAGAACTACGAAGTCCCCGACGTCCCTGATGCTCCGCGGATCGACATGCATTCGCTGCTGGTGCAACGCAACGAGCTGCTCAAGGACGGGTTCTCCGCGGACTCCGATCAGGTCCGGTGGATCGACCAGCAGATCGCCCGCTTCGGCGCGATCCTCGGCAACACCGACGTGATTGCTTCGACCGGCCGCGCCGCTTCCCCCGCCCGTGCGGCGAAGAAGACTGCCGAGTCGGCAGCCGACGTCGCCCGGCGGCAGCTGCCCGCACTGGAGAAGCTCGCGGAAAGCCTTATCGCACGCGGGTTTTCCGAGAGCTCACCGCAGGTGCAATGGAACCGGAAGCAGATCGCCCGGCTCAAAGCCGCACTCAAATAGCTTCCCACCGCCTCGGTGGATGCGCCCCGTTCAGCGTATGGACGAATGCCGCAGGGCTCACTGAATGAAGGAATCGAATCATGACTGATCCGATCGAAGACCCCACTCCCGCAGAGCCGGAAACGCTGGCACCGCAGGAGGATTCGCAGGAACCCGAGAAGGAGACTGCGCCGCAGTTCACTCCGATCACTTCCCAGGACGCACTCGACAAGTTGATGGGTGCACGGCTGGCGAAAGTACGAGCGCAGTTCGCGGGAGCCGAGGACTGGAAGGCGAAAGCCGCCAAGTACGACGAACTCGAGGACGCGAAAAAGACCAATGAGCAGCGCCTGACGGAGCGATTGCAAGCGCTGGAGACCGAGAACAACACGCTCAAGCTCGGCCAGATGCGTGTCCAGGCTGCCAGGGATGCGGGCTTGCCCCCGTCCTGGGCAAAGCGCCTGAGCGGCAGCACTCCGGAAGAACTTGCTGCGGACGCGGCCGATATGGCCGAGGACCTCCCCAAGTCAGAACCCAAGACGCCGCTGACCCAAAAGCCGAAGGAATCCCTTCGCGGCGGCGGCCGGCCGGACGAAACACGCGACGACGAAATCGACATCGACAAGATCATCGCCAAAATCCCGCGCCGCTGACCACCTTTCGCGCCACCTCTGTTCGCCATGAGCAGGCCGACGGTGGCCTTAGAACCTCTGAAGGAGGTAGATCATGGCGAATAATTTCGAAAAGCCGACGATCATCAACCGGACTGCCATCGGGCTGCTGCTGCGTGAGATCGTCCTGCCCGGTGTGGTGTGGACGAACGGCATCGGCGACTTCGCTGGTGCGTTCAATGACACCATCAATCTCCGCATTCCGGCCCGTGCGACCGCCCGCAAGCGCGCCCTGCGCGGCACCGGCAGTGATCGGAACATCACGCTGGACACCCTCACCGAGCAGGTGGTGGCTGTCCAGCTGACCGAGGACGTGTACTCGGCCGTCCCGCTCACCGACGAGGAACTCACGCTCGACATCTTCGATATCGGCGATCAGGTTCTCACCCCGCAGATTCGGGCGGTCGGCGAGCAACTCGAAGACGACATCGCGGCCATGATCCAGGGCGCGGCCTATCAGACAGTGGTGCGGACAGGCACCGGCGACGGCGCCACCTGGGATGCCTATATCAACGCCCGCAAGGCGCTGAACGTCGCCAATGTGCCGATGGCGAACCGGATCCTGATCGGCGGTCCCGGGTGGGAAGCGGCACTTCTGAAGGATCCCCAGTTCGCACGGTTCGATCACAGCGGCGACCAGAACAACACCGCACTGCGGGACGCGATGATCGGCCAGATTGGCGGCACCACCTTCGTCACCTCGAATGCGCTGCGCGAAGGCGAGGCGTACCTCGCGCACAAGTCGGCCTACGTGTTCGCCAACCGCGCACCGAACGTCCCCCAGGGCGCAGCATTCGGCAACAGCCAGTCGATGCAGAACCTCGCAATGCGATGGATTCGGGACTACGACCCGACGACACTCACCGACCGTTCGGTGATCAACTCGTTCGCTGGCTACCAGGCGATCTCGGACCCTGTGGACGGGTTTGTTCGCGGTGTGCAGTTGCTGCTCCCGGTCATCAGCATCGAGGTTCTTCCCTCGACCGCGGCGATCGTCGGCACTGCCACGCACCAGCTGAAGGCGTACGACTCCAACGGTTTCGACGTCACCACCGCCGCGACCTGGACCTCGGCGACGACCTCGAAGGCCACGGTCGGGGCCTCCACCGGTCTTGTTACCGGTGTCGCCGCAGGCACGTCAGTGGTCACCGCGACCTACACCCCTCCGGGTGGTAGCGCGCTGACCTCGACCTGCCTGGTGACGGTGTCCTGATATGACCCTGCCGGACATCGCTGATGCGTCCGCGCTGCAGACACGACTGGGCTTGACCCTCACCGGGGCCGACCTCGGTCGCGCCGCGGCGGCCATCAGCGATGTCTCGGCCCTGGCCCGGTCGATCGCCGAACAATCGTGGCCGGACGCTCCCGTCGGTGTCCCGGATGACGTGGTTGCCGTCGTGCTGTCGGGGGCGCGGCGGATGTACGAGAACCCGGGAGGGTTCGTCTACGAAACGATGGGTCCGATGGCGGCGAGCCGTGCGGCCGCCACCGTGACCGGCTCTCCCTTCACCGCCTCCGAGATCGCGATTCTGAAGAAGGCGCGCCCCAAGGCCGGTCTCTGGACGCTCGGAACCACGCGCGGCCACCACGACTGGGAGACGGGATTCGTGGCCGACGACCGACCGGGCTCTGACCCGATCGCCTGGTACGCCTCCACGGATCCAGGATTCGCCGACGCCGACCACTATCCGGGGCCGCTCTGATGTGGCACGGCGATACCTGGACCTTCACCAGGCCCGGCACTCAGGATCCCACTGGGGATACGTTGCCCGGCTCCACGTTCACGGTCGATGACTGCATCTTCTGGAGCGATTCCGAAGAAGTCACCGACTTCCAGCGCAACACCGTCGTGGCCCACGGGATCCTCGCACCACCCGACACGGCAGACGTGCGGACCTCGGACCGGCCGACCTCACCGACCGGCGAGAAGTTCACCATTGTCGGCCTCTCCCGCTGGTCAGGGCCGCACCCGCTCACCGGACGGCTGACCGGCCGACAGCTGTTCCGGGTGAAAGGGGTGACGTAGTGGACGACGTCAACATCCCCAGCCGCCCGAATCCGTTCATCACGCAATGGCTCGTCTCGCCCGAATGCCGGGCCATGGTGTTCGAGTCCGCTGAGCTCTATCAGGCGCTCTACCGGGAGATAGTCGCCAAACGCACGGGCGAGCTGGCCAAGTCGGCGCACGTCTCCACCGACCTCGAGGGCGACCGCTGGGTAGGGGTGATGACAGTCGGCAGCTCGACCGCCTACTACGCGGGTTGGCATGAATTCGGTCTGACCGGTGCCGACCACGAAGCGCCACGACGCGATGCGAACACCGCCCGCGAAGTGTTCAGCGAGGTCCATAAGGGAGCACACGACCTCAACAAGATCCTCAACATGATGGGATCCCTGTGAGCCTTCGGTTCCCGGACTGGTGGGAAGGCGGATTTCCGGACCGCGAGCTGGTGGTCCTGGATGCCCTGCAGCCGATCCTCGACCTGGTCGATGTTCTCGACCAGAACGGTGATCCGGTACTCGACAACGGGCAACCGCGGCGACCGCTGGCCTGCACGTGGCTGCCGGCGAAATACACCGAGCGGCTGCCGCTGGTGCGGATCTTCCGTGGCGGCGGTGCTGCGGATGTCACGAAGATGGTGGATCCGGCCGCTGTGCAGGTCGCTGTAATTGCCGAGACCCGCACGGACTCGTGGGCGTTGATGGAGCTGTGCCGGCAATGGCTGCTGTCGTTCAAGAACGGCGGCACCGTGATCCGCGCGGACTCATCCAAGACCTTCATCGACTCGGTCGAGGAACTGGTAGGGCCACAGCAGTTCCCGGAGCTCTCGCCCGAGGAACGGCTGGTGCAGCTCAACTTCCGTGTGGTGTGCCGCCCATCCCGTCCGCGCACGGACTACGCCAAGACCCGCGAATCCCTCTCCTGAACAACAGCTTTCACTAAACGCGCGCCCGCCCGGGGCGTGTGTCATCTCGCGATGCCCGCACCCCGGGCGACCCTCTGAAGGAGGACAGCAATGACCGGAACCGATTTCGCTACCGACGTCCGTCAGGGCAACCCCGATCTTGAGATCGCGGTCCTGGACTGGGCGGTGTATCTGGCCCCGAAGGGGACCGCCATCCCGGTCGACTTCACCGACAGCTCCGGCCTCATCGTGCCGTTGGATGCCGCGTACATCCCGGTCGGCAACCTGGACAAGAAGGCCGGCACCAAGCTGGCCACGGCGATCAACTCGACCCCGGTCGACACCTACGGTGAGCAGTCGGCCTCGCGGATCATCCGCAAGGACCGCACCACCACCGTCGACTTCACCGCGCAGGAAACGTCGATGATCACCGCGGGCCTGTACTGGGGCGCCGATTTCAGTGACGTCACCGCGGACGGCACCACCGGTGAGGTGCACCTGGTCATTCCGGAGACCGCGTTCAATATCGAGTACTCGCTGGTCATGATCGGTGTCGACGGCGAGAGTGGCAGCGAGATCTACACGATCATCGACTCCGCCCGCGCGACCCTGTCCAAGTCCGGTGACATCACCTACAACGACGACGGCATCGCGATGTACCCGGTGACGCTGACGTTCCTCAAGCACCGGACCCTCGGCTACGCGACCCGTATCACCTACGCGGGTGCGGGCTGGAAGCCACTGGCCGGGGACGCCGGGTTCCACCCGCCGGTCACCAGCATCACGGTGACCCCGTCGACCGCCACCAAGGCTGCGGCCGCGACCCAGCAGCTGATGGTCGTCGACAACAACGGCGTCAACGTCACCGCCCTGGCCACCTACGTCTCGGGCACTCCGGCGAAGGCCACCGTGTCCTCCACGGGTCTGATCACCGCGGTCGCCACCGGCTCCTCGGTCATCACCGCGACCTACAAGACCTTCACCGGGACCTGCACGATCACCGTCAGCTAACCCATCAGACGCCGTCCACGCCTCCTCCTCCCCGGCGGGCGTGGGCGGCTTTCACATGCCGGGGATACATGCCGGGGAGGCAATTCTCATGGTCGAACGCAAGACGCCAGCCACCAAGCCGCGAGGCGACGTCGTCAAGGTCGTCGCAGCCGCCACGCCGGAGCCGGTCGGACGGTTCTATGACCTGCAGAAGGAAGTAACGGCACCGAAGCCGTACGTCCTCACCGACGACATCGTCTTTCCTGCGCTGACGCGAGGTCAGATGCTTGCGGTCAACGACGCCTCTACCGAGGAGGCGGTACACCGGGCGGTTTTCGGCGCGCACTACGACGCTGTCAACGCCCTGTACGAGAACCGGCCGGTCGCCGAATGGCGAGCATTCGAAGCAGATTTCAACCGGCACTTCTTCGGCCCCAGCGCCGAGGAGGCGCCGGGAAAATCCGAGGAATCCTCCGACTCGTAGAGGAACGCTGGGACGAAATCGAATGGGACTTCCAGGAGATTCTCGGCCTTGACGCGCTCGATTGGATACGAGGACTCAAGCCTTGGCCGCAGTTCTTTCGCTTCGTCAGCAGAGTTCAGCAGATCACCGGCAGCGCTTGCCATTCCGTGCTCCTGACTGATCCGGCGCTCGCCGAGGCCGCGGCGAAATTGCCGAAGTCGAAGAATCCTCCCGCGTTCCGGTTCACCGCCGAGCTGCACGCATTGCGTGACATCGCGGACCTGCAGATCGCCCAGTTCGCGAAAGACCCTCGTGCGTCGATGCTTCCGCGCCCTCTCACCGGCGCGGATGTCCTGGGGCTGCAGAAGCGCCAGGCCGCGATGAATCGCCTGGTCTCGGTCTTCAGCCCCACTCACGTCGACCTCACGCCGAAGTTGTCCGCCTAGCCGCAGAGAGGAGGGTCATGCCTACGTACGATGCCGGTACCGCTGCGATCAAGATCAAACCGAATTTCACGAATTTCGTGAGAGACGCTGAGACCGAACTGAAGTCGATGGACTTCAAGGTCGACGTCACCATGGGTCTCGACACTGCGGCAGCCCGGACCGAACTCGACGCCTTCCGCGCTGAAGCCAACCGCAACGCGAGCATGCGGGTGAATGCGGATACTGCCGCGGCGCGAACCGATGTCGACGAACTGCGTCGCGCTGCGTCCCGGAATGCGTCGATGCGCGTCAACGCCGATACCGCAGCCGCGCGGGCACAGATCGAGGCATTGCGTCGGGCCGCGGGCGGTAGTTCGACCATTGCCCCGACCGTCAATGGGTCCGCCGCCAAGGCATCAGCCTCCAAACTTGCCGGAGACATCAGATCGGTTCTAACGTTGCAGGCCAAGGTGGTTGGCGTCGTCGGTGCGGCCGGTGTGGTCGCCGACCTGCTCGCGATCGCCGGGGCAGCGGCGAAGGCCAGCCATGCGTTGGCGCTGCTGCCGGCGATCGGCTTCGGTGGTCTGGCTGGAATCGGGTCCATCGCAACGGGATTCAGCGGCATCACGGGCGCGTTCAAGGCGTTCGGTGAAAAGTCCTCCAGCAGCGGGTCCGACGCGGGTGAGGCGATCGACAAGGCCAACGCGGTCACCGAAGCCCAGTACGCGGTCGAGCAGGCAGATCGGGCGGCGACCACCGCCAACAAAGACTTGGCCAACAGCTACAAGGATGAAGGCCGCGAGCTCCGCGACCTCAACGACCAGCTCGAAGACCAGAAACTCAGCGTCGAAGACGCCACCCTCTCGGTCGCCGATGCAGCCAAGAACCTCGCTAAGGTTCAGCACGATCCGACCGCGGATGCCGATGCTCGCAAGCGCGCGGACCTGTCGTATCGGGAGGCGGTGCAGCGGCTCAAGGAGCAGCAGCAGAAGACCTCGGATCTCAAGCAGGACACCGCCGAAGCCAACGCAAAGGGGATCGACGGCAGCGACAAGGTCACTGCCGCTCAGCAGAAAGTCACCGAGGCCACCCACAACCAGATCAAGGCGCAGCAGGAGCTGGAGAAGGCGCAGCGCGATCAGGCGAAGGGTTCCTCGAGCGACTCCGCCCTGAACAAGGCGCTGGCGAAGTTGTCGCCGAACGCACGCGACATGGTCGACCAGATCCATGCGCTGGGCCCGGCGTGGAAGGACGCGCGCACCGCCGCGCAGGACGCCCTGACCAACGGCATGGGGACCGCGGTCACCACGCTCGCCACCGTGCAGCTGCCCGGGCTCAAGGCCGGGATGGTCGGGATCAACACGGCCATCAATACCGGGTTACGTGCCTCGATCACCGAATTGTCCTCGGAGACAAATAAAGCCGATTTCAAGACGTCGCTGGCGAACGTCTCGACCGGATTCCAGAATGCCGCCAAAGGTGCTGCGCCACTGACGGATGCGCTGACCAAGCTCGTCACCGTCGGCACGGACTTCCTGCCGAAGATGGGCACCGACTTCGCGAAGTTCGCCACCGACTTCGACAACAAAGTCCAGGTCGGTGCCGCGACAGGGTCATTGAAGACCTGGATCCAGGAGGGCATCGACGCCGCTCACACCTTCTTCGGCATCCTGAAGGACACCGGTTCGATCATTGCCAGCGTCTTCCGAGCGGCCGATGCGGGCAGCGTCAGCAAGTCGCTGCGGCAGGCTACCCAAGACTTCGCCGGATTCCTGAAATCCGCAGACGGACAAGAGAAGCTGAGTTCGTTCTTCGCTCAGGCGCGCGCCGATCTGGACCGGATCAAGCCGCTCTTGGCGGACCTTCCGAAGCTGCTGTCCGGGGTCTATCAGGGCTTCCAGACCTGGAGCAGCATCGCGACCCCGTTCCTCAAGGCCGCCGCCGACCTGCTCAGTGCTCACCCGGGCTTGGTGCAGGGCGCGGTCGTCGCGTACCTGGCGTTCAAGACGCTGGGGCCGATCTTCACCGGCGTCCGAACCCAGATCTCCGACACTGGCAGCACTCTCAACACGATGCGCGGGTACGTCAACAACGCCCGGACCGGACTGAACAACTTCGGCACCGCGGCGCGCAACGTATTCACCGCCAACGGGGGCGTCGCCAACGTCGCTGGCATCGGCCAGGTGGCACTCGGCCGATTCGGTTCCGCGGTGCAGCAACTCGGCACCCACGTCCCAGCAATCTCGGGCATGCAGACGGCCTTCCTGAATGCCGCCTCCGGCGCGTCCTCGTTCAGCCGAACCGCAGGAACGCTCGCCGCAGCGGGCAGCGGGCTGAGCTCGATCGCTAACGGCCTCCGGACCGCCGGGGGCACTCTGAAGTCCGCAGGCGCAGGCTTGATGTCGGCGCTCGGTGGACCGTGGGGGATTGCGCTCGCCGCTGGCGCGGCCGCCTTCCTGGCCTACCGGTCGGACGCTGACCAAACCCGCCGCGTCCAGGACGCGCTCGCCGACGCCGTCGTCAAGGGCGCGAAAGCCCAAGACACATTCCGCAATTCGCTGGAACAGTCCAACGGCGCGCTGACCACCAGCGCGAAAGAGGCAGCGTCCGCGCTGACTACCGCGAACCTGTCCGGCATCACCGATGTTGCGAACTCCGGCCACACGGCATGGAGTTCGTTCCAGAAGAAGGTGTTCACCTGGAACGCAGACGAAGTCGACAAGCAGTACGACTCGGTGCAGCGTGCCATCGACCAGAACAACACCTTCAAGAAAGTGCTGCGCGATCAGAAGCTGGAGATGTCGGACGTCGGTACCGTCGTCGCTGACGGAGGATCCGCGTACGACAGCCTGATCAGTGCCCTGCAGCGGACCGGCAGTGCTGGCTCGGATGTTGTTGCGTCTCTGAAGACGACGCGCGATGAGCTCGTTGCGTCCACGCAGCAGGCCCTGGATACGACTCCGGGGTTCTCTTCGCTCACCGAGTCGGTGAAGACGCTCGCTGATGCTTCGGCATCCAGCACGGACAAGCTCAGTGCGATGAAGGCCGCGCTGGATGTGTTGGCAGGCAAGTCTCTGGACGCCCAGGACGCGATGGCCCGCTACAACGACCAGGTCCGCCAGACCGCCGAGCTTGCCGCGCAGTGGGATCAGAGCCAGGGGTTCGGCGACAAGTTGCTGGACGGCAGCAAGATCGACACCACCACGGCCAATGGCCGCAAGCTGTACGACACGCTGAAGCAGATCCGCGACACCACCGCAGACGCCGCCCTCGCAGGCAATGACCTCGGGCCGGTCCTCGACAAGAACAACACCCAGTTCGGCGACCTCGCCCGGGTGACCGGCCTCGACGTTCAGACGATCAAGGACTTGGCGACCGGAATCGGCTACCTGCCCAAGGACATCAAGATCCTGGCTGGTCTTCAGGGTGCGACCGATGTCAAGCAGCAGCTGACCGTGATCAATGAGGAGCTGAATACCAGCAAGGATGGCGTCACGATCCCTACGGATGCCCTGACCACCGAGACAAAGCAGAAGCTCAAGGACCTGGGCGTGTCCGTCGATGACGTCTCCGGCAAGAAGGGCGAGATCCATGTCGTCGCCCAGACCGACGAGGCCAAGAAGCGACTTCAGGACCTGATCGACACCAAGTTGCCGGACAAGACGCAGGCGATCAACATCGACTGGAAGCTGCCCGACAACGCATCTCCTGTGGCCATCATGCTCCAAAAGGCGCTGACCGATCGCGGTGTCGTTGTGCCCGGCCATGCCGGCGGCGGCCAGCTGCCCACTACTGGCCCCGGCACCGAGACTCGTGACGGGATCCTCGCGGTCAACGCCGCGGGAATGCCGGTCGCGCGTCTGGACGGCGGGGAGTGGGTGGTCAATAAGAAGTCGTCGAAGAAATACGACGCCGAGTTGGCGCAGATCAATGCGGGCACCTTCCGCCAGCTTCCCGCCCACGCCGACGGCGGTGTCATCGACGACAAGACCACCACCCCAGCCACCACCGACACCACGAAAACCACCGCGGTCTCGCACGTCTCCGACCTGATCTCGTACGCCCAGTCACGCGACGGCAACCCCTACACGCCAGGCGGGGCCGAGGACTGCTCGGGCTACCAGTCCGAGCTCGCCAACGTATCGGTCGGCCGCGAACCGAACTCGGGCCGCTTCTCCACCGCAAACGAGGGCGAGTACCTGTCTGCGCTCGGATTCAAGACCGGTGTCGGCAACAGCAGCACCTTCCGGATCGGCTGGGTCAACGACGCATCGATGGCGGCCGGTGGCCACACCGCAGGCACTCTCCCGAACTCGGTGAATGTCGAAAGTGGCGGTGCCACTTCGAAGGTCATGTACGGCGGCCAGGCCATCGGCGCCAGCGACAACCTGTTCAACCAGCGCGCCTACCTCGTCATGGACTCGGCTGGCGGCAGCGGCGCGTACGTGCCGGGAACCTCGACTCCGGGCGCGACGACCTACAACACGAATACGACCACGGTCACGAATCCGCAGGCCGCTCTGCCTGGGAAGGTCACCGATACCCAGCTGACGATCACCGAGGACAAAGCGGCCGTGGACACCGCGAACTCGGAACGCAATGCGGTGTACGCGAATCCGGCCTCGACTGCTCAAGACAAGACGGCCGCCGACATCAAATACCAGAAAGCGCAGAACGCATTGGAGTCCGCGCAGAAGAAGGACGACAACAGCAGCTTGTCGCTGAAGGGCATCTTCACCAAGGCCGCAGGCTATTTCGCCGACGCGATCCTGAGCGGGTTCGGCCTGGAGAACTCGATCTTCAGCGAGAACAACGTCTACAACAAGGCCGCCACCTCGCTCTACGACCACTTCAACACCGGCACCTCGACCGGCGGCTATTCGTATACGCCGCAGAACCTTCCGACCGTGGTCACCACGTCGACTCCACAGTCCGACGCGACGGTGACCGATCCGGCGCTGGCTACCCAGGTGCCGGGCGCGGACACCTCGACCACCGCGACGACAGGTACGGGAAAGGTCTTCCCGGATGCGGTGGAGAAGTGGCGGCCCGCCTTCAAACAGGTGCTGTCAGCGCTCGGCAAGCCGTCCTCCTGGCTGGAGCCGGGTCTCGCGCAGGCGCAGTCGGAATCTGGCGGCAACGAGAACGCCCGCAACGACAACGACCCCGATGGCCAGGGCGGCATCCAGACCGTGCTCGGCCTGATGCAGATGCGCGAGGACAACTACCAGAAATACCGCTCGGCGCTCTACGGCGGTGGAATCTTCGACGGCGCATCGAACTTCGCGGCCTCGGTGAACTACACAGCCGACCGCTACGGCGACGCCACCACGGTCTGGGGTCAAGGCCACGGCTACGCCGACGGCGGCCGGATCACCGGTATCGGTGGTCGGCGTTCCGATGGCGTGCCGATCTGGGCCAGCCCGGACGAGTTCGTGGTGAACGCCTACGACGCCACCCGCAACAGCGACGCGCTCGAAGCCATCAACGCTGGACGCTGGTCTCCTGTCAGCCTCGACCCCAGCCAGCTCCGCAGCACCAACTCCTCGAATAGCGGAGGGACACAGCACATCACGAACATCAATGAGCCGCGTGTCGCCGATGTGCGAGACCTCGCGGACCTGGTGGAGCGGCAGGCACACATCAAGTCCATGGGCCAGCTGGCGGCGGTCGGGTGAGCGACCATCTCGCGATCCGGCTGATCGGCAGATCGGGTCGGGTCTGGACGATCTCGGGGCCCGGTGCAGGCCGTGAGGGTGTCGAGTTGATGCCGAAGCCGAAGAACTTCTACGACTCGCCAGCGGTCACTTACTGGATCTCCTCCGGCGGTGGGCTGCAGAAGTACCAAGGGTTTTCGTACAAGCGGCGAGATCCGTTGTTCGGTCTGGTGATTGCCGGTGACGATCCCGAGGAAGAGATCGCTATCGCTGATCAGGTGCGCCAAGACCTCGGCGACCCGGACGACACCTTCCAGCTGGAGGCCGAGACCACCCGATGGGGTGTGCGCCGCTTGACGATGCGGCTGCTCGAAGACCCCAAGAGCTTCGAGACCGGCGACTGGGAAGGTAAGGACCCGTTCAACTTTCAGGCCAATACGGTCATGGTCAGCGCTGCCTGCGAGCAACCGCATTGGGCGGCGGACCCGGTTACCTCGGCCTGGACGCTCAGCAGCGGGACATCTGGGTCGACGAGCAGCTTCGCACACCCTGGCAACCCGGGTGACATCGCGGTGTTCCCGCGCTGGACGCTCAACGCGCCCGGACAGTGGACACTGCCGGATCTGTCGTTCGGGCAGGAGATCGACTTCCAGCGCACGCCCGGCGCGGACACCAACCTGATGTTCCCGGTGGTCGCGCTGCTGGCAGGCGAGGACGTCGAGGTCGACACCAACACCGACAAGCCGTTCATCCTCACCGTGGCCGGTGGTCTCGGGCCGTGGATGCGGTCCAACGGCCGCGAAATGATCTATCCAGTCGCGCCCTACACCCCGCCGTTCTCGACCACGGTCTCGGTGACAGGTGCCACCGCCGGAGTGGCAGCGACCATCGAGGTCGACCGCTGGTATTCGAGGCCGTTCGGGATGTCGCTGTGACGGCGATGCTGTCGCACGACGAGATCCACACCGCCTGCCAGGCGCGTCGCGACCAGCTCGACGCCATGCGCCGCGCCCGCCCGCGCCCGCGACTGTGGACCAACAAACCCGACGGCTCGGCCGGCCTGATCCTCATGGGCGAAGCCGGCGACAACATCAGCGGCGACTTCCCGTGGAAGCGCAACCAATTCGGCAACACCGGCACCCTGCGGCTGCGCATGGACCACTTCCTGGCCCGGCAGATCATCCAGCTACCCGACAACCCGGACGCCAAACAGAACGTCGTCATCACCGTCGACCACTACGGCGGCAAAGTCCGCTGGTCAGGGCTGATGAAGTACTTCAAGGCCGTCAAGAAGTCCGGCATCTGGTACCTGGAGATCTGCTTCATCGACGACCTGCAATACCTGCAGTTCATGCTCGGCGCACCGAACCCACTGCTGCCGATCCCGATCTTCCAATTCCCGCGAGTGCTCCCGATTTTCGGGCCCGCGAAGTGGGCGATCAGCATGATGATCCTGCTCAACCTGATCCGGCTCGAGGGCAACCTCTGGACGTTGCCCGACGATCCTTTCGCGATCGACCAGTGGGACAACCTTTTCGACTGGAGCGGCTGGCAAGTCCTCATCAAAGCCAACCCCATCGACCTGGACGACTCGTCGCTGTGGACGCTGATCGCGACCCGTATGAACCGCATGGACCAGGTGATCGCCAACGCGTTGGACGACGCCCAGCTGACCATGCGGTACCGGCGCATCATCACCGACGACGGCGAAACCTCCGACGTCCCAGGCGTACCGATCGTCGCCAACGGAGCCTTGGTGCTCGAGGTGGTCGACACCAGCGGCTACTACTCGCCGGACGGCACCGCGACCGGCGGCGGCATCGGCGGTGGGTTCGCGCGCACCGTGCAGGGCTTCGCGGACGGCTTCGTCGAGGACGTCAGCATCCTCGCCGGTGACCCGGAATCGTGGCCGCCCAGCTACTTCGACGCGGACTACCTCGGGCCAGGCGACCCGACGCGAACGTGGATCGTGATCCGGGACAGCAAGTACAACTCGATCGACACCAGTGAATGGACGCACGGGCCAGCCACCGCGGTCCGGGCGATCGTCGGCGGCGACAACCCCCTCGCGGACAACCTCGCCCGGCTGACGATCGAAAGCATCGGCGCACTGATCGGCTACTTCCTCCTCGGCGGATTCTCCGGCCTGGGCAGCATCGTCGCCGACGTCATCATGCCGTTTCTCGTCGGGACGATCTTCGCGTGGCTGGAATGGCAAAACCATTCTCGTGCAACGAATCTCGGCTGGGCGCACCTGTGGGAAGTGTTCGGCCAAGGCGCGGAGAACAACGCCTGGAGCCTGGGCGCGGTCGTCGCCCTGCGCGGCGCGTTCCTCGCCACACAGGCCCAATCCGCACACGTCATGTCCCTCGGTTCGGGCGGCCGGTTCCTGCCGGGGCTCATGTTCATGCCCGGCGACCGCATCGGTTCCACCTTCGAGCAGGCCACCAGCACCATCCGGGTCGACCAGTGCGAGGAACTCACGCTGGGCTGGGACTACTCGGCCGGGCAACCGCACGAGTACAAGGCGCAGATCGGGCTCGCGCAGGCAGCGATGACCCTGGCGGAACGGCAGAACCGTGCCATCTCCTTCGCGCTCGCCACCCTCAGCAACATCGGCTGCCATCTGCTCAGCTGAATCCCACTGATAGCCAACATGTTTGGAGGTGACCGTGTGGATGTGAACGCTGCCCTTCGCCGGGCTGTGCCGATCACCCAAGACAACGCCGACATGGACGACCCGAAACAACATCTGGCCTGGGCGCTGGGTGCATTCCCGTCACCGAATCCACAGATGGGGATGGTGCCGGCGCTGCCCACCGTTCCGGGCATGCAGTCGGAACTGCTGTGGGAACTCGGCTTCCGCCACGACCCCACAGAGCAGACGAAATGGCTGATCCCTGGCGATCACCCGGAGGTCGGCAGCTTCAACGTCCCTAAGCGGGTCGACCGCGAGGAATACGAGCGCTGGCGTGCCGTCCACACCGACACCGACGCCTCGGCGGATCAATGGCGCGCGACCGCGGAGAGGCTGCTCGCTCAGCTCAATCCGGAGATGGCTCAACAGATCGCCGCCATGACGACCGAGGAGCAGAAGGCGCAAGCCCTCGAGGCGGCCCGCGAAAACCTCCCTCCGGCACTGCGGCGGCTCGCGGACCTCAAGCGAAAGGAGGCCACCGAATGACCATCTACGGCATCGACATCTCCAACAACAACGGCGGCGACATCGACTTGTCCCTCGTCAAAGCCGAGGGCTTCGAGTTCGTATTCTGCAAGGTCTCCGAAGGTGACGGGTTCCTGGACTGGACCTGGCCTCACTACCGCGACGCCGCCCAAGCCGCCGGCCTCGCAGTAGCGGGCTACCACTACCTGCGCGGGGACTCCGACGTGAACGCGCAGGCGCAGGTCTTCTGCTCGAACCTCGGCGAGATGCCCGCCATGGTGGACTTCGAGGCCAACTCCGGCGGCATGGACACCTTCTGGGCGTTCGTCCGCGCCTGCAATTCCCGCGGCGTCGAGATCTCCCTGTCCTACATTCCCCGCTGGTACTGGCAGAACATCGGCCGCCCCGACCTCTCGCAAGTGCCCGGCCTGATCCAGTCCTCATACGTCAGCGGCCGCGGCGGCGCCGCGTCGGTGATGTACCCGGGTGACGACTCCACATTCTGGAACGGATTCGGTGGGAAGACTGTCGACCTCCTCCAGTTCACCGACGCCGCGCAAGTCGCCGGACATCTCTTGGACGCCAACGCATTCCAAGGCACTCGGTTCGAACTCGATGTCCTACTCGGCACAATCCCATTCCCCAATTCAGGAGGACTCATGGCACTCACCGATGACGAGCAGCAGGAGCTGCTCGACAACACCCGCTACATCCGCGGTCAGCTCAGCCCGTGGCCGCAGCTCGGACACAACGACCAGGGGCAGCCGCTCACCCTCGTCGACGCGGTCGCCGAGCTGAAGGCGTGGCTGCAGCCCAAGGAGCAGGCATGAAGACCTCATTGAATCCCCTCGACTATCGGCCTGCCGAGATCGCCAAGGCTCTTGTCGCGCTGTTGACTTCCGCTATCAGCGTCCTCGGACTGGTGGCCGCGGACCTCACCACCGGCGGCCTGAGCACCGCGGCCTCCTGGGTTGCCGGCATCGCTGCCGCGTTGACCGCGCCGCTGGTGTTCCTGAAGAAGGCCGAGGTCATCACCGACGTACTCGGTGGTGATGGGACCGAGTAGAGACGTGCTCGAGTCCATCCCCTGGAATGGCATCTCCGGCGGTATCGGCACCGGCTTGGGCCTCATGGTGATCCTCGCGTTCTGGCGGCTGATGAGCACCGGCCGGATCGTGCCAGCCGAGCAGGTGGACCGGATGATGGCGGCCAAGGACGCCCAGATCGCCTACCTCCAGGACGCTCTCACCAAGAGAGATGCAGCCAACAGCGAGCTCACAGCCCAGGTGACCCGGCTCATGGTCCAGGGCGATGTGCAGACCCGCGTGCTGCAATCCCTGCCCACCACCACGCACGCGGGAAGCGACCATGTGGCGACGTCGGAGTAGGCACATCGACTTCAACCCCGAGGATCTCGACCGCGCGCGAGCGGCTGATGCCTGCGCCGCAGCGGACCTCGCCCGGGTGCGAGCGCTGTGGCCGGAAGTCGACCGGGTCGCCAATGACGCGCACGAACTGCTGTCACGCAATCACTTCGGCGAGAGCATCGAGCTCGCCTTCGAGAGGCGCAGAGCATGAAGAGAATCATCGGGCTTGGCGCGATCACCGCGCTGGGCCTGACACTGTTGGCGATCTTCCCCAACAAAGAGACCGTCGCCGATGTCATCCTCGCCGGAACAGCCGGGGTGTCATGGGTTTTCGTCTTCGTCTACATGACCCGCTCCCACTGGTCGGCGACCGCCGCAGGGCGCGCAATCATCCGCCTGGTCGTGTGCATCGCCGCGATCTGCACACAAGGTCTGGCCACCATCCTCACGGACTACTCCTACCCCGGCCGCTCGATCATCCGCCCCATGCTCCTGCTGCTCGTGGGCGTCGCGATCCTCGACCTGCTGTGGACCCTGATCCGAATCCAACGCCGCGAGACGGCCTCTCCCGACGAGGAGTCCTGAATGAAATTCGGCAAGCTGCCCGCGCGGATCAACGCCACCACGCTGAAGTTGGCGACCTACCTCGATTCCACTGTGCTGCCGAAGGTTCCGGCAGAGTTCGGGCACGAGAAGGCCATCGCGGATTACGGGATGCTCGGCAACGACGAGGTGGCCGACTGCCTGTGGGCAGGTGCCGGCCACGAGACCATGATCTGGGGTCGGGAAGCCAACACCGACATCGAATTCACCGAGCAGTCGGTGCTCTCCGACTACAGCGCGGTCACCGGTTACAACCCCTTGGATCCGGAGTCTGACAAGGGCACCGACATGCAGGCCGCCGCGTCCTACCGACGCCGGATCGGCGTGCTCGACGCGGCCGGGACTCGGCATCGCGTCGGCGCATATGTCGCACTCACTCCCGGCGACCCGGACGAGCTCGCTGCGGCCAGCTACATCTTCGGCGCGGTCGGCATCGGCCTGCGGGTCCCCGCCTACGCGGAGGCTGAATTCAACGCCAACCAGCCATGGGATGTGCGGCACGGCAATTCGCAGATCGTCGGCGGCCACTACGTGCCGGTGGTCGGGCGTCGGGCCGGTCAATTCTGTGTAGTTACGTGGGGGCGAGTGCAGGAGATGACGGTCGGGTTCTACCGCCGCTATTGCGATGAGGCCTTGGTGTACCTCAGCACTGAGATGCTGACTTCCGGCATCAGCCCGGAAGGCTTCAATCTCGCTGCGCTGCAAGCTGATCTGCAGGCATTCACTCGGCGATGACGAACCCAGGCGGCTCGGCAGGGCTGACTCCAGGCTCGTACGGTCTCACCGCGGATGGCTCGATTCCGGGCAAGGCCACCCAAACCCAGGCCGCTACAACGCAATCGCTGCAGGACGGCTTCTCCAGCAACCAGTTCTCCGGTCTCGGCGGCGGCCTGATCGCCATGATAGTCAGCTTCATCGGAGGCGCACTCGGTGCCATCCTCGGCGGATTCGCGACAATCATCGACGCGATCTCCGGGACGGTCGATGACCACTACGTCGCGACGTTGCCGACGATCACCAACCATTCGAATTCGATCACTACCCTGCAGGCCCAGTTCAACCAAGTCCTGCTGCAGGGCGTGGCCATCGTGTTCACCAGCAACAACACCTACACGCCCAGCGCAGGCATCCACAGCATCGACGTCATCATCATCGGCGCTGGCGGCGGCGGTGGCTCGGGAAGCTACGACGCCCTGCTCACCGGGTCGGCGCTCTCCGGCGGCGGAGGCGGTGGCGGCGGGGAAACCCACACCTCGATCCCGGCCAACCTGCTGCCCAAAGACGGCAGCGGCAATTTTAAGCCGATCACGATCGTGATCGGCGCGGGTGGGGCGGGCGCGGCCTCCGACAGTGGTGTCGGCACCGGTGGCGGCAACTCGACCTTCGGCCCCGAAGTCGGCGGCTCCGGCGGCGCATGGCTGCTCGGTGGCGGAGGCAACGGTGGCTCCTGGGGCAAGCCCGGCCCGCTCGCCATCGGCGGGGTAGGCATGATCCCGGGCGGCAACGGCGGCCTCGGCGGCTACATTTCCACCCCGCCAGCTGCACCGGGCTCGAGCGTCAGCAACTACGACCTCCACGGTGGCGGCGGTGGCGGCGGCTCGGGCGGCGCGTCAGCCGGTACCGGCTATGCCGGTGGGGCAGGCGGGATTTCACCCGGCGGAGCAGCCGGAAATCCTGGTGCTGCCGGGACAGCTCCGGCCTCGATCATCGCCACCGGCGGTGGAGGAGGAGGCGGCGGAGTCTCCGGTAGCGCGGGCGGCGGCGCGGGCGCGGCACCCGGCGGCGGTGGTGGCGGAAGTGCCTGTGCGGTGGGTGGCGCGACGTTCGGCGGTGTCGGCGGTGTCGGCATCTGCTTCGTGATCGAGCGATCGACCTGACGTGCATGTCGCGCTGACCGTCTACACGGCCACCGGCACCTGGACCCAACCGACGGGGCTCTACGCCATCGAGGTGATCGTCCGGGGCGCGGGCGGCGGTGGATCGTCCACCGCTGGAGGTGGCGGTGGCGCGGCGGTCGCCACGCCCAAACGCATCGCTGCTACCGACCTGCCCAGCTCGGTGACGATCACGGTCGGCGCGGGCGGCTCCAGCGGCGGCGATGGTGGCGCGAGCGGATTCGGAACCTACCTGATCGCACCAGGCGGCAGTGGCGCGAACAACGGCGGCACGGGTGGCCTGTCCTACATGCGTGGCGGCGCAGGCGGATCCGGCTCGGGAGTGGCAGGCACCTCCGTCACTTCAGCGCCCGTGCGGCTCTTGGCCGGCGGTGGTGGCGGTGGTGGCTCGAGTGCTGCCGGTGGCGCGTCCGGACGAGTCGCTGCAGGGACTTCGAGCCCACCGCTGTGGCAGGCGTGCCAGTCCGGCGGAGGAGGAGCAGGCGGCAGCGCCGGTGGGTTCCCAGCGGGCGGTGGCGGATCCAGCGCGGCAGGCGCGAACGGCGCGGTGACCGTCATCCAATACATCTTCGACTAGGAGTGAAATGGCCACAGCCACAATACAAGTCGCCGAAGTTGGCGGGTTCGTCGGACGCGCTCGATGCTTCGAGATCGACCCTCCGTACGAGACGCATTCCTACGTCACCATCTGTGTCACGCCTGCTTTGGGCGGTGTCGTCAGGCCGAAGGCGGATATCTTCCCCGCCACCGAAACCGGTGCGTGCGCGGAGCGGTCGCTGATGGCGCGGGCTGGCAGCTTCGTATTGCACGAGGAAGCCGACACCGAACAGAAGCTCGACGATTCCTACGCCTGGGCGCTGATGCTCCTCGGCGGCTACGCGATCCAGCCGCAGGACGCCTGATGGTGTTCGAAACCAAGATCAAAGACCCCGCCGAAACCCTCGACTACAAATTCGACTGGGGCTCACCGGGATCCGCGCAGCCCTACCTGGAGCCCGGGGAAACGATCAGCGCTTACACCCTCGGCTTTCCCGATGGCCTGACCCCGGAACCTGGCGACGCAATCGTGGACGGCGGCCGTGACGTCCTCTTCTGGGTCTCGGGCGGCACCCTCGGTGTCACCTACGGCGTGACCTGCCTGATCACCACGAACGCTTCCCGCACTGCCAAGCGCACGATGCCCATCCGAATCGAACTGAGGTAGCTGCCATGACCGCTGCATTCGAAGTCACGCTCACCGCCGACGCCGTGGTGACTCACGCCGACGGCACCACGGATTCCGATACCCCGCAGGAGGACTGACCCATGGCCACCGGATTTCATGCCGTGAACTTGGTGAACAAGATTCTGGACCACCTGCGCGGCGGGACCGCGTGGACGCAGCCGGGCGGCATCTACATCAAGCTGCACACCGGCGACCCCGGATCGGCGGGTACTTCGAACGCGTCGACGGTGACGACCCGCGCCCAGGCCACGTTCAGTGCCGCGTCCGCAGGTGCCATCGCCTTGTCGAACGCGCCGGCGTTCTCGATGACGGCAACCGAGACGATCAGCCACATCAGCCTGTGGGATGCCTCGACGTCCGGGAACTTCCTATGGTCGGTGCAGCTCACCTCGGCGAAGTCGGTGGTCAACGGCGACACCCTGACGCAGACCACGCTCGGTGTCAACCTCGCTCCGCTGGCAGCCTGATCGGAATCCGCTGTGCTGCAGTGGTATCGGCGCTACGACGGATTCCCGAGCACTCTCGCCAGCGCCTGGGTCCGGCGCAACGGCAGCACGAATCCGCTGACCGCGTCAGGCGTGCTCACCACCAACACGACGGCTGGCTTCTATCCGGCCGAATTCACCGGCCGTCCGACCCGCGGCCCGGACCAGTATTCGGCGGTCACCGTCGCCGCGTTGCATCCCGGCACCAGCGGCGGCACCGCGTCCTGCCTGTTCCTGCGGTCACCGAACAACGCGACCTCGGGCACCGTCGCCGTCTTGTTCATCACGAACAGACAGATCGGCATCTACACCATGAACACATGGGCGGCCGGCAGTCTCACCGCGCAGGGTGGCGGCTACGCCAACGTCAACGGCGGATCCGACATGCCCGCAGGCAGCCGCATCGAGTTCTACGTCGCGAACGGCACCTTCTACGGCACCTACAACGGCAGCACCATCGTGACCTGGGCCGACACCGGCGCAACCGTCTCGACGACCGGC
This sequence comes from Nocardia sp. NBC_00511, assembly GCF_045161165.1. Classification (NCBI taxonomy): domain Bacteria; kingdom Bacillati; phylum Actinomycetota; class Actinomycetes; order Mycobacteriales; family Nocardiaceae; genus Nocardia; species Nocardia sp. NBC_00511. The sequence continues at coordinate 8,716,501 of NZ_CP107849.1, forward strand.
CGATATGGCGGCGCGATCATGCAGTACAACTCCGACGCCTCAAGCATCAACGGCTGCATGGGATTTGACGACTTCGTCTTCGGTGATCTGCGGCCCGTCGACGTCGCCATGCCGATGCAGTCGATCAACCGGCCCACTTCTTTCTGAAGGAGATCCTATGGCGCGCAGACGATTCATCGTCTGGAATGGAGCCACCGCAGCGCTCACCGGAGCGTTGGCGTCGGTGGCCACTGGCACATCCGTGAAGACGATGTTGCAGCTCAAGCCGACCACCAACATCGCAATCCTGGAGTGGGGCTACAGCTTCGATGCCGTGCCCACCAGTCTGGTCAAGGTCGAGCTCATCACGACCGGAACGGTGGCGGCGACCGTAACCGCCTACGCCTCAGGCGATGTCATCAAGTACGACGACGCCGGATCGGCTGCCTCAGCGATCTCGTTGGGGACCTCGGCCTCCGGATACACCGCCTCCGCCGAAGGCACGATCACCTCGACGCGCCCGCTGGCCGACCGCACCGAATGGGGGCAGAGCTTCAGCCAGCAGTTCCCCCTCGACCGCGAACCCGGCGTGCAGGCCAACGATCTGCTGCGCATCCGGATGACCACCGCGACAACGATCAACGCCCTCTGCTACGTGATCTTCGAAGAGTAAGGGCCACTGCGTGTCTCGGATCGGGCGCGCCCGGCCGGTATCGAACTACCGTCCTCGAACGGCCAAGCCGTACGTTCCCGCGGACGCGTCGATCACCGGCACGGCAACACTCACCGCCGCCGCTGTTCGAAGCGCCCCCGCCGACGCGTCGATCACCGGCACAGCCACCCTCACCGCGGCAGCACAGCGCAGCGCCAACGTCGCGGCCACCTCGACCCTGACGGCAACACTGACCGCCGACATGGCGACCGGCCCCACTGTCGACGCCAGCAGCACGCTCACCGGAACCCTGACCGCGGCTTTCCACCGCACCGCCGGAGTAGACGCCACCCTCACCGGCACAGCCACCCTCACCGCGGCGGCCGCCAGCGCCACCACAATCGCGGCCACCTCCACCCTGACCGCGACACTTACCGCCGACTTCGTCACCACCCGGCCGGTCGACGCAACGGCCACGCTCACCGCGACACTCACCGCGGCGATGGGCACCTACGCCGAAGCACCCACCTCGACTCTCACCGGCACCCGCACCGCGAGCATGATCCGCACCGGGGCCGGGGTGAAGACCGCCCAAGCGCTCACCACCCTGACCGCCACCGCGACCGCCGCTATGGGGCGCCGCACGCCGGTCGACGCCAGCACCGCCCTGACCGGAACACTCACCGCAGGGATGGCCGGCGTACTGCACGCAGCAGCGAACTCCTCGACGCTGACCGCGACGTTGCGCGCCAGCATGCACATCGTCGGCGCACCCGAACCCGTCACGCCACCCGAACGCACCCAACGCATTACAGCCGAGGACCGCACGCTGGTGATCTGTGCCGAGAACCGGACGCAACGCATTCTCGCCGAACCCCGCCGCCTGCACGCACGCCTCGCGGCCGAGGAACTCGTGCTGCCGCCGGGCATCGTGCTGCCGGGACCTCCGGCCAGCAAGCTCGCGTTCAACGATTCGTTCGGCCGCGGATCACTCGGTGTTTCCTGGCTGGTGGGCGCGAACGCACCGATCATCGCGTCCAACCAGGTGCGCGCTGGCAGCTCGGGCCCGAACTCGGCCACCACCTACTATCCGGCGCTGTGGTCGACGCCCACCGGCACGAACGATGTGGAGGCAACCGCGGTTGTCGTGACCGCCGGCGTGAACCCGGACTCCTCGCTGGGGTCCGGTCTCATCGTGCGTGGCAACACCGGCTTCGATCGGGTCGAGATGATCGCCACCACAACGACGGTCGCGATCGTCACCGTCATCGGCGGGACACGCACGGTGCGGCAGACGGTGGCTGTGTCGGTGCCGAACGTCGTCACGATCCGGTTCGACGCGGCCGGCCACACCTACCGGGCTTACATCGGCAGCTCGGCCACCCTGCCCGCGGTTGTTTGGGTGGACAGCGGCCACCTCATCGCGATCGACGCCACCACTCGACTGACCGGCATCGTCTGCTCCTCAGCGAAGGACGGCAGCGGCACCGCGAGCTACGGGTGGGAACTCGACGACTGGACCGGGAAGGATCTGTAACACACTCGCGCACATGAAAAGCCGCCCCAGCCGTACTGGCTGGGGCGGCTTTTCGCATGCCCGGACTTATGCGGTGACTCCGTGCAGGTAGATCTTTTCGATCAGCCGGTCGAACTGGTGGTGGTCGGAGCCAAGGGTGACCAGTACGGGATTGGCGTCGTCCTTGATCCGGAACTCCAGCTTGGACTTGCCGAAGACGGCCCTTGTCAGGGTGGCGCTCTCCAACTGCCCGAGTGGGATGGAGCTTCGGCCGGCCGGTTGGGAAACGTCGATGACCGCACCGTCGAACCTGATCAGGATGCTGCCGCTCCGGGCGGTGATCGGAGGTATGCGGCCCGGGCGAAAGGACATAGGTGTCGGAGGCTGGCTGCCGCTCACCGCGGGGATGTTCGGCATCGGCTGTGAGTTGCCGATGTTCTTCGCCTGCTGCTCGGCGATTGAGGTCTGCTTGCGCAGCTCGTTCAGCTGAGCCCTGGCGACGCGCTGTTTCTTGCTGCTCCCGCGGACCGCGCCACCGGTGGCGATCATCAGGGTCTTGCGGATGAGTCCCATGGCGGCGCTACTGGGATGCGGAAGCGCTGCCGCTGGCAAGGATTCCGGCGAGCTGTTGCGCGAACCCTTGGAGGCTGAGGGGAGATGCGTTGCCGCTGTCGCTGCGGTGGTAGTCGACGACGTACTTGTCGCCCTGCAGCAGGATGCAGTCGGCGGTGTATCCAGCATTGCGATACGACGTCGCCGTGTCTTGGCATGCCGAGTATCCGTTGATGATTCCCGTGCGGTCCGCAGAGGCTGCGCCTGCGGTGGTGACGATGCCGACGACGGCGAGGGTGGACAGAACAGCAACGCGCACAATGCGATTCATATGATGACTTTCGTATTCGGTCCGCGTCATATGCGTGGACCGCCCTATCTGGATCGGTGACCCCGACGCACCGTGGCGTGAATGCTGCCCGACAAGGCTGCGGCTGTGTAGCTGCGCTCGAAGAATTGGCACGATCGGTCAGCGACGGCGGTAGGCGCGAGGATGGTTACGTTCGATGGACAGGACATCGCGCCCATCCGCCGACACGATGAACCGGTCAGCGCGCTCGCGGGCCTCAGCAACCGAGTACTCGGACGCCTCGCGCCAGGCGACCGTCCACGCGCAGCATTTCGCGGTGGTCCCCTTGATGCGCGCGGTGACGCCGTTCGGTAGCTCCTTGGTCAGCCACCACTCGGCTGGGTCGCCTTCGAGCTTCCAGCCATCGACGGCATCCTCGGGTCGGATGGGGCCGAACGGTTCGGCGGTCATGGCTCGATGTCGATGACCGCGTACCGCTCGAGCTCCCGTCGCGTCGGCTCCTCGAGTTCCAGCAGTTCCTCGGCGCTGAGTGGGAAGCCATCGTCGCCGATGGCGTAAAGCCCGTCGGGTCCGTGCAGGAATCCCATCGGTCCGCCCTCTCGGCCGGGCGCGCTCATCGCCGTATCCGGCCGGAGTCGGGGACGAGCTTGCCCTGCCGCTGCAGCTCACCCCAGCCGACGGTCTTCGCGACGCATACGCCGACTCGGCAGTCGACGTGGATCTGCATGGCGTCGTGGGGGTTTCGTAGCGCCCACTCGCCGTTGTCGTGCGTGAGTGCGGCCCGCAGCGCCTTGGCGTCGGGGCCGCCGGGGATCTCGACCAGGACCATGGTCGGGCCCTTTCTTAGAACCGTCCTGTGGTGGAAGCGGCACCCGGCGGCGGAGGTACCTTGGACGCGCCGTCAGCCGCCGGGGCCGCATAACTGACGGTAGGTATGAACAAACCATTACGAGTAGGACGCCATGTCCTACTCGTGCCCCGATTTCTCGCTACGCTCGGTGAGGCATCTCAGCCACCATCCACGAGGGACATCCAATGGACGAGCCGACCATCGGCGCACGTATCCGCCAATTCCGAGGAAACGCTCTGACGCAGAAGCAAGTTGCCGAACGCGCAGACATCAGCGTCGACCTCATCCGCAAGCTCGAACAGGGCAAACGTCGTGGCGCGTCGATCGCCACCCTGCATCGCATCGCGAAGGCACTCGACGTCGACATCGCCGATCTCGTCGGCAAGCGCTACGGCATCCCGTCGACCGACCCGGACGCCGGCGTCGTAGCGATTCGCCGCGCCCTGACCTCCGTTGACGACCTCCTCGATGAACCGGGCGATCAGCCCGTCACCATTGCTGACGCTCAGCGATCGGTCCACTACGCCTGGGGCGCTTACTGGAACGGCCGATACGAGGTGCTCACCTCGATCCTGCCGTCCGGCATTACACAGCTCCGGGCGACCGCACATGCCGCACAGGAACCCGATGTGGCATCGGCGCACGAGTTGCTGGCCCGCATGTACTGGGTGACAGGCTGCACGCTGGTGCACCTCGGACAAACGGATCCAGCGTTCATCGCGATCCGGGACGCTCTGGACGCCGCGAAGAAGGGCAACGACCCGCTGCTGTCCGCCACGCTGCAGGGCTCCGTTGCGTGGCAACTGCTGGTTCAGGGCCGCTATGAGGAATCGCATCGGGTCGCGCTCAAAGCCGCTGCTTCCGTTGAGCCTGTCGGCGATGTCGCTGAGGATCAGCTCGCCGTCTACGGGTCGCTCGTGTTGCAAGGTGCTACGGCGTCCGGGCGTAACCAGAAGACCGGTGCCGCACTGGATCTCGCGTCCGCTTCGGCGGAGGTTGCGACTCGACTGGGTGCTGACACCAAGCACTATGAATGCAACTTCGGGCCCAGCCAAGTCGTGATGCAGCAGGTCGATATCAATGTGTCGTCCGAGCGGTACCCCGAAGCGCTGGTCGTGGCGAAGGAGATGCCGAACCGCGGCGCCGGTCTTACGCAGGTATCGCAGGCTCGGCACCTTCTGGACCAGGCGGCGGCGTTGACGCGGATCGGCGAGCACCAGAAGGCACTCGACCTGCTGCTGACCTGTGAGCGTGTGGGCGGTGCGGAATGGACGAAGTACCAGTCGCTGATGAAGCAGGTTGTGGCCGAGCTACTTGACTACGACCGTCGCAGCCCGTTGCGGGCACTCGCGGACCGGGTCGGCGTGCACGTGTAGGACACGCTGTCCCTTCCGTTTGGAACGAAGCGTCGGTAAAATCCAGCAAGATCACCGGGCCTTCCGAGCGGCTAATCCTTGGATTCCAAGAGGATTTCAGCGAGCCAGCCGAGAAGCTCCCCTCGGAGTTGGCCGCATTCGCTCAACCGCTGCGTGACGACGTCGTCGGACTCCGCCGTCGCGACCGTTCGGGATGTGTCGAGGATCACGCGGATGCGGCGAGCGACGGCAACCTCCGGGATGGCGAGGTTCGGTCCGTAAGCTACAGCTGAAGCTACAGTAGCCATGATTAAGGCCCCTCCTGATCCAGCGTTTCCGCTGGCAGGAGGGGCCTTTTCTTGTGCGCCATCAGGGACTCGAACCCCGAACCCGCTGATTAAGAGTCAGCTGCTCTGCCAATTGAGCTAATGGCGCATTTCTCGCCGCCGGGGGCCTGGGCTCTCGCTCGGGCTCTCTGCGGTGCGGAAAGAACATTAACAGGGATGACCGTGGAAAGTGAAATCGCCCCCCTGAGCTGGTGGTTTGGTGAGGGTTGGGGAGTTGTTAACGCGGCGCGGTTGTTTGAGGATGTTCGGTACGAAGCGCTGTGGTGGGCGGGATGTTCGGCCGGGTTGGCAGACCGGGCGGGTGCGGACCGTTCGCGGCAGGCGAGGTGGGTCGAACTGGCGTGGCCGGGGCCGAGGCAGTCGGTGACCGGGTCGCGCTCCGAGACGTGGATCGGGGTTGCAGATGAGTGGTGGTCGCGGCAGGCGCGGGCTGGTGGCAGGCGCGGTGCTGACCGTGCTGGCGTTGGCGGTGGTCGGATGCTCGTCCGGCGGGAAGAGCGATTCCGCAACGGTGGCAATCGATTCCAACCCTATCGGTGAGCTGACGAAGCCGAAGCTGATCTCACCGATCAAGGATGGCGACAAGGGGGTGGCGCCCGCCGACATCACGTTGCGGGTCGAGGATGGCCGGTTCACCGCGGTGACGCTGACCAGCCCGGACGGCAAGCCGGTCAACGGGCAGCTGGCCCCGGACGGCAGTTCGTGGAAGTTGGCCGAGCAGTTGGGCTTCGGACGCACTTATCAGCTCACCGCGGCCGCTGTCGGGCTCGGTGGCGCGACCACCAGCACCATGAGCTTCACCACTATCTCGCCGCACAATCGCACGCATCCCTATCTGCTGCCCGCCGAGAACGACGTGGTCGGCATCGGGCAGCCGGTGGCCGTGCAGTTCGACGAGAACATCCCGGACCGCAAGGCCGCGCAGGCCGCGATAAAGATCACCACCACACCCGCGGTGGAGGGCGCGTTCTACTGGGTCAACAACCGCGAGGTGCGGTGGCGGCCGCAGAGCTATTGGGCGCCCGGCACCAAGGTCGATATCGCGGTGAACGTCTACGGGCGTGACCTCGGCAACGGGCTGGTCGGTGACACCGATCTGACCTCGAGCTTCAGCATCGGCGACGCGACCGTCTTCACCGCCGACGACGACACGAAGATGGTGACGGTGGAACGCAACGGGCAGGTGATCAAGACCATGCCGACCTCGATGGGCAAGAACTCCACGCCCACCGACAATGGCGTCTACATCGTCGGCGACAAATTCGACAAGATCATCATGGACTCCTCCACCTACGGCGTCCCGGTGAACTCGCCCAGCGGCTACAAGACTCCGGTCGACTGGGCGACGCGAATCTCCTACTCCGGCATCTTCTTTCACTCGGCCCCGTGGTCGGTGGGCGCGCAGGGCTCGTCCAATACCAGTCACGGCTGCCTGAATCTCAGTCCGTCCGACGCCAAATGGGTGTACGACAACGTCAAACGCGGCGACATCACGATCGTGAAGAACACGGTCGGCGGCACGCTGTCGGGCCTGGACGGGTTGGGCGACTGGAACATTCCGTGGGAGCAGTGGAAGGCCGGCAACGCCGACGACAACCGTTAGCGGCAACCGCCGCACACAACGCGAAGGGGCACCGGCGAATCCGCCGGTGCCCCTTCGCTGTGCTCGCTCCGGGTGACGTGGTGCGTCAGTGAATGATCGGGCCCACCGTGCCGGGCGAGACGCCGCCGCAGCCGAGTGCCGCCATCCCCGACAGCGCCGAGGCGCTGCCGATCACGGTGCACAGGCCCTTCTGGCCGGAATCGGTCGAGGAACCGCCCGCAGAGCCGAGACTGAAGCCCGAGGATCCGAAGACCTCCGACACCATCGGATCGGTGCTGGTGGTCGCCTTGGTGTCCGAGTTGGACGAGTCAGTGAGAACGATCTCCGCAGATGCGGCGGGTGCGACAGCCAGAATGGTCGCGGCGGCCAGTAAAGCGGATACAGCACAACGATTCACGTGGAGCATCTTTCTGGTCGAGCACGGTGCGGGGGCCCCGACTCCCCCCGGGATTGCATGAAGTCTACGAATATCGAGTGATCCGCGCTACAAACCCTGAACAATCAGGTATCAATCACAGTTTCCGTGGGTATCCGACTGTCCTCGATCCGTGCCACCGCCCGCACCGGAGCGCCGTCACCACCCGGGATGCGCAGCGGGAACAGCGAGACTTCGATCCGCGCCCCGGTCTGCTGCGCGGCCCGCACCTGCGCGAGATCGGTCAGATTCTCCGCGATCACCGCCTGCGCGCCGCACAGGATGCGATGCACCGGGATCTCGAGCGCCGGGGTGGGGTCGACACTGAGCGCGTCGATGCCCACGGTGCGCACGCCCGCGGCGATCAGCAGTTCGGCCGCGGCCGGGGTCAGGTGCGGATGGGCGAGGTATTCGACTGTGCCCCAATGCTGTGACCAGCCGGTTTCCACCAGCACGATGACGCCGGGCCGGACCTTGCCGGTGAAGTATTCGGGGCCGATCGCCCCGCGTGCGCCCGCGTCGCGCGCGTCCACCAGCACCGCGGGCCCCGCGAACCGTTCCAGCGGAAGCTCATCCAGGGCGGGCAGCGAATCGTCGATGTGCCGTGGGGCGTCGACGTGGGTGCCGGTCTGCGAACCCAACGCCAGGTGCAGCACGTTCACACCGTCGAGCGCGACGGTGAGTGCCGGTCGGACCGTGACCTCGGGATCGCCGGGGTACACCGGCATTCCGGTCAGGATCGGTACCGAGAGATCGATGATGCGCACGGATCGCCTGCCTCTCCGAGTTGTCGCGAGACTACCGTGAGTTCGGCCACAAGGCACCTGCCAGCAGTTTGCTGAATGGTGTCGGGAAGGTTGGCGTCGACTAGGGTCGTGAGATAACCGAACATCGGGCCGCTAGGAGTCGGAGCGGGAGAGTCCCCGCTCGACGGGGGCGCCGAAGGAGCAACCTCCCCGGAATCTCTCAGGCACAGCTACCGTTTCGACCAGGCCACTCTGGAAAGCAGGCGCACCGAGCGCCTCACCTACGGTGCAAGCCGCGTCAGCGGTGAAACTCTCAGGTCCCGTGACAGAGGGGGAGTTCCGATAGCCGGGCGGCTGCCCGGCGGACCAGAGGACCTCCCATGCCCGTCGTTTCCCCGGTAGTCCGTGTGAGTGGTGACATCTCCCTCGTCGATTGCCCGCCCCGTTCGGTGCGTCTTCCGTTGCCCGCCGCCGACGTCCTGACCGCCGCCGCGCGCGGCCGCCGTCCCGCCATCGCCGAACTGCTGCGCTTCACAAGGGTTTTCGTGACCGGATACTGCCGGGCCGGGCTGGGCACCATCCGGCTGTCGGACGAACTGGCCGTTCAGGTGTGCGAGGCCGTGGTGGGCGGCTGGCCCGCCGCGCACGCCGCGGGTCGCGACTTCCTCGAGTTCGCCTACTCGACCGCCCGGCGCGCGGTCCGGGTGTGCCGCTACGAGGTGCCCTCGTGCAGCCCGCTCACCCCATTGACCGATCTGCAGCGTGAGATCGTCACGCTGCGTGTGGTTCTCGGTCTCAGTGTGTCGGAAACAGCTGCGGCACTGCGTATCCCGATGCTGGAGGTGCATCGGGACAGTGGGCGCGCGTTGAAGACCCTGAGCGCCCGGCCGCATCGCCGCATCGCCTGAGGCGCGGCCAGACCTGGCCGCCTGGTCTGTCGAAATCGCTTACCGTCGAACAACATTCGAGGTCAGGCGTGTGCGGTGACCATCCAGCAGGCGGCGTTGTAGCGGACCTCGTTGCCGTGCACGAAGGGGGCGAAGGCTGCGCGCGCCGTTTCGATTACTCGGCTGCGCAAGGGTTCCTCGACGTTGGGGAGGATCTGGCCGAGGGGGCCGAAGCGGGAGAGGTAGCCGAGTAGTTCGGGTTCGGGCATGACGCTGGTGACATCGAGTTGGCTGATGTCGATGTCGGTCCAGCCGCTGGCTTCCAGGACGGTGGTGACGAACTCGCGGTCCGAGAAGCCGAATTGGCCGGGCGCGTTGGGGATTCGCGGAGGGAGGTCGGGGAGTAGGGGAGCGGCGGCGCGCTCGGCCGCTGTCATGAAGGGGTTGTCTTGCGTGTCGCGCCATACGATGGCGGTGAGGCTGCCGCCCGTACGTGTGGCGCGGCGGAGGTTGGTGAAGGCCGCGATCGGGTCGGGGAAGAACATCACTCCGAATCGGGACATGATCATGTCGAAGGTGGCGGGCTCGAAATCGTGGGTCTGGGCGTCGGCGCACAGGAAGCGCACCGGCAGGTCCTCGCGGTCGGCGTTCGCCTGGGCGGCGGTGACCATCGGCTCGGCGATGTCGACGCCGGTGCAGCGCACCTCGGAGCCCAGCGTCCGCGCCACCGCCAGGGTGGTCGCCCCGAAACCGCAGCCGACATCCAGCACATCGTGTGCGGATCTGGATTTCACGGCGTCGACGAGGATCGGTTCGAAGGGCTGCATGACCTGGGTGAGCATCGCCTGGGTGTCGACCCAGGCGTGTCCGGAGGGTCCGTTCCAGCGCGCGGATTGCTCGTTCTCGGCCGGAGTGGTCATGGTCGCGGTCCTTTCCTCGTGGGGCACCTCGATACACTGTCTCAATTCAAGTCGACTTGAGGTCAACCATGGAAACCCTGGATATCGGCGAGGTGGTGCGCCGCTGCGGCATCCCCGCCTCGACCCTGCGGTACTACGAGGAGAAGGGCCTGATCGTTTCCTCGGGCCGCCACGGCCTGCGCCGCCAATACGACGCCGATGTGCTCGAGCGCCTGGCGCTGATCTCCCTGGGCCGCACCGCCGGATTCAGTCTCGACGAGATCCCCCTGGTCTTCGGCGCCGGCGGTGAGCTGCGGGTGGACCGGGCGCTGCTCGCCACCAAGGCCGACGACCTCGACCGCACCATCGCCCGGCTCACCATCGTCAGCGCGGGCCTGCGTCACGCCGCCGCCTGCCCGGCCCCGAGGCACGCCGAATGCCCGACCTTCCGCCGCATCCTGCGTGCGGCGATGGACGGCGACCTGCCGAGTGTCGAGAACGTTCTGAAATCCGCTGTGCCGTAGCTCAACCGAAGAGCTGCCCGGCCATCCGGAGTGAGCTGTCGACGGTGTCGAAGCCGCGTGGCACCATCACCCGCTCGTAGTCGGCGACCGCCGCCAGCACGGACTTCTCACCCCGCGCGGCCGAAAGCAGTTCCGCCGCAAGGGTTGCCGCGTCCTGCAGTGCCGTGTTCGCGCCGACGCCGCCGGTGGGCGGCATGGTGTGGATGGCGTCGCCCAGCAGGGTGATCGGCCCGGACCGCCACGGTTCCAGGCGCTGTCCGGCGCGAATCGTGATGGGGAAGAAGCTGTCCGGGTCGGCGTGCGCGATGAGGGCTCGCAGCTTCGGATGCCAGTCCGCGGTGGCGGCCGTGACGACCTGCCACAGGTCGGCGGGATCCAGCCGGTAGAGCCGGTCGTCGGGGACGCCGAGCTGCTCGGTGGTCGCGGCGTAGGCAACCATCAGGTAGTCGACGGCCCCGACCGGGCGGTCGCGGAAGCGCTGCGGAGCGAACCCGACCCCGCTGCCGGATTCGCCTGCGACCCAGATGAATCCGCGATCGAAATCCGCGGGCAGCAGCGTGGTGGTCTGCGCGGTGAGGGGCATCCGCCCGTACAGGCAGCGCAACCCGAGATCGCGTACCTCCGCCTGCGGCAGCAGCCGTCGCCGCACCGGTGAACCGACGCCGTCCGCGCCGATCAGCAGGTCGCCCTCGTCCCCGCCGCCCTCCGCGAATTCGATACGGACACGGCCGGATTCGGTGATCCGGTAGTCGGTGAGGGTGTGCCCGAAGTGCACGGCGTCGTCGAGGCCGGTGAGCAGGCCGCGGCGGAAGGTCTCGCGATCCACGTGGGTGATCTCGTCGTCGCCGAGGCCGTCGAAGGTCTGCGCCATGGTCTGCCGCAGGTCGCTCGTGTATCCCGCCACCAGGTCGCCGTTGATGCCGCTGGTGCGCAGGATGGTGTCGAGCACCTCGGTGGGCAGACAGGCGCGCAGGGCCGCGTTGCCGTTGCCGTCGATGTGGATGCGATAGCCCTGGTTTCGGGTGCGCGGGCTCGGATCCTGTTCGTGCACGGCCACCTCGATGCCGCCGCGCCGGAGGGCCTGAGCGAGTGCCAACCCGCCGAGCCCGCCGCCGGAGATGAGCACTTTTCCGAGTCCGGACATGATTTTCCACCTTCTCGCTCTGGTGACCGTGCCGTTCGCGGCCGTGCCTCCATCGTCAACCGCCCTCATGAAGTTGTCAATCGTTTGTTTGATTAATTCATGGTGATAGATGATTGTGCTGACCGAGGTAGCATCACCGCATGCCGTCGTCGAAACCGCGCAGGTCGCCCGGCCCGCAGGAGCGCCAACGCGATCCCGAGCGCACCCGTGCGCTGATCCTGGAGGCGGCCGCCGCCGAGTTCGGCGCACACGGCTACGCGGGCGCGCGGATCAGCGCCATCGCCACCCGTGCTGGGGTCAACCAGCAGCTGATCTCGTACTACTTCGATGGCAAAGAGGGCCTGTACAAGGCGATTTCGCAGCAGTGGCGCGAGCGGCAGCGCGAACTCGCCCCGCCGGAGCTGTCGCTGCCCGAGCAGATGCGCAACTTCGCGCTGGAAGCGGCGCGCAACCCGGCGGCGGCCCGGCTGCTGGCCTGGAGCGGCCTCGAATACGCCGGCGCGGAAGCGGATTCGGAGCGCGACGCGCGCACCGACATGTTCGCGCCGGCCATCGAGCGGCTGCGCGCGCTACAGGAATCGGGTGGGCTGTCCGCCGAACTGGATCCGGCGGTGCTGCTGGTCATGCTGATGGCTGCGGCCATGGCCCCGACCACGCTGCCGCAGGTCATCGCCGGGATCGACGGTGGCGATCCGAGCTCGCCCGTGGTGATCGAGCGGTTCGCGGATCAGATCGCGGTGCTGGGCCGGTTGCTCGGCCTCGAATCCGCCTGACGCGCAGCCGTTTTCACTCCCGCTTGTAGCCCGGGTGCACCCCGGGGGTGAGCCCCTGGTCGGCGGCGATTCGCACCAGGAGCGCCGACAGCTGCTTGTGCTCGGCCTCGCTGAGCGAGCGGCACAGATTTTCCTCGGCTTCGCGCGCGACCGCGGCGATTTTCAGCAGTGCGCCGCGGCCCTCCTCGGTCAGGTAGAGCGCGTGCAACCGGCGGTCGTCGGGATTGCGCCTGCGTTCGATCAGCCCGCGCTGCTCGAGCTTGTCGGCGAATTGCACGAACCGGCTGGGCGGCATGCCGAGCTCGTCGGCCAGTTCGCGCTGACTGCGGCCGGGCTGGGCGATCAGGAGCCGCAGCAGTCCGGCGTGGGCGGGCGTCAGGTCGAGGGCAGCGGTGCGTTCCGCGAATCGGTTCGCGGCATAGGCCCCGACCTGCGCCAATAGGAATCCGACCGCGGTGAGTGCGCGTTGCGGCTGAGCCTCCTGGTTCGCATCCATGGGCGTAATCGTAGCAGCGGGAAAACGATGCACCCTTGACAATCGTTACAAACTGTAATCATTATTGGAGGCATACGGATCGCCCGAGATCGAAGGAACCCCGACATGAGCACCACCACCACCACCGTCGCTCGCCCCGCTCGACTCAGTCCCGCCCTGCTCGCCCCGGCCATCGCCTTCGCGGTACTGACCGTCGCCTACGTCGCCACCAATGCCCGCACCCCGCATCCGGACGCGAGCGGAGCCGACGTGCTCACCTACACCACCGCGCACACCGGGCTCATCAACGCCGGTTCGGCCCTGCTGCTGCTGTCCGCCGCGCCGCTGGCGATCCTGGCCGGAGTGATCCAGCGGCAGCTGGCCGGACCCGCCATCACCGCGATCGGCGGCGCGCTGGCCGCCGGTGCGCTCACCCTCAGCGCGCTGTTCGGCTGGGCCGGGGCGCGGCTACCCGCTTCGGCCGCACCGGAATTGGCTCGCGCGCTGGCCGACCTGGGATTCCTCAGCGGCGGCCCGGCCTATGCTGCCGGATTCGGGCTGCTGGTGCTGGGCATCGTGATTCCCGCACTGCTGCAACGGAAGCTGCCGTCCTGGCTGGTGTGGCTCGGCATCGCGATCACGGTCGTGGCGGCGGTGTCGGCGCTGGGGCTGGTGGCGTCCGCGCTCACCGTGCTGATGCCGGTGGTCCGTTTCGGCGGACTGCTGTGGCTGACCACCACCGTCGTCTTCCTGTCCCGTCGCTGAAAACCACTGTCCACCTTTCGGAAAGGCTCACTCTCATGCTCAGCTCCTACGCCGACCTCTCAGGTAAGTCTGCCGTCGTCACCGGAGGCTCGCGTGGCATCGGGGCACGTACCGCCCGCATGCTCGCCGCCCAGGGCGTGCGGGTGTGCGTGATCGGACGCGACAAGAACGCCCTCGACGACGTGGTCGCCGAGATCAGCGCGGCGGGCGGCACCGCCATCGGCGCGGTCGCCGACGTCACCTCCGCCGCCGAGCTGGCCGCCGCCCGCGACCAGGTCGAGACCGAATTCGGGCGGGTCGACATTCTCGCGGCCTTCGCCGGTGGCATGGGCTATCCGACCCCGATTTCCGAACTCACCGAACAGTTCTGGCGTCGGGTGCTGGACTCGGATCTGACGTCGGTGTTCCTGACCGTGCAGGCCTTCCTGCCGGGGCTGCTGGCGCAGGGGTCGGGCAGCATCATCACGATGGCGTCGGCGGCGGGACGGCAGCCCAGCCAGGCCAACCTCGCCTACGGGGTGGCCAATGCCGGGGTCGTCATGCTGACCCGGCACCTCGCCACCGAGGTCGGGCCGCGCGGCATTCGCGTGAATGCCCTTGCGCCGTCGTCGATCCTGACCGAGAAGGTGGCCGCGAACATGCCCGAGGCGGTGCAGCAGCAGGTGGCCGCGGCGCATCCGCTGCGGCGGCTCGGCCTGCCGGAGGATGTCGCGGAAGCAGCGTTGTTCCTGGCCTCGGACGCCTCGTCCTATCTGAGCGGGATCACGATCGACGTGGCGGGCGGGCGGATCACCAACTGAGCAGCACGCTTCCGAAGGCGGCGACCCGGCCGGGTCGCCGCCTTTCTGTTCCGGGTCCGGTAACTTTCCGCGCCCCCGCGGGGACGAGGTCATCGGGCACACCGATCAAGGCTGCACCTGGCATTTCGCGCCGAGCGGTGACGGACTCGACCTGACCTCCACCGATCAATACTGCTTCAACAACGTGATCCAATCCGGATACAACATCTACTACTGGCACGTAACCGTGCAGGGCGAGCGTGAGCGGGAACAGTTGCGCGCCAACAGCTATCAGTGCCTTCGGCACCGTCGACTTCACCCTCGACACCGGCAAGCGCACCCGTGCCGATATCGCCGATCCGGCCGATCCCGCCCGGCTGTTCACCGGATCGTGGGCCTACGATCCGGTGAACCCGGCGTACCTGAACAACCTCAATTCGATGACGGTTGCGACTGGACCTTCGACACGGCGGGCAACACCGCCGAACTCGCGCCTGCGAACCAGGTCTGCCACGCCGCCGACGGTGATGTGAGCATGTCCTTCTGGTCACTCGCCTCCGATGGACGCCAGCTCGCCTCCATCCTCAACGGCACGGATGCGCAGGGCCACATCTACTTCGTGGGCAGTGGCTTGTCGAGTCGCCGGTGAGGTGCTAGCGCACGGCCCCGACCGCTTCCTTCGCCGCCGCCGCGATCAGCGAATTGTCGCTCTGCGCAGCCTGATCCGGCTTGGTGGTCAGCACCGCGACCACCAGCGGCGCGGCATTGCCGGTGGGCCAGGTGACGGCGATGTCGTTGGCGGTCCCGTAGTCGCCGGAGCCGGTCTTGTCCCCGGTCTTCCAGTCCGCGGGCAGACCGGCGCGGATGCGTTCCCCGCCGGTCGAGGTGGCCAGCAGCCAGTCGGTGAGCTGCGCACGCTCGGGGGCGGCCAGGGCGTCGCCCACGACCAGGGCGCGATAGTCGGCGGCGAGGGCGGCCGGAGTGCTGGTATCGCGTTCGTCGCCAGGGATATTGGTGTTCACGTCCGGCTCCCAGCGATCCATGCGGGTGGTCTGATCGCCGATCGAACGCAGGAACGCGGTGAGCGCCTGCGGGCCGCCGAGCAGTTTCAACAGCTGGTTGCCCGCCGTGTTGTCGCTGACGGTGATGGCGGCGTGGCACAGCTCGCTCGCGGTCATGCCGGAATCGACCCGGGTGTTGGAGATCGGCGAGTTCGCGACCAGCTCGTCCTTGGTGAAATGCTGGACCTGGTCGAAGAATCCGCTGCTCAGCGGGTGCGCGTGCAGCAGTGCGCCACAGGCCAGGGCCTTGAAGGTCGAGTCGAAGGCGAACCGTTCGTCCTGCCGGTAGCCGAAGGTCTTGCCGCTGCCGGTGTCGACGGCGAACACGCCCACCCGCGCCCCGCGCTGTTGCTCGAGATCACGCAGCGCGGTGTCGTCGGTCTTGGCGGCGGACGTCGCGGAAACACTCGGCGTCGCTTCGCTTTTCGAGGACGAGTCGCATCCGGCGGCCAGCGGGGCAAGCAACAGCAGCGATGCCAGGGCGCCGTATTTCAGGGTCGACAAAACAAACCTCTCTTCGTCGGAACTGTGTCACCCGCGCACCCGTGGGACGCCTGCGGGTCAGGGGGTTTCGGCGCCGGTCGAGGGACCGGGCCGCGCGTATCCGGCTCTCGCCGTGTGGATTCCGGCCGGGTTATCGGCCGACGTGATGAAGATGTGGTCAGTGCGGTGCGCGCAGCATGCGACCGGCGGCCTGCACGGCCGGGTCGGAACTGCCCGCGTCGCTGATGAATACGGCGAACGCGAGATCACCGTCGATGCCGACGAACCAGCCGTGCGCGTGCTTGTCGTCGATGTACTCTGCGGTGCCGGTCTTGCCGAGCAGGCCGGGGATGTCGCGCAGCGAGGTGGCGGTGCCGCCGGTAATGGTCTCGCGCATCATGGTTTTCACCTGATCGGCGATGGTCGGCGGCAGTGCGGGCGGCTGCTTGTTTGCGGTGCCGGGCTGGCCCTGCACCACGGTCGGGGCGGGCACCGAGCCGTGCGCCAGAGCGGCTGCCACCAGCGCCATTCCGAACGGCGACGCGGTCACCGTGCCCTGTCCGATGCCTTCCTCGACCCGCAGCGCGGGAGTGTCGGCGGTCGGCACCTTGCCGGTCACGGTGGTCAGGCCGGGGGTGACGTAGTCGATGCCCAGTCCGAGCTGAGCCGCCGCATTGGTGAGCCCGTCGGGTGCGAGGCCGACCGCCAGCCGTCCCATGGTGGTGTTGCAGGACTTGGCGAACGCGGTGTGCAGTGGCACCTGTCCGAGGTCGAACTTGTTGTCGTTCGGGATCTCCCGGCCCTCGATGTTCTCCTCGCCGGGGCAGGCGACGACGGTGTCGGGGGTGACCGAACCGGCTTGCAGGGCGGCGGACACGGTGACGGTCTTGAAGGTGGAACCCGGCGGGTACAGGCCGGTCAACCCGATCGGCCCCTGCGCGTCTCCGGCCGTGTTCTGCGCCATGGCCAGCACGTTCCCGGTGGAGGGCTGCAACGCGACAATGGCGGCCGGAGTGGTGATGGGGGCCAGCGCGGCCTCCGCCGCCCGCTGCAAGGCGACATCTAACGTCGTGCGAATGTCATTGACCGGCTTGGGATCCGGACCGCCGACCCGCTGGGTGCCGTCGGTGCCCTGCGCGCGCACCGCCCATCCGGCGGCGGCATCGGCCTGCTGCTGCCACAGATCCGACAGGCCGGAGAAGGTCGGCGAGGACAGTGCCTTGTCTACGGTGAGCAACCGGGTCTGCTGGGCGAGCGTGACATTCGGTAGCGCCGCGAGTGCGGGCTGCACGATGGTGGCGTCGGCATCGCGCAGGGTGATGGCGGTGATCGACTTGCCCTGTGCGCCAGCCATTTCCGATCCCAGGCTGGCGGCGGTGACATCCGGGGCCACCGGGGCCAGTGCCGCCGCGACGGCCCCGAGATCCGCACCGGGCGCGACGTTCACCAGCGTCACCACCTGCTGGGTGAGCAGATCACCGCCCGCGCTGTCGAGAATCTTGGCGGGCGCCGGATAGGCGGGGCCGAACGACAGCGGGCCGAGGTTCAGGCCGGGGGCGACGGTGGTGGGATCCCAGAACACCTTCCAGTCGCCGTTGTCCTGATCCGCGCGACCGGACGTCGTGTAGGTCCACACGTCCTTGCCGTCGGCGCCGAGCTTCCAGGTGGCGGCGAGGGTGAAGGTCGCGCCGGTATCGGTCTTCTCGATCTTCGACGCCTCGAAGCTCACCTGCTTGCCGAGGTTGTCGTAGAGCGGGCCCAGTGCGGCGGTGGCCTTGGCCGGGTCGGTGGTCGCGGCGGCGGCCGCGGTGACGTCGTCGCGATTGATGGCGTCGGTGAAACCGTTCACCGCCTTCGCCAACGGGTCCTCGCCCGACTTCGAGCATGCCGTCGCGGTGACCAGCATCGCCGCCGCCACGACACCGGTGAGCGCTCGCCTGCTGAACTTCGCCATACACGCACCCCAACACGGATCACCCGTGCCTGTCCAAGACCAACACGGGTGAGAACCGATAAGTGAATCGATATCGTCGCTGGATGCGAGTGGTCGCGTGCGTGGGTCACGGGCGGTTGACAGGGTGGGAACGGCACCGGCAATGCTGGGGGAGTGGACGAGATCTTCCGGAAGGCCGGTGTACGCGGGTGGGTGCACGCCCGATGTTTCGGCTGTGACGCCGAGACCGGCTCGGGCGCGGACGAACCCGTGGTGCTGTCGTCGGTGGTGAAAGTGCTGCTGGTGCTGGAGTTCGCGCGGCAGGTGACCGCCGGACAGCTCGACCCGACCGACCGGGTGCGCGCCACCGCCGCCGACCGGCTCGGCGGTGTCGGCACCGCGGGCTGCCTCGACGATGTCGAATACAGCCTGCGCGACGCGGCCTGGTTCACCCTCACACTGAGCGACAACACCGCCGCCGACCTGCTTTTCGATCGGGTCGGGGTGGAGAACGTGCGATCGCTGGCCCGGGAACTCGGGCTCACCGCCACCCGGGTCGTCGGCTCGCTGCGCGACATCCTGCAAAGCATGGCCGAGGACATCGGCGCTCGTGACCTGCACGAATTCGCCGCTCGCTTCCCAGGTTCCAGCGTGGACGAGATCTTCGGCACCCGCGCGGTGGACCCGCTGCGCACCACTGCGAGCACCGCGCGCGACATGACCCGGCTACTGCTGCTGATCGGACAGGATCGGGCGGGCGCCCCGGAGGCCTGCCGCTGGGTGCGAGATCTCATGCGCGAGCAGGTGTACGGGCATCGACTGCCCTCCGCGTTCCCGTCCGACACCGGCATCTGGTCCAAGACAGGCACGCTGCCGGGCATCCGCAACGAGATCGGCGTCGTCGAGTACCCGGACGGAAGTCGTTATGCCGTAGCCGTTTTCACCGCTTCGGAGAATCTGCACGGACGGCAGCCGGAGGTGGATCGGGCGATCGGCCTGGCGGGGCGCGCGGCGATCGAGGGCATCGCTCACTGCCTGCCGTGCACCGCGTTCCAGGGTCGCCGCTCGGCGGTGTGAAGCGGTGCGGGCCGGGAAGCCCCGTCGCCCTGCATGACCGCGACGATCAGCTCGGCCAGCTCCCGGACCAGCGGATGCGGGGCGGCCGCGGGCCAGGTCAGCGCCAGTCGCCAGGTCAGCGTGCCCTCCGGCAGCGGCCGCCACACCACGCGCGGCTCCTTCTGCGCCACCAGGCCCTGATCGAAGGCGACACCGCGCCCGGAAAGCACCATGCCCAGCACGAATTCGGGATTGCGGGCGTGCTGCACCGAGGTCGGGCGGAAGCCGTGCTCCCAGCAGGTGCGCAGGGTGGCGTCGTAGAGCCCGGGCGCGGCGGCGCGCGGGAAGATCACCAGGCCGTGCCCGGCCAGATCGGCCAGGGTGAGCGCGGCGCGGGCCGCCAGCGGCGAATCGCGCGGAAGCACCACGCCCAGCGGGGTTTCCACCGCCGGACCCGATTGCAGGCCGACCACGTCCACCGGATATTGCAGCAGGCCCGCGTCGAGTTGCCGATCCGCGAGCAGGCCGACCTGCTCGGCGGTGGTCAACTCCTGTAGATCGACTCGCACCTCACGACTCTCGAACGCGGTGAGAATCGCGGCCAGCACCCGGCCCGCCAGCTCCGGCGGCACCCCGACCCGCAGTGCGTCGATCTCACCGCGATGGGCCTTGCCGACCAGCGAGCGCGCTCGTTCCCAGCGGGCGATCAGATCGCGGGCCTCGACCAGGAAGATCTGTCCGGCCTCGGTCAGCGCGACCCGGCGGCTGTCGCGATCCAGCAACCGGGCGCCCAGATCCGTCTCGAGCTTGCGGATGCGCTGGCTCAACGCGGGCTGCGCGATCCGCAGCCGCTCGGCCGCCCGCCCGAAATGCAGCTCCTCGGCGACGGCGATGAAATAGCGCAACTGGCGAAGCGGATCCACCCCGGCGACGATATCGCTTTCGCTATCGCCGGGAGCGGGTGGTCATCGCCGCCGCTGTTGTTCGCCGGGATCGCGGCGGTCAGTCGCGGGGGCGGACCTCGAGGATCTGCAGGCAGCGGCCGATCGGCCCGTCCTGATCGTGCAGGACGCTCGAGCACATGCCGACGCCGTCGGGTCCGATGGAGGTCTGCACGGCCAGGCCGATCCACTCACCGACCGGCAGACGGAACAGATCGACGGTCAGATCGGTGTTGAGGAAGGTCCAGTGCGCCGGATCCAGTTGCGCGCCAACTCCATTGGCCACATCCGCGACCGCGAAGACCCGCACCAGCGGGCTGATCGGCTCGCCGTCGACCACCTCGACCAGCGGACGCACCCACACCCGGCGGGTGCCGCCGTCGGAGGCGACCGCCCGCATGTCGACCGTCTTCACGTAGCCGACATCCCAGCCGTCCGGGAACGGCCAGGTGATCTCGGACAGGTCGGGCACCGGCGGCAGCGGGGTGTCGACGGTGTGGACCACGGCGCCGGAATCGGAGGTGGCGATGCGCCAGGCCGCGGCCCGGGCCACGGTGCGGGGCGTGCCGTCCGGTTTGCGGGCCACCAGTTCGGCGGCGATCAGCTCGACGCGATTGCCGGGGCGCTCCGCCCAGGCCCGGACCTCGAGCTCGCCGACCGGGATCGGGCCGAGGATCTCCATGGTGAAGCGGGCCACCCGGGTGCCCGGGCGCGGCGCGTGCTGCTCGACCGCGCGGGCCAGCAGTGCGGAAGGCGGTGCGCCGTGCTGCATGGTCGCCGCCCAGACGCTCACCGTCGATTCGGTGGCCCGGAAGCGGTCGTGGCCCTCGGTGGTGGTGCCGCCGGGCAGGAAATACGCGGGCAGCCCGGTGGCGTCGCGCGTGGTCGGCTCGTCCGTTGCGGTCAGATCGGGCAGTCGGCTCATCTGGCCAACGTATCAACCCCTGTTGGCGGCCATTTCTACGGTGTACGACCAATCGGTTTCCGGCTCCGGTTCCGGCCGCTTCCGCCGTGCCCCCGAGACGTACCAGTAGACCGCGCCCACCAGCAGTCCGCCGCCGACGATATTGCCAGGCACGGTGTAGAGCAGATTGCGCGCCAGCTCACCGAAGGTGGCCTCGCCCTCCATGATTCCGATGCCGTAGAGCGACATGTTCGCCACACAGTGCTCGAACCCGGCCGCCACGAACACCAGCACCGGCAGCCACAACACCAGAATGCGTGCGCCGGAACCGCGTACCCGGCCGAACATCCACACCGCCAGGCAGACCAGCATGTTGCACAGCACCGCCCGCCAGAACAGCTGCCCGCCGGCGAGTGCGTTCTTGCCCGAAAGCATCTCGGCGAGCATGGCTTTCGCGGGTGCGGTGGAGGTGACACCGGAGGCGTGCACCATCGCGGCGAAGATCATGGTCCCGGCCAGATTGCCGAACAGGGTCGCCGCCCACGCCCACAGCATGTCCTTCCAGCCGGTGCGCCCGGCAAGCGCGCCGATCAGCATCACCATCACCGTCGAGGTGAACAGTTGCGCGCCCGCGACCATCACCATGGTCAGCGCGATCGGGAAGACCGCGCCCTCGAGCAGCTTCAGTGCGGGCGCGTGGGTGGCGGCGAACGGCGACAGCGCCGTCAGCAGCAGCACCTCACCGGCGGCGATGAACGCACCCGCGAGCATGGCCGAGACCAGGAACCGGCCGGGACTTCGCAGGTCTTCGGCCTTGTGCGCGGCTTGCCCGGTGGTGTCGGCGATGTTCTCGGCAACGGTATTCACTACCTCGACGTTAGAACTCGCCCCGGCCCGCCGACATGGACCAATGTCCCGAATTCGAACTCAGGGCAGCAGTGTGGGGTTGCGCTGCGCGATCACCCGGCGCACCCGCTTGCCCGAGGATTCGCTCAGTGCCTCGTGCTCGAACAGCACGGTGGTGTCGGCGGCGAGTGCGTCGTGCACCACCTCGGCGTCGAACGCGCCGTAGAGGCGGCCGTTCTGATCCCGCAGATCATCGCCGGAGGTCATCCGCCAGCTCAGGTACAGCACCCCGCCCGGCTGCAGCAGTTCCACCAGCCGGGTGACCGCCGGACCCACCTCGGTGGCGGGCAGATGCATGATCACGGTCTCGCACAACACATTCCGGAACGCACCCGACGGGGCCTCCGGCAGCGCGGGCAGCAGCGACTGCTCGAAGCTCAGCGCCGGATGATCCGCGCGAGCGCGGGCGATCAGTCCGGCGCTCCCGTCGTAGCCGCGCACCTCGTAGCCCTGCGCGGCGAGCCAGCCCGCGTCCCGGCCGGATCCGCAACCGACATCGGCGGTCAGGCCGGGCTCGAAGTAGCGCTCGATGAGCTGATACATATCGGCGGGAGCGCTCTGCGACGACCACTCTCGGGCGTATTCGGCGGCGTGGCTGTCATAGGCGTCGAGTGTGGCCTGGTCCATCGGGGTCTCCTGAATACGACTGCGGCGCGCGGGGCAGCGCCGCTGATCATGCTAGCCAAGTTCGCTGTGCAGCGGCTTTTCCGTCAGGGTGGTCACCCGGTGCCCAGGCGCGCGACGGCCCTGGGTAGCGGGCCCGGGCGTGGCCAGGATGGAACGGGATGCCGCATCGGGCGGCCATTGAGGGTGCGGCGGACGGGCTGCGAGCCGGTCAGATCTGGTTGCAGACCTCCACCGTCGGAGTCGATGCGATACCCGAACTTGCCGCTGTCGCACAGGAATACGGACTGCGGCTGATCGACGCGCCGGTGATGGGAACCCGTCAGCTGCACGGTGGGGATGCGCGCTGATCGACGAGAACGGCCGGGCCGGTGCGAGATTCACGCACCGGCCCGGCTCGGGTCGTCAGCCTTGCGTGGCCGTCTCGCTTTGTCTCGCGGCCTCGTTCGGCTCCGAGGTCTCAGGGAGCTTCGGGGCTTCGGCGAGCGTCGAGGTCTCGGTGCTCGCCGGGGCCGTGACCGCCTCTGTGTCCGCCGCCCGGCGGCCCAGCACCGAATGCCTACGGCTGTAAGCGAAGTAGACGACCATGCCCAGCGCCATCCAGAGCACGAAGCGCAGCCAGGTCTCGATGGAGAGGTTCAGCATCAGCCACAGGCAGGCCAGGGCCGCCAGGATCGGGACCACCGGCACCAGGGGGACCCGGAAACCGCGCTTGAGGTCGGGCCGGGTGCGGCGCAGGACCGGAACACCCAGCGACACCAGCACGAACGCGACCAGCGTGCCGATATTGACCATTTCCTCCAGGGTGCCGAAATCGACGAACCCGGCCAGCAGCGCGCAGACCATGCCGACGATCACGGTGAGGCGGACCGGGGTGCCGTGCTTGCCGGTGTGGGCCAGACCGCGCGGCAGCAGACCGTCACGGGCCATCGCGAACAGCACCCGGGTCTGGCCCAGGAACATCACCATGACCACCGTCGAGAGCCCGGCCAGCGCGCCGATCGAGATGATGTTCTTCACCCAGGTCGCGCCGTGGATCGCGAAAGCCGTTGCCAGGGTCGCGTTTCCGCTCGCCAGCTCGGTGTAGGGCACCATGCCGGTGAGGATCAGCGACACCGCCACGTACAGCACGGTCACGATGGCCAGCGAGCCGAAGATGCCGCGCGGCACATCGCGCTGCGGGTTGCGGGTCTCCTCGGCGGTGGTGGCGACCACGTCGAAGCCGACGAAGGCGAAGAACACCAGGCTGGCGGCGGCCAGCAGCCCGTACCAGCCGAAGCTGGTGCCGCCGGAACCGGTGAGCCAGGCGAACATCGACTGATGCACGCCCTGCGCCTTGTCCGAAGGCTGCGACGGCGGAATGTAGGGGCTCAGGTTCGAGGCCTTGAAATAGGTCGCGCCGACCACCAATACCAGCGCGATCACCGCCAGCTTGATCGCCACCGCGATCGCCGACACCCGCGACGACAATTTGGTGCCGGTCGCCAGCAGCACGCCGACGATCGCGATGATCAGCACCGCGCCCCAGTCGAATTGGATCGACCCGATGTGCGCGACCGGATTCACCAGCCCGCCCAGCACCTCCCCGAGATACTGCGACCACCCCTTGGCCACCACCGAGACCGCCAGCGCGAACTCCAGAATGAGATCCCAGCCGATGATCCAGGCGATCACCTCACCGAAAGTGGCGTACGCGAACGTGTACGCGCTGCCCGCCACCGGAACCGTCGACGCGAACTCCGCGTAGCACAGGGCCGTCAGCCCGCAGGCGATGGCCGCGAACACGAAGGCCAGCGAGACCGCGGGACCGGCCACCGTCCCCGCCGTGCGCGCGGTCAGCGTGAAGATGCCCGCCCCGATGACCACGGCGACACCGAAGACGGTGAGGTCCTTGGCCGTCAGATCCTTGCGCAGCTTGGAATCCGGTTCCTCGGTATCCCTGATCGACTGCTCGACCGATTTGGTGCGGAACATGCCGCTCGCGAACGCCACTTGTCGTCTCCTCCTTGAAACTTCGGGCGATGGTCAGAGGGCCCGCGGGATGGCGTCCAGACGCCGTTCCGCGAACCGGTTGGCCGCCGCGCCGGTGCCGATTCCCTCGGCCTTGGACTCCGCGATGATGTCGCGGCACCGGCCGAAGATGCCCCTCACAGCGTCTTCGACCTGATCCGGTGCTGCGTCGTGCAGCTCACCGGCTACCTGGACGAGCCCGCCCGCGTTGGCCACGAAATCCGGGACCCACGTGATGCCGCGCTCAGTGAGGGCTTGTTCCACAACGGGATTCGCCAGCTGATTGTTGGCCGCGCCGCACACCAGCTTGGCCTCGATGTGCTCGGCGCTGTCGAGGGTGAGGGTGCCGCCGAGCGCACACGGGGCGTAGACGTCGACGGGTGCGGTGGCTACCGTGCTCAGCAGCCGCACCGCGGGCAGGTCCCGCGAGATTCCTTGCAGGGCCGCATCGTTCACGTCGGTGACGCAGACTTCCGCGCCGTCGGCGAGCAGCAGTTCCACCAGCTGACGACCGACCTTGCCGACACCCTCGACACCCACCGTGCGACCGGCCAATGTCGGAGCACCCCACACGGATTCGGCCCCTGCACGCATGGCGTTGAACACGCCGAGCGCGGTCAGCCGGGCGCTGTCGCCCGAGCCGCCCGCCGCGGTGGAGCGGCCGGTCACGTACCGGGTGTGGCGGCCGATCGTGTCGAGGTCATCGGTATTGGTGCCCACATCGCCCGCCGTGATGTACCGCCCGCCAAGCGATTCCACGAACCGTGCGTACGCCGCGAACAGTTCCGGGCTCTTGCCCCGCGCCGGATCCCCGATGATTACGGCCTTCCCGCCTCCCAGCTCCAGTCCCGCCGCCGCGGCCTTGTACGTCATGCCCCACGACAGTCGCAGCACATCCTCGAGCGCCGCCGACTCGCTCGCATACGGATACATCCGGGTCCCGCCGAGCGCGGGCCCCAGCGTCGTCGAATGCACGGCGATGATCGCCCGCAACCCGCTCTTCTCGTCCTCGCAGAACATCACCTGCTCGTGGCGGCGTGCGCTCAACTCGTGCGAACGCCCGAAAACCCCTGCGTCGGTGTGCATTGCGGTCACTGTCGATTCCTTTCGAGTCGCCGCTCGTGGCGGCAGTACGGGGCCGCATGGGTGGCGGCCGGACCGGCGGACGCTCGCGCGGCGGCCGGAGATCTGTGCAGCCGCACTCTCCTGAATTGTCAGGTGTTCCCAGATTCGGGCACAGCTGTCCGCCGGGCGCGCCTGCTCGCGCGCCCGCCGGGTCCAGCGGAGTGGAAGCTGCCGTTCGAGGTGGAGCGAATTCAGATGTGGTGCGGTGGGTGACTTCGTGTCCGGTGGTCCGTCACTGGTCGAGGCCGAGTTCGCGCAGGCGGGCTCGATACAGCTCGACATTGGCGAGTTTGACGTCTTCGTAGCCGCGAACCAGATCGGGGAGTCCGGCGGCTTCCGTCGCGGCGGAATAGCTTTCGGGGGTCAGGTCGGCCGCGAGGCGGTGGATCATCGCGGTGTAGTCGGCCAGCAGTTCACGCTCCACCCTGCGGACGTGGGCGTAGCCGAAGGGGTCGAGACGGGTGCCGCGCAGGACCTTGCCCTTGGCGAGGAGCTTCAGTGCCACATGGGATTTGGGAGCGAGGCCGATCTTCTTCTTGCGGCCCAGCGCGCGCAGGGCGGGCGGGTGGAGTTTGTAGGTGAGGCGTCGGCCGCCGGGGACCTGGGCTTCGACGTCGGCGAGGAAGTCGGGGTCCACCAGCAGGCGGGCCACCTCGTATTCGTCCTTGTAGGCGGTGAGTTTGTGCAGGCCGCGGGCCACCGCCTCGGAGAATTCGGTGCGGTCGGTGACGGCGCGCTCGGCGGTCCAGGCCGCCTGCACGGATTCGAGGTAGCGGTGGGCGACCTTCCGGTTGCCGAATTCGATCAGTTCAGCGGCGCGCAGTTCCACGAGTCGGCGGACCTCCCCGTGGAAGGTGGTGTGTGCCAGTAGATCCGCGGGCAGTTCAGCGCGGGCGCGCTTCGGCCGGGCGGTCGCGGTGGAGGCCGCGAAGGCCGCCGGGTCGGCGATGGCCACTCGACCCCAGTGGAAGGCCGCGGTGTTGGCGGCGACCGCGACACCGTTGATGCCGATCGCCTCCTCGATGGCGGCGGCGGGCAGGCGCAGGCCACCGGACTGGAAGGCCGCGCCGACGATCAGGAAGTTGGCCGCGGCGGTATTGCCGAACAGCTCCTGCGAGGCGGCCAGCGCATCGAAGTGATGCACGGAATTCGACACCGCGGCAACACGATCCAGCAGTGTCGCGGTATTCGGGTAGGCGACCGACTTGTCGTAGACCATGTCACCGGTCGGAGTCGGGCTGGTCGAGGCGACCGTCACCGTGCTGATCGGAGAACCGAACTGGAGGTTCTTGGGTTCGGCCGCGGTGAGCAGGTCGATGGCCAGCACGCAGTCGGCGCTGCCCGGCGTGAGCCGATTGGACGGCTCCAATTCCGCTGTGGCGAAACGCAGATGCGACAGCACCGGTCCGGCCTTCTGGCTCATGCCGATCTGGTCGAGACTCTCCACCGCGTATCCGGCCCGCAGGGCGGCGGTCGCCAGCACCTGGTTCACCGTCACGATGCCGGTGCCGCCGATACCCGCGATCAGCACGTTCTGGGTGCCTTCCGGAAGTCCGAAGGCCGGGTCCGGGACGGCAGGGGCATCCGCACCCTTGCGTCGGGAAGACCTGCCACCCTTCGTATCCGGTGAAGTCTCCACCGTCACGAACGACGGGCAGTCGCCGTCGAGGCAGCTGTAATCGGTATTGCAGGACGTCTGATCGATGCGCGTCTTGCGGCCATACTCGGTCTCGACCGGTTGCACGGACAGGCAATTGGACTTGGTGCCACAGTCACCACACCCCTCGCACACCGCCTCGTTGATCACCACGCGGGTATTGCGCACCGGCAGTGTGCCGCGCTTGCGCTGACGGCGGGCATCGGCCGCGCAGTGCTGGTCGTAGATCAGTACGGTCACGCCCTCGACCTCACGCAACACCCGCTGCGCCTCGTCGAGCCGGTCGCGATGCCACAGCAGCGTGCCCTTGGCGAGCGCTCTGCGGTTGTGCCGCTTGGGTTCATCCGCGCAGATGATGATCTGTTTCACGCCCTCGACGGTCAGCTTGTGCGTCAGCTTCGCGACCGTCAGCCCGCCCTCCACATCCTGCGCGCCGGTCATGGCGACGACCTCGTTGTAGAGCAGCTTGTAGGTGATGTTCACCCCCGCCGCGACGCACGCCTGCACCGCGAGCTGTCCCGAGTGGAAGAACGTTCCGTCGCCGATGTTCTGGAACAGGTGCGGCACATCGGTGAACGGGGCCTGCCCGATCCACTGGCTGCCTTCACCCCCCATCTGGGTGAGCCCGGTGACCGCGCTGTCCGCGCGCCCCGACAGCGTGACCAGGGTGTGGCAGCCGATGCCGCCGCCACCGATCGAACCCTCCGGCAGCGCCGTGGAGCGATTGTGCGGGCAACCGCTACAGAAGTACGGGGTGCGCTTGGCGGACAACACTTCCAGCGCCAGCGGGGGCGGCGGGGTCCGCTTCAGTTCCACCCGCTCGCGCAGCACCCGGCGCAGCGGAGCCAGCAGCCGACCGGCGGTCAGCTCACCGTCGGCGGGCATGAGCGGTGCGCCGTTCCCGTCGCGCTTGCCGTGTATCCGCGGGGCTTCGACTGCGCCGTAGAGGATTTCGCGGATCTGGGTCTCGACGAACGCGGTCTTGTCCTCGACCACGATCAGTTCTTCCAGTCCGCGCGCGAATTCGGTGACCCGCTCCGCACCGACCGGATAGGGCATTCCGATGCGCAGCAGGCGGATTCCGGCGCGATGCATGGTCGCGTCGTCCACCCCGAGGTCCAGCAGCGCCTGCCGCACCGCGTCGAAAGTGGTTCCGGTGGCTGCGATCCCGACCCGGGCGTCGGCCGGATCCACCTCGATCACGTCGAGATCGTTGGCCGCGCCGAAGGCGTGCACCAGTGCCCAGCGCGGGCCGTAGAGATCGGCCTCGGCGATCAGGCTGTCGGCGGGTGCGGCCATCGGGCGCTGCCGGTAGACGAAAGGCTTTCCGTCCCAGCTCACCTCGGGAACATCGAGCGCCAGGTCCGCGACAGTCGAGTCCACCGTCCACGCGCCGTCGGCGACATCGGCGACGATCTTCATCGCCACCACACATCCCGAGGTCCGCGACATCGCCACCCCGCGCAGGCCCAGGGTGATGATCTCCTCGGCATTGCGCGGGAACAACACCGGCACGCCCATGGCGGCCAGCGACCGTTCGCTCACCGCGGGCACCGTAGAGGATTTCGAGCCCGGATCGTCGCCGACCAGCAGCAACACCCCGCCGCGCGGGTTCACGCCGTACATATTGGCGTGCCGGATGGCGTCGGTGGCCCGGTCCACGCCCGGCCCCTTCCCGTACCAGACCCCGACCACCCCGTCATGGGTGGCGCGCCCGGCGGGCAGGTCGGCCTGACTGCCCCACACCGACGTCGCCGCCAGTTCCTCGTTGAGGCCCGGTACGAACGTGATGTCATGCTCCGCAAGCACATTCGGCATCCCGAGCAGCATCTTGTCGACGCCGCCGAGCGGGCTGCCCTGATAGCCGGACACGAAGGTCGCGACCCGACGTCCGGCGCGGATATCGCGGACATGTTGTTCGACCAGCAGCCGGGCGATGGCCTGCACCCCGGTCAGCAGGACCGGGCCCGCTCCGGAGCGGTAGCGGTCGGCGAGGTCGTAGGGTGCGGCCGGTTCGGCCTGCGGTAGGGGCGCACAGGCGAGGTCGGTCATGAACAGTCACCACACTCTCCACGGCTCAGATCGTGAGCCGCAAACGAAGGGGCCAGCGATTCGGTGCAGCGAAATCTGCCGTGCAGGGTGATCTGTGTCAACCGACGCGCGAAAAGTTGATCAGACTGCTCAATAGTGATTCAGCACACACTGCCGGTGCGCAGCAGTCTGCTCAGGGCGGTTCAGTTAGGCGTCATTAACGTGTTCGACCAATGGCAGCGACCGGTACTCGATCGGCGTGGCGAGGGCGAGCATGGTCTCGGTGTGCTTCACCCCGCGAATCGTGTGCACGCGCTGGACGACTGCGAGCAGATCCTGCTGCGAGCGCGCCGCGATCCGCACCAGCAGATCCGACCGCCCGGTGGTGGCGTGCACCTCGAGCACATTCGGAAAGTCCCGCAGCGCCTCGACGATCGCGTCCATCTTGTTCTGATCCACCTCGATGCCCAGGAAAGCGTGCACCCCGAACCCGATCGCGGCCAGGTCTACATCCGGCAGATAGCCGCGCACCGCGCCCGAGGATTCCAGGCGTTTCATCCGGGCCTGCACGGTGTTGCGGGCCACGCCCAGCCGCTGCGCCAACTCCAGAATCGGTACTCGCGGATCCACGGCCAGCTCCGCGAGCAGTGCGGAATCCAGCGCATCGATCTTGATACTCATGCCGCATTTTCCCACACGTGACCTGCGCCACCCGCCCGCCCGGAAACAGACCGGCCAGGGCTCACCGGAAGCTCGCGGCGGGCTCACAGGATTCCTTGGAGTCCGAAGGGCTGAATGGTCACCGTGACCGCATCACTCATGGACAACCCTCCGGTCGTTCCGCCGCAGTCCGCGGCCCCCCGCGTGACGGGCAGGTTCGACGGTAAGGCCGTCGAACGTGCCGGTCTGGTCGTGCTCCTAGTCGCGACAGCGGTGATGTACCTGTGGAACATCACCATCAACGGCATGGGCAACCAGTTCTACGCCGGGGCCGCCTGGGCCGGGTCGAAGAACTGGGAAGCCCTCCTGTTCGGGTCCCTCGACCCGGGCAACTTCATCACCGTCGACAAGCCGCCCGTCTCGCAGTGGGTGATGGGCCTGTCGGGGCAGATCTTCGGATTCTCCAGCGCCAGCATGCTGATTCCGCAGGCGTTGATGGCGGTCGCCGCGGTGGGCCTGCTCTACGGTGCGACCAAGCGGGTGACCGGCAGCCACTACACCGGCCTGCTCGCCGGTGCGGCGCTGGCACTGACTCCGGTGGCGGCGTTGATGTTCCGGTTCAACAACCCGGACGCCGTGATGGTGCTGCTCATGATGGCCGGCGCGTACGCCACCGTCCGGGCACTCGAAAAGGCTTCCACCACTTGGATTCTGCTGGCCGGTGTCGCGCTGGGCTTCGCGTTCCTGGCGAAGATGCTCGAGGGCCTGATGGTGCTGCCCGCACTGGGCGTGGTCTACCTGATCGCCGCTCCCAACAAGATTCGCACCCGGCTGTTGCAACTGGTCGGCGCGCTGGTCGCGATGCTGGCCTCCAGCGGCTGGTACGTGTTCGTCACGCTGCTGTGGCCCGCCTCGAGCCACCCGTACCTGGCCGGTTCCACCGACAACAACTTCATGAACCTGGTGTTGGGCTACAACGGTTTCGCGCGGGTGCTCGGCCGTAATCACGGTGGCGGTGGTGGCGCACCGCGTCCACCCGCCGACCCGGCGGCCGCCCAGGCGGCGGCGGATGCTGCCCAGCAGCAGGCGGGCCGCGGTGGCGGCGGTGGCGGATTCGGTGGCTTCGGCGGCGGCCAGGTGCGCGGTGTGGAACGCCTGTTCACCGGTGAGTTCGGTTTCGAGATCGCCTGGTTGCTGCCGACCGCGCTGCTGGCCGTGGTGCTGGTGCTGATCTCGCGGGGCCGGGCCCCGCGCACCGATCTGGCCCGGGCGGGCGCGATCCTGTTCGGCCTGTGGATCGTCATCGACGGCGGCGTGCTCAGCTACATGAGCGGCACCGTGCACCCCTACTACTGCCTCTCGATCGCCCCGGCGGTGGCGGGCATGTTCGCCCTCGGCATCCACGAAATGTGGACGCGCCGTGACGTACTGCTCGGCCGTTTGGGACTGTCCGCGCTGATTCTGCTGACCGGGGTGTGGAGTTTCGTGCTGCTGCACCGCAACAGCGGCTGGTTCCCCGAACTGCGCTGGGCCATCCTGGCCGCGACCGTCATCGCGGCGGTGCTGATCGCGCTGCCGTGGGCTCGCGGCAACCGGCGACTGGCGACCGCCGCCCTGGCGCTCGGACTGATCGGCGGCCTGGCCGGGACCTCTGCCTACGCATTCGCGACCATCGCCACCCCGCACTCCGGTGGCGGCCCCACCGTCGGACCGGCGCGTGCCGGTGGCCGCGGCGGCATGGGCGGATTCGGTGAGAGCCAAGCCAATCCGGCACTCGCGACCCTCCTCGAGGGCAGCGACGCCAAGTGGGCCGCGGCCATCAACGGATCCTCGGCGGCGGCCGGACTCGAATTGCAGAGCGACCGTTCGGTCATGGCGATCGGCGGCTTCTCGGGCAGCGACCCGACGCCGACCCTCGCGGAATTCCAGGCCGATGTGAAGGCCGGGAAGATCGGCTACTACATCGTCGAGAACAACCAGCGCGGCGGCGGCGACACCGATAGCGCCAACGGCGGCAACGGCACCGGTGATCGCGGTAATGCGCAGTCCGGCAACGGCACCGGCGATCGTGGCACCGGCCAGAACGGCACCGGTAACCGCACCCCCGGCGCGACCGGCAACGATGAACGCGACCGGCAGGGCGGCCAGACGCCCGCCGACCCGGTGCGCGATCAGACCGACGCGGGCAACCAGGGTGGTGGCTTCGGGCGCAACCAGCACACCGATATCACCAACTGGGTGACCGCGACGTTCACCCCGCAGCAGGTCGGCGGGGCCACCGTCTACCAGCTGACCGGATACACCGGCTAGGACGGCCTCGCGAAACGGCCCGGCGGGCAGTGTCTTCCACTGCCCGCCGGGCCTTCGCGTTCGGTCCTGCTGGATCATTGCCACGTCCCGCTCCGGCGCACCGAAGGAGAACGCTCAGCGTGCGATCCCGAATCCTGCCCCTGGTGCTGCTCACCGCGGCCTCGCTGGTGCTCGGTGACGCGCTGCTGCTGGGCGACACGTCCAGCACCTCCGCCGACGGGGTGACCGGGGCCGCCCCGGCGGGGCCACCGACGCCGCCGATGGGCTGGAACTCCTGGAATTCCGGTGTCCCGCTGACGGAGCGCAACGTGCACGCCGTCATCGACGCCATGTCCGCCTCCGGCATGGTCGCCGCCGGATACCGCTACGTGAACCTGGATGCGGGCTGGGCCGCCCCCGACCGCGACGCCGAGGGCAACCTGCGAGCCGACCCGCAGTGGTTCCCGCACGGCATCGCCGCCCTCGCCGACTACGCGCACAGCCACGGCATGCTGCTGGGCCTGTACTCCAGCCCCTTCAACCAGATCTGCGGCCAGGCCCGCACCAACGCGAGCTTCGGCCACGAGACCGCCGATGCCCGCACCTTCGCCGCCTGGGGCGTCGACTTCCTCAAATACGACTGGTGCCGCGCCGACGCCGACCTGACCGAACAGGTCCGGGTCTTCAGCACCATGCGGGACGCGTTGCGCGCCAGCGGCCGTCGCATCGTCTACAGCATCAACCCCAACAGTTCCGAGAACCTGCACGCCGCCGCCGACTACGACTGGTCCCGCGTCGCCGACATGACCCGCAACACCGGTGATCTGATCCCGCTGTGGCACAACGGTTCCCCCACCGGCCAGCTCGAAACCACCTCCAACAGAGGATTGATCGGCGTCACCGACGAACTCGGAGCCGCCGAACCCCTCGCCGCCCGCAGCCGCCCCGGGTACTGGAACGATCCCGACATGCTGGTGGTCGGCGTCCAGCTCGCCCACTTCATCGCCACGCATGTCGACGGTTATCCGGAAGCGGTGGTCCAGGGCCCGCTCACCACCACCCAAACCTTGGAATTGGAAGCCTCTTTCGAACTCCCCAGCGCGGTGGTCGGCCGTCTGCGTGACCCGGACTTCAGCCTGAATCCCGACGAGCAGCGCTCCCACTTCACCCTCTGGTCCATGCTCGCCGCCCCCTTGATCGCGGGCAACGACGTCCGCACCATGACCGAAACCACCCGTGCGATCCTGACGAACCCGGATGTCGTTGCGATAGACCAGGATCCGACCGGCACCCAGGCCGCCCCGCTGCCCGCCGATCGCCGCATCCTGACCAAGCGCCTCGCCGACGGCTCACTCGCGGTCGCGATCTTCAACCCAGCAGAATCCGCGACCACCATCGAAACCACCACCGCAGCACTGGGATTACCCACCGCCACCACCTACACGGTGAAAGACCTGTGGACCCACACCACCGCCGAGACCACCGGCGTGCTGACCGCCACCGGCATACCAGCCCACGGCGTGACCATGCTCAAACTGACCGTCGCCCACTGATTCCGTTGCGGGCGCGGCGCGCTCAGTGCTCCGGGGCGGTGAGGTCGGCCAGTTCGGCGGTGAGGTTGGCGCGGGCAGCGGTGTTGTAGCGGGCTCGGCCGATGGGGGTGCGGAACAGGTTGTCCTGCTCGACCAGGCCCTTCAACACTTGGGCGCGGCCGGCGCGGAACAGGTGGTCCGGGACGTGGGCGTATTCGGCTCGGACGGCGGAAGCGTATGCGGTGTAGGCGGATTCGTCGCCCGCCAGGATGGCGAGGTCGGCGTCGCAGAGGACTGCGCCGTTGCGGTCGTCGGGGGTGGGGGAGTGGCCTGCGGTGAGGCGGACCAGGCGGGCCACCTCCGCCACGGTCTCCGGTGCGAGACCGAGGCTCGGCAGGGTGGATTCGGCCAGCCGGGCGGAGGCTTCCTCGTTGTCGGTGCCGTCCATGGCGTAGACGGCGTCGTGGAAGAAGGCGGCGTAGCGGACGGCGTCGATATCCGTTGCGTCCGCGGCCAAGTCGTCGACCACGGCGAGCATGTAGGCCAGGTGGTCGACCGTGTGATAGCGGCGGTGCGGTTCGCTGTAGCGGCGCACCAGGTCCTCCCCGACCGGGTGCGCGCCGGGGCCCGCCAGGCGGGTCCAGCGATCCAGCAGTTCTGCTTCGAGATTCCCCATCTCGGCAGTCTGCCGAATCGGTGTGACAGGGGACAGGGATTTCCCGGTGGTCTTCGCCACGGTCGATGAATTCGCCCGGTGCGGACCGTCTGTACGGGTATGACGAAGGTGCTGTGGCATATCACGATGTCGTTGGACGGGTTCATCGCGCCGGAGGACGACTCCGTCGAGTGGATGTTCGGGCACGGCGCGGCCGGGCCGCTCGGGATGGAGACCATGGAGCGGCTCGGCGCGGTGCTGTCCGGTCGCCGGGGATACGACCTCGGCAATCAGCCCGGGGAGGGGGAGCGGAAACTGTACGGCGGCATGTGGAGTGGGCCGATGTTCGTGCTGACGCACCGGCCCTACGACGTGCCCGCGGACTCTCGCTTCGTGTTCCTGTCCGCGGGCGTGGCAGACGCGGTCTCCACCGCGAAGGCCGCCGCCGGGGACCGGGCGGTGGGGATCCTCGGTGCCGATCTCGCCCGGCAGTGCCTCGACCTGGGTCTCGTGGATGAGATTGTGGTGCACCTGGTTCCGGCGTTGCTCGGCGGTGGAGTCCGGCTGTTCGACGGTGGTGCGCCGGTCGGGTTGCGCAAGCTGCGCTGCGACGATTCCGGTCAGATCACCGATCTGCGTTTCGAAGTCGTCCGCGCCTGACGGCTCACAGCGACATCTTGCCGTTGTCGACGGTGTAGATCGCGCCGTGCACGGCGGACGCCTCGTCGGAGCAGAGGAAGGCGATGACATTGGCGACCTGGACCGGATCCATCAGCCCGCGGGCCGCCGCCACCTTCATGATCAGCGTGTAGTCCGGGTCCTCCGGGAAGGTGAACGACTGCACCATCGGCGTGGTCATGCCGCCCGGGCAGACCGCGTTGATCCGGATGCCGCGGCTGTCGAATTCCAGCGCCATGGCCCGCGTCAGCCCGATCAGCCCGTGCTTGGCCGCGCAGTAGCCGGCCGAATACGCCTGCCCCTCCAGTCCCGCCACCGACGACACATTGACGATGCACCCGCCCCGCTCCAGCAGGCTGGGCAGCGCCGCCCGCGACAGGAAGAACGGCGCACTGAGGTTGACCGCCAGATCCCGCTGCCACTCCTCGTCGGTGAGCGTCCCGGTGTGCCGCATGCCGTGCGCCCCCGCCGCATTCACCAGAATGTCGACCCCGCCGAACCGCTCCGTACACGCCCGAACCACCGCGTCACCCGTCGCGGGATCGGCCAGATCGGCAGCCAGCCAACCACTTTCGGGCCCATTCAGCGTCGCCTTCAACCGCTCCTCGTCCCGCCCCACCCCGAACACCCGCGCCCCGCCCGCGGTCAGCAACTGCGCGACCGACTGCCCCAGCCCCGACGACGCCCCGGTGACCACCGCGACCCGCCCCTCGAACCGCCCGGCATTCTCGCCCGTCATACCCGTCTCCATCCATCGCCGAGCGGCTTCGAACCCGCCGCCAAATTAGAACGAGTTACAATTTAGCCTGCCGTGGTCCGGCGTCGACCCCGAATTCCGGCCCCGTTTTCTCCCGTAACCGGGCCGTGGTGAGCTGCGATAACACAAGATCGGGCCGGGGCGATTCACACTGTGTGCGACTGGTCCGAGGGGAGAGCATGAACATGAAGGCTTTGGCGGCGGTGGCGTTGGCGGCGGGGATCGCCTTGACGACCGGGGGGTGTGCGGCGTCCACGTCGAAGGCCGCGCCGAGTCCGGTGGGTTCGGTGGCGCAGCAGCAGGCGGCTCCGAACGGGAGTGGCAACGGGCTGTGCTTCGACCGGAATTCGAGTCTGGCGCAGGCGGCGATCGCGCGATTGGCGGCACCGCCGGTCGGGGGCTGGTCGGTCGGGGAGGTCAGCGATGATTCGCTGAGTTCCGGATGCGACGGGGTGCTGTCGTGGATGACCGTGAACACCAGCACCAATCACACCTACACGCACGTCCTGTTCTTCACCAACGGCACCTATCTGGGCACGGCCACCTCGGACGCCTACCCGTACACGCTGGTGGGCGCGCACACGCGCACTTCGCTGGCGCTGACCTACCGGTGGACGAACGCCACCGATCCGATGTGCTGCCCGCAGGGCGGTCCGAGCACGGTCACCTTCACGCTCAACGGCACCACCGTCACCGCGAACGGTCAGTTCCCGCCGCACAGCTGAGGTCGGCGGAGTTGTCGGTGGGCGGCGATACAGTCGCGCGATGCGCGAAACATCCGAAGAACTCGCGGAACTGCAAACGCTGCTCGACGCATCCCTGACCCGATCGACCGCGCACCTGCAGTCGATCATCAACTCCGAACGAACTCTCACCGCCGCGCAGCTCACCGGAATCCTCACCGGCATGTGCACCCTCGCCCTGTCCACCGTGACCGCCACCGGCGAGCCGCGAATCAGCGGCGCGGACGGCCACTTCCTGCACGGCGCATGGCATTTCGGCACCGCCCGCACTGGATGACCGTCTACGCACCCGACTACGCGAGCATCTCCCCGGCCTGATCGGCCCTACGGCATGCGGCCCCAGTTACGTGGCGATGCGGTGAGAATGACGAAGGGCGTGAACCGGATCGGTTCACGCCCTTCGTGTCGGGTGGCTGACGGGACTTGAACCCGCGACCCCCAGGATCACAACCTGGTGCTCTACCAGCTGAACTACAGCCACCATTGCCGGTAACTTCCGGCGCGGAGAATCGTATCCTGTCCCGGCCGGGAGTACAAAATCGGCTGTTCAGGTGGGGTTTCAGTGGTGTTGTCCGGGGGTTGTCGGGTGGGTGGCGGAGACTTCGGCGGCGACGGTGGCGATCTCGGCGGTGGAGGGGCCGGGCGGGGCGACGAAGGCGGTGCGGCGGTAGTACTGGAGTTCGCGGATGGACTCCTGGATGTCGGCCAGGGCGCGGTGGGCGAGGCCCTTCTCCGGCTGGCCGAAGTAGATGCGGGGGTACCAGCGGCGGGTCAGTTCCTTGATGGAGCTGACGTCGATCATGCGGTAGTGCAGGTGGCCGTCGAGGATCGGCATGTCGCGGGCGATGAAGCCGCGGTCGGTGGCGATCGAGTTGCCGGCCAGCGGCACCGTGCGCGGGGTGGGGACGTACTGCTTGATGTAGTCGAGGATCTGCTGTTCGGCCTCGGCGACGGTGACGGTGGAGCGACGAACCTCTTCGGTGAGCCCGGAACGGGCGTGCATGTCGGTGACCACCGGCGGCATGGCCGCGAGGGCCGCGTCGTCGGCGTGGATCACGATGTCCACGCCCTCGCCCATGACATTGAGGTCGCTGTCGGTCACGAGCGCGGCCACCTCGATCAGCTTGTCACTGTCCAGGCGTAGGCCGGTCATCTCGCAGTCGATCCACACCAAGTATTTGTCGCTCACCGGGGCCAGCGTAGCCGTAGGCCCTGGTTCGACGGCGCAGGGACTTTCGGGTCGCTCGCGGGTGGTCGGCCGACACCCGGGTGGTGATCCGGCCGCGTCGGGTCCGGTTTCCGTGCCGACCGGGCAGTATCGTTTCCCGCATCCCCGGCGCGTATGCAGCGGTCGGCATGTTGGCAGGCAGTTCCCAGAGCAAGTGTTCGCAGGGCAGTCGTAGTTGGCAGAGCAGACGGAGGAAGCGCGATGACCACCCCGCAGGAGAAGGCAGCCGCGGCACGGAAGGCGGCGGAGGACGCGGCGCGGATCGCGGCGGAAGCCGTGGCAGCCGCCGAAGCCGCGGAGAAGGAAGCCGCCGAGCAGGAGGCGGCGGAGCAGGCACAGGCGGATGCCGCGGCGGCGACCTCCGATTCCGGTGCGGCACCGGCCGCAGCGGCGGACACCGCGAAGACCGGCGTGAAAGCTACTGCCACGGGCGGTAATTCGACCGACAAGGCCGAGGCCGCCGCGCAGGAGATCGCCGCCGGATACGCCATGGAGGGCCTGGCCCTCGAATTGGGCACCGTGATCGTGGACGGTCAGGTGCATCCCGATGCGCGCGTACGCATTCCGATGAAGACCATGAACCGTCACGGTCTGGTCGCGGGCGCGACGGGCACCGGTAAGACCAAGACCGTGCAGGGCATCGCCGAGCAGTTGTCGGCGGCGGGCGTCCCGGTGGTGCTGGCCGATATCAAGGGCGACCTGTCGGGCCTCGCCATGCCGGGCCAATCCAATGACAAGCTGCTGGCACGCGCGGCGGAGACCGGTGACCCGGACTGGAAGCCACAGGGCTTCCCGTGCGAATTCGTCTCGCTGGGCACCGAGGGCATCGGGGTGCCGATCCGCGCCACCATCACCTCGTTCGGGCCGATCCTGCTCAGTAAAGCGTTGGGGCTCAACGACACTCAGGAATCGACCCTCGGCCTGATCTTCCACTGGTCGGATCAGAACGCCTTCCCGCTGCTGGATCTCAAGGATCTGCGCGCGGTGATCCAGTTCCTCACCAGCCCGGAGGGCAAGGAGGATCTCAAGGGCATCGGCGGTGTCTCGGCGCAGACCGCGGGCGTGATCCTGCGCGCGCTGGTGAACCTGGAGGCCGACGGCGGCGACACCTTCTTCGGTGAGCCGGAGATGGATCCGGCCGACCTGATGCGGACCGCGGGTGGCATGGGCGTCATCACCCTGTTCGAGCTGGGTGCGCAGGCGTCGCGGCCGCAGATGTTCTCCACGTTCCTGATGTGGGTGCTGGCCGACCTGTTCCAGACCCTGCCCGAGATCGGCGATATCGACAAACCCAAGCTGGTCTTCATCTTCGACGAGGCGCACCTGCTGTTCAACGGGGCGTCGAAGGCGTTCCTCAACCAGGTGGAGCAGACCGTCAAGCTGATCCGCTCCAAGGGCGTTGGCGTGTTCTTCTGCACGCAGCTGCCGACCGACATCCCCAACCAGGTGCTCTCGCAGCTGGGTGCGCGCGTGCAGCACGCCTTGCGCGCGTTCACGCCGGAAGATCAAGCGGCGCTGTCGAAGACGGTGCGCACGTATCCCAAGACCGGGACCTACGATCTCGAAAAGGCGCTCACCTCACTGGGTATCGGTGAGGCCATCGTGACGGTGCTGTCGGAGAAGGGTGCGCCGACGCCGGTGGCGTGGGCGCGCATGCAGCCCCCGCGCTCGCTGATGGACACCATCGGTGACGACGGAATTCGTTCGCGGGCACAGGGTTCCACCCTGTACAGCAAGTACGGCACCACCGTCGACGCCGATTCGGCCTACGAGATCCTCACCGAGAAGCTGGCGGCCGCCAAGCAGGCCGCCGAGGAGTCGGCTCCGGTGAAGCCGTCGCGGTCCTCGAAGCCGACGCCGGAGGACGAGTCGATGGCCGAGAAGATCGTCAACAACCCGGCGTTCAAGAACCTGCTGCGTTCGGCCGCCACCGTGGCGGGACGGGAGATCAGCCGCAGCATCTTCGGCACCCGGAAACGCTGAGCACAACTGGGTAATTACGCTGAGCCGCAACGAGTCCGGGCACCCGCGGGTGCCCGGACTCACGCCGCTCAGTGTCCGATGTCCCGGCACAGCAGATCGTCGATCGTCTCCCGCCGCACCAGTTCCCGGCTGCGCCCGTCGCGCACCGCGACGATCGGCGGCCGCCCGATCCCGTTGTAGGACGAGGCCAGGCTGTGGTGGTACGCGCCCGTGCACGGCATCGCGAGCACCTCACCGGGCCGCAGGTCGACGGGCAGCCGAACATCGTGGGCGAGGATGTCCCCGGCCTCGCAGTGCCGTCCGGCGATGGTGACGGTCATGTGCTCGCCGGTGGGATGCCGGTTGGCGACGACGGCGTCGTAGCGGGCCCCGTAGAGCGCCACCCGCGGGTTGTCGCTCATGCCGCCGTCGACGGTCACGTAGGTGTGCCCGCCCTCCACGTGCTTGATCGACAGCACCCGGTAGAGGGTGACTCCGGCCCGGGCCACGATGGCTCGTCCGGGTTCCAGCGCGATCTTCGGCTGCGGGAAGCCGTAGCGGATGCAGGCGGCGTCGAGCGAGTCGCCCACGATGTCGGACAGCTCGGCGAGATCCATGGCCGGATCGCCGCTGCGGTAGGCGACCGCGTGCCCGCCGCCCAGGTCGAGTTCGGTGAGTTCGACGCCGAGTTCGTCACGCAGGCGCGACATTTCGCCGATCATCCGGCGCACGGCCTCACCGTAGGGGAAGGTCTCGCCGATCTGCGAGCCGATGTGGCAGTGCAGTCCGACGAGTTGCAGATTCGGTTGGCGCAGAATGCGATCCGCCGCTTCCCGGACCGCGTCGCCGCCGATCGGGAAGCCGAACTTCTGGTCGGTGACGCCGGTGCGCACGGCGGGATGCCCGTGCACGTCGATATCGGGGGTGACCCGCAGCAGCACCCGCTGCGGTCGGCTGGCCAGCGCGGAGAGCAGGGTGATCTCGGTGAGCGAGTCGACGACGATGCGCCCGACCCCGCAGTTGATCGCGGTCTCCAGCTCGCCGAACGGTTTCCCGTTGCCGTGCAGCATGATTCGAGCCGGGTCGGCCCAGGAGGACAGTGCCACCGCCAGTTCGCCGGCCGAGCACACGTCCAGGGAGAGTCCTTCTTCGGTGACCCATTCGGCGACGGCCCGGGTGAGCAGCGCCTTGCCCGCGTAGATGATCTCGGCGTCGGGGAAGCGCTTGCGGTAGTCCTGGCAGCGTCCGCGCACCTCGCCCTCGTCGAGCACGTAGGTGGGGGTGCCGTACTGGTCGGCGATATCGGCCAGGGCCACATTGCCGACGGTGATGCGTCCTTCGCCGTCGTAGTGGGTGTCACGTGGCCAGATGGTCGGGTCGAGTCGCGGCACCATACCCCCGTCGCGCAATGACGGGAAGATCTCGAGCAGCGTCAAGGTGTCTCCTGTGGGCGTCCCCGCTTTCTCTTATGCGGGGCCATCCCCAGGAGTACGCCCGTACGGGTGCCGGTGAACGTCCGGCTACGCGGCTTTGACGAGCCGCGCCCCGATCCTTACGCGATCTTGACCGAATCGACGGTCACTCGCCCAGTTTCTTGTAGGCGGCCCCGGCCACCATCGAGGTGATCGAGCGGGGCCCGAACTGGCCGACGAAGCTCATGCCCTTGCTGATCAGGCCCGGGACCACCCGCATCTTGTTGCGGCCGAGCGCGTCGATGGTGATCTTGGCGGTGTGGGCGGCGGTGACCCAGATGAACTCCGGGATCTTGTTGCCCATCTCCTCCTGGTCCGGGTTGTCGGTGCGGACCGGGCCGGGGGCCAGCAGCGTGACGTTCACGCCGGTGCCCTTGAGCTCCCCGCGCAGCGATTCGGAGAAGGTGTTGGTGAACGCCTTGGAGGCGGCGTAGGTGGTGTTGTGCGGGATCGGCATATTGCCCGCCGCGGATCCGGTGATCAGGATGCCGCCGCCGCGTCGCTCCAGCATGCCGGGCAGCACCGCGAGCGTGAGGTCGTGTACGGCAACGGCATTCAGTTCCATGATGTCGCGCTCGTAGTCGAGATCCAGCTTGGCGAGCGCGCCGAAGGTGGCGACGCCCGCGTTGTTGCAGAGGATGGCGATATCGCGGGCGGCCAGTTCCTTGGCCAGCGGCGCGCGCTGTTCGCGATCGGAGAGGTCGATGGCGCGGACCTCGGCGGTGATGCCGTACCGCTCGGTCAGCTTCTCGGCCAGTTCGGCGAGCAGCTCGCCGCGCCGGGCGACCAGGATCAGCGAGTAGCCGCGCGAGGCAAGCTCTTCGGCGAGGGCGACGCCGATCCCGGAGGAGGATCCGGTGACGACGGCACGGTTGTCGGCGGTGGGTGCAGGCAGGCTCACGGCCCAGAGCCTACCGATGCCCGGCGCACCCACGTTGTCGAGTGCGCCGAGGCGTCGGTGACTAGCGGGTGAAGACGTGCTTCATCTGTTCCTGGGGTGCGGAACGCAGCACGCCACCGGCTTGCACCCATTCGCCGACCACGCGCGGGGCGTCGCGGGCGGGGTTGTAGGTGTCCTCCTCGCTGGCGAACAGGCCGTCGCCCGCGTAGACGATGCGGCTGATGTTGGGGAACCAGAATTCGACGCCGGCTTCGGTCGGATGGTCGAGGACATTGCGGATGCTGATGACGATGGCGTCGTTGTCCTCGTCGAAGGCGATCCACTCGTGCGGGAAGCGCATCTGCGGGAAGGGTTTCATGACGCTGACGATCCAGCGGCGCACTTCCTCGCGGCCGTGCATGATGCCGTAGGCGTGCTCGATGTATTCGACGTCCTCGGTGAAGAGATCGGCGAAGGGGGACCAGTCCTCGGTGGCCGAGCAGCGATCGACCACCTCGACGTAGTGGTGCAGCGCCTCTTCCAGCTCGGCCCGGCTGAATTTGCCCATAGCGGAACTCTTTCCCGTCGGTCGATGCCGCCCTCGGCGATGAGGACGGCACTCGACTCCCAATTAAGCATGTTCGCTTAAACGGGTCAATGGGTCGGCAGTTCAGTTGCGCGGCTTGGGCTCCATGAAGGCGATGCCCCAGTTCAGGTGGCCGTGCCAGACGCTGGCGATGCGCCCGCCCTGCACGGCGTTCTTCGGGTCGCCGATCGGACCGCCCGCCGCGCGCACCGCGGCCACCGCGGCATCGAGATCGGGGGTCAGGAAGGCGACGCCGACGAGGGCGGGTGGGGACCCGGAGGTGACCGCCTCGATGAACGGTTCGCCGACCCGGTAGAAGGCCATCTCGGGGCCTTCCGGGCCGCGCGGGAAGAAGCGGCGGCGCGGCGGAATGCCCAGTACCGCAGTCAGATCGGTGACGGCCGCGTCCAGTTCCGGCACCCAGTAGACGACGTGGTCGACAATGGTCACCCCGTTGGGGTGCGCGACCGGAGGCAGCGCGTCGCCGGGCTTCAGGTACGGCACACCGAGTTGCTCAGGGGCGGCCCGGATTTCGTCGAAACCCCAACCGGGGCCGCCGAGCGTGCACTCGACGGCCCCGATCCGGATTCGCCCGTCGGTGACGGTGAAACCCAGTGCCGCCCAGGACTGCTCGTCTCCGGGCAGTCCCAGGCGGGTGAGGTTCGGCATTACAGGGCCGCCGCCAACCGGGTGCCCTGGTTGATGGCGCGCTTGGCGTCGAGTTCCGAGGCCAGGTCGGCCCCGCCGATGAGATGCACCTTGACGCCCGCGGTGACCAGCGGCTCCTGTAGTTCGCGCACGGATTCCTGTCCGGCGCACAGGATCACGTTGTCGCACTCGATGATCTGCGGGCGCTTGCGCTCCTCGCCGTAGCTGATGTGCAGGCCGCGATCGTCGATGCGCTCGTAGTTCACGCCGCCGATCTGCTCGACGCCCTTGGCCTTGACCGCGGCCCGGTGCACCCAGCCCGAGGTCTTGCCCAGATCCTTGCCGAAGGACGACGCCTTGCGCTGCAACAGCACCACCTCGCGGGCGGCGGGGGAGGGCTTGGGGGTGGTGACGAAGCCCGGTACGGTCGGGTCGTCGGAGACGCCCCACTCTTCCTTCCACTCGTCGAGCTTCAGGCTGGGATGTCCTTCGACGGTGAGGAATTCGCTCACGTCGAAGCCGATGCCGCCCGCGCCGATCACGGCGACCTTCTTGCCGACCGGCTTGCCCTCGCGCACCAGTTCGGCGTAGGTGAGCACCTTCGGGTGATCGATGCCGGGAATGTTGGGGATGCGCGGCTTCACGCCGGTGGCCAGGATGACCTCGTCGTAGCCGCCGTCGATGAGCTGCTGCGCGGTGGCGCGGGTTTCGAGATGCAAACGCACGCCGGAGATCTCGATCTGCCGGGTGTAGTAGCGGATGGTCTCGCTGAACTCTTCCTTGCCGGGGATGCGGCGGGCGATGTCGAACTGGCCGCCGATCTTGTCGTCGGATTCGAACAGGTCGACGTGATGTCCGCGCTGCGCCAGGCTGACCGCGGCCGACAGCCCGGCCGGTCCCGCACCGACGACCGCGAACCTGCGGGTGCGCCGAGTCGGCAGCAGTTGCAGCTCGGTCTCGTGTCCGGCGCGCGGATTCAGCAGGCAGGAAACAGTTTTGGCTTGGAAGGCGTGGTCCAGGCAGGCCTGGTTGCAGGCGATGCAGGTGTTGATCTCGTCGGCGCGGGCCTCCTGCGCCTTGCGCGCCCACTCCGGGTCGGCGAGCAGCGGGCGGGCCAGCGACACCAGGTGCGCGTCACCGCGGGTGAGGATCT
Source organism: Nocardia sp. NBC_00511 (assembly GCF_045161165.1). Taxonomy (NCBI): domain Bacteria; kingdom Bacillati; phylum Actinomycetota; class Actinomycetes; order Mycobacteriales; family Nocardiaceae; genus Nocardia; species Nocardia sp. NBC_00511. The sequence goes on from NZ_CP107849.1 coordinate 8,761,046, forward strand.
CCTCGGCGGTCTCCGGCATATTGATGCGGTTGGACGCGCACACCGGAATGTCCACGATGTCCTTGACTTTCGCGGTCCACTCGACGAACGCGGCGCGCGGCACCGAGGTCACGATGGTGGGCACCCGGGCCTCGTGCCAGCCGATGTCGGTGTTGATGATGGTGGCTCCGGCGGCCTCCACATCCTTTGCGACGGCGGCGATCTCGTCCCAGGTCTGGCCCTTCTCCACGAAATCGGCCATGGACAGCCGGAATACGATGATGAAGTCCGGCCCGGTCGCCTTGCGCACCCGGCGCACGATCTCACCGGCGATGCGGCGGCGGTTCTCGGGCGAGCCGCCCCACTTGTCCTTGCGCTTGTTGGTGCGCTCGGCCAGGAACTGGTTGATGAAATACCCTTCACCACCCATGATTTCGACGCCGTCGTACCCGGCGAACTTGGCCAGGGCCGCGCAGCGCGCGTAATCGTCGATGGTGGCCTCGACGCCCTTGCCCGACAGCGCCCGCGGCTTGAACGGGTTGATGGGGGCCTTGATGGCGGAGGCGGAGACGCTGGTGGGCATGTAGGAGTAGCGGCCCGCGTGCAGGATCTGCAGCGCGATCTTGCCGCCCTCGGCGTGCACGGCCTTGGTGATGGCGCGATGCCGGTAGGCCTCGGTCTTGTTGGTCAGCTTGGCGCCGAAGGGCAGCAGCCAGCCGGTGCGGTTGGGCGCGTAACCGCCGGTGATGATGAGACCCACTCCGCCACGGGCTCTTTCGGCGAAGTAGGCGGCCAGCCGGTTGATGTGCCAGGCCCGGTCCTCGAGACCGGTGTGCATGGAACCCATGACCACGCGATTGCGCAGCCGGGTGAATCCCAGGTCCAGGGGTTCGAACAGATGCGGGTAAGCGCTCATCCCTGAGTGCCTTTCGTGTCGGACGCCGGCGACGGGGCTGTGTCGCGCGTGAGTGCGTCGATTACTTCCTCACACCAGTCGACGATGCCCTCCTCCACGCGGACGCCGCCGCGTAGCACGAGGTACTGGTGCAGCTTGGGGCCGGAGAGCTGATCCGGCGCGGGGTAGTCCTTCTTCTCGAAGGCGCGGTACAGGTCGAGGCGGTGCGCGTGCTGGTCGCGGTGCCGCTTCACCTCGGTGAGCAGTGCGGGCACGTCACCGAGGGAGGCCGCGCGCAGCTTGACGCCGAGCTCGTTGCGCATGGGTTCCAGGTCGGCCGGTTCGGCGATCCAGCGGACCAATTCCGCGCGACCGGCGTCGGAGACCGTGTAGACCTTCTTGTCGGGGCGGCCCTCCTGCACGACGGCTTCGGGGATGACCCAGCCCTGCTCGTCCATCCGCTTGAGGACGCGGTAGATCTGCTGGTGGGTGGCGTTCCAGAAGAAGCCGATCGACTTGTCGAACCGCCGGGCCAGGTCGTACCCCGAACTCGCGCGTTCGGTCAGCGACACCAGTAGTGCGTGTTCGAGGGCCATGCGGCCAGGATAACTGCTACGGGACGTACTATGCAATTCAGTGCATAGGCGTGAGTTGTCCGCCGGTTAACGTTCACGCGCGTCGCGGGGATTTCTTTGCGAATCACATGCCCGGGGGGACCGGGTGTCGTGCACTGAGATGGCAATCTTTCTGGGAGGCAGCTGTGCGATCGAAACTCACCACCATTGGTGCGGCGTTACTCATCGCCACATCGGCGGTACTTCTGACGGCATGCAATGACAAGGACACCCCGGTGGCCGCGCCGACGACCAGCGCGGTCGGGGCGGCGGGGATGGGACCCGGTCAGACGGGCGACACCGGCGCCTCGACCAGCCCCGGCGGCAGCAACTCGCAGTCGACGGTCAAGGCGATCGGCAAGACCGGCTGGTACGACGGCTTCGACATCACCGTCGACAAGGCCACCGTGGTGCCCGACGGCTCCGGCGGCGCCCGCGTCACCATCGACATCACGTACAAGAACAACACCACCGACGACAAGATGATCAGCGTGACACCGACCCTGCAGGTCGGCGATCAGATCGACGGGGGAGCCGACTTCACCGACCCGACCGTGCCCGGAAAGGGTTCGGCCGCAGGCACAGTCACCACCTCGGTGAAGAAGCTGGGCGACGCCGGGCACCTGATCGACACCCTCACCCTGGTGTACGGCCCCGCCAGCGCCAACCAGACCAAGATCCCGCTGAAGGCCGATGCGAAGGTCGACAGCATCCAGCCCAAGACGCTGCCCATCACCGGCACCCTGGTGCAGGGGCACACCACCGTGCAGGTCACCGGGGCCACCCTGACCCCCAGCTACACCAAGGACGAGCGCGGCAAGATGGAGCTCGCCCTGCACGTGAAACTCATTGGCGGCGGCGATATCTCCGACGGTGGCGCGAATATCTTCACCGAGTACTTCTCGATCAAGACCCCCGACGGTCAGAGTCTGGTCGCCGACCAGCGCGGTTTCATCGACGAGCTGCTCGACCGCAACCAGACCATCGACAATCCGAAGGATCTGGCCACCTTCGTGGTCGCGTCCCCGGGCACCGGCGCGTACGTGCTGAGCTACGACGCCACCAAGGGGCAGACGCCCGCGGCCACGCTGGCGGTCACCGTCAACTGAGTCCGTCCACGCCTCCGGCCGCGCGACCGGCCGGGGGCGTGCCGGTCCCGAATTGTGACGGATCCGTCCGGGCGTGGCGGTCTCGCTCTTTCCCGAAGCTGTCGGTCCGCCCCGATAATCTGCCCTGATGGTCAGACCGGATTCGGCCTTGCGCCGCCTCATGCGCGATACCGGAAAGCTGTTGGAACCCTACGGGTTCGAAGGCGAGGACCCGCGCTGGGTGAGAACCGACCCCGGTGGCGTGGCCGTGGTCGAACGCACCCGCACGCTGCGCTCCTTCACCGCGGGCCAGCAGGAACTGACCTTCGGCCTGCGTGTGCAGGCCACCCCGCTGGCCTGGTGGGAATTCCGGGCCTGGCGCGACACCCGCGACGGCCTGCCGGTCGCCCCGCTGGAAGCGGCCACCGGCCCCGGCGTGATCGACGCCGACACCCTGCCGCCCGCCCTCACCGAACCCTGGTCGCTGCGCCTGGACACCGACGCCCCCGGCCACGTCCTGACCGGTGACGTCTCGGTGATCCGCGAGGAACTCCCCAAGCGCGTCCACGCCTACGCCCGCCGCGCCCTGCGCCTGCTACAACCCGGCGCCTACCTCGAAGAGCTACTCGCCCAACCCGATCCGACCATCGCCACCTGGGAGGCCATCGTCGTCCTGCTCGCCGGTGAGGGCCCCGACCCCCGCCTCGACGACGCCCTCGACCACCTGGCCCACCTCGCCGACGAGGAGCCCTCGCCCGACGCCCTGGACGTCATCGACTACGCCCGCTGCTGTCTGGTGGGCGCGGAGCAACCGGCCTAGTCGCCGACGCGAGAACGCGAACCGGCCTGTTCGGCTACCGGTTCGCGTTCTCGGATTCGGGTCGCCCCCAACGACTTCGTCAGCGGGCGGCGCGGACGGCCAGGGCGGCCGCCACGGCGACGGTGATGCCCTCGGCGATGGCGGTGATGCCGACCGCGTGCGAGGCCGACAGGATGCTGGTGCCCGCCAGGCTCAGGAACATCGAGCCGAAGGTGGCGATGCCGATCACGACGCCGAGTTGTACACAGGTGACGAGGATTCCGCTGGCGTCGGCGGCCAGGGCCAGGGGGATGCGGGCGGTGGTGCGGGCCATCAGCGGGCTGAAGGACAGGCCGTAGCCGAGGCCCATGATGGTGAAGACGGTGAGGTCGAGGGGGCCGAAGCCACCGCCGTCGCGCAGCAGCAGGCCCATGATGACGGTGGTGATCGCGGCTATGGCCAGCCCCGCCGGGATCATGATCGCGTGGAATCGGGCCGGGATTCGCGACCAGTTCAGGCTGATCAGGCCGAAGGCCACGCCGTTGGGGAAGAAGACCAGCCCCGCGTGAATGGCGCTGTAGCCCAGTGTGGATTGCAGATGGATGGCGATGACGAACAGCCAGCCACCGAAGGTGGTCATCACCAACAGCAGCGTCGCGGCGGTGAGGACCAGGCCTGGCGTGCGCAAGACACGGTCAGCGAACAGCGGTTCACCACCTCGCCGATGCACAGCACGTTCCACCAGCGCGAAGAGGGCGAAGCCGAATGCGGCTGCGGCCAGCGCGATCTGAGTCCACAGCGGCCAGTGCTGCTCGTGCCCGAGCACCAGCGGCACCACCAGCAGCAGCACCGAAGCGGTGAGCACGCCGAGCCCGGCCAGATCCAGCTTCCGATCCACCCGAGCGGTGATCCCGGGCAGGATTCCCGGCGCGACCGCCAGCAGTGCCAGCCCGATCGGCACATTCACGAGAAACACTCCGCGCCAACTGGTCCCGGCAATATCGCTGCTCACGATCAGCCCACCCACGATCTGCCCGACAACCATGCCACCGGAGATAACGGCCGCATACGCCGAAAGTGCGCGAGCCCGTGTGGTCCCCGTGAACGTCCGCTGAATGAGCGTCATCACCTGCGGCACCATGGTCGCCGACCCCACCCCTTGCAGGAATCGGAAGACGATGAGCGCCCCCGCATTCCACGCCAGGCCGCAGGCCAACGAAGCAACAGTGAACAACGCCAGCCCAGCAATGAACATATTCCGCTGCCCGAACCGATCCCCCAGCCTGGCCCCGGTCACCAGCAGCACGGCATACGCGATGACATACCCGGAAACGATCAACTGCATCTCGGAACCGCTGGCATGCAACGAGATTCGCATCGAAGGAATGGCGACATTGACAATGGAAGCATCCAGCACGGCCATGAACTGTCCGAGCAGAATAACGGCCAGCACGGCAACCGGCCGCCTACCGACGGAAGCGGAAGCCGCCGTCACCGATGAAGATTGGGTCAGGCTCTGAGTCATGTGAATGATCGTCTGCCGCCCCGACACCTTGGAACAGGAGCCTGCTTATACGGGTACCGGCACCACCTGGATCCCGGTGCCGAGATACGGAGCACCGCGGGTCAGGCGGACAGCATCTGGACGCCGTGCCAGGTCGGGGACCTCGGAGTGCCCGGACATGGTTACGCGCTGTATGCCCAGAGTGCCGCTCGCCGCGATCCGGCTCCCTTCGAAATCAGCTGGGAGAGTTGAACTCTCCGCTGTTGATGCCCAGGGTGAAGGTATTCCATTCATTGGAAGTGAAAACTATCGCTGATCCCGTCGGGTCTTTGGAATCACGTACACCGACGTGATCGGTTGCGATCCAAGCGATTTCGACACACTCGTTGCTTCCGCCGCTGTATGACGCTTTGAACCAGTGTGCGCCGGTTAGGTCGATCGTCACTGTTCGTATCTCCTTGCTATCTTTCGGATTCGGTCCCGAGACGGCTGTTCTTCCAGTGCGGCGTGTCGGAGGGTTCGATACAGCGCGTGGAAGCGCTTGACGTCTTCTTCATCTTCGAAGGTCATCGACCCTATTGCTGCCTCCGTGTAGACCACGGATGGCTCGCTTTCCGGAAATTCGAGGATGAGGAACGGAGGGATCACGGTCCCGGTTGGCAGGCCGGCCGCGAAGGGCAAGAGGCGGACCGTGATGTTCTCATGTGTGCTCATGTCCGCGACATGCCGACATTGAGCCGCCATCGTCCGGCTGGATCCGACCAGCGCGTGAAACACTGTCTCGTACAACAAGAATTCCGCACGTACCGGCCAGTGTTGGCGGGTGAGGCGCGCAGATCGTTGCATCCGCAGCTCGACTCGCTTGTCGATTTCCGCTGACGGGTCGTCGGGTGTGAAGAGGCATTGAATAGTACGTGCGTAGTCCGCTGTTTGCAGCAACCCCGGAACGATGAGTGGTTGGTAGATCCTGAATTGGTTTGCGTACGACTCGAGTTCGAGATACGTGTTGAACCCAGGGATCAGCAGGTGCCGATAGTCCTGCCACCAGACCTTTGTATTCGATTGTGAAGCAAGGCTCGTGAGGTAGCTGGTCTGAGCCTCCGGCAGGGAGTAATACCGGCAGAGGTACTCGATCTCACGGACTTTGATCTTGTCGTATTGTCCGAGTTCGATCCTGCTCAGGGTGGATCTGCTGTTCTCGGTTTCGCGCGCTACCTGATCCAGGGTCATCCCGCGCGCCTGCCGCGCATCCCGTAGTGCCTTGCCCAGTTGTCGACGCGGAAGCGTTGTGCCGGTGAGGTTTGCCTTGCTGGGCATCTCAGTCCCCCCTGGTTTCCCAACGGTGTGGCCTGCTGTTTCCCATTCTGGGAATCAGAGTACGAGGTGCGCAGGAATCGTGCTGGGCCTTCCGGACTCTTCGCGGAACACACTCGGTCGGAGACTCCCCAGCCCCTCGGGGGCGTCACTATATCGCCATGGCACAGCAGAACGGAGGTTTCCCGGAGCTCCACCGGCAACTGGATCGGGAGGTAGCCGAGTGCGCGCGCCTGGTCGAATTTCCAGGCGGAGTCCTCGAGTTGACCGGAGACGGCGACGAGGACATCGGCTCGTGCGGGGCCTTCCTCCAATTCCATCCGACGATCGCACACGACTGTGAACACGATGGAGGGGCGGTAATGCGTTACAAGCCAACCTGTTTGGGATACCTGCGTACGGACGTGTCCGGGATCGGCCAGCTCTGGGACGAATCTCAGATCCGGGCGCTGGCGGTCCGGCTCGGCTACGACCTGGCCGGGATCGTGGTCTACGACCCTGCCAGCGGTCGGCCACCGTTGGCCAGGCTGAGAATCCAGGCGAACCGATTGGATTCGGAAGCGGTGATCGTGCCCGGCACAGCCCATTTCGCGGACGATCGCGTGCCGGCGGCGCTGGTACGGCAACTCGATGTGATCACGGTGAGCCCGGAAGCCACGTACGCGCGCCGTGCGTCACCGCTTCCGCCGCAGGGCGGAGTGCAGCCCTAGGCAGCGCAGAATTCGTTGCCTTCCGGGTCCGCCATGATCCACCAGTGCCCGGCGGGGCCTCGGTCCACCTCCCGGATGCGTGTTGCCCCAGCCTTCTCCAACCGGGCGACCAGGTCGTCCAGGCCGCCGGGTTCACTGTGGATATCGATGTGCAGGCGGTTCTTGCCGGACTTGTCCTCCGGTACGTCCTGGAAGAGGATGCGGCGACCGTGGCCGACGCCGCTGGCCGGGTCGAAGGGATCGTCCGGATGCCGAATCGCCGCGTAGCCGCGAAAGACCGTGCGACCCTGGTGCTTCGCCACCGCGTCCTGCCCGAGGTGGCCCGCGGCGAGCAGTTGCCCGATCAGCGCGCCCGGGTCCTCCACCACGTACTCCAGGGCGTCGGCCCAGAAGTCCGCGAGCACGGCCGCGTTTCGACTGTCGATGACCAGCTTCCAGTGCAGTGCCATGCGCTGAAGCTACTCCGCACCGCCGACAAACGATCCGCGGACGCGAGACCGCAGGATGCTTACAGGTATCGATCGAACCAGGCGGACCTTTCACCTCACCGGAAGACAGGACCTGAGCTCGGAGGACAGAAGCTAGAACGGTGCCGGGTCGGCATACCGAGTCTCGGGCATGTCGATAGTCGACGCCTGTCGCGTCGCTCCGGATTCTCGACGGGCACGAGCAGAGCGGGCGGTGCGTGCGAGTCGTCGTTGTGCGGGTGGGTGGTAGACGTGGAGGAGTTCGGTGAGTTCGTTGACCGCTCTGCCCGGATTCAACAGTGGCTCAACCGGTTCCGGTGCTTGGATGCCCGTGACGGTGACCGGCGGTACCGGTGTGTTGGGGAACAGGAACTTCGCTCCCTCGGGTGTGGTGGTGATCGATCCACCTGACGGGCTGCGCCATTCCACGCGTCGGTCGGGGTGGTGGATGACTTTCCATCCGTTGAGTCCGTTGTCGGCGAGGGTTTTGGTGCGGTGGTGGCGTCGGCACCGGCAGCCGAGGTTGGATTCGACCGTGCGGCCACCGGATTCGGGTGAGCGGTGGTTGTAGCGGTCTTGGTGGTCGATGTCGGTGGCTGCGGCGGGGATCGCGCATCCGGGTGCGCGGCAGCCGCCATCGAGGGCGCGGATGCGGTGGGCCAGGCGAGTATTGGGCCGGTAGCGCATCTCGCCCGCGGCGGCCAGGTATACCTGCTCACCGGTGCTGATCGGGGTGGCGGCCCGGAGTTCGGGTGCGGCCTGCCTGGCGTGGCTGGTGCCTGTCGGGCGCGCCCGGTTGTTGACCGCAGCCTGTCGGCTATGGCTGGTGTCTGCCGGACGTGCCCGGCCGTCGACGGTAGCGTGCCCGGTGGGCTCGATGCTGCTGGGGTGTTCGGGGATGATCTCGAAGCGGGCGTGGCGGGCCAACTGGCGTGCCAGGTCGGCGTCGATCGCACCGAAACCGGCCAGCAGAGCAGGGTTGTCGGCCAACCCGGCGAGGGTGTGCGCGGAAACACCCACCTGCACAAGCGCTTTACGTGCTGGTACGGCCGGGAGCGTGGCGCGTGGGCAGTCGTGGTGGCCGCACCCGCAACTCAACCGACCGGCCCCGGTGGTGAGGGCGATCAGGGCATCAGCGCGACGTTGGTTGCTGGTCCGGGGATCGCCAGCGCAGCAATGGGTTTGCGCCATCTCCCGCAGGCGTTCGTAGAGAGCCACACCGTCGGCAGCGGGCAACACCGCATCCAAGACGGCGGTGCCGTTGTCGGCGGCAGTCACGTTGACATACCGGTCGGCTTCGGCGGTCTTGCGGCGTTCGGCCTGTCCGGCGGGGTCTGTTTCCAGCAGCCAGCGGCGCAGGGTGCGCTTGACCCGTGACGGGTCGGCGGTTTCGGCGTAGGCGACGATGCGTGATTCGAGGGCCGCGACGAGTTCGGCGTCGACATTGCGGAATACCTCGTGCAGGGCCCGTACTCGCAGCAGGTCGATGCGGCCGTCTTCGAATGCTGCACGCGTGCACGGCAACCGGTGTTCGAGGCCCAGGCCGAGGGCGATGAGGTTGTCGGCGTGGCGTTGTGGAACATGCAGGGCGACACCGATTTCGGTGGCGGCGTCCTCGCCCGCGTAGACGGCGCGTACTCCGCGCTGGAGTTGCTGGGTGCGGCGCATCCGGTAGAGCGCGGTCATCAACGCGACTTCTTCGGCTTGGGCTACAGCGATCGTCGAGTGCACCGCGCGCAGCCGCGCCACCAGTTCGGTGGCGCTGAGGCTGTCAGCAGCGGTTTCGTTCACATGTTCGATGATATTCGCGTGTAATGAGACACGCCAGAAGGCTTTCGGTGACACGCTGAGCGAATTTCCAGCTGGCCCAACGACTGTCGTGCTCGCGGCGATCGGGCCGCTGCGGGACTAGGTGGACAGGGTCTGGACGCCGTGCCAGGACGTGCCTTTCATCAGCTTGGTGCCGAGTTTCGGGTCGTCGCCGGTCAATTCGACGAGGTCGCGGGCTGTGGGGGAGCCTGGTCCGCCTCGTTCGAGGTGTTTCACGGCCTTGGTGAGTTGTTTGCGGTCGGCGGGGGAGAGGTCGGTGTGGATGGCGGCGATTCGTTCTCGGAGGCTGGATACCGTCCGGGCCAGTTTTGCCGGGTCACGGTCGAAGTCGAAACCTGCTCGCGCCCAGGCTACGGAGCCGTCCTGGACGGCGTGGAGTTCCATGCGGTTCACGCCCGAGCGGCGGTAGTAGTCGCGGATCGCGGTGGTGAAGGATTTCGAGAAGCCCTGGCCGCGGGCGGCGGGTTCCAAGCGCAGGTGGGTGTTGAATGCGACTGTCGTGCCCTGGTCGGTGTTGATGTGCCATTCGAGTCTGCCGACGCGCTGCCCGGCATCGTCGACGATGTCGCCGTTGAATCTGAAGCCGGTGACCGCGGGGCCGCCGGAAGTCTTGGGGCCGAAGTACGACGCGTCGGTGATCCGCATTCGGTAGGGGCCGTACCGCTGCTCCAAACCGGAAAGTTGTTCGCGCAGCCAGCGATTGTCCAGGGTAGGGACCCGCAGCAGTTCATCCACACCCGGCACCGACGAGAGATCCGGTACGGCGATCGGTGGCCGACCGTCCGATTCGATCCGGCGCGGCTGGCCCGCCGACCCGTCTGCCCGATCGACCGTCTTCGCGATCCGAAGGTCGTTCTCTCCAGCACTTTCGGCGACGTCGCCGAGCCTGTCGGCACGGCCGTGCAGCGCGGACGCGTCATGTTCCGCAACGCGTCCGAAGCTGCGCACCACCCGAAGCGCGCCGTCGCGGAGGACGTCGGAGAGCCTGGGCATCGTCACACGCTATAGCAATCCTCCAGCCTGGGCGGGAACCGTGGTTCCGGTGCTGAGGAGCCGCTCATCCGGGTACTGATGCCACCTGGATACCAGTGCCGGGGGCGGTCATGATGTAGGGATGGTGTCGGGATCGAGCGTCGGTGATCTCCCGGAGATCGTCACGGAAGCGGCTGCGCGCAATGGGAATTCGCGGGCAGTGCGCAAGGTGCGGCGAGAGGAGCTCTCGGCGTTCCTGAAGTCGCGGCGGGCGCGGATCGCGCCCGAGGACGTGGGGCTTCCCGCCGGCTCGCGGCGGCGGACGCCGGGGTTGCGGCGGGAAGAGGTGGCGCAGCTCGCCGGGGTGGGGGTCACCTGGTACACGTGGCTCGAGCAGGGGCGCGACATCAATTGCAGTGTGCAGGTGCTGGATGCGATCGCGCGGGCGCTGGCCCTGGACGGTGCGGAGCACTCGCATCTGTACCGGTTGGCGGATGTGCCGACCGCGCCGGTTGCGATGGTGGCGGAACCGATCCACGAGGAAATACAGACCATCCTCGATCATCTGAATCCGTTGCCCGCCATCCTCATGTCGGCCAAGTACGACGTGCTCGCCAACAACAACGCCTACGAGGTGATGTATCCGACGTTCATGACCGGCTCGCGCAATGTCCTGCGCAAGGCGTTCCTCGGCGCGGAGTGCTGCACCCCGTACCCGTCCTACTCACACCCCGACCACCTGGCCCGCATGGTCGGCTACCTACGGTCGGCGTACGCCCGCAATCTCGGCGACCCCGAATGGGTTCGGTTCATCGATGATCTGGTCCAGCAGAGCTCACACTTCGCGGAACTCTGGGCACGCAACGATGTAGCACTGCCCCTGGGCCGCACCAGAATCATCCGCAACCTCGCCATCGGCGACCTCGAGATGTACATGACCAGCATGTCCCTACCCTCCATCGCCGGTGCGTGGGTACAGATCTGGACGCCAGCCGAGGCCGACGCCTGGGACAAGCTGCACCGATTGCTCGCCATGACCACTGAAGAACGCCAGCAACCGTGGACCGAGCATTTCGAGCAGGTACACGGCGGAGTCCGTGCCTGAGCGTCGGCCGTAGTCGCGCCGTGCTCAGTATTCGAGGTCGGTCCAATTCAGCACGATGGGGAACGGGTAGGTCAGCTCGATGGCCGGATGTACATCGGGTGACCACTCACCGACCAGCGCATACTGCTGGGGACGCAGCGGGGTCACACCTTCGGGGAGGCCGCCGGGTGTGGACAACGCGTAGGTCAGGACCGTGTCGATTCGACGGCCCGCGCGGTCCAGGATCACTTCCCAGTACTCGCTGATGCCGGCGTCCGCGTAGCGGGCCTGTTTGGCGAGCATCTGCCGAATGTGATTCGACGGTGACAGCACCTCGCCGACTATCAGCACGTCGGGGGCGAAGATCGGAGTCCACGGCTCGTCGGGGCAGTGGTACAGCATGAAGTCGGGGGTCAGGAAGTCATCCTTGGCCGGGCTCAGGAAGACATTTGTTTCGGTATCGACCTGCCAGCAGTCGCCGAGCCGCTCCCGCATGGACTCTCGTGCGCATACCTCAAGCGCGTTGCGTACCCGAGTAGCAAATCGCTGGTGCTCCGGTGGGCCGGTCCTGACCCACACTGGACGTCCTTTGACCAGCTCTATCCGTGCTGCCTGTTCGTCGGGCAGGGCATTGAGTTCGTCCCAGGTCATTCGCTCCGGCAACGGCACGGCATCGGCTGACGGATTTGACATCGCGGTCTACCTCCTGCCGTGTCTCGTGACGACAAGGCTACCGCGCCGGAGTGGTTTGCCATGCCGAGCGGGCTCGGGTCGCCTACTGTGCGCTGCATGACCGAGGGCTCGGGAGAAGTCGGCGGAGAGAGCACGATCGGGCAGGCGACCGGGCGGGCGGCGGTGCTGGCCTGGGGGAGTTGGGATTGGGCGGCGGCTGCGTTCAATGCCGTGATTCTGACGTTCGTGTTCTCGGTGTATCTCACCGACAAGGTGGGGAAGGACTTGCCGGGTGGGATTTCGGCCAGTTCCTGGTTGGGGTGGGCGTTGGGGGCTGCGGGGCTGGTGGTGGCGGTTACCGCGCCGGTCAGTGGGCAGTGGTTCGATGCGACGGCGAAACGTAAACTGTCGCTGGGGGTTTTGACTGCCGTCACGGTGGTGTTGATGGCGGGGATGTTCTTCGTGCGGGAGGACTACCACTATCTGTGGGTTGGGCTGACGCTGTTGGCGGTGGGGTCTACCTGCTTCGAATTGGCGCATGTGCCGTACAACTCGATGCTGCGGCAGGTCTCGACGCCCGCGACCGTGGGCCGGGTGTCCGGGTTCGGTTGGTCCATGGGGTACTTCGGCGGGATCATCCTGCTGCTGATCTGCTACTTCGGGTTCATTGCCGGAAAGGGTGACACCCGTGGGCTTTTCGGCCTGCCGATCGATGACGGGCTGAATATTCGGCTGGTGGCGGTGTTGGCGGCGGTCTGGTTCGCGGCGTTCGCGGTGCCGCTGTTCCTGGTGGTGCCGGAAGTGCCACGGACGCAGGCGGATCCGGGTGCGGCGGTGCCGGGGAGATCGTTCCTGCGCTCGTATCGGATCCTGTTCCGGGACGTGCGCGAACTCTGGCATGCCGATCGCCGCACCGTCGGGTTCCTGGTGGCCAGCGCCATCTTCCGGGACGGGCTGGCGGGCGTGTTCACCTTCGGCGCGATCCTGGCGGTGCGGGTGTACGGCATCGCGGACGCCGACGTGCTGCTGTTCGGCATCGCCGCGAATGTGGTTGCGGCACTGGGGGCGGTGGTCGCGGGCCGCTTCGATGACCGGCTCGGTCCCAAGGCGGTGATCGTGGTGTCGCTGTTGGGCATGATCGTGTTCGGCGGCTTCCTGCTGGTGGTGTCGGGGCCGCTGATGTTCTGGATATTCGGTTTGCTGCTCACGGTTTTCGTCGGTCCGGCGCAGGCCTCGGCGCGCTCGTTCCTGGCGCGGCTGGCGGCACCCGGCCGCGAGGGGCAACTCTTCGGCCTCTACGCGACCACCGGTCGTGCCGTATCTTTTCTCGCTCCAACACTTTTCGGCTTCTTCGTGTGGGCCTTCGACGCCGAGCGCGCGGGCATCATCGGCCTGCTGCTGGTGTTGATCGTGGGTCTGATGCTGTTGCTGCCGGTACGCGGGGACGATCTGCGCGGCCGCTAGGGCCGCCACACTCCCATGCCGAGGGCGATGAGCCGCACCTGTAGTACCGCGCGGTCGACGATTCGCGGCTGTTCCCGGGTTTCAGCGGTCAGATAATCGGCTATCCGGTCCGCGACGGTCGAGACGATGAGGTCCGCCGCCAGCTCCAGATCATCGGGCGACCACGAGTCCAAGGCGCGCACCCGGGAAAGATCGACCACCAATTCCCGTTCGATGAGCTGCATTTCGACCGATATCGCGACCCGCAGTGCCGCGGAGCCGCCGTGACGTTCCCGAATGAGGAACCCCCACAGGTCGCGCTTGCCGTCGACCTGCTCGAACACGAAGCGCACGGTTTCGGCGAGTGTGGCGTTGGGGGTGCGGCGCATTTCCCGTAGGGCCAGCCGCAATTGGCGTACGCCCTCCTCGACCAGGGTGGTGCCGAGCTCGTCGAGGGAGGTGAAGTGCCGGTAGAAGGCGGTCGGGACGATGCCTGCCGAGCGGGCGATCTCACGCAGGGACAGCGCGGCGAAACCGCGGTCCGCAGCGAGGGCGAGGGTGCCGTCGAGCAGGGCGGCGCGCGTGCGTTCCTTGCGCTCGACGCGCGTTGCTGCCTGCTCGCTCACGTCGATGAGCATACATGCGTTCACATTCGTTCCTGTCGCGAGATGTCGTGTGGGTCACACGAACAGCCGGTTGAACTGTTGGTACTTCACCAGGCAGACTATCTCAGTGTACAGATGTGCACTGAACTTGAGGCACACCGCGAAGGCGCCGCCCCAGCCCGGGCGACGCGACAGGAGGCTCGCATGGTCGGACTCATCGACCTCGTGCAGAAGACACTGACCACCCCGCATCCGCTGGATCGCTATCTGGAGCTGGTGCGCCCCACCATGACTCTGAGCGCCATGCGTGGCGAGATCACCCACGTGCGACGCAGCGCGGTCGGGTCGGTCACCCTCACGCTGCGGCCGAACCGGCAGTGGGCCGGACACCTGGCCGGGCAGTACGTGCAGGTCGGCGTGGTCATCAACGGCGTGCGCCACAACCGCTGCTATTCACCGGTCAACGCGCAGAACCGGCGTGACCGCCACATCGAACTCACCATCAAGGCCCACCCGGAAGGGCTGGTCTCGAACTACCTGCACGAGAACGCGATTCCCGGCATGGTGGTCGACCTCGCACCCGCCACGGGCGTGTTCCACCTGCCCGAGGTGCGGCCGGAACGGGTGATCCTGCTCAGCGGCGGCAGCGGCATCACCCCGGTGCTGTCCATGCTGCGCACGCTGGCCAACGAGGGCTACCCGGGCGAGGTGCTGTTCCTGCATTACAACCGTTCGCCGGAATGGGTGCCGCATCGCGCCGAGCTCGAGGCGCTCGCCATGCAGCACGGCAACTTCCGGGTCGAACTGCTCTACCCGGAACTCCAGCAGGACCCGAACTTCAGCTACGACGAGCTGGAGCGCCTCGCACCCTGGTTCGCCACCGCGCAGACATTCCTGTGCGGCCCCGGCGGACTCATGAAGGCGGTGCGCACGGTGTACGAGGCCGAGCAGCTCACCGACCGCCTGCACATGGAGGAGTTCACCCTCACCGCCGCGCCGGTCGACCCGGCCGACGTCACGGGCGAGGTCAGCTTCTCCACCAGCGGCGTCAGTGCCGCCAATACCGGTGTCAGCCTGCTCGAGCAGGCCGAATCCGCCGGTCTCACCCCGGAGTACGGCTGCCGCATGGGGATCTGCTTCTCCTGCACCGCGGTCAAGCGCACCGGGTGCACCCGCAATATGCGCACCGGCGAGCTGGACGCCGATCCGGATCAGGACATCCAGCTCTGCATCAGCGCCCCCGTCGGGGACGTCGACATCGCTATCTGAGTCAGGGGACCATCATGACAATTCTCGAAACCACCACCACCGGACCGCTGGTCCTGTCCGTCGAGCAGGTCGAGGAGATCGGCCGCGAACTCGACGCCCTGCGCGCCCGCGTCACCGCCGATCTGGGCGAACGCGACCGCGACTACATCTACTCGATCATCAAGGCCCAGCGCGGCCTGGAGATCACCGGCCGCGGCCTGATGTACCTGGGCTTCCTGCCGCCGTTCTGGCTGGCCGGCGTCGCCGCGCTGAGCGTGTCCAAGATCCTCGACAATATGGAGATCGGGCACAACGTCATGCACGGCCAGTACGACTGGATGCGTGAGCCGACCCTGAATTCCCGTGTGTTCGAATGGGATACGGTCTGCCCGGGCGACCAGTGGCGGCACTCGCACAACTACATGCACCACACCTACACCAACATCCTGGGCATGGACCGCGACATCGGCTACGGCATTCTGCGCATCGACGAGGCGCAGCCGTGGAACCCGCTGCGGCTGGGCAACCCGGTGTACGCCTTCTTCCTGATGCTGGCCTTCGAGTGGGGCGTGATGGGTCACGACCTCGAGGTCGAGAACATCGTGCGCGGCAAGCGCAGCTGGTCGGATATCAAGTCGCTGGTCAAGGGCCAGTGGCGCAAGGCCAGCAAGCAGGTGCTCAAGGACTACGTGGTCTTCCCGGCGCTGACCGGCCCGCTGTTCCTGTCCACGCTGGCGGGGAACTTCACCGCCAATATCGTGCGCAACCTGTGGACCTTCTCGATCATCTTCTGCGGGCACTTCCCGTCGGGCGTACAGACGTTCACCGAGGACGAGTGCGTCGATGAGACCCAGGGCGAATGGTACGTGCGTCAGATGCTGGGCTCGGCCAATATCGACGGCAGCCGACTGTTCCACATCATGTCCGGCAACCTGTCGCACCAGATCGAGCACCACCTGTTCCCGGACCTGCCGGCCAACCGGTACCCGGAGATCGCGCCCGAGGTGAAGGCGCTGTGTGAGAAGCACGGTCTGCCCTACAACACCGGGTCGTTCTCGGCGCAGATCGGTTCGGTGTGGGGCAAGCTGTTCAAGCTCGCGCTGCCGCCGTTCCTGGTCAAGAATTCGTCCGATTCGGGTGTTATCGTGATGCGCAGGGGGCAGGCGAGCGCGGTGCCGCAAACAGAAGTGGGCGTGTGAATGATCTCCAAATTCGAAAGCAACAAGGATCTGATCCAGGAGTTGACCTCGTCCGGGGCCCGGCACGTCGGCGCCATCGCGTCGATCATCACCGGCACCGTCGCCGAGGTGACCCGCGAGATCGGTGACTGGATCACCGACGCCATCGAGATGCGTGAGGCCGCGGCCGCCGCCGAGCGCGACGCCGCCGCCCAGCGCGCCGACGCGGGTCTCGAGGACGAGGACTTCGACGACGAGACTCCGGAACCCGCTCCCGCACAGGACTTCTCGGCAACGAAGCCGGTCGTCCCGAGTGAGCGGCTGCCCGGCGACGTCATCGATGCCGAGGTCGTCGACCCGCGCTGAGCGGGCGATCGAGCCGTTGACCGGGTGGCGCGGTCACCAGGTGGGCAACCGCCTGCGATGCTGCGCCACCTCGGTGATCAGATCCCGGTAGCCGTCGGCGAGCTCGGCGAGCCGGTACCACTGCAGGTGGGCTTCGGTGTCCACGACGCGGTGCGGCCGGTCCTCGCTGATGCGATGGGCGATGGCCCGTCGCCGGTTTCGTCCGTCGGCGCCTTTCGACTGCTGCCGCGCAGCGGGTTCGGGTACGCCCAGAGCCTGTTGCGCGGCAACCCATTTCGCGGCCATGCGGTCGATGACCGCGCCGAGGGTCTCGGTGTGCAGGGAGGCTCCGGAGCGGTGCGGGATATTGGCCGCCACCCACTCGTCGATGCGCGCCACCAGGTCGGCGCGCTGTTCGTCGATGGTGTCGATGCGGTGACTGCAGTCGGCCACGTCGTCGGGGGTGGCCTCGCGCGCGTGCGCGGCTTCCAGGGCTCGCTGTCGCTGCTCGTGGCAGCGCACCAGTTCGTGGGCGGAGTCGAGGACCGCGTGGTCGCGTCCGACATCGCTGACAGGTTCCCGGAAAGCGCGCAACAGCGTTGCGGGAGAGGGGAGTTCGGCCCCGAATCCCGCAGCGTTGTAATCGGTTGACATGTGTCCCACCCTCGGCCGTCGCATGTGTGGATGCGCCAGGGCCGAGGGGGTTTCGGGGAGGGGCTCCCCTCGGCTCCGGCGCAGCCCCGCACCCGGAACGCAACAGCCCACCACCATTGACACGGTGAAGTAACCGGGAAATCCGCGACGATGCGGTGAGAAGACTGTCCGAAATGCGGGACATATTCAGGAAAGCGCGGGCGCGAGGGGAGCGCAACCATCCGGCGCGTGATCGGCGAACCTGCCTGAAAATTGTTATACAGCATTACAAGACGGTCACATGGCCGCTGCGGTTGTAGGCGGATCGACACCTGCGCGGGGGTTTGCGAGACGGGTTCGAGGGCACTCGTCGACCCGGACGTCGCCTGTTCGCCGGGCGATGCGGTTACCGAGGCTTATGAATAGCTAACATTGCGGCGCGCCGGGGGCGCGACCCGCCGCAGTCCGTTAGCCTCGATATTCGTGCCCGCATACGCGTCTTCTCCGGAGCTGCGATTCGGTTTCATGTTCGCGCTGGAAGACCCCGAGCGAATTGCCGAAGTCGTCCGCAATCTCATTGTTCGCCGCACGGTGTCGGTATTCCGGGTGGCGCACCTGTCGGACGACAACGGCCCGCCGGATCGCTACGTCGTCAACTGGGCTGCGCTCCCGCAGATTTCCATCACGACGGCCGCACCGGACGTCGACGAAATGCGTTCCAGCGGAACGATGCTGGTCAACGCGTTTCTGGGGGAGGACGGTGAGGTGAGCCTGTACTCGGCGAGCGGGGCGCCCCCGCAGTAGAGACTGGTCGTCCGCATCTAATGTGACACGTCGCACAGTCGAATTTAGCAATCTCTCAGCTACAGGCAAGGCCGCGTTAAGGCTGCCTGGGCACTGTGGGTCGCGTTGCCGGACGGAGATCCCGGACGGCGACAAACCACTACTGAGAGGTTGAAAAATGATCCCGGTTATCATCGACACTGGTTCCGCCGCCCTGAACGGCCTGTTCAACACCGGCAGCGCCGCGTTCAGCGGTATCCTCAACACCCTCTTCACCGGTTCTTTCGGCGGCCGCTAATTCGCGTTTGAGCGAAGGGTTTTCGGGCTGATCGCCCCGGGTGTCCGGCACCCGGGGCGTTTTTGTGTCCGGACCCGCTCAGACCGGCTGCCCCGCCAGCGCCGGGGAGCGGCGCGAGCGCAGGATCTGTTCGAGCAGCGCCACCAGCACCAGCTTCACCGATTCCCGGTCGCGGGCATCGCAATCCATGAGATGGACGGCGGGCCCGAGGTCGAGCGCCTCACGCACCTCGTCGAGGTCGAAGCGTGAGCCGTTCTCGAAACGGTTGACCGCCACCACGAACGGGGTGCCGCGTCGTTCGAAGAAGTCCAGCACCGGATAGCAGTCCTCGACCCGGCCGGTGTCGACGAGGATCACGCCGCCCAGCGCGCCGTCGAGCAGGTCGTCCCAGAGGAATTCGAAGCGGGCCTGGCCGGGAGTGCCGAACAGGTAGAGCACCAGCTTCGAATCCAGCGTGATACGACCGAAATCCAGCGCCACCGTGGTGGTGGTCTTGCCGGTCGCCTGGCCGGGATCGTCGATGCCGACCGCCACCTCGGTCATGGCGGCTTCGGTGGTGAGCGGCTCGATCTCGGAGACGGCGCCGATGAATGTGGTCTTGCCGACGCCGAATCCGCCGCTGGCAACGATTTTCACCGAGGAGGCCTGCAGCAGCGGTCGGCCGGTGTTTTCAGAGGTTCGCAACAAGGTCCCGCATCCTTTCCAGAGCGGCGGTCGAGAGTTCATCGGTCGCGCCGACCGAAACGTGACCGGATGACACCAGATCGCCCACCAGAATTCGCGCCACCCCGACCGGCACCCGCAGCGCCGCACCGATTTCCGCGATCGAGTACGGCCGCTGACACAGCCTGACCACGCGTTCGAGCTCGAAACGCAGTGGCGTGGAGACGGCTCCGGGGGTGGCCCGCACCAGTGTCTCGATGCGCAGGCCCTCGACCGCGGGGGTGGTGCGGCCGGAGGTCATCATGAACGGGCGCACCACCTGCTCCTCGGTCACGCCGAAACCCGATGCCCGCGCCGGGTTCTCGGGCAGCGCCGGATCCGACCACCCCGCGGGGTGATTGAGCGCGATCATGCGCGCGTCCGGCAGCCGGTGCGAATCGTTCATCGGCTCAGCGACTCTCGCAGTTCGGTGATGAGAGCCGGGGTGAGCAGTGCGCCCGCGCGATCGGCCAGCACGGCCATCTGATAGCCCACCAGGCCGACATCGGCGTCGTTGCCCGCGATGACGCCGATACAGCTGCCGTTGGTCATCGCCGACACCAGCAGGAAGCCGCGCCCCATCTCGATCATGATCAAGCGCAGGCCGTCGAAATCGTAACTGCGCGAGGCGCTTCGGCCGAGGCTGGTGAGCCCGGAGACGATCGCCGCCAGCCGGTCGGCCCCCGTCCGGTCCAGCCCCGACGACATCGCCATCAGCAAGCCGTCGGAGGAGACGGCGACGGCGTCGCGCACGCCGTCGGTGGTGCGCACGAAGTCGGCGAGCAGCCAGTTGAAGGTGTGCGGATCGGTGTCGGTGTAGTGGGTGGTCACCTGGGTTCCTCCTGTGTGTTCGTTCCGGGTGCGCCGATTCCGACGGTCGGCTCGCCGCCGTGACCGACGGTCGGCTCCCCGTATCCACGCTGATGCCCGGCCCGGAATCCGGTCAGCATGTTGCGCACGGTGTCCGGTGAGCGTTCCGCGGTCGGCGGTCCGCTCACCGTCGGCGCGGCAACCGGTGCCGCACCCGAATCCTCGCGAGTCTTCCTGGTGCGCTTGACGAGACCGTTTCGCGTACGTTGCACCTCCGGTACACCTGCCGAAACGACCGCCCCGTTCGCACCACCGTCGCCCGTCGCCTGTCCGCCCTGGCCGGTTGCGCCGGTCACCCCGGAGGTGATGCGTGACGCGGCCGGAAGCTGCTGTGTGACGGCGGAATCCGCGTCCGCGGCCGGACCCGCCGGAGTGCGGTCGGCGCGCGCCGCCGCCCCGGATCGGGCAGGCCCGTGACCACTGTCGGTGCCCGGGTCGGTGATCGGGACCAGATCGATCGTGTCGAAACGCGTCGAGCCGATGGTTGCGGGCACCCGGCCGGCCTCGTCACCGGCACTCGGGTCGCCGAGGATCGAATCGGGTACCGGCTGCGGTGCGCTCTCGGCAGCGTGAGACGAGTCGGATCCGTTGTCGTCGAAAGGATTCGGCTCGGGTGGCGGGACGAGCTTGACCGGTGTGGAGGCGCTGCGGGCGGCGGGGCGGCCGAGCTGTTCGGTCGCGCCGCTTGTCTGCGGGGCGATCACCTCGGTGAGGACCGTGAGGCCTCGCGGTGGCGGCGCCACCGAGGTCTTGCCGTCCAGGACGGTGTCGAGTGCGGCGGGTTGCGCTGAGCTGTGCCGGCCTCGGGTTGGTTCGGGCATCGCGTCGGCTGCGGAGAGGTGGTTGGTGGCAGCGTGTTTGGCGTCTTCGGGGAGGTCGGGGAGGTGGTCGCCGGGGTCGGCGAGCAGGGTGGCGGGGAGCAGGAGGCGGGCTACCACGCCGGTGGTGGGGGAGACGGTGAGTTCGACCTCGATGTCCAGGCGGCGGGCCAGGCGGCCGACGACGTAGTGGCCGAGGAAGCGGGTGGGGGCGACCAGGAAGTCGGCTTCGCCGCTGAGGCGGGCGTTGGCGGTGGTGAGCTGGTCGGGCGGCATGCCGACGCCGTGGTCGACGACGGCGACCATGTAGCGGGCGCCGAAGCGGCGGCCGTAGATCTCGACCTCGAGGTCGGGCGGGGAGAACGACAGGCCGTTCTCGATGAGTTCGGCCAGCATGTGGGCGATTTCGCTGACATGCGCGCCCGCGATGGAGACCTCGTCGACGCGGCGCAGCACCACGCGGCGATAGTCGTCGACCTCGGAGAGTCCGGCGCGGATGACGTCGCTGAGCGGAATCGGCTCGGCCCAGCGGCGCGGACTGGATTCGCCGACCAGCACCAGCAGGCTCTCGGCATTGCGGCGCATGCGGGTGGCGAGATGGTCGAGCTCGAACAGGTTGGACAGCGCGTTGGGGTCGAGTTCCTCGCGTTCGAAATCGCTGATCAGGCCGAGCTGGCGGCGCACCAGGTTCTGGTTGCGGCGCGCCAGGTTGGCCATCGACTCGGTGGTGTTGCGGCGCAGCCGGGCCTGCACGGAGGCCAGCTCGTAGGCGGTGGCCTGCACGCGATCGAGCGCGTGCGCGACGGAAACGATCTCCTCCCCGGCGGATTCGTCGAGGTGCACCGGTTCCGGCGGCTCCGGGTCGTCGGCGTCGGGATCCTGCCAGGCGGCGATGAGATTGGGCAGTCGCTCCCCGGCCACCAGGTCGGCCTTCTCGGCCAGATCGGCGAGGGGCCGCACGATGGCGCTCACGGTCGCCACCACCAGCGCGATCACGGCCCCGACCGCGAGCGCCGCGGCGAGCAGGTAGAGGCCGAGCACGATCTCGGCATTGCGCCGCAATTCGCCTGCCCGGTGCTCGATGTCGCCGCCGATGCCGCGCTGCACGGTGCGCTGCCCGTCCACCACCGAGGTCATCTCGCGCCACCAGTCGCCCGGGTTCACCGGCTGCGCGAACGCACCGTGTTCCGCGGCGATGGCGAGGTTCTCCGCGTCGGCCGACCGCTGTGCCTCGTCGGTGCTCATGGCCGCGTCCAGCCGGGAGCGCTGATCGGGGGTGGCGTCGCGTTCGAAGGCGGCGACGGCGGCCTGCTTGGCGGCGCGAATGTCGAGGAACTGCACGTATTCCCCGTCCGCGAAGCCGCCCGCGGCGAAGACGCCGTTGAGGAATCCGCGCTCCTGCGCCGTGTACTCCTTGACGTCGCCGAGCGCGTAGAGCGTCTGCAGACCGCGGAACAGGGCGGTGTCCTGGGTGCGGCCGGGACCGGGACGCGTCTGGTTCAGCGCGGCGATCGCGTTGGTGTAGAAGGTGAACGACGCCGAGCGGTCGATGCGGCGGGCGTCCACGTCGGCGCGGTTGGCGCTGACCGCGGAGAACTGGCCGAGCGCGGTGCGCACCGGGTCGGCGCCGGGCGGCTGGGCGTCGAGCGCGGACTCGAGTCCGCGCAGCGCGGAATCGGTGGCCATGCGCTGGTTGGCCACGGCCTGGCGGGCGGAGGTGTCGCCGCCGAGCAGACCGTTGGTGAGGCCGCGTTCGCGCTGCACCTCGTGCACCAGATCCTGAACGGCCAGCGCCAGATTCACCGCGCGGGAGGCGTCGCCGGTGTCGCGGTAGCGGCCGACCTCACCGGCGATGATGACGGTCAGCAGCGCGACCACCAGTGCGATCGATACCAGCAGAATTCGGCGCAATCGCGCCCGAATAGTGCGCGGCCGGATCAATTCCGTTGGCGGGGCGAGCTTTATGTTACCCAGCGGCAACAATTTCGCCGGACGCACCATCTTGCTCGCTCCTGTGGGTCGGCTGCGGTGCCGACCCGGAGGTGAGCACACGGAGAATTCCCTGCAACATCGCACACGTGACCGGGGGTCGCAATTCGAATGGGGCTGAAGTGGTTACCGGAACTGCCCGGGCGA
The DNA here is from genome assembly GCF_045161165.1 of Nocardia sp. NBC_00511. NCBI lineage: Bacteria > Bacillati > Actinomycetota > Actinomycetes > Mycobacteriales > Nocardiaceae > Nocardia > Nocardia sp. NBC_00511. Next base: position 8,784,033 of record NZ_CP107849.1, read on the forward strand.
GCGCTACGACAAATCTCGTCACGATCGGTGAGAAGCAGATGTGATCTTCGCGTCGCGCCGGAAACATCGGGATGAACAAAAGCTCCGGTGCCCGTCGCCTATTTCGACGGTCGCCGCGATAGCGTTCTTCGATTTCTCATTACTCGCAATTGCGAACTGACCGGTTCTCGCCGGATCAGGTGGCCAGGGAGCCCGAGCCCGCCGCCTCGTAGATGCGGCGCACCACATCCTCGATATCGGGTTCCTCGATGGACAGGTCGCGGACCTCGGCGCGGGCCGAGACCGCGGTGAGCAGCTGTGCGGCCGTGGTGATCTCGGTGTCGAAGGCGAGCCGCTGCCGCATCCCCGCGCCCTCGCTGCCGAGCAGCTTCGCGCCGGGGAGATCGGTCAGGTCCGCGGTGGGTTCGGCGAGGTCGACGGTCAGCACCCGCTGCGCGCCGACGGTGGCGCCCAGTCCGGTCAGCGATCCGTCGTAGACCAGCTTGCCGTGATCGACCACCAGCACCCGATCGCAGAGCCGCTCGATATCGCCCATGTCGTGGGTGGTGAGCAGCAGGGTGGTGCCGCGCTGGGTGCGCTCGTGCCGCAGGAACTCACGTAATCGCTGCTTGGACAGCACATCCAGGCCGATGGTCGGTTCGTCCAGGATCACCAGTTCCGGCGAATGCAGCAGGGCCGCAGCCACTTCGGCGCGCATCCGCTGGCCCAGCGACAGCTGCCGCACCGGAGTGTCGAGGGTGTGGCCCATTTCGAGCTGGTCGATCAATTCCCGGGTGCGCGCGGCGGCGGCCTTGGGGGGTAGGCGGTGGATGGCCGCCAGGATCGAGAACGATTCGCGCAGCGGCAGATCCCACCACAGCTGCGAGCGCTGCCCGAACACCACGCCGATCCGGCTTGCCAGCTCGCGGCGCTGCCGGACCGGGTCCAGACCGCAGGTGCGCAGCCGCCCGGTGGTGGGCACCAGGATGCCGGTGATCATTTTGATGGTGGTGGACTTGCCCGCGCCGTTCGCGCCGATGTAGCCGACCGCCGCGCCGGGTTCGACGCTGAAGCTCATCTCGTCGACGGCGGTGATGAGTTCCCGTCGTCGACGCCAGCGGCCTTCCTTGCGGCTCAGCACGAAAGTGCGTGTCAGCCGGTCGATGTCGATGATCGGGTCGCTCACCCGCCGCCTCCCTGATAGTGCTTGGTTCCGATTCGCCACGAGAACAGCGCGGCCGCCCACACCCACAGCGCGGCCAGCGGGGACGCCCACGCCAGCCAGGCGGGCAGCAGCGCGGTGCCGGGTTCCCCGAGCAGCGCGACCGCCGGCAGGTACGAGGTGAAGGCGACCGGTACGAGAAAGCCGAACACCAGTTTCATCGGCGTCGGGAAGACCGAGGTCGGTTGCATGGACGCGTACGACCCGCCGTAGGTGAAGGAGTTGGTCAGTTCCGCACCGTCGATCAGGAAGAACTGCACCCCGGCCGCACACACGAAAAGCCCGGCGAAGATGGCGATTCCGGAGATCAGCGTCAGGGTGAACAGTGCCAGGTTCCCGGCCGTCCAGGCAATGTCGTTGCGCGCCAGGCCGAATGCCAGCACGGTGGCGGCGACGGCGATGCGCGCCACCCGGCGCAATTGGATATCGCTTGTCATGAGCTGTAGCAGCAGTGGTTGCGGACGCAGATAGAACGCGTCGAGCTTGCCCATTCGAATATACGTGGGCAGGGTGTCGGCGTGGCCGACGAACATGTCGGCGATCGCGAAAGACGTGTTGCTGAAACCGAACAGCAGCAGCATGCCGTCGAGGTCGAGCCCGCCCAGGCGCGGCACATTGTGGAAGATCACCCACATCTCGCCGAACTCGACGAGCCCGATCAGGAAGGCGCTCACCAGATCCGTGGCGAACGACAGCGGATACGCCCGCTGGGCGCGCAGCCGTGATCCCAGCACTGCGCGGTAGGGCTCGAGCCGTGCGGGCCGCGTCTCAACCACCCTGTACCTCCAGCTTGTGGCGTCCGGCCCGCAGCAGCAGCTGGCCCAGGCCCACCAGGACCGCCAGCCAGAAGCATTGCACGACAACGATTCCCACCGCCGCCAGCCCGGATGTCCGGCCGGAGAGCACATCGATGGGCCACTGCAGCATGGATGGGAACGGGGTGGCGTAGGCGACGGCGCGCAACCAGCCCGGGAACAGGTGGATGGGGGCGAACAGTCCGGCCAGGAAGGTGCCGCAGATCATGTGCAGCGCACGCAGGCCACGGGTTTCGATGAGCCAGAAACCGGCCAGGCTCACCGCGAACATGGACAGGAACGACAGCACGATGGCGATCAGCAGGCTGATCGCGCCCAGTACGTAGGTGCTCGCGGTGGTGGGGAAGGCGAGTCCGAAGGTGACGGTGCCGATCAGGATGCTGGGGACGCCGCGGGGGAGCAGCGTGCACAGCGCCCGGCCGAGATACTCGGCCAGATGGGCGAATTGGATGTCGATGGGCCGCAGGAAGTCGATGGCGACGTCGCCGGTGCGGATGCGCTCGACGATGTCGGGCAGTGTCCAGAACGCGATGGCGCCGAGCAGTCCCTGCGAGAGCCAGGTGTAGGCGCCGATGGTGCCGCGGTCGTAGCCGCCGAAGCCGCTGTTGGCGTGTACCGCCGCCATCAGTACCGATGCCCGGACGAATCCGAACACCACATTGGTGATGAGTCCGGCCAGCATGGCGAGCCGGTAGTGCGATTGTCTGCGGAATCCCGCCTTGACCAGCTGCCAGTAGACCCCCACGTCGGCGCGCACAAGTGGTTGACACTACGGGGGTGGTCGGCCGCTCGCAATCGGAAGTTTGCCAGTATTGTGCTGGTCCCCGATTCGGAATCGGCTGCGGCAGTCCGGGATCGGTAGCTGTCCGATCGCTCGCGGATCGGCTAAAAGGTACAGCCAAGACGATTTGCTCGAAACGGACGCAGGGGGTATTGCGTCGGTTATGCTCGGCGCCGTTCCGTTGTGACGTGGGTCGCCGCGGCCCGTTCACCGGATCTTCCGGCTCGATTCGCCGAAAACGGTTCCCCCGGGCGTCTCCTGATGATAGAAACGTCAGCGTTTCACTTTGCTGCGAACGCTAGGAACGCCGATGACCACCATTTCCGAGACGACCGTCTTCGAAGGACTCGAGTCCAATGTGCGTGGCTACTGCCGTTCCTGGCCGACGGTGTTCGACACCGCCCGCGGCGCCTGGCTCACCGACGAGAGCGGCAAGGACTACCTCGACTTCTTCGCCGGTGCGGGCACGCTCAACTACGGGCACAACAACCCGGTGCTCAAGCAGGCGCTGATCGACTACCTGGTCGGCGACGGCATCACCCACGGCCTGGACATGTCCACGGTCGCCAAGCGCCGCCTGCTCGAGACCGTCCGCGACCTGCTGCTGGTGCCGCGCGGGTTCGACTACAAGGTGCAGTTCCCCGGCCCGACCGGAGCCAACGCCGTCGAGGCCGCGCTCAAGCTGGCGCGCAAGGTCACCGGCCGCACCACCATCCTGAACTTCACCAACGCCTTCCACGGCATGACCCTGGGCGCGCTGTCGGTGACCGGCAATGCCGCCAAGCGGGCCGGTGCGGGCGTCCCGCTGGTGCACGCCACCCCGATGCCCTACGACGGGTACGTCGAGGAGGCGGAGGATCTGGCATGGATGCGCCGTGCCCTCGACGACAGCTCCTCGGGCCTGGACAAGCCCGCGGCCGTCATCGTCGAAACCGTGCAGGGTGAGGGCGGCGTCAATGTCGCTCGCGCCGAATGGCTGCGCACGCTGTCCGAATTGTGCGCGGCGCGCGGCATTCTGCTGATCGTCGACGACGTGCAGATGGGCTGCGGCCGCACCGGCCCGTTCTTCTCCTTCGAGATCGCGGGCATCACCCCCGACATCGTCACCCTGTCCAAGTCCATCGGCGGCTACGGCCTGCCCATGGCCCTGGTGCTGATGCGGCGCGAACTCGACCAGTGGGCTCCCGGCGAGCACAACGGCACCTTCCGCGGCAACAACGCCGCCTTCATCACCGCCGAGGTGGCGCTGCGGCACTACTGGTCCGACAACCGGCTCGAGACCGCGACCCTGGCCAAGGGCGAGCGCATCCACACCCACCTGGCCGCGCTGAGCGACACCTTCGACGGCCTGTCCACCCGCGGCCGCGGCCTGGTGCAGGGCCTGGTCTTCGAGGACGCCTCGCAGGCCACCAAGGTGTGCCGCCACGCCTTCGAGATGGGGCTGCTGGTCGAAACCTCCGGCTCGGTGGACGAAGTCGTGAAGCTGCTGCCGCCGCTCACCGTCACCGATGACGAAATCACCCACGGCCTGGGCATTCTCACCCGCGCCGTCGAAATGGTGCGGGAAGCGCACTGATCCGCGACGCGCACTAGCGCGCGTCCCCCAGATGTCGGTCACCGCCCACACCGGTGCCGACTCGGTGCCGGGTTCCCAGCTGCGGAGGGAACCCGGCACCACCTATTTCGGCCCCTCAGTACGGGATCGGCTTGTTCGTCTCGGCCCAGCCGCGTTCGATATCGCTGCCCGGCGGCGGTGGGAACTGGCCGCCGATCATCCAGGTGTCCCGGGGCACCTCGTTGATATTGAACTCGAGATGCAGGCCCCGATCATGGGTGTAGGGAGCCATCAGGTCGTGCAGTCGCGCGGTCATCTTCTTGCGCAGATCCGGATCGTCGAGCTGACGGGCCAAGTGGTCGATGGTGATTCGCACCGACGGCATCGATACGCCGCCGACATAGAAGGAGTCGGCCGCGATCTCGTGGAACAGCGCCACCGCGTAGAACTCCGGCAGTCCGACGCGCGCGTAGTACGCGGTGATGTCCTTGGCGAAATTCTGCTTGTCCTCGGCGGTGAAAGTGTCGGCCGGATGATAGATGTGCCACAGCGGCATGGTGGATTCCTTTGTCCGAGTGTGATTTTCAGCGGCCGAAGTTCAGTGCGAGTCCTTCGACGGGTCCGGACAGTGAGGCCTTCACCTGCCGGGTGAACTCGTCCACCAGCACTTCAGCGGCCCCCTGTTGGAGTCCGTCGGCGACGGCGGCGGCCACGTCGGCCGGGCTGATCTTCGGCGCGGCAATGGTTTTCACCATGTCGGTATCGGCGAACCCGAGATGCACGCCCACCACCTGCGTCCCCTGCCCCGCCAATTCGATCCGCAGCGAATTGGTGATCGACCACAGCGCCGCCTTCGACGCCCCGTAGGCCGCCGCGCCAGAACTCCACGACAGCACCGAATGGATATCCACCAGCGCCCCACCGCCGTTCGCGGCGAGGATCGGTGCGAACGCGCGTGCTACCAGCAGTGGTCCGAAGACATTCGTCTCGAAGGTCTCCACCACATCCGCCATCTCGCCGTGCAGCAGTGACGCGGACCGCAGCACCCCGGCGTTGTTCACCACGATGCTCACGTCCCCGGCCCGCTCCGCCACGGCCGCAACCGAATCCGCGTCGGTCACCTCCAGCGGCAGCGGCACGATCCGCGGATCGTCGCTCGGGTCCGGCTTGCGTGCGGTCACGTACACCTTGGCCGCGCCCCGTTGCAGGAACTCCTGCGCGAATGCCCGGCCCAGTCCCCGCTGTCCGCCGGTCACCAGTACGACCGCACCCTCGATTGTCGTCATTTCGACCTTCCTGATTCATTCGCGACCATCTGACTATATAAAACTATAGCCAACTGGGCCGGGTTGCGACAGGGCGGGGGTGGAGCCGTGGACGAGGTTCAGCTCACGAAGTACTTCTGGAACCAGGTCAGCAGTGCGGCTTCGGTTTTGGGTCCGTTGTCGGGGGTGTCGAATCGTTCGGCGTCGATCATGACGAGCAGGTGGAGGTCGTCGTGCACGGCGAGGATCATCGGGCGGTTGGGGTCCTCGGTCTTGTCGGACATGCAGAAGAAGCGGCCCACCGGGGCGTTGTTCCGCCGCCAGATGTCGTCGGAGCCGGTGGGGTTTCCGCAGCTGTGTCCGGGGTTCTGAGCGAGTTGGGCCTGGTAGATGGTGTTCGCTGAATTGCGGTCGGCGAAGCCGATGAACGACACGCTCGGGGTGGCGGCGGGCGTCGCGCAGTCCAGGATCGCCGTCGCCCCGCCCATCGGCGGATCATCGTGGATGCAGTTGGCGGTCGTGTAGTCGTCGCCCATGTGCTGCAGCAGGTAGCGGTCCGCGTCGGTGTAGAAGTCGGGGTCCTTCGGACTGTCCTTGCTACGGAACTGGCCCAGGTCGAGGCGCGCGGACTGGTCGCGGACCGCGGTTTCGTCGGCGTTCCAGATGTACACCGCGAGCGCGAAGTTCTCCTCACTGGTCACCGCCATGGCGGGCAGCGGCGGCGAGGGCGCGGAGGTCTTGTCGAGGTAGCAGGCCTTGCGGCCCACCTCCTTACCGTTGGACAGCGTCGGAGCGTCGGTGCCGGCCGAGCCGCCCGCGCAATTCGTGGCTCCGAAGACCCTGAGGACATTGGTGGTGTAGAAGTCGTGCATGGCAGCCGCGGTGCGGAACTCGATGAACCGCGCGGTCGGGGCATAGGCCGCCGGATTCGCCTTGCAGAGGAGGTACGCCAGCGCCGTCGGATCAGGGTCGCCGTGAAAGCAGTTGGCGCGGTGGTATCCGGCCCAGGTGCTCAGCGAGAGCAGGCCGATATCCGCTCCGCGCAGTGCCGAAGCATCGCCGACGGCCTTACCCGAGGTGGTGCGGTGTTCGAACTCCCAGCCCGCGAAACCCAGTGCGGCGCACACCAGGACGAGCGCACCGAGGAGAGCTGACACTCGTCGCAGACGTGAGCCGGTGGGTGGTCGAGACGTCGCGCCGGTGTCGGTCGGGGTGTTCTCCAGCGGCTGCGGCCCGGTCCCGGTGCCGACCGAGCTTCCGGTTCCGGGATCGGAGCTTGTCGAATCGGGTTGCCGCTCAGCGATGTTCGCGGCCGGACCCGCGGGCTGGCTGACATCGGTGGGCTCACTGTCCGCGGTCGTGGTCAGCGGCTCGCGAGCCGATGCCTCACCGACCGTGGCGGCCCGTGCCCGCGCCGCCCCGGTCTCGCCGGTCACCGGTTCACCCAGTGCCGCGTGCGCGGCGGCGGCCAATTCGCCTGCGCTGCTGTAGCGCTCGTCCGGATTCTTGGCCATGCCGCGCGCCACCACCGCGTCGAAGCCGACGGGGACGGCGGCGCGCACCAGGCTGGGCCGGGGGATGGGGTCGAAGAGGTGGGCGCGCATGATCTGCGCGTCCGTCTCGCCGGAGAAAGGCTTTGTGCCGGTGAGGGATTCGAACAGCACGCAGGCCAGGGCGTAGACGTCGGCGGTGGGGCCGAGTTCGCGGGTGGAGAACCGTTCGGGGGCCATGTAGCGGTAGGAGCCGACGGTGCCGCCGGTCTGGGTGAGGGATTCGTCGGTGACGGACTGGGCGATGCCGAAGTCGACCAGGTAGACGAAGCCCTCGTGGGTCAGCAGGATGTTGTCGGGCTTCACGTCCCGGTGCAGCAGGCCGTCGCGGTGGGCGGCGTCGAGGGCCGAGGCCACCTGCTCGATGATGACGACCGCGCGTTCGGGCGGCATCGATCCGGCGCGGTGCAGCAGCGACCGCAGCGAGTCGCCGTCCACCAGCCGCATGTCGATGTAGAGGCGGCCGTCGATCTCGCCGTAGTCGTGGATGGGGATGACGTGCGCCTCGCGCAGCCGGGCGGCGGCATGGGATTCGCGCTGAAAACGCTGGCGGAACACCGGATCCTGGGCCAGCCGTTCCGGCAGCACCTTGATCGCCACCGTGCGGTCCTTGACGGTGTCGTAGGCCTGAAACACCTCGCCCATGCCGCCGCGCCCGATCAGCCGGTCGAGCCGGTAGGGCCCGAACGTCGATCCGGTGCTGAGCGGCTCGTGCGGACTGCTCATCGGTCGTCCCCCGGGTCCTCGTCGCGGGTCCATTGTGGCAGTCGCGCTCCCCGCGGAGTTCAAGAATCACACGGATTACAACCGGTGACGAGGCGACCGAGCGACGGCACTGTTGCAGCGTGGCGGGCGAAGGCCCTCGACCGCCCTCGTCCCCCGTCCCACCGAGGTGCTGTCGTGTCGTCAATTGCCGTGCAGGCCAGGCCCGTTGCGGTCCGGTCGCTGCTGCCGAGTGCCGCCGTGCTGGCGCGTTTCGCCGGTCCGGTGCTGGTCGTGGTGCTCTGGCAGCTCGCCAGTGCGACGGGGGTGCTGCCGGAACGGCTGCTCGCCTCGCCGCTCACCGTGGTGCGGACCGCCGTCGACCTGCTCGAGGACGGCACCCTCACCCACGCGCTGTCGGTGTCGTTGCGCCGGGCCGCCGTGGGTTTCGTGATCGGGGCGGTATTCGGGATCGGGCTGGCGCTGGTCGCCGGGTTGAGCAAGATCGGGGAGTACCTGGTCGACCCGCTGCTGCAGATGCTGCGCACGCTGCCCTTCTACGGCCTGATCCCGCTGTTCATCCTGTGGTTCGGCATCGGTGAGCTGCCCAAGATCGTGCTGGTCGCCTTCGGCGTGGCGATTCCCCTGTACCTCAATACCTTTGCCGGAATCCGCAGTGTGGACGGCAAACTCGCCGAGCTCGCGCAGGTGCAGCGGCTGAGCCGGTTCGAGCTGATCCGCCACATCGTGCTGCCCGGCGCGCTGCCGCAGACCCTGGTGGGCCTGCGGCAGTCCCTCGGCGTGGCCTGGCTGGCGCTGATCGTCGCCGAGCAGGTCAATGCCGACGCCGGTCTCGGCCAGATGATCAACGACGCCCGCGAATTCCTGCGCACCGACGTGATCGTCGTCGGCCTGCTCGTCTACAGCGTGCTCGGTCTGCTCACCGACGCACTGGTCCGTCTGATCGAGAGGAGAGCGCTGACATGGCGACGCAGCTTCCTGTGACCCTTCCCGAGGTGGCCCCGGCCGATATCGAGGAGCGTCCGTCGCACCTCTCGGTCGTCACCGCACCCGAGGTCAGCGCCGAACCGGTGGCCCGAATCCGGGGTGTGGTCAAGGACTTCGGCGAACGCCGGGTCCTGCACGACCTCGACCTGGACATCGGCCGCGGCGAGTTCGTCGCCCTGCTCGGCCGCAGCGGTTCGGGCAAGTCCACGCTGCTGCGCGCGCTGGCCGGACTCGACGGGGACACCGGCGGCGAGCTCACCGTCACCGGTGAGGTGGCCGTCGCCTTCCAGGAGCCGCGGTTGGTGCCGTGGAAGAAGGTGCGCGACAACATCACTCTCGGTCTGCGCCGCCGCGATGCGAAGGCCGCCGCGCGGGAGGCACTGGCCGAGGTCGGCCTGGCCGAACGCGGCGACGCCTGGCCGCTGACCCTCTCCGGCGGTGAGGCGCAGCGCGCGTCCCTGGCCCGCGCCCTGGTCCGCGATCCCGATCTGCTGCTGCTCGACGAGCCGTTCAGCGCGCTGGATGCCTTGACCCGCATCACGATTCACAACCTGGTGCTGGATCTGTGGACCTCGCATCGGCCCGGCGTGCTGCTCGTCACCCACGATGTGGACGAGGCGCTGCTGCTCGCCGACCGGGCGCTGGTGCTCGCCGAGGGCCGCATCGCCCGTGAGATCACCATCGACCTGCCCCGCCCCCGCCGCCGCGAGCATCCCGAATTCGTTGCCCTGCGCGCCGAACTGCTCGCCGAACTAGGCGTCGCTCAGCACGACCGTGTCACCCCGGAAGGACACCCATGATCTCCAGACGTCTGATTGCCGCTGTCGCGGTCGCCACGGCTCTCGTCACCGCGGCGTGCAGCTCCGGCAGCGACAACAGCAAGGGGGTGAACGCCGATGGCTCCGTTGACCTTTCACAGGTGACCCTGCACGTCGGCGATCAGAAGGGTTCCGCGCTGCAGGCCCTGCTGGAGGTGTCCGGTCAGACCAAGGACCTGCCCTACAAGCTGGACTGGGCGCAGTTCACGGCGGGCCCGCCGATCCTGGAGGCGATCAACGCCGGATCCATCGATTTCGGTGGCGTCGGCAATGCCCCGCCGGTGTTCGCGGCGGCCGCCAAGTCCCGCATCGAGATCGTCGGAGCCTATGACTCCGGTGCGCAGGGCTCGGCCATCCTGATCCCGAAGGACTCCACCCTGAAGGATCCGAAGGACTTGCGAGGCAAGAAGATCGCCGTCACCAAGGGCAGTTCCGCGCACTACCACCTGCTGTCGGTGCTGACCAAGAACGGCCTCACCTTCAACGACATCGAGCCGCAATACCTGCAGCCCGCCGACGCGCTGGCCGCGCTGTCCACCGGTCGCATCGACGCCTGGGCGGTGTGGGATCCGTATGTGGCGCAGGCGCAGGCCGACGGCAACAAGATCCTGGTCGACGCCACCGGCTACGTGAAGCCCGACTCGTTCTTCGTCGCGGGCACCAAAACCCTGGAGAACAAGGCCAGTTCGGCCGCGGTGCGCGATCTGCTGGTCCGCATCCAGCGCGCCCAGACCTGGATCAAGGACCACCAGGAGGACTGGGCCAAGCAGTCCGCGAGCATCACCGGCGTTCCCTACGACGTCACCCTGACCGCCGTGAAACGCGCTGTGTACAACCATCATCCGCTCGACGACGCCACCATCACCGCCGAACAGCAGGTCGCCGACGCCTTCTCCGACGCCAAACTGATCCCCGGCAAGGTGAACATCAAGGACTTCGTCGACACCCGCTTCAACGACCGATTCACCTCCTAGGAGTCCCCGAATGAGCCTGTCGTTCCACTGGTTCCTGCCCACCTCCGGCGATTCGCGCGGCCTGGTGGTCGGCGGTCACGGCACCCCCATGTCGGGTGACCGGCCCGCGTCGCTGCACTACCTCAACCAGATCGGCGCGGCCGCCGAGACCAACGGCTTCGAGGCCGTGCTCACGCCGACCGGATCCTGGTGCGAGGACGCGTGGTTGACCACCGCCATGCTGGTCGAGACCACCGAGACGCTGAAGTTCCTGGTGGCGCTGCGGCCCGGGCTGATGAGCCCGACCCTGGCCGCGCAGATGGCGGGCACCTTCCAGCGGCACTCGCGGGGACGGCTGCTCATCAATGTGGTGACCGGCGGCGAGCCGAAGGACCAGGCGGCCTACGGCGACTTCGCCGACAAGGAGACCCGCTACGCGCGCACCGGCGAATTCCTGCACGTGGTCAAGTCGCTGTGGAATTCGCACGAGCCGATCACGTTCGAGGGCGAGCATATTCGCGTCGAGAACGCGCTGCTGTCCAACCGGCCCGACCCGGTGCCGCCGGTCTTCTTCGGTGGTTCCTCCGGCCCGGCCGGTCCGGTCGCGGCCCGCTACGCCGACACCTATCTCACCTGGGGTGAACCGGTGCTCGCGGTGAGCCGCAAGCTGGACTGGATTCGCGGGCTCGCCGTGGATCAGGGCCGCAAGCTGGACTACGGCCTGCGCATCCACGTCATCTCCCGTGACACCTCCGAGGAGGCATGGGCGGTGGCCGACCGGCTGCTGGCCGGTATCGATCCCGCCGATATCGAACGCGTGCAGGCCGCACTGGCGCTGAGCGAGTCCGAGGGCCAGCGCCGGATGGCGGAACTGCACGGCGGCAAGACCGATCGGCTCGAGATCGCCCCCAACCTGTGGGCCGGGGTCGGCCTGGTGCGCGGCGGCGCTGGCACCGCGCTGGTCGGCTCGCACGCCGAGGTCGCCGAACGGCTCATCGAGTACTCGAAGGCGGGCGTCACCCACTTCGTGCTGTCGGGCTACCCGCATCTCGAGGAGGCGTACTGGTTCGGTGAGGGCGTGCTGCCGATCCTGGAGCGAAAGGGGCTGTGGAAGCACCCGAATCGCCGCCACGAGCCCGCCCCCGCCATCCCGTTCGCAGGAGCGGCCAGCAGCTAGCAGTTGACAAACGAGGAGCGCAGTCGGTCGAGACCGACTGCGCTCCTTCATGTTCGGGATGCGACCGCCGCGAAGAGGCTGCGCGGCGGCCGCATCCGGATGACCCCGGCGTCGGAGGGATCAGTGGTGCGCCCTCGATGCCACGGCCCGGACCGCGGCATCGGCATGGGTGGGGGGCGCGACCGCACGACGCAGGGTCACGGTGAACAGCAGCGCGGCGGCGGCAGTGCCGGCGAGCAGCAGGTAACCGAGGGTATAGGTATCGGTGCGGGCGAAGGTCAGACCCATCACCAGCGGTGGGAAGTAGCCGCCCAGACCGCCGGCCGCGCCGACCAGGCCGGTGACCGTGCCCACGCGGGCCGGTTCGACCAACTTGGCGACCAGCGCGAACACGCCGCCGGTGCCGAGCCCGAGGAAGAACGCCATCACCACCAGGGTCGCCCCCGCCGGTAGTTCGGCCGGAAGTTCCAATGCCAGTAGCACAGCCATCAGCGCGACACCGGCGAACGCGGCGATCAGCACCCGGACCGGGCCGACCCGGTCGGAGAGCATGCCGCCCACCGGTCGGGCCAGCACACCGGCGATGGCGAAGCCCGCGGTGCGGATGCCCGCGTCGGACTGCGCGAAGTCGTAGACGTTGTGTAGCACCGTCGGCAGGTAGGTGGAGAAGGCCACGAAACCGCCGAACGCCACCGCGTACAGGAACGCGCCCTGCCAGGTCGCGCGCATCCGCAGCGCCTCGCGGATGCGGGGCAGCGCGGGTTCGGTGGCCGGACTCCACTTCGGGGAGTCCTTGCTGAACAGCAGCATCACCGCACCCATCACGGCGAGCGCGGCGGCCATGATCAGATGCGTGGTCATCCGGCCCAGGTGTTCGACCAGGCGCGGGGTCAGCAGCGCCGAGAGCGCGGTGCCGCCCATGCCGACCCCGAACACACCGGTCGCGAACCCGCGCCGCGACGCCTCGTACCAGTTGTTCACGAACGGAATGCCGACCGCGAACGAGGTGCCGCCGACGCCGAGCAGGAACGCCCAGAACAGCAGGCTGCCAAAGGAATTCGCCGACCCGACGAACATCACCGGAATGATGGTGAGCAGACAGATCACCGCGAACATGCGCCGCCCGCCGAACCGGTCGGTGAGCACGCCCACCGGGATGCGCCCGAGCGATCCCACCAGCACCGGAGTCGCCACCAGCAGCGAGGTCTGTCCCGCGGACAGGTGCAGCATCTTGGTGTATGAGGAGGAGAGTGGGCCGATCAGATTCCACGCCCAGAAGGTCAGCGCGAACGCCGCCGTCGCGAGCGTCAGATTCCTTGCCGTCATGAATTCTGTCTAACAGGGGCGCAATTCGCCCACCAGAAGACGCGAAACACGCCTCGGCTGTGGGTATTTTCCGTGGCACCGGGCTGACCTGCGGGTATCCGACGATCACGATAATGCCCGGCGCGCGGGGTATTTCAGTTCACCTGGTCGTCGTGCCCGCGCCAACGGGATCTGCCAGAGTCGACGGTTATGAACGGTCGTCGACGGGTGCCCGGTCCGATGCGGGTCACGCTGAGCGGGTTGGTACTGACAGTGACCGTGGCCTTGGTGGCCGCGTGCGGCGGCGGGGGTGAGCCCGCGAAGCCCGCCGCTTCCCCTGCGGTGCCGCTGGTTTCGACCAACGACCTCCCCGCCGCCCAGCCCGGCGAGGTGCATCTGTTCGGGATCAACGACCTGCACGGGAACCTGCAACCGCCGGACGGGTCCAACGGCAAGATCGGCTCCTACGACGCGGGCGGTGCCGCCTACCTGGCGGCGCACCTGGCCAAGCTGAAGGCGGCCTACCCGGACAGCGCCGTGGTCGCGGCCGGAGACAATGTCGGGGCCAGTCCGCTGATCTCCGCCCTGTTCCACGACGACCCCACCATCGAGTTCCTCAATTCGATCGGCACCGCCGTCTCCTCGGTCGGCAATCACGAATTCGACCACGGCGTCAGCGAATTGCGGCGTTTGCAGCAGGGCGGCTGCGCCTCGGACGGGTGCACGCCCGGAGAACCGTTCACCGGCGCGAAGTTCCAGTACCTGGCCGCGAACGTCACCGACGGCAACGGCGCGCTGCCGCCCGCCACGAAGCCCTGGACCATGCTCCAGGTCGGCGGCCACAAGATCGGCGTGATCGGTGTCGTCACCCCCGACACCGCCAATATCGTGATGCCGGACGGCATTCGGGGCTACCACTTCGGTGACGAGGCCGACGCCATCAACAAGTACGTGCCCGAGGTGAAGGCGGCCGGAGCCGAGACCGTGATCGCCCTGCTGCACGACGGCGGCGCGCAGAACACCCACGGCAAACCGGTCGACTACAACGGCTGCGCCGACATCTCACCCGATGTCAGCGCGCTGGCGAACAAGACCGACAGCGCGGTCAGCGTCATGTTCACCGCGCACAGCCACCAGGCCTACAACTGCACCATCGCGGGCAAGGTCGTCACCCAGGCCGAATCCTTCGGCCGCTTGATCACCGATGTCACGCTGCGCTTCCACGACGGCAAGGTGGACGCGAAGGCGGTCAACCGGGTCGTCACCCGCGACATCGCGCCCGCGTCGGCCACCACCACCCTGGTGGATTTCTTTGCCGCACAATCCAAGCCGCGCGCCGAACGGGTGATCGGCAGCTCCACCGGCCCACTGCCCAGCGCCCCCGACCGCGACGGCGACTCACCACTGGGTGACCTCATCGCCGACTCCATGCTCGACGCCATGCGGCCCGCGCAGACGGTGGCGGCCTTCATGAATCCCGGTGGGGTGCGCGCGGATCTGCCCGGCGGCGCCATCACCTACGCGCAGGCCTACACCGTGCAGCCGTTCGGCAACCAGGTGGTGTCGCTGGCGCTGACCGGGCAGCAGATCCTGAATCTGCTGGAACAGCAGTGGGACAACGTGAGCAAGCCCGCGGTGCTGTCGGTCGCCGGAATCACCTACGCGTACACCGCGACCGGGGAGAAGGGGCACAAGGTGATCGCCGACAGCGTCCGCATCGGCGACCAGCCGCTGAACCCGACCGTGTCCTACCGGGTCTCGACCAACAACTTCCTGGCCTCCGGCGGAGACGGGTTCACCGTGTTCAAGCAGGGCGGCGGCACCCAGGTCGGTCCGATCGATCTGGACGCGCTGGAGTCGTACCTGCAATCGCGGGGGTCGGTGCAGCCGCCGACGGCCCGCATCGAGAAGCGCTGAACCCCAGGTACGGGAAGCGCTGACGTATACACCAGAAGTGCTGTCCGTTCATCCCTTCCGGTCGGGATGCGAGGATTGTGCGCCCTTGGTCAGGGCGCCCTTCGTGGCAATCCCGCCGGTCACGGCGACATGCCGGTGGCGGAGTCCGCCGCGGCGCGACTGCCACATAGACTCGACCTATGCCCCTGTCCCCGCGGGTCCCTGACCTGGCCGCCCTCGATCTGCTGCTGTCGGTGATCGAACTGGGCAGTCTCGGGCGGGCGGCCAAGGCGCACGGCATCAGTCAGCCGTCGGCGAGCTCGCGCATCCGGTATCTCGAGCAGCTGGTCGGAGTGCCGGTGCTGGAGCGGACCACGCTCGGGTCACGGCCCACCGCGGCGGGCGCGCTCATCGCGGAGTGGGCGCGCGATGTGGTGGACGCCGCCACGCGCTTGGACGCCGGGATCGACACGCTGCGGGCGCAACGGGATTCGCGGCTGCGGGTGGCGGCCAGTCAGACCGTCGCGGAGTACCTGTTCCCGAAATGGCTGGTGGGACTGCGGGCTCGGATGCCGGAGACCTCGATCGCGCTGATCTCGGGCAACTCGGCCGAGGTGGCCAAGGCGGTGCTCGAGGGCCGGGCCGGGATCGGGTTCGTGGAGAGCCCGCTGCTGCCGCCGGGCCTGGAAAGTCAGGTGGTGGCGCGGGACCGGCTCGTCGTGGTGGTCGCGGCCGGGCATCCCTGGGCGCGGCGCGCCGAGATCGATGTGCGGGAGCTGGCCGGGACCGCCCTCATCTACCGGGAGTCCGGTTCGGGCACCCGCAACTCGTTCGAACGGGTCATGCGCCGGCAGCTGCCCGGGTGGGAACCCGATGTGGCACTGGAGTTGTCGTCGACCACGGCGATCAAGACGGCGGTGGCCGCGGGGATCGGTCCGGCGGTGCTCAGTTCGCTGGCGGTCGCCACCGAACTGGCCGAGGGCAGCCTGGTCTCACCTGCGGTTACCGGGCTGGATCTGGAACGGCAGCTGCGTGCCGTCTGGCCGCTCGGACAACAACCGACCGGTCCGGCGCGTGACCTGTATGCCCTTGCGCGCCGCCCCGTTTGAGCATTCGCTGGGAGTTTTGTCCGAACTGTTGACAGAGTGACTCCCATCACCATAATCTTCCGGCGCAAGCCTGCCCGATTTCGGCGGCTCACCCGCCTGCCAGCACATTCGTACATCGTCTACAACGCCTTCGCCGAATTCGCAGTGCGAAGGCTCAAGTGCGCCAACGGCTCCCGCGAGTGTTATCAAAGGGTTATGGTCACGACATGGTGCGAACCGCCGCCGCTGCCGCAGAACCGGGTGAGCCAGACGTCCCGGTGACTGCTTCGCGGCCACATCTAGAGGTTGTTCCCGAATCGCCTGACACCGAAGCGCCACAGCCCCATTCGTTCGGCGCACACGTCCTGAGCGCGGCCGATATCGAGCGACTCCCGTCCTCGGCCCGCCACCGCATCGCGGCCTACATCCACCTGCAGGTGGCGACCCTGGAGGAGTGGCCCGAGCCGGTCCTGCCCCCCATTCCGGAGCTCGACGAGCTGTAATCGTCCGCGCGACCGAGAAATCTTGGTCGTACAGCCAGGAAAGACCGTTCGATCCTGGCAATTTGCCCGATGGCCGCAGCCGCGCCACCTGGCATGGTCGGGCAGCATGAGGAAGAACGTCCCTGCCGCCCGCACCACCACGCTGCTGGCCGTCGCGCTGGCATTCGGTGCGCACACCACCGCATTCGCTGTGGCAGAACCGGATTCGAGCACCTGGTACGTCCGCGCCGGGGCGCCCGCCACCGGCACCGGTAGCGCCGACGCGCCCTTCGAATCCCTCGCTCGCGCGCAAGCCGCCTCCGGGCCCGGCGACACCATCATCGTGCAGGCCGCCGCCGCCGCGCTCGACGGCGGCATCGCGCTCAAACCCGGTCAGCACCTGGTCGGCGACGGACCGGCGGTGATCGGTGCGGCCGAGGGCATTCCGCTGCCACGCGTCACCAACACCACCCCCGGCAACGACGGTGACGCGGTGCGTCTCGCGCCCGGGGCGGAGGTGCGCAATCTCGTCATCGGCGGTGCCCGGCGCGGCGGCATCTACGGCGGCGACGCCGCCGACGTGCGGATCACCGGCAACGACGTCAGCGCCACCAACCAGCAGTGCGCCGACGGATTCATCATCGGACCCTTCGGCCTGCCGCCGACCCTGCCGCTGGGCCTGGCCGTCGGACCGATCCCGAACTTCCTCACTCTGAACAACGGCTGGGCCGCGATCATGACGGACTTCCACAGTGCCGCAGGCGAAGTCCGCATCGAGGGCAATGCGGTCCACGACACCGCCTGCGGGGACGGCATCGACGTCCGCGCCTTCGGCACGAGTCGGGTCACCGCCGAAGTACACGACAACACCATGCGTTCGATCAACCTCGGCTTGGCCAAGCTCTCGGTGCTGGCACTCGGCGTGCAGGCCACCGACGATGCCCAGCTCGATGGCAACCTGGGGGGAAACACCGAGACCGAGATCGCCACGCCCGCAACCTCACCGCTCAATGCCATGGCCGACAGCGAGGGCGTCTTCCTCAACGCGGCCGGGCGGGCCCGCATGGATATCACCGTGTCCGGCAACACCTTCCGTAACGGGTACGGGAACTTCTCCGCCAACGGCCTGGAATACGTGACCACCGACGGCAGCCCCGACAGCCGGGTCCGCGTGGTGGACAGCACCTTCGACAATGTCAGCGGCGACGTCATCGAGAACTACAACCTCAGCAGCGGAGGCGCCCACCAGTCGCTCACCCTGGAGAACGTCCGTGCCCACCACTCCGAATTTCCCGGCGCGATCCTGAACGGCCTGGTCCCGGCCAATCTCGGAACCTGCGTGGTGACAACCAATTTCGGCCGCACCGCGCAGACGAACCTGACCATCGCCGACTCCGACCTCGGTGACTGCAGCGCCGACGGCATCGGCCTGATCGCCTACACCCCGGCCGGATCCGAACCCAGCACCGCGCAGCTCACCTTCGACATCCACGACACCGTGGTCAACGGCGCTGCGGCCCAAGGCATCAGCGTCACCAATGTCGGTGACACCGCCGTCCTGCACGGCTCCATCACCCGCACCACCGTCGCCGCGACCCAGCAGGAACTCCTGCGAGCCACCAGTAGCGGCGGCCGGATCGGCAGCGCCACAATGGATCTCGACCAGCTCACACTGGACGGCAGGCCCGTCGACTGCCGGGCCGCCGCCACCTACGCGGGTGTGAATCTCGCCGACATCCCGCCCACCTGCTGAGCCGGTCACCCGAACTCGGCTCAGCCGGAAGGTGATTCGGCTCAGCCGATCGCCATGGCGATCTTGACCGCCACCAGGATCACCGCGACCAGCAGGTAGCCCCGCAGGGCGAGCATGCCGGTCGTGCGGGCGGGGGAGAAGGTGGGACGGGGGAGGGTGGCGAGCGCGGGGGTGCGCCAGGTGTCGCGGTCGGCCTGGATGATGGCCTTGCGCTCGGCCCGGGTCAGTGAGGTGGCGTTGAGCTCCTCGACCTGATCGGGATCGAGGTTGCCGAACTCCTGCGCGGTGCGCTCGACGGCGCGGCGGCGGCCGCGCTGCCAGGCGATCAGCATGCCCACCCCGCCCAGCAGGCCGACCAGCACGCCGCCGCCGAAGCTGTATTCCAGTGTGCGAGTGGTGAGTTCGGGGAAGAAGGTGGCCGCCGTCAACGCCAGCGACAGCAGCACCAGCGACCACACGATGACGCCGGCGACGATGTTCTGCCGCACCGTGTTCACCCACGGACCGAGCACCGCCCGGTCGTTGCACAGCAGCACCAGGAAGACGGTGGCCGACGGCAGCAGCACCCCGGCCAGCGCCTGCACGCCCTGGGTGAGCAGACCCAGTACGTGGTCGGGGCTGAACGACACCGCCGCGGCCAGCGCCAGCAGCGCGGCGTAACCGGCGTAGAAGGCGGGCGCCTCACTGATCTTCCAGTGCAGCGAATGCCGCTTGCCCAGAGTGTCGCCGAGCGCGTAGGTGGTGGCCAGCCCGACCGCGTTCGCGCCGATCAGCGAGGCGTCGAACAGCAGGATCGCGAACAGCGCGCCCACCGTCGGACCCGCGTGATCGTGCAGCGCCCGCGCCACCGCACCGGCATCGGCGAAGTTCCCGGCCGCGTCGGTCCCGGCCAGCCCGAAGGCGGCGGCCGCCATGATCGCGATCGCGCCCACCATCACCACCACGATCCCGATCCACAGATCGATGCGCTCGTAGCGGATCCAGCGCGGGGTGATGCGCTTGTCGACGATGTTGGACTGCTGGAAGAACAGCTGCCACGGCGCGACCGTGGTGCCCACGATGGCGACGATGAGCAGCAGCAGCGTCGAGTTCAGCCCGCCCGGGAACGACGGCAGGAATCCGTGCGCCACCTGAGAAGCCTTGGGGTGCACCAGGAATGCCAGCGGGAACATGATGACGTTGACCGCGATCAAGCCGAACAGCAAACGCTCCCAGCGCCGGAACGAGCCGCCCGCCACCATGGCGAACAGCAGCACCGCGGCCAGCGGCACCGACACCCACTTGGGCAGCCCGAAGTAGTTCAGCGCCATCGAGACGCCGATGAACTCGGTGACGATGGTCAGCGCGTTCACCACGAACAGATCGCCGACACTGAAAGCGCCCCAGAACTTTCCGAAGCGATCGAAGATCAGCCGCGCGTGCCCGACCCCGGCCACCGCGCCCAGCCGCACCACCATCTCCTGGTTCACGTACAGCACCGGGATCAGCAGCACCAGCGTCCAGACCAGGGCCATGCCGTAGTTCTGCCCGGCCTGCGCGTAGGTGGCGATGCCACCCGCGTCGTTGTCGCCGACCATCACGATCAGGCCGGGGCCCATGATCGCCAGCAGCATGCGCAAACGCTGCTTGCGGGAACGACCTTCGAGGGTGTCGTGGCGGCCGATGCTGCCCAGCGCGCCGACGATATCGCCGACGTGCGCGCTGTCCATGACGGCGCCGGTGGGCTCGGAGGGGGCGGTCACGGCGGGGGTGACCGCGGCGGGAACGGTTGCGGTGCGGCGGCTGGCGCCGTTCGCGAAGAAGGCCATGGCGCTTCTCTCGCTTTCATCATCAGGTGCGCGGGCGTGCGGAAAGCGCCCGGCGGCAACCGATTTCGGGCGCGACACGACCGGCCCGGGGCACGCGGGAACCACTCGATCGGTGCGAGAACACCGGTGGGGGGTGCGGCGTGGAACGGGTCAGGCGGCGACCGGAAGACGGCGGGCCGGGGACGTCGGGGCAGGGAACTCCGGTTTCGGATACGGACTATCGCCGGAACTCATTGTTCGTCCCTCACCTCCTTGCCGCCGTGACGTTCGGGGACGTCGCCTGTGTCCTCGTGACGAAGACCTGCTGTCCGACCACGCGCGGCAAGAGGGAAACGCGGCCACGCCGCGACGGCGTAGCCTCGCACCCCTCTCGTCAGAGCTTCGGCACTGCACGACGTATCCGGGGGCTCGCGGCCCGGGGAAGCCACTTCGGATCACCCCTTAATCCGGGGTGATCTGTCCTAACCCTGGGCGTCTCTCGACGTCGTCGGATCAGTGGCCTGTGTTCGTACAGGAGCCTCGCCTAGCGAGGTGCTGACTCGGGCAATGGTGAGCCTGCCCTACGGATAAGTCAAATCCAAGCCGGTCGGTTCCTTGTAATCCCTTGTGCCGCAAGCGGGTTCCGACTACCAGCCGGTCATCTGCCCATATTGATGTCCGTTTTGCGAGGAACCGGGCGCTCATATGTGCAACGAGTCACTAAAGGACATTCGTCCATTGCTCAGGGCCTGAGAACGAACTTAGAGTTTGCTTGTCAATTGCTGAACCTGCACGTGTTCCAATTACGCAGGACGATTATTTGAGGTGAATCACATGCGCGTCAAGGGTCTTGCTGCGATCACGGCGATGGTCGCCGCAGTTACTGTCGTCACTACCGGGGCTGTAAATGCCCAGCCTGCAACCGGTGATGTGGGTGCAATCCACTACACCGCGTCGGCCACCGATCAGGCCGCGACCATTACCACCGATATCGGTTCCATGGCTGTCGACAATGGTGTCTTCACCATCAAAGCCCCCGATGGAAACGTGGTTGCTGGAACCCAGCTCAATTTCCGTGTAGACGATTTCGTCTTCCCCATCTCCGCCGCGATCCGCGACAACACCGCGACGCTCACCCCGCTGTTCGACATGTCGCACGCGTCGTACCAGCCCGTCGCCCTGCCCTTCGAGGACACCGCCCCCTGGAAGACCCCGTACGACCGTGAGCAGGCGGCCTGGAACCGGATGAAGGACACCATCGCCATCGGCGCCACCATCGGCACCCTGGTCGGCGGTCTCGGCGGCGCGGCCGTCGGTTGCGCGCTGGGCGGCATCGCCGTCGGCTCGGGCGTCAGTCTCGCCACCGGCATCATCGGCGGCCTGTTCTTCTTCCTGCCCGGAGCGGTCGTCGGCTGCCTGGCCGGTGCCGCCGCGATGGGTGCGCTCGGCGCGATCGGCGGCATGATCCTGGTCACCGCACCGGTGGCGATCGCCGCGGCCGTGCAGTACTTCACCACCATCAACCAACCGTTCACCCCGGCTCCGACGAAGTAGCCGCTGGCGGTGGGCAACCCCGGTCGCGCCGATGAGGGCGCGACCGGGGTTGCGTCTTCCGCGTTATCGTTCCGCCCGGTCTCACCGATGAATGGGTGACACCGTTCTGTCCCGGGGGGAGCACAACCATGAAGTTTCCGATTCGTCTCATCACCACCACCGCCGCACTGTTCGCGCTGACCGGCGCGGGCCTCGCCCACGCCGAGGCGACATCGGCCGAATTCCAGTCGCCCTCAGGCAATGTCGAATGCATAGTCGGCAACACCGGCGCCGCCTGCGAGATCGCCAACCACGACTACATCTCGCCCGCCCGCCCCGCCGAATGCCACCTCGCCTACGGCGACCGCGTCTCACTCGATGCCAGCGGCGCCCGATTCAATTGCCACGGTGACCGTCTGGTCGGCCCGACCGCGGTGATCCTGCCCTACGGCGCCAGCATCACCGAGGGACCCGTCACCTGCCTGAGCACCGTCGACTACGTGCAGTGCACGGGCTACGGCCACATGTTCCGGCTGTCTCGCCAGGCCTACGACATCGGCTGATCCCGGCGGTAATCGCCTGCACCACAGTGACTTCCGAACTCACTCGACTCGATACTCGGTGAGTGCCGCCAGTTCCTGACGGGTCGGCGTGGGCTGCGGCCGCGCGGGGGTGCGGGTCCGGCGATGGTGCAGGGCCTGCCAGACGCGGTCGCGGGTGAGGGGGAGATCCGTGAAGCGGATGCCGGTGGCGTCGCGCAGGGCGTTGGCCAGGGCGGGAGCCACCGGGTTGAAGGGGCTCTCGCTCATGGATTTCGCGCCCAGGGGGCCGATGGCGTCGGAGGTGCGCATGAAGGTGACCTCGGTGCGGGGGACGTCGGCGTAGCCGGGGAGGCGGTAGCGGCGGAAGGCCGCTGTGGTGATCTCGCCGCGTTCGTCGAGGCGGACGTTTTCGAAAAGTGTTGCGCCCAAAGCCTGTGCGACGCCGCCCTCCACCTGGCCGCGGCACTGCATGGGGTTGATGACCTCACCGGCGTCGGCGGCATGCACGCTGCGCAGGATGCGCATCTCACCGGTGTCCGGATCGATGGCGATCTGGAACAGCTGGGCGTTGAAGGCGACCGAGCGTGGGGTGCCGCCCCAATGACCTTCCGCGGCAAGGGTTTCGCCTTGCTCGACGGCCAGTGCGTGCAGCACCGGCAGGGAAACGCGGCGGTTGCCGCTGCGCACGGAATCGGCGGTCAGCACGCATGCCTCGGCGGGCACGCCCAAATGCGGTGCGGCGGTGGCGCACAGCAGGTCGGCCAGTTTGCGGGCGGCGAACAGCGTCGCCTTGCCCGCGACCACGGTTCCGGTGGAACCGAACGCGCCGGTGTCGTGGCCGACCACATCGGTGTCGGACTGGCGGATGGTGATGCGCGGGCCGATGGTGCCCAGCTCCTGCGCCGCGATCTGCCGGTGCACGGTGGTGGTGCCGTTGCCGAATTCGGCGGTGCCGACGGCCAGATCATAGGAACCGTCCGCCAGCAGCGTGACCCGGGCGTCGGCGTAGTGGCCGCCGGGCGGGCCGGTCGCGATCATGGACAGGGCCGCGCCGCTGCCGGTCAGCCAGCCAGCTGGGGCGTCCGGGAAGGGTTCGGCCAGCGCCCGACGGATGATGCCGAAGCACTGGTCCAGGCCGTAACTGGCGATGTGCAAGTCTTCCTCGTGCCCGCCCGGGGTGACCATGGGTTCGCCGGGGCCGATCATATTGCGCTCCCGGAAGACCAGCGGATCCATGCCGACGCGCCGTGCCAACTCGTCCATCACCGACTCCATGCCGAACACCACCTGCCCGAGGCCGTAACCCCGGAACGCCCCGGCCGGAACGGCATTGGTGTACACCGAATAGCCGTCGGCCTTCTTGTTCGGGCAGCGGTACACCGCCATGGATTCGCCGACCGAGTGGAACATGACGGCGGGCCCGTGGTTGCCGTACGCGCCGGTATTGGACACCACCCGCAGCTGCAACGCCGACAGTCGTCCGTCCGCGCGCGCTCCCGCCTTGATGTGCACGGTGAACGGGTGCCGGGTGGTCGTGCCGTAGAACTGTTCTGCGCGTGTGTATTCCAGCTTCACCGGCCGCCGCAGCTTCAGCGTCGCCAGCACCACGATGTCCTCGACGAGCATCTCCTGCTTGCCGCCGAAGCCGCCGCCGACCCGCCCCGCCACCAGGCGCACCGAATCCAGTGGCAGATCGTAGAGGGTGCACAGCGCGCGCCGGGTCAGGAACGGCGTCTGCGTGCTGGAGCGCACCGTGAGACGGCCATCGTCGTCGTACCAGGCCACCGCCCCGTGCGTCTCCAGGCTGGCGTGCTGCACCCGCTGCGTCTGGAAGGTCTGCTCGTAGACCACCGCGGCCTCCGCGAAACCGGCTGCCATATCCCCGATTTCGCCGTGCACCTCGCCGACCACGTTGTTCTCCGGGCGGGCGATGCGCGCGGTCGCGGCATCCTTCACGTGCACCTGCGGCGCACCCGGGCGCATCGCCTCCTCCGGATCGAGGACGAACGGCAGCTCCTCGTAGGCCACCTTGATCCGGCGGCAGCCCTCCTCGGCCGCGCCCTCGGTATCGGCGACCACCGCGGCCACCCGCTGGCCGACATAGCGGACCACGTCGTCGAGCACCCGGGTGTCGTCGGGATCCTCCTCCGGATGCTCGTGTCGCGCACTGGAATACAGTCGCTGCGGGGCATCGTGGTGGGTGAAGGCGGCGTGCACGCCGGGTACCGAAAGCGCCTCGGACACATCGATATCCAGGATCCGCGCGTGCGGATGCGGGGAACGCAGCAGCTTCATGTGCAGCAGCCCGGGCACTTCGATGTCGAAGGTGTAGCGGGCGGTGCCGGTGACCACCTTCGGGCCCGCGGGCGCGCCCATGTTCTGACCGACCGCGGTGCCCGCCTCCGGCTCGGTGGTGTGGCAGACGCCACGCACGGCGTCCTCGATCGCCCGATATCCGGTGCAGCGGCACAGGTTTCCCTTCAGCGACCGCGGCAGATCCTGCCGTTGCTCCTCGGTGAGCGCCGCCGTCGTCATCAGGAAACCCGCTGTGCAGAAACCGCATTGGAAGCCCTGCGCGTCAAGGAAGCGCTGCTGCACCGGATGCAGCTCACCGTCCTCGGCCAGACCCTCCACGGTGGTCACCGAGTGGCCGTCGGCGCGGAAGGCCGGGAACAGACAGCTGTGCACCGGCGCGCCGTCCACGTGCACGGTGCAGGCGCCGCAGTCGCCCGCGTCGCAACCCTTCTTCACACCGAACCAGCCCCGATCACGCAGGTAGGTGCGCAGGCACTGGCCCGCGCGCGGCTCCGCGTCGAACTGCTGTCCATTGACCTGGATCTCGAAGCTCATGCCAGTTCCTCCCGAATCTCCTCGGCCAGACGGAAACTCATATGCCTGCGCCACTCCGGCAGGCCGTGGATGTCGTCGAACCAGGCGGTGTCCGGCACCGTCCGCTCGATCGCCCGCGCCAGCTCGTCCCGGGTGGGCAGCCACGGGAAATAGATGCGGAACGGGTGCGTGGTGGACGCCGTGATGGTGACGCGCAGCGACTCGTCGCGATCCCGGGTACCGACGATCAGCACCGCCGAGCGCCCGAACCCGTACAGCGACGCCTGCCGGAACGCGGTGCGCCGAGCCAGCGCGGCCGCGGGCAACGTCACCGACCGCAACAGCTCGCCCGGGGCCAGCACGTTCATGCCCGCGCCGATCACGAAGTCCGCCACCGGAACTCGCCGCTGCACCCCGGTTCGTGCCTGTAGCAGGCAGACACCGTCGAGCGCCGCCGTCAGCGAGATCATCGGCCCGGCGGGCAGCGAATTACACAGGTTCCCGCCGACCGTGGCCATGTTCCAGATCTTGAACGAGGCCAGGAAGGCGTGGCAGCACTGCTGGAACAGCGGATACTCGGTGCCGCGGAACAGTTGCGCCACCGTGCAGGTGGCCGCGATCTCCAGACCGCCGTCGGGCAGGCGGCGCAGCGGCGTCCACCCGGTGCGGCTCAGATCGACCAGTCGCCGGGTCGAGAGCTGCGGTTCGGAGAACAGATAGGTGCCCCCGCCCAGCCAGCGGTCGCCGGTCTGCCAATCGCGGTGGTAGCGGGCGTCGCACACCTCGACCACGGTGTTCAGGTCCATTCTTCGATTCAAATGCCCGCGTCCGGGGAAGCCATCGGCTGCCGCGTACGGAAAATCCGGCGGCGGGCTGCGTATCCTCGGTTGATCGACCAAGAAGGTCGTAATCGCGACATGGACGCCTCTACGATGCGATACGGCAGTCGGGGTGGATTGCGCGGAAGGAGCAGATCATGCGGGTAGATGACCTGCTTCGGTTGGAGACACTCGACCTGGAACTGGTGTGGGGCGAGACCGCGCTGCTGCGGCACGAGGTCAGCGGCGTCACCGCCACCGATCTGCAGGACCCCTCCTCGTACCTGGAATCCGGCGAAGTGGTGCTGAGCGGCCTGGTGTGGTGGACACCGCGCGGCGGCCGCGGCAAGGCCGACCGATTCGTGGCCGCCCTGCGCGCGGCCGGTGCCGTCGCCCTGGTCGCCGGGACCGCGCGGCACGGCGGCGTCCCCGACGACATCGTGCGCGCCTGCCGTGAACAGCGGATCCCGCTGCTGGCCGTGCCGCCCGACATCACCTTCCGGACCATCACCGACGCCATCTATCTCCGGCGCTGGGGTGATCTGTCCATGTCCGAGCATCATTCGCTGCCCGATCGGGAGCGGCGGGCCCTGGCCAAGCTGGTGCACGACGGCGCACCCGCGCACACTCTGCTCGACCAGATCGGCGCTCAGCTCGGTGGACTGCCCTGCGCGCTGGTCACCGTCACCGGGCGCACCCTCGCGCACTCCACCGGCACCGGCCCGGCCGCACCCGCCACCATCCGCCGCGAACTGCGCACCGCATCGGAATCGAATCAGCCGGTGGGCGTGGCGGATTCGGCCTACGACGGCTGGTATCTGCACCTGCCCGCGGGATCGCAGGCACCGCCGCGGCTGGTGCAGGAGATCGCGGACGTGCTGCGCGGGTATCGCGATCGCGCGCTCGCGGAGCGTGACGAACGAGAACGCGCCGCCACCGAGACGGTGCTGCGACTGCTCGCGCCGGTCGCCGAAGCGCCGACCGTCGCCGATATCGACGCCCTCGAACTGTCCGTGCCCGGGCCGTACCGGCTGATCGGTGCGGCGACGGCCGCGCACCGGCCGGGGAGCTGGGCCGCCGCGCTGCGTGAGCTGCTCGCCCACGTCGACGAGCACCCGTTCCCGGTCGTCTTCGACGGCGAGCAGGCCCTCGCCGTCGTCCCGGATCGCCCGAACCTGCTCGACCGCCTGCGCTCCGGACACGCGATCGTCCAATCGTGTGACTCGGATTCGACACTGGCCGTTGGCATTTCGACGCCGGTGGAACTGACCGACCTGACCGCCGCCCGCACCCTGTCCGCGCACACGCTGCGCGCCGCCCGCACCCTGCGCTGCGGCCTGCTCGCCGCCGAGGACCTCGCCACCCTGCCGGAGCTCCTCGCCGGAGTTCCCGATCCGGTCCGCGACATCTTCCGCACCCGGGTGCTGGGCGCACTGCTCGACAGCGACGACTCACATGCCGCCCTGCGCACCACCCTGGCCGCCTTCCTCGAACACAACGGATCCTGGACGCGCACCGCCGAAGCGCTCTACGTGCACGTCAACACGGTGCACTACCGCATCGAGCGGATCGAACGGCTCACCGGACGCAATCTCGCCCGCCTCGACGACCGCCTGGATCTGCGGGCCGCGCTGCTGCTCGGCGCGGATGCCGCCGTGCCGGTACGCCGCGCGGGGTGAGTCGCGGGCCGAGGGCGTTTGTCACTTAGCGGGCCGCCGCGGCGTTGTTAGCGTCGAAAGGGTCAGCTTCAGTGGCGAAGAAAGTGATCCGAGGAGTCGCAATGGCAGCGAGTGCACTGAACCCCAACCAGCGCGTTACCTTCGCGACCATCAATATCGCGACCTTCGTGCTGGGTCTCGGCCTGCTGGCCGTCCTCGATCCGCGCGATCAGCGCTTCCTGCTCACCATCATGGTGGCCGCCGCGATCTTCGGTGTCGTCAACGTGATGAAGTGGCGGATCAAGGCCACCGCCGCCGACCACCTGCGCTACCCGGCGGGCAAGCTCGCCGACCAGTAGTCAGGCCCGGCGCAACCGGTCGACCGCCTCGCGCAGCGTCGCGTCCTGCTTGCAGTAGGAGAAGCGCACCAGGGTGTCCCAGTGCGACCGCTCGGCCAACGCCGCCACCGGAATCGCGGCCACCCCCAGCCGCGCGGGCAGCTCCCGGCAGAACCGGGTCCCGTCCGAACCGATGTCCACGCACACGAAAAACCCACCCTGACTGCGCTTCACATCGAAGCCCAGTTCGCGCAGGGCCGTCGACATGAACCGGTATTTCTCGTGCAGCGCCGCCCGCTCGGCCGCCACCCACTGCTGCTCGTGGGTGAGCGCGTAGGCGATGGCGGGCTGGAAGGGTCCCGGCGCGACGAACGACAGATACTGCTTGGCCGCGTACACCGCGTCGATGAGCTCGGCGGGCCCGAGCGCCCAACCGATCCGCCACCCCGTCACGTTGAAAGTCTTTGCCGCACTGGACACCACGATCGTGCGCTCCCGCATGCCCGGCAGCGACGCGATCGACAGATGCTGTCGCGGATCGAACGCCAGGTGCTCGTACACCTCGTCGGCGATCACCAGAAAGTCTCCCGCACAAGCCAATTCGGCGATCAACGCGAGATCCCGGCGGTCCAGCACCGCGCCCGTCGGATTGTGCGGCGAATTCACCACCAGCAGTCGGGTGCGCGGACCGACCGCCCGGCGCAACTCGTCGACGTCCAGGGTGAAACCGCCGCCGTCGGGCACCATCCCCACCGTGCGCACCGTCGCTCCGGTCATCGCGACCGCCGCCACATACGAGTCGTAGAACGGCTCGATGAGCACCACCTCGTCGCCGCGTTCCACCAGCCCGAGTACCGCGGCCGTCAATGCCTCGGTGGCCCCGGCGGTGACCACGACCTCGCCGTCCGCGTCGTACTCGCCGCCCAGGCGGCGCGCCCGCTCCGCCACGATCGCCGCGCGCAACCCGGGCTGTCCGAGCGACGGTGGATATTGATTCAGCCCACCCGAGATGGCGTCGCGCGCGATCTCCAGCATGGCCGCCGGGCCGTCGTAGTCGGGAAAACCCTGACCCAGATCGATTGCGTCATGCTTGACCGCCAGTCGCGAGATCTCCCCGAACACCGACGTGTTGTGGGGGCGCAATCGCTCAACCAGCATCCGCTCGCCGCCTTTCCCGTGCCCGGATACTAGCCGCTGCGCCCCGGGCCCGCGCTGGCACGAACCGGCGGGTCCCGGTCAGCGGTGTCAACCGGCGGCAGGTTCGCGCGCGCCCGGGGTATGGCCGAGAGCCCGGCGGTAGACGTCGATGAAGGCGCTGGCCGACGACCAGCCGCAACGGTGCGCGACCACCGAGACGGACAGACCGTCGGCGAGGAGCTCGTGCTGTGGCGGTATCAGCAGCGGCAGGCGCGAAAGGCGTTGGTGGCGAAGGTTTCCGGCTGGCAGGACTATCTGCCCACCAAACCTGGGACGGCCGCGGGTGTCACGCTGGGGCTGGCGGTCAGCGCGGGTGGGCTGTTCGTCCCGGCGCTGGGTGTACTCGCTGATCGTCATGGCCCGCAGGCGGTATTGACCGCGCTGTGCGTCGTCCCGGTGCTGGCCGTCGCGCTCGCGGTGTTCCTGCCGGAACCGTCCGCGGCGTAGGTGTTGTCGTGCTGCTCAATCCGGTTTGCCGAGCAGCACGGTCCCCATATCGATCAGATCGTCGGCGGTGCGATGGATGGCGTCCACCCCGAGTTCGACCCCGCGCGCCTGCTGCGCCTCCAGATGCGCGAAGGCGCGCGCCGCCAGCACGATGAACATCGACAGCCGATGCTGCACCACCCGCGGATCGTGTCCGGGCAGCGCCCGCTCCAGCAGCACCCCGGCCTGGCGCGCACCCACGAAATACCCCGCCCACCGCGGCTCGATCAGCCCGAGGCTCAGATCCGTGATCATCCGATCGGTGAAACGCGCGATCCAGCTGGGATAGCCTGCGGTGGCGAGGGTTTCGGCTCCCGGCAGAATGAGCGCCGCCACCACCGCCCGCACCGTCACCCGCTCCGGATCCAACTCGGCAAGCAGCTGGCGGCGACGGCGCTCGCCGCGCTCCGACCGGGTGGTAATGATCGCCTCGAGCAGTGCGTCCTTGGTACCGAAGTGATACTGCGCCGCGGAATTGTTGCGCTGCCCGGCGACCACGCCGACCTGCCGCAGCGACAGCGCCGCGTACCCGTGCCGCGCGATGAGCTGCTCGGCGGCATTCATGAGCAGTAGGCGAGCGTCGGCGATCACGCGAACACTCTAGGGTGGAAATACCAGGCTCAGCGGAATCAGCACGGGAAGAGTCGAATTCATGACGGTCACCAACAGCAGCAATCTCGCCTATTTCGAGCACACCTCGATGCAGGGTCTGTACGCCGTCATGGAGGAGTGGCAGCAGGCCAGTGGCCAGCGGTTGCTGTCGGTCAGCATTCAGCCCGACGGCGGCAAGTACTGCGCCATCGCGCTCACCAACCCGGTCGAGGTCGTCATCACCAGCGTCGACGGCCATCATCACGCGGCGGTGAACCGCTTCGGCTATCTCGCGGTCGACACCGAGCGCTGACAGCACTGCGGGCCCGTCCCCGGACGGGCCCGCAGCGTTCGCTGGTCAGCTCGAGGCCACCACTTCGAGCATGGCGAAATCCAGCGGGAGGCAATGGATTTCGCGTAGCTCGAGTCCGGCCGTGGCGAGCAGCTCACCGTAGTGCGCCGCCGTGCGTTCGCGGCCACCCACATTGCAGAGCATGTGGATGTCCCAGGCCGGTGCCAGCGACGGCGTCTCATCGTCGGGCAGCAGTCGCTCGATGAGGTAGAGCCGTGCGTGCGCGGGCATGGCGGCCGCGCACTGCGCGAGAATGCCGCGGCACTGGTCGTCGTCCCAGTCGTGCAGCACCCGCGACAGCAGATAGATATCACCGCCGCCCGGTATCGCGGCGGTGAAATCGCCTGCCACCAGCTCACATCGGGACAGGCAGTCCGCACGCTCGAGCGCCGCGCGCGCGGTGATCAAGGCGGTCGGCCGCTCCAGCAGCACACCCTGCGCCTGCGGCGCGTTGCGCAGCAGACTCGACAGCAGCGTGCCGTTGCCCCCGGCGATATCGACGATGGTGCGCACCTGGGCCAGGTCGATCAGCTCGGCGACCTGACCGAAGATGGCCGCACTGGCCGCCATCGCGGTATCGAAAAGCTCGGCGCCCTCCGGGGTTTCGGAGAAGTAGTCGAAATGATGCTGCCCGAAGTGCCGGTCGAAACCGGCGCGACCGGTCCGCACCGAATGGTCGAGGTGGGCGAAGGACTCGTAGAACGCGCCGCCGTAGAGCCGTGCCAGCGGATGCAGCGATCGCACGGCCGAAGTGGGCAGCAGCGCACCGGTATCGGTGAGTTCGAACCCCTCCCCGGCCGGCCGCACGATCTCGAGTTCGGC
Organism: Nocardia sp. NBC_00511; assembly: GCF_045161165.1. Lineage (NCBI taxonomy): Bacteria > Bacillati > Actinomycetota > Actinomycetes > Mycobacteriales > Nocardiaceae > Nocardia > Nocardia sp. NBC_00511. The sequence goes on from NZ_CP107849.1 coordinate 8,815,335, forward strand.
CAGATAGCGCAGCAGCCGATGCAGGCTGCCGGGATCGGTGCCCGTGGTCCGCGCCAGCTCGGCCACCGTGCCGCCCGGTGCCGCGGCCAGCTGATCGGCCACCCCCAGCCGCGCGGTGGTGGCCAGGGCCTGCGTCGCCCACGCGCCGGTCAGCAGGCGCAGCAGCTGGGTGGCGGGATCGTGGGATTCGGCGCGATGCGCCGCCAGCAGGCTGGAACGCGCACCGGTGACATGCAATTCGAGGCGGCGGTACGGTCTGTCCGGGGCGGTGGTGCGGAAGTACAGCACGGTGGCGTCCTCGTGGCTGTTGTAGCCCCCGCCGTCGCTGCGCATCCGGCCGTGCCGCAGCAGCAGGGCGCGCAGACCGGCGAGCTCGACCGCGTCGATGCCCTCCACATCCAGCGCCAGATGCTGCTCGTGCTGCGAGATCCGTTCCGCCACCGCGATATCCGCCGTCTCGGGCGTCGCGGTGAGCGCGAAGATCTCCAGCACCCGGTCGGTGCCGTCCGAGCCGGCCACCGGTGCCCGCACGATCCGCACCTCGAGCTGATCGGCGGGTCGGCCGTAGCGGGCGGCCAGCCGATGCCGGACCACCATGCTCGGAATGGCGGGTCCGGGAGTGAGGCCCTGTTCGCCCAGGGCCGTGGTCAATTCGTCCAGATCCTGTGGGAACACCAGGACCGCGGTGTGCGAGAACCGGCAGCGTGCCGCGATGGCAGACCGTCCGACCTCGGTGAGTGTGGGCAGCATCGCGGCGAGAACGGACTCCGTGTCATTGGCGCGAGCGAAGTTCGCCGCCTCGGCCAAGTGGTGGACGTCGATCGCATCGAGCTGGCTGTGCGCTGCGAGCGCGCGGGTCACGCTTCCTCCTGAGGGGTTTCAGATACCGACATAGTTTTCGGCGAAGAAGTCCTGGTGATGTCGTGAGGTGGCCAGGCTGTCGAGCCGGGCCCGGCGCAGGACCCGCTGGTAGGCGGCCTGCGGATCGTCCGGGGCGGGCGGGTGCAGCAGTTCGATCATCCAGTGCGAAAACTCTTGTGCGCGTTGGATCATCGGCAGGTAGTCGGCCGAGTAGCGGTCGACGGCGGTCATATCGTGGTGTCGCAGCGCGGCGGTCAGAGCACGGGCGAGCAGTTCCGCGCCCATGATCGCCAGGTTCGCGCCCTTGGCCGCGGACGGACTGATCGCGGTGCAGGCGTCACCGGCCAGCAGCAACCGGCCTTGCCGCAGCGAATCGCGGATCTCCGACCGGAGTCGAACCAGACTGCGCTCCACGACTGGACCGCGCGACAGTGGCTCCTGATCCGTGGCCGCGAGCCGCCGGGTCAGCGCGTCCCAGACCCGCTGCTCGCTCCAGCTTTCCGGGGTGTCCTCCGGATCGCATTGCAGGTAGTAGCGGGTGATGTCGGCGCTGCGCGGCATGTGTCCCGCGAAGCCCTCCGGGTGCACGCCGTAGAGCACATTGGCGGAACTCGGTGGTGCCTGGACCAGCAGCGCCAGCCAGGTGATCCCGTGGTCGCGGATCGCGGCGGGCGGTGGCACCGCGGCGGCCGCGATACCCCGCGCGCCATCGCATCCGGCCAGGAACTGCCCGGTGTGGCGCCGCACCCGACCCGCGGCGTCGCGAGTCTGCACCCAGGGCCGGTCGCTGTCGAGATCGCCGACGGCTTCGGCGGTGGTCTCGAATTCGACTGTCCCACCACGTCGCAATAATTCTGCTAGTAAATCGGTAACCAGCAACTGTTGCGGGTACACCGTATGCGGGCGTCCGGAACCCAAACTGCCGTAGGACAATTCGAATTTCCGGTCCGGGCCGCGAAACTCGCAGATTTCATGCGTGCTCCCGTATCGATCCAACCCCTCCGCGAGTCCGTGGCGGCGCAGCACCTCGACGCTGTCCGGTGCCAAAAATCCTGCCCGCGCCCGGTTTTCGACCCATTCCCGGCTCCGCCGTTCCAATACCGTGCACCGCATCCCCACGGCACACAGCAAATTGGCCAGCACCAGTCCCGCTGGACCGGCGCCCAATACAACTACCTCACTGTCGATTACGTCCGATTTGCACCACATTGACTCCGCGCTGTTCACGAAAACGTCCTAACCGGAAGGGAACTGGTGCCGTGAGCCTTCGTTCGGCGCAGATGCTACTGGCCGCCTCGGGGGTAACCCGGTATTTGCTCCCGCATCGTGTGGCGTCCGATTGTCGGCCGATTCCCCGCTCGGCGGCATATTGCATCGGTGGCAGAACGCTTTGTTGAGAACGCAATCCGGCGACCGTGGTCGATGGGCCCGGCGACGCGCGGGCCGTGTGCGGAATGCGCCGACGGCCGAGGAATTCGTGAGCTCGAGTGCTCAGTCACGACGGAGATGGCCACTCCCCGCCATCGGATCGCGAATGTGATGCTGCGGGTTGAGTTCTTCCCCAAGCCATTTCGGTGCCGTCGGGCAGCGGAACCCGATCCGGCCACCGGAGGCGATTCAGACCACGTCCGGCATCGGAATGCTCAGCGGAATTGGAAGCTGTCGCTGAACGCGTCGAATTCGGCGCGGCCCTGCCGCATCGATGGGTGCGGATCCAGGGCGGAATCGCGCGGATCGGTTGCCGGGCACTGGTTCTGCGGTAGTCTCGACCCCACAATGTGATCACTGCATGGGGGTTGGCCATGGCTACGAGACACGCTGTCACCGTATTGTCCGTGCTGCCTGTGGTTTTCGCGGCAGGCCATCCGGCGATGGCCGCGGCCGCCGAGAACCCGGTGGACGCCGCTCCGGTGCCGGCCACCGCGCCATCCGATCCACACGCGCTCAACCTCGGCGCTACTACGGTCGAGCTACCCGACTGGGTTGACCCGGTGCAGCGTGATCAGGCACAGGCCGCGGTCGACGGGGCCATGATTCAGATCAGCGCCGCGTACGACGGTATGGGCGTGCCTCGTGACGATGCCACTCGCAGAACGGCTTCCACCATCATCGGTGGTGGGCTGGGTGGGCTCGCGGGTGCGGCGATCGGTGGTTCGTTCGCGCTGGAGGGCTGCGCGAAAGGCATTGCCGCCGGTGCCGTGATCGGTGCGATCGTCGGTGGCGCACCGACCGTCGGTGTGGCCTCCGTACTCGGCGGCGTCGCGGGCGGTGCGATCGGATGCGTCGTCGGCGGCGCGATCGAAGGCGTCGGCGCGGGCGTGCTGGGTGCGGGAATCGGCGCGGGCATCGGGGCCACGGTCGGTGGCGCGATGGGCGCGGGCACCGAACAGCAGGCGACTCCGCCGCAGCAGGCGACTCCGCCCCAGCAGCCGGTGGCCGCGGTTGCCGACGCCACCGTCACGTCCCTGCGCTCGGCGATCAAGTCCATGCCGCCCGCGGATCCGGCCACCCTCGGCGCTCTCGCCACTCCCGTCAACGACTTCCTCAGCACGTTGCAGGCCGCGATCTGATTGATCTGCCTGCCGCGGAACGTATTCCGGGGCAGGCGTGGAGCTGTGTCGGCGAGCTCGTCAGCCGATCGGCAGGGCGGTGAAGATCGGGTCATAGGCCCAGTCGAGGATGCGCTCGGCATCCTCCTTGGCGACCGCGCCGCTACCCGCCGAACTGTGCAGCACCACACCGATCATCGGGATGCCCGCCCGCACCGACTCGAACAGCAGGCAGGCCCCCGCCGCATCGGTGGTGCCCGTCTTGATGCCGATCGTTCCCGGATAGCTCCGCAGCAGCTTGTTCGTGGTCTCCCACACGTGATCTCGATTCCCCGGCCCTGCGGGCAAATGGTAGAACTGCGCCCCCGCGACCTCCCGGAACACCGGCACGCTCATCGCCCGCAGCCCGAGCGCCACCAGATCGGCGGGCGTGGAGAACGTGGCACCGTCCGTCGGCACCGGCAGCCCACTGGGATCCGCGAAATACGTTTGCCCCAAACCCATTTGCCGCGCCGTCTCGTTCATCCGCCCGATGAATCCGTCCTGCCCCGGCCCGTATGCCTCGGCCAGTGTGTACGCGGCATCGCATCCCGACGGCAGCAGCATCGCGTAGAGCAACTGATGCGTGGTCAGCACCTCCCCGGCCGTCAGCCCCGCGCTACTCCCGTCGTTTCGCACGCAGTACGCGATACTCTCCGCCGGCACGGTGACCGCCCGCTCGAGATCGCCCCCGGCAATCGCGACCAGTGCCGTCATCACCTTCGCGATGCTCGCGATCGGCACCGGCGTGTGCGCCTCCCGCGACCACAGCATCGTTCCCGTGACCCCATCGGCCAGCGCCGCCCCCGGCGCCCGCACCCCCTCGGGTTCGGAGTTCAGCCACGGCAGCGAAAGCGGCGCACCCGCCGCCGGTCCGGCCTCGACACCCTGACTGACCATCACGACCAGCACCCCGGCCACGACAGTCTGCAACGATCGGGCAAATATCCGCATACGCGACATTCTGCATGCCATCGTCGCTGATCAGCGGTATTGAACCGACCGGGTCGGCACTCCGGCAACCGCGACCGCGGCGCGGATCTCGGCGAGATCACCCATTGATGTCCGGAACGCCGGTGGTGCCGTCGCGGCTCACGCTAAGATCTGGCGACCCGAAACGGCATCGCTTCACATATCGCTAGAAATCACGAGGACCCATGAGCCGCATTCTGTCCGCCGTCGCAATGGCCTTCGGAGGGGCGGTGCTGATGACCAGCCTCACCGCACCGGCAGCCGAAGCGGACACCGAACCCGCCCCCGCCGCGGACTCCGGCAGGTCACTTGTCGTCATGGGCGACTCCAACACCGCCAACGCCACCCTCGCCACCATGCAGGCACAACCCGCCGGCGTCGCCTGCACCCACCTCGCCACCTCCTGGCCCACCCAGCTCGGCCAGCGAATGAACTTGGGACCCAACGACATCGACGACGTCTCCTGTGTAGGCGCCTACATGTACCGCCACGGCGAAGACCACTACTGGACCGCTCTGACCGAAGCCCGCCAGGCGGCCGCCGACGGCGCCTTCGGCCCCCGAACCAAAGCCGTCCTCCTCCAATTCGGCCTCAACGACGCCTGGGGCGCCGACCACCAAGCCCAAAACGCCTTGGTCCCCTGCGTATTGAACGTCCTCCAAGGCTGCAGCACCGCCGACGCCGCCACCGACGGCAACCCCCCGATCCTCATGACCGGCCAGGACTACGCCACCAACCTCAAAGACATCATCACCTACATCCGCTACTACGCCCCCAACGCCCGAATCGTCCTGGTGGGCTACCAGGAACTCCACACCCCCGGCAGCGACGCGGCATGTGTCGGAGTCCTGGGCGTCCCGGTAGGCGTCCCCCACGCAGGCGCCATCACCGACGTCTTCGACAGCCTCCGCACCGCCCCCAAAGAGGGCGCAGCCCTACTCGGCGTCGACTACTTCGACACCGCCGCCGCCACAGCAGGCCACGGCCTCTGCACCCCCGACCCCTGGCTCAACGGCATATTCACCCCGGGCCCAGACGTTTTCGGCCAACCGGGCCACCCGACTCTGCAGGGTGATACCGCAGTGGCAACGGCACTGCAGCAGTACCTGACCACCCCCGCTGCGGCCAACTGATTTCCGCCCAACCCAGCCCCCGGGTACGCGCCCCGGCATATAGATGCGACCGGCGCTCCGTTTGCGAGTTCTCCTATTACTCGTGCGGAACGCCGGTCAGGCGAGCCGCGCGACTTCCAGGAAATTCACTCGATCCCACCGGCATGAGCAGATTGGGGATCGAGGTCAGGGCGAATGAACCCGTCGGGAAGGCTGGCGCCGTCGAGATTTGTCGTAGCACGACGGTGACGATCGACTGCCGCACCTCCGCGTCGTCGGGATGCATCGAAGATCGCAGACAGGCGCAGAGCAGATCGAGACAAACCTCGGCGGACCACCTTGCCTGGCGCGGCGGGAGGTGAATATGACAGGTTCTGACCCCCCGGTGTGACCGGCCGGGTGGCGATGTTGCTGCCCGAGCGGGTGATCGGCGCTCACACCCACGGTGACCGGCTCCAGGTCGGCATGGTCGGGGAGGACCTGAGCCCAACGCTCTGTCGGCGGGCCTGGCCGACTCTCCGATCCTGCAGCTGGCCTGGATCGCGGAGAAGTTCGTGGAGTGGGCCAACCCGGCGACACCGATCAGCCGCGACAACGTCTTGATCACCGCGAGCCTGTACTGGTTCACTCGCACCGGGCCCGCAGCGGCCGACTTCTACTGGGAGATCGCCCACGCCGAAAATCCCGGCTGGGGCGATACCTCGGCTGTGCCTCAAGGCCAGTCACTGTTCTACAGCGACCCGTTCGTGCGCAGGCTGCTCGGCGCCGGTGACAGCGTCGCCTTCTTCCGTGAGCATGCCGAGGGCGGGCATTTCCCCGCTTTCGAAGCTCCCGATCTGTTCGCCGACGACATCCGCGCCTTCTTCCGGCAACTCCGCGGCTGACACCACATCCTCATCCGACGCTGCCGTCCCGGTGCGATCAGCCCGGGACGGCAGCACTCACCCACCACCTGCGGAACGGCTGATGCTCGTTAAACGGTACTGGTGAGTGCGGTGTCGAGGCTGTCGCAGAGGGCGAACAGTTCGGCGACGCCGGTGACTTCGAGCGGGCGTCGCACCGGGTAGGGGGCCACGATGCGCAGCGGTTCGGGGCAGCTGCGTGTGGCGGTGATCAGCACGGCGATGCCCACCGATGCGAAGAAGGTGACCTGCGACAGGTCCAGCACCACGGTGCGCGGGGCCTGTTCCAGCGCGTGGCGCAGGGCCCGTTCCAGGACGGGTGCGGACACGAGGTCGACTTCGCCGGTCGCGGTGAGTACCGGTATCGGGTCCTCGGTGTCGACGTGCACCTGTAGGAGCCGGGTCGGGTCGGGCTCGTGCATCGGGGGCTCCCTTCGCGAGGTTTCGCTTCGCGCTCGTGGTCAGGGGGTGCGCGGTTGGGGGGTGTCGGCGCGGAGTTGGTCGCGTTCGTCGGTGAGCGCGGCGTTGGTGTCTTCGAGGTCGAGGATGCGTCCGATGCCGGCGAGGTTGACTCCTTGCTCGGCCAGGTCGGTGATGCGTTGCAGGCGCGCGAGGTCGTCGCCGCTGTAGCGGCGGGTGCCGCCCGCGCTGCGGATGGGAGTGATCAGGCCGTGTTGCTCGTAGAGACGCAGGGTCTGTACCCCGATTCCGGCCAGTTCCGCGGCCACGGAGATCGCGTACACCGCCTGCCCGGCGCGGGGCAGGTGTGTGCGGTCGGGTGGTGGGCGCATCGGCGCTCCTGTCTGTGTCGTCCTACTTCGACAGATTACCTCGTGCGGACACTTGCGGTCACCTGTACAGAGTGCTAAATAATATCTATGCCAGATGGCAGAGGTTATCTGGTGAAGCGACTATCGAGAATGGAGTGAGTTGAGGTGGCGACCATGCTGATGCGCACTGATCCCTTCCGTGACCTGGATCGCCTGACGCAGCAGGTGTTCGGCACCGCGGCCCGACCCGCGGCGATGCCGATGGATGCCTGGCGTGAGGACGATCAGTTCCTCGTCGAGTTCGACCTGCCGGGTATCGATCCCGAGTCCTTGGATCTGGATGTGGAACGCAATGTGGTGACCGTGCGGGCCTCGCGCCCGGAACTGGACCCCGGCCGGTCGATGCTCGCGGCCGAACGCCCTCGCGGGGTCTTCTCCCGGCAGCTGGTGCTGGGCGAGAGCCTCGACACCGACAGGATCCGCGCGGACTACCGCGACGGTGTGCTGCGCCTAGCGATCCCGGTCGCGGAGAAGGCCAAGCCCCGCAAGATCGAGATCGCCCGTCCCGCACCCGAATCCGAACGCCAGGTGATCAACGCCTGATCCGGACTCAATGAAAAATATGCACTGGAACCTGTAGACATTCCCGGTTGTAGTGTGTAATTTAACTGTCGTTCAAGTGGGAGATCGAGTGGCTGGGCAGGTGAACTGCCTGGTAAGAGGTATGCAACCGTCCCCTCCGGCGATGACGAGAATCCGGCCGAACCCCCGCGGCTGGACCGGCCGCCGGAGGGGGCGGTGAGCACGACGAGGACCTTGGTTGACAAGCAGTACCCGACGCACATGGAGGTGGCCACTGAGTAACCCGATACCCGTCGCGCATCCCGAGACATGTTGGACGCGCGGTACAGCATCGGCCCACAGGGGCTGATGAGTCGTTCTCTTTTCGTATACGTGGATTCCAGGCCCCGGCGCACCCGCGCCGGGGCCTGCCGCCGTTGGAAAACCGTGAGAGGTGTTATGCGGCAACCGGATACGACACCCACCGGCGGGGCAGGCTACCTCGATGACGAGGACTTCCCCGCCTACAGCATGGCAAAACGACGATGTCGAGTGCGATCGGGCGGGTCGGGCCCGTGAAAGTTGTTAAGGATCTTGAAAGCTGGCCTGGATACTTTCGTATCGCGTCGGACGGAAGATGTTCGGCTACAACGGAAGTCGCTCCGGGATGCGGGATGCGATGCGGAGGGGACGATATGAAGAAGTCGCGTTTTTCCCGAGTGCGTCAGTCGGCGGACGGTTCGTGGGGGAGTCGGCAGCCGGTGCGGGTGCTCGCGACAGGGGCCGCGCTGGCCGCCGCGGCAATGGTGATCTGCGCGCCGTCGGCTTCGGCGGCGAGTATGACGCTGGTCAATGGGCTCGTTCAGGGCACGTGTCTGGATGCGCAGACGATGGACGGTGTCACATTGACGGGGGTCGCTCAGGTCATCACCTGCAACAGTGGGCCCGCGCAGCAGTGGATCAACGGATCCGCCAACAGCCTGCGAAACGGCCTCAACCCAGGTATGTGCCTCGACGCGCAGACAATGGACGGCATCTCCCTGACCGGAGTCGCTCAAGTCATCCCGTGCAACGGCGGCCTCGTGCAGGAGTGGTTCACCGGCCCCGGCAACACTTTCCACAATGGCCTCGACGGAGCGATGTGTCTGGACGGCCAAACCCTCGAGGGCAGCACCCTCACGAGCGTCGTTCAGGTCATCCCGTGCAACGGCGGACCCGCGCAGCAGTGGTGACGGCGGGCTGAACACTCGAACCAAATTCCTGTCTGGCCGCGAGACTCCAGGAACTCGAGGCCACCGAGGTGACAGCCCCGAACCCCGAGCTGATTGATCTCCTGCCGATTGGGTACACACCGGTGGAAGAAGTGCCGGAATCGCTGGCCCGCACCGTGTTCGAAGCCCTTCGACTGGAGGTCCTCTCCAACAAGACCCATCACCGGGTGACCTACCGGATCACGCTTGTCGGCCAGACCGCCGCCGTCACATATCGGGCAGCCAGGCAGGCGTCGGTGGCAACGCCCAATCGCATCGGCACCACCGGACGGGGTGGTGCCGGGCTGTCGCTTGCAGCAGAACGGGACCATCGTGGTCCCATCTGCGTGGCGCCCCCGGCAGGGCACGATATAGATGGGAACGGGACCGACCAGCATCTTCTCGCTGGGAGGCTGGTCATCGAAGCCGATTTCGTCCTGAGCAGTCGGCGCTAGGGTGCCTCGGTATTGATCTCCGTGCGGAAGCGTCGCGTATTCAGGTTCTGGGCGGCTGGTGTTGTCGCGATGCCTGCCATTTGGTGATCTCCCACAGCACCTCGGCTTGGCGTCGCGCCAGCGCTTCACCATCGGCGCCTTCGGCGATCACGATCTCGAACTCTGCACTCGGTGGTTGCTGTCGGTGGCCCCCGCGGCGTGGAGGATCCTGTGGTGCGTCATTGTCGGCCATTCCGAAGGGATGCCCACCGAGCATGATCAACGCACTGACATGCCGAGTGCAGAGAGTTCTACCCCCACACCCGGGTACAGCGAAACTGGATCACGTGCCCCCCGGGCAAGCCCGCGAGCATTTCGTCAGCTCAGTAGCTCCAGTAGGTGGAGGGTGGCGTCCAGGGCATGGTCCGTACTGTCGGTTGCGTCGTGCAGGTCCATGAGCACGGTGTCGAACAGTGTGCGGTCGGAGAGTTGGTGTACCGCTTCGGCTATGTCCTGCAGGGGTGTTCCGGCGGTGGCATTGATTCGGATGGTTGTCTCGATGGCGTTCGGGTCGCGATCGGCTGCTTCCGCGGCGCGGACGACGGTTTCGCGCTGCTGGAGGAGGTGGCCATATTGTTCCAGCGGGGTGGGGACGGGTAGCACCGGTAGCCAACCGTCTGCGCGTCGGCCGATGCGGGCGAGGCTTTGTGGGGTGGCGCCCGCGAGATGGATTGGCGGGCGCGGCGTCTGAACGCTCCAGATGGCTTCCAAAGCGTCCAGAGTCTCCTCGAGGCGCACGTCGCGTTCATGGAATGGAACCCCGGCCACCCGGTACGCCTCCGGTAACGAGCCGATTCCGAATCCGGCGGTCAATCGGCCTGCGCTCAGGACATCGACGGTGGTGAGCTGCTGTGCCAGCATGGCCGGCGGGTAGAGCGGAGCCACGAGGACATTGGTGCCCAGTCGTACACGTTCGGTGACGCCTGCGGCCACGGCCAGCAGGACGAGCGGATCCAGTAGTCGGTCGTCGACCCAAAGACTGTGTGCGCCTGCGGCTTCGAGCTCCCGTGCGAATCGGGCCACCGCGCCACCGGTGCGTGCCTGCCCTCCGAACTGCGGCAGTGCGAAACCGATCTGCATTCGTATTCTCCTGTGCTCAGGTGGTCAGGCCGCCGCGAATCAATTCCATGGGGCGGAATTGGTAGTGCCGCGGATCCAGGACGGCGATTGTGCCGACCAGTGCCAGCAGCCCGGTGGCGTCGATTCCGGTGCGAACGGCGCCGCTGTCCTGTGCGCGGTCGAGCAAACCGGTTGCCGCGACGGAGAGCGCGGCATACCAGCGCTCGAAGATCGGTCCCGGATGCTCCGGAGTGCACCCGGTGACCGCGAGTGCCAGTGGCGGTAGGGAACCCACATGATCGGCGAAGCTATCCAGCCAGGCGAACAACGCGGTCCCGGCATCCGGTGCGTCGAGTAGTTCTGTTGCGAGCCCGATCAATTCGTTGGCCTCGTCTTGATAGACGACCGCCAGCAGGTCGGGCCGGGCCGGGAAATTGCGGTAGAGCGTCGGGCTGCCCACTCCGGCGCGCCGCGCGACCTCGTCAAGGACAAGGTCGCTGCCGCGCTCGTCGATGAGTTGCCGAGCGGCGGACACGATGCGCGCGGCATTCCGGGCGCCGTCCGCGCGCCGCACCGGCATCAGTTCGAGCACGCCGCTCAGATTCCGTAGAGCCGAGCCTCGCTGCGGGCGTGGGCGCGGCGGCCGACGAGCCGCCACAATAGCCGCGCCGGCGCGGGCGCCTTGGCGAGGAACGCCTTTCGCTCCTCGGGAGTGGCGATGGCCAGCAGGGAGCTCAGCGCGGGCAGCAGGTCTTTCTTCTGTAGCTTCGCCAGCCCGCGTTCGCCAAGTTCATCCCATTCGGCGGCGGTGAGGTGCGCGGCGGCCAGCGGCAGGATCGTCTCTTCTTCCTCGGTCATGTGCGCATCCACCACCAATGCCAGCTCCTGGCATAATTCGGCAGCTTTCTCTCGTAGCCCGGGTTCGACATGGACGGCCAAATCATCCAGTGTCGCAGTAAGTTTCGCGGTGAGGACATCGAGCTGGTGATGCTGGTCCTCCATCCGCGAGATCGACTCGGGCAGCGGGATGACCCGTTCCTGCAATTTCGGCCACAGCAGGTCGTCCTCGCTGCCATGATGCGCCTCCAGTCCGGTCAGCACGAAGCGCAGATGGTCGATGACCAATCGGATTCGTGCCGTATCACCTTCTCGCAGTCCACGAATGAGCTCGGGCGCGTGTGTGAACTGGTGCCGGAAGTTGCGGTGTACCACGATCATGTCCTGCACGTCGGGCCTGAGATCGGCGACCGGGGGCATAGTTCTCTCCTCCTTGTCGGCGCGGGTGTTCGCGCTCGGTGAATGTCATGGTGCGGCGGACTGCTCAGCCGCCGATCAGTGCCGAATCAGTGCGGCCGGCGGGGCGGCCAGAAGAGATTGCCGCGGCGGCTGTGGTCGCGCAGGGCCGCGCTGCGCGCGGTGAGCACGGGATGGCTGAAGGTGAAGTTCACGAACAAGGTGAACACGCTGCGGTCATCGTGCGCGCGGTCGGTGAACGCGTTCACGTCAACGGCGCCGGGCCGGTGTGGTGCGTAGCGAAAGGCCGTGCGGAGGAGGGTAATCCATGGGTGCGTGTCGTCTAGGCATACACCCGTTGTGACGCTGGGGACCGAACATCAGGCCCCGATCAGCCCCCGATCAGGGTGGCGGCTGGTTCGTTCAGGTAGGCCGCGAACCTGGTCAGGAAGTCCGATACCGGGCCGAGGCTCATCCACGCGGCGCCCGCTCCGGCGTCGTTGCCTGCGGCGGGAAGGAGTTCGCGATAGGCGAGTTCGACCCAGTCCGCGCGGTCCAGGGCGATTCCGACTGTGCCGAGCAGTCCCATCTGGACCTCGAACATGTAATCGCGGCGAATGAGTTCGGCACGCTCAGCGACCGTGCGGGCTTCCTCGATACGGCCGGATTCGATCAGCGCCAGCGCGTATGCCCACGCCGTGAGTCCGAGAGCGTGTGTCTCCTCATGGAATTCGCGCAACTCCTCGACCATGTCCCCGGCTCTTCCCTGCGCCCAGAGCCGGGAGAATCGCGAGTAGGTCCGCAGTGAATGCACGATGCCCCAGAACCCGGCCTCGGCGAGCTGATCGGCGACGACCGCATAGGCGTGCTCCGACTCGGCGCGTCGTTCCTGCTTTTGCAGCCATAGCGCATCGAAGAGGTCGGCAAGCCGCACGCCCTGCGGCAGGTCGTAGCGAATGCACAGCTTGCGCAAGGCGTCTGCGTGTCCGGCCGCGACGTCGAAAGCCCCGGTGCCCGCGTGGCCGCACATGAGGAAGTAGCGGCCCAGGGCCTGCGCCATCCCCATCTCGTGCCGCTGCGCTACTGCCAGCAGTTCGGCGCCGATTTCGGCGCGCTCGGCGGAGAGCCCGGCGTGGTGGTATTCGCTGTGGAAGCGAGCGTTCAGTGCCTGCACGAGCTGTCTCGGATGGTTCAGGCGTCGCGCCATCTGTTCGGCGTCCGCGGCCAAGCGCGCTGCCTGATCGTCACCGCTGCCGAGGAGTTCGATCGACAGGTGGATCAGCACGGTGCAGCGGTCGTCGCTGTCACCCGGCGCCAGGCCGTCGAGCACCTGCTGTAGCAGTCGAACCACTGGTTCCGAGACACTGCCGTAGTCGCCGTCGGTCCAGAACATCGGGACCTCGAAGGCTGCGATCACTCGCGCCGCGAGCTCCGGGTCATGCAGTGCCACAGCCGATTCCAACGCCTGTATGCGATAGTCACGGGCTTCCATGGCCGCGCCGGACAGGGCGAGTGCGCGCGCGAGCCCGATGACGAGTTCGAGCCGACGCCGAGGGTCGCATCCGGGTGTCTGATCGGCGGCACCGAGGGCCGCCCGCCACCAGCGGATGGCATCGGAGTGCGCGAAACGGGTCTCGGCCAATTCCGCGGCAGCGCGGGCATACCGGGCTGCGGCGTCCGACCATTGGGTGCCGGCAGCCAGGTAGTGGTGGGCGAGCGCGGTGACGTTGTTCGGCCGGACGGCCTCGATGGCCTGTGCGGCCTGCGCGTGCCACCTGCTGCGGCGTATCCCGAAGATGGTGGTGTACAGGGTTTCTCGGATCAGCACGTGCGTGAATCGGAGGTCGCCGCTGGCTGTCTCCTCGAGCAGTCCGAGCAGCACCGCGGCCTCGAGTCCGTCGATGACGGCATCTTCGGATGTGCCCTCGGCCATGGCGGTGAGTACGTCGACGTCGATCTCGCGGCCGAGAATGGTGGCGCGGTGCAGTAGAACCTGGGTGTCCAGTGGCAGCAGCGCCGCCCGGCGCATGACGACATCGCGCACGCCCGTGGGTACTTTCGACAAGGCGCGGGTTCCCTCGGAGGCGAGCAGGCGGGCGGTCTCCTGGACGAAGAACGGATTGCCGGAGGTGCGTTCGGCAATCGCGTGCAGTGTCGTTTCGCCGACCTCGACACTGGTCGCGACGATCTGGGCGATCGCGTCGACGTCGAGACCGGTCAGCTCGAGTCGCACCGGGGCGCCGGGGGCAATACGCGCGATCGTTTCGGCGAGGGCCGGAGTGTCCTCCTGTGGTCGGTACGTGCCGACGAGCAGCACGGGAATATCGTTGCTTTCCTGAGCGATTCGGGCGAACAGCGTCAAAGATTCGGTATCGGCGCGGTGCAGATCGTCCAGCACGATCAACAGCGGATGGTGTGACGCCGCCGCGGCGATCTCGGCGGCGAGGGCGCGGTGCATGCGGAACCTTGCGGTGCCGGCGTCGCCGTCGGCAGTCGTGCCGTCGATCAGGGGAGCCAGTGCCCGCGCCGCGTCGGGAGCTAGCGCGAATCCGGCCCCAGTTAGGTCGTGCAGGATCTCGGCCCACGGCCAGCCGGGCGGAATGCCCTCGACTTCCGGGCAGCGGCCCCATACCGTGAGCCAGCCATCCGCGATGAGGCGCCGAGTCAGCTCGGTGGCCAGCGCCGTCTTCCCGCCACCTGGCTCGGCGGCGATCAATACGACCCGAAGCCGTCCCGCCGCAACCTCTTCCGCCGCGGACAGCAGTGTGGCGAGTTCCTCGTCGCGGCCGATCAGAGTCCCCGACTCGGCCTTCGGCTGCGTTGTCCGATCCGAAGTCGGCCTCGCAGTGGGGGACTGGTGGTCCGGTTCCGTCCGCACGGCCGTGCTCGACGCCAGATATAAGCCCGTGTCCGGCGCCAAATATGTTGCCTGTCCGAGGATGTCGGCTTCGAGCTGTTGAAGCCTGGGCCCCGGGTCGATACCCAGCTCATCGGCCAGCGTTCGGCGGGCTTGTCGCAGGGCGTCCAATGCCTCGGCCTGTCGCGCCGAGCGGTACAACCCGGTGGCGAGTAACCGCCAGCCTTCCTCGCGCATGGGGTAGTCGGCGGTGTACTCGCGCAGATCCGCGACGACCTCGGCGGCGCGGCCCAGCTGCAGCGCCAGTTCGGCGCGTCGTTCGACCGCGCGTGACCACAGTTCGGTCAGCCGGGTGATCTCGCCGCATACCCACGGGATGTCGGTCAGGCTCACGTACGGCAGCCCGCGCTTCCACAGCGCGAGCGCGGAGTCGAGCTGCGCCAGGGACTCGTGCGGGGCGTCGCCAGTGTCGTCGGCACCCCGTACGAGCTGTTCGAAACGCCAGGCGTCGACCGCGTCGTCGTCGATGCGTAGGGCATAGCCCGGTGGAATGCTCACCAGAATGCGGGCCGGTGTCCGCGGTGCCCGTTCGGGCTCGAGTATCCGCCGTAGATCAGCGACGAAGGTCTGCAGCGTTCCGAGCGCCTTGGTCGACGGTGCGTCCGGCCACATCTCACTGACCAGGACATCCACCGGAACTGCCCGCCCCCGCGCGATCAGCAACCGCGCCAGCACCTCCCGATGCCGGGGACGCATCTCCAGCGCACCCTCACCCCGCGTGACCTCGAACGTTCCCAACACCTTGAAGCGCAACATTTGCGCAACAGTTTACGGAGCGCTTCCTGGGAGCGTGAATCCGCGCTAGAAGGATCGAATCAATTCCAGGTCACGCTCGGGCTCGAGTAGTGGTCCACTCGGCCGTCGGACCAGTGCACCTGCATTTCGGCGTGGTAGCTGTGCCCGGCGGCCGGATTGGCCAGACCTCCCGGCGTATGCGATTGGAATCCGGTCCCGCAGGCGAACGGGGTGGTGAATACCGGCCAATCGCCGTCCATCAGCTGCAACACCAGGTTGCAGCGGTCGCCATCGGGGTAACTGGTGTAGCCCCAGTACTCGACCGTGCCCCGCGTCAGGTCGGTGTCGACGCAGACGCGCGCGATAGCCGGTCCGGCGCACTGTCCGGAGACGCCTCCCGAACCGGTACTGGGCACTGCCGTGGCGGATCCGGTGCCGACGATGCTCGTGAGCAGGCCGAGACCGGCGAACGTCGCGAGCATTCGGCGGCGAGGTGCGGAAGCCATTGGTGAAGGGGTGAAGCGCATTCTCATCTCCTGACGTCCCGGTCCGGGCGACCGGGACGCGGTCATCGTGGCCGCGTGCGATCAGGGGGCAATCAGCATCGAATCGTCCAGTGTGCAGGGAGCGGTGATCGGATGCTTACTCGCCGGTGATCACCGCCGGATGTCCTTGAACCAGCGGCCACTTCCCTGACCGATACGCCGACGGCTCAGCACGGCGGATTCCAACACGAAGGACCAAGAGATGAAAATCGGAATTGGACTCCCCAATCAGGTACGCGACCTACGTCCCACCGTAATCCCGGAATGGGCTGTGCGAGCCGAGGAGTCGGGCTTCGCGACCCTCGGCACAACCGGCCGCATTGCGTATCCGGGTGTCATGGATACGGTGGCTTTGGCCGCCGCGGCAGGCGCTACCACTCGCATCGGCCTGCTCAGCCACATACTGCTCGGCCCGGTGTGGCCGGCTACCTTGCTGGCCAAGGAGATCGCGGGCATCGATGGCATCTCGGGTGGCCGGCTCACACTGGGTCTCGGTGTCGGCACCGACGAGCGGGCGGATGACTTCGTGGCGGAGGGATGCGGCCACCGCGGGCGGGGGCGGCGGCTCGATGCCGACATCGAGGTGTACCGACGGGTGTGGCAGGGTCACGCGGTTGGCGGGGAGAACCCCGCGGTGCCGCAGGGAACCCGCGAGATCCCGTTGCTGTTCGGTGCTTTCGCACCGGCGGCCTACGCGCGTATGGCCCGCTCGGGACAGGGTTACATCGGCCCCGCCGCTCCCGCGCAGCTGGTCGCGGACTCCTTTGAGCAGGCCCGCAGGGCCTGGCAGGAAGCCGACCGCGACGGCGAGCCCCGGCTGGTCGGCGTGAGCTACTTCGCATTCGGTGATCCGGACGCAGGCCGCGCGAATGTCCGCGACTACTACGCGAGCCTCGATCCGCAGCGCGCCGACTTCATGGCCACCGGCGTCAACAGCACACCCGCGGCGCTGCGTGAAACCCTCCAGATCTACGCCGACCTCGGCGTCGACGAGCTGATCTTCAACCCGGGCACCGACCAGCTGGACGACGTGCGTCGCCTCGCCGAAGTGGTGCTGTAGGCCTGTTGCGGTGGTGATTTGGTCGGCGTTGCATCGCGACGCTGAAACGCTGGGTCAGCGCATCCGGGCGATATCGACCGGCGAGGTGAACGAATACTGATCGGACGGTGATCGGTGCTCGGTGCAATAGCGCCACGATGGCGCTGTATCAGGCGGCGCCACTGGACGAAGGACGACCATGCACTACGCCGAGCTACCCGAGCTACGAGCCGCTCGATCGCCCGATCTGCCCTGTATCGCCGACGACGACCGGGCCCTGGACAATGCCGAATTCCTCATCGAAACGCGCCGTGCCGCAGCCGTATTGGCTGCGCGAGGGGTCGGCGCGGGTGATGTGGTGGCTTTGATGCTGGGCAATCGAGTCGAGTTCGTGGTGCTGATGTTCGCCGCGTGGCGGCTCGGCGCCGCGGTCACCCCGATCAATCCGGCGCTGACCGCCGCCGAGGCCGAGTATCAGATCGCCGATTCGGGGGCTGCCGTGGTGGTCGTCGATGGGATCGCATTGGCTGCGCCGATTCTCGAGGTGGCCGAATTCGCCACGGCCGACGTCGAGTACATCGCCCCAGCGATGGAAGCGGAACTGGCATTGCTGATCTACACCAGCGGCACGACCGGAAAACCCAAGGGCGTCATGCTCGATCACGTCAATCTGATCGCTATGCACGTGATGGCGGACGGTTTCCTCAGCTTCGACGAGCGCGATCACGCACTGTTGATTCTGCCGCTGTTCCATGTCAACGGCATTGTTGTGAGCGTGTTGGCGCCGCTGCGGTCCGGTGGCAGAGTCACCATCCACGGCCGTTTCGAACCGCGAGGCTTCCTACGGGCGCTCGAGATCGTGCGCCCGACTTATTTCTCCGGGGTTCCGACCATCTTCGCCATGCTGGCGGCGCTACCGCCCGAGGTCACCGCAGACATCTCCTCGGTGCGGTTGGCGATATGTGGTGCCGCGCCCGCAGCCGCCGAGCTGCTGACTGGATTCGAGGCGCGGTTCGGCATCAAAATCTGTGAGGGATACGGGCTTTCGGAGACCACCTGCGGAGTGACGCTCAATCCGCCACAGGGCATCGGCAAGGCCGGCACCGTCGGACTGCCGTTTCCGGGACAGCGGGTCGCGATCTTGGGGCCGGACGACGCGCTGGCGGCCCGGGGCGAGCTCGGTGAAATCGCCGTCGCCGGACCGCATGTCATGCGCGGCTACCTGCATCGGCCCGACGAGACAGCACACGCGTTGCGAGGCGGCTGGCTGCACACCGGCGATATCGGCAGATTCGATGAGGACGGCTATCTGATCGTGGCTGGTCGGATCAAGGACATGATCATCCGAGGTGGTGAGAACATCTACCCCAAGGAGATCGAGGACATCCTCACTGCCCACCCGGCCGTCTACGAGGCGGCGGTTATCGGTGCACCGGATCCGAAATACGGTGAGATTCCCACGGCTTTCGTGGTGCTGAGACCGGGCGCGTGGACGACCGCGGCGGAGCTGATCGCACTCTGCGCGAGCAGCCTGGCCAAATACAAGCGACCCGACTTCATCGATCTGCTGGATGAACTGCCGCACAACGCAATCGGCAAGGTCGACAAGCTTGCGCTGCGGGCTCGCAGGTTCCCGGCCGACGCCGTGCGCACGCACTGAACAGTGTCCGCCGGTGTCGAGGAACGGCGCTTATCGGATGCGGACCGGATGCTGATCGGTGGGCGCTGTGCTGGGGCCATGCACGAAGTCGACACTCTCACCGAAATGCTCACCCAACGCGCCCGATCCCGGCCGGACACCCGGCTGCTGATCTTCCTGGATCGGCAGACAGGCTCCCCGACGCTGGCGGAACTGGATGCCGCGGCCCGGCTGGTCGCGAGCGCACTACGCGATCGCGCACCGCGCGGCAGCCGGGCGCTGCTGGTCTATCCGACCGGCCCGGAATTCGTGGCAGCGTTCTTCGGATGCCTGTACGCGGGCGTGATTCCGGTGCCGGCCCCACCGCCCGTGCCCGGGGTGATGGCCCAACGATTCGCCGCCATTGTCGCGGACTGCGCGCCGGAACTCGTACTGACAGTGGGGGAATGGCGACCTTTGCTGGAAGGGTCGGGACTCGCGTCCGTCACGACGGACGAACTGGGGGAGGACGACTATCCATCAATTCCGGCTCCGTACGTCCCTATGGAAATCCGGTCGTCTGATGTGGCCTACCTGCAATACACGAGCGGCACAACAGGATCTCCGCGCGGCGTGATGCACACCCACGCGAGCATTCTGGCCAACCTGCGCTTGTCCAGTGCCGATCACTCGATCACACCCGACGATCGCCTGGTGGGATGGTTGCCGCTGTTCCACGATCTCGGTCTGGTGAGCCAAGTCCTGCAACCGCTGTTCGACGGCTGCGAAGCCCTGCTGACGCAACCGCAGAACTTCGTCGCCGACCCCGCCGGATGGTTGCGGGTGGTGTCCGAACGCGCCGCCACGATGATCGCGCTGCCGGAATTCGGCTACCGGATGCTGTTGCGGCGCATACCGGCCGAGCAGCGCGGTGACATGCGGCTGGAGCAGCTGCGCCTGGCGCGGATCGCGGCCGAGGCCCTGGATCCGGCCACCATGCGTGCGTTCGTCGAGGGTTTCGCCGACGCGGGATTGCCCGTGGAGGTGCTCAATACCGGCTACGGGCTTGCGGAGGCGGTAGTGCACGTGTGCATCACGCCGCCGGGCGCATCACCGGTCGTCCTGCACGCGGACCGAAAGGGCCTGGCCCGCGGTGTATTACGGGAAGGCGGCGAGAACGCCGTGGCTGTGGTGTCCAGTGGTCGCCCCGGCCCCGGCGTCCCGGTGATGATCGCCGGTCTGGGAACCGCTACCCCGGTCGAGGACGGCCGGATCGGCCAGATCCTGCTGAGCGGACCGAGTGTCGCGCGGCGCTACTGGATCACGCCCGAGTCGCGATCGGACATGAATGGTCGCCGGTGGCGGCCGACCGGAAGCCTCGGTTTCGTGCTCGACGGTGTCCGCTGGCTGCCGACCGGGGATCTCGGCTGCTTGATCAACGGTGAACTGTTCGTGCTGGGCCGCATCGCGGATCTGCTTGTGCTGGAAGGACATTGGCATCTTCCGGCCGATGTGGAGCGGACGGCCGCCGCGGCGCATCCAGCGATCCGATCCCATGCCTGCGCGGTGTTCTCGCTTGCAGGCAACGCCGTACTGATGGCCGAAATCGCCGGTGACGCAGACGAAGACGAGGTGGCGGACGCCGTGCGGCGGGCCGTTGCGGCGGTGCACGACATCGCGCTCATCGATATCCAGTTCGTAGCGCATGGCGCTGTCCCGGTGACCACGAGCGGCAAGTTGCGTCGGGGCGCTTGCCGCGAGCTCTATCGGGCGGCGTTCAGCGCCAAGGCGGTATGACCATGAAATATCCCGATCTCGACGAGTTGTCGCAGCCGGTGCCCGGCGCGCGGCCCGAGACCTCGACTTCGTCTGATCACTTGCACCGGTGGGCATTACCGATCATCTGTCTCGCGCAGTTCATGGTCGTGCTGGACGTGGCCATCGTGAATATCGCGATTCCGTCGATCCAGCACGGGCTGGGATTCTCCGATTCCGGGCTGGCGTGGGTGGTGGATGCCTACACGCTGGTGTTCGGTGCGCTCCTGCTGGTAGGCGGCCGGGCCGCAGACCTCTTCGGCCGCCGCCGCATGTTCGTCCTCGGTATCACGGTATTCACTGTCGGATCGCTGGTCGCCGCGGTGGCGACGGTTCCCGCCGTGCTGCTCGTCGGCCGCATGGTGCAAGGCCTTGGCGCTGCCGCCGTCGCACCGGCGGCACTTTCCCTGGTGACGGTGCTCTACCCGGAGGGGCCGAGTCGGCAGCGCGCCATGACGCTGTATGCGGCGATGGCCGGGCTGGGAGCGATCGGCGGTGAGCTGCTCGGCGGGGTATTCACCGAATTCGGTTCGTGGCGATGGGTTTTCTTCGTCAATGTGCCCGTGGGAATCCTGCTGCTGATGGTGGCCCGACCGGTGCTGCCTGCCGCGAGGGGCGCGCGGTCTCGTGGACTGGACCTACCGGGCGCGGTGATCGGCACGGCGGCGCTGACCTGTCTGGTCTACGGGGCAATTCGCGCTGGAATGCACGGCTGGACGGAGCCGCTGACGGTGACGCTTCTTGCGGCGGCGGGCCTGCTGGCGCTCATCCTCCGTGCGGTCGAGAAGTATGCTGCCGCACCGATGTTGCCGCTCGGCCTGCTGTCGGATCGCGTGCGCGGCGCGGCGATCGTGACGATGGCGGCAAGCTACGGGTGCCTGTATCCGATCCTGTTCTTCGGCACCCGTCTCATGCAGGACGTGCGCGAATTCTCGGCACTGCAAACAGGTTTGGCGTTCCTGCCGTGCGGATTGGCCATGCTCGTGGCGGCGGGAATCGCCAAACAGCTGGTGGTGCGGACCGGTCCGCAGCCATTGATGGTCGGGGGCGCGGTCGGCTATCTGGGCGTCGCGATCTGGTTGGCGACACATGTGCGCGATTCCTACCTGATGTTGCTACCCGGATTGATCTTGCTCGGTTTCGCGGTCAGTTGCGTCACGGTCGGCGTCACGCTGTCGGCAATCGATGGAATACCCTCGGCCGCTTCGGGAGTCATGTCCGGGGTGCTCGGAACGGCACAGCAGGCGGGTGGCACGGTCGGGGTGGCGGCGCTGGTGACGATCGCAACGCAGGCCACCCGGCGGCGGTCGTCCGCTGATGCGGCGTCGCACGGTGCATTGCGGGAGGCACTGTCCCATGGCTTCGCGGTGGGATTCCTAGCCTGTGGCGGACTTGCCGTCGTCGCCATCCTGGCGGCCGCGGCGGCGTACCGGAGACGTTGAGGCGCGGTGATCGGACACTGATTCGTTGCTGACAGCGGATTGGTGTCCTTGCTCCGGAAGACGTACCCCTTCGAAAGGACATCACGATGGTTTACGCAGGCCCCGTCGGAGTTCGCGCCCCCTGGACCCAGCCCGAGACGCGCTACTACAGCGGCGGTTTCGAACAGGTGCTGTCGGAGCACGAGACTGCGAGCGCTCTCACCGTCATGCGCGCCAAGGCCACCCCGGAAGGTGCGCCACCGCTGCACTACCACACCCGGGAAGACGAGTTTTGGGTCATTCTCTCGGGCCGGGTCCGCTTCTGGATCGGCGGTTACTCCCTGCCGGAGTGCGTCATCACCGAGGCGGGTCCGGGCGCATTCGCCTACGGGCCGCGCAATATCCCGCACACCTTCCAGCCCATCACCGAGGAGGCCGAAATCCTGGTCGGCAATACGCCCGGTGCGATCGAAGGCTATTTCAAGGGCATCGGCGCCGCCGAGGCGCGAGAAGACGACAAGCACATGGACTTCCTCGAAAGCTACGGCGTCATCGTCGTCGGTCCGCCTCCGATCTGGTCCGACTGGAACTGACCTGTGCTCCGAGGAAACTCGGTGGACCAGGGGAAGGTAAGCGGCCCCGGCGATCTCGTCACGTGCGATGCGACCGGCGCGACGGCCACCGGAATACTCTCACGCACTCTCACGTTCATTTGGTTGCCGTATCCACTAGTTATGGATATGGCCGCCGCATCTTCCAAAACCCAAGGAGCACTTCATGACCACCACCACGACCGCCTTGACCGCTGGCACCTGGGCAATCGATTCGGCACATTCCACGCTCGGATTCTCGGTGCGTCACATGATGGTGAGCAAGGTCCGCGGCCGCTTCGCTGACTTCTCTGGCAATCTCATCATCGGCGAGGACGGTTCCGCGAGTGCCGAGGCCGAGATCCGCGTGGACTCGGTGACAACCGACAACCCGCAGCGCGACGCTCACCTGCGCACCGCCGACTTCTTCAGCGCCGAGAACTTCCCCCTCGCCACCTTCAAATCCACCGGATTCCGCGTCAAGGGTGAAGATTTCGTGGTCGACGGCGAATTCAGCATCGCCGGTGTCACCAGGCCGGTCTCCCTGGAGGTCGAATTCCTGGGGGTGAATCCCGGTCAGGGTCAGGGCCCGGTCGCGGGCTTCGAGGCCAAGACCGTCATCAACCGCCGCGACTTCGGCATCACCATCGACATGCCCCTAGCCGACGGCGGCGCCGTGATCGGCGACAAGATCACCTTGACTCTCGGCATCGAGGTCGCCCTGCAAAGCTGATCGATCGGATCGATCGCGCACGGACAGGAGGGTGCCGGCGGCGGTGTCCCTGAGTCGGCTCTGGCTCTGCATGAGCGGCCACTCCGCGTCGATCACCTGACCCAGGTGGTCGCGCACCTGCTGCCGCTGTGGCATGGGCATGACGGCAGCGGACCGATAGGTGTCGAGCACGCTCTTCGCCTCGGCAGCGGTGTGGTCGTGAGCGCTCTGATGTTGTTGCCAGCAGACCACGAATTCGAACTGATTGGGTCAGTTGCGCGCGTGCACTTCGAGTGCGGCCCGCACGGCGCTTTCCAGCGCGCCCGCGATCCAGGCCGGTTTGAGGGTGGTGTGATCGCCGGCGAAATGCACTCGCCCCTCGACGGTGCGGGTCGCCCGATGCAGTTCGGTCAGCTGGTTGGGCATAGGAATGGCCGCTTCGCCGAGGGCGTAGTGGGCTTGCATCCAGCTCTGCGACAACCCGACCCCGGTGAATTCCTCCAGCACCGTGTCGGTGCCGAACAGGTCCGACACTCCTCGAAGCGCCCGCTCGACACGGTCGTCCTCGGTGAGTGAGTCCCAGCGCAGGGCATCGTCGGACCAGGTGTAACTGGCCAGCACCACACCACCGGCAGGCTGGTCGCCGCCGTCGGGCAGCTCGACATGGGAGGGGAAGTAGGTGAATCGGTTGGGGTTGTCGGTGACGCAGCCGCCGCCACGGAAACCGTGCTCACCCTGTTCCCAGAACCGTGTCTTGAACTCCAGCAGCACCTTTGTGGCGGCATCCTGATGGGTCTCGGTGACCGCGCGGCGCTTGGCATAGGACAGGGCCGGTTCGAACTCACAGAATCGCATGGCGCTCAAGGGAATTGCCACCACCGCATAGTCAGCGTCAACGGTCTGGGTGGAATCGGGGACGCCGCTGGGGACGTCATCCCGGTCGTACTCTCCGACAGTGGTGACCCGAACCCCCGTGACGGTCTGCTCCAGTCGGGTCATCTGCCGACCCATGCAGATCACCGGCCCGAGTGCCGCAGTCAGCGCGTCGGTCAGGGTGGCGGTACCACCCTCGACTTCCCAGTAGGTCGCGTCGGGCCGAATCAGGGCATGGTCGACAAGCATCGGGATGACGCCGTAGTGCAGCCGGGAGGTCAGATTCTCGAGGGTGCCCACGGCCTGGATCTGCGGTAGCTCCCAGCCCTGACGGGTCAGGAATTCGAGGGTCGAAAGGGGTTCGTAGTCGGTGAACAGCGAAGTCCAGCCGGAGATCTGCTTGTCGATCGGCTGATCGGCGGGCACCGCGTACTTTCCGACCGCCGCGTCCAGGGCCGCGCGGGTCGTGGTGGTTAACGCCGCGCCGCCGAAAGCCTTATTGATCCGAGCCGGGTCGGCGGCGTAACCAGCACGGGTCACGCGGTCGCCATTGACCCGGATCAGCGTGCGTCCGGCTCCGGCGGGCAGACGATATGCGGGACCGCCGGTGTGGTTGGTCCACGTCTCGCCGGTAAATGACTTGTATGAAACTGGCGGCGGGACACTAGGATTTGGTGTGTCGGGCAACACGTCGCTGTTGTGGAACGGCCTGCGCTTCACACCGAGTTTGTCGCACAGCGCCAGCACCATTGGATGACTGTCCGGCAGCCGCATCGCACCGGCCTCGGCATACAGCCGTTTGTCGTCGAACCGTCCCCGGAATGTCTTGACCCGCCCGCCCGTGCGATTGCTATTGGCCTCCAGCACGGTCACTTCGTGCCCGGCATTCTTCAGCAACCACGCGACCGTCAAACCCGCCGGTCCGGCACCGACCACGACGACCTTCTTCGGAGCGGCGGCTTTCGGCAACCCGTGATCGATGAGGATCTTCAGGTAATCCAACGTCAGATCCGAGTGGGTATCACCAACTTGCAGCATCTCACGAGCCAATTCCTCGCAGGTGTCGCGAACATTGCCGCTGGCTGTGGCTGGCACCGCAGAGGTGACCGGCGCGCGAAAACCGCCTGCGGCCACCCCGGCAGCGAGTGCACCAGCCACCGTGAGGAACCCGCGTCGCCCGATCATCGGTTCCGGCATACCTCTGTGGGTCCCTTCATTCCGAAAGCAGCTAGAGGAAAATTTTTGGCGGACATCAGCAGATTTATAGCAAATATTCTGCAAACCTCTCCTGTCCGCGCCACCACGTCTACGAACCGTCACTCGACCAGCCATTCCGGCATGCTCGAGGAATTGGAGAGATCGCCAGCGCCGGAACCGTCTATCAAGGCAAGAGAAGTGTTCGAGAAGCTCGTCTTCGCTATTCGCCGCGAGATCCGATTGCTTGCAGGTGGACACACGCTTCGTCTCCCAGGTCCACGCGCCTGCCGATCGCGAATGGAACGGACTTCGACGGTCTGGTCCTCAGTCGCATACCGGGCTCGCCGCAGGTATACGAATGGCCGCAGCCCGCACCGCGAGTTTCGTCGAAGGGATGCACTATTCTGCCGCGACCCGCGCGTTGGTCGGCCGTCTAAATTGGTTGGCCGCCAGCGCTTCCAAGCATCCTCAACTGCCGAGTTCAGGGCATTCGAAGTAGGGGTCTGTCAGCGTTCCGGAGCAGTGGACGTGTCAGAACCTCGAGTCTCGATGCCAGGCGCCAGAAAGCGTGCCCACACTTCACGAATCGCGATGGCAGTCACGATGATGGAGAGGGACTTGGCTGCGGCGAGCCCATCCTGCCACCACCAGTTTCGATGCAGGGTGTTGATGATCATCACGGCTGCCAGGATGGGGGCCGCCACAGTGACGAGTCCTGGCACAAGCCGCCCGGCTACTACCGCCTCAGTGAGCGCCGCCAGAACGACGAGCCCGAGCGCCGCCGTCATATAGGGATCCATGGTATGAGATGCGAGGGTCCCCCCGGCTCCCGTCGTCGAGACGCACAGTCGCTGAACCGAATCACTAGGGAGGCAGCCCTGGCGATCGACGAGCGCCGACGTCATCGGTCCGGCTGCGGTGGCCTCACCGAGCAAGACAGCCACGACGAACACCCACCAGCTCACCTGACCAATGATTCGCGTGATCCGAAACAGCCACGGCCGTGTCACCAGCAGAAATCTACTCTGAGCACGATCGAAAGCCTGGGTGGCACTCCGCGCGCTGGGC
Source organism: Nocardia sp. NBC_00511 (assembly GCF_045161165.1). Taxonomy (NCBI): domain Bacteria; kingdom Bacillati; phylum Actinomycetota; class Actinomycetes; order Mycobacteriales; family Nocardiaceae; genus Nocardia; species Nocardia sp. NBC_00511. Next base: position 8,841,667 of record NZ_CP107849.1, read on the forward strand.
TGTGAGCCGCCCCATCCTGAATTGCCGCATTGAGCGTGGTTCGAAGCGGCTATGGGTTCGTTCGGAAGATCCGGAGTGGAGGTCGTCTCGGGCGGCAACTCGGGATGGAGCACCGGCTATCGCTGATGTGGTGGAAGATTGTTCTGCTGGTTGGTGTGGTCTGAAAACAGGCCCTTGAGCTGGGGTGCTAGCTGACAGCAACCCCCTATGAAACGAACCTGCGACCCGCGACCTGGGGTTTCTATGATCCGGTGGTGGGGTACTTGATGTGGGTACCTCACCTGACCTGGGGATATGGTCAGGATCGGAAGCGCCCCCGGCAGGAATCGAACCTGCGACCTAGGGATTAGAAGGCCCTTGCTCTATCCAACTGAGCTACGGAGGCAGTGCGGGCATCGGTGATGCGGGCACCAAACACCTTGACCCAAATCGATCTCGGTGTCCAGCGCGTTAAGTATAGCGAGCGTCCAGATGAGGAAAGGTCGGTCGTGTAGCAACTGTTCGGCGCGTCGGGGGGGTTGTGCGGACCCGGGGTCGGTAAACCCCAGGGGAGTCCGGACCGCCGCTCCGAACTACCCTGAGCGTATGTCGTCAGCGCAGGACCCGGCCGGAGCAACGGACGTTCGGGCTATTCGTTCGGGTTCCGGGGTGACGTTCGCGGCGGTTACGGCGCTGGGTGGGGCTGCGGCCGCGATGGTGGCGGCGCTGGTTGTCGGGTTGTCGGCGGCGCAGGCGTTGACGCTGCTCGGGATTCCGGATCCTGGGCCTTTGACCACTTATGGGTTGCCGGCGGTGCGGGCGGTATCGGATTTCGCGGCCGCCCTGACCGTTGGTTCACTGTTGTTCGCGGCGTTCTTCGTGCCCCCGCAGAAGGACGGGCTGCTGGACGTCGGCGGTTATCGGGCGTTGCGGCGGGCGGGGAACGCGGCGCTGGTGTGGGCGGGTGCGGCGGCGCTGTTGGTGCCGTTGACGCTGTCGGACACCACCGGGCAACCGTTTCTGGACTCGCTGCGACCCGAGGCGGTGTGGCGTGCCGCGGACAAGGTCGAGGTGGCGGGGTCGTGGCGGTTCACCGTATTCATGGTGGTGGCGCTGGCGATCGGGTGCCGGGTGGCATTGCGGTGGGGGTGGACGCCGGTGCTGCTGTGGCTGGCGGTGCTGTCGCTGCTGCCGGTGGCGCTGACCGGGCACTCCTCGGCGGGCGGCGCGCACGACCTGGCCACCAATAGCCTGATCCTGCACCTGCTTTCGGCCTGCTGCTGGGTGGGCGGCCTGTTCGCGGTGCTCGCCTACGCGTTGCGCGATGGCAAATACACCGCGCTCGCGACCCGTCGGTTTTCGCGAGTGGCGACCATATCGTTCGTGGTCATCGCGATCAGCGGTGTGATCAACGCCTATGTGCGCGTGCCGGTGTCGGACCTGCTGAGCACCAATTACGGCCGCTTGGTGCTGGCCAAGACCGCCGCGCTGGTGCTGCTCGGCGTCATCGGATTCCTGCAGCGCAAGCGAGCCATTCCCGATCTGGAGAAGGACCCGCAGGATCGCGGCGCCCTGATCCGATTCGCGGGCGTCGAGGCTCTCATCTTCGCCGCGACCGTCGGCCTGGCCGTCGGCCTCGGCCGCACCCCGCCGCCGGATCTGCGCGAGGTGCCCACCCCCACCGAGGTGGAGATCGGCTACAACCTGGCCGGACCGCCGACCGTGGCCCGGCTGCTGTTCGATTGGCGTTTCGACCTGCTGTTCGGCACGCTCGCCATCGTGCTGGCGGTGGTGTATCTGCGCGGCGTGCTGCGGCTGCGCAAGCGCGGCGACGCCTGGCCGGTCGGCCGGATCATCGCGTGGATGGCGGGCTGCCTCACCATGCTGCTCGCCACCAGTTCGGGTATCGGCCGCTATGCCCCGGCCATGTTCAGCGTGCACATGGCCCAGCACATGATGCTGTCGATGCTGGCGCCGATCCTGTTCGCGCTCGGCGGCCCGGTGCTGCTGGCGCTGCGAGCGATCCAACCGGCCGGTCGAGATCAGCCACCCGGTCCGCGCGAGTGGATTCTGGCCGCGGTGCACAACCCGGTGTCGCGCTTCATGACTCAGCCGGTGGTGGCCGCGGTGTTCTTCGTGGCCGGCTTCTACGCCCTCTATCTCGGCGGCATCTTCGACAAGTTCGTCGGTACGCACGGCGCGCACATCTTCATGAACCTGCACTTCCTGCTCAGCGGCTACCTCTTCTACTGGGTGGTGATCGGTATCGATCCCAAGCCGCGCACGGTGGAGCCGCTCACCAAGCTGGGTATGGTGTTCGGTTCGCTGCCGTTCCATGCCTTCTTCGGTATCGCGCTGATGAGTATGGACACCGTGATGGGCGGCTGGTTCTATCGCAGTCTCGGCCTCGGCTGGAACAGCGATCTGCTCTCCGATCAGCACACCGGCGGTAGCCTCGCATGGGCCAGCGGTGAGATACCGCTGGTGGTGGTGATGCTCGCGCTGCTGATCCAGTGGTCGCGCAGTGACGCCAAGCTGGCGACCCGGACCGACCGGGCGGCCGACCGTGACGATGGCGCGGATCTCACCGCGTACAACGCCATGTTCGCCGAGCTCGCCCGGCGCGACGGAGAGGTACGCAAGTGAACGACGTCGCCATGGCGACCCGGAAAGTCAAGCGGCTCTACCGATCCGATGTGCGTCAGGCCCGTCGGCTGCTGCGCGGTATGGTCCGCAAGACCCCGGTCTTCCACACCGACATCCTGGGCCCGCGCGGCCCGGTGCCGGTGACGTTGAAGCTCGAACATCTGCAGCACGGCGGGACCTTCAAGGTGCGCGGCTGCCTCAACGCGCTGTTGCAGTCCAGCGACGGTCGCGACAGCGTGGTGCTGGCTTCGGCCGGAAATGCCGGTATCGCAGCGGCTTTGGCGAGTGCTTTGCGTGGAATGTCCTGCACCGTCGTGGTTCCCGAGTCCGCCTCGCACACCAAGGTGGCGGCGATGTGGTCGCACGGGGCCGAAGTGCTCTGGCACGGAACGACTTACGCCGAGGCCAACCGCTACGCGCGCAAGCTCGCCGAGGAGCGCGGCGCGATGGCGCTGCACGCCTACGACCTGCCCGCGATCGTGGCGGGCGCGGGCGTGGTCGGCCTCGAGATCGAGGAGCAGGTGCGCGGGCGGCCACCGGTGCTGGTCGCTGTCGGCGGCGGGGGACTGGTCGCCGGGGTGGCGGTCGCGCTGGGTCTGCGCGGGCGGGTGATCGGGGTCGAGCCGCAGGGCGCGCCGACGCTGCACGCCGCGCTGGCGGCGGGCCGGCCGGTGGATGTGGACGTGTCGAGCGTGGCCTCGGACGCGCTGGGCGCCAACCGGATCGGCGATATCGCGATGGAGGTGGCACAGCGTTATGCGGTGCGTTCGGTGCTGGTCACCGATGACGCCATCGTGATGGCGCGTGAATACCTGTGGCGGGAGTTCCGCCTGGTGGTGGAGCCCGCCGGAGCGACCGCGGTGGCCGCGATCCAGAGTGGCGCGTACATACCCGCGCCGGGGGAGCGCCCGGTGATCGTGCTGTGCGGAGCCAACACCGACCTTGCGACTCTCTAGCTGTTCACAACCTCGGAAGTTATCCCCACCCGCTGGAAAACGGCTGTCGTCCGTCGCCGGGCAGGTTCACGCTGGAGGCACGAACAGCTCGACTTCGGCGAATCAGCAAGGGGGACGGGGATGTACGAGGCGAATACCGCGGTCATCGGCCGGGTGGTCACCCATCCGTCGCGGCGTCAGCTCCAGAATGGGGAGCAGGTCTTGAGTTTTCGGCTGGCCAGCACCTCGCGGCGGTTCGATCAGTCCACGGGAACCTGGGTGGACAGCGGCACGTTGTACCTGACGGTCAGCTGCTGGCGTCGGCTCATCGAGGGGGTGGAGGCGTCCGTGCAGCGCGGCGACCCGGTCATCGCCTATGGTCAGCTGCGCTCGAACGAGTACACCGCGCGCGACGGCTCCGAACGCTGCGAACTCGAGATGCGTGCCCTGGCACTGGGTCCGGACCTGGGCAGATGCCTCGCCCCGGTGCAGCGCAAATCCTTTGGGGCCGGTCCGCGTCCCGAACCCGTCGAACGGCCGTCCACCGATGCGGACACTGCCGGAGAACCCGCTACTACACACAGTTAGGCTTGCCGATATGGCTGAGTTCATTTACCAGATGATCAAGGTGCGAAAGGCGCATGGCGACAAGGTCGTCCTGGACAATGTGACCTTGAACTTCCTTCCCGGCGCCAAGATCGGCGTCGTCGGTCCGAACGGCGCCGGTAAGTCCAGTGTGCTGAAGATCATGGCGGGACTGGACCAGCCGAACAACGGTGACGCGTGGCTCGCGCCCGGCGCGACGGTCGGCATCCTCATGCAGGAGCCGCAGCTCAATGAAGAAAAGTCCGTGCGCGGCAATGTCGAGGAAGGCCTCGGCGAGGTCAAGGTCAAGCTGGACCGCTACAACGAGGTCGCCGAGCTCATGGGTGTCGAGTACACCGACGAGCTCATGGAAGAGATGGGCCAGCTGCAGGAGTACCTGGACCACGCCGACGCCTGGGATATCGACTCCCAGCTCGAGCAGGCCATGGACGCGCTGCGCTGCCCGCCGCCGGACGAGCCGGTCACCAACCTCTCCGGTGGTGAGCGCCGCCGTGTCGCGCTGTGCAAGCTGCTGCTGAGCAAGCCCGACCTGCTGCTGCTCGACGAGCCCACCAACCACCTCGACGCCGAATCTGTGCTGTGGCTCGAGCAGTTCCTGGCCTCCTACCCGGGCGCCGTGCTGGCCGTCACCCACGACCGGTACTTCCTCGACAATGTCGCGGAGTGGATCCTCGAGCTCGACCGCGGCCGCACCTTCCCCTATGAGGGCAACTACTCCACCTACCTGGAGAAGAAGGCCGACCGCCTCGAGGTGCAGGGCAAGAAGGACCAGAAGCTGCAGAAGCGCCTCAAGGAGGAGTTGGCCTGGGTCCGCTCCGGTGCCAAGGCGCGGCAGGCCAAGAACAAGGCGCGCCTTGGTCGTTACGAGGAAATGGCCGCCGAGGCCGAGCAGATGCGCAAGTTGGACTTCGAGGAGATCCAGATCCCGGCCGGTCCGCGTCTGGGCAGTGTCGTCGTCGAGATCGAGCACCTGGACAAGGGCTTCGGCGACCGTCAGCTCATCAAGGATCTGTCGTTCACCTTGCCGCGCAACGGCATTGTCGGCGTCATCGGGCCCAACGGTGTCGGTAAGTCGACGCTGTTCAAGACCATCGTCGGCCTGGAGACCTCGGACAGCGGCAATGTCCGGGTCGGTGACACGGTCAAGCTGAGCTACGTCGACCAGAACCGCGGCGGCATCGACCCGGAGAAGAATGTCTGGCAGGTCGTTTCCGAGGGCCTGGACTTCATTCAGGTCGGCAATGTGGAAATGCCTTCCCGCGCTTACGTTTCCGCGTTCGGTTTCAAGGGCCCGGATCAGCAGAAGAAGGCCGGTGTGCTCTCCGGTGGTGAGCGCAACCGCCTGAACCTGGCGCTGACCCTCAAGCAGGGCGGCAACCTGATCCTGCTCGACGAGCCCACCAACGACCTCGACGTCGAGACCCTGGGTTCGCTCGAGAACGCGCTGGAGAACTTCGCGGGCTGCTCGGTGGTCATCTCCCACGATCGCTGGTTCCTGGACCGCACCTGCACGCACATCCTGGCGTGGGAGGGCACCGACGACAACCCGGCTTCGTGGTTCTGGTTCGAGGGCAACTTCGAGGCCTACGAGGCGAACAAGATCGAGCGTCTGGGCCTGGAAGCCGCTCGCCCGCACCGGGTCACCCACCGCAAGCTGACGCGCGGATAATCCTCCGCCGCAGACGGATTCGGCGTAGCGCCCGTCCGGTCCACCGGGCGGGGGCTTCCGGAATGCCGTGATTGTCAAGTGCCCTTCCCATTCCCGGGTGGGTCGCGCGATAGGCGCTCCGGACGCCGAGTAGCGTCTGCGCGGGGCGTACGGCACACCCGCACGGGTGCGCCACTCACCTCACTGTTCGACAGCCGAGGGTTGTCTCGTTCCTCACGGCTTACGCGAAGTTCTCGCTGGGTCACTCTCGCGTCGGCTGGGAGTTGTTTGCTGGACCGCTCAAGGTTCGCCAGATGGCGTGCCGCGACCGCCCAGGTGAACGGCTATCGAACAGCGAACTCGACGGTTTCGCATTCGCATTTGTGCGTGAAATCCGTTTCGTTCCAAGCTTTGTCGGATTCGACCTGGCGATTTCGGACAGACACGACGGTGGCTGAACCGTCTGGTTCGTCCGTATTGTGAGACGCGGCGCGGCATTGAGAGGAATTCAGCCCGGCACATCGGGTGCACAGCTACTCTCGGACCGGCGTCGCTTGGTTACGGAACAGGATCCGAGGGAGTTGGCGAAATGACGGTCTCGTCCGAATTGTCCAGCGCGGCCTGGGCTGCGAGTTTGCCCGCGTCTTTGCGGGGCGATCTCGTATCCCTCGAGGAGGCCTATTTTCGACACGTCGACGCGGGGGACGCGGACTGCGCCATCCCCGCGACATCGACCCACATCTTCCGCTGCCACGTCGATCTCGCCGTCCAGCGCACCCCCGGCACCGCGAATGTCCGTGTGTACCAGGCGGATGACGAAGCCGGACTCGGCGTCGCCGTGCAGATGGTCACCGAGGACATGCCGCTGCTGGTCGAGTCGGTCACCTCGTCGCTGACCCGAATGGGCGTGAGCCTCAGCGAGGTCGTGCACCCCATCTTCGAGGTCACCCGCGACGCCGACGGCAACCTGGAATCCGCCGTCCCGCACGAGGTGGACGGCAATGGTGCCACCGGCCTGCGTGAGTCGTGGATGCACCTGCAGTTGCACCCCGCCACCAGCCCCGCCGTGCTGGCGCAGATCGAGGCCTCGCTGCCGGACGTGCTCACCGATGTCCGCCGTGTCATCGAGGACACCGAGCCCATGCGCGAGGCGCAGGCGCGCGTCGCCGGTGAGCTGGACGCCGCCGCCGCGGCCGGTAAATCCCCGTTCGCCGCAACGGATCTCACCGATACCGCGAACCTGCTGCGCTGGCTGGCCGATGGCCACTTCACCGTGCTCGGGTACGCGCGCTACGAGCGCGACACCGTCAACGGCCGGGCCAAGTCGATCATCGTGCCCGAGACCAGCCTCGGCGTACTGCGCCCGAATGTGGGCACCGACTTCCGGGTTCCGGACAACAGCGGCGACCAGCCGCTGATCATGCTCACCCAGGGTCTGGTCCCGGCCACCGTGCACCGGGCCGTGTACCCGTACTTCGTCGGCGTCGCTGAGATGGACGAATCCGGAACTGTCACAGGCGAACACCTGTTCATCGGCGTGTTCACGGTGACCGCGCTGCACGAGAACGTGCTCGACATCCCGGTCATCGAACGCCGGGTCCGCACCCTCATCGAGGCCAGCGGTTTCGACCTGGAGTCCTTCTCCGGCCAGGAGATGCTCGAGGTCATCCAGTCCTTCCCGCGCACCGAACTGTTCTCCTCCGACAGCGAGGCGCTGCGCCGCACCGCCAGCGCCGTGCTGAATGTCGGTATGCGCCGCCAGGTTCGGCTGTTCATGCGCAAGGACAGCTACGGCCGCTTCGTGGCCTGCATGGTCTACCTGCCGCGGGACCGCTACACCACCCGCGTGCGCCTCGAGATGCAGGACATCCTGGTTCGAGAACTGGGTGGCATCTCCATCGACTATTCGGCGCGCGTCTCCGAAAGTGACCTCGCCAGCGTCTATTTCACGGTCCGCCTGCCCGACGAGGGCCAGGTCGTCGACACCTCCGAGAGCAACCGCCTGCGCATCCAGCATCTGCTGGCCGAGGCCAGTCGCACCTGGGACGACCATCTGCGCGACGAGGTCTCGACCTCCGCGGTGCTGGACCCGGCCGTCGTCGAGCACTACGCCGCCGCTCTGCCGGAGAGCTACAAGGAGGATTTCGACCCCACCCGCGCGGTGGCCGACATCGTCCGCCTGCAGGGTTTGCAGGACGGCGGCATCGACCAGCACTTCTACCGCTGGGCCGATTCCGCCCCTGGCTCTTGGCGTTTCACCCTCTACATCGGTGGCAGCGGCATTTCGCTGAGCCAGGTGCTGCCGCTGCTGCAGAGCCTGGGCGTCGAGGTCATCGACGAGCGCCCGCACGAGCTCGAGTTCGACAACGGCGGGCCCGAGCAGTGGGTGTACGACTTCGGCCTGCTGGCCCGTCCGGAACTGCTGCGCGCGGCCCTGGATCGCAATATGGATGCCGAGCTCATCGAGTCCGCCGGTCGCCTCGACGCGCTCGACGCCCAGGTGCGCGGTCTGCGTGAGCGTTTCACCGAGGCCTTCGAGGCGCTCTGGTACGGCCGCGCCGAGGCCGACGGCCTCAACGAACTGGTGCTGCGCGCCGGACTGGGCTGGCGCACCGTCGCCATCCTGCGCGCCTACTCGAAGTACCTGCAGCAGGCCGGATTCCCGTACAGCCAGGCCGCCATCACCCGCGTGCTGCTGGCGTACCCGGAGGCCGCGAACATGTTCGTGGACCTCTTCGCCGCCCTCTTCGATCCGGACTCCGCCAACGCCGAGCATGCCGCCGGTCTGGAAGCCGCTGTGCGCCACCGCATCGACGATGTGGTGAGCCTGGACGCCGACCGCATCCTGCGCGCCATCCTCGGCCTGATCAAGGCCACCCTGCGCACCAACTACTACGTCACCGACGCCGAGGCCAGATCGCGGGACTACCTGTCGTTCAAGGTGGAACCGCAGGAGATCGTCGAATTGCCCAAGCCGAGGCCGCAATTCGAGATCTTCGTCTACTCGCCGCGGGTCGAGGGCGTGCACCTGCGCTTCGGTCCGGTGGCGCGTGGCGGGTTGCGCTGGTCGGATCGCCTGGAGGACTTCCGCACCGAGATCCTGGGCCTGGTCAAGGCGCAGGCGGTGAAGAACGCGGTGATCGTGCCGGTCGGCGCGAAGGGCGGCTTCGTGGTGAAGCAGCCCCCGGCCGCCACCGCCGATCCGGTGACCGACCGGCAGGCGCTGCAGGCCGAGGGTGTGGCCTGCTACCGTACCTTCATCTCGGGCCTGCTCGACGTCACCGACAATGTGGATCGCGCGACCGGCGCGGTGGTGCCGCCCGCCCGTGTGCTGCGCCGCGACAGCGACGACACCTATCTGGTGGTCGCCGCCGACAAGGGCACCGCGACGTTCTCCGATATCGCCAATGATGTTGCCAATTCCTATGGTTTCTGGCTCGGTGACGCCTTCGCCTCCGGTGGTTCGGTGGGCTACGACCACAAGGCGATGGGCATCACCGCCAAGGGCGCGTGGGAGAGCGTGAAGCGGCACTTCGCCGAGATGGACATCGACACCCAGGCCGAGGACTTCACGGTGGTGGGCATCGGTGACATGTCGGGTGACGTGTTCGGCAACGGCATGCTGCTCTCGCGGCACATCCGCCTGGTGGCCGCGTTCGACCACCGGCACATCTTCCTGGACCCGACCCCGGACGCGGCAACGTCTTTCGCCGAACGCGAGCGCATGTTCGCGCTGCCGCGCTCGTCGTGGGCCGACTACGACCGCAGCCTGATCAGCGCGGGCGGGGGCGTGTACGACCGCACCGTGAAGTCCATCCCCGTCAGCGATCAGGTGCGCGAGGTGCTCGGCCTGGCCGCCGACATCACCGCGCTGTCGCCGCCGGAAATGATGAAGGCCATTCTGAAATCGCCGGTCGGGCTGCTGTGGAACGGCGGCATCGGCACCTACATCAAGGCCAGCGGCGAGACCAATGCCGACGTCGGCGACAAGGCCAACGACGCTATCCGCATCAGCGGGAACGACTTGCGCGTCAAGGTGATCGGCGAGGGCGGCAACCTCGGTGCGACCGCGCTGGGCCGTATCGAGTTCTGCCGCAACGGCGGCAAGATGAACACCGACGCCCTCGACAACTCGGCCGGTGTGGACTGCTCCGACCACGAGGTCAATATCAAGATCCTGCTCGACGGCGTGGTCTCCAGCGGCGAACTGCCGCCGGCGGAACGCAATCCGCTGCTGGCCTCCATGACCGACGAGGTGTCCGCACTCGTCCTGCAGGACAACGTCTCTCAGAACTATCTGATGGGCATGTCGCGGGCCGAGGCGCCGCGCATGCTCAATGTGCACCAGCGTGTCATCGAGAATCTCGAGGATCGCCGCGGCCTGGACCGTGAGCTCGAGGCGCTGCCCAGTGATGTCGAGATGAAGCAGCGTCAGGAGCAGCGCACCGGGCTCACCTCGCCGGAGCTGTCGAATCTGATGGCGCACGTGAAGCTTTCGCTCAAGACCGACCTGCTGGCCAGCGATCTGCCCGACACCGCGTACTTCGCCGGACGGCTGATCGACTACTTCCCGACACCGCTGCGCACCCGCTTCGGCGCCGCCATCAAGCGCCACCGGCTGCGCCGCGAGATCACCACCACCATGCTGGTCAACGAGATGGTGGATCTGGGCGGCATCACCTACGCGCACCGCCTCAACGAGGAGATCGGCGCGACCGCCTCGGACTCGGTGCGGGCCTTCACCGCCGCCACCCAGATCTTCGGGCTGCATTCGGTGTGGGATCGCATTCGCGCCGCCGACGTGTCGACCAGCATGAAGGACGGCCTGGAGCTCGAGACCAAGCGCACTCTGGACCGGGCCTCGCGGTGGCTGCTCAACAACCGGCCGCAGCCGATCGCGGTCGGTGCCGAGATCAACCGGTACTCGCGGGGCGTGCGTTCGCTCTCGCCGAAGGTGCCGGGTTGGCTGCGCGGCCACCACATCGACATCCTCAACGAGCAGTCGCAGTCGCTGATCGGTCAGGGCGCGCCCTCGGAGCTGGCCAGTGAGGTCTTCGGCCTGCTGAACCTGTTCCCGCTGCTCGATGTGATCGATATCGCCGATATCACCGATCGCAGCGGCGAGGAGGTCGGTGCGCTGTACTACGCGCTCAACGATCACCTCAAGATCGATTGGCTGTTGCAGGCGGTCAGCCACCTGGAACGCGGCGACCGCTGGCACGCACTGGCCCGGCTCGCGTTGCGCGACGACATGTACGGTTCGCTGCGCTCGCTGACCCTCGACGTGCTCTCCGCGGGTGACCCGGAGGAGACGGCCGAGGAGAAAATTGCATACTGGGAGTCGAAAAACCAGTCTCGGCTCGGGCGCGCCCGCAGCGCCCTGTCGGAGCTGTTCGAGTCCGGAACCCACGACCTGGCCACGCTGTCGGTTGCGGCGCGACAGGTGCGCAGCATGGTGAGCGGGGTGGGTGCGCAATCGGAGGTACCGCGTTGACGAGTGTCGGATCGCTGAACGGCCATGGAAAGGCGCCCGCGCTGAGCCTGGGGGAACCCGAGCCGGCCGGGCAGCCCAAGCGCTTCCACACCAAGGTGGAGGTGCGCTGGTCGGATATGGACGCATTCCAGCACATCAACCATGCCCGCATGGTGACGCTGCTGGAGGAGGCCCGTATCCCGTGGCTGTTCCTCGACGAGCGGCCGACCGTGAAGCTGCGGTCCGGCTGCGTGCTCGCCGACCTCCGGGTGCAGTACAAAGGTCAGCTGCGGCACGAGGATTCACCGCTGGACGTGTCCATGTGGATCGATCGGCTGCGTGCGGTGGACTTCACCGTCGGCTACGAGGTGCGGGCCGCGGGCGCGGCTCCCGACTCCCCGCCGGCGGTGGTCGCCTCCACCCAGCTCGCGGCCTTCGACATCGACACCCAGCGGCTGCGTCGGCTCAGCACGGCCGAGCGCGACTACCTGGCGCTGTGGCTGAACGACTGATCCAGCGATAGCTCGTGTCGGGAGAACTGACCCTGCTCGTTCCGGATCCGGCGGAACGCGAGAACCTGGCCACCTTCGTCACCCATGCCCTGCGTCTCGACCCCGCGGCCGTCATCCGGCTGCGGCGTCGCGGCGAGCGCTTCGTGTCGGCCTGGGCCACCACCGGATTCGAGGCGTTGGCCGCACGCACCGTCGTCGCCCAGCTCGGCATGGACGACGTCACGGTGTCGGGCGACATGGTGCTGGCCGGTCTGCACGGACCGGACTGCGCCACCGCCTTCGGCCTGGGCTTCGCCATGGATTCGGCCTGGCGTGGCGCGCTGCCACCCGAGTCCGGTTTCGTCCACGTCGAGGACGTCCCCGCCCGCATGCTGGTCGAATTGGCCGAGCGCGGTGCGGAATTGGCGCAGGAGCACGGCAGCAGCCACGGCCCACCCGCCGCCCTCCTCGACCAAACGGTCCTCACCGTCTCCGGCGGCGGCGACCAGGTCGAAGTCCCCATGCGAGTCGTATTCGCCCTGGCCGCCATGGATTTCATCCCCCACGGCGGCGAGAAGACCGACTCCCGCCGCATCTCGGTAGACGAGATAGTCCGAGTCCGAGCCGCCCGCACCTGGCTCCGCCTCGACGCCCGCTACGGCTCGGTAGCCCGCCGCCGCGGCCCCGCCCTGCCCCTGCTCTCCCACTGACGAGGTGAATGCCCGCCGCGAAATATTTATGGCGGGCATCGCTTTCCGGAATCGCGCAGCAGCTCAGTGCACGCCGAGCAGGCGCAGCCCCGCCGTGACCGCCGCCGCCGACAGAATGACGACCAGCAGCGGCGCGCGCCGCCACGTCAGCACCGCGGCGACGAAAACACCTGCGGGCAAGGCCCACCCGAACTGACCGCTGTGCGAAGGCATCAGGGTGGTGACCGCCAGCGCGGTCAACAGCACCACGGACGCGATCTCCAGCAGCCGAACAGTGCGGGGCGAGATCTTGATTCGACTCCGCAGGACCGGCCCCGCGAAACGGAACAGGAAGGTGCCCGCGGCCAATGCCATCGCACCCATCAGCAGTGCTTTGGTCACGACGGGACCTGCTCGCGAGCTCTTGCGGGAACGAGGTCGCCACCACTCGATGACTCGGTCGTGGTGCTGTTGAGCGGCGTGATGTCGGATTTCGAAGCGCGCTCACCGGCGCTCGAGTTCGCTGTCTCGTGGGCGGTCTCGCCCGGCTGCGCGTCCTCGTTCGACGAATCGGTCGGTGTGCCCGCGCGGCGGACGACCAGCAGGATCGCGATGAGGGCCAATAGCACCGGGAGGCCTGCGCCGAGGAAGGGGGTGGTCGCGGCGGCGATGGCGGCTCCGGCGAGAGCGGCTGTGCGGGTGAGGGGTTCGCGCAGGGCGGGGAGGATCAGGGAGAACAGGACGGCGGGGAAGACGGCGTCGAGGCCGAAGGCGTTGGGGTCGGGGACTACCGAGCCGAGGATCGCGCCGATGGCGGCGCCGAGGGGCCAGGCGGTCAGGACGGCGAGGCCGCAGATCCAGTAGGCGGCGCGGCGGCGGTCGCGGTCGGGCTGGGCGAGGGCCATGGCGACGGATTCGTCGTTCATGACGTGGGTGCCGAGCAGGCGACGCCAGCCGGTGCCGACCACGTCGGGGACCGCGAGGCCGTAGGGGACGTGGCGGGCGTTCACGAGCAGACCGGCCAGTACCGCGGCGATCAGGCCGCCACCCGCGGTGAGGATGCCGATGAACACGAATTCCGAGCCGCCCGCCACCACCGCGAGGCTCATGAGCATCGGCAGCCAGACCGGGAATCCCGAGGTCACGGCGGTGGCCCCGTAGGACACGCCGATCATGGCGACTGCCAGGCAGATCGCCGCGATTGCTGTGAGTACACCCCGATCGAGTGTTCGCCATGCCGAACGCATGTTTTCTATAATGAACGCACGGACCCGGGTTCGTCAAAGGGGTGGCGTGTGGTCCCGGTAATGTGAGCCCATCATGACGCCGCAGTCCGACAGCTCCGCCCCCGCGTCTCCCCAGGAGGCGATCGCCGCCGCCCTGCGCCGCGAACGAGCCCGCTCCGGGCTCTCGCTGACCGAGGTCGCGCGGCGCGCCGGAATCGCGAAATCCACTCTGTCCCAACTGGAATCGGGCAGCGGCAACCCCAGCATCGAGACCCTCTGGGCGCTCTGTATCGCGCTGGACATCCAGTTTTCCCGCCTGCTGGACCCGCCCAGCCCGCAAGTGCAGGTCATTCGCGCGGGTGAGGCGCCCGCGCTGGCGTCCGGCCAGTCGGACTATCGAATCGCCCTGCTGGCCGCGTCACCGCCCGCAGTCCGCCGCGATATCTACCGTCTCACGGCCGAACCCGGCCATCCTCGCGAGTCGGATCCACACAGCCGTGGCGTCGTCGAACATGTCGTCCTGTGCGTGGGCCGCGCGAAGGTCGGTCCCGCCGATGCGCCCGTGGAACTCACCCCGGGCGACTACATCTGCTACCCCGGCGACATGCCCCACGTCTTCGAAGCCTTGGAGCCCGGCACCTGGGCGATGCTCGTCAGCGAATACAGCTGATCGCTGAAATCTCCTGTCGCTCAATATGATCCACAGTGTCAGGCCGCGCCTTCGCCCAGGTACTGCAGCCAGGTCGGATCCAGGTCCGAGGTCGCCGACAGCAGCCGCCAGTGCGGGCCCTTGGGAGCCACCATCGGGTGGTGGATCGCCCAGCCGAGATCGCTGAGGAGTTTGTCTGCCTTGCGGTGGTTGCACGGTGCGCACGAGGCGACGCAGTTCTCCCACGAGTGCGCGCCGCCGCGGCTGCGCGGAATCACGTGGTCGATGGTTTCGGCCTTGCCACCGCAGTAGGCGCAGCGGTAGCGGTCACGATGCATGAGGGCGGCGCGGGTCATGGGTACCCGTGCCTTGTAGGGGACGCGCACATAGGTTCGTAGTCGAATCACCGAGGGGAGCGCCACCGAGGTCCCGGCGGAATGCACGACCGGACCCTCCGGGTTGTCGTGCACGGTGTCGGCCTTGTCGCAGATCAGCAGCACGATGGCGCGGCGAGCGGACAGGGCGGTCAGCGGCTCATAGGTGGCGTTCAGCAGCAGCACGCGGCGTTTGGCCCAGGCGGGAACGGGCGCTGCGGTGGGCGGATGATGATGCGCATGGTCACGATGCTCGCCCGGATGGGACGGCTCGGGATGCGCGCCCGGATGGTGCTCGGAATGAGAATGTTCGGACGACAGTAAGTGCAGCGGAGTAGCCCCCGACCCACGATTGTGGACGTCGGCGGGCTGGAGTTGTCGATGCGTCCGCGCCTCTCGGGCACCGTGCCGCTGCTTCATGGACCATACCCCGGTTTCGTATTCGTCCGATTGTGTGGTATTTCGCCAGACTGCCACCCAGTTGACCATGGAATCGCGCGCATTGCCATCTCTTTCACGACATTGCCGGGCACATTCGGATGAACATGACGTGACGATTGCGCCGCCTGCCCCACCACCGTACCGATGGGCCTCATTCACGCAGGTCAGCGGACAGTTTGAGGCGCATTGGGGTGCGAACTCGGCCGAGCGGAGCGCGCGGTGTGCGGGACACGGCAGAATGGGCCCCGTGACTTCCGGCGAGCAGACAGCGATCTCCTTCTACGACGCGGTGGGCGGCGCCCAGACCTTCGATCGGCTGGTCGCTGCGTTCTATCGCGAGGTGGCGAAGGACGAGGTGCTACGCCCGCTGTATCCGGAGGAGGATCTGGGCCCGGCCGAGCGTCGGCTGCGCATGTTCCTGGAGCAGTACTGGGGTGGCCCGCGCACCTACTCCGACGAGCGCGGCCACCCGCGGCTGCGGATGCGGCACCACCCGTTCCGGATCGGGCCGATCGAGCGGGACGCGTGGCTGCGGGCCATGCACATCGCGGTCGCCGAGATCGAACCCGCGGTGCTCGACGACGCGCACCGGCAGCAGCTGCTCAACTACCTGCAGATGGCCGCCGATTCGCTCGTGAACTCGCCTTTCTGAATTCGTGGCGCAGAAGCCGATGCGGCCCACAGGGTTTCCGGTCGGTCGTTGCGGCAGCTGATGATTTGCTGAAACTGGACAAGTCCCGCCGTCGGGCGCGCGAAAGTGGCTGTGCTTTGGCACCATTACCGCTGTGATACACACCGATGGGGAGATGAACACCGGGTCCGAGGCTGCCTCCGCACCGGTGTCCTGGTGGCGGTCGGCAGTGTTCTACCAGGTCTATCCACGTTCCTTCGCCGACTCGAACGGCGACGGGGTGGGCGATCTGGGTGGTCTGCGCGACAAGCTCGGCTACCTGGAGTTGCTGGGCGTGGACGCGCTGTGGATCTGTCCGGTGATGCGTTCGCCGATGGCCGACGGCGGCTACGACGTCGCCGACCCCCGCGATATCGATCCGCTCTTCGGCGGTCTCGCGGCCATGGACAAGATCATCGACGAGGCGCACGACCGGCACATGCGGGTGACCATGGACCTGGTCCCCAATCACACCAGTGATCAGCATGCCTGGTTCCAGGCGGCGCTCGCGGCCGGGCCGGGGAGTACGCAGCGGGCGCGGTATCACTTCCGCGACGGTCTCGGCCCGGACGGTGCTGTGCCGCCGAACAATTGGCCGAGCATCTTCGGTGGTCCGGCCTGGACCAGAGTGATCGAACCGGACGGTAGACCCGGGCAGTGGTACCTGCACATCTTCGCGCCCGAGCAGCCGGACCTGAACTGGGAAAACCCTGAGGTCGCCGCTGATTTCGAGCACACCATGCGGTTCTGGCTCGATCGCGGCGTGGACGGATTCCGCCTGGACGTCGCGCACGGCATGGCGAAACCACCCGGTTTGCCGGACATGGAAAACGTCGAGACCCGCCTGCTGGCGCACGACGACAACGATCCGCGCTTCAACAATCCCGGCGTGCACGAGATCCACCGCCGTCTGCGCCGGGTCATGGACGAGTACCCGCACGCGGTCGCCATCGGCGAGGTGTGGGTCGACGACAACACAAGATTCAGCGAATATCTGCGACCCGACGAACTACATCTGGCGTTCAATTTCCGATTAGCCGAGACGCCTTTCGACCCCGACCGGATTCGCGCGGCCGTCGAGAACTCGCTGCAGGCGGTGGCGCTGGCGTCCGCGAGCGCCACCTGGACGCTGTCGAATCACGATATCGAGCGTGAGGTCACCCGCTACGGTGGCGGCGCGGTCGGACAGGCCCGGGCGCGCGCCATGATCCTGCTGGAACTGGCGTTGCCGGGGGCCGTATTCGTTTACAACGGCGCCGAATTGGGCCTGCCGAATGTGGACGATCTGCCCGAGTCGGCGCTGCAGGATCCGACCTGGGAGCGGTCGGGCCACACGCAGCGCGGCCGCGACGGTTGCCGGGTGCCGCTGCCGTGGGAGGGGGAGCGGCCGGCGTTCGGATTCACCACGAGCCGGCCGTGGTTGCCGATGCCGCCGGAGTGGGCGGCGCTGACGGTGGAGAAGCAGCTCGAGCGGCTGGACTCGATGCTGTCGCTGTATCGGATGGCGATCGAATTGCGGGCCGTGCGGCCGGAATTCGCGGGTGCCGGGGTGGAGTGGTACGCGAGTCCGCCCGGCTGCCTGGCCTTTCGGCGTGACGGCGGGTTGCTGTGCGTGCTGAACGCCACGGACGCACCGATTCTGCTTCCGGCGGGCGAGGTGTTGCTGGCCAGCACTCCGATTACCGCGCGGAAACTTCCGGCAAACTCGACCGCCTGGCTGGTGTGAAAGGCGATTGTTACGACACGGTCGCGCTGACCCTTACCGGTCGTAGTAGTCGCGTCGTCATCGACTACCGTTGGGCCGTGAGCATTCTCCAGACAGTGCTGATCTACGTCGGCATCCCGGTCGCGATCTATCTGGTGATCGCTGGCTTGTCGTTCCTCGGCAAGCCGCTGCCCGGTAAGAAGCCGGAACACTATGAACTCGGTGCGAAGTGGACCCAGCCGCCCGTGCTGTGGAGCGCGACCGATGAGGTCACCGGCTCCGGGCATCACGACACTGCTGACTCGCATGGCAATCATGCGGCTATCGAATCCGCCGCGGCGGACCTGATCGGAGGCCGGGCAAGTGGCAAGTTCTAATTGGCCCGCGGTGAACGAGGCCGACCTACCTCACGGCTACGCGGTCACCGTCAGCGGACGGGTCTCCGGCGTGCACGAGGCGGGCGACGTCTTCAAGGAAGCCCCGTTCAGCGACCGTGAGCGGCTGCTCATGGACAACGCCCTCACCGATGCCACCCGCGCCACCAAGGTCCGGTTCAACATCTTCGTCGGTGATCTCGGCGCGGATTCCGGCACCGGCGCGGACACGCTGTTCCCGTCGACCCCTGAGGCTGCCCGCTCGGTCCTCATCGCCGTCGACCCGAATACCAATGCGGTCGAGGTTCGTTCGGGTCGCGATGTCGCCGAACGCGCCAACGATCGGGTCTGCCAGCTCGGTGCCACCGCCGCCCTCAGCTCCTTCCGCCAGGGTGAGCTCATCGACGGCCTGGTGTCGGCCGTGCGCGTGATGGCCGCCGCCATCGGTCGCGTCTGACGTTCGGCACGTTTCGCGCCCTGAAAAGCCAGGCGCGTTCAGCGCCCTGAAAGCCAAGGGACGTTTGGGGGCTCGGCCCCCAAACCCCGAGGCGGCGCCTTTCCTCGAATCGCGGATTCCTCCTGTGCCGCATCGGCGATCCACTCCGGCCACGTGACAGCGACCGTTCGCTGAGTGGATAGTCCGTTCGCTGTGAGCAGATCGGCACACCCGCGCCGGCCGACGGCCTTTACGCTCGGAATATGTCCGAGCACCCGCGTTTGCAGGCGATCCCCGGTGGCCTCGACGAGCAGCCCCGGCCCTCCCGCCAGGGCACGTCGCCCACGGCGGCCCCGCGCGGTGCCAACTCACCCCGCCCGCCACTCCGCGGCGTCCCGACCCCACCCGCCCGCCCGACCCGCGAACCGCTCTGGCGCGAGGCCCTCGGCGAACGCCTCCGCGCCCTCCGCCTGGAGCAGGGCGAGAAGCTCACCGAAACCGCTGGCCGAGCCGGACTTTCACCCCAGTACCTGTCCGAGGTGGAACGCGGCCTCAAGGAACCCTCCAGCGAAATGATCGCCGCCCTGGCCGGTGCTCTCGGCACCTCCCTGGGCAACCTCACCCGCCAGGTAGCCGAAGACCTCCTCCGCCACCGCCCGGCCCAGCCGTCGCGCGCGCTGATCTCCCCGCTGGCAGTCTCCCCGGTCATGCTGGCAGCCTGAGTTCCTTCGGCGCGGAGGTTATGCCGTCGTGGCTACAAACCCGCCCCTGAACGCCGCACTCACGAATGCCACTCTCGGCGCAGGCGGCTGCTGAAACAGCCGACGCCTTCGGGACTTCGATCACTGCCTGGTGACAGTCCCCACTGCGGCGGTGACTCGGACATCCTGCGTCGCAGGTCCGGGTCGGGTTGCGTCACTGCATATTCAGGTATTCGGCGGGGTCTGGGTCGGGATGTGCTGCTGTGGCGCAGGTTGTCGGGGTTGTGCTGCGCCACAGCAGGTTCGGCATTCAGCGTGGGCCCAGGATCTGGTCGGCGAGGCCGTAGTCGAGGGCGGTTTGCGCGGTGAAGACGCGGTCGCGGTCGGTGTCGCGGCGCAGGGTTTCGGGGGATTGGCCGGTGTGCTGGGAGAGGATGGTTTCGATTTCGCCGCGCATGCGCACGACTTCGTCGGCTTGGAGGATGAGGTCGGGGATGGTGCCCTGGCCGCGGATTGCGGGCTGGTGCAGGACTATTCGGGCGTGCGGCAGTAGGTTGCGGCGGCCTTTCGCGCCGCCTGCCAGCAGGACCGCGCCGACGGCGATGGCCTGGCCGACGCAGGTGGTGGCGACGGGGGACGTGATGTGCTGCATGGTGTCGTAGACGGCGAGCATGGCGGACAGGTCGCCGCCCTCGCAATTGATGTAGAGGTTGATCTCCTGCCCGGATCCTTCGGAATCCAGGTGCAGCATCTGGGCGATCAGGGCGTTGGCGACGCCCGCGTCGATGGGGGTGCCGAGGTAGACGATGCGCTCGTTGAGCAGGTGCGAGTAGACGTCCATGATCCGCTCGCCGCGCGGATCCCGGGTGATCACATTGGGAATGGTGTAGCTCGTCATGCCGAGATCCCCAGCTTCTGTCGTTGCGGGACGACCTGGTGGAAGTTGTCCACGATGCCGTCGATGAACCCGTATTCGCGAGCCTGCTCCGCGGTGAACCAGCGGTCGTGCAGCGAGTCCTCGAAGATCTGGTCGTAGGGCTGCCCGGTGTCCTCGGCGATGAGGCCGAGCACGGTCTGCACGGTGTAGCGCAGGTCGTCGGCCTGCACCTCGACCTCGACGGCGCTGCCGCCGATGCCGGCCGAGCCCTGATGCATGAGGATGCGGGCGTGCGGCAGCGCGAACCGGCGGCCGTGGGTACCCGCGGAGAGCAGGAATTGTCCTGCGCTGCAAGCCAATCCGAGCGCCAGGGTGGACACCTCGCAGGGCACGAGGCGCATCACGTCGCGGATGGCGAGCATGGCGGGCACCGATCCGCCGGGGGAGTGGATCCACAGCGAGATCGGCGCGTCGGGGTCTTCGGCGGCGAGGGTCAGCAGCTGGGTCATCAGCACCGTGCCGTTGTCGTCGTCGAGGCCGCCGTCGAGGACGAGGACCCGGCGTCCGAACAGCTGTTCCCTGGTGCGCCAGTTGAACATCGGAGTCTTGTTGTCTGCCATGACTTCACGGTGCCGCACCGATGGCCGGGTTGTCCGTCCACGCTGCCGTGAGCGGATCCGCTCACAGCAGCGTCACGGGTTGCGCCAGGTCAGTGCCGGTGGCAGGTGTCGGCGGCGCGATCGAACTTGGCGCGCACCGGTTCCGAGCCGGGCGCGTGGTCGCGGCGGATCTGATCGATGCGGTCGGCGACGTCGGGGAGCTGGGACACGATGCGGATGAACGATTCCGGCCGGGTGTCCGGCGGCATCTGGTACATGACGTTCAGTCCCGTGGTGAGTTCCGGGTGGCCGTCGATGAGCCGCGCCAGCACGGGATCCTGGTCCTGGAGGGTGGCGTCGATCTGCGACCAGGAGCAGGTCGAGCGGGTCAGCGAGTCGTCGTCATCGGCGGCCGCCACGCCGGTGGCGGAAAGTACTGCGGCAGTGCAGATTCCGGTGACTGCGGCGGCGGTCGCGGCGCGGCGGATCCAGGATGTCATGGTGGTGGGCCTCATTCGGGTCGGTGACTTCGCTTGCGGCACCGATCATGTCGGAGTGCGGGCCCGCCACGCCCTCTCCGGCGAGGGTTCTTCAGTGACTCTTCAGTCGCCGCACCGCGTACCCGCCAGGGTGCTGCGACCGGCCTCGGACAGTCGACAGCCCCTCCCGATGATCATCGGAAGGGGCTGTCGGCGTTGTGCTGTCGTAGCCCTACTGCTGGTCGAACGCCTGGGCGCGCAGCGAGCGTTCGATGCCCGCCTTGCCCTCGATCACCAGTCGGCGCAGTGCGGGCGGGTGCTCCCCGGCCAGGAACTTGTCGGCGACCGCGACGGCTTCCTCGGTGACCGCCCAGTGCGGGTACAGCCCGATCACGACGGTCTGCGCGACCTCGCTGGAGCGCCGCTCCCACACCGAGGCGACGTCGGCGAAGTAGCGTTCCACGAACGAGCCGAGCAGTTCGGCCTGTCCGGCGGGCGCGAACCCGGCGACGATGGCGCGGGCGGTGATGTTGGGCACCGCGTCATCGCCCATCACCGTCTGCCAGGCGGTCTCCTTCACCGTCTGCTGCGGCCGCGCGGTGGCGGCAGCGGCAGCCTGACGGCGGCCCGCGGCGGTGTTGTCGCGTGCCAATTCGGCGTCGATGAGCGGGGTTTCGGTGCCGTCGGAGTCGATGACCCCGGCCGCGGCGAGCGACTGGGTGAGCCGCCAGCGCAGGTCGGTGTCGACGGTCAGCCCGGCCAGGCCGACGCCTTCCGGGTCACCGGCGAGCACCTGCCGCAGCACCTGCACGTGCTGCTCGGACAGCAGCGCACCGGTGAGCGCGTTGACGAACGCGAGCTGTTCGTCGGAGCCCGCTCCGGCGGCCCGCGCGAGTTCCAGCAGCCGGTCGGCGAAGGCGGGCCAGCCCTCGGTGCGGGCCCACTCCGGGTCGGCGTAGGAGCCGAGCGCGGTGTGCGCCTGCATGAGAAGCCTTTGCACGACGCCGATTTCGGTCTCCGCGCCGACGCCGCGCTGCACCAGCGCCACGAAGTCGCGAGCCTTCATCTCGGCCTGCCGGGTCATCTCCCAGGCTGCCGACCAGGCCAGGGTGCGCGGCAGCGGTTCGGCGATATCGGCGATGCGCGCCACCACGGTGTCGAGCGAGTCGGCATCCAGGCGCACCGAGCAGTAGGTGAGATCGTCGTCGTTGATCAGCACCAGCTTGCCGCGGTCGACGCCGACCAGTTCGGGGACGTCGGTGCGCTCGGCCGGATCGACGTCGATCTCGATGCGCTTGGTGCGCACCAGCTTTCCATCCTGATCGTCGTACACGCCGATGGCGAGACGGTGCACGCGCCGCTCACCCGCGCCCGGCGCCGCGCCGTCCTGCACGACCGTGAACGAGGTGAACTTGCCCTCGTCGTCGATGGTGAAGTCGGGGCGCAGGATATTGAGGCCGGTGGTCTTGAGCCACTGCGCGCCCCAGTCGGACAGGTCGCGTCCGGACGCCTTCTCCAGCGCGCCCACCAGATCGTCGAAAGTGGCGTTGCCGTAGGCGTGTTCGGTGAAGTAGTCGCGCAGTCCGGCCAGGAACGGCTCCTCGCCGACGTAGGCGACGAGCTGCTTGAGCACCGAAGCGCCCTTGGCGTAGGTGATTCCGTCGAAGTTGACCTCGACGGCCGCCAGGTCCGGGATGTCGGCGGCGATCGGGTGGGTCGAGGGCAGCTGGTCCTGTCGGTAGGCCCAGGACTTCTCGACGTTGGCGAAAGTGGTCCAGGCGTTGGTGTATTCGGTTGCGCCGACCTGGCACAGCACCGACGCGAAGGTCGCGAAGGATTCGTTCAACCACAGGTCGTCCCACCACTTCATGGTGACCAGGTCGCCGAACCACATGTGCGCCATCTCGTGCAGCACGGTCTCGCAGCGGCGCTCGTAGGAGGCGCGAGTGACCTTGGACCGGAACACGTAGTCTTCGAGGAAGGTGACCGCGCCCGCGTTCTCCATTGCGCCCGCGTTGAATTCGGGGACGAACAGCTGGTCGTACTTGCCGAAGGCGTACGGCACACCGAAATTGGTGTGATAGAAGCCGAAACCCTGCTTGGTTTCGGTGAAAAGCCGTTCGTGGTCCATGAATTCGGCGAGCGAGGCGCGGCAGTAGATGCCGAGCGGGATCTCGCCGTGCGAATCACGGTAGGAGTCGGTCCATTTCGCGTACGGTCCGGCGATGAGCGCGACCAGGTAGGTGCTCATGCGCGGCGTGGTGGCGAAGGTGTGCCGCAGCACGGCGCCGATCTTGTGGGTGTCGACGACGGCGCCGTTGGAGATGACCTCCCAGTCCTCGGGTGCGGTCACGACGATGTCGTAGGTGGCCTTGAGGTCGGGCTGGTCGAAGCAGGCGAACATGCGCTTGCAGTCGGCGGTTTCGAACTGCGAGTACAGGTAGACCTTGTTGTCGGTCGGGTCGACGAAGCGGTGCAGACCCTCGCCGGTGTGCGAGTACTCGCCGTCGGCCTCGACCACGAGCTCGTTGTCGGCCGCGAGGTTCGGCAGGGTCAGGCCCTGCGACTCGTCGTAGCCGGTGATGTCGAGTTCGACGCCGTTGAGGACCGCCGAACGCAGGCCCGCGCCCACGAAGTCGATGAAGGTCTGCGCGCCCGGGGTGGCGGTGAAGGTGACGGTGGCCTTCGTGTGGAAGGTCTCACTGCGAGTCGCCTCGGCGCTGGTGGGCTGTCCGGTCAGATCCAGTTCGACCCTGTAGTTCTCCACCTGGACCGTCGCGGCGCGTTCGATCGCCTGCTCGCGGGTGAGATTCGGTTCGGACAAGGGGGCTCCTTCGCTCTCGGAGAACTGTGCCGTTCAGATGCACTCGACGCGGCGGGCTGCGCTGTCCGCCGACGTGACCTTGCCCAGAATGCCATGTCGGGCAGGCTGCTGACCGCCGTCCCGGCCACGGACCCGCGCCGACTAGGCTGTTGCGCGGCAGCCAGTCGCCCAGTTCGAGGAGGACCGTTGAAGCACATCCACGCCGGTAAGGTGCGCGACCTGTACGAGGACGGCGATTCGCTGATCCTGGTCGCATCCGACCGGGTGTCGGTGTACGACGTGGTGCTGCCGACTCCGATCCCCGACAAGGGCGCGCTACTCACCCAGCTGTCCAACTGGTGGTTCGGGTTCTTCGCCGATGTGCCCAACCACATTCTGTCGACCACCGATGTGCCCGCCGAGTTCGCGGGCCGCGGCGTGCGGGTCAAGCCGCTGAAGATGGTGAAGGTGGAGTGCATCGCGCGCGGCTACCTGACCGGCGGCGGCCTGGCCGAATACAACCGGACCGGCACGGTGTCCGGCATCGCGCTGCCGCCGGGTCTGCGCGACGGCGACAAGCTGCCCGAGCCGATCTTCACCCCCACCACCAAAGCCGATGAGGGCCACGACGAGCCGATCAGCTACGACGACGTGGTGAATCAGGAGGGCAAGGAGGTCGCTGAGAAGCTGCGCGACCTGACCCTCGAGATCTACTCGCGCGGTGCGGAACATGCCGCCGCGCACGGCGTGATCATCGCCGACACGAAGATCGAACTGGGTTGGGACGGTGACGTTCTCACCGTCGGTGACGAGGTCCTGACCTCCGACTCCTCCCGCTTCTGGCCCGCCGACGACTACGAGCCCGGCCGGGCGCAGAAGTCCTTCGACAAGCAGTTCGTCCGCGACTGGTCGACGTCCACCGGCTGGAACAAGGAGTACCCGGGTCCCGAGATCCCGGCCGACATCATCGACGTGACGCGTCAGAAGTACGTGCAGGCGTACGAGCTGATCACCGGCAACACCTGGACCGGCGTCTCGGCCTGATCCCCGGGATTGGGTGACGAGGATCGCCCCCCCGGTTACCTCGCGGGAACACCGCGCACGCCCGCCCGCAACACCGGCCCGCAATCATGGCTGCTCACAGCGCCGAACATCGGTGACGTCACCGACGACCTGCCCGCGCCGCGGTGTTCACGGTCGATCGGCGCATCGTCGAGGAAGATCGGTTGGTGGGCGAATTGCGAAAATCCGACACCGGTGACGACCCGAGACTGGCCGAGGTCGTCGACCTGGCGAACCGAAACGTGGCCTCCGGCGGCGGCCCGTTCGCAGCCGCCATCCTGCACGGCGGGGCAGTAGTGGCGATCGGTGTCAACGAGGTGGTGAGCGGTCTCGATCCGACCGCACACGCGGAGGTTGTCGCCATCCGTGAGGCCTGCCGCGAATTGGGCCGCTACTCACTCGAGGGCTGCGTCCTGATCAGCTCCTGCGAGCCCTGCCCGATGTGCATGTCCGCCGCCCTTTGGGTCCGAGTCGACGAGGTGATCTACGCGGCAGACCGCCACGACGCGGCCGCCGCCGGCTTCGACGACCTTGCCTTCTATCGCCTTTTCGAACAGGAGGGTTCGACGTGGCCGATCCGAGTCGCGCACCGGCCCATCGCTTCTCGCCTCGCCCCGTTCACCGCGTGGTCCGAGTTCGCCGACCGCGTCGAATACTGACCGTCAGGCGAGAACCGGTGTGGCGGTGAGGAAATCGGTGAGGAACTCCTCGGCCCGCTGCTCCAGCGCCGTGTACTGGGCTACACGTTCCGCGCCTACAGTCGCCTCGTCGATCTGCAAGGTGCCGTCGGAGTTGAGTCGCTGACGACGCTCCTCGGCGTCCGGAAGCAGGCCCACGGTGGAGAATTCGAGGCCGCAGTAGTAGGCGATGCCCATATTCAGCTGACCCTCCAAGGACTGCTGGAGGAAGTCGACGACCGGGTCGGCGGCAGCCACCCCAGCAAGGCCGAGCCAGAGCATGCGCTTCCCGGCCAACCGGGGACGGCTGCGGCCGTAGGCGAAACCGTAGTTCCAGACGCGATCGATCCAGCCTTTGAGCAGGGCGGGGACGCTGGCCCAGTAGACCGGGAAGACGGCCACGATGAGGTCGGCGGCGAGGACGCGGTCCATCTGGGCGTGGACCTCGGGGGAGTAGGGCTTGTCGCGATTGCCCCAGTCGGGTTGGTCGGCGGCGGTCATGCGCGGGTCGAAGTCTTCGGCTCGCAGGTCGAGTACGTCCACCTTGTGACCGGTGGATTCGAGCCGCTGGATGGTGCGCCGGGCGATGTGGGCGGTGAGGGAATCGGATCGGTGGTGTGCGATCACCACCAGGGCGGTGGGTTCCGCTGCTGTGGACCGGTCGGTGACGTCACGGTCCGAGGTGTCGATGCCGTTGTGGGACAAGGTCTTTCCTCCATCGGTGTTGACTGCTGCGGTTGAGCTGCTACCAGTACACCGGCGGATCGGTAGACGATCCATGGGTGAGAAGCTCTGATGGATAGGAATTCGTCTACGCTCGTGGAGTGGATCCACTGAGCAAACTGCTGAGCGGCATTCGGGCCGAAGGGTCGGTGGTCGCGCACGCGGTGCTGCCCGCGCCCTGGACCATCCGATTCGCCGACCGGGCGCCGCTGACCATGATCACCGTCTTGCGGGGCGGCGGGACTCTGCTTTCGGCGGAGGGTGTTTCGACTCCGTTGCGCCGTGGCGACACCGCCCTCGTGCGCGGACCCGAACCGTTTCTGGTCGCCGACCATCCCGACTCGGCGTCCGGTGACCGCTACGACTACGAAATCGCCTGCTTCACCGGTGATTCCGCGTGCGAAGGCGAGGATCTCTCCGGAATTCACTGGGGCAGTGAGGAAAACGCTACCGCCTTGATTGTCGGCGCGTACCGTACCTCCGCCCGCCGCCACGAACGCCTGTTGAACTCCCTCCCAACGGTATTGGTGATCAGTGAGGACCTGGCCTGCGGCTGGGTCGAAGAGGCCGCCATCTCCGCCGTCAACCAGAGCGCGGGCTCCCAAGCCATGGTCGACCGCCTCCTGGACTGGAACCTGGTCTGCACCTTACGAACCTGGTTCGCCCAGTCCGGCCCCACCGCCCCCGGCTGGTTTCGCGGCCTCAACGACCCCGTCCTCGCCCCGGCCCTCGAAGCCCTGCACGCCACCCCCGGCGCCCCCTGGACGGTGGCCTCCCTGGCCGCCGAAAGCGGCGTCTCCCGAGCCATGTTCGCCCGCCGCTTCACCACGGTCATGGGCCAACCACCCCTGAGCTACCTCACCGAATGCCGCATGGACGACGCCGAAGAACTACTCTCCGACACCGACCTCACCGTCGCCCAGGTAGCCAAACGCATCGGCTACGCCGACCCCTTCGGCTTCAGCGCCGCCTTCAAACGCCACCGAGGCCTGAGCCCCACCGCCTTCCGCGCGAACGCGGCCTGACTCAGCGCTGGTCGAATCGCCCATCGCGGATGCCGGTGGTGAAGGCATCCCACATGCCGGGCGCGAAGACCAGCGCCGGACCTGAGGGGTTCTTCGAGTCGCGAACTCCGACGGTGTCATTCGCGAGCATGGCGACCTCGACACAATCCTGTCCCGCCGAGCTGTATGTCGACTTGAACCACTGGGCTTCGGATAGCTCACCGGTCATTGCTGTACTCCCTTGCGATCTCGCGGATCAGGTCCCTCGCGGGCCGGGATTCCAGAGCGGCGCGTTGAACCGTTGCGAATGCTTCACGGTACATCCGAACTTCGGCCGCTCGCTCGAAGTACATTGCCCCGGGTTCGCAAATCCGCCGTCTACAACCTGCGATTCGTTCCTCTGTCGGCCGAGATCGCCGCTCTCACATGGGATCTGGTCGCCTCGGGCCAGGTGGCAGGCACCCGCGGCTACGAGGCGCTGGCTACCTGTGCCGCCCACACTGCACCCGGCGAGCTTGACGACCGGTTGATCGACCTGGCGCGCAACGATCTTCGCGAGAGCATCCGACTCGAGGCGGTGTCCCTCCTCGAAGGCCGCATCGAACCACTTCTGCCTTTGCTGGCCGAACCGCCCCTGGTGACGTGGGGAGTGCATGTCCGGCTTCTGGACGCATGCGGCGATGCGGGCCTGCGTCCAACCTCCGTCGACGCTTTACACGCTGTCGACAACCTGTACGTGGCGGCCGCCCTCGCTACTATCGCCGACTGATCCAGACGACGGTCTGAGGACACGCCCGTGCGGGAGACCCGGTCCGGACTCCGGCGCGGTTAGCGTGGGGGAGCGCCGGTGGCGCCTCCGAATGCCCGTTCGATCGGGAGGTGACGGTGGTGGTTCGCGGGATCGGGTGGATCGCACTGTATGTGGCTGTCGCGGTGGTACCGCTGGTCTTCGCGGTGGTCGGGCCTGTCGAGGGCGGCCGCGGGT